>NZ_JAKLTN010000002.1 GCF_022012295.1 Dechloromonas hankyongensis
TAAGTCGGAAAACTTGCAGACAAAATTAAGGCCTTGAATTCGAGGTGCTTGCCCCCATATCCAAACCTACGTTTTGTTTTGAATGATGGGAGTTTCACGCATGTCCGAGTCTGCAACCGCAAACCGCGAAACGCTCGGCTTCCAGACGGAAGTCAAGCAACTGCTGCACCTGATGATCCATTCCTTGTACAGCAACAAGGAAATCTTCTTGCGCGAACTGGTATCGAATGCCTCCGATGCCTGCGACAAGTTGCGCTTCGAGGCACTGAACAATGCGGCGCTCTACGGTGACGACTCGGAGTTGAAAATCCGTGTCGCCTTCGATAAGGCCGCCCGCACGGTGACCATTTCCGACAATGGCATCGGTCTGAGCCGTGATGAGGCGGTCGCCCACCTCGGAACCATTGCCAAGTCCGGTACCAAGGAATTCTTTTCCGCGCTGACCGGCGATCAGGCCAAGGACGCGCATTTGATCGGCCAGTTCGGCGTCGGCTTCTACTCGTCGTTTATCGTTGCCGACAAGGTGACGGTGATTTCCCGCCGGGCCGGGATCGAGTCAAACCAGGCGGTACGCTGGGAATCGGCCGGCGAGGGCGAATACACCGTCGAAATGGTCGAGAAGGCTGGGCGCGGCACCGATGTCATCCTGCATCTGCGTGACGGCGAGGACGATTTCCTGGGCGGCTGGAAGCTGAAGTCGATTATCCGCAAGTACTCCGACCATATCACCCTTCCCATCGTGATGAAGAAGGAGGAATGGAAGGACGGCGAGCAGGTCGAGACCGACGAAGACGAGACGGTCAATCAGGCCAATGCGCTGTGGGTGCGCAGCAAGTCGGATATCACCGACGAGCAATACACCGAGTTCTACAAGCACGTCGCCCACGACTTCGAAGATCCGCTGTGCTGGACCCACGCCCGCGTCGAAGGCAAGCAGGAATACACGCAGTTGCTCTACATTCCGGCCCGCGCGCCGTTCGACATGTGGGACCGCAACGCCCGCCACGGCATCAAGCTCTATGTACGCCGCGTCTTCATCATGGATGATGCCGAGCAGCTGATGCCGCTGTACCTGCGCTTTGTGCGCGGGGTGGTCGATTCGGCCGACCTGCCGCTCAACGTTTCGCGCGAGATACTGCAGCAGAGCAAGGATATCGACAACATTCGCAGCGGTTGTACGCGCAAGGTGTTGTCCATGCTGGAAGGTATTGCCAACAGCGATGAAGCGGCTGACAAGGAAAAGTACGCCAAATTCTGGGAAGCCTTCGGTGCCGTGCTCAAGGAAGGCGTTGGCGAGGACCACGCCAACAAGGACAAGATTGCCGGCTTGATCCGCTTCGCTTCGACACAGGGCGATGGCGACAAACAGGTTGTCTCGCTGGCCGACTACATCGCGCGCATGAAGGATGGCCAGGAGAAAATCTATTACGTGACGGCCGACAGCTTTAATGCGGCCAAGAACAGCCCGCATCTCGAAATCTTCAAGAAGAAGGGCATCGAGGTTCTGTTGCTGTCCGATCGCGTGGATGAGTGGGTGGTCGGCCACCTGACCGAATTCGAGGGCAAGCAGCTGCAATCCGTCGCCAAGGGCGGGCTTGATCTCGGCAAGCTGGAGGATGAAGCCGAGAAGCAGGAAGCCGAGAAGGCGGCGGACGAATACAAGGAATTGCTCGAGAAGGTAAAAACCGCGCTGGGTGACCGGGTCAAGGACGTGCGCGTGACCTATCGCCTGACCGATTCGCCGTCCTGTCTGGTTTCCGACGAGCACGATCCGTCCGGCAACCTGGCTCGCCTGCTGAAGGCGGCTGGCCAGAAGGCGCCGGACGTCAAACCGATTCTGGAAATCAATCCGCAGCATCCGGCGGTGATGCGCCTGAAGTACGAAGAGGCGCGCTTCGACGACTGGGCGGCTTTGCTGTTCGAGCAGGCAACCCTGGCTGAAGGCGGGCAGCTGGATGACCCGGCTGGCTTCGTCAAGCGTATCAACGATCTGATGATGGCTCTGTCGGTAAAATAAACCTGCCGTACCGTGGCCATGAATGAATTCGTGGCTATCGAAGGCCGCCTGCTTGGGCGGCCTTTTTTATGCATCTCGAAGGCGATGACTTCATTGTTATGAGGCCACGCTCCGTTGCCCTGCTGTAGCTTATTCGGCGCTGGACGCGGGCACGGCCCACAGTGTTTCGCCACCGGCGTCCAGATAGCTGAGATAAGACCGCAGATCGAATTCCAGCTGGAAATAGTCAGCTTCCATGTGCTGGCAGAGTTGGTAGAAGCTTTTGTTGTGCTCGGACTCTTTCAAGTGGGCCAATTCATGCACGACGATCATGCGCAGGAACTCGCCCGGCATGTCACGAAACAGGCCGGCGACGCGGATTTCTCGCTTGGCCTTGATCTTCCCGCCCTGTACCCGGCCGATCGTGCTGTGCGTGCCGAGGGCTTTTTGCAGCGTTTGCAACTTGCTGTCGTAGGCCACCTTGCTGACCACGGCGGTGTTTTTCAGATGGCGGCTGCGAAGGGTCTGGACGTAGTCGTACAGCGCCTTGTCGGTACGTATGTCATGTGCCTGCGGATACTTGCCGAGCAGGACGCCGGCCAGCTTCCCCTGGGTAATGGCGTAGCGCACCGAGTCGACCAGATGGGCCGGGTAGCCGGCGAGATAATTGGGTGGTGGGTTGGGGCGCATGCAAAGGTAGTGTGAGCGTATCCCCGAATTTTACCGAAGTGCCGCAGTGCTTGAGGAATTGGCGGGCTTAGACGGTATGCTTGCGATTTGCTCATTTCAACCTCGCATTATGCAGAATCCCGTTCCCGTCATTGTCATCGCTCAGCTGTTCGGTACCTCGTTATGGTTCTCGGCGAATAGCGCGGCTGATGATTTGATTCGTGCCTGGGGTATCGTTCCGGCCGACATCGGAACTTTGACCAATGCCGTTCAACTCGGCTTCATTCTCGGTACCTTGAGCTTCGCCATTTCCGGCCTGGCCGACCGCTTCCAGGCCAGCCGGATTTTCGCAGTCTGTGCCGTACTTGGAGCGGCTTGCAACGCGGCCTTTGCCGGCCTGGCCGATGGTCTGGCCTGGGCGGTGCCCCTGCGCTTTGCCGTCGGCTTCTGTCTGGCCGGTGTCTATCCGCTGGGGATGAAGCTGGTGGTCAGCTGGGTGCCGGAGCGGGCCGGAGCGGCGCTGGCCCAACTGGTCGGCATGCTGACCCTGGGAACCGCCTTGCCGCATGGCATCCGGCTGGCGGGGACCGGCTGGTCATGGCGGGCCACCATCCTGGTTTCCTCGGGGCTGGCGCTGCTGGCGGCCGTCATGATTTTCCGGCTGGGCGACGGTCCGCATCTCAAGCGTCGGCACGGCGCGCCACCGCTGCGTTTGGGGCGGGTCTTCCACGCCTTTTCGGTATGCGAGTTTCGCGCATCCGCACTCGGTTATTTCGGTCACCAGTGGGAGTTGTACGCCTTCTGGACGCTGACGCCGGCGCTGATCGTCCTCAGCGGCCTGGCGATACCGGGTAGCAGTGATCTCTCCGGCCTGGCCTTTGCCGTCATCGGCATCGGGGCGTTGGGTTGCCTCTTCGGAGGCTGGTGGAGCCAGCGCATCGGCAGCGCCCGGGTGGCCGCTACGGCACTGGCGCTTTCGGCCGCGTGCTGTGCCATATTTCCGTTTGCCGGCGAATGGACGCCGTGGGCCAAGATTCTGTTGCTGCTCGTCTGGGGCGCGACGGTAGTGGCGGACTCCCCGCATTTTTCAGCGCTGTCCGCCAAGGCCTGCGCTCCGGAGATCGTCGGCAGTGCCCTGGCCTTTCAGAACTCCATCGGTTTTGCTATCACGATGGTCTCGATCCAGCTGGGGACGGCCTGGATCGGCAACTGGGGAACCAACATCGCGTGGCTGCTGCTGCCTGGTCCGGTGTTGGGCCTGCTCGGGCTCTATCCCTTATGGCGAGGCGTGCGTCGATGAACCCCGACGATCTGCTCCTGCTGGTCACCCGCACGATGCCTTTCGGCAAGCACAAGGGCACGCTGATCGCCGATTTGCCGGGGAACTACCTGAACTGGTTTGCCCGTGAAGGTTTTCCGCCGGGGGAGATCGGCCGTTTGCTGGCCTTGATGCAGGAGATCGACCACAACGGCCTGTCCGATCTTCTGAAGCCGCTGCGGCGGCGCTAGTCAGCCGCATGCTATATTGCCGCGATGAATGACAGGAACGTAGGCGAACACCGCCTAACTCTCGCCGAGGTCGTCGACTGGATGGTCGAGGACGGCCTCGTCGGTCGCGAGGCGGCCGACGCCCTGAAGAGCGAGCGCCGTCTGCATGGCGGCAAGCTCCATCCGCTGATCGTTATTGCCGACCAGAAATGGAAGAGCGCCAAGGCGCCGGCCCGGCTTCTCAACCTGGACAACCTGACCGAATGGCTGGCCGGGCGGACGGGCCTCGATTACCTGCATATCGATCCGCTGAAGATCGATTTCACCGGCGTCGCCGAGGTGATGTCCAGCGCTTATGCGGCGCGTTTCGGCATCCTGCCGGTGCAGGTGACGACGCGGGAAGTGGTGATCGCCACGGCTGAGCCTTTCATCCGCGAATGGGTGGCCGAACTGCAGCACATCCTGCGCAAGGAAATCCGCCGGGTGATGGCCAACCCGGACGATATCGGCCGCTATCTGGTCGAATTCTTCAATCTGGCCAAGTCGGTCAAGAAGGCGGCGGCGCGCGGCGAGGTGACGAGCGGCCTGTCGAGCTTCGAACAACTGGTCGAACTGGGCAAGGGCAACCGGACCTTCGATGCCAATGACCAGCACATCGTCCATATCGTCGACTGGTTGTGGCAATACGCCTTCGACCAGCGCGCCTCGGACATCCATATCGAGCCGCGGCGCGATCTGGGCATCGTCCGTTTCCGCATCGACGGCGTGTTGCACCAGGTGTACCAGATTCCGATGGCAGTAATGAATGCCATGACCAGCCGAATCAAGCTGCTCGGCCGCATGGACGTCATCGAGAAGCGCCGGCCGCAGGATGGCCGGATCAAGACGCGGACGCCGACCGGACAGGAAGTCGAATTGCGGCTGTCGACCCTGCCGACGGCCTTCGGCGAAAAGCTGGTCATGCGCATTTTCGATCCGGAAGTGCTGGTTCGGGATTTCCGTTCGCTCGGCTTTTCCGATGACGACCAGTCGCGCTGGAAGCAGATGACCGCTTCGCCAAACGGCATCGTCCTGGTCACCGGCCCGACCGGTTCCGGCAAGACGACGACGCTGTACACCACGCTCAAGCAGCTGGCGACGCCGGAAGTCAATGTAAGCACCATCGAGGACCCGATCGAAATGGTCGAGTCGGCTTTCAACCAAATGCAGGTCAATCGCGCTATCGACCTCGGTTTCGCCGACGGTGTGCGCGCCTTGATGCGCCAGGACCCGGATATCGTGATGATCGGCGAAATCCGCGATCTGGAAACGGCGGAAATGGCCATCCAGGCAGCGTTGACCGGGCATTTAGTGTTGTCGACCTTGCACACCAACGATGCGCCATCGGCGATCACCCGCCTGCTCGACCTCGGTGTGCCGGCCTATCTGATCAACTCGACCCTGCTCGGGGTGATGGCCCAACGCCTGGTGCGGACGCTGTGCCCGCATTGCAAGAAGGCGACACCGATCACCGAGGACCAGCAGGCGGCCTGGCGTTCCCTGGTGGCGCCGTGGAAATCGGCCGAGCCGGTGCAGTTATGGCAGCCGGTCGGCTGCCTGGAATGCCGGATGACCGGCTACACCGGGCGGGTCGGCATCTATGAAGTGCTGCTCAATTCACCGGAAATCCGCCGGCAGATCAAGCCGGTCACCGAAATACCGAAGCTGCGCGAACAGGCTTTCCGCGAAGGGATGCGGCCCCTGCGTATTTCCGGGGCATTGAAGGTGGCACAGGGGCAAACCTCCCTTGAAGAAGTCATCAAGGTAGCGCCGCCTTCGGACGACGGCTAAAGGTAGTTGCTAGTTTCTAGTCATGAGTCGCTAGCCACTCATGACCAATAACTAAATCAGGCTGGCCTTGCGCCGTACGGCGTCCACATAGGCCATGGCGTCCATCGCCTGGCCGTTGCGCTGGGCCTGCCAGATCGTTTCGCCCAGGCATTCGAGCAGGACGTGCTCGGCGTCGTGCGGGTCCATGCGTGCCCGCAATTGCTCGAAAGCCAGGCGGATGCCGGGTGGCTGGTCGATACTGACCTGTTCGTGGATGGCCAGGTGCAACGACAAGTGAAGGAAGGGATTCATCTCGCCGCCTTCCGGCACCCAATCCCTGTTCACGGCCGAATCGGCATCGGCCAGCAGGACGTGGTATTCGGGATGGCGGGCGGCGATATCGGCGGCGGTGACTTCGGCACCGACCAGCGGCAGGCGGTCGATATGTTTTTTCCAGGCGTCGCAGAAGAAACGGCGCACCTGTTCGCGGGACGGATTAAACATGGGAGCTTTCGAAGAGCAGTGTCAGTACGGCATTGTGGTACAGGCGATTGTTCCCGGCAGCGGGAATGATCTGGCCGGTACCGTAGGCGCCGAGCAGCGGCGTATCGGGGAAAACCTCGCGGAAGACCTGCAGGTCGCGGTCGTCGTCGCCATAGAACAGCGGCCCGCGGCCGATACACGAGAACATCAGCGCAAAATCGGGGTGCGGATTGGTTAGGGCCAGGCTGTCCAAGGATTTGCGCGTCTGTTGTTCGGCCGTCAGCGGCTGGCGGATGGCCCAGGTGATCGAGTCGCCATTTTCCAGGCTATCGGCCAGCATCAGCGAGCCATCGCCATTGGCGGACAGGATGGCGATCCCCGGTTCGTCCGGGTGGCGCACCAGGGCGATCTGGTGGAGCGGGGGGTATTGCCGCAATTCGGCCGGCAGTGCGCGGTACAGGCTGTCGATGGCGCGGTGGCCGCCGACGCGGCCGAGTTCATAGCCGCGGCATTGGTCAACCGTCTGTGGATCACCGAGCAGACGCAGGCCGGTGGATATGGCCAGATGGGAACGCACCCCGGGAAGACGCAGTTCGGCGCAGCCGCTATCGGTAACCCGGCCGTGCGCCCAGGTGACGCCATCAGAATCGAGAAAGCCGGCGCGCCGGGTATCGGCTTGCCAGTCGAAGGGCAGCCGGCCGTGCGAGGAGAAGGAGAGCAGCGCTTCGTCCGCTCCTTCGGTCGATTCGCGCGAGGCCAGTATCATGGCCGCAGCGGCTGCCTGATCGAGTTGCCAGCCGCGTTCGGTAAACAGGCCGCTGGCCGTACTGCCGCACACCGACAGGCAACCGGCGGCGCGTGCCGCGGCGATGACGGCTGGTCGCGGATTGCGGGCGTAGTCGCGGCTCAGGAAGAGCAGGACATGGTCGGCGCGTGTCACGCCGGCATTAGCGAGCGCCTGGCGGATGGCCTCCTGAGCCAGTTCGGCCACCGGCCGCGGGCCGGTCACCAGGCTGCTCGCCGCTTTCATACGGTTTTGCCCTTGTAGGCGCACAGGTCGATGACGACGCAGCGCGCGCATTCCGGTTTGCGCGCCTTGCAGACATAGCGGCCGTGCAGAATCAGCCAGTGATGGGCATCCTTCTTGAATTCGTCCGGCGTGACACGGAGTAGTTTCTGCTCGACTTCGTTGACCGTCTTGCCGGGCGCCAGGCCCGTCCGGTTGCCGACCCGGAAGATATGGGTATCGACGGCGATGGTCGGGTGTCCGAAGGCCGTGTTGAGCACGACGTTGGCTGTCTTGCGGCCGACACCGGGCAGGGCTTCGAGGGCGGCGCGATCTTCGGGGACCTCGCCGCCATGATGTTCGACCAGCATGCGGCAGGTAGCGATCACGTTCTTGGCCTTGGTGCGGAACAGGCCGATGGTCTTGATGTAATCGATCAATCCTTCTTCACCGAGCGCAAGCATGATTTCCGGGGTCGGTGCGACCGGAAACAAGCGGGCGGTAGCCTTGTTTACCCCGACATCGGTGGCCTGAGCCGACAGAATGACGGCAATCAACAACTGGAATGGCGTCGAATAATGCAATTCGGTCGTTGGCGCGGGATTTGCTTCGCGTAAACGGGCGAAGAATTGCTCGACTTGGTTTTTTTTCACGTAAGGTTAGGGAAGATCATTGTTGTCTGCGGCCGCTTGCGCCACCATATCGGTAACTATAAATTCTACCTGACAGAGAAGGCAGTTTTTTCATGCAGCAATCCAGCGATATTGCGCTGACCCAATTGGTCGAGGGCAATCCGGTGGCGACGATCGTCATCGACGCGAACCATAGGGTGACGCACTGGAATCGTGCGTGTGCCGCGCTGACCGGTGTGCCGGCGGCCGAGATGATCGGCCGCTCGGAGCAATGGCGCGCTTTCTACGACTCGGCTCGGCCGCTGCTCGCCGACCTGGTGGTGGATGGTGTCGCCGAAGCTGCCATCGACCATTACTATCACGGCAAGTTTTCCCGTTCGGCCTTGGGCGAGGATTCCTACGAGGCGGAAGATTTCTTTCCCGCTTTTGGCGATGGCGGGCGCTGGCTGTTCTTTACCGCCGCGGCGCTGCGCAATGCCAAGGGTGAGGTGGTCGGCGCCATCGAGACTTTGCAGGACGTCACCGAGCGCTGGCGTGCCGAATCAGCCTTGCGCAACAAGGAAGTCTATCTCGCTCAGATCGTCGATGGTTCCCCGGTGCCGACCATGGTGATCGGCGCCCAGCATCGCGTCACCCACTGGAATCGTGCCTGCGAAGCGTTGACCGGCATGCTGGCCAAGGATGTCATCGGTACCGACGATCATTGGAAAAGTTTTTACGGCACCAAGCGCCCCTTGCTGGCGGACCTTATCATCGACCAGACCGGTGAAAAAAGCATCGATCGCCTGTATCACGGACGTTTTCGCGCCTCTTCGCTGATTCCCGGGGCCTACGAGGCCGAGGATTTCTTTCCACACGTCGGGGAGGGCGGACGTTGGTTGTTCTTTACCGCCGCTCCCTTGCGCAATGCCGAAGGCGAGGTGATCGGCGCCATCGAAACCCTGCAGGATGTGTCAGGGCGCCGGCGCGCCGAGGAGGCTCTGCGTGACAGCGAAGAGCGCTATCGACTGCTCAGCCAGACCGATTCGCTGACCGGCTTGTACAACTCGCGCCATCTGCAGGAGCAGTTGCCGGCCGAAATCGGGCGCGTGCGGCGTTATGCCCGGCCGCTCGCCCTGCTGGTTCTCGACTGCGACCGTTTCAAGTCGGTGAATGACCGCTATGGGCATCTCGGTGGTGACCGTGTGCTACAGAATTTGGCCCACTCCATTACGCAATGCCTGCGTTCTTCGGACGTCGCCTTCCGCTACGGCGGCGAGGAATTCGTCGTCATGTTGCCGGAAACCGATGCGCCTTCCGCGCTGGCCATCGCCGAACGCCTGCGTCTGCTGTTCGGTAGCCTGAAGACAGTGGCGCCGTCGGGAGAGGCGGTGCAGTGCACGGTCAGTATCGGGGTGGCGGTCTGTCGGCCTGAGGACGAGGAGTGGTCGCTGATACGGCGCGCCGACGAAGCCTGCTATCGGGCCAAGCAGGGCGGCAGAAACCGGGTGGTTCTGGCAGATTCAGGCAGCTGACGAGGGGCGCGCCGGGCTCTGCCTGAGCAAGACCTTCTCTCGTCGTCCGCCGGCTGCATCGAGATTACGGGCGCGTAGCTGTCCGCAGCCGCCATCGACATCCTGTCCCGCCGAATTGCGCACCGTGGTCCGGATGCCGCGGGCGTGCAGATATCGGGCCAGCGCCGTTACCCGTTCCGGGCTCGGTCGCCGATAGTCCAGCGCCGCGGTCGTGTTGTACGGAATCAGGTTCATCAGCGCATACTTGCCGGTGAGCAAGCGGACGATGCCGTCCATCTCTTCCTCGCTGTCATTGACGCCATCGATCAGGGTCCATTGATACTGGATCGGATAGCCGGTCGTCCGGGCGTAGGTCTCGGCCAGCTCGACCAGCTCGGCCGGTGCGATGACCGGCGCCTTGGGCAGCAGGGCGGTCCGCAGTTCGGGGCGGGTCGTGTGCAGCGATATGGCCAGGGCAGGGCGGACCCGTTCCTTAGGCAGACGCTCGAAGACGCGGCGATCGCCCACAGTCGAGAAAACCAGGTTCTTGTGCCCGATGCCGCCATAGGTACCCAGCGTGGCGATGGTTTCCAGCACGTTATCCATGTTGTGCGAAGGTTCGCCCATGCCCATGAAGACGACCCGGCTGACCTTGCGCCGGCGGCGAGCGAGAACGACCTGAGCGACCATCTCGCCGCTGTCGACCTGGCGCAGCAGGCCGTCGCGTCCGGTCATGCAGAACGTGCAACCGACCGCGCAGCCGACCTGGGTAGAGATGCACAGCCCGTCGCGAGGCAACAGAACGCTCTCGACCAACTGGCCATCGGCCAGTTCGACCAGCAGACGCGAGCCGTCGGTGCCCGTATGTTCGGAGCGCAGGCGGGCCAGGCCGTTCAGTTCAAGTTCGAGGGTGGGCAGGGCGTTGCGCAGGGCTAGCGGCAGGCAGTTTTCCGCCTGGTGGCGCCGGGCACCGCTGGTCAGCGGCTTGCCCTGTGTCCAGGCGCGCAATACGCGGTCGACGTGGCCGTCCTTGGCGCCGAGTGAACGCAAGGTCTGGCCGATCGCTTCGATGCGCATCCGGGTACTTTTCTCAGGCGCCCGTCGGGCGATAGTGAGGCTTAGTGGCAGCCGCCGGCGGCAATCGGGGCGGGCGGCGGCATCTGGGCGCGCTGGGCGGCGCGGGTGACGACCCAGTTGCGCCAGGCGACCAAACAGCCCAGGCAGATGAAGGCACCGGGCGGCAGGATGGCGACCAGGAAGCCCGGGTAGTCGGCCGGCAGAACCTGCAGCGCCGAGGTGCCGGGAATGACTAGTTCGATGCCGCCGAGCACGGTACCGGCGCCGATGAATTCGCGGATGCCGCCGAGCAGGCCGAGCGTCCAGATCATGCCGACACCCATCATGGCGCCGTCGAGGCCGGCGCCGAGGGGGCCGTTCTTGGCGGCGAAGGCTTCGATACGACCGAGCACCAGGCAGTTGGTGATGATCAGCGGAATGAAGATGCCCAGGACGTTGTACAAGTCGTGCATGTAGGCGTTCATGCCAAGGTCGATGACGGTAACCACGAAGGCGGCGACCAGGATGAAGACCGGGATGCGGATTTCGTAGGGAATCAGGTTGCGCAGGCAGGCGACCAAGAAATTGGAGAAGGCCATGACCAGCAGCGTGGCGAACGACAGCATAACGCCGTTGACCAGCGTCGTCGTGATGGCGAGCAGCGGGCACATGCCGAGAATCTGGACCAGACTGCTGTTCTGCTTCCAGACGCCGTTGAGGGAAATTTGTTTGATTTCGCTGAGCGTGATCAACATGGCTCTACTCCTTGGCGCCCTGCGGCGCGAACAGGCGTTCGCGATTTTCGGTCGCGAATTTCACGGCTTTGTACACGGCCTTGACGACGGCGCGCGGGGTGACGGTGGCGCCGGCAATCGAATCGAAGTGACCGCCATCCTTCTTGACCTTCCATTCGTTGGCGGTCGGCATCTTGTCCAGCGACAGGCCGTTGAATTGCATGATCCACGGATGGGCCTTGTTCTTGTCCTTCTTCGGCTCGATGTAATCGCCCAGCCCCGGGGTTTCCTTGTGCAGGGTGACGCGCACGCCGGCCACTTCGCCATTGGCGCGAATGGCCAGCAGCATGCGGATCTTGCCGGCATAGCCATCCGGCGCCACGGCTTCGAGCACGAGCGTCGACGCTTCGCCCTTGAGGCGGCCGCGATAGACGGTCGATTCGTCGTCCTGGCCCAGTTCCGGGGTGGCCGGGATGGTCAGGGTATCGGCCAGCAGGTCATTGTCGTACAGATCGCCGGGCAGGACCTCGTTGATCGTCCGCATTTTCTCTTCGGCCGCCGACGCGTCGATGGCCGGTTTGGTCATCGTGTAGACGATGGCCAGGGCGGCGGTGAAGGCGGCGACGAAAAACACCAGGATGATCGCGGTGCGCGTCGCCATGCTGGAGGCGGTGGGTTCCTTGATCGTCACCATGTCACTGGTCCTTCATGCCGAAAACTGGGGGCTGGGTGTACATGTCGATCAACGGGACACAGATGTTGAGAAGCAGGACGGCGAATGCGACGCCGTCGGGATAGCCGCCGAAGACGCGGATCAGGTAGGCGAGCAGGCCGATGCCGGCGGCGAAAACCAGTTTGCCGCGCGGCGTCGTGGCGCCGGTGACCGGGTCGGTCACGATGAAGAAGGCACCGAGCATGGCGCCGCCACTCAGCAGGTGGAACAGCGGGCTGGCATAGGCGTCCGGTTGCCACAGCCAGAGCGGTGCGGCGATCAGGGTCATGCCGACGATGAAGGCCGTCGGCATGTGCCAGGTGATGATGCGCTGCTGGATGAGCCACAGGCCGCCCACCAGGTAGCCGAGAGCAATCCATTCCCAGCCGCGGCCGCCGAGCAGGCCGAAGATTTCCGGGTTGGCGCGGATGCTGCCCACCGTCGCCGTATGCGAATCGCCGGCCAGCATCAGGGCCGTTTTCAGCGCGTCGAGCGGCGTTGCCGAGGTCAGGCCGTCCACCCGCGGCGCCAACCCGAAAATAACCTGCAGCTGGCTGGCGAAGTGACCGTCGGTCCCCGGCCATTGCGACATCAGGGCCGGGAAGGAGACGATGGAAATGGCGTAGGCGATCATCGCCGGGTTGAACGGGTTCTGGCCGAGGCCGCCGTACAGTTGCTTGGCGATGACGATGGCGAACAGGGTCGCCGTCACCGTCAGCCACCACGGCGCCAGTGGCGGGAAGGTCAGGGCGATCAGCCAGGCGGTGACGATGGCCGACAGATCGCTCAGGAACATGCCGACCGGGCGGCCGCGAACCTTCAGCATCACGGCTTCGGCGACCAGGGCGGTGACCGTGGTCAGAGCGATGTGCACCAGGATAGCCGGGCCGAACAGCCAGACATAGGCGGCGACGCCCGGCAGCAGGGCGAGCAGGACCTTGAGCATGACCCGCTGGACTGAGGCTTCCTTGAGCAGGTAGGGAGAGGTATTGAATTCCATGATTTAGCTGTTCTTCTCGCCATCCGGTGACGGCGTTTCCGCAGTCCCGAAAGCCTGGGCGTGACGGGCATCGATATCGGCGATTTCCTTCTCGACGGCCGGAGGCAGGTGATCCACATTCTTCGGCTGGGCCGCGGCGCGTTGGGCGCGAGCCCGTTCCATCGCGGCCTCGATCGTGGCTTTCTTGGCGGCTTCGGCGGCATCCGCCGGAGCAGGAGCGGACTCGGTGGCAGTGGCGTCGGCGGCGCTCGCCGCAGCCAGGGCTTCCGCTGCCTTCTTGGCCGCCTGGGCGGCTGCGGCCTTGGCCAGTTTTTCGGCCTTGTCGGCCTTCTCGCGCTCTTCGCGCACCTGCTTGAACTCGAAACGGCCCTTGGCGCTGTCGGCGGCCTGCTTGTCGCGTTCGCGCGCCCAGATTTCGCTCTTGGCGAAGCGGAAGTACTGGACCAGCGGGATGCGCGACGGACAGACGTAGGAACAGCAGCCGCATTCGATGCAGTCGAAGATGGCGTATTCCTGGGTCTTGCCGAAATTCTTGGCGCGCGAGAACCAGTACATCTCGAAGGGCTGCAGTTCGTGCGGGCAGGCACGGGCGCACTCGCCGCAGCGGATGCACGGCATTTCGGGCGGCTTGGGCGGGAACAGTTCGGGCGAATGGGCGATCAGGCAGTTGGTGGCCTTGACCACCGGTGCGGTCTGGTCGGGCACCAGGAAGCCCATCATCGGGCCGCCCATGATGATGCCGTCGGTGTTCGCCTTGGGTTGGCCGATGCGCAGCAGTTCATCCATCGGCGTGCCGATCAGCACTTCCCAGTTGCGCGGTTCGCCGACGTTGCCGGTGACCGTGACCAGCCGGGAAATCACCGGCTCGCCATAGGCGACGGCGCGCCACGCGGTATAGGCGGTGGCGACGTTGAAGCACTGGACGCCGAGGTCGGTCGAGCGCTTGGAGGCCGGGACTTCCTTGCCGGTCAGCACGCGGATCAGCTGCTTGGCACCGCCGGCCGGATAGCGGGTCGGCACGGCGATCACTTCGAATTCCTTGAAGGCGTCGCCCAGCGCCTTGACGGCGGCGGTCATGGCGGCGACGGCTTCCGGCTTGTTGTCCTCGATGCCGATCAGCACTTTTTTCGGCTTGAGCAGATCGCGGAAAACGCCGGCGCCGCGTACCACTTCCTCGGCGCGTTCGCGCATCAGCAGGTCGTCGCAGGTGATGTAGGGCTCGCATTCGGCGCCGTTGATGACCATTTCTTCCATGGGCACGGTCTTCGACGCGGTCAGCTTGCCATGGGTCGGGAAAACGGCACCGCCCAGGCCGACGACACCGGCCTCGCGGAGCAGCTCGCGTACGGCTTCCGGTTCGAGTGCTGCGTAATCGATGGGCTGGCGGTCGATCCAGCAATCCTCGCCATCCGGTTCGATGACCACGGCGGCGGCGGTCAGGCCGGACGGGTGGGCGGCCGGGTAGAGGCCGACCTCGATCACGGTACCGGAAGTCGGGGCATGGACGGCGGCGGAAATCCAGCCGTCGGCCTCGCCGATCTTCTGGCCCTTGAACACCTTGTCGCCGACGGCGACGATGGGCCGCGGCGTACCGCCGATGCTCTGGTGCAGCGGCACGGCTAGCCGGGAAGGCAGCGGCGCCGTGGCGATCGGCAAGGTGACGGACTGGACTTTATTGGTGGCCGGTTTGACGCCACCCTTGAACTTGAATAATTGCAGCATCAGGCAACTTTCCTGATTTCGGTAACCGGATATTTCCACTTCCAGTTATCCACGGTTTCCGGAACGGTGACCATGGAAATACATTCGACAGGGCAGGGCGGCAGGCAGAGTTCGCAGCCGGTGCACTGCTTTTCGATAATGACGTGTAGTTGCTTGGCGGCGCCGACGATGGCGTCGACCGGGCAGGCCTGGATGCACAGCGTGCAGCCGATGCAGGTGTTCTCATCGATGACTGCCACCTGCTTCGGCTTTTCCTCGGCGTCCAGCGGCTTGACTTCGCGGCCGAGCAGGTCGGCCAGCTTGCGCACGCCTTCTTCGCCGCCCGGCGGGCACAGGTTGATCTCGGCCTCGCCCTTGGCGATGGCTTCGGCATAGGGATGGCAGCCGGGGTAGCCGCATTGGCCGCATTGGGTCTGCGGCAGCAAACCTTCGATTTTCTCGACCAGCGGATTGCCGTGAACCTTGAACTTGATCGAGGCAAAGCCCAGGGCGGCACCGAGAACGATGGCCCCAAGGGCCATGATGGCAAGGGCGCTGATCATTGGTATTTGTCCAGTCCGGCGAAGCCCATGAAGGCCAGCGACATCAGGCCGCCGGTGACGAGCGCGATGGCGGTGCCCTTGAAGTAGGTCGGGATGTCGGCTCCTTCGATGCGTTCGCGGATGCCGGCAAACAGGATCAGGGCCAGCGAGAAGCCGACGGAGCTGCCGGCGCCGAAGAGCAGGGCTTCGACGAAGTTGTACTTGGCGCTTAGGGCCAGCAGCGGGACGCCGAGCACGGCGCAATTGGTGGTGATCAGCGGCAGGTAGATGCCCAGCGTCTGGTGCAGCATCGGGCTGGTCTTCTGGATGACCAGTTCGGTTAGCTGGACGAAGGCGGCGATGGTGACGATGAAGGCGATGATGCGCAGATACATCAGATCGAAGGGGGCCAGCAGGTAGTGGTCGATGATCCAGCTGGCGCCGGTCCCCACAGTGAGCACGAAGGTCGTGGCGGCTCCCATGCCGTAGGCCGTTTCCAGTTTCTTGGACACGCCCATGAAGGGGCACAGGCCGAGAATTCTGACCAACACCACGTTGTTGACCAGCACGGTGCCGATGAGGATAAAGATGTAGTGGCTCATAGTATTAACCAGCGTGAAGAGCGAATTATCGGGCTTTGTTGCAGTGCAAACAACCGCGCGCTGCTTATGGCTTTATTTGGTTTTCCGCATGACGTGGGCCAAGGTTTCCGCTACTTCGGCAACCAGGTCGGGGCCGCGATAGATGAAACCGCTGTAGAACTGCACCAGCCTGGCGCCGGCCCGGATCTTCTCGGCCGCGTCCTCGCCGCCCATGATGCCGCCGACGCCAATGATGGGCAGTTCGCCGGCCAGGGCGATGGAGAGCTTCTTCTGCACGGCGGTCGATTTCAGGAATACCGGCTTGCCGGACAGGCCGCCGGTTTCGGCGGCGTTGGCCATGCCCTCGACGCCTTCGCGCGACAGCGTGGTGTTGGTCGCGATCACCGCGTCGAAACGATGGCGGCGCAAGGCGTCGGCAATGGCGGTGATCTGCTCGTCGTCGAGATCGGGGGCGATCTTCAGGGCCATCGGCACGTATTTGCCGTGGTGGTCGGCCAGTTGCAGCTGTTTGGCTTTCAGTTGCGCCAGCAGGTCGTCGAGCGCCTCGTCCTTCTGCAGTTCGCGCAGGTTCTTGGTGTTCGGCGACGAGATATTGACGGTGACGTAGCTGGCGTCGTTATAGACCTTGTCGAGGCAGATCAGGTAATCGTCGGCCGCCTTCTCGATCGGTGTCGTGGCGTTTTTGCCGATATTGATGCCGAGGATGCCACCCTTCTTGGGAAATTCGGCGGCGCGGACGTTTTCCAGTAGCTTGTCGACGCCGGCGTTGTTGAACCCCATCCGGTTGATGATGCCCTGCGCTTCCGGGATGCGGAACAGGCGCGGCTTCGGGTTGCCATCCTGCGGGCGCGGCGTGATGGTGCCGATCTCGATGAAGCCGAAGCCCAGCTTGGCCAGGCCGTCGATATGGTCGCCGTTCTTGTCCAGACCGGCGGCAAGGCCGACCGGATTCGGGAACTTCAGGCCCATGACCTCGACCGGGCAGGGGGCGACCGGCTTGGCCATCAGGCAGGCGGCGCGGTCGATGCCCAGCATGCCGATACCGTGCGCAGTTTCGGCGTCGAGGGAGAAGAAAAATTTGCGGATGAGTGGATAGAGCATAACCCGGCATTTTACCGTATCGTCGCCATAATTCGGCTGAAAATCGCGGTATTAAACTGCCCGCATAACGATCATTGCGAAGTGATCCCCAGCGGAACTCGCCGATGGCCGAGTACAAGCTAATAAACAATCAGTAACAACTTTTTGCGGGCAGCGACGCTAAACTGCTGGCCATGCGAAATTTTGGCCGATTTTTACTGATCACCGTGGCGACATTGCCGGCTTGGGCCAGCGATTTGACTGATCCTTTCGCCACGGCTGACATGCTGCCGTTGAAGCCCTCGCCGAGCTTGATGGCGCGGGTGGGCGAGGCGCCTTGCGCCACCGCCCTGCCCGGAACGCCCTTGACCGCCGTCGATGCGGTCGACCTGATGCTGTGCAACCATCCGCAGACCCGTGAAGCCTGGGCGGCGGCCCGGGCGCAGGCGGCGCTGGTCGGGGTCGCCAAGGCTGGCTGGTTGCCGACCGTGACCGGAACGGCCAGTGCGACCCGTTTCGAATACCAGAACAACGCCTTCACCCGTGATACGGCGGCGATCACACTGTCCTGGCTGCTCTACGACTTCGGCCAGCGCTCGGCCAATGTCGAGAACGCCCAGCAATTGCTGAGTGCGGCGGCGGCAACCCAGGATGCGACGGTACAGACGCTGTTTCTCAGCGCCTTGCAAGCCTATTACTCGGCGCAGGCGACACAGGCGGCGGTGACCTCGGCGCTGGAGGCGGAGCGTTCGGCCCGCGAGAGTTTCCAGGCGGCCGAGGCGCGCTATAGCGTCGGCGTCGCCACACCGGCCGATCGCCTGCAGGCGCAGACCGCGCTGTCGCAAGCCGCGCTGAACCGCATTCGGGCCGAGGGCGATGCCCGCAATGCGCTGGGTACCCTGGCCAACGCGCTCGGTTTCGACGCCCAGCAGCGCATCGTGCTTGCCGAGCTGCCCGCATTGCCAGCCGGCATCAGTTTTCAGAAGGAAGTCGATGCGCTGATCGCTGACGCCGTCGTCCGGCGTCCGGATCTGCGGGCGGCTGAGGCGCAGCTCAAGGCGGCGCAGGCCAGCATCGATCTGGCCCGGGCCCAGGGCCGGCCGACCATTTCGCTGGGGGTCGGACCGACCTGGCAGGAATCGGCGGGAGTTACCCAGCAGGGGGCCACCTTCGGCCTGACCCTGAATGTGCCGATCTTTTCCGGTTTCGATACCACCTACCGCGTGCGCGCGGCCTCGGCGCAGGCCGACGTGCGTGCCGCGCAACGCGACCGTATCCGCAGCCAGGTGGCCCTCGATGTGTGGAAGGCCTACCAGAGCCTGACCACGGCCACGCAGAGCCTGCAGACGACAGCAGACCTGGTGGCCAGCGCCGAGCAGTCCGAACGGGTTGCGCTGGGCCGCTACAAGGCCGGCGTCGGCACCATCCTCGATGTATTGTCGGCCCAGTCGGCCCTGGCCAGCGCGCGTCTGCAACGCATCCAGGCCCAACTCGACTGGAACGTCTATCGCGCCACGCTGGCCCAGTCCGTCGGCGCACTCGATTACACGCTGCTGCAACCGGCAGCGCAAGGAAGACCATGAAACATCTCGGCAAGACTTTGATTGGCGCCGCCGTCGTCGCGGCCCTGGCAGGCGGCGGTTACTGGTATGTCCAGCAGCGCGCCGCGCAGAATCCGGAAACGCGCTACAAGTTCGCGTCCGCCGACAAGGGCGACGTCACGCAGACCGTGTCGGCCAACGGCACGCTGACCCCGCTGGTGCTGGTCAACGTCGGCACCCAGGTGTCGGGCACGGTGAAGAAGCTGTACGTCGATTTCAATTCCAAGGTCAGCGCCGGCCAGAAGCTGGTCGAACTCGATCAGTCGCTGCTGCAGACCGTGGCGCGGCAGAGCCGGGCGAACGTGGTGAATGTCCAGGCGTCCTACGACCTGGCCAAGGCCAGCGAGGCCCGGATGCGCGCCTTGCTCGACAAGGAGTACATCTCCCGTCAGGACTACGATCAGTCACTGCAGAACCTCAAGTCGGCGCAGGCCCAACTGGTGCAGGCCCGGGCGGCGGCCGACAAGGACGAAGTGAATCTCGGTTATTCGGTCATTACCTCGCCGGTTTCGGGCGTGGTGGTGGCGCGGCTGGTCGATATCGGGCAGACCGTGGCGGCCAGCTTCCAGACGCCGACGCTGATCCAGATCGCCCAGGACCTGACCAAGATGGCCATCGACACCAGCTTTGCCGAGGCCGACATCGGTAACATCAAGGAGGGCATGCCGGTGCGCTTCACCGTCGATGCCTTCCCAAATCGCAGTTTCCAGGGCGTCGTGCAGCAGATTCGCCTGAATCCAACCAACCAGCAGAACGTCGTCACCTACAACGTGCGCATCAACGTCGATAACCCGGAACTGATCCTGCTGCCGGGCATGACGGCCTATGTCAGCATCGGCGTGCAGAAGCGGCCGGGCGCCTTGCTGGTGCCCAATGCGGCACTGCGCTTCAAGCCGGCGGATGCGGGCAAGAAGGAAGGCGATGCCGGCAAGCCGGCGGCGGGCGGACCGGGCCAGGGCAACGGCGGGCCGGGCGGCGGAGCGCCGGGCGGTGGCAAGGGCAAGAAGCGCGACAGCCAGAGCGGCACGGTCTATGTGCTGGCCGGCGGCGAGATCAAGCCGGTCGCCGTGCAGATCGGCATCACCGACAACCGGAATACCGAAATCGTCAGCGGCGACCTGAAGGAAGGCGATCGCGTCGTTACCGGCGAAAATGCGTCGTCCGACAAGAAGCCGTCGTCGGTCGGCATGCGGATGTTCTGATGGCCGAGCCGGTAATCCGCGTCGTCGGCCTGGGCAAGTCCTATGAAACGGCGGCCGGCCTGTTTCCGGCGCTGAAAGGCGTCGATCTCGACATCCGGCCGGGCGAGTTCATCGCCATCATGGGGCCGTCGGGCTCGGGCAAGTCGACCTTCATGAATCTGCTCGGCTGCCTCGATACGCCGACGGTTGGCGACTATTTCCTGACCGGCGAAAACGTCGCGCAAATGGACAAGGACGCCCTTGCCCTGCTGCGCAACCGGACCCTGGGCTTCGTCTTCCAGGGCTTCAACTTGCTGCCGCGCATGAGCCTGCAGGACAACGTGGCGCTGCCCCTGGTCTATGCCGGTGCCGACCGCGAGACGCGGCGCGAAAAAGCCCGCGAACTGCTTGCCAAGGTGGGCCTCGGCAACTATGCCGACTCGCTGCCCAACCGCATTTCCGGCGGCCAGCAGCAGCGCGTGGCGATTGCCCGGGCGCTGGTCAACGAACCGCGCCTGATCCTCGCCGACGAGCCGACCGGCAACCTCGACAGCCACACCAGCGAGGAAATCATGCGCCTGTTCAAGGAACTGAACGCCGAGGGCATCACCATCGTGCTGGTCACCCACGAGCCCGATATCGCCGAACACTGCAAGCGCCAAGTGCGCTTCCGCGACGGGGTGATCGTCAGCGATACGTTGACAAGTGAGGCAGCGGCATGAGCAGGAAGCAGGGGGCAGCAGCATGATTCATCCGATGCTCGGCGAAGCCTGGTCGGCCATGGGGGCCAACCGCCTGCGCACGGCGCTGACCATGCTCGGCATGGTCATCGGCGTTGCCGCGGTGGTCATCATGATGGCTATCGGGCAGGGCGCCCAGTACGCCGTGCAGCAGACCATCAGTACCATGGGTTCCAACCTGTTCATTGTGCTTTCCGGTTCGTTTACCACGGCTGGCGTGCGCAGCGGCTCGGCTGGCGCGCCGACGCTCAACGTGGCGGATTCCGACGCCATCGGCGAACTCGATGGCGTGGTCAATGTGGCGCCGACCCATCAGGGCACGCGGCAACTGGTCTATG
The DNA here is from genome assembly GCF_022012295.1 of Dechloromonas hankyongensis. Lineage (GTDB taxonomy): Bacteria > Pseudomonadota > Gammaproteobacteria > Burkholderiales > Rhodocyclaceae > Azonexus > Azonexus hankyongensis. Next base: position 20,864 of record NZ_JAKLTN010000002.1, read on the forward strand.
GCTCGCAGAACTGGAGCACGCAGGTGATCGGCACGACGCCGGCCTATCTCGATGCACGGGCCTGGAACATCGTCAACGGCGCCGGCTTTGGCGATTCAGATGTGCGTTCGGCGACGCGGGTGGCGATCATCGGCAAGACGGTAGCGGAAAACCTGTTCGGCGACGACGATCCGGTCGGCAAGACCATGCGCATCCAGCAGAACCCGTTCATCGTCATCGGCGTGCTCGGCAGCAAGGGGCAGAACCTCGACGGCCGCGACCAGGACGACACCGTGATCATTCCGCTCAGTACCGCCCAGCGCAAGGTATTCGGCACGCCCTTCCTGGGCTCGGTGCGCATGATCATGGTGCAGGCCGATTCGGCTGAAACCATGCAGCGTACGATGGATAACGTCACCGGCCTGCTGCGCCAGCGTCATCGCCTGCGCGAGGGTATGCCGGATGACTTCTTTATGCGCAACCTGTCGGCGGCGGCCGAGTCGGAAGCGGAAACGACGCGCACCATGTCCATCCTGCTCGGCGCCATCGCCTCCATTTCACTGCTCGTCGGCGGTATCGGCATCATGAACATCATGCTGGTGTCGGTCACCGAGCGGACCCGCGAAATCGGCATCCGCATGGCCATCGGCGCCCGCCAGAAGGACATCCTCAGCCAGTTCCTGCTCGAGGCGGTGATGATTTCCTTTGCCGGCTGCCTGCTCGGCCTGGTCCTCGGTCTCGGCATCGCGCTGGCGGTCAATGCCTTTACCGGCATGGTCATCGTCATTTCCGGCAGCTCGGCGCTGATCGCCTTTGCCGTGGCGGCCGGGGTCGGCATCTTCTTCGGCTGGTATCCGGCGCAGAAGGCGGCCCGGCTGGACCCCATCGAGGCCTTGCGCTACCAATGACCAATCGTCGCCATTTCCTGATCGCCGCCGGGTTGATGCCCTTGCTGCATCCGGCCTTTGCCGCCAACCGGCGCGTCGTCGTGGTCGGCGGCGGCTGGGGCGGGCTGGCCGCGGCCCGTCATCTGCGCCAACTGGCGCCCGAACTGGACGTCACGCTGGTCGACCGCCAGCCGGCCTTCATGTCCTTCGCCCTGAGCAACCGCTGGCTGGTTGAACCGGGGGCGGCGTCTTGGGCGCGCCACGATTACGCCCGGATCGCCCGCGACTTCGGCTACCGCTTCGTGCAGGCCGAGGTCGACGGTATCGACCTCGCGCAGCGCAGCGTGGCGACCAAGGCTGGCGCCTTGCCCTACGACTGGCTGGTCCTGGCGCCGGGCATACGCGAAGACTGGTCGGCCTGGCAGACGAACGATCCGCAGGCGCTAGCCGAAGTGCGCCGCCGCCATTCCGGCGCCATGGTGTCGGCGGCTGATCTGCCGGCGCTCAGGCAGCGCCTGACCAATTTCAAGGGCGGCGATCTGCTGATGACCATCCCGCCGGCGCCGTACCGCTGCCCGCCGGCGCCCTACGAGCGGGCGATGCTGATTGCCTGGTGGCTGCAGAAGCAGAAGATTCCGGGCAAGCTGGTCATCGTCGATCCCAATCCGATCATGCCGGCATTCCGCAACATCCTGCTCGACCGCTTCAAGGCGCAGGTCTCCTATTTCGACCACGCCAAGGTTCGCAGCATCGATCCGCTGCGCAAGACGGTCAGCACCGATATCGACGACATCCGTTTCGACGAGGCCTTGCTCTGCCCGCCGCAACAGGCCGCCGACCTGCTCTGGCAAGGCGGGCTGATCCGTCCAGAGGAAGGCGGCAAGCCCAGCGGCTGGGCCGCCCTCGGGCCGACCGATTTCCGCAGCGCGGCCGACGGGCGGGTTTTCGTCATTGGCGATGCGGCCGGACTGGTCTCCACGCAATTCGGCTACTTCCCGAAGACCGGCCAGGTCGCCTGCCGCATGGGGCAGGCGGTGGCCCGCCAGATCGCGGCGCAGGCCACCGGTCAGGCTCAAGCACCACTCCTGCCAGAGAGCGTCTGCCATGTGACGACCAGCGTCGATCCGCTGGAAAGCACGGGCATCGACACCACCTATAAAGACCGAGGTGACGGCTTCCTGGTACAGACCGTCAAGCAGACGCGCAACCCGAACCCGAACGGCGAGGATGCCGCCTGGGCCGAGGCCATGTATCGTGATTTTCTGCTGCCCTGAGCGGGCATCCGGGGCAATGCCGGGTGCTCGGTGGCGGGCGTTCAGTGCCGGGCGTAGACCGAGGTCTTGCCGTCCTTCTTGACGAGCAGGGTTTCGTAGAATTCGCGGCGAACCCGCGGCGCTACCTCGCTGTCCTTGTCGAGCATGGTGCAGGCAGTTTCGCAGGTCGGGCTGGAGAATTCGCGGCCCGGAGCGCCGAGCGGCAGGCCGGGCACGGCCAGACCCCGGGCCTTCGGCTTCTCGGCCAGCAATTCCTTGATCTGGTCGGCATGGACGTGGCCTTCGATGAAGTAGCCGGCGACCAGTCCGGTGGGGACAGCCTCGAGGTCCTTGGGAATTTTCAGGCGGCGCTTGACCGCTTCCATGTCGTCGGTCTGCGTCACCTTGACGGTAAAACCGTTCTGCCGCAGATGTTCCGTCCATTCGATGCAGGCCAGGCAGACGGTGGGCGTATACACCTCGATCACCGGCAGCGACTGGGCGACCGCCGCCTTGACGGCGAGCGCGGTGAGCAGCACGACGAAGCGCTTCAGCATGGCTTGCCGGCCTTGCAGCCCTTCAGGATCCACAGCGACAGGACACCGGCCGTTTCATCAGCCTTGACCTTGCGCGCCATCGAGCCGGCATCGCGGCCGTTGTCGGTCTTGGCCAGCGGATCGGCGCCGGCTTCGAGCAGTAGTTGCACATGCACCGGGCGGCTGGCGTAGGCGGCCATGTGCAGCGGCGTGGCGCCTTCGTTGTCGCGGGCGTTGGGGTCGGCCTTGGCGGCGATCAATGCCTTCAGGGCGCTGGTGTCGGGGTTCATGGCCGCCAGGTGCAGCGGTGTCGAACCGAGTTCGGTGCGTACGTCGCGCTGCTTGGGGTCGGCCTTGAGCAGCTTGCGCACATCGTCGCCGTTGCCGGTGCGGGCGGCATCGTGGATAGGACGATCGTAACTGGTCGTCTGGGCGCCGGCCGTCAGGCTCAGCAGGATGGCAAACAGGGCGGGAAACAGTCTTTTCATCGAGTGGCCTTTAGCGTCGAGAATCTCATTGTCCGGGCAGTGTATTCGACAATCCTTGATCTATGGCAGTTTCGCTGTTCTCTAATATAATGATTTCATTGCATAAATCCTGGCTTGGCGCGGCGTTTCCGGGGCGCCCGAGCCGGTTTTGAGAAAGGATAGCTATGGGCACCATCGTGCGTCATCTACTCATCGAAGGGCGGGTTCAGGGCGTGAGCTATCGCTGGTCCATGGTCGAGCAGGCCAACCTGCTTGGCGTCACCGGCTGGGTACGCAATCTCGCTAATGGCAGCGTCGAAGCCATGCTGGCCGGCGAAGAGGCGGCGGTCCTCAAGCTGATCGTCTGGGCTCAGCGTGGCCCGACACATGCCCAGGTCGATCGCGTCAATGTGACCCTCGGCGACGGCAGTTTCAGTGGCTTCGAGCAACGGCCCAACGCCTGAGTCCGCAAGCCTGCCTAACCCGGCCGGCGGCGTAGCAGGTGATTGACGATGAAACCCAGCACCACTTCGCCGCGCTGATTGACGGCGTGATATTTCAGGCGGGCGATGCCGCGGTCGGGCTTGGAGTTCGACGGCCGCACTTCCAGCACCTCGATCTCGCTGTGCAGCGTATCGCCCGGCCGCACCGGGGCCAGCCAGCGCAGTTCGTCGATGCCCGACGATCCCAGACTGGCCCCGGCAAGGATTCCGGACTGGATGAACAGGCGGAAGCAGATGGCCAGGCTCTGGAAGCCGCTGGCGATCAAGCCGCCGTACGGTGAATCGGCCGCCGCGTTGGCGTCGAGGTGAAAGGATTGCGGATCGTAGCGCCAGGCGAAGTCTATGATTTCCGCTTCGGTCAGGGTCAGGCCCGGGGTCTTGAAGCGCTGGCCGGGTGTGAGATCGTCGAGGTAACGGGTGTCCATGGGGGCTATCCGGAATGCAGAAGCGGAGATGTTGCCACAAGCTGCCGGCGGACACCGCCTATCCGCAGCCCTCGGGCTGGGCTGAAATCAGGGGTTGATGCACTGGGCGACGGTGACGTCGCCGCGACTGCCGCAGGGCGTGGCCTGACCGGGCATTGGGTAGGGCGTACCGTCCGGATCGATGTGCGCGGCGAGCGTTTCCCAGTGCTGTATGCCGTCGCGGTCGATGTGCAGGCGCAGCAGCCAGCCGCGGCGGCCGTCTTCGTAATCGAAGCCGTCGAAGACGAAGTTGCCGAGGCTGTACACGATCGGTTTGCCGTGGTAGATATCGGCCCCTTGTGTGACGTGCGGGTGGCTGCCGATGACGGCGCTGGCGCCTTCGTCGATCATGCGGCGGGCGAAGCTGCGTTGCCGGTCGTCGGGCTGCGTCGATGTTTCCCAACCCCAGTGCATGAAGGGGATGACGTGGTCGGCGCCGGCCCCCTTGGCGGCGCGGATGTCGGTAATGACCTGCTCGTCCTCGCTCCAGGCTATGCCCGGCGTCTGCGGCCCGGCTTCGAAGCGGCGCGGCTTGTATTCGTTGTAGCCGAGGATGGCGATCTTCAGGCCCTTTTGGGCTATCCATAGCGGGTGGTGGGCTTCGGCCAGATTGCCCCCGCCACCGAAGCGGGCGATGCCGGCAGCGTCGAGGTGCTGCGTAGTCTCGACGAAGGCGGCCTGGCCGTAGTCGCCGGAATGATTGTTGGCCAGCGATACGGCGTCGAAGCGGCCCTCAAGGATTTTCAGTGTCTCGGGCCGGGCGCGGAAGGACCAGACCTTGGAGGCTTGGGCTTTTCCCCCGGTGGCGACGGCGCATTCGAGGTTGCCGATGCGATAGTCAGCGGCGGCAAGAATGGAGGCAAAGGGGGCGAGCGGATCGCCGCCGGCCGCGATGACACGGCTGGGACCGTCGGCTAGCATGATGTCGCCGGCAAAGATCAGGGTCAGCGGTTCGCCGCCGATTGCGTTGTTGAGCCAGCCGGCGAGCAGGGCGGCGCACAGGGGTTTCGGGTTCATGGCCGTCAGGCGCCTCGCATCTCGCACCAGTATTGCAGTTCGCTTTCGTGCTTGGGTTCGTAGACACGCTGCAGGCCGGTGAAGCCATAGCGCCCGTGGTTGCTGACCGGGTAAGGATAGCTGGCATGCTGCACCGGGGTCGGTGCTTCACCGAACTCGGCATGGGCGTACACGTACAGGTTGATGCGGGCCAGATCGGCCGGTTCGCGCACGAAGATTATGCGGAACAGGAAGAAGGAACCGATGGCGGTCGGTGTGCCAGCGTAAGGCGAGGCGAGCGGGGCGCTTTCGATGACTTGCGTCTCGCCGCCGTAGGTCAGGTGGCAGGCCACCGTCTCGGCCAGCACGGGGGACGCCGCCGCCAGCGCAATGACCACGGCGGCAACGACCATAGCGCGCATGGCTTCAGCGCGCCGTCGGGCTGAAGGGCTTGAGAACGATCTCGGCCGGCACCGGCTGGCCATTGTGCAGCACCGGGTAAGGCTTGTCGCTGACCAGGCGCAGCTTGCCGCGATGATCGATACGGGCGCTGACGGTAGCGTTGGCCTGCTTGCCGAGCAGGTCGCGGTCGAGCGTGGTGGAGAACGGGATGGGTACCTGGGCGCCGTTCAGCTCGTAGCGTTGTTCGGCCAGCGTACGCCCGCCGGAGCGGACGCGGAGGGTCAGGATGGCGTCGGGGGGCAGGGCGATGCGCGCCGGGTAGGTGACGCTGCCGCTAATGTCGATGAAGCTGCTCGCCGCGGCGGGCGGGGCCGGCCGGGCAGCGGCTGGGGCGGGTGGCGGAGCGTTGCCGTGCAGACAGCGGCGCCGATTGCTCTTGCCGTCCTCGAAAATGGCTACGTCGTCCTGGGTGTGCAGGCGAATATCGCCCCGGCGGTAGAGCGTGCCCGCAGGCGACGGCACCATGGGCAGGACCATCGTCTCGTCGGCAAAGTGCAACGTCGCCTGCGGCCGGCCGTCGGCATCGGCGGTGAAGGAAATGTCGAGACGATTGCCGTTGTCGCAGGTGTAGGGCTGCCGATCCTCGGCGGCGTGGGCGGAAAGCGCACACAGCAGGGGTAGGAGATAGCGGATTTTCATTCTTGTTCGGTTTCGGGAAGCGTGACCCAGCGTCCGTCGATGAGACCTTCGATGGGCCGGAAAGCTGCTTTATAGGCCATCTTGCGGCTTTCGGCTATCCAGTAACCGAGATACAGGTAAGGCAGGCCGAGTGCCTTGGCCTGTGCGGCCTGCCACATGATGTTGTAGGTGCCGTAGCTGGTGGCCGGGACGTCGGGGTCATAGAAGGTGTAGACCGAGGACAGGCCGTCGTCGAGAACGTCGATCAGGCTAACCATGCGGATCGCCTGTTCGTCGCGGAATTCTATCAGCCGCGTATCGACGCGGCTTTGCAGCAGGAATTGGGCGTATTGCTCATGGCTGTCCTCGTCCATGCCGCCGCCGGGATGCCGGGATTGCTGGTAGCGGTTGTAGAGCGCGTAGTGTTCATCGAGGTACACCAGCGGCAGTTCGCGCGCCCGCAGGTCGGCATGCCGCTTCATGGCGCGGCGCTGGCTGCGGTTGGGCTGCAGATCGGCGACCGGCAGGCGCACCGGGACGCAGGCCTTGCAATTATCGCAATGGGGGCGGTAGGTGAAGATGCCGCTACGCCGGAAGCCGGCCCGGACCAGCGAACTGTAGATTTCGCCATCGATCAGGTGGGCTGGCGTGGCGACCTGTGAACGGGCCTCGCGATCGGGCAGGTAACTGCACGGATAGGGCGACGTCGCGTAATAGAGCAGCAGCGAGAAGGGTAGTTCGGCGTCGTCGGGCTGGGCCATGGCTAAGCCTCGGAGTCCGGCCGGTCGGTTGCCCACACGGTGCGCGGACTGTCCGTCGCGACCAGGGAGGAAAGGCGGGCCAGGAAGGACGCACGAGGAATCTGGCGGCCGCCGAGCGAGGCGAGGTGGTCGGTGTACATCTGGCAGTCAATCATCCCGAATCGGTTGGCGACAAGAAAACGAATCAAGTGGGCGAAGGCGACCTTCGATCCGTCCGTGCGCCGGGAAAACATCGACTCGCCGTAGAACATGCGACCGATCGCCAATCCATACAGACCGCCGACCAGTTCGCCATCTTCGTAGGTTTCGACCGAATGCGCCCAGCCGAGTTCATGCAGGCGGGTATAGGCGTCGTGCATTTCCGTGGTGATCCAGGTGCCGTTCTGGCCGGGGCGCGGCATCGCGGCGCAGGCGCCGATCACACCGCGAAAATCGGTGTCGAAGCGGACTTCGAAACGGTCGGAACGCACGACCTTGGCCAGCGAACGGGTCAGGCGGAATTCTTCGGGAAAGAGCACCATACGTGGATCGGGGCTGTACCACAGGGGATGCCCCTCGACGGTGCCCCACGGGAAGATGCCATGCCGGTAGGCGTCGAGTATCCGTTCCGGCAACAGACTGCCGCCGACGGCGAGCAGGCCGTCCATATCCTTGCGCGCCGATTCGACGGCCGGAAAGGGGTCGAACGGGCCAAGGAAGGGTATCACGCGTGGTCGTGATGCGGCTGTTTTTTGAAGGCGATAACGTGGTCGGCGTCGAGGCGGATGCCGATCTTCTCGCCGATGGCGTGGTTGTGGTGCGAGGGGACGAGCGATAGCACCTCGGCGCCGCTGGCTAGGCGCAGCGTGTACAGGATGTCGGCGCCGCGGAAAGCCTTGTGCAGCACTTCGGCCTGCAAGGCGCTTCGGTCGTCGTGCACCACGTCGTCCGGGCGGAGCAGGACATCGACGTCGCAGCCGTCGTCACAGTTGGCGCAGGTTTCGCTGCATTCGACCGGAATGTCGGAAATCAGGCGGCCGAGTTCCATCTCGACATTGGTGCCGCCGGCGACGACGCCCGGTAGCAGGACACCCTGGCCGATGAAGTCGGCGACGAAGCGGTTGGCCGGGCGGTGGTAGAGGTTGTACGGCACGTCCCACTGCTGGATGCGTCCTTCGTACATGATGCCGATTTCGTCGGCCATGGCGAAGGCTTCGTGCTGGTCGTGGGTGACCATGATCGCCGTCGACCCCTCGCGCTTCAGGATGTCGCGCACCTCGACCGAAAGCCGCTCGCGCAGGCCAACATCAAGGTTGGAGAAGGGTTCGTCGAGGAGGATCAGTTCGGGGCGGGGGGCCAGCGCCCGGGCCAGGGCGACGCGCTGCTGCTGGCCGCCGGATAGTTCGTGCGGGTACTTGCCGCCCTGGCCGTGCAGGCCGACGGTGGCCAGCAACTGGCGCACGCGCAGGTGGGCATCCTCGGCCGGCTTGCGGCCGAGTCCGAAAGCGACGTTCTGCTCGACGGTGAGGTGCGGGAACAGCGCGTAGTCCTGGAACACCATGCCGATGCGCCGCTTCTCGGGCGGCGTGGATAGGCCGGCCCGGCTGACCACTGCGCCGTGCAGCCGGATTTCGCCATCGGCGATATCCTCGAAGCCGGCAATGCAGCGCAACAGGGTGGTCTTGCCGCATCCGGACGGACCGAGCAGGCAGGCGATGCTGCCGGCTTCGAGTTGGAAGTCGACGCCGGCGACGACGGTGTGCTTGCCATAGCGCTGAACCACGCCATTGAGTTCAAGTTGAGCCATAGCGGACGATTATAGTTCGCATTAACGAATGGCGACTATTTGTGCCGCATGAATGGCGGTTCTGCACTATTTGAATCAAATGGTTAAGAGAGAATTGGCGAACACGAACCTCAGTCGTCTAACTGCTGCAAGCGGTCAGCGAGCCAGGCCCCGATGTCTTGAATCTCTTCCTGGCACACGGCGTGGGGCATAGCGTAGGCGTGCCATTCCGGGGCGAGGCCCAGCGTCTTCACCAGCGCGAGTGCTTGCTCGCCCAGTCCGAGGGAAACCACATCGTCGTCCGTGCCGTGGGCCACGAAGAGCGGCAGGTGATGATTCGCATCAGAGCGTTCGGCGGTGATCAGCTTCGGGCTGGGAATATAGGTCGACAGCGCAATCACCCCCGCCAACCGTTCCGGGTGGGTGAGGGCGCTCAGATACGCGACGGCGCCACCCTGGGAAAATCCGGCCAGAAAGACGCGATGGCTCGGGATGCCTCTGGCGGCTTCCCGGGCAATGAGCTGGCGCACGATTTTACGCGATTCCAGGAAGCCGGCCTCGTCGATCTCGCGGCTCTCTGGTGCGAGCGAGATGATGTCGTACCAGGCGCGCATGACATAGCCGCCGTTGCAGGTCACCGGACGATGCGGCGCGTTGGGAAAAATGAAACGGATGCCCGGCGCCGCGGGCAGGCCGAGCTCCGGAACGATGGGCTCGAAGTCCGTGCCGTCAGCCCCCAGGCCATGCATCCAGATGACGGCGACCGACGGCTGGGAAGCGGTTTCGACTTCAATAAGAGAGATTTCCGACATCGAGAACCTTTCAATTCTGTGCAAACAAATTCCCGGCACTTAGCGGGAATCGCCGACCCGTGTGGCGGTGGCTGGTGCTGCGCTGTTTTACTTCTCGAGATCAACGACGAATTCGGCCGTTTCCCGGCTTGCCTAGCCGAGCTGAAGGAACTGGAATGCTACTTCACCCTTGGATACTTGATACCCACGCGACAATGATGGCCCAGTAATCCATTGGGTTGTGCCATCCGGTAGGCGGCAATCCAGGTGGGCATAGCAAAATTCCAAAGGCTGAAAATCCTTGTCGATAGGGGGTGAGGCTGAGCGCGTATAATTCGCATTCACAAATATGCGCATTGCCTCTTCTTCCCCCCTGCTCATTGTCGGCTTCGTGGTCGCCCTGCTGGCCGGATTGCCGGTCGCCAGCGTCGGGCTCAATCTATTCGCCGGGGGAACCAGTGAAACCTGGGCGCATCTGTCCGCAACGGTACTCCCCGAGTACATCGCCAATTCGCTGTGGTTGTGCCTGGGCGTCGGTCTCGGCGTCGGCATCGTCGGCGTGACCACCGCCTGGCTGACCGCGATGCACGAATTCCCCGGTCGCCGTTTCTTCGAATGGGCCCTGGTCCTGCCGCTCGCCGTACCGGCCTATGTCATGGCCTACGTCTATACCGATTTCCTGCAATTCGTCGGCCCGGTGCAGACCTTCCTGCGCGATACCTTCGGCTGGGCGCACGGCGACTACTGGTTCCCGGATATCCGCACGCTGCCCGGGGCCGTCCTGATGTTCGTCTGCGTGCTGTATCCCTATGTTTATCTGCTGGCGCGGACAGCCTTCCTGGAGCGGGCGAGCGGCATGCTGGAAGCAGCGCGGACGATGGGTCTCGGGCCGTGGCGCGCCTTCTTCGCTGTTTCCCTGCCGCTGGCGCGGCCGGCCATCGTCGCCGGCGTCGCCCTGGCCTTGATGGAGACGCTGGCCGATTACGGCACGGTGGCCTATTTCGCGGTCAATACCTTCACCACCGGCATCTACCGCGCCTGGTTTTCGCTGGGCGACCGCATCGCCGCGGCGCAACTGGCCGCCATGCTGCTGGCTTTCGTGCTGTTCCTGCTGATGGCCGAGCGGGTTTCCCGCGGCCGGGCGCGCTATCACAATACCACTGGGCGCAATCGGCCGATGGCCGGCGCCCGCTTGTCCGGGCTGGCCGCCGGGCTGGCCGTGGTCGCTTGCCTGTTGCCCTTGCTGCTCGGCTTCCTGCTGCCGGCCGGCCTGCTGCTCAAGATGGCGCTGACCGAGGGCGACGCCCAGTTTGGCCAGCGTTTCCTGACCCTGTCCCGCAACAGCTTCGTGCTGGCAGGTGCGACGGCGGCCATCGGCGTGCTGCTTGCCCTGCTGCTGGCCTACGGTGCCCGCCTGGCAAAAACGCAGTTGGCCCATGCCCTGAACCGGCTGGTCGGCCTCGGCTATGCCGTACCGGGGGCGGTCATCGCCGTCGGCGTATTGATTCCGGTGACCCGCGTCGATAACTGGCTGGCTGGGCAATGGCAGCTGTGGTTCGGCCACAACCCGGGTTTGTTGCTGACCGGCGGTATCGCCGCGCTGATCTATGCCTACCTCGTCCGTTTCCTGGCGGTGGCTCTGCATACGGTTGAATCGAGCCTGGGCAAGATTACGCCGAGCATGGACGATGCGGCGCGCAGCATGGGCCTCGGGCAGGGCGAGACGATGCGCCGCGTGCATGTGCCGATGCTGCGCGGCAGCTTGCTGACCGCCGGTTTGCTGGTCTTCGTCGATGTGATGAAGGAATTGCCGGCCACCTTGGTCATGCGCCCTTTCAATTTCGATACCCTGGCCACCCAGGCCTATACCCTGGCCTCCGACGAACGGCTGGCTGAGGCCTCGACGGCTGCCCTGGCCATCGTTGTCGTCGGCTTGCTGCCCTTGGTCGCGCTGTCCCGGCAAATTTCGGCGGCTCGCCGGCAGTAGCCGGCCGGCGGTCACTTGGAGTCGGGGCGCGCCTTCCAGTCGATGGCGGGTACTTCGTCGTCTTCCAGAAAAAGCAGGTCGGCCGACAGCGCGTTCGTTTCGGTACCGAAGATGTCCAGCGCTTCGCTGTCGTTCGCTGCACTGCAGCGGAAGTTGGACGGGGTGAATTCGATCAGGTTGTCGGCTGGCTTGCCGGCCGGCGGGGCGCTCGGTTCGGGCTGCGCGCGGCTTGCCGGGACAAGTTCGGGGTCGACGGCCAGGCCGTCGGGAATGCTGGCCCCGTGCTGCAGCAGCAGACCGGCGATGTCCTGGTGGCCGCAGCGCAAAGCCAGGCGCAGGGCGGCGCCGGGGCCGTCGCTTGCCGCAACGTCGGGATTGGCCCCGTGCCGCAGCAGCTCGCGGACGACGGCCAGATCGCCCATGAAGCAGGCGGTGCGCAGCGGCAGGCCAGCGAAGCCGTGCATGTCCGCTTCATTGACATCCGCTCCCGCGGCCAGCGCCGCCAACACCTTGCCCGGTTGGGCGGTGCGGATGGCAGCAATCAGTTTGTTCGGGGAGGGGGCTTTGGCGGTCATGACTTGGCAATAACGAGTAGACCGCGAATTGTAGGCAAACGCCGTAGTTTTTTCGAGGCCTGCTTGCTGTGACCTACGCCGCAACGAGCGCGGCCTACCGGCCGCAATGGGCCATGCAAATGAGGATGGCTGTCGCCAATTGCTGCAGTCGGGCGTAAAAAAGCGGCTTCCGCCGCTTGATCGATCAGTTGCCTTCGAGAATCCGCCGGGCGCCGTTGTAGCGCTGCATCCAGTAACTGCTTTCCATGCTTTCGACCCGCACTTCGGCGCCGGTACGCGGTGCGTGCATGAAGTGGTTGTCGCCGAGATAAATGCCGACATGCGAGAAGGTGCGGCGCATGGTGTTGAAGAACACCAGATCACCCGGTTTGAGCTGACTGGCATCGATCTGCTGGCCAACTTCACTCATTTCCTTGGCCGTGCGCGGCAGGGAGGCGCCGATACTGTCCTTGAACACCAGGCGGACGAAACCGCTGCAATCGAGACCGCTGTCCTCGTTGTTGCCGCCGAAGCGATAACGGACGCCTACCAACTTGAGGCCTTGCAGAATGACATCCTGTGCGGCGTTGGTGTAACGTTCCAGAAAAGACGGTTGCTCGTCCTTGCGGACCTGCTCGGCGGCCGCGGATGCACCAATCCCGCCGGCGAGCAGCGAAACGGACAGGAGCAGGGAGGCCAATACTTTATGCATAGCCCTGAAATGTATTTGAAAAACGGTTGGCTGTAAAGGCGCGGTAAAAATTCACGGAGTACAGGCTTTGTTCATTCCGTAATTATGAATACAATTTATTTTCCAAGGAGCAGGAGAACTATGGATTCCTTCAAGGCACTGTTGATCGAAGAACGCGATGGCAAGGTGGTCAACGGCTTCGTTCGCCTGAACGAAAGCCAGTTGGATGCCGGCGACGTCACGATCCGCGTGGCCTATTCGAGCGTCAATTACAAGGATGCCCTGGCGGCGACCGGGGCCGGCAAGATCATTCGGCGTTTTCCTTGTGTCGGCGGCATCGACTTGTCCGGCACCGTCATCGCCAGCGGCGATACGCGCTTCAAGCCCGGCGATGCGGTCATCGCCACCAGCTTCGACATCGGCGTCGCCCACCATGGCGGTTATGCCGAAATCGCCCGCGTGCCGGGCGACTGGGTCGTTCCGTTGCCGGCCGGCTTGTCGCTGTACGACGCTATGGCCCTCGGTACGGCCGGCTTCACGGCGGCACTCGGCGTCGTGCGCATGGAAGAAAACGGCCTGCGTCCCGACAAGGGCCCGGTCATCGTGACCGGGGCGACGGGCGGCGTCGGCAGCCTGGCAGTTGACATGCTGGCCAAGGTCGGTTATCACGTCGTCGCGCTGACCGGCAAGGAAAGCGAAAGCGAGTATCTGCGCAGCCTGGGGGCGGCGGAGATCATGCTGCGCCAGAGTATCGACCTGACCAAGATCCGGCCGCTCGACCGCGGTCGGTGGGCCGGTGCGGTGGACAACCTGGGCGGTGACGTGCTGGCCTGGATCGCCAGTACCATGGAGCAGGGCGGAACAATCGCCAGTATCGGTCTCGCCGCCAGCCATAAGCTCAATACGACGGTCATGCCCTTCATCCTGCGCGGCGTGTCGCTGCTGGGCATCGATTCCGGCTATATTCGCGAGCCGTACCGCCGTGGCGTCTGGCAACGCCTGGCGACCGATCTGCGGCCGCCGCACTTGGCCGCGATGTCGCGCCGGATTGCCTTCGCTGACTTGCCGGCAATTTTTGACGAATACATCGCCGGGCATGCCAAGGGCCGCGTCGTAGTGGAAGTGGCCGGAGGCTGACATGGCCGACTTGCCCCACATTCTGGTCGTCGATGATTCGCGGGTGGTCAGGGTGTCGCTCATCAATCATCTCAAGAACCATTACGAGGTCCGGGAGGAGAGCGACGGCGAGGCTGCCTGGCAGACGCTGGTGGTCGACCATTCGATCAAGGCAGTAATTTCCGACCTGCAGATGCCCAAGCTGAACGGCTACGAATTGCTGGAGCGGGTGCGCACCTCCAAGCTCCGGCGTCTGCAGCAGCTGCCCTTCATCCTGGTTTCCGGCGAGGAAACCGAAGAGGAAAGGGCGAAAGCCAAGGAAATGGGGGTTTCCGATTTCGTCACCAAGGGGGCGGGCGTTACGGAACTGCTGACCCGCCTGAACAACCTGATGAGCTTGACCAGTGCCCAGGAGAACCTGGCGGCGGAGCGCGAGCATCTGGTTCAGGACCCGGCGAGCGGCCTGTTCACCCGCAAATATCTGGAACTGCAGATGGCCCAGGCGCTGTCGCATGCGGCCCGGCACCATCTGGACGTCAGCGTCATGGTCCTCGGGTTCGACGGTTTCGATGGGTTGTGTCAGCGTTTGGGCGCGCAGGTGGCCGAAGAGATCTGCAATCGATTCGCCAAGATGCTGGCCGGCAAGATGCGCCACGAGGACAGTCTGGGCCATTACGGCGTGGGGCAGTTCGCCATCGTCTCGCCGGGGACAGCGCCCGCTTTCTGCGCCACCTTCGCCCAGCGGGTGCGCGAAGCGGTCGAGGTGGCCAAGCTGACCATCCATGGTCAGACCGTGGCCCTGACCGTCAGTATCGGCCTGGCCAGCGTGCCAACCGACCAGGTAGCCACGGCGGCGGCCTTGCTCGACATGGCGGGCGAGCGCATGCGTATCGCCATGGGCAACGGCGGGAATCGTACCGAATCGGGCGGCATTCTGCCGGCGACGCGGCCGATATCGATCAATCATGCGCTGGAACTGCTGGGGGCCAATCGGCCTGAACCGGTCGTTCCGCATCTGCCGTCGCTGGGCGTGCGGCTGATGCCCTTGCTGCAATTGATGAATCAGGAATTGGGGTTGGATCTGCCCTTGGCAGAAATCGAACGCCGTTTGAGTGAACGGAAACCTCATAAAAACTAGTCCGTTCAGTATTTTGTAACGCAGGAAAATTTATTTAGAGGGACTTTATGGCGACGTACAAGGAGTTTCACCAGTATTCCATCGAAAAGCCGAACGAGTTCTGGACCGAACAGGCCCAGCTCATCGACTGGAAGGAGCCGTTCACCCAGGTGTGCGATTATTCCCGCCCGCCGTTTTCGAAGTGGTTTGTCGGGGGCAAAACCAATCTGTGCCATAACGCGGTTGACCGTCACGCGGCCAAGCGTCCGGACGCCAATGCGCTGATTTTCGTGTCGACCGAAACCGACGAGGAAAAGGTCTATAGCTTTGCCGAACTGCAGCGCGAAGTCGAACGCATGGCGGCGATCTACCAAAGCCTCGGCGTCAAGCGCGGCGATCGCGTGCTGATCTACATGCCGATGATCGCCCAGGCCTGCTTCGCCATCCTGGCCGCCACCCGTATCGGCGCCATCCACTCGGTGGTGTTCGGCGGTTTCGCTTCCGGCTCCCTGGCCACCCGTATCGACGACGCCAAGCCGGTGCTGATCGTTTCCTCCGATGCCGGCATGCGCGGCGGCAAGGCGGTTCCCTACAAGCACCTGCTCGACGAAGCCATCGAGCTGTCGGAAAACAAGCCGGCCAAGGTGCTGATGATCGACCGCGGCCTGGACAAGGGCTACAACAAGGTGGCCGGTCGTGACGTCGATTACGCCACGCTGCGCGCCCAGTTCATGGATGCCAAGGTGCCGTGCGAATGGATGGAATCCAACGAGCCGTCCTACATCCTGTACACCTCGGGCACGACCGGCAAGCCGAAGGGCGTGCAGCGCGATACCGGCGGTTACGCCGTGGCGCTGGCCTCGACCATGAAGCACATCTACTGCGGCGGCGAGGGTGAAACCTTCTTCTCGACCTCCGACATCGGCTGGGTGGTCGGCCACTCCTACATCATCTACGGCCCGCTGATCGCCGGCATGGCCACGATCATGTACGAAGGCACGCCGCTGCGTCCGGATGCCGGCATCTGGTGGCAGATCGTCGAGAAGTACAAGGTCAACGTCATGTTCTCGGCGCCGACCGCCGCCCGCGTCCTGAAGAAGCAGGACCCGGCCTACATGCACAAGTACGACCTGTCGTCGCTCAAGCACATCTTCATGGCCGGTGAGCCGCTCGACCAGCCGACGCACGAGTGGTTCATGGGCGAACTGGGCATTCCGGTCATCGACAACTACTGGCAGACCGAAACCGGCTGGCCGATGCTTGCTGCGCTGCCGGGTGTCGAGAAGACCCCGATCAAGTACGGCTCGCCGTCCTTTCCGGTGTACGGCTACAACCTGCAGATCTTCCGCGAGGATGGCTCGGTGTGCGGCCCCAACGAAAAGGGCATCGCCGCCGTCATCCCGCCGCTGCCGCCGGGCTGCCTGTCCACCGTCTGGGGCCAGGACGACCGCTTCGTTTCCACCTACTTCACGCTGTTCAAGGAGCCGCTGGTTTATTCCTCCTACGACTGGGCGATCAAGGACGAGGACGGCTACTTCACCATCCTCGGCCGTACCGACGACGTGATCAACGTTGCCGGCCACCGTCTGGGCACCCGTGAAATCGAGGAAGCGATCCAGGCCCATGCCGCCATCGCCGAAGTCGCCGTGGTCGGTGTCGAGGACAAGCTGAAGGGGCAGATGCCGATGGCCTTCGCCGTCGTCAAGGATGCTTCCAAGGTGGCGACGCCGGAAATGGTCAAGGCGCTGGAGAAGGAAGTGTTCGGCACGGTCGACAGCATCCTCGGCGCCATCGCTCGCCCGGCCCGCGTGCATTTCGTGACTGGTCTGCCGAAGACCCGTTCCGGCAAGATGCTGCGCCGTTCGCTGCAGGCGCTGGCCGAAGGCCGCGACCCGGGTGATCTGACCACCATCGAGGATCCATCTACGCTGGAGCAGATCAAGAACGCCCTGGCCGGCTGAGCTTCGCCGCCTGCGTTGCACAGAACCCGCCGATGCAAGTCGGCGGGTTTTTTTATTGCCGGACGGTAAGAATGGGGTCTCATGGTGGATGGTAGAATCCCCGGCAATCCTTGCTACCTGCCGTTTTTACCGATGATTTACGAGACCGTCGCTGCCGTCGACCTGGGGTCAAACAGTTTCCGTCTGCAAGTCGGGCGGGTGGTCGACGACCAGATTTACATCCTGGACTCGATGAAAGAGCCCGTGCGCCTGGCCTCCGGTCTGACGCCGGACAAGCGGCTCGATGCGGCGGCGCAGGACAGGGCGCTGGACGGGCTACGCCGTTTCGGCGAGCGCCTGCGCGGGCTGGATGGCGGGGCGGTGCGTGCCGTCGCCACCAACACTTTGCGCGTTGCCAAGAATGCTGGCGAATTTCTGCCGCTGGCCGAAGAGGCGCTCGGCTTTCCGATCGAAGTCATCGCCGGGCGCGAAGAAGCCCGCCTAATCTATATCGGCGCGTCGCATTCCCTACCCATGGCGGCCCACAAGCGGCTGGTCGTCGATATCGGCGGCGGGTCGACCGAGTTCATCATTGGCAAGCGCCACGAGCCGCAGTTGATGGAATCGCTTTATATGGGCTGCGTCAGCTACACGCTGCGCTTCTTCCCGGACCGGAAGATCGACCGCAAACGCCTGCGCGAGGCGCAGATTGCGGCAGCCAAGGAAATCGAACTGATCGCCCACGACTACCAGCGCATGGGCTGGAAG
The DNA here is from genome assembly GCF_022012295.1 of Dechloromonas hankyongensis. Taxonomy (GTDB): domain Bacteria; phylum Pseudomonadota; class Gammaproteobacteria; order Burkholderiales; family Rhodocyclaceae; genus Azonexus; species Azonexus hankyongensis. Next base: position 38,519 of record NZ_JAKLTN010000002.1, read on the forward strand.
GAGGCGGTCGGCTCGTCGGGTTCGGCGCGGGCGATTGCCGATGTGCTGGAGCTAAACGGACTCAATCCGAACGGCGAAAGCGGCATTACGCGGGTCGGCCTCGACAAGCTGTGCGCCCTGCTCATCAAGGCCGGTTCGGCCGAGGCGCTGGACCTGCCGGGCATCAAGGGCGACCGCCTGCCGGTGTTCCCGGGCGGCGTCGCCATCATGTCGGCCATTTTCGAAGAGCTGGGCATCGAGCGGATGTCCTATGCCGACGGCGCGCTGCGCCTGGGCGTCCTCTACGATCTGCTCGGCCGCTTCCATCACCACGACATGCGCGACGCGACCGTCACGCAGTTTCGCCGCCGCTACCAGGTCGAGGGCGATCAGGTCGAACGGGTCGAAGCGACCGCGCTGTCGGCCTTGACACAAACCAATGGCGGCGCGCCCTCCGAAGCCGATGTCCAGTTCCTGTCCTGGGCCTGTCGCCTGCACGAGATCGGCATTTCGGTGGCGCACAATGCCTATCACAAGCATGGTGCCTACATCCTGACCTATGCCGACATGCCGGGCTTTTCGAAGAAGGATCAGGCGCGGCTGGCCATGTTGGTCCTCGGCCATCGCGGCAAGCTGGAGAAACTGGGCGGCATCCCGGCCACCGACAGTGCCTGGAACCTGATCTTCTGCCTGCGCCTGGCCGTCCTCCTGCATCGCACGCGCGATGATCGCGCCTTGCCGGCCTGGCGGGTGGAACGCACCGCCAACGGCTACCTGCTCGATCTCCCGGCCGACTGGCTGGCCGCCAATCCGTGGACGGCCGCGGCGTTCGGCGAGGAAGCCACGGTCTGGAAAGCCCTGGGCCGCGACTATCTCGTCAAGTCCAAACCGGCGAGGAAACTGGCGTGAGCGACGCTCCCCGCTTGCATGTCGAGTCGGGGAGGGTGGTCTTGTCCGGCGCCTGGACGCTGGCGGAAATGCTGCCCATGCTGGAGTCGTTGCAAGCCGGTTTGGCCGGCTTGTCTGCGGCCGAGCGACATTGGGATCTGGTGGCGCTGACCCGGCTCGATAGCGCCGCCGCCGTCCTGCTCTGGCGCACCTGGCACGGCGCCTGGCCGGCCAGGCTGGACATTGGCGACGTGCACCGTCAGGTCATTGCCCGGGTCGCCGAATTGCCGCAGGAAATGCCGCTGCTGCCCGTAGCCCGGGTGCATCTGCCGGAATTCCTCGGACGTTTGCTGCTCAAGGCCGCTGCCAACCTGCGCGGCATGATTGCCCTGTACGGCCAATTGCTGCTCGATTGCCGTTACCTGGCCAGTCATCCGCGCGACATTCCATGGCGCGAATTTACCGCCAACGTCTACAAGGCCGGCATGCTGGCCTTGCCGGTCACCGCCCTAGTCGGCTTTCTGATTGGGGTTACCATCAGCTACCTGTCGGCCCTGCAATTGAAGAGCTTCGGCGCCGATCTGTTCATCGTCAATATCCTCGGCATCTCGGTCATCCGCGAACTGGGGCCGGTACTGGTCGCTGTGTTGGTCGCCGGTCGCTCGGGATCGGCGATGACGGCGCAGATCGGCGTGATGCGGGTGACCGAGGAAATTGACGCCCTGTCGACGATGGGCATTTCGCGCAGCATACGTGTCGTGTTGCCCAAGGTGGTCGGGCTGACCGTGGCGATGCCGCTGCTGGTGCTATGGACGTCGGCGGTCGCCTTGCTCGGCGGCATGCTGGCGGCGCTGTTGCAGCTGGATTTGTCGCTGGTCTATTTCCTCGACAACCTGCCGCGGGCGGTGCCGGTCGCCAACCTGCTGATCGGCCTGGGCAAGGGCTTGGTTTTCGGGTTCGTCATCGCACTCGTCGCCTGCCATTTCGGCCTGCACGTGAAGCCCAATACCGAGAGCCTGTCGGCCAATACGACCAGTGCCGTGGTGACGGCGATCACCTCAGTCATTCTGGTCGATGCCATCTTCGCCATTTTCACCCGGCAGATTGGGGTGCCGCAGCTATGAGCCTGCCGCCGGTCATCGAGCTGGAAGGGGTATGCACCAGCTTTCGCGGCACTGCGGTGCATCGCGACCTGGCCTTGCGGATCGATGAAGGGCAGATCGTTGGCCTGCTCGGTGGTTCGGGCAGCGGCAAGACCACTTTGCTGCGCGAAATCCTCGGCCTGCACCGGCCGGATGCCGGTGTTGTCCGCCTGTTCGGCGTCGATCTGAACGAGCCGGACGTCCAGTTGCAGCGCAATCTGCGCCGCCGGCTCGGCATGCTGTTCCAGCACGGCGCCTTGTTCTCGGCCCTGTCCGTTTTCGACAACATCGCCTTCCCGTTGCGCGAATTGCGCTGTCTCGACGGCGACTGGATACGCCGCCTGGTGCATCTCAAGCTGGCGATGGTCGGCCTGGGTGCCGAGCACGGCAAGCTGATGCCGGCCGAGCTGTCCGGCGGTATGGTCAAGCGCGTCGCACTGGCCCGCGCCCTGGCGCTCGAACCCGAGTTGCTGCTGCTCGACGAGCCGACGGCCGGCCTCGACCCGGATCGCAGCCAGAATTTCGTCGAACTGATCGGCGATCTGCAGCGCGAGCTGGGCCTGACTGTGGTCATGGTCACCCACGACCTGAATACCCTGGCCGGGCTGGCCACGCACGTCGCTGTGCTGGCCGATCAGCACATCATGGCCTACGGGACGCGGGCCGAGATCATGACCGTCGATCATCCCTTCGTCACCGGGTTTTTTGGCGGAGATCGCCGGAAGCTGCTTTAATTGCCGAACATGGAAAACAAGTCGCATGCCTTCGCCGCCGGACTCTTCGCCTTGCTTCTCGGGCTGGCCGCGATCCTGGCCGTGTATTGGCTGGGGGGCGGTCGCGAAGAGGCGCATGACTACATCGTCGTCACCAAGCAGAACATCGGTGGCCTGAACCCGCAGGCGCAAGTGCGCTATCGCGGCATCCGGGTTGGCAAGGTCAGCGACATCCGGCTCGATCCGGACGATTACAGCAACATCCTGATCACCATTTCGGTGAACGACAACGTGCCCCTGACCACAGGAACGGTGGCCAAGCTCAATTACCAGGGGGTGACCGGGCTGGCTCACATCCTGTTGCTGGAAACCGGCAAGGACAGTTCGCCGCTCGAACCCAACGACGATGCGCCGCCGCGCATCACGATGATTCCGTCGCTGCTTGATGAGTTGGGCGAAACGGGGGCGGCCACGTTGAAGCAGGCGAGGCAGTTGATGATCAGCGCCAATGCCTTGCTCAACGAGGAAAACCGGGCGCATCTGACGGCCACTCTGGCCAATCTCGATAGCGCTTCGGCCAATTTGAAACCGGCGCTGGAAAACCTCAATGCCACGCTGGTCCAGGTCCGCAAGGTGCTCGACGATCGCAACGTCAAACACCTGTCGCAGGCGGCCGGTGAAGTCGGGCCGCTGCTGGCCGAATCGCGCGTCCTGATCGGCAAGATGCAGACGGCAACCGACAAGCTCGACCTCGCCATTGGCGATGCCTCGGCGGGCGGCACTTCGGCGCTGATGCCGCGGCTCAACGAACTGGCCCAGGATTTTTCGCTGACCTCGCGCCAGCTGAGCAGGGTCCTGCGCATTCTTGAAGATACGCCGCAGGGCCTGGTCTTCGGTGCGCCGTCGCAGGCACCGGGTCCGGGCGAGGCCGGCTTCAATCCGGCGGGAGGGCAGTGAATGCGCTGGCTGAGCGGGTTCCTGTGCTGTCTGCTTCTCGCCGGATGCTTTACCGCCGGCAAGCGTGGTGGCGATGCGTCGCCAATAATCTACGATTTCGGTCCGGCGCCGGCCAGCCTGCTGCCGGCACCGCGCAAGACGCCGCTGGCGCTCGAGGTCAGGGCGCCGCTATGGTTTGACAGCATGGGCATCGGTTACCGACTGGCCTATGTCGATGCGGCGCGCCTGCGCGAATACGCCAAGGCCCGCTGGGCCGGTCCGCCCGCCCAGTTGCTGCAGCAGCGCCTAGTGCAGCAGTTGGGGCTGTCGCCTTCGGGGCAGGGGCAGTCGCGTTGCCTGATGCGTATCGACATGACCGAATTCAGTCACATTTTCGCGGCGCCGGATCGCAGTCGCGGGGTGCTGCAGGGCCGAGTAGTGTTGCTCGACCGCGCGCGGCGCCAGCTGGCGGAATTGCCGGTCAATCTGGAAAAGCCGGCAGCATCGCCGGATGCCCGAGGCGGGGTGGGGGCTTTGACCGCTGCCGCCGATCAGCTGGCCGCCGATCTCGCGGGCTGGGAAAGACAGCTGGCCGGCAATACGGCGGCCGGGGGCTGTTTCAACTAGTTGGAGACGATGCGCTCGGCGATGCGCTGCTTGAGATTGGACAGATTATCGTCGAAATGCGTGTAGTGCATCAGCGACAGGCCGAAAACGCAGGCGTAGAGCAACAGGCTGCGGCTCTTGGCCTCGGCGTCCGACATGCCAGCGGCGACGAACAGCTTGCGCGTGCATTCCAGACGGTAGAGGTCGACTTCCTCGACCACTGCCGCGGCCTGCGGGTCATGCCGCGCCCAGTCGCGGACGGCCAGTTCGATCGACATCCCCTTGCGGTTGCGGCTGGCGCCGTAGACTTCGATGGCGTAGTGCAACTGGTTCCGTTCGTTGCCCGGGGTCACGGAAGTGGTTTTTTCGATGTCGCGAATGCGCCCGATTTTCCATTGTCCAAGTACGGCGTCGAGCAGCGCCTGCCGATCCTTGAAGTGCCAGTAGAAACTGCCCTTGGTGACGCCGCAGCGCTTGGCCAGCACTTCGACGCGCAGGCCGGTGACGCCTTCCTTGGCGAGGACGTCGATAGCCGCATCCACCCAGCGTTCCGGGTCGAGTTGGGTGCGCGCCGGCGTCGCCCGGCTACGGGCTTTGGCTGGCGAAGTTTTGATCGAGGACTTGACAGGTTTGTTTTCCATACGCTACCGTATGCTTTTCCATACGACACAGTATGGTCATTGTGCTGATTGAGTGGACGTCTGTCAAACAGGCGATTAGCTTGAACAATAATCTAACCGAGTTAAAGGAGAAGGCTTGTGAAGATTCTGGTTCCCGTGAAGCGGGTCGTTGATTACAACGTGAAGGTCCGGGTCAAGGCTGACGGATCGGGTGTCGATCTGGCCAACGTCAAGATGAGCATGAACCCGTTTGACGAAATCGCCGTCGAAGAGGCCGTTCGCCTGAAGGAAGCCGGCGTCGCCACCGAAGTCATCGCCGTCTCCTGCGGTGTCGCCGCCTGCCAGGAAACCCTGCGCACGGCCATGGCCATCGGCGCTGACCGTGGCATCCTGGTCGAAACCGACGCCGACCTCCAGCCGCTGGCCGTCGCCAAGCTCCTCAAGGCCCTGTGCGACAAGGAACAGCCGCAAGTCGTCATCTGCGGCAAGCAAGCCATCGACGACGATGCCAACCAGACCGGCCAGATGCTCGCCGCGCTGCAGAACTGGCCGCAAGCCACCTTCGCCTCCAAGGTCGTCATCGCCGACGGCAAGGCCACCGTCACCCGCGAAATCGACGGCGGTCTGGAAACCCTGGCCATCACCCTGCCGGCCGTGGTGTCCACCGACCTGCGCCTGAACGAACCGCGCTACGCCACGCTGCCCAATATCATGAAGGCCAAGAAGAAACCGCTCGACACCGTCAAGCCGGCCGATCTCGGCGTCGATGTCGCGCCGCGCCTGACCACGCTGAAAGTCAGCGAGCCGCCCAAGCGTAGCGCCGGCATCAAGGTGGCCGATGTGGCCGAACTGGTGAACAAACTCAAGAACGAAGCGAAGGTGATCTGATCATGACCATTCTCGTCATTGCCGAACACGACAACAACGCCCTTAAGGCGGCTACCCTGAACACCGTGGCTGCCGCCCAGAAGATCGGTGGCGAACTCCACGTCCTGGTCGCCGGTGCCAACTGTGCTGCCGCCGCCCAGCAAGCCGCTGGCCTGCAAGGTGTTGCCAAGGTCAAGGTGGCCGACGCCGCCCACTACGACGCGCAGACTGCCGAAAACCTGACCGCCCTGGTCGTTGCGAACGCCGGGGGCTACAGCCACATCCTGGCTCCGGCCACCACCTTCGGCAAGAACCTCGCCCCGCGCGTCGCGGCCTTGCTCGACGTTGCCCAGATTTCCGACATCATCGCCGTCGAAGCGGCAGACACCTTCGTTCGCCCGATCTACGCCGGCAACGCCCTGGCCACCGTCAAGAGTGCCGATGCCGTCAAGGTCATCACCGTGCGCACTACCGCCTTCGATCCGGTTGCTGCCGGTGGTTCCGCCGCTGTCGAAAGCATCGCCGCGACCGCCGATACCGCCCAGACCCAGCTCCAGAATCGCGAACTGACTAAGTCCGAGCGTCCGGAACTCGGTGCCGCCAAGATCATCGTCTCCGGTGGCCGTGGCCTGGGTAGCGGCGAGAACTACCACAAGCTGCTCGAACCGCTCGCCGACAAGCTCGGCGCCGCCCTCGGCGCCTCGCGTGCCGCGGTCGATGCCGGTTTCGTGCCGAACGACTACCAGGTCGGCCAGACCGGCAAGATCGTCGCGCCGCAGCTCTACATCGCCGTCGGCATCTCCGGTGCCATCCAGCATCTGGCCGGCATGAAGGAGTCCAAGGTCATTGTCGCTATCAACAAGGATCCGGATGCGCCGATCTTCCAGGTGGCGGATTATGGTCTGGTTGGCGATCTGTTCGAGGTGGTGCCGCAACTGGCAGGTTCCGTCGGCTGATGTCACAGAATCACGGGCTGGCACTAGAATAGCCCTGTGAATCTGACCGATACATTGCTGGGCGAAGGTTGGTACTGGGCGGCGTGGGCCGTCTGGTTGCCGCTCTTCGCCCGCAGCGTTTGGCGGGCGCCGTGGGCGCGGCTCAAGGATTCGGAGCAGTTGAATGTCTGGCTTGGCATGATCGTGCTACTGACCCTGATCTGGAGCCTGAAGGCGGGGATCAAGCCGGGGCTGGGCTTTCATCTGCTCGGCGCTACCGTATTCACGCTGAGCTTCGGGCCGGCGTTGGCCTTTATTGGACTATCGCTGGTGACGCTGGCGATCACGCTGGACGGCGCCGCCGGCCCCTTGGCCTATGCTCTGAACGCCATGCTGCTGGCCGGGGTAGGGGTGGTCCTGAGTCAAGGCTTCTTCCGCTTATTTTTCTTCATATTGCCGCGGCATTTTTTTGTTTACATCTTCATCAACGGCTTTCTCGGCAGCGCATTGACCATTATCGGCGTCGGCTTGGTGGCGAGCCTGCTGTTGGCAGCGGCCGGAGCTTATTCCTGGGATTACCTGGTCACCGACTATTTCCCCTATTTCCTGCTCCTCGGTTTTGCCGAAGCTTCGCTATCCGGAATGGTTATGACCCTTTTCGTGGTTTACCGGCCCCATTGGGTACTCACCTTCGACGACTCGCGCTATCTGGCAGGGAAATAAGGGCTACAATTTCGATACTTTCGTCATTGGGGAGCGCTTTTTGGATCGCGTGCTGGGCCGAGCTTCGATTTTGCTGTTGGTATTGCTTCTGTGCGGAAGCGCATCGGCTGTTGGCCTGGGCGAATTGCGCGGTCAACCGGTCCTCGGCGAAGGACTGCGCGTTGAGGTGATCCTCCTCGGCATGGAGCAGCAGCGTCTGGATGCGTCGTGCTTCCGTCTCGTGCAGCCAACCGCGACCGATGATCTGCCGTGGCTGCGCAAGGCCAGCCTGGGCGTGCGTCGAGGTGCCGAAACGGTGCTGGAAATCCGCTCCGAAGTCCCGTTGCGCGAACCGATCATGCAGATGCGAGTAGTGCTCGGTTGCGGCCATGAAATTTCCCGCGATTACGTGCTGATGGCCTCGCCGGCGCGCGTGGCGGCTGCACCGGCCGCTCCGGCGCGCCAGGACTACGTCGGCAGCGAGCCGCCGGCCAGCCCTGTTGAGCGGCGTCCGCCCCGCGTGCGGCCAGCCGCTCCGCCGGCTGCTGACGAGGCTCCGTTCCGCCTGGCGCCGCGCCGAACCGAAAAGCGCCGTGCCGCATCCGATATACCAGATCGGCTGCTCCTGTCCGGAGCCGATGGAGGGACGGTTGGCGAACCGTCCCTGCGCCTGGCCACCGAGTTGCTGAGCGCCACGGTCGCCAAGGAAACGCAGCGCGACATCCTGCGTCTCGAATACCGAATGCTGATGGCACTGCATGAGCAGGCGGCTTCGCAGATGGCGACGGCCGAAAAACTGCGCGACATGGAAGGGACGTTGGCCGAATTGCAGGCGCGCACCGCCGAATTTGCACAGCGCGTGGAAAAGGAAGCTTCGGCTCCGGCGCCAGCGCAGCCGGCTTCCCCCGCTCCGGTTGGGGTGGCGCCAGGCGAGGCGCCGGTGGCCTCGGCGGGCAATCCGCAGCCGAAACCTTTCCGGGTCAATGAGTCAGCCGGAGACACTGCGTGGAGCCTCTATGGCCTGGCGGCCGGCATGCTGTTCGGGCTTGCCGCCTGGTTCGGATGGCGCAGGTATCGCGAGGCCAGGGACGCCGATGCGGATAGCGATCCGTTCGCCGCGATCCCCGAAGTGCGCGTCGACCCGCAGCGGCATGACGAGTACGCCGGCGCGGGCGCGGTCGATCTGCATTTTGAACCCGCTGCGGCCATGCCGATGTCGGTCGATGTCGAACTCGACGATAAGGCTCTCCACCCGCCGCTCGAGTTCAATGTTCAGGAAAGCGCGCCACCGGTGTCGGCGCCGGATTCGGTGCTGTCGATCAGCACCACCACGCTGAGCGAGCAATCCGAGGTCAATCCCGTCATGGAACTGGCCGACATCATGCTGTCCTTCGGTCGGGTCAAGGGGGCGGCGCAGGCGCTGCAGGAGTTCATCGACCACAATCCCGAGGAAGCCCTGCTGCCGTGGATCCGCTTGATGGATGTCTATCGCATGGCCGGCATGCGCGCCGAATTCGAGAGCGTCGCCAGCAATCTTAACCAGCATTTCAACGTCGAAGTCCAGAACTGGGATGCGGAAGCCGTCCGGGCGCCGGGCGGCGAGGACACGGATGCCATAGCGCCGCGTCCGCAATCGCTCGAAGACATGCCGCGCCTGATGGGTGTCATTGCCGACCTGTGGGAGTCCGGCGATGTGGTCGGCTACTTGTACCAGTTGCTGCGCGATAACCGCGGCGGCCAACGCCAGGGCTTTGCCATGCCGGTGGTCGACGACATCCTGTTCCTGATTGAACTGAAAGAAACTGCCAACCGCATGGAGTAAGGCTGATGAGTGAATATGTTGCCCCGCTGAAGGATATCCGTTTTGCCATGCAGGAGCTGGCCGGCCTCGATCAGGTCGTGGCGCTGCCTGCGTGCGAGGAGGCCACGCCGGACGTGGTCGATGCCATCCTCGAGGAAGCCGCTCGGTTCGCCGGCGAAGTGCTGTCGCCGCTCAATCGCGTCGGCGATACGAATGGCGCCAAGTGGCAGGACAAGGCGGTCAAGACTTCGCCGGGCTTCAAGGAGGCCTATCGCCAGTTCGTGGACAACGGTTGGAACGGTCTCGGCTGCGATCCGGAATTCGGTGGGCAGGGTTTGCCTAAGCTGCTGTCCACGGCGGTCAGCGAAATGTGGAAGGCGGCCAACCATGCCTTCTCGCTGTGCCCGATGCTGACCCAGGGCGCCATTGAGGCGCTGATGATCGCCGGCACCGACGAACAGAAGGCGGCCTATCTGCCGAATCTGGTGTCCGGCGAATGGACCGGCACCATGAACCTGACCGAGCCGTCGGCCGGCTCCGACCTGGCCGCCGTCCGCTCGCGTGCCGAACCGGTCGGCGACGGCACCTACAAGATTTTCGGGCAGAAGATCTTCATCACCTACGGCGAGCACGACATGACGGACAACATCGTCCATCTCGTTCTCGCTCGCACGCCGAATGCGCTGGAAGGCGTCAAGGGCATCTCGCTGTTCGTCGTGCCCAAGTTCCTGCTCAAGGCCGACGGCACGCCGGGCGAACGCAACGATGTTTATTGCGTGTCGATCGAACACAAGCTGGGCATCCACGGTAGCCCGACGGCGGTGCTCGCCTTCGGCGACAACGGTGGTGCCATCGGCACGCTGGTCGGCGAGGAGAACCGCGGCCTGGAATACATGTTCATCATGATGAACGCAGCACGTTTCAACGTCGGCCTGGAAGGCCTCGGAGATGCCGAGCGCGCCTACCAGCGGGCCGTCGTCTATGCCAAGGAGCGCATCCAGGGGGGCGAACTGGGCGTCAAGGGCGGTCCGAAAGTGCCGATCATTAAGCATCCGGACGTGCGCCGTATGCTGATGTCCATGCGTTCGCGCATCGAAGCGATGCGGGCCTTGGCTTATGTTACGGCCGCTGCGCAGGACAATGCCCATGGCAACCCGGACGAAGCGGCGCGCAAGCAAGGCCAGGCGTTCGCCGACCTGATGATTCCGGTAATCAAAGGCTGGAGCACCGAAAGCGCCATCGACATCGCCTCCCTCGGCGTCCAGGTCCATGGCGGCATGGGCTTCATCGAGGAAACCGGCGCCGCCCAGCATCTGCGCGATGCCCGGATCACGGCCATCTACGAAGGTACGACCGCCATCCAGGCGAACGACCTGATCGGCCGCAAGATTGCCCGCGAGCAGGGCGCCACCATCAAGGCGGTGATCGCCGAGATGCGGGCCGGCGCCGCCAAGCTTGATGGCGAACTGGCCGGTATCGGAGCCCGCCAACAGGCCGGCATCGACGCCGTGGACAAGGCGGTCGACTGGATCGTCGCCAATTTCAAGGGCGATCCCAAGGCAACCCATGCCGGCGCCGTGCCCTTCCTCTTCCTGCTTGGCGTCGTGGCCGGCGGCTGGCAGATGGGGCGGGCGGCAGTCATCGCCCGGAGCAAGATTGCGGCAGGTGACGCGGACCCGTTCTGGGCGGCCAAGCTGACGACGACCCGCTTCTTCGCCGATCATTTCCTGACCCAAGCTGCCGGCCTGGCCGAGTCCGTGGTGGCCGGCGCGCCCGGTGCGCTGGAGATCGCCGACGACAGCTTCTGAAAATAAGTCGCTACTGTTCGATCGAAAGCCCGGGATTGTTGTTATAATCTTGGGCTTTTCAACCTTGCCCTACCGCAAACGCATGGCGGAGGGTTCATCCCAAAAGGAGTTTGCATGCGCCATTACGAAATCTGCTTTATCGTCCATCCGGACCAAAGCGAACAAGTGCCCGGCATGGTCGAGCGCTATCGCTCCATCGTAACCGCCAAGGGCGGTTCGATCCATCGTCTGGAAGACTGGGGTCGCCGTCAGCTGGCTTACCCGATCCAGAAGATCCACAAGGCCCACTACGTTCTGATGAACATCGAGTGCGACGGCGAGACGCTGAACGAACTCGAGCATTCGTTCAAGTTCAACGATGCCGTTCTGCGTCATCTGACCGTCAAGATGAAGGCTGCCGTGACCTCTCCGTCCCCGATGATGAAGGAAGAGAAGTCCAAGTCCCTGCTCGGTGGCGATGCTGCCCCGGTAGAACAGGCTGCTGCCTAAGCATATTGGTACGGGCTGACTGCTGAACTGCATCACCATCTCCGGGCAACTGGCCGAGCGCAAAGCCTTGCGCTACACGCCAGCCGGGATTCCGGTCAGTGAAGGACGTTTGCAACACAACTCCTCGCTGATCGAAAACGGTGCGCAGCGTCTGGTAGAAGTCGAAATTGCTGTCGTGGCCCTGGGCGACAACGCCCGCTGGCTGCAAGCTGCTCCGCTTGGCGGGCAACTCAAGGTGACAGGATTTCTCGCTGCCAGAGGACGCAACAGTCGGACACCCGTACTGCATGTGAATACACTCGAATATTTGGAAGGAAACGAAAATGGCTCGATTCTTCAAGAAGAAGGATGACGACAAGAAAAAGAAGCGCGGTGGCGGCCTGTTCAAGCGTCGCAAGTTCTGCCGCTTCACGGCTGAAAAGGTCGAACAGATTGACTACAAGGATGTTGAAGTCCTGAAGGAATACATCCAGGAAAACGCCAAGATCATGCCGGCTCGTCTGACCGGTACCAAGGCCGGCTATCAGCGCCAGCTGGGCAGCGCTATCAAGCGCGCCCGCTTCCTGGCCCTGCTGCCGTACACCGACAACCATCAATAATTCTCGGGGAGACGAAACATGCAAATCATTCTGCTCGAAAAGGTTGTCAACCTGGGTAACCTCGGCGATGTCGTCAAGGTCAAGGACGGCTACGCCCGTAACTTCCTGATTCCGCAACGCATGGCCAAGCGCGCCACGCCGGCTGCCATGGCCGAGTTCGAAGCTCGCCGCGCCGAACTGGAAAAGGCCGCCGCTGAAAAGCTGGCTGCTGCCCAGGCTGTTGCCGACAAGATGAACGGCACCGCCGTGACCGTTGCCCGCAAGGCCGGCATGGATGGCCGTCTGTTCGGTTCCGTCGGTAACGCCGACATCGCCGAAGCCCTGAAGGCTGCCGGTTTCGACGTCGACAAGGCTGCTGTCCGCATGCCGGAAGGCCCGCTCAAGGCGATCGGCGAGTTCCCGCTCGATGTCGCCCTGCACACCGACGTGCTGGCCAACATCACCGTGACCGTCGCTGCCGAGTAATTCGGTTTAGCTGTCACCAAAAAGGCCCCGCAGTTGCGGGGCCTTTTTAATTTAAACTGTCCGCCATGAATCAGCGCCCATTCAAACCCAAAGTCACCGACGCCACCCTGGACACCCTGCGGGTGCCGCCGCATTCCATCGAAGCCGAGCAATCGGTGCTTGGCGGCCTGCTGCTCGACAATCAGGCCTGGGACCGGATGGGCGATCTGGTCACCGATACCGATTTCTACCGCGACGAGCACCGGCGCATTTTCCGGCAGATCCGCAGCCTGCTCGAGCGGGCCAAGCCGGCCGACGTGGTGACGGTGGCCGAGGCGCTGGATGGCGCCGGCGAGGGCGACCAGACCGGCGGCCTGGCCTACCTCGGCGAGTTGGCGGCCAACACGCCGTCGGCGGCGAACATCAAGCGCTACGCCGAAATCGTCCGCGAGCGCGCCGTGCTGCGCCAACTGGTGGCAACGGCCGACGAGATCGCTGCCGATGCGCTGAACCCGCTCGGGCGCGATGCCGAAACCCTGCTCGACGAAGCCGAATCGAAGATTTTCAAGATTGCCGAAGCGGGGGCCGGGCACAACGAAGGTTTCGTGCATATCAATCCCTTGCTGACGCAGGTCGTCGAGCGCATCCAGGAATTGCACGACCGCGACAATCCGTCGGATATCACCGGCGTACCGACCGGCTTTCTCGATCTGGACCAGAAGACCTCGGGTTTTCAGCCGGGCGACCTGATTATCGTCGCCGGGCGCCCGTCGATGGGCAAGACGGCGTTTGCACTGAACATCGCCGAAAACGTGGCAGTCGATTCGGGCCTGCCGGTTGGCGTGTTCTCGATGGAAATGGGCGGCGCCCAATTGGCGACGCGTATGCTGGCCTCGATCGGCCGCCTGAATTCGCAGAGCCTGCGTACCGGCCGGATGAGCGACGACGAGTGGTCGAAGCTGTCATTCGCGCTCGGCAAGTTGCATGAGGCGCCGATCTACATCGACGAAACCGGCGGCCTGAGCCCGGCCAACCTGCGCGCCCGTGCTCGTCGCCTGGCCCGCCAGTACGGCGGCAAGCTCGGCCTGCTGGTCATCGACTACATCCAGCTCATGTCGGGTAACAAGCAGGGCGAGAACCGGGCGACCGAAGTGTCGGAAATTTCCCGTTCGATCAAGTCGCTGGCCAAGGAACTGCAGGTCCCCATCGTTGCCCTGTCCCAGCTGTCGCGTAAGGTCGAGGAGCGCACCGACAAGCGGCCGATGATGTCCGACTTGCGCGAATCGGGCGCTATCGAACAGGATGCCGACGTGATCCTGATGATGTACCGCGACGAGTACTACAACAAGGACAGCCAGGACAACAAAGGCATGGCCGAGGTCATCATCGGCAAGCAGCGTAACGGCCCGACCGGTACCGTGCGCCTGGCCTTCCTCGGCGAATACACGCGCTTCGAGAACCTCGCCAGCGGCGGGTTCGTCGATTCGCCCAACTGATCCTTACAGCACGACCTGGCGGGTCTTGATGGTGTATTGAGCAGCGTCATCGACGCTGCGGCCGCCGATTTCCATTTGCGGATGGAGCAGGAAGGGGATGGCCGAGTTCTTGCCGGGCAGGGTCACATCGGTACCCAGGTTGAAGGCGATCCAGTTCATTTCCCAGACACCGAACAATATCTTGCGCAGCGAGATCAGCTTGCTGTCGCGGTCGGATAGGACGTCCATGGCGATGGCCCGGCGCACGTCGCTGGGATCGACCGGAATCCAGCTGTAGCCGGGGACGTAGAATTCGGCCCGGACGTGCTGTCCACGCGTCACGTCGTCGCCCGGGATGCCGAGGCTGCGGAATAGGCGCGACGGGCCGGTACGCAGTCCATAGACGCAGCGGGCCGGAATGCCGATGGCGCGGCAGATGCTGACGAACAGCCCGTTGATGTCGGCCGATCGCCCGCCATACTGACCGCTGATCAATTGCCGGCGTACGTCGCCGGTGCCGCAGCCGGGCAGGGTGGGGTCGTAGGTGGTGTTGTCGACGACCCAGTCGTAGATGGCCTTGGCTTGCGCCACCGGGTCCTTGATGCGGCCCAGGATGCGTTCCCCGAGCTGGAAGGCGAGCCCGTCGTTGGGGATCAGCTGGGAGGCCTGCAGATTGCGGCGCAGGATGTCTTCGCGCTCCGGTGCAACGGTGCGCTTGGTGACGTCGAAATGGCGGTCGGCGGTGGTTACCAGCGTCGTCAGTTGCAAGCGGGCATCGCCGCCCTCCGGCCATTCGCAATGGAAAACCTCGAGATCGCCGTCCGGCAGGCGGCGCATGCTGAGATTGGCCGGGTTGCCGGTCCACGAGTGGCCAAGCGTGCGCTGATAGAGGGTGTCCTGATTCAGCGGCAGGGGCAGCCAGAAGCGGGTCGGGCCGTTTTTGCCCTTGAGGTTGACGGTGGTCGTGATTTCGTAGGTCCGCCACTCGTTGGGCGGCTCGGGCGCCTTGACCGGCGGCAGCCGCGAGGCGGTAGTTCCCTGCGGCGGGCGTTCGATGACAGGATCGTCGGCGGTGTGCACGACCGGCTGTTGCGGCTTGTACGACATGGCCGGTTTGCCGCGCACGCCGCGGCCGGCAGCCGGTTTTGCCGCGCGGGCGCCGGGTTTGGCCTTGGCTGCACCGGCCGGCTTGGCACCGGCGGCTGGTTTGGTTTGTTTTTTGGCGGCCCAGGCTTCGGAAGCAAACAGGGACAACGCGGCGGCTGACGCCAGAAAATCGCGACGTTTCAAAAGGCTCCTCCGGCGGAAACTATCCGTGGCTGAAACGAAAGGGCCGTGTCACTGACACGGCCCCTTTATTTGTGTGGAGCGGATTATAGCACTTCGGCCGCGTGGTCAGCCAGACGCGAGCGTTCGCCGCGTTGTAACGTGATGTGACCGGAGTGCGTCCAGCCCTTGAAGCGATCGACGACGTAGGTCAGGCCGGAACTGCCTTCAGTCAGGTAAGGCGTGTCGATCTGCGCGATATTGCCCAGGCAGATCACCTTGGTGCCGGGGCCGGCGCGGGTGACCAGGGTCTTCATCTGCTTCGGTGTCAGGTTCTGCGCTTCGTCGATGATCAGATACTTCTTCAGGAAGGTCCGGCCGCGCATGAAGTTGAGCGACTTGACCTTGATCTTGGAACGGACGATGTCGTTGGTCGCCGCCTTGCCCCAATCGCCGCCATAGGGGCTGCTGCTGTCGTCGGAATGGGTGAGGACTTCGAGGTTGTCCTCGAGGGCGCCCATCCACGGTGCCATCTTCTCTTCCTCGCTGCCGGGCAGGAAGCCGATATCCTCGCCGACCGGGACGGTGACGCGGGTCATGATGATTTCGGCGAAATGCTTGCTTTCCAGGGTCTGGGTCAGGCCGGCGGCCAGGGTCAGCAAGGTCTTGCCGGTGCCGGCCTGGCCGAGCAGGGTAACGAAGTCGATGTCTGGGTTCATCAGCAGGTTCATCGCGAAATTCTGTTCGCGGTTGCGCGCAGTGATGCCCCAGATGGCGTTCTTCGGGTGGGTGTAATCGATCAGCGTTTCCAGCACGGCGGTCTTGCCGGCGGTTTCCTTGACGATGGCGGCGAAGCCGTCGCTTTCCAGCCAGACGAATTCATTGACCAGCAGCTGCGGACAGAGCGGGCCGGTGACCTTGTAATAGGTCTTGCTCTCCTTCTTCCACGACTCCATGCCCTTGCTGTGCTTGTCCCAGAAATCCTCGGGCATCAGGCGGGTGCCGGAATAGAGGATGTCGGTGTCTTCCAGCACTTTGTCGTTGAAGTAGTCCTCGGCCAGCAGGTTGAGGGCGCGCGACTTGATGCGCATGTTGATGTCTTTCGACACCAGGATGACCGGGCGCTTAGGGAATTTCTTCTGCAGGTGGATGACCACCGACAGGATCTGGTTGTCGACCTTGGAGGTCGGCAGGCCCTGCGGCAATTCGCCGCTAATGGCCTCGGTCTGCAGGTAGAGGCGGCCGCTGGCCAGCTTGCTGGACGGGCCGTAGAGGTCGATGCCTTCGTCGATATCGACTTCGTCGTGGGCCAGCATTTCGTCCAGCATGCGCGAGGTCTGGCGGGCATTGCGGGCAATTTCGGTCATGCCCTTCTTGTGGTTGTCGAGTTCCTCCAGCGTCATGATCGGGATGAAAATATCGTGTTCCTCGAAGCGGAACAGGCTGCTGGGGTCGTGCATCAGCACGTTGGTGTCGAGAACGAAGATCTTGGTAACGGCGGGCTTCTTTGCGGCAGCGGGTTTGCGCGGCATGAGGGGGCCTTTGGTCAGGGGTTGGAAATCAGAGCGTTTTGACGAAATCGAGCACTTCCTGCACGTGGCCCGGCACCTTGACGCCCCGCCATTCGCGGCGCAGGACGCCCTGGCCGTCGATGACGAAGGTGCTGCGTTCGATGCCGCGTACCTGCTTGCCGTACATCATCTTCTGCTTGATGACGCCGAACAGGTTGCAGACGGCTTCGTCGGCATCGGAGCCGAGTTCGAAGGGGAAAGCCTGCTTGGCTTTGAAGTTCTCGTGCGATTTCAGGCTGTCGCGGGAGATGCCCAGCACGACGGCGTTGGCGGCCTGAAACTCGGCATGCAGGTCGCGGAAATTCTGGCCCTGCGTGGTACAGCCCGGTGTGCTGTCCTTGGGGTAGAAGTAGATGACGACGATTTTGCCGGCCTGGCCGGCCAGGCTGAAGGTGGTGCCGCTGGTGGCGGGGAGGGAGAAGTCGGGGATTTTTGTATCGAGCATGTTCTGCCTCTATGTTGTTGGTTTGAGCCATTGTGGGCAATGGGCAGGTGGGCGGTCAAGTTGTTACACTGCGGGTCATGCGAAAAATCTTGGCCTGCCTTGCTCTTGCCACAGCCTTGTCCGGATGCGGGCAGAGCTGGAACGATCCGTATCCGGCAGCCGATGCCGGACGGAATATCCTGTACACGGCATTTACCGAACGTCCCAAGCACCTCGATCCGGCCCAGTCCTACACCGAGGATGAGATCACCTTCACGGCGCAGATCTACCAGCCGCCGCTCCAGTACCACTACCTGAAACGCCCTTATGAGCTGATTCCAGCCACCCTTGAACAGGTGCCGGTTCCCCGCTTCTACGATGCCGCAGGGCGGGAGTTGGCGCACGATGCGCCGGTCGAGCAGATCGCCGAGAGCGTCTATGAACTGAAGCTGAAGCCGGGTATTAAATTCCAGCCGCACCCGGCTTTCGCTGTCGATGCGCAAGGCCAGCCGGAATACGTCGGTCCGGGCATCGCCGATGGCCGGCAGAAAGTCAGCGATTTTCCCAAGCTGGGCAGCCGCGAACTGAATGCCGACGACTACATCTACCAGATCAAACGCCTGGCCCATCCGCGCCTGCATTCGCCCATTTTCGGCATGATGGCGGACAAGATCGTCGGCCTCAAGGAACTGGGCGACAGCCTGCAGAAGGCCGCCAAGGACAAGCCGGCCGACGAGTGGCTCGACCTCGACGCCTTCGCCCTGACCGGGGTCGAGAAGGTCGATGTCCACACCTGGCGCATCCGCATCAAGGGCAAATACCCGCAATTCGCCTACTGGCTGGCCATGCCCTTCTTCGCGCCGGTGCCGCGCGAGGCCGACCGCTTCTTCGCCCAGCCCGGCATGGCAGCCAAGAACCTGACCCTCGACTGGTGGCCGGTCGGCACCGGGCCGTACATGCTGTCGGAAAACGATCCGAACCGGCGCATGGTGCTGTCGCGCAACCCGAATTTCCATGGCCAAGCCTATCCCTGCGAGGGCGAAGCGGGAGATCGCGAGGCCGGTCTGCTGGACGATTGCGGCAAGGCCCTGCCATTCATCGACCAAGCGGTGTTCACCCGTGAGAAGGAGGCGATTCCCTACTGGAACAAGTTCCTGCAGGGCTACTACGATGCCTCGGGGATTTCTTCGGACAGCTTCGACCAGGCGGTGCGCGTCAATGTCGGCGGCGACGTGGCGCTGACCGACGAAATGCGCGACAAGGGCATACGCTTGCTGACCTCGGTCAAGCCTTCGACTTTCTACATGGGTTTCAACCTGCTCGATCCAGTGATCGGCGGCCTGGGCGCCCGCGGAACCAAGCTGCGCCAGGCCATCTCCATCGCCATCGACGAGGAGGAGTTCATCTCCATTTTCCAGAACGGGCGCGGCATTGCG
Source organism: Dechloromonas hankyongensis (assembly GCF_022012295.1). Taxonomy (GTDB): domain Bacteria; phylum Pseudomonadota; class Gammaproteobacteria; order Burkholderiales; family Rhodocyclaceae; genus Azonexus; species Azonexus hankyongensis. The sequence goes on from NZ_JAKLTN010000002.1 coordinate 57,220, forward strand.
GCGCAGAGTCCGCTGCCGCCGGGCATCTTCGGCTACGAGCCGGGCGAGCTGGGCGTTAACGGCGTGGTCTACGACTGGGTCGATGGCAAGCCCCGGCGCAAGCCGATCGAGGCAGCCAAGAAGCTGGTGGCAGAAGCCGGGTATCCGAATGGTCGCGACGAAAAGAGCGGCGAACCGCTGGTCGTCTATCTCGACACCACCGGCGGCGGCATGGGCGAAAAGTCCCGCCTCGACTGGCTGACCCGCCAATTCGCCCGGATCGACATCCAGCTCGTCATCCGCTCGACCGACTTCAACCGTTTCCAGGACAAGCTGCGCAAGGGCAATGTCCAGCTCTATTACCTGGGCTGGAATGCCGATTACCCCGATCCGGAAAACTTCTTTTTCCTGCTGCACGGCGAAGAGTCGCGCGTCGCCCGGGGCGGCGAGAATTCGTCGAATTACGCCAATCCGGAATTCGATCGGCTGTTCACCAAAATGAAGAACATGGATAACACGCCGGAGCGGCTGAGCATCGTCCGTCAGATGAATCGCCTGCTGCAGCACGATGCGCCCTGGGTCTTCGGCCTGCATCCGAAAAGCTATACCCTCGGCCACCGCTGGCTGAAGAACCGCAAGCCCAACGACGTCGGCAACAACATCCTGAAATACCAGCGTATCGATGCGGCCGAACGTGCGGCAGCCCGCCGGGAATGGAACAAGCCGCTCCTCTGGCCGCTGGCGGTTGGCTTCCTGGTCATCGTGCTGGCCGTCGTCCCGGCCATGGTGGGCTATCGGCGCCGCGAGCGGCGGGCAGCCTTGCGGTGAATCTCTCTGATCGCCGGCAGCGCCTGGACGGGCTGCTCCAGTTCTTTCATCCGCTCTGGCACGCCCAGCCTTTCCGCGAGGCGCGGCCGGCATGGTGCGAGCAGTGGCCGGCCCTGGCCGCCGAATTGCTGGCCTTGCCGGATGATGCTGTCGCCCTGCTGAACAACGACAGTGCGGCAGCCTTGGCGCTGCTTGCAAGGCATCTCCCCGAGGTCGCCGACGTGCTGGCCTTGACCGAGGTTCCGGCGTATCCGGTAAGCGCCGCCCGAGATCACGGAACGCGTTGGGCCTGGGAGATTCCCGGGCGCAAGCAAAGCCAGATCGAAGCCTTCGCCTCGGCCAGCCGTCCGGGCGGCAGCAGCGTGCTCGACTGGTGCGGCGGCAAGGGGCACCTCGGGCGCCGGCTGGCGCTGGAGTGGGGGCTGCCGGTGCACACCCTGGAAATCGATACGGCCTTGTGCGACGAAGGCGAGAAGCTGGCGCACAAGGCGGCCGTCGATCAACGTTTCTGGCGTCGCGATGCGCTGGCGGTGGCCGACTGGCCCCGGGCGGGGCAGCATGCCATTGCGCTGCATGCCTGCGGGGATCTGCACCGCCGCTTGCTGACCCAGGGTTGCGCGGCCGGCGTCAGCCATTTCGATGTCGCCCCGTGCTGCTATTACCGCGGCGTGGACCAGACCTATGTCCCGCTCCACGACCAGGGCGGACTGACGCTGACCCGAGATGACCTGCGCCTGGCCGTTACCGAGACGGTTACCGCTTCACCGCGGCTGGCGCGGCAGCGGGATCGCGAAATGGCCTGGAAACTGGGGTTCGACGCCTTCCGCCGCGAAAAATCCGGCGCTGCCTACAAGACTTTCAAGCCGGTGCCGGCGGCCTGGTTTCGCCAGGGCTTCGGCGAGTTTCTACAGCAGATGTCGGTGCGCGAAGGCTTGCCGGCGGAGATGGCTGCACGGTCGGCGGAGCGGGCCGAAGCGCTGGGCTGGCAGCGTCAGGGCGAGGTCATGCGCCTGTCCATCGTCCGCCATGCCTTTCGGCGGGCGCTGGAAATCTGGCTGGTGCTCGATCTGGCCTGTTATCTGGAAAGCCGGGGATATACCGTGGATGTCGGTACTTTCTGCCCGCGCCAGCTGACGCCGCGCAATCTGCTTATTTCGGCGCGACGCGCGTAGCGATGTAGCGGGCCAGCTCGTCCGGGTGATCGATGATTAGGTCGGCGCCCCAAGTGTGCAGCGGGCCGCTGTCGCCAAGATAGCCGTAGCTGACGGCAACGGTCAGGCAGCCGGCGGCCTTGCCGGCGATGATGTCGCGCCGGTCGTCGCCGACGTACAGCGTGCGTTCGGGCTGGCAGTCGAGCAGCCGGCAGGCGTGCAGGATGGGTAGCGGCGAAGGCTTGGCCTCGGGCGTGGTGTCGCCGCTGACCACGCAAGTCGTGCGCGGGGCCAAACCCAGTTGGGCGACCAGCGGATCGGTGAAGCGCATCCGCTTGTTGGTGACGATGCCCCAGCCGAGTTGGTGTGCTTCCAGCGCGTCGAGTAGTTCCGGGATGCCGTCGAACAGGCGGGTCGCCTGGCACAGCCGCTCAAGATAAAGCTCTAGGAAGCGCTGCGAACGATGGGCATAGGTCGGGTGCGTGCTGTCGATATCGAAGCCGGCCTTGAGCAGGCCGCGCACGCCCTGGGAGGTGTAGGGGCGCAGGGTGTCGAGGGGTTTTGGCGCGTATCCTTCTTCCTGGAGCAGCACATTGACCGACTCACCCAGGTCGGGCGCCGTGTCGGCCAACGTGCCGTCGAGGTCGAAGAGGACGGCTTCAAGCATGGCGCACGGCGCGCATCAGGTAATTGACGCTGGTGTCCCGGCCCAGGCTGTATTGCCGGCTGAGCGGGTTGTAGCTCATGCCGACCAGTTCGGCCGGTTCCAGATTGGCCAGCTTGGCCCAGCGCGCCAGCTCGGAGGGCTTGATGAACTTGGCGTAGTCGTGCGTGCCCTTGGGCAGCATCTGCAGGACGTATTCTGCGCCGACCACCGCCAGCAGGTAGGACTTCGGATTGCGGTTCAGCGTCGACAGGAAGACCTGGCCGCCCGGCTTGACCAGTCGCGCACAGGCGGTGATCACGCTGGACGGATTGGGAACGTGTTCGAGCATCTCGAGGCAGGTCACGGCATCGAAGGCGCCGGGCATCTCGTCGGCCAGCTCCTCGACGGAAATCTTGCGGTAATCGACCTTCTGGCCGCTTTCCAGCAGATGCAGCTTGGCAACGCCCAGCGGCTTTTCCGACAGGTCGATACCCGTCACGTTGGCGCCGCGGACCGCCATGCCTTCGGAGAGCAGGCCGCCGCCGCAGCCGACATCGAGAATACGCTTGCCGGCCAGACTGATCGCGCTGTCGATCCAGTGCAGGCGGAGCGGGTTGATGTCGTGCAGCGGCTTGAATTCGCTGTTCGGGTCCCACCAGCGGTGGGCGAGTTCTCCAAATTTATCGAGTTCGGCTTGGTTGGCGTTTAGCATGATGTCGTGAAAGCTGAGAGAAAAGAAAAAGCCCTGCCGAGGCAGGGCTTTTCGCTGAAGCGTAGTCGGCTTACTTGGTGCCGATGACTTCGATGTCGACGCGACGATCCGGCTGCAGGCAGTCGATCAGGGCCTTGGTCTTGGCATTGCCCTTGCACTTGTCGCCGGTGACCGGCTGCTTCTCGCCCTTGCCTTCGGTGTAGACGCGGTTGGCTTCGATACCCTTGGCAACCAGGTATTCCTTGACGGCGGCAGCGCGCTTCTCGGACAGCTTCTGGTTGTAGGCATCGCCACCGAGGCGGTCGGTGTGGCCAACGGCCAGAATCACTTCCAGCTTGATGGCCTGGGCCTTGGAGACCAGCTCGTCGAGCTTCTGCTTGCCGGCCGGACGCAGGACAGCCTTGTTGAAGTCGAACAGGGCGTCGGCGGCGACGGTGATCTTTTCGCCGGACGGCTTGACGCCGGTGGCAGCCGGAGCGGCAGCAGCCGGAGCGGCAGCAGCGGCCGGGGCGCAAGCGGAAGCCGGCAGCAGGTCCTTGTCGCATTCGCAACCGGCCTTGTCGGCAGCGGCAGCGGCCGGGGTCCAGTAGCCATCGCGCCAGCACAGGCCGAAGCCGCTCTTGGCGACGACGTCACGGCCGTCGATCAGGTAAACGCGCTCTTGCGCAACAGCAGAGAAACCGATACCGGCCAGCAGGGCCAGAACCAGGGACTTCTTGGCGATGTTTTTGATCATTGTTTTCCCTCGTTGAAGAAAATGTCGGAAATCTTTTAACCCGTACGACAACCGAATCACGGCTGTTGGCGGAATTCCAAACTATTCTGCCATAGCGCTACAGCAGATTCCAAGTCATTTTGCGGGTGATTCGGTAAAGTTTTGTTGTCTACGCAACACTTTCCGGCCACCCACACATGCGTGATGTGCTCGCGGCCGGCCACATTGACAATGTGCGATACCGGATCGAAGCAGGGACGGGTTTCCAGGGGGCTCAGGCTGACGGCGCACAGGTCGGCATACTTGCCCGGCGTGATGGAGCCGATCTTGTCGGCCAATCCAAGTGCGCGGGCGGCGTCGAGCGTTGCCATGCGCAGGACTTCGCCGGCCGGAAGGGCTTGCGCATTGCCGCTGACACCCTTGGCCAGCAGGGCGGCCAGGCGCATTTCGGCAAACATGTCGAGGCGGTTGTTGCTGGCAGCGCCGTCGGTGCCGAAACCGACATTAATGCCCATCTGTCGCATTTTTGCCACGGGGGCAAAACCGCTGGCCAGTTTCAGGTTCGAGGTCGGGCAGTGGGCAATGTTGCTGCTCGTGGTGGCCAGCAATTCAAGGTCATCGTCATTTAGATGAACGGCATGCACGCCAATCAGGTTGGGGCCGAGCAGGCCGAGTTTGCGCAGCCGCTGCAGGGGGCGTTGCCCATGCTGTTGCAGGCTGTCTGCGATTTCCTGGGCGGTCTCGTGGATGTGGCAATGGATGGGCAGGTTAAGCTGCTCGGACAGTGTGAGGATGCGCTCGAAGGTTGCGTCAGACACGGTGTAGGGCGCATGCGGGGCGAGGCAGAACTCGATCAGCGGGTTGCCCAGCCAGTCCTGGCGGACGGCCAGGCCCTTGCTGATGTAATCGGCCGCGTCGCTGGCGTAGGGGGTGGGGAATTCCAGCGTGGTGATGCCCAGCGTGGCGCGCATGCCGAATTCGCTGGCGGCGCTGGCGGCGGCATCAGGATAGAAATACATGTCGTTGAAACAGGTGATGCCGCCCTTGAGCATCTCTGCGCAGGCCAGGCGGGTGCCGTCGTACACGAACTGCGGCGACATGTGGGTGCCTTCGATCGGCCAGATGTGCTTCTGCAGCCAGTCCATCAGCGGCAGGTCGTCGGCGATGCCGCGCATCAGGGTCATCGCGGCGTGGGTGTGCAGGTTGATCAGGCCGGGAATGAGGATGTGGCCCGGCAGTTTGACGTGCCGTGCCGGCGCGAACCGGGCGCGCGCCTCGCGGGTGGGCAGCACGGCGACGATACGCTCGTTGTGTACTGCGACGGCGTGGTTGTTCAGGGTGGTGTCCGAATCGACCGTGGCGATCCAGCGGGCTTCGATCAACAGGTCGATGGCTTCTGGTATTGTTGTCATGAAAAACGGGGTCTGTGCGTTGAGAGGGGCGTGTTAAAATAGCAAATTACGCTCGATTCAACCAACAAAGTGCCGCTTAGCCGGTGCGGATGTGAGACATGGACCAATTCGCCAAAGAAACATTGCCGATCAGCCTCGAAGACGAGATGCGGCGTTCCTATCTCGATTACGCGATGAGCGTGATCGTCGGCCGGGCGCTGCCGGATGCGCGCGACGGCCTGAAGCCGGTGCATCGCCGCGTGCTGTACGCGATGCACGAGCTGAACAACGACTGGAACAAGGCGTACAAGAAGTCGGCCCGTATCGTTGGCGACGTGATCGGTAAGTACCACCCGCACGGCGATACCGCGGTGTACGACACCATCGTCCGCATGGCGCAGGATTTCTCGCTGCGCTACATGCTGGTCGACGGCCAGGGCAACTTCGGATCGGTCGACGGCGACAACGCCGCCGCCATGCGTTACACCGAAGTGCGCATGGCCAAGATCGGCCATCAACTGCTGGAAGACCTGGACAAGGAAACGGTCGATTTCGGGCCCAACTACGACGGTTCAGAGCAGGAGCCGCTGGTCATGCCGGCGCGCATTCCGAACCTGTTGATCAACGGTTCGTCGGGTATCGCGGTCGGCATGGCGACCAATATTCCGCCGCACAACCTGAACGAAGTCATTGCCGGCTGCCTGGCCCTGCTGGAAAACCCGGCCATCAGCATCGAGGACCTGATCCGCTTCATCCCGGCGCCGGACTTTCCGACCGCCGGCCTGATCTACGGCGTGATGGGCGTGCGCGAGGGTTATCAGACAGGTCGCGGCCGCGTCGTGATGCGCGCCCGCACCCATTTCGAGGACATCGGCAAGGGCGATCGCCAGGCGCTGATCGTCGACGAAATCCCGTATCAGGTGAACAAGAAGTCGCTGATCGAGAAGATTGCCGAGCTGGTCAACGAGAAGAAGATCGAAGGCATCTCGGATATCCGCGACGAGTCCGACAAGTCGGGCATGCGTATCGTCATCGAACTGAAGCGCGGCGAGGTCGGCGAGGTCATCCTCAACAACCTGTACAAGCAGACGCAATTGCAGGATACCTTCGGCATGAACATGGTGGCACTGGTCGACGGCCAGCCGCGCCTGCTCAACCTGAAGCAGATGCTCGAATGCTTCCTGTCGCATCGCCGCGAAGTGGTGACCCGGCGCACCGTCTACGAACTGCGCAAGGCGCGCGAACGCGGCCACATCCTCGAAGGCCTGGCCGTCGCGCTGTCCAACGTCGATGAAATCATCACCCTGATCAAGGCGGCGCCGACGCCGCCGGACGCCAAGCGCAGCCTGATGGAGCGCACCTGGCGCAGCCCGGTGGTCGAGGAGATGCTGGTCCGTGCCGCCTCCGACGCCTCGCGCCCGGAAGGTCTGGCCCCCGAGTTCGGCCTGTCGGCCCAGGGCTATCGCCTCTCCGACGCCCAGGCACAAGCCATCCTCGAACTGCGCCTGCAGCGCCTGACCGGCCTCGAGCAGGACAAGATCGTCGGCGAGTACCGCGACGTGATGGCCAAGATTCTCGATCTGCTCGACATTCTGGCCAAGCCGGCCCGTATCACCGAAATCATCGTCGGCGAACTGACGGCCATCCGCGACCAGTTCGGCGACGAGCGCCGTTCTGAAATCGTGCTGCACACGCAGGAACTGGGCATCGAGGACTTCATCACGCCGATGGACATGGTCGTTACCCTGTCGCACGGCGGCTACGTCAAGGCCCAGCCGCTGGCCGACTACCGCGCCCAGCGCCGCGGCGGTCGCGGCAAGCAGGCGGCGGCGATCAAGGACGAGGATTTCGTCGATCACCTGTTCGTCGCCAACACGCACGACTACATCCTGTGCTTCTCGAACCGTGGCCGCTGCTACTGGCTCAAGGTTTACGAAGCGCCGCAGGGCAGCCGCAACAGCCGCGGCAAGCCGATCGTCAATCTCTTCCCGCTGGAAGAGGGCGAACGCATCAACGCCGTGCTGCCGGTCAAGGAATTCGCCGACGACAAATTCATCTTCATGGCCACCCGCGACGGCACGGTCAAGAAGACGCCGTTGTCCGATTTCTCCAACCCGCGCAAGGCCGGCATCATCGCCGTCGACTTGCTCGATGACGACTACCTGATCGGCGTCGAATTGACCACCGGCCAGAGCGACATCGTGCTGGTGTCCGACGCCGGCAAGGCGGTCTGGTTCGACGAAGAAGACGTTCGTCCGATGGGCCGCGGTGCCCGCGGTGTGCGCGGCATGAAGCTGCAGGAAGGGCAGACCGTCATTTCACTGCTCGTCGCCGAAAGCGACCAGCAGACCGTGCTGGTCGCCACCGAAAACGGCTTCGGCAAGCGCACCGTACTTGCCGACTTCCGCCACTCCGGCCGCGGCACGCAGGGCGTCAAAGCGATTGCCGACAGCGAGCGCAACGGTATCGTCATCGGCGCCAAGCTGGTCAATGACGAAGACGAAGTGATGCTGATCACCACCGGCGGCGTGCTGATCCGCACCCGCGTCGCGGAAATCCGCGGCATGGGCCGGGCGACGCAGGGCGTCACCTTGATTTCCCTCGACGACGGCGAGAAACTGGCCGGGCTGGAAAAGGTGGCCGAGTCGGTCGCCGAGGTGGAAGCTGAAGTTGAAGGTGGCGGCGTTGCATCCGATGCCGCCGATGCCGCACCGACCGACAATGCAGCCGACAACAACGAAGGTGGAGAGTCCTGATGAGCCGTATCTGGAATTTCAGCGCCGGTCCGGCTGCACTTCCCGAAGAAGTCCTTCAGCAGGCCCAGGCGGAACTGCTTGATTGGCACGGTGCCGGCTGCAGCGTGATGGAGATGAGCCATCGCGGCAAGGAGTTCATGTCCATCCTCGACCAGGCCGAAGCCGATCTGCGTGAATTGATGGGCATCCCCGAGCAGTACAAGGTGCTCTTCCTGCAGGGTGGGGCGACGCAGCAGTTCGCGCAGATTCCGATGAACCTGCTGGCCGGCCGCTCGGCCGACTACATCGTGACCGGCTCGTGGTCGAAAAAAGCTTTCAAGGAAGCACAGCGCGTCGGCAACGTGCGCTGCGCGGCGACCACCGAGAGCAGCGGCTTCACCCGCCTGCCGGTGGCCGAGGAAATCAGGCTCGACCCGTTCGCCGCCTACCTGCACGTGTGCACCAATGAGACCATCCACGGCGTCGAGATTCCCGCCCACCGCATCGCCGATACCGGCGTGCCGCTGGTCGTCGACATGTCGTCGCACATCCTGTCGCGGCCGGTCAATGTCGAGAAATTCGGCCTGATCTACGCCGGTGCCCAGAAGAATATCGGCCCTTCCGGCCTGACTCTGGTCATCGTTCACCGTGACCTGCTCGGCATGGCACCGCTGACCATCCCGACGGTCATGGATTATGCGGTGATGGCCGAAAACGGCTCGATGCTCAATACGCCGCCGACCTACGGCATCTACATTGCCGGCCTGGTCTTCCAGTGGCTGAAGCGCCAGGGCGGTCTGGAAGGCATGGCCGCGATCAACGACGCCAAGGCCCGCCTGTTGTACGACTGCATCGACCAGTCCGGCGGTTTTTACACCAACCCGGTCGATCCGGATTGCCGCTCGGCGATGAACGTGCCTTTCGTGCTGGCCGATGCGGAACTCGATGCCAAATTCCTGGCCGAATCCAAGGCGGCGGGTCTGGCTTCGCTGAAAGGCCACAAGTCGGTGGGCGGCATGCGCGCTTCGATCTACAACGCCGTACCGCTGGCCGGCGTGCAGGCGCTGGTCGATTTCATGAACGATTTCGCCAAACGCAACGGGTAAGCGCATGAGCGACCAGACACAAAACGACTTGCAGAAGGCGCTGTCCGGCGTGCGTGCCGACATCGACCGCATCGACGGCGAACTGCTCAAGCTGCTCAACGAGCGGGCGCGTTGCGCGCAGAAGGTCGGTGAGATCAAGGCCGAACACGGCGAGGCCGGGCATATCTACCGTCCGGAGCGTGAGGCGCAGGTGCTGCGCCGCCTGCAGGACACCAATCCAGGTCCCTTGCCCGGCGAGAACATCACCTTCTTCTTCCGCGAAGTGATGTCGGCCTGTCTGGCGCTCGAAGAGCCGCTGGGCATCGCTTTCCTCGGGCCGCTCGGCACTTTCTCGGAATCGGCGGCGACCAAGCATTTCGGCCACGCTGCCCGTCTGCTGCCGCAGGGCGCAATTGATGATGTTTTCCGTGAAGTCGAATCCGGTCACGCCCATTACGCCGTCGTTCCGGTCGAAAATTCGACCGAGGGGGCCGTCGGGCGCACCATGGATCTGCTGCTGTCGACGCCGCTGAAAATCTGCGGTGAGGTCGTGCTGCGCATCCACCAGAACCTGCTCTCCAACGAAACCGATTTCAGCAAGATCACCAAGGTCTATTCGCACGCCCAGTCGCTGGCGCAGTGCCATGAATGGCTGAACCGCATGCTGCCCAAGGCGCAGCGGATTTCGGTCGGCAGCAACGCCCAGGCCGCCCAGAAGGCGGCTGATGAGCCGGGTACGGCGGCCATCGCTGGCGAAGCGGCAGCGGCGCGCTATAGCCTGCCCAAGCTGGTCGAGAACATCGAGGACGAACCGAACAACACGACCCGCTTCCTGGTCCTCGGCAAGCACGACGCCGGCGCCTCGGGGCGCGACAAGACTTCGCTGATCATGTCGGCTCCCAACCGCACCGGCGCGCTGCATGAGTTGCTGCAGCCGCTGTCGCTGGCCGGCGTGTCGATGTGCCGTCTGGAGTCGCGCCCGGCGCGCAACGCCTTGTGGGAATACGTTTTCTACGTCGATATCGAAGGGCATCGCGACGAACCGGCCATCAAGGCCGCGCTCGACAAGTTGGCCGCTTCCGCCGCCTACCTGAAAATCCTCGGGTCCTACCCGGTCGCCGTCTATTGAGGAACGCTTCATGAGTCTTGCCGAGCAAGCCCTATCCTACGTCCGCGCCATTTCGCCCTATCAGCCGGGCAAGCCGATCACCGAACTGGCCCGCGAGATGGGCATTCCGGTCGACAGCATCGTCAAGCTGGCCTCCAACGAAAATCCGCTGGGCATGAGCCCGAAGGCGCGCGTGGCCGTGGAAAAGGCGATCAGCGGCGTCGAACGCTATCCTGACCAGTTCGACCTGATCGCCAAGGTCGCCAAACGCTGCGCAGTCGGCCAGAATCAGGTGGTTCTGGGCAACGGCTCGAACGACGTGCTCGACCTGATCGCCCGCGTTTTCCTGGCGCCGGGGCGTTCCGCCGTCTTTGCTCAGCATGCTTTCGCCGTTTATCCGCTGGCCACCTTGTCCACCGGTGCCGAGCTGATCGTCACGCCGGCCAAGAACTACGGTCATGACCTCGATGCCATGCGTGCCGCCATCCGCCCGGATACCCGCATTGTGTGGATCGCCAACCCGAACAACCCGACCGGCAATTTCCTGCCTTACGCCGAGGTGCGTGCCTTCCTCGAAAGCGTCCCTAAGGATGTGGTGGTCGTCCTCGACGAGGCCTACAACGAGTACATTCCGGCGGCCGAGCGCGTCGATACGGCTGGCTGGCTCAAGGATCTCCCGAATCTGCTGATCTGCCGCACCCTTTCCAAGATATATGGACTGGCCGGCCTGCGTATCGGCTACGGCCTGGCCTCGCCTGAGGTGGCCGATCTGATGAACCGGGTTCGCCAGCCGTTCAACGTCAATAACCTGGCTCTGGCCGGTGCGCTGGCGGCACTGGACGATCACGAATTCCTCAATGCCAGCTACGAACTAAACCGTCGCGGCATGGAGCAACTGGTCGCTGCCTTGAAACGACTGAATCTCGAATACATCCCGTCTTGCGGCAACTTCGTGACATTCCGCGCTGGCGATGCCGCTACGGTGAATCAGAAGCTGCTCAAGCAGGGTGTCATCGTCCGTCCGATCGGCGGTTACGGCTTGCCCGAATGGCTGCGTGTCACCATCGGCACCGAGGTGGAGAATGTCCGCTTCATCGAGGCCCTGGAAAAGGCTCTGTAAATGGACGCCGGTCTGCCCGAATTCGGCAAGGTTGTCATCTTCGGCACCGGCCTGATCGGCGGCTCGTTTGCGCTCGGCCTCAAGGAGGCGGGCGCGGTGGAAGAGGTGGTCGGTTTCGGTCGGACGCCGGCGACACTGCGCAAGGCGCAGGAACTCGGCGTGATCGACCGGGCCGGGATCAATCCGGCACACGAGATCGGTGACGCCGACATCGTTCTAGTGGCGACCCCGGTGGCCCAGATGCCGGAAATTTTCGAGCGCATCGCACCTTACCTCGGCCCTAACACCATCGTCACCGACGGCGGGTCGACCAAGGGCGATGTCGTTGCCGCCGCACGCGCTGCTTTCAGGGGGCATATCGGCAAGTTCGTCCCGGCACACCCGATTGCCGGCGCCGAAAACAGCGGGCCCGCTGCGGCGCGCTGGGATCTTTACCAGGGGAAGAAGGTCGTCGTCACGCCTCTGCAGGAAAACAACGATGACCGCCTCGACCGAATCAAGCGCGCCTGGTCGCTGTGCGGGGCGGACATCTATGAACTGACGCCGACAATGCACGACCGGGTGTTCGCTGCTGTCAGCCATCTGCCGCATCTGTTGTCCTTTGCGCTGGTACATGACCTCGCTGTGCGCGACGACGCCGACCTGTTCTTCACCTTCGCCGCCTCAGGATTCCGCGATTTCACGCGCATCGCCGCCAGTCATCCCGAAATGTGGCGGGATATCTGCCTGGCCAATCGTGAGGCGCTGCTGGGCGAACTCGACTCCTATCGGGCGCAGCTGGATCAACTCCGCGTTGCCCTCGCCAACAATGACGGCGATTCGCTCGAGCAGACCTTCAATATCGCGCGACAGGCGCGGCGCAATTGGGCGGGCGAGCAATGATGCCGCACTCTGCTCATGGCGCGGATAAAGGGGGGGCGTCGATGATTCTTGTTACCGGCGGGGCAGGCTACATCGGTTCCCATACCTGCGTCGAACTGCTCAACGCGGGACACGAAGTCGTTGTCTTCGACAACTTTTCGAACAGTCATCCGGAGGCCTTGAAGCGCGTCCAGACCATCACCGGCAAGACCTTGCAGCTTGTCAAAGGGGATATCCGCGATCAAGAGGCGTTGGAGGATACGATTCGCAGCTTCGGCTGCTCGTCGGTCATCCACTTTGCCGGTCTGAAGGCAGTTGGAGAATCGGTTGAAAAGCCGCTCGAGTACTACGACAACAATGTCGTCGGTACGCATCGTCTGCTGCGGGCCATGGGCAACTGCGGGGTCAAGACCCTGGTTTTCAGTTCATCGGCAACAGTCTATGGCGAACCTCAATTCCTGCCGCTGACCGAAGATCACCCGCTGTCGGCAACCAATCCGTACGGGCGCACCAAACTGGTCATCGAAGACATGCTGCGCGACCTGTATCATTCGGACCCCTCGTGGCAGATCGGCATCCTACGCTACTTCAATCCGGTAGGGGCGCATGAAAGCGGACTCATCGGCGAGGATCCGCAGGGTATTCCGAACAACTTGATGCCTTTCGTCGCACAGGTGGCTGTTGGGCGTCGGGAGTGTCTCAAGATTTGGGGGGGCGATTATCCGACGCCGGATGGTACAGGTGTGCGTGATTATATTCATGTCGTAGATTTGGCTGTTGGGCATTTAAAAGCGCTGCATTGTTTAAAGGCTTCGCAATGTTTTGAGGCTAATTTGGGAACTGGTAATGGCTATAGCGTGCTTGACGTAATAAAAGCTTTTAGAGCTGTTAGCGGCAGGGCAATTCCCTATCAACTTACTCAGCGCCGTGCAGGAGATGTAGCTGAGTGTTATGCAGCGACTGAGTATGCATCCAAACTTCTTGGTTGGCACGCTAAACGTAACCTAATGTCGATGTGTGCTGATGCATGGCGTTGGCAGCAAGCAAATCCCAATGGATTCAACGATTGAGTGCATTTAATATCAATGTAGAGACACTCCATTGTGAATTTTATTATTTCGTTGATCTTCAGGCATAGATTACTTTGCTGATTCGACACGGTTTCTACTACCTATTGGCTCGAGGAGGGCCAGGGGCGTTGAATTTTTGCGCTCTTATCATTTTCTCCCGTTTATTGTCGGTAGAAGAATATGGACTCTATTCAGTCGCTGTTGCGGCAATTGGACTGATCAACGTGTTAGCTTTTCAATGGCTTCAATTGGTGCTTGCACGTTTTTTACCAATAGCAGGTGAAGATGTTTTAGTTACCAAGGCCAATGTACTTGCCCTATTCGTGACCTTGTCGACTGTGGTTGGTATTCTTGCGATGGGGTTTGTGTTATTTGGCAATACCGATTTCTCGCCGGTATTTGGCATACTTGCGTTGCTGCTTGCATTATATATGTCTTGGACTGAAATGACATTGGCTACTATGTCAGTGCTGTTCCAGCATGGGCTGTATGGCAAGCTTCTTGGTTTGCGTAGTGCGGTCTCACTAATTGTTGGATGGGGGTTGGCTTATAATGGTTGGGGGGCAACGGCGCCAATGCTGGGGCTATTGGCAGGTTTCTTTTTTGCAGATCGAATATTTGGTATTCGAGTGTGGCGTGGAGTTCGTCTTCAATGGCCTGCTAAAGAGAAACTTCGGCAATATTCGTTCTATGGCTTACCTCTGGCGGCCACATTTGCACTGAATTGGGTTATTTCGAGTTCTGATCGTCTAATTATCGCAGCGATGCTGGGAGAGGCGACGACTGGAATCTATAGCGTTGGTTACGATCTTTCTCAGCAAACGCTTGGGTTAATATTTACCATTATTCACACGGCAGCTTATCCACTCTTGCTTAGGGCATTAGAAAATAAGGGTAAAGAAGCTGCCGTGCACCAATTGCGTAGCAATGGGGAGATGATTATTACTATTGCTATGGTTTCTTCGGCCACCTTTCTGGCAATTTCTTCTCCGATGGTAGATCTTCTGGTCGGTGACGAGTTTCGTCTTGGCGTCAAGGAATTGATGCCGCTTATTATCCCGGCCGCGGCAATGGCTGGGATGAAATCATTTTACTTTGACCTACCGTTTCATTTAGTCAAGCGTTCATCCTGGCTGGTTTCAATCGCGCTATTGACCGCATTTATCAATGTGGTTTTTAACTTCATTTTGATTCCTGAATACGGTATGGCGGGAGCTGCTTGGGCGACCTTGGTCGCCTATGCGGTTGCGACATTTGCTAGCGCCCTGTTCGCACCTAGATGTTTTCCCATGCCAGGCGTCGTCACGATACTAATGAAGTCCAGTATTTGCGCTGTTGCCGTCGGGCTGGGGGGCTACATAGCGCGAAGCATGGTGCAGGAGGTATTGCCTCAAATTTTTATGGGAATATTCGCGTCATTTGTGATTTTTGCGGTGTTTTCTGTTTTTTTTAATTTATTCGACGTGAGAAAAAGCGTAGTTAAATTATTCGCTTAAATACCGAATTGGGAAGGCACGACAAATGCAGCAAAAGAAAATATGGGATTATCTTCAGAGTGAAGGGGTGGCTGAGGATAGTTTTCCTGAAGCAAGACAGCGCTTTATGTTGAAGTACCTTGCTTCCGGACAAAATGTTCTCAATATCGGTGTTGGGAATGGCAGTCTAGAGCGCCTTGGTGCGAAAAAAGGTGTTTGTATGTATTCGCTTGATCCCAGCGAGGGTGCAATTGAGCGCTTGCGTAAGCAGTGTGCTGCGGGGGAACGGGCTAAGTGCGGATTGGCGCAAGATATTCCTTTCTCGTCAGATACTTTTGATGTTGTTGTAATGTCTGAGGTACTTGAGCATCTTAATGATTCGACACTTGCTGCTGCTTTGAGTGAGGTTGGTCGTGTCTTAAGACCTGGCGGATTTCTGCTGGCCTCCACTCCTTACCGAGAAATTCTTGATGGTAATCGAGCAGTTTGTCCTGATTGTGGTTCCGTCTTTCATCGCTATGGTCACGTTCAGAGTTTTGATAAAGAGGGTATGCGGGTATTGCTAACAGGCAATGGTTTTGAAGTTAAAAATCTATATGTAACTACCTTCTTAGACTGGCAACGTTCCGGGGTGAAAAATTTGCTGAAATCCATATTCCGTTGGCTAATGGCTAAGGCAGGTGAAGGGATTGCGGATCCACATCTGGTCGCAATTGCCTATAAGAGAAAAGTAAAACGCTAGTGGCATTGGAGTGGGAGGCGTGAATATTGTTTTCATGGTTAGCACCATGCATACTGGTGGCGCCGAGAGAGTAGCTGCAAATCTGGTCAATAACTGGAGCAAGCAGGGCCATCACGTAACTCTAGTGGCCACCTATTCTGGGCGCGGTGAGTGCCACTATGTGATTGAATCAGGCGTCAAAATGGTTTATCTCAGCGATCTAGTTGTGGAAGGACCATTTATTTACCTACGGCGTTTTATCGCATTACGTCGATTTATTATTGGCTGTAAGCCAGACATTGTTGTTTCATTTCTTCCAAACGTAAATGTGGCTGCTATTTTGGCATCTTTCGGTTTAAATATTCCTGTGGTTGTCTCTGAGCGAATTCATCCTCCACAGATGCCAATTGGTTGGTTTTGGGGGCTGTTGAGGCGGATTACCTATCCGCTTGCCAAGCAGGTTGTGGTACAAAGTCGGGAGACTCTTGGTTGGTTGAGAGCATCTATTCCCCGTGCAGAAGGTGTCATAATTCAGAATCCCATTGATTTTCCATTGATTTTTTCTGAGCCTGAGGTCGCGGTTGAAAAATACATTCCCCCAGGTAGAAAGATGCTGCTTGCTGTTGGACGCTTGGATCCCCAAAAACAATTCAAATGTTTGATCTCGGCCTTTGCTCGATTGGCAGATAAGTTTCCGGATTGGGTGCTCATTATTTTAGGTGAGGGCCATGAGCACGATTCTCTGGCCAAGCTTGTATTGAGTCTCGGCTTGGATAACCGGGTTTTTTTCCCTGGACGAGTTGGTAATGTTGGTTCCTGGTATCAGTCTGCTGATATATATGTCATGAGTTCGCGCTTTGAGGGATTTCCGAATACCCTTCTGGAAGCAATGGCATATGGTTGCCCTGTCGTAAGTTTTGATTGCGATACTGGGCCTCGCGATTTAATTATTGATGAGATTAATGGCTTATTGGTGAAGCCAGTGGGTGACGAAACAGCTCTGTTAGGTGCTCTTGATAGGTTGATGGGTGACTCAGGTCTACGCGTCCGTTTAGGAGAAGCCGCGACTGAGGTTCAGGGGGCCTTCAAACTTGAGAGAATTTCTGAGCAGTGGTTGGCATTGTTTCATCGACTAGTTTTGGTCACATCCAAGAGGTAGATTTTGCGTATTGTGTTCATAATCACCGGGTTGGCCACAGGTGGTGCTGAAGGCATGTTGTATAAGTTGCTATGCCATGTAGATAGGTCGCGCTTTGTTCCTTTCGTTGTTTCGTTAACATCAGAGGGGGAATATGGTTCCCGAATTGCTGCTCTTGATATTCAGGTGCATGCAATGCAGATGAGTCCGGGTTTACCAAATCCCGTGATTTTCCTAAAACTGGCTCATGTAATACATAGATTAAACCCCGATGTTGTTCAGTGTTGGATGTACCATGCCGATCTTCTTGGTGGGTTGGCAGCAAGATTTGCGGGAGTAAAGGCGATATCTTGGGGTATCCGGAATACTAATTTTTCCCGAGAGGTTACAAAGTTATCTACTCGCACGGTAATTCGGGCTTGCGCTTTCCTTTCGAATTGGCTACCCAAAAAGATTGTCACCTGTTCGGAACAGGCTCGCAGCGCTCATATAGCTATCGGTTATCGGGCCGATAAATTTGCTGTAGTTCCGAACGGTTTCGACTTATCCCAGTTTTGTCCGGATGCTTCCGCGCGGGCATCAGTTAGATCTGAGTTGGGTTTATTGTCTAGGCATAAAATTGTCGGTTTGGTGGCGCGTTACGATCCAATCAAAAACCATCTCGGATTTTTGGAGGCAGTGGAGCACATTCTTCAATGTGAGCCGGACGTTCATTTTGTGCTAGTTGGCCAAAATGTGGACTGGTCCAACAGCGTACTAACGGATGCTATCGAAAAACGTGGTTTGCGAGAGCGTTGCCATCTACTGGGGCGGCGAACGGATATTCCTCGCCTGATGGCCAGCTTTGATGTGCTTGCCTCTTCGTCAGTTGGAGAGGCATTTCCGAATGTTCTTGGCGAGGCAATGGCTTGTGGAGTTCTATGCGTGGTAACGGATGTTGGTGATTGTGCTGAGATTGTTGGCCAAACTGGGGTGGTAGCTCCAAATGGCGATATGGCGGGGCTGGCTGACGGCATAGTTCGGCTACTTGCTCTTTCCCCGGGTGAGCGCTCGGAACGAGGCGAGATAGCCCGTTTGCGCGTAAGTGCTAACTACGAGATTGGCAGCGTTACGCGTCGCTATGAATCTTATTTTGAATCGCTGTGTCCGGAGATCAATCGATGTGCGGTTTAACAGGCTTCTTTTCCGCTTCGAGCCGCTCCATTTCGGTAGACAGCCATGCAGTCCTTACTCGTATGGCGGAAACGATACTAAGTCGGGGCCCGGATGACCAAGGTATTTGGTTCGATTCTTCGTCGGGTATTGGGCTTGCGCATCGCCGCTTGTCCATCTTAGACCTTTCAGAAGCAGGCCACCAACCAATGGAGTCGGCATCTGGTCGTTTCGTCATCGCCTTTAATGGTGAGATATACAACCATCAAATGCTTCGGGACGAACTAGGTGCAAATGGGATGGCCCCCGCATGGAGAGGGCATTCAGATACTGAGACAATTCTTGCTGGATGCGAAAGTTGGGGGATTCGCCAAACGCTAGAGCGTTGCATCGGAATGTTTGCGTTTGCGCTTTGGGATAAGGTTACTCGTACCCTAACGCTAGCTCGTGACCGCTTGGGCGAGAAACCTCTTTACTACGGTTGGGTGGCAAACCGATCGGTGTTTCTCTTTGGCTCCGAATTAAAGGCATTGCGTGCCCACCCAGCCTTTGATGCTGAAATTGACAGGGGCGCCCTGGCGCTCTACATGCGGCATAACTACATTCCGGCCCCATATTCCATCTTTCGCGGCGTGCGTAAGCTATTACCCGGTACGCTGATAACGCTCGGGAATAACGCTGTGGAGCCGGTAGTGCAACCCTACTGGTCACTGGCCGAAGTGGCGCGCACAGGGGCTCGCTGTCCTTTCGTAGGGACGCCAGAGGATGCTGTAGACGAATTGGAGCGGTTGCTGAGGTCTGCCGTTCGCCAACAGATGGTGGCAGACGTTCCGCTTGGTGCATTTCTTTCAGGAGGTATTGATTCATCCACTGTTGTTGCATTGATGCAGGCTCAGTCCGTGCGGCCAGTTAAGACATTTACTATCGGCTTTGACGAGGGAGGGTACAACGAGGCTGTTCATGCTAAAGCGGTAGCACAACACCTTGGTACTGAGCATACCGAGTTGTACGTCACTCCCGCACAGGCGCTTGAGGTCATTCCGCGGTTGCCTGAACTCTATTGCGAGCCTTTTGCTGACTCGTCGCAGGTGCCGACTTTCCTAGTCTCCCAGTTGGCACGTCGCCACGTTACTGTTTCTCTTTCTGGTGATGCAGGGGACGAGCTTTTTGCTGGATACAACCGTTATGTTCTAGGGAATCGTCTTTGGGGAACGTTGTCTCGTTTGCCTAGAATTGCACGACGCGGAGCGGTTGGGATGATCAAGGCGCTCTCTCCTAGTGCTTGGAATACTTTGCTTCGGCCAGTCGAAACTTTGTTGCCTCGTTCTCTGCGGCAAACAAACATAGGCGATAAGTTGCACAAAGGGGCTGGTGTATTGGAGTCCCCACAACTGGAGCAGTTGTATCTTGGACTGGTAACCCATTGGTTGCCTTCAGATGTCGTGCTGAATACTGAAGAACCCCCAACATTTTTACAGGGAAACGTACCTGACGTCAGTGGGCTGGACGATATCCAAAAGATGATGGTGCTCGACGCGTTGAGCTATTTGCCAGACGATATCTTGACAAAGGTGGATCGGGCTGGAATGGGAGTTTCGCTAGAAGGTAGAGTCCCCTTTCTGGATCATCGTGTGGTTGAGTTTGCTTGGCGCTTACCTCAGTCTATGAAATTACGTGAGGGTGTTGGTAAGTGGGCGTTACGCCAAGTGCTATACAGACACGTGCCGCAAGCGCTGATCGATAGACCCAAAATGGGTTTTGGTATCCCGATTGATAGCTGGTTACGTGGTTCGTTACGTGACTGGGCAGAATCTCTTCTTGATGAAGGGCGCTTACGCAGAGAAGGATATTTCTCCCATGCCGCTGTGAGGGAGCGCTGGGAGGAGCATCTTTCTGGGAGGCGCAATTGGTCGTACCACTTGTGGGATGTCTTGATGTTCCAGGCTTGGCTGGAACGGCAGTAAGAATTTTGCTGTTTGTTGTTAGTGGCGTGCAAAGGCTTCTTTATGCCAGTCTGCTGAGCGTGGGTTGAGCATTGCCCCAGAAAACCTAACTGAATACCTTATTGTTGAAATGCCCTCCGATTTTGGGCATGGATTGAGTGCCGAATGAAGTTCCTTCTTATAGCAGGTTTCGCAGAATCGATACTTCAATTTAGAGGCCCATTGATTCTGTCGCTTCAAAAAAAGGGGCTCGAAGTCCATGTTGCTGCTCCTCAGCTGACATCCAATTCCCCTGTAGGCTCCAGATTGATGGAACTTGGGGTTGTCGTACACGATATTCCTTTACGCCGTACTGGAATGAATCCATTTGCCGACTTTTATGCACTATGGGGTTTGTTATGCCTCATGTGCGATATATCTCCGGACTATGTGATGTCATATACCGTTAAGCCGGTGATTTATGGATCGATTGCTGCATTTCTGACAAGGGTTCCTAGACGCTTTGCTCTCATTACTGGACTTGGGTATGCGTTCCAGGGTGAAGGCCAGCGTCGCTTACTACGACTTGTCGTGGAAGGTATGTATAGGCAAGCCTTGCGTTGTGTGAACCATGTATTCTTTCAGAATCCTGACGACGAGGCGCTTTTCCGCGCCCGAAGGATTCTGGCTGGCGAGCAAAAATCAGTTGTGGTAAATGGTTCAGGTATTGATATAGCCGAATTTTCGGTGGTTACCCCATCCGCGCAGCCAAATTTTTTGTTGATTGCACGCCTGTTGGGCGATAAGGGGGTGCGTGAATATGCGGGTGCCGCAGCAATTCTCAAGAGTAAATACCCTGGCTCGAAATTTGTTTTGGTTGGCTGGATTGATGACAATCCTGATGCCATTCGAAAAGAGGAACTGGAGCAGTGGGTGGCTGCAGGTACTTTGACGTACTTGGGGCGGATGAATGATGTACGGCCAGCCATTGCAGAGGCGGGAGTGTATGTCTTGCCGTCCTACCGTGAGGGAACGCCGCGTACGGTGCTCGAAGCTATGGCAATGGGTCGAGCTATCGTCACGACAGATGCACCGGGGTGTCGGGAAACGGTAGCTGAAGGAGAGAATGGTTTTTTGGTCCCGGTAAAGTCAGTGGATGGATTAGTTTCTGCCATGGAGAGATTTATTCTTGAGCCTAAGTTAGCGCTGGCTATGGGAAAGCGCTCACGAGAGATTGCTTGCGAAAAATTTGATGTGAATAAAGTTAATGCTGCAATGCTTGCTGAGATGGGTATTGCATGACTAAGCGCATGTTTGATTTTCTCGTGGCGCTTATTGCTTTACTTGTTTTTCTGCCGCTGTTGCTGGTCATTGCTTGGCAAGTGCGTCGCAATCTCGGTTCGCCTGTACTTTTCCGTCAGATTCGACCCGGTTGGCATGGGCATCAATTTCAGCTGATCAAGTTCCGTACGATGCGGGATGTGCAGGGGGAAGATGGTCGTCAGTTACACGATGCCGAGCGGCTGACGGCATTTGGGAACTTTTTGCGTTCAACAAGCCTTGATGAGTTGCCGGAACTGTGGAACGTATTGAAAGGGGAGATGAGCCTGGTCGGACCTCGTCCGTTGCTGATGGAATATCTTTCTCTTTATTCTCCCGAGCAGGCTCGACGGCATGAAGTGCGGCCGGGAGTTACCGGTTGGGCTCAGGTGAACGGCCGCAATGCCCTAAGTTGGGAAGATAAGTTCAGGCTGGATGTATGGTACGTCGAACACCGCTCCCTTTGGCTGGATTTGAAAATACTATTACTTACTGTGAAGAAGGTATTTGCCCGAGAGGGGATTAGTGCAGCGGGAGAGGCGACGATGCCCAAATTCACCGGCTCAAAATCTAGAGAAAAGAGATGATTCAACCTTTGTATGCTGTGTTTGGTGCAAGTGGCTGCGGCCGGGGTGTGATGCCGCTGGCGCGTGAGCAATTGCGGCAAACGGGGCTTCCCCCTGATCGACTTGTATTTGTTGACGACAATCCCGAGGTGCCAGTTGTGAATGGTCACCGTGTTATCAGTTATCAGGACTACCTCGAAATTTCTGCGAGCGAACGGTATGTCGCGTTGGCTGTCGCGAATAGTGCAATCAGGGAACGTCTGGCTTGGCGTTGTGCTGCGAATGGGGTGCGCCCATGGTCCGTAACTGCGGTCAATGCCATTGTTATGGATGACGTTCAAGTCGGCGAAGGGGCAATTCTCTGTCCCTTTGTCACGCTAACATCCAATATTCGTATTGGTCGGTATTTTCATGCCAATTTATACAGCTATGTCGAGCATGATTGTGTGATCGGCGACTTCGTTACGTTTGCACCTTCAGTAAGGTGCAACGGAAATATCGTTATAGAGGATCATGCCTATATTGGTGCAGGTGCGCTCATTAAGCAAGGCAAGCTAGGGAGGCCGCTGGTTATTGGTAGGGGGGCAACGATAGGTATGGGGGCAGTGGTAACGAAAGATGTAGCGCCAGGAGTGACTGTGGTTGGTAACCCGGCAAGGCCACTGACTAAGGATTGATGTAATGCTAAATACGCCGTTTTCTTCATGGCCGAATTTCACCGAGGAAGAAGCCAACGCGGCCCGTGACGTCATCTTGTCAAATCGGGTCAATTACTGGACTGGGGAGGAGTGCCGGAAATTTGAGAAAGAGTTTGCGGCGTGGAGCGGAGTGAGGTACGGGATTGCCTTGGCAAATGGCACGCTGGCATTGGATCTGGCGCTCAAGGCTATTGATATTGGTCCTGGTGATGAGGTGGTCGTGACACCGCGCACTTTTATTGCCTCCATCTCATGTGTGGTAAATGCAGGGGCTACACCGGTCTTTGCAGATGTGGACATGGATAGCGGTAACCTTTCAGGGCGCTCTGTTGAAGCTGTTTTGACGCAGAAGACAAAGGCTGTGATTTGCGTACACCTTGCGGGATGGCCGTGCGATATGGATTCAATCATGTCGTTGGCTGATAAATACGGGTTAAAGGTTATTGAGGACTGTGCGCAAGCCCATGGCGCTCGTTACCGGGGGCGTAGCGTTGGCAGCATTGGACACGTAGGCGCTTGGTCGTTCTGCCAGGACAAGATTATGACAACTGGCGGTGAAGGAGGGATGGTTACCACAAACGATCGGGCTTTGTGGTCCAAGATGTGGGCGTTCAAGGATCATGGTAAAAGTTGGGAAGCTGTATATGAACGCCAGCATCCACCAGGGTTTCGATGGCTTCACGAGACAATCGGTACGAATTTTCGAATGCTTGAGGTACAGGCAGCAATTGGAAGGATTCAGTTGCAACGAATGGAGGAGTGGCACACCGCTCGTCTTACAAATGCGAAAAGAATATGGGCTTGTGCGAGCCAATTGAAAGGGGTCCGGGTGCCACTGTTGCCAGAAGAGATCGAACACGGGGCCTACAAGTGTTACCTCTATATAGAGCCGGAAGTCCTACATCATGGATGGTGCCGGGACAGGATCATCAATGAAATTGTTGCTGAAGGTGTTCCTTGTTATTCGGGGTCATGTTCCGAGGTATATCTTGAGCGTGCATTTGACAACACGGGGTGGCGCCCTGCAGATCGTTTGCCGAATGCTCGTGCTTTGGGGGAAAACAGTCTGATGTTTCTGGTTCACCCTACATTACTTCCTGACGAAATAGATAAGACTTGCTCCGTACTTTCGAAAGTTATGCATCGGGCCGTGATCTGATTTCGTCCTGAATTTTCCTACCTTAGTTGCAGTTTTCCATTGGTTTATGAGCCTGAAGGTAAATCCTCGAATATTGGCAGCATTGGTGCACGATATGGTCGCTGCCCTGATTGCATGGATGCTGGCTTTTGCGCTACGTTTCAATTTCGATATTCCAGCGACTTTTCTAATTATTTCGCTGGATGCGCTAGTGTGGGTCTTGCCACTGTTCGCCTGTAGTTTTTATGTTTTCGGTCTGTATCGCGGCTTGTGGCGTTTCGCGAGTATTGCAGATCTTCAGCACCTTATCGCGGCAGTAGCGGTTGGTGCTTTGCTTACGACAGCTGCTGTCGCGTTTTTCCACTTGGGGTCGATTCCTCGGTCGGTTTTGGTACTCCATCCCTTGCTGCTGATCTTGGTTATGGGGGGAAGCCGCTTTGCGTATCGTAGCTGGAAAGAGCATCGCTTGTATGGCCCGGCAAAGCTGCGAGGTCAGCCTGTATTGATCGTTGGTGCTGGTGAAGCGGCCGACTCTTTGCTTAGAGAAATAAATAGGAGTGGGCAGTGGTATGCGGTAGCGATCTTGGATGGTAATCCGGGAAAGTCAGGGCGACGTTTGAGGGGCTTGCCCATCTTTTCACCCATTGAGGAAATGGGTGCTGTTGCAGATAGATTGGGGGCTAAACATGCCATTATTGCCATGCCGGACTCTCGTTCTGCAGAACGCCGTCGGGCTGCGGAACTCGCTTCAATGGCAGGACTGACCGTCATGACCGTCCCCTCGTACGACGACCTGCTGTCCGGACGGCTGTCGGTATCCAGCATCCGCAAAGTCGAACTGGAAGACCTGCTGGGCCGCGAAGCGGTGTCGCTGGACGATAACGGCGTACATGAGTTGCTGGGGGGTAATGTGGTTCTGGTGACCGGGGCCGGTGGTTCCATCGGTTCCGAGCTTTGTCGTCAGATTGCCCGTTTCAAGCCGTCGCGACTGGTGTTGGTCGATTCTTCCGAATTTGCGCTATACACCATAGGGGAGGAGTTGAGTGTCAGCCATACATCGCTGCATTGCCGGTCATGGGCTGCCGATGTCCGTGACAAGGAGCGGGTTGGGGAGATTTTTGCCCAAGAACAGCCGGTTGTCGTTTTCCATGCCGCTGCCTACAAGCATGTGCCCCTAATGGAAAGCGTCAATGCTTGGCAGGCCGTGCGTACCAATGCCTTGGGTACGCTCACCGTAGCCAGGGCGGCCCAGGAGGCGCAGGTTCGCAAATTCGTGCTGATCTCCACGGACAAGGCGGTCAATCCGACCAATGTCATGGGCGCCACCAAGCGGCTGGCCGAACGGCTTTGCCTGGCCGTCAACAATCGGGGCGTGACGCGTTTTGTGATTGTCCGTTTTGGCAACGTGCTGGGCAGCAACGGTAGCGTCATCCCGAAATTCCGCGAGCAGATTGCCCAGGGCGGCCCGGTGACCGTGACACATCCGGAGATCGTCCGTTATTTCATGACCATTCCGGAGGCTGCTCAATTGGTGCTGCAGGCTGGCCTGATGGGGCAGGGCGGCGAGATTTTTGTTCTGGAAATGGGCGATCCGGTCCGGATTGTCGATCTGGCACGCGACATGATCCGCCTTTCAGGATTTTCGGAGGACGAGGTGAAAATCGAATTCACCGGTCTGCGGCCGGGCGAGAAACTCTACGAAGAGTTGCTGGCTGACGATGAGGCTACGCTGCAGACACCTCATCCCAAGCTGCGGATAGCGCGGCTTTCGGATGAATTGCCGGGTTCCGAGTACGAGGAACTGCTGGGCTGGCTGCACTCGTCGATTCGTCCATCGCCTGAGGTGAAGTCCGGTTTGAAGAAATATGTGCCGGAATATGTCGCCGATTTGAGCAACTGAGGAAGTGGCGGGTTTCTGACTTGGCCGGACCCGGGTAAACTTCACGGTTTTTCAGCGGTTATCCGGACATGGATTTTCTCGATCTTCCCCAGTTGTCTTCTGCCGGCGGCAGCGTTCGCCTGCCCGGCTCGAAGAGTATTTCCAATCGCGTTCTGTTACTGGCTGCCCTGTCTGATGGGGTGACTGATGTTCGCGACCTGCTGGCTTCCGACGACACCGAGCGCATGCTCGATGCACTCAAGGCGCTGGGCCTCGGGGTTGCCCATCTCGGAGGGGAGAACTGGCGAATCACCGGGGGCGGCGGGCAGTTCCCCGTCAAACAGGCAGAACTCTTCCTCGGCAACGCCGGTACGGCTTTTCGTCCGCTGACTGCGGCTTTGGCGCTGGCCGGTGGCGATTACACGCTGAAGGGGGTTGCCCGCATGCACGAGCGCCCGATTGGCGATCTGGTCGATGGCTTGCGCCAGCTGGGGGCGGACATCACCTATCTCGGCAATGAGGGCTATCCGCCGCTGCATCTGATGCCCGCTACAATCCAGCCGGGTGGCGTGGTCCAGGTGCGTGGCGATGTCTCCAGCCAGTTTCTGACCGGTCTGCTGATGGCCTTGCCATTGACCGGGGAAACGGTGGTCGTCGAAGTAGTCGGCGAACTGATTTCCAAGCCCTACATCGAGATCACGCTGGCCACCATGGCCCGCTTCGGCGTCATCGTCGAACGCGACGGTTGGCAGCGTTTCACGATCATGGCGGGCAGCCGCTACGTTTCGCCGGGAACGATCTATGTCGAGGGTGATGCATCGTCCGCTTCCTATTTTCTTGCCCTCGGTGCCATTGGCGGCGGGCCGGTACGCGTCGAAGGCGTCGGTCAGGATTCGATCCAGGGCGACGTCAAATTCGCCGAGGCGCTGGCCAAAATGGGTGCCCATATCGAGATGGGGCCAAACTGGATGGAGGCGCGGGCGCCGGAGGGCGGGCTGGTCGCCGTCGATCTCGATTGCAACCACATTCCTGATGCGGCGATGACCCTGGCCACGGCGGCCTTGTTCGCCAAAGGTACGACGACCTTGCGCAATATCGCCAGCTGGCGGGTCAAGGAAACCGACCGCATCGCAGCGATGGCGATCGAATTGCGTAAGCTGGGCGCCGAAGTCGAAGAGGGGGCGGACTATATTCGCGTGACGCCAGCCGCCCTGCATCCGGCCGCCATCGACACCTACGACGATCATCGCATGGCGATGTGCTTCTCGTTGGCCGCATTCGGTACGCCGTTGCGCATCAATGATCCGAAGTGCGTTGCCAAGACATTCCCGGATTATTTTGAGCGTTTCGCTGCGGTGACGAAGGCGGCCCCGGTGATCGCCATCGACGGACCGTCGGCTTCCGGTAAAGGAACCGTGGCGGGGCGTGTTGCCCAGGCGCTGGGCTACGCCTATCTGGATTCTGGCGCCCTGTACCGCCTGACGGCCCTGGCCGCGAAGCAGGCCGGCGTCGATTGGGCTGACGAAAGCAGCGTTGCCAAACTGGCAGCGGTGCTCGACGTCGAGTTTTCCGGGAACGACATCCGCCTCAACGGTACCCTGGTTGGCGATGCCATCCGTACCGAGGAAATGTCGGCCGGAGCCTCGAAAGTAGCCGCCCTGCCGGCCGTGCGCGAGGCTCTGCTGTTCCGTCAGCGAGCCTTCAATACGCTGCCCGGCTTGGTGGGCGACGGGCGGGATATGGGCTCGGTGATCTTCCCGAAAGCACCGCTCAAGGTCTTCCTGACGGCAAGCGCCGAAGCGCGCGCTGAACGGCGCTATAAGCAGTTGATCGAAAAAGGATTCTCTGCTAATCTCCCGGACCTTCTAGCTGATCTGCAGCAACGTGACGCGCGCGATTCGCAGCGCAGCGTGGCGCCGCTCAGGCAGGAGGCTGATGCAAGGCTGCTCGACACCACGCATCTCACCATCGAACAGGCGGTGAATCAGGTGCTGGCGTGGAGCAGGGAAGTGTCGCTGTAACGGTGTTGCCGGCTGCAATGGTCGGCGCATTTTATTAACCTCAACCCGCTGCTTTTCGTACCGATCCTGGCTCGATTCGTGGCATGAAAGTCTGTCCGTAATGGAATCTTTTGCTCAACTTTTTGAAGAATCCCTGGCTCGCCAGGAAATGCGTCAAGGCGAAGTCATCACTGCCGAAGTGGTGGCCATCGATCACAACTTCGTCGTGGTCAATGCCGGCCTGAAATCGGAATCCTATGTTCCGCTCGAAGAATTCCTGAATGATCAGGGCGAGATCGAAGTCAAGGAAGGCGACTTCGTTCAAGTTGCCATCGAAATGCTGGAAGACGGCTACGGCGCCACGCGCCTGTCGCGCGATCGCGCCAAGCGCATCGCCGCCTGGAACTTCCTGGAGCAGGCCCTGAACGACAACACCCTGGTCACCGGCACCATCACCGGCAAGGTCAAGGGCGGCCTCACCGTCATGTCCAACGGCGTCCGTGCGTTCCTGCCGGGTTCCCTGGTCGACATGCGTCCGGTCAAGGACACCACCCCGTACGAAGGCAAGACCCTCGAATTCAAGGTCATCAAGCTGGATCGCAAGCGCAACAACGTCGTGATGTCCCGCCGTGCCGTGCTCGAAGCCACCGCTGACAAGGATCGCGAAAAGCTCCTCGAGAACCTCAAGGAGGGCACCACCGTCAAGGGTATCGTCAAGAACATCACCGACTACGGCGCATTCGTCGACCTGGGCGGCATCGATGGCCTGCTGCACATCACCGACCTGGCCTGGCGCCGTGTCCGTCACCCGAGCGAAGTGCTCAACGTTGGTGACGAAGTTACCGCCAAGATCCTCAAGTTCGACGCCGAGAAGAACCGCGTCTCCCTGGGTATGAAGCAACTGGGCGACGATCCGTGGGTTGGTATCGCCCGCCGTTACCCGGCCGGCACCCGCCTGTTCGGTAAGGTCACCAACCTGACCGACTACGGTTCCTTCGTCGAAATCGAACAAGGCATCGAAGGCCTGGTGCACGTTTCCGAAATGGACTGGACCAACAAGAACGTTCATCCGTCCAAGGTTGTTTCCCTGGGTGACGAAGTTGAAGTCATGATCCTGGAAATCGACGAAGAGCGTCGTCGTATCTCCCTGGGCATGAAGCAGTGCCTGCCGAATCCGTGGGACGACTTCGCCATGAACCACAAGAAGGGCGACAAGGTCCGTGGTGCCATCAAGTCGATCACCGACTTCGGTATCTTCATCGGCCTGCCTGGCGGCATCGATGGTCTGGTTCACCTGTCCGACCTGTCCTGGTCGGCGACCGGTGAAGAAGCCATCCGCAACTTCAAGAAGGGCGACGAAGTCGAGGCAGTCGTGCTCGGCATCGACGTCGAGAAGGAGCGTATCTCCCTGGGTATCAAGCAGCTCGAAGGCGACCCGTACACCAACTTCATCGCTACCCACGAGAAGAACAGCATCGTGCGCGCTACCGTCAAGACGGTGGATGCCCGCGGCGCCGTGCTGACCCTGGATGGTGAGAACGAAGGTTACCTGCGTGCTTCCGAGTTCTCGCGTGATCGTATCGACGACCTGTCGCAACACCTGAAGGTGGGCGATGAAGTTGAAGCCATGATCATCAACGTGGATCGCAAGACCCGTGGTATCAACCTGTCCATCAAGGCCAAGGACAATGCCGAACAGCACGAAGCAATGCAGAAGCTGGCTTCTGACTCTGCCTCCGCTGCTTCCGGTACGACCAACCTGGGTGCCCTGCTGAAGGCCAAGCTCAACCAACAAGGCTGATAAGGCACTAGCATGACCAAATCCGAGCTCATCGCCCGGCTCGCGGAGCGTTTTCCGCAGCTGGTAGCGAAGGATGCTGATTTCGCGGTCAAGATGATTCTCGATGCGATGTCCGAAGCGCTGGTGCGTGGGGATCGGATCGAGATCCGTGGATTCGGCAGTTTTGCGCTCAACTACCGGCCGCCGCGTGTTGGACGCAACCCCAAATCGGGGGAGAAGGTCAGCGTTCCGGCCAAATGGGTTCCCCATTTCAAGGCCGGAAAAGAGTTGCGCGAACGGGTCGATCAGATGATCTGACGCCGGGCTTGGCTCAATGTGGTAGATTCGGGGCGGTGAATGATTTCACTGCCCCTTTTTATTGAATGTCATGACAGCATTGACTTGGGCCCTGCGGCTCATCATTTTCGTGTTGCTGGTGGTTTTTGCCGCCCAGAACACCGATCCGGTCAGCCTGAGGCTGCTGCCCGGCAAAATCTGGCAGGCTCCGCTGATTCTCGCCTTGCTCGCTTTCTTTGTCGGCGGCGTAATCCTCGGGGCGCTGTCGCTGCTCGGCGTGCTCTTCCGGCAGCGGCGCGAAATCTCGCGCCTGAAGAAAGAAGCGACGCGTAAGGCGCCCGTAGCGAACGTCGAAGTGCCGCCTGCCGTATGAGCGAAATTGTCGATTACTGGCAGCTTTTGCTTATTCCGGTCTTTTTTGGCCTCGGTTGGGCAGCTGCCCGCGTCGATATGCGCCAGGTGGTGCATGAATCCCGGACATTGCCGCGTTCGTATTTCCAGGGCTTGAATTTCCTGCTCAACGAACAGCCGGACAAGGCGATCGACTCCTTCCTGGAAGTTGCCAAGGTCGATTCGCAAACCGTCGAACTGCATTTTGCGCTGGGCAATCTCTTTCGGCGGCGCGGCGAAACCGAACGTGCCATCCGCATGCACCAGAACCTGATCGACCTGCCTGATCTCGATGACAAGGTCCGCCTGCAGGCCCTGTCCGAGCTGGGTCAGGATTACCTGAAGGCAGGCTTGCTCGACCGCGCCGAGGAAATCTTCAACCGGCTGTTGGGTTCTTCGTTCGAAGAAGAGGCCAAGCGCAACCTGCTGGAAATCTATCAAGTCGAGAAGGAGTGGCTGAAAGCCGTCGAGATCGCCCGCGAGTTGCCGGATGTCGCCTCGCATCGCGAAATCGCGGAGTATTACTGCGAGTTGGCGGCCAACGAAATCATGCGTTCGCGTCCCGATGAGGCGCGCCAGTACCTCGATGTCGCCATGCAGGAAAATCGCAAGTGCGTACGGGCCAGCCTGTTGCAAGGCGATTTGCTGCTGCAGGAAGGTAAGCCGCTGGAGGCGATCGAGGCCTGGCAGCGCATCGAGCAGCAGGATCCGGCCTACTTGGCACTGGTCGCCCAGCGCTTGCTGGAAACCTATCGCAAGCTGGAGCGTGTAGCCGAAGGCATCGCCCTGTTGAGCGGTTACCTGGAGCGCTATCCGTCGCTCGACCTCCTCGAGGTGGTCTATCAGCTGGTGTTGGAAAGCGAAGGGACCGAAGCGGCCTATCGCCTAGTACGGGCTGAACTGCAGCGCAATCCGACCCTGCTCGGCCTCGAGAAACTGATGAGCGCACGCCTGCCGCTGGCGGCGCCGGAAGTCAGGCCGGACGTCGAACTGGCCAAGACCATTGTCCAGGGCTATACCAAGCGTCTGTCGCGCTATCGGTGCGATAATTGCGGTTTCAAGGCGCGCCAGTTCTATTGGCGCTGTCCGGCCTGTGGCGGCTGGGAAACCTATCCGCCGCGCCGCGGCGAAGAATTCGATCAATCCCTGTAGGAAGTCTTATGAAAATTACTGTTGTCGGTACCGGTTATGTCGGTCTGGTCAGTGGTACCTGTCTGGCCGAAGTGGGCAACGATGTCCTGTGTCTGGACGTCGATCCGGAAAAGATCCGCATCCTCGAGGAAGGCGGCATCCCGATCTACGAACCGGGCTTGCAGGACATGGTTCGCCGCAACGTTGCGGCCGGCCGCCTGCATTTTACGACCGATATCGAAAAGGCCGTCCAGCATGGCACCGTCCAGTTCATCGCGGTCGGCACCCCGCCCGATGAAGACGGTTCGGCCGACCTGCAGTATGTGCTGGGCGCCGCCCGCAACATCGGCCGCCTGATGACCGACTACAAGGTCGTCGTCGACAAGAGCACGGTGCCGGTCGGCACCGGTGCCAAGGTGCACGCCGCCATTGCCGACGAGCTGCAGAAGCGTGGCGTCAACACGCCGTACAGCGTCGTGTCGAATCCGGAGTTCCTCAAAGAAGGGGCTGCTGTCGAAGACTTCATGCGTCCCGACCGCATCGTCGTCGGTGCCGAGGACGAGCAGGCTATCCATCTGATGCGTGCCCTGTATGCGCCGTTCCAACGCAACCATGAGCGCCTGATCGTCACCGATATCAAGAGCGCCGAGCTGACCAAGTACGCCGCCAACGCCATGCTGGCGACGCGTATCAGCTTCATGAACGAACTGGCCAACCTGGCTGAAGTGCTCGGTGCCGACATCGAAATGGTTCGCCAGGGTATCGGTTCCGATCCGCGCATCGGCTACCACTTCCTGTACCCGGGCTGCGGCTACGGCGGCTCCTGCTTCCCCAAGGACGTCAAGGCGCTGATCAAGACCGCCCAGGACGATGCCGACATCAGCCTCAAGGTGCTGACCGCCGTCGAGGAAGCCAACGACGCGCAGAAGCACGTGCTGACCGGCAAGATCAAATCCCGTTTCGGCGACCTCAAGGGCAAGCACTTCGCCTTGTGGGGCCTGGCTTTCAAGCCGAATACCGACGACATGCGCGAAGCGCCGAGCCGCGAGCTGATCGCCGACCTGTTCGCCGCTGGTGCCACCGTCTCGGCCTACGATCCGGTCGCCATGCACGAGACGCAACGCATCTTCGGTGACGAGTCGCGTCTGAAATACGCCGACAGCCCGATGGGCGCGCTGGAAGGGGCCGATGCGCTGGTCATCGTGACCGAATGGAAGGAATTCCGCAGCCCGGATTTCGAAGCGATCAAGGCGACGCTGAAGAACCCGGTCATTTTCGATGGCCGCAACCTGTACGACCCGAAGTTCGTGCGCAATTCGGGCATCGACTATTTCGCCATCGGACGCTGAGAGACGGACAACATGCTGGAAAAGGTTTCGCAGGTTCGCCTGCTGGTCGTTGGCGATGTGATGCTGGACCGCTACTGGTTCGGCGACGTCAGCCGGATTTCGCCGGAAGCGCCGGTGCCGGTGGTCAAGGTCGAGCGCCAGGAAGAACGCCTGGGCGGCGCCGCCAACGTGGCGCGCAATGCCGCCTCGCTCGGCGCCACTACTGCGCTGCTGTCGGTCGTCGGCGACGACGACGCCGGCCGTTCCCTGGGGCGGCTGCTCGAAGACGGGCAGATCGATGCCGGCCTGCATGTCGACAAGGATATCGACACCATCGTCAAGCTGCGCGTCATCGGGCGCCAGCAGCAGTTGCTGCGCATCGATTTCGAAACGCCGCCGTCGCACGAAATCCTGCAGGCCAAGCTGGCCGATTTCGAGCGCCGGGTGGCCGATGCCGACGTGATCATCCTGTCCGACTACGGCAAGGGCGGCCTGACGCACATTTCCGACATGATCCGCATCGCCCGCGCCGCCGACAAGCTGGTGCTGGTCGATCCCAAGGGCGACGAGTGGGGCAAGTACGCCGGGGCCACGGTGATCACGCCGAACCGCTCGGAACTGAAGCAGGTGGTCGGCAGCTGGAAGAGCGAGGAAGAACTCGCCGCCAAGGCGCGCAAGCTGCGCGGCGAACTGGGGCTGGAAGCCTTGCTCGTCACCCGTAGCGAGGAGGGCATGACCCTGTTCGCCGACGAAGTCCATCATCAACCGGCCCTGGCGCGCGAGGTGTTCGACGTGTCGGGTGCCGGCGATACCGTCATCGCCACGCTGGCCGTCATGCTGGCCGCCGGCGCCGCCTGGGGCGAAGCCATCCGGGTCGCCAACATCGCAGCCGGCATCGTTGTCGGCAAACTGGGTACGGCGGTCGTTACCCGCCAGGAACTCATCGCCGCCCTGTAAGGAGAATTCCATGTACTACGTCGTTACCGGCGCAGCCGGCTTTATCGGCTCCAATATCGTCAAGGCCCTGAACGAGCGCGGCATCACCAATATCATCGCGGTCGACAACCTCACCAAGGCCGACAAGTTCAAGAACCTGATCGACTGCGAAATCGCCGATTATCTCGACAAGCACGATTTCATCGAGCGCATCCAGGCCGGCCATTACGACGGCGAAATCGAGGCCATCCTGCATGAAGGCGCCTGCTCCGACACCATGGAGACCGACGGTCGCTACATGATGGAGAATAACTACCGCTATTCGCTGATCCTGCTCGACTGGTGCCAAGACCAGGACGTGCAGTTCCTGTACGCCTCGTCGGCCGCCACCTACGGCGCCAGCAACGTGTTCAAGGAGGAGCGCCAGTACGAAGGTCCGCTCAACGTCTACGGCTATTCCAAGTTCCTGTTCGACCAGATCGTCCGTCAGCGCCTGGAAAAGAACCCGTCGTCGCAGATCGTCGGCTTCCGCTACTTCAACGTCTATGGTCCGCGTGAGACGCACAAGGGGCGCATGGCTTCGGTCGCCTTCCACAACTACAACCAGTTCAAGGCCGAAGGCAAGGTCAAGCTGTTCGAAGGCTCGCACGGCTACGAGAACGGTGGCCAGATGCGCGATTTCGTCTTCGTCGGCGATGTTGCCAAGGTCAATCTGTTCTTCCTCGATCACCCTGAGAAGTCCGGTATTTTCAACCTCGGCTCCGGTCGGGCGCAGAGCTTCAACGACGTCGCCGTCGCTGCCGCCAATGGCTGCCGTAAGGCCAAGGGCGAGCCCCCGTTGTCGCTGGCGGAACTGCGGGCACAGGGTTTGCTCGAATACATTGCTTTCCCTGAAGCGCTGAAGGGCAAGTACCAGGCCTTCACGCAGGGTGATCTGACCAAACTGCGCGAAGCCGGCTACGAAGCCCCGATGGCCACGGTGGAGGAAGGCGTCTCACAATATATCGAGTGGCTGCATCGCAATGTATAAAACCCTGCAGGATTTTGTCGGAAACACGCCGTTGGTCCGTCTGGTGCGCATTCCCGGCTCCGACAACGAGCGGCGCGGCAACGTCATCCTGGCCAAGCTGGAAGGCAACAACCCGGCCGGTTCGGTGAAGGACCGGCCGGCTCTGTCGATGATCATGCGCGCCGAGGCACGCGGCGACATCAAGCCGGGCGATACGCTAATCGAAGCGACCTCCGGCAATACCGGCATCGCACTGGCCATGGCGGCAGCGATGAAGGGCTACCGGATGATCCTGGTCATGCCCGAGAACCAGAGCGTCGAACGCCGCCAGAGCATGCGCGCTTTTGGCGCCGAGTTGGTGCTGACGCCCAAGGATGGCGGCATGGAACTGTGCCGCGACGTTGCCGAGAAAATGCGCAATGAAGGCCAGGGCATCATCCTCGACCAGTTCGGTAACCCGGACAATCCGCTGGCTCACTACGAAGGCACCGGCCCGGAAATCTGGCGCGATACCGAAGGCAAGATCACCCATTTCGTTTCCAGCATGGGAACGACCGGCACCATCATGGGCACCAGCCGCTTCCTGAAGGAAAAGAATCCGGCCATCCAGATCGTCGGCTGCCAGCCGGAAGAAGGCAGCCAGATTCCCGGCATCCGCAAGTGGCCGGAAGCCTACCTGCCGAAGATTTACGACAAGACCAATGTCGACCGCATCGAATATGTCAGCCAGGCCGATGCCGAGGCGATGACCCGCCGTCTGGCCATGGATGAGGGGATCTTCGCCGGCATTTCCTCGGGCGGCGCGCTGGCCGTGGCGCTGCGCCTGTCGCAGCAGCTGGATAATGCGGTGATCGTGTCGATCATTTGCGACCGCGGCGACCGTTACCTGTCGACAGGTGTTTTCCCGGCATGAAACCGGTTCTCGTCTTCGATATCGAGACCATTCCCGATGTGCCCGGCCTGCGCCGGCTCAACGACCTGCCAGGCGAACTGTCGGACGATGAGGTTGCCGAACTCGCCTTTCAGCAACGCCGTGCCCGCACCGGCAACGATTTCCTGCAACTGCATCTGCAGCGGGTGGTAACAATCTCATGCGTGCTGCGCACCAGCGAAGGGCTGAAGGTCTGGTCTCTGTCCGAGCCCGACCTCAGCGAGGGCGCCATCATCCAGCGCTTCTTCGACGGCATCGAGAAATTCACGCCGCAGATCGTGTCGTGGAACGGCGGCGGCTTCGACCTGCCGGTGCTGCACTACCGCGGCATGCTGCACGGCGTGTCGGCGCCGCGCTACTGGGACATGGGCGACGGCGACTATGCCGATTCCCGTGACTTCAAGTGGAACAACTACATCAGCCGCTACCACACCCGTCACCTCGACCTGATGGACCTGCTGGCGCTGTACAACGGCCGCGCCAATGCGCCGCTCGACGATCTGGCCAAGCTGTTCGGCTTTCCCGGCAAGCTCGGCATGGATGGCGGCAAGGTGTGGGAGGCCTGGCAGGCTGGACTGATTGCCGATATTCGCGACTATTGCGAAACCGATGTCATCAATACCTACCTGGTCTATAACCGCTTCCGGCGCCTGCGTGGCGAACTAACCGCCGAGGAGGAAGTGGCCGAAGGCGAGTTCGTCAAGGCACAACTGGCCAAGATCGGTGCGCCGCACTGGCAGGAGTTTCTCGCCGCCTGGGGCTGATGTCGGCCCGGGGCGGCGTTATAATCGCAAGTTCTCAAAACCTGAACGCAGAGAGATAAAACATGGCACTTAACAACGTTCCTTCCGGCAAGTCCCTCCCCGACGATTTCAACGTCATCATTGAAATCACCGCGCATTCCGATCCGATCAAGTACGAAGTGGACAAGGAATCCGGCGCCATCTTCGTCGACCGCTTCATGGGAACGGCCATGCACTATCCGTGCAACTATGGCTACATCAACAACACCATCGCCGGTGATGGCGACCCGGTCGACGTGCTGGTCGTCGCCCCGTTTGGCCTGCCGCCGGGCGTCGTCGTCCGTTGCCGCGCCATCGGTATGCTGGCCATGGAAGACGAAGGCGGCCAGGATGCCAAGCTGCTGGCCGTGCCGGTGCCGAAGCTGATCCAGACCTACAACGACGTCAAGACCTTTGAAGACGTTCCGCAGATCCTGCGCGACCAGATCAGCCACTTCTTCGAGCACTACAAGGATCTGGAAAAGGGCAAATGGGTCAAGGTGCTGGGCTGGCAAGGCATCGAAGCCGCCCACAAGGAAATCATGGAAGGCGTTGCCCGTTACGAGGCTCAGGCCAAGTAAGCGTTGCCCATGCTGCGTATCGCCGTTGCCCAGTTCAACGCTACCGTCGGTGACCTGACGGGCAACGTCGAACGCATCATCCAGTGCGCCGCCGCGGCCAAGGCCCGCGGCGCCCATGTGCTGCTGACGCCGGAGCTGGCGTTGTGCGGCTATCCGCCGGAAGACCTGTTGCTGCGCCCGGATTTTTACCGGGCGTGCAACCGGGCTCTCGACGACCTGGCTTCCCGCATCGACGGCATTGCCGTCATCGTCGGGCACCCGGAAGAACACGACGGCACCTGCCACAACGCGGCAACCATCATTGAAAACGGCCAGCGCACCGCGACCTATCGCAAGATGCGCCTGCCGAACTACGAAGTTTTCGACGAGAAGCGCTATTTCGAGCCGGGTAGCGAACCCTGCGTCGTCACGCTGAACGGCGTGCGCTGCGGCATCAACATCTGTGCCGACATCTGGGAAGAGGGCGCTGCCGAGCTTTCCCGGCAGGCTGGTGCCGAACTGCTGCTCGTCCTCAATGCCTCGCCGTGCCACCTAGACAAGACGCAGGAGCGGGTCCAGGTGCTGGCCGACAGGGTCGAGGCGACCGGTATCCCGGCTATCTATTGCAATCTGGTCGGTGGTCAGGATGAACTGGTTTTCGACGGCGACTCCTTCGCTCTCGATGCTGGTAAAAAGGTTTGTATGCGTTTGCCTCAGTTCGAGGAAGCGCTCGGCATTGCAGATTTCGAGGCCGGGCGCCTGACTTCGGACGACCTGTGCCACGAATTGCCGCTCGAGGCCGAGGCCTACAACGCGCTGGTTCTCGGAGTGCGCGACTACATCGGCAAGACCGGCTTCAAGGGTGCGATCATCGGTCTGTCCGGCGGCATCGACTCAGCCCTGACCCTGTGCGTCGCCGTTGATGCGCTGGGCGCCGACAAGGTGCATGCCGTCATGATGCCGTCGCCCTACACGGCACAGATGAGCCTCGACGACTCGCGCGAGATGATCCGCCAGCTGGGCTGTTCATACGACGAAATCGCCATTGCGCCGGCCATGGAAACCTACGCGGCCATGCTCGATCCACTGTTCGCCGGTCTGCCGGCCGATACGACCGAAGAGAATATCCAGGCCCGCATCCGCGGCAACATCCTGATGGCACTCTCCAACAAGACCGGCAAGCTGGTGCTGACCACCGGCAACAAGTCGGAAATGGCGGTTGGCTACTGCACGCTGTACGGCGACATGGCCGGCGGCTTCGCGGTGATCAAGGATGTTTACAAGACCCTGGTCTATCGCCTGTCGCGCTACCGCAATACGCTGTGCCAGGGCGACCCGGTGATTCCGGAAAACATCATCGTCCGGCCGCCGTCCGCCGAGCTGAAGCCGGACCAGAAGGACCAGGATTCGTTGCCTGAATACGAAGTACTGGATGCCATTGTCCGCGCCTACATGGAAGAGGATCGCAGCCCGCGGGAAATCATCGCTGCCGGACTGCCCGAGGCCGACGTTCGCCGCGTCGTCCGCCTGCTGCGCATTGCCGAGTACAAGCGCCGTCAGGCGCCGGTCGGCATCCGCATCACGCCGCGTGGCTTTGGCAAGGATTGGCGGTATCCTATTACCAACCGTTATGTCGACGAATTTTAAGAACTTGTAGAGAGGATCAACCCATGAAGAAAATCGAAGCCATCATCAAGCCGTTCAAGCTGGACGAGGTGCGCGAGGCCCTGTCGGAAATCGGTATCAGCGGCCTGACGGTGACCGAGGTCAAGGGCTTCGGTCGTCAGAAGGGTCATACCGAACTGTATCGCGGCGCCGAGTACGTCGTCGACTTCCTGCCCAAGATCAAGATCGAGATCGTCGTCAATACCGACCACGTCGATTCCGCCATCGAAGCCATCATCAAGGCGGCGCGCACGGGCAAGATCGGCGACGGCAAGATCTTCGTCATGCCGGTTGAGCAGGTCGTGCGTATCCGTACTGGTGAGACCAACGAATCGGCCATCTGACGGTCGGGGAAGAGGGCCATGGAAGAGTACACCGCAGCTGAAATTGCCGCCTGGCGAGAGCAACTGATGGGCCTGCTCGGCAGCGACGCGCAACACTATCCAAAACGCATCGAGGCCACCTTCCCGCGCATTCTCGGCAAAATCGTCAGTTTATGGGGCAAGCCCGACCTGGATGCCTATCTGGACGGACTGATGGTCTCCGACCGCCCCGGCCGCCAGGGTTTTCCTGGCGACGTGGCGATGGAGATTTTCCATCTGTCGACCATCCATGCCGGCCTGCACCTCTCCGATGAGGCTACTGGCACCGGCTGGGCCGGCATCCAGGATCCTGAACTCTATCGCAAGGCGCTGAAGAAGGAATAAGGCTGGTTTTTGTCCAGCAGGCAAAGGGGCGGCTCAGGCCGCCTTTTTCATTTTTTGGTGGCGCGCAGCAGGACGATCAGCGCCCCTTCGCCACCATCGTGCGGCCTGGCCTGGCAGTAGGCCAGTATTTCCTGGCGCTGGGCCAACCAGCCCCGCACCAGTTGGCGAAGGACTGACAGCTTTTGCGGTGATCCGTGCCCCTTGCCGTGGATGACCCGCACGCAACGCTGGCCGTGGTGCAGGCACTCGGCCAGGAAGGTGGCCAGTTGCTGCCGCGCGTCGTCCCGGTTCAGACCATGCAGGTCCAGTTCGGCCTGGATGACCCAGCGGCCGCGCCGCAGGTCGCGCAGGACGCTGGCGGCCAATCCGTCGCGCAGGTAATGCGGCTCATCGCCACCTTCGAGGCGATCCTGCAAGCCGATCTGGCCGTGCAGACTCTCGTGCAGGGCGGCACGCTCGTCGTTGATGAATTGCAGCGGGCGGGGCGGCGGCGTCGGGCCACCGAGTTGGGCACGGTTGGTGGAGGGGATGGGCTGCACGCCGGCCATCGCGGCGTGGAAAGCCTGTTGCTCCGGATCGCTATGAACGGGGCGGCTATCGCCGGCAGCATGCCAGTGTGCCGGCAAGGCTGCATCGTCGCGGTTTTTGTGTGCTACGGCCCCAGGAGTGGAAGCAGCCGGTTGAGGCGGCCTTGCGACTGCTGGCCGCGGCTTGGTGATCTCGACGCGGTTGACCGGCGGCAATGGCTGAACAGCGGCCACCGCCGCCCGGAAGGCGGCAAGGTCTTCCGCGTCGCTCAAGCCGGTCAGGCGTGGCCGAGGTTGTCCAGGTAGCGCTCGGCATCGAGCGCCGCCATACAACCGGTGCCGGCCGAGATGCAGGCCTGCTTGTAGATCTGGTCGGCGACGTCGCCCGCTGCGTAGACGCCCGGGATGCTGGTTTGCGTCGCATTGCCGGTGCGGCCGGCCTGGGTGATCAGGTAGCCGCCGTCCATTTCCAGTTGGCCGGCGAAGAGGTCGGTGTTCGGTTTGTGGCCGATGGCGATGAAGACGCCGTGCACGTCGAGGTTTTGCGTGGTGCCGTCCTGTGTGTTCTTGACGCGTAGGCCGGTGACGCCGGAGTCGTCGCCGAGCACTTCGTCCACGGCGTGGTTGTAGAGGATGCTGATCTTGCCGGCCTTTTCCTTCTCGAACAGCTTGTCCTGCATGATCTTCTCGGCGCGGAACTTGTCGCGGCGGTGGATCAGTGTCACATGGCTGGCAATATTGGCCAGGTACAGTGCTTCCTCGACGGCCGTGTCGCCACCGCCGACCACGGCCACCGGCTTGTTGCGGTAGAAGAAGCCGTCGCAGGTGGCACAGGCCGACACGCCCTTGCCCTGGAACTTTTCTTCGGAAGGCAGGCCCAGATACATGGCGGAGGCGCCGGTGGCGATGATGAGCGCGTCGCAGGTGTAGGTGCCGGCGTCGCCGATCAGCGTGAAGGGCTTTTCGGTCAGTTTGGCGGTATGGATGTGGTCGAAGACGATTTCAGTGTCGAAGCGGCGCGCATGGGCTTCGAAATTGGCCATCAGTTCGGGGCCCTGAATGCCGTCGGCGGCAGCCGGCCAGTTATCGACGTCGGTCGTGGTCATCAACTGGCCACCCTGGGCCATGCCGGTGATCAGCACCGGCTTGAGGTTGGCGCGGGCGGCATAGACGGCGGCGGTGTAGCCGGCCGGGCCGGAACCGAGGATGATGAGCGGAGTATGGCGGGCATTCTGGGACATGATGATCCTCTTGGGTGACTGATCCGAAAATTATAGCGTTGTCTGAGCTTTCAATTTTCCCGAAGTTCCTATGTAATTTGGGAATCAGGTTTATAATCATTTCGTAACTCTATGAACGGAAACTGATTTATGGTCGCTACTCCCGTCGGTTTTAGTCTGGTGGTCCTGCGCAACGTGGCGTTGTTTTCAGGACTGGATGACCTCGAACTGGAAAAGCTCTCCAAGGTGTCCGGTCGAAAACGGGTCGAGCGGGGTGCATTCGTTGTCCGGGCGGGCGAAAGCACGGATTCGCTCTATGTGCTGCTGGCCGGTCGGGCCAAAGTGACCAATACCGACGAAGACGGGCGGGAAATCATCCTGGCCTGGTTGGGGCCGGGCGAGTTCTTCGGCGAAATGGGCCTGATCGACGGTAGCCCGCGTTCGGCCAACGTCGTCGCCGCCGAGGCCTGCGAACTGCTGTTCCTGAGCAAGGACGCCTTCCAGCGTTGCCTGCAGGACAATTTCCAGGTTGCCCAGAAGTTGATGAAAACGCTGGTGCTGCGCCTGCGCGAGGCCGATCGGAAGATCGAAAGCCTGGCCTTGCTCGATGTTTATGGCAGGGTTGCCCGCTTGTTGCTGGATATGTCGGAAGTCGTCGAAGGACGGCGTGTGGTGAAGAAAAAGATGTCGAAACAGGATATGGCGAAAATGATAGGTGCGTCGCGCGAAATGGTCAGCAAGGTGATGCGCGATCTGGAATTGAGCGGTTATGTCCGCTACGAGGATGACCTGCTGATCATCCCGGGAGCTTGAGCATGGCCAGAATGGCGAGGGCAGCAACGGCGCCCAGTCCGCTTCCGGAGAAGATCGGTAATCTGCTGCAAGAGTCGCGCTGGTTGGGCGTTGGCGCGATTGCGTTGTTCCTGACTATGGCCTTGTGGGGCTTCAACAAGGCAGATCCGGGCTGGTCGCATGCGGTCGTTTCTTCGACCCTGCATAACCCGACCGGTCGGGCCGGCGCCTGGATCGCCGACCTGATGCTCTACCTGTTCGGGCTCTCCGCCTGGTGGTGGATCGTCCTGTTCGGCATGTTCGTGTGGTGGGGCGTGCGCAAATTCAATGCGCCGGAAGAGCACAAGCAGCATCCGCTGTTCATCGCCCTGATCGGCTTCACTTTCCTGCTGCTTGGCAGTTCGTCGCTCGAAGCCTTGCGTTTCTACTCCATGCACGCCCAGTTGCCGCTGGCGCCGGGGGGCATGCTCGGTGGCGAACTCGGGCGGCTGCTGGCCACCCAGTTGGGCTACACCGGTTCGACGCTGTGCCTGTTGGCGGCGATGGCCGCCGGCTGGAGCATCTTTTCCGGCATGTCCTGGCTGTGGGCTTTCGAGAAACTCGGTTTGCTGCTTGAAGCCTTCGTCGGCTTTTTCTACGGCCGTGTTGATACCTGGCGCGACCGCCAGATTGGCAAGGAAGTGGCGCAGCAGCGCGAAGTGGTGGTCGAGGAAGAAAAGCGCCGCGTCGAGCTGCACGAACCCATCATCATCGAAACGCCGGCACCGCCCGCCGTACCGGTGTCCAAGAAGGCCGAAGCCCGCGTCGAGCGCGAAAAGCAGGCCATGCTGTTCCCGGAAGCCATCGTCGGCGGCCAGTTGCCGCCGCTGCACCTGCTCGACCCGGCGCCGCCGGCCACCGAGACAGTCAGTGCCGAAACGCTGGAATACACCTCGCGCCTGATTGAGCGCAAGCTGGCCGACTTCGGCGTGCAGGTCAAGGTGCTGGCTGCCATGCCCGGTCCGGTCATCACCCGCTACGAAATCGAGCCGGCGGTTGGCGTCAAGGGCGCGCAGATCGTCAACCTGGCTCGGGACCTGGCGCGTGCGCTGGCCATGGTGTCGATCCGCGTCGTCGAAACGGTGCCCGGCAAGTCGTGCATGGCACTCGAACTGCCCAATCCCAAGCGGCAGACGGTCAAGCTGTCCGAGATCATCTCCAGCAAGCCGTACAACGACATGCACAGCCCGCTCACCGTCTGCCTCGGCAAGGACATCGGCGGCCTGCCGGTGGTCGCCGACCTGGCCAAGACGCCGCACCTGCTGGTCGCCGGTACCACCGGCTCCGGCAAGTCGGTGGGCGTCAATGCCATGATTCTGTCCATGCTCTACAAGTCCGAGCCGGACAACGTGCGCCTGATCATGGTCGACCCCAAGATGCTCGAACTGTCGATCTACGAAGGCATCCCGCACCTGCTGGCGCCGGTCGTCACCGACATGAAGCAGGCGGCCAACGCGTTGCACTGGTGCGTCACCGAGATGGAAAAGCGCTACAAGCTGATGTCGGCCATGGGGGTGCGCAACATTGCCGGCCTCAACACCAAGATCAAGGACGCCGAAAAGCGCGGCGAGCATATCCCCAATCCGCTGACCCTGACCCCGGAAACGCCGGAGCCGCTGAAGACCATGCCCTTCATCGTCGTCATCATCGACGAGCTGGCCG
Organism: Dechloromonas hankyongensis; assembly: GCF_022012295.1. Classification (GTDB taxonomy): domain Bacteria; phylum Pseudomonadota; class Gammaproteobacteria; order Burkholderiales; family Rhodocyclaceae; genus Azonexus; species Azonexus hankyongensis. The sequence goes on from NZ_JAKLTN010000002.1 coordinate 100,386, forward strand.
ACCTGATGATGGTCGTCGGCAAGAAGGTCGAGGAGCAGATCGCCCGTCTGGCGCAGAAAGCCCGCGCCGCCGGCATCCACCTCGTTCTCGCCACGCAGCGCCCGAGCGTCGACGTGATTACCGGTCTGATCAAGGCCAACATCCCGACGCGCTTGTCCTTCCAGGTGTCGAGCAAGATCGACTCGCGCACCATTCTCGACCAGATGGGCGCCGAAGCGCTGCTCGGCCAGGGCGACATGCTCTACCTCGCGCCCGGTACCGGCTACCCGACCCGTGTGCACGGTGCCTTCGTTTCCGACGATGAGGTGCATCGCGTCGTTGAGCACCTGAAGGCGACCGGCGCCCCGGAATACGTCGAGGACATCCTGACCGGCGCCGGTGGCGACGACGAGGAGGGTGGCGAAGGCGGCGAGGGTGGCGGCGATGCCGAGAGCGACCCACTCTACGACCAGGCTGTCGATATCGTGCTGAAGAACCAGCGCGCCTCGATTTCGCTGGTTCAGCGCCACCTGCGCATCGGCTACAACCGCTCGGCGCGGCTCATCGAAGCCATGGAAAAGGCCGGCCTGGTCTCGGCCATGGACGGCCGTGGCGGGCGCGAAGTGCTGATGAAGAAGCCCGCCGAATAGGTGACTTGCAAACCGTTACACCCTGAAACATCGCGCCGGAAAACGGCGCGGTAAGCTACGCGCATGAATCTCACCCAAAGAATCCTGTCGGTCGCCGCTGTTGCCTTGTTCCCTGTCCTGTCCCATGCCGGCGCGGTCGATCAGTTGCACGACTTCCTCAAAAACACCAAGACGCTGAAGGCCGAATTCGCCCAGGCCGTCATCGCCAAGAGCGGGCGCAAGCCGCAGCAATCCTCCGGTGTCGTCGCCATCTCGCGCCCGGGCAAGCTGCGCTGGGAAATCCAGAAGCCCTATCCGCAACTGGTGGTCGGCGACGGCGAAAAAATCTGGATTCATGACCCGGAACTGCAGCAGGTCACCGTGCGCAAAGCCGGGCAGGCCATCGGCGGTTCGCCGGCGGCGCTGCTTTCCGGCAGCAACGAACTGGAAAAGAACTTCACCCTCAAGGACGTTGGCGAGGCCGAAGGCTTGAACTGGGTCGAGGCGACGCCCAAAGTCAGCGATAGCGGTTTCGAGCGGGTCCGCCTCGGCTTTTCCGGTGGTGACCTGAAGGCGATGGAACTGCTCGACAGCTTCGGCCAGACCACGCTGATCCGTTTTTCGAAGATGGAGCGTAATCCGTCGCTGCCGGCGACCACCTTCAAGTTCACGCCGCCGGCCGGTGCCGACGTGGTGGGCGAGTGAAGGGCTGACGCCTTATTGGCGGAGTGCGGAAACGCCTTCGCGGGGCGGCGGGAGCTGGAATCCGACATCCCGGAGAAAGGCTTCGAATGCCGGCTTCCATGAATCGGGATTGCCCGTAAAGATGCCGTGGCCGTTGTCCTTGTACGGCGGCAGTTGTACGAACTGCCCCTTCCCGCCGGCATCGACAAAGCCCTTGAACCACTTTCTGGGCAGTTCGGCACCCCAATAGCGATCGTTTTCGCTGTAAAGCCACAGCGTAGGGACCTTGGCGGCGGCACCATAGTCGCTGTACAAGGTTGCGAGACGGTGAGCGCTGCACGGGTTTTCCGGATGCTCGCTAGGATTGCCGCCGTCACCACCCGCGAAGTTCACAGCACCGATGAGCCCGGGCACGTCCAGTGTGGCAAGCGTGATCGAGGTCATGCCGCCGAACGACTGCCCGACCGCGATGCCGCGCGACAGATCGACATGAGGCAGGCCGGTGGCTGCTTCCAGGACGGCGATCGTCTGCTCGGCGGCCGCGGCGTAGACCGGAGCAAAATTTCGACTGTTGCAGCGGCCGGAATATTCGACGTCCAGCCCGCCGGACTCGCCGTAGCCGACGCGGGTGGGCACCAGCACCGCGAAACCGAGCCAGACGAAATACGCCGAGTTCTCGGCAAACCGTTGCCGCTTCATCTTGAAGAAATCCGTCTCGCTGGCCGGCCGACCATGATTCAACACCAGGTACGGCGCCTTTTCCCGCTGATCGTCCCGGAAGAGGGTGACCTTGATGGTCTGGTTGGCTTCCTGTCCGTAGATGGTTTTGACCCTGACCGGCACGTCGATAACTTCCTCCACCACGGCCGCATAGGACAGGGCGGATGCGCAAAGGCAGGCGAAACCCGCGACAGAGTAAGGGAGGCGGTTCATGCGTTCCTTGAAAACGAATTTACGGCACCACAAATACGAGATTCATGCCAACGTATTTGCGGTTGAATTGGCCGGAAGTGTATTCGAAATCGCCGTCGTGAAACCCAGGTGAACGGAAACAAGTACCAAGGGGCTACCTCGGCCCCGTGGCGGCCTCTGCCGGAAGTTGCTGGCTTCTGATGAAAACGTAGAAGCTTACATCGGCGAACCAGCGGCTGACGCGTCGCAGACCCAGAGCATAGAAACACCGGTGCAAGAAATCGCTGAGGCGGATCGAAAAGTTTTCGGAAAACAGCTTGTGGCCGGCAATGGCTACCGGCCCATAGCCCAAGCCGTCGAAATCAACAAGGGTATAGCCGCGCTCCGTTACGCCCTTGATCAGGCGGGCTGGCGCCTCGTAGATTTCGATGCGAAAGCCATCGTCTCCTACCGGAAGTCCGCTGGCCGGGCGGGAGGGCTGGATGGCCTGGGCGATGCGTTTCGCCACTGCACGCAGCGGCCGAAAAGGATGCTTGGTCAGTTGCAGCAGATCGAATATCTGATGGGTGTTCCGGTTGCGCACGCTGAGGATCAGCGTGCCGCCCGGCTTGAGCACCCGTCCGATTTCCTGCAAGGCGCGAGTCACTTCGTCGAAATATCCGAACATGCCGAGGCAGACCACCAGATCGAACTCGCCATCGGCGAATGGCAAGTCCAGGCAATTGGCTTGGCAATGCCGGCGCGCCGCCTCCGGAAAGCGCTTGAGCCGCTCGCGCGACAATTTGACCATGTCCGGCGAGGCATCGGCGGCGGTCACGCGATAGCCGAATTCCAGCAGTTTTTCACTGAGTACCCCGGCGCCGCAGCCGAGGTCGAGTAGGGCTGCGTCAGTATCGAAGTGGGAGCGGATGTAGGCCGCCGCATGATCCCGCCGCAAGCACATGTGGTGCTCGAAAAGCGTTGCCGGATGGCTATAGAGCTCGTTCCAGTAATTCGCTTTCTGCGAGAAAGTGAATAGTCCGTCGCCGGTTCGGTCGCTCATGGCCGCCATCTCCTCCGTCAATGTCCGAGGGCATTGTTCGCCTCGAGGATGTGGCGAGTCGGTGGCTAGCCTGCATCGGATGGACTACCTATGGCGGCCCAACTCGATCGGGTGGTTTGTGCTTCATTGGCGCATGCGTTTGATGGTTGAAGCTGATGGACTCAGCACAACTCGAGGCGGCGCGTTCTTTTGAAGAAATAAGTGGCTGGCTTGCCAGCCGGCTATGTAAGGCTGGTCATGTGGCATTGGGCGGTCTCGAAGGGCTGTCCCCAGTGGCCGAGAGTCAGGTATCACTGGCAGCCACTCGCGTGGTGCTCACACTGCAAGTAATCCGCGGAAACCTCTTGAAGCGTAGTACGACTGAGCGCCATTGTGATACACGAACACCTTGCCATAGCGTCTGTCGCAGAAGAGGGCTCCGCCGAGCGCTCTCACTTCAGACGGCGTTTTAACCCAGCTCGATGTCTTGGTATCAAAATGGCCTAGCTGTTGTAGCTCCCGGTATTGTTCCTCTGTTAGAAGATCGATCCCCATCGCGGCAGCCATTTCGACTGCGCTACTCTCCGGCCTGTTCTCCTTCCTGGACTCAAGCCCTTCACGGTCATAGCAGGTGCTCCTGCGGCCACTCGGACTCTCCACCGAGCAATCGCAGAAAATGTAGCGTCCCGTGTCTCCGTCCTGAGCAATGACATCAGGCTCGCCGCCGGTGGCCTCCATTTCCCGAAGTGATCTCAATGCATCGGAATTGCCTTCGAGCCGACTTCGGACATCGGCCCACGCGATTTCCTTGTGCCGATGCTGATTCTTTTCAAAGCGAACCTTCAGCGTCAGGAGAAGCTCTTCCCGTTCTTGCGTCTTCATGGTTGCCCTTTGGTATGCCTTTCTCAGATTTGGATAAAAATCTCCTGACATCGTCATGGCTACTTGGGTTCCCACATTACAGATCTCTGGACCTGTAATCGCTTGAATTGAATGTGCTCAACCGGGGTGGAGGAGGCGGTGGTTTCGCTTCTGGATCGTGTTTGATTTGGGCAGGGCGGAGCAGGGCGGTAAACTCACGACTTTGAGGATCAGGCCTTTGCTGCCGGACAGGAATTTCCATTGAGCGATTTGTTTTCCCCGAACTCCGTTGATCGTGCCGCCCCACTGGCCGAGCAGTTGCGCCCGCAGACGCCGGATGAGGTGATTGGGCAGCAGCACCTGCTCGGGCCGGGCAAGCCGCTACGTCTGGCTTTCGAGTCCGGGCAGCCGCATTCGATGATCCTGTGGGGGCCGCCGGGCGTCGGCAAGACGACGCTGGCGCGGATGATGGCGACGCAGTTCAACTGCGAGTTCATTGCGCTGTCGGCAGTCTTTTCCGGCATCAAGGAGGTGCGCGAGGCGGTGGCGCAGGCCGAGATGTGGCGGGGGCAGGGGCGGCGGACCATCCTGTTCGTCGATGAAATCCACCGCTTCAATAAGGCGCAGCAGGACGGCTTCCTGCCTTTTGTCGAGAGCGGGCTGTTCACTTTCATCGGCGCGACGACGGAAAATCCGTCGTTCGAAGTCAATTCGGCCTTGCTGTCTCGGGCTTCGGTCTATGTGCTGAAGTCGCTCGACGAGGCGGAGATGGGCGCCTTGTTCGACCGTGCCCGCGAGCGGGCGTTGGCCGATCTGGATTTCGACGACGAGGCCCGGACACGCCTGATCGGGTTGGCCGACGGCGACGCGCGGCGTCTGCTCAATCTGCTCGAACAGGTACGCACGGCAGCCCACGCGGCGAAGCACGCGGCGGTCGATGGCGCTTTCATTGAGGCGACCATGGCGCAGAATCTTCGCCGCTTCGACAAGGGCGGCGATGCTTTCTACGACCAGATCTCGGCCCTGCACAAGTCGGTGCGCGGTTCGAATCCGGATGGTGCGCTGTACTGGTTCTGCCGCATGCTCGACGGCGGCGCCGATCCGCGCTACCTGGCCCGGCGCATCGTACGCATGGCCTGGGAGGACATCGGGCTGGCCGACCCGCGCGCCATGCAGATTGCCAACGATGCGGCCAACACCTTCGAACGCCTCGGTTCGCCGGAGGGCGAACTGGCGCTGGGCCAGGCGGTGATCTATCTGGCCGTCGCCGCCAAGTCGAATGCCGGCTACATGGCCTACAACGCGGCGCGGGCCTTCGTGAAGCAGGATGGTTCGCGGGCGGTGCCGGTGCATCTGCGCAACGCACCGACCAAGTTGATGAAGGAACTGGGCTACGGCAAGGAATACCGCTACGCCCACGACGAGCCGGAAGCCTACGCGGCCGGCGAGACCTACCTGCCGGACGGCATGGCGGAGCCGCACTGGTACGAACCGACGCCGCGCGGGCTGGAAGGCAAGATCGGCGAAAAGCTGGCCCACCTGCGCGAGCTGGATCGCAAGGCGGGGAAAAAGGGGTGAGTTCTCACGGTCATTCCCACGTCCTGCCGGGGCTTTCTTCGGTCGTGGGTGGGAATCCGGGAATAACACTTGGGGTTTCATTGGATTCCCGCCGGCGCGGGAACGACGGCGGGTAGACGTGGACGCCCTGCAGACCATCGCGCTATCGGCCGGCCTGGCCTGGGCGAGCGGTTTGCGACTCTATCTGGTGGTTTTCCTGGCCGGCGTGCTCGGCCATTTCGGCTATCTGCAGTTGCCGTCCCCCTTGACCGTCCTGCAACACTCGCTGGTCATTGGAGTTGCCGGACTGATGGCATTGGCCGAGCTGGTGGCCGACAAGGTGCCGGTGTTCGATTCGTTGTGGGACAGTTTCCAGACGCTGATTCGCATCCCGGCCGGCGCGCTGCTCGCCGCCTTCGCGCTGGGTGAGGTCGATCCGGCATGGAGCGTGGCGGCCGGCTTGATCGGCGGGACGATCACGGCCGGCACCCACTTTGCCAAGGCCGGCAGCCGGCTGGCCATCAACTCGTCGCCGGAACCGTTTTCCAACTGGCTCGCCTCCTTTAGCGAAGATGGGCTGGTCGTCGGCGGGCTGTGGGCGATGCTGGCCGCCCCCTGGCTCTTTCTCAGTGTGCTGGCAATTTTTCTGATTCTGGCCGGCTACCTGCTGGTTCGCTTCTGGTCTTTGCTGAGCCGTCTTGGTCGGCCCGGACGACGCCGGTCGGGATGAAAATTTCCCCCTTCTTTTTGTAGATCAGCACCGGGCAGCGTTTGTTGTCGTGGTAGATGCCCACGCAATCGAGGCACTGGAAGCAGGCGTCGTAGCGGATTTCCCCCGTCGGCTCGATGGCGTCGTAGGCGCATTTGGCCTTGCAGCTCTGGCACGGCTTGCCGCAGACGTCGTAGCGCTTCAGCCAGGCGAAGCGGCGCAGGCGGCCGCCCAGCGACATGGCGCTGCCCAGCGGGCAGATGAAGCGGCAAAAGAACTTGTAGTAGAACGCTCCGGCCAGCAACAGCCCGGCAGCGTAGGCGACGAAGGGCCAACTGCGGTCGAAGCCGACGGTGATCGCCGTCTTGAACGGTTCGATCTCGTTCAGCGTCTCGCCTTGCCGGGGAAGCAGGAAGGCGGCACCGACCAGCAGGGCGAAGGTGACGTGGCGTCCCCATTCCAGTTTCTTGGCCAGCTTCTGCGGGATACGCAGGCGAGGCAGGCGCAGGCGGCGGGCGAGCAGGCCGATGAATTCCTGCAGGGCGCCGAACGGACACAGCCAGCCGCAGAAGGTGCCGCGCCCCCAGATGACGAAGCTGACCAGCGTGAAGGCGATGAGCAGCAGGGAAATCGGGTCGTACAGGTAGCTGGTGAGCCCCTGACCGGCTTTCAGCGATTTGATGGCGCCGGTGATCTGGACCATGGAGAGCTGACCCTGGGCATACCAGCCGAGGTAGAGCAGGGTGAAGGCCAGGAAGCCCAGGCGGAAGACTTTCAGCCGGCGGGGATTGACGGAAATCCAGCGCGGCCGGGCGAGGACGACGGTGAGCAGGACGAGGGCGGCGCCGATGATGGCGAGTTCCAGCCAACGCGCCTTCCACGCGAGCAGCCATTCCGGCGTCGGCTCCGGCGGGTAGGCGAAGAGGCGCTGCGGTGGGGCATAGGAAAGCTTGGCCTGCGTGTGGGTGAGGAGGGGCAGGATCATGCCCTTGGCGCGGGTGATGGTGAGCGCCAGTTCGAGCGGGCGGGCCGGGTCGAGGCCGGCTTCGGCATAGACCCCGAACAGGCGGGAGGCGTTGAGTTCGGGCGGGCCGGCAATGTCCTTGGGGTCGAAGCCCTGGTCGCGCAATTCGAGGAACAGGCCGTCCTGGGCCATGGTCAGGCGGGGCGACTGGGCGCCGGGCGTGAAATTGTCGTCAAGGATGGCATAGCGCCCGGCCGAGGCGATCCACCAAAGGTGGCGATTTTCGAAATTGCGTGCCATCGCCGCCTTGTACTGGCTGTCGCCAAGAATGGCGCGGCCGATGGTCGGCGCGTTCAGGTAGGCGATGTAGAGATCGACGAACACCTTGTCGGGCTTGGCCAGGGCTTCGTCATCGACGCCCGCCCCATCTGTGCCGGCGAACATCTTTTCAACGTCGGCATTGGTCAGCCGCAGGCGGCCGACCATGCCGTTCTTCAGCATCTCGGCAAAGGTGGTCGGGTCGTAGACGTCGGGCAGCACATGGGCGGCCGGCCCGCGTTGCTTGCGGTCGGCAAAGCCGAGCTTGGCGCGGGCCACTTCGAGGGCGGCACCGAGCACGCTCTGGTTGACGATGCGCACCGAGGCGGTGGCCTTGCTCACGCCGTCCAGCGTCGTCTGGAAGCCCTGGTTGGCCGACGGGCCGGTGCGGTTGCGCGCAGCGTCCAGCGCGATCAGGAATTGCTGCTTGATGTTGCGGCCGGCGTACTGGGTGATGAATTCGCGCAGCGGCGCCTCGCCCAGGCCGCCGAGAAAGACCGGTTCGTGCTGGCGCAGCAGTTCGACGCCGAGAAAGTTGCCCTTGCGGTCGATCGACACCAGGAAATTCATCGGCGTCCCCTCGAAGCCAGGGATGGGTGCCAGGTCGATGGATTCGAAAACGTAGCCGACCGGTCCGCCTTCCGGTTCGAGTTCGCTGGTCAGCGGCCAGGCCGGGATGTCGGAGAGCTTTTCCTGTACGTGCAGGGGCGGGCCGAAACGGCGCTCGATTTCCGGCTTGCTCAGCTGGCCGGCCCAAGTGGGCAGGCTGAGCAGGTTCAAGCCGATGAAAGCGGCCAGTGCAACGACGAGGTTCAGCAGGCGGGTGACGTGCGGGTTTGCCCGCAAGCATGCACACACCGCCGCTGGAAGCTTTGATTCCATGGGTGTCTCCGGGGTGCGCGGGCAACGCTGATTTATATTTATGGCAGGCATGTTACCCAAAATGCCAGGCAGTGACTACCGCCCGAGGCAGGCGGGCTCGATGCCTCGCGTATAATGCCGTTTTTTGCCGACCGGCCGGTTGCTCGCAGGCAGGCCCGGTCCGTTTTCAGGAAATTCCATGCTCGACATCCAACAACTCCGCACCAACCTCGACGCCGTGGCTGAAGGCCTTGCCAAGCGCGGCAAACCGATCGATTTCACCGAATTCAAGGCCATGGAAGCCGAGCGCAAGACGCTGCAGACCCGTACGCAGGATTTGCAGGCGCAGCGTAACACGCTATCCAAGCAGATCGGCATGCTCAAAGGCAAGGGCGAGGACGCTTCGGCGGTCATGGCCCAGGTCGGTGCCCTCGGCGACGAGCTGAAGGCTTCGGAAGCACGCTTGGGCGAACTGCTGGACAAGTTCAACGCCTTGCTGGCCACCCTGCCCAATGTGCCGGACGACAGCGTGCCGGTCGGCGCCGACGAAACCGCCAACGTCGAGCAGAAGCGCTGGGGTACCCCGAAGACCTTCGATTTCGCGGTCAAGGACCATACCGATATCGGCGAAGGTCTCGGCCAGCTCGATTTCGGCACGGCGGCCAAGATTTCCGGCGCCCGCTTCTCGCTGCTCAAGGGCGGCATCGCCCGCCTGCACCGGGCGCTCGCCCAGTTCATGCTCGACACGCATACCGAAAAGCACGGCTACACCGAGGTCTATGCCCCATACCTGGTCAATGCCGCCAGCCTGTTCGGCACCGGCCAGCTGCCCAAGTTCGAGGAAGACCTGTTCAAGGTGCTGCGCGGCGACCAGGACCCGCTGTACCTGATCCCGACCGCCGAAGTGCCGGTGACCAACATCGTGCGCGACGAAATCCTAGCCGCCGAGGCGCTGCCGCTCAAGCTGGTCTGCCATACGCCGTGCTTCCGTTCCGAAGCCGGTTCCGGCGGCCGCGACGTGCGCGGCATGATCCGCCAGCACCAGTTCGACAAGGTCGAGTTGGTGCAGATCGTCCATCCGGATATGTCGGCCGCCGCCCACGAGGAACTGACCTGCCACGCCGAAGCCATCCTCGAAGCGCTGGAACTGCCGTATCGCCGTGTCGCGCTGTGCTCGGGCGACATGGGCTTCTCCGCCGCCAAGACCTACGACCTCGAAGTCTGGCTGCCGGCACAGGACACCTACCGCGAGATTTCGTCCTGCTCCAACTTCGGCGCCTTCCAGGCCCGCCGCATGCAGGCCCGTTTCCGTAACGACAAGAACAAGCCCGAGCTGTGTCATACGCTGAACGGTTCCGGTCTCGCTGTCGGCCGTACGCTGGTGGCGATTCTGGAGAACAACCAGCAGGCTGATGGCAGCGTGGTCGTGCCGGCTGCTTTGCGCTCGTATATGGGCGGTCTGGAAGTTATCGTACCGCGCTGATGGGTTGCGCTTCCGCTGACTGAAATCTGAAAATGCCCGCCTGAAAAGGCGGGCATTTTTGTTTGTGTCAGCTGCTGCCGCCGGCGTCGATGGTCGGTAGCCGGAGCGGGCGGTTGTTCGACGCCTCTTCGGTTTCGCCGATGGCCTTGGCGTTCGCCAGGCGCCGGGCGTAGGCCTTGCGCCGCTCCTCGACTTCCATGACCAGGCGTTTCAGGCTTTCGGCGGCCTTGGGCGTCGGGCCGAAGGGGGCGGCGTTGCGCTGCAGGATGTCGTAGTAGCTGCGGATGTTCTCGACCAGGATGACCGCCTCGCCGCCGCGCGCCTTGCCGATCTTGAGCTGTTGGGCGATCTTCGGTTGCGACAGCATGGGCAGGATGCGCTTCATCTCGTACCACGCGTTGGGGTCGGCCTTTAGCTGGCGGGCGAGGGTCCGGGCGGCGTTGAAGTGGCCGGGGCCGATGTTGTAGGCGGCCAGGGCGAGCCAGGTGCGGTCCGGTTCCTCGGCGTCTTCGACCTGTTGTTCCTTGAGCAGGTTGATGTAGCGGGCGCCGGCCAGGATGCTTTCGCTCGGGTCGAGGCGGTTGCCGACCTGCAGGCGGTCGGCGGTGTCTTCGGTGAGCATCATGATGCCGCGCACGTTGGTGTAGCTGGTCGCGTTGGGGTCCCATTGCGACTCGTGATAGGCCACCGCGGCGATCAGGCGCCAGTCGATGCCGGTCAGCAACTGCGCGGCCTGGAAGTATTTGCGGAACTTGGGCAGGGTCGCTTCGATGGCGCCGAGGAACTTGACGATGTCGGCCTGTTCGAGGCGACGAACGTGGCCTAGGTAACGGTCTTCCAGGCGGGCCAGCGTGCCGTCGTGCTGCACGCGCTCGACAAAGGCATCGAGGCGGGCCTTCAGTTCGGCATTGGGATGCCGGCCCAGGGCCCAGACCACCGGCTGGCTGGCGCTCAAGGTCAGCGACGAGCGCAGGTTGGGCACATGCTGGTTCGCGAGGTCCTCCAGACTTTCGTCGAGCGCCACGTATTCGATGCGGCGGTCGCCCAGCTGTTCCAGCAATTCGAGGATGTCGGCGCCATTGAACTCGACGATTCTGATATCCGGGATTTCCTTCGCCAGCTTGCGTAGCGTGGCTGCCTGGCGCGAACCGGCCATTACATGCACGGTGTTGCCGCTCAATTGTGCCGTGCTGGTCAGTGGCAGGGTGGCTTCGTGCTGGAGCAGGATGTCGCGGGTCTGGAATATCGGCGGGGTGGTGGGCAGGGCCGGGCCGTTGCCGGGGGACAGCCAGGCGGCGGCCAGATGGTAGCGGCTTGCGGCGAGCTGCGATTCCAGGGTTTCCGGTTCGGCCACGACATACTTCACGCCGACGCCCAGTTCCTGGGCAAAAGCCTGCGTCAGGTCGTATTCGAGGCCGCCCGGGTTGCCGTTCTCGTCGCTGGTGTAGGTCAGCTGGCCGGGGCGGATGAGGACCACCAGGTCGTGCTGGGCGGGGGTGGGGAAGGGCAGGCGCGAGCCGTCCTCGCAGGCGGCGATAAAAAAAACGACGATTAGCAGTAACAGGCGTGCAATCCGGCGCATGTCTTGTGCTATTATTTCGCTCCCGCGGAGAGGTGGCAGAGTGGTCGAATGTACCTGATTCGAAATCAGGCGTACTGCAAGGTACCGTGGGTTCGAATCCCACCCTCTCCGCCAGGTCGAATCAAGCCCTGTTTTTCCTTGTCTTTCCAAGACTCGCGAACGACAGGGTTTTTTCGTTAACCACCTACGTAACCCCCGGCATTCCGGTCGCGCCGTTTGGCGCGGGGGTGGAATATCTCACAACTTTCCTGAATTGTCTGGGCGTTTGTCACGCCGGGGGCGCTGTCGTAGGCATGCCTTGGCCTGCCATTGGCTTCATGGCGACGGCTGGCAGCAGGAAGCGCGGGATGTAGGGCGCTTCCTGCCGGCATCGGTGATCCGGATCGGCCGGGCTTAGGCCGGGATCAGCCCCAAGCGCTGAAACAAGGCATCGTCTTCGGCGGGCGAATAGTTGCCGGTGGTCAGCAACTCGCTGCCATAGAAGATGGAATTAGCGCCGGCCAGGAAGCACAGGGCCTGGAGTTCGTCGCTCATTTCCTGGCGGCCGGCCGACAGCCGGACATAGGATTTCGGCATCAGTATCCGCGCCACGGCGATGGTGCGCACGAACTCGAAGCTGTCGAGCTTGGGCAGGTCGGCCAGCGGGCTGCCGGGAATGGCCACCAGATGGTTGATCGGAACCGACTCCGGGGGGCGGGGCATGTTGGCGAACTGGGCGAGCAGTCCGGCCCGATGGCGTTGCGTCTCGCCCATGCCGACAATACCGCCCGAGCAGATCTTGATGCCGGCGGCACGTACCTGGTCGAGGGTGTCCAGCCGGTCGGCGTAGCAATGCGTCGAGACGATTTCGGCGTAATGCTCGGGGGCGGTATCCAGATTGTGGTTGTAGAAGTCGAGGCCGGCTTCCTTCAGGCGCTCGGCTTGCCCCGGTTTGAGCATGCCCAGCGTCAGGCAGGTTTCCAGGCCGAGTGCCTTGACGGCATGCACCATCTCGAGCACGGCGTCGAGATCCTTGTCTTTCGGGTTTCGCCAGGCGGCCCCCATGCAGAAGCGCGAAGCGCCTTTTTCCTTGGCTTCATGGGCGGCGGCGAGAACCTGGGCCAGCGGCTTCAGCGGTTCGCGTTCGACGGCCGTGTTGTGGCGGGCGGATTGCGAGCAGTATTTGCAGTCTTCGGAACAGCCACCGGTCTTGATCGAAAACAGTGCCGAGCGTTGGACGTGATTGGCATCGAAATGAATGCGATGCACTAGCTGGGCTTGCCAGAGCAGGTCCATGAAGGGTTTCTCGAACAATTCCAGCGTTTCTTCGACGCTCCATTGCCGGCGGGACAGCGGGGCGACAGGAGCGGCACAGGTTTGGGTGTGCATCGTGGCAGGGCCTTTGTGGATGGATGGCGACAGGGCGGCTGCCGAACAGGTGCGCGCCGGTGTGGCCGGAGGTCAGTCGTTGCCAGGCCGGAGCCTGGCGCGTTAAGTCAGCCGGGCAGGCATTTGCCGAGCATGCCGCCGGACGCATGGCAAGTCGGTCGGGGAAGAGTTCAGCGCAGCGAAAGCCGCGGCGCCCTCATTTTTCCCAGCGATTGTGGCCAACGTATTCTTCCCAGCTCAAGAAGCCGTCGTGGTTGGTGTCGCGCTCGGAAAATTTTTCGGCCAGGTAGGGCGAGTCCTGTTCGACTTCGGACGGCGACAGACGGCCGTCCTTGTCCTTGTCGGCGGCGTTGAAGCGCTCCAGCGCCTTTTGCCGGGCCTGGCGGGCGACATCTCCCTTGCGGCCTTCCTGGTCGAGCTTGGGCACCATCGTCTGCGCCATGGCCGCATTGATCAGCGTCGCGCAGAGGAGGGCGCAGAGTCCGGCCCGGATCATGACGTCACCGCCGCTTTGGCCAGCAGGTAGGGCTTGTATTTCATGTCTTCGAACAGGATGTGATTGCGCCACCAGCGCGTCAGATAGCTGAACAATTCCTTGGCGGTGAGTACGCCTAGCGTTGCCCCGAAGCAGATTTCGGCGATGACTTCGGAAAAATGCATGTGTTCCTGGCGATGATTTTCCAGTTCGGCATAGTCGACTTCCGCCATCAGTTCCTCTTCGTGGCGGAAGTGATATTCCGTATAGGCGATGAGGGCGGAAAGGATGTTGGCGACCTCTTCGGAATTCAGATCGTCGGCTTGGTGGCTGTCCAATTGATTGATCAGATGCGCCAGGTGCTGGTGATGCATGTCCAGCGCATGGATGCCGACGCTATACGATTCGTTCCAGAATATCTTGGGGGCTTGTTGGTCTGTCATGTCGCCTTCCTTAACGGGATGCACCGGCGACATTCTCATTGTCGAGAGGCCTATTCCGCAAATCGGGACACTGATACCGATGATTCAAGGCTGCCATGGCACGCAGGGCGGCGGCGGCGCGCCCCAGGCTGCGTTCGCTGCCGCGCTGGTTGGCCGCGATGGTGGCGAGTTTTTCGGACAGTCGGCCGACTCCGGCGACGTAAGTGGCCAGGTGGTCGGCTTCGGTAAGGCAGGGAGAGAGAACAGCGTTGGTCATCGCGTGGCTTCGTTTTGTGGCTATGACCTTAGCCATAGCAAAACATAGACCACCCGATTTGACGACTCGGGAAAAATAAGGCCGATCTGGAAGCATGGTTTTAATGGCTCGGCGTGGGATTTGCTTGTGATCCTGCATGAATGCCTTGCCCGACCCGACCACCTTCCCGCCGACTCCGGATACTGTCCATGCGGCGGAAGAAACGTCACCCGCCTTGCTGCGCCAGCTCTACCTGAAAGTCCTGCTGGTGCCGGCCATTTGCCTGCTGCTCGGGGGGCTGGGCATTTTCTGGGTCGATCGACTGGAGGTGGCTCAGCGCAAGCAGGAGGCGCACGCCGCGGCATCGGTGCATGGGCACCTGCTCGAACAGCAGCTGACCCGCTCGCTGTCTGCCACCTACGCGCTGGCCGCCGTACTGCGCCAGGGCAATGGGCAGGTCGAGGATTTCGAAGCCCTGGCTGGCCAGATGCTGGACATGTATGGCGGAGTGAGTTCTCTGCAACTGGCGCCCAACGGCGTGATCCGCCATGTCGTTCCGCGGCGGGGGAATGAAGCGGCGCTCGGGCACAATCTGCTCGACGATCCGGAGCGCAACAAGGAGGCGTTTCTCGCCCTGAAGTCGCGGACCCTGACCCTGGCCGGGCCGTTCGAGCTGCGCCAGGGAGGGCAGGCCGTGGTCGGTCGCCTGCCGGTGTTTCTCGATGTCGGCAAGCCGGACGAGCATTTCTGGGGCTTTACCACGGCGCTGATCCGCATTCCCGACTTGCTGCGGGCCAGCGCCCTGTCCGGGGAGCGGGCGCAGGGCCTCGACTTCGTGTTGACCCGGCCGCTGCCGGGTACCGGCGAAGCGCAAACCATCTGGCAGTCCACGGCAGAACCCATGGTCGACCCGGTGAGCATCCCGGTACGCGTTCCCAATGGTGAATGGACCTTGAGCGCTGCGCGCAGTGGCGGTTGGCATATGCCGACGCTGATCCTGCTCGGGCTGGGGCTGGCCGTCATCGCCATCAGCACCTTGTCGGCGTTTCTCGCCTTTCATCTGCTGCACCAGCCGATGCTGCTGTCGCAGCAAGTCGCATCGCGTACGGCGGCGCTCAACCAGGCGAACGAAAGCCTGCAAACCGAAATCTTCCAGCATTGGCAGGCCGAACTTGCCTTGCGCGAAAGCGAACGCCAGCTCGAGCAGCGCGTGCAGGAGCGGACGCAGGAGCTGGAGCAGGCCAATGCCGCCCTGCAAGAGGAGCAGGCCGAGCAGAAACGTCTGATCGACAAGCTGGCCGATACCCGCAGCCAGCTGGTGCAATCGGAAATGATGGCGGCGGTCGGCCAGCTGGCGGCCGGGGTGGCGCACGAGATCAACAATCCGCTCGGGTTCATCGTTTCCAATATCGCGGTCATGCAGCGCTATGTCGAGTCGCTGCTCGACGCGCTGGGGCGCCAGGGCGATGTGCTGGCTCCGTGGCTGGCGGACGATCCCGAACTGTCCGAAAAGCTGAAGCTGGTCGAAGAGGAAATCGATCTGCCGTTCATTCGCGACGACTTTCCTCCCCTGATCCGCGATTCGCTGGACGGCCTGGCCCGGGTCAGACAGATCGTCCAGGACTTGCGCGAATTTTCATGCGTCGACCGCAAGGACTGGCAGGCGGTCGATCTGAACCGTTGCCTGCAGAGTACGCTGGCCATCATGGCCAACGATTTCGGCGAGCGGATATCGATTTTCTGCGATTTTGGCGAACTGCCGGCGGTGACCTGCAATGCCCCGCAGTTGAATCAGGTTTTCCGGAATCTGCTGCTCAATGCGGTCCAGGCCATCGCGGACCGCGGGGAAATCAGCCTGTCGACACGCTTGTCCGGCAATGCGGTGGAAATCGCCATTGCCGACAGCGGCCACGGCATTGCGCCGGAGAATCTGGATCGCGTGTTCGAACCCTTCTTTTCCACCCGCTGCGTCGGCCAGGGCATGGGACTCGGCCTGGCCGTCGCCTATCACCTGCTCAAGCGCCACGGTGGCAGCATTGCGGTCAGTAGCGAAGTCGGCAAGGGCTCGCGCTTCGTGCTCAGCCTGCCGATTGCCGGCGAGGCGGCGGAGGATATGGCTGCCTGAGGCTCCTTGAGGCCCTGTGAGGCGATGGCGCTGACCGGGCTGCCCGCTTTATCGGGCAAACCCGGGGCAACCCGGCGCTGGGTTCATTGGCTGTTCGGAGGGGTGTGGTGCGGGCAGATTTCGCAGAGCCGGCCGGCCTGTTCGCCGCGGGCGACGCGCTGGCGGACCATGCGGTACGCCTGTCCCTGCCAGGCATCGGTGAAACTGGTATGGGTCAGGTCGGCGGTAAAGGAATAGCCGGAATGATCCATGGCGCAGGCCACCAGATGTCCGTTGGTGCGTACGTGGGCTTCGATGAACGGTGACAGGCAGTGGCACTGGCCGCGTGCCGCGACATCCTTGGCCCTGATCCCGGGCGGCAGCAGGACTTCGTCGTAGGCGACGAGGCCGGGTAGGTGGTCGAGATCGTGGAAATAGGTCGCCATGGCATGGCTGGCGCGATGCGCCGTACTGGCCACCGAGATCTCGCAGCGCCGGCCGGTGGCGGCCTGGTACTGGTCGCGGAAGGCGACCAGGCGGCCGATTTCGCGGCGGAAGTAATCGGGGTCCGTGGCGCTGAGCTGCTGCGCCTGCGCCCGCCATTTGCCGCTGGCCTGGTTGAGGTAGATCACCAGATGTCCGATGCCTTCCTGCATGCATTGGCAGAGCAGGTTTTCCGGCGCGCTGAGCAAGTCGACCTGGAGAACAAGCTTGGTGAACTGGCATTGCGTCCGGGCGAAGCGGATGCCGCTGGGCAGCCAGGCGCATTGCGTGCTGTCGCCCAGGCTGGAGAGCACCAGCTGTCCGATGTGGTTATTGCTCAACTCCTTGGCCAGGCAGCGGAACAGGCCGCCGTCCATGGTTCCGCCGGGCTCGAATCCGGCACGCGCCGAACGCAGGGCGGTGGGCGTCGTGATGTCGAGCCGCACGGCCTGCGGCAGTGGCGGGCGTTCGGTGATGAACGGGACGAGTTTGAGTGAGGGCTCGCGATGCCGGTGTTCGGTCTTCGGTTTGTGCTGCTTCAGCGAAAAGATCTGGTTGATGGTCGCGTTCGGCTTGTGGGTGGCGGCGTCGACGCTGGCGTGGGAGACGTGGTGCGCCCACACGTCGTCGGCGCTATTGCTGTGGCCGAGCGCCATCTGGTCGCCCTTGGAAATCAGGTCGACGGCCTCGCCCAGGCTGACGCCGAGCAGCGGCGCCGCTTCCTGGGCGCGCAGGACCAGGTTGGTCCGCGACAGGAAGATCAGTTCCCGCGCCACGCCAAACGGAAAACCGGCCCGCTCGCCGTCGCGCGAGTCCATCAGCAGGCAGGCGATGAAGGTATTCAGGTCGCGGCTGTTCCACAGCGCCTGAATCTTGTGCAGCAGGTGCGGCATGCTTTCCAGGGCGGCGGTTGCGTCGATGGGCGCGTCGCTCTTGAGCTTGCGCGGCGGCGGCGCGTCATCGACAAAAGATGGATCGATGGTCGGCAGGGGAACATGGAAGCCCTGGCCGGTCACTGCGGGGCTGCCCGACGGCGACTGCACATCCGAAAGGGGGAGGGAAGTGGGTCGTTCGAACAAGGCATCCTCGAATCTGAGCACGTTGGATTTCACAAAAGTACTCCTTCACGCAGTGCCGCCAGGGATTTCCGAACCTTCGATGGTGCTGTGGTGCTGGTTGCGGTACTGCAAAGCATAGGGACGGCTGATTTACTTTTCGTGTCGACCGGCGGGTGTTCGGGTGCGGACATCAAACCCGGTCAGTCGGCAAAATTCCTGAAAATGGTAAAAATGTCTCCTTTTTCCCGATTCCGGTAGAACGAGGCGCTTCCCGCCCCGCTCCCGGAATGCGGCCCGCCTTACTTCTTGACCCAGGCGACGCAGTAGCCTTTCGGGGAAATCTCGGTGTCGCCCGGGAAAACCTTGCAGGCATTCGGTGCCACGAACTGGACGCAGCCGGAGCATTCCTTGTCACCTTCCGGCGAGTCCTTGTACTTCATGCTGGAACGCATGCCGTCGTTTTTGGCGGCCAGGGCGACGACGGGGATCATGGCGAGAGAAAGGCCACCGTACTTGAGCAGATTGCGGCGAGACGGATTCATGTTGTTTCAACTCCTTGGCTACCCCGCTTGGGGTGAAGATTAAATCGGTGCTTGTCGATCAACGCACCGCCGGCAGGCTGCGTCCGGGATCTGCATCCAGTCGGGCACAGCTACTGCTTCCTTTTTAGCAAGCAGCGGGCCAGCTGCCGCAAGGAGCTGGCACCTTGCTTGCCTAGGGATGGTAAAGAGTTGCATCATGGTCAAACCATGCCCATTCCTGCATAGAGCAGCAGCGATCGAATGAAAAGAACGAAAATCTGGGTTCGCCTGGTGATCTCCATATTGATCGCCGTCCTCGCCTCGGGCGCCGGCCTGATCCACTGGGCAACGCTGGAACAGAAGAACCTCGCCATCGAGCAGTCGAAGGATTTCGCCATGAGCGTGCATCAGATGACGCTGGCGGGGCTGACCGGGATGATGATCACCGGCACGGTCGGCCTGCGGACCATCTTCCTCGACCAGATCAAGGAAACGAACCATATCGAAGCGCTCAAGGTCATGCGCGGCGACGGGGTCATCAAGCAGTACGGGCTGGGCTTCGACGGTGAGTCGGCCAGCGATGCCCTGGAAACGCGCGTGCTGGTCACTGGCGACGCCTATTTCAACGTGATCCGCAACAAGGACGGCGAGGAACGCCTGAAGGCCATCATTCCGGTCAAGGCCGCCGAAAACTATCTGGGCAAGAACTGCCTGTTCTGCCACGAGGTCCCGGCCGGTACGGTGCTCGGCGCGGTCAGCATGGAGGTGTCACTGTCGCGGGCCGACGAAACCGCGCGCAGTTTCGGGCGGCGCGCCTTGCTGGTCGGGGCGCTGGTCTGCATCCCGCTGGCCGCTTTCATCTGGCTATTCATCTCGCGGCTGGTCACCCGGCCGCTCAAGGAAATGACCGACGGCCTGAACCGCGTTGCCGACGAGGACATCGAGCAGGCCAGGCCGCTGCCGGTGCTGCGCGCCGATGAAGTGGGCGACGCCACCACGGCCTTCAACCGCGTCATGGACAAGTCCGGGGAGCTGTTCCGGCAGCAGCGCATGGCGCGTATTGTTTTCGAGAATTCGCTGGAGGGCATCACCGTCACCGATGCCCAGTCGCGCATCCAGCTGGTCAACAAGGCCTTTGCCGATACCACCGGCTATTCGGCCGACGAAGTCATCGGCAAAACGCCGGGTATTCTCAAGTCCGGGAAACAAGGCGACGATTTCTACGCCGCCTTCTGGGCGGCCCTCCAGCGCGACGGCGAATGGCGCGGCGAAATCTGGAACAAGCGCAAGAACGGCTCGGTGTACGCCGAGTGGCTCAACGTCAGCGCCGTGCGCAACCGGGCCGGCGAAGTCGAGCACTACGTCGCCATTTTTTCCGACATCACCGAACGCAAGGAACGCGAGGAGGCCATTACCTTCCAGGCTTTCCACGATGCCCTGACCGGACTGCCCAACCGCCTGCTCTACAAGGACCGCCTGGACCAGGCGCTGTCGCAGGCCAAGCGGACGAAGGGACGGAAGCCGGTGGTGATGTTCCTCGATCTCGACAAGTTCAAGCAGATCAACGACCAGCTCGGGCATGACGTCGGCGATCTGCTGCTCAAGGAAGTCGCCGCCCGCCTGAAGGGCTGCGTGCGCTCGGCGGATACCGTTGCCCGCTTTGCCGGCGACGAATTCACCGTGCTGCTGCCCGAGGCGAGCGGTGTCGGAGATGCTCAGGTCGTGGCCGACAAGATACTCGCCGCCATGCAGGAGCCCATCAAGCTGGGCAGCGAGGAGCGGGTCGTGACGACCAGTATCGGGATCAGCCTTTTCCCGGACGATGGCCGCGATGGCGAAACCCTGATGAAGGCGGCTGATGCGGCCATGTACCAGGTCAAGCGCGCGGGGCGTGCCGGTTGCTGTTTCTTCACCGCCGACATGATCGATTCGCCCACCCGCCGGGCCGACCTGGAGGCCCGCCTGAAGGATGCCTTCATTAACCGCGAATTCGTGCTGCACTACCAGCCGATCATCGACCTGCAGACCGGCATCGTGCACGGCAAGGAAGCCCTGCTGCGCTGGCAGGACAGCTCCGGCCAGTTGCTGATGCCGGACGACTTCATTGGCCCGGCCGAAGAGGTCGGGCTGATGACCAAGCTGGGCGAGTGGGTGCTCGAAAAGGCCTGTATCCAGGCGCGCATGTGGCAGCTGGAGGAGCATCCGGTCCGCGTCGCCGTCAATCTGTCAGCGAGCGAGTTCAAGCGTCCCGATCTGGTTGCCGTGGTGCGTGATACCTTGCGCCGCGCCGGCCTGTCGCCCGCCTTGCTCGAACTGGAAGTGGCCGAATCGATCGTCATGCAGGACGCCGATTATTCGCGGCGGACCTTCCGCGGCCTGGCCGACCTCGGCGTGATGCTCAGCCTCGGTAATTTCGGCACCGGTTATCTCAGCCTCGGCTTGCTGCGCCACCTGCCGATCCACACCGTCAAGGTCGACCGTAGCCTGATCCGCGAACATCTGAACGAATCCGGCGACAAGCGGGTACTCGATGCCATTTTCGGACTGGCCAATGCGCTCGGCCTGAAGGCGGTCGCCGAGGGCCTGGAAAGCATAGACCAGCTGGTCCTGCTGCACAGTTACCCGTGCGACCGGGCACAGGGCTTTGCCATTGCCCGGCCCGAACCGGACAGCGAGCCGGGCCAGTCGGCATGACCGCTCACGTGCCGCTGTGCCGCCCCGCGCTCAGGGCGGCGGTGCTTTCGGGGGATTTTGCGGCTGGCTGTGGCAGCGGTCGCACGAGAAGAAGGTGACGAAAGCGACCCGATCATGGCACTTGCCGCAGAACTGGCCGCGGAAGATGTTGACCATGCGGATTTGCGAAGCGCCGGCCTTTGTCGGGAACGGATCGGGGTGGCAGTTGGCACAGGCCAGCCATTCGGTGTGCGAGCGGTGCGGGAATTTCACGAAGGGCATTTCCTTCGTGTTGCGCATCACGATATCGAGATCGAGGACCTCCATCTTGTCCTTGCCGTTCAGGCTGGCGCGCGGCTTGATCAGCCCCGTGTTGAGGGCCTTCATCCAGTCGGGAAAACCGTTGGCGTCGTAAGGCAGGTGGCGGGTCGCTTCGTCGATGCGTTGCAGGCGGTTGCGGTCCGGATTGTTGTCGTCGAGGAACTCGACGGTGTCGATGGCGCGGCGTGCCGGCGGAACTTCCCGTTCGCTATGGACGTAGGTCGGCGCCTCGTCCTCGGATTGAGGGACGGCGGCGCGCAGATGGGCGAGCTGCATGACGTAGCCGGCAGCTGGTGCGGGCGGACAGAACAGGTGGGCGGCGAGCAGCAGGCCGCCGAGTCGGGACAGGCGGATTTTCAGCTCCACAGCAGGCGGCGAAACAGCCTGCCGAGCGCGGAAGAGGCGGCCGATGCGGAGGCGCAGCCCTCCGTGTGGCCGGAGGGGGACCTGCCGGTCGCGACGGAGGCCGCTTCGGCGGCGTGCCGCGCGCAGCTCTCTTCGCAGGCCGGTACGGCGACCTGGTGGCGCTCGGCCAGTTGCGGGGCATTGAGCAGTTCGTTGCGCTTGGCGATGGCCGATTTGAGCGCGAGGCGTAGATTGCCGGCCTTGAGCGGCTTGGGAATGAAGCGATGGATCTGGCCCTCGTTGATCATGCGGCAGATCAGGTTGCTGTCTTCCGAGTCGGTAATGACCAGGCTGACGATCTGCGGATGCTTGCGCTTCAGCAGGCACAGCAGGTGGGTCAGGTCCATGGTGCCGAGCGTGCGCTCGGACAGGATGATGCCGATTTCCTCGTCCTCGAGCATCTTGAAGGCATCGACCGGGCTGGTCACATGAACGATCTGGGCCAGGTCGCCGGCGCTCATTTCGGTGACCGAATGGGTGGCTTCATCCTCGTCGAGCACCAGGATCTTCGGCAGGCGCTGGCCGGTGACTTCCGGATGCGTCGCCTTGGGCGGCGGCGGAGCCAGCTCCTGGCGGCGGGCGATGGCCGCGGCCTGGGCGACGATCAGCGGCAGTTCGACGACATCCCATGGCTTGCTGACGAAACGAAACACCTCGGATTCATTGACCGACTGGATCACCGCCTGCATGTCGGAGTAGCCGGTGAGCAGGATGCGCATGGCGCGCGGCGCCAGCACCTTGACCTGGCTGAGGAAATCGACACCGCTCATTTCCGGCATCCGGTGGTCGCTGATGACGACATCGAATTCGCCGCCGCTGACTAGTCCCAGCGCGTCCTCGGCGCTGTCCGCGGTGACCACCTGGAAATCCTTGCGCAACAGCCAGGACAGCGCGCGCAGGATGTTCGGCTCGTCATCGACGCAAAGGACGCGGCCCTTGAAACGGTCCGCGGAATGGGAGGGAGGTATGCTGAGTGTGCTGGCGTTCATGGCGATGGGTTCGGAGACTAGAGTGCCAGGATGGTGTCGGCCGCCTGGAAGGGAAGCTTGATGCAGAAGGTGCTGCCCTGACCGGGCTGGCTGCTGACCGTGATTCGGCCGCCGTGGTTGTCGATGATGTCGCGGGCGATGGACAGACCGAGCCCGGTACCGATGCCGCGCGGTTTGGTGGTGTAGAAGCTTTCGAATATGCGGGGCAGCACATCGGGCGAAATGCCGGTTCCGGTGTCGGCGATTTCAATGCCGATCTCGTTGGCTTCCGCCCAGCTGCGGACGACGATGCGCCCCTGTTCGGGGATGGCCTGCGCGGCGTTGGTGATCAGATTGAGGAATACCTGGTTCAGTTGCGACAGGTTGCATGGGAATTTTGGTAATTTGCCATATTTCTCAATTATCTGTATGCGCGGCGGAATCGAGCTGCGGGCGATGTAGATGACCGTTTTCAGTGCGGCATTGAGGTCGGCATCGGCCACCTTGCTGCGGTCGAGGCGGGTGAAGTCCCGCAGATTGCCGACCAGCTCGCGCATTTGCTCGAGGCCGGCGAGAACGTCCTCGAGCATCAGGATCAGGTCCTTGATCTCGTCGCCGCGAAAGGACAGCTGGCGGAGCGCCGCGCAGGAATGGCCGAGGTCGAGGGTGACCCGGCCCCGTTCGGGCGGCAGTTTCTTGACCAGTTCGCTCAGGCGGGCGGCCACCAGCAGGGGCGTGGCCAGCTCCTTCAGGTAGGAAATGGTCAGGTTGATGTTGCTGTGCGAAAAACCGATCGGCGTGTTGAGCTGGTGCGTGACACCGGCGACGAGTTGGCCCAGTTCGGCCATCTTTTCGGTTTGCGCGAGTTGCTGCTGGGCGCTCAGTTTTTCCTGCGATTGCTGCTGGATGATGTTCTGGGCGCGGCGAACGATGAGGTACAGGGCGCCGAAGAGCAGGGCGAGCGCGCCGCCGACCATCAGTGCGAGCTGAATCTCGGTACGCCGCAGTTCGGCCAGAAAGGGCGTGGCATCGGAATAGATTTCGAAGACGCCGGCCGGTGTGCCCCGATTGGCATCATATTGCGGGATGTAGCTCTGGATCAGGTCGCGATTCTCGACCTCTTGCTCGAAGGTGCTGAAGCGCGCCTTGTGCACCAGTTCGGTTCGCGTCTGCCCGGACATGGCGCCGACAAATCCGGGATTGCCGCTCTTGTCCTCGCCGATCTGCTCCAGTTCGGACGAATAGACGGTGCGGCCGGCCGGGTCGTAGACCTTGATCTTGTAGGTGGCGCTGCCACGCATCAGCGCCACGACATCGCCGTGAATTTCCCAGATACGGGAATTGTTTTTCAGATCCTGAGAGTCTTTTCCGTCGGACTCGTTCAGCAAGGCCGAAAAATGACGCCGCCACAGCGCGTTGGCAAACACCGTGCTGAGATTGGTGTTGCCGGCTTCCTGCTGCTGCAACATGCGGGAAAGCGCCATGTCGCGATAGTAGTAGCCCAAGGCTCCGCCGACCGCGACGAAAAAAACGAGGCTGGTCAGAGTAAAGTGACGGACAAGAGGAAAGGGCATCGGCAAATAAAAAAAATAAGAGAACTAAAAAATACGTCTTTAGTCATAGATAATGATATGCATCGTTTGTGCCAGTTTTTTGGCGATGCTGTTCAGCTGTCAGGCAAAGGGGGGCAACATGAGGTCCATACGGCTGCAGGCCTTTATTGCGGGGGGCATGCTTCTGCTGTTGCTGCTGCCCATCTGTGTCATGAAGAACATCGAGCATCAGCGGCGCTACGAGGCTCGGGATATTGCCCAGGCTTTTGCCTTTCGGCTCACGGCGCGTTTCAACGAGGCGGCCGGCGCGGTCTATCTGGTGTCGGTCGCCGTCGACCGTCGCTCGGGACAGATCAATCGATTCGATGAGGTGGCCGAAGAGTTGCTCGGCGAGTTTCCGCTGCTCAGGGCGCTGGAACTCGCTCCCGGCGGCGTGATCAGGCACGTTTACCCGATCCGCGGCAACGAGGTGATCATCGGGCACGACCTGCTGGTGGACAAGACCCGCAACCGCGAGGTGCATCTGGCGCATGCCCGCCGGCAGATGACCGTGGCCGGACCCCTGGCCCTGCGCCAGGGCGGTACCGGGGTGTTGGCGCGCTATCCGCTCTATCAGGCCGGCAGCGACGGCCGTCCGCGTTTCTGGGGCTTGTCGATCGGCGTCATCGATTATCCCGGCCTGATCCAGAGCGCCGGCGATTCGGAATTCGAGCGCCGGGGTTTCAATTATCAGATCTGCTGGATACCGATCGGCGAGACCCAGTGCAAGGAGGCGAGCGGCGAGCCGGTCGCCCTCGACGATCGGGCGATCAGCCTGAAGATCGGGCCGGCCCAGGCCGACTGGCGGCTGCTCGTGACGCGGCGCGACGGCTGGCTGTCCCGTTTTGAAATCCTGCTCATGCTGCTGGCCATGCTGCCGCCGGCCATC
This sequence comes from Dechloromonas hankyongensis, assembly GCF_022012295.1. Taxonomy (GTDB): domain Bacteria; phylum Pseudomonadota; class Gammaproteobacteria; order Burkholderiales; family Rhodocyclaceae; genus Azonexus; species Azonexus hankyongensis. The sequence continues at coordinate 125,481 of NZ_JAKLTN010000002.1, forward strand.
CTGCTCGGCCGCTGGGTGTGGCATACCGTCCGGGCGACGAGTGTGGCCGATGCCGATAGCAACAGCTCATCGGCGCCGGCCGGATAGATTGATCAGCTGGCTGCCGCTCGCGGTGGGAAGCTGCTCGGGGAGCGCATAGGCCGGGGTACGGGCGACCAGTTCCTCGAATTCGATGGCCGGGATGGGGCGCGAGAAGTAATAGCCCTGCAGGATGTCGACGCCGTTGTCGCGGAGCAGGGCGAGTTGCGCCGTATCCTCGACACCTTCGGCGATGATCTCGAAGCCCAGGGTATGGCCCATGGCGACGATGGCCTTGATGATGGCCTGGGCGTTCTGGTCGGCCGCCGCATTCATCACGAAGCTGCGGTCGATCTTCAGGGTATCGAGCGGGAAGCTGTTCAGGTAGCTCAGGCTGGAGTAGCCGGTACCGAAATCGTCGATCGATAGGCGGATGCCGAGATCCTTGAGCCGGTTCAAGGTGCGGATGCCGAGTTCGCTGTCGTGCATGATCGAGCTTTCGGTCAGCTCGATTTCCAGGTAGCGCGGGTCGCAGCCGGTTGCTTCGAGGATCTGGCGGATGTCGTTGACCAGGTTGTCGTCGGCCAACTGGACGGCGGACAGATTGACGGCGACGAACATGTCGCGGCCGGTCCGCTTGCGCCACAGCTTGTTTTCCAGGCAGGCCTTGCGCAACACCCATTTGCCGACATGGCGGATGAGCTGGGTGTCTTCGAGCAGTGGCACGAATACGCTCGGGCCGACGGCGCCCAGTTCTTCGTTGTGCCAGCGGAGCAGGGCTTCGGCGCCCTTGATCTCGCCGCTCCGGGCGCTGACCAGAGGCTGGAAGAAAACCGAGAATTCGCCGCGTTCCAGCGCATGGTGGAGCAGCGACTCGATACGCATGCGTTCGGCCGAACGGGCGTTCATTTCTGCCTGGAAGAAGCGGAAGGTGTTGCCGCCGTGTTCGATGGCCGAGTACATCGCCGAGTCGGCGCAGCTGACCAGGCCTTCGACGCTTTGCGCATCGTCCGGGAAGATGCTGATGCCGATGCTGGCCGACAGGTGGATTTCGTGCTCGTTGATGTGGATGGCCTTGCGCAGCCGGGTCTGGCAGACGACGGCAATGGCCGACGCGTCGCTGTTCGATTCGATGTGGTTCAGGATGATGGCAAACTCGTCGCCACCCAGCCGGCACAGCGTGTCGCCCGGCGTCAGGCTGCCCTTGAGGCGGGTCGCCACTTCGATCAGGATGCTGTCGCCGGCGTCGTGGCCCAGGCTGTCGTTGATCAGCTGGAAACGGTCGATGTCCAGGGTGAGCAGGGCAAGTTTGGAATGCCGGCCGGCATCCGCCGCGATGGCCCGTTCCAGCTGATCGTGGAAATGCGCCCGGTTGGGCAGGGCGGTCAGCGTGTCGAAATGCGACAGGAACTGGATGCGGTTCTCGATTTCCTTGCGATTGGTCAGGTCGGAGAACACCGCCACGTAGTTGCTGATCGAACCGTCGGGCTGGCGGACGACGCTGATGTTCAGCCATTCCGGATACAGTTCGCCATCCTTGCGCCGGTTTTCGATTTCGCCATGCCATTCGCCGGTCTTGTGCAGCGATTCCCACATCGACTTGTAGAACGCGCCGCCCTGGCGCCCGGAGCTGAGCAGGTTGGGATTCTGGCCGATTACTTCGCCCGGCGCGTATTGCGTGACGTTGGAGAAGGTCTTGTTGACCAGCAGGATGCGGTTGTTGGCATCGGTGATCATGATGCCTTCGGCGCTGTTCTCGAAGACCCGGGCGGCCAGTTCGAGCTGTTCGGCGGCGGCGCGTTTCTGGGCCTCGGCCTCGATCCGTTCGAGCGCCTGCGCGACGTTGTTGGCGAGGTCTTCCAGGAGCTGCTTTTCCTGGTTCGACAGGCCGTCTTCCTGGCCGTCGAGCAGGCCGATCCGGGCATCGGTGCCGTTCAGGTGGCCGATGGGCAGGATCGCGATGTTGTGCAGCTGGCGGCTGCGCAGCTGGTCCTGCAGGCCGATCTCCAGCGTATCGCCGTTGCCGTAGAACGCGGTGCCGGGCGTCGTTTCCGGCGGCAGTCCGGCCATGATGCCGCGCGCTAGAGCCTCGTCTTCCTCGCAGCGCTCGCACATCAGTGGCGGGACGCCGCTGCCCAGCTGTATCCACGACACCGGAAAATTGCCGCTGGAACAGAGCAGTTCGGTCACCTTGTCGAGCAGCAGCCGGGGTTCCTGCGTCCGGACGATGGCTTCATTGACGTCGCTGAGCACGGTCAGGAAGCGGTTCAGGCGGGCGACCTGCAATTCGACCTGCTTGCGCTCGGTAATGTCGAGCATGATGCCGACGATGCCGCCCTTGTCGCCGTCGGTCTGGTGGAAGACGGCCTTGTGGAACATCACGTCGCGCTCGCGCCCGGCGGCGTCCTTGACCACCGTTTCGTAAACCTGGCTGCCGCCCTTGGCCAGCAGCTCCATGTCGGCACGGTTGTACATGCGGGCCATGGCTGGCGCGGCGATGTCGAAAATGGTCTTGCCGGTGATTTCCTCGCGGGCGATGCCGATGTAGCGCTCGAAGGCATGGTTGACGCTGAGGTAGCGGCCTTTCGAATCCTTGAAGAAGAGCGGGCTGGGGATGGCGTCGACCAGTTGTTCGAGGAAGTGCAGGTGCTCGCGCAGACGCAGGTCGAGCTGTTCCTGCTCGGTGACGTCGCTGCCGAATTCGAGGATGTATTCCGGCTGCCGGTCCTCGCCGCGCAGCACCGTCTTGCGCACGCTGATCCAGCGCGGCGACTGTCCGGGCATCACGTATTGCTCGACCGGCAACTCGATCGGGTCGCCGGAGGCGAGAACTTCGCTGTCGGAATTGTTCAGCCGGGTGGCGAGATTGGGGTCGTAGATCTCATCGTTGGAGCGCCCGATCAGGGTGTGCCGGCTGCGCGACAACAAGTCTTCGCCGGAGCGGTTGATGCGGACGATGCGCCGGTCGCTGGCCCGTTTCAGGATGATCATGCCGGGAATGTGCTCGAAGATGCTGTCGAGCAGCCGGTGCGAGCGTTCAAGCATTTTCTCGGCTTCGAGACGGACCTCGATTTCGCGTTTCAAGGCATATTTCTCGTCCTCGAGAAGCTGGTTGGCGATGCGGATGCGTTGCTGCAGCACGGCCGGGCGCTTCTGGGCGAAAAGCACCAGCGAGAAGAGGGCGACGCTGGCCATCAGCAGGAAAATCAGGTCGCTGCCGATGGCCCGGGAGGCGCCTCGGGAGGCGATCTCGAAATGGAGCTGGGCTGTCCCGGGCAGATGGATTGTCTTGTGGGCGAGTTCGGCGACTCCGTCGTGCAGGGAGTCGAAGAGGAGGGTGCCGGCGTCGCTGCCGGCGGTCTGGTATTTGACCCGGATGGCGAAGGATTCCGAGGCCAGCTGGTTGAGCTGGGCGCTCTTGGCCAGGGCGGAAAAGGGCTGGCCGATGACGACGTAGCCCCAGAAGCGGGTGCGTCCCTCCGGCGAGCGATTGACCAGCGCCTGGGTGACGACGATCTGTTGATCATGGACGCTGACCACCGGATCGCCGAGCGGGACCGGCGCTTTCCAGGTTTCGCCGCTACCGGCTGACGGGATGGCGAACTGGCTCGGCGGCGCGTTGTGGGCGGCGATCAGCACCGGCCGGCCGCCTTCCGGCTTGATTTCCATGTGGGCGCTGGAGCCGATGATGCGCAGGATGTTCGACGAGGTGCGCGACAGCAGTTCGGCGTTGCCCTGGTCGAATCCGTCGGCCAGCACGGCGGTGGCGGTGACCGTCTGGTCGAGGGCGCGGGCCACCGAATTGGCCACCGCTTCGACGCGCAGCGTGGCCAGTTCGCGCGCGGCGCCGGCGGCATCTTCGCGCTGGATGTACAGGTTGAGCGCAACCGGTGCGGCAAAGCCCAGCGTGATCAAGGCTGCTGTCAGGTGGCTTGCTTCCTTGGCCCGGACAAGCAGGCGCTGCCATCCACTCATTGAATTCCCCCGAATGATTCCGGCATTTCCGGAAACTAGTCGGGAGTACTCAGCAAAAACAGCGCCAGCTCGTGCTGATGCCGGCTGGTTAAAGCCTCAGCGCTTGGCCGGTTCTTCCGCCACCGGATGCATGGCGCGGTTGATGTACGAAATGATGGCCTGGATGTCGCTCTCCTTGAGCACCGATTTCCATGCCGGCATCGACGTGTTGGGCAGCCCTTCGCGGATGGCGTGGGCCAGGGTGGAGCGGGTGGCGGTGCGCATGAAGGCCGGGTCGCGCAGGTTGCGCGGATGCGGCTCCATGAACTTGCCGATCCAGTTCTGGCCGCTGCCGTCGGCACCATGGCAGAAGGCGCAGTTGAGCTGGAACAGTTTTTCGCCCCGGCGTTCCTGCGGCTTCATGCCGGCCACCTTGGGCGGGATGTCATGCAGCGCGTAAGGGCTGGCGCTGGTCATGGCATCGATCTTCGGCGCCGGGGCGGCCAGCGAGAAATTGTTGCGCGGGTAGGACAACGGGCGGGAGTCCCAGGCGATGTCGTCGTCGGTCGGTGCACCGCGGTCATGGCAGCTGACGCAACTGGCCAAATAGAGCCGCTTGCCCTCCGATTCCCGTTCGCTCAAATTTTCCCAAGGTCGGGAAAGCGGAATCTCGCCTTTGGCAAAAGGAAAGGCGTCCTTGTAGCGTTCGTGGTCGGGCCAGCCGTTTTCGACGGTGTGGTAGCGGGTGTTCTCGGCCTTGCGGCGGACGAACTCGTCGACCACGAATTCGGCGACGGCGCGCATCTCCCGGTCGGAGATGATGCCGGCGAAGGGTTTCATCGCGGTCCCCGGCTTGCCGGCCTGAAGCACGGCGACGACGCGTTCGGCGGTGAGGGTGGCGGGATCGGCCTGCTGGAAATTGGTCGGTTTCGGCGCCAGGTAGGTGGCCGCCAAGGTCTGCCCATTTCCGGAATAGCCGTGACAGAAATAGCAGCGGAAATTGTAGACGGCGCGGCCTTCCTCGATCTGCGGGGAAGCGGCACCGGCCGGCCCCCACAGGGAGATGCCGGCCAGCAGGATGGTCAGTGAGCGAATGGACATGCGGCGGGGAAATGCGTTATTTGGCGGAGGCTCCACGTCCCTGGACGAAGCGGCGGAAGACGAATTCGCTGACGTCGGTCATTTCCTGGTCGCTCAGCACCTTGCTCCAGGCCGGCATTTCGGCACCCAGGCGGCCGTCGTGCACGGCGGTGTAGATGGCCGGACGATTGAAGGCCAGGCGGAAATTCTTGTCGATGAAATTGCGCGGCTTGGGATTGATGAAGTAGGCGCGCGGTCCCTTGCCGTCGCCCTTGGCGCCGTGGCAGGTGGCGCAATTGGCCATGTAGAACTTCTCGCCGCGGGCGGCGTCCCCGGTCAGGCCGTTGGCAAAGGGCATGCTCATGCCTTCGCCGGCCTGCTCGCCGCTGCGTCCGGCATGGGCGTTCGTTCCCGAAATGCCGCCGGTCGACGGCAGCATCAGGCCAGCCCGCACGTAATCGACGACCGCTTCGATGTCGGTAGCCGGCAGGCGATTGGCAAAAGCGGCCATGGCCGTGTTGGGGCGGCCCTGGGTAACGGCGTTGATCATGCGTTCGCGCGTCAGCTCGACGCGTGCCTGCGGCGTCGTGAAATCGCGGGCCGGGATCAGGCCCGCGGCACCGGCCGCGCCCTGGCCCCGTTCGCCATGGCAGACCATGCAGTTCTGGGCATAGACGACGCGGCCGCGCTGCAGTTTCGGATCGAGCGAAACCTGCATGAAGGTGCTGCGGATGTAGTCGGCCAGGGCGGCGATTTCCTTGTCTTCGAGCTGGGTTTTCCAGCCCATCATCGCCGTACCCGGTTTGCCGTGCGTGATGATGGTGATCATCGTGTCGCGGGTCAGTTCCGGGGCGCGCGTGAAGTCTTTGGGCGGCGGAACCAGGCTGTTCTTGGCGCGGCTGTTGCCGTCGCCGCGGTCGCCGTGGCAGACCGAACAGTAGTTGTGGTACAGCACGTCGGGCTTGGAGGCGCCGCCCTTCAGTGGACGCTCGCCGGCCGAAGCAGCGGGGGCGAGCGAAATGAGGAAGGCAAGTAGCAGTGTGCTGGCAAAAGGTAGGTGCCGAGTCATCGTGTCACGTTCTCCGAAGCGCTTGGATGGTAAATGGTTTGGTCGGGATTGACTAGCAATATTCAGGCCGGATTCGGCCCGATATGGCACGTCACTTGCTAGGTCCTAACGGAACGAATTTGTTGCCTCATATTCGATAACTGGCTGGGAATGCATGAATCAAACCGTGGTGCTCGCGATGGCGTTGACACTGTCCCTGTGCTGGGAGGTTCATGCCGCGGATGCGAAAAACCTGGCGATGGGTGCCAGCCAGCCGTTGAAGGGGCGAGAAGTCTATATGCAGTCGTGTGCGATGTGTCATAGCCCGGGGATTGGCGGTGCGCCACGGCCGGGCGTCAGTGAAGATTGGGCCGAACGGGCCAAGAAAGGACCTGCCGAATTGATGGTTTCCGTGTTGCGGGGCAAGGGGGCGATGCCGCCGAAAGGCGGAAACGCCTCGCTGAGCCGGGGTGAAGCCTATCTGGCTCTCGACTTCATGCTGAACGGAGATAAATAGTTTTCCAGACGGGCTGCCGGGCAAAGTACCCTCCCAAGTACTTTCATCACCTCCCTGAACGATTGTTCCGGTAGCCATTTGCCCGCAACCCGAGAAATCGGGTTGCGTTTTTTTTGGAGTACAGTCTGTCGCTACGTAGTGCCCTGTTGATGGTGCTCATGGTCGTTGGCCTGCTGCCTGATGGATATCTGCGGGCGGCAGACATACGAACGACCCCGCACAACCTTACGCGCCAGGGGGCCCAGGTCGAGCCTGAGGAGGTCTGCGTCTTCTGCCATACCCCGCAGCTGACGCCGAGCGACCTGTCGCGCAGCAATATCGCCATGCAGCCCATGTGGCAGCCGTCGCTGTCCAACCAGCATTCCTACGTGATGTACGACGATATCGGCCGCCTGCAGTTCGGCGACAAGCCGGCCGTCGGCTCGCAGTCCATCGCCTGCCTGTCCTGCCACGATGCCAACCAGGCCTTTTCGGTCCAGTCGGCCGAGACCGATCACCCCTTCGGCATTCCGTATCGCGGTTATTCCCGCGGCCGGGAACGCACCCCGGCGGAGCTGGCGGCCGGCGAAGGCATGCCGTCCCGGGCGGCGAAGGAACTGAAGGCGCTGGACGATTTCCGCCTGCCCAGCCGCGGCGTGGTCGATAACCGGACGGTATGGTGGGTTTCGGCATCGGGCGTGACGCCGTTCCGGACGCGGGCCGATCTGCCGCTCTATGCGCGCCCGGCCGCAAACGGCGAGATTCCTTTCGTCGAATGCAGCAGTTGCCACGACCCGCATATATCCACCCGTTTGTTTCTCCGGGTTGATAATGCCGGCAGCCGTTTGTGCCTGACGTGCCATGACAAGTAATTTTGAAAGAGGTGGGTAGATGAATACTCCATATCGAAAATTCGCAAATCTGGGAAAGATCTTTCTGGTTGCTGCGATTGCCGCCATCGCCGGCTGTGCGCCGGTGCAGGAACGTGCCGACGCCGACAAGCCCAGCTTGCTGATCTATCCGCCGCCGCCGGACGAGCCGCGCTACGCCTACGAACGGACGATCTACGGCAGCGCCGACGTGACGCCGCGAAAGAACGATGCTGCCTTGAAGCGCGCATTGACCGGCGAACTGGAGCGCTCCGAAGGCCTGGTCAAGCCGTATGCCGTGGCCGTGCATCGCGGCCGGATCTTCGTCAGCGATTCGGCGGACCGTTTCGTCAAGGTCTTCGATGTCCCCGAGGGGCGCTATTTCAAGATCGGCGACGACGAACTCGGCCCGCTGACCAAGCCGCTCGGCGTCGACGTCGATACCCAGGGCAACCTGTTCGTGGCGGACGGAACGGCCCGGGCGATCATGGTGTACAGCCGGGACGGCAAATTCCTGCGCAAGATCGGCGGACCCAATGTATTCGAGCGGCTGTCCAGCGTGACGGTCGATAGTCCGGGGCAGCGGGTGTTCGTCACCGATATCGGCGGCGTATCGTCGGACCAGCACAAGATCAAGGTTTTCGATTCGAACAACGGCACGCACCTGTTCGATCTCGGCAAGCGGGGCATCGGCCCCGGCGAGTTCAACCTGCCGCGCGACGTGGCCATCGGCATCAATGGCCAGATCTACGTCGTCGATGGCGGCAATTTCCGGGTCCAGGTTTTCGACCGGACGGGGCGTTTCCTCAGCAGCTTCGGCTCGGTGGGCAAGCAGATGGGCAACTTTGCCCGGCCCAAGGAGATCGCCACCGACGCGTCCGGCAATGTCTATGTGGTCGACGCGGCATTCGGCAACTTCCAGATATTCAATGCGGACGGCGACCTGCTGATGTTCATCGGCGAGCGTTCCGAGCGGGACGGGCCGGCGCACTACATGCTGCCGTCCGGTATCTACGTCGATGAGGACGGCCGTGTTTACATGGTCGACCAGTGGTTCAAGAAAATCGACGTCTTCCGGCCGCACGCGCTGGGTGCCGACACCGGTTTCCTCGCCAAGCGGGCCGCTCCGATCAAGTAGGCATGGCTCCACCATCCGCAGCGCGCTCTTCCCGGCGGTGAGAAGGTGCGCTTCCTAAGAACGGGAAATCCCCTTTTACGAAAGGGGATTATTTCGCGAAATTGGCCGATTTTTGCGTCCCGTGGTTTTGTAAGTGATTGATTGATATATCTACGATGTTCATGGCATGCCATGTGCTTTGAATTGATCGTCCGGGCCTTCTGGCTCGCAAAACTTGATCAATTTCTTAAAGGGTCGGGAGTCAAACTATGTTCAAGCACACCACGGAAAAGCGAAATCTTTCCGGGCGCGTTGCCAAGCTGATTGCGGTTGCCGCACTCGCGCTTGGTGCGGTCGGGGCGCACGCGGGTATTGCCAACACCAAGCACAACCTTGGCGCCAACAATGCCGTCAATGAAAACTACATGACGACGGGTACCACCGAAATCTGCGTTTTCTGCCATACGCCGCACGCCTCGAATACCAACGTCAAGGCGCCGCTGTGGAACAAACCGGTGGCTGCCGGCAGCACCTACACCACCTACACCACCGCCGTGTCGGCCACCATCGACGGCTCGGTCGACATGTCCGGCATCTCGCTGGCCTGCCTGTCCTGCCACGACGGCACGCAAGCCATGGACACCATGATCAACAAGCCGGGTTCGGGCGGTTACAACGCCGCGGGCTCGACCATCACCGGCGGCGCCTGGACCGGCACCCACCAGGATGGCACCGGCAAGATGATCAACACCGGTGAATTCATCGCCATGCTCGGCACCGACCTGACCAACGATCACCCGGTCGGTATCCAGTATTGCGGTGGCGGTGTCAGCACCGGCGGTGCCTCGACCACCGCTGCTTCGACCGGTAGCTGCCGCGACACTGACTTCGTCGCCCCGCAGAACGGCCTGATCGGTGGCGCCCGTACCTGGTGGGTGGATAACTCGGTCGGTGCCGCCGGTACCCGTCAGAAGACCGACATGATCCTCTACGCTCGTGCTCCGACCCTGACCGGCGATGCCACCTCCGGCATGTACCAGCCGTTCGTCGAATGCGCCAGCTGCCATGATCCCCACTCCGAAAACGCCACCTTCCTGCGTATTCCGAACACCCAGAGCGCAGTCTGTCTGACATGTCATAACAAGTAAGGGGCCGCGGTCTACCGCAAGTGTCCTTGCAAGCGGGCCGACACGCAGTGTGTTCGGCCCGTTTTTCTTTTCAGGAGAATGGTCCAGTGAAAACAACATCCCGAGCCAGCGTTTGCCATGTACTTGCCCTGATGGCCGGCTTGTCCGGCTTGCCCCTGGCATGGGCCCAGGCCGCCACCAACCCCGCTGCCACCCCGGAGGTCGAGCAGACCAAACCGGTAGCCGCCAAGGATCTGCACGATCGCGTCTTTGCCGTGATCAACGGGCGAGCGATTCCGACTTCCGACTATGAGGGCGCATTTACCGCCCTGATCCGTCAGCGGTTTTATCACGGCCAGATTCCGGAAAACGAACTGGCCGGTGTTCGCGAAGAGATCAAGAGCAAGCTGGTCCAGCGGGTCGTCCTGCTCGAAGAGGCCGAGCGCCGCAATATCACGCCGGAGCAGGCGCAGATCGACGAAGTCCTGGCTGGCTATGAAAAGCGCTACACCAACAGCCCGCAGTGGCAACAGAACCGCGAAATGCTGCTGCCCGGGCTGATCAAGCAGCTCTCCGAGCAGAGCCTGATCGCCCAGCTCGACAAGCAGGTGCGCGATGTGCCGCAACCGTCGGATGCCGAGGTGCGCGCCTTCTACGACAAGAATCGCAACCTCTTTACCGAACCTGAGAAAATCCGCTTGGCGGTGATCCTGCTGGCGGTCGATCCCTCATCTCCGGCGACGGCCTGGCAGGCGACTCGTGACGAGGCGCGGGCCATCTACGCCCGTCTGCAGAACGGCGCCGACTTCGAAGAGGCGGCCCGCCTGCACTCCAGCGTCTATGCCGAGAAGAGCGGCGATATGGGCTACCTGCATCGCGGCATGCTGCCGGAGAACATCCAGTCCAAGGTCGACCAGTTCGAACTCAACAAGGTCAACGAACCGATCGACACTCTGGAAGGGGTGGCGATCTTCCGCCTGGTCGATCGTCTCGCCGCGACGCCGCGGGATTTTGCCGATGTCGCGACGCGAGCACGAGATTTGCTGGTACGTGAACGTCAGGACGCCGCCTGGAAAGAACTGATCGACCGATTGGTCGCCAAGGCGGACGTCAAGTTCATGCATGCTGTCTCAACGGAGCAGCGTGAAGGTGCAAAAAAATAGTCAATTTGGTCGTCTAGAAGGTGGGAAAACCCGGTACTCGCGCGCGTCCGTCCGGTTCCAGAATCCTGTTGGCAGGTCTGGCCGGCGGGGCGTTGACCTTTTCCCCCTATAGCCTGGCGCTTGAAGGAGCCGGGCCGGAGGCGCTGCCGCCGGTGCGCGAGACCGTGATGGTCGGCGCCGTCCAGGCGGCGCTGGCCGATATCGGCCAGGGCGGCGAGGGCGGCGGTTTCCCGCTGCGCCGCAGCGACTTGCTGTCGGGTTTGCCGGCCGGGAGCAATCTCCAGCCGGTAATCGACGTTCCGGACGACGGCCTGCCGCTACGGATGACCTCGATGCTTGGCGCCGCGCGCCAGGAATGGCCGGCCGACGTCGAACTGCCGTTGCGGCTTAGCCAGATGGTGTCGACGCCGCAACCCGGCGCCAAGGAACCGCTGTGGATGACGGTGCCGGACCAGCCGGGACAACTTCGCCAATCGCGGGAACTCTCCTTGCCGCTGCCAGGGGCGGCGGGTATCGGCCAGCCGGCACGGGCCGGGCAAGCATTTCCCGGGAGCGGCACAGCGCCCATGGCCGCGGGCTCGGGCGCCACCGGGTCGCCTGCCTCTGGTGGTGGGCAGGGTAGTGGCCAAGGCACCTCCGACTCAAGCTCTTTTGGTGCCTTCGGCTGGGAAATCCCGCCCATCCGCTGGGGCGGCAGCCTCGGCTACGGCCTGCAGAAGACCACCACCAATACGGGGTATTCATCGACTTCCAACAACGTATTCGCCAATCTTTCGGCGTCCAGCTACATCTATGCGCCGTGGCTGGCCCGGGTCAGCGGCCGTATCGGCCTGACCACGACTTCGACGAGCAGCCAGAGCCCGGGGTTGTCAGGCGAGGACTCCAATCGCAGTGCCAACGTGGTCGGTGGCGGCGAAGTGAACATGTTCTCCAGCAGCCGCTATCCGTTCCGGGCCTATTTCGACCGTACGGATAGCCGGGCCAGCGGCACGATCGTCACCAACGATTACGTCAATAACCGCTACGGCATGAGCCAGAATTTCCGTTCGGAAGACGGTATCAGTGGCGGCAACGTTATTTTCGACCGCAGCGAGATCAATTCGTCCAACGGGCGCCGCGACGAGGTGACGGCGCTTTCCGGCGGCTATTCGACGCAGACCGGGATCGTCCAGAACACCCTCAACGGGCGCTACTCGCTGGGGCAGCGCAGCGGAACGGATGACCGCGTGCGCCTGATCGGCCTGAATTCGGCGCATATCGCCAACGTCAGCGACACCCTGAACCTCGGCGCGACGATGAACTACACCGATAGCGACATCCGCACGGCATCGGGATTCGGCGACTCCGCGACCAATCGCGGGCAATACCTGCAGCTCTATACCTACGGTTCCTGGCTGCCGGACTTCGAGGATCTCGACGACCTGCCGCTGACCTTGAACGGCGGCTTGCGCTATACCTCGCAGGAAAACCAGTTCGGCGGCGAAGGATTCTCCGCCCAGTCGATCGGCGGCAACCTGTCCGGCATGTATCGTTTCTCGAACAATCTGTCGATGTCGGCGAACGGCTCGATGAACCAGCTGACCCAGTCGAAGGGACCCAGCCAGACGCTGACCCAACTCGGCTCGTCGATCAACTACACCGGCAACCCTCTCACTTTTGGGAAATTTTCCTATAATTGGAATACGGGGGCCAACGCCAACTGGCAAAGTGCGGTCGCGACGACGCCGTCCAACACCATGACCAGCGGCCAGGCGAGTCATAACCTGTCGCGCATCTACACGCTGGGCGAGGGGCAAACCCTGGCCTTCAACGGTTCGCAGTCCCTCAACGTGGTCAACAGCGCACTGGTGGGCACCACGCAGTCCCTGACCCACACCGTTTCGGCCAATCTCGGGCTGAGCGCGGCCGAGCGTTTCTCCGGTTCGTTGAGCACCATGGTTTCCGATGTTCGGACCACCGGCTATCTCGAGCAGCACTATCAGGTGCTGAATGTCGGTTTCTTCGGCCAGGGGCAGCTTTCCCAGGTTTCGTCGGCCAATATCAACCTGATGTTCAACTGGTCCGATCAGAGCTTCAAGACCGTCGATTCCTTCGGTATCCCGGTCACCCAGAACGCCCAGCACATGACGCTCAACGGCTCGGCCGCCTACAGCCACATGCGCTTCGCCGGCGTCCGCGGCCTGCGCTACACCCTGAACTTCGCGGCCGACACCCGTCTGCGCGACGACCGTCTCTACGGCAACGTCAATGGCGAGGTCGATCGCGCCCGCTTCGCGCTGACCAATCGCCTCGAATATCGCATCGGTTTGCTCGACTTCCGTCTCTCGCTGACCAACAACGAGGTGGGTGGCAAGAAAAATGCATTGCTCTTTTTCCAGGTGTCCCGGCAAATCGGTTCGTACTGATTCCGCTGAGCCGGGCTGGCTGATTCAGTGCATAAAAAACCAAGAGGTCGTGTAATGAAAATACTCTCGAAACTGAGGGCAAGTATCGCAGTCGCTGCGGTCCTGGTGTTGTCCACAGTCATGTTCGTGGATATCAACGATGCCCAGGCCGAATACGGCGACGTGGTCATCAACAACTATTCGGACGGCGCCGGCATGCGTCCGGTGGTTTTCCCTCACTGGTTCCACCGCGTTCGTTTCCGCTGCAAGGTGTGCCACGCCGACCTCGGCTTCAAGTTCCAGGCGGGCGGCAACGAAATCAACATGGTCAAGATCATCGACGGCCAGTTCTGCGGCGCCTGCCATAACGGCGACATCGCCTGGTCCGTCGAAAACTGCAACCTGTGCCACTCCGCCAAGCCGAATACGCCGACGCAGGTTCATGAAAGCACCGTTCAGAAACTGGCGCAGCCCTCTGGCGCGAAGAAGTGAGGGAGACAGCCATGAAAATCTCGAATCGTATTACCGCCATCGTCGCCGGTCTGTGTCTCGCCCTGCCGGTACTCGCCCAGCAATCCGGCAAGGACGTCTACACCAAGGTCTGCTCGACCTGCCACGCCACCGGCCTGGCCGGTTCGCCGCGCCTGGGCAATGCGGCCGACTGGGGGCCGCGCGCCGCGAAGGGCTTGGCCAGCCTCTACCAAAGCGCCCTGACCGGCACGCCGAAGGGCATGCCGGCCAAGGGCGGCCACATGACCCTGCCCGATGCGGAAGTCAAGGCGGCGGTGGATTACATGCTGGCCTCGGCCAACGTGAAGCCGGCCAAGCCGGAAGCCGAGCCCAAGAAGGAAGAGCCGAAGAAGGCTGAAGCCAAGAAGGAAGAGCCGAAGAGAGAGGAAGCGAAGAAGGCTGAAGCCAAGGCCGCGCCGGCCCCCGCGGCGGCTCCCGCACCTGCTCCGGTGGCGGCTAGCGCACCGGTGGTGCCGGTTGCCGCAACCGAGGTTTCGGCCGCCGACATCAACTCCTTCAACCGTCTGCTGAAGCCGGCGAGCAAGCGCAACCTGCCGCCGCCCGAGGACGGCATCCACGATCCGGCGAATGACGGCACGCATGCCCTGCAGCCGCCGCTGGCCGCCTTCGGCGCGCTGCCCAAGGCACCGTCCGGCAATCGGGTGAACTGGGTTGAAGCCATCGGGCAGAAGAAGATCAATCCGCGTTACGACCGGCTTGATCCGAAGGCCGAGCCGATCGTGATGGATCTGAACATCGTCCGCGAAGTGAAGGGCTCGATGCCGGATGTGGTCTATCCGCACAAGCAGCACACCGAGTGGCTGGATTGCTCGAACTGCCATCCGGCCATCTTCGTGCCGCAGAAGGGTGCCAACGCCATCAGCATGGCTTCCATCCTGCTCGGCGAGAAATGCGGCGTCTGCCATGGCAAGGTGGCTTTCCCGGTTTCCGAGTGCCGCAACTGCCACTCGAAGAAGAAGGATATTGCGAAGGCGCCGACCCCGGTCGCCGCTACCAAGTGATTTGATCGGCGGGGAGTGCGGTTCGCGCTCCCCCTGGAAGGGAAAGAAACCAATGGAAAAATTCATGCTCAAGGCCGGGCTGGTTGCCGCGGCACTGACCGCCGGCCAGGGCCTCATGGCTCCGGCTGCCGTCGCCCAGGAAAGCGCCGCGACCCGTTTGTCGGCTGGCAAGATCGACAAGGATCAGCTGCTCTTCAATATGGAATCGGTCGGCAAGCTGCTCGAGTCGTCGTCGGCCGCCCGCCAGGTCGAAAGCAGCAAGGCGCCGGAGGCATTGGCCCGTCGCGACCGCGCTCGCGAAATCTACAAGTCGGCCAAGGCATCGCTCAATGCCGGCGATCTGGAAAAGGCCAACAGCCAGCTGGCCGAAGTGCGTGCCGCCTTCTTCGAAGCCGTGCGCCTGGCTGCACCGGAAGAGGTGACGGCCAAGAAGCTGGAAGCCGACTACCGGGCGCGTCTCGACAGCGTCAATGCCTTGCTCGGCGCCTACCGTCGCGTCGCCAGCGAAAAGGGCAGCGCCTCCAAGACCGTCAGCGAAACCGTGGCCCAGATCGACAAGTCGGTGGCCGAGGCCGCGCGTCTGGCGCAGGGCGGCAAGTACAAGGAAGGGCGCGCCGAACTCGATCGCGCCTACCTGGTTGCCAAGGCCGGGATCAGCTCGCTGCGCAGTGGCGACACCCTGGTGCGTTCGCTCAACTTTGCCAACAAGGAAGAGGAATACCAGTACGAGATCGACCGCAACGATACGCACCAGATGCTGATCAAGGTTCTGGTCGAGGAAAAGCGGGCCGGCAATCCCATGCTCGACCAGCAGGTCCAGGGCTTCGTCGCCAGGGCCAAGGAATTGCGCTCGTCGGCCGAAGCGGCCGCCGCCAAGCGCGACCATGCTCAGGCGGTCAAGCTGCTCGAGGAGTCGACCGTCGAACTGGTCAGAGCGATCCGCAATGCCGGTATCTATATTCCGGGTTGAGTTTCTTCGATCCGTACTAGGCCTGGCCCGGGGTGTCACAAGCCCCGGGCTTGTGCTTTTTTTGCTGTTTTTTTTGCTGTTGCGCAGTGCCGGGGCTGGCGAATGGCTGCCGCTGAACAACGACGGCATCCACGACCCGCGCTCGCGGGCCGTCAAAATCCTGCAGCAGCCGCGCGAGGCGCTGCAAGGACTGACTCCCGACCACGCCGGCAACCAGGTGCGCTGGGTGCAGGTGCTGGACAAGGGCGAAATCCGGCCGCGTGAAAAACTGTTTCCGCAGACCGTCGTCCAGAAGCTGGATCTCGACGTCATCCTGGACGCCAAGGGCGGCATGCCGGCCGTGCGTTTTCCCCATCGCCCGCATACCGAATGGCTGGATTGCGTCAATTGCCATGACGGCCTGTTCGCCAAACGGGCGGGGGGGAGCAAGATTTCGATGTTCAAGATCCTGCAGGGGGAGCAATGCGGGGTCTGCCACGGCGCCGTCGCCTTCCCGCTAACCGAATGCGCCCGCTGCCACAGCATTCCGCGCCCTGGGCACACCCAGCCGGTCATCCCGCCCGGTATCGATCCGCGTATCCACCAGGCCGTCGGGCAGGGGCAGAAATGAGCCACGTCTATGCCGTGCTGCGCAAGATCGGGATACTGTCCCTGGTGCTGCTCTCGCTGATGGTGGTGCCGGGGACGACGCAGGCCGAATATGCCGACGTGGTGATCAATCGCCAGGCCGAAAAGAACGGCATGCGCCCGGTGGTTTTCCCGCACTGGTTCCACCGCATCCGATTCCGCTGCAAGGTCTGCCATGCTGAGCTAGGATTCAAAATGCGCGCTGGCAGCAATACCATCACGATGACCGACATCATCGAGGGGAAATTCTGCGGTGCCTGTCACAATAACGATATCGCCTGGTCTCCCGAGAATTGCGACCTCTGCCATTCGGGAAAGCCGGGCCTGCCGACGGGGGTATTTGGTGGACATGAGACTTCTGGACCAGGGCGCTGGTAAATCCGTAGGGTCGAGCCAGGCGGTGAGCGATACGTTAAACCACACCCGGCGGACCCTGCTCAAGGCATTGCTGACCGGGGCCGCATGCGGGCTGTCGCCGATGGCTTTTGCCGAAAAAAGCCGGCATCTGGTCGCCGGCCAGTCGTATCAGGGCGGGCGCATCACCCAGCGCGCCAACGAAGCCGGCTTCCCCGACCCCAACATGGGCGGTATGGGGGCGATGACCCTGTTCGTTTTTCCGGTGGCGGTGGCGGTCACGCCGATGCGCGACATTTTCATCGCCGATGCCGGTCTGCAGGCCATTTTCCGCTACGACCCGATGCTCGACGCCATGAACACGATCCGCGGCGTGCGGGTGACCCAGCAGACCCGCCTGGCCGCCGCACCCGACGGCACGATCGCCGTCGCCAATGGCATGAGCGCGCCTATGGTCCGGGTCAGCCGCACCGGGCGCCTGTTGCAGACTATCGACGCGCAGCTCGGCGGCGGCGTGTTCTATGACGAGGTCGTCGTCGATGCGGGCAGTGGCCGCTATTACGGCCTCGACAAGGTGCAGCGTCGTCTCGAGGAAATCATGCCACACGGCCGGGGCGGCGTCGTCATGCCGCAGGGCCTGATCCCGGAACAGCCGACGGCCATGGCCATGGATGGTCCGAACATCTACATTGCCGGACGGGCGTGCCAGTGCATCGCCGCCATCGACACTTTCGGTTCGCGCAACATGGAAGTGATGGCCGAGGATATCGGCCAGGCCACGGCGCTGGCCGCCGGCGACGGCTGGCTGGCCGTCGCCGACATGCGCGAACGCGAGATTCGCTTGTGGCGGCAGGGGGCTTTGCTGGCCGAAGCCGATTTCGCCTCGCTCGGCCTGAACGATCCGCGCGGCATGTCCATTGCCCAGCAGACCCTCTATGTGGCCGACGGTGCCGGTCGTCGGGTGGCCTCCTTCCGGCTGCGGGCATGAGGTTAGTCGCTGCCGTATTGCTCGCTCTATTGCTGGCCGGGTGCGCTTCCGAGCCGCTGGTCATGCGTTTCGATCCCGGGCAGGTGACGGCCGGCAAGAAAATCTATTTTCCGCCGCTCAGCGATGAAGAGGTGCCGCGTTACGTCTATGTCGGCGAGCTGACCGGCGAGCAGAATTTCGTCGAGCGCGAGGGCAAGAAGAAAAACGTCTTCATCGAAGCCTTGAAGTGGATCGCCGGCCTGTTCGAAGGGCAGGAGGCGGTCGTCCTGCAACGTCCGCAATCCGGCGTGGTCGACGAAAACGGCCGGATCCTGATCACCGATGTCAGCCGTGCGGCGGTTTTCGTGTTCGACCCGGCCAACGGTCGCCTCGATGTCTGGGAATTCGCCAAGGGCTACCGCCGCTTTGCGTCGCCGACCGGCATCGCCCTCGGCCCGGCGGGAAGGGTGTTTGTCGCCGATGCCGACCTCAAGCAGGTCTTTTCCCTCGATCCGCAGGGCAACGGTACGGTGGTCATCGACTCCGGCGTGCTCGAGCGTCCCACCGGCCTGGCCTGGGACGCCAAGGAAGGCCTGCTCTACGTTTCGGATACCCAGGCCCACCAGATCAAGGTCTTCGACATGACCGGCCGGCAGGTGAGGACCATAGGCAGAAGGGGCGAGGGGCCGGGCGAATTCAATTTCCCGACCTTCCTGTCCCTGTCGCGCGACCGCCTGGTCGTTTCGGACACGATGAATGCGCGGGTCCAGCTGATTCCGCTGGACGGAAACGGCACGCCGGAAATCGTCGGCGAGCGCGGCACCATGATGGGCAATCTGGTGCGCCCCAAGGGCGTCGCCGTCGATTCCGAGAACAATCTCTATGTCATCGAATCGTATTACGACCATCTGCTGATTTTCGATGAGCGGGCGCGGTTTCTGCTTCCGATTGGGGGCGCAGGCAAGACGGCAGGCAGTTTCTACCTGCCTGGCGGCGTTTGGATAGACCGGGGCAACCGGGTTTTTGTGGCAGATACCTTCAATGGGCGAATTTCCGTGTTTCAGTTTCTGGGGGGCGTAGGGGAGCATGGCGATGAGTGAGCGTCGGCTGTCATCGCGCGCGGCGCAGTTGGCGCTGTATTTCTGCGTTGCCGT
This sequence comes from Dechloromonas hankyongensis, assembly GCF_022012295.1. GTDB lineage: Bacteria > Pseudomonadota > Gammaproteobacteria > Burkholderiales > Rhodocyclaceae > Azonexus > Azonexus hankyongensis. The sequence continues at coordinate 144,341 of NZ_JAKLTN010000002.1, forward strand.
CTTGGTGCTGTTCCGCTACGGCCTGGATACAGTGCAGGCGGCACGCATTTCCGACATCCGGGGGACCAAGCACAATCTGTCCGCGGCTACCGACAATTCCGCCTACACCAATCCGACCGCCGGGGCCGGTTCGGTGCCGACCCGCAACATCAAGGCCAGCACCGAAACGCAGATTTGCGTGTTCTGCCATACGCCGCACGGCGGTTCGACATCGCGCGCGCCGTTGTGGAACCGCAAGGCGGCCGGTGCCGGGTATACGCAGAGCTACGTGATGTACGACTCCAGTACGCTCGATGCCAAGCAGGTCCAGAACACCATGAACCAGCCGGGCGGCAGTTCCAAGCTCTGTTTGTCCTGCCACGACGGCACGGTCGCCGTCGGCAACGTCAATGTGCTCAACGGGCTGGACAAGAGCGGGCAGGCGCAAGGGACGGCCGTGATTGCGACGTCCGGCGGCACCACCATGCCGACCGGTTCCGGGACGGATTCCGGCTTTACCCGCTACCTCGGCACCGACCTGACCAACGACCATCCGATTTCCATTTCCTACAATGACACGCTGGCGGCGCGCGATGGCGAACTGCGCACCCCGAGCCTGAACCCGACCCTGATCGGGGTGCGGACCACGACGTCGAAGCCGAAGCTCAAGCTGGAAACGACCGGCGAGGCCGGCGCCAATCTGGCCCAGATTCAGTGTGCGACCTGCCACGATCCGCACATCCGGGAGACCGACACGACGGTGGGCAACCAGAAATTCCTGCGCCTGAATCGCTTCCAGCATCAGGATCCGCCGAGCGTCAGCGGCTACAACACGACCGACAACGCCGGCGACATCATCTGTCTGGCTTGCCATGACAAGGGCGGTTCGGCGTGGGCCTTCTCGGCGCATGCCAATTCGCTGGTGGCCAACGAGTTGTACAGCGACACCCATGCCGATCGCCGCGAATTCCCGCGCAATCTGCCGGTCTGGAAGGCCGCCTGCCTGAATTGCCACGATACCCATTCGGTCGCCGGCACGCGCCGCCTGTTGCGCGAAGGCACCAACGAGGGGGTGTTGACCAGCGCCGCCGCGAAGCCGGGCGGGAGCAATACCGCAGCGCTGGAGGAAACCTGCTACCAGTGCCACGACGGCGGCACCAACGGCACGCTGCAGGCCAACGTGACCGTGCCCAATATCCGCTCGGATTTCCTGCTCGCCCGCCGCATGCCGATCACTACCGCGGCGCAAGGCACCACCGGCGGTGGCGGCGGCAATGCATCCGAGCCGCACGACATCAACAGCAATTTCAGCAACGACTCAGCCTTCATCGACTGCTCGACGGCCGGCTCGAAGTGCGGCAAGGACTTCATCGAGCCGCGCAGCAAGCTCGGGCTGGGCAATCTGAACAACCGCCATGTCGAATGCACCGACTGCCACAATCCGCATCGCGTCATCAAGGCCCAGAACGGCCTGCCCGGGGCGCTTGGCGTGGGCAATACCAACGATACGGTGGCCGGCCGGAATACCGGGGGCGGCGCCCACAAACACACCAATGCCGCCGGGTACACGCACAGCAACATCATTTCCGGCGTGCTGCGCGGCTCCTGGGGGGTCGAGCCGAGCTACGGCAGTGCCTCCTTCCACGCCCTGCCCACCGGTTATACGGTCAAGCGCGGTGATCCGGGGGCCAGCAGCAGTACCTTGGTCAGCGAAACCTATGTGACGCGGGAATACCAGATCTGCCTCAAGTGCCACTCCGATTACGGTTACACCGACAACAACAGCCATGTCAGCACCGGCGGCAACCGTCCCATCCTGAATTCCGCCAGTGGCGGTACGCCGACGACGACCAATGGGCTGACGATGTACACCAACATGGCCAAGGAGTTCCAGGCACCGATTGCCCATGCCGGCGAACCCTTGAACGTCGGCACTGACGGCGGCTGTGTCGATGCGAACTGCAACAACAATAATCACCGTTCGTGGCATCCGGTGATGGCCGCCACCGGGCGCACGACCGCGGCGCGCGGCATGACCGGCAACCCCTGGCTGACCCCGTGGAGCAATGCGGTGGGCACCCAGACCATGTACTGTACCGACTGCCACGGTTCCGGCGTCGCGGCGAACCAGTCGGTCATCCCGGACAACAACAATCCGTGGGGGCCGCATGGCTCCAACAACAACTTCATCCTGAAAGGCGTGTGGGGCAACGGCATGGGGGCGACCGGGCGCGATAGCGGCGAGACGGCCAACATGCTGTGCTTCAAGTGCCACGACTCGAGCAACTACACGACGCGCAACGATACCGGGCGCAAGTCCGGCTTCTACGGCGGCGGCAAGGGCAACCTGCACAACTACCATATCGACCGCATCCAGAAGCTGTACTGCACCTGGTGCCACGTCGCCGTCCCGCATGGCTGGAAGAACAAGGCCCTGCTGGTCAATCTGAACGACGTGGGCGAGGAGGCCGGTCTCGGAGCCGGCAGCAGCAAGGAGGTGGCGATCAACGGCAACGGCTCCTACTATTTGAAAGAGCCGTACTACCTGTATTCCAAGCTGAAAGTGAACACCTTTGCCGCCAGCGGCAGCTGGTCGGATACCAATTGCGGTTCGCGCAGCAAATCCGGAGCGAACCTGATTACCAGCGCCAATGGCGCCAGCGCTTCGAATACGACCGGTACCGGCAAGAACTGGATGACCAGCACGTGCAGCGGACCCAGCAACTGAAGCTCGGCGAGCGGGGCTTCCTGCCCATGCTGGCTTCGCTCAAGCTGACCTTGATCATCTTCGTTTTTCTCGGGGGCAGCATCGTGCTGGCTTATTTCAACGAGGTGCGGACCAGCCCCTGGTTGATCATTTCGCTGTCCCTGCTGTCGATCAACCTGCTGGCGGCGATTGCCACCAATCGCCATTTTCGCCGGCAGGCGCCATTGATGATCTTCCATCTCGCCTTGCTGGCGATCGTGATCCTGATCGCCGTCGGCCGGCTGACCTATTTCAAGGGGCGGGCCGAGGTGGTCGAGGGAGAATCGTTTACCGGCGAGTTCGTCGAGGTCGATGCCGGCCCTTGGCACCCGCTGGGCGTCGATCAGGCCGCCTTCACCAACCTGGGAACCCGTATCCGTTACGCCCCGGGGCCGGTCCGCCTGGGTACCGAAAACCGTGTCGGCTGGATGGACGAGAACGGGAAGGTGCAGCAGGCGGTGATCGGCGACCATACGCCGCTGATCCGCAACCATTACCGTTTTTACGCCAACTGGACCAAGGGTTTTGCCCTGATGTTCGGCTGGCAGCCGGAGCGGGGCGAGCCCATGCGCGGTTCGGTCAATCTGCCGAGCTACCCGGCCAATGCACTGACCCAGGCGCGGCAGTGGTCGCTGCCGGGGAGCGCCGAGCCGGTGTGGGCCGCATTGCAGTTCGACGATGAGCCGGTGCCCGAAGCGGGGGGCGAGTTCCGCCTGCCGGCCCGTTACGTTGTGGTCGTCCGCCAAGGCCAGCAGCGCTGGGAAATTCCCGGCGATCAGGGTATCGTCCATCTCGATTTGCCGGGCGGGCGCCTGACTTATCTGGGTTTGCGCACCTGGATGGGCTATCAGGTGGCTTGGGATCGGACCATGCACTGGTTGCTGGGCGCCGCGGCTATTGCCGTGCTGGCTTTGGCCTGGCATTTCTGGCGGAAGTTTACCGCCCGTCCCTGGAACGCCTGAGCCGAGATCGGCTTGGGATAAGGCTGGCATCGGGCTTGCATGGATTGTCCTGTTTTTGAGAATTTTTCCAGGAGTGGGAATTGGATTTGATCGGAGAGTTGCGCATCCTGTGGGTCGCGGTCGTTGCCTATGTCCTGGCCGGCAGCATTGCGATCTTCGGGGTGCTGTTGAAGAAAAGGCCGGAGCGCACGGTGCTCGGCCTGATGGTGGTCGGGCTGGTCCTGCACACCGTGGCTATCGGGCTGCGCTGGCAGCGCCTCGATCACGGCCCGTTCGTGACGATGTTCGAAATTCTGTCGAGCAACGTGTGGAGCCTGATGCTCGCCTTTTCGATCGCCTACTGGCGTTTGCCGGCCATACGCCCGGTGGCGGCCATCGTGATGCCCATCCTGTTCACCATGATGGGCTGGCTGATGACGGTCAGTCCCGGTGAAACCCATCTGCCGCCGACCTATCACACGGTCTGGCTGTTCATCCATATCGGCTTCGGCAAGGTGTTCCTGGGGGCCGTGCTGGTCGCCGTCGGCTTGTCCGGTGTCATCCTGATCCGCCGCGACGGTCGTCCCGACGCCTGGTTTCATCGCCTGCCGGAGAGCGCTCGCCTGAGCGAGCTGTCGTATCGCTGCATGGCCATCGGCTTCGTTTTCGAGACCCTGATGCTGATCGCCGGGGCGATCTGGGCGCAGGACGCCTGGGGCCGTTACTGGGACTGGGACCCGCTGGAAACCTGGGCCTTCATCACCTGGCTCATTGTCGGCATCTCGCTGCATGCCCGGCTCACCTTCAACCTGTCGCCGCGGCTGGGCGCCTGGCTGGTGATCGGGGTGTTCGTCGCCGCCTTCCTGACCTTCTTCGGCGTTCCCTTCCTGTCCCAGACGCCGCATCAAGGAGCGGTGTGACCTGATGCGCGCCACCGTCTCCTGCACACAGGCCGCGATTTCCCCGGCCTTCGAAGCCGCCGAACGCCAGGGCGCGGTTTCCGGGGCGTTGTCGGCGGCCTGGTGGTTGCTGGCCTTGCTCGCCCTTGGGGCGTCGACGCTATGTGCCGTGGTGCTGGTCGTCGCCCGCACGCCGTTTCTCGGACTGGGGGCGGAATTTTTCCGTAGTGCACTGGTGCTCCACGTCGATTTGGCTGTCGTTGTCTGGTTCCTGGCCGTGGCCGCCGGTTTGTGGCTGACCGCGATGCCGGCGGGCGGCGGCGTGCTGTCGCGGATGGCGCGCGCCGGCGTCTGGCTGGCCGGACTCGGGGTGCTGGCGATGGTGCTGTCGCCGCTGGACGGGCAGGGCGTGCCGGTTCTGGCCAACTATGTTCCAGTGCTTGATACCCCGTCGTTTTACATCGGCCTGGGGACTTTCCTGTCCGGCGTCGGCTTTACCGGCGTGGCCTGCCTGCTCGCGCTGGCCGGCGAGGCCATGGGCAGCGCCCGCCGCCCACCGTCCGACGGCGGACGCTGGGTTATGGCGGCGGCCATCGTGGCCTTCCTGTCCGCCCTGGTGATTTTCGTGTTGGCCGCGCGCGGCGGTGCCGGCGAGGTGTCGCTCGATACGCGCCTGTGGGGCGGCGGCCATCTGCTGCAGATCGTCCATACCCTGATGTTGATGGCCGCCTGGCTGCATCTCGGGCGTCCGGCGCTGGGCCGGGTGTCCTTTCCGCGGCGTTGGGTATTCTGGCTGATCGCGATGGAATTGCTCGCCGTAGTGGCCGATCTGCTCATTGCCCTGGCCTTTCCGGTAGATAGCCTTGCCTATCGCCGCGGCTTCACGCTGGTCATGCGCTGGCTGACCTGGCCGGCGCCGCTGGCCTTGGCGGTGTGGCTCGTCTTCGGCTATGCCCGCCTGGCTCGCCGAGATGGCTTGCGCTCACAGGATTTCTGCCTGCTCGGCTCGATCGCGCTATTCGTCCTCGGTTGTCTGGTCGGTGCCGCCATCCGAGGCGAAACGACGACGGTCCCGGCGCATTATCACGGCACGGTCGGCGCCGTGACGCTGGCCTACATGACCTGGGCGCAAAGCCGGCTGTCGGGCATCGCCAGGGGGTACTGGACGAGCCGCCTGTGGCGCTGGCAGCCCCTGGTCTATGGTCTGGGCATCGGCCTGATGGTGGTCGGCCTGACCTGGGCGGGAACCTTGGGGGTGCCCCGCAAGTCGCCGCATGCCGAAACGGTCATGGCCGACGGTGTGCATCATGTGGCCATGGGGCTGGCCGGTACCGGCGGCCTGCTGGCGACGGTCGGCGCGGCGGTGTTCGTGGCAGCCATACTGCTGGCCCTGGGCCGGAAGCGGATCACTTGAATGGGAACAGACGCATTGCTCGATCAAAAATCATTCCTGGCCGGTGAGCGCTGGGTAGTCGCCTTGCTTGGTGCTGTCGCGGCGCTTGTCGCACTGGCGCTGTTTTTCGGTTGGGAAAAATCTCCGTTGAGCGGCAAGCTGCAGCCCGAGCAGCACGTCGAACGCAAGGTCAAGGACGAACTGGACCGGCGCTTCCGCGACGGCGTCGCCTTGCTCCAGGCCAAACATTACGACCAGGCGCTGACTGCCTTCCATCGCGTGCAGCAGCTCAACCCGCAAATGCCCGAGGCTCACGTGAACGCCGGCTTTGCCTTGCTCGGGATGGGCCAGTACAAGGCGGCTGCAGACTTTTTCGATTCGGCGACGACCTTGCGGCCGGACCAGATGAATGCCTATTACGGACTGGGCGCCGCGTTGCAGGAAATGGGCGACAAGTACGGGGCTTTGCAGGCGATGGAAACCTATCTGCACCGCAGCCCGCCCAATGACCCGTTCCGCCGCAAGGCGGAGTCGGCGATCTGGGAACTGCGCGAGGAACTGGCCAAGGAGCGGCCGCCGGTCCAGACCGAGCAGGTTCCGCATCGCCGCAGCAAGGAAGCGGATAGCAAGCCATGAGGTTCTATCATTTCGCGTCGCCCGCCACCTTCTACCCGCTGGCCGGCAAGCTGATTCCCTGGTTCGCCGCCGCATCGCTCGTCTTCGGCCTGGCCGGCCTCTACCTCGGCATGCTGGTCGCCCCTACCGACTTCCAGCAGGGCGAGGGCTACCGCATCATCTTCATCCACGTCCCGGCTTCCTGGATGTCGATGTTCATCTACCTGGTCATGGCCTTCTGGGCTGCCATCGGACTCGCTTTCAACACCCGGCTATCGGGCATGATGGCCCAGGCCCTGGCGCCGACCGGCGCCCTGATGGCCTTCCTGTCGCTCTGGACCGGCGCCCTGTGGGGGAAGCCGATGTGGGGTGCCTGGTGGGTGTGGGATGCCCGTCTCACCTCCGAACTGATCCTGCTCTTCCTGTACATCGGCTACATGGCGCTGACTGCCGCCATCGACGACCCGCGCCGCGCCGACAAGGCCGGTGGCCTGTTGCTGCTGGTCGGCGTGGTCAATGTCCCCATCATCTATTTTTCGGTCAAGTGGTGGAACACCCTGCACCAGGGCTCCAGCGTCAACCTGACCAAGTCGTCGATGGCCACCACCATGCTCTACGGCATGCTGCTCATGGCCCTGTGCTTCTGGATGTATTCGGTCGCCGTCGCCTTCATGCGTGTGCGCACCATCATGCTCGAACGCGAGCGGCACACCGACTGGGTCAAGGCCGAACTGGAAGGGGCCGCCCGATGATCTACTGGAACAGCCTGTCCGACTTCCTGGCCATGGGCGGCTATGGTCTCTACGTCTGGGGCTCCTTCGGCGTCAATGTGCTGATCATGGCCGTTGAACCGATCGTCGTCGCCCGCAATCAAAAGGCCACCAAGGCCCGTCTGAAGCGCCAGATCCGCGCAGAAAGTAGAAGCGGCGACTGAGCCGGCGTACTTGGGGAGGCTTTCCCGATTTCGGGAAACTCTCCCGGGATTGGTAGCGGATCCAGTACGCTACGGTCGGATGCATCGGCCAGGGTGTCCGAAAATTCCTACCCAGTTGTGCCTTTCCAAGGCCACGCCGGGAAGTGGACTAACTTGGAACTGATCTTGCTTGAATGGGAATAATTCCATTTGGAGCAGATTCATGATTCCAGAGTTGGGGCATCTTGCCTTGATCGTTGCGTTGTTTGTGGCTGTCGTTCTCGGCGTATTGCCGCTGGCCGGCGTCCTGCTGCGCAACAGTCGCCTGATGGCGCTGGCGCGCCCGGCCGCCTTCGCCCAGTTTGCCGCGGTGGCCTTTTCCTATGCCTGTCTGCTGCAAGCTTTCCTGAACAACGATTTCTCGGTGCGCTATGTCGCCGAGCATTCCAACACCCTGTTGCCGACCTTCTACAAGGTGGCGGCGGTGTGGGGCGGCCATGAAGGTTCGATGCTGCTGTGGGTTCTGATTCTCACCGTGTGGACCGTCGGCGTGGCGATTTTCAGCCGCCGCCTGCCCGACGACATGGTGACCACCGTACTGTCGGTGATGGGCCTGATCGGCATCGGTTTTCTCGCCTTCCTGCTATTCGCCTCGAATCCCTTCGAGCGCCTGCTGCCGGCCGTCGGCGAAGGCCGCGATCTGAATCCGCTGCTCCAGGACCCGGGCATGGCCTTCCATCCGCCCATGCTGTACATGGGCTACGTCGGCTTCTCGGTGGCCTTCGCCTTTTCCATCGCCGCGCTGATCTCCGGCAAGCTCGATGCGGCCTGGGCGCGCTGGTCGCGGCCGTGGACCACGGTGGCCTGGGTGTTCCTGACCCTCGGTATCGCGCTGGGTTCGTGGTGGGCCTATTACGAACTGGGCTGGGGCGGCTGGTGGTTCTGGGACCCGGTCGAGAACGCCTCGTTCATGCCCTGGCTGGTCGGCACGGCACTGATCCACTCGCTGGCGGTCACTGAAAAGCGCGGCTGCTTCAAGAACTGGACGGTAATGCTGGCGATCATGGCTTTCTCGCTGTCGCTGCTCGGCACCTTCCTGGTCCGCTCCGGGGTGCTGACCTCGGTGCATGCCTTCGCCACCGATCCCAAGCGCGGCATTTTCGTGCTGATGTTCCTGGCCATCGTCGTCGGCGCCTCGCTGCTGCTGTTCGCCTGGCGGGCGCCGAAAGTCGGTCTGGGCGGCGCTTTCCACATGTTCTCGCGCGAGTCGCTGTTGTTGGTCAATAACGTGCTGCTCACCGTGGCCGGCGCAGCAGTTCTGATCGGCACGCTGTATCCGCTGTTCCTTGATGCGCTCGACCTGGGCAAGATTTCGGTCGGCGCCCCGTATTTCGAAAGTATTTTCGTGCCGCTGATGGCGCCCATGGTGCTGCTCATGGGGCTGGCGCCGTTCGCCCGCTGGAAGGCGGCGTCGCGCAGCGATTTCCCGCTGACCCTGTGGGTCGGAGCCTTCGTTGCGCTGGCGGCGGCCATCGCCGTGCCGATGATCATGGGTCAGTGGTCCATTCTCGCCGCCTTCGGCGTCTTCCTCGGCACCTGGGCCATTACGGCCAGCCTGCTCGTGCTGTGGGCGCGGGCCGGTTCCCTTAACGGAGCAGGGCTGTCCCGGCTGGCCGGCATGACCCTGGCCCAGTGGGGCATGGTCATGGCCCATGTCGGGGTCGGCGTGTTCATCCTCGGCGTCACCTTCGTCAAGGCCTACGAGACCAACAGCGACGTCAAGATGAGCGTCGGCGATACGACCACTGTCGGCGGTTATGTCTTCGCCTTCCGCGGCATCAACGAAGTCAAGGGGCCGAACTACATCGCTGCCCGGGCGCGTATCGAAGTCAGCCGCAACGGCCGCATCGACCGCATGATGGAGCCCGAAAAGCGCATCTACACTGTGCAGCGCATGCCGATGACCGAAGCGGCCATCGATACCGGCCTGTTCCGCGACCTGTATGTCTCGCTTGGCGAACCGATCGACATGGACACCTGGGTCGTCCGCGTCCAGTACAAGCCACTGGTCGACTGGATCTGGTGGGGTTGCCTGCTGATGGCGCTGGGTGGTGTCCTGGCCGCTGCCGACCGTCGCTATCGCCTGTCGACCAAGGTCAAGGCCGCCGACCTCGCGTTCTCGTCGGCCAAGGCATGAGGATGGCCTGAGCATGCGCAGATTTCTTCTTCCGCTGATTGTGTTCGTCGTGCTGGTCGGTTTTCTCGCCGTCGGCCTGCGCCTCAATCCGCGCGAGGTGCCGTCGCCGTTCATCGGCAAGCCGGCGCCGCAATTCACGCTGAGCCAGCTGCACCAGGCGGAGAGCAATTTTTCTCCCAAGGACTTGCAGGGGCAGGTGTGGCTACTCAATGTCTGGGCCTCGTGGTGCGTCTCCTGCCGCCAGGAGCATCCGGTGCTGGTTGAATTGTCGAGGCATAACATCGCGCCGATCATCGGCCTCGACTACAAGGACGAGCGCGAGCCGGCCAAGGCCTGGCTGGCCGAAAACGGCGACCCCTACCGGTTTTCCATCTGGGACCGCGAAGGGAAAGTCGGTATTGACTATGGCGTTTATGGCGTGCCGGAAACCTTTGTCATCGACAAGGCCGGCGTGGTCCGCATGAAACACATCGGACCGCTGACCCAGACCGTGGTCAGCCAGAAGATCATTCCGTTGGTGAAGGAGTTGAACGGTGCGTAAATTAATAGCTGTTGCCCTGCTGATCTTCAGCTGTGCCTTTTCCACCGCAGGGGAAGCGCAGCGGATCGGCGAAGATCCGGTCCTCGAAGCAAAGGTCCAGTCCCTGGCCGAGGTTCTCCGTTGTCTGGTCTGCCAGAACCAGAATCTGGCCGACTCGCATGCCGATCTGGCCATCGACCTAAAGAACCAGGTGCGCGATATGCTGCGCCAGGGAAAGAGCGAGAAGGAGATCATCAATTACATGGTGGAGCGTTATGGCGACTTCGTGCTGTATCGTCCGCCTTTGAAGACGACGACCTGGCTGCTGTGGGGTGGCCCATTCATGCTGTTCTTCGGCGGCCTCGGCGGTCTTTTCATCTTCCTCCGACGCCGTCGGGGACAGACCGAAGCGCCGCTGGATGATGCCCAACGGTCGACGGCGGCCCGTCTACTGCAAGGTTAATTTCGAGAGAGTCCAATGAGTCTGTTTCTGGTAGTTGGCGGCCTGTTGCTGGTCGGTGTTCTGGGGGCACTGCTTTATCCCTTGCTCAAGCGTCAGCCGGGGGATCGCGACGGTACGACCGGGCAGAACGAGCTCAACCTGATCGTGCTGCGCGAGCAACTGGCTGAACTCGATCGCGATCTCAAGGAAGGGCGCATCACCGAGGAAAGCGGCCGCCAGGCGCGCGACGAGCTGGAGCGCCGGGTACTCGATTACACCGCCGACGCGCCGGCAGTGGCAAGCAGCGGCGGCCGCAAGGTCAAGCTGGCCGTCGCCCTGGCGGTGGCCTTCCCGATTGTGGTCGGTGCCTTGTACTGGACCTTGGGCGCGCCGGACTCCGTGGTTCCGGGCAACAAGGTCGCTGCCGGCAAGGATGGCCAGCACGCCTTGTCGCCTGAGCAGATTACCGCCATGGTCGAACGCCTGTCCCTGCGCCTGCAGGAAAACCCGAACGACGGCGGCGGCTGGTTGATGCTCGCCCGCTCCTATGCCGTGCTCGGGCGTTATCCGGAATCGTCGGCCGCCTTCGGCCGCGCAGTGTCGCTGCTGCCTCCCGATGCGCAGAACTTCGCCGATTACGCCGACATCATCGCCATGTCGCAAGGGAAGCGCCTGGCCGGTGAGCCTGAAAAGCTGGTCCAGCGCGCGCTGGAAATCGATCCGCGCAACGTCAAGGCGCTGGCCCTGTCCGGCACCATCGCTTTCGACCGCCAGGATTACGGCCAGGCGATCCAGGTCTGGCGGAAAGTGCTCGCCCTGGTGCCCGAAGAGTCGGCCGCTGCGGCCGGGATTCAGGGCAGCATCCGCGATGCCGAGAATCGCCTGGCGATCTCCGGCAAGCAGGCGGCCGAAAGCGCCAAGCCGGTCGGCGACACGCCGGCCGCTACGGCCAAGATCGGCGGTACGGTCGAACTCGATCCCAAGCTGCGGGCGGCGATTAAGCCGGGCGACACCTTGTTCGTCTTTGCCCGGGCGGTGAATGGTCCGAAGATGCCGGTGGCCATGCTGCGCGCCAAGGCAGGCGAGATGCCGATGACTTTCGCCCTCGACGACAGCATGGCGATGGCGCCGCAGTTCAAGCTGTCGACCGTTGGCCAGGTCGTGGTCGGTGCCCGGATTTCAAAGAGCGGGGACGCACTGGCGCGGGCCGGCGACCTCGAAGGAATGTCGCCCCCGGTTTCGGCTGGGGCCGGCAATGTTAAGATCGTCATCAATTCCATCGTGCAGTAACGGCGCCTGATGTAGATCCGTTCGTCTTCCGGGGCGTTTCCTGCTGGTGGGTGTGGAGTCCATGACATGTCAGGGAAATGTACGGTTTTGGTCGCGCTGCTGCTTGCTGCCGGCGGCTCCGCGGCGCTGGCCCAGAACGCCAACAAGGCACTGCTCGACGAAAGCCGGACGGCGGCGAATCAGATCGTTAGCCAGGTGCGCAGCGAATTGATGAAGGAACTGGAACGGACCGGCCCGGTCCGCGCCATCACAGTATGCAAGTACAGCGTGCCGGAAATCACCTCCAATATTTCCCGGCAAACCGGCATGCGCGTGACCCGGGTCGCGCTGCGTCCGCGTAACCGCGCCCTGGGTGAACCGGATGTCTGGGAGCAGCGCGTTCTTCTTGATTTCGAGAATCGTGTGGCCAAGGGTGAGAAAGCTGATGGCCTGGAATACCACGAAGTGGTCGAGGAACCGGCCGGGCGGGTATTCCGCTACATGAAAGCATTGCCCATGGTGCAGCCGTGCCTGCTTTGCCACGGGCCAAGCAACCAGATATCGGAAGGCGTGCGGACCTTATTGGCTACGGAGTATCCGAGCGACAAGGCAGTCGAATACAACCTCGGGCAGGTGCGCGGTGCCGTTTCGGTCAAAAAAGCCTTCTGACCCATCTTTCGTCTCCCGCCGTCGATTTTGCCTGCAGGCCTGGCTGCTGCCGCTGCTCGCCGCCTGCGGCAGGGCGGGGCGCAGTCCCGGGCCGCAGCCCGGGATGGCCTTACCGGCCGTCGAACTGCCTCTGCTGAATGGCGGGAATTATCTTTTTACGGAAAAATCAGCCCCCTGCCTGATCAACTTCTGGGCGACGTGGTGTCCACCCTGTCGGGCGGAAATGGCCGCTCTGAACCGCCTGTACGCCGATTACGCTGGGCGCGGCCTGGGCGTGATTGCCGTTTCGGTCGATGAAGACGCCCATCTGGTCCGCGAATTCGTCAGGACGGAGGGGCTGGCCTTGCCGATCCTGCTCGACCGGGGAAGCAGGCTGGCGTCATCGGCCTTTGGCGTCAGCGCTTACCCGACCAGCTTGCTGGTCAATGGCCAGGCGCGCGTCAGCGCGGTCTGGCTGGGCGAGAGGGACTGGGACGCGGCCGGGGTGCGCACCGCGATCGTTCAGTCACTGGGGGGCTGATGGCCTGCCTTATTTGCCGGATTCGATGATGCTGAGGGCTTTCTTGGCTTCCGGATGGCCTTGGGCGGCGGCCTTGCGCATCCAGCGGGCGGCTTCGGTCCGGCTGTCGATCACGCCCTTGCCGGCCAGGAACAGCAGCCCGAGATGATACTGGGCGTCGGCATGCCCGGCACTGGCGGCCTGGAAGTACCAGGTGGCCGCTTCACGGTCAGGATCGGGTACGGTTCTTGCGGCTTGGTTGCCGAAAAGATAAGCAGACCCCAAATGAAACATTGCATCGGCAGAACCCTGGCTGGCCGCCTTTTTCCAGTAGAAAATCGCCTGCTTCTCATCTTCGGGAACACCCTGTCCCATATAGTAGAGCATGCCCAGGCGATACTGAGCGGTGGTGTTGCCGGCAGCGGCCAAAGGCATCAGCAATTGTGCGGCCTGTTTCGGTTGTCCGGCATCGATGGCCTTGATGGCGTCGGCCAGCGAATCTGCAGCGGCGGTGTGCGAAAGCGTGACAAGCAGTGCGAAGATAAAGGTACGTACCCACATAGTCAGTTCAATGGCTGTTTTTCTATCGTTTGGTTGAAGATTGCACTGCAGCATTTCAGGTTCGATACAGTCCAATCTGGGTGTCGAATGTTTTGAGCAAGAATCAGGCCGTATTTTGCGGAAGGTCGGGAAAGTGGCAGAAAAGGTTCCGATGATAGAGCGCAGGAAGCACCGGGAAAGCTTGCCCCTGCTCAATTCCTTGAGAGGGAAGGGGTGGCTGTTTACCTTCTTGCTGGCCATTTACTTCTCCATTGTCACCTTGGTCATCGCCTTCGAGCGTAAGACGATGCTCGATTCCGTTGCGTTGCTGCAGAGCATCAATGCGCGCGAGGAATACTTGGTCGGACTCAATTACGCCGTTTCGCGCGCCGTCATTTCCGTCAATGAAAACTATTTTGCCCCGGATGTCGAGGCTTCGGGGAAGATGCTGGCCCTCGAAGTCGAGGCCCTGCTGCCCGGCTTGTCCCGGCTGCAGAGCGCCTACCCTGAACTGACCGAGTCGCGGGTCACGCTTGAACGCATGGTCAGGGAATTGGTCGAGGAGCCGTCGCGGGCCTCCATTGCCGATCTGCGCGCCGCCATGCACCGGATGGTGCTGGCCCTGGACCGGGTCACGGTAGACGTGGCGGCCAAGAAGACCATGTTCGCCGAGCAATATCACAGTTCCTTCGAGCGCCTGACCACGGAGTGGCTGTCCTTCGGCGGCCTGGCGCTGATTCTGGTGGCCGTAGTGTTCAAGGTGTTTTTCCGGGGCCTGGCCCTCGATGTCGAACGGGTGCGCCGGCACGCCACCCGCGTTCTGCGCGGCGAGCCCAGTTCGAAACTGGTGCATAAGCGCAAGGATGAGCTGGGCCTGCTGATGGATGCGGTGAATTCGATGCAGGACGAACTGGCCCGTCGGGAAAGCGAACTGGAGCTGACGCGCCAGCAGAGCTTCCACAAGGAGAAAATGGCGGCAGTCGGCTCCCTGGCAGCTGCGGTGGCGCATGAAATCAACAATCCACTGTCGGCCATCGTCGGCGTCGCACAGGCCATGAACAGCGAATGCCAGGATACCGGCTGTTCGCGCTACGGCGAGCAGTGCCACCCCGAAATGATTCTCGAGCAGGCGACACGGGTCATGCATATCACCCGTCAGATCAGTGAATTTTCGGTGCCGCAGTCGCAGGATGCGGAATTGACCGATCTGAACAGCCTGCTGCGCAGCACCGCCAATTTCGTGAAATTCGATCGCCGCTTCCGGCGCATCGATCTGGTGCTGGAGCTCGACGGCAACCTGCCGGCCGTCGTCCTGGTCGCCGATCACATGGTGCAGGTGGCGATGAATTTGCTTATCAATGCAGCTGACGCACTGGGCAGCATCGAAGGGCGTTCGCCACAGATCCGCCTGGTGACCAGTTGCGACGAGCAGTGGGTGTCGGCGAAGGTGATCGACGACGGTACCGGTATCCCGGCGGAAACCTTGCCGCACGTTTTCGAGGAACGGTTCACCACCAAGGGCAAGGGCAGAGGGAGTGGTCTGGGTCTGTCGGTATGCCGCTCGCTGATCATGAAGGCGGGCGGGACGATAGAGATCAGATCCGAAGAAGGGGTCGGTACCGAAGTGGAAATAAGGCTGCCCGCACCGGTTCTCTAGGGGCGCCCAGTTGTTGGGACAATAACAGGAAGAGGCAAGAGCGATGCATGTACTGGTAATCGATGACGAGGCGGCGATCCGCCAGATTCTGGCTTCGGCGCTGACCAAGGCCGGCCATTCGGTCGACACGGCCTCCGGCGTCAAGGAGGCATCGGCCAAACTGGTGCGCGGCGATGTCGATGTCGCCTTGTGCGACATCATGATGCCCGACGGCAATGGCGTGGAACTGGTGCGCAGTTTCCGGGGCAGCGGTATCGATACGCAGTTCGTCATGGTGACGGCCTTCGCTTCGATGGAAACGGCGGTCGAGGCGCTGCGCGCCGGGGCGACCGACTACATGGTCAAGCCGATACGCAACGAGGAGTTGCTGCACCGCATCGAGCAAATCGGCTCCATGCGCGGCCTGAAGGCGGAAAACCAGGCACTGCGCCAGATGGTGGCCCGCGAGCGCGGCGTTTTCCACTTCGGCTCGCGCTCCATGGTCGAGATGGAGCGGCTGGTGTCCAAGGTGGCGGTCACCGACAGCACCGTCTTGGTGACCGGCGAGAGCGGTACCGGCAAGGGGGTGACGGCGCGCAATATCCACGAAATGAGTCCGCGCAGCGAGTTTCCGTTCATTCCGGTGAACTGCGGCGCCATTCCGGAAAACCTGCTCGAAAGTGAGTTCTTCGGCCATGCCAAGGGCGCCTTCACCGGCGCCGACCGGGCGCGCAAGGGCTTGTTCACGCAGGCCGACCGCGGCACGCTGTTTCTCGACGAAATCGGCGAATTGCCGCTGCACATGCAGACCAAGCTGCTCCACGTCATCGAGGACAAGGAAGTTCGCCCCTTGGGCGGCGAGCAGGTGCGCCGGGTCGATGTCCGCATCGTCGCGGCGACCAACCGCAATTTGGCCGAAATGGTCAAGGAAGGGCGCTTCCGCGAGGATCTCTACTTCCGCCTGGCGATGTTCCATATCCACATCCCGCCGCTGCGTGACCGCAAGGAGGACATTGCCCGCCTGATCCATTTCGTGTTGCAGAACCTGGCGGCCGGTCACGGCAAGAAGGCGCTGGAACTGGATCCGATCGCCGAGGAAATCCTCGTCGAGTTTGGCTGGCCGGGCAACGTGCGCGAGCTGGAAAACGTCATCAACCGCGCACATATCTTGGCCGACGGCGAGCGGATAACATTAATGGACTTGCCGCCGGACATCGCGCGCTCGGTGCAAAAGCGCGAGAGTCCGGGCATCGAAATTGCTTCGAATGTCGGACTGCGTGAGCAATTGCGCCGACTGGAGTCGGAAATCATTGCCCGGGCATTGCGCGATGCGGGCGGCGATCGTCGTCTTGCCGCGCAGAAACTTGATATTGGACTGTCCAGCCTGTATCGGAAGCTGGAAGAAATGGAAGCGAACAGTGTCGGATAAAGCGGTGATCGGAAAGTCGCCCATGATGGTTCTCCGGGCTTGGTGCCTGGCGGCGGGCGCCTGCTTGCTGGCCGGCGGGGCGGTCGCCGGGCCGGAGGACGATTACCAGGCCGGCCTGAAGAGCTATCGCAACGGCGACATCGTCGGCGCGATGACCCCGCTGCGCCAGGCATCTCTGGAGGGACACGCCAAGGCGCAGGCTTTGCTGGCCGAGATTCTCGACCGCACCGATTTTGACGACGATGCCATTGCGCTGTATCGCAAATCGGCCGCACAGGGCGATCTGGACGGCATGTTCGGGCTCGGCGTGATGACCGTTTCCGGCGAAGGGACCAAGAAGGACGTGCTGGGTGGCCGCACCTGGATATTGAAGGCCGCCGAATCGGGGCATGTCCTGGCCATCAACGCCATGGCCCAAGGCTATCTGAAGGGCGAACTCGGCTTAACCGAGGCGGACCGCAATACGCCGGACGCGCTGCGCTGGATTAAACGGGCCGCCGAGAACGATTATCTGCCGGCGATCGACGCGCTGGCTGCGGCCTATTCCAGCGGAAATGCCTTCGGCCTGCCGGTCGACCGCGCCTTGTCGGAGCAATACCAGGCCCAGGCGAATCGCATCCGCAACGTCGATCCCGGCAAGGGCAAGAAAAAACAGCGGCGGATCTAGCAAGCGGCAAACGGGTCAGGAGGCCATGATGAGAAAAACGATGCGAATGATGTTGGTCGCAGTGCTGGTGACGGGGGCCGCCGGGACAGTCTCGGCCGCCAACTTCGTCCAGGGGCAGCAGCTCTACCAGATGCATTGCGCAGCCTGCCACGGCGGGCGCGGCGAGGGCGTCATGCCGGATGCACCGAAATTCCGCATGGGCGAGCGGCTCGATCAGCCGGATATGATCCTGATGCAGTCGGTAAAATCCGGCAAGAAAACCATGCCGCCATTCTTCGGCATACTGCAGGACGCACAGATCCTTGATGTACTGGCTTACGTGAGAACTCTACGATGAAATTGAAACAACTGTTGTGCGCTACTGCCGTCCTGGTACACGGGGCCTTCCACCCGGTGCTGGCCGCCGAAAAAACGGGCGTGCGGGTGGTCGATTCCTTCGAGGTCGGCGACAACGTTTACGTTCGGGCGTTGACCGTCGAAAAGGGTAGCAACACCCTGTGGGTGGGCACCTCGGTCGGCGCGCACGAGATCGACCTGAAGACGAGCAAGCCGCGCAACACCTTTACCCGCCAGCAGGGGCTTGCCAACGAGTACGTCTTCGCCGTCGGCATCGATACCGAGGGCTACAAATGGTTCGGCACCAATGCCGGCGGCGCCTCGCGCTACAAGGACGGCAAGTGGAAAACCTATTTCCCGATGCACGGGCTGGCCGACTACTGGATCTATTCCTTCGCCAACGACAAGGCGGGCAACCTGTGGATCGGCACCTGGGCCGGCGTCAATCACTACAACGTCAAGACCGGCAAGTTCAAGACCTACGTCAAGGAGCTGATCAACGAGTGGGTCTATGGCCTGTCCGTCGATAACGACGGAAAGGTCTGGTTCGGCACCGAAGGCGGCGTGTCGATGTACGACGGCAAGCGCTGGCGCTCGTGGACGCACAAGGACGGCCTGGGCGCCGACAACGTCAATAACCTGCAGGCCAGCGCCAATACCGGTCTCGGAACCCGTTCGCGGCATGACCTGACCACTCAGGTCGAAGGCCTTTCCTCCTATAACCCGAACTACACCTTTTCCATCCATGCCGCGCCGGATGGCGTCATCTGGGCCGGAACCTGGGGCGGCGGCGTGTCGCGTTATGACGGCAAGCGGTGGACCAACCTGACCACCCAGGACGGACTTGCCGGCAACATCGTTTATTCCATGGCGCAGGACGACAAGGGCGTGTTCTGGTTCGGGACCGACAAGGGGCTGTCACGCTATGACGGCAAGACCTGGAAGAACCTGGGCAAGGCCGACGGCCTCTTTGATACGCACGTCTATGCGGTGACGGTGGCGCCCAACGGCGATATCTGGGCCGGTACGAAACGAGGCGTGGTGCGTGTAGCCCCGCAATGATCATGCAGCAGAAAGGCAAGCAATGACTATTTACCCAGCGCTGAGAAAGCTCGGCCCGATCGCCGCCGGCATCGCCATCTTCGTTCAGGCCGGACTGGCCGCAGCCGGCCCGGCGACGCCGGCCGCTCCCGTCCATCCACCGATGAGCGGCGCGGCCCAGCATCCGCCCATTGCGCCGCAGCCGCAGGAACGCGAAGGCAAGGTGACGGTCGATCCGGCCGCCAAATTCACTCATTTCCGCGTGGGCAACAAGAACGTCAAGGCGATTTACCTCGAAGGCAGCGTGGTCTGGGTCGGTACCTCGGGCGGCGTGGTCCGCTACGACACCAAGGACGACAGCTTCAAGCTCTTCGACGCCCGCAACGGCTTGCTGTCCAACGGCATGTTCTACGTCGGCCGGCTCAAAGGCATGCTGGCGGTCGGCACTTACGGCGGCGGGCTGTCGCTGCTCGACGAGAAGACCGGCCAGTGGAAGAACTACAACATTCCGGACGGCCTGGGCGACGCCTTTGTCTATGACGTGATCACCGCCACGAACGGCGATATCTGGATCGCCACCTGGTCGGGCGTGAACCGCATCCGCGGCGGCAATCTGGACGATCGCAGCAAGTGGGATCTGTATACCGTCGAGAATACCAAGGGCGGCGTCCCCAACGACTGGATCTACGGTCTGGCCGAAGGCAAGAACGGGGATATCTGGCTGGCGACCGAAGGCGGCATGGCTCGCTTCGCCAACAACAAGTGGGAAAACTGGAACCACGCCAAGGGCCTGGGTGCGCCGTACGCCAAGGTCAAGGACGCGATTGCGTTCAAGAACGATCCGGGCAAGCAGTCGACCCACCACGCCAAGCAGAAACAGGAAATGGGCCTGCAAAACGTCGACGTGGCCTATAACCCGAACTACGTCGTGTCGCTGGAAGTCGATAAGCAGGGCACCGTCTGGGCGGGGACCTGGGGCGGCGGCCTGGCCCGTTTCGACGGCAAGCGGTGGACCAATTACACGACCCTCGAGGGCCTGCCCGGCAATCACATCTTCATGCTGCACGTCGATAACACGGGCAAGCTATGGATCGGCACCAACAACGGCCTGACCTCCTATGTGCCGGAGACCGGGAAGTTCGCCAAGGCGATGACCACGGCCGACGGCTTGTTCGCCAACAACGTCTTCGCCATGGGTTCATCGGCGAAGGGCGATCTGTGGGTCGGCAGCTTCGGCGGCGTGGCCCACTTGCGTTCCGGCCAGAAATAACTGCCCGGCCTGCGCCGGTGGGCTCCGCCTGCCGGCGATTCAGAACACCGGAACGCCCATCATTTGCAGGGCCCGGTTCAGTTGCTGATTGGCTTTTTCCATTTCTTTGACCGCGGCGGGATAGTCGCTGGCGCTGGCCTTGGCTAATGCTTCCGACTTCACGCTATTGGCGGCGTCGACATAGGCGTCGACCTGTTTCCGGGCATCGCCCGTCGCCCGTTCTTCGCGGATCAGCATGCCGACCAGGATTTCATTCGAGTAGTAACGCTTCTGTTCGTAGTCGAACTCTTCGCGCGGCGAATTGAACTGCAGGCGCATGACGACTTCCTGGCCATCGCGTAGCCGTGAAATTTCCTCGACGGCCAGCTTGTAGGCAGCGGCCATCCGCTTGTTGGCTTCCTCGTGCCGGCCGGCGTCGAACAGCTTGCGGCCCTCCGTGCTCATGGCGTCGATGCGGACGATCAACTGGCGCGCTGCCGCTGCCGTTTGGGGCGTGCTGGTCATTTCCTGCAGCGTGCGGCGGTAACTCTCGATCTGGCTGGCGTGGTTGTCGAACTGCTTCTTTTGCGCGCCGACACCGCTGCTGCCATCGGCAGTCAGCAGGCTGCTGGCTTTCGACAGGTTGCGCAGGGCCTCGTCCAGTTGCTCGATGGCCTCTTCCGGATGGGCCGCGCTGATCGCGCTGTTGGCCTGCGCCAGCAGGGTCCGGCTTTGCGCCAGCCAGTTGGCGACTTCGGGATTTTTCCCATCCTGCGCCGCCTTCATGGCCGGCGTATTGATCAGCGTTTCGAGCAATTTGGCTTTTTGCTGCGCCAAGGTCATTTTCGGATTGGGGTCGGCTGCCGCGGGGGCGGCACAGAACGCCAGGCCGGCGAACAGCATTGCCAGTCCGAGGCGGCGTATCTTGAGGTGTGGATTCTTATCTGCAATCACTGTCTGCATCCGTATCGTTGGGGTTCGCTACGCTGCGGAGTGGCGGGCGGATAGTTGTCCGCCCAGGGCCTGGTCGCAGCGATCGCTGAATAACGGCGAGACGAAGCAGGAATCAGGCCGAGCTGCTGTCGGTAGTCGATGAGGTGGTGGCGGCCGGCGTTCCACTCGCACGCATGCGCAGTTCCAGCGACGTGGCCAGGGAGCGGGCGCTCTCAATCGGCCCGGTCTGGGCGGTACGCAGATCGTCAACGACTGCATCGTCGATGGTGTTGAGCGCTTTGTAGCGCTGGTCGGCCTGCAGCAGCGCGTCCAGCTGGCGCGAAGCCCGCAGCCACAGTCCGGAGAAGCCGACGGTGACGGCAATGAGCAGTATGAAGAAAACCAGCATGATGGGGCGGGCGATGCTGCCGATGCCGATCAGCTCGCTGGCCAGTGGCTCGATCAGCAGTTTTGGCGAGGTCTCGCTTTCCGGACCCGACCACGTCAGGTAGGCATTGGCACTGCCGGCTTCCGGGGTGGGAAAAGCCGTGGCGGTCTTTTGCAGGCCTTCATCGCCGTCGGAGGAGGCGACCGGCTTGCCCTTGAACCACAGGCTGAGACGGGTGCCGGGATAGGTGATCTGGGTGAGCAGCGCGTGATCCATGGGCTTGAGCAGCACCAGATAACCGTTTTCCTTGCCCAGCCAGATGAATTGGCGGATGACCAGGTAGAGGCTGCCGTCCTTGGGATTCTGCGCCCAGGCGTTGGTCTGGCCGGGCAGGAATTTGACGCTGGTATCGATGTGGCTGGCGTAGTCGTAGGCGGCGATCAGTTCACCGTGCGTCGTTTCGATTCTCAAGGACGGAAATTCGATGCTGTTGCCCTGGGAAATCAGGTACACCATCAGTTTTTCCTTGCGCAGCTCTGGGTTGGCCAGGATTTCCTGCGCTTCGAGCCGTGTCTTCAGGTTGAAGGCCTCGCGCCCCCAGCGGCGGTCTAGATCGGCCAGCACCGCAGCATAGTGCTCGCGGGCATTCGCCAGTTGCGTCGCCTTGGCCTTGTCATTGACCAATTCCTTCATCCAGATGCCCTGAACGGACAGGCAGAGCAGGATCAGCAGCAGGATGCCGCCCAGGCGAAGGGCCAGTTGTGAGTTCAGGGTGCGCAGCATGGTCCGGGCCAATCAGTCCTTTTTGCCCACCCAGCGGGCGTCGATCATGGTGTCGATACGGAAACTCTCGGCCGCCGGATTGCCGGCCTGAGAGTCGATGAAGAATATTTCCGTTTCCCGCAACTGGGCGTTGGAGAAGGCGGCGTCCTTGCTGTACTGGCGGGGGTATTTCCGGAGCACGGCGATCAGCTTCTGCTTTTCGTCCGCATCGGCAATGCCCAGCGCATTGGCGAATTCCTCCGGGGTGTGGGTGGCGATCCAGGTCAGGGTCCGCTTGATGATGCGTATCATCGTCTCGGCCTTGGCCGTGTCCTTTTCCAGCTTGTCCGAGCGGCCGATCAGGGCCCCGCGCAGAAAACCGGCGCCGGCGTATTGACGCGCCGTTTGGGCGTCGCCGAGGTGCACCAGCGGGAAGGCAATCTTGCTGTTGGCCATGTGCGTGGCGTGCGGCTCGTCGCCGATCACGGCGTCGACCGCACCGGATTTCAGCATCAGGGACTCCGACTCCCAGCGCCGTCCGATGCCGACCACATGGTAGCTGCCGGGCGGCACGCCGCCCCGGCGGAACATCAGTTCGAGAACCTGCTGCGAAGTGCTCTTGTTGGCCGTCGAATTGCTGTGCAGCCCGATCGTCCGTCCCTTGAGGTCGGCGATGCTTTTCACTTCGCCCTTCAATCCCTGGCGGACGAGCAGGACATAGAGCGGCAGGTCGTTGATGGCGGCCAGGGCCACGACGCGCTTGTCCTTCAGGCGAACCGACATGGCGGCCGGCAAGCCGACAACGGCGAAATCGACGTTGTTGTGCATCATGTCGTCAATGGCCGCCGGGCCGCCGGGCGAAAAGACCACGCGGAGAGTGGCACCTTCCGCCTTGTCTGCGCCAATCTTTGAAATCAGTTCGACCGGGTAATACGAGGCGGCATTCGGTCCGGGAACGCTTACCGACAGTTGCATCACCTCGCCGCAGGCCATTATCGGGATCAGGGCAAAGGCCAGCAAGGCGGCGACCCGGCGCATGAAGGGCAGGCCGGATGGCTTGCGGAACAAGGTGTTCGCTATCATTTTTCTATGATGCCGTAGGGCGTTACGCGATGGGTGACAGGCGATGGTCACAACATTTGTCATTTTGCACTACTTTGGTGATGGTTACGTCATGCATCGATCAATTCTGCGACTCTTGACCCATGCCGGCCGGCTCTTGGCATAATCGCGGCAATGCTCGCTTACATCGTTCGCCGCCTTCTCTACGCGCTGCCCATCCTGATCGGGGTGAATCTCGTCACCTTTGCGCTGTTCTTCGTGGTCAACACGCCCGACGACATGGCGCGCATGCAGCTGGGCGTCAAGCGCGTGACGCCGGAGGCGATCCAAAAATGGAAAGCCGAGCGCGGTTACGACAAGCCCTTGCTGCTAAATGCCGAGGCAGGCGGCCTGGCGACGCTGACCGATACCGTCTTCTTTCAGAAATCGATCCGCATGTTCGTCGGCGATTTCGGGCGTGCCGAGGACGGCCGCGACATCGCCCGCGAGATCGGCAGCCGCATGGGGCCGTCGCTCGCCATCGCGCTGCCCACCTTCATCCTGGGCCTGTTCGTGACGGTGACTTTCGCCCTGACGCTGGCCTTCTTCCGTGCCACCGCCTTCGATTTCTGGGGTGTCGTGCTGTGCGTGGCGATGATGTCGATTTCCGGGCTGTTCTACATCATCGGTGGCCAGTACCTGATCAGCAAGGTGTGGCGGCTGGTGCCGATTTCGGGCTTCGGCACCGGGCTGGAGGCGTGGCGGTTCCTGATCCTGCCGGTGCTGATCGGCGTCATTTCGGGAGTCGGCTCGTCGACGCGCTGGTACCGCACCATCTTTCTCGAAGAGGTCACCAAAGACTACGTGCGCACCGCCCGCGCCAAGGGGCTGCCGGAAACCCTGGTCTTCTTCCGCCATATCCTGCGCAATGCGCTGATCCCCATCCTGACCGGCGTGGTCGTGGTCATCCCGCTGCTCTTCATGGGTTCGCTGCTGACTGAGTCCTTCTTCGGCATCCCAGGGCTGGGCAGCTACACCATCGACGCCATCAACGCCCAGGACTTCGCCGTGGTGCGCTCCATGGTCTTCATCGGTTCGGTGCTCTACATCGTCGGCCTGATCCTGACCGACATTTCCTATACCCTGGTCGATCCGCGGATACGTTTCGAATGATGGGCTTCCAGATCGTCATCCTGTGGTCCGACCTGCTGATCTGGCTGCTCGTTGTAGCCGGCATCGGCGTCGGCGTGTTGATCGCCAAGGATCCGCCCCTGCTCTCGGCGTGGCGGCGGGTCGGCGCCAGCCGGGTCGGCATGGCGTCGGCCACCGTGCTGCTCGCCTTCGTGCTGATCGGCCTGCTCGATTCCCTGCATTACCGGGCGGCGCTGGAGGGCAAGCCGGGCCAGAAGGTGCAGTACGCCGTCGAGGTGCTGTCGGTACTCGACGCCGTGGTGACGCCGTTGCGCACCCGCAGCGAGAAAACCTATTCCGAGCCGTTCGCCACCCGCCTGTACGCCAAGGAAACCCTAGACGTGCCCGGACAGGGCTCGGTGCGCGAATACCCGCGCCTGAAACATGCCGGAATGCATCTCGGGGAGCACGAGGATGAAGTGGTGGCCGATGCCGCCTTCACGGCCTTCCGCGCCGGGGCGCTGGCTTTCGTCGGCTGGCTGGCGCTGGTCGGGGTCGCCGTGGCCGCCGTCGGGCACAGCGAAGCGGCGGCTGTGGGATGGCAGAAAATCTGGCGCGGCGAAACGGCTTTCGCCTGGAACGCGGTGCTGGTCACGCTCGGCCTGATGTTGCTGGTGGTGGTGCCGTTGTTCTGGCTGTCCGGCCAGTACCACGTGTTCGGCACCGACAAGGTGGGGCAGGACGTGCTCTACCAAGTGCTGAAAAGCGTGCGCACCGGCCTGATCATTGGCCTGGTGACGACCCTGGTCATGCTGCCCATGGCTGTGCTGCTCGGCATCGTCGCCGGCTATTTCCGGGGCTGGATCGATGACGCGATCCAGTACGTCTATACCGTGCTCAACTCGATCCCCGGCGTGCTACTCATTGCCGCCGCGGTGCTGATGATGCAGGTGGTCATCGACACCCATCCGCAGTGGTTCTCGACTGCCGCCGAGCGCGCCGACCTGCGCCTCTTGGCGCTCTGCTTCATTCTCGGCATCACCAGCTGGACCGGGTTGTGCCGGCTGCTGCGCGGCGAGACGCTGAAGTTGCGCGAACTCGAATACATCCAGGCGGCGCAGGCCTTCGGGGTGTCGAGCTGGCGGATCATCGTCCGCCACATCCTGCCCAACCTGATGCACATCGTGATCATCGCGCTGGTCATGGACTTCTCCGGGCTGGTGCTGGCCGAGGCCGTACTGTCCTACGTCGGCATCGGCGTCGATCCGACCATGATCAGCTTCGGCACCATGATCAACAATGCCCGCATGGAACTGGGCCGCGAGCCGGTGGTCTGGTGGTCTTTGGCGGCAGCCTTTGCCGTGATGTTCATCCTGGTGCTCGCTGCCAACCTGTTTGCCGACTCCGTGCGCGACGCGTTTGATCCGAGGGCTGTCGCATGAGCAACCAAGCCGGGGCCCCGCTTGGCGGGGATGCGAGCAAGGCGAATGCGACACGCCAGGCCGCTGAGCCGCATTTGATCAATCGAGGTGTTATGGAGGCCTGGTGCGATGCTGCGCGTTGAAAATCTCCGCCTCGGTTTCACCTCCGGCAAGACCGCGCTGGCGGCCGTGGACGGCATTTCGTTCTCCATAGCCAAGGGTGAAACCTTCGCCCTACTCGGCGAGTCGGGCTGCGGCAAGTCGGCCACTGCGCAGGGCATCATGCGCCTGCTGCCGGCGGCCGGGCGCATCCTCGACGGCCGGGTGTCGCTCGACGGGGAGAACCTGCTCGCCTTGTCCGAAGCCGACATGCGCGCCTACCGTGGCGGCCGGATGGCGATGATCTTCCAGGAGCCAGCGACCAGCCTGAACCCGGTGCTCACCGTCGGCCAGCAGATCGGCGAAGTGCTGTGGCGCCACCTCGGGCTGGCCGGTGCCGAAGCGACCGCCCGCATGGTCGATCTGTTGCGCCAGGTCGGCATCGCCGATCCGGAGCGCCGCCTGAACGAATATCCCTTCCAGTTTTCCGGCGGCATGAAACAGCGGGTGATGATCGCCATCGCGCTGGCCGGCGAACCGGAACTGCTGATCGCCGACGAACCGACGACGGCCCTCGACGTCACCGTCCAGGCGCAGATTCTCGATCTGCTGGCCAGCCTGCAGGCCCAGCGCGGCATGGCCATCCTGCTCATCACCCACGATCTGGGCGTCGTCGCCCGCATGGCGCATCGCATCGGCGTCATGTACGCCGGTGAACTGGTCGAAGTGGCCAGCCGCGAGGAGTTCTTCAGCCGGCCCCATCACCCCTACACGCAGGCGCTGTTCGAGGCGCTGCCCGACATATCGCGGCGCGGCCAGCGCCTGACCACCATCCCCGGCCAGGTGCCGTCGCTCGCCGCCATGCCGCCTGCCTGTCGTTTCGCCGACCGCTGCGGCCATGTCATGGCGGTCTGTCGCGAGCAATGGCCGCCCTGGCGCGGTGCGGGCGAACACACCGTACGTTGCCACTGGCACGGTGAAGCGTCGGCGACGGATGCGGTGCATCATGACATTACGGAACTCGGCGTCGCCACCGGCAGGGATTTCCTGGCGGTCGACGACCTAAAAGTGCATTTTCCCATCCGCAAGGGCTTGCTGCAGCGCACGGTTGGCCATGTGCGGGCGGTCGATGGCGTGTCGCTGGCCATTGCACCGGGGCGGACGCTGGCGCTGGTCGGCGAGTCCGGGTGCGGCAAGACGACGGTGGGCAAGGCACTGTTGCAGCTGATCGCGCCGACCGCCGGTTCAGTCCGCCTGGGCGGCCACGAGTGGGTCGGCCTCAAGGGTGAGCGTCTGCGCGCGGCGCGTCGCCACATGCAGATGATTTTTCAGGATCCCTTCGCTTCGCTGAATCCCCGCCTGCGGGTCGGCGAGATCATTGCCGAAGGGATGGAGGCCCTGGGCGTGGCGGGCGACGCGGCTTCGCGGCGCGCCACCGTGGTGGCGCTGCTCGGCCAGGTCGGCTTGCCGGACGAGGCAGTCGATCGCTTTCCGCACGAGTTTTCCGGTGGCCAGCGCCAGCGCATCGCCGTCGCCAGGGCCTTGGCCGTGCAACCGGAGCTGCTGATTTGCGACGAACCGACTTCGGCTCTCGATGTGTCGGTACAGGCCCAGATCCTCAATCTGCTGAAAAAGCTGCAGAGCGAGCTGGGAATCGCCTACCTGTTCATCACGCACAATTTCGCCGTGGTCGAATACCTGGCGCACGATGTGGCGGTGATGTACCTCGGGCGCATCGTCGAGCGGGGCAGGGCGGAGGAGGTGTTGCGCAGCCCGCAGCATCCCTACACGCAGGCCTTGCTGTCGGCGGTGCCGGTACCGCGTCTGGAGGGCGCTGCGGCGGTTATCCGCCTGCCTGGCGAAACGCCGTCGCCGGCCAATCCGCCGGCCGGCTGTCATTTCCATCCGCGCTGCCCGCACGCCATGGAGGTGTGCCGGAGCCGCTATCCCGAGGTCACCGAGGTTTCAGCGACGCACGCGGCGAACTGCCACCTGCTGAGCTGAATTACTTGTGTTTCTTGGGTGCCGGCTTGGCACCCTTGGCCGGGCCGGCGGCCGGCTTGGCGGCGGGTTTGCTGCCGGCGGCCTTGGGCTGGGTCTTGGCAGCACCACCGGCGGCGACCTTCTCGTTCTTGGCCAATGTGGCTTTACTTGCCTTACCGCCTTTGGCCGTTGCGGGTTCGTCGCGCGTGGCGCACGGTTTGGCGCCGCGTTTGGCCGATTTGCCGCAGGCGCGGGCAACGCGTTCCGGTTCGATGATGTGTTGCGGGGCCGGGGCGTTGAGCAGCGAGGTCAGGCCCGACGTGCTGCCGTTGCCGGGAACCAGCAGGGTCGATCCGGCGCCGAGGCGGACTTTTTCGGAAAGGCCGTTGACGCGGGCGAGTTCGGCCGTTGTCGTGTCGAAACGCGCGGCGATGTGCTCGAGGCGTTCCGCCGAAGTCACGGTATAGGCCTGCCACTGGGTCAGCGGCACCTTGCTGTTGTGCAGGTTGCTGCGGAAGGTGTCGAGCTTGTCGGCCGGGATGACGACCGGCGTGTCGGGCTTGATGATCGGCCGGTTGTGCGACGGGTTCAGGCGCTGGAATTCCTCGATCGTCATGTTGGCCAGTTGCGCGGCGGTCTTCACGTCGATCGGCTTGGGGCTTTCCAGCGTCGCGAAATACGGCTCGTTCGGGATGAAGGGCAGGCCGAGGCGGGCGATCAGCGCCGGGTTGCCGAAAATGTTCTTCAGCGCCTGCAGTTTCGGGACGTAGTGCCGGGTTTCGTTCGGCATGTTCAGGCTGGGGTAGTCGGTGGGCAGCCCGCGCGATTCGTTCTTGACGATGGCCTTCTTGACCGCGCCTTCGCCCCAGTTGTACGAGGCCAGCGCCAGATGCCAGTCGCCGTGCATCTCGTAGATGGTCTGCAGGTAGTCGAGCGCGGCGTTGGTCGAGGCGACGATGTCGCGGCGTTCGTCGCGCCACCAGTTCTGCTCGAGATTGAAGCGCTTGCCGGTGGCCGGGATGAACTGCCACAGGCCGGAGGCATGCGCGCGCGAATAGGCGTTGGGGTTGAACGAGCTTTCCACCATGGGGAGCAGGGCCAGTTCGGTCGGCATGCCGCGCGCTTCCAGTTCCTCGACGATGTGGTGGAGGTAGGGGCGGCTGCGTTCGACCATACGGCGCAAGGCGTCCGGGCGATTCTGGTACCACTGCTGGTAATGCAGGACCAGGTCGTCGTTCAGGTCGGCCATTGCGAAGCCGTTACGGATGCGGTCCCACAGGTTGTTTTCGCTGATGGTCAGGTCGATGCTGAGCGGCAGTTGCGGCGCGCCCTTGATTTCCTGCACGGTCAGCGTGTCGTCGCCCAGGCTGGGCGCTTCCAGCGCCGACGGCATGAGCAGGGACTTGAATATCGACTGGTCTTCCAGTTGGGCCAGGGCCGGTGTTGCCAGCAGGCTGAGCGCAATGGATAGGGCGGTTTGGCGAATCTTGAGCAGAGGCGAGGAAATGGTACGGTGCAGCATGGGTGGCGTGCCTGGCTCGCTCGATTCGAAAGGCGGCAATTATACCTTGGAGCCTGTAGCTTCCTTTTTGGCAGCGGCAATAAAAAAACCAGCCGAAGCTGGTTTTCTTATGACTGGCGGAGTGGACGGGACTCGAACCCGCGACCCCCGGCGTGACAGGCCGGTATTCTAACCGACTGAACTACCACTCCGCACTTTAACCTGCACTACCAAATTCTTGGCGTCCCCATGGGGATTCGAACCCCAGTTACCGCCGTGAAAGGGCGGTGTCCTAGGCCTCTAGACGATGGGGACCCGGACAAAACTGCTATTTTCGTAGTCTGGTCGCTTGGTGGAGGTAAGCGGGATCGAACCGCTGACCTCTTGCATGCCATGCAAGCGCTCTCCCAGCTGAGCTATACCCCCACAAGGAGACAGCCAAACTACGGTTTCGGTCTGGCGACCCGGAGTACAGATTTCTCTGCAACCCGTAAAACTGGCGGAGTGGACGGGACTCGAACCCGCGACCCCCGGCGTGACAGGCCGGTATTCTAACCGACTGAACTACCACTCCGCACTTTAACCTGCGCTACCAAATTCTTGGCGTCCCCATGGGGATTCGAACCCCAGTTACCGCCGTGAAAGGGCGGTGTCCTAGGCCTCTAGACGATGGGGACCCGGACTTTTTCTTTCGCGCTTTTGGTGGAGGTAAGCGGGATCGAACCGCTGACCTCTTGCATGCCATGCAAGCGCTCTCCCAGCTGAGCTATACCCCCGCCGCGAAAGAAGGCCGCATTATAGGGACCTCATTGGTCCTTGTAAAGGGCTTTTCGCGTTTTTTTAGAGATAAGCCGACAGGACCGTTGCCACCTTGTCACGGCCGATCAGGCAGATCACCGCATCGACGGCGGGGGTCTGCGCCTGGCCGGTCAGGATGACGCGCAGCGGCATGGCCAGCTTGGGCATCTTCAGGCCATGCTTGGTCACGGTTTCCTTGATCAGCGCATTGATCGCCGGGGCTTCCCAGGCGACGCTGGCGATGCCGGCGGCGAATTCGGCCAGGGCTGGACGCGCTTCGTCGGCCAGGTGCTGGGCCAGCAACTCGGGATTCGGTGTGACGTGGGCGTAGAAGACCTCCACGGCGTCGGCCAGCAGGTTCAGCGTATTGCAGCGGTCGACATACAGGGTGACGGCCTTTTCCAGGTCGGGGCCGCGGTCGGTATCGATGCCGCGAGCGGCCAGGCGAGCCTTGGCCTTGGCCGCCAGTTCGGCCAGCGGCAGTTGCTTCATGTAGTGCTGGTTCAGCCACAGCAGCTTTTCGGTATTGAACTGCGCGGCCGAGGCGGTGATGTGATCGAGATCGAACCATTCGACGAACTGCTGGCGCGAGAATACTTCGTCGTCGCCGTGCGACCAGCCGAGGCGGGCGAGGTAGTTGATCACCGCTTCGGTCAGGAAGCCGTCTTCGTCGTATTGCATGACGGACACGGCGCCGTGGCGCTTCGACAGCTTGGCGCCGTCGTCGCCGAGGATCATCGACAGGTGGGCGTAGGTCGGCACCTCGGCACCCAGCGCCCGGAGGATGTTGATCTGGCGCGGCGTGTTATTGACGTGGTCGTCGCCGCGGATGACGTGGGTGATGCCCATGTCCCAGTCGTCGACGCAGACGCAGAAGTTGTAGGTCGGCGTGCCGTCGGCACGGGCGATGATCAGGTCGTCCAGTTCGCCATTGGCGATCTCGATGCGGCCCTTGACCTGGTCGTCCCAGGCGACGACGCCATCCTTGGGGTTCTTGAAGCGGATGACCGGGTCGATGCCGGCCGGCGGCGTCGGCAGGGTCTTGCCGTCTTCCGGGCGCCAGCG
The DNA here is from genome assembly GCF_022012295.1 of Dechloromonas hankyongensis. Taxonomy (GTDB): domain Bacteria; phylum Pseudomonadota; class Gammaproteobacteria; order Burkholderiales; family Rhodocyclaceae; genus Azonexus; species Azonexus hankyongensis. The sequence continues at coordinate 175,443 of NZ_JAKLTN010000002.1, forward strand.
GCCGTCGTAGCGCGGCTTGATCTTCTGCGCTTCCTGCTCGGCGCGCAGGGCATCCAGTTCTTCCTTGCTGGTATAGCACTGGTAGGCGTGACCGGAAGCCAGCATCTGCTGGATCACTTCCTTGTAGCGATCCATGCGCTGCATCTGGTAGAACGGGCCTTCGTCGTGTTCGAGCCCCAGCCACTGCATGCCGTCGAGAATGGCCTGGACGGCTTCCGGCGTCGAGCGGGCGACGTCCGTATCCTCGATGCGCAGGATGAAGGTGCCGCCATGGCGACGGGCATAGGCCCAGGAGAACAGCGCGGTGCGGGCGCCGCCGATATGCAAGTAACCGGTGGGGCTGGGAGCGAAACGAGTGCGGACGGGCTTCATGGAATCCAGAATCTAGTGAAAGCAAAGGGCGATATTCTAGCCGACCGGCGTTTGACCCGGCTGACCGATTGTGGTTAAATGCGCGCCTCTTGTGAGGGCGGTTAGCTCAGCGGTAGAGCACTGCCTTCACACGGCAGGGGTCACTGGTTCGATCCCAGTACCGCCCACCACGTAAGTGGCCCTCACAAGAAAACGAAAACCCGCTCAGCGAAAGGCTCGGCGGGTTTTTTGTTTTTGCTCTAAACGCTTGCCCTGTCTATCGACTAGAGAAGGCGTGACTTTTCTGTGACTGATGATGGGGCTGAACGCCCCGGGCCATCCGGACGCGCAAATAGTTCGACCAGCCAATCGACAAAAACGCGAACCTTGCTTGATAGATGCCGTCCCGGAAGATAGAGGACACTCAGCGGCAAGGCTGGCGGTCGATGCTGGGGGAGGATTTCGCAGAGACTGCCGCTGCGCAGCGCGTCGGCGACAAATGCATAGGGAATCTGGATCAGGCCAAAACCGGCGCTGCAAGCGGCGAGGTAGCAGTCGCCGTTATTCAGCGCAATATTCGCCGGCAAGTTGCGGGTAATCAATTTATCCCCGTCCATGAATTCAAAGGGAATCGTCTTGCCGCTGGTGCCGGAAAAATAATCGACGGCGTGGTGGCGGGACAGTTCTTCCAGAGTCGCCGGAAGCCCATGCCGGGCAACATAATCGGCGCTGGCGCAGGTGATTTGCTGCAGAACGCTCAGGCGCCGCGCGACCAGCGGAATGTCGCGCAGTTCGCCCGCCCGCAGCACGCAATCGACCCCTTCCCGGATGACATCGATGGGGCGATCGGTCACGCTGATCTCCAGCCGGATGCGCGGATAGCGCGCCATGAACTCGGGCAGGGCGGGCAAGAGGACATTGCGGCACATGCTGGCCGACAGATCGACCCGTATTCGCCCTTCCGGGTCGTGCGTCGTCTGCATGAAGTAGGCTTCCGTGTCGTCGAGATCACCCAATATCCCGACGCAGCGTTCGTAGTACGCCATGCCGTCGGCTGTGGGCGTCACTTGCCTGGTTGTCCTGGCCAGCAGGCGAACGCCGAGATGTTCCTCCAGTTGCTTGATCGTCTGGGTGGCTGCCGTTCGATGAATGCCCAGTTGCTCGGCGGCACGGCTGAAATTACCCAGGTCGACAATGCGAGTGAAAAGCCGCATGGCCAGAAGACGATCCATTATTGTTTATCCATGATCAACAGTGTTGTTAGATTAGGCCTGTTTATTTCAAAAATATACACAGCGATAATGAAAAAACTGAAGGCTTTCCATAGACGCCCGCTCTCCAGTGTTTTGGGTCAATGGATGCCTTCTCGTGTCACTTTCATCGTTACTTCGCTTCGCGACAGGATGGCGCGCTTTCGTTCGGAAATGGCGCGAACGACCTGACTTTTACAGGGATTGCACTTATGGATTACGTTCAATTCGGTCACACCGGGCTTCGCGTTTCGCGGCTGGCACTGGGCGGCATGACTTATGGTTCGCCTGACTGGCGCCCTTGGGTTCTTGACGAGGCGACCAGCCGCCCCTTCATCAAGCAGGCGCTTGAGTTGGGCATCAACTTCTTCGATACCGCCGACATGTATTCGCTCGGTGCCGGCGAGGAGGTCATGGGGCGTGCCTTGCGCGACTTTGCCAAGCGTGAAGAGGTGGTCATCGCCACCAAGGTGTTTTACCCGATGAGCGACAAGCCGAACGACCGGGGGCTTTCCCGCAAGCACATCCTGTCCAGTATCGACGCTTCCCTCCGGCGTCTGGGCACCGACTACGTCGACCTCTACATCGCTCACCGCTTCGATCCGCACACCCCCATCGACGAGACGCTGGAAGCTTTCGACACGATCGTGCGCAGTGGCAAGGCGCGTTACATCGGGGCGTCGTCCATGTATTCCTGGCAATTCATGAGCATGCTGGCTCGGCAGCGCGAACTGGGCCTGGCGCGCTTTGTATCGATGCAGAACCACTACAACCTGATCTATCGCGAAGAAGAGCGCGAGATGCTGCCGCTATGCCGGCATGAAAAGATCGCCATCACCCCGTGGTCGCCGCTCGCTCGTGGCCGCTTGTCCAAGCCGTTGCAGGAGAAAACCCAGCGCGCCGAAACCGATAATCTGGCCCAGCAATGGTACGACCAGGCGGTCATGGAAGAAGCCATCGTCAATGCGGTCGATCGGGTCGCCAAGGCGCGGGGCGTGCCGATGACCCAAGTTGCCATCGCCTGGGCCGCATCGCGCCCGGGGATTACCGCACCCATCGTCGGCGCGTCGAAGCCGCATCATTTGCCGGATGCGGTTGCCGGCATCCAGTTGGAACTGACAGCGGACGAAATCGCCGAGCTGGAGAGGCCGTATCGACCGCGCGCAGTGGCCGGACATGAATGAGGCACTATGCGCCAACGGCAACCGTGGCAATCGCGATGTCCTGCGCCGTCTGCCACGGTGTCTCTTTGGCTGGCCTGGCGGTTGAAACGCTAGAAAGCCGGGCAGGGTAGTCAGCTACGCAAGTCGGATCTGGAGCGCAGTGTCACTGAAGGCAGGCAACCGAAGCGTGCTTTGTAAAGCTCGGAAAAGCGCCCCAAGTGCGTGAATCCGTAATCCAGAGCGACTGCCGTGACGTTGGCGATCTGGCTCGCCGGGTTCATCAAGGTGCTGTAGATGTGCTCAAGCTTCTTCTGGCGGATGAAATTCTTCGGCGTCGTCTTGGCATTCTTCTCGAACAGCAGATAGAGCGAGCGCAGGCTGAGATGGGAGTGCTTGGCCAGGTGCTCGGCCGTAATGTCGCTCTTGATGTTGTCTTCGATGTACTGGACCAGCCGCTCGAACGAAACCGATTGCAACGTGGGCGTTTCCAGGCTGACGTTATGTTCGAGCATGGTCATCAGCTTGCTGGTGACCACCCGGTTGTAGTGCTGCAGCATCTGGGGTGTGGCAGTCGTGGATTCTGCTTCCTGGCACAGGAGGTTGAGCAGGTAGAGCAGGCTTTCCAGTTCCTCGAACTTGTAGGGCACCTGATTGAACTTGATGCACTCGTTCGGCTTGAACCAGCGATGCTCGATGCAGGCTTCATCAAACAGCGGCGCCGGAATCTTGACGATGAATTTTTCGCAATCGGCAGAGTAGGTCAGATCGATCGGCTCTTCCGGATTCATCAGCAGGATGTGTCCGGCCGACAGGCTGAGCGACTCGCGGTATTGCTCGTAGCGGCAATGTCCGCGCAGGATGAACTGGAGATGGTAGATGTCGGGCAGGCCGGGCGAGACGACCCGGGCTTGCGCGCCGTAACTCAGGCGGCAGAGATCGAGACTGCCGGCTTTGCGATGGCTCAGCGAGGCGTGCGTCTGGCCATGTCCCGAGAGTTGCAGGCCGTGGTTGCCGACGTGCTGGTTGACGTAATCCGATACTTCGAAAGGATCGGCGCCCGAATAAACCTGGCTCTGGCCATTGAGAAAACCGGTCAGCATCTCAGTGTCTCCGCCATTCTGCCGATGCCAAACCTTGCATTGCTGCTGCGTTGTTCATCTTATCTTTCGCCTCCGGGGGTAATGCTCTGCTGCCTGTTCCGGTCTTTTGCGCCGGTTTATAAAATATCGAGAAATTTCATAATATCGATTTTACGATAAGCGGAACGATTTTACTATAGCCCGAGTAAGGTCTTTTTCAGAGCCCAATAAAAAAAGCCGCCGGTTTTTACACGCGGCGGCAAGAGGAGGGTCAGGGGTAGGGCAAAAATCAGCCTTGGTCTCCGCCGCCGACCGGAATGACCGTGCCGGTCATGTAACCGGACTCGTCGGAGGCCAGGAAGAGAATCGGATCGGCCTGTTCGTCCAGGGTGCCGTAGCGTTTCATCTGGCTGCTGTCGAGCGACTGGGTGTAGATCTGCTTGTACCAGCCTTGTTCCTGCTCGCTTTGCTGGGCCGTATTGCGCGGGATGATGCGCGGCGGGGCTTCCGTGGCGCCGGGTGCAGTGGCATTGACACGGATGCCGCGCGCGCCGTTTTCGAAAGCCAGGCAGGCGGTCAGTGCATTGACCCCGCCCTTGGCCGCGCCGTAGGGCACACGATTGACGCCGCGGGTGGCAATCGACGAGACATTGACGATCGAACCTTTACCCTTTTCGAGCATGTAGGGCAGGGCGGCGCGGCAGCACCACAGGGTCGGGAACAGCGAGCGGCGGACTTCGGCCTCGATCTCGTTTTCCGCGTAATGCTCGTAGGGCTTGGTCCAGATCGTCCCGCCGACGTTGTTGACCAGGATGTCGATGCGGCCGAAGCGTTGGACCGTGGCGGCCATGACGCGCTCGCACTCGGCAAACTTCTCGAGGTCGGCGGTCAGGCTGATGACTTGGGTCTTGGCGCTCAGTGCCTCGGCCACGCCGTGCACGATCTCGGCGCGGTCGACGAGAACCAGGAGGCCGTCTTCCTCGGCCATCCGTTCGGCCACGCGTTTGCCAATACCTTGTGCGGCGCCGGTGATGACGGCGACTTTGTTCGTGAAGCGATTGTTCATGAAGTTTCTCCGAAGACGGTTCAGACGCTGGCCGCGAATTTTTCGTAATGGAAGCTGGCCGGCTGGATGGCGCGCTCGCGCAGGTTCTGGGCGACGGCTTCGACCATCGGCGGCGGACCGCACAGGTAGATGTCGACATCGCCGTCATTCAGCTGGGCTGGCTCGATGTGCTGGGTGACGTAGCCCTTTTTCGGCTGGGCGCTGTCGGCGGCGACGACGACCAGGGCGTAGGTGAAGTTGGGCAGCGCGGCGGCGAAGGCGGCCAGTTTGTCGAGTTCGACCAGATCGGTGTCGGTATTGACGCCGTAGATCAGGTGGATCGGCTGGCTGCTGCCGCCGTCGGCGACGACCTTGTCGAGCATGGCGAGGAAGGGGGCGAGGCCTGTGCCGCCGGCCAGCATGAGGACCGGGCGCTTGATTTCGCGCAGGTAGAAACTGCCCAGCGGGCCGGCCATGGTGATGCTGTCGCCGGCCTTGGCCTGTTCGCGCAGGTAGCCGCTCATCAAACCGCCCGGGACGTTGCGGATCAGGAAGGACACCTTGCCATCGGCGGGCATCGAGCTGTACGAATAGGCGCGGTGCTGCGGGGTGCCGGGCACGGCGAGATTGGCGTACTGGCCGGGCAGGAAGGCCAGCTTGTTCAGGGCTTCGCCGGCCAGGGTCAGGCTGATCGTGCTGTCGGAAAGCTGGCGCAGGTCGGCGATGGTGGCGCTGAAGCTGGCCTGCTTGGTCTTGCAGACATCGGACGACGCCGGAACGCGCACCACGCAGTCGCCCTGCGGATACATCTGGCAGGTGAGGACCATGCCGGCATCGGCTTCCGACTGGCTCAGCGCATCGTCGATATAGTCGCCGAGGCGGAAGGAGCCGGATTCGCAGGAGCACTTGCAGGCACCGCAGGCGCCGTCGCGGCAGTCGATGGGAACATTGATGCTTTGACGATAGGCGGCATCGGCCACGGTTTCGGTCGGCTTGCAGTCGATGAAACGGGTGACGCCGTCTTCGAAATTCAGGGCGATTCTGTAAGTCATGGTTGTCTCCGTATGGGGCGGTCGATGCCGCTTTCCGGGCGTGCCGTCTGTGGCGGCACGCCCGGGCAGTCCCTGTTGTTAGATGTGATAAACGTCGATGACGTGACGGATGTAATCCGTCTTCAACACAACCTTCTTGTCCTTGATGATCGGGCTCGGGCCGGAGGTGTCGAGGGTGTAGAAGCTGGTGCCGCAGAAGTGATCCGTGTGGTTGTAACGGATGCTCATGGTGTGCCAGTTGAAGCGCAGCTTCAGCGTGCTGCCGGCCTGTTCGACGATCTCGACATTGGTGATGTTGTGCGAGGTGCGGGTGTCCGGAATGGTCGCGCTGGAGCGCTCGGTGCGGATGCGGTAGACGCGGTCTTCGAGGCCGGCGCGGCGGCCGTACCAGATCAGCGAGATTTCGCTTTGCGGATCTTCGGTCAGTTCGCCGTCGTCATCCCAGGCCGGCATCCAGAAGGTGCAGTTCTCGTCGTACAGGGCCAGCCAGCTGTCCCAGTCGCGCTCGTCGAGGAAGCGGGCTTCCTGGAACAGGAAGGCACAAACGTTTTCGTAGGAAAGGCTCATTGCAGTGGTCTCCGGTTATTGGGCTTGTTCGGCCTGTAGGGCTTTGTGCATCTGCTCCAGCCAGTAGGTGTGCTGGGCGACGTAGAGGCCTTCGTCTTCGGTCTTGATGCCGGACAGGATGGGCTTGAGGTCGATCTTGTCGGCTTCGGCATCCGGTCCTTCGACCCAGTGCTCGGCACCGCGCGACATGTCGTTCCATTCGGAATAGCCGGATTCGAAGCCTTCCTGGCAGGCGCGGAATTCCTCGAGGTCGTCCGGGGTGGCCATGCCGGAGGCGTTGAAGAAGTCCTCGTACTGGCGGATGCGGCGGGCGCGGGCTTCCGGCGACTCGCCCTTGGGGGCGATGCAGTAGATGGTGACTTCGGTCTTGTTCGGGGCCAGCGGGCGGAAAACGCGGATCTGCGAGCTGAACTGGTCCATCAGGAAGACGTTCGGGTACAGGCAGAGGTTGCGCGAGTTCTCGATCATCCAGTCGGCCTTGGCTTTGCCGAATTCGCTGACCAGACGGTCGCGCTGTTCCATCAGCGGACGGTCTTCCGGGTTGTCCCAGCGCGTCCACAACAGCAGGTGGCCATTCTCGAAGGAGTAGGAGCCGCCGCCCTTCTTTGCCCAGCCGCCAGCGCTCATGGCGTTGATGTCGTCGCCCGAGTCGCGCTGCTTGCGCTGCGCCTGGGTGGCGGCGTAGTTCCAGTGGGTGGCGGTGACGTGGTAGCCGTCGGCGCCGTTCTCGGCCTGCAGCTTCCAGTTGCCTTCATAGACATAGGTGGACGAGCCGCGCAGCACTTCGAGGCCGTCTGCCGACTGGTCGACGATCATGTCGATGATCTTCTTCGATTCGCCGAGGTATTCCTCGAGCGGCTGCACGTCCGCGTTCAGGCTGCCGAACAGGAAACCCTTGTAGGACTCGAAGCGGGCGACCTTCTTCAGGTCGTGCGAACCGTCGCAATTGAAGGTGCTCGGATAGCCCGTGCCTTCCGGGTCCTTGATCTTGAGCAGCTTGCCGGAGTTGTTGAAGGTCCAGCCGTGGAACGGGCAGGTATAGGTGGCCTTGTTGCCGTGCTTGAAGCGGGCCAGCGTGGCGCCGCGGTGGGCGCAGCTGTTGATGAAGCAGTTGAGCTCTTTGTCCTTGTTGCGGGTGATGAAGACGGACTGACGACCGATCTTGGTCGTGTAGTAATCATTGACCTTGCCGACCTGGCTTTCATGCGCCAGGTAGATCCAGTTGCCTTCGAAGATGTGCTTCATTTCCAGGTCGAACAGCTCCTGGTTGGTAAACATTTCGCGCTTGCAGCGGAAGAGGCCTTTGGCCTTGTCCTTCTGGATCAGGGTGTCCAGGTAATCCTTGGTGATCATTGCAGTCTCCAGTGTTATGTGCTCGGAGACTCCATGTTAGGGACGCGTTCGAACCCGAAATATCCAGTTTCTGCAGTATCGATATCCGAATTCTGCATCGTTTAATCGATTGCATGAAATGGATACAAGTCCTGCAGAAACTGGATATTGCTGAAGCAGCCACCCCCCTAATCTACGCTCCAGAGCAGTTCCGGAAGGCGCCCGCCACATACGGAACTGCCAACACAAACCAACGGAGACAAGCGGGTATGGCTGCTGCAAATGAATCGTCGAAGCAAGAGATCGTCAATGTGTTCACCCAGGAATCGGGTGACATCCATTTGGGCGGTATCGATGCGCTCGTTCGCCTGAGTCTTGATCAGGTTCGTACCGATGCCCGCCGCGGCCTGAAGACCGGCATGTTCGTCTCCGGCTATCGCGGATCGCCGGTCGGCATGCTGGATGCGGCACTGATCAAGCAACAGAAGACCCTGCTCGCCCACAACATCCACTTTGTCGACGGCATCAACGAAGACCTCGCCGCCACCGCCGTGTGGGGAACGCAGATGCTGCACACCGTCGGCCAGCAGAAATTCGATGGCGTCACCGGCATGTGGTACGGCAAGGCCCCCGGCGTGGATCGCTCCGGCGATGCGCTGAAGCACGCCAACTACACCGGTATCGGCAAGAACGGCGGCGTGCTGGCCATTGCCGGCGACGATCCGAGCTGCAAGAGTTCGTCGCTGTGCTCGCAGTCCGAGCCCATGCTGTTCCACGTCGGCATGCCGTCGCTGTATCCGGCCAACGTCCAGGAAATCCTCGACCTTGGCCTGCATGGCTACAACATGTCGCGCCTGTCCGGTCTGTGGGTCGGCATGAAGATCGTCACCAACGTCGCCGACGGCAGCGGCACCGCCGACATCAACCCCGAGCGCCTCCGTTTCGTGACGCCGGACCTGACGTTCGACGGCAAGCCCTTCGTGCCGAACATGAATCTCGGCATGAACGTGCGCGCCGAGGCGCTGGAGATGGAGCAATCCCTCTACACCCGCCGCCTCGAAGTGGCCCGTCGCTACGCCCGCGCCAACAACCTCAACAACGTCGTCTTCCCGAATCCGGACGCCTGGCTGGGCATCATCACCGCCGGAAAGACCTACAACGACCTCAACCAGGCCTTCCTGGAAATGGGGCTGGGCGAGGCCGAACTGCGCCGATATGGCATCCGCATCCTGAAGATAGGCATGCTGTGGCCGATGGAGCCGACTGTCGTGCGCGAGTTTGCGCAAGGCCTGGAGGAAATCTTCGTCATCGAGGAAAAGCGTCCCTTCCTCGAAATGTTCGCCAAGCAGGTGCTCTACGGGCAGGTCAATGCGCCGCGCATCGTCGGTAAGTTCGACGAGGAAGACAAGGAGCTGCTGCCGCACTACGGCGAATTCGAGTCCGACACCCTCGTCCGTGCCCTGCTGAAACGCCTGTCGCGGAAGGTGCGTGTCGAATCGGCCGAAAACTGGCTCAAGCGTCTCGACGAAATCCACTCCCGCAACAAGCTGCCGACCGCCACGCGTACCGCCTGGTATTGCTCCGGCTGCCCGCACAACAGCTCCACCGTGGCGCCGGAAGGCAGCCTCGTTTCCGCCGGTATCGGCTGTCACACCATGGCCATGTGGATGGGCCGCAACGTTGTGATGGGCACCCACATGGGGGCCGAAGGCACCCAGTGGATCGGCATGGCGCCCTTCACCGAGGCGCAGCATATCTTCCAGAACATGGGCGACGGCACCTACGCCCACTCGGGCAGCCTGGCCATCCGCTATGCCGCCTCGACCGGCGTCAACATCACCTTCAAGCTGCTGCGCAACGCCCACACCTCGATGACCGGCGGCCAGGCCATCCAGGGCGAAGTGCCGGTACAGAACATGGTCAACGACCTGCTGGCCAACGGCGTGAAAAAGATCATCGTCACCACCGACGACCCGTCGCGCTTCGCCGCCATCACCCTGCCGGGCGATACCGAGGTCTGGCATCGCGACCGCCTCGACGAGGCGCAGAAGGTGCTGGCGGCCACGCCGGGCACTACCGTGTTGCTGCACGATCAGGAATGCGCCGCCGAACTGCGCCGTTCCCGCAGCCGCGGCCAGGCCGAAGAACCGGCCGAAGTCGTCGTCATCAACGAGCGCGTCTGCGAAGGCTGCGGCGATTGCGGCGAGAAATCGAACTGCATGAGCGTCGAGCCGGTGGAAACCGAATTCGGCCGCAAGACCCGCATCCATCAGTCCTCCTGCAACAAGGACTATAGCTGCGTGAAGGGCTTCTGCCCGTCCTTCCTGACCGTCACGCCGAATCCGGCCCCGGCCAGCGAAGGCAAGAAGCCGAGGAAGGGCCGCATTCCGGCGCTCGACCGCGAACTGCCGGCGCCGGTCAACAAGATCGACGATTCCATTGGCGTCGGCATCCACGTCATGGGCATTGGCGGTACTGGTTCGGTGACCGTCGTCGCCACCCTGGCCAACGCCGCCCGCCTCGAAGGCAAGCATGTCATCGGCCTCGATCAGACCGGCCTGGCCCAGAAGGGCGGGGCGGTGATCTCCGACATCAAGATCACCCACGCGCCGTTCAAGGGGTCCAACAAGATTTCCGACGGTCGCGCCGACCTCTACCTCGGCTTCGATATCCTGAATGCGACGGACCCGAAGAACCTCGACAAGTGCGGCAAGGAACGCACCATCGCCGTCGTGTCGACGACCCAGACGCCGACCGGCCAGATGGTGACCAACCGCCGCAACCATTTCCCGGCCATCAATGGCCTGGTCGCCGGCATCAACCGGGTCAGCCGCGAAAGCGACAACGTCTTCCTCGACGGCCAGGCGATGGCCGAGGGCCTGTTCGGCGATGCCATGGCGACCAACAACTTCATGGTCGGCGTTGCCTTCCAGGCCGGCACCATTCCGCTCAAGGCCGAATCGATCGAGCAGGCTATCCAGAATTCCGGCGTGGCGGTGGCAATGAGCCTGGCTGCCTTCCGCTGGGGACGCATGGCGGTGGTCGACCGCGCCTTCGTCGAAGCCGAGATCGCCCAGCACAAGGCGGGCGGTTCGGTGATCAAGTTCCACAAGGCGCCGCAACTCTCCGTCGCCACCCGCGCCATCGTCGACGCCATCGGCGCCCAGGGCGAGGTCAAGCGTCTGGCCGAGATTCGCGTGCCGGAACTGATCGCCTACCAGGACGAAGACTACGCCAAGCGCTACGCCACCGTGATCCGCCGCGTCGTTGCCGCCGAACAGCGCATCGGTACCGACGGCAAGTTGGCCGCCGCGGCTGCCCGCTACCTGTACAAACTGATGGCCTACAAGGACGAGTACGAAGTGGCCCGCCTGCATACCGATCCGGCCTTCCTGGCCGAACTCGACGCGCAGTTCCCGCACGGCTACAGCGTCAAGTACAACCTGGCGCCGCCGTTGCTGGCCGAGCGCGATGCGCAGACCGGGCACCTGACCAAGAAGCAATACGGCGGCTGGATGTTCAAGGCTTTCCAGAAGCTGGCCGGCTTCAAGGGCTTGCGCGGCGGGGCACTAGACCTGTTCGGCAAGACCGAGGAGCGTCGGATGGAGCGTCGCCTGGTAGAGGACTACATCAAGACCCTGGACGAGATCGTCGCCAAGCTGACGCCGGCCAATCAGGCTGCCGCCGTCGCCTTGGCCAGCGTACCGGACGAGATTCGCGGCTACGGGCATGTGAAGGAAAAGAGCCTCGCGCTTGCCAAGACGCTGGAGGCAGCGCGGCACAAAGACTTCCTGACAGCCGAAGCCGGCCAGCAGGTCGCCTGAAGCGGATAGCCGGCGCCATGACCAGCACCTTCGAGATCACCCTGGAAGACACCGGCGAGCGCTATCGCTGCAAGCCGGACGAATCCCTGCTGGCCGGCATGGAGCGCCTCGGCAAGCGCGGCATTCCGGTTGGCTGCCGGGGCGGGGGTTGCGGCGTGTGCAAGGTCAGGGTGGTTGCTGGCAGTTATCGCAAGCGGGTGATGAGCCGGGCCTGCCTGTCGGTGGAAGAGGAAGCGGAAGGCGTCGTGCTGGCCTGCCGCGTGTGGCCGAGCAGCGACATGCGACTGCTGGTGCTGGGAAAGATGAAGCAAGGCGTCTGTGCGACGGGAAACCGGCGGCAGGCGTAGCAGCAACGAGATGCCCACGGGCATGGATTTACCGAGACAACAGAGAGAAACGAGGAGCAAACCAATGGCAACAACTGGCGTAATGCGTCCCGGCCACGTTCAAGTACGCGTGCTGGACATCGAAGAGAGCATTCATTTCTACAAGAATGTCCTGGGGCTGGTCGAAACCGGCCGCGATGCCGCCGGGCGCGTCTATTTCAAGGCCTGGGACGAACATGACCACAACAGCGTGATCCTGCGCCAGGCCGACTCGGCCGGCATGGATTTCATGGGCTTCAAGGTGCGCGACAAGGCCACCCTGGACAAGCTCGATGCCGACCTGCAGGCCTATGGCGTCAAGACCGACCGCATCCCGGCCGGCGACATGCTGGAAACCGGCGAGCGCGTGCGCTTCGTCATCCCCAGCGGCCACGTCATGGAGCTGTACGCCGAGAAAACCTGCGTCGGCAACAGCCAGGACAACCTGAATCCGGACCCCTGGACGCCCGAGTCCGAACACGGCATCGCGCCGACCCGTTTCGACCATTGCCTGCTCTACGGTCCGGATATCGAGAAGAACCTCGCCTTGTTCACCGAGGTGCTCGGCTTCTATCTCGTCGAGCAGGTCATGCTGCCGGACGGCAAGGACCAGCTGGCCATCTTCATCTCCTGCGGCCACAAGGCGCATGACCTGGCGTTTGTCCGCCATCCGGAGCCGAACAAGCTGCACCACATTTCCTTCCTGCTGCCGACCTGGGAAAAGGTGCTGCGCGCCGCCGACCTGATGTCGATGAACCGCGTGTCCATCGACATCGGCCCGACCCGCCACGGCATCACCCGCGGCCAGACGATCTACGCCTTCGACCCCTCGGGCAACCGCTTCGAGACCTTTGCTCAGGGCTACGAAACCTACCCGGATTACCCGGTCAAGACCTGGTCCTTCGAGGAAGTCGGCACCGGCATCTTCTATCACGACCGCGTGCTCAACGAGCGTTTCCTGAGCGTCGTGACCTGATCCGCCGCGCACTGCGCAGACCTACCGGACAACAGCCCCAACAAAGGACAACAAAATGCTTCAAGACAAGATACTCAATTTCATCAACGGCGAATTCGTCTCGACCAACAAGTGGTTCGAGAACCGCACGCCGATTTCCAATGCCGTGATCGGCCAAGTAGCCGAAGCCGGCAAGGCCGAAGTCGACGCTGCCGTCGCCGCCGCCCAGGCTGCATTGAAAGGTCCGTGGGGCAAGATGACCCTGGCCAAGCGCGTCGAACTGCTCGAAGCCCTGGTCGCCGAAATCAACAACCGCTTCGACGAATTCCTCGAAGCCGAATGTGCCGACACCGGCAAGCCGAAGAGCCTGGCCTCGCACATCGACATCCCGCGCGGCGCTGCTAACTTCAAGGTCTTCGCCGATGTGATCAAGAACGTGCCGGGCGAGTTTTTCGACATGGCCACCCCGGACGGCAGCACCGCCATCAACTACACCTACCGTTCGCCGGTCGGCGTGGTCGGCGTCATCTGCCCGTGGAACCTGCCGCTGTTGCTCATGACCTGGAAGGTCGGCCCGGCACTGGCCTGCGGCAACACCGTGGTCGTCAAGCCGTCCGAGGAAACGCCGCGCACCGCCGCACTGCTCGGCGAAGTCATGAACAAGGTCGGCATTCCCAAGGGCGTCTATAACGTCGTGCATGGTTTCGGCCCGAACTCGGCCGGTGAATTCCTGACCACCCATCCGGACGTCGACGCCATCACCTTCACCGGCGAAACGCGCACCGGCGAAATCATCAACCGCGCCGCCTCGGTCGGTTCGCGCCCGGTGTCGCTGGAAATGGGCGGCAAGAACGCCGCCATCGTCTTTGCCGACTGCGATTTCGACGCTGCCATCGAAGGCACGCTGCGTTCCGCCTTCGCCAATTGCGGCCAGGTTTGCCTGGGCACCGAGCGCGTCTATGTCGAGCGTCCGATTTTCGAGAAGTTCGTCGCCGCCATGAAGGCCGGTGCCGAGAAGCTCAAGATCGGCGTCCCGAACGATCTGGCTACCGGCATGGGGCCGCTGATCAGCAAGGAGCACCAGAACAAGGTGTTGTCCTACTTCCAGATCGCCAAGGAAGAGGGCGCCACCATCGTCACCGGCGGCGGCGTGCCCGACATGCCGGGCGAGCTGCAGGACGGTTGCTGGGTGCAGCCGACCATCTGGACCGGCCTGCCGGAGACCGCCCGCGTCATCAAGGAAGAAATCTTCGGGCCGTGCTGCCACATCGCGCCGTTCGATAGCGAAGAGGAAGTGCTCAAGAAGGCCAACGACAACATCTACGGCTTGGCTACCGCGATCTGGACCAAGGACGTGTCGCGCGCCAACCGCGTCGCCCAGCAGATGGAAGTCGGCATCGCCTGGGTCAACAGCTGGTTCCTGCGCGACCTGCGCACGGCCTTCGGTGGCGCCAAGCAGTCCGGCATCGGCCGCGAAGGCGGCGTGCATTCGCTCGAGTTCTACACCGAGCTGAAGAACATCTGCATCAAGTTGTAAGCCAGCCAACCACAACCGGAAAACAACAATGGACCAACACACAATAGAGAAACTGGGCGACACGCTGTACGAAGCGCTGGTCGCCCGCCAGCCGGTGGCACCGCTGACCGCCAGCCACCCGGACATGACCATCGAGGACGCCTACCACGTCCAGCAGCACATGATTTCGCGCCGCCTGGCGAACGGTGAGCGGGTCGTCGGCAAGAAGATCGGCGTCACCAGCAAGGCGGTGATGAACATGCTCGGCGTGCATCAGCCGGACTTCGGCTACCTGCTGGACGGCATGGTGTACAACGAAGGCGAATCCATCGAGATGGCCGACCTGATCCAGCCCAAGGCCGAGGGCGAAATCGCCTTCCTGCTCAAGAAGGACCTGCAGGGCCCGGGCGTTACGGCAGCCGATGTGCTGGCCGCCACCGAAGGTGTCATGGCCTGCTTCGAAATCGTCGATTCACGCATCGAGAACTGGAAAATCAAGATCCAGGACACGGTGGCCGACAACGCCTCGTGCGGCGTCTTCGTCCTCGGCGACCAGCTGGTCGACATCGCAGACGTCGATCTCGCCCTGTGCGGCATGGTGCTGGAGAAGAACGGCGAGATCGTCGTCACCGGCGCCGGCGCCGCGACCATGGCCCACCCGGTGAATGCCATGGTGTGGCTGGCCAACACCCTCGGCAAGCTCGGCATCGCCCTCAAGGCGGGCGACATCGTGCTGTCCGGCGCCATGGGCGCCATGGTCCCGGTGGTCAAGGGCGACAACCTGCGCATGACCATCGGCGGCATCGGCGGCTGTTCCGTCCGCTTCGTCTAATTACAAGGATTCCCCATGAACCTCAATCAGAACACCATTGCTGGCCTGGCCGAGCTGCTCGAAACTGCCGAATTGCAGGCGCACGAAGTCGTCAAGATCACCGAAGCCTATCCCGAAATGGATTGGGACGATGCCTACGCCATCCAGAACGAAATCCTGCGCCGCAAGCTGGCGCGCGGGGCCAAGGTTGTCGGCCTCAAGGCCGGCCTGACCTCGCACGGCAAGATGAAGCAGATGGGCGTCAGCACCCCGGTCTTCGGCTGGCTGGTGGACTACTTCAGTGTCGCCGACGGCGGCGAAATCAAGCACAGCGAGCTGATCCACCCCAAGGTCGAGCCGGAAATCGTCTTCGTCACCAAGAAGGCGCTCAAGGGGCCGGGCTGCCACATCGGCGCCGTGCTCGCCGCCACCGACTTCGTGATGCCCGGCATCGAGATCATCGATTCCCGCTACAAGGACTTCAAGTTCGACCTGAAGAGCGTCATCGCCGACAACTGCTCGTCGACGCGCTTCGTGCTCGGCGGCCAGGCCACGCCGGTTGCCGGTCTCGACCTGCGCACTCTGGGCGTGGTCATGGAGAAGAACGGCGAGCCGGTCGCCATCGGCGCCGGTGCTGCCGTCCTCGGCCATCCGGCTGCTGCCATCGCGGCGCTGGCCAACCACCTCGGCGCTCGCGGCGAGGAGATTCCGGCCGGCACGATGATCCTCTCCGGTGGCGTCACCGAAGCGGTCGCCGTCGAACCAGGCGACCACGTCACGCTGCGCATCCAGTCGCTGGGCAGCGTCAGCACCCGTTTCATCTGAGCAAGGCAGGACTGGCGGGGTTTCCTCTAGTAACCGGAAATCTCGCCGGATTTTCAAAACACGTGATTTCAAAAACGACGTTCATCGCTTTCATACCCACTAGAGGAAGAGACAAAATGGCAACCACGTTCAAGCACATCCGCAACATCGCACTCGCCACAGCCTTTGCCACCGCCGGCCTGACCGGCGCGCAGGCCGCTGACAAGATCAAGGTCGGCTTCATGCTGCCTTACACCGGCACCTACGCCTCGCTCGGCAACGCCATCACCAACGGTTTCAAGCAATACGTCGCCGAAAACGGCGGCAAGCTGGGCGGGCGCGAGATCGAGTACTACACCGTCGATGACGAATCCGATCCGGCCAAGGCCACCGAAAACGCCAACAAGCTGGTCAAGCGCGACAAGGTAGACCTGCTGGTCGGCACCGTGCACTCCGGCGTCGCCCTGGCCATGGCCAAGGTCGCCCGCGAGAACAAGACCCTGCTCATCGTACCGAACGCCGGTGCTGACGAAATCACCGGCCCCCTCTGTGCGCCGAACGTCTTCCGCTCCTCCTTCTCGGCCTGGCAGCCGTCCTACGCCATGGGCGAGGTGATGGCCAAGAAGGGCATCAAGAAGGTCGTCACCGTGACCTGGAAATACTCCTTCGGCCTGCAGTCGGTCGACGGCTTCAAGGAAGCCTTCGCCAAGGCCGGCGGCAAGGTGGAAAAGGACATGACGCTACCCTTCCCGAACGTCGAGTTCCAGCCTTTCCTCACCGAAATCGCCTCGATCAAGCCGGATGCAGTCTTCGTCTTCTTCGCCGGCGCCGGTGCCGCCAAGTTCGTCAAGGATTACGCCGCGGCCGGCCTGAACAAGACCATTCCGCTCTACGGCCCGGGCTTCCTGACCGATGGCAACCTCGATGCCATGGGCGACGCCGGCAAGGGCGTGCAGACCACGCTGCACTACGCCGACAGCCTGGACAACAAGAAGGACCAGGCCTTCCGCCTGGCCTACGTCAAGGCCTACAAGTCGCAGCCGGACGTCTATGCCGTCCAGGGCTACGACGCCGCCCAGCTCTACCAGGCCGGCCTCAATGCCGCCGGTGGCGATGCTAGCAAGCAGGATGTCGTGATCAAGGGCATGGAAGCCGCCAAGATTGATAGCCCGCGCGGCGCTTTCACCTTGTCCAAGGCGCACAACCCGGTTCAGGACATCTACCTGCGCGAAGTGCAGGGCGGTCAGAACAAGGTGGTCAGCACGCCCGTCAAGGGCCTCGCTGATCCGGCCCGCGGCTGCAAGCTCTAAGCCACAGACGCCTTTTTCCCTCCTTGGTATTTAGCAGTCCGGCAGGCTCATGCCTGCCGGTCAGGGGACTCTCATGGATTTCGCTTCTTTCCTGATCCAGACGCTGAACTCGCTGCAGTACGGTTTGCTCCTTTTCCTGGTGGCAAGCGGTCTGACGCTGGTGTTCGGCATCATGGGCATCATCAATCTGGCGCACGGCAGTTTCTACATGATCGGCGCCTACCTGGCCTTCGTGCTGACCAGTGCCACGGGTAGCCTGTTCATGGCCATCCTGCTGGGCATTCCGCTGGCCCTGATCTTCGGCGCCTTGCTCGAATTGGCGCTGTTTTCGTATCTCTACAAGCGCGACCACCTCGAACAGGTCTTGCTGACCTACGGCCTGATCCTGATTTTCGAGGAGGTGCGTAGCCTGCTGGTCGGCGACGAGGTGCATGGTGTCGATATTCCGGCCATCTTCAGCGCCTCGATTCCGCTCTCCGACGTGCTGAGCTACCCGGTCTACCGCCTGGTCATCTCGGCGGTCTGCATCGTGCTCGCCATTGCGCTGTATTTCCTGATCCAGCGCACCCGCCTCGGCATGATGATCCGCGCCGGCAACCACGACCGGACCATGGTCGAGGCGCTGGGCATCAACATCAACATGATCTATCGCGTCGTCTTCGCCCTCGGTGTCGCCCTGGCGGCACTGGCCGGGATGATGGCGTCGCCGATATCGTCGGTCTTCCCGAACATGGGCAGCCATGTGCTGATCATTTCCTTCGTGGTTGTCGTCATCGGCGGCATCGGGTCGGTGTGGGGCGCGCTCGCCGCCGCGCTGATCGTCGGTTTCGCCGACACCTTCGGCAAGGTTCTGCTGCCGGAAATCTCCGGGATGATCGTCTATCTGGTCATGGCCGTCGTCCTGCTCTGGCGCCCCGAAGGCATCTTCAAGAAAGGCTGAGAAAATGAACAACACACTTTCTCTCGTGCTCAAGCTGGTGGCGCTGGCGATCATCGCCTGTGTTCCGCTGACCGGCGAATCCTTCTACATCGAACTGATCGCCAAGATGCTGGTGCTGTCCATCTTCGCGATGAGCCTCGACCTGCTGATCGGCTTCACCGGCCTGGTCAGCTTTGGCCACGCCGCCTACTTCGGCGTCGCAGCCTATGCCGTGGCGCTGCTCAGCCCGAAATACGAGGCGGCCAGCCTGTGGTATGTGCTGCCGGCCTCGGTGGGTCTGTCGGCTCTGGTCGCCCTGGTCGTCGGCCTGTTCGTGCTGCGCACCAAGGGCATCTACTTCATCATGGTCACCCTGGCTTTCGCGCAGCTGGCGTTCTTCGTCTTCCACGACACCCCACTTGGCGGCGGTTCGGACGGCATCTACCTGAACGTCAAGCCGTCGGCCGCCATCGGCAGCTGGATGCCCTTCGACCTCGACAACGGCACGCACCTCTACTACTTCATCCTGGCCATGCTGGTTCTGGTCTACCTGTTCCTCGGCCGGGTGTTGCAGTCGCCGTTCGGTCGGGCGCTGGTCGGCATCAAGAGCAACGAGCACCGCATGCAGTCGATGGGCTATATCACCTTCCGCTACAAGCTGGCCGCCTTCGCGCTGGCCGGTGGCCTCGGTGGCATCGCCGGTTTCCTGTATTCGGTGGTCTTCGGCTTTGTGACGCCCGAGCTGCTGTCCTGGCACCAGTCCGGCAACGTCCTGCTGATGGTCATCCTTGGCGGTATGGGCAATCTGGTCGGCGCCATCGCCGGAGCCTTCTTCTTCACCGGCATGCAGGAAGTCTTCGCCACTTGGACCAAGCACTGGCAACTGGCGATGGGCACCATGATCGTTCTCGCCGTGCTGTTCCTGCCCGGTGGCCTGGCCGCCATTCCGGGGCGTATCAAGCGTTCGTTGCAGGGAGGAGGTTCCAATGACTGAAGTCACCAATGCGGCCCTGATGGCCGCCGCCAAGGAAATGTCAGGCGAGGTGCTGCTGGTCGCCGACAAGATCACCCGTCGCTTCGGCGGTCTGGTCGCCAACCAGGATATCTGCGTCACGCTCAAGCGCGGCGACGTGCATGTGCTGCTCGGCCCGAATGGCGCCGGCAAGTCCACCTGCATCAACATGCTGTCCGGCGACCTGGCGCCCTCGGAGGGCAAGATCAGCTTCCAGGGCCGCGACATCACCAAGCTGAGCGCGGCACAGCGTTCGCTGGTCGGCATTGGCCGCAGTTACCAGCGCACCAACATCTTCCCGAAATTCTCGGTGCTGGAGAACGTCCGCCTGGCGGCGCAATCGCGCAACCAGCAACCGTGGCGCATCTTCAGCAAGGCGCAGGAACAGAAGTGGGCGCTGGAGAAGGCGCGTGCCTGCATCGAGGAGGCCGGTCTGGGCAAGAAGGTGGACTGGATCTCCGGTGTCCTCAGCCACGGCGAACAGCGCCAACTCGAAATCGCCATGGTGCTGGCCACCGACGCGCAGGTCATGCTGCTCGACGAGCCGCTGGCCGGCATGGGTTCGGAAGAGTCGGCGAAGATGGTCGACGTCCTCAAGCGCCTCAAGCAGAGCCGCGCCATCCTGCTCGTCGAGCACGACATGGATGCGGTGTTCGCGGTGGCCGACACCATTACCGTGATGGTCAACGGGCAGATGCTGGAATCCGGGCCGCCGGCCCAGATCAAGGCCTCGGTCGCCGTTCAGCAAGCCTACCTGGGTTCGGAGGATAGCTTCCATGTCTAACATGCTGCTCGAAGCCAAGGAGCTTCATACCTACTACGGTGCCAGCCACATCCTGCACGGCATCGACTTCAACATCCGCCAGGGCGAGGGCATCGCGCTGATGGGCCGCAACGGCATGGGCAAATCGACGCTGATCAAGTCCATGCTCGGTATCGTCCGTCCCAAGCACGGCCGCGTGCTGGTGCGCGGCGACGATTTCAGCAAGGCGCCGACCTATCGCACCGCCCAGCGCGGCATCGCCTACGTGCCGGAAGGGCGGGGCATCTTCCCCAACCTGTCGGTGCGCGAGAACCTGCAGATGTCGGCACGCTGCGGTGTCGACGGCCAGCGCAACTGGACCTTCGACCGCGTCATGGAGACCTTTCCACGTCTCGGCGAGCGAATCAACAACGGCGGCTGGCAGCTGTCGGGCGGCGAGCAGCAGATGCTGACCATCGGCCGCGCGCTGATGACCAATCCCGACCTGCTGATTCTCGACGAGGCGACCGAAGGGCTGGCACCGCTGATCGCCATGGAAATCTGGCGCATCGTCAAACAAATCCGCAAGACCGGCATCGCCACCGTGATCGTGGACAAGAACCACGGTGCCGTCACCTCGATCTGCGACCGGGCGATGATCCTGGTCAAGGGCGAGGTGGTGTTCAGCGGCAGCAGCGACGAAGTGCGTGCCAATCCCGAGTTGATCCAGAAACACCTGGGCGTTTGATCGCCCGGGGTTTTTAGCAAGGAAAAATCATGAACAAATCTCTCGACATCATCCACGACGAACACCGGGCACTCGCCGCGATGCTCGGCGGCATGCGCACGCTGGTCGCCAACATCGAGGCCGGGCGCCTGAAGCCCGATTTCGATCTGTTCGCGTCGATGATCCGCTACGTCGACGAAGTGCCGGAAAGGGTGCACCACCCGAAGGAAGACCGCTACCTCTTCGCCAAGCTGCGGCTGCGCAGCCCGGAAGCATTGCCCTATATCGAGCAGCTGGAAGCCGAGCACAGGCAGGGCGAAGCGCGCATCGCCCTGCTGCGCAATGCGCTCAACACCTATCGCCAGGCCGGCGCTGCCGGTTTGGCCGGCTTCAAGATGGCACTGACCGTCTATCTCGAGCACGAGTGGCATCACATGAATACCGAGGAACACAAGATCTTCCCGTTGGCCAAGGCCCATTTGACGGCTGACGACTGGCTCGAGATCGATTCGGCTTTCCTGGCCAACGACAATCCCTGGGAAGGGGCGGTCGGGGAATACGCGGCACTGTTTTCGAGAATCGTGAACATCGCGCCGGCACCGGTCGGTCTCGGCGGCTGAGCCTCCGCGGCGACCCGGACTTTCGGATCTCTTCATGCTTTCACGCAACCTGCTGGCGACCCTCGCGCCGGGCCTCTTCGTCTTCCTGTGGAGTACCGGCTTCATCGGTGCCAAATTCGGCCTGCCCTATGCCGAACCGCTGACCTTCATGGTCATCCGGTTCAGCATGGTGATCGTCCTGATGGCGCTGCTGGCCTGGATGACGCAGGCGCCCTGGCCAAGCGATGCCAGGCTCTGGCTGCGCATCGGCATCTCCGGCCTGCTCGTGCATGCCTTCTACCTGGGGGGCGTTTACGAAGCCATCGTCGAGGGTTTGCCGGTCGGGGTCGTCAGCCTGATCGTCGGGCTGCAGCCGGTGTTGTCCGCGGTCGGGGCGGCCTTGTTGCTCGGTGAAAGCATAGACCGCCGGCAGTGGCTGGGGTTCGCGCTCGGCCTGGGCGGCATGGCGCTGGTGCTGTCGGATCGCATCCATGGCGGTTTCGGGGTAGGCGGCCTGGCGCCGGCCATCGCGGCGCTGGTCGGCATCACCGCCGGCACGCTTTACCAGAAGCGTTTCTGTCCGCACTTCGATTATCGCAGTGGCGCCGTGCTGCAGTTCGTACCGGCCGCTTTGCTGGCTTTGCTTGGCGCTGCGACCTTCGAGGATTTCCGGGTGGAGTGGAGCCACTCGTTTTTGTTTGCGCTGGGCTGGCTGACGCTGGTGCTCTCGTTGGGGGCGGTCAGCCTGCTCAATTACCTGATTCGCTCGGGAACGGCGACCAACATGGCCAGCCTGTTCTACATGGTGCCGCCCTGTACCGCGCTGATCGCCTGGCTGGTTTTCGACGAAGGCCTGACCGGAGCGGCCATGGTTGGCATGCCGCTGGTGGTTGGCGGTGTCTTTCTGGCCCGGAAATGAGGCGGCGGGCGGGGCGCGACCTTCAATAATTTCACGAGAAAAGTTAATCAATGAAATTCAACTTTTGGCTGATGGGCTTCCTGGCGAGCGGGGCGCTGACGGCATCGGGTTTGCTGCTCTCCGGCTGGCCTGGCGTTTTATGTGTCGCCGGGGGAAGCGTCGCTGGCGTAGCCCTGGCGGTGAGTTGCTGGCTGGTGGCAATACGCCCGCTGTCGCATCGGGTTGCTGTCCTGGAGAGCGAACTGCTGGCCCGCATGGAGCGTGAGGCCGATCTGCAGAGCGTGCACGAACAGCGCGCCAGCGATGTTGCGGATGCCTCGGCGGCGCACCAGGAGTTCGCCGATCGCCTGCTGTCGATCCGGCAAGCGCTGCAATCCACGCTGGGCTTGAGCGATGAACTGATCGTCGTAGTCGACCAGGCCTTGAACGATATGGGGGTGGCCAATGGCTACGCCCGGGCTAGTGGCGCCAAGGTGGTCGAAGGCTACGAGCTGATGCAAAAGGCCAATCACGAGATCGCTCGGCTGGGTAGCAGCCTGCAGCGGGCGCAGGCCGATCTCGCCCTGCTGTCCAGCCAGTCGGAAAAGATCAATGGACTCGTCGCCTCCATCACGCAGATTTCCGAACAGACCAATCTGCTGGCCCTGAACGCGGCCATCGAAGCGGCACGCGCCGGCGATGCCGGACGGGGTTTTGCCGTCGTCGCCGACGAAGTGCGCAAACTGGCTGAGCAGGCCAGGACGGCGAGCGAACAGATAGGCGGCATTGCCGGACAGCTGACCAGCACGTCCCGCGATGCGGCGATGGCCATGCGGGAAACCGACGGCGTGGTGGCTTCGGGGCTGGAAGTGGCCTCTAGCGCCCAGGCGGCCATGGAGGAGATTCAAAAAGGGGCGCATCAACGCGTCGAGATCGTCGGCCAGATCACCGACGCAATCCGCAAAAAACGGGAGATCGGGACGCAGATCGCCTCGCTGCTGACCCAGACCCGCGAAACGTGCGCTGTCGAGGCCGCCTGATGCCCGATTTTTCTACCCGGCAATGCTCCGGAAAGGATGATTCATGGATGAACTACAAGGTTTTGCCTGGGATGACCGCTATCTCCTCGGTCATGCCGTGATGGACGACACGCATCGCGAGTTCGTGGAACTGGTGGATGCCTTGCTGACGGTTGATGCCGAACAGCTGGAATCCGCGCTGGACGCCTTTGCCCGCCACGCCGAGGCCCATTTCGAGCAGGAAAACCGCTGGATGGAAATGGATGGCTTCCCGGCACGCGATTGCCATGTCGACGAACACAACAAGGTACTCGCCTCGGTGCGCGACGTGCAGGACGAACTCGCCAACGGCAATGTCCAGTTGGTCCGCGATCTGGCCGTGGCCTTGATGGAATGGTTTCCGGCCCATGCGGATTACATGGACTCTGCCTTGTCGACCTGGCTGGTCAAGCACAGCCATGGCGGCCGGCCGCTCGTTTTCCGGCGGAGCGGCAGTCAGGCATAGGCCTGCTACAGGCTTTGTCAGGATCGGATGTCTCTCCCGAAACCGCTTTCAGTCGTGGTTGCTTTCCGGATTTTCTCTGCGTTTTTCCGGAAAGGTTTCGGGCTTTTTGGCTCGCCTTGGCGAGCCACTTTTTTTATGGCGGGCTGAGGCTGGGCCGGCCGGCATCATCAGGGGCAAATAATTGCTGTCAAATCTGGAACGTTCCCCGTTCGCATGGGCCGGACTGCGCCGAGTCATCGCTGACTTGAGTCCCGGCTACGTCACCAACGGCTTCATTGGCTTCATCTTCGCGGCGACCGGCCCGGTGGCCATCATCCTGTCGGTCGGCACGCGCGGCGGCTTGAGCCAGGCCGAACTGGCGTCGTGGATCTTCGGTATTTTCTTCATCAACGGGCTGATCACCCTGGCGCTCAGTTGGCGATACCGGATGCCGCTCGGCTTTGCCTGGACCATTCCGGGCACCGTTCTGGTCGGCCCTGCCTTGCAGCACCTGACTTTTCCCGAAGTGATCGGCGCCTACTACGCGACGGGCGTCTTTATCGTCGTCATGGGGGCCAGCGGTTGGGTCAAGCGCCTGATGTCCGGTTTGCCCATGCCTATCGTGATGGGCATGGTGGCTGGCGTATTCCTGCGCTTCGGCCTCGATCTGGTGCGGGCGCTGCACAGCGACGTCGCCATCGCGCTCCCCATGGTCATCGCCTTCCTGCTGTTGTCGGCCATTCCGGCCTGGGGCAAGCGGATGCCGCCGGTGATCGGGGCGCTGCTGGCCGGCGCCCTGGCGATTGCCGTATTGGGCCGCATCGATACCGCGGTTCTGGGCAGTTTTGCCCTGGCGCAACCGGTGGTTCAAGCCCCGGTCTGGTCGCTGGGCGCCTTGGTCGAACTGGTCGTGCCGCTCGCCATCACGGTGCTGGTCGTCCAAAATGGGCAGGGCGTGGCCGTTTTGAAATCGGCCGGGCATGAGCCGCCGGTCAACACGATTGCCTTCGCGTCTGGAATCGGCGGCTTACTGAGTGCCACGGTCGGCGCCGTCACCACCTGCCTGACCGGCCCGACCAACGCTTTGCTCACGTCCTCCGGCGAACTGACGCGCCAATACACGGCCGGCCTGGCTTTCGGCCTGTTCGCCGTGCTCTTCGGCCTGATGGCGCCGACCTTCACCGGCCTGATGCTGGCCGCACCCCGGGAGTACATCATGGTGCTCGGCGGGCTGGCCATGCTGCGCGTCCTGCAAGGCGCTTTTGTCGCTTCCTTCGGCGGCGGAAAGTTCACCCTGGGCGCCTTGGTCAGCCTGCTGGTGACTGTTGCCGACATCGGGATGCTCAACATCGGAGCTTCCTTTTGGGCCTTGGTTGCGGGGTTTGCGGTGTCCTGGCTGATGGAGAAGCGCGATTTCGTCGTTTTGGCCAATGGCAACTAGCGTGGCCAAAGTAGCAATTCGCCCCAACTTGACGTTCTGCAATTCATTGACAGGCCGTCCTCTGGGTCAAGATAATCCAACAATCTGCAGGAGAGAGAGCCGTGGATTTCCACGCTCCGCCGAAGGCGCAAACTCCCATAATCGCTCAGGCATACCGAACTGCAGAAATGATTCGCCGGCTGGAGAGTAGTTGCGAGCACCTTGTTGCTTGGCAGCTCACCGAAGGGGCAGGCTCTGGTCGAGCCGAAACTCTCAGGTAAATGGACAGGGGGAGAGGCGTCACGGAAGCACTCGATTCGAGTCTTCCGATTTTTGACGGAGTCCCTCCCGATGTTCGATAGTCTCGCCCTCGTTTTTCAGCCTCTCGCCAGCAAGCAATTCAACCTGCTGCTTGTCGTCTATCTGGTCGCCATCACCGCCGAAGCCATGTCCGGTGCGCTCGCTGCCGGCCGGCGCAACATGGATTTCTTTGGCGTGGCGGTAATTGCCTTCGTGACTGCCCTGGGCGGGGGAACCATCCGGGATGTCGTTCTCGGCAATTTCCCGATTGGCTGGACGCAACATCCGGAATACGTGTACCTGGTCATTCTGGCCGGCTTGGCGACGACTGTGCTCGCCAAATTCATGCACCACCTGAAAGGCATCTTCCTGATGCTGGATGCGCTCGGCCTGGTTGCCTTTTCGCTCATTGGCTGCAATGTGGCTCTGCAACTGGATTACCCCGTCGTTGTCATCATCATGGCCGGCATGCTGACCGGGATATGCGGCGGCGTTCTGCGCGATGTGCTGTGCAATCAGGTGCCCGTGATTTTTTGCCGGGAGCTGTATGCCAGCGTGTCACTCTTCGTTTGCGCGCTGTTTCTCGTCTTGCGGTCGTCCGGCATCGACACCGATCTCAACACGGTGGTGTGTTTCATTGCCGGTTTCGGTTTCCGCATGCTGGCGCTGCGCTTTAGCTGGAAGCTCCCGACCTTCTCCTACCAGCAGCGATGGGATTAGTACCGAAAAAGCCTGTTGGGGTGGAGGCGGGATGCCCTAGGGCCGGATGATGTAATTGCGTTACAAAAATTATAAAAATTTACAAAAAATGGTATCGTAACTGAACCACTGTTACCGGCCCCGACCATGCTGCGTACCCACTATCTCCATTCCCTGCTCGAACCGAAATCGCTGGCGATCATCGGTGCCTCCGAGAAGGAAGGCTCCATCGGCCATGTGATACTCCGCAATATTCTAGCCAACGGTTTCAAGGGCAAAGTGTGGGCGGTCAATCCCCGGCATGACCAGATACTTGGCCAAGCCTGCGTGCCGGCGGTCGATCAGATCGGCAGCCGCGTCGATCTGGCCATCGTCACGACTGCGCCGCGCACCATTCCGCTGATCATCGAGCAATGCAGCAAAGCGGGGGTGCAGAATCTGATCGTGGTTTCCAACCCGGCGAGTGCAGCGGGAAGCAGCGCGACGCTGGAAAGGCGGATCAGGGATGCGGCCCGCAACTTCGGCGTGCGCATACTCGGGCCCAAATCCCTGGGCATACTGCGCCCCTGCATTTCCCTGAATGCAACCTTCACCGAGATTGCCGCCTTGCCCGGCGACCTGGCCCTGGTCACCCAATCCGGCGCGATGTGCGCCGCAGTGCTGGATTGGGCCACCATGAACAAGATCGGCGTGTCATCGGCGGTCGCCCTCGGCGCGGCCATGGATGTGGATTTCGGGGAAATTCTCGACTACCTGGTATCCGACGAGCGGACCCGCTACATCCTTCTCCATGTCGAGCGGGTCAGGAATGCGCGCAAATTCATGAGTGCCCTGCGTTCCGCCGCACGCGTCAAACCGGTCATCCTGTTCAAGTCGGGGAACCACGGGGCGGATCCGTTCATCGAACCGGCCACTGAGCGGGCCGAACTCGACGACGCGGTGTTCGACGCCGCAGTGAGCCGTGCCGGCGTGGTCCGCGTGCAGAGCATCAGCCAGCTGTTCCATGCCGCCCAGGCGCTTGCTTCTGGCTTTCACCCGCGCGGCAACCAGCTCGCCATCATCAGCAACGGCACCGGGCCGGCGGCCATGGCGGCCGATTGCGCCCGCAGCCTGGATATCCCCTTGCCTGAACTGGCGCCGGATACCGTTTCGGCCATGAAGAAGTTCGTGCCGCACGACTGGGCCGGTCGCGTGCCTATCGATCTGGGCGGCGACGCCACGCCGGAGCGCTATCTGCAAGCCATTCAGGCGCTGGCCCAGGACCCCAGCGTCGATGCCATTCTCGTCGTGCTGTCCCCCATCGCCATGGCGCAACCCAAGGCGGTCGCCGCCGGGATCGTGGACCTGGTGCGCAATCAGCGCATCACGCTGTGCTGCTGTTTCATGGGCGGCGGGCAGGTGACCGAAGCACGCAGGATTCTCGAAGACGCCGGCATTCCCGTATTCCTGACGCCGGACACGGTGATCGAGCTGTTTCACAGTATTTCCAAGTACTACCAGAACCAGAAGCTGCTGCTCCAGACCCCCGGCGCCAGCCACGACCTGGAGCGTGCCGGTGCGAACAACGCCAAGCCCTTGATGGATGCGCTGCTCGGCGAGCATCGGCAGGTGCTGTCCGGGATGGAAACCCGGACCCTGCTGCACTCCTTCGGCATTTCCGTGCCGCCGGCCATGGTCGCCCATAACGCCACCGAAGCCATGTTCATCACCGAGCAGATCGGCTTGCCGGTGGATATGAAAGTCGATGCGCCCAACCTGCCATTCGCGGCCGAGGACGGCGGCAGCTGGCTCAATATCGCCAGCATCGACGCGGTGCGCCTGGCCTTTCAGGACGTGGTCGATACCGCGCGCCGGCGATTCCTGGATGCGCCGGTCAACGGCGTCGCCATCGAAGCCCATCGCAGCCGGCCGCAGGGCAGGGAATTGATGATCCGCGTTTTTCGCGATCCGGTGTTCGGTCCGGTCATCTCCTTTGGTGCCGGCGGCCAGCACCGGGAGGTCTTTCGCGACCGGGCGGTGGCGCTGCCGCCCCTCAATCGCTTCCTGGCCCGCAACCTGATCGACTCCACCCGCGTTGCGAAAACCTTGCATGAATTCCACGGTTTGCCGGCCGCCGATGTGCACTCCGTGGAGAACACACTGCTCGGCGTCTCGAACATGATCTGCGAGCTGCCGTGGATCAAGGAGCTGGAAATCAATCCACTGATCGTGGACGAGAACGGTGCCGTGGCCGCCCATGCCCGGATGGCCATCGACCACACCCTCGATGCCGGCCGGGGCCGCTATGCCCACATGGCCATCCACCCGTATCCCGCCCATCTGTGCCGCGAGTGGCCGATGCGCGACGGAACGGTGATCACCGTCCGCCCGGTGCGGCCGGAAGACGCCACGCTGAAGCAGGAATTCGTCAACGGCCTGTCCGACGAGGCGCGCTATTTCCGCTTTATGGATTCCACCCGCGAATTGCCGCCCAGCTTGATCGTGCGCTTCACCCAGGTCGATTACGACCGGGAAATGGTCCTCCTCGCCACCGTTCGACAGGATGGGAAGGAGCGGCAGGTCGGCAGCGCCCGCTACACGCAGACGCCGGATGGCGAATCGGTGGAGTTTGCCCTGGCGATCGACGATCGCTGGCAGAAGTGCGGCCTGGGCCGGCGTTTGATGGGCGCGATCATGGATTGCGCCCGGGAAAAGTCCTACCGCACTATGGTCGGCGATGTCTTGTCCGACAACCAGAAAATGCTGCGTTTGATGACCAGCCTGGGCTTTTCAGTCCTGCCGCATCCGGAAGGCACCTCGATGAAACGGGTAGTCAAGCAGCTGCAGGAGTGAGCGAGGCGGCAGGCTGCGGGCGGACGATGCCCTTGCGGACATCGTCCTTCGCTTGGCCGTTACGGCATCCAGAACTTCGAGCGTTCGGTGACGGCGACGCTGCTATCCGCCACGTCGGCGACGTCGAAGGTGATAGCGGTGGCGCCGCTGGCCGTTGCCCCGGCATCGGCCTTGACCACCGCCGTCTGGGTGCCGATTTCGCCACCGGCGATGGTGACCTGATCGTCGCCTTCCAGCCGGATGCCGTCGATGCCGCCGATCTTGATGCGGAAGGTCCGCTTCTGATCGCCGGTGTTCATGATCTGCAGGCGATAGATGTTCTCGATTGAGCCGTCATCGGCCTCCCGCGACAGTACGTTGCGGTCCTTCAGGATATTGACCTTCAGCGGGATGCGGGTGGCCAGCGACCAAGCGGTGGCGGCGGTGAGCAGGGTCAGGATGGCGGTATAGATGATGACGCGCGGCCGGGCGGCGCGGCGCAGGATCTCCATCGGCGTGTAGCGCATGCTGACCGCGTTTTCGGTCGAGTAGCGGATCAGGCCGCGCGGGTAGTTCATCTTGTCCATGACCTGGTCACAGGCGTCGATACAGGCGGCGCAGCCGATGCATTCGTTCTGCAGGCCGTTGCGGATGTCGATGCCGGTCGGGCAGACCTGGACGCAGATGCCGCAGTCCACGCAATCGCCCAGGCCGAGGGCACGCGGATCGGCGCCCTTGGAGCGGGTGCCGCGCGATTCGCCGCGCACCGTGTCGTAGGCGATGATCAGCGTGTCCGGGTCGAGCATCACGAACTGGAAGCGGGCGTACGGACAGATCTGCCGACACATCTGGTCGCGCAGGAAGCCGGCGTTGCCGTAGGTGGCGAAAGCGTAGAACACCATCCAGAAAGCCGACCAGGCGCCGAGCGACAAGGTGACGATGTCGTGCATCAGTTCGCGGATCGGCATGAAATAGCCGACGAAGGTGATGCCGGTCCACAGCGAGAACAGCCCCCAGGTCGCGTGCTTGGCGCTCTTGATCGCCAGCTTGCGGGCCGACCACGGCGCGGCGTCGAGCTTGATCCGCTGCGGCCGTTCGCCTTCGATCATCTTCTCGAACCACAGGAAGATTTCGGTGTATACGGTTTGTGGGCACGCGTAGCCGCACCATAATCGCCCGGCGATGGCGGTGAACAGGAAGAGCGCCAGCGCGCCGAGGATCATCAGCAGGACGAGGTAGATGGTGTCCTGCGGCCACAGCACGAGGTCGAAGAAATAGAACTTGCGGTTGTCGATGTCGAACAACACCGCCTGCCGGCCATGCCACTGCAGCCAGCACACGCCGTAGAAGACGATCTGGGTCAGCCAGACGCAAACCCAGCGCCAGCGGGTGTACGGGCCGCTGATCGAACGTGGATAAACCTTGGAATCCGGGTCGGTGACTTGCTTGATTTCAATGACTTTTCTGGGGGCAGACGGCTTCGACATTGGGGCGATCATGGCAATCCGCACTGGTTGCACCGGGCGTCGGCCATAAGTTATAAATGGAATGGGTCTTGATCCTAACAAGCTCCTCGGTTATAAGCAATATATTAAATGTATCTTATAAACCCTCATGCGCTTGAGTACGTTTTCTGACTACAGCCTGCGTGTCCTGATGTACCTCGGGGCACGCCCGGACCGCCTGGCCACGATTGCCGAGATCGCGGCCGGTCATGGCATTTCCGAAAGCCACCTGATGAAGGTCGTCCATCAACTAGGGCGCAGCGGCTTTATCGAGACGGTGCGCGGTAAGGGCGGAGGGATGCGGCTGGCCCTGGCGGCGCAGGACATCGTGCTCGGCGATGTGATCCGCCATACCGAAAGCGATTTCACCCTGGTCGACTGTCGGTCCGGCGACGCGCCGTGCCGGATTCGGGGTGCGTGCTCTCTGAGCGGCATTCTCGACGAGGCGGTCAAAGCCCTGTTCCTAGTGCTGGACGGCTACACGCTGGCCGATCTGCTGGCGAATCCGCAAGGGCTCGTTCCGGCGATGCGCGTCGAGCAGCCCTTGGTCAGGATGTGATGGGAGGAAACCATGGATAGCCAGCCACTCGCCCAACTCGGTGATCTGATTGTCGAACAGGTAGCCGATGCGGTCATCTATTCCAACCGCGACGGCGTGATCGAGCGCTGGAACGCCGCGGCTACCGCCATGTTCGGCTATGCCGCCGATGAAGCGCTCGGCCAGAGCCTGGACATCATCATCCCCGAACGCCTGCGCGCGGCGCACTGGCGCGGTTTCGACGCTGCCATGGCGAGCGGCACAACGCGCCTGCACGGCCGTCCAACCCTGACCCGGGCCGAGCACAAGGCGGGCAGCAAGCTATACGTCGAAATGAGCTTCGCCGTGGTTGTCGATGCGGCGGGAACAACGCTCGGCTCGGTGGCGATGGCCCGCGATGTGACCGAGCGCATCGAGCGGGAAAGGGCGGCTGCCCAGGGCGGGTAGGCCGACACCGGCAGCGCCGGCGTAACTAGCGGTAGTCTGCGGATTTCAACTTCCGCTAGCCGCGTCTGCATCCTTGGCCGGCTCGGCCGATTCAGCGTCTGGGGCGATACCCCAATCTCCCCACTGGTACCAGTCGTCGCCGAGCATTTCGGCGGGGTGCTGGGTGCGGCCGGAGCCGTTGCCGCATTGCAGGGAATTCACCGAGCAGTACTTGTCGCAGCCCCAGCAGGTGCGTTCTGGGTGCTTGGGGTGCAAGGGAAACTTCTTCGCCATGTCCGAAGATTTGAAGAATGTCGGTTTCTCACTCATTGCCATCACCTTGCTGTCAGCGGCCCCAATTTGCCGGCTAATGTTGAGTGTAATACTAGGTTATTCGGCGGCGATTTGATCTGGCTCAGGAAGCGATGCAGGAAACTGCGTCAAAGCCAGCCGTGAGCCGTGATCGCCAGCAACAGCGGCGTCGTGACCGCCGAACAGATGGTGGAAATGATCAATGCGCCGGCGATGCCGCCTTCCACCGCCTTGAATTGCTTGGCCATCAGGAAGACGTTGGCGCCCAGGCCGATGGAGCCGAGCAGCACGACGACCTGGGTTTCCAGCGCCGGCAGGCCGATCAGTTTGGCCAGGCCGAGCACCACTAGCGGCAGAAGCAGCAGCTTGGGCAGGGCGATGGCTAGGCTGAGCCGCCATTCGGACTTCAGGTCGTAGTCGGCCAGGCTCATGCCAAGGGCGACGAGGGCGAGCGGCATGCCGGTCCCGCCGAGCATCTTGAGCGGGCTGTCGATGATTTCCGGCAGGCTGGCGCCGGTCAGCCCGAAGGCGCTGCCGGCCAGGATGGCGAGGATAATCGGGTTGCGCAGCACGCCCCTCAGCGTGTCGCGGAAGCCCTTGAACGACAGGCTGCCGTGGCGGTGCCATTCAACTGACAAGCTCACCAGGCTCCACAGGATCAGCGCGTTGAAGACGAGGACGAGGGCGACCGACGGAATGGCGCGGTCGCCCAGCGAGGCCTTGGCCAGCGGCAGGCCGAGCATGATGTTGTTGGAGAAGATGCAGCCGACGCCGAACACCGACTGCCCGATGCCATCCAGCCCGAAGGCTTTCCACGCAATCAGCCGGCCGACCGCGAAAACGATCAGCCCGGCGCCGAAGAAGGCGATCAGCAGCCGGCCGTCCACCGGCGGCAGTTGCGACAGGTCGCTCATCATCCGGAACAGCATGGCCGGCAGGCCGACGCTGAACACGAAGGTGGTCAGGTGCTGCGCCATGGCTTTCGGCCAGCCGCCGACGCGCATCAGCAGGTAGCCGGTGAGAATGAGGGCGAAGAGCGGGGCGCCGAGCGCCAGGTGATGCAGGAAGGCGTTCATCGGCCGGCGGTCAGGCTCCGCTGGCCAGCACGGCGGCAATCGCCTGGCCGAGGTCGGCGGTGTTCGACGTGCCGCCCATGTCCGGCGTGCGCGGGCCGGCCACCAGGACGTGTTCGATGGCCTGCATGATGGCATCGTGGGCGGCCTTGTAGCGGGCATCGCCGTTGCCGAGGAAGTCGAGCATCATGGCCCCCGACCAGGTCATGGCGATGGGGTTGGCGATGCCTTGGCCGGCAATGTCGGGCGCCGAGCCGTGCACCGGCTCGAACAGCGACGGGAAGGTGCGTTCCGGATTGAGGTTGGCCGACGGTGCGATGCCGATGGTGCCGGTGCACGCCGGGCCGAGGTCGGACAGGATGTCGCCGAACAGGTTGGAGGCGACGACCACGTCGAAGCGTTCCGGGCTGAGCACGAAACGGGCGGTCAGGATGTCGATGTGGTACTTGTCCCAGCGCACCTCGGGATAATGCCCGGCCATCGCTTCCAGGCGCTCGTCCCAGTAGGGCATGCTGATGGCGATGCCGTTCGACTTGGTGGCCGAGGTGACATGCTTTTTCGGCCGCGTCTGCGCCAGGTCGAAGGCGAATTTCAGGATGCGGTCGGTGCCGTGGCGGGTGAAGATCGATTCCTGGATCACCGTTTCGCGCTCGGTGCCTTCGAAGATGCGGCCGCCGATGGACGAGTATTCGCCTTCCGTGTTCTCGCGGATGACGTAAAAATCGATGTCGCCGACCTGCTTGTTGGCCAGCGGGCAGGGGATGCCGGGCATCAGGCGCACCGGGCGGACGTTGGCGTACTGGTCGAACTCGCGGCGGAACTTGAGCAGCGAACCCCACAGCGAGATGTGGTCGGGCACCGTGGTCGGCCAGCCGACGGCGCCGAAATAGATGGCATCGAAATCCTTCAGTTGCGCGTACCAGTCGTCCGGCATCATCTGGCCGTGCTGCAGGTAGTAGTTGCAGTGCGCCCAGTCGAAATGGGTGAATTCGAGCCCGAGGTCGTAGCGGCGGGCGGCGGCCTCGAGCACGCGCAAGCCTTCGGGCATCACTTCCTGGCCGATGCCGTCGCCGGCGATGACGGCGATGCGATGTGTCTTCATGGGAATCTCCGGGTGAGCATTGACGGGTGAGGGCATGCCGGAAAGAATACTGGCTACGAATAAATAAACAATTACCGAAAATGTAGCCATTACGGACACGAATCGTGAACATAAAACCGCAACTGGAAGACCTTCGCCTGTTCTGTACCGTAGTCCGCCTCGGCAGCTTCGCCGCCTCGGCCCGCGAGCTGGGCATTTCCAAGGCCGTGGTCAGCAAGCGCATGGCCCTGCTCGAAGTGGCGGTGCACGCCACCTTGCTGCACCGCACGACGCGCCGCGTCACGCTCACTGCCCAGGGCGACATCGTGCACCAGTGGGCGCAGCGCATCCTCGACGACGTCGACCAGATGGGCGAGGCCCTGTCATTGGAACGCGCCGCCCCGGCCGGCTTGCTGCGCATCTGCAGCAGCCTCGGCTTCGGCCGCAACCGGCTGGCCCCGGCGCTCTCCGCCCTGGCCCGGCAATACCCGGCGCTGGAAATCCAGGTCGAACTGTTCGATCGCCCGGTAGACCTGGTGGAAGAGGGCTTTCAGCTCGACGTGCGGTTGGGGGCGGTGAGCGAAGGCAATGTCATGGCCCGGCGCATCGCCCGCAACCATCGCATTCTGTGCGCGGCCCCGGCCTACCTTGCCGAGCGGGGAACGCCGGTTCGCCTGGATGAGCTGAAGGCCCACCACTGCATCGCCATCCGCGAGCGGGACCAGGAATTCGGCCGCTGGAACCTGAGCGGACCGCAGGGCATGGAGACCATCCGCGTCGGCGGCCCGCTTTCCGCCAACAACGGCGAAATCGTCCGCCAGTGGGCGGTGGACGGCCACGGCATCATCCTGCGCTCGCTGTGGGATGCCGCCGCCGACATCGCCAGCGGCCGCCTCGTCCGCATCCTGCCGGACTACGTGCAGGAGGCTGATGTGTGGGCGGTCTATCCGTCCCGGCTATCGACCTCGGCCCGGCTGCGGGTTTGCGTCGAGTTCCTCGAGGGATGGTTTGCCGGGGAGGCGGGCGGGGCGGGCTGATGTTCGGCCAAACCAGCCGTTGGGACGCCGCTCAAGCCGGCCTGCTTGGACGTTTCCGTAAGGCCATGGCGATCCGGAATTCGGATCGTTAAAGAAGCAGCGAACCTTCCTTAGGCCTATGCTTCACTTGGGTGGTGCCAGTCTGCACATCTTCAATGTATTTGACTGCTCGCATATCTTCATTATTGACGTGGTCGACGATCCAGTGGCTGATCACAGGAATCAGTCGCTTCATATCAACGTTTCCAGTAGCGAGTTTGTCGCGCAAGGTATTGATTTGATCGATGATGGCCCGGTGCTCGGCGACATGATCGATTTGCCAAGGGTACTTTGCCCGCTCTAACAATCTTTCTTCAAAGGTAAAATGCCAATCGGCATAGTCATGTAGTGCTTCTAGAGAAACCAGCAAGGCTGCATTGTCGCAAGGTCCATCAAGATGGGCTGCCAGATCGGACAAGCAGTCCTGCATTACCGAATGTTGTTCATCGACTTGGCTATTGCCTGTCTTCAATAAGGTGACCATATATTGGACGGTAGTCTGTTGGTATAAAGCTGCCGTGGTGTTTAAGCAAATTTCATGCCATCTCGACGTATCCGCTAAGGCCGGAGATTTTCAATACCGAATGCCGGTTTTGCTCTCAGCTTCGGGAAGATTTGGAAAATCGATGTTTACGTTTTTCTCAAAACTGATACCTCCGAGTCTGTCGTTGAGCCCCTGCGTTGCCAGTGGCCGGTGTGAGTTGCGGCCAGTCACTCGAACTGCTCTAAAGTAAAGGAACCCTGCCATGGACACTTCACTACAGTCGCTCGATCAGATCAGGGCATCCGCCCTGGATATGGCCGTGCGCTTCGGCCCGAAACTCGTCGTCGCCGTGCTCATCATGTGTGCCGGATACATGGTCGGGCGCTGGGTGGGGCGTGTTCTCGAGCGTCTGCTGCTGCGCCTGAAGCTCGAGATTCCGGTGCGCTCGCTGCTCGTGCGCATCGCCCAGATTTGCGTCCTGGCCGTTTTCGCCATCATGGCCTTGCAGAATCTGGGGATCGAGCTGTTGCCGCTGATTGCCGGCCTGGGCGTGGCGGGGGCCGGTGTCGCATTGGCCATGCAGGGGATACTCGGCAATATCGTGGCAGGGCTGAGCATCATCTTTACCCGGCCCTTCCATGTCGGCGATTACATCTCCATCGCCAAGGAGGAGGGGGAAGTCCTCGACATCAGCCTGTTCAGCACCACGCTGGGCCACCCCGATCTGTCGCGGGTGGTGATTCCCAACCGCAAGATCGTCGGCGAGATTCTGCACAATTACGGGCAGATCAGGCGACCCAATATTGCCGTGGGCATTTCTTACCGCGCCGATGTCGATGCCGCCCTGGCCTTGATCGGCGAAATCCTGAGCGCCAATCCCCGGATTCTGCAGGACCCGGCGCCCAGCGTCGGGGTTAGTCGATTGTCCGAATCCAGCGTGAACATCAGCGTTTGCCCCTGGGTCAAGGTGCCGGATTACGATGCGGCGATCAGCGAGGTCAACAAGGCGATCCTTGATCTGTTCTCGGCGAAGAACATCGCCCTGGCTCTGCCGCAATACGAGGTCAGGATGCTGGGCGGCGCGGCGGAAGGCCGGACTTAGTCCAGCCTGAACAGATCGATATCGTTTTCCAGCCGGCTGGCCAAGTCTTTCAGGTGGTGCGCCGTCTGCGCGGTGATCTGCGACGTGGCGCTGTTTTCTTCGGCCATCTGGGCGATCCCCTCGACGCGCTGCGCAATTTCGGTGCTGGCCGCACTTTGCTCGCGAAGGGCGTCACTGATCTCATTGATCGCATCGACCGTACGCCCCGAGCCGCTACGAATCTGCTCGATCGCTTCACCGGCCTGACCGGCGCGCAGCACGCCTTCGCTGACCCGATCCACGCCTTCGGCCATGGCCATCACGGCCTGTTTGGAACTGTCCTGGATCCCGCCGATCATGCTGGCAATTTCCTGGGTCGAGTGCGTCGTGCGTTCGGCAAGTTTGCGCACTTCATCGGCCACGACGGCAAATCCTCGGCCTTGTTCGCCGGCGCGGGCGGCCTCGATGGCGGCATTCAGCGCCAGCAGATTCGTCTGGTCGGCGATGTCCTTGATCGTCCCGACGATCGTCGAAATCTGGGCCGAGTGATCCCCCAGGCTGCGGATGATCGCGGCTGAGCGCTGCACTACGTCGGAAATCCGGTTGATGTCCTCGATGGTTTCGCGCATGACTTCGCCGCCCTCTGTCGAAAGCCGGCCGGCGGTACTGGCCTCGCCCTGCGCCTCCTGCGCATTGACCGAGATATGGTTGATG
Organism: Dechloromonas hankyongensis; assembly: GCF_022012295.1. Taxonomy (GTDB): domain Bacteria; phylum Pseudomonadota; class Gammaproteobacteria; order Burkholderiales; family Rhodocyclaceae; genus Azonexus; species Azonexus hankyongensis. The sequence goes on from NZ_JAKLTN010000002.1 coordinate 212,787, forward strand.
CCCACGGTCATCTGTTCGACTGCCGCAGCCATGGCCGATGCGGCATCGCTCTGGCTCGACGAGCTTTGCGCCACCTCGCCGGAGGAAACGGCGAGATGATCCGCCGCGGTCGACAGTTCATCGGCAGTCTTGCGGGTATTTTTCAACAGCGACGCAATCGATTCGCGCATTTGATTGAATGCATTGGCCACTCTAGCCAGTTCATCCTGGGTTGCCAGGGATACACGGACAGTGAGATCGCCCTGCGCAATTTGCTCGGCGCTGCGCGCCAGATTCGTCACGGCGCCGCCGATTGCGGAAGAAACCGCGGCCAGCAGATACATGATCAGCAAGGCCACGCCGACGGCGATCATCACGGTGACGGAGAAAGTGCGCATCAAACGGGCTTCGCGAGACGCCATCAGGTTATCCAGCTCGGGCAGGAACTGCTCGAACGCATTGCGATACATCGCGTCGATGGTGGCGGTCGACTGTGAAAACCACTCCTCGGCGGGCGTCTGGTATTTCCCGGAAAGAATGTCCCGCCGCGCGGTTTGCATCAGCCAGGTGAGTTTCGGACCCGTATCCTGCTCCAGCTGGCTGACGCTGGCCGCCACTGCGGCCCGGTTGGCGCCGGCTCTCTTGAGTGCCCGGATGACGTTTTGATAGCGCGCCTCGCTGGTCACCACGAGGGCCATCAAATCCTCCCTGTCCTGATCCGATGCATCCTTTTTGCTCAGCATCTGGTTTCCCGTGGCGCGCATTTTTCCGATGCGCTCGATCAAATCAGGCAAGCGGACCAGGGTGGCGTCGATCATGTAGTAGCCATCCGCCTCGCTGTCCAGCAGCAGGCCGGATTCGTTGACGACGTCATCAATGTAATCCAGCAGATGCTCGATGACGATACGATGCCCCTTGCGATTCTCTGTGGCGTCCATGCTGTGGCCATTGGCGACCAGTTGCTCCCATTCGGTGCGGATTTCCTTCCATTTTGCGGCGGTCGGCTTTAACACCGGATTGCCATTCAAAACGAATTCGGCCTTGTCCATCCATTGTTTGACTTGATTGGCTGCAGCGTCCGCCTGGCTTTTCAATTCGCTTTTGCCGGACAGAACGCCGACCATCAAGCCGCGATGCCGTTGTACCTCCTGCAAGGCGTGCAATGTCGGTTGCAGGAGCGCCAGGCCGGCTTGCTCGTTGCGCGTCGCCCGGACCTCATCCCAGAGTTTCGAGCCGAGCGACGTACCAAGGAAAATGAGCGCCAATACGACGCAGACACTGATAACCGAAAATTTTCCCCGAAAGCTGAGGCGATTCAGCAGGGCAATGGCCGGGGCGAGAAGGGCGTTCATGAAAATTATCTCCGGTGGCTTCTGGCGGCAGTGCCTTCGTTAGCAAATGCAAAAGGTGCGGAAATAACCGACAACATGGAAACCCGGCAAACGCGAGCGAAAGATTCCATAATCCCCCCTTCATTGTTGCGGGATTAGATTGCGCTATCGATTTTCGGTTCCCTGGCCGCATCTGCCATACAACCCGGTGGTGCGCATCTGCGAATGGGCCCGGCCTCGACCTCGCTGCAAGGTGGTCTTGGTGGCAGCTTTCTCGTCGCCGTTGCGACTAAACTACGCATTTTTGGTGACTGGCCAGCCAGCGCCTCAATCGCCCAACGTGGCGCTTCAGCCAGGATTTAGCGCGTGAGTTTCATTTCGACAGTCGTCAACTTTCTTGCCTTGCCCTTTGCCACCGCCAGTTACCGCAAGGACCTGCGGCGTACCCTGCTGGCGCTGGGCGCCGATGGCGCGCTGGCGGTGCTGGTGCTGATCATCGCCATGTTGCTGACCGTCCTGCCCAGCCTGCCCTCATTCGACGTCGTGACCGACTATCGCCCGAAGATTCCCTTGCGGGTTTATACCGCCGACGGTGCGCTGCTCGGCGAGTTTGGCGACGAACACCGGGACTTCACGCCGATCAAGGAAATTCCCCCGGTCCTGAAGGATGCCTTGCTGTCAATCGAGGATTCGCGCTTCTACGAGCATAGCGGCGTTGATTACCGCGGCGTCCTGCGCGCGCTGGTCGCCGATCTGACCGGCGGCTTCCGCCAGGGCGCGTCGACCATCACCATGCAGGTGGCGCGCGCTTTCTTCCTGTCGCAGGAAAAGACCGTCAGGCGCAAATTGACCGAGGTGGTGCTGGCCTATCGCATCGAATCGGCCTTGAGCAAGGACCAGATCCTCGAGTTGTACATGAACCAGATCTACCTCGGCCAGCGCACGCATGGCTTTGCCGCCGCGGCCCGAACCTATTTCAACAAGCGTCTCCCGGAGCTGACCCTGGCCGAAGCGGCCATGCTGGCCGGCATCCCGCAGAACCCGGCCAAGCGCAATCCGGCGGTCAACCCGGTACGCGCCAAGGCCCGTCAGGAACTCGTCCTGAAGCGCATGTTGCAACTGGGCAAGATCACCCAGGCGCAATACGCCGAGGCCGCCAACCAGCCGCTCAAGATCAGCCGCAGCCTGCAATTCGAGGCCCATGCCGACTATGTCGCCGAACTGGTCCGCCAGCAGCTCTATGCGCAATACAAGGGCGATGCCTACACCCAGGGTTTGAACGTTTACACCACGCTCGACAAGGCCGAACAGAACGCGGCCTACGACTCGGTGCGGCGCAATGTGCTGGCCTACGACCAGCGCCACGGCTACCGTGGGCCGGAAGGTTTCGTTGACCTGCCGTCCGATGCCGACGAGCAGGAAGATGCCATCGACCGTATCCTGGCCAAGCATCCGAGCAGCGACAACCTGATTTCCGCCGTCGTTACCGAAGTCTCACCCAAACTGGTCCGGGCCGAACCCGCCTCCGGCGACACCATCGAAATCAAGGGCGAAGGGCTGCGTTTTGCCGCCCGCGCCCTGCAGCCGAACGCCAAGGTCGATGCCAAAATCCGCGTCGGTTCGGTGATCCGCGCCAGCCAGGACGGCAAAGGCCGGTGGTCTATCAGCCAGATGCCGGAAGTCGATGCCGCCTTCGTCGCCTTGAATGCCGAGGATGGTTCCTACCGGGCCATGGTCGGCGGCTTCGATTTTTCCCGCAACCAGTTCAACCACGTCACCAACGCCTGGCGCCAGCCGGGGTCGAGCATCAAGCCCTTCGTCTATTCGGCGGCGCTGGAGAAGGGCTTTTCGCCGGCCACCCTGATGAACGACGCGCCGCTGTCGCTGCCCGGCGGCGAAAACGGCCAGCCCTGGGAGCCGAAAAACGATGACGGCTTCGACGGCGCGATGACCCTGCGCCAGGCCCTGGCACGCTCGAAGAACGTGGTTGCCGTCCGCCTGCTGCAAGCCATTTCGCCCAACTATGCGCGCGACTATCTGCAGCGCTTCGGCTTCGATGCCGCCAAGCATCCGGCCAATCTGACCATGACCCTGGGCAGCGGCTCGGTCACCCCGCTGCAGATGGCTGGCGCCTACGCGGTCTTCGCCAATGGCGGCTACCGGGTCACGCCCCGGCTGGTCCAGAAAATCACCGATGCTCGCGGCAATGTGCTGTGGGAGGCGCCACCGCCGCCGGCCCGGGAGGACGAGCAACGCGCCATCGACCCGCGCAACGCTTTCATCATGGACAGCATGCTGCGCGAGGTGGTCAGGAGCGGCACCGGCGCCGCGGCCAGCCAGCGCCTGGGGCGGTACGACCTGGCGGGCAAGACCGGCACCACCAGCAATGCGGTCGACGGCTGGTTTGCCGGCTATTCCGGCAACGTCGTGGCGGTGTCGTGGATGGGGCACGACCAGCCCAAATCGCTGGGCGGCCGCGAATTCGGCGCCACCCTGGCCTTGCCGATCTGGATCGACTACATGCGCCAGGCGCTGTCCGGTAAGCCGCCCAACGAAAGAAAGCCGCCGCCGGGTGTCTCCTTTGTCGACGGCGACTGGCTGTACGACGAATTCAAGGGCGACGAGGGGGTCAAGGCGCTGGATGTCGAAGAATCGCCGCTCAAATCGATTTTCGACACGCTCAAGAAGGTGTTTGGCGGCTGAAGCGTCGCTTGTTTCCTTGAGCTGCTGGGAAGCACGGTTTTTCCGTCGGGAAAAACCGATAATAGCGGCCGTTTTGTTTTGAACGCTATTTTGGAAGTCCCGCATGGAAATCAAGGTCAATTTTCTCGACAAGCTGCGTCTCGAGGCCAAGTTCGACGACTTCACGGTCATCGCCGATCAGCCCATCCGCTACAAGGGCGACGGCTCGGCGCCGGGGCCGTTCGACTACTTCCTGGCGTCGTCGGCCTTGTGCGCGGCCTACTTCGTGAAGCTGTACTGCACCACGCGCAACATCCCGACAGACAACATCCGCCTGTCGCAAAACAACATCGTCGATCCGGAAAACCGCTACCAGCAGATTTTCAAGATCCAGGTCGAGCTGCCGGAGGATATTTCGGCCAAGGACCGCGAGGGCATCCTGCGTTCCATCGACCGGTGCACAGTGAAAAAAGTGGTGCAGACCGGGCCCGAGTTCGTGATCGAGGAAGTCGAGAATCTCGATGCCGACGCGCAGGCCCTGCTGACCCTGAATCCGGATTCGAAAGCGCAGACCTATATCGCCGGCAAGGACCTGCCGCTGGAGCAGACCATCGCCAATATGTCGGGCTTTCTGGCCGGCCTCGGCATCAAGATTGAGATCGCCTCGTGGCGCAATCTGGTGCCCAACGTCTGGTCGCTGCATATTCGCGATGCGCACTCGCCAATGTGCTTCACCAACGGCAAGGGATCGACCAAGGAAAGCGCGCTGGCCTCGGCGCTGGGCGAATACATCGAGCGCCTGAACTGCAACCATTTCTACAACGACCAGTTCTGGGGCGAGGAAATCGGCAACGCGGCCTTCGTGCATTACCCGGAAGAACGCTGGTTCAAGCCGGGCAAGAAGGATGCGCTGCCCAAGGGCCTGCTCGACGACTATTGCCTGGAAATCTACAACCCGGACGGCGAGCTGCGCGCTTCGCACCTCTACGACACCAACTCCGGCAATACCGAGCGCGGCATCTGCACGCTGCCCTATGTCCGCCAGTCGGACGGCGAAACGGTTTATTTTCCGACCAACCTGATCGACAACCTGTTCCTCAGCAACGGCATGAGCGCCGGCAATACCTTGCCTGAAGCGCAGGTGCAGTGCCTGTCGGAAATTTTCGAGCGCGCGGTCAAACGCGAAATCCTCGAAGGCGAAATCGCGCTGCCCGACGTGCCGGCCGAGGTGCTGGCCAAATACCCCGGCATCGTCGCCGGCATAGCGGAACTGGAAAAGCAGGGCTTCCCGGTGCTGGTCAAGGACGCCTCGCTGGGCGGCGAATTCCCGGTGATGTGCGTGACCCTGATGAACCCGCGCACCGGCGGCGTGTTTGCCTCCTTCGGCGCGCATCCCAGCCCGGAGGTGGCGCTCGAGCGCAGCCTGACCGAGCTGCTGCAGGGGCGCAGTTTCGAGGGGCTCAACGACCTGCCGCGGCCGACCTTCGAGAGCAACGCCGTCACCGAGCCGAACAACTTCGTCGAACACTTCATCGATTCCAGCGGCGTGGTGTCGTGGCGCTTTTTCAGCGCCAAGGCCGATTACGACTTCGTCGAGTGGGACTTTTCCGGCCACGGCGAAAACTCCAATGCCGACGAGGCCGCCGCCTTGTTCGGCATCCTCGCCGGCATGGGCAAGGAAGCGTACATGGCGGTCTATGACCAGCTCGGCGCTACGGCCTGCCGCATCCTGGTACCCGGTTATTCGGAAATCTATCCGGTGGAGGACCTGATCTGGGACAACACCAACAAGGCGTTGCACTTCCGCGCCGACATCCTGAATCTGCACAGCCTGGACGATAACGCCCTGGAAGCGCTGCTCGAACGGCTGGAAGACAGCGAGCTGGACGACTACACCGACATCATCACGCTGATCGGCGTCGAGTTTGACGAGAACACCGACTGGGGCCAATTGACCATTCTGGAGTTGAAGCTGCTGATCAATCTCGCCTTGCAGGAATTCGAAGCGGCGCAGGAACTGGTCAAAGCCTACCTGCAATACAACGAGAATACCGTCGAGCGCGGCCTGTTCTACCAGGCCCTGGACGTGGTGCTCGAGGTGGTGCTCGACGACGAGCTGGAACTGGCCGATTACGAGACCAACTTCCGCCGCATGTTCGGTGATCCCCGCATGGACGCGGCGATAGGATCGGTGGACGGCAGTGTGCGCTTCTTCGGCCTGACGCCGACCAGCCTGAAACTGGAAGGGCTGGACCGGCACCAACGCCTGATCGACAGCTACCGGAAGGTGCACCAGGCGCGGGCCAAGGCCGCTTCAACGGTCGATAACTGAGACGGCAGACGAGTTTCCGGTGACTGGCTAATGGACCATCTGTTCAGCCAGTCGCCTGGCCAGATCCAGCAACTCTCCGCTGTTTTCCAGACCCTCCAGGAAGCGTTGGGGAACTCCCGAAAGACCGGTTTGCGCGCCGGCCAGGGCGCCAGTGAGGATGGCACGTGCCTGGTTCTGCCCCCCGCCGTTCACCGCATTCAGCACGGCGGACTCGAAGTCGTCATGAAAGCGTGCGGCCAGATAGTAAGCGGCGGGAAACTGGTGATAGACCGCGCAGGGCAGGCCATAAACCAGCGAAACCTTCCAGGCCGGCTCGATGCGGATATCGGGATCGATCGCCGCAGTGGCGATCGCCGACGGGCCAAGCAGGGCATCCGGCGACGGAAAAAGCCCGGCTCTGGATGGTTCCGCCTGTCCGGGTTGCGGCGCTTGCAAATCGCCGCTGGTGACGGCGTGGAAAGGCAGTTCCCCCGATTTGACCCGCGCCATTAGTTTGCGCGAGATGCCGGAATCCAGGGTCTGCCCTTCGACCAGCATGCCGAGCAGCGCGCCGTAGGCCACGGTCATCGCCACCACCGTCCCATCCGTCTGTGTCAGCTGTGTGTTCCGGGTAACGGCCGACGCCAGTTCGGCCGGCCGTAGCGCGTAACGGATCGCAATGGCCAGAATGCGCTCGGCGGCTTCGGTGGTGTCCGCGTTGCCCGCTACCTGCCCCCACGGCAATCCGGCTTTCACCCGCTTATGCCACGCCGCCCGGATGGACTGGCTGGTGTAGCCGCCCGGCCCGTTCATCGGTGTCCCGTCGAGCAGCGGGAACAGTTCGGTATCCAGGCGATGGCAAAAGTCGGCTTCGTCGTACCCGCCGCAATCGACCAGCGACTGCACGGTCAGCCGCAGCAGGATACCCGCTTGCGAAGCCTGTCCCGCCTTCCGGCCGGCGTGATAGCGCCCCGGCTTGGGTGCGGTGTAGTCGCTGATCCACGGGCCGTAATCGGCCCGCATCTGGTCCAGGTCGTAGTACCAGTGGGGGCCGAGGGCGAGGGCGTCGCCAATGAAGCCACCCATCAAGGCGCCCATGGCGCGATCTTCGGGCGAGTGTGCGGGCATCTTAATCTTCCATGGAGCGGCTACCGGCAATCATGATTGCGGCTGCAGCTTGTCTTGCGTTCGGTTGGCGAAATCGCTCGCGTCGTGGCGCTCGTGCAGCTGGCTGTCGAGCGGCCCCGACACCCGGTTGACCATCCGGCCCCGGTGCACTGCCGGGCGTTCGGCAATTTCATCGGCCCAGCGAACCACATGCGTATAGTCCTTCACCTGCAGGAATTCACCGGCCTCATAGAGCTGGCCTCTGGCCAACGCACCGTACCACGGCCAGATGGCGATATCGGCGATGGTGTACTCGTTGCCGGCGACGTAGGGGTTCTCCGCCAGCCGCCGGTTGAGGACGTCCAGTTGGCGCTTGACCTCCATGGCGAAGCGGTCGATGGCGTATTCGATCTTGCTCGGCGCATAGACGTAAAAGTGGCCGAAGCCGCCACCGAGGAAGGGCGTGCTGCCCATCTGCCAGAACAGCCACGACAGGCATTCGGCGCGCCGGACTGGATCGGTCGGCAGCAAGGCGCCAAATTTCTCGGCCAGGTAGAGCAGGATCGATCCGGACTCGAACACCCGCACCGGCTGCGGACCGCTGCAGTCCAGCAGGGCAGGGATCTTGGAATTCGGGTTCACTTCGATGAACCCGCTGCCGAACTGATCGCCCTCGTTGATGCGGATCAGCCAGGCATCGTATTCGGCGCCGCTATGGCCGAGGGCCAGCAATTCTTCCAGCATCACCGACACCTTGACGCCGTTGGGCGTGGCCAGCGAATACAACTGCAGCGGGTGCTTGCCGCGCGGCAGCGTTTTTTCGTGGGTTGCCCCGGCGATCGGGCGATTGATGTTGGCGAAGTGCCCGCCGTTGGCCTTGTCCCAGGTCCAGATTTTGGGCGGGGTGTAAGTGTTCGATTCGGGCATGGGAGTCCTGTCGGTGGAAGGTGATTCGAAGGGAGTTCGCTCAGGCGACGACGATGGAAAAGCGGGCCCGCAAGACGCCGTTGTCCGGAACGAAAGGAACGGTCAAGGCGGCCCGCTCGTCGGCGCTCAAACGACGCCACAGAAAATCGCGTGGATTGCCGGGATCGCCGTCGACATACAGCTGGGTGGTCAGCAACTCCCGCTCGCCGAGCCGGACTTTGACATGGATATGCGGTGTGCGGCCGCTGTAGGGAGCGGGCCGCATGGTGCGAAAGCGGTACTGGCCGTCGGGCGCAACGGTAAACCGGCCAAAACCTTGAAATCGATTGTCCGCCCGGCCACCATCACCGGGGTGGTGGTAATGGCCGGCATGGTCGCATTGCCAAATCTCGACCTGCGCTCCAGCCACCGGCCGGCCGGCGAGGTCGCTGACAGTTCCTTCGAGCCAGACGGCTTGGCCCTCCGGATAGCTAAAGGCACCGTTGCGCAGCAAGTCGTTATCGCTGTCCTTGGGAAAGACCACCGGGTAGAACGGACCTTCGGTCTGGGCCGGTGTGGCTCGCCGATTGGCTGCCGGCTGGGGCGAAACCCCCAGGCACCAGGCCGGCGCGCCGGCCAGCAGAGCGGCGACCAAGCGGCGGCGCGTGCGCTCATGGCGCGTTGAAGCAGGCGAAATGACAAGTGGCATAAGAAACCTCCAATCGTGTGGTTGGAGATGACAGCCGTGATCTGGTTCCGGATTTCTTGCTCGGCAATGCTTCGAGAATCGGCTTATCGAGAGCGGGCACTGACGGCGGGATACATTTCCCGCAGAAATAGCGAAATGTGCCTAGGGTGAATCGGGGGCATGATCAGTGGCGGACTATTCTTCAGTCTGCTGACCGGCGGCCGGCGCCGCAGCATCCGCGATGGCCGCCATTTCGCTCTCGTCCTTGAGTGCCACGCCGGTCGTCCCTCGCTGCAAGGCCGCTTCCACCAGCCAGACGAGGCGCGCCGCCGCTGCGTCACAGGGCAGTCCTTCGGGGCGCACATTCGAGATGCAGTTGCGCTCGCCGTCCGTTCTGCCGCGCTGCGGGCCGTAAGTGAGATAGACGCCCAGGCTGTCGGGCGAGGATAAACCGGGCCGCTCGCCGATCAGGACCACGACCAGCCGCGCCCGCAGACATTCTCCCACTTCGTCGCCGAGCGCCACGCGGCCTTGCTCGGCGATGACCACCGGCGGCGTTGTCCAGCGTCCGGCACTGCGCGCGTGGAAAGCCTGCAGGAGCGGCACGGCATGGCTTTGCACGGCCTGGGCGGAAAGGCCGTCGGCGATGACGAAGCACACATCGGCCGGGGATGATGCCGCCGCCAGTAGCGTTTCGCGGTCGTCCGCCCGCAACTGCCGCCCGAGGTCGGGGCGCAACAGGTAAGTGCGCCGGTCGGGGGCGGCGCTATGGACGCGCCGGCTGGCGAAGCCAGCGGCGGTCAGTTCGGCTTCAAGGCGGGCGATATCGAGCGGCAGATGGACCGCATCGCGCGCCTGGGCATGGGCCAGTCCGAAGCGCAGCACTTCGCCGGTCGGCAAGGCGCAGCCGGCACGCCCGAGCGCAATGCGCGCCGGGGTCAACACCCGCAGGGCCTGCCAGTTGTCGGATGTCGTGAGCTTGCCCATGCTACTGGCCTCCCCGTTGCCCAGCCTGCGCCAGTTCGCCGAGGAACGGCAGCAACTGGGGCGCCGGCTTGTCCAGCAGTTGTCCATCCGTACCGGCAATCTGCATGCGTTCGAGCCAGGCCTCGAATTCCGGTGCATGGCGCAGGCCCAGCACGTTGCGAACATAGAGCGCATCGTGGAAGGACGTGCTCTGGTAATTGAGCATCACATCGTCGGAGCCCGGCACGCCCATGACGTAGCTGACGCCGGCGACCGCCAGCAGCGTCAGCAGGTTGTCCATGTCGTCCTGGTCCGCCTCGGCGTGATTGGTATAGCAGATGTCGCAGCCCAGCGGCACGCCGAGGAGCTTGCCGCAGAAGTGGTCTTCCAGGCCGGCGCGGGTGATCTGCTTGCCGTCGTACAGGTACTCGGGGCCGATGAAACCGACGACGCTATTGACCAGGAGCGGCGAGTAGGCGCGCGCCACGCCGTAGGCCCGAGCTTCGCAAGTCTGCTGGTCGACGCCGTGGTGCGCATCAGCCGACAGGGCGCTGCCCTGGCCGGTCTCGAAATACATGACGTTGTTGCCGACCGTGCCGCGCCCCAGCGACAAGGCTGCTTGCTGCGCCTCGCGGAGCAGGGCGAGGCTGACGCCGAAGGAACGGTTGGCCTGCTCGGTGCCGGCTATGGACTGGAAAATCAGATCGACCGGCGCTCCCTGCTCGATGCCCCGAATCTGGCTGGTGACGTGGGTGAGGACACAGGACTGGGTCGGAATGGTGTGGCGCTGGATCAGTTCGTCGAGCATGTGCCACAGGCGCATGAAGACGGACAGGTTGTCGGAAGCCGGATTGATGCCGATCACCGCGTCGCCGCAGCCGTAGAGCAGCCCGTCGAAGATGGAAGCCGCGATGCCGCGGGCGTCGTCGGTCGGATGGTTGGGCTGCAGGCGCACCGCAAGCCGCCCGGGCAAGCCGATGGTGTCGCGAAAGCGCGTCACCACCCGGCACTTGCGGGCGACGGCGATCAGATCCTGGTTGCGCATCAGCTTCGACACGGCGGCCGCCATCTCCGGCGTGATGCCGGGGGCGACGCGAGCCAGCACCGTGGCGTCCGTTTCCGGCAACAGGAGCCAGTTACGGAAATCGCCGACGGTCAGGTGCGAGATTTCGGAAAACGCCGTCTGGTCGTGGGTGTCGACGATGAGGCGGGTGACTTCATCCGTTTCGTAGGGAATCAGCGCTTCGGCCAGGAAGATGCCGAGCGGCAGGTCGGCCAGACAACAGCGGGCTGCCATGCCTTCCTCGGCGGTCGCGGCGGCCAGGCCGGCGAGCATGTCGCCCGAGCGGAGCGGGCTCGCCTTGGCCAGCACTTCCCTCAAATTGGCAAAATGGTAGGTGCGTGTGCCGAGCCTATGCGAATAGGGCATGCTGCCTCTCCTCTACGCCGCCAGTGTCATGACTGACATTATGGGCGCGGACAGGTTTCATGCGACAGCTGCACGAGACGCCAATGCCAGGAAATCGATACTAGGCAATCCGGTCGGCGCTACCCGCGGCGTTGCCCTGGTTGCCGCGATCATTGAGCCGTTGCGCAGCGAGAATTTCCGGCAGCTTGACCTCGATCCAGTCGGCCAGCGCCTCGACCTTGAGGCCGATTTCCAGGCCCAGAGGGGTCAGCCGGTATTCGACATGGGGTGGCACGACGGGGTAGGAGATGCGTTCGACGAAGCCGTCGCCTTCCAGCCATTGCAGGGTCTGGGCCAGCATTTTTTCGCTGATCCCGTTCACCTTGCGCCGCAGGTCGCTGAAGCGCTGGGTGCCGCCGAGCAGGGCGACGAGCAACAGCACGCCCCAGCGGCTGGTGACGTGTTTCAGGACCTCGCGGGACGGACATTTTTCCGAGAACAGTTCGCCGCGCCGCATGAGGTCGGAAAGCCTAGGAGTGGTTTCATCGCTGTTATGCATTTTGAGCTTACCTTTTGGTGCGTACTTACTAAAAGTTAGCGTTGTCGTTATTCTGCAGCTTCCCTTCTCCGAAATAAAGGAATTTCAATCATGATCGTCGTTACTGGAGCATCCGGCCAACTCGGCCGACTGGTTATCGAAGCCCTGCTGAACAAAGTGCCGGCCGGCGAAATCGTCGCCGCCGTGCGCAATCCCGGGAAAGTGGCCGATCTGGCGGCGCGTGGCGTCCAGGTTCGCCAGGCCGATTACGATCAGCCGGCCAGTCTGGCGGCGGCCTTCAAAGGGGCAGACAAGCTGCTGCTGATTTCGGCCAGCGAGGTTGGCCGCCGCGTGCCGCAACACCGTGCCGCGATCGATGCGGCCAAGGCGGCCGGCGTCGGTCTGCTGGCCTACACCAGCCTGCTGCATGCCGATACCTCGCCCCTGCCGCTGGCGGCCGAGCACAAGGAAACGGAAAGCCTGATCCGCGCTTCCGGTCTGCCCGCGGTCATCCTGCGCAACGGCTGGTATACCGAGAACTACACGGCCGGGGTACCGACCGCGCTGCAATACGGCGTGGTGCTGGGCAGCGCCGGGCAGGGCAGGATTGCCTCGGCGGCGCGGGCCGATTACGCCGCAGCGGCGGCCGCCGTGCTGACCCAGGAAAACCAGGCCGGGCGCATTTACGAACTGGCCGGCGACGACTCTTACACCCTGACCGAACTGGCCGCCGAAATTGCCCACCAATCCGGCAAGGCCGTGGCTTACCAAAATTTGCCGGAAAGCGAATTCAAGGCCGCCTTGCTCGGCGCCGGCTTGCCGGATTTCCTGGCGACGCTGCTCGCCGAGTCCGATGTCGGTGCCTCAAAGGGCGGCTTGTTCGATGACAGCCGGCAATTGAGCGCCCTGATCAGGCGGCCGACCACGCCGCTGGCCGAATCGGTCAAGCTGGCGCTGGGGTGATCTCTGAACGGCGGGTTGCTGGACAGCAATGTACCGGCAATCCGCCGACGGGAATGGTCGAACAGTAGTCAGCCGCTCCCGCCTCAGCCGCGCTTCGTCGTTTTCGCCTTTTTCTCGCCTTCACCGGTCGCCGGTTTCATCGGCGACGCATTCTCCAGCCAGATCAGCGTATCGATGTAGGACATGAAGCCCTGCAGGTAGTCCGGGGCGTGATCGCGCATGGCGCTCAGGGAGCGCAGCACGAGGTGCTGGGAGTTCATCGGGCCGGCGTTTTCCGGGGCCTGGGCCAGCGTCTGCGCCAGTTGCTGCTCGGTGCTGAGCTTGGACCAGGTGGCGCGGAAGTAGGCGACGGATTTCAGTTCGCTGGCCTGTTTGTGCCGGGTTTGGGCTGCCGGATGCGGTGCCGGGCGGGCGCTAGGTGCCGGCTGACTGGCTGGCGGTGCAGCGAGGGCGTGCTCGCCGATGTAGGCAAGCAGTTCGGCGAGCGGGCTTGGGGCTGGGGGCTTGGTTTTCCCGGTTTTCGCAGCCGTCGGTTGGGGGTGCCGGGCGGCTAGTGCATCGGCCTCGCGGGCGATCTTGGTGCTCAGCACGCGGCGGATCGCTTCCGGTTGCTCCGCCGCGCGGCGGGCCAGCGCATCGAGGTAGGCGAAGCGGACCGGGGCCAAACGGTCGGCGCCGCTTTCGCGCAGGGCAGCCAGCTTGCTGCCCGGTTCGGCGCTGCTGTCGGCCGGCAACTCAGCCATTGCCGTCCTTCTTGGCTGGCGCCGACTTGGGAACCGGCGCCATTTCGACCCGCCGGTTGCGAGCGCGGCCTTCGGCGTCGGCATTGTCGGCGACCGGCTGTTGCGAGCCGAAGGCGGCGGCGAAGATGGCGGAGGAGGGGATGCCGTCCTCGATCAGCGTGCGCGTGACGGTCAGCGCCCGTTGCGCCGAGAGTTCCCAGTTGTCGGCGAATTGGCTGTTGCTGCCGCGTACCGGCATGTCGTCGGTAAAGCCGCTGACCATCAGCATCTGCTCGCTGGCCGCCAGGTAGGCGCCGATGGGCTGGGCCAGTCCCTTGAGCAGTTGCCGGCCTTCCGGCTGCAATCGGTCGGAGTTGAGCGCGAAGAGCACGTTGCCGCTGATCCCGATCTTGCCGTTGGCTAGCGTCACGCGGCCCGAAGCGAGCGGGCCGGCCAGCGCCTTTTCGAGCGCCATGCGGCGTTGTTCTTCCTGCTGGCGCTTCTGGATTTCGGCCTCCAGGCTGCTGACCAATTCCAGTTGCACACCGAGCACGCCGACCAGGATCAGCACGAAGGCGCCGAGCAGGCCGGACATCAGGTCGCCGAAAACGGCCCAGATGGGCGTGGCGTGTTCGACGCCGGCGTCGTTCTCGTCCATGCTCAACCTTCGGCCGCTTGCCCGACGGCACGCTGCAGATCATCGACGATCTGCTTCTGCGACATGATGCTGAGGTCGATGATCTCGCGCGCCTGGGCGACGTAGTAGGCGAGCTGTTCGTCGCTGCGCGTCAGCGACTTGGCGAGGACGCCTTCGATGCGTTGCAGGGCGGCCATCATCTTGTCGTTGGAGGCGGTGAACAGGCCGACGGCGTGGCCGAAGGCTTCGCTCAGGCTGGCCACTTCGAGCGCTCCGCCGGCGATGCCGGCGCCGATGTCGACCAGCTTGCCGGCCTCGCTCTCGACCTTGGCGGCAAACTGGCCGCCGGTGCGTTCGAGCAATTCGGCCGACGAGGCGACCAGCGCGTCGATAGCGCTGCGCTGCTCGGTCGAGGCATGGTTGATGGCGTCGAGCAGGGCACCGAGGGTTTCCATGATGCGGCTGCGTTCTTCGAGCAGGCTGTTGTCGCGGGCCATGCTGGCGGTCAGTTCGTGGCGTAGCTGGCCGATGACTTCGGCGGCGGCCTTGGGCGCTTCGGCCGCCGTCTGCATCAGGCGGGTGACTTCGGCGATGGTGGTTTCGGCCTGGCGCTGCGTGGCGGCGACCAGTTCGCGGGCGGTGTCGCCGAGCGACTGTGTGAGCTGTTGCTGTTGCGCCAGCGTGGCATCGCCGGCCTGCTGCCATTGCGCTTCCAGCTTGCCGGCCATCGCTGCCAGGGCGTCGGCGAAGGTGGCCTGGCGCGCCTGTTCGCCGGCAGCCCATTCGTTCTGCCAATCCGCTTGCAGGCCGCGCATTTCGGCGAGCAGGCCGGCGGTGCGTTCGGCGAAGGTGGCTGCAAGGGCGGTCTGCGTCTGGTCGAGGGCGCTGGTCAGGCGTTCGCTGGCCTGCTCATGCCGGGCGAGGGCGCTGCTCCAGGTGTCGGCGACGGCACTGACAGCACCGTCGAAACGGGTGGCGATGCCGTCGAGCTGGGTGGCCACCTGCTGCGTCAACGCGGCCTGCTGGTCCTGCGTGGTTTGGGCGAAGGCGGCGTGGGCGGCGGTCAGTTCGCCGGTCAGGGCGGCGTGGTTGCTGTCGACCGCGTCGAGCAGCGCCTGTGAGCGCTGGCCGAAGGTGTCGGCAAAGGCGGTCAGCGTTGTTTGCAGCCCCTGGTTCAGGGATACGCTGGTCTCCGCATGCTGAGCCAGTGCGCCTTGCCAGGTTTCGGCAACCTGGGCGACGGCCTGGTCCAGCCGGCCAGCGACGCTGTCGAGCTGGGAGGTGATGGTGTTCGCCAACTGCTGCTGGGTGTCGTGCGTGGTCTGCAACTGCGTGGCGTTGTGCTGCGCTGCGTCGGCCCGGAGGGTGGCATGCGCGGTTTCCACCGAGGCGAGGAGGGCGGCCGAGCGCTGCTCGAAGCTGTCGGTATAGCCCTGCAAGGCCGTCTGCAGGTGGCGGTGTTGGGCGTCGGTGGCTTCTTCGTGGCGGATGAGCGCCTGATTCCAGCTTTCGCCGACGGCGGAAGCGCTTTGGGCAAACTGGCGGGAAATTCCGTCCAGTTCGGTGTGCACGCTGCCGAACAACTTGTCGTGCAGGGCGCGGGTTTCGCCGGCGATGCCGTTCATGGTCGCCGTCACCACCGGCTGGATGGTTTCGGCGGCCAGCCGTGCGCTGTCCTTGAGACTGGCCTTCAGCGACTGATCGACCGATTGCGCCAGTTCGCTATAGATGCCCTTGGCTTCCTGGTGGAAACTTTGCTGGCCGGCCAGCAGGTGGTCGCCCAACTGGCGGTTCTGTTCGGCCATCTGGGTCATCAGGGCGTCGAGCTTGCCGACCAGGTCGGGCAGGGTCTGGGCCTGTGATTGCAGTGCCTTGAAGGTTTCCTGGCGCTGGTGGACGAGGGAGAAGTCGCGCAGGACGCTGGCGATCTTGCTGTCGAGCAGTTGCCCGACGACCAGGCGCTCGCGCCGACAGAGCGCCGAAATCAGGCCGAGCATGGCCGAGGCGGCGACGCCGGCCACCGAGGTGCCGAAGGCGACGCCCAGGCCCTTGACCGGCGCGGCCAGCGCGGAGCGGATGGTCTGCAGGTCGGTCGTGCTTTCCAGAGCCAGCACGGCGCCGTTCAGCGTCACCACCATGCCGAGGAAGGTGCCGAGCATGCCGAGCAGGACGAGCAGGCCGACCAGGTAGGGTGTGACGCTGGGGCCGGGCAGGGCGACGCGCTCGCCTTCGATGCGCAGGCGGACGGTGTTCTGCAAGGCGGGTGGCACCTGCTGCAGCCATTCGCCGAGGTGGGCGAGGTCGTCCGGAATCTGGCGCAGGGCGCTGGCCAGCTCGGCGGTGTTGCCGTGGTAGCGGCGCATCTCGACGGCGCCGGCCAGGTACACCACGGCGATGGCGCAGGAGACGGCGAAGGCGATGCCATGGCCGCCGATGTAACCGGCGGCGACCCAGATCACGGCCACCAGGCCGAGGAGGAAAGCGGAAATACTGATATTGCGGTTCATTGCTTGCTTGTTTCGGTTGATTCGCCCGGGGCGCCGAGGGCGGCGATCAGGCCGGCCACGGGTTTCAGGCGCAGTTCGAGTTCGGAGAGCAGGACGGCCTGGGCGTCGCGGCAGAAGGCTTCAAGCCAGCGGCCCGGTTGCGTCCACAGGGCGGGATCGTCGGCGGCGGCTTCGCTCAGGCTGTCCCTGTGCTCCTGGTAGCGCTGCGCGAAGCGCTTGGCGAGCAGCATGGGGATCGTGCCCAGCAGGGTGCGCTCGCGTGCAGCGAGGATTTTTTCGAAACTGGCGTCCACTTCGGCCAGTTGGCGCAGGGGTGGCGAGTGGTCGGCCAGGGCCTTGCGCGCATTGGCCCGCAGGGCGCCGATGGCCGCGCTCATGTCGCGCTGGTGAGCCAGGTAGTAGCGATGGTAGGGCGTGAAATCCGCGGCGCTTTCCGCCGTCGCCTGCGGCAATGGGGTCGGGAAGCGGATGCGGGCCGTTTCGGCGCTGAAAACGCCGTCGTTGAGGATGGAGTCGGACAAATTGCGGCGCACCCGCGCCAATTGGTCATGCAGCGGCCGGACGGCCGGATTGGCGTTTGCACCGGCGACAGAGGTCGCCCCGCCACCGCTGTTCAGTGCCGAGTACAGTGCCAGTGCGTCCGCGAAATCCAGCCATTGCCCGAGCCGTTCGCCGAGGTCGTATTTGGGATCGATGGCGTCCGGGATGGTTTCGGACAGGATGCGGACGAGACCGGAGCGATTGAATGTGGCGTGCGACAAACCACCTGTCATGCGCGAATCCGAGGTCGATGTGCGAAAGGAGCGCAAGGCTACTATAAGTTTGCGATGCGGTCAGCGGATTACTGAACCGATAGTCTACGCCACCTGGCGCCGACGGGATGCGCTCAACGGGAGCGAACCAGGATGTAGCCCCTGTTCTCGGCCATATCGCGGGTTTTCATCCCCTGGATCAGGGTCGCCAACGGCATCCAGCCCCAGAGGTGCAGGCTGGGGTTCACATCGAGGACGAGTACCGAATCGCTTGCCTCGTCGTAGGCGGCGAGCGGCGAAATATGCCCGCCCCCCGATTGGCCGATGGTCGGGCGGTGGTAATTGACGATGACGAAATCCTGCGCGCGGTTGAGGTTGTCGATCAGGTCCTGGCGGATATCGGTCTCGGCCTTGCGGTCATCGACAATGACCAGGCGCGTCTCGACCTTGTGCGCTCGGAGCAGTTCGTCGAGCTGGCGCAGTTGGTAGCCGCCATCACGGGACAATTTGCCGTCGATCAGGCTGGGTTCCCCAAAGACCTGTGCCCTGGTCTTTTTGCCGGTGGCGATAACGCTTTCCTGAGTATGCCGACGCACGGTCAATTCCAGTCCGCCAGGGAGGTAACGGCTGTCCGCGGGAAGCAGGCGACTGCGATCGCGCGGCGCCTCCTCGCCTTGTGGGGCCAGGGCGTTGAGGACCATGGCCGCCGTGGTCGGGCCGCAGAAGGCTATTGTCGCCTGCGCTTCGAACTGATTAGCGAGGGGCGCGAAGTCGGTTTTTGCATTGGTACGGGCCAGTCTATCCAGACCCTCCGCGCTGGCGAAGGGGACGAGCGCCTGGCTGTGTGATGGCGCTCTGGTGCCGTCGGCGAGGGCGGAGGCATGCAGCGCGACCGCCACCAGCAGTGCGGACGCGATTCGGGCGAGCGATGACATTGATCCCTCCATGTGACGAGAGGGTAATTCTACCGCCCCCTGCTTTGCCGGCCGGCGTTGGTCAGTATCTTGTCCTTTACTGCATCGAATGCAGGCCGATCATGTTGCCTTCGCTGTCCCTCAACAGCACGATGAACCCGTACTGGCCAATGGACATCTTGTCCTTGACGATCTGGCCGCCGGCCTTGGCGGCGTTCGCCGCTTCGACGGCGCAGTCGGCGCAGCGGAAATAGACCAGTATGTTGTGGCCGCCGGCTTCGAGGCCGGGGATCTTGACCAGCGCCCCGGTGACGCCCATGGCGTGTTCGTGCATGGGAAAAGCCCACATTTCCATGCCGGGCGGCTGGTTTGGCGCTTCCAGCCGGGTAAACGACGTACCCAGCATGGCTTCGTAAAAGGTCTTGGCCCGCTGCATGTCGTTCACGTAGATTTCGAACCAGCCGACGGGGTTGTGGATGGCGTCTTCGCTCATGGCAATTCTCCTTTGGTGAAAATTAGGTCTAATCTGGAATTTCCGGCTCGACCAGGCGTGCCAGGTGGTCCAGCGACTCCTGCCAGCCGAGGTAGCAGAACTCCACCGGAATCTGCTCGGGGATACCCTCCTGCACGACCTTCAACTCCGTACCGCAGACCACGGCGCGCAGGGTGACGGTGGTCACCATCTCGCCTGGCAGCTTGGCGTCGTCGAACTGGTCGGTGTAGCGGATGCGCTCGTTCGGCGCGAGTTCGAGATAGCGGCCGCCGAAGGAATGGCCGTTGCCGGTGGTGAAATTGCGGAACGCCATCCGGAAGCTGCCGCCGACCTTGGCGTCCAGGTGATCGACCTTGCACGTGAAGCCATTGGGCGGCAGCCAGCGGGCGAGGGCTTCGGCATCGAGAAAGGCGCGGTAGATCTTTTCGGGTTTGGCACGCAGCACGCGATGCAGGTTGACGGTACCGGTCGGCATGATTTTTCCTTTCCTTTTGGGATTCGCTTCGGGGTAGTTGTTGTTGCTTGTTATTCAGCTTAGACGGCTGGCCACGCAGCAATTCACCCGTCCTGAGAAATTTTTTCGAAGCAGGGCGCAATGCCGACACAGGTCGGCGCGCATTCCGATGCTCGCCGCGGCGTCCTCCGATATGAGGGGCGCGCCGCGAATGGGATGATTCGGCAATCCCCCATCTCACAAGGAAAACAAGCGTGAAAACATCGGCTGTCATTCTTGCCAGTGCCCTGCTGCTCGGTGCCGGAGCTTCGCTGGCCCAGGGCAACACGACGGCGACCACTCCAACCGATCCGCAGATTGCGCACATCGTCGTCACCGCCAACCAGATCGACATCGACGCCGGCAAAGTCGCCGAGTCGAAAGCGTCGTCCAAGGACGTCAAGGCATTCGCCAAGCAGATGGTCACCGACCATACCGGCGTCAATAAACAGGCTTCCGAATTGGTCAAGAAGCTCAAGGTGACACCGGAGGACAACCCGACCAGCCGCAACCTCAAGGCCGGCGGCGACGACATGCAGAAGCAGCTCAAAGGCATGAAGGAAACGGACTTCGACAAGGCCTACATCGACAACGAAGTGACCTTCCACCAGACCGTGCTCGATTCCATCGACAAGACGCTGCTGCCCAATGCCAAGAACGACGAGCTGAAGAACCTGATCACCAAGACCCGGCCCGCCATCGCGGCGCACCTCGAGCATGCGAAGCAGCTTCAGGCTTCGTTGAACAAGTAGCGCGGCCACTTTATGCCGCGGTCGTCGTTGCGCCGGGGCGGTACCCGATGGCGCCTCCTGCCGGCCATCGCGCTCGCCTGGGCAGTGGCCATCCTGCCGACGGCCGGTGAAGCGCGCGACACCGTACCGGCCGTCCGCCACACTGTCGTCATGGACGGCACGCAGTACGAACCGGCAACCCTGACGGTTAAGCGCGGCGAAACGGTAGTCTGGATCAACAAGGACCCCTTCCCGCACACCGCCACCGCGCCCGGCGTTTTCGACTCGCACTCCATTGCCGCGGGCAAGTCGTGGAAATACAAGGCGCGGCGGGCCGGCGAGTTTCCCTACGTGTGCACCCTGCATCCGACCATGAAAGGGATGCTCCGGGTCGAGTAAGGCACCGGACCCGGTAGCCGGTCAAATCTCGATGCAGATTTTCCCGAAATGCCGGCCTGACTCTTCGTGCCGGAAGGCGTCGGCCAGACCGCCCAGCGGAAAGCTGCGGTCGATCACCGGGCGCAGCTTGTTTGCGCTCAGGGCGCGGACCATTTCCTGCTGGTGGTTGCGGCTGCCGACGACAAATGCGTGCAGACGAATCTGCTTGGCGAGCAGGGTCAGGATCGGTGCATTGCCTTCGATGCCGGTCAGGACGCCGATCAGCGCAATGTGGCCGCCTATGCGGGCAGCGGTGATCGATTGCGCCAGGGTGGCCGGGCCGCCCACTTCGACGACATGGTCGACGCCGCGGCCGTCGGTCAATTCCAGCACCCGGGCACCCCAATCCGGGGTTTGCTGGTAATTGATGGTGTGGTCCGCGCCGAGGGCTTTCAGGCGCTCCAGTTTGGCGTCGGAAGACGAGGTCGAAATCACCGTCGCCCCCATCATCTTGGCAATCTGCAAGGCGAAGATCGATACGCCGCCGGTGCCCATGGTCAGCACGCTGTCGCCGGCCTTCAGGCCGCCATTGACCACCAAGGCGCGCCAGGCGGTCAGGCCGGCGGTGGTCAGCGTCGCCGCTTCGGCATGCGTGTAACCGGCCGGGGCGTGGGTAAACCAGCCGGCCGGGCGGACGGCATACTCACGGGCATAGCCATCGACACCGTCGCCTGGCGTGGTGGCAAACCCGGCGACCGGCGGTTCGCCGTGTTGCCAGGTCGGGAAGAAACACGACACCACGTGATCGCCCACCTTGAATTCGTCGACGCCGGGGCCGACCGCTTCGACGACGCCGGCACCGTCGGACAGCGGGATGCGCCCGGCTGCCGTGGGCAGGCCGCCGACAGCGACCAGGTAATCGTGGAAATTGAGCGAACTGGCGTGGATGCGGACGCGAATTTCGCCCGAGCCGGGTGCGCCGGGGTCGGCGAACTGGGCAAGGCGGAGGTTGTCGAGATGGGTGGGGGATTGCAACTGGATACCCTGCATGGTGTCTCCTTTTCGTTTTTAAGAGAGTTGGTCGAAACACGTGCTGACCGGCAAAGCGGACTGCCTGGGGCGCGAAGTCCGCGAGGCCCCGGCACAATCCTTTGCGAATGTCATTGTATGGGCCACTTGGCTTATTGACACACCCCTTTACACGCCCACACTGTTTCGCGATGCGGCAGGCCGGATGCCGGGATACCGCTTGGCACCGGCTATATCGGCTGCAACCTCCCGTATTGCCGGCTGTCAACCGTTCCTTACGGAAGATGTGGCGTAAAGGAGGAATAACTCATGGCCATAAACCTCGTCCGTGGGGCATCAGTTGAAATTTCCCCCGAGCGGTCGGGGGGCGCGTATCCGGAACAAGTGGCTAATTTTTTGCCTGGAATGCTGGAAAGCTCCGACGATCTTTTCGCGGCGGTCAATTCGGAACGGCAATTGGTCGCATTCAACGCCGCATTCCGGGGCGCGTTAACCGAAATCACCGGCACGCCACCGCAATTGGACCAAAACCTGGAGCAGTTGCTGGCAAACTTCCCGGTGCTTGCCAATACGGTCATCGAGCTTTGCCAGCGCGCCTTTGACGGTGAAGCGCTACGCCTCCCGATGGAACTGTTGGCGCAGGACAATCAGCAGCGTTATTTCGATGCCAGCATCAGTCCAATCACCGACCCCGACGGTACCGTCCTGGTCGTCGCCATCGCCATGCGCGACATTACCGATAGGCGGGTGACGGAGCAGCGGTTTCAAGGTGTGCTTGAAGCGACCCCCGACGCCATGCTGGTCGTGTATAAGGGCATTATCGAATTTGTCAATTCGCAACTGGAACGCATGTTCGGTTACGCCAAGGGCGCCTTGCTGGGACTGCCCCTCGAACGGCTGGTACCGGAGCGTCTGCGCGAACGCCATATCCTGCAGCGGGTCGGCTACGAGCGAAACTCGAAGACGCGCCCGATGGGCAGTGGTCTGGATCTATGGGGACTGAAAGCGGACGGCAGCGAATTCCCGGTCGAAATCAGCCTGAGCCCCCTTGAAATCTCCGGCGAAAAACGGGTAATCGCGGCCGTCCGGGATATTTCGGCGCACCGGCAGACGGAAGAGGATCTTCGAGACGAATCCAGCGATCTGCGTACGCAATTGGCCATGCTGCAGCGGCGACAGGACGCGCCGAGCGACCTCGAGGTGTACCGGGCTGGCTTTGATAAAGCGGCGGCAGCGATGGTGCATTACGGGCCGGATTGCCGTATCAAGCGGGTCAATACCTACTTCTGTCAGCTTGTTGGGTACAGCCGGGAAGAGCTGACGCAATTGAATTTTTCGGATATCACCCATGCCGACGATGTACTCCTCAACCTCGATCTGGATAGCAAGCTGCTTGCCGGCGCCATCGACCACTATCAGGTCGACAAGCGTTTGCTGCGCAAGGACCGGACGGTCCTCTGGGTCCGCCTGGCGGTGTCGCTGCAGCGCTGTGCCAGGGGCAAGCCGGAATACTTCATCGGCGTGGCGGAAGACATCAGCGAGCGCAAACGTACCGAAGAAGCGCTGCGCGAAGCCCAGTTGCGCCTCACCCTGGCTACTGAAATCGCCCGCGTCGGATATGCCGAGCTGGATCTTGAAAACAGGGGCACTTATCTTTCGTCGGAACTGAAGCGGCAACTCGGTTACGAGGACGCCGAGCTGCCCAGCACTTTTTGCGAATGGTCGCGCCGTTTGCACCCGGAGGATCACGAGCGTGTCACCAAGGACATCCTGGCGGCCATGGAGGGGCCGGGTGGCGGACTTGATCTCGAATACCGGTTGTGCCATAAGGACGGCAGCTATCACTGGTTCTTCGGGCGGGGCGTCGCGCTGGAGGATTTTCCCGGTCATGCCTACCGGGTGCTGTTGACGCAAATCGACATCACGGCGCGGCGGAATTCGGAAAAGCTGTTGCGCGAGCAGACGGAGGAACTGCGTCTGGCGCTCCGGGTAGGCCGGTCGGGGACGTTTCAATGGAATGTCCAAACCCGTGAACACCGTTGGTACGACGAGATGCTGGCCCTCTACGGCCTCAAGCCGGAGGAGTTCGGTGGGCGGGACGAGGATTGGCTGGACTGTCTGCTGGAAGAGGACCGGGCAGCGGCGATGGCTGCCGTCGAAGTCGCCCTGCGGACTGGCGACTATGTCGCGGAATTCCGCATCCAGCGCCGCAATGATGAGCAGATTCGGTGGATCAGTGCGCGCGGCCAGGTGTTTTTCGATGAAGCCGGGATAGCGCGACGCATGGTCGGCATCAATGTCGACGTGACCGAAGAGCGCCGGGTTCAGGGTGAACTGGAGGAAAGCAAGGCCCGCTTGCAGGGTATTTTGAACAGCCTCCAGGAAGGGGTCGTCGTCTTCGATGCCGAGGGCCGGGTGATCGATGCCAATCCCGCCGCCCTGGAGCTACTGCACTACCACGCTCCCGAGCAGATCCGCCGCCGGGTGGAGGAATTTGCCGAGTCCTTTGAAATGTTCGATCTCAGCGACCGCTTGCTATCGGTCGATGAATGGCCGCTTTCCCGCGTGCTGCGCGGTGAATCCTTCAGCGACGAGGAACTGAAGGTGTGCCGCAAGGACCATGGCGATACGCTGATTGCCAGCTACAACGGAACGCCCATCCGCGACGCCGACGGCAACGTGACCCTGGGTGTCCTGAGTCTCGTCGATATCAGCGAGCGCAAGCGGGCCGAGCGCGCCCTGCAGGAAAGCGAGCGTCGCCTGGCCTTGGCGCTCAAGGCCAGTAATACAAGTGTCTGGGAAGTCGATATTGCGACGCAAAAACTGCTGCCGGCCGAAGACGAGTTGTTCGCCATGCTGGGTTACACCTGCGAAGAATTGGGTACGGTAGGGGACTGGGTCGCCCTCATCCACGAAGAGGACCGACCGCTTATCAACCAGATGTTCGAAGAAATCATTCAGGGGACACGAGACGGTTATCAGGGCACGGAAGTGCGGTATCGCAAAAAAGACGGCAGCTGGTGCTGGATACTCTGTCAGGCGATGGCTACCGATCCGGATGCACACGGCAAAGTAACCCGGCTGGTGGGCACCCATACCGATATTCAAGCCCGCAAACAGGCTGAAGAGCGGGCCCGCGAAGCCTCGCTGCATGATCCGCTTACTGCCCTGCCCAATCGGGCGCTCATCTTCGAGTACGGCAGCCGTCTTCTGGCGGCGGCCCATCGTACCCGTGGGCACGGGGCGGTCCTCTTCATCGATCTCGACCGGTTTAAGCCGATCAATGACCAATACGGCCATGAAGTGGGCGACCGCGTGCTGCAGGAGGTCGGCCAGCGCTTGAAGGACTGCACGCGAGACGAGGATCTGGTCGGGCGTCTGGGCGGCGACGAGTTCGTCATCATTCTCGGGCATCCGGACGGTCACGCCCATCGGGCATCGGCGGTTGCCCAGCATGTGGTCGACAGCCTGCGGCGACCCATCGCAATCGATTCCATCGAGGTATCCATCACCCCTTCCATCGGTATCAGCTTCTATCCCGAACATGCCGACAATCTGGAGGGATTGATCCATGCGGCCGATCTGGCCATGTACCAGGTGAAGCAATCGGGCCGCGCCAACTATCAGATTTATACGCCGGAGCTGGATCGGCGGGCCGACGAGGTCTATCTGCTCGAAGTCCGCCTGCGGGAGGCTCTGAAGTACGGTCGGCTGGTATTGCATTATCAGCCGGTGATCGACGCCAAGAGCGGCGAGTTGATCAGTGCCGAAGCGCTCGTTCGGTTCGCTGACAACGACGAGGGCGAAGTGAGCGGTCCGGCCGCATTCATTCCCATCGCCGAATCGGCCGGGCTTATCGGCGACCTCGGCGAATGGGTCGCCATCGAGGCGTGCCGCCAGCACGAGGCGTGGCGCCGCGAGGGCATGCCGGTGACCATTGCGATCAACGTCTCGCCGCTGCAGTTCAGACAACGCGGATTCCCGGAGCGCCTGGGCAGCATCATCGCGCAAGCCGGGATCGACCCGGCCGCACTACAGGTGGAGGTCACGGAAACGACGGTCATGGAGTCGGACGACGAGGCCAGCGACATCCTGAACCGGCTCAAGGCGCTGGGCGTCAAGATCGCACTCGACGATTTCGGCACCGGCTATTCGAGCCTGAGCCGTCTCAGCCGCTTGCCACTCGACAAGCTGAAGGTCGACCAGTCCTTCGTACGCGGCGTGGACACCGATCCGGCCAGCCGGGCCATCACCGAGGCCATCATTGCCCTCGGCCACAACCTGAAGCTGGACATCATCGGCGAAGGGATAGAATCGGAAGCCATGCTGCACTATCTGGAGCAGCATGGCTGTGATCAGGTGCAGGGATTCCTGTTCAGCAAACCGCTACCGGCGTCGGAGTTTGCCCAATGGCATCGGCAACACCATACGCCGGTGGTTTAGAGGCTGCTTACGTTAATAAGGTGGGGTGAGCAAATAAGTCCCGCCGGGTTCTGGCGGGACCATCGCGTTATTGAGCCGACTTCAGGCGGATATCGTTGCGTACAGCCTTGACCCCGGATACCTTGGCGGCGATCTGGGCTGCCCGTTCGATTTCCATGGAACTGTCGGCAAAGCCGGAAAGCTGGACCGTGCCCTTGAAAGTCTCGACCTGGATGTTGGTCGCCTTCACTTCCTTGCTCTGCACGAAAGCGGTTTTGACCTTGGTGGTGATCGTGCTGTCGTCGATGAATTCACCCGTGCTTTCCTTGGCCGTATTGCCGGCGCAGGCGGTGAGAGCGGTCAGCAGCAGGAGGGTAGCGATACCGGATTTCTTATTCAGCATGATTATTCCTTTCCGTTTTGCCGGCTGAGCCGGATCGCCAGTCAAACAGCGATCCGGCTTTGAACGTGCCGACGGTGATTTCATCTTAGGAACAGGCCGTTAGGTCTGCTGTCAGATCAAACTGAATTGCCTGTAGGACGACTCCTGCATAACCCGGTCGACTATTTCCGTGAATGGAGGGAAGGACGAAACCCATGCCCACCGCTTTTCTGAAGCGCCACAACGGCCACCTCGCGCGCAAGTGGCACCATCTGCTCCTTGCCCTGGGCGGCGCCTTCGTGGTGCTCCTGTTGGCCTCCAGCCATTGGCAGGCGACGGCCAGCCTGAAGGCGCTCGGTGATTTGCGGCAGCAGGCGGTGCGTGTCGAGCATCTCGACAGCTTGCTGATCCAGTTGATGGACGCCGAGAGCGCTGTGCGCGCCTACCTGCTCAGTGGCAATCGCGCGCATCTCGAGCCCTATGACAAAAGCCGGGCCACCATCGGTACGACGCTGGAAGACATCCATCGCGATCTGGGCGCGCTGAGCAGCAACGACGAGGCGCTGGCCGATCTGTCCGGCCTGGTGGCAATCAAGCTGCGCAGTCTGGAACAGGCGGTCGAGCGCGGCTCGGCCGGCGAGGAAACGCGCATCCAGGGCAAGCGCTACACCGATCGCATCCGCGAACGCATCCTCGGTTTGAAGGCTGGCCTGGCGGCCGAGGCCCAGGATTCTTTCGACCGCTCGACCGGCCATGTCGAACGCACCCGCTGGGTAGTGGCCATCCAGGCCGGCGCCGCGCTGGCGCTCTTGGTCGCCCTGTTTTTCGTCGTCGAGCGCCAGTTCAAGCTGCGCGAGCAATTGGCAGCGTTGCTGCACAGCGAAAATCAGCGGCTCGATGCGCTGGTCCAGGCGCGCACTGACGAATTGAGCGATCTGGCCAGTTATCTGACCAACGCCCGCGAGTCCGAGAAAGCGCGGCTGGCGCGCGAACTGCACGACGAACTGGGGGCGTTGCTGACAGCCGCCAAGATGGAGTCCGGCTGGATCGCCCGCCAACTGAAGGGTGCAGCGGGGGCAGCCAGCCGGGAACGGCTCGCGCGGCTGGACAGCCTGCTCGACAGCGGCATTGCCTTGAAGCGGCGTATCATCGACGGCCTGCGCCCGCCGCTACTCGAAGAACTGGGCCTGATCAACGCCTTGCGCATCCTCGCTCAGGAATTTGTCGAGGGGGAAGGCAACCCGGAACTGCAACTCGAATTGCCGACCGAAGACCTGCTGCTGGCGCCGGCTACCGCGCTGGCCGTTTTTCGCATCGCCCAGGAAGCGCTGACCAATATCCGCAAGCACGCCGCGGCCCGAACGGTAAAACTGGCCATGCGGGTGACGGAAGGGCGCCTCGAACTGGCGATCGAAGACGATGGCCGGGGATTCAAGACCGGTTGGGAGCGCGGCCGGCATCACGGGCTGGCCGGCATGAAGCACCGGGTCCTGATGTGTGCCGGCGATTTCTCGCTGGACAGCCAGCCGGGGGGCGGGACCCGGCTTCGTATCGGCATCCCGGTGCCCGGCACCGCCATGCCGGCCAGCGGTCAGGCCGAGCAGGGAGAAGCCTGCCGGACATAGGCCAGCAAGTCGTCGAACTGGGTTGCCTTGTCGAAAAAACGTTCGACGCCGAGGGCGAAGCAGCGCTCGCGGACCACGGCGTTGCCGTGGCTGGAAAACACCACCGCCCGCGGGCGGCCGAAGCGATCCGGGGCCCGGGATAGTGCGCGCAGCACCCCGAAGCCGCTGCCGGCCTTGAGTTCCAGGTCGAGTATGGCGAGTTGGGGTTGCCGGCGCTGCAGCAGTTCAAGGGCCGAGCTTTCATCCTCCGCTTCGCCGACCACCGCGACCGCGGACAGTTCGTCGAGCAGGGCGCCGAGGGTTTGCCGTAGCACGGGCGAATCCTCGATCAGGATGACCGTCAGTGGGGTTTGGGCGGCGTTTTTCGGCAGGCGGGCCATGCTTCAGTCGGCTAGCAGCCCATTGCGCAGCGCATAGGCCGCCAGTTCGGCATTGCTGGCGACTCCCAGCTTGTCGAGCAGGCGGGTGCGGTAGGTGCTCACGGTCTTGATACTGAGGTGCAGCGCTTTGCCGATGTCGGATACCGACTGCCCACGGGCGAGGTGCAGAAAGACCTGCAATTCTCTTTCCGACAGCAGATCGTGGGCGGCGCCTGAGCCGTTGCCGGCGACCTCGTCGGCCAGCAACTCGGCCATGCGCGGCGACAGGTAGCGCTGGCCCTGGCCCAGAGTACGCACGGCGCGCAGCAGTTCATCCTGGCCGCATTCCTTGCACAGGTAGCCGTCGGCGCCGTGGCGCAGCATGGCCAGCGCGTAGCGTTCCTCCGGGTAGCCGGTGAGCACCAGCACCTTCAGATCCGGATAGCGCTGGCGCAGGGTGCGCAGCACGTCCACGCCGCTTTGGCCGGGCAGGGCGAGGTCGAGGAGCAACACGTCGCATGGGCATTCCGGCAGGCGGGACAAGGCGTCCTCGCCGCTGGCCGCCTCGAAGGCGATGCCGATGCCCAGTTCGTTGGCGAGGATTTCCCGCAAGCCGGCGCGGACGATTTCATGATCATCGACGATCGCGACATTCACCATGCTGAATTCCCTTTTCCAATTTATAGCGATACCTAGGCTTCGATTTCGCTGCGGCACCGGCGAAACCGGTGCAATTACCTTTCGCTACCGATTAGAACGGCCGTTGCCGGGAAGATTCAGCGCCGTATGCCGACTGCCGGTGCAGGACTCCTCCTACAAGCGAATCGTCCCCGGCTGACATTTTTCGCCGGCCCGCCCGGCTAGGGTGAAAGCAGTGGTTTCCGCAGGCCGGGCGGCGGGGGCGATCCGCGTCTTCACTCGCCTGGGCCAGACAACAAAGGAGAACATCATGATCCGGAAATTCCTGAAAACCCTCATCTGGCTGCTGCCGGTTTTCTTCCTGCTGCCCGGAAGCGTGCGGGCCGACAGCGTGTCGCCTGACGAACTGGTCAAGGGCGTGACCGAAGAGGTGCTGAGCATCCTGCGCCAGGACAAGGGTATCCAGTCGGGCAACAAGCAGCGGGCGATGGCCCTGATCGAGAAGAAGGTGGCACCGCATTTCGACTTTTCCCGCATGACGAGCCTGGCCGTCGGGCGGGCCTGGCAGCAGGCCGATGCCAAGCAGCGCGAGGCGCTGACCGCCGAGTTCCATACCCTGCTGGTGCGCACCTACGCCAATTCGCTGACCGCCTACCGTGACCAGACGGTCAGCTTCAAACCGAGCAAGCAGACCGGCGACGAAGTGCTGGTCCGCAGCCAGATCAACAAGCCGGGCAATCAGCCGATTTCGCTGGACTACAGCCTGAGCAAGAGCGGCAATGACTGGAAGGTGTTTGACGTAGCAATTGCCAACATCAGCCTGGTCACCAACTACCGCGGCAGTTTTGCCAGCGAAGTCGAAAAGGGCGGCATTGACGGCTTGCTCAAGACTTTGCAGGAGAAGAACCGGAAGGGCGTGACCGACCAGCCGCCCGCCTCGTAAGCCAAGCGGCAGCGTGCATTGCAAAGCGGGCGCCAAACGGCGCCCGCAGTGTTTTCATCGCCAAGTTCCCAGCTAGTTGGCCGCGGGAGTGCTGACTTTCGGCGCCCGTCCGGCCAGCGCCTGGCTGCAGGTCGTGGTGTCGGTGTCCCCGAGATCGATGAAGGGAATGATGGCGGCCAGCGGATTTAGTAGAGCGAGGCCCATGGCGGCGACGGCCTTGGCGGCGAGCGGCGTCGCTTCCGGGCGCAAGGTTGGATCGGCGAAGCTGCCGGTCAGACGGAACGGCGAGCGCAGGGTCAGCGGCGACAGGTTCTGCGGCTTGGCGGTGAGGCGCAGGTTCAGTTGTTCGCTGGCGAAGTTGATGTTGCCGTCGATCAGTACCACGGTGACCGGAGTGGCCATCAAGGCGACGCGTGGCGTGAGCAGGCCGTTCTTGGCATCCACGTCGATAATGGCGCACTCCACCGGTTGCCGGTCGTCGCCTTTGAACAACAGCCCCAGCCCTTGGGCGACATCCAGCCCCAGCGCTTCGAGCGCCAGGTGGGACAACGTGCCGTTGCGCACGAAGAATGTGGCGCGGCCGTCGAGCGAGCCGAGAAGCTCGGCCGTAGATTGGCCGTGGCCGACCAGTTGCGTGCGGCCGTGCAGGCTGCCGGTGAACCACGGCGGCGGGTTGCTGTCGCCACGGCGACGGATGTCGTCGGCGCCGGACTTGGCCGATGCCAGCCACTGGTCGAGACGCAGGTTGTCCCAGGCCAGGTCGGCGCGCCATTCGGGCCGGGCGGGGCGGGCGTCGATGGCGAAGGTGCCGGCCAGGCGGCCCTGGGCGGTGCTGGCGTCGATGTCGGTCAGGGTCATGCGGCCGCCGTCCAGCGTCAGCTTGGCGCGCAGCGGGGTAATCGGCTGGCGGAAAGCCGAACCGAGATCGACCCGCTCCAGATTGACGGCGATACCGGCGTTCAGGCGGGTCAGCGACGGCAGGTCGAGGCGGCGATCGGGCAGCGTGCGGCCGCCGGAAGGCCGGACGATGCGACCCTCTTCGTTGCGGGTGCCGAGGGCGGGCGCCAGATCGGCGAGGACGAAGTTCTTGCCGGTCAGTTCGCCGTCCAGGCGGGGCGGCTGCGGCCGGGTGTCGTAGGCGAATTTCCCGGCCAGGTCGCTCTTGCCGATCCGGGCGTGGCTGACCGTGATCTGCCAGATTGGCGAGTCCTTGACGATATTGGCCTCCAGGCTGAAGGGGGCGGTGGTCGGCAGCGTCACGTCGAACAGGCGGCCGAGGACGCTGAGCGACGGTCCTTTTATAGCCGCCGTTCCGCGCAGGTCGCTGACCCCGAAGCTGCCGGCGAAGCTCAGGTTCAGCCCGCCGTAATCGACCTTTCCTTCGGCGGCGATGGCTTCGCCGGCGGCTTCGGGCAGCGCCCCGGGGAGGCCGGTGGGCAAGGTGATGCTGGCCCGCAACGGGCGCTCCCTGAAGCGGCCCGATATCTCGGCGCTGGTGGCGCGGGCCGCGCCATTTTCGTCGGAACTGATCCGGGCATTGAGATCGGTGGCCAGGATGGCGTCGCGGAAAACAATCCGGCCTTGGGCGACGCCCAGACGATCGACAGTCGGCGGCGGGCGTTGCGATTTTTCGGCAAATTGCCAGGTCGCCCGGCCATCGGCCAGGCGGATCAGCCAGGCGTCGATTTGCTCGGCAGCCAGGGTAGCCAGGCGAAGTGCCTGGGTATCCTCACGCAGCGCCAACAAATCGCCGTAACGCAGGCTCAGCGTCAGCCCTTGCGCATCGATCAGGTGCGGTACGGCAAAATCGGCCGGTGCGGAAATTCGCAGGCCGCCCACCTCGAGGCGGATCGTGCCGCGGAAATGCAGCCGGAAGGGCGTCGCGATGGCGACCTCGCGTCCCAGCTTGGACGACAGGATGGCTTCCGCCGGCGTGCGCAGGAAAAACCACCCGCTCAACTCGCTTGCCGCCAAGGCGGCAATCAGCAGCACCGGCAACGACCACAGCAGCCGACGCCGCGTGCTCATGGGGCGCCGCTCCACCACGCAGTTGGCGGTACTCGTCCGAAACCAAACGAAACGCTGGACTGCATCGATATGCCTCCAAGTCGATTGCCAGGCGCTGCCGGACTTCCCGGTCGGCGAGAGCAGCGGCAATTCATGTTTAAACGCTCCCCGGTTCTGTCAAGAGCATTCCGGGTTCCGTTTCAGGCGAATCTGTTATTTCCGACAGTCAGCCGGCGGCGGTGTTCCGAAACGCGAATACTGGACGACCTTGCCATCGCGTGATGAATATTGATCCGGGCAAGCACCGTCCCGTTCGGACGTCCGTGGCGTCGAACTTTCCGGGCTGGCCTTCAGTCGTACCGGGAGTCCGGGGCAAAATGCTGCCCGGGAGGATTTCCGGTTCGGTGCGCCCATGTCTTCCAAGTTGTCCACCAGGTATCTGGCGGCTGAATTTTCTTTTCTTTTTTTGAGTTGCCCAGCCTTTTTCTGGTGGGAATGCGAGACGCTGAGGCACTGGATCGTTCCGCAACTAGTTGGCGTCGCATCGATCTGCCTGTGGTTGCTGTGGCGCGATCCGGACTTCGACCGCCGCTGCCTGATGGCCCTGCCTGAGCTGTGGCGCAGGCATCTGCTGCGCATTGCGCGGATTTTCATTCCGGGCGGCGCCGCGCTGCTGGGCTGGGTCGCGTGGTCGGATGAAGCCAGCCTGTTCGACTTGCCCCGGCAGCAGCCACACCAGTGGCTGGCCTTGATGCTGCTTTATCCGCTGGGCTCGGTCCTGGCCCAGGAACTCATTTTCCGCGTCTTTGTATTCCATCGTTATCGACGGCTGTTCGGCGCCGATTCCGGCATGGTGCTGGCGAGCTCGGTGTCCTTCGCGCTTGCCCATTTCGTGCTCGGCAACCTGCTCGCGCCCCTGCTTTCCTTCTTCGGTGGCCTGCTCTTCTCGCTGACTTACCGCAAAACGCGCTCCTTCGCCGTGGTGGCGCTCGAACATTGGGTGTGGGGCGCCTGGCTGTTCAGCGTCGGCCTTGGCCGCTATTTCGGTGGCAACTAGTCGGCCCAATGTGCGTGCCGCGGCAGAACTCGTTCAGGTGCAAATCTTGAAACCGGCGTGGGATTTCGCCTCGTACATCTTGGCGTCGGCCAGGCGCAGCAATTCCTCGGGATCGACGAATTCCTCGGGGCCGGTCTGCACTACACCTATGCTCAGCGTGACGCTGGAAACCCGCGCCTTGAACTGCTCGATGAGGCGCTTGCAGGTCAGCTCGGCGTTGGCCAGATTGCATTCGGGCAGGGCCAGACAGAATTCGTCGCCGCCGTAGCGGCAGGGAAAATCCGATTCGCGGCTGACGTTCAGCAAGGCTTCGCCGATCATGCGCAGGATTTCGTCGCCCGACGAATGGCCACGGGTGTCGTTGATCTGCTTGAAGGCATCGACATCGAAATAGATTAGGCAGAACGGCCGCTTGTGGCGGCTGGCCACCATCAGCTCGCGGCGCAGGTAATCGCGCAACGAGCGCTGGTTGTAGAGGCCGGTCAGCGGATCGCGGCGCGACAATTCATGCAGCTGGTGGGTGCGCTCGGCGACCTTGCCTTCCAGCTCCTTGGCGTAGTTCTGGACCTTGTCCTTGGCCAGTTCGACTTCGGCTAGCAGGGAGCGGATATAGGTGTCGAAGACCAGCGTGGTGTCGAAATAAAGCAGCTTGTCGATCGCGCCCATGACCTTGCTGACGTGCTCCTTGTCCTCGAGATAACGATTGAGGGCGGCGTCGATTCCGTCTTTCAGCGTCTTCACGGCGGACAGGTACAGCTTGGGTTCGACCCCGATCCGCTTGTGCACCATGCCGATCCGCAAGCGGTTATTGACGTATTCGATGTCGTAATAGCCGTCGAACAGGCCGAGGATGTAGGCGCGCTGGGCCGAGTGCAGGCGGGCCAGGGTATCGGAGTCGCCAATGAGCAGGGCGATTTCCTCGATTGCCGTCTGCTTTTCGTAGAACTCGGTGACGATGGCGTCGATGTGTCGGGTGATCAGTTCCTTGCAGGACAGCAACAGCGCCACGTCGTCCTCGGAAAAACCCAGGAACTCCTTGCGCCGGGCAATTTCCAGCTCGGTGATCTGCAGTTGCTCCAGCAATGTCTTGTTCGTCGTTTGGATCAAGATGGTCTCCGCGAAGTCGACGCGCATTCGGGCGCGGGGCCTATTATGGGCCGGCAACATGGCACGGCTGCTACGTTAGCGCTTTTGGTGCATTTGTGCAGCTTGCGAGATCGCCGAATGGACCGGTATCGATCAATCGACGGGGCGATATGCCCGCCCGTCTTAGACAAAAAAATGCCCGCACGGGGCGGGCATTAAATCCAATCCGTTGAGGAGGTTGGAGGAGACATGGATGCATTATGCACAACAGCATTGTGCATTGCACCAATTTCTTTGTATCGGTTTGTAACGATTATTGACTGGCCTGCGTTTGAGGTGATTTTGCTATCGCAGCATGGCTGCCGATGTCAGCTGTTTCAGCCGATCAAAGCGGCAGTTCCGCCTGCACGGCGGCGGTCGGCGCCGCGAGTTCGGCTGCAGGCAGCAGCGTGCCGGCCCGGACGCCCAGCAGGCGCATGCGCTGGTCGAGCGGTACCCGCTTCAGGCATTCGCCGGCCGCCTTGCGGATCAGGCGGCCATCGGCTGTCGGCGTGGACAGCGTGATGTCCCGCGTCACGGCCTGGAAATCGGCGTAGCGCAGCTTGATGCCGATGGTGCGCGCCACGTAGCCCTTGCGGGCGAGGTCGTCGGCGACGCGCAGGCAGATGCCGGTGAAGATTTCCGACAGTTCGTCGCGGTCCAGCTTGGCGTGCAGATCACGCTGAAAGGTGCTTTCCCGGCTGATCGACTTGGGTTCGCGGCTGGTCTTGATCGGACGCTCGTCGATGCCGTGCGCCACCTGCTGCAGCCAGCTGCCCATGGTTCGGCCGAAGTGGCGGACCAGCAACTCGCCCGGGGCGGCGGCCAGTTCGCCGACGCTATGGATGCCCAGCTTGCCGAGGCGCTCGCTGGCCTTGGGACCGATGCCGTTGATCTTGCGGGCGGGCAGGGGCCAGATGCGGTCGGGAATGTCCGCCATGCCGAGCACGGTGATGCCGTCCGGCTTGTCGAGGTCGGAGCAGATCTTGGCCAGCAGCTTGTTGGGCGTGATACCGATCGAGCAGGTCAGGCCGGTGGCGTCGAATACCGCCTGCTTGATGCGGCGGGCCAGCGACTGGCTGTCTTCGTCGAAATCGGACAGGTCGATGAAAATTTCGTCGATGCCGCGATCCTCGATGAGTGGCGCGATGCCGGCGACCGCCGTCTTGAAGCGCCTCGAATAGTCGCGATAGGCGTCGAAATTGGCCGGCAGCAGGATGGCGTCGGGCGCCAGGCGGGCCGATTTCATCAGCCCCATGGCCGAGAAGACGCCCAGGGCGCGGGCTTCGTAGGTCGAGGTGGTGACCACCCCGCGCCCGACATAGTCGCGCAGGCGGGCAAAGCGCCGGCTGCCGTCGGGCTCCATGACCGGCTGATCGACGCTGCGCCCGCCGACAACCACCGCCTGCCCGCGCAGTTCCGGGTAGTGCAGCAATTCCACCGAGGCGAAGAAGGCGTCCATGTCGAGATGGGCGATGCGCCTTTCGCTGGTGTTGCCTGGGGGCGGGGCGGTCATGTCAGGCGGTGCGGTAACTGTGTATTTGTACAGTTATTGATTCTAGCCTAATGACGCGCGGCGCGCACCGTTGGGATGCCGCGCCGCGCCCAGTCGTTCAGGCCTTGCCCTTCAGCGATTTGCGGGCATAGATGTCGAAGCGGCTGGATTTGCCTTCCAGCGTGTAGCTTGGCGTGGCGCCGGCGATGCACGGCGCCTTGCGCGGCCGCTTGACGACGATGCGGTGCGTCGCCAGTGCCAGCGCGGCTTGCAGCAGTTGCGGCGCATCGTCGTCATCGCCGACCAGGGGCCGGAAGACGCGCATTTCCTTCTTGACCAGCGAACTTTTGTTGCGGTGCGGGAACATCGGGTCGAGATAGATGACCTGCGGCGCTTCATCCGACCACGACTGCATCTGTTCGATGGCGTTGCCGCAGCGCAAGTGCATGCGTTCGATAATGGCGGCCACTTCCGGATCGCTCTCGGCACGGCGCAGGCCGTCGGCGAGCAGGGCGGCGACCAAGGCCTGCCGCTCAATCAGCGTGACGTCGCAGCCGAGCTGGGCGAGGACGAAGGCGTCCCGGCCGAGGCCGGCTGTCGCGTCGAGCACGGTGGGCCGGACCCCCGGCTGGATACCGACCGCCTTGGCGATCATTTGCCCGGCGCCGCCGCCTTGCAATCTGCGATGGGCCAGGGCGCCTTCGACGAAATCGACTCGTACCGGGCCGGCCGCGCCAGGGCCGAGTTCCTGCAATTGCAGGCCTTGCTCGCCGAGCTGCAGGCTGAAGCCCGCCTCGCCGCTCAGCGGCAAACCGAGCTGTTCGGCGAGGGCGCTGGCAGCAGGCGAAAAGGCGGGGTCGAGGGCGTCGATACGAACGCTGGTCGGGCCGCTGTGGTCCGGTTCAAGGTGCTGCTTCATCGATAGAGGGGGAGGTGTAAGGGCCAGGAGGCGGGCGGCGAGCATTGTAACAGCCGTGGTGGGTGCCCTTGCCCCAGGTCGCTCTGGTGCCGGCCAGCCTTTCCGGATGCGTCGGCGCGGCCAAACCGGGTTAAATTGGCGGCTTGACCAAGATCGCAAGGGACTTCCATTGCTGCCCAGCACCACCGAAAGCATCACCATTCGCGGCCTGCGCTATAACGTCCGCCACTGGGGGCCGGCCGACGCGCCGGCGGTTTTCCTGCTCCACGGCTGGATGGATTCGTCGGCCACCTTCCAGTTCGTCGTCGACGCCCTGCGCCAGGACTGGCACCTGATCGCTCCCGACTGGCGCGGCTACGGCGCCAGCCAATGGCTCGGCCGGCCGTACTGGTTCCCCGACTACTACGCCGACCTCGAAGCCCTGCTGCAGCATTATTCCCCGGATGTGCCGGCGCGCATCGTCGGCCACAGCATGGGGGCCAACATCGCCGCGACCTATGCCGCGCTTCGCCCGCAGCGGGTAGCAGCGCTGGCCATGCTCGATTTCCTCGGCCTGAAGCCCGATCCGGCCATCGACGCGCCGGCCCAGATCGGCAAGTGGCTGGACGAAATCGCCGACGAGCCGCAACTGCGCGCCTATCCCGACCATGCCGCGCTGGCCCGTCGCCTGCGCTTCGCCAATCCCCGCCTGTCGGTCGAGCGGGCCACCTTCCTTTCGCAGGCGGTGAGCCGCGTGGCGGCCGACGGTTCCGTCGCCATGGCCTGCGATCCGTGGCACAAGATTGCCTCGCCGGCTCTGTACCGGATCGAGGACGCGATGGCGGCCTGGCGTAAAATCGCCGCCCCGGTGCTGATGATGATTGCCGAAAAGGGCTTCGTGAACATGCGCTTCGGCAAGGAGCCGGAGGAATTGCAGCGCCGCCTCGGCTGCTTCGCCGACCTGCGGGTCGAGACCGTGCCGGATGCCGGACACAACCTGCAGCATGACCAGCCGGAAATCGTGGCGGCGCTGCTTGAGTCCTTCCTGCCGCGCTGACCGTAACCGACTACCCCAAAGAATTTAGTGATGACCGATACCCTGATCTCCCACCTGTGCCAGTTGCTCGGCGCCGATGCCGTGACCCGTGCCGATGGAATCGACGCCCGCTACCGCACGGAGTTTTTCTCGTCGCAGCCGGTTGCCAGCCAGCCCTGCGGCCTGGTCCGGCCGCGCAGCACCGAGGAGTTGTCGAGCATCCTCAAGCTATGCCATGGCCACAGGCGGGCCATCGTCGTCCAGGGCGGCATGACTGGCCTGTCCGGCGGCGCCTTGCCCGGCGACGGCGAATTGATCGTGTCGCTGGAGCGCCTGCGCGGCATCGAGGAAATCGACACCCTGGCCGGCACGATGACCGTGCTGGCCGCCACCCCATTGCAGGAAGCGCAGGAAGCGGCCGCCGCGCAGGGTTTCCTGCTCGCCATCGACCTCGGCGCGCGCGGTTCCTGCCATGTCGCCGGCAACGTGGCAACCAATGCCGGTGGCAACCGGGTGGTCCGCTACGGCATGGCGCGCCAGCAGGTACTCGGCCTGGAAGTCGTGCTCGCCGACGGCACGGTGATCCGTTCGCTGAACAAGATGCTGAAGAACAATGCCGGTTTCGACCTGAAACACCTGTTCATCGGCAGCGAGGGGACGCTGGGCGTCATCAGCCGCGTCGTCTTCAAGCTCGAACCGCTGCCGTCCTGCGTGCAGACGGCCCTGTGCGCCGTTCCGTCCTACGGTGACGTGGTGGCCCTGCTGCGCCACGCCCAGCGCACGCTCTCCGGGCGCCTGTCGGCCTTCGAGGTGATGTGGTCGAATTTCTACGACCTGGTCACCCGGCGCCTGCCCGGGCAGCGCACGCCGCTGCCGCACGGTTCCCCGTTCTACGTGCTGCTCGATCTGCAGGGCAGCGATGCCGCGCTGGACGCTGCCTTGTTCGAAAAAATGCTCGAACAGGCCATGGAGGAGGGGCTGGTCACCGATGCCGTGATCGCCGCCTCGGACAAGGAAACCCAGTCGCTGTGGAAAATGCGCGATGCGCCGGGCGAATTCCCGGTGGTCTGGCCCGTCGTCGTCAGCTTCGACATCAGCCTGCCGATCGGCGCCATCGGACCTTACGCCGAGGCCCTGCACGCCAGGCTGGATAGCCAGTTCCCGGGCTGCGAATACGTCACCTTCGGGCACATCGGCGACAGCAACCTGCACGTCTGCGTCCATGTCCCGGGCACCACGGCGGAAACCTTCCCGGAGCATGCGATCAAGGATTGCCTGTACGACCTGCTGCGCGACTACGGCGGCAGCGTGTCGGCCGAACACGGCATCGGTACCCACAAGCGCGAATACCTGCCGTATTGCCGGACGCCGGAGGAAATCGCCTTGATGCGGACCCTGAAGCAAGCGCTCGATCCGCGCGGCATTCTCAACCCGGGGCGCGTGCTGCCGGACGCGAGCTGACAGACACAGCCAGGCCGGGCTGATGCCCGGTCAGTGGTAGAAGGCGTAGCCGATCAGGATGGCGCCGACCAGGCCGACGGCGTCGGCGATCAGGCCGCAGGCCAGGGCGTAGCGGGTCTTCGTGATGTTCACGCTGCCGAAATAGACGGCCAGCACGTAGAAGGTCGTTTCGGTCGAGCCCTGGATGATCGCCGCCAGCTTGCCCTGGAAGGAATCGACGCCGTAGGTGGTCATCACATCGACCATTAGGCCGCGCGCGCCGCTGCCACTCAGGGTCTTCATCAGGCCAACTGGCAGGGCGGGGACGAAATCGGCATTGAGGCCGAGAGCCAGTACGGCGGCGCGGATGCCGCCGATCAGGTAGTCCATGCACCCTGTGGTACGGAAGACCGAAATGGCGACCAGCATGGCGATCAGGTAGGGAATGATCTGCACCGCCACGCCGAAGCCTTCCTTGGCGCCATCGACGAAGGATTCATAAACGTCGATGCGGCGCCAGGCGGCGACCGCGACGAACAGCGCGATGATGGCCACGATCAGCCCGCTGCCGAGCAGGCCGATCATCTGCGCCATGCGCTCGGGCGGCATGCCGTTGAGCCAGGCGTAGAGGCCGCCCATCTGCGCCGCGAAACCGGCGAAGAAGGCTACCACTGGCCGGCTGAACAGGTTGATGCGCTGCCACAGCGCGACGGCGACCAGGCCGGCACAGAAGGAGACGAAGGTGCCGAGCAGGGTGGGCAGGAAGATGTCGGCCGCGTTGAAGCCGGCCAGCCCCTGCTTCAGCGCGATGCTCTGGCGGATGGCGATGACCGAGGTAGGGATCAGCGTGATGCCGGCCGTGTTGAGCACCAAGAACATGATCATCGGATTGCTCGCCGTGTCCTTGTGCGGGTTGATCTCCTGCAATTCGCGCATCGCCTTCAGGCCGAGCGGCGTCGCAGCATTGTCCAGGCCGAGCATGTTGGCGCTGAAATTCATCACGATGCTGCCGCTGGCCGGATGACCGGGCGGGATGTCAGGAAAGACGCGGCGGAAGAAAGGCGCCATGGCCCGCCCGAAGAGCTGGATCAGGCCGCCGCGCTCGCCGATTTTCATGATGCCCAGCCACAGGCTCATGACGCCGACCAGGCCGAGGGAAATCTCGAAGCTGGTGCGCGCCGTATCGAACAGGCCGGTCAGGACGCGAGAGAAGATATCGAGGTCACCCTGCAGCGTCTGCACGACGGCGGCGGCAAAACCCAGCAGGATGAAAGCAACCCAGATTCGATTCAGCACAGGCGGCAGCGTGGCTCGGGGCGCGGTGCCACGAGCCGTTTGGCGGATGGAAAGCCGCCCAGTCTAGCGATGTCGCTCTCGGCTGTCATCGCGGCGGGCGAGGACAGCGGCTACGGCAAGCCCCAGGCAACTTGGTAGCGCCGGTATTCCGCCGCCGGCAACTGGACAAGCAGGGGGCAGGCCGCCGCATCGAGCCACAGGCAGATTTCCGAGAGCTCAGCCAGCGCCGCCGCCGTGCATCCCGCCGTTGGCACCCCTTCCGCCTGCCAGACGTGCAGAAAGATGCACGAACCCGCCGCTGGCCGGCATTCACTGTTGTGGGCAATGACGGCGCCGATGGCATAGCGCTCGTCGGTGCGCCGCATCTCTTCGTGGGAATTCCAGTCCACCGTATCGACCGTGCGTTGGTCGACCACCCGGTTGTAATGGCGGGAGGCGGGATCGTCGACGCACTTGAGGTCGCCGGTGGCGCAAAGATAGGGCAGGCGCGCCGATTGGGCGAATGGGCTGCCCGCATTCGCCTCGCCGAAGAGCGCGCTGATGGCGAAAATCCCGGCCGGAGCCCGGCCGTCGCCTTCGCGTTTGGCCGGCTGGCCGCGGCCGGTTGCCGGATGCAGGCCGCTACCCCAGGCCAGTCCGGCGCGACCGAGGCTGACCTTGATCGGGCTTCCGTACGCGTGCCAGACCGCATTGGGCTCGTCTCGCGCGTAGCGTTGCAGCGTGGCTGTCGTGCTTGCCCAGTCGCTTGCCGTGACGACGAGCAATTGGCGGGATGAGGCGAGGGGAGGCGTAGGACTCGATTCAGCCATTAGGTCGGGATCGGCTTGGCGACGGGTAGTGAACTGGAATGCGGGATGATTCTAGTCGCAATGCCTGACTTCGACGCGGCATCCGGTCACATATGGGTGTGTTGTATTTGCAATATTTGGCATTATGGGTTTGTCGGATACTTCTGGAATATTTGCCGGAATGGTATAAAGTGGTCTACGTAGCGGTGTGAAATCAAGGTGATGTTATGGCTATTCAATCAGTGACTTCCAGCCTCAGCGCTTATGCCAACACGGGAACGCAGGCCAGCCAGACCCAGCAGACCCAACAGGCTCAGCAAACGCAACAGGCGCAGCAGGCCGAAAAGCGCGAGCCGCGCCCGGAAGAGCGTGTGGAACGCAGGGAAGAACAACCTCCTAAGCCGGTGGTCAATGCCCAGGGGCAGCCGAC
This sequence comes from Dechloromonas hankyongensis, assembly GCF_022012295.1. GTDB lineage: Bacteria > Pseudomonadota > Gammaproteobacteria > Burkholderiales > Rhodocyclaceae > Azonexus > Azonexus hankyongensis. The sequence continues at coordinate 254,264 of NZ_JAKLTN010000002.1, forward strand.
CGGCACATTGATCAACGTGATTGCTTGAGGAACGGGTTTAGCTTTTAAGTCGGGTCCGGCAAATGCCGGTAACCTCCTTATCCGGCACGCAAGCGGCGGGTGGTGCGTTATGGGCGCAGATTCAACAGCAGCAGGCGCAGCGTACCGCCGATCAGGCTGAGCAGCGTGCCAGAATCTTGCAGCAGCAGGCCAGCGATGCGCAGGGCGTAGCAAGTCGCGCCGAGGAAAAGGCGCGCACGCTGCAAGTCGAGTCGAATTCCGCACAGAGCGATGCCGGCGAAGCCCGGCGAAATGTTGTCGCCTCCAAGTCGTTGGAGGCCGTGCAGGCAAAGATCAGCGACGTGCGCGGCCAGATCAAGGATATTCTGCAGCAGCCTGACGCCTCGGCTGCAACGACGACTGCGCAGGCCCCGGTGGTCAATTCGTTTGGCCAGGAGACCGGAACGCTGGTCAATGTGACCGCCTGATCGCCTTTTTCGCACCGCTTAAGGGCGCCGGCGGCGCCCTTTTTTCATGGGCTTTGCTATTGTTGTCAATATTTCAAATGAATAGGAAAGGAGCTGGCCTGTGCTAGCCAACCACTGGTGCGCGTCGGTCGACGCCACCATACAGCTGCGGACCGGGTGCAACCCGCTTGAAAAGCACGGGCCGCAGGCCGTGCTGGTGCATGCCGATGCGTGGGCGCCGATGGAGGCGGTTGCCGATCCGCATGACATCCGCCAGGTCGTCGATTACGAGGTGATTTTCCTGGCCATCCGCAAACTGGAACAGAACGGCCATTGCGAATGCCTGGAGTCGAGCATCCTGGAAGTGATGGATGCCATATTCGGCATGCCCATCGTGACTTCCGCCTTCGTCTCGATGCACAAGCCGCACGTGTACAACGGCCAGGGGAGGCCGGCCATTTCACTGTCCATGACCCGCGAGCAATGGGAAAAGAGCCAGCGCTGATTTCCGCCATCGGTGCGGTGGCGGCCAACGGCATGATCGGCCTAGACGGCTGGCTGCCCTGGGACATCCCCGAGGAACTGGCCTATTTCGAAGCGACGGTAGCCGGCGCAGCGCTGGTCATTGGCCGTCTAACCTACGAGTCGATGGACGTCGTGCCGGTCGATTCCTTCATCGTGTCGCGGCGCGACGATCTGATCGTCCGACCGGGCTGCCGGCGCGTCGCCTCGGTCGAGGAAGGTTTGCGCGGAGCGGTGGCGACAGGCAAGCCGGTATTCGTGATCGGCGGCGCTTCAGTCTATGCGGCGGCATGGCGCTACTGTCATCGTTTCTACCTGACGCGGATCGAACGGGATTTCGCCGGCGATTCGCGCTTTCCCGAATCGATACGGCTGGACGACTGGGTGCTGGAGCGGGAGACCGTCCGCCAATTGCACGAAAACAAGACAGACAGCGATGTTACCTGCCGTTTTTTGGTGTTTCGGCAACAAAATCCCCTGATTTTGATTTCCGCGGATTGCAATTCACCGATGGGCTGATCAGAATGCCTCGGGGAGACTAATTAGAAGCCTGATAAATGGACACCACCTCTAAAAATAACGACCGCTCCGGCTACCATCTGTGGATCGCACTGATTGTCCTGGTGGGCGGCGGTTTCATGCTGCTGGCCTATGTGTTGTGGTCGGCCTATCAGGACGTCTGGGTTGAAGCACGTTCGGTCGCCGTAAGCCAGTCCGACTTGTTGGAGGCGCGCTTCGATTCGACCCTGCGCCGCGTCGAGGCAACGCTCGATGACTTGGCCGAACGCACTTCCGTGGACGCCTTCCGGGCGGAGGCAAGCAGCCGCTTCCGGCCACGGATCGAAAAGGAACTCGAACGTTCCCAACAGGCGTTTCCCGAGGTTGCCGGTTTCCGCGTCATCGATGCGCAGGGCGACGTGCTGTATCGCTCGGGGGGCGGTGACTATGTGAATCTGGCGGATCGTTCCTACTTCAGGATACCGAAGGAAAAAGCGGATGCCGGGATCGTCTTTTCGGAAGTCATTACCTCGCGCATTACCGGACGTCCGACCATCGCCGCTGCCAAGGCAGTCCGCTCGGCCGACGGTCGCTTTCTCGGCGTGGCCAGCGCAGCGATCGAACTGACCTATTTCGAGGACTTGTTCAAGGCAGTTCGCTTGGGGCCGGGCGCGGTGCTGGGGATACGGCGCAGCGATCAGCACGCGCTGGTGGTCCGCTATCCGTCGATACCTACGGCCACCAACCAGCCGCTGGACCCTCTCAATCCCATCGTTCAGGCCGTGCAGGGCGGCGAGCGGCGGGGCGTGCTCGAATTGATGGCGCAGACCGACGGCATACCGCGGGTCTACGCTTTCCGTGTTCTCGACCGCTACCCCTTCTATGTCGTAGCCGCCCTCTCCAAGGATGACGTGATGGGTCCCTGGCGTCAGCGTGCGCTGCTCGTCGGATCGCTGGGCGGGGGCATGCTGGTCTGCCTGGCGATGGTTGTCGTCAGCCTATATCGCTCGCAGCGGCGTGAGCATACCGTTGCACAGGAGCTTCTGGTCAATGATGAGCGGCTGACCGCGGCCCAGCGCATCGCCCAGATCGGCAGCTGGGAAATCGAATTGCCCGGCCACCACGTCCGATGTTCGAACGAGCTGTACCGGATATTCGAGATTTCTCAGGGCGCCGACGGCTCGCCGTATGCGGACTTTTTTGCCCGGGTGCATCCGGACGATCGGGAGACGGTCGACAAGGCGCTGCAGGACGCTATCGCCACACGCCAACCGACATCGTGGGAACACCGTCTGTTGATGCCGGACGGGCGCATCAAGCATGTGCTCGAATGCTGCGAAACGGTGTACGCCGGCGATGGAACGCCGCTGCGGGTCACCGGTACGTCACAGGACGTGACCAGCCAGCAGGAGATGCTTTCCAGTATGCAACTGCTGGCCAGCGCCGTTCAGTTCAGTGGCGAAGCGATCCTGATCACCGACGTCGAAAACAAGATCATCACGGTCAACCCGGCCTTCACACGCCTGACCGGCTATGAGGCGGTCGAGGCGGTGGGGCGCAATCCCCGCTTCCTGTCGGCTGGCCGGACGACGCGGGAAGAATATGCGCAGCTATGGGCCAGCCTGAACGATCGCGGTTTCTGGCAGGGCGAAATCTGGGATCGCCGCAAGGACGGCGCGGTCTATCCGAAGTGGATGTCGATTTCGGTGATCCGGGATGACAAGGGCGACATCCAGTACTACGTGGCGCACTTTACCGATATCACGTCGGAACGGGCGGCCGAGGAGCGCCTGCACCAGATCGCTCACCATGATGTTCTGACTGGACTGTTTAACCGTTTCAGCCTCAAGGGGCATCTCGACCAGGCGCTGGCCGCGGCGCGACGCGACGGAACCCGGGTGGCGCTGATGTTCATCGACCTCGATCGTTTCAAGGGGATCAACGATACGCTGGGCCACCATGTCGGCGACGAGTTGTTGATCGAAGTGGCCAGCCGCCTGCAGGACACGGTACGTGAAAGCGACGTGGTCGCCCGTCTGGGGGGCGACGAGTTCGTCATCATGCTGACCGGTATCGAGCATGCAACCGCAGTCGCCCAGGTTGCCGAAAAGCTGGTCTTGAGCATCGGCTGTTCCTATCAGGTCGGCGGCTTCGATCTCTATACCTCGCCGAGTATCGGTATCGCCATTTTCCCGACCGATGGCCAGGACGGCCAGACCCTGATGAAGAATGCCGATGCCGCCATGTATCACGCCAAGATGGTCGGCCGGAATAATTTCCAGTTCTTCGACCAGAAGATGAACGATGCTGCGGTCGATCGCCTGAAGATCGAGCACAGCTTGCGCCAGGCTCTGGCCAATGGCGAGTTCCGCCTCCACTATCAGCCCGTCATCGATATGCCGACCGGCAAGGTGTGTGGGGTCGAGGCGCTGGTCCGTTGGCAGCATCCGGAAAAAGGCCTCCTGGCCCCGGGCCGCTTCATTGGAATTGCCGAGGAAACCGGCCTCATCCAGCCGCTCGGCGAATGGGTGTTGTGGGCGGCCTGCCGGCAGCTGGCGGAGTTCAAGGCGGCCGGACTGAGCGGGGTGCGCATGGCGATCAACATCTCAGCCATCCAGATGCGCAACGGCAACCTGCCGTTGCTGGTCCGCGGCATCATCGAAGCCTATGGGCTGCGGGCGGAAGAGCTGATGTTCGAGATCACCGAGACGGTAGCCATGGAGCAGCCGACCGAGACGGTGCGCATACTCGATCTGCTGCACGACATGGGAATCAGTATCGCCATCGACGATTTCGGCACCGGCTACTCGTCGCTGAGCTACCTGCACATGTTCCCGATCAGCCACCTCAAGCTCGACCGTGCCTTTGTCAAGGAAATCGGCGAGGACACCGACGAGGCGGTGATTTGCGATGCGACCATCGGGTTGGCCCACAGCCTGGGCCACAAAGTGGTCGCCGAAGGGGTCGAGACCACCGCCCAGCTTGAATACCTGCGCCGCCTGGGCTGCGACATGGTGCAGGGCTTCCTGTTCAGCCAGCCGGTCCCGGCCGAGCAGGTCATCGACTTCATCCGCAGCCGGAACGCCTAAAAACTTCCCGGCGACAAAACGCTTGCCAAGCGTTTTTGTTTTCCCTATGATTCAAACGAACGTATGAATTATAAGGAGGCCGCCATGGCTGAAGTCCGCACCAACGATACCCGCGAACGCATTCTGGATGCGGGCGAGCGCCTGTTCATGGCCCATGGTTACGAGGGCACCTCGATGCGCCAGATCACCGGTGAGGCCGGCGTCAATCTGGCGGCCGTGAATTACCACTTCGGCTCCAAGGAAGCGCTGATGCAGGAAGTCTTCCGGCGCCGTCTCGACTGGCTGAACGAGGAGCGCATGCGGGTGCTTGACGAAATGGAAGCCGACGCTGCCGGCAAACCGCTCAAGCCGTCGCAGATCGTCGATGGCTTCTTCGGCACGCTGTTGCGCATGGCCGATGACGAGAAGCGTGGTGGGGTGACCTTCCTACGCCTGCTCGGTCGCACGCTGACCGAGCCGTCGGAGTTCATCCGCGCCTTCCTGGCCCATGAATACCAGACGGTGATGGACCGCTACAAGGAAGCCTTGTTTAAGGCGTTGCCTGAGGTGCCCAAGGCGGAAATCGTCTGGCGTTTCCATTTCATGCTCGGCGCCACGTCGTACGCCATTGCGGGAACCGATGCCCTGCGCCTGGTGACTGACTGGCAGATAGAGGAGGAGGATTCGACCGATCGCCTCGACCGCCTGGTACCGCGCCTGATGTCCTTCCTGCTCGGCGGTCTGCGTTCCCCCTTGCCCCAGTTTTCGGATGCAGCGGCTGACAGCAACTAAGCAGCCACCATTTAGTACCCAATACCAATAAAAGACGTAAAAGGAGACATGCAATGCAAACCGTGTTGTCGATTCTGGCGGCGGCGGTAGCGATCGTATTGATCGTTGCCATTCGCCCGATCCGCCGGGGGCTGATCACCAGTCCCATTTTTGCCACCTACCGCAAGGTGCTGCCGCAGATGTCGGATACCGAGCGCGATGCGCTCGAAGCTGGCACTGTCTGGTGGGAAGGTGAGCTGTTTCGCGGCAAGCCGGACTGGCAGAAGCTGCACGCCTACCCGGTGCCGAAACTGACGCCGGCCGAGCAGTCCTTCCTCGACAACGAATGCGAGGAAGCCTGCCGCCTGGTCGATGACTGGAAGGTGACGCATGAGTTGTACGACCTGCCTAACGAGGCGTGGCGCTACATCAAGGACAAGGGCTTCCTCGGCATGATCATCCCGAAGAAGTACGGCGGCCTGGAATTCTCGGCCTACGCCCATTCGCAGGTGGTGACCAAGCTGTCGACCCGTTCCTCCGCACTATCGGTGTCGGTGATGGTGCCCAACTCGCTCGGCCCGGCTGAACTGCTGCTGCACTACGGCACCGAGGAACAGAAGAACCATTACTTGCCGCGCTTGGCCAAGGGCATCGAGGTGCCGGCCTTCGCGCTGACCAGCCCGTGGGCCGGTTCCGATGCGGCGTCGATCCCGGATACCGGCGTTGTCTGCAAGGGCATGTACCAGGGCAAGGAAGTGCTCGGCATGCGCGTTTCCTGGGACAAGCGTTACATCACATTGGCCCCGGTGTGCACGGTGTTCGGCCTGGCCTTCCACCTGTTCGACCCGGATGGCCTGCTCGGCGACAAGAAACATATCGGCATCACCTGCGCGCTGGTTCCCTACGACCATCCGGGTGTCGATACCGGCCGCCGCCACTTCCCGCTCAACGCCATGTTCATGAACGGCCCGACGCGCGGCAAGGAAGTCTTCATGCCGCTCGATTTCATCATCGGCGGCCCGAAGATGGCCGGGCAGGGCTGGCGCATGCTGATGGAGTGCCTGGCCGCCGGCCGTTCGATCTCGCTGCCGTCGTCCAATACCGGCATGGCGCAGATGACGGCGCGTGCCGTCGGCGGCTATGCCCGTGTCCGTTCGCAGTTCAAGATGGCCGTCGGCAAGTTCGAGGGCGTCGAGGAAGCGTTGACCCGCATCGGCGCCTACACCTACATGATGGATGCCGTGCGCAAGATGACGGCCGGCGCTGTCGATCTCGGCGAAAAGCCCTCGGTCGTCTCGGCCATCGCCAAGTACCACGTCACCGAGCGCGCCCGCCAGGTGGTCAATGACGGCATGGACGTCATCGGCGGCAAGGGCATCTGCCTCGGTCCGTCCAATTTCCTCGGCCGCGCCTACCAGCAGGTGCCGATCGGCATCACTGTCGAAGGCGCCAATATCCTGACCCGCTCGCTGATCATCTTCGGCCAGGGCGCCATCCGCTGCCATCCCTACCTGCTGCCGGAAATGCAGGCGGCGCAGAATCCGGATGTCCGCAAGGGCCTGGTCGATTTCGACAAGGCGCTGTGGTCGCACATCGGCTTCACCATCAAGAACGGCTTCCGCGCGCTGTGGCTGGGCATGACCGGTTCGCACTTCGTCGGCGTCAATACCGACGTGGCGCCGGAAATGCGCCGGTACTACCAGCAGCTGACGCGCTTCTCGGCAGCCTTCGCCTTCATGTCCGACATCTCGCTGCTCGTGCTCGGCGGCAGCGTCAAGCGACGCGAAAAGCTGTCGGCGCGCCTCGGCGACATCCTGGCCCAGATGTACCTGATTTCCTGCACCCTGAAGCGCTACGAAGCCGAAGGGCGCAAGCAGGAAGACGCGGCGCTCGCCCACTGGGCGATCTGGGACGCCATGTACAAGGCGCAGCAGGCGTTCGACGGCGTCATCGCCAATTTCCCGGTGCGCTTCATCGCTGCCTTCCTGCATCGCTCGATCTTCCCGTGGGGCCATCCGTACGTCGTGCCGTCCGATGACGTCGGCCACCAGGTCGCCAAGTCGCTGATCGCGCCGTCGGCCACCCGCGACCGCCTGACCGCCGAATGTTATCTGCCGCTGGTCGAGAAGGAGCCGGTCGGTGCCATCGAACTGGCGCTCAAGGCCACGCTGGAGGCCGAGCCGATCGAAGCGAAGATCCGCGCTGCCGAGAAGGACGGGCGTTTCGACAACAATCCGCAGGCCAACGTGCGCGACATCGCCATCGTCGCCTTCGAAGCCGGCGTCATCACGGCGGCCGAGTACGAAGTGATGAAGCGCCGCAACCACCTGCGCGACATCGTCGTCCATGTCGATGACTTCCCGTTCGACTATGGCGTGGCGACCGCCAACAAGCCGGCCGAAAGCCGCATGGCGGCCTGAGCATGAGCAAGACAATCTACGTGGTGGACGGCGCTCGCACGCCGTTCCTCAAGGCGCAGAAAGGGCCGGGGCCGTTCGCGGCGTCCGATCTCGCGACCCAGGCAGGCAGGGCGCTGCTGCTGCGCCAGCCGTTCGAGCCGAGCGATCTGGACGAAGTGATCCTCGGCTGCGCGGCGCCGTCACCGGACGAGACCAACATCGGCCGCATGGTTGCGCTGCGCCTCGGTTGCGGCAAGAAGGTCCCGGGGTGGACGGTGATGCGCAACTGCGCTTCCGGCATGCAGGCCATCGATTCGGCCATCGCCAACATCCAGTGCGGGCGTTCCGGACTGGTGCTGGCCGGCGGCGTCGATGCGCTGTCACGCGCGCCGCTGTTGTATTCGGATGCCATGGTGCGCTGGTTCGCCGGCATGATGTCGCTGCGCACCGCCGGCCAGAAACTGCAGCATTTCCTGAAGCTGCGCCCGGCCGCCTTGCTGACGCCGGTCATCGGCCTGATGAAGGGGCTGACCGATCCGGTGGTCGGCCTGCTCATGGGACAGACGGCGGAGAATCTCGCTTGGCGCTTCGGCATCGACCGCAAGCAGATGGACGAATTCGCCGTGCGCAGTCACCAGAAGGCGCTGGCCGGGCGGCGGGCCGGGCATCTCGACGAGATCGTGCCGGTCGTCGATGGCAGCGGCAACGTCTATGCCGAGGACGACGGTGTGCGCGCCGATGCCAGCATGGAGGGCATGGCCAAGCTCAAGCCTTTCTTCGACAAGAAGTACGGCAATGTCACGGCCGCCAACAGTTCGCAGATCACCGATGGCGCCGCCTGGGTGCTGCTCGCGTCGGAGGAGGCGGTGCAGAAATGGGGTTTGAAGCCCATCGGCAAGATCGTCGACAGCCAATGGTCCGGCCTGGAGCCCGAGCAGATGGGCCTCGGTCCGGTGCATGCCGCGACACCGCTGCTGCAGCGCCACGGCCTGACCCTGGCAGACGTGGATTACTGGGAGCTGAACGAAGCCTTCGCTGCCCAGGTGCTGGGTTGCCTGGCGGCATGGCAGGATGATGCCTATTGCCGCGAGCAGCTCGGCCTGCGTGGCGCCTTCGGCAAGATCGCTGAAGATAGGCTGAACGTCGATGGTGGCGCGGTATCGATTGGCCATCCGGTCGGTGCTTCCGGGGCGCGCATCGTTCTCCACCTGTTGCAGGTCCTGCGCCGGAACAAGGCGAAGCGCGGCGTGGCTACGATCTGCATCGGTGGCGGCCTGGGCGGTGCCATGCTGGTCGAGAGCCTGAACTGACATGCGCATCGGTATCGTGGTGGACTCGGCGTGCGACCTGCCGCGCGAGTTTCTCGACCAGCACGGCGTGCTGGTCATGCCGATCACCCTGCGCATTGGCGATGCCCTGATCGAGGACCGGCGCCATCCGGACGAAACGCAGGCCTTCTACGTCCGCCATCTGGACCGCAAGAGCGAGGATTTCGCCGAGTCGATCCCCTATTCGGTGGCGCAGATCGAGCGCCTGTTCCTCGAACGCCTGGTGCTCGATTACGACTACGTGTTCTGCCTGACCATCACCAGCACGCGCAGTCCGATTTTCGACCATGCCATGCAGGCCTCGCGCGCCATCCTGACCAAGTACAAGGCCATCCGCCGGGAAGCGGGGATGGAGGAGCGTTTCGGGCTGGCGGTATTTTCCACGCGCAATCTGTTCACCGGCCAGGCCGTACCGGTCGCCGAGGCCGTGCGCCTGATCCGCCAGGGCGGCTTGCCCAGTGAAATCGGCAGTCGCCTGAAGCACCTGATCGACGAGACGCACACCTACCTGGTGCCGGCCGACCTGTTCCACATCTACAAGCGGGCGTCGAAGAAGGGCGATACCAGCCTGGGCTGGTCGTCCTACACGCTGGGCACCTGGCTGGACGTCAAACCCATCCTGCACTGCCATCGCGACGTGACGACCACGGTCGACAAGGTGCGCGGCTTCCACGCCGGCGTCGAGCTGCTGTTTGACAAGGCGGTGCAGCGCATCCGCGACGGCCTCGATGCGCCGAATATCTGCATCAGCTATGGCGGTGAGCCGTGGGCCGTCCCGCGCCTGCCGGGCTATGCCGCGCTGGCCAAGGCCGCCGAGGACAACGGGGTGGCCATACTCGTGTCGCCGATGAGCAAGACGGCGGCCGTTAATGTCGGGCCCGGCGCCCTGTCGCTGGCTTTTGCGGCGCGCGGCCACCAGGCTCACTGAGGACTATGCAATGAATCTGAATCTGCAACACTGGCGGCTGCTCGTCGATGTACAAGGCATCGCCACCGCTACCCTGGACAAGGCGGGCGAGTCCGCCAATTCGCTGTCGGCCGACGTGCTGCGCGAATTTTCGTCCATTCTCGATCAACTCGACGTCTATCCGCCCAAGGGCCTGATCGTCCGTTCCGGCAAGGAGGCTGGCTTCATCGCCGGCGCCGACATCTCCGAGTTTTCCCAACTCGATACGCCGGAAAAGGGCAGGACATTGGTTGAGCGTGGCTGGGGGCTGTTCAACCGCCTGGCTGCCGTCAAATACCCGACCCTGGCGCTGGTGCGCGGGCATTGCCTGGGCGGCGGACTGGAACTGGCGCTGGCCTGCCGCTACCTGCTGGCGGTGGACGAGTCCGGAACCAAGATGGGTCTGCCGGAAGTGATGCTCGGCATCTTCCCCGGCTGGGGCGGCATGTTGCGCCTGCCGCAGCGTGTCGGCCCGGCCGCGGCGCTGGACATGATGCTGACTGGCAAGACTATCGACGCCAAACGGGCGAAGAAAATGGGCCTGGCCGACGACTGCGTGCCGCCGCGCGTCATGGAGCCGGCGGCCCGCCAGTTGCTGCTCTCCGGCCAGGCGCGGCGCCCATTGCCGCTGCTGCAAAGGCTGCTGAATGGTCCGCTGAAAAGCGTCGTCGCCAACGGCGCCCGCAAGCAGGTGGCGAAGAAGGCGCGGCCGCAGCACTATCCGGCCCCTTACGCGATCATCGACCTGTGGCAGAAGCATGACGGAAATGCACTGGCCGCACCGGAGGTGATCGACCGCATCATTTCCTCGCCGACGGCGCGTAATCTGGTCCGCGTTTTCCATCTCCAGGAGCGCATGAAGGGCTTCGGCAAGGATTCCGAATTCAGGGCCAAGCGCGTGCATGTCATCGGCGCCGGTGTCATGGGCGGCGATATCGCCGCCTGGTGTGCGCTGCGCGGTTTGACCGTAACGCTGCAGGACCAGACGCTGGAGCGCATTGCGCCGGCCCTGAAGCGGGCACAAACGCTGTTCGAGAAGCGATTGCGCGAACCGCTCAAGGTCCGCGCCGCCTTCGACCGGCTGATCCCCGATCCGCAGGGCGACGGGGTGGCGCACGCCGATGTCGTCATCGAGGCCATCTTCGAGAACGTCGAGGCCAAGCATGCGCTATTCAGGTCGCTGGAACCGCGCCTCAAGCAGGGCGCCGTGGTTGCCACCAATACCTCCAGTCTCCGGCTGGAAGACCTGCGTACGGTGCTCGCCAATCCGGGGCGCCTGGTCGGCATCCATTTCTTCAATCCGGTGGCCATGATGCCGCTGGTCGAAGTCGTCGAGGCCGAGGGCGCCGATCCGGCCGCCGCGCAGGCGGCCTGCGCCTTCGTCAAGCAGATCGACAAGCTGCCGCTGCCGGTCAAGAGCGCGCCGGGCTTCTTGGTCAATGCCGTGCTCGCCCCGTACATGCTGGCGGCGATGCGGGCGGTGGATGACGGCGTTGCGCCGGAAACGGTCGACGAAGCCATGCTCGCCTTCGGCATGCCGATGGGGCCGATCGAACTGGTCGACACGGTGGGGCTCGACATCGCCATGGCCGCCGGCAAGCAACTGGCCGGCGGGGCCGATGCACCGCGTTGCCTGATCGCCTGCGTCGAAAAAAACCAGCTCGGCAAGAAAAGCGGGCAGGGCTTCTACGACTGGTCTTCCGGCAAGGCCGCCAAGGGCAGCGCCGGCGGCGTGCCGAACGGTTTGGCCGAAAAACTGGTCAAGCCGCTGATCGACCGCGTCGAACAACTGGTCGCCGACGGCATTGTGGCCGACGCCGAATTGGCCGACGGCGGCGTGATCTTCGGCACTGGCTTCGCGCCCTTTACTGGCGGTCCGTTGCACTATCGTGCCGCAGCGCAGGGGTGATGTTGCGTATCTGCAACAAGACCTAAATTATTATTCGATGAAACAACATTTCAAACGTTTGTTTGAGTTTTAATTGACGCACCAAATCGGGGCTCGCCCCAACACAATCACAACAGGAGACATATCGATGTACAAGACTTTCAACCTGCGCCTGATTCCCGCCCTGGTCGCCGTGGCCTTCTCCGGTTCGGCCGCCGCTGCCGGCTTCCAGCTCTTCGGCGAGCAAAGCGCCAGCGGCATCGGCAATGCGGGCGCCGGTTCGGCTGCCGTCGCGGAAAACGCCGGTACCATCTACTACAACCCGGCCGGCATGACCCAATTGCAGCGCCTGGAAGTATCGGGCGGTCTGTCGGTGGTCAGGACCAATTTCGAGTTCAAGGACAACGGTTCGTCGGTCGGTGCCCTGGGCGCATCCGGCGATGGCGGCAATGGCGGCGACTGGGGCTATGTGCCGAATGCCTATATGTCGATGGCGCTCAACAAGGATCTGTACATCGGTCTGGGCATCGGCGCCCCGTTCGGCCTGAAGACCGGATACGACAATCCGTGGAAGGGTGCCGCGCAATCGCTGAGCTTCGATATCAAGACGATCAACATCAACCCGTCTGTCGCCTGGCGGGCGAATGAATGGGTGTCGGTCGGTTTCGGCCTGAACTGGCAGAAGATCGATGCGGAGTATGTTCGCGCCGTGTCGGTGACCAATGCCGGTTTTACCGGTGCTACCGCGACCCTGAACCTGTCGGATGACGCGTGGGGCTGGAATGCCGGTGCCTTGTTCAATCTGAGTCCTGATACCAAGCTGGGCGTTTCCTACCGTTCGAAAATCAAGTACGAGACCACTGGTGACGTGAAGCTGAGCAGCAATGGCTCCGCCGCTTCGAATGTCACGGTTGCCGGGTTAACGACGGGGGGTGGGGCGAGCGACACCAAGGCCAGCATCACGCTGCCGGATACCTTCATCCTCAGCTTGACGCAAAAGCTGGGTAACCAGTGGGAACTGCTCGGCGACGTTTCGTGGACCGGCTGGAGTTCCATCCCGAAGGTGGATATCTACCGCACCTCCGGCGTGCAGAACGGTGCTCTCGCACAGACGCTGGACACCGAGTTCCGTGACACCTGGCGGGTCGCGCTGGGGGCCAACTACAAGGTCAGCGAGGCCGTGAAATTGAAGATGGGCATCGCCTACGACCAGACGCCGGTCAAGAATGCCGAACACCGCCTCGTTTCGCTGCCGGACAACAACCGGACCTGGTTCGGCCTGGGCGCCCAGTGGAAGCCGTCCAAGACCATGACCCTGGATGTCGGCGGCGCTTATCTGTATGTGAAGGATGCAGATATCAACAACAATCAGACGGTCGCGGTGGTCAATGCCCAGACCGCAGCGGCCAATCGCGGCACGGTCAAAGGCACTTATAACGATAGCGCCTGGCTATTCGGTGCTCAGGTGTCGCTGGCGTTCTAACCCCTCTTCCTTGCGTACTTCAACCCCGGCTGGTCCGGGGTTTTTTTTGGCCTGCCGCTTTGCCGTGGGCTACGGCATTGCGCTGCATTCGATCAGGAAAATCCTTCCCGCCCTGACCGGTTTTGCTACATCGCTCGGATGTTCGGCCGGCAGACGGCGATGATGTATGCACACAGAATGCCTCCCGTCCTGACCGAAATGAAGCTGATTCGGGTCGGAAGTGTTGGGAAGGAGGGAGCCATGATTCCACATTTGAGCATACGCAGTCGGCTGGTGCTGTTGATCGTGCTGGCCTGGGTAATTCTTTCGTCGGTGATCGGCTATGCGCTGGTCCTGGAAAAGCGCGAGCTGTTGCAACAGAAGCAGGAGCGGACCAATAACGCGCTCGAACTGGGGTTCAGCGTGCTCGACTACTACCAGAGCCAGGTCGAGGCGGGGGCGTTGTCGCGCCGGGACGCCGAAGCGACGGCGGCAGCGGCCGTTTCCCGGATGCGCTACGACGGGCTGAACTACTTCAGCATCTACGATCTGAACTACCACATGCTCCGGCATCCGATCAAACCGGTGATGAACGGCGGCGACTTTTCCAGCCTGACCGACGCCAACGGCGTGCGTATCGTTTTCGAACTGGTCGAGGCGGCCAAGCGCGACAAGGGCGAGTTCGTCTATTACCTGTGGCCCAAGCCGGGCAACGCGAAACCGGTGAAAAAGGCGGCGACCAGCCGCTTGTTCGCACCGTGGGGCTGGGTGTTGCAGACCGGCATCTATATCGATGACGTCGACATCGAATTCCGCAGCAAGCTGCTCACCTATTTGGGCCTGATCGCTGCCGCCATGCTGCTGCTCGTGCTGCTGTTGTGGCACATCGCCAACGGCATCAGCAAGCCCTTGCATGATCTTCAGGAGTCGGTCGGCCGCATCGCCGGACTCGATCTGTCCGATCCGGACGTGCTGCACGCCGTGGCCGAAAAACTGTCTGCGTCGGCTCGCGACGGCAATTGTCCCGAAATCAAGCACCTGGCCCATGCCTATGCGCTGCTTGCCGGCCGTCTGGTCGATGCCAACGACAATCTGGGTGACGTGAATAGAAAACTGACGGCCGAATTGAACGACCGGCACCGCGCCGAGGCGGAACGCGACGACGCGGAACAGGCCAATCAATCGAAAAGCGCTTTCCTGGCCAATATGAGCCACGAAATCCGGACGCCGCTCAATGCCATCATCGGCCTGACCCATCTGTTGCGCCGCAACCAGCTCGACGACCAGCAACGGGAGCGCCTCGGCAAGATCGATGCTGCCGCCACGCACCTGTTGGCCGTCATCGACAATATTCTCGACCTGTCCAAGATCGAGGCCGGCAAGCTGGAACTGGAACTGGCTGATTTTTCGCCGGCTGCGCTGCTGGACGAAGCGCGGTCCCTGGTCCAGGACCGGGTTGCCGCCAAGGGCCTGGATTTCCGGACGGAGATCAGGGGCTTGCCGACCGTTCTGCATGGTGATGTGACGCGGCTGCGCCAGGCGCTGGTGAACTATTTGGGCAATGCGGTCAAATTTACCGAAAAGGGCGGCATCATCCTGCGCGCCAGCGTTGTCGACGAAGATGCCCACCACGTTCAGGTGCGTTTTGCCGTGCAGGATACTGGCATCGGCATCGCCGCCGAAAAAGTGCCGATGCTGTTCCAGGTATTCGAGCAGGTCGATACGTCGATCACCCGCAAATTCGGCGGCAGCGGCCTCGGGCTGGCGATCAACCGGCGTTTCGCCCAGTTGATGGGAGGCGAAGCGGGCGTCGACAGCACACCAGGGCAGGGCAGCACCTTCTGGCTCACGGCCAAGCTGGGCAAGCGACCCGGCGTCGTACTGGACACCGGCAAGCAGGATGCCGACCTCAAGGCCGAGCAGCGTCTTGGCCGGCACTGCGCGGATGCACGCGTGCTGTTGGTGGAAGACAACCCGATCAATCAGGAGGTGGCGCTGGAACTGCTTGCCCGGGTCGGTCTGTCGGCCGATGTGGCACAAAACGGCGAACAGGCATTGGGTAAGGTCAGGGAATCGACTTTCGATCTGATCCTGATGGATGTGCAGATGCCGGTCATGGACGGCCTGGAAGCGACGCGCCGGATTCGCCAGCTACCGGCCTGCGCCCACGTCCCCATCCTGGCGATGACGGCCAATGCTTTTCGGGAAGACAAGGTCGCCTGTCTGGCGGCCGGCATGACCGATTTCGTGGCCAAGCCGGTAGATCCGACCGTGCTGTACAGCACCCTGTTGCGCTGGCTGCCGCAGCACAAGCCGGCGCCGGGAGGGGCATTGATTTCCGCCCGCAACGAGGCGGGCGGTACGCCGGCCGGACATGGCGACAGCGAATTGCGCCAGCGTCTGCGGACCATTGCCGGCCTGAATCTGGAGCGTGGCCTGCTGTGCACCGCCGGCAAGCTGCCCAAGCTGGTCCGCTACCTGCAGATGTTCGCCGAAACCCACGCCCAGGACGCCGATCGTGTGCAGTACTACCTGACGGCGCATGACCCCGAACAGGCGCGACGCTGGGTGCATGCGCTGAAAGGGGTGGCCGGCAATCTTGGTGCCGAAAGCGTGCATGCCGCCTCGCAGGCGCTGGACATGGCGATCCGCCGCGGCGCCGGAGCCGACGAACTGGCCCGGAATCTTGGGGCAATGGCCGAGGAACTGGGCGTCTTCGTCGCCGGCATACGTTCGGCGCTGGCCCTCGACTGCAGCGCCTGATCCTCTCGCGGTGCCGGCCGGCCGCGCATCGCGGTGTTGAAAATCGAAACAAAATAGTTGACCACGGCGGTGTCTCCTCTATAATTCAAACGTTCGTTTTAGTTTTGCGAATGACAAAATAGAGACCATAAGGAGACACGCTTGAACAAGCTGATCGTGAAGAAAGCCGCCGTGCTCGGCGCCGGTGTGATGGGGGCGCAGATTGCCGCGCACCTCGCCAATGCCGATGTGCCGGTCGTGCTGTTTGACCTGCCGGCCAAGGAAGGCGACAAGAACGGCATCGTGAAGAAGGCCCTTGATGGCCTCAAGAAGCTCGATCCGGCGCCGCTGGCTAGCAAAAGCAAGCTGAAGTTCATCGATGCCGCCAACTACGACGAGCATCTGCCGCTGCTCGCCGAGTGCGATCTGGTCATCGAGGCCATCGCCGAGCGCATGGACTGGAAGAACGACCTGTACGCCAAAATCGCGCCGCACATTGCGCCGCAGGCCATCGTTGCCTCCAACACCTCCGGCCTGTCGATGAACGCGCTGGCCCAGGGGCTGCCGGCGGCGGTTCGCCCGCGCTTTTGCGGCATCCACTTCTTTAATCCGCCGCGCTACATGCATCTGGTTGAAATCATCGGCACGCAAAGCACCGATGCTTCGACGCTCGATGCGCTGGAAACCTGGCTGACCTCGCGCCTGGGCAAGGGCGTCATCCGCGCCCTCGATACCCCGAACTTCGTCGCCAACCGCATCGGCGTCTTCTCGATTCTCGCCGTCATGCACCACACCCAGGCCTTCGGTCTCGGGTTCGACGAAGTCGATGCGTTGACCGGCCCTAAGATCGGTCGTCCGAAGAGCGCCACCTACCGCACGGCTGACGTGGTCGGCCTCGATACGCTGGCCCACGTCGTCAAGACCATGCAGGACACGCTGCCCAACGACCCGTGGCATGCCTTTTTCACCAGCCCGGCCTGGCTGCAGGCCTTGATCGCCCAGGGCGCACTCGGCCAGAAGACCCGCTGCGGCATCTTCCGCAAGCGGGGCAAGGAAATCCAGGTGCTCGACCTGGCCGCCCAGGACTACCGCAAGTCGGCTGGCGAGATCGCCGAGGAAGTCGGCGCCATCCTGAAAATCCGCAACCCGGCCGAGAAATTCGCCGCCTTGCGCGCTTCCAGCCATCCGCAGGCGCAATTCCTGTGGGCCATTTTCCGCGATATCTTCCATTACGCCGCCGTGCAGCTGGAAAGCGTCGCCGACAACGCTCGTGACCTCGATCTGGCCATGCGCTGGGGCTTCGGCTGGACGCAGGGCCCGTTCGAGACCTGGCAGGCCGCCGGCTGGGGCGAGACCGCCCAGGCCATCGCCGCCGATATTGCTGCCGGCAAGGCCATGAGCCCGGTCGCGCTTCCCGCCTGGGCGCTTGAAGCCGGCCGTACCGGCGTGCATGCCGCCGAAGGTTCCTATTCGGCCAGCAAGAATGCCTACGTGCCGCGTTCCACGCTGCCGGTCTACCAGCGCCAGCTGTTCCCCGAGCGCGTGCTCGGCGAAACCGCCGCCACCCCGGAAAAATCGGGCGAAACGCTGTACGAGAACGACGGCGTGCGGCTGTGGACGCTGCCGGCAGTCGATAAGGGTATCGGCATCCTGTCCATCAAGTCGAAGATGCACACCATCGGCAACGAGGTGCTCGATGGCGTGATTGCCGCCGTGCGCCAGGCCGAGGGAACGCTGGACGGCGTGGTCGTCTGGCACGAAGCGCCGTTTGCTGTCGGCGCCAACCTGCAGCAGGTGGGCGAAGCCTGTGCTGCCGGCCAGTTCGACATCCTCGAGCAGACCGTCGAGAAGTTCCAGCGCGCCTCGCAGACGCTGAAGTACGCACAGGTGCCGGTCGTCGCTGCGGTGCAGGGCATGGCCCTGGGCGGCGGTTGCGAATTCGTCATGCATGCAGGCAAGCGGGTCATGGCGCTGGAAAGCTATGTCGGCCTGGTCGAAGCCGGGGTCGGCCTGATCCCGGCCGGTGGCGGCTGCAAGGAATTCGCCGTGCGCGCCGCCGAATGGGCCGCGCAATCGGCGACGCCGGGCGAGGTGTTCAACTACCTGCAGCCGGTGTTCCAGACCATCGCCATGGCCAAGGTCGCCAAGAGCGCGCAGGAAGTCGTCGATTTCGGTTTTGCCAAGCCGTCCGACACCATCCTGTTCAATGCCAACGAACTGCTCTTCGTCGCCATCAAGGAAGCGCGGGCCATGGCCGACGCCGGTTACGCCCCGCCGCAGATGGCGCGCGGCATCCCGGTCGCCGGCAAGAACGGCATCGCCACCTTCGAGATGATGCTGGTCAACATGAAGGAGGGCGGCATGATTTCCGCCCACGACTACAAGGTCGCCAAGTCGGCCGCCACCGCCCTGTGCGGCGGCGAGATCGAGACCGGCAGCCTGGTCGATGAGGAATGGCTGATCACCGTCGAACGCCAGCTGTTCGTCGAATTGCTGAAGACCCCCGAAACCCAGGCCCGGATCAAGCACATGCTGGAAACCGGCAAGCCGCTGCGTAATTAATCGGGTCAGGAGACATAAAGAAATGAGCAAACAGATTCAAGACGCCTACATCGTCGCCGCCACCCGCTTGCCGGTCGCCAAGCGCAACGGCATGTTCAAGAACGTTCGGCCGGACGACATGCTGGCCGCCGTCATCAAATCGGTCGTCGCGCAGGTTCCGGGTGTCGATCCGGCGCTGATCGGCGATGTCATCGTCGGCTGCGCCATGCCGGAAGCCGAGCAGGGCATGAACGTTGCCCGCATCGGCGCGCTGCTCGCCGGACTGCCGATCACCGTGCCGGGCATCACCATCAACCGCTTCTGCTCCTCCGGGGTGCAGGCGGTGTCCGATGCCGCCAACCTGATCCGCCTCGGCCAGGCCGACGTGATGATCGCCGCCGGTACCGAGTCGATGTCGGTCATGCCGCAGATCATGGGCAACAAGATGTCGATGAATCCGGCCATCTTCAGCCATGAGGAAAACCTCGGCATCGCCTACGGCATGGGCCTGACCGCCGAAAAGGTCGCGCAGCAGTGGAAGATCGGTCGCGACGCACAGGATGCCTTCGCCCTGGCCTCCAACCAGAAGGCTTGCGCCGCCATCGCCGCCGGCCATTTCAGTGCCGAAACGACGCCTTACGCCATCCGCGAAAGCCTGCCCGACCTGAAAACCGGCCAGATCAAGCTGCGCGAGCGCACCGCCGAATTCGACGAAGGCCCGCGTGCCGATGCCTCGCTGGAAAAGCTCGGCAAGCTGAAGCCGGTGTTCCACGCCCGTGGCTCGGTGACGGCCGGCAACTCGTCGCAGATGTCGGACGGCGCCGGTGCGGTGATGCTGGTTTCCGAGAAGATCCTGCGCGAGCACGACCTGACTCCGCTTGCCCGCTTCGCCGGTTACGCCGTCGGCGGCGTCGCCCCGGAAATCATGGGCATCGGCCCGATTGCCGCGATTCCCAAGGTGCTGGCCCAGGTCGGCATCAAGCAGGACGACCTCGACTGGATCGAACTGAACGAAGCCTTCGCCGCCCAGTCGCTGGCCGTGATCCAGGAACTCGGCTTGAATCCGGACAAGGTCAATCCGCTCGGCGGCGCCATCGCCCTCGGCCACCCGCTCGGCGCCACCGGCGCCATCCGCATCGCCACGCTGGCGCATGGCTTGAAGCGCACCGGCGGCAAGTACGGCATGGTGTCGATGTGTATCGGGACCGGCATGGGTGCCGCAGGCATTATTGAGGCGCTGTAAGGCGTGAAACCAGCCTGGCTTGCCAAGCTCCCACCCGCCTGGCGGGCGCGGATGGTGCGGATGGGGTTCAACTTCCATCCCGCCTTCCGCGGTACCGGCGGCCGGGTCACCCATGTGGCGCAGGATTTGCGCCATATCCGGGTGCGCCTGCCGCTTAACTGGAAGACCAAGAACATCGTCGGCTCGCTGTATGGCGGCTCGCTGTTCGCGATCACCGACGGGGCGCATCCGATGATGTTGATGGCGGCGCTGGGCGATGGCTACATCGTCTGGGATAAGGCGGCCAGCATTCGTTACCGCAAGCCGGGGTTTTCGACGCTGTATGCCGATTTCGTGCTCAGCGACGAGGAACTGGCCGATATCCGGGCAACCTTGGTGCACAGTCCGGAACTGGAGCGCACCTTTCAGATCGAGCTGAAGGACCGCCACGGCACGGTGCATACCGTCGTCGAGCGCACGGTCTACATTGCCGACAAACATTACTACCGCCAAAAGAGCGGTGGAGGAGACAACGAGTGATTACATCGACAAGCGTCCGCCGGGCTGCCCTGGTCGCTGCCCTGATGGCCGTGCCCGGGCTGCATGCGGCGGAGGTGGCCGGCGTCAAGGTGGACGACAAGCTGCGCGTCGGTAGCAACGAACTGGTTTTGAACGGGGCCGGCCTGCGCAGCAAGCTGTTCATCAAGGTCTATGTCGGCGCCCTGTATGTCGGGCAGAAGGCCACGACGCCGCCGGCAATCTACGACAGCCCCAGCCCGCGCCGCATGGTCCTGCGCCTGCTGCGCGACCTGGATGCCGATTCCCTGCATACGGCGCTCGACGAAGGCCTGAAAAACAACAACACGCCGGCCGAACTGGCTGACATGAAAGGGCAGGCCGAACAGCTTGCCGGCATCATGAAATCCATCGGCAAGGTGCGCGAAGGCGATACCATCGCCATTGACTTCTCGAGCGAGGGCGTCGCCATCAGCCAGAACGGCGAAGCGCGCGGCAAGGTGGCCGGGGCGGGCTTTGCCAAGGCCCTGCTCAAGGTCTGGTTGGGCGACAAGCCGGCGGACGCCTCGTTGAAGAAGTCGCTGCTCGGCAGCTAGACAAAACAATGGAGGAGGAGACAAAAATGGAAAAAATCTGGCTACAAAGCTACCCGGAAGGCGTACCGGCCGAAATCGACATCGACCATATCCCGTCGCTGGTCGCGCTGTTCGAGAAGGCCTGCGCGACCTATGCCGACCAGGTCGCCTACATCAGCATGGGCAAGGAGATGACCTATCGCCAGCTCGACGAGGAAAGCAAGGCTTTCGCCGGCTGGCTGCAGGCCAAGGGCTTCAACAAGGGCGACCGCGTCGCGTTGATGATGCCCAACCTGCTGCAATACCCGGTGGCGCTGTTCGGCACCCTGCGCGCCGGCTGCGTGGTGGTCAATTGCAACCCGCTGTACACGCCGCGCGAACTGGAGCACCAGCTGAAGGATTCCGGCGCCGTCGCCATCGTCATCGTCGAGAACTTCGCCCACACGCTGCAGCAGGTCATCGCCCATACCGCGCTCAAGCACGTCATCGTGACGCCGATGGGCGAAATGCTCGGCCTGAAGGGCGTCGTCGTCAATTTCGTGGTGCGCCACGTGAAGAAGCTGGTGCCGGCCTGGAAGATCGCCGGCGCCATCGGCTTCAACAGCGCGCTGGCCAGCGGCCGCAGCCAGGGCTGGAAGCCGGTGCCGCTGACCCGGGACGACATCGCCTTCCTGCAATACACCGGCGGTACGACCGGCGTTTCCAAGGGGGCGATGCTGACCCACGCCAACATCGCGTCCAACGTCACCCAGGCCTACAACTGGATCAAGCCGGTGGTGCGCGAAGGCCAGGAGCTGATCATCACCGCCTTGCCGCTGTACCACGTCTTTGCCTTGACGGCGAATTGCCTGGTTTTCCTGATGATCGGTGCCCGCAACCTGCTGATCGCCAATCCGCGCGACATCCCCGGCTTCGTCAAGGAATGGGGCAAGTACCCGGTGACGGTGGTGACCGGCGTCAATACGCTGTTCAACGCGCTGCTCAACAACCCGGAATTCGCCAAGCTCGATTTCTCGACCATGCGCGTCACGCTGGGCGGCGGCATGGCGGTGCAGGGGCCGGTCGCCGATAAGTGGCTCAAAGTGACAGGCACGCCGCTGCTGCAGGCCTACGGCCTGACCGAGACCTCGCCGGCGGCGACCATCAATCCGCTCGACATGCACGAGTTCAACGGTGCCATCGGCCTGCCCATCTCGTCGACCGAGGTGTCGATCCGCGACGATTACGGCAACGAAGTGCCGCTCGGCCAGGTCGGCGAAATCTGCATCCGCGGTCCGCAGGTCATGAAGGGCTACTGGCAGCGGCCGGATGAAACGGCGCTGGTCTTCTATCCGGATCGTTTCCTGCGCACCGGCGACATGGGCTATGTCGACAAGAAGGGCTTCGTGTTCCTGGTCGATCGCAAGAAGGACATGATCCTGGTTTCCGGCTTCAACGTTTATCCGAACGAGGTCGAGGAGGCCGTCGCCATGCACCCTGGCGTGATGGACGTGGCAGCCATCGGCGTCGCCGACGAGCATTCCGGAGAGGCGGTGAAGATTTTCGTCGTCCGCAAAGACCCGAAAGTCACCGAACGCATGCTGATCGACCACTGCCGCGGCCTGCTCACCGGCTACAAGATTCCCAGACACGTCGAATTCCGCGACGACCTGCCGCGCACCAACGTCGGCAAGATCCTGCGTCGCGCACTGAAAGAGGGGGCGTAATGCCGATTCCCGCATCACTGAACAAGAACCTGACTCTGCCCGCCATCTGCGCGCCGATGTTCATCGTTTCCAATCCCGACCTGGTCATCGCCCAGTGCAAGGCCGGCGTGATCGGTTCCTTCCCGGCACTCAACGCCCGGCCGAAAGAGCTGCTCGATGCATGGCTGACCCTGATCAAGGCCGAACTGGCCACCGATCCGCATGCCGCGCCATTCGCCGTCAACCAGATCATCCACCCGTCCAACGAGCGGCTGGAGCACGACATGGCGCTGTGCGTGCAGCACGAGGTGCCGCTGATCATCACCAGCCTGTCGGCGCCGACCCAGATCGTGCCGCATGTGCATGCCTACGGCGGCAAGGTGTTTCATGACGTGATCAGCGTCCGCCATGCCGAAAAGGCGCTGGAGGCGGGCGTCGACGGCCTGATCCTGGTCTGTGCCGGGGCCGGCGGCCACGCCGGGACGCTTAGCCCGTTCGCGCTGGTCGGCGAGATCCGCAAGTTCTACGACGGCCCGCTGGCGCTGTCCGGCTCCATTACCAACGGCAGCGCCATCCTGTCGGCGCAGGCCATGGGCGCCGATTTCGCCTACATCGGCACGCGCTTCATCGCCACGGCCGAAGCCAATGCTGTCGAATCCTACAAGCAGGCCATTCTTGAATCGGCGGCCAAGGACGTCGTCTACACGCCGTATTTCACCGGCGTGCATGGCAACTACCTGATGAAGAGCATCGTCGCCGCCGGCCTCGATCCGGCCAATCTGCCGGAAAAGGACAAGACCTCGATGAGCTTCGGCGGCAACCGCGATGCCGCCAAGGCCTGGAAAGATATCTGGGGCGCCGGGCAGGGCGTCGGCACCATCGACGAGGTGTTGCCGACGGCCGAACTGGTCGCCCGCCTCCGGCAGGAATACCGCAGCGCCAAGGCCGCGCTGTGCAGCAACCCATTCTGAAAAATACATAAAGGAGACAACAGCAATGAGTGACTACCGCGCCCCGGTCAAGGACATGCGCTTTGCGATGGACGAACTGGCCGGCTTCCGCGAACTGAGCCGGATTCCCGGCTTCGAGGAAGCGACCCCCGACCTCGCCGATGCCATTCTCGACGAAGCAGCCAAGTTCGCCGGCGAAGTGCTGGCCCCGCTCAACCGCATCGGCGACACCGAGGGCTGCAAGCTCGGTCCCAACGGCGTGACCACCCCGGCGGGCTGGAAGGAGGCTTATGCCGCCTTCAGCGAAGCCGGCTGGAACGGCATCACCTCGCCCGCCGAGTTCGGCGGCCAGGGTCTGCCCGACAGCCTGGGCGTTGCCGTCAAGGAAATGGTCTGCTCGGCCAACCTTTCTTTCTCGCTCGGCCCGCTGCTCACCACCGGCGCGGTCGAAGCGCTGCTTACCTGCGCCAGCGACGAGTTGAAGTCCGTCTATCTGGAAAAGATGATCACCGGCGAATGGACGGGCACGATGAACCTGACCGAGCCGCAGGCCGGCTCCGACCTCGCGCTCATCCGTTCCCGTGCCGAGCCGCAGGCCGACGGCAGCTACCGCGTCTTCGGCCAGAAGATCTTCATCACCTACGGCGACCACGACATGACGGACAACATCGTCCACCTCGTGCTCGCCCGCCTGCCCGATGCGCCTCCCGGCGTGAAGGGCATCTCGATGTTCCTGGTGCCCAAGTTCCTGGTCAATGCCGACGGCTCGCTGGGCGCGCGCAACGATGCGCACTGCGTGTCGATCGAACACAAGCTCGGCATCCATGCCAGCCCGACCTGCGTCATGGCCTACGGCGACAATGGCGGCGCCGTCGGTTACCTGCTCGGCGAGCCGAACCGCGGCCTCGAATACATGTTCATCATGATGAACGAGGCCCGCCTCGGCGTCGGCCTGCAAGGCATCGCCCTCGGCGAGCGCGCCTACCAGCAGGCGCTCGGCTATGCCCGCGAGCGCAAGCAGGGCCGCGATGCCATCACTGGGGAAGCGCTGGTCAGCATCGACAAGCATCCGGACATCCGCCGCATGCTGATGCTGATGAAATGCCGCGTCGAAGCCTGCCGCGCCATGGCTTACTACACGTCCGGCCTGCTCGACCGGGCGCATGCCGCCGGGCACACCGAGGAGGGCAAGCGCCAGCTGTGGCTGGCCGAATTCATGATTCCCATCGTCAAGGGCGGCGGTACCGAGATGGGCGTCGACGTGACGTCGCTCGGCATCCAGATCCACGGCGGCATGGGCTTCATCGAAGAAACCGGCGCCGCCCAGCACTGGCGCGATTCGCGCATCACCACCATTTACGAAGGCACCACCGGCATCCAGGCCAACGACCTGTTGTTCCGCAAGCTGATGCGCGACCAGGGGGCAACGGCCAAGCTGGTGTTTGGCGAGGTGTACGCCACGGTCAAGGCGCTGGCCGCTTCCGGCAATCCGGAACTGCAAGCCATCGGCCAGCGTCTCGGTACGGCCCTGAAGGCATGGACGGAAGCCACCGAATGGCTGGCCGCCAATGCCCGTAGCGGCCTGTCCGGCGTCCTGACTGCTGCCGTTCCTTATCTGCATCTGGCGGTCACCGTTTGCGGTGGCTGGCTGATGGGCAAGGCCGCCCTGGCGGCGGCTGGCTATCTGGACAAGGGTGAAGGCGACCAGGCTTTCTACCGGACCAAGCTGGTCACAGCCCGTTTCTATGCCGACCAGCTGCTGCCGCAGGCTGCCGCCTTTGCCGAAACGGTGATGGCCGGCGATTGCGGCGTGCCGGAGGGTGTCGATCTGTTCGCTGCAGATTGACGCTGCCGTATTGAAAAAGACAAAGGCGCCATGTGGCGCCTTTGTTCATTTCAGCGGGTAACTCGGGTCACCGCCGCTTCATTTCTTGAGCAGGGCTTCCTGCGCAGCGTCGAGATCGGGCTTCTTGACGATGCCCATCTTGCGTTGGACGACGTGGCCGTTGCGGTCGATGAACAGCGTGTAGGGCAGGCCGGCCTTGGTGTTGCCGAGCGCCTGCATGAGCGGGATGCCCTGTTCCTTGGCGACGAAGACCGGGTAATCCATGTCGTAGGCCTTGGCGAATTCCTTGGCCGGTTCGGCCTTGTCCTCGATGCCGATGCCCAGCACCTCGATCTTGCCCTTGTGAGCATTGCGGAACTTGATCAGTTCCGGAATCTCGGCCCGGCAGGGGCCGCACCAGCGGGCCCAGAAATTGACCACCAGCGGCTTGCCCTTGTAGCGCTCGAGGGCGACCGGCTTGTCGTCAAGGTCGTTGAGCGTGGCGGCGAACAGCGGGGCAGAGGATGGCATTTCCTGCGCTGTCGCCAGCGCCGAGAAAAATGCCAGAGCCAGGGCGGCAAGGGGTTTTTTCATGGCAGATCGCCGCGGCGGAACAGGAAATAGCCGGTCGTCGCGCTGATCAGGCCGAGTGCGGCCGGGTAGACCAGGGCGAAGACCTTGTAACCGGCGGCGCCGAACAGATCGAGGATGACGTAGGCCGACGGGCCGAGCACGATCAGCTGCGGGTCGAACAAAGCCAGCGCGGCGGTACGGAAAACCTGCAGCGGATTGGCCAGCGCCAGCGTGACGGCGACTTCCGGGGCGACCTTGCCCTGGATCATGACGCCGAGCAGAATCAGGTCGAGGAAGAGCAGCAGAACCAGCCACACCATGAAGGCGGCACCCTGCGCCATGTCGGTGCTGCGGGCCACCGACGAGATCAGCATGCCGATGCCGAGGAAGCACATGGCCATGACGGCGAGCAGGGCGGTGTAGTAGCCGAACATGTCCCACGGCACTTCGATGCCGGCGATGGTGGCCCAGATCACGGCGCCGAGCATGGCTAGGAAGACCGGTGCGAAGACGACGATGTAGCGGCCGATGATCTTGCCCCAGAACCAGGCGGCCAGGGAGACGGGGAGCGACAGCAGGTATTCGAAGACGCCCGCCTCACGGTCGCCGGCCACCGAGCGGACGGTGGTGATCAGCACGAAGATGGGCAGGATGGCCATCGTCAGCTGGATGTAGGTGACGAGCAGGCGCGACAGTCCGATGAAGCCGAGAACACGCGACTCGGTGAGGCCGAAAACGAAGAGCAGCGCGACAATGCCGCCGAAAACCAGGGTGTAGATCTGGAACCAGCGGGCACGCAGGGATTCGACGATATCGAGTTTGGCGGTGAGCCACAGTTGTTTCATTTACTTGCCTTTGGCCAGTACGTGCTGGCGCATATCGGTGAAATCGAGGCTGCCGGGCATCGGCATGGCGACAGCCGCATAGTTGTAGCCCATGGGCGAACTGCGGGCGACGAAATGGGCGCGGCGCGGATCGAGCCAGCGCATTTCTTCACGGCTCTTGCTGTCGAAGTCGGCAATCCAAATTTTGGTGGCAGCATCGGCTAGCCACGGGTATTTGTCGGCCTTTTCCTTGAGCCAGAAAGCCATGCAACCCGGGTCGTCGAACTTGAAAGCGGCATTCTCAGGACCCCCGCGCACTTCGCAGGCGAAGCGACGATCGGAAATGACCATGCTGCAGCGCGTGCAGGTATCGCGATCCCATTTGATCTCGACCATGTCGTTGGGCCAGCCGCCCTTCTTGCAGCCGGACAGCACAGCAGCCAGCGGCGTCAGCAGCAGACCGCCGATGCCGATACGGCCCAGGAACTCGCGGCGACGAGGTTGGCACATGTCAGTTCTCGGATAGCGACAGGTCGGCAACCAGCGCGGTGTAGCGCGAAATGATGCCGAGGAAGCGTAGACGGTCGGGGCCGGCGAGGGTTCCTTCCCACAGCAGTTCGTTGTCGGCGGCCGCCTTGATGCTCCAGCCGTCCAGCGCCTTGGCGAAGGCGGGCTCGAAACGCTTGAGAACGATGCGGCAGGCCAGCGTATCAGTCAGGGCGACGTCGTCTTCCACCTTGTCGTCGAGGACGACCTTGCCCATGTCCATTTCGATGACGCGATTGACCAGCGACGAGACCTCGTCCAGACGGTGGCTGGAGATGATCATGGTCGCGTCGTGCAGGCGTTCGGCCAGCAGGTCGAAGAATATCTTGCGCGCTTCGGGGTCGAGGTTGGCGGCCGGTTCGTCCATGACAAGCACCTGTGCGTCGCGGCCCAGCGCGATGGAGATGAGCAGCTTCTGCTTCATGCCGCCCGACAGGCGGACGAACTGCCGGGACAGGATTTCCTCGACATTCAGGCCGAGCCGTTTGGCAATGGCGTGGATGCGCTGCGGATCGGTGCCGCATAGCGAGGCGGAGAAATCGATCAACTGGCCGACCGGCATCTTGAGCGGCGGTGGCAGTTGCGGTACGAAACCGATCTTGCCGAGGACCACCGTGCGGTTGCTGCGCGGGTCGAGGCCGTTGATCGAAACGCTGCCGTCGAAAGTGTATTCGCCGAGCAGGCAGCGGATCAGGGTGGTCTTGCCGGCGCCGTTGGAGCCGATCAGGGCAATCCGCTCGCCAATGGCGATGTCGAGGGTGATACCGTCGAGTACACGGGCCTTGCGGAAGGTCTTGGCAACTTGCTTGAACTGGATCATGGGGGTCGATTATAGGGGCGGTGCCCCGACGCGGCATTGAATTTCGATCAAAAATCTGCCATGTCGCCAAGCCTTGCCGGGCCTGCCATTCGGCAGGCCGGGCCGGGTTTACATCAGCTTCGACAGACCCTTGACCTCGAAGGTCAGCGAGCCGGTCGGGCAGGTGTCGACGCACAGGCCGCAGCGTGTGCAGTCCGGGCCGATCGGCACTTCCGTCTCGACCGCCCGCCCCTTGATCACGGTGTCGAGCACGTGGGGAACCAGACAGACTTTGCGGCAGTCGCCTTCATGGAAACAGCCGTCCAGAGTGTACTTGATACGGACCGGCGACAGGATGCCGACCACGCCGTAGGTGAGGCCGATCGGGCAGGCGTAGCGGCACCAGGCGCGGCGCGAGAAGAAGACTTCGAAGAAGAGCAGGGCGAGGACCCACAGCATGGCCAGGCCCGGGCCGTAGATCAGGGCGCGGGAGACGATGCCGGTCGGCGAGATGGACTCATAAACGGTGTAGCCGGTGCCCAGCGCGAGCAGGGCGAAAACGAGCCAGAACACGGTGCGCAGGCGGCGGTCCATGGTCTGGTCGGTGACCAGTTTCTTCTTGGCCAGGAAGAGATGGATCTTTTCCGCCCATTCGGCCAGCAGATGGTAGGGGCAGACCCACGAGCAGAAGGTGCGCCCGCCGAGCAACACCCACAGCACCAGCACGGTGCCGGTACCGATCAGCAGGTTGTTGATGATGTGCTTGTGGGCGAGCATCACCTGCAGGGCCGAATTCAGGTCGATCAGGTGGAAGCCGACAAAGCGCGAGGCGGTCAGCGCGCCTTCGAGAATCTGGATGTCGAGCGCGAAGGACAGTGCGAACAGCAGGTTGGCGAAGATCAGCGTGGCCCAGCGGCGATTGCGCCACTTGTGGCTCGGATTGGCGTGAGCCCGGGCATGCGCTTTTTCGGCGATCAGATTCTGGTTGCCCTTCTTGTAGAAATGGATCTTCTGGGCGGCCGGGCTGATGTCTTCCGGTTTGGTCGGCTTGGCCGGGTCCTGGCCGAACAGGACCTTGATCTGATCGACAAAGCGGCGTTTGAGGAGATCGCTCATACCTTCCAGACCTCCCGGGCTTCAACGGCGATGGCGGTGGGTTCGACCGGGCAGACCATTTCGCAGACGCCGCAGCCGACGCAGGCTTCGTGGACGACCGGTGACTTGTGTTTGCTGCCATCGGGAGCGAACACGGTTTCGATGGAGATGGCGCCCTTGATCGGGCACTCGCGAGCGCACAGATCGCATTCGGCGACGTCGTAGGGATGGTCGGCGATCTTGATCGGCTTCCAGCGATCGACTGCCATGTAGCGCATTTTTCCGGTGAAGCCGGAGCCCCGCGTCTGCCCCTTGAAACCCTTGCCCTGGATGGCCAGGCAGGCCTCGGGGCGGACCAGGCGGGCGACGCCGATGCGCTCGTTGAGATTCAGCGTCGGTTCGGTGTCCTTTTCCTTGGCGAGCAGGATGGGCTTGGCCGAGAGCTGCGCTCCCGTCCGCACGGGAAGGAAGTTCGGCTTGTGATAGGTCAGTGACCCCGTCGGGCAGGCGAGGACGCACTGCACGGCATCGCACGAAAAATCGCAGGCCTGGCTGCGGGCGTCGATCATCGGCGTGCCGACCCCCATGCCATCGACCAGGTCGGCCAGCTTGATCGCCGAGACCGGGCAGACCTGCACGCACTGGCCGCACTTGATGCAGCTGGCCAGGAAATCCTTTTCGTCGAGGGCGCCGGGCGGACGCAGGCGCTTCTTTTGCGAATAAACGAGGGGGAGAAAGCCGGACATGGCGGCACCGAGAACTCCGCCGGTGAGCAGGATGGTGCGCAGGACGCGCCGCCGGTTGGTCTGCTTTTTGGCGATCGACACCGTCGGCGCATTGCTGGTTGCCGGCTTGCGATCGCCGCTGTCCGGGCTTTCGTCGCTCATGAGATGGCTACCTTGGTCGGTTTGACGAAACGGGGCTTCTCGTCACGCAGGATCAGGTCCGGGGCCGAGAAGGGGGCCAGGCGCTCGAGGAAATCGAGCAGTTCCATGACCGGCGAGCTGCGGAAGAAGCGGGCAACCGGCATTTCCATCCAGATCTGGTCGGCGTAGGACATCAATTCGTGCGGGCTGTCGCCAACGCCGTCGCTATTGCGGTCGAAGCCCTGGTAGTCGTCCCAGTAATTGCCTTCCCAGTAGTTCTTGCCCGCTGCGTTACTCCGCGAGCCATAGGTGACCTGGGTCAGGTTGCCTTCGAAAATGTTGTCGATGAGCCGATTGCCGCCGGTTTCGCTGTTGAACTGGACGCCGATGCCGTTATAGGCGAAACGGTTACCGTGGATTTCGATGGTCGAGTCGGGCTGGAAAGGCGACAGGTCAGAACCGATGCCGATGGCGCAGTAGATGATCTCGTTGTTCTCGATGATCGTCCCGGACGCTTCCTTGAAGCCGATGCCCATGCCGGTGGCGCCGGTGGCGTGGGAGATGACGTTGTTGCGTACGGTCCCGCCTTCGGTGTACATGAAATAGACGCCGACGGCATTATCGTAGAAGCGGTTGCCTTCGACGACGTTGTCGTTGGCGAACATGAAATGGATCGAGTAGCGGCTGCGCTTGCCGATGTTGTTGCGGTAGATGTTGCGGTGCGAATACCAGGCCACCATGTCGCGCGAATCGATGATCTGGTTGCCTTCGACCAGATTGTCGTTGCTGTACCACAGGCGCAGACCGTCGCCACGCACGCCCAGCTCGCGATCCTTGGAGCGGATGCTGTTGTTCTTGACGGTGCTGTGATTGACCTGCTTCAGATCGATGCCGAACAGGCAGTTGTCGACTTGCACGTTCTCGATGGTGTTGCGGTCGCCGCGGACGTCGAGGCAGGAGTCGTCGGTATCGTGCGAGTCGCCCGAGCCGGTCAGGTGCACGCCACGCAGCGTGACGTCCCCGACATTGATGATCATCACCGTGCCCCGGTCGCCGGCATCGATGGTGACCTGGCCGCCACCGTCTATGGTCAGCGGCTTGTCGATGACTACCGGGCCGGCGTACATGCCGGGCGGTGGCTTGATAACCGAACCGGGTTCGGCATGGTCAACCAGATCCTGGAAGGGCTTCAGGCCATGCACGCGCTTGTCGCGCTCGTGCAGCATGAAGGTCGGCTTGGGGCGATTGACATCGGCGCGGGCGCCCATGCCGGCCGGCGGTTCGGATTGGGTTTCCGAAATGCTGTGGGTGAAAACCAGGAGGAGGGCGGAGGCCAGGCCGAGCCTGGCCAGGTTGTGCAGGGCGGTCACGGGGATTTACTCGGCGCCGCCTTCGCGCAGCTGCTTGCGGCGGATCAGCAGGGCCAGCATCATGCAGACGAAGATGATCACCAGCAGGCCGTAGCCCCAGTAGGGATACGAGAAGGTCGAGAACTGGGCGACCTTGCCTTCGCCGAAGACCGTCGGCATGAAGGGCTTGACCGTGAAGGCGCCCCACGGATGGAGGTTGTGGCCGAAGAACCACAGCCAGCCGGCGTAGGTGATGACGAAAAAGAGCGGCAGCAGGGCCGGCACCAGCGCGAGCAGCAGCTGGAAGGAGCGGATCATCGCGGTGGCGGCGATGACCACGCCCATGACGACGATCAGTCCGACGATCACGATCTTGGAGTAAAGCGTGACGTTCTCGCCCCAGATCCTGATTTTGTCCGGTTCCTTGAAGAAGGTGCCGGCTTCCTGCACGTAATGCTCGACGTGGCTGGCCAGATGGCCCATGACGAACTGGTCGATGAGCATCCAGGCGGCGACGACGGCAAAACCGACGGTCAGCGTCATGACGCGGGCCTTTTTCTTGGTCAAGGCGAAGGCGATCATCATGACCGCGAAGAAGCCGAAGAAGAACTTGGCCAGCGGTTTTTCGACCGGCGCGCCGGTGGCGATCGGGAACATGCCGACGTAGTGGTTGATGGTGTTCATTTCATGGACGCAGTCGAGGCCTTCGGCACCCTTGTCGACGTCCTTCTTGGCGTCGGTGATCGGGTTGTAGCGCTCGTCGTCGTGGGCGAGATCCTTCTGGATGATCTCGTTGGCCATGCGCGTGCCCTTGCCGGCCGCCTTGCAGCCGTTATAGACGCCGTCGAAATGGAAATGGATGCGGATGCCATCGGGGAAGGCATCCGGCGGATAGTTCGGTGCGGTGAGCGAAACCCACCAGATGGGGGCGAAGTAGGCGGCAACCAGGCAGATCAGGGAGATCAGGGTCAGGCCACCGACGATCTTGTTTTGTTTTTCCATGTCGCTGTTCTCTGTTCGATATACGCCCGGCAGGTGCCGGGAGAGCGGCTGCCATCGGGCAGCCGCGATCCTGCTAAGACTTGAAGCTTACTTCTTCTTCGCCGGTGCAGCAGCCTTCGGCTTGCACATGTTGCCAGGCATCTGCAGGCTGGCCTGGTAGGCGGAGATGGAGATCAGCTGATCATCGCTGTATTTCTTGATGATCTTGACCATGTCCGGGTTGGCGTTGCGGCGATGGCCGTTGCGAATTTCGGTCATCTGGCGCAGCAGGTACTTGTAGTGCTGACCGGCGATCACCGGGTAGAACTTTTCCTTGTTGCCTTCGCCGTTCTTGCCGTGGCATTCCAGACATTCCTTCTCGTACAGCCCCTTACCTTCGGCGATACGCTTTTCGGTATCGGCCGGTGCCTTCCAGTCCTTGCCGGCGTCGCCCGGCTTGGAATCGTAATGACCGTGGTCGAGCGGAATACAGAGCTTCTCGATGTAGGAAGCGACGTTGGCCAGTTCCTGGGCATCGGTCAGGGTGGCGGCGAACGGGTACATGGTCGGGTTGTCGCGCAGACCGGCACGGATGTCGGCCATCTGCTTGATCAGCACGGTGGTGTGCTGGCCGGCGAGCTGCGGGAAGGTGCCGTCCGGGCGACCGGCGCCGGAAGGCAGGTGGCAGGCGGCGCAGGTTTCGTAACCTTCTTCACCGGCCTTCGGATCACCCTTCTTGGTCAGGGCTTCGCTCTTTTCGCCGCCCTGGGCGTTCCACTTGTAGTCCTTGCCTTCGATGCCTTCGGTTTTCGGGGCCGGTGGGGCGGCAAAGGCGATACCTGCCGACAGCAGGCTGATCAAAAGGAATGATGCTTTCATGTTTGGTGTCCTTTGATGTCAGGTTATGTGGAACGATGGCTGAATTATTATCCAAGCTATATCAGCGTTCCTTGATGTACGTCATAAGCCCGGCAAGCCGGGCTTTTCCAACTTATTTCAGCTTGGAAAGGTGTTCGGCGATGGCCTTGATTTCCTCGTCGTTGACCAGGTGCATGACGCCCTTCATGGCGGCGGTCTGGCCGTTGTTGCGGGCGCCGCTCTTGATGTCATGCATCTGCTGTTCGATGTAGGCCGCATTCTGTCCGGCGATCTTCGGATAGTTCGGCATCAGCGGCTTGTCGCCCTTGGGGCCGTGGCAGGCATTACAGGTCTTTTCGGCATACAGCTTGGCACCGTCCGGAGCTGCGATGGCGGAGCCGGCCGTGAGCGCGGCGATGGCGAGAAATACTGCTACTTTCATGGATTTACCCTCCGTTATTTGGTGGGAAGCCAAGATAACCCAGCTTCCCACTCAAGTTTAATGAGATACATCAAATCGGTATTTACTTGACCTTTTTGGCGCCGTTCTGCTCGAGGTAGGTCTTGGCACGGAGACCGATGTCGGCGGCCTTGACCTGGTACTGCCAGACTTGCTCAGCCCAGAGGTTGGCTTGGTCCCAATCCTTCTTGGCGGCAGCGGCTTCGTGCTTGGCCTTGGCATCCTTCATCTTGCCCAGCTGGTCGGTTGCATCCTCGACCATGGCGACGACATCCGGGAAGTCCTTGTAATTCACGCTGGTGATGTAACCGACCACGGAATCGATGACGGCCTGGGTGTCAGCAACCTTCTTCACCGTCGCCTTATAGTCGGCTTCGGTATAGCTGGCCTTGGCTTCGGTGGTCTTGGTCGGCTTCCAGCCCTTCGGCTTGACCAGCAGGTAACCCTGCATTTCCAGGTGCAGCGCCGAGCAGAATTCCGTGCAGTAGTACGGATAGACGCCTTCCTTGTCAGCCTTGAACTTGACGGTGACCGTCTTGCCCGGTTCAACCGAGGCGTGGACGTTGTAGGTCGACACCGTGAAGCCGTGGGTCTCGTCCTGGGCGCGTTCGAGGTTGGTCAGGTGGATGGTGACTTCGTCGCCCACTTCAGCCTCGATGGTTTCCGGCGTGATGTGCGAACGGATCAGCGTACCCTTGACCTCGATCTTGTTGCCCTTCTTGGTCGTCGTTTCCTCGCCGGCGCGGACCATGCCCGGGTGCGGCTTGTCGGTACGCGAATCGGTACCCACCTTGTAACGGACGCCCGGCTTCAGCTTGTCGGCCGAGATGGCGACGGCGTAGTGCGGCTCGCCCAGCGGCAGCGGCATGTCGTACAACAATTGCATCTTGTCGTTCGAAATGTCGATCAGCTGGTGGTTCTGCGGGTGCAGCGGGCCAACCGGCACGAAACGGTCGATCGCCAGCTTGTTCAGGGCGACCAGGTAACGGCCCTTCGGATCGGCGGAGTCACCTTCCATGGTCATCAGGTGACCGATGTTGTAGTGCACCGAGATCTTGTCGAGAACCTTGCCTTCGCAGTGGTTCCACTTCACGACCTGCGAATCGACATACAGCGAGGTGTAGGCGATACAGGGCTTGGAGTCGTACTGGGTATGCAAGGGGCCGAGGCCGAGCTGGACCTGGGTGTGCAGCGCATCCTTCATGCCGATGACCGGAATGCCGTACGGATCCTTGGACTCGAACTTGCCGGCCTTGATGGCGGCCTGGATCTTCTCGAAGGAGAACACGGACACGTGGGTGTCGAGCTTGCCGGAGACGGTCAGGAACTTACCGTCCGGGGTCACGTCGACGCCGTGCGGCGACTTCGGTTCCGGCACCAGGAAGAGGATGCCTTCCTTGACGGAGACGTCGATCGGCAGCACCTTGTGGCCGTTGATGACCTTGGCCTTGCCGGCGGCAACCAGTTCGGCAGCCTTCTTCCAGTTGATCACGTGCAGATAGTCGGTGTCCTTGGCGGAGCAGCCGGCTTCATACGGCGGACGGCCCTTTTCGATACCGCCGACGTAACGCTCGGAACAGAAGGAGTTGGTGAACGACCAGCCTTCGGACGGACCCTTGCCGGCGTCGGACAAGTCCTGCGAGTAAGGCGGCAGTTCGAGGGAGAAGGATTCCTTCGGATCGATGCGGCCTTCCTTGCGGTCGAACTTCCAGTAGGTCACGCCACCGCGATACTTCTCGTTGAATTCTTCGAGCGGATAGAACTTCTTGTTTTCCAGCGGCGAGGCGTACTGGGCGGCTTCGATGACGTACTCGGTGTTCGGCGTCACGAAGGCGCCACCGTGTTCGGACTTGTAGATCGGGTTGACCACGATCTGCTTGGTTTCGAAGTCACGCAGGTCGATCACGGCCAGACGCGGATTGGCCTTATCGTTGATGAACAGGAACTGACCGTCGTACTTGCCCTGGGTTTCGGAAATCGCCGGGTGGTGCGTGTCGCCCCAGGTGATGGTCTTGCCATCGATAGCGCCCTGGTTCAGCACGGCCTTGGAGTTTTCGTCGAAGCCGTAGCCCTGCCACGGTTCCGGCGTGAACACGCCGATGTACTTCAGGATGCGCATGGACGGAATGCCATACACGATCACCTGGCCGGACTGACCGCCCGAACTGAAGACGACGAATTCGTCACGCTTGCCGGTCGGAACGTAGGTCTTGGACGCAGCCAGCAGATCCTGCTGGCTCAGGCCACGACGCTTCATCACGTCCTGCAGCGACTCGGCGGACCACACCGTGGCGGCGAAACTCGCTGCCAGAACCAGTGCGGTGGTTTTCACTGCAAATTTACTCATCTGATTTCTCCCAAAACAAGAAGTCACAACTTCTATTTCCCCCATCGTCTCTGCGACAATTTGCCGCATTGTGCGCGTCCGAAAGGGTGATGGGCAGGTGAGATCGGCTGAATATTCGCTTAGGAATCGGGATGAGGTGGCCTAGGAAAATTCCTACCCCGGAAGTACGTCGTCCTCCCGAACCAATCGCAACTGAATGGCATAGCGAACCAGTTCGGCGCTGTTGTGCAGATTCATCTTGGCCAGGATATTGGCCTTGTGGGTACTGACCGTTTTGGCGCTCAGGCTGAGCTGGCGGCCGATCTCGGTAATGCCGAGGCCCTGCACGATAAGCAGGAAGATCTGGTATTCGCGATCGGTCAACCGGCTGTGCGGGGCCTGGGTGCCGCGTCCGGGCAGTACCTCGAGGGCCAGCTTCTCGGTGACGCTCTGCGTGATGAACAAGCCACCCTCGGCAACCTTACGGATGGCTTCGGCGAGCAGCGCTTCGGCGTTGTCCTTGCACAGGTAGCCGGAAGCGCCCGCCTTGAGGGCACGCACCGCATAGAGATCCTCCTTGTGCATGCTGAGGATCAAGATGGGCAGCTTGGGCAACTCGGCCTTGATCTGCTTGATCAATTCGATGCCGCTGCGGCCCGGCATCGACAAGTCGAGGACTAGGGCGTCGAAGGGCGATTGGCGCAACATGGCCAGCGTCTCGATGCCGTTACTCGCTTCGCCGGCCACCGTAATGTCGCCGCTGTCGGCCAGGATGTGTTTCAGGCCGGCGCGCAGGATGTCGTGGTCGTCGGCGATGAAGATGCGAATCATGGTTTCTCCCCCGTTTTCAACGGAAAGCTGGCAACAATCCGCGTTCCGTTGCTGCCATCGATCACGATATCACCTCCCAGCATGGCCGCCCGTTCGCGCATGCCGAGCAGGCCGAATCCCTGTTGCGGTTCGCTGTCCGGAAAACCGACGCCGTTGTCGCTAAAGTGCACCACGATCCGCCCGTCCTCTTCGCGCAAGCCGATATCCACCCGGGTCGCCGAGGCATGGCGGGTAACGTTGGTCAGCGCCTCCTGGATCAGGCGGAAGACGGTGATAGCCAGCCCTTGGTCAAGATCGAACTCGTCGCGGTCCACGTCCAGATGGCATTCGATACCGCTGCGTTCGGTGAATTGATCGACCAGATGCTCGATGGCGGCAGCCAGGCCCAGCACGTCGAGCATGCCGGGACGCAATCCTTCGGAAATGCGGCGCAAGGCATCGATGGTCCGTTCGATCAGGGCGTGCGCCGTCTCGGCGCGGGCATGAAGGGGCGGGCTCGATTCGGCACACTGCCGCTTGATCCAGCCGAGGTCGATGCGCAGCGCAGTGAGGGCCTGGCCCAATTCGTCGTGCAGTTCCCGCGCAATGGTGGTGCGCTCCTCTTCGCGGATGGTTTGCAGGTGACCGGCCAGTTCGTGCAGGCGGGCCTGCGAGCGGTGCAGTTGTTCGGTCCGCTCGGCGACGCGCTCTTCTAGCCGGGTCTGCAGGCGGCGCAACTCGATATGGGTGCGTACCCGCGCCAGCACTTCTTCCGGCTGGAAAGGCTTGCCGATGTAATCGACGGCACCGAGCGCGAAGCCGCGGACCTTGTCTTCAGTTTCACGCAGGGCGGACAGGAAGATCACCGGGATGTCGTGGGTTGCCGGTTCGGCCTTGAGCCGGCGACACAGTTCGTAGCCGTCCATGCCCGGCATGCGGACGTCGAGGAGGATTAATTCGGGAGCCTTGGCCAGTGCCGAGTGCAGGGCCATCCGGGCATCCTGGGCGGCACGCACAGCGTAGCCGGCCTTGGCCAGCAGGTCAGCGAGCAGGTCGAGCGAGGCGACCGTATCGTCAACGATCAGGATTTCCGGGCGTCCGGTGGTGGCGGTCTGCGCAGTCATGATTCCTTGTCCATAATGCCGAGTAATTCCCACAGCGCCGGATAGCGCCGGCGATTGGAAATGTCGCTCAGCGCGGCGGCCAGTTCGGGAGCCACCTCGGCAACGCGGGCGACAGCGGCCGTGATTTCGTCGGGGTTGAGGGAAATGGCAGCCTGGACGAGCTGGGTGCGCAGGGCGTCGGGCAGGCTCGTCAAGGCATCGGCGTCCGGTACGGGCGGCGGGGAGGGCGGCCGCGTCGGCTGACTGCGCTGGAAGGTGAGGCCC
Source organism: Dechloromonas hankyongensis (assembly GCF_022012295.1). Lineage (GTDB taxonomy): Bacteria > Pseudomonadota > Gammaproteobacteria > Burkholderiales > Rhodocyclaceae > Azonexus > Azonexus hankyongensis. The sequence continues at coordinate 292,523 of NZ_JAKLTN010000002.1, forward strand.
AGTTGATGCTCGATGATGTGGAACAGGCCGGCGTTTTCAAACGGCTTGCTGAGAAAATCATCGGCGCCGGCGGCCAGCGACTGGGCGCGGGTTTCGGCCATGGCGTTGGCGGTCAGCATGACGACGCGCGGGCGGGGCTCCGGCAGGTTTCGGATCAGGTCCAAGCCTTGGCCGTCGGGCAGGAACCAGTCGAGCAGGATGAGGTCGGGCAGGGTGTCGGCAATGGATCGGCGCGCCTCTACTAGGTTGCTCGCCTCGGCTACAGCAAAGCCGAGCGGTTCGAGCAGCGAACGCACGAGCAGCCGGGATTCCAGCCCGTCATCCACGATCAGGATCCGCTTGCCGCGTTCGCCCGGGGGCAGACGCAGTATGTCGGGATGCGGGCGTTGCGGCGGCGCCATGTCGGCCACGGCGGCGACGATGGTGAAATGGAAATACGATCCCTTGCCCGGCACCGAATCGACGGCCAGTTCGCCGCCCAGCATCTGCACATAGCGCCGGCTGATGCTCAGGCCGAGGCCGGTGCCGCCCTGATGGGCCGAGCCGACCTGTTCAAAGGAGGAAAAAATGCGCTGGCAGTCTTCCGGCGAGATGCCGATGCCGGTGTCGCGCACGCCGAATTCCAGGCGAATCTGCCCGGCGTCGATCGGCATGGCGCGCGCCGAGACGATGACTTGGCCGGCCGGGGTGAATTTTAGCGCATTGGACAGCAGGTTGAGCAGGATCTGGCGCAGCATGCCGGGATCGACCACGGCCGGCGTCAGACGGTCGGTTTCAAGCGCCAGATACAGCCCGAGCTGTTCGGCGCGCAGGCGCATCATGTCGACCACCTGTTCGAGCAGATGCTGGAGATCGACTTCTTCCGGGCTGACCTGCATTTTTCCGGATTCGATCTTGGACAGTTCGAGGATATCGTTGATCAGCGTCAGCAGGTGGTGCCCCGAATGGTTGATGATCTCCAAGCGGCGCTGCTGGGCGGTCGACAGCGACGGGTCGTTCTCCATCAACTGGGAAAAACCGATGACCGCATTGAGCGGGGTGCGCAGTTCGTGGCTCATATTGGCCAGGAACAGCGATTTGCTGCGGTTGGCGGCTTCGGCCTGGTCGCGCGCGATGGTCAGTTCCTCGGTACGCTGGCGAACCAGCTCTTCCAAGTGCTCGCGATGGCGGGCCAGCTCGTTTTCGTTCTTTTTCCGTTCGGTAATGTCGGAGAAGATCGAGATGTAGCGGCGTATCTTGCCGTTGGGGCCGCGCAGGGCCTGCATTGAAATTTCTTCCGGGAAGATTTCGCCATTCTTGCGCCGGTTCCATATTTCGCCGCGCCAATGCCCGGTTGCGCTGAGTTGTCCCCACAGCGCTGCGTAGAAATCCCGGTCATGGAGCCCGGACTTCAGCATGCGGGGATTGCTACCGATCACTTCGTCGCGCGAGTAGCCGGAAATGCGGCAGAAGGCGTCGTTGACCCACAGGATGGTGGCGTCGGCATCGGTGATCACTGCACCTTCGGCCATGGCAGCGAAAGCGGTTTCGTTTTCCCGGCGCGCCAGGTCGACGCGCTGCAGGTCGGCGGCGCGGCGGCGGGAGATGTAATGCAGCAGCAGGATGGTGGCGATGCCGAGCAGCCAGATGCCGCTATGCCATAGCCGGATGGCACGCCAGGTTGGTTCCTGTGCCGAGCGATAGGTGTTCAGGTCGATGGTGACCGAGGCGCCGCCGCGCAGTCCGCCGACCGGGATCAGCGTGTCGCGATGGCATTCCAGACATTCGGCTTCCATCTTCATCGGGATCATTGCCCGCATCAGGCCATGCCCGCCTTTTTTCGGCAGGTTTTCGGTGACCATCTTGGCACCGCGGTTCAAAGCTTCCAGAGCCTGTTTTTCCCACTCATCCGGCGCGTTCTGGATATTGCGCAGCTGATTCGAGGTCAGGCGCTCCTTCGAACCGGTCTCGGCATTGGCATTGGTCTGGCCCTGAATGGCGAGCAGCAGATGGATGGGGGTAACCGAGACCAGGCGCAGCTGTTCGCCGTTGCCGCGGAGGGCAGTGAGCCGTTCTTCTTCGTCCAGCGAATTGATGGGCGGTACCCGTTCTTCACGGATGAACACACCTTCGACGCTCGACGCCCATTTGCGGATGGCCATATCCTTTTTCAGGTTGGCGACGGCATCGATGCGTGCCAGTTCCGCTGCGGCGCGATTGAGCTGCTCGCGCTGGGCGAGGGCGGAGAGCAGGACGAGGATGCTCCACACGGCGATGGCCAGCAGCGTGCCGGCCAGGCCAGCCAGGGGGAGCGGTTGTTTGTCGCCAGTTGGCATGACGGGGATTGCGATCAAAAAAAGAGGGGCAGATTACTCTGCCCCTCCTGTTGCCTAGGGTCAATACTGCTTACTTGACCTTTTTGGCGCCGTTCTGCTCGAGGTAGGTCTTGGCACGGAGACCGATGTCGGCGGCCTTGACCTGGTACTGCCAGACTTGCTCAGCCCAGAGGTTGGCTTGGTCCCAATCCTTCTTGGCGGCAGCGGCTTCGTGCTTGGCCTTGGCATCCTTCATCTTGCCCAGCTGGTCGGTTGCATCCTCGACCATGGCGACGACATCCGGGAAGTCCTTGTAATTCACGCTGGTGATGTAACCGACCACGGAATCGATGACGGCCTGGGTGTCAGCAACCTTCTTCACCGTCGCCTTATAGTCGGCTTCGGTATAGCTGGCCTTGGCTTCGGTGGTCTTGGTCGGCTTCCAGCCCTTCGGCTTGACCAGCAGGTAACCCTGCATTTCCAGGTGCAGCGCCGAGCAGAATTCCGTGCAGTAGTACGGATAGACGCCTTCCTTGTCAGCCTTGAACTTGACGGTGACCGTCTTGCCCGGTTCAACCGAGGCGTGGACGTTGTAGGTCGACACCGTGAAGCCGTGGGTCTCGTCCTGGGCGCGTTCGAGGTTGGTCAGGTGGATGGTGACTTCGTCGCCCACTTCAGCCTCGATGGTTTCCGGCGTGATGTGCGAACGGATCAGCGTACCCTTGACCTCGATCTTGTTGCCCTTCTTGGTCGTCGTTTCCTCGCCGGCGCGGACCATGCCCGGGTGCGGCTTGTCGGTACGCGAATCGGTACCCACCTTGTAACGGACGCCCGGCTTCAGCTTGTCGGCCGAGATGGCGACGGCGTAGTGCGGCTCGCCCAGCGGCAGCGGCATGTCGTACAACAATTGCATCTTGTCGTTCGAAATGTCGATCAGCTGGTGGTTCTGCGGGTGCAGCGGGCCAACCGGCACGAAACGGTCGATCGCCAGCTTGTTCAGGGCGACCAGGTAACGGCCCTTCGGATCGGCGGAGTCACCTTCCATGGTCATCAGGTGACCGATGTTGTAGTGCACCGAGATCTTGTCGAGAACCTTGCCTTCGCAGTGGTTCCACTTCACGACCTGCGAATCGACATACAGCGAGGTGTAGGCGATACAGGGCTTGGAGTCGTACTGGGTATGCAAGGGGCCGAGGCCGAGCTGGACCTGGGTGTGCAGCGCATCCTTCATGCCGATGACCGGAATGCCGTACGGATCCTTGGACTCGAACTTGCCGGCCTTGATGGCGGCCTGGATCTTCTCGAAGGAGAACACGGACACGTGGGTGTCGAGCTTGCCGGAGACGGTCAGGAACTTACCGTCCGGGGTCACGTCGACGCCGTGCGGCGACTTCGGTTCCGGCACCAGGAAGAGGATGCCTTCCTTGACGGAGACGTCGATCGGCAGCACCTTGTGGCCGTTGATGACCTTGGCCTTGCCGGCGGCAACCAGTTCGGCAGCCTTCTTCCAGTTGATCACGTGCAGATAGTCGGTGTCCTTGGCGGAGCAGCCGGCTTCATACGGCGGACGGCCCTTTTCGATACCGCCGACGTAACGCTCGGAACAGAAGGAGTTGGTGAACGACCAGCCTTCGGACGGACCCTTGCCGGCGTCGGACAAGTCCTGCGAGTAAGGCGGCAGTTCGAGGGAGAAGGATTCCTTCGGATCGATGCGGCCTTCCTTGCGGTCGAACTTCCAGTAGGTCACGCCACCGCGATACTTCTCGTTGAATTCTTCGAGCGGATAGAACTTCTTGTTTTCCAGCGGCGAGGCGTACTGGGCGGCTTCGATGACGTACTCGGTGTTCGGCGTCACGAAGGCGCCACCGTGTTCGGACTTGTAGATCGGGTTGACCACGATCTGCTTGGTTTCGAAGTCACGCAGGTCGATCACGGCCAGACGCGGATTGGCCTTATCGTTGATGAACAGGAACTGACCGTCGTACTTGCCCTGGGTTTCGGAAATCGCCGGGTGGTGCGTGTCGCCCCAGGTGATGGTCTTGCCATCGATAGCGCCCTGGTTCAGCACGGCCTTGGAGTTTTCGTCGAAGCCGTAGCCCTGCCACGGTTCCGGCGTGAACACGCCGATGTACTTCAGGATGCGCATGGACGGAATGCCATACACGATCACCTGGCCGGACTGACCGCCCGAACTGAAGACGACGAATTCGTCACGCTTGCCGGTCGGAACGTAGGTCTTGGACGCAGCCAGCAGATCCTGCTGGCTCAGGCCACGACGCTTCATCACGTCCTGCAGCGACTCGGCGGACCACACCGTGGCGGCGAAACTCGCTGCCAGAACCAGTGCGGTGGTTTTCACTGCAAATTTACTCATCTGATTTCTCCCAAAACAAGAAGTCACAACTTCTATTTCCCCCATCGGCGCCTGCGGCAAAAAACCGCTGCGACAATTTGCCGCACACTCTATGCCTCGCAGTACGTGAAAGAATTGATGTTTGTTAAATTCATGCCGGGGATATAAGCGAAAATGCACTGTCCCCAACGGTTTCATGTTTAGAAGTGCCCCGTGAACAAGAAGATATTGATTGATTTGATTGGCATCGAGTTGATAGCCCTGGTTGTCGTCATCGGCTACAAGCTGTCGCCGATGCTGTTGCCGAAGGCCGACGTCACCGTGTTTCCCGACCCTGCCTGCAATCTGCAGAAGCAGGCCTGTGCTGTGACGCTGCCCTCTGGCGGTCAGGTCGAGTTGTCGATGGGCGGCAAACCGATTCCGCTGGTCAAGCCGTTCGAAGTCCAGGTGATGACCCATGCCATGTCGCCGAGCCGCGTCGAGGTCGACTTCACCGGCATCGACATGAACATGGGCCTGAACCGTCCGGAACTCGCCAAGCGCGGCGACGGACGCTTCAGCGGCGAGGCGACGCTGCCGGTGTGCATTACCGGACACATGGAGTGGCAGGCAACCGTGTTGATCGAGGCCGGCAACGAGCGAATTGCCGTACCTTATCGCTTTACTTCGGGAGGGCAGGAGTGATGTCTGAACGTTTGCTGGGCCTTGCCGCCCTTGTGCTTGCCATCGCGATTGCCGGCGTCGCTGCCCTGTGGCATCCGGAAATGCCGGAGCGGCCGCTTCCCCGGGCGCCCATCGTGGCGGGCGGCGATTTCACGCTGCAGTCGACGGGCGGTCCGGTTTCGCTGCATGACTATCGCGGGAAATTGGTGCTGATCTATTTTGGTTACACTTTTTGCCCGGATGTTTGTCCGACTTCATTGGCAGCCACGGCAGAGGGTCTCAAGCAACTGACTCCCGACGAGTTGGCCAAGGTGGCGATGATTTTCATCTCGGTCGATCCGAAGCGCGATACGCCGGCCCGATTGAAGGAGTATGCCGAGTTCTTCCATCCGGCCATCGTCGGCGTGACCGGGAGCGCCGAAACGATTGCCGAGATCGCTAAGCGCTATGGCGTCTTCTATGCCGAGCAGAAGGTCGACACGGCGGGCGGCGGGTATGTCGTCGATCATTCGTCGGACACCTTCATCGTCGGCCCCGACGGCAAGGTGGTCGCCAAGATCGCCCATGCCACGCCGCCGGACCAGGTGGCCCTTGCCGTCCGCAAATATTTGACTCAACCGTGAAGGAGCATCAGTTCATGAAACAACTTTCCCTGCTGGCGGCCGGCCTCGTTTTTTCGGCCGCGGTTTTTGCCGGCGCCGCCGACAATGTCGCCGTCCAGGACCCCTATGTCCGCCTGGCGCCGCCTAATGCCCCGGCCACCGGAGCCTTCATGGTGATCAAGAACAACGGCGACAAGGACGTGAAGGTGCTCAAGGCCGACAATCCCGCATCCAAGGTCACCGAACTGCATACCCATCTGAACGAGGGCGGGGTGATGAAAATGCGTCCGGTGCCGGCCGTCGATATTAAGGCCAAGGGGGAAGCCGTGCTCAAGCCCGGTGGCCTGCACATCATGATGATCGACCTCAAGGCGCCGATGAAGGAAGGTGACGTCGTGCCGATCACCCTGACTTTCGACGACGGCAGCACCAAGACGGTCGATGCCAAGGTGGTGCGTCCGATGGCGGCGGGCATGCCGATGTCGGACCACAAACACTAAGCCGTTACACCGCGGTTTGGCCGTCGCGTACCGGGTGCGCGGCGGCCTTTGTCTTTTGGAGAGTGACGCGTGGACTGCTCTCGGCAGCCTAGCTCTTGACCGGCCGTTTGGACAACTTGCGCTGAAGGGTCCGCCGATGCATTTTCAGGGCGCGCGCCGTGGCCGAGATGTTGCCGTCGTTTTCGTTGAGCACGCGTTGGATGTGCTCCCATTCGAGCCGGTCGACCGATAGCGGTTCGTCGGAAATGGGCAGGTCGAAGTCCGGGTTGGCGTCTTCGTCGAAGGCGCTGAGGATGGCCTCGATCTCGACCGGCTTGGCCAGGTACTGGATAGCACCCAGCTTGACCGCATCAACGGCAGTGGCGATGCTGGCGTAGCCGGTCAGGACAACGATCCGGCAGTCGGGGACGATGTCCAGCAACTGCGGGATCAGGGCCAGCCCGGACGCGCCGTTCAGGTTGAGGTCGAGCACCACGCGCCCGGGGGCAATTTCGCGTGCCTTGTCGAGCGCCGCCTGGGCATCCAGCGCACCGCAGGCCGGGTAGCCGCGTCGTTCCAGGGTGCGGACTAGAATGGCGTTGAAACTGGGGTCGTCATCGATGATCAGCATCGGTGTAGTCATGATTTCGCTCTGGGCAGTTCGATGCGGGCGATGGCGCCGCCGTCGTCGGGGTTGAGCAGGGATAGCCTGCCGCCAAGTTGTTCTATGGCGGTCCGGGTCAGCATCAGGCCGACGCCGCTGCCGCGTTCATGGGCGGGAAAACTGGTCTGCCCGCCATGCGCCAGCACTTCGGGCGGAAAACCGGGGCCGTGGTCGCGAATGTCCAGGCACAGGTCGTCGCTGCCCCAGCCCAGGCGGATTTCCAGCGGCTTGGGCGTGGCGTTGGCGGCGTTGTTCAATAGATTGAGAACCGCCTGTTCGAGGCGCGGGTCGGCCACGATGTCCGGCGCACCGCCATCGCTGGTGACGATAAGCCGGCTATTGGTCTGCGGGCGGGCGGCATGCCAATGCTGGCGAACGCCGTCCAGCCAGCGATCGGCGGGCAGTGATCCGGCATTTTCCAGACGTTCCGCTCCGGCGCGGCGCGACAGGCCGGTGATGATCTTTTTGCATACGGCGATTTGCTGACGGAGCAGGGCGATATCCTCGCGTGCCGGATCGCTGAGTCCCGGCTCGTTGGCCAGTTCGCCGGCGAGCAGCGCCATGGTGCCCAGGGGGGTGCCGAGCTCGTGGGCGGCACCGGCCGCCAGTGTGCCCATCGCCATCACGCGCTCGTCGCGCAATGCCTGTTCCCGGCTGGCGGCCAGTTCGGCGTCGCGTTCGCGGATCAATTGAGTCATGTGCACGATGATCCAGCCGATCATGACGGCCGAGATGACGAAAATCAGCCACATGCCGATCAGGTGCAGGCGGGTGGCGCGTGACGCATCGGTCATCGGCAGCGGGATGTAGAACACCATGAGCAGCGAATAGGTGACGATCGCCACGGCACTGACGATGATCACGTAGCGCCGGGGCAGGGTCAGCGCTGCGGTCGCCACCGGGGGCAGCAGCAGCGAAACCAGGGGATTGGCGGCGCCGCCGCTGAAGAAGACGACGGCGGACAGGGCACCGATATCGAACAGCAGTTGGGTGAACAGTTCGCCGTCCGTCGCCATTTGGCTACGCGCCACCCGCCACTGGGCCAGCCAATTGAACAGGCCGACCACCGCCATGATGCCGAGGAGCGGAACCTGCGGCACGGGAATGTCCAGCAAGCCCGGTCCCATCAGGATGAGCTGGATCAGAATGGCCAGCACGACCCAGCGACCGGCGACCAGTCGGCGTAAGTTGGCCTGGTGATCGACGCTTTGGTTGGTGCATGAACTCATTGGCATGGGGCGAATTATGCGTGATTTGCGTCAATTTTCGGCCGCCCGGAAGATGCGACAATTCGCCGCAGCTTTCACTGGAGTTCTTTGCATGCTGACGTATCTGCGTATTCCTTTCCTGCTGGCCGGCCTGGCGTGTGGCGGCGTGGCGCTGGCCGCCGATCTCGAGAAAGGCAAGGAGATCAATGGCACCTGTGCCGCTTGCCACAGCGATAACGGCCAGGGTGGCAAGAAGGGCGAATACCCGCGGATTGCCGGTCAGCAGGTGAAATACATCGAGAGCCAGCTGAAGAATTTCCGCTCGCGGACCCGGGTCAACATCCCGATGTTCCCCTATACCCAGGAGCGCGAACTATCGGACGAGGACATCAAGGACATCGCCGCCTATCTGAACGGCATCGTGCTCGATACCAAGATGCCGACCTATACCGGCAACGAGGATGCGCTGACCAAACTGCTGATGGCCGACCGCGTGATGATCATTCCGCGCGCCGAAGGCGACCTGGAAAATGGCGAGAAGATCTACCAGAAGCAATGTGCGGCCTGCCATGGCAAGACGGGCAAGGGCAGGGGCATGTTCCCGATGCTGGTCGGCCAATACACCAACTATCTGCAACGCCAGGTCAGCCTTTACCTGAAGGGGGACCGGCCGCACGACGAGGAAGGCACGGTCGGTCGGCTCAACGACCTCAAGGCGCAGGACATCCAGGACATCCTGGCCTACCTCACCTCGATCCAGGATACCGACAAATGAAACGCTTCCCGCTTCTCCTGCTGGCGCTGCTGGCTTCCGGTGGCGCCATGGCTCACGGACATGCCGGCCAAGTCGATGACAGCATGCCCGATGCCCAGAAAATCCGCTTCTGCGAGCGCGTCCGCGACCACGCCCTGCAGGCTTTCTACAATCGCGAGCGGGGAACCCCGATCAAGCTGTTCGTCGAGGACGGCAGCGACGGAGCGCGGATCACCAATCACATCATCAAGCGTATCTACGACGAACCGCAGATTTCCAGCCCGAAAAAGGCCGAGGCGTTCGGGCGGGCGACCTGCAACGAGATGATGGGGACGAAGGGCGCTCCGGAGTAAGTTTCAGAACAGAAAAGGAATGAAGCGCTTGGTACGCAGCATGTAGTCGGCGTACTCCTGGCCGAAATAGGCCAGGCATTCCTTTTCGTCAGTGGTGGCGGTCAGCCACAGGGCAACGCTCGCCACCAGCGCAATCGCGGTTCCGGGCAGGTTCGGATTCTGGAAGAAGACCCCCCAGGCCAGCGCCAGCAGCGACGCATACATCGGGTGTCTGATGTAGGCGAAAATGCCGTGCGACACCAGTTGCGTCGTTTTCTCGAATTCGTAGAAGGAACCGTCGTCGCGCTGGGTATCGGGGGCTCCGTCGCGTTGCAGGGTGGCGACACCGATGGCGACCAGGGCGATGCTGCTCATCATCAAGATCCACGACGCCATCTGGTGCGGCGAAAGAGGATCGGAACCCCAAACCTCGCGATTCATGACGATCAGGCCGAGAATGGCTTCCCACGCGAAGAAGCGGTAGAAACCGTGGCTGCCCGGTTTGCTCAGCGGTTTGCGCGACCACCAGACGATGACGGCCGAGCCGGCGAGGAAGAGGATAAGTTCGTTCATGTCAGTCGGCGAAGGCCGCGGTCAGGGCAGCGATCATGTAACTGTGATCCAGAACGCCGGCGCTTTCGCGGATGCTGTGCATGGCCCACATGGGGGAGCCGACGTCGACGCTGGCGATGCCCAGCCGCGACGCGACGATGGGGCCGATGGTGCTGCCGCAACCGAGATCGGTGCGGTGGGCGTATAGCTGGCAGGGCACGCCGGCTTTGTCGCAGATGGCCATGAAGCGGGCCGCCGTTTCGGCATTGGTGCTGTAGCGCTGGTTGGCGTTGCTCTTGATCACCGGGCCGGCATTGACCAGGGCGTGGTGGCATGGCTCGTAGGCGGCCGGAAAGTTCGGGTGCCAGCCGTGCGCCATGTCGGCGCTGATGAAGAAGCTGCGCGCCAGCATGCGGCGCTGGTCTTCGCCATCCAGCCCGGCGTTGCCGGCCAGACGGGCGATCACGTCGGCAACGAAGCTGCCGCCGGCGCCGGCCGCGCTTTCGCTGCCCACTTCCTCATGGTCGAAGAAGGCGCACAGCGCCGTAGCCGCGGGCTTTTCGGTAGCCAGCAAGGCGCTTAGTGCGGCATGGCAGGAGGCCAGGTTGTCGAGCTGGCTGTTGGTAACGAATTCGCGATCGGCGCCCCACAAGCTGCCTTTCTGCGTATCGTAGGCATTCAGTTCCCAGGTCAGCAGATCGTCGGGCTGAACGCCGAGGGCGGTGGCGATGGGCTGGCGGAAACGCAGGTCAGCTTTGGTGCCATCCTCGGCCACTCCGAGCAGCAAGGGGAGTTCGGTCTGCTTGTTGAATTTCAGGCCGTTCTCGTTGACCTCGCGGTTCATGTGGATGGCCAGGTTGGGCAGGCGCAGCAGCGGATCGGCAAAGCGCACCAGCCGCGTTTCGAAACCGTCGGCGACGCGCACATTGACCCGACCGGCCAGCGACAGATCACGGTCGGCGAAGGTGGCCAGGATAGGGCCGCCATAGACTTCCACGCCGAGGCGAACCATGCCGCCGACTTCCTCGGCCGGCTTGGGTTTGATGCGCAGGCCCGGCGAATCGGTGTGGGCGCCGATGATGCGCAGGCCGGCTTCGGCCATGGCTTCGCTGCCGGCGCTGAAGGCGATGATCGATGAGCCGCCGCGCACAACGTAGTGTTTGCCACCCGGCTGCAGCGCCCAGCGCTCGCTTTCTTCCAAGCGGGTGAAACCGGCGGCCTGCAGGCGCTGTTCGCAGGTGTGGACGGCATGCCAGGGACTGGGGCTGGCATCGATGAAATCGAGCAGGTCCTGGGCCTGGCGGCGGGCGTTATCGGGAATGTTCATGGTTTCTGTTGCAGCAATTCAATGAGGCGGTCGGCTACGCGTACATCATAAAGCATGGCGATGTGGCCGACCGGCGGCAGTTCGACGTCGCGTGCACCTGGCAAGCGTTGATTATCCTGCGGCATTACGTAGTTGTCGTAGGCATTGCGTAAGCTGATTGCCGGAACGCTCAGCGGTTCGGCGGCCATGTCCTGCAGCCACAGCGAACCGCTGGTCATTTCGCGGGCATTCTGGCCGAAGCCGATCTGGCACATGTCGCTGCCCTGATGCGGGGAAGCCAGGGTGATCAGTCGGGCGACGCGCTCCCTGCCGTGCCGGGCCAGGTAGCAACGGGCGATCAGGCCGCCCATGCTGTGGCAGACCAGGGTGACTTGACGGCTGCCAGTGGCGGCGCAGACTTCTTCAATGCGTTGGTTCAAGAGCGGCTCGAGTCGCCCCAGGCTGATATACGGTGGAGCCAGGCTGACCGTGCCGACGGTGTGGCCGGCTGCTTCGAGGCGTTTGCGCAGCAGCCACCAGACGCCTCGGCTGCAGCCGTAACCGTGTACCAGCAAGACCGGATGGCTGCTTTGAGGCAGGCGATCGGCCGGCATCCACAAGCGTTCAAAGGGAATGACCAGCACGAATGTGAGCAGGAAGGCGAGGTATTCCTCGATGACCATCCTCGCCCGGCGCATGAAGCCCAGTGCGGGAGCCGGCGAGCCGTGGGCCACGGCGAAGGTCCAGGTGATGGCGTTGATGCCGGCGCGCACACCAAGGATGCCGCCGAATGCGCCGAGCAGGGTGGCCACCCAGTCGGCATGCAGGTAGTGGCGGCCGACATAGAGATAGCCGGCGATTTCCAGGCCAAGCCAGAACAATAGGGAAACGGGGACCATGTCAGTTTGCGGCGGGTTCCGCTTCCGGCTTCGGTAGCCAGATGCAGGCACCCTTCGATTCCTTGTCGATGCCGGCCAGGTTTTTTGCATGTTCGGCCAGTTCATCCTCCGTGGCGCGGCGGACGAGCAAGGGCTTGCGTTCGCGGACCTGACCATCGGCGCCGATATTCGGGCGCGGTGCGGTGTCCGGCTCGATCATCAGGGTGTTCTGGCCGCGCGTCATGGCCAGGAAAACGTCGGCCAGCAGTTCCGTGTCGAGCAGCGCGCCGTGCAGGGTGCGGGTCGAGTTGTCGATTTCGTAGCGTTCGCACAAGGCATCCAGGCTGTTGCGCTTGCCCGGATGCAGTTCCTTGGCCATCTTCAGCGTATCGGTCACGCCATTGCAGATGGTCTCGACCGGCACGCGGTCGAGGCGGCGCAGTTCGGCATTGAGGAAGCCGATGTCGAATGGTGCGTTGTGGATGACCAGTTCGGCGCCGCTGATGAACTCCAGGAATTCATCGACGATGTCGGCGAATTTCGGCTTGTCGGCCAGGAATTCCAGCGTGATGCCGTGCACCGCCTGGGCGCCGGCATCGATTTCGCGTTGCGGATTGACGTACTTGTGCAGATGGCGCCCGGTCAGTCGCCGGTTCTCCATCTCGATGCAGGCGACTTCGATGATGCGGTGACCCGAGCGCGGGTCGAGGCCGGTGGTTTCGGTATCGAGGACGATCTGGCGCATGCTGCTTCCTTACTTTTTCAATTCGTCGATGCCGCGATTGGCCAGGGCATCGGCGCGTTCGTTTTCCGGGTGGCCGGCGTGGCCCTTGACCCACACCCATTGCAGCTTGTGCTGGCGGACCAGGGCATCGAGGGTCTGCCACAGGTCGGCATTCTTGACCGGCTTCTTGTCCGAGGTTTTCCAGCCGTTGCGCTTCCAGCCGTTGATCCACTCGCTGATGCCCTTCAGCACGTATTGCGAGTCGGTATAAACGGTGCCGACGACCGGCCGTTTCAGCGCTTCCAGGCCGCGAATGGCGGCGGTCAATTCCATGCGGTTGTTGGTCGTTTCCTTTTCGCCGCCCCACAGTTCCTTTTCGTGAGCGCCGGCGCGCAGGATGGCGCCCCATCCGCCGGGGCCGGGATTGCCCTTGCAGGCGCCGTCGGTAAAGATTTCGATGCTGTCTTCAGTGGCCATGTGTTTCTTTTTGCGTAATGGGGCGCAGCGCTTTGGCGCGCACCGGGTTTTTCTTCCAGTTAGGGGTGATCAGCCGCATGCCGTGCATGCGCTTGATGGCACGCAGCACGTAGACGCCGCCGGAAAAGCTCCACCAGCGCTCCCGCGAATTGTCGACGTGTTGCCATCCCCGCAGCCAGCGCAAGCGGTCGAGCGGTGGAATGCAGCAGCCCAGGCTGCCCTTATCGACCTCGAAGCCGAGCAGTTTCAGCCAGTCCTTCAGGCGGTTCAGCGACAGATAACTGCCGTTCCACGGAAACTGGCCGCTGCGGTCGAAGCGGCGCTTCACGCCCCACAGCGACAGTGGATTGAAGCCGATGACGATCAGTTGCCCTTCCGGGATCAGGATGCGTTCGACCTCGCGCAGGATCTGGTGCGGCTCGTCGCTGAATTCCAGGACATGGGGCAGGACGACCAGATCGGTGCTGCTCGTGGCAATGGGCAGGGCGGAGAAGTCGCACAGGAAATCGACGCTTCCCGCATCGCCGGTCTTCTGGCGAAGCGGAATGCGGTTGGCGCGCAGGAAGTCGGCTTGCGGCAGACCGATTTGCAGGGCGTTGTAGCCGAAGATGTCGGTGACAAGATCATCGACCTGGCGCTGTTCCCATGCCAGCACATGGCGGCCCGGCGTAGACGCCAGCCAGCGGTCGAGACCGGGAATTGACATCCGGGGCGCGTCGCTCGATAGTTCCGGCATGTTTGAAGTGTCGTTCATTCCCGCGTTCAAGGACAATTACATCTGGCTGCTGACCCAGGGCAAGCGCGCCTGGGTCGTCGACCCCGGCGATGCCGCCCCGGTGCAGGCCAGGCTGGAAGCCGACGGGCTGGACCTCGAAGGCATCCTGATCACCCACCATCATCCCGATCATCAAGGGGGCGTCGCCGCACTGGCGACACAATGGCCGGTCAAGGTCTATGCACCGGGCAACGAGTCTATCACAGCCTGCACCCACCCCCTCTTTGGCGGCGAGAGCATCGATGTTCTCGGCCAGCGCGTGCAGGTCATGGCTGTTCCCGGTCACACCCTCGGCCACCTGGCCTACTACGTCGACGGGGCGCTGTTTTGCGGGGACACGCTGTTCGGCGCCGGCTGTGGCCGCTTGTTCGAAGGGTCGCCGGAACAGATGTCGGGGTCGCTGGACAGCATCGCCGCCTTGCCGGACGACACACTGATCTACTGTGCCCATGAATATACGCAGATGAACCTGGGTTTTGCGCTGGCGGTGGAACCCGGGAACGAGGTGTTGCAGGCGAGGGCAGTTCAGGTCGCGGCATTGCGCGCGGCCGGGCGTCCCTCCGTGCCCCTGGTGCTGGGCGAGGAAAAGGCGACCAATCCCTTCCTGCGCTGCACGCAGCCGGCGGTGGTGCAGGCTGCCTTGCGTCACGCGGCCGGCGGCAGCGGCAAGGTGGCGGTTTTCGCCGCGATCCGCAGCTGGCGGAACAACTTCTAAGGATCTTCCGGCGACTGTTCAGGCGGCATCGGCACGGCAGACGCGATCGCGTCCCTCGTGCTTGGCTCGGTACAGGGCTTTTTCGGCCGCGAGGACTAGGTCGTCGGGCGGGTTGTCGAACCCCGGTGCCGCTGAGGCGATGCCGATGCTCAGCGTAACCTGGCCGGTTGGTGAGGCGGGGTGGTGCAGATCGAGGTCACGAACGCCCTGCTGAATTTTCTCGGCCACCATCAGGGCGCCGCCGATGGTGGTTTCGGCCAGAATCACGGCGAATGTCTCGCCGCCATGGCGGGCCACGATATCGGACGGACGCTCCGAATGGCGGCTGATGGTGGCGGCGATCTGGCGCAGGCATTTGTCGCCGGCCTGATGCCCAAACGTGGCGTTGTACAGTTTGAAATAATCGATGTCGCACATCAGCAGGGCGACCGGGTTCGAATGGCGCCGGGCGCGCCGCCATTCGACCGACAGCGCTTCGTCGAAAGCGCGGCGGTTGACGATGCCAGTCAGATTGTCGATGGACGAGATGCGGGTCAGTTCCTGATTGGCCGCGTCCAGTTTCCGCGTCAGCGAGAGCAGCGATGCGCGCATCAGAACCAGGCGTTGCATGGCCCGTATCTTCGCGCCGAGGACGATTTCGCTGATCGGCTTGAGCAGGTAGTCGTCGCCGCCGGCCGCGATGCCTTTTTCGATATCGTCATCCTGGCCGGTCGACGACAGGAAAATGATCGGCGTCCATTCGCCCCCGTTCTCGATGGCGCGGATGCGCCCGGCGAGGGCCAGGCCGTCCATGTCGGGCAGGGTGAGGTCGAGAAGGATCAGGTCAGGGCGATGCTGTTCGTACAGTTCGATGGCCGCGGCCCCGTTTGCGGCGCAGACGGCCGTGGCGCCGAAGTGCTCGACATAGTGCTGCAGCGAGGCTGGACTGTATCGGCTGTCTTCGACGACGAGTATTTTCATGGCAACGGTACGGATGTCATGGCGGCAGTCTAACGGCAATAGCGCGTGAAGAAAACCAGAGCACTGACTGCGATGGAGACGGCAGCCGTTATCCAGACGATTCCCCAGATCAGCGACTGGCGGGCCTGATGATGTGCCGCGCGCCGCTTGTAATCGACATAGCGCTGGAACTCGCCCAGCGTCAGCACGGCCGTGAATGTGAAAAAGATCATGCTGAAGAACATGGCGATAATCGTGCCGTTCGACAAGGTCTGGCAGGAAGCCGCCGTGCGATGCAGGAAAATCAATACGGCATCGGTCTGGAACGAGTAACGGGTGACCAGATAGGCCAGGCCGGCAAAAGTGCTGATCAGGCCGATGCCCAGCCAGGTCTGCCAGCGTTTGAGTGCCACGACGGCACGGTAGATATCGTCAACGATCCATTTCATATGTTTTACCAGGGCGCCGTGCAGCCGGTGTGCTAAATTTAGCCCATGAACAGGTACTCCGGGGCAGAATAACATGACTATGCAGGCGCTAAGCAATTCCGTGTCAATGTCACGGCTTTCGGCTGCCCTGAAAGCCCCGCGCAGCGTCAAGTTCGGCAAGTGGTTGTTGATATTTCTGCTGGTTTTTGGGGTATTTGGCTTCTTTGCCGCGCCGCCGCTCTTAAAGTCCATTTTGCTCAAGCAGCTGTCGGCCCAGTTGCACCGCGAAGTCAGCATCGAGCAGATTGCCATCAACCCCTATGCCTTGTCGGCCCGGGTCAATGGCCTGTCGATCAAGACCGAAGGCGGCAAGGAGGTGGCCGGTTTCGACGAACTGTTCGTCAATCTGTCGTCGGCCTCGCTGTTCAAGCTGGCGGCCGTGGTCGACGAAATCCGCCTGCAGGGACTGCGTCTTGCCGTGTCCCGGCTGGAAGAGGGGCGCTACGATATTTCCGATTTGCTCGACGAGTGGATGAAACCCAAGGACGAGCCGGATACCGGAACGCCGCGCTTCTCGCTGAACAACATCCAGCTGATCAACGGCAAGATCGTCTTTGACGACCAGCCGAAGGGCAAGGTCCATACGATCAGCGACATCAACCTGGCCTTGCCCTTCGTGTCCAGCCTGCCCTATCAGGCCGAGGTGCTGGTTAAACCGGCCTTCTCGGCCAGCATCAATGGTTCGCCGCTGGCGCTGACCGGCGACAGCAAGCCGTTTTCGACGACTCATGAAAGTCACCTGAATCTCGATCTGGATCGCTTCGACCTCGCCGCGTTGCAGCCTTATCTGCCGGAGTCGCTCCCCTTCCGGCTGAAGGCCGGCACCCTCGACACGGAAATGAAGGCCATGTTCAAGGAGGTGTCGGACCAGGTCTATTCGGTGACCATGGTTGGTGCCGCGCACGTTTCCGGGCTGGCGGTGACGGAGAGCGACGGTGCGCCGCTCGTCGACTGGAAGCGCCTCGACGTCGAACTTGAACAGGTCGATCCGCTCAATCGCCTGGCGGCCGTCAAGCACGTCGGCCTCGATGGGCTGGTGGTCAGTCTGGCGGTGAACAAGCAGGGCGAATTCAACGTGTTGCGCCTGCTCGGCAAAATGGCTGCGGCGGCGCCGGCCAAGGCTGAGCCGCCGCCCGAGCCGGGCAAACCCTTCGCCTGGACGCTGGGCGGATTCGCCCTGACCAATGGTCTGCTGCGCTGGCAGGACGAATCGAACCCGACCCCGGTCGCCGGCGAAGTGCGTCACCTGCACGCCAGCGTCGGCAAGGTCGACAGCAAGCTGGCCGAGCCGATCGAAATCGGCGAAGTGGCCTATCAGGTCGATCTCGGCGAGCGTTTTCGGGTCGAGAAAATGGCCTTCAAGGGCATCAAGGTCGACTTGCCGGCGCACCGCATCGATATTGCCGAGGTGACCAATAGCGGTGCTCGCGCCCGCATGCTGCGCAACAAGGCCGGCCAGATCGAATGGGTCAGCTCGCCGGTGCTGAAGACCATCCGGGCGACCGATGCCAAGGTCGAGGGCAAGGCCAGGGAAGAAAAGCCGTGGATAGGCCTGGTCGGCAAACTCGCCGTCGAGGATCTCGCCTTCCGTTTCGAGGACCAGACGACGCAGCCGGCCGCGGTTCAGGAAATCGACGGATTCAACCTACGTGGCGAAGGGCTGACCAACGAGCCGAACCGCAAAGGCAAGATCGCCGTGCAGACCCTGGTCAATAAGAAGGGCAGCGTGAACGTCGATGGCAGCTTGCAGGTCTACCCGCTCGATGTGGCGGTCAAGCTTGAGACGCAGGCGATTCCGCTGCTGCCGCTCGAACCGTACCTCGGCCAGTTCCTCAATGTGTCGGTAAATCGCGGGCAGGTGTCGAACAAGGGCGAGGCCACGGCCAAGCTCGATACCGGTGGGCTGAAGGCCGGCTACAAGGGCAATTTCACGCTCGGTGATTTCGTCGCTGTCGACAAGGCGAACAGCACCGATTTCCTGAAGTGGAAGTCGCTTTACTTCGGCGGCATCGATTTCCGGCTGGAGCCGATGGCGATCAATGTCGGCGAAATCGCATTGACCGACTTTTACTCGCGCCTGATCCTGAACAAGGAAGGCAAGCTGAACCTGGCCGACATGATCAAGAAGCCGGGTGGCGAACCGGTCGCAGCGGCAACCGACAAGCCGGTTGAGACGAAGGGCGATGGAAAGGCCGAGACGAAGCCGGCGGCAAAGAATGCAGCGCCCGCCAAGCCGCCGGTGCCGATCAAGATAACCAAGATCACGCTGCAGAACGGCACGGTTAATTTCTCCGACTTCTTCGTCAAGCCGAACTACAGCGTCAATATCGCCAAACTGGGCGGCCGGGTGAGTGGTCTGTCATCGGCCCCCGATACCGTTGCCGACATGGAACTGCGCGGCAAGTATGCCAATTCGGCTCCCGTGCAGATCGTGGCCAAGCTGAATCCGTTGGCCGCCAAGTCCTACCTCGATCTGAAGGCCGAGATTACCGGCGTCGATTTGACCGGCTTCTCGCCGTATTCCGGCAAGTACGCCGGCTATGCCATCGAGAAGGGCAAGCTGTCGCTGAACGTCGCCTACAAGTTGGAAAACAACCAGCTGAGCGCCGAGAACCGCTTGTTCATCGACCAGTTCACCTTCGGCGACAAGGTCGAAAGCCCAGACGCCACCACATTGCCGGTCAATCTCGCCATTTCGCTGCTCAAGAACAATCGCGGCGAAATCGATCTGAATCTGCCGATCTCCGGTTCGCTGGACGATCCGCAGTTTTCCATCGGCGGCCTGATCATCAAGGTCATCGTCAACTTGTTCGTGAAGGCCGTGTCCTCGCCCTTCGCCTTACTGGGATCGATGTTCGGCGGCGGTGAAGAACTGTCTAACGTAGAATTTGCTGCAGGCCGCGCCGGTATCGATGCCGCCGCGACGAAGAAGCTGGAAAGCCTGGCCAAGGCCCTGGTCGAGCGCAATTCCCTGAAGCTGGAAATCACCGGCCGGGCGGATCCGGAAAACGACAAGGAAGGCATCAAGCGGGTCGCCATGGAGCGCGCCATGAAGGCCGAGAAGCTGAAGGACCTGAAGAAGGCGGGCGAAGGAAGGTCGCTGGACGACATCGACATCGCCCCCGACGAATACAAGACCTATCTGACGCGTGCCTACAAGGAAGCGAAATTCCCCAAGCCGCGTAACGTGGTCGGTTTGCAGAAGGACCTGCCGGTCGAGGAAATGGAAAAGCTGATGCTGACCAATCTGCCGGCGACCGATGACGATATCAAAACCCTGGCCGACCGCCGGGCAGACGCCGTACAGGGCTGGCTGGTCGAGCAGGGCAAGGTGCCGCCCGAACGGGTTTTCCTGCTGCCGGCCAAGGTCGAGCATGACGACCAGGGCAAGGGTAGCCGCGCCGATTTTTCCTTGAGGTAAGCAGTCAATGAGTGAAACGATGGGGCTGGCCGTACTGGTCGGCATGGTGGTGGTCATCTTGTTGCAGGTGGCCGTGTTGTTGCGCGGCAACCGCAAGCAGGACGACGAGCAGCACGAATTACGCTTCCGCGCCCTGCAGGAGGCGCAGGAAAAAGGCCTGATGCGCCTGGAGCGGGAATTGCGCGAGGAACTGGCGCGCGGCCGGCGCGAAGATGCCGAGGATGCCTTCCGGGATCGCGAGGAGCGCGCCCAGTCGGCCACGCTGCTCAGCCAGGCGGTGACGACGCAGGTCGGCCAGTTCGGTGCTCTGCAGGCTGAGCGCCTGGAAGCCTTTGCCCGCGAACTGAACCGCTTCTCGCTCGGCCTCGACGAGCGTTTCGAGCGCCTGAAGGCGACGGTCGAGGGGCGCCTGACGGCCATCCAGGCCGACAACGCCAACAAGCTGGAAGAAATGCGGCGGACCGTCGACGAGAAGCTGCACGCCACGCTGGAGCAGCGGCTGGGCGAATCGTTCAAGCTGGTCAGCGACCGCCTCGAACAGGTGCATCGCGGCCTCGGCGAAATGCAGACCCTGGCCGCCGGTGTCGGCGACCTCAAGCGCGTGCTGACCAACGTCAAGACGCGCGGCACCTGGGGCGAGGTGCAATTGTCGGCCCTGCTCGAACAGTTGCTGACCGCCGATCAGTTCGCCGCCAATGTGGCCACCAAGCCGGGCAGCGGCGAGCGGGTCGATTTTGCCATCCGCCTGCCGGGCAAGGGAGACGGCGCCGAAGTCTGGCTGCCGATCGACGCCAAGTTCCCGATCGAGGATTACCAGCGCCTGATCGATGCGCAGGAGCCGGCTGCCATCGAGGAGGCCGCCAAGGCCATCGAAGTGCGCCTGAAGAACGAGGCGAAGAGCATCCGCGAAAAATACGTCGCGCCGCCGCACACCACCGATTTCGCCGTGCTCTACCTGCCCATCGAAGGCCTGTATGCCGAGGCCCTGCGCCGCCCCGGGCTGGCCGAGGTTTTGCAGCGCGATTACCGGGTCAGTCTGGCCGGGCCGACCACGTTGGCGGCGATGCTGAACAGCCTGCAGATGGGCTTCCGTACCCTGGCCATAGAGCAGCGCTCGGCCGAAGTATGGGCCGTGCTCGGGGCGGTGAAGACCGAGTTCGGCAAGTTCGGCGAGGCCCTGGCCCATACCAAGAAGAAGCTCGACGAAGCGAGCAACAGCATCGCCAAGGCGGAGACGCGGACGCGGCAGCTGTCGCGCAAGCTGAAGGAAGTCGAGGCCCTGCCGGTGGCGGATACTGAACAATTGATCGGAGTGGCGGATTTCGATGGCGAAGACGACTGAACTGGAAGCGGCCTACCGGGCGACGACTTATCGCGTTTTTCTGCCCGGCGGCATCTGTGATCTGCGGGTCGGCGAGCCGTGCGAAACCTTGCGCTGCTGGCTGGAGACGGCCGGTTGCGCGCATTTCGCCGTGATCACCGCGCACAATCCGGGTTCCGTCGTGGCCAGCGAGGCGGACAATGCGGAACGCCAGGCGCAACTCGAATGCGACCTGCTGGAGGGCAATTACGAACCCTACGCCGCCCAGAATCTGCCGGATGCTGACGGACCGGTCGAGGAAAGCTGCTTCGTCCCCGACCTGGCGCCCGAAGATGCCTGTGCATTGGCCGAGGATTACGGGCAGAATGCAGTGATCAGCGGCAGCGCCGACGGCGTGCCGCATCTGGTGTGGATTGAAGACAGATAACAATGAAAAGAATTGGCCGTTTCGAGGTCAGGAGGGAATTGGGGCGCGGTGCGCAAAGCGTGGTCTATCTGGGGTTCGATCCCCAGTTGCAACGTGAAATTGCCATCAAGACCCTGCATTTCGCACGTCCCGACCCTGCTCAAAATCAGGCATTGCTGACCGAGGCGCGGGCTGTCGGACGCATGCGCCACCCCAACATCGTGCCGATTTTCGAGGCAGGCGAGCAGGCGGGCGACCTCTATCTGGTCTTCGAATACGTGCCGGGCACCAATCTGGCGGAATTCCTGAAACAGAGCGGAGCGCTGCCGCCGGTCAAGGCGGTCACCATCATGCGCCGCATCCTCGATGCGGTTGCCCATGCGCACGCCCAGGGCATCATCCACCGCGACCTCAAGCCGTCGAACATCCTGCTCGACGACGATGGAACGCCCAAAGTCATGGATTTCGGTATCGCAACGCGCATCGATGGCGCGGTCGAGGGCAGCGACCGGGTCACCGGTACGCCGGCCTACATGGCGCCCGAGTACGTGCAGCGTCGGGAAATCAGCGAGCGTTCCGACATATTTTCGGCCGGTGTGATCCTGTTCGAAATGCTGGTCGGGCAGCGCGCCGTGACCGGCGGTAGCCTGAAGGAAGTGATGCAACGCATCGCAACGCAGGATATCGAAGTGCCGACCAGTGCCAGCATCGACGATCGTCTGCGTCCCATCCTGCTCAAGGCCGTGGCACGCGACCCGGCGCTGCGCTTCCAGAGCGCGGCACAGTTTGCCGATGCGCTGGAGAATTACCTGAATCCGGAAGAGGAGGCTGTGGAGTCCGACGGCAGCCGGCAGTCGACCATCGATTTCCTGCTCCGCCGCATGCGCCACAAGAGCGATTTCCCGGCCCTGTCGGAGTCGGTCAGCGCCATCAACAAGATCGCCAACAGCGAAAAGGAGAGTATCGACAAGCTGTCGAATACTATCCTCAAGGATTTTGCGCTGACCAACAAGCTGCTGCGTCTGGTCAATTCGGCCTACTTCCGGCCGGCCGGTGGCGGCACCATCAGCACGGTGTCGCGAGCGGTCATCGTGCTCGGCTTCGAGGCCGTGCGCAATATCGCCATCACCGTTCTGCTCTTCGAACATCTGCAGAACAAGGGCAACGCCAACCAACTCAAGGAAGACTTCCTGCGCGCCAACCTGGCCGGCGTGCTGGCCAAGGACATCGGCGCCACCGCCCAGATGCGCAACCTGGAGCAATCGTTCATCTGCGCGCTGTTCCACAGCCTGGGGCGTCTGTTGTCGCAATATTATTTCCCGGAAGAGGCGGACGAGATTCGCCGGGTCATGGCTCAGCGGGAGTTTTCAGAGGAAAAAGCGGCGATCCAGGTGCTGGGGATTTCCTTCGAGGAAATGGGCATTGCGGTAGCTCGCCAGTGGGGCTTCCCGACCTTGATCGTGGGCACCATGCGCCGTCTGCCGGCCGGGGCGATCAGGAAGCCGGTGGAGCAGGAGGACAAGCTGCGCGTGCTGTCCGGGTTTGCCAACGAACTGTGCGATGTCATCGCCGAGGCGACGCCGGAAGACCGCGAGCGGGAACTGAAGAAGACCATGGCCCGTTTTGCCGAGGCCATTACCTGCGATCAGAAAGAAGTGCACCAGACCGTGCAGCGCGCAGTCGAGGAAGTCGCCGACTTTGCACGGGTCATCCATTTCAATTTGCAGCAGACGACCTTCGGCAAGCAGATGCGCCAGTTTGCCAAAGCCGGCCCCAGCGAGCAGCTCGATACTCAGGAACAAGCCGTCAATGAGATGGCAGCGAGTACGGTACTCGGGGCACCTGATCTCTTGAAAGAAGGCGAGGGCGGGGTCATTGACGCACAATCCGTGCTGACGGCGGGAATCCAGGACATTAGCAATACGCTGGTCGATGGCTTCAAGCTCAACGACATCCTGCGCATCATTCTGGAGACGATGTACCGGGCAATGGGTTTCAAGCGGGTCGTGTTGTGCATACGCGATGCCAAGGCCGGCGTCATGCAGGGGCGTTTCGGGTTCGGGCCGGACGCCAATGAAGTGGCGCGGGCTTTTCGCTTTCCGCTCAGCTTCACGCCGGATATTTTCCATGCCGCCACATCGAAGGGTGTCGACCTGCTGATCAGCGACATCGACGATCCGAAAATCGCCAGTCGCATACCCGACTGGTACCGCAAGGCGGTGCCGGCCCATTCCTTCGTTCTCTTTCCGCTCAACATCAAGGGCAACCCGGTGGCGCTGATCTACGCCGACCGTGACGAGCCGGGCGGCATTGCGATCCCTGAGAAGGAACTGCAGCTACTCCGCACCCTACGCAATCAGGCCGTCCTGGCGATCAAGCAGGGTAGCTAGAACGGTGCTGTCGGCGGTGGTCGGATACCCTGTCGGCCGCTGTTTGAAAAGGGGCCGACAATGAAAAATGCCCGCTGATGCGGGCATTTTTCATTGGCAAGTTTCGCTTACCAGAGCTTCCACCAAGCGGTCTTGCGATCCAGGCCGTCCTTGTAGAAGCGGCTGTTCGGGAAATTCTTCTTCATCACCCGGTCGGCGTCATCGCGCAGATCCGGCATGCCCATCTTGTCGTAGGCCGTCACCAAGATGTACATCGCTTCCTCGATGGCCGGCGCTTGCGGGTAGGTCTTGATCGCCTGCTGGGCGCGGTTGGCGGCAGCGATGTAGGCACCACGCTTGGCGTAGTAGCGGGCGACGTGCACCTCGAGCGAAGCCATGGCATTGACCAGATAGTTCAAGCGCAACGTCGCATCCGGCGTGTATTTGCTGTTCGGGAAGCGGGTGACCAGTTCCTTGAAGGATTCGAACGCTTCGCGGGCCGCCTTGGGGTCGCGCTCGGTCTGGTCCTGCGAGCTGATATAGGCGGTCAGGCCGAGGTCTTCGTTGAAATTGATCAGGCCCTTCAGGTAATAGACATAGTCGACCGTCGGGTGGCTGGGGTGCAGCTTGATGAAGCGGTCGCAGGCGGCGATGGCGGAACCCGGTTCGTTGCCTTTCCAGTAAACGTAACCGAGTTCAAGCTGGGCCTGCTGGGCGTAGCGGCCATAGGGGAAGCGGGCTTCGAGCTTTTCCAGGTACTTGGCCGCCTTGTCCCAGGCGCCGTCGGCCTGAGCATCCTTGGCTTCGGAATACAGCTTGCCGGCCGACCAGCCGCTGGTTTCATCGTACTTGTCGGCAGTACCGCAGCCGGCCAGGATGGCGGCGGCGATGAGGGCGAGCAATGTGCGGATGAAGGCAGGGAAAGTCCGGAATGCGGGTAAACTTCGCATCTATGAATGATCCTATTGAAGATTCCGGCGATTATAGCCGAACTGAACCGCTCCGCCTGACCGTTCCCGACGCTTGTTCCGGCCGTCGTCTCGACCAGGTGCTGGCCGAGCTGCTGCCCCAGCATTCCCGCAACCGCCTGCAAGGCTGGGTCAAGGAGGGCTGCGTGCTGGTCGATGGCGAGGCGCAAACCGAACCCAAGCGCAAGGTGCTGGGCGGGGAAATCCTGCTCATCGACGAGCCGGACGATATTCGCAACCAGATCGACCAGCCCGAGGATATTCCTCTCGACGTGGTATTCGAGGACGACACGCTGCTCATCATCAATAAACCGGCCGGCCTGGTCGTCCATCCGGGCAGCGGCAACTGGAACGGCACGTTGATGAACGCCTTGCTGCACCATGTGCCGGGTATCGACCAGATTCCGCGGGCCGGCATCGTCCATCGCCTGGACAAGGACACCAGCGGCCTGATGGTGGTCGCCAAGACGCTTGAGGCGCAGACCGATCTGGTTCGCCAGTTGCAGGCACGGACTGTCAAGCGCATCTATCTGGCTTTCGCGGCCGGCGTGATCAAGAAGGACGGCGGCGTCGATTCGCCGATCGGTCGCCACCCGACGCAGCGCATCAAGATGGCGGTGGTGCCGGAAAACCGCGGTGGCAAGCCGGCGCTGACCTGGTATCGCGTCCTCGATTCCTTCCCGTACTGCACCTACATCGAATGTTCGCTGGAGACCGGGCGGACGCACCAGATCCGTGTCCATATGGCCTCGATCAATCATCCGCTGGTCGGCGATCCGGTGTATGGCAAGACCAATCCGAAATTGCCGGATTTTCCGCGCCAGGCCTTGCACGCGACACGCCTCGGCCTGGTGCATCCCATGACCGGCCTGAAGATGCAGTGGGAAGTGCCCATGCCGCAGGATATGCGCGACCTGCTCGATACCCTGCGCTATGGCGGCTGACTGTCTGATTCCGGAATGGCCGGCGCCAGCCAATGTGCGTGCGCTGCAGACCTTGCGCACCGGCGGTTGCAGCCGGGCGCCATGGAACAGCCTTAACCTGGGGGATCATGTCGGTGATGATCCCGGGCGGGTGGCTTTCAACCGGGCCAGTTTGCGCGAGCGCTTGCCTGCCGAGCCGTTGTGGCTGAGCCAGGTGCATGACACTGCGGTGGTCGACGCGGCTTCAGCTGAGCAACGCGTTGCCGCCGATGCTGCTGTCTCTCGCCGTCCGGGGAGCGTTTGTGCCGTCATGACCGCCGATTGCCTGCCGGTGCTGTTCTGCGACCGTGCCGGGACTATCGTCGCGGCTGCTCATGCCGGGTGGCGCGGGCTGCTGGACGGCGTTCTGGAAAACACGGTCGCCGCCATGCAGGTGCCGCCAGGCGACTTGCTGGCCTGGCTGGGTCCGGCCATCGGACCGCAGCGGTTTGAGGTCGGCGACGAAGTTCGGGCGGCATTTGTCGCCAGGAATGCGGAAGCCGCCGGCTGCTTTGCGGCGCAGGCTGAGGGCAAGTGGCTGGCCAATATCTACGGCCTGGCTCGGCTGCGTCTGGCCAGGTTGGGTATCACCCAGGTCAGTGGCGGCGACGCCTGCACGGTCAGCGATGCCGAACGTTATTTTTCCTATCGCCGTGACGGTACGACCGGTCGCATGGCGACGCTGATCTGGCTGGCTACATAGGGCTGAACGACGAGAGCAAGAAAAAGGGCTGCCGATGGCAGCCTTTTTGTTTGGCAAACGACGGCCTCAAGTCGCCCAAGCGTCGGCCTGAACGGTCGATTCCTGGCGCCACGCCGCGCGCGCCGCGTTGTTGGCAATCCAGTTGGGCAGGAAGGTATAGGCCTCGTCGAGCAGATGCGGCGTGTGGCGGCCCGGGGAATAGCGCTGAGCGCGGTCATAGTATTCACGCAGGGCGGGACGGAAGTTCGGATGGGCGCAGTTCTCGATCACCACCTTGGCGCGCTGTTTGGGCGACAGGCCGCGCAGGTCGGCCAGGCCTTGTTCGGTGACGATGATCTGGACGTCGTGTTCGGTATGATCGACGTGCGAGACCATGGGCACGATGCACGAAATACTGCCGTTCTTGGCGCTCGACGGCGTCATGAAGATCGAGATGAAGGCGTTGCGCGCGAAATCACCGGAACCGCCGATGCCGTTCATGATCGAGGTGCCCATGATGTGGGTCGAATTGACGTTGCCGTATATGTCGGCCTCGATCAGGCCGTTCATGGCAATGACGCCGAGGCGACGGATGACTTCCGGGTGATTCGAGATTTCCTGCGGACGTAGGATGATGCTGTCCTTGAAGCGCGGTAGGTCGGCGTTCAGCTCGGTCAGCGCATTGGGGCTGAGCGAGAACGAAGTGGCGGATGCGCAGGTCAGCTTGCCCGATTTGATCAGTTCCAGCATGCCGTCCTGCAGCACCTCGGTGTAGGCGGTCAGGTTGTCGAAAGGGCCGTCCTGCAGGCCAGCCATCACGGCATTGGCCACGTTGCCGACACCGGACTGCAGCGGCAGCAGGTTTTTCGGCAGACGCCCCATCTTTACTTCGTGCTGGAGGAATTCGAGGATGTGGCCGGCGATGCGCTGCGAGTTCTGGTCGGGCGGCGTGAAAGCCGAATTGCGGTCGGCCTTGTTGGTTTCAATGACCGCTATGACCTTGCTGGGATCGATGCGGAAATACGGCTCGCCAATGCGGTCTTCGGTGCGCTCGATGGGGATAGCCTTGCGGTGCGGCGGCAGGGCAGTTCCGTAGTAGATGTCGTGCATGCCCTCGAGATGCGGGTTCTGCCAGGCGTTGACTTCGAGGATGATCTTGTCGGCCTGATCCAGCCACGTCTTGTTGTTGCCGACCGAGGATGACGGGATCAGCCGGCCGTCTTCCAGGATGCCGGCCACTTCGACGACCGCCACGTCGAGCTTGCCGAGGAAGCCGCCCCAGACGAACTGTGCGACATGCGACAGGTGAACGTCGATGTATTCCATCTCGCCGGCATTGATGCGCTTGCGGCAGGTGGGATCGGATTGGTAGGGCAGGCGCATTTCGATGCCATCAACCATGGCCAGCGCGCCGTCCAGTTCCGGGGCGGTGGAAGCCCCGGTCCAGACGCCGATCTTGAATTTCTGCCCATGCAGGTTGGCGTCAAGAATGCGCTTGGCCAGTGCGGTCGGCAGTTCCTTCGGGTAGCCGGCGCCGGTGAAGCCGCTCATGCCGACATTGGCACCGGACGGGATGAGGAGGGCGGCCTCGTGGGCCGACATGACTTTGCTGCGCAGGTGAGGATTGAGGATGCGGTTGGCACCGTCCATGGTCGAAAGCTCCGGGTCAGGTTGTTGATCGACAGCACACTCCACGGATGGCCGGACGCCGGGCAATGCGGTTTGCCGATGATGTGGCGACCGAAAGCCCAGAAAAAGAGCCCGCACGAGGCGGGCTCAAATCCTGGAGCAGCGCATGTAGCCCCGGGAGAGAAACAAATTTAGCAAGGGCAAATGCTGTCGACGAACGAGAACTTGTTTATCGATGCGTTAGAAAAACTAACTTATCGGTCTGGTTTATTTGTTTTCGGCGCTGGTAGCCGGGGCGGCCGGAACAACATTGGCGGTCGCTTCGCCGGCCGGGGCGGTCGGCAGCGAGGTCGGCGCTGCAGATGCTTCGCTGGTATTCAGGGACGGGGTGCTGGCCGGCGGCGGCAACGCGGCGACAGCTTCTTCCTTTTTGGTGCAGGCGGCACAGGCGATGGCAATCAGGGTTAGGGCGATCAGGGACTTCTTCATGGGGTTTCCTTTACTGAGCAAACGGTGCTGTCGGGCACCGAAGGTCGCCACGATAGGGTTCGCCTTGCCGGTCGACAAACGAGACTTTATGATTCGACGCATTAGAAAAATTTAATCGTTCATGGCCTACCGTTTACCTCCGCTCGGCTCGCTGCGCGCCTTCGAATCAGCGGCCCGTCACTTGAGCTTTAAGCTTGCCGCCGAAGAGCTGCATGTCACGCCGGCCGCGGTCAGCCAGCAGATCAAAGGCCTGGAGGATTACCTCGGGGTACGCCTTTTCGTCCGGCTGACGCGGGCCTTGGCCATCACGCCGCAAGGCGAGGCGATGCTGCCGAAAGTCCGGGCCAGCTTCGATTGCCTCGCCGAGGCAGTGGCTGCTGTGCATGCCGGCGCTAGCGGGGGACTGAACGTGACGGCGCCGCCGTCATTCGCCACGCGCTGGCTGGTGCCTCGCCTGCCAGGTTTTGCCGCCGCCCATCCCGAAATTCGCTTGCGTCTTTCCAGCAGCAGCGACAGTGTGGATCGGCGCGGCACCGGACAACGTGTCGATAGTGAGGCGCACGATCCGCGGGAAGTCGACAGCGAATTGTCCATCCGCTACGGGGCGGGACATTACCCGGGATATATCGTCGAGCGCCTGTTGGCCCCGGGCTGGGTGCCGGTGTGCAGCCCCCGATTGGCAAGCAGTAGGCCCTTGCGCATTCCGCAGGATCTGGCAAAGCATGTGCTGATCCACGATGAAACCATTGATGACGCCGGGCGTCACCCTGGTTGGCAGGAATGGCTGGCAGCGGCTGGCGTCAATGGCGTGGATAGCGAACGCGGGCCGCGGTTCAGCAATGCGGTGCTGGCCGTGGAGGCTGCTTTGGACGGGCAAGGCGTGGCCTTGGCGCTGCAACCGCTGATCGAGGCCGATCTGGCCGCCGGGCGCTTGGTCGTTCCTTTCGACATGGCGGTGCCTTCGCCCTTTGCCTACTACCTGGTGATGCGCAGGGCGGTGGCCGGTCGTCCGCCGGTGCTCGCCTTCCGCGACTGGTTGCTGAATGAGACCGGTGCACGAGGCGCGTCTGATGAACCGGCCGTCGACGGCGTATAATCCGCGCCTTCATTCAAGATGAGCAAGTCGTGAGCACTTTTTCGTGGATCATCGCGGTTTCGCTGGCGGGGGGCGTACTGAGCGTTCTCGCCGCTGCGGCCTTGAGCATTTCGTTGGGTGTGCATCGCGTCGGCATGCTGATTTCCTATGCCATCGGCGCACTGCTCGGTGCCGCCTTCCTCGAAATCCTGCCGCATGCTCTGGAACATGGCGACCCGCACAAAATGGCGGGCACCGTCCTGTTCGGTATCCTGGTTTTCTTCGTGCTGGAAAAACTGGTGCTCTGGCGCCACTGCCACCATGACCACTGCGAGGCCCACGAGGCGCATGCGCCGGCTCACGACCACGGGCGTTCTGGCTTGCTGATCCTGGTCGGCGACACTTTCCACAATTTCGTGGACGGCATTCTGATCGCCGCCGCCTTTCTGGAAAATACCGAACTCGGCATCGTCACCGCGCTGGCCATCATTGCCCACGAAATTCCGCAGGAAGTCGGTGATTACCTGATTCTGCTGCATTCCGGCTACAGCAAGGTCAAGGCGCTGGCCTTCAATCTGCTATCCAGCTTGGCGACCCTGATCGGTGCGATGCTGGCCTATTTCGCCCTGTCGGAACTGAACGAATGGATTCCGTCCCTGCTCGGCCTGGCCGCAGCCAGCATGATTTATGTTGCGGTGGCCGACCTGATCCCCGGTTTGCATAAACGGACCGAGCTGAAGGCCACAGTGCAGCAGGTCGTGCTGATCGCCATGGGCATCGCCTCCATCGGGCTGGTCCGCACCCTGGTCGGCGAATAATCCGCTGCCCAGATGTCACCGGCACCGGCGACATTACTGAACACTGGCAATCACCTGCGCGAAACCGGCCTCAGGATTCCGCGTCCTGGCGATTCTTCTCGGCCATCATTTCCTTGAACCGCCGCCGCTCCCGGCGCACGCGCGACCCGGCGAAGTACAGCAGCAGTCCGCAGGGCAGGGCGCCGTAAAATAGGAAGGAGATGATTCCGGAAATGACGGTCGGCTCGTTGGCGGCGACCAGAACGGTCACGTAGAGCCAGCCGATGACGATGATCAGTGCGAGCGACATGGCAGCAAATCGCAGCTTGGCGAGTAAATCATTTCAAGAATCCAATGGGTTGCAACAATGTACGTCGGGGCCTTTCCCCGGGGCCATGATTATGCATGCAAATACATTGACAGCGCCGAAGAGGGTATGGAGAATCCAAAAGCTCCAGCCCCGATAACACAGATACGAGACTTCCCATGGCGCAGGGATCGAACAACAACGACGTATTCATGGGTTCTGCCGCGCAGTTCATGCAAGCCGGCCAGAACATGATGCAGCAGTTCATGGATTATCTCGGCAAGTCAGGCGGCCAGGCCGCCGCAATGCCGCCGCCGGTGGCCGATCCGCAGGCATTGACCGGACTGCAAAAGCAGTTCATGGATCAGCAGATGTCGTTGTGGCAGTCCGTTCTCGGCAAGCAACAGGGCCAGGAGCCGGCCTTCAAGGTCGCCCCGGAGCCCGGCGATCGCCGTTTTTCGGCGCCGGAATGGAAGGAAAGCCCGATTTACGATTACCTGCACCAGGCTTACCTGCTCAATACGCAGTACCTGAAGCAGATGGTCGAGGTGATGCCGGCCCAGGATGAAAAGGCCAAGGAACGCATGCGTTTCCTGGCGCGCCAGATGGCCGACGCCATGGCGCCTTCCAATTTTGCGGCGACCAATCCCGAATTCATCAAGCTGGCCATTGAAACCAAAGGCCAGAGCATTACCGACGGCATCAACAACCTAATCAAGGATTTCGAGAAGGGCCGCATCTCGATGACCGACGAATCGGTTTTCGAGGTCGGCAAGAACATCGCCACCACCGAAGGAGCGGTCGTTTACGAAAACGAAGCGATGCAGTTGATCCAGTATGCGCCGCTGACCCCCAAGGTCGCTTCGCGGCCGCTGGTTGTCGTGCCGCCGTGCATCAACAAGTTCTACATCATGGACCTGCAGCCGGACAATTCGCTGATCCGCTTCATGGTCGAGCAGGGTAATACCGTATTTCTCGTTTCCTGGCGCAATCCGACGGAGGCACAAGGCCACCTGGGCTGGGACGACTACCTCGAAAACGGGCCGATTGCCGCGTTGCGTGTCGCCCGCGAAATCACCAAGGTCAAGCAGGTCAATGCCCTCGGCTTCTGCGTCGGCGGCACCATCCTGACTTCGGCATTGGCCGTGCTCAAGGCGCGCGGCGAGAGCCCGGTCGCCTCGCTGACCCTGCTCACCACGCTGCTCGATTTCTCCGATACCGGCGAAATCGGCCTGTTCATCGATGAGCAGGGCGTTACCACCCGCGAATCGACCATCGGCCAGGGCGGCCTGCTGCCCGCCCGCGACCTGCAGAACACCTTCTCCTTCCTGCGCGCCAACGACCTGGTCTGGAACTACGTCACCGGCAACTACCTGAAGGGGCAGAAGCCGCAAGCCTTCGACCTGCTGTACTGGAATTCCGATTCGACCAATCTGCCGGGGCCGTTCGCCGCCTGGTACATGCGCAACATGTATCTGGAAAACAACCTGTGCGTGCCGGGCAAGCTGACCATGTGCGGCGAGCAGGTCGATCTCGGCAAGCTCGACATGCCGGTCTATCTGCTGGCCACCCGCGAAGACCACATCGTGCCGTGGCAGTCGGCCTACCAGAGCACGCGCCTGCTGAGCGGCAAGGTGCGCTACGTGCTGGGCGCTTCCGGCCACATCGCCGGGGTGATCAACCCGGTCAGCAAGAACAAGCGCAGCTACTGGATCAATGAGAATGTGACTACCGATGCCGACGGCTGGCTGGCCGCGGCGGAGGAAAGGAAGGGAAGCTGGTGGGCCGACTGGGCCGGCTGGCTGAAACCGTTGTCGGGAGAGCAGCGGGCACCGCGCAAACTGGGGAATACCAAATACAAGGCCATCGAGCCGGCCCCCGGACGTTATGTCAAGGAACGCGCGGTATAAAACTTCCCGTGGAGAGAATGATGTCGCGTGTTGCACTGATTACCGGTGGTATGGGGGGGCTGGGCGAGGCCATATGCATCAAGATGGCGGCGCTGGGCTACAAGGTGGTGACAACGTATTCGCCGGGTAATGGCAAGGTGGATACCTGGCTGAAGGGCATGAACAACATGGGCTACGGCTTCAAAGCCTACCCGTGCGATGTGACCGATTTCGATTCGGCCAAAGTCTGTGTCGATACCGTGACACGCGAAGTCGGCCCGGTCGATGTGCTGGTCAACAACGCCGGCATCACCCGCGACATGACTTTCAAGAAAATGACCAAGGCCGACTGGGATGCGGTCATGCGGACCAATCTCGATTCCGTCTTCAACATGACCAAGCAGGTTATGGACGGCATGATCGAGCGCAAGTGGGGGCGGGTGGTCAACGTCTCCTCGGTCAATGGCCAGAAGGGGGCTTTCGGTCAGACCAACTATTCCGCGGCCAAGGCCGGCATGCATGGCTTCACCAAGGCGCTGGCCCTCGAGGTCGCCAAGCAGGGGGTGACGGTGAATACTATTTCGCCGGGCTATATCGGCACCAAGATGGTGACGGCCATTCCGCAGGAAATCCTTGATTCCAAAATTCTGCCGCAGATCCCGGTCAATCGCCTGGGGAAACCGGAAGAAATCGCCGGCCTGGTGGCCTACCTCGCTTCCGATGAAGCGGCGTTCGTGACCGGTGCCAATATTTCCATCAACGGCGGTCAGCACATGTTCTGACCGGCGCAACTTTTTTTACCCCGCTGTATTTCACAAGGAAGGAAATAACTATGACGCAACGTGTTGCTCTCGTTACCGGTGCTATGGGTGGTCTGGGAACCGCAATCTGCCAAGAACTGGCCAAGGCCGGCAATAAGGTGGTTGCCGCTTATCACCCGCAATTCGACAACAAGGATGCCTGGCTGGCCGACATGGCTGCCGCCGGCTTCAAGGATTTCGTCTGTGTCGCCGGTGACGTCTCTGTTCTGGAAGACTGCCAGCGTATGGTTTCCGAGGCTGAAGCTGCTTGTGGTCAGGTCGATATCCTGATCAACAACGCCGGCATCACCCGCGACCGTATGTTCGCCAAGATGGAACGTGACGGCTGGGATGCGGTGATCGCCACCAACCTGACCTCGCTGTTCAACATGACCAAGCAAGTCTCCGCCAAGATGGCCGAGCGCGGCTGGGGTCGTATCGTGAACATCTCCTCCGTCAACGGCGTCAAGGGTCAGGCTGGCCAGACCAACTACTCCGCCGCCAAGGCTGGCGTGATCGGCTTCACCAAGGCACTGGCCGCCGAGCTGGCTGCCAAGGGCGTGACCGTCAACGCCATCGCCCCGGGCTACGTAGCCACCAAGATGGTCATGGCGATCAAGCCGGAAGTTCTGCAGACCATCGTCGACTCCGTCCCGATGAAGCGCCTGGCCAAGCCGGAAGAAATCGGCTACGCCTGTGCCTACCTGTCGAACGAACTGTCCGGCTTCACCACCGGCGCCACCATCAACATCAACGGCGGCCTGTACTACCAGTAACCCGTAGATCGATGGTTGTCCATGCGTTGCAGCAAGACGCATGAAACACAAAAAGCCCTGTAAAGCAGGGCTTTTTTATTTTCTTCTGGCCGTTGTGAGGAGCGCGAACCGGTGTCCATGCTGATCTCCGGTGTTTCCGATTGATACCGGCCAGAAAATTAACCGTGATGTATGTGGGACGATCAATGAACCTTAAGCCAAAACATGTCCAGCCAGTACTGATGGCGGGAATCATGGCTTTCCTGATGACTGCCTTCGTAACCTGGATGAATCTTGGATTTCCACCGGATTACATCAGCCGCTGGTTGCACGCCTTCGTCGTGGCCTGGCCCTTGGCGGTGGTTGCGGCTTACATCGCCATCCCGATTTCGGCGAAAGCCACCGGCAAGATTATGAGAGCGCTTGGTGCCGACCAGTAATGGGCGATAAGGAGCCAAGCTGTATGGGATGCGTACATCACTACATTACGCATGACCCGGTATTCAGGTACGGCTGTAAAGCCTTCGGCTTCAGGAGCCAGCAATCGCCGATTCGTGTCGTGCAGGACGCATCGGCACAGCAGTGCAGGTTGTTTGAGCGGAGGGGCACGGCCAAGCGCTAATCGAGCGAGACGGCGCGCTGCACCAAGCAGTTGATTAGTCGCCAGGGCATCTGGCCTTTGAGTCTTGGGGCGACATCGATTTGCTGGCGACAAGTGTGGATTTCAGCATGAAATATTGCTCAATTTCTGCATTGCAACAGCAAATGGGCGCCTATGGGGGGGCATTTTTTTCGTATAATGTTGCGCTGCACACAAACAATCGTTTTGAGGATCGCAGCATGTCGGAACCGGTACGCCTGATCAAGAAATACCCCAACCGTCGTCTTTACGATACCAAGACGAGTGCGTACATCACGCTGGGCGACGTCAAGGATCTCGTCCTCAAATTCGAAGTCTTCAAGGTGGTCGATGCCAAGACTGGTGATGACCTGACCCGCAGCATCCTGCTCCAGATCATTCTCGAAGAGGAAACTGGCGGCGTGCCGATGTTCTCCAGCGAACTGCTTTCCGGCTTCATCCGTTTCTACGGCAGCACCATGCAGGGCATGCTCGGCAAGTACCTGGAAAACAACATGAAGACCTTCGTTGATTTCCAGCAGAAACTGCAGGACCAGTCGCGGACCATGTACGGTGCCGCCGACAACACCCACATGCAGACGGATTTCTGGAACCAGTTCCTGAATTTCCAACAGCCGGCCATGCAGAGCATGATGACGGCCTATATGGACCAGTCCAAGAAGATGTTCCAGTCCATGCAGGACCAACTGCAAAGCCAGACCCGGAACATGTTCACCGGCTATCAGGCAGACAAGCCCGAGAAGTGATGTCCCGGTCGGCCTAAGCGCCGCCTATGCAATGCAATGAAAAATGGCCGTCGAAACGGCCATTTTTTATGGGAGGGCTGCCGTGGAGGGCAGCCCGGATTCCGGCAACTCAAGTCGGGGCATCGGCCTTCCAGCCACCACCCAGCGCTTTGAACAGGCTGACCGAGGTGCTCAGGCGGGCCTGCCTGACACTGATGGCCGCCAGTTGGGCATCGTTCAGCGTGCGCTGGGCATCCAGCACTTCCAGATATCCGGTCTGGCCGGCTTCGTAGCGCAGGCGGGAAATGGCCATCGCCTTTTCGGCGCGATCGACCCGGATGCCCTGAGCGCCTTCTTCCTCACCATACTCGCGCAGGCTGACCAGCGCATCGCGGACTTCCTTGTAGGCAGTTTGCAGGCTGTTCTGCCAGGCGATCAGCGATTGCTGGTTGACCGCCTTGGCCTGATCGACGCGGGCGGAAGTCCGGCCGAAATCGAGGATGGGCATCAACGCAGCCAGGCCGATGGACCAAGTGCCGGAACCGGCGCTGAACAGGTCGGACAGCACCTTGCTCTCGCTGCCGATACTGCCGGTCAGCGTGAATTTCGGGAAGTAACCGGCCTTGGCGATGCCGATGCCGGCATTGGCTGCAATCAGCTCCTGTTCCGCCTGACGCACATCCGGGCGGCCTTCGATCAGGTCGGAGGGCAGGCCGGCCGGCGGTTCCGGCAGCAAGGGCAATAGCTTCAGGTCGCCAGCGGCAATCTTCAGTTCCGGATTGCCGGTGAGCAGGGCCAACTGATGTTCGGCCAGCGTGCGCAGACGGCGCTGTTCGGTGAGTTGTGCCTGTGCCGCAGCCAGGGCGCCTTCCGCCTGATAACCGTCGAGCGGCGAGGCGAGGCCGGCATCGACCCGCGTCTTGACCAACTTGAGACTTTCCTCGCGACTCTTCACCGTTTCGCTGCTGACCGCCAGCTGGGCATCGTAGGCGCGGAGCGCCAGATAGGTGTCGGTGACCAGGCCGGCGACGCTCAGCCGGACGGCATCGCGCGAATACTGGCTGGCCAGCAGGCTGGCGCGGGCCGATTCGTTGGCGCGGCGGATACGGCCCCAAACGTCGAGTTCGAAAGACGTGCTGAGGCCGGCGCTGCGCGCGTGGCGAACAGTCGGTTGTGACGAGACAAAAGTTGCTGTCTTGGTACTGGCCTTGCTGTTGCTGATGCCAGCCGAACCGTCGATTTCCGGGAAGAAGGAAGCTCCGGCCTCGCGGGCAACAGCCTCGGCCTGTTCGACGCGGGCGATGGCCTGACGCAGGCTGGCATTGCTTTGCAGCGCCTGGACAACCAGATCGTCCAGGGGCTTGTCGTTGAACAGCGTCCACCATTCCGGGTTGATGGCCGGGTTCTGAGCAATCGCTACGTTGTCGGCCGGCTTGGCTTCGCCGAAGACGCTGGGTAGCAGGTTCGCCGGACGCAGGTAGTCGGGGCCGATGGCGCAGCCGCTCAGGGCCAGTGCGAGCGCCAGCGGCGTCAGGCGGGTAAGGATGGGGGACATCATGCTTGCTCCTCCTCCTCGGCAACGTCGAGGTTCCGGGGATCGATCTGCTTGCCGCGCTCCAGCCACTTGAAGAACAGCGGCACGAAGAGCGTGGCGATGAAGGTGGCGGCCAGCATGCCGCCGAAGACGCCGGTACCCATCGACTGGCGGGCGCCAGCGCCGGCGCCGGTCGCCTTGACCAGCGGGAAGACGCCGAGCACGAAGGCCAGTGAAGTCATGATGATCGGCCGCAGACGCAGGCGGGCCGCTTCGACGGCCGCCTCGGCGGCGCTCATTCCTTCCCCATACTTCTGGGCGGCGAATTCGACGATCAGAATGGCGTTTTTCGACGCCAGACCGATCAGCACGACGAGGCCGATCTGGAAGTAGATGTCGTTCGGCATGCCACGCACCCAGATTGCCGTCAGCGCGCCCATCAGCGCGAAGGGCACGGCCATCACGACGGCGATGGGCAGCGACCATTTTTCGTATTGGGCGGCGAGGATCAGGAAGACCATGATGATGGCGAAGCCGAATGCCTGCAGCGATGAGCCGGAACTGCGCTTTTCCTGGAAGACCTGGCCGGTCCACGCGATGCCGTAGCCGTCGGGCAGGGTCGCGGCGGCAACTTCCTCGACGATTTTGATGGCGTCGCCCGAGCTGACGCCCGGCTTCGAGTCGCCCATCACCTTGGCGGCGATGAAGCCGTTGAAGCGCTCGATCTGCTCCGGACCGACGATGTTCTGCACGCGGCTGACCGCCGACAATGGAATCATCGCGTTGGTCGTCGTGCTGCGCACGTAGACCTTGCCGATGTCGTCAGCCTTCATCCGGTAGTTGGCTTCGGCCTGCAACTGCACGCGATAGACGCGGCCAGCCTTGTTGAAGTCATTGACGTAGAGCGCGCCCATCGTGCTTTGCAGCGTCGAGTAGATGTCGGCGATCGGGATGCCCAGCGCCAGCGCCTTCTGTTCGTCGACCTCGACGAATAGCTGGGGCACGGTCGGCCGGAAAAAGGTCGAAATACGGGTGAATTCCGGATGCTTCTGCAGCTCGGCGATGAAGGCCTGGGTGACCTCGTTGAGCTTGCGGGCATCGCCGTCCACCTTGTTCTGGACATAAACTTCGAAGCCGCCGGCCGTGCCGAGGCCGCGGATGGGCGGCGGATTGAAAACGAGGCCGAGACCGTCCGGCTGCATCATGCCGAAGCCCATGAACTTGCCGGCCAGGTCCTGCGCCTTGCCCTGGCGTTCCGACCAGTCCTTAAGCGGAATGAAGATGGTGCCGGCATTGGGCTTGTTGCCGCCGCCGATCAGGTCGAAGCCGGAAACGATGAAGGTGTGGGCCACCGCTTCGTCCTTGGCGAACATCTGGCGCATGTTCTCGCCGGTCTTCTCGGTACGCTTCAGCGTCGCGCCGTCGGGCAGGATCAGCGCCGAGATCAGGTAGCCCTGGTCTTCGGCCGGCACGAAGCCGCCGGGGATGATGCGGAAGAAGGCGACAGCCGCCGCGATCACCAGCGCAAACACCGTGGCGCCGATGATGCCGTGCTTGAGCGTCAGGCTGACGGTGCGGGTGTAGGTGCTGGTCAGACGCTCGAAGCCCCGGTTGAACGGCGCGAACCACTTGTTTTCGGTGTGCTGCGCCTTGAGCAGCAGAGCGCAGAGTGCCGGGGTCAGGGTCAGCGCGACGACGCCGGAGAGCACGACGGCGACGGCGACGGTGACGGCGAACTGCTTGTACAGCTGGCCGGCGATGCCACCGAGGAAGGCGACCGGGATGAACACCGCGCAGAGCACCAAGACGATGGCGATCAGCGCGCCGGTGACCTGTTTCATGGCCTTGATCGCCGCCTGCTTGGGCGGCAGCTTCTCTTCGGCCATCAGGCGCTCGACGTTCTCGAGCACGACGATGGCGTCGTCCACGACGATACCGATCGCGAGCACCATGGCGAACAGCGTCAGCATGTTGATCGAGAAGCCGAACAGCCACAGGCCGGCGAAGGAGCCGATCAGCGAGATCGGCACGGCGATCATCGGGATCAGCGTGGCGCGCCAGCTCTGCAGGAAGATGAAGACGACGGCCAGCACCAGCAGCATGGCTTCGACCAGTGTGTGGACGACTTCCTTGATCGAGGCCGAGACGAAGTAGGTGGTGTCGTAGGGAATGACGTAGTCCATGCCCTCGGGGAAACGCTGCTTCAATTCGTCCATCTTGGTGCGGATGGAAGCGGCCGTTTCCAGCGCATTGGCGCCGGTCTGCAGGAAGATGCCCATGGCAATGGTCGGCTGGCCGTCGAGCGTCACGCGCTGGTCGTAGTTGTAGGCGCCGAGTTCGATACGAGCGATGTCCTTGAGGCGGAGGAGGCCGCCCGGGCCGCTGGCGCGGATGACGATATTGCCGAACTCATCTTCGCTCAACAGGCGGCCCTTGGCGGTCACTGTATAGACCAGCTGCTGATTATCCGGCGACGGCTCCTGGCCGATCTTGCCGGCGGCGTTCTGGGCATTCTGGGCGGC
Source organism: Dechloromonas hankyongensis (assembly GCF_022012295.1). Classification (GTDB taxonomy): domain Bacteria; phylum Pseudomonadota; class Gammaproteobacteria; order Burkholderiales; family Rhodocyclaceae; genus Azonexus; species Azonexus hankyongensis. The sequence goes on from NZ_JAKLTN010000002.1 coordinate 332,017, forward strand.
GATGGCGTTGGCCACCTCGTTGGTTGTCACGCCGAGCTGGGCCATGCGGTCCGGCTTCAGCCAGATGCGCATCGAGTAGTCTTGGGCACCGAAGATGGTCACGTCGCCGACGCCCTTGATCCGCTTCAATTCGTCGGCGATGTTCAGGCTGGCGTAGTTGGACAGGAACAGCGTGCTGTACTTGCCGCCTTCTGACTTCAGCGCGACGACGTTCAGGATGTCGTTCGAGCGCTTCTGGACGATCACCCCGTTGGTCCGCACGGCGGCCGGCAGGCGCGGCTCGGCAGCCTTGACCCGGTTATTGACGTTGACCGCGGCGAGGTCGGCGTTGGTGCCGACTTCGAAGGTGGCAGTGATGCTCACCGTGCCGTTGGCGGTCGCCGAGGAGTTGAAATACAGCATGTTCTCGACGCCGTTCAACTGCTCCTCGATCGGCGCAGCGACGGTCTTGGCCAGTGTTTCGGCCGAGGCGCCCGGGTAGGTGGCGGTGATCAGCACGGTCGGCGGCGCGATTTCCGGATACTGCGCGATGGGCAGTACGCGCGAGGCGACCAGGCCGGCGATGACGATGATGATCGAAATGACCGACGCGAAAATCGGTCGGTTAATGAAGAACTTGGCCATGGCTCGCCCCTAGTCCTTCTTCGCCGCCGGCGCTGCCTGTTCGGCACCGGGGACGACCGGTGGATGCGGATCGACCGGCGCACCGGGTCGCAACTTGAGCAGGTTGTCGACAATCACCTTGTCGCCGGCCTTGAGGCCGCCGAGGATGACCCAATCCTTGCCGTGCCACTCGCCGGCCTTGACCGGGCGCGGCGCGACCTTGTTCTCGGCGCCGACGGTCATCACCAGCGTGCCCTGTTCCGTCTGCAGCACGGCCGTCTGCGGCACCAGGAAAGCTCCGTCGCGCTCGCCGGTGAGCAGGCGGACGCGGACGAACTGGCCGGGCAGCAACTGGCCGCCGGCATTGTCGAATTCGGCGCGCAGTTGCTGGGTGCCGAGGGTGGTGTCGATATTGGTGGCGAGGAAGTTGAGCTTGCCGCGCTTGTCGTAGGTCTGGCCGTTAGCCATGACCAGTTCGACGCCCTTGATGTCCTTCTGCGTCATGCGGCCGCCGGGGAACTTGGCGAGATCGCTTTCGCCCAGGCTGAAGCGGACCCAGATCGGGTTGGTCTGGTAGATCGAGGTGAGCAGGCTGTCGGCGGTCGAGATCAGGTTGCCGTCGGACTTGATGGCGCGGCCGGTGGTGCCGGCCACCGGCGCCGTGACGGTGGTCCACGACAGGTTCAGTTCGGCCTGGCGCAGGGCGGCCTGGGCCATGGCGTTGGCCGATACGGCATCGTCGTAGTCCTTCTGGGCGATGGCCTTGGCTTCGGCCAGGCCCTTCAGGCGGCCGACTTCACGTGCCGTCTGCTCGGCCTTGGCCTTGGCTTCGGAGAGGGCGATCTCATACGGGGCGCGGTCGATCTGGAACAGCGGCTGGCCAGACTTTACGGTATCGCCTTCCTGGTACAGGCGCTTGGTCAGGATGCCGCCGACGCGGGCGCGCACCTCGGTTTCGCGGGCGCCTTCGGTCTGCGCCATGATTTCGATGCTGGTCGGCACCTTCTGCGGCTGCATTTCGAGGACGGTGACCGGCATCGGTCCCATTTTCGGCGGGCCGCCAGCCTGCTTGTCGCTGGAACATCCGGCTGCCGCCAGGGCGCCAATGAGCGCGGAAACAACGAAGGGCAGCGCCTTGCGCTGGAATAGTGATGTGGGGGACACGCCGATTCTCCTTGATTATTCTTGCTGCGTCGATTATAAACATTCATGAATGTATGTAAATGCTTTTTTGTGTAAAATTCATCCCTGAGATGTAGCAAAAGGCGGAAGGTTCGCCGGGAGATATTGTGGTCAGAAAAACCAAGCAAGAAGCCGAGGAAACGCGCAAGGATCTCATCGACGCAGCGCGTCGGGTTTTTCATGAATGCGGGGTCGGCCGCTCGACGCTGGAAAAGATTGCCAAGGCGGCGGGCGTTACGCGCGGTGCGGTTTATTGGCACTTCAAGGACAAGGCCGAGTTGTTCTTCGCCATGCGCGAAGACGTATTTGCGCCGCTGGTCGAGCGCACGGATGCCTTGCTGCTGTCAGAGCAGTTCGCCAACCCGCTGGACGCCATCGAGGCCTCGATCACTGAATTTTTCCGCGTGCTCGAGGACTGTTCAGTGGTGCGCGAGGTTTTCGAAATCATGATTTCCCGCTGCGAATACGTCGATGAGTTTGCCTCGGTCGAGGAGGAGGTCGGGCGTCCGGCGCAAGACTTCCTAGCCAAGATCGAACGGGTCTATCGCCTGGCCCAGGAGCGGGGGATGCTGCGTCCGGGCATCGATCCGCTCGATGCGGCGCGCGACACCTGGGCCTTCACCAGCGGCCTGCTGCACCTGTTGTTGAGTTGCCAGCGGGGCACCGATCTGTCGCTGCAGGTGCCGGCCATGATCCGCGTCCATATGGCCATGCGGCGGATTGCCGGGGCCTGATTCCGGCCTGTTTTTTCAGCGCGCGGACGACACGTAGTCGTTGTTGGGCAGGAAGCCCAGACCTGCCGCCGTGGGCAGCGGTATCCGTCCGCCGGCGATGCGCGGCACCGCCCCAGTATCAGCGGCAAACCAGTCGGCGGTCGCCAGACCGTGCACCTTTTCCGGCGCCACGGCGGCGGCGAGTTGAGCGCAGGCCGCAAGGCCGCAGGCGCTTTCCAGGCTGCTGGTCACGATCGCTTCGATATTCGATGCTTGGGCCCGCAGTGCCAGTTCGACGCTGGCCAGCAGGCCGCCATGGCGCGCCGGCTTGATGATCAGGCGCCGGACCGGCGGATGGCGAAAAAAATGTGCATCGATCAACTCGGTCGATTCGTCGAGCGCCAGCGGAAAGGCTGCCGCCGCTTGCAATCGGGAGAGTGAAGCGGAATCCGGGTCGGCCAGCGGTTCCTCCAGCCCCTCGATGGGAAGGTGGGCACAGCGGGCGATGAAGGCCTGGGCATCGGCAAAAGACCAGGCACGGTTGGCATCCAGTCGCCAGCTCACTCCGGCCGGTGCGTGTGCGGCCAGTTGCGTCAAATGGGCGATCTCATCGTTCACCGGAGCGACGCCGACCTTGAGCTTGACGATTGAGTATCCTAGATCGGCTGTCGCCTGGACCAGGGTCGGCGTGGCTTCGGACAAGGAACCGAGGTTACCGTTGACCGCCAGGCTGCCGGCATGGGCCTCGCCGCTCAGCCATTGGTGCAAGGGCAGTCCGGCCTGCTGGGCCAGGAGGTCGAGGTGGGCGGTTTCTTCGGCAAAGGCGTCGGCGGCACTGGTGCTGATGCCGAATTCGGGCAGCGGCGCCGAGTCGCCCCAGCCGGTCAGGCCATCAACGGTTTGCAGCCGACACAGCCGCCCGCCGCGCTCGGCGATTTCACCCCGGCTGGTCCGCCAGGGGCGGCGCAGGGGGAGGGCGTAGGGCAGCCAGTCGGCAGCGGCGATGTTCACGGCCGCTTGCGGAACTTCCCGAAGTCGGGCGGCCGGCGTTCAAGCCAGGCGTTGCGGCCTTCCTGGCCTTCTTCGCTCATGTAGAACAGGCCGGTGGCGTTGCCGGCCAGTTCCTGGATGCCGGCCAGACCGTCGGTGTCAGCATTGAAGCCGGCCTTGATCATGCGCAGGGCCATCGGCGACAGCTTCAGCATGTCGCGGCACCAGTTCACGGTTTCCTCTTCGAGTTTGGCTACGGGCACGACGGCATTGACCAGTCCCCAGTCGAGCGCGGTCGCCGCATCGTACTGGCGGCAGAGCAGCCAGATTTCCTTGGCCCGTTTCATGCCGATGGTGCGCGCCATCAACCCGGCGCCGAGGCCTGCATCGAAACTGCCGACGCGCGGGCCGGTCTGGCCGAAGCGGGCGTTGTCGGCAGCGATAGTCAGGTCGCAGACGAGGTGCAGGACGTGGCCGCCGCCGATGGCGAAACCGGCGACCATGGCGACGACCGGCTTGGGCAGACGGCGGATCTGCATCTGCAGGTCGAGGACGTTAAGGTGCGGGGTGCCGCCTTCGTCGATATAACCCTCGTCGCCGCGCACTTTCTGGTCGCCGCCGGAACAGAAGGCTTCAGTGCCTGCGCCGGTCAGGATGATGGCGCCGATGGCGTTGTCGTGGTGGGCGCGGTGGAAGGCGTCGATCAGTTGCTTTACCGTCTCGGGCCGGAAGGCGTTACGGCGTTCGGGCCGGTTGATGGTGATCTTGGCAATGCCTTCGGCGACTTCGTAGCGGATGTCGGAATAGGCATGGGCGCTTTGCCAGTGGATGCTGTTCGTCATGATTCGGCTTCGGGTTGCGATGGGCCGAAGTATAGCCCCGGCCGGCGCATGCCGATTTGATATGCCTTGTCGGCAGATGTCCGAGGGCGGACGGAGCGAAAAGCGCACGGCAGGGCCGTGACGCTTTTCGACGGCTCGCTGGTCAGCGGAAGAAGCGGCCGAGCAGACCGGAGATGAAGCCGGGGCGGGCTGCCGGCACGGCAACGGCTTGTTCGGGAGCAGCGGCGCCCTGGCCGACCATCAGCTTGACGGTCGGGCTGTAGTCGCGATCTTCGCTGGCGATGTGGTTGATCAGCCACTTGGCGAGCATGGAGTGCAACTCGTCGGCGATATCCTCGCCCTTGGCGGCGCGGATGGTGAACTCGGTCACGCGCTTGATGAACAGCTCATGGACCTTCTTGTGCGGCTTGATGAATTTGTAGCCGGCTTCCTCCATCATCGATTCTTCGAAGCCGAAATGCGACTGGGTGTAGTCGATCAGCTGCTCGATGACGTCGGTGACCATGGCCTTGTCGCCCTTGGTCTTGGCAATTTCAAGATCGTTGATGTAATCGACGATTCTTCTGTGCTGGTGGTCGATAACGTCGATTCCCGTATCGAGCTTGCTCTCCCAAATGATCGGCATGTCGGTTCTCCAGTATGTAGTGATTTTGGCTGCCGTCGGTACTATGCCTCAGGCTGTATTGCCCGCCAACAGCTCGTCCACGCCGGGAGCAAAGTTGGCAAAAAGTGGCGACACTTTCCGCCATTTTCTGCACCCTCTTTTTGATATGGGTCAATGAGTGGGTAATTCATTGATCCATCAGGAGATTATGTTTTATGCCGACGGCTTGCAGGGCGGACCTTTTCGCAGCTTTACGTTGTCCGCGCCTTGCTTTCTGTACGGACGGCATGGCTCGTGGGAAAATGGCGACCCGCCATCCGGATTGGAAAAAACCGTGAAAGAACGCCGCAGAGCTTCTCGTGTTCGCCTGCAAGGAGAGGTCAGTCTCACCCTCGGCGGGCAAACACTGACGCTGCCGGCTGCCGATATTTCGGTGTCCGGAGTCGGCGTCCTGATCGACGCCAACATCCTGGGCGGCAAGCCCAGCGGCGAGGTCGGCATCTGCCGCATCGAATCGCCCGATCTCGGCGGCCGCATCGAGGCCTACGTCAGCGTGATGCGCCTGCGTCGGATCGGCAACCTGCGTCTGGTCGGCCTGCGCTTCGAGTCGATCAGCGATGAAGAACTCGAGCTGATCCACGACTACAAGCGGAAGCGCCAGGGCGTCCCGGCAGCTTCCTGATCGCTTGCTTCAGATCTGGAAAAATTTTTCCAGATTCTGGAACACGGCATGGTCGGCGTTATGGCGCTGGATGCCGATGACGTCCTCCAGTTTTTCCACCTGCTTGATCATTTGCGGCAGCCGCTGGTCCTCGTTGACCAGTAGCCAGATGCGGCTGCGGCTGGCGTCGCCCAGCGGCAGGCAGAGAATGCCCTCGACGTTGTAGGCGCGGCGCGAGAACAGGCCGACGACGTGGGACATCACGCCGGCGTGGTTATTGACGTCGATTTCCAGCACGGCGCGGGACAGGGCCTGTTGTTCGTGGCGGTTGGTGGTATTCATGTCAGGCTCCGATCATGTCGCGGTTGGCGGCGCCCGGCGGCACCATGGGATAGACCTTCTGTTCGGCGTCGATGCTGGCGTGAATCAGGCACGGCCCGGGGCGGGAAATGGCTTCCATCAGCGCCGCACAAGGATTGGCGGCGTGGTCGAGATCGACGGCGGCGATGCCGAAACCCTGGGCCACTTTGACGAAGTCCGGCGACGACTTGAATTGCGAGGCGAACAGGCGTTCGCCGTAGAACAGGGTTTGCTGCTGGTGCACCAGGCCGAGCGTGGCGTTGTCCATCAGCACGATTTTCAGGTTCACGTTTTCTTCGGCGGCGGTCACCAGTTCCTGGATATTCATCAGGATCGAACCGTCGCCGGTGAAGCAGACCACCGTTCGCCGCGGCTCGGCCAGTGCGGCGCCGATGGCGGCCGGGAGGCCGAAGCCCATGGTGCCCAGGCCGCCCGAGGTCAGCCATTGGCGCGGCCGGCGCAAGGGATAAGCCTGCGCCACCCACATCTGGTGCTGGCCGACGTCGGTGGCAATGCTGGCCTCATCGTCGAGGCAGGCGGCGACGGTACGGATCAATCCGAAGTGCGACAGCGGCTTGTCGCCATCCGGCATCTGGAACGGATATTCCGCTTTCAGCACATCGACGCGCTGGCGCCATTCTTCGCGCGGGGTGGCGACAACAGCCGGGAGCAGCCGGGCGAGGGCTTCGCGCACGTCGGCGGTGATGCCGACATGGGCCATCTTGATCTTGTCCAGTTCCGCCGGGTCGATGTCGATATGGACGATCTTGGCCTGTGAACAGAAAGCGGCGACCTTGCCGGTGGCCCGGTCGTCGAAGCGGGCGCCGACGGCGATCAGCAGATCGCATTCATCGAGGGCCAGATTGGTATAGCGGGCGCCATGCATGCCGAGCATGCCGAGCGACAGTTCGTGGTCCACCGGCATGGCCCCCAGCGCCATCAGGGTCATCACCGTCGGCAGGCCGGCTTTCTGCGCCAGCTCGACCGCCAGTTCGGAGGCCCCGGCATGCACCACGCCGCCACCGAGATAGAGAATCGGGCGCTTGGCGGAGTTGATCATCGCCGCCGCCTCGGACAAGGCCCAACCATCGCCCGCCGGTGCCTCCTGGCGCTGTCCCGGCGCGGGCCACTCGGCAATCGCCATGGCCTGCATCTGCACGTCCTTGGGGATGTCGACCAGCACCGGGCCGGGCCGGCCGGAGGCGGCCAGCGCGAAGGCGCGGGGAATCACTTCAAGCAGTTCCTCGGCCGAGGAGACCAAAAAGTTGTGCTTGGTGATGGGAATCGACAGACCGTAGGTGTCGACTTCCTGGAAGGCGTCGGTGCCGATCATCGCCTTGGGGACCTGGCCGGTGATGGCGACCAGCGGGATGGAGTCGAGCTTGGCGTCGGCGATGGCGGTCAGCAGGTTGGTCGCGCCGGGTCCGGAGGAGGCCATGCAGACAGCCACTTCGCCGGTGGCACGAGCCATGCCCTGGGCGATGAAGCCGGCGCCCTGCTCATGGCGGGCGAGTACGTGGCGGATGGTGGGGGACTGGCCGAGCGCATCGTAGATGGGCAGGATGGCACCGCCCGGATAGCCGGTGACGATGCGGATGCCCTGGCGTTCGAGCAAGCGGATGGTGATCTGCGCGCCGGTAAGAGTTTCTGTCATGGAGGTCTTTCCTTTTGGTTGGTGGCTCAACCGGCGGGCTCCAAAACAAAACCCCCGCCGGTTTGCGCCGGCGGGGGTTAGTGAATTCTTGCTGCTTCTGCTTACCCGGTCCGCGACGGCGCGTGCGTTACTACGCCTACCTTAATTACACGTACGACGACCGGCGACACTGCACAGGCAGCGGCGGAGCGGAGGGTACGGGTAGCGGTCATGGGAATACGTTTTATGCAGAAATCAGATGAAGGCGAACTATCGCCGAGTCAAAGCACAAAATCAAGCTTGCTGTAAGTAGGGTTTTTGTTGGTGCCAGGAGCCATGCCTAAGCGGCAACGGCAAGGCCTTTTTGGGCCAGGCGTTCCTGGCGGCGAATCTCGGCGCGCATGGCCACCTGTTGCCCGGCCGTGATCATGCGCTGTCCGACGCTGCCGTTCCATTCAAACTGCACGTCGCAGGCGTGAACACCTGCACTAGCCAACGCGGCGGCCATTTCACGCAGTTCGCTGCGTTCGATGCGGCGACCGTCACCGAGTGTGGCGATGAATTCGTTCTTGATGAGGATGATGCTTGCCGATGTCGTCATGTTCCTGACCTCCTGATCCGCAAGATACCGCGATGCCAGGCGGGTAGGGCGTGGCATATTCCACACTTTCAAAAAAATAGCCTGCTAGCAACATTCGGCAAAATTAACCCCGATTTTCATTCACGACCCTTGACGAATGTGGCGGGCGGTCGCTTACACTTCCTGTCTTACCGTGAAGTCCAGCAAGCGTTTGAAACTGCGTGGAAAAATTGGAAGAGATATGACACTGAAGCGTAAGGTCCTGGTTGCCGATGCCTCGAAAGTGGTTCGTGCCTCGCTGGCCAAGCAGTTGGCCGAATATTTTGACGTTCGCGAAGAAGCCAGCGGCGAGTCGGCCTGGCAGACGCTGGTCCTCGACAGCGCCATCGTTGGCGTGGTGTCCGGCATGAACCTGACTCGGCTGGATGGTCTAGGTCTGCTGGAGCGGCTGCGCGCCAGCAAGTTGTCCCGTCTCAAGTCATTGCCCTTTTTTCTGGTGGTCTCCAATTCCTTCGGCGAGACCGAACGCATGCATGCCCGCAATCTCGGGGTGACCGATTTCGTGGCCAAGGATTCCAGCAACGCCTCGATGGAGAGCCTGATCGGCCTGTTGCAGACCCGCGTCGACGATCTATTCGGCACACACGACGAAGCGCTGGATCCCGATGCAACGCTGGTGGACGCCGTCATGGAGCCGCTCGCCGACGAGCCGGAGGAAGAGGACCTGGGTACCCACACCGACGTCGGCGTCTCCGACATCCTCGGCAAATTGAAAGACATGCAGGGACTGGAACGCTTTGAAAGCGCGCCTCCGGATGACGAAGAAGACGCGCTGGACAATGCAAACCCGGTCTATGCGCAGGAAAAGCTCGACGAGTGTTTGGCCAGGGCTTTGCCCAGCGCAACCAAGGGCAAGGGGGTCGGCATTCTGGCCTTCGGGGTCGACAAGCACGACGAACTGGTTGCCCGCTACGGAGCTGAGCTGGTTGCCCGGACGGTGGAGAAATTTTCCTTCATGGTGGCGCGCAAGATACGCCCCGAAGACGTGATCAGCCAATTGCCCGGCGGGCGGGTGGTCATCGTTGCCCCGGACACGAACTCCACCGCCTGCGCCAGTTTTGCCAATCGCATCTGCAAGGCGATGGCCACAGCGCAGATCGCGGTGCGCGGCCAGCGTATCGATCTTACAGTCAGTGCGGGAATCTCGGTGCTTCCCGAGGACGGGGCAACCCTGGCGAGGCAGGAGTTGCTCAACCTGGCCTACGACCGTCTGCGGGAAGCGCAGCGGGATGGCGGCAACCAGGTGGCGGCCAAGGCCGACTACCGGGGGGCGGGGCGAGGCAGTTGCGACGTGTTCGTGCCGCGCCTGAAGGACCTGATGGCATCCACCGATCCGGCCGTCCTGCGGCCCTGTCTGGGCACTGTCGGTTTGCAATTGATGCCCCTGTTGCGCGAACTGGAGCGGACCCTACGCTTGGGAATGCCCATCGACAATATGAACAAGCGCCTATGGGACCGGGCGCGTACCGAACGCATGGGGTGAGTCGCGCCTCATGGCCATGAAAAAAGCCGGCGTATGCCGGCTTTTTGTTTGCTCACGTCACGGGGCGACGATCAGCCGGTCAGCGGCTTGACCACGCGCTTGACGGCGGTGTCGTCCGGATGCGGGTGAATGGTGAAGCCGAGGCTGGTCATCAGGCGGAACATCTTGGCATTGGTCGACAGCACGTCGCCGACCACGGCACGATAGCCTTTCATGCGGGCGCACTCGATCAAGGCCGTCATCAGCTTGCGGCCGACGCCGCACTTCTGCCAGTCGTCGCCGACGGCCAGAGCGAATTCGACCGATTCGCCATCCGGATTGACCACGTAGCGGGCGACGCCGATCTGCTTGTCGTACGGTTCGACGCCATCCACGTTGTCCTCGACTTCCTTGGTGACAGTGGCGACCAGCGCCATCTCGCGGTCGTAGTCGATCTGCGTGAAGCGGACCAGCATGGTCTGGGTCAGTTCGCGCAGGGTGTCCATGAAGCGGTAGTAGCGCGACTCGTCGGACATCGCCTTGACGAATTCCTGCTCCATGTCGGCATCTTCCGGGCGGATCGGACGGATGGTGACCACCTGGCCGTCATTCATCTGCCATTCCTGGATCAGGTGCACCGGGTAGGGGTAGATCGACATGTGGGCGTAGCGGTCGCCGCTGGCATTCGCTGCATGGTCGATGACGATGCGGGCGTCGGCGGCGATGGCGCCATTCTCGTCGACGATCAGCGGATTGAGGTCGAGTTCCTGGATCCACGGCAGTTCGCAGACCATTTCTGAGATACAGAGCAGCACTTCCTTGATCGCCTCGCGGTCGGCCGGCGGCATGTTGTGAAAGTGGCCGAGAATCTTGGCGGCACGCGTCGAGTCGATCAGGTCCTTGGCCAGGAAGCGGTTGAGCGGGGGCAGGGCGACCGAGCGGTCGCTGAAGATCTCGACGTCGAAGCCGCCGGCACCGAAGGTGATGACCGGCCCGAAAATCGGGTCGCGGAAGACGCCGATCATCAGTTCGCGGCCGTTCGGGCGCGACAGGAAGGGCTCGATCGACACGCCGTTGATCTTGGCGTCTGGCCGGCGCTTCTGCACCGTGTCGATGATGTCGTGGTAGGCGTTGCGTACGGCCGGCGCATTCTGGATGTTGAGGCGTACGCCGCCGGCATCCGACTTGTGCGGCAGATCCGGTGAATCGACCTTCATGGCGATCGGGAAACCGATCTGCTCGGCCAGCAGCAGGGCCTCGGTGGCGGTGCGGGCGACCATGGTCTGTGCCACCGGCACCTTGAAGGCGCGCAGGATGGCCTTGGATTCCATCTCCGACAGCACCTTGCGCCGTTCGGCGAGCAGGGCCTCGATCAGCATCTTGGCGCCTTCGGCCTCCGGGCGGTTGTGCTGGCGGGTCGGCTCCGGCGTCTGCAGCAGCAGCTTCTGGTTACGGTAATACTTGGAAATGTGATGGAAGAGTTCGATCGCCGTTTCCGGCATGCGGAAAGCCGGGATGCCGGCGTCTTCGAGCAGCTTGCGGGCCTCGCGCACCTGGTCTTCGCCCATCCAGCAGCAGATCAGTGAACGGTTCAGCTTGTCGGCGACCTCGATAATCGCCTGGGCGACGGCCATCGGGTCGGTCATCGCCTGCGGCGACAGCATGACCAGCGTGCTGTCCACGTTGGGATCGTGGGTCACGGCGAGGATCGCGTCGCGGTAGCGCTCCGGGGTGGCGTCGCCGCCGACGTCGACCGGGTTGCTGTGCGACCAGTTGGTCGGCAGGGCCTTGTTGAGCACGGCCATGGTCTCGTTGGTCAGCACGGCGAGCGGGATGCCCATGTCGCCGGCGCGGTCGGCCGCCATGGCGCCCGGGCCGCCGCCGTTGGTGATGATGGCCAGACGGTTGCCGAGTGGGCGGAACTTGGAAGCGAGCGCCTTGGCGGCATAGAACAGCTGGCCCACGTTCTGCACGCGGACCACGCCGGCCCGGCGCACGGCGGCGTCGAATACGGTATCGGACACGGCAGCCATGCCCGAGTGGGTGGCGGTGGCCATGGCGCCCGCCTCGTGGCGGCCGGCCTTGAGCAGGATGATCGGCTTGATGCGGGCGGCCGAGCGCATGGCGCTCATGAAGCGGCGGGCGTTGCGGATGCCTTCGACGTACATCAGGATGTAGTGCGTGCGGCTGTCGTAGATCAGGTAGTCGAGGATTTCGCCGAAATCGACGTCGGTCGTCATGCCAATGGAAATGACCGACGAGAAGCCGACGTCGTTGGCCTTGGCCCAGTCGAGCACGGCCGAGCACATGGCGCCGGACTGCGAGACCAGTGCGAGGTTGCCGGCGGCGGCGGTGGTCTTGGTGAAGGTGGCGTTGAGGCCGAGTTCCGGACGGATGATGCCCAGGCAGTTCGGACCAAGGATGCGCACGTTGTAGGAACGGGCGATCTCCAGCACTTTGCGCTCCAGCGCGGCGCCGATGTGGCCGGCCTCGGAGAAGCCGGAGGCGATGATGATGACGTTGCGCACGCCGCTGCGGCCGCATTGTTCGATCAGCTGCGGCACCGTCTGCGGGCGGGTGGCGATGACGGCCATCTCGACGCGGGCGCCGATTTCCTCGATCGACTTGTAGGCCTGCTGGCCCTGGATGGTTTCGTGCTTGGGGTTGATGGCGTACAGGCGGCCTTTGTAACCCGAGCTGAGGATGTTCTTGAAAATGATGTTGCCGACCGAATTTTCGCGGTCGGAGGCGCCGATCACGGCGACCGATTTCGGTTCGAATAGCGCGGTGAGATAGTGCTGTTCTAACATGGAAAGCCCCTTGTAAGGCTGTTTATTGTGCAATGCAGAATTCTGTCACAAGGCCCACCTATTGTCATTGCGGGCGTGGGGTTATTCGCTATCTGGCAAGCGCGGACTCGATTAGCGCCGATTGCGACAACAGGCGATGGACCGGGCATTTGTTGGCGATTTCGAGCAGGCGTTTGCGCTGCTCGTCGCTCAGGTCCCCTTCCAGGGTGATCAGGCGGTTGAAACGGTCGCGCCGCACGCCATCGACCTCAATTTTGTCGTGGCTGACCGAAGTGCTGATATGGGTCAGTGCCAGCCCCTTGCGTTCGGCGTACATGCGCAGCGTGATCGAAGTGCAGGCGCCCAGTCCGGCCATGACATAGGCGAAGGGATCGGGGCCGGCATCGCCGCCCCCCATGCTCGGCGGTTCGTCGGCGATCAACTGATGCTGGCCGGTGGTGACCGCCTGCTGGTATCTTCCCTGTCCATTCTCCGTAACAACGACCGCCATGCCCCTCTCCTTCGATAAAACCCCGTCGATCATACCGCCTTCGCCTTGGGTGGTAAGCCATTACGAACGCATTCCGGCGGCCGGGCCGGTGCTCGACCTGGCCTGCGGCAGCGGGCGCCATGCCCGGATGCTGGCCGAAAAGGGCTATGCCGTCTATGCGGTCGATCGCGATGCCGCAGCCATTGCCGGCCTGCAAGGCTTGACGCGGATCGACGCGATGCAGTGCGACCTTGAGGGCGCCGATTGGCCGTTGACCGGCAAGCACTTTGCCGGCATCGTGGTCACCAACTACCTGTGGCGGCCGCGCCTGCCGGATGTGCTGGCCCTGCTGGCACCGGGCGGCGTGCTGATCTACGAAACCTTCATGCTCGGCAACGAGGCCTACGGCAAGCCGTCGAATCCGGAATTCCTGCTGCGTCCCGGCGAATTGCGGGAAATCGCCGCAGCGGCCGGCTTGCGCGAAATCGCTTTCGAGGAAGGCTACACAGATAGCCCGAAACCGGCCATGCGTCAGGCCATCTGCGCCGTGCGCGACTGAGCGATGGCGTCGGCCAGCCGGGTGATGCCGGCCGGCGACAGGTCGTCTGTGGTGAAGGTTTCCGGATGCTGCTGGCCGGTGAAATTGGTGTTCTGCGAGCGGTGGTACAAGGGATCGTAATGGATCTCGAGCAGCTCGCGCACCAGCGCCGGCCAGTCGCCGGTGCTCACCAGTTCGTGCCAGCGGGCGATGGTTTCCCGGCTCTGCTGCGAGCGTAGGACTTCCAGGCGTGGCGTCAGCAGTTCCGGCCGGCACAGGAAATAGTCGTAATCCTTGAGCAGGAAGCTGACGCGGGCTTCCAGTGTGGCATCGACATGGATGCAATCGCCTTGCCGGATACGGGCGATCAGCGCCTCCGGCACATGCAGGTTGCCGATCTTGCGGCTTTCCGCCTCGACAAAAACCGGGCGTGCCGGGTCGAGGCAGGACAGCGCCTGGAGCAGGGCGGTTTCGAAGGCCTTCTGCGACGGTTGCGGTTGGTCGGGCAGCACGCCGAGCACCGATCCCTTGTGGCAGGCCAGGGTTTCCAGATCGAGAATCTGCTCGCCCTGGTCGCCGAGTGCCTGCAGGATGCGCGTCTTGGCATTGCCGGTCGCGCCGCACAGCACCGTGAAACGAAATTGCGCCGGCAGTTCGGCCAGTTGGGCGATGACATGGCTGCGCCACGATTTGTAGCCGCCATCGAGTTGCCCGGCATGCCAGCCAACGGCGCGGAAGACGGTAGTCATCGAACCGCTGCGGTCGCCGCCGCGCCAGCAGTAGATCAGCGGTTTCCAGTTTTTGGGCCGGTCGAGAAACTGTTCTTTCAAATGGCGGGCGATATTCTCGGAGACCAGCGCCGCACCGAGCTTTTTGGCCTCGAAGGGCGACACTTGCTTGTAGAGCGTGCCGATCTGGATGCGTTGCTCGTTGTCGAGTACCGGGCAGTTGATGGCACCGGGAATGTGGTCTTCGGCAAATTCGGCCGGCGAACGGACGTCGATAATCTGGTCGTAAGCCGGAATATCGGCCACGGTGGGGTTGGGGCGCTTCATCCAGCTATTTTAACAGCGGCAACAGGGTCGGCCAGACGTGGTCGAGGATCAGCGGCTCAGCTTCGGCAACCGGGTGGAGGTTGTCCGGCTGGAAATAGCGTGCCTCGGCAGCCACCGGCGCGAGCAGGAAATCGACCAGCGGCACTTTCTTTTCCTGGGCGATATCGGCAAAGCTGCGCTGGAAATCGCCGGCATAGGGGCCGTAGTTGGGCGGCAGGCGCATGCCGATCAGGGCGACCTTGGCACCGCTGGCGCGCGATGCATCAATCATGGTCTTCAGATTGTCGCGCATCTGGGCCAGCGGCAGGCCGCGCAGGCCGTCGTTGGCGCCGAGGGCGATGACGACAACGGCCGGCTTGCGGGCCTTGAGGGCGGCGTCGAGGCGGGCACGTCCGCCGGCGCTGGTTTCGCCGGAAATGGACAGGTTGGCGACGCTATAATCGAGTCGCTTTTGGCTCAGGCGCTGGCCGAGCAGGGCCGGCCAGGCCTGTTCCGGCCGGATGCCGTAGCCGGCGGACAGCGAATCGCCCATGATCACGATGGTCTTGGCCGCCTGCGCCGACATGGGCAGGCAGAGCAGGGCAAACACGAACAGACAGAAGGACAGGATGGACCGCATGGCAGATAAACCGGTGGTGGAAGTCTCGGGACTGGGCAAGACCGTCGATAACGGCGGTGAGCCGTTGACGATTCTGCAGGATATTTCCTTTGCGGTCATGCCGGGCGAGACGGTGGCCATCGTCGGCGCCTCGGGGTCGGGCAAATCGACGCTGCTCGGCCTGCTGGCCGGGCTCGACCTGCCGACCGCCGGTGCCGTCGCCCTCGACGCGACCGACCTGAGTACGCTGGACGAGGATCGGCGGGCCCGATTACGCGGCCGGCTGCTCGGTTTTGTCTTCCAGTCCTTCCAGTTGCTGCCGTCGCTGAATGCGCTGGAAAACGTCATGCTGCCGCTCGAACTGGCCGGCGTGGCCGGCGCGACGGGTATTGCCGGCGAATGGCTGGAGCGCGTCGGACTCGGCCATCGCCTGAAGCACTACCCCAAGCACCTGTCCGGCGGCGAGCAGCAGCGCGTCGCGCTGGCCCGGGCCTTCGCGCCGAGTCCCCGGCTGGTCCTGGCCGACGAGCCGACCGGCAACCTCGACGCCGCCACCGGCCAGCAGATCATCGAACTGATGTTCGACCTCAATGCGCGGCAGGGTACGACGCTCTTGCTGGTCACCCACGACGAGGCGATCGCTGCCCGGTGCCGACGGACCCTGCGCATCCAGTCCGGTCAATTGACTGGCTGAGTCTTCGGCTTTCGGTGCACGAGCAGGCTGCGCTTTTCGTCATCCGGGTGAGCGAAGCCGACCTTGCCCTGCTTGACCTCACCCATCAGCACCATGTTGTCGCTCAGCGCCTCGTGGTCGTCCTTGGTGAAGGGCGGTGAATAGGTCGTGATGACGCCATAGACGGGCTTTTGCAGGTTTTCCAGCGCGGCGCGGATTTTCGGGCCTTCAGTGCTGCCCGCCTGGCTGATGGCGGCGATCAGCAGTAAGGCCGAGTCGTAGCCCTGTGCTGCCGAGACCGCCGACGGAATGCGCTTGCTGCCGTCGGCATGGTGATAGGCGCTGATGAAGGCGGTGCGGCGATAGTTGTTCGGCGCTTCGACGAAGGTTTGCGGCATGCGCGCGCCTTCGGCGTTTTTGCCGGCGGCTTCGATGAAATTGGGCAGCGACAGCGGCCAGCTGCCGATCATCGGCACCTTCCAGCCGAGGCGGGCCCGGCCGTTGGCGATGACAGCCAGTTCCGGACCGATGGCATAGGTCAGGATCGCCTCGGCGCCGGCGTCGCGGGCGCGCTGCAGGGCGGCGGAAAGATCGCGGGTACCGGGGTTGAAGCTCTCGACCGCCACCGGTTTGAGGTCTTGCGTGGCCAGTTCCCGGGTCAACTGGTCGCGTCCCTGTTCGCCATAGGGCGTGCTGTCGTGGAAGATGGCGAGCTTGCTGTAGCGGCCGCGCTTGACCGCTTCGCGCACGATCATCGCGGCCTGGATGTCGTCACTGGCCGAGTTGCGGAAAACGTAGCTGTCCGCCACAGCGGGCGGGGCAAACTGGCGGGCGACCGTGCTGCCGGTGGCGACATTGACGATGACCGGCAGGCGGGCCTCCTGGTAGGTCTTCAGGGCGGCCAGCGCGACGCCGGTGTTGATGAAGCCGAGACCGGCCACCACCTTGTCCTGGCGGATGGCTTCGTCGACCACCTGCTTGCCGGTCGCCGGGTCGCCCTTGTCGTCCTTTTCGACCAGCGCCAGCTGGCGCCCGAGCAGCCCGCCGCCCAGGTTCATTTCGCTGATCGCCAGCCGTACACCAGCCAGCATCGACTGGCCCATCGGCGACGACGGGCCGGAGTAGGGGCCGGTAACGGCGATCCGGATCGGCTCATCCGCCAGAGTAAGCTGTGTGCAGACGCAAAGCGCAATGCCGCTCAGGGCGGTCGATATTTTTGTCATAGTCCATCCTTGGTGGGAGGCTAGCCTAATACCCTGGCGACATAAGTTGAATTAGGGTTGTCACCATGCGGGAAAACCCTGGGGCGAAGCCCTGCTATCCGGCCAAAACAGCCGGTCTACGCCTTCTCCTCTGGCGTGACGAGTAACCCTGGTTCCGGGCAAGGCATGTCGATTGCTCTTGTCGGCCTGTCACGAAATAGCGGAGGCCCCACCATGCAAAAGAATGCTTCTTCCATCGCGGATGGCCTCTTCCTCGCCCTGAAGGGCCTGGCCACCATTGCCGAAATCGCCCTCGTTTCGGGCGTCGTCTACGCTGCCGCCATGGCGGCCCGCTACTGGCCCAGCATTGGGGTGTGAGGGAGGTATCGCCATGACGCGCCAACAAGCCCGCCTTTTTGCAATTTTTTCCAGTGCCGTGGTAACAATTGCCTTCCTCGGCATGACGGTCGATACCCATAGTCAGATACCCCGCCTGACGCACGAGGACAAACTGACGCCGCAGGTGATCGCCGGCAAGGACGTCTGGCATAAATACAATTGCACCAACTGCCATACCCTGCTTGGAGAAGGCGCCTACTACGCTCCGGACCTGACCAAGATCGCCGTGCAGCGCGGTCCGGAATACTTGCGCGCCTTCATGCACGATCCTTCCCGCTTTTACGACGAGCAGAAGGTGAGGCGGGTGATGCCCCAACAGCACCTGAGCGAGCAGGAAATCACCGATTTGATCGCCTTCCTGGAGTGGATCGGGCACATCGATACTCAGGGCTGGCCGCCGCGGCGCATCCTGGTTTCGGGGGCGGCCATTCCGGGCACCAATGCCGGGCAGCAGGCACCGGCGCCCTCCAGCGAACCGGTGGCGCTCGGCCAGGCGCTGTTCAACGCGGCGCCTCCCGGCTGCTCGGCCTGCCATTCCATCTCGCCGGGGGTGAATCTGGTCGGGCCGACGCTGGCTGACATCGCCACCCGCGCCGCCCAGATGTTGCAGAGCCCGGATTACCACGGCAAGGCCAAGGACGTGGCCGGCTACATCCGCGAGTCCATCATCGATCCCAATGCCTACGTGGTGCCGGGCGCCACCTATTCCGTCGAGCAGCGCTCCATCATGCCGGGCAATTTCGGCAAGGAGCTGACCGCGCAGCAGATCGATCAACTGGTCGCCTATCTGGCCAGCCTGAAATAAGGAGCCGCCATGAAATACCGCTCTCAAGCCGTCGCCTACTGGTACTTTGCCGTCGCCATGGGCCTGTTCGGCCTGCAAGTCGCCTTCGGGCTGCTCGCCGCCACCAAATACCTGGGGCCCGATCCCTTGATCAACCTGGTGCCCTTCGACGTGATGAAGGTGATCCACACCAACCTGCTGGTGGTCTGGGTACTGACCGGCTTCATGGGCGGCACCTACTGGATCGTCCCCGAGGAATCGCGGGCCGAGCTGCACAGCGTCAAGCTCGCCTATCTCCAGCTCGGCTTGTGGGTGGTCATGGGGGTGAGCGCGATCATCGGCTACTTCTTCCGCTGGGGCGCCGGCACCAAGCTTCTCGAACAGCCGCTGCCACACAAGATCGTCATCGTCGTGGTCATGCTGATGTTCCTCTACAACGTCTTCATGACCATCCGCCGGTCCGGGCGCTTCACCACCACCGAAGGGGTGCTGCTCGGCGGCCTGTTCCTGGCGGCGCTGCTCTACCTGCCGTCCCTCATTCCCTTCGACAACTACACGCTGGGGACTTTCTACCGCTGGTGGACAATCCACCTATGGGTCGAAGGCTGCTGGGAAATGATCCAGGGCAGCATGCTGGCCTACCTGCTGATCCGGCTCACCGGCGCCGACCGCGAGGTCATGGAGAAATGGCTCTACGTCATCGTCGGGCTGGTCTTCATTTCCGGCGTCATCGGCACGGCGCACCATTACTACTGGCTCGGCGTGCCCGAATACTGGCTGCTCACCGGCGGCTTCTTCAGCGCCCTGGAGCCGGCACCCCTGGTCGGCATGGCGATCTACGCCTACAGCGCCCTGCGCCGCTCCGGACTGGCCCATCCCAATACCCTTGCTACCCACTGGACCGTGGGTAGCGCGGTATACACCATGTTCGGCGCCGGACTGCTCGGCCTCGCCCATACCTGGCCGACGGTGAACAAGTGGACCCATGGCACCCTGATCACCCCGATGCACGGGCATGCCGCCTTCTTCGGCGCCTATGCCATGATCGTCCTGGCCATGATCACCTACATCCTGCCCCAGGTCTGCCGGGACCGGGGCGACGAAGGCCGGCCGTCCGACTACTGGGCCTTCTGGCTGCAGCTGGCGGGCATGTTCGGGATGACGCTCTCCTTCGCCACGGCGGGCATCGGGCAGGTTTATCTCGAACGCATCATCGGTCTCGGTTTCCTGGAAACCCAGCTGAAAATCCAGGTGCATTTCCTGATGCTGCTGGCTGCCGGCACGCTTTTCGCCTCCGGGGTCGGGCTGTTCATCTGGAATTTCTTCCGTTATCGGCCCACTTTCGATCATGTGGTGACGGTCGACGAACCGGGCGCCGTTCCGCGCGCTGCCCGGGCCACCGCCTGAGCGGAGCGCTCCGTGCACATTCATCCGCCGGACTCCTTGCTGCACCGGGACGGGGAGCCCTTTTACCTGCCGCACGGCGACGAGGTCGAGGTTTTTACCCAGTGCCACCGGCAGGGCATCCCGGTCATGCTGAAGGGGCCGACCGGTTGCGGCAAGACCCGTTTCGTCGAGCACATGGCCTGGCGTCTGGCGCGGCCTCTGGTCACCGTGGCCTGCCACGACGACCTGACCGCCAACGACCTGCTCGGGCGCTATCTGATCCACGGCGACGAAACCCGCTGGCAGGACGGCCCGCTGACCCGGGCACTGCGCGCCGGTGCCATCCTGTACCTGGACGAGGTGGTCGAGGCCCGCCAGGACACCACCGTCGTCATTCACCCGGTCACCGATCACCGGCGTACCCTGAGCCTGGAGAAAACCGGTGAAGTGATCGAAGCCGGCCGGGGATTCCAGCTGGTCATTTCCTTCAATCCGACCTACCAGCATGCGCTCAAGGACTTGAAGCCGAGCACGCGCCAGCGCTTCGCCGCGCTGGAGTTCGATTTCCCCGACCGCGAGCGGGAAGCCGCCATCCTGATCGCCGAGGGGGGCGTGGATAGGGGGTGCGCCGTCACCCTGGTGGAGCTGGCGGCGCGCATCCGCCCCCTGCGCGACCGGGGTTTGCCCGAGGCGCCGAGCACTAGGGTTCTGGTCGCCGCCGCCCGGCTGATGGCGGCTGGCATTCCCGAGCGGCGGGCCTGCGAAGCGGCCATCGCCATCCCGCTGACCGACGATCCGATTCTGCTGGAAACCCTGGGTGTGCTGATCGCCGGCAGCTTTCCCTAGGGTTCCTCAGCGACCATGCCGGAAGCCGAGGAGTTGCTTCTCGATGGCGTCCGCCACGCCGCGGAGGCGCTGGGCCGCCTGTGGCAGCGCCATCGGCCGCCGCCTGTCGAGAAACCAGTCGTCCGTCTGGGCGATGTGAAGCGGCGGCTGGAATTGCTCATCGAGGCCGTGCTCGGCTACCCGCTGCCGGTTCGCGAAGCCCAGGCCGGTGCCCCGGTGCCGCTGGCTCGCCGGCTGTTCGACCGGGACAGCCGGTCCGCCGTGCCGCCGGCTCCCTTGCCCGCCAACGACGGCACGGCCGTCTACCTGCCGCCCAGCCTGCCGGTGGCCGACGTTGCAGGCCGGCATGTCGGACCGGATGATTATTCCCTGTTCGCCATGCTCCAGGCCCTGCGCTGCGAGCGGGGCAGTGCGGCCCAGCTGGCGACCGTGGAAAGTGGCTTGGTGACGGACCTTTATCTGCTGGCCGAGTGTGTCGCCGCCGATCATGCCCTGCGCCGCCTGATGCCGGGGTGGGGCGATGGCCTTGCCGCCCGGCGTGCCATCGCCGCAGCGAATCTGGAAAATCATCGCCCGCGCAGTCGGCAGGCGGCCGAAGTGGCGACCCTCTACGGCGCATTCCTGCAGGGGGCAAGCGATTCGCCGCCTCCGGTCGGAACGCCGGCTGCTGCCGTGGACTGGGCCAATGGCGTCGCACAAGGAGTGACCAGGCGTTTTCCGGATGAGCGCTACACACCGTGGCTGGGCGATGGCCTGATCGGCCGCCTGCTGCTTCCCGAAGGCCATCCCGTCCGGCGCGGCCATGACTCTTTCGCCGCCGATCGGCCAGCGGAACCGGCAGACCAGCGCCGCACCACGGCGCTCTCCCGCCGGCCCCGGGCCCGCAATGCCGACCACGACGACGATCCTTCGCCGGGCGTCTGGATGGTGCAAACCGCCGAACCGCAGCCACATGCCGAAGACCCGCTGGGGCTCAACCGGCCGGAAGACCGGGCGGGGGATGACGATCCGCAGGGCAGTGCTGAGTCGGTGGCGGAGATGGCCGAGGCCCGCCTGATCCATACCCCGTCCCGGTCGCGGGAAACCTTTTCCAGCAGCGATCCGCCGCCGCGCCTGGATGGTCTGGGCGGCCCTAGCGAAGCGGACGGCGGCATCGCTTATCCGGAGTGGGATTTCGAGTCTGGCCGCTACCGGGACAATGCCGTCCGCGTGCGCCTGGCTTCGGTGGTGGAGGGGCCGGGCGATTGGGTGGAACGGACCCTGGCCCGCCATGCCGGCACGCTGCGCGAGATCCGGCGGCGCCTCGGCGTGATCCGCCCGGATCGGCAGGTGCAGAAGGGCCGCAGCGAGGGCGAGGACATCGACTGGGATGCCCTCGTCGCCGAGCGTGGTGAGCGCCGGGCCGGACTGGCACCGGCCGGCGCCTGCTACCAGCGCCGGTGGCCGGCTCCGCGGCGGATCGGACTGGTTCTGCTGGTCGATGCCAGCGCTTCGACCGACGCCTGGGTCGCCGGACAGGTTCGCGTCATCGATGTCGAAAAGGAGGCCGCCCTGCTGGCCGCCTCGGCGCTCGATGCGGCGGGGATGGATTTTGCCGTCCTCGCTTTTTCCGGCGAAGGGCCGCGCGGCGTGCAGCTATGGCAAATCAAGGGCTTTGACGAAGCCTGGAACCTGACCAGGCAGCGCCAGGTGGCCGGCCTGGAACCCGACCGCTACACGCGCCTCGGCGCCGCCTTACGCCATGCCGCCACGGTGCTCGCCGGCCGGCCGACGGAGCATCGACTGCTGCTCCTGTTCTCCGATGGATGGCCCAACGATTGCGACTGCTACACCAGCCGCTACGGCATCGAGGATGCCCGACAGTCGGTCATCGAAGCGCGCCGCCAAGGCATTGCGCCGTATTGCTTCACGGTGGATCGGGAAGGCGGCGGCTATCTGCCGACCATTTTTGGTCCGGGACGCTACACCATCGTGCAGCAGCCGCAGCAATTGCCCATGGCGTTCATCGCCTGGCTGCGCCATGCGGCGCGCCAGTGCCGTTGCCGCTGACGAGTGCTCCGGAAGCGTTGTCCGTCAGTTAGCGCGCCGGGTGAGGGTGCGACTTGGCCGCATGCAGTGATAAAGGGTGGTGAAGGGAGGGGCAGGCACTTTGACGACGGACAAAGCCGTCGTCAGGGCGTATCGGCAGTCAGCCGGCGGCTTTCCTTCGGGTCGCGGAAGATCAGCGGCTGCGCCTGGCGGGCCGGGTTTTCGGCGTTTTCCAGTGCGGCGACCACCTCGCTATGGTGCGGACTCTTCGGGCAGACCGGGTCGGCGGCATCAGGGTCGCCGGCCAGCAGATAGGCCTGGCAACGGCAGCCGCCGTAGTCCTTTTTTTTGTCGTCGCAGCTCTGGCAGGGTTCCTTCATCCAGCCGGTGCCGCGGTAGTGGTTGAAGCCTTCCGACTCGAACCAGACGTGGCGCAGGCTGTGTTCGCGGACATTCGGGAAGCTGAGGCCGGGCAGCATGCGGGCGGTGTGGCAGGGCAGGGCGGTACCGTCCGGCGTCACGGTCAGGAAGACGTTGCCCCAGCCGTTCATGCACTTCTTCGGCTTGCCCTCGTGGTAGTCGGGCACCACGAACAGGATGCGCATGCGGTCGGCCAGCTTGGCCTTCCATTCATTGGTCACTTCTTCGGCGCGCTTCAACTGCTCACGCGTCGGCATCAGCTGGTCGCGGTTGAGCAGCGCCCAGGAGTAGTACTGGGCGTTGGCCAGTTCCAGGTATTCGGCGCCCAGTTCGTCGGCCATTTCGATGATGCGGCCGATGTGCTCGATGTTCAGGCGGTGGATGACGACGTTCATGACCATCGGCCAGCCGCGCGCCTTGAGCATGTCGCCGACCTTCTGCTTGAGGTCGAAGGTGCGGGTGTGGGTCAGGAAATCGTTGATCTCCTTGGACGAGTCCTGGAAGGAGAGCTGGATGTGGTCGAGGCCGGCGGCCTTGAAAGCATCGAGCCGCGCTTCGGTCAAGCCGACGCCGGAGGTGATCAGGTTGGTGTAGTAACCCAGTTTGCGGGCTTCGCCGATCAGGATTTCGAGATCGTCGCGCAACAGCGGTTCGCCGCCGGAAAAGCCGCACTGCACGGCGCCCAGTTCGCGGCCTTCGCGCAGTACGCGCAGCCAGTCGTCGGTGGACAGCTCCTGCTCGGTTTTGGCGAAGTCGACCGGGTTGTAGCAGAACACGCAGTGCAGCGGGCAGCGGTAGGTGACTTCGGCCAGCAGCCACATGGGCGGGCCGACGGTCGGGGTGGGGGTGACGAGGGCGTTCATGCGGTGGCAGTATCCAGCCGCAGCCAGCGTTTGTCGACGGCCATGGCGATGAAGGCTTCGACATCGGGGCGCAGGCCGCTGGCGGCGAAAGCGGCTTCCAGGTCGCCGACGATGGCGGCGATGTCGCGCTGGCCATCGCAGCGCGCCAGGATTTCCCCGGCGCTCTGGTTGAGCTTGATCATCCCCTCCGGGTAGAGCAGCACATGGCAGTTCTGCGCCGGCTCCCACTGGAAGCGGAAGCCGTGGCCGAGGCGGGGGATGCCATCCATCACGCTGCCTTGCGTTCGGTTTCCGGCGTGCCGGTGACGCCGTTGGTGCCGTAATGCTGGCCCATCACGTCGTTCATCGACCACAGGATGTCGAGCTTGAACTTGAGGATCTGCACGGCGCGTTCCTGCATCGGGCGGGTGCGGAAGTAGTCGAGGGTGACATTGAGGCCCTGGATCACGTCGCGCGGCGCCTGGCTGGTGCGGTTGCGGAAATACTGCAGGCCTTCCGATTCGATCCACGGGTAGTGCTCCGGCCAGGTGGCCAGGCGCTGGCGGTGGATGGTCGGCGCGAACAGTTCGGTCAGCGACGAGCAGACGGCCTCCTGCCACGGGGCGCGGCGGGCGAAGTTGATGTAGGCGTCGACGGCGAAGCGCACGCCGGGCAGCACGTGGCGCAGATCGACGATTTCCTCGCGGGTCAGGCCGACCGCTTCACCCAGGCGTATCCAGGCTTCGATGCCGCCGGCGTCCATCTGCTTTTCGCCATTGGGCAGGCCGTATTCGAACCCGTCGTGGTCGAGGATGCGCTGCACCCAGCCGCGGCGCACCTCGCGGTCCGGGCAGTTGGCCATAATCGCCGCGTCCTTCACCGGAATGGCGATCTGGTAGTAGTAGCGGTTGGCCACCCAGCCGCGAATCTGCTCAGGCGTGGCGCGGCCAGTGTTGAGCATGACGTTGAACGGGTGGTAGATGTGGTACGACTTGCCGTTCTCGCGCAACTGCGCCTCGAATTCTTCGCGGCTCCAGGCCGGGCGGCCATCGTCGGCGTCGTGGGATTCGGCAAGGATGTCGGCTCGGATCATGGTGGTCTCTCAGATGGTGATGCGGGCGCCGTCTTCGGCGACCTCGATGCCGCGCCGGGTCAGTTCGGCACGCTGCGGCGAGGCTTCGTCGAGGATGGGATTGGTGTTGTTGATGTGGATGAGGATCTTGCGCACGTGGCGGGGCAGCTCGTCCAGCCAGTCCATCATGCCGCCAGGACCGGACTGCGGCAGGTGGCCAATGTCGCGGGCGGTCTTGGTGGACAGGCCGGCGGCGATCATCTCGTCGTCGGTCCAGAAGGTGCCGTCGACCATCACGCAATCGGCTTCGGCCATGCGGGCGAAGACTTCCGGCGTGCGGGCACCAAGGCCGGGGGCGTAGAACAGCTTGCGGCCGCTACGCTGGTCGGTGATGGTGACGCCGATGTTGTCGCCGTCCACCGAGGCTTCGCGGTGCGGCGAATAGGGCGCCGCCTTGCTGGCCAGCGGCAATACGGAAAATTCGAGGCCCGGCACCTTGGGCATGGTGAAGGGCGTGCCGTCCAGTTGCAGGGCGTGGCGGTCGACGCCGCAGTAGTGGCTGAGGACGTTCAGCACCGGGTTGCCGGTGGTCAGGTCTTCATATACCGGGTCGGCACACCACAGCGGCATGCGCGACTTCTGTTCGCGCAGCATGAAGAGGCCGGTGGCGTGGTCGATCTGGCCGTCGACGAGCAGGATGCCGCCGATACCGGTATCGCGCAGGGCGCGGTTGGGCGTCAGTTCCGGCGTGGCCTTGATCTGCTGCAGGATGTCGGGTGAGGCGTTGAACAGCGTCCAGTCCGCGCTGTCGTCGGCGGCGACGCAGATCGACGACTGGGTGCGCGGCTTGGCCTGGACGCTGCCGTCGCGCACGCCGGCGCAGTTGTGGCAGTTGCAGTTCCATTGCGGAAAACCGCCGCCGGCCGAAGCGCCGAGAATGATCAGTTTCATGGGATTTATGGAAAAGCCGCCATCTCAGGGGATGGCGGCAAGCCGCTTAGCGAGCGGCGATGTACATCGTGATTTCGAAGCCGAAGCGGAAGTCACAGGCGGTCGGGGTTTCCCATTTCATGAAAGTCTCCTTTGTCGGTTGAGGTACCGGGGCGGTTGCCGCCGGTTTTTGTCCTACATCAAAAAATGTGAAGGACTGGCGAGCACTATCGCGCCGGCCCGTATTCAGCGCAGCGCGAAATCCATGAATGGGGCCTCATGATTTTCATGAGGAGGCGGGGGCGAGGGAAAAACGCCGGATCGCCCGTCATTCCCGCCCAGGCGGGAATCCAGGCCGTCAGCCGTTCAGCAACTGGCGGGCGGCCCGCCGACCGCTGCGCACGGCGCCTTCCAGGGTGGCCGGATAGTCGGCCCAGCTGTGGTCGCCGGCCAGCCACAGGCGCGGATGGGCTGTGCGGCAGTCCGGACGCGTCAGGCCGGGGCAGGCGGCGAAGGTCGCCCGTTTTTCGCGGACCACCTTGTGCCACAAGGCGCCTGCCGGTTGGCCGATTTCGGCTTGCAGCGCTTCGGCCAGCGCCTCGTCGCTCAGCGCTTCCCAGTCGCCGTGGCCGCTCAGCACGCAGCCGAGCAGGCCCTGGCCGCGGTCGATGACCCATTGTCCGTGGCCGCCGAGCAGGTTGTGCAGCGGAAAAGGCAGGCTGAAATCGGTCGGGAATTGCAGGTAGACCGTGGCGATGGGTTCGAAATCGAGGACAGCCGTGCTGTCCGGCCACAGCGCGGCACGGTGTTGCGGCGCGGTGGCGATAATGGCGGCGGTAAAGGTTTCGCCGTCGACGGCAACTTGCGCGTCGTCGGCCGCCAGGCTGTGCACCCGCTGGCCGAGCCGAAGTTCCGCGCCGTGGGCCTGTAGCCAGTTGGCGGCCGGTTCGGGCAGGACTTGGCCGAGCGGGACGCGCGGCAGCAGCAGGTCGGTATCTTCACGGCGCGGACTGCCCAGGCTGTCGCGCAGCACGTTGGCGAACAGTTGGGCCGAGGCGCGGTCAACCGGCGTATTCAGCGCAGCAAGGCAGAGCGGTTCCCACAGATGACTGCGCAGGACGCCGGTCTGGCCGGCGGCGTCCAGCCATTGGGCGACCGTGATGTCGGCCGCGAGGCGGAAGCCCCGGCGCTTGATGCCATCCATCCATATGGCAGTGCGCAGCTTTTCGCCGAACCCGACGCCGCGGGCGGCGAGCAGGCCCCAGGCGACATTGAGCGGGGCGGGCAGGCGGGGCAGGACAAGTTCGAAGCCGGCGCTATCGATGACGCGCAACGGCCGGCGGTCGAACAGTTGCTCCGGATCGGCGCCGACCTGGCGCATTAGCTCGAGCGTGTCGCGATAGGCGCCGAGCAGGATGTGCTGGCCGTTGTCGAGCACACGGCCGTCGAGATTGGCGCTGCGCGCCCGGCCGCCGAGCACGCGGCCGGCCTCGAACAGGGTGCAAGGTGTGCCGCGCGCAGTCAGTTCGACAGCCGCGGCAATGCCGGCCCAGCCGCCACCGATGACGGCGACGCGCACTATGTCAGCCCTTGATCCAGGTCTTGGCTGCCAGCCACAGCTTGCGCATCGGCGGCAGCGAAATGCGCTGGTGCAGGACCTTGAAGTTCTCGTCCTTGATTTCGGCGAGCAGGGTGCGATAGATCGCCGCCATGATCAGGCCCGGGCGCTGGTTCTTGCGGTCGCCGGCCGGCAGTTGCGTGAAGGCCTGTTCGTAGTACTTCTCGGCCCGTTCGTACTGGAACTGCATCAGGGCGGTGAAATTATCCGAATACTTGCCGTCCAGGATGTCCTTCGCCGGCACGTTGAACTGCTTGAGTTCGTCCATCGGGATGTAGATGCGGCCGCGTCGGGCATCCTCGCCGATGTCGCGGATGATGTTGGTGAGCTGGAAGGCCATGCCCAGGTCGTGCGCGTATTTCTGCGTCTGGCGGTCCTGGTAGCCGAAGATTTCAGCGGCGAGCAGGCCGACGACACTGGCCACGCGGTAGCAGTAGAGCGACAGGCCCTTGAAGTCGAGGTAGCGCGACTGCTGGAGGTCCATTTCCATGCCGTCGATGATTTCGAGCAACTGCTCGCTGGGCAGGTTGATGCCGGGGGCGACTTTCTTCAGGGCGAGGCCGACCGGATGCTGCGGGTTGCCGTCGGCGATGCGTTGCACCTCCTGGCGCCACCAGGCGAGCTTGGTCGAGGCGATCGATACGTCGTGGCATTCGTCGACCACGTCATCGACTTCGCGGCAGAAGGCGTAGAGGGCCATGATGGCCTGCCGGCGCTCTTGCGGCAGGAACAGGAAGCTGTAATAGAAGGAGGAGCCGCTGGCCGCGCACTTCTCCTGGCAGTATTGGTCTGGATTCATGGGGCTACATTTTAAGGGATCGGGTGCCGAGAACCAGCCAATCCGTCAAACCGAGCTTAGGCCGGTGGCGGAAAACGTCGCCACGCACCTGGCGGATGCGTTCGAGGATGCGCAGGCCGCCCTGGACGGTCAGGCGGATTTCCCAGCCCATGCGGCCGGGCAGGGCATGGACGAGCGGGGCGCCACGCTGCATCAGGGCGGTGGCGCGGTCGATCTCGAAATCCATCAGGGCCGCCCAGTCGGCCGAGCTGCGGCCGGCCGCGATGTCGTCTTCGCTCACCCGGAAATGCGGGAAATCGGTTTGCGGGATGTAAACGCGGTCCTTCTGCCAGTCGATCGCCACGTCCTGCCAGAAGTTGATCAGCTGCAAGGCGGTGCAGATACAGTCCGACTGCATCAAGTGCTTCTCCTCGGTCCGCCCGAACAGGTGTAGGACCAGCCGGCCGACCGGGTTGGCCGAGCGTCGGCAGTAGTCGAGTAGCTCGGGATAGTCGGCATAACGCTTCTTGACCACGTCCTGGGCGAAGGCGTCGAGCAGGTCGCGGAAAAGCTGGATGGGCAGGGCGTGTGCGGCAATCACCTCGGCCAGGGCGGCGAACAAGGGCATTTGCGGGGCTGTGCCGGCCGCGATGCGGTCCAGTTCGGCCTGATAGGCGGCCAGCCCGGCCAGCCGTTCTTCCGGCGTGGCATCGCCTTCATCGGCAATGTCGTCGGCGCTGCGCGCGAAGCGGTAGATGACCTCGATTGGCTGGCGCAGTCTGGCTGGCACCAGAAGCGAAGCGACCGGGAAATTTTCGTAGTGGTCGACAGGCATGGGCGTCCGCGTCAGTCGATGCTAGAATGCGGGCCGCTTGCCCAGGTGGCGAAATTGGTAGACGCACCAGATTTAGGTTCTGGCGCCGAAAGGTGTGGGGGTTCGAGTCCCTTCCTGGGCACCAAGCAATTGTTCGACACAGTAGTTGCAGTCCGTTAAACCCGCCCTAGTGCGGGTTTTTTGTTGTTTTTCGGTTGTCTCATGCGCTGGTCTAGCAAGCTGGGAGAGCACATTTGGCATCGGCGGGAGTATAGCCCGACAGCGGGCTGAAAAAGGCGATCGTGGGGCAGTGAAGGGACTGCCACGACAGGGGCTGACTGTCTCGAACTGTCGACGGCCGCTGGAGGGGCCTACTAGCCGGGTACTGCTTCGTTTGCCGTTGGCGACAGAACCGACCAGCACTGCCAGTGGCCGCAAGCCGAACGGGCACGCCGTTCGGAGCCGTCCCACGGGCCGCCCTGGCAAATCCCGGTGCTGCTTTCCACCTCGATTAGGACAACATCAGGCGTCGATCCGGGTTGGCGCAGCCCGCTCCAGATCTGGCAACTGGCGCAGCGCTTGCGGGCGACGGCCTGGCTCAGCAGGTCTTCGCCGCCTTGCATGAGGCAATGCTGGATGCCGCCGGCGATACCGGCCCACCGGCCGCGATCCAGCCCTTGATGCCGCTTTTCACGTTATAGACGGTGGTATAGCCGGCCTGTTGCGACAGGAACTGGCTGACCGGTTTGGTCCGGTTGCCGCTGCGGCAGATGACGATGACCGGCTCGTTCGGTTTGGCGATGGGCTTGACCTTTTCCAGCCAGGCGGCAGCGTCGGAACGGCCTTTTTCGTCGAAGAAGGTGAGCAGCTTGCTGCCGGCGACGATGCCGGTCTCTTCCCATTCGCTCTGCAAGCGGATGTCGATGACCGGTACGCCGCTTTGGGCCAGTTTTTCCAGTTGGGCGTTGTCGATGTCGATGACTTCGGCCCGGGCGAGGGCGCTGACGGCCAGCAGTGAGGCGAGAATCAGACGGCGCATGGCAATTCCTGTCTATCAGAAAACGCTGATTGTACTTGTTTTCCCTATCTCACTATTGAGTCGTTTTCAGCCGCTGGGTTCCTGCATCATGGGATAATCCCGCTTTTTTCCGGGGCCGGCATGGCGCTCAAATCCACCATCTTCAAGGCCGAACTGCAACTCGCCGATCTCGACCGTTCGCATTTCGGCGACTATTCGCTGACCATCGCCCGCCATCCGTCGGAAACCGACGAGCGCATGATGGTCCGCTTGCTCGCCTTTGCGCTGAACGCGTCGGAAACGCTGACATTTGGCCGCGGACTGTCGGCCGAGGATGAGGCCGACCTGCAGGAGCTCGACGCCACCGGCAGCATAGAGCGCTGGATCGACGTCGGCCTGCCCGACGAAAAGAACATCCGCCGCGCCTGTAACCGCTCACGCCACGTCATGGTGCTCAGTTATGGCGGGCGGGCCGCCGAAATCTGGTGGCAGCAAACGGCCGGCAAGGTTTCCGGCCAGAAGAACCTCCGCGTGCTCGCCTTGACGGCGGATGAGGGGAAGGCGCTGGCTGCTCTCGCTGAGCGCAACATGCGCCTGCAATGCACCATCCAGGACGGCCTGATCTGGCTGGGCGGCGAGCAGGGGCACGTCGAACTGGCGCCCAAGGTTCTGCAGGCGCCCGCGGAATGAGGTTTTAGCGAACGCGGTTCACAGCTGGTCCAGGCGTTCGCCCAAGTCCTTCAACAGTTCCGCTTCGCCGCGCACGCGGAAGAAGGCCCCTTCCTCGTCAGCGCGTTCCTCCAGCACTTCGCAATTGGCGTAGATCTGCCCGCGCAGTTGCTGGGCCGACCAGGGCAGGAAAAGTTCGGTCTCGACCAGCTCTTTCTGGAAGAAGCTGACGATGGTGGCCCGCAGTTGCGCTACCTCGTCCGGACGGCGGGCGCTCATCACGATGCAGTCGGGGTATTTCTCGCGCAGGGCTGCGGTGCACTCGGCTTGTGCCGCCTCGTCGCCGACGTGGTCGATCTTGTTGAAGACGCGCAGGCGCGGCACCTCATCGGCAGCAATCTCTTCCAGCACCTTGTTGGTCACTTCCAGTTGGCGTTCGAATCCCGGATCGCTGGCATCGACGACATGCAGCAGCAGCGATGCATCGAGCGCTTCGTCGAGGGTAGATTTGAACGAGGCGACGAGGCCGTGCGGCAGGTTCTTGATGAAGCCGACCGTATCGCTGACCAGCACTCGCGGCACACTCTCCGGGTACAGGGCGCGCACCGTGGTGTCGAGGGTGGCGAACAGCTTGTTGGCGACCAGCACCTCGCTGCCGGTCAGGGCGCGCATCAGGGTGGATTTTCCGGCATTGGTGTAGCCGACCAGCGCCACGCCGGCCAGGCCCTGGCGCTCTTGGCGCCGGGCGCGTTGTGTCTTGCGCTCGACTTCCATGGCGGCGATTTCCAGCTGCAGCTCGGCGATGCGGTCACGGATCTTGCGGCGGTCCATTTCGGTGTGCGATTCGCCCGCCCCTCGGCCGCCGACGCCGCTACGCTGCCGGCCCTGCGGCCCGGCCAGCTTGGCCATTTCACGCAGGCGCGGCGCCATGTAGCCGAGGCGGGCGATCTCCACCTGGGCCTTGGCGGCCCGCGAACGGGCATTGCGATGGAAAATTTCGAGGATGACCATGGTTCGGTCCATCACTTCGCAGCCGGCTTCCAGTTCGAGGTTGCGCGCCTGTGACGGCGAAATTTCATGGTCGACCAGGATGACTTCGATCGGCCCCAGGTGCGGGGTGGGCGGGTATGAGGTGTCGCCGACCGCCGCTTCGCCACGCACGAAGTGATGTATTTCCTGGCGCTTGCCGATGCCGAGATAGCCCGTCGTGTCGAAGCTGCCGCGTTTCTGCGTGAAGGTATGGATGACCTTGAAGCCCAGCGTCTTGGCCAGTTCGCGCAATTCGGCAATAGACGCGTCGAACTCGAAGTCGCTGACATGGGGCAGCTGGACGGCCGCCACGACAGCGTACATGGGTTTTTCCTGAACTTCTTTTTGCATGCGGGAAGGGCTTTGCTGAAAAAATTTAAGGGCGGAGTGTACCGCCAATGCCCGGCTTGCCCGAACTGGCGGGGTCCGGCTTCGTTATCAATGCCGGATTAGTGCCGTATCAGGTTCCAGACCAGTTCGGCCCCGGCGGACAGCAGATCGATGACATCGATGGCTCCAACGTCTGCGGCGTGAGTTTTCTGGCGCGACTTTTCGCGTTCGCGCAGCACGATGGCATCGCCCAGTGCTTCGACATTGAGGGTCGTGCGCCGCACCTCGGCATGCAGGTAGCGGTCTAGCGCCTGTTCGACGGCGTCGGCATCCAGAATGGCGATGGGGGCGCGGCAGTGCCCGCAAGCGTGGTCCTTGCGGATATCGACCGGGGCGCCGCAACCGGTGCAGCGCACGACGCCGACCTTGGCGGACAGCTCGCTCACTTCGGCCGGCGACAGCTGGCGGACGAAACCCTTTTCGATCATGAACTGGGCGAAGGTGGTGAAGCGCCCGTGTTTTTGCAGGCAACGGTGGTAATTGAAGCGGCCGCCGTGTTTGGCAACGTCCAGGCCGTGCAGCAGCTTGTCGTCGCAGCGCGGGCAACGCAGCGGGTCGCGCAGGGGCAGCCGCTGGTCGTCGCGATGCTGGTGGATCAACTTGAACAGCTCGATGATGCCACCGGGCGTCAGCTGCACGCTCTCGAATTCGTCGAACCAGATGCCCTGGCAGGGAAAGCACAGATCGATCGTCACCTCGCCATGATGCATCCGTTCGAAGCGGTGCTTGCTCATGGTTTGCCGGCAGGAGGGGCAGGGGATCGGTTGCATGATGGCCACGGGACTAGGAGCGCC
Organism: Dechloromonas hankyongensis; assembly: GCF_022012295.1. Taxonomy (GTDB): domain Bacteria; phylum Pseudomonadota; class Gammaproteobacteria; order Burkholderiales; family Rhodocyclaceae; genus Azonexus; species Azonexus hankyongensis. Next base: position 364,869 of record NZ_JAKLTN010000002.1, read on the forward strand.
AGAAGCGGTCTTCCGACACGTCAGGCGAGACTATAGCGCAAGCGGATCGGCCGGGTACCGGCCGATTTCGGCAAATACCGTGGCCCCAGCCGACGTCTGCGCAGCCATCCGGCCCCCGCGGTTTCAGCCGCAGGAAGCCTGGCGAATGGTGCCGAGGTTGAGCTTGACGCCTTTTTTCATCTTGCCGATGACGTGCATCTCGCAGGCCTTGCAGTCGAACTTGAGGATCAGCTTTTCGCCGCCGTTCATCAGGGTCATCGGGTCCGGCTTCAGGTGCTTCACTTCCTTTGGGCACAGGTTGAAACTGTAGCGCAGGCAGTGGCGGGTGATCATCAGCGACACCATGCCCTTCTCGTTGCCGGCCTCGTAGGCTTCCTCGATCAGTTTGACGCCATGTTTCTCGTAGAACTGGCGCGCCTTGGCATTGAATACGTTGCCGAGGTAGGTCAGTTCGTCCTGCGGGTAGGGCACGGGGTTGGCGGATGGCTGGGCGCGCGGCGGGCGCGGGTAGCTGGCCAGGCGGGCGGCTTCGAGCTTTTCGGTGGCTTCGCGACGCAGCGCATTGACCGCACCGACCGGCAGGAACCAGGCCTGCGATAGATTCAGTTCGGTAGGCTCGGCGACGAACATCGTGTTGCCGAACTTGCCGAGGTTTTCCTTCAGCTTGGCCTGCGCCTGTTCCGGATTTTGCGCCAGTTCGCTGCCGATCTTCTCGCTGCGCAGCAGTGCTGCGCTGGCGGTGACGCCGTCTTCGTCGGTCAGGGTCAGCACGAAGGCATCGTTGGTTTCTGACAGCACCGGCTTGAGCGAAACGCGGCGCTCGGCCGAATCCTTTTCCAGCGCCCGCTCGAATTCCTGGTCGCGATTGCGGAACAGGGTGGCGCCCTCGGTCAGTTCTTCCGGCATCTCGGCCGGGAACAGCTTGTCGCCCTCGGCACGGTTGATACGCATGCCCATCACGTCGCCGTTGGCGTCGTGGAAGCAGACGCCGTCGCCGTTGTGGAACGTCTGCTCGCTATTGACGACGATCCAGCCGTCGCCGATCTCAGTCACTTCGCCGATCAGTTCGCCGACGAAGGCCGGCGTGTCGAAGGCGCCGATGTCGTCCTGGCGGCCGCCGGCGAAGTAATCGGTGTAGCCGCGGTTGAAGGTCTTGTCCGGCTGCGGTTCGAAGGTATAGGTGCTGCGGCCGCTGGAGGCGCGGCTGTACTGCGGATGGGCGGCGATGATGTCGTCGAGCAGCCGGCGATAGTGGGCCGTGATGTTCTTGACGTAGGACAGGTCCTTCAGGCGTCCCTCGATCTTGAACGAGCTGATGCCGGCTTCGACCAGGGCGAGCAGGTTCTCAGTCTGGTTGTTGTCCTTCATCGACAGCAGGTGCTGGTCCTCGGTGATGACCTTGCCCTTCTCGTCGACCAGCGTGTAGGGCAGGCGGCAGGCCTGCGAGCATTCGCCGCGGTTGGCGCTGCGCCCGGTATGGGCGTGGCTGATGTAGCACTGGCCGGAATAAGCGACGCATAGCGCGCCGTGGACGAAGTATTCGAGGGCCAGCGTCGTCGCATCGGCCACTTTTTTCACTTCGTCCATGCTCATCTCGCGGGCCAGCACGATTTGCGAGAAGCCAACGTCTTCGAGGAACTTGGCCTTGGCCGGATTGCGGATGTCGGTCTGCGTGCTGGCGTGCAGCTGGATGGGCGGCAGGTCGAGTTCGAGCAGGCCCATGTCCTGGACGATCAGAGCATCGACGCCGGCCTCGTAGAGCTGCCAGGCCAATTGCCGGCTGTCTTCGAGTTCCGCGTCGTGCAGGATGGTGTTCAGCGCAACGAAGACCTTGGCCCGGTAACGATGGGCGAAATCGCACAGGCGTAGGATATCGGCGACATCGTTGCCGGCACCGTAGCGGGCACCGAAAGACGGGCCGCCGATATAGACGGCGTCGGCGCCATGCTTGATGGCCTCGATGCCGAAATCGGCATTCTTGGCCGGGGCGAGGAGTTCGAGCGGGTGTTGAAGTCGGGTCATGGCGCCTTAGTACGTAAAACGCGGCGCAAGTTCTTCGATATTGAACTCGCGCAGGATGGCTGTTGCCCGTTCGCGGGCGTTCTTCCGAGGCTGGCCCCGCTTGCTGGCGATGATCAGCTCGTTCTTCATCGAGTGTTCCCAGCCGACCAGCTCGGTCACCGTCACGTCGTAGCCGTGCGACTCGAGCAGCAGGCAGCGTAGCACGTTGGTCAGGTGGCTGCCCAGTTCGCGGGTGTGGATGGGGTGTCGCCACAGTTCGGACAGCGGGGTCTTGCCCAGTGATTCGTTCTTTTTGGCGCGCATCGTGGCGGCCACTTCCGCCTGACAGCAAGGGACGAGGACGATATGGCGGGCGTTGCGCGTCAGGGCGAAACGGACGGCGTCGTCGGTCGCCGTGTTGCAGGCGTGTAGCGCTGTCACGACATCGACGCTGGCTGGCAGTTCGGTGGACGACAGCGAATCCTCGACCGTGCACGCCATGAAGCGCATGCGCGGAAAGCCAAGCCGGGCGGCCAGTTCGCGCGATTTATCGACCAGCTCGGCCCGCGTTTCGATGCCGACGATCTCGCCGCTGGCACGCTCCTTGAAATAGAGGTCGTACAGGATGAACCCGAGATAGGACTTTCCGGCACCGTGATCGACCAGCGTCTCTGCATTTTCGAGCAAGGGCTCGATGAACTGGTACAGGTGATAGACCTGCTTCAGCTTGCGGCGCGTGTCCTGGTTGAGCTTGCCGTCGCGTGTCAGGATGTGCAATTCCTTCAGCAAATCAATGGATTGGCCGGGACGGATTTCCGGAATGTCGGTAGGGGAATTCTGCTTTTTCATAGGCGTGATTATCGCATTCAAAGTTCTATGACTTTTGTGTCAACCGAATCGAAATTGCGTCGTTATTAGGCTCATGGTGATCAAACACCGCATACCTACGGAGATAGTCAAATGGGCAGTCTGAGCAACGAATCCTTCGAACAATTCCTGGATTCCCTGAAGAAAGCCGGTATCACGATTTCCAACGAAGCCGAACTGCGCGAGCGGCTGGCTGAAGCACAACGCTGGCGTTTCGCTTTCCAGACCCTGGCTGCCAACGGCAAGACCATCGGGATCTGCTTCGAAGATCACTCCGAAGGCCGTAACGATGCCGAAATCGATCGTGCATTCAACGAGTTCCAGTTTTCCGAAAAGACCAAGGCCGTTTTTTCTGCCAGCTTGAAGCACTGACAAAATAAGCATATATTTCACCTACAGTTTGCGTGCCTCGCGATGGCGGGGCGCAAAAAAGAACGGGCGCCGCAACGGCGCCCGTTTTGCATTCAAACATGCCTGGTTGGCTTATACCTGACCGGCAAAATATTGCATCTGCAGGCGCTGCAGGAGCGAGTATTTCAGCTTGCCGCTTTCGACCAGATCCTTCAGAACGGCCTTGAGCTGATTATCCAGCGTGCCGAAAATCGCCTTTTCCGGGGTGTTACCGGCCATTGGCAGGAACAGGATGCCGATCCAGGTAGTAATGGAATCCTTGTTGGTCGAGGCGTTGATCAGATTACCCTTGTTGTCGAGCAGCTTGGCTTGCAGCGTGTAATTATCCGTTGCCGCGGCCGGGATCACGGTCAGGGTCAGGCCGCTGATGAACCCGGCGACGGCTGCCAATCCGGGGGTGCCATGGTTGTAGATGTCGAGACGGATAACGTAGTCGGACGTGGCACGATCCTTCTCGTCAAAACTGTATTTGGAAAACAACGCGGATTCGTCCAGCGTACCTTTGACCGACGCATTCAGTTTTTCCTTGATGGCCAGAATTTCCAAGCTGGCTTGGCCGGGGTCGCCGCGGAAGAGGTGTGTTTCAACGAAGACGGTGGGTTTGTTGGCGTAGCGCGAGACATCCGGTAGTTTGCCGACGTCTGCCAGTTCATTGTTCCGGAATGATGCGCAGCCCGACAGCAGGAGGGCGGCGCAGGCCATGAATAGGCACGCGAGTTTTTTGGATTGCATTGATTGCTCCCTTTTGTGTTTTTTGAGGATTACCTTGGCATCTAGGCCAAGGCGACCTGGATAGTACATTCGCATCGCCCGGGAGCAAAGTGCAAAAAAAAACGGACACGCTAAGCATGTCCGTCTTCTGGTTTTTTGGGGGTGATCGTTGAACTTCTCGGTCATCCCCCGATCGCTTTTAGCGGGTGATGGGCTTGTAGCGAATCCGCTTCGGCTTGGCGCCTTCTTCGCCCAGACGTTTGCGCTTGTCCTCTTCGTATTCCTGGTAGTTGCCCGGGAAGAAGGTCCATTGCGAATCGCCTTCAGCGGCCAGGATGTGCGTACAGATACGGTCGAGGAACCAGCGGTCGTGCGAGATGACTAGTGCGCAGCCCGGGAATTCGAGCAGGGCGTCTTCCAGCGCGCGCAGGGTCTCGACGTCGAGGTCGTTCGACGGTTCGTCGAGGAGCAGCACGTTGCCGCCGGCCATCAGCGTCTTGGCCAGGTGCAGGCGACCGCGCTCGCCGCCGGACAGGTTGCCGACCAGCTTGCCCTGATCGGCGCCCTTGAAGTTGAAGCGGCCGATGTAGGCACGCGACGGCATCTCGAACTTGCCGATCTGCAGGATGTCGCTGCCTTGGGCCAGTTCGTCGAACACCGTCTTCGAGCCGTCCAGGCAGTCGCGCGACTGGTCGACGTAGGCCATCTTGACCGTCTGGCCGACCTTGACCGCGCCGGAATCGGGTTGCTGCTGGCCGGTGATCATCTTGAACAGGGTCGATTTACCGGCGCCGTTCGGGCCGATGATGCCGACGATGGCGCCCGGCGGGATGCTGAAGCTCAGGTTGTCCATCAGCAGCTTGTCGCCGAAGGACTTGGTAACGCCGTCGAATTCGATGACCTGGTCGCCCAGGCGCTCGCCAACCGGAATGAAGATTTCCTGCGTTTCGTTGCGCTTCTGGTATTCGTGGCTGGACATTTCCTCAAAGCGCGACAGACGGGCCTTGGACTTGGCTTGGCGCGCCTTCGGATTGGAGCGCACCCACTCCAGTTCCTGCTTCATCGCCTTCATGTGGGCGTCGATCTGCTTGTTTTCGGTTTCCAGGCGGGCTTCCTTTTGCTCCAGCCAGGACGAGTAGTTGCCCTTCCAGGGAATGCCGTGGCCGCGGTCGAGTTCGAGAATCCACTCGGCGGCGTTGTCGAGGAAGTAGCGGTCGTGGGTGACGGCGACGACGGTGCCGGGGAAGCGGACGAGGAACTGTTCCAGCCATTCGACCGATTCGGCGTCGAGGTGGTTGGTCGGTTCGTCGAGCAGCAGCATGTCCGGCTTTTCGAGCAGCAGCTTGGCCAGCGCGACGCGGCGTTTTTCACCGCCGGACAGGTTACCGATGACGGCATCCCAGGGCGGTAGGCGCAGCGCGTCGGCCGCGATTTCCATCTGATGTTCGGTATCCGAGCCGGCGGTGGCGATGATCGCCTCGAGGCGGGCCTGTTCCTCGGCCAGCTTGTCGAAGTCGGCCTCCGGATCGGCGTAGGCGGCATAGACCTCGTCCAGCTTGGCCTGCGCCTGCATCACTTCGCCGAGGGCGGATTCGACTTCTTCCTTGACCGTCTTGGCCGCGTCGAGCTGCGGTTCCTGCGGCAGGTAGCCGATGGAAACGCCAGCCAGGTGCTGCACCTCGCCGTCGTATTCCTTGTCCACGCCGGCCATGATCTTGAGCACGGTGGACTTGCCGGCGCCGTTCAGGCCGAGCAGGCCGATCTTGGCACCAGGGAAGAAGGACAGGGAAATGTCCTTGATGATCTGACGCTTGGGCGGGACGATCTTGCTGACCCGTAGCATGGACATGACGTATTGAGCCATTTGCGCTTGCCTGAAGGAAAAATAATCAAAGGGCGAAGTCTACGAGGCTTCAGCGCAAATAACCAGCCTTCGATGGTCGAAGGACGGTCATTCGGTTTTCCGGCAGTAGCTCAGTAGTGAATGTTGCCCAGCGAGCGGTGAAGCAGGACGGCCGGCGCCTCGACACGCGGGCAGCTGCGCAGTTCACCGATCTGGTGGAAGCCCATGGTCCGGCGATAGTAGCCGGCGTGGCGCGGATTGACTTCGATGACCAGTTCGGTGCCACCGAAGACGGCGCGAACATATTGATAGATGGCCAGGAACAGCGAACCGAGCACTTCCGGTTCGTAGCATTCGGCATCGACAGCCAGGCGCGTGACTTCGCAGACGATACGCGAATGACCACGCAACTTGGCAACCTCGTCGCGATAGAGGCCGTCGGCCAGCAGGCCGGCCGCCGAATCGCGCGAGGCGGTTGCAGTGGCGACCAGTTGGCCATGCAACCAAGCACCGATGGTGACATGGCTCGGATCGGCTGGTTGCAGCGGATTTGCTGCCAGGCGGTAGCCGCGCCGGGCGTACATGCGGCGGACCAGGCCGCTGCAGGCCCGTAACTGGGTGTAGGTCACGGCCGGCGCGACGATCAGTTCCGGCGCTTCGGTGGCGGTCGGTGCCTCGGAAAAATAACCACGCTCTCCGGTCAACAGCATGGGCGCTGGAAGAGGGGCGAGCGTGGCGTCGAGCGGTGATGCGTTATACATATTGTTCGTATTCTATGAGTTGCCTAAAAAGTAATCAACCGACGACCGCGCTCAGCGGCGTGATCTGCTGTTCGTCGCGCTGATAGCGTTGCGACGGTTTGTCGGAAGACAGCGAATTGATGTCGCCACACAGTTCGCCACCTTCGTTGATCAGCAGTTTGCCGTAGCGGATCTTGCCGCTCACCTTGCCGGTGGCGTGGATAATCAGTTGCGAACGGGCGGTCAATTCGCCTTCGAAGGTGCCGTGGATTTCGGCCACGTCGATGCTGACCTTGCCGGCGAAGGCGCCCTTGTCGGCAATGCGGATGACGCGGCTGTCCATGGTCGCTTCGACCCGGCCTTCGACGACCAGCGTGTCGCAGTCAAGTATTTCGGCTCCCTTGAGCTTGACGTCCGGGCCGACGATCAGGGAAGCGCCGGTCGGGGTTTCGGTTTCGGTCGTGGTGGTCAATTTTTCTTCCGTGGTGGCGGGGGTTTCGGTGACGACCTTCGGTTCCGGCACGGCGCCGGCGAGGCCGCTGCCTGAGCCGAGAACGCTTTTCACGTCCTTGCGGGTGATGGTGTCGTTGCGAGTGGTAATGGTCGGTTTGCTGAACATGGAAACTCCCGTGGTGAGGTTGTTCGACAAAAAACTTGTCCCGACGCCTATTGCGATATCTGTGCCACCTAAATTAATTTCAATTTAAACAATATATTAGCGGAAACGATTAAACCAGATTCCCGATATGGATGGTGCTTGTGTCGTTAAATGGCGACAGCTTTTTTTGGGCTTTTCCGAAAAGTCATCTAGGCTTCAATGCGGGGTTGTCGTTAAAATCAGACAAGTGATTAATTGACTGATTTTTATAGATAAATTTTCACGCTATTGGGTCGCCCCCGGCCCGAGGTAGAGAGCAGTGACCATTAAACTGCGCGGGAGTTCTTAAATCAGCACACAAAAAATGAACCGTATTTCCTTCCGCCAGGGCATGTTGCTTGGCTTCACCCTGATCGGCCTGCTGCTGGGCGGGGTGGCGATACAAAGCTGGCTGGTGGTCGAGCGGTTGGTCGATCAGAGCCGGCGCGGCAGCGAGCAGGCGATCCAGTTGACTGCCGCCATCCAGGAGTTGGGTGAGCGTACGGTCGATATCGAACGCAGCGCGCGGCAATACCTGGTGCTAGACAATCCAGTTTTCCGCCAGCGTTTCGACGAGCATCTGGCGCAATCCCTGGCCGTCGTCGATCGTCTCGACGGTATGGCTTCCGATCCGCTGCAGCCCTTGCTCGGCGGCTGGCGCATGGTCGCCGAGGCCTTGCGCAGCGGCCTGGAACAGAATATCCCGCAGGCCGAAATCATTCCCCTGCTGGCGCGTATGGCTGAATTGAACGGTCTGCTCAAGCAAGCCGGTCAACGCTGGGTGGAGGAGCAGAATCGCAAGACGCTCGATCAACTGGATGCGGCTCGTCTCAAGCTCGGTGGGCGCATCGGGCTGGCCCTGCTCGGCGCGCTGCTGGTGGCGCTGGCCATGGGCTGGTGGCTGGTACGCCCGGTACGCCATCTCGAACAAGCCATCGTTCGCCTGGGCGCCAGCCGTTTCGACGAACCGGTCACTGTCGGCGGCCCGGCCGACTTGCGCCAGCTCGGCAAGCGGCTGGACTGGCTGCGCCTGCGCCTGGCCGAACTGGAAGCCGACCGCGAGCGCGCCTTGCGCCATGTGTCGCACGAACTGAAAACTCCGCTTACCGCATTGAAGGAGGGCGTCTCGTTGTTGCGCGAAGAAGTCCCCGGGCCGCTCGTCGCCGGCCAGCGCGAGGTGGTCGATATCCTGCAGCACAACGTCCTCGTCCTGCAGGAGCAGATCGAAAGCCTGCTCACCCTGAATGCGGCGGCTTTCGACGCCCGCCGCCTGCAACTGGCCCCGGTCAAGCCGAAAAAGCTGCTGGCCGGCGTCGTGCAGCGCCGTGACCTGCACAGCCAGGCGCGACGGCTCAAGGTGGTGACCGAGGCGCCGGACCAGATGGTCACGCTGGATGCCGAAAAAATGTCGGTCGTTCTCGACAACCTGTTGTCCAACGCCATCGATTTCAGTCCGGACAACGGGGAAATCCGCCTCGGCGTCAGCCGCGTCGACGGCCTTTGGCGCTTCGAATGCATGGATCAGGGGCCGGGTATAGCCGAGGAAGACCGGCAACGAATTTTCGACCCCTTTGTCCAAGGCCAGCGCGCCGCTCCGGCGCCGCGCCAAGGGAGCGGGGTCGGCCTGTCCATCGTGCGCGAACTGGTGCGCGCCATGGGCGGCAGGGTCTATCTGGTGCCGCAGGACAGCGGCGCCCATTTTTGTGTGGAAATACCTGATGAGCAGTAAAACCGATTTTCTCCGTCGCGGACTGTGCGGTCTGCTTTGTGCCGCCCTGCTGGCCGGCTGTACCACGATGCCCGGCGCCAAAAAAGCGGCCCGGGTGGACGAGACCACGCCGGAGGCGGCGCTCACCTATTACCAGGGCCTCGGCCGCATGACCCCGGCCGAACTCGGCCGTGAACGCATGGTGCTGGTTGCCGTGCCGCAAACACCGTACACCCAGGTGCGCATGGCCATGCTGCTCGGCCATCCGCGTGTTCAGCAGGATCTCGGCAAGGGGCTGGCGCTGCTCGACAGCGTGCTCAAATCCAACGAACCGGCGGCCATGCCTTTTCATCCCCTAGCTCGCCAGGTAGCCGACAACTATCTCGAACGCCTGAAACTTGAGGGGCAACTCGACAAACAGGGGCAGCAATTGAAGGACAGCCAGCGCAAGACCAGTGAACAACAGGACAAGCTCGACAAACTGCAGGAGAAGCTCGACAGCCTGGCCGATATCGAGCGGACCCTGTCGCGGCCACGCCCCGTCGGGAGCAAGCGATGAGGCCGGCACTGCGCGGCGAAGGAGCGCATGTGCTGGTCGTCGATGACGACGAGGACATCCTGCGGCTGCTGACCATGCGCCTCAAGGCGCGCGGCTTCCGGGTGACGGCGGTGGGTTCGGCCGAGCAGGCGGTAGTCCGGATTGCCGTGGACACGCCGCGCGTGGTGGTCAGCGACGTTTGCCTGCCGGGGCAGGACGGCCTGGCGCTGTTCGAGGAAATCCGCCGCACGCGGCCGACCCTGCCGGTCATCCTGCTCACCGCGCACGGCAATATTCCCGATGCTGTCGATGCCACTTCGCGCGGCGTTTTCGGCTATTTGACCAAGCCTTTCGACAGCCAGATACTGCTCGAAAAGATCGACCGCGCCCTGCAACTCTCCGAGCCGACCTTGCCGGCCGGCGAAGAAGTGGTGGCGGTGGGCGAGGGGGGCGATGCCTGGATGGAAGGCGTCATTTTCCGCAGCAGCCGGATGGCCGCCTTGATGGCCGATGCGCGCATGGTCGCGGCGTCCGACGCCAGCGTGCTGATCCGCGGTGAAAGCGGCGCCGGCAAGGAAGTTCTGGCCCGCGCCATCCACCGGGCCAGCCCGCGGGCCAAGGGACCGTTCGTCGCCATCAACTGCGGCGCCATCCCCGAACAACTGCTTGAATCCGAGCTGTTCGGCCACGCCAAGGGCGCCTTCACCGGCGCCGCCAGCAACCGGGTCGGCCTGTTCCAGACGGCCAATGGCGGTACGCTGTTCCTCGATGAAATCGGCGACATGCCGCTCGCCCTGCAGGTCAAGCTGCTGCGCGTGCTGCAGGAGCGCGTCGTACGGCCGGTCGGCAGCACCAAGGTCGAGCCGGTCGATGTCCGTCTGCTGTCGGCGACACACCGTGATCTCGATGCTGCCATGACGCAGGGGCTGTTCCGCGAGGATCTTTATTACCGCCTCGATGTCGTGTCGCTGACCCTGCCGCGGCTGGAAGAGCGGCGCGAGGATATCCCGCTGCTCGCCGCCCACTTTGCCGGCCTGCTCGCCGTCAAGTACGGCAAGCCGATCAACGGCTTTGCGCCGGACGCCTTGGAGGCGCTGGCCACCGCCTCGTGGCCGGGCAATGTCCGGCAGCTGTTCAACGTTGTCGAGCAAAGCTGCGCGCTGACTTCGACGCCGCTGATCTCCGCCGCGCTGGTCCAGCGCGCCTTGCGCGTGCCGGCCATGGATGCGCTGACCTACGCCGACGCAAAGCAGCGCTTCGAGCGCAACTATCTTGTCCAGCTGCTCAAGCTGACCGACGGCAATGTCGCCGATGCAGCGCGCATTGCCGAGCGCAACCGGACGGAGTTCTACCGACTGCTGCAAAAGCACGACCTGACGCCGGCCATGTTCCGCAGCGACAGCGAAACGCTGGCCGAACGGTGAACACCATTCCACTGCCTGCGCGTTGCATCGGATACGGGCGGGCTGTCGCCGGGTCACGACTCGGTTACCGGTTCAGGGGGGGGTGAAAAATATCTTACTGATTGATTTTATTTGATTGTTTGTATCTGGCACGAAGATCGCAATAAGGCTTGGGCACACATTACAAGAAGGGAATCAACATGCTCAAACCGAACTTCCTCGTCGCCAGCCTGATTACGGTGGCAACCTTCGTTGGACTCGGCCTTTCCGCCTTCGCCACCGACGACCCGCAAGTTCTGGCCGCCGTCGTCGCCAATAACGAAGCACAGGACGCCGCGCTGGGTGACCGTGTCGAAACGCTGCTGCGTACCGACATCGGCCTGACCGGTTCGCGCATTCGCGTGTCGTCCAAGGCGGCCGTGGTTACCGTGGCTGGCGTCGTGCCAGATGAACATGCGCTGCGCCGGGCGCTCGACCTGGCCAGCGGGGTGCGTGGGGTGCGCGAAGTGCGCAATGCGATGGAGGTCGACCTCCCAAAATGAGGGGAGAGGGCGGAACGGGATGGCTCGCCGCGTTGCTCAGTCGGTTTCCAGCGTTAACAGCGGCGCGCCCTCACCGACCGTATCGCCCTCTGTGACATGAATCTCCAGCACGCGGCCGGCGTAGGGGGTAGGGATGTCCAGCGCCACCTTGCCGGTCTCCAGTGTCAGGATGTTGTCGTCGCGTTGCACCATGTCGCCGATCTTGACCAGCAATTCCAGAATGAACACGTCGCCGCTCGCACACGAACCGCAACTCGACCAGCATTCGGGGTACTTCGGCATTTGGACAGTGACGGTGGACATCGGCTTTTTTCCTGAAAACCCTTGCATTCTACGCTTGGCCACGTATAATGCGCCGCTCTGTCAGCGCGCCCGTAGCTCAGTTGGATAGAGTATCTGGCTACGAACCAGAGGGTCGGGCGTTCGAATCGCTCCGGGCGCGCCACAGAACCTTTTTTCAAGCCGATCTTGTTCGGTTTGATTTTTGGCAGCGCGCCCGTAGCTCAGTTGGATAGAGTATCTGGCTACGAACCAGAGGGTCGGGCGTTCGAATCGCTCCGGGCGCGCCAAACCAAGATGAAACAAGGCACTTCATTTGAAGTGCCTTTTTCATTTCTGTCGGCAGAAAATATCCCGGCAGAGCTCATCCATCGGACAATTCACGTTTAAGCGGCGCCCACTGCTACCTTCAGTGGCCCACTTTGTCGCTTTCTCCTCCTCAATGCGCGCCGCCAGCGTCCGCTGTGGCACCGTTCCTCGCTGGCCGTGCCAGCCACACCACGCCGACGAGCAGTACGAACAGCAAAGCCGAAGCGTAGAACACATCGTCGGCGCCGAGCATGAAGGCCTGCTGATCGACCAGTCGGTTCAATTGGGCGATTCCTTGCTCCTGCGTCAGGCCGGCGGCAGTGAAATTGGCCAGGGCCTGGCTGGTGGCCGTACTGCCGGTGGCGATCGCTTCGCTGAGCTGGGCGTGGTGCAGCGCCGCGCGGTCTTCCCATAGCGTGGTGGCGATGGAGGTGCCGAAGGCGCCGGCCGTGATGCGGGCGAAATTGCTCAGCCCGGAAGCGGCCGGTATGCGCTCGGGAGGCAGGCCGGACAAGGTCAGGGTGACCAGCGGGATGAAGAAGAAGGCCATCGCCGCGCCCTGGATGACGGTCGGGATCATCAGGGTGGTGAGGTCGGCCTGGGTATTGAAGCCTGAGCGCAGCCACAGCACGAGGGCGAAGACGACGAAAGCCACCGTCGCCAGGCGGCGCGGGTCCACCTGCGAGACCTGCTTGCCGACCACCGGCGACAGCAGCACGGCCAGCAGCCCGACCGGAGCGAGGACGACGCCGGCCATCGTCGCGGTGTAGCCCATGTATTGCTGCAGCCACAGGGGGAGCAGCACGACGTTGCCGAAGAAGGCGCCGTAGCCGAGGGACATGGCTAGGGTGCCGGTCCAGAAATTGCGGCCCGTGAACAGCGACAGGTCGACAATGGGATGTTCTTCGGTCAGTTCCCAGGCCAGGAAGAAAGCCAGGCCGACGGCCGCTACCACGGCCAGGGTGACAATCTGGCCGGAAGCGAACCAATCGAGTTCCTTGCCCTTGTCGAGCATGACCTGCAGCGCCCCGACCCAGACCACCAGCAAGGCGAGGCCGATCTTGTCGATGGGCAGCTGGCGGGTCGCCGAGTTACGCTCGCGATAGATGCTCCAGGTCACGGCGGCGGCGCCCAGGCCGATCGGGATGTTGATGTAGAAAATCCACGGCCAGGTCATGTTGTCGGTGATCCAGCCGCCGAGCAGCGGCCCCATTACCGGCGCCACCAGCGTGGTCATCGACCACATGGCCAGCGCCGTGCCGGCCTTGGCCTTGGGGTAGCTCTGCAGCAGCAGGGTCTGCGACAGCGGGATCATCGGCCCGGCGACCAGGCCCTGCACGACGCGCAGGGCGATCAGGCTTTCCAGGTTGGGAGCGGCGCCGCACAGCCAGGAAGCAAGCACGAAGAGCAGCACGCTTAGGGTAAATAGCTTCACCGTGCCGAAGCGCAGGGTCAGCCAGCCGGTGAGCGGCACGGCGATGGCGTTGGCGACGGCGAAGCTGGTGATGACCCAGGTCCCCTGGTTGGGGCTGACCCCGAAATCGCCGGCGATGGCTGGGATCGACACGTTGGCGATCGACGAGTCGAGGACGTTCATGAAGGTGGCCAGGGACAGCGCCACCGTGCCGAGGACGAGTTGCCGGCCGTGCAGGGGCTCGACCGCCCCGGCCGCCGATGCGTTAGCGGAGGCCATGGCCGGTCAGCCCTGCGTGCCCAGCGTGGCGGCCAGGTGCAGCGGCTTGTCGCCCGCTGCCACCGGCCGCGCCGGCGCGGTGACGGTCGTCGCCTTGTGGCCGAGGTTGGTGGCGATGATGCCTTCCACCGCCGCATCGGCATTGCTGTGGAGGCCGCCGGCGGCCGAGGTCTGCGCTACCGGGTTCAGCCGCGGTGCGTCGGCCAGCATCTTGCCGCTCTGGTCGTGGATATCGACGGTGGCTGTCATCGACAGGCCGACCCGCAGCGGGTGTTCGGCCAGTTGCTTGGCCTCGAGGGCGACGCGGACCGGGACGCGCTGCACCACCTTGATCCAGTTGCCGGTGGCGTTCTGCGCCGGCAGCAGCGAGAAGGCGGCGCCGGTGCCGGCGCCCAGCCCGGCCAGGGTGCCGGTGTATTCGACCTTCTGGCCGTACATGTCGGCGGTGAGCTTGACCGGCTGGCCGATGCGCATGTCGCGCAGCTGCGATTCCTTGAAGTTGGCATCGACCCACACCTGGTCGAGGGGGATGATGGCCATCATCGGCGCCCCGGCCTGGACCCGCTGGCCGACCTGAACGCTGCGCTTGGCCACGTAGCCGGCCACCGGCGCCGGGATGTCGCTGCGTTGCAGGGCGAGGTAGGCCTCGCGCACGCGGGCGGCGGCTTTCTGGACACTGGGGTGGTTCTCGACGCTGGTCCCTTCGGTCAGCGACTGGTTGCTGGCCAGTTGTTCCCGCGCCGCGGCCAGCGCGGCAGAGGCGGCAGTCGCTGCGGCCCGGGCGTTGGCCAGGGCGGTGTCGGCGTGCTGGAGTTCTTCCTTGCCGACGGCGCCGGTAGCGACCAGCGGCCGGCGGCGGGCGACGTCGTCCTCGGCCTTGGCCACGTCGGCCTGGGCGTGGGCGATTTCGGCCTGGCGCAGGGCGATGTTGGCGGCTAGCGTGCCGTTATTGGCGTAGGTGGTGCGTACCTCGCGCACGGTCTGCGCGAGCTGGGCCTCGGCCTGGTCGAGGGCGACCTGGGCGTCGGCCGGGTCGAGCCGGACCAGCGGCTGGCCGGCCTGCACGTAGTCGGTGTCGTCGACATTGATGGCGAGGACGGTACCGCCGATCTGCGGGGTGATCTGCACGACGTTGCCTTGGACATAGGCGTTGTCGGTCTCGATGCGGTAGCGCTCGACCAAGGTCCAGTAGGTACCGTAGGCGATGCCGATGGCGGCGAAGGCGCTGGTCAGGGTGAGCAGTGCCCGTTTGCGGGTCGGCTTGGCAGCGGTATCGGGGGCAGGGGTGTGCGGCGCGGTGTGGTCTTGGTTTGCCATGGTGATTCCTCTGGGGTGGGGCTTCAACCGGCGGCCGGCGACGTCGAATCCGCCGCAAAGCCGCCGCCGAGGGCGCGGATTAGTTGTAGGTTGCTATCGATGCCTCGCGCCTTGAGGTCGATGCTGGTGCGCCGCTGGGCCAGGACGTTGGCTTCAGCGGTGAGGACGGTGAGGTAGGTGCCGAGGCCGGCCCGGTAACGCTGCAGGGCGAGGTCGAGGGCGCCTTCCGCTGCTTGCTGGGCGGCCTGCTGCTCGCGGGCCTGGCCTTCGACCGCCTGCTGCGACGTGATCTGGTCGGCCACTTCGCGCAGGGCTTCGATCAGGGTCGCGTTGTAGCTGGCTACCGCGGCATCGGCGTCGGCGCTGACGCCGCGCAGGTTGGCCCGCAGGCGGCCGGCGTCGAAAATGGGCAGGTGGATCGCCGCGCCGAAAGCGTTTTCGCGGCTGCCGGCCTTGAACCAGTTGCTAAGGCCGATGCTGGAAAAGCCGGCCAGCCCGATCAGGTTGATGTTGGGGTAGAACTGGGCCTTGGCACCGACCACGTCGCGGGCGGCGGCTTCAACCCGCCAGCGGGCGGCGGCGAGGTCGGCCCGGCGGCCGATCAGGTCGGCGGGGAGGGCGGCGGGCAGGGCTTGAAGCCGAGCCGTGGCCAGGGTCGGCGCCAGTTCGGCGACGGCTTCCGGCCCTTGGCCGGTGAGCGCGGCCAAAGCGTGGCGGGCGAGGCCGATCTGCTCACCCAGGGCTTCGATGTCGCGCCGGATTTCGGGTAGCGAGCCTTCCGCCTGGCGCAGTTCGACCTTGGTGTCGAGCCCGGCCTCGACTCGGCTGCCGACCAGTTGCAGGATGGCTTCGCGCTGCGCCAGCGTGGCCCGCGCCACCTCACGCTGCTCAAGCAGGCGGGCGAGACCGAAATAGCCGCGAGCGACATTGCTCGCCAGCAGCACCCGGGCGGCCTGGGCATCGGCTTCGGCAGCGCGGGCCTGGCCAAGGGCAGCGTCGAGGGCGGCGCGGTTGCGGCCGAAGAAATCGAGTTCCCAGCTGGCGTTGAGGGCGGCGTGGTTGATGTTTTGCGTGGTACCGGCCAGAGGCGGCGGCGTTGTGCCGAATTCGCTCAGGCGCTGACGGGTGCTGTCGGCACTGGCATTGAGTTGCGGCCAGAGAGCGCTTTCGGCGATGCCGGCCGCGGCACGGGCCTTGACCACCCGGGTCTCGGCCAGCTGCAGGCTGGGGTTGCCGGCCAGGGCACGCTCGACGAGGGCGGCCAGGGTGGGATCGTCGAATTGCCGCCACCAGCCGGTCGCCGGCCATTCGATAGGCGCGTTGGCGGCACCCAGTGCGGCCGGGGCGATGGTCTTGGCGGTCGGCTCGATGCCGGCAAAGCTGGCGCAGCCGGCCAGAGTCATGGCCAGGAGCAGGGCAGTGAGTTGGGTGCGGGCAGGGAATCGTGAATTCATGTTGGCCTCCGGAAACAGTTGCCGACGGCCCCTTGTCAGCCTTGGGACGCGGCGTCGCCGTCGCGCAGCTGACGGGCATTGGCGAGGACGCGCTGGAGCATCCCCTTGAGTTGCCGGGCTTCGGCTTCGCTGAAGCCGGTCAGCACCGAGTTCAGGACATCGGCCAGAACGTGGGGCACCATCGCCGCCGTCCGGCTGCCCTCTTCGGTCAGCCCGATATTGATGACCCGCCGGTCTTCCGAGGAGCGGGTGCGCTGGACCAAGCCCTTGGCTTCGACGCGGTCGAGCATGCGGGTGACGGCACCGGCATCGGAACAGGCCATCCGCGACAGTTCCGCGGCGGTCTTGCACTGGCCTTGCTGGATCATCAGCAGCGGCTTCCACTGAGCGTCGGTCAGGCCGTGTTCCGCCATGCGCTCGTCGGTGATCAGTGAAATGGTGGCGACGATCTGGCGCATCAGGTAGCCGATGCTGTCGTCCAGCTTGTAATCGTTGCCGTCGTAGAAAGCGGTTTGGGCGCTATCGTTCATGAGATGATTGCCTATGTAATGATTGCCTAGGCAGTAATATAGTTGCCTAGGCAATTACTGTCAAGGCGTGTTGTGAATTCGACTCGCCCCTGCCGGGATCTTGCCAGGCGATAATCATTGCCCATCAGATAGTTGCCGCTTCAGCCAGTTTTCGCCAAAGCAAAATGAAACGAGGCACTTCGGATGAAGTGCCTCGTTTCTACGGCTATCGCTGATTGCGGTCGCCAAGCCGTTTCGAGCCGGGGTGGTCTACGGCATGCCCAGCTTCTGGCAATGCGAATCCTGAAACGGCCCCTTGACGATTTCCCAGCCGTCGCCGGGGGAGGTCTGGGCACACACCTCGTAGTCCGCCGCATTGCTGTGCCACTTGTACCAGGGAGCAGGGCCGGCCCACAGGGCTAACGACGTGCATAGCGCGACGAAAAACAATCCTGCTTTCATGACGAACCTTCGGTAATCGATGCGTGGACGGGCGCTACAGTTTGCCAGATTGCTTCCGGGCTTGGGCGTTGCTCAGGTTTTGCCAGGTCAGGCGCGGCGATTCCGGCTTGCCGGTTGCCGAACCGCTCTGGGCGTTTTGTTGCGGCTGTTGCTGGGTCTGGTGACGCGGCTGCTGGCGGCGGTCGAATGATGCTTTTTCCATGCTGCCTCCGAATGAGATTTCGAGTAGGAAAAACACGGTAAGTTCGGAAGGTTACATTCTTGCGATCGATCGATATCGGTTTGGCATGAGTCCTTGCTGGCAATTGCTGCACTGCGGCATGACATGGCCGGTTTCCTGCGCGATGATCTAAAAACCTGCCCGCGGCATTTGCCGCGACACCGGTTTTTGCGACACTTAATAATCCATGGAGGAGACACCATGCAGAAGTCGCTTCACATCGATCCGGTCAAATGTACCGGATGTCTGCAGTGCGAGATGGCCTGCTCCTACGAGCATACCGGCGCCATCAACCCGTCCAAATCGCGTATCAAGGTCTTCGATTTCGAACATGAAGGTCGCAAGGTGCCCTATACCTGCACCCAGTGTTCGGACGCCTGGTGCATGAACGCCTGTCCGGTCGAGGCCATCGTGCTCGATGCGGTGACCGGGGCCAAGGTGGTCAAGGAGGCGACCTGCGTTGGCTGCAAGGTGTGCACCATCGCCTGTCCGTTTGGCACGGTGAATTACATGGCCGATCTGGGCAAGGTGCAGAAATGTGACCTGTGCGGTGGCGATCCGAAGTGCGCCAGCGCCTGCCCGACCGGTGCCATCACTTATGTCGACGCCGACTGGACCGGACTGGACCGCATGCGCGCCTGGGCGGCCAAGGCCAACACTTCTGCCGTCGCGGCCTAAGGAGGACGATCATGGGATGGAACCGTAAAGTCCTGCGCGTGAATCTCGCCGCCGGCACCTGCACTCCCGAGCCGCTGAACATGGCTTGGGCCAACGATTACCTCGGCTCGCGCGGGCTGGCCTCGAAATACCTGGTCGAGGAAATCGACCCCAAGGTCGATCCGCTGTCGCCGGACAACAAGATGATCATGGCCACCGGGCCGCTGACCGGGACGATGGCCTCGACCGGTGGCCGCTACACGGTGGTGACCAAAGGCGCCCTAACCAACGCCATTGCCTGCTCGAACTCGGGCGGCTTCTTCGGCGCTGAAATGAAGTTCGCTGGTTGGGACATGATCATTTTCGAGGGCAAGTCGCCGAAACCGGTGTACCTGTATGTCGAGAACGACAAGGCCGAACTGCGCGACGCGGCGCACCTGTGGGGCAAGACCTGCTGGGAAACCGAGGCGACGATCAAGAAATCGCACCAGGACCCGCTGATCCGCGTGTCGTCGATAGGCGCGGCGGGCGAGAACAAGGTGTTGTTCGCCTGCATCGTCAATGATCTGCACCGGGCGGCCGGGCGTTCCGGCGTCGGCGCCGTGATGGGCTCCAAAAACCTGAAGGCCGTCGCCTTGCGCGGCACCAAGGGCGTTTCCGGCATCAAGGATTTCCCGGCTTTCCTGGCGGCGACCAATGCCGGCAAGAAGGTGCTCGCCGACAACGCGGTGACCGGGCAGGGGCTGCCCAAGTATGGCACCCAGGTGCTGATGAACGTGATCAACGAAATGGGGGCCTTGCCGACGCGCAACCACCGCGACGTGCAATTCGAGGGCGCCAGCAAGATTTCCGCCGAGGCCATGCACGAAAAACGGCCGACCGACGGCAAGGCGCATCTAGTCACCAATGCCGCGTGCTTCGGCTGCACCATCGCCTGCGGGCGGATTTCGAAAATTGACGAAACGCACTTCAGCGTCAAGAACAGCCCGCAATACTGGGGTGCTTCCGGTGGCCTGGAATATGAGGCGGCCTGGGCACTCGGTGCGGCCAACGGGGTGAGCGATCTGGAAGCCCTGCAGTACGCCAACCTGTTGTGCAACGAGCACGGCATGGACCCGATTTCCTTCGGTGCCACGGTCGGCGCGGCCATGGAACTCTACGATCTGGGCATCATCACCGAGGAACAGATCGGCGTCGATGCCAAGTTCGGTTCGGCCGAGGCGCTGTGCAAGCTGGTCGAGATGACGGCGCACGGCGAGGGCTTCGGCAAGGAACTGGCGGTGGGCAGTGCCCGCATGTGCGCCAAGTACGGGCGGCCGGACCTGTCGATGAGCGTCAAGAACCAGGAATTCCCGGCCTACGATGCGCGGGGCATCCAGGGCATCGGCCTGGCCTATGCGACGTCGAATCGCGGCGCCTGCCACCTGCGCGGCTACACGGTCGCCTCCGAGGTGCTGGGCATCCCGGTGAAGACCGATCCCCATGTCACCGAGGGCAAGCCGGAACTGGTCAAGGCTTTCCAGGATGCAACCGGGGTCTTCGACGCAGCCGGCATCTGCGTGTTCACCAGTTTCGCCTGGACGTTGGCCGATGTGCAGCCGCAGATCCAGGCGGCCTGCGAAGGCGACTGGTCGATGGAGAAACTGAACGAGGTGGGCGAGCGGATCTGGAACATGGAGCGCCTGTTCAATCTTGCTGCCGGCCTGACCGCCAAGGACGACGACCTGCCGCCACGCCTGAAGACCGAAGGCGCCAAGGCCGGTCCGACCAAGGGGCTGGTCAATGGCGTCGATCAGATGAAGCCGGAGTACTTCAGGCTGCGTGGCTGGAACGCCGACGGCGTGCCGGAAAAGGCGACGCTGGAACGCCTGGGCCTGTAAGCGCGCGCTGCCATCGGAGCGGGGTCGCGCCAGGCGCCGCCCCGCTTTTCTTTTCCTGACGGAGAAGCCAACATGAAACACATCATCCTCGGCAACGGCCCGGCTGGCGTCGTTGCCGCCGAAACCCTGCGCCGCGCGGCACCCGGCGACGACATCCTGATGGTAGGCAACGAAGCCGAGCCGCCGTATTCGCGCATGGCCATTCCCTATTTGCTGGAAGGCAATATCGACGAATCGGGCACCTATCTGCGCAAGTCGGCGGATCATTTCGACAGCCTGGGCATACGCCAGTATCGAGGCCGCGCGGTCGCGCTTAATACCGACAAGCGAACAGTGCTGTTCGACGACGGCCATTTCGAGGACTACGACCGCTTGCTGATCGCCACCGGCTCGCATCCGGTCCGGCCGCCGATTCCCGGCATCGACCTGCCGGAAGTACAGACCTGTTGGACGCTGGATGATGCGCGCGCCATCGCCCGGCTGGCCAAGCCGGGATCGCGCGTGCTGCAGCTCGGCGCCGGTTTCATCGGCTGCATCATCATGGAAGCGCTGGCCAAGCGCGGTGTGCAGCTGACGGTGGTTGAGGTCGGCGACCGCATGGTGCCGCGCATGATGACGCCAGAAGCCGGCGGCATGATCAAACGCTGGGTCGAGAAGCAGGGCGTGCGTGTGCTGACCGGCGCTGGCGTGGAGTTCATTTCGAAGGGCTCCGCGGCGCCGCTGACGGTGAAGCTGTCGACGGGAGAGAGCCTCGATTGCGACCTGCTGATTGCAGCGGCTGGGGTCGCACCGAATGTTTCCTTCCTCGACGGCACTTCGGTGCATGTCGCCAAGGGCGTGCTGGTGGACGACAGCATGCAGACCTCGGTGCCCGGCATCTACGCGGCCGGCGACGTCGCCGAGGCGCCGGACCTGTTCAGCGGTCGGCATCTGATCGCGGCAATCCAGCCCAACGCCGCCGATCAGGCACGGGTCGCGGCGCTGAACATGGCGGGGCAAGCGGCGCGAATGAAGGGTGTTCTGGCCATCAACGTGCTCGACTCGATGGGCATGATTTCGTCGTCGTTCGGCGAATGGCAGGGCGTGGCCGGTGGCGACGGCATCGAGCAGGCCGACGAGGCGAATGGCCGCTACATCAGCCTGCAGTTCAATGGTGACGTGCTGGTCGGCGCGACCTCCGTGGGCCTGACCGAGCATGTCGGCGCCTTGCGCGGCTTGATCCAGGGGAAGATGAAACTGGGCACCTGGAAACAGAAACTGCTTGAAACGCCGACCCGCTTTGCCGAGGCCTATATCGCCTGCCAGCGGCCAAACAGTTGAACGCATGCTGGTCACCGTCAAACTGTACGCCACGCTGGGCGACTATCTGCCTGGTGGCAGCAAGAACAACCGGGCCGAGGTCGAGGTAGCCGACAGCGCGACCGTCGCCGAGGCGTTGCAGCCATTTGGCTTGCCGCCGCGGCTGACACATCTGGTGCTGGTCAACGGAACCTTTGTCCCGCCCGATGAACGGGCCGGGAAAGTCCTGTGTGACGGTGACGTGCTGGCGGTGTGGCCACCGATTGCCGGTGGCTGAGGGCGGGTTGCCGTGGAGCGGGGACAGTGTCCGGCAGATGAGTTGCACGCCGGACGAATTTCGCCGCTGCCTGGTGCTGGCTTTTGGTGATGCCGTATCGGTCACGCCCGATGGCCTGTTGTTGGCTGGCGACGACGCCAGCCTGCATTTCGCGCTGAGCGAACAACATCCGCGGCGCATTGCGGCGCTGCAGCTTTCCACCCTGCGGGTGGAAATAAGTGTCCGCGCCGGTGACGAAGCGGCGGCGCGGCGCTTGCTGGCGCAGGTCGACCGGGCGACCCTGCGCGGCGGCGGTTAAGCCTCGATGCGGGAAATTTCGACGGCGCTGAGCGGAATCTGGTAATCGGCCGCCAACTGGGTACGGGCGATGTCCTCAATGGCCTTGTCGGCGCTGGCGACGAAGTGGCGGGCGCCACAGAAATCCTGCGGAATGCCAGCGCGATCCTGAGTGATGCGATAGTGAACTTTGACGTTCATTGCTGTTTACCTTTTATGTGTGTATTTGATCCTGCGCGCGCAGTTTAGGCCGCTTGTTGGGCGACGCAATACGGGTTTTCCACAGGTTGGGGATTCGCCGCGCGGGCCTTCGCGGCGGTTCTCAAAGTGGCATGGCTTGGCGTGCCGCGGGGTGTTCAGCGGGCGCTGTCGAAGCGCTGCAGTTCGTCGCGGGTGTTGATGTTTTCGAAGGCGGCAGCTTCGTCGTCGAACGGCACTTCGACGGTCTTCAGTGTGGCGTACCAGCGGTCGAACTTGCGCTCGCCGCTCTCTAGGTAGGCCGTCAGATGCGGCAGGACGTTGCGCTTGCACAGACAGAACACTGGATGCGGCTGGTCGAAGGTGCGGGCGACGGCCAGATCGGCCTCGCTGGCGAGTAGGGCAGCACTCAGCCGGGCAACCAGATCAGCGGGCAGGAAGGGGGAGTCGCAGGGCGCCGTGGCGACCCATGGATGCGTGGCGGCCGACAGGGCGGCATGCAGACCGGCCAGCGGCCCGGCGAAGCCGGCAATGCGGTCGGCGACGACGCGATGGCCGAAGGCGGCGTAGCGCTCGGCGTTCTGGTTGGCGTTGATGAGCAGTTCGTCGACCTGAGGGGCCAGCCGCTCGGCAACCCAGGCCGCCATCGGGCGTCCCTGGAGCTCCTGCAGGCCCTTGTCGACGCCGCCCATGCGGCGCCCGAGGCCGCCAGCGAGAATGACGCCGGTGATGTGAGTATGTGTCATCAGTAGACCAGGGTTCGCCAGGCCGGATCGAGCGTCCGGGCGATAAAAGCGGTAGCGCCGGCGGCGCGGGCTTGCGGGATCAGCGTTTCGCTGTCGGCGATCCAGGCGGCGCGGGCCATGCTGCAGGCGAAGAGCGGGATGTTTTCGGCGATCACTTCACCCAGGAATTCGCCGATCGATTTTTCGCGCGCCGGCATCGGGTAGAGGCCGTCGGCAACGCCGTCGACCAGCAGGCGCACCGCCGGGCCGGCCAGGTGGATTTCGACCTCGGCGTCGAGGGCGTGCGCGGCGAGCGCATGGACCAACGGCGTCGGATACAGCTCGGGGCGTTCGGCGCTGGCGGTGCAGATCAGGATGGCCAGCTTGTCAGTCAAAACGGGCCTCCGGTTCGATCTTCAGGATATGCCGGCGATAAGCCCCGGCATCGATCAGGTGGACTTTTTCGGCGTCCCAGGCGGTTGGTCGGGCACGGACCATCCAGCCGGCAGCGTAGGGCTGCTTATCGACCAGGACGGGGCATTCTTCGGCCGCCTCGTTGCCTTCGAGCAGGGTGAAAGAGATCGGGGCATGCACGGCGAGGACGGTCTTTCGGCACTCGACGGTGCCCATGCCCTTGCCGATGGCGACTTCGGCCCCTTTCGGCTTGGCGGTGAACGCGATGATCTCGCCGGCCAGGAAGATGCCGAAGCTGGTCGCGCCTATCGTCACTTCGCCGTCGTCCTGCACGCGGACCCACATGTCGTGGTGGGGGCAGTAGAGGCGGTCGTCGGGAACGCTACCGTGGAAGGGGTGATGGGCCATTGAATCCTGGGAAAATTGGAACGGCGGACTTTCAGCTTTTTCCGGTTTGTCGAATGATCGGAAAATCCGCAAACCGCCGTATGGGTCGCGGGCATTCTGGTTCAACGGAAGGGCAGGGTCAAGGGCGTGTCCTATGACTTTTGACGTATTTCGTCGAAATGACAAAAGACGGAAAATTGCTTACAAATATCTGCACTCAAGCAAAAGTGGCATCTGTCGGACTGCAGCCTGTGTCCGGCTTGAGAAAGCCATGCATCGATACCAGCTCAGGGGGAATCTCAAATGTCCTTTTTCCGTTTCCATGGCCGGCTGTTCGCTGCCGCTGTCTGCTGTACGTTGTCCGGGATGGGCTTAGCGTGGGGTGAATGCGAAAACCGGTATTTCGCCGCGACCGACCATCTCAACGCAACCCCCCTGAGTCGCCCCGCCAAGGCGTTTGCCGACCTGCTGTCCGCTGCGCAGGCGGGCAACGCGCAAGCCCAGCGCAGCCTAGCCGTGTCTTACGAGAGCGGCTATCTCGTGGCCGCCTGCAGCAAAAAAGCGGGCTACTGGTATGAAAAGGCGGCGGCAGCGGGTGATGCGGCTGCACAAGACTGGCTCGGTCGGCACCAGAAATTTTCCGCCATGTTCGCCGCGGCGGAGTGCTCCGGGGCGAGCTGCTTCGATGGCGATTCCGGCGACAATCGGACGGCGGTTTTGTATGCCAATGCCAACAAAGGGGAGCACTACTTCGCGCCGCTCACCATTAACGGCCACACCATCGAAGGCCTGATCGATACCGGCGCTTCGGCAGTGGCGATGAGCCTTGAAACCGCGCGTCAGATGGAGATTGACGTGTCGGGCGGAAAGACCGGCCAGTCGGCGACGGCCAACGGGAATATCGCGACCACCAGCCTCATCGTTCCACTCGTCGAAGTGGCGGGCGTCAAGTTGCGCAACGTCCGGGTAACCGTCGGCATTACCGGGACGCCGTTGATCGGCATGAGCTTCCTGAGCCGGGTCGATATGACCATGGGCACGGGCGTACTGGCGATGAAGAAGCGCCAGTAGGTCGATCGGCCGGCAGGCCGGATTGCCGGCAACGGCGACTCTTGCCGCTTACCCACGGATGTCGATGAGCGTGCCCAGTATCTGGTCGCCGGTCTTGATCACATTCGCCGCCGCCTTGGACTCGATCTCGCCTTGCTGCATCGAGACCATTTTCCGCGCCAGATCACCGTTTTCGGTATTCAGACCGCTCCCGGCAATGGCGGTGCGATTGATGCTGGCCTGCATGCTCTGCATGCCTGAAGACAGGATGGAACTGATGGACATGGGGACCTCGCTTGATTGTGGTCCTGGCATACAGCAGATAGCGTGCCTACGGCCAAAAATGCAGCGATGATCCCGTAGCTGTTTGCATCGAATTTGCAAATCGACGCCGATACCATCGCTCGAACAGGGAAAAGGTGTCGTTGTTCCTGAGGAATCGCTTACGTTCGCCGGTGGGCACCAAGGTGCCCCGGATGTGCCAGGCGTTGCCGCCCTGGCTTCGATTCATCATGCCAGCACCGCTTTGGCAGGGGCAGCGTGTTTTTGCCGCAGGCGCCGGTAGATGGCCACGTAGCACTCGGCCATGCGGCGGGACGTGAAACGCTGCTCGAAAGCCCGGCGACAGAGACGGCGGTCGATCTGGTCAATGCTGGCGGCCGCAGTGACGGCCTCGTCCTGGGTGTCGACGACAAAACCCGTTACGCCGTCTTCCATGATCTCCGGCACCGAGCCGTGCCGATAGGCGACGACCGGCGTTCCGCAGGCGAGGGATTCGATCATGACCAACCCGAAGGGCTCGGGCCAGTCGATGGGAAAGAGTAGGGCGGCGGCGCCGCCCAGCAGCTGCCCTTTTTCGTCCTCGCCAACTTCGCCGATGAAGTCGATCCGCGGGTGGGCGAGAAGGGGCCTGATTTTCTCCCGGAAATAGGCTTCCTCCGTGGTATCCACCTTGGCAGCGATGTACAGGGGCTTGTCCAGGCGCCGCGCGATGTCGATGGCGCGGTCAACCCGCTTTTCCGGGGAGATGCGGCCGACGAAAGCGAAATAGTCGCCGGGGTCCGGGTTGAAGGCGTGCAGATCGGCGGGCAGTCCGTGATAGACGGTGCCCTGCCAGCCGGCCCAGGCCACGGGCAGGCGCTGGCTATCGGAAATCGAGACCAACGGAAGGTCGGCGAAGTGGCGGTAGAGCGGGATCAGTTCCGGCTCGTCGAGGCGGCAGTGCACAGTGGTCAGGTGGGGAACCGGCAATTGCCGCGCCAGGGAGAAATGCAGGAAATCCGTATGAAAGTGGATGACGTCGAATTCCCCGGCCATCCGCGCCACCTGATCGAGCATCATGGTCTGGTACATCAGCCACTCCGGACGCCGGGAATCGAAGCGGCGGCTGTCGGCGATCACCGGCACGAGGCGCGCCCGGGTGACGGAATCGCCGGTGGCGAACAGCGTGACACGGTGGCCCTGGCGGACCAGTTCCTCAGCCAGGTAGGAAATGACCCTTTCCGTGCCGCCGTAGCGCTTCGGCGGAACCCGCTCGAAAACCGGCGCGACCAGGGCGATTTTCATCGCTGCGCCACAATGTAGCCTTCGGCGATGGCCCAGCGGCGTTTTTCGATGGCTTTCATGTCGTGCTCCTTGCTCCATGGCCCGCTTCAGCACATCGGCAAGATGCTGGGGCCGGGGCCGAATGGCTTGCAGGATTTGTTCCCGCCACCTGTAGCCACTGCGTGTCCGGGGCGCGCCACGCACGGGCAAGTTGGGCTCCCTGTTTGCAGCCTTGCCACTCGACCAACTCGGCGCTGCATTCCCGCCACTGAGTCGGGGCTACATGCGGCGCGCCGTCATGGGCAAAAACTGCCCTGAACGGCCTGGGGTTGTCAGCTCCGATCCATGGCGCCAACCTTGTCCCTTCAGCCCAAAAGAATTACCCCCGGGGCCCATTTTCGATTCGGAGACAGCCCGCCGTGGTTATGCCCTGACAAGATGTGCTTTTCCTTCAACAGCAAGCTCAACTGCGATGCCTTTCTGCAGGACGAGCGAGCCTATTGCCAGCGCTTCGGCCTGAGCCAATCGCAGACCAACGCCATTCTCGAGCGGAACGTGCTCGAATTGCTCCGCGTCGGCGGGAGCGTCTATTTCCTCGGCAAACTGGCCAGTAGCGTCCTCGGGCTGGACATGCAGGATATCGGCGCGCTGCAAACTCCAACCTGCATATCCTGATTTCCAACACGGCGGCGGCTACGATGCTGCTGAAGCCCGTCTGAAATTCTGCATCATTTCTATCGTGACATCATGCACCTCGCGGCGGAAGGCGACGGTGCATGCGGCTTTTCCAGATTTTTTGCCAAGCTGAACGAACTGAGTCCCGTTTAAAGCGCCTAGAGACGACTGCAAGACTTCAAAGTGGGAATCTGCAGAAGCCGATTGGCGGAAGAGAGCAGGAGTCGAACCTACCCAAACCTGTTTGACAGGTCCTGCCGGTTTTGAAGACCGGCCGTCCCACCGGGGAACGATCTCTTCCGTTGTTCATGGGCCGAATTGCCTAGGACTGCCGCGCAATACGTGGGTATCGCGGGCTCGGCGAGTGTAGCCGATACGGTCGAAGAATTCGAGGATGTGAATCGCAACTTTGCGCCCGCCGCAGATTTCATCGCGCAGCGTTGCGGCACGGGCCATGCCGTCGCGTGCGTTGAGGGCGGCGACGCGGCGGGCCAGGTCGGCGACGGCTTCGGCCGTGAAGTAATGGTCGTGGGCGACCGGGAAGGCTTCGCCGAGGCGGGCGATGCGCTTGAACAGGGCGCGCACCGTGTCTTCCGGCACGCCGGTAGCCTTGGCGATGTCGCGGACGCGCGGCGGGTTATAGGGCGCTGTTTCGAGCAGCGGCTTCAGCGTCTGCCACAGGTCGCGGTCACCAGCGGCCATTTGCACGCGGTGTTCGGTCAGATGCAGCCAGGCGTTGGTCTGGGCGACGCTGCCGGCGGCCAGTTGGCCCGCGATCAGGGCGTCGAAGGCAGGGCGGCCAAGCGTGGGAAGGGTCAGGCGGCGCAGGCGATCGCGCTCAACGCCCGGCATGTCCGGGGCGCGCTCATGTTCGGCGGCGAGGGCGGCCAGCAGGCGGTCCTCGAGAGCCTGCCAGTTGGCTGGCGAGAAGGCGGTGTTGCCGACCAGGCGCAGGCCGAGCTGGCCGGTGATGGCCTGCAATGCGGCGGCATCGAGATTGCGGTTGATGGCGTAGGCGTCGAGTTCGATGCCGGCTGCTTGCTGAGCGGTGGCTAGTTGCAGGGCGGTAGTCGGGTTGTCGTCAGCCAGGGCGGCGAGCATGGCCAGACGTTCCGGGCTGCGCTTCTTGCGCGTCGGCGGGAAGATGTCGAGCACGCGGCCGCCGCCGATGGTGTGGCGGGCCGCGGCATCACGCAGGATGAAGCGGTCGCCGGCCAGCGTGCCGATATCGCGCTCCAGCGCGATCTGCGCCCATTGTTCGCTGCCCGGGGCGATTTCGTCGGCGCCGAGCAGGGCGATGCGGGCCGGCACGTCTTCGGCGCCGAGGTGGAGATGAACCTGCATCCAGTGCTTGAGCGGCGGCTGGCCGGGCAGGACGCGCAGCGTGGCGTCGAAGCGGTGGATTGGTGCATGCAGCGCCGGGGCGAGCAGCCACATGCCGCGTTCGACCTCGGCCTTCTCGACCCCGGCCAGGGCCAGCGCGATGCGTTGCCCGGCGTGGCCGGATTCGGACGGCGTATCCTGCACGCGCAGGCTGCGGACGCGGACCGGCTTGCCCACGGGGGAAAGCAGCAACTGGTCGCCGATGCTCACGGCGCCGGAGAAGGCAGTGCCGGTGACGACCGTGCCGGCGCCGGACAGCGTGAAGCAGCGGTCGATGGCGAGGCGGAAGCCGCCCTGCCGGCCGCGTTCGCCGATGTGGGCGGCCATGTGATCGAGGTGGGCGCGCAGCGCCGCGATGCCGTCGCCGGTGACTGCGGCGACGGGGAAGACGGGGGCTTCGGCCAGCGCCGTGCCGGCGAGCAGGTCGGCGATTTCGGCGGTGGCCTGGGCCCGGCGTTCCGGCGACACGGCATCGATCTTGGTCAGTGCCACGGCGCCCTGGCGAATGCCGAGCAGTTCGACGATGTCGAGATGCTCGCGGGTTTGCGGCATGGGGCCGTCGTCGGCGGCGATGACGAGCAGCGCGAAATCGATACCGGTGGCACCGGCCAGCATGTTGTGGATCAGCTTTTCATGGCCGGGCACGTCGATGAAACCGAGCGTGCCGCCGCTCGGCAACGGCGTGTAGGCGTAGCCGAGATCGAGGGTGATGCCGCGGGCCTTCTCTTCCTTCAGGCGATCGCAGTCGACGCCAGTCAGGGCTTTGACCAGCGTGGTCTTGCCGTGGTCGATGTGGCCGGCGGTGCCGATGATCATTGGTATCAGGCGGAGCGGAAGAGGGTACTGGCCTGCGCCAGGGCTGCCTCGTCGGAGAGCACTGCATCCGGCGCGCCGCCCTTGCCCCACAAGGGCTGCTGCCACTCCATGCCGAGGAATTCGGCGCACAGGCGATAGCTGTCGAGCATGGGCTGCGCCTTGTCGCGGTTGCCGCTGGTGGCGATGACCCACAGGCGTTTGCCGGCCATCTTTTCCTTGAAGTCGAGACCGGGCACGCGCAGCCAGGCGCTCCAGTGGTCGAGGTAGGTCTTCAGCGGCGACGGGATGGAGAACCAGTAGACCGGCGAGACGAAGACCAGATCGGTCGCCGCCAGCGTGGCGTCGAGCATGTCCTTGGCGTCGGCCATGGGCATCGGATAGGTGCCGGCCGTGTGGCGCAGGTCGACGAAAGGCGGCAACTCGAGGTCGGCCAGCTTGCACCATGTTTGCTTCGTTTCCGTCGGCAGGACGGCAGCAGCCCGCCGAGCGAGGGTTTCAGTATTGCCGATGTGACCCGGCTCGCGGGTGCTGGCGTTGAGGAAGAGGAAGTGGGACATGGCGCAATGGATGGGTCAAAAAGCATATTCTGACACGCCCCTGCTCCGAAATTCGAGGCAGGGGCGCAGTCGGTCAGCCGAACATGTCCTCGTACATGCGGCCGGCCCAGGCGAAGTCCTCGGTCACCACCTCGGCGCGGCGCAGGTTGTCGTCGTCCTGATCCTGGACGATGACGCCCTTGTCGTTGACCCAGTACTTGAAGCGGACGGCGATATCTTCGCGCGGCTCGGTATTGACCATCATGAAGCACAGGTTGTCGGGCAGCGCGTACTTCGGCTCGCGGCCCTTGACCCGCTCGCTGATGTACTTGGCGACGATCTTGGCATGGGCGTTGGCGACGTGGCCGGCCTTCGGGTAGAAGCGGAACAGCGGCGAGACGACGCCGACCGAATCGCCGATCACATACACGTCCGGGTCATCCTTCATGTTCAGCATGAAGGGATCGACGCCGGCCCAGCCGGTGGGCTTGCCTTCCTCGTTCTTGCCGATCACGCCGGCCTTCCACGCCATGTCGCCGGCCTGGTGCGGGGCCATCAGGATGGAATGGTCGAAGCGGAAATCGCCGACGGCGGTCTTGATCTTCTTGTTAAACGGATCGACTTCCTGGATGACGGCCTTGGGGACATAGACGATCTGGTCGGCGTACAACTCGCGGAAGGCGTCCTGGAAGCCGCCGGTGATCGGCGCCGGGCTGGGCTTGGGGTCGAGGATGGTGATCTTGCCCTTGATCTTGCGCTGCTTGAACAGGCCGGCGATCAGGCAGGCGCGCTCGTAGGGCGAGGGCGGGCAGCGGTGCGGCGGGGGCGGCAGGGTCATCACCAGATCGCCGCCGGTGAAGTTCTGGATGCTCTGCTTCAGGCGGAAGTGCTCGGCACTCGGGATGTAGGCGGCGGGGAACATGGCCTTGGTGTACTCGGCCGCCTTGCGGTCGTTGCCGAACCAGGCCTCGTAGTTGTAGCGGATACCGCTGCCGAGGATCAGGTAGTCGTAATCGATCCAGCCCTGGGCGGTGATGACGCGCTTCTTGTCGCGCTCGAAGGCGGTGACTTCGGTCTGGATGAAGGTGTAGCCGTACTTCTGGGCGACCGGCAGATAGCTGAAGGTGAGGAACTGGGCATCGACCACGTCGACCAGCCACTTGTTGCTCATCGGGCAGGAAAAGAAAACCGGGTTGCGTTCGAGCAGCACGACGTCGAGCGTCGGGTCGAGTTGGCGCAGGTGCTTGGCGGCGGTGACGCCGCCCCAGCCGCCGCCGCAGATGACGACGCGCTTGCCGGTGGCCTTCGGCAGCAATGGGTCGGACTGCATGTTGATCAGGAAAGGCAGCGGACTGGTCGGCGCGGCGATGCTGGCCGTCGCCCCCAGTGCGGCGCCGGCGGCGAGGAATTGTCTTCGGTTGATGGTCATGCTCTCTTCTCCATTTTATGAACCATCCGGACACGGAGATGCCCGGATTTACAGGTGCGCCGTTGTCGGCGCGGGTGAGAACGGCAGGCGGTGCGCAGACCGCCGTGCGAGGCCGGGCTCAGAATTTCAGGGCGTGCAGTTGGGCGACGAAGCGCGCTTCGTCCTTCGCCTCCAGGCAACGCAGGTCGAGATGATAAGCGTCGTCGCGGATGTAGCCGATGACCGGGGTCGGCAGGCCTCGGAAGGCGGCTTCGATGGCGATCAGCGCCTTGCCCGGTTTTTTCGCCAGCGGGCGGCAGACCAGCGCGGCCGAGGGCAGTCGCTCGACAGGCAGGGCGCCGCTGCCGATCTGGCTGCTGCAGGGGGCGACCACGACCGTGGCCTGGCCAGTGACGGCGGCTTGTACGGCGGGCAGGACACGTTCGGCGGTGGCGGCGATGTCGGCCACCGGCCGGGTCAGCAGGCGTAGGGTGGGCAGGCGCTCGGCCAGACGGTCGGGGTCACGGTACAGGCGCAGCGTTGCTTCAAGCGCCGCCAGCGTGGTCTTGCCGACACGCAGGGCGCGCTTCAGCGGGTTTTTCTTGATCTTGGCGATCAGCTCCTTGCGACCGACGATCAGCCCGGCCTGCGGGCCGCCGAGCAGCTTGTCGCCGGAGAAGGTGACGATGTCGGCGCCGGCGGCCAGCGCCTGTTGCGGCGTCGGTTCCGGCGGCAGGCCGTAGGCGGCGAAATCGGTCAGCGTGCCGCTGCCCAGGTCGACGACGAAGGGCAGGCTGGCGGCATGGGCGATGTCGGCCACGGTTTTTTCATCGACCGCCTTGGTGAAGCCGGTCACCGCGTAGTTGCTGGTGTGGATCTTCATCAGCAGCGCGGTCTTCGGGCCGATGGCCTCGGCGTAGTCTTTGTCGTGGGTGCGGTTGGTGGTGCCGATTTCGTGCAGGCGAACCTGGGCGCGGCGCATCACGTCGGGGATGCGGAAGGCGCCGCCGATCTCGACCAGCTCGCCGCGCGAGACCACGGCTTCCTTGCCCTGGGCCAGCGCATTGAGGGTGAGCAGCACGGCGGCGGCGTTGTTGTTGACAATGGTTGCTGCGACGTCCGGCGAGCCGCCGGCGACGATTTCGGCGAGCAGGCCGGAAACGAGGTCGTCACGGTCGCCGCGGCCGCCGGAAGCGAGGTCGTATTCCAGCGCGCAGGGCGCGCGGGCGGCGTCGACCATCAGGGCGATGGCTTCCTCGGCCAGTTGGGCGCGGCCGAGATTGGTGTGCAGCACGGTGCCGGTCAGGTTGATCACCGGGCGCAGGTTGGCGCGGCCGGCCTCATCGGCACGGCGGCGGATGGCAGCGAGCAGGGCGCTGTCGTCGGGCAGCGGCAGGCCGTGTTTCAGGCCTTCGCGGGCGGCGGCCAGTTCGGCACGGACGCAGCCGGTGACTAGCTGACGGCCATGGGTTTCGATCAGGTCGGAAAATTGCTGCAGGACGCGGTCAACCGCGGGAAGACGTTTGTTTTCGTTCATGGCTTTCACCCGGACCGGGCAGAAAGGTTGGAGGAAGAGTCGGGTTCAGCCGCTATGGGCGCCGATCAGCAGCAGGTTGGGGCCGGAACGCTCGTAACCGGCTTCGTCGACCAGCATGTCGAGGGGCAGCGTGGCGAGGTCGTCGGCGACCGGATCGACCTTGGGGTCTTTTTCCTGATAGACGATTTTCAGGTAGCTCTTGCACGCATCGCAGGTTTCGGCGCGGACGGCGCCCTTGCTGCCTTCGATTTCATGCAGCGCCACTTCCTTGTCGGTGTCGCAGGTGGTGCAGGTGGCACGCGACACGTTCCACTCGGTATTGCACAGCGAACAATGCAGGTAGCGCAGGTTGTTGATGGCGGCGCCCAGGCGCACCACGCTGGACACCGGCAGGCTGCCGCAGCACGGGCAGACGCCGTGGGAGTCGAGTTTTTGCAGAGGGCGGGCATCGAGCTGACCGGCCAGGCGAGTAAAGACCACCTGCAACGCAGCGGCGACGAAAGGCAGCTGGGCGGCGCTGGCCATGTCCGGCTCGCCCTTGAGCAGCATGTCGGCCAGGCGGTCGAGTTCTTCGTCGGAGGCCGAGAGCAGCGTTTTCAGCACTGCCTGGGCGGCATCGGGGGCATCATTCTGCAGACGCTGGGCCAGTTGCTGCAAGGCGAAGCGCCAGGCCGCCGGGCGCCGGAGCGAGGCGGCGTTGAGCGGCGGCATGCCGTGGATTCGGGCCTGTTCGAGGGCCGCCGCCTCGGGCAGGGGCAGGGCGGGCAAGGCCTTGATGATTTCGTGCTGGGCGCGGCTGATCCGGCCCAGGAAGGACAGCCATTCGCCGAGGCTGTGGTTGTCGGCCAGATGCGCGAAGCGGTCGGCACGGTCGGCGAACAGCGTGGTGGTGACCGGGAGCAGGATGGGCGCGGCTTCTTCGGCCGGCGGGTGGAAGTCGATCGGTTGGCTTTGCATGTAGAGCGCTGGTTGTTCCGGTTTGTCGTGGTTGCGAGTATTTCAAAAAATCGGGGGATGCGGCATGTTTCCCGCAGAGCCCCCAAAGACGCAAGGAAAAACGGTTGATCCGTCACGCCCGCTGGGGTGGGAGTGACGGAGTGCTATTACTTGCCCGTGACCTGGCGATACCAGCCACGGTGGTGTTGCTTGGCCCAGCCCCGGGTCACCGTGCCGTACCACATGGCGCGGATGGTGCCCTTGACCCAGATGGCAGCATAGACGTGGACCATGATCAGGCCGATCATCACGGCGCCGGCTGCGGCATGGACGACGGCACCGAGGCGGACGACGGTGATGTCGAGGCCGAACCAGGCGCGCCAGATGGCGAGGCCGGACAGCGTCATCAACAGCATGCACACGGCCAATGCCCAGAACATGACTTTCTGGCCGCCGTTGTACTTGCCCTGTTCCGGCATGTTGTGGTCGTCGCCGTCCACCATGTTCTTGGCCTTGGCCAGCCATTCCTTGTCCGCTGGCGTCATCTTGTTCAGATGCTTGAAGCGGATGAAGATGGCCAGGAAGGACACCGCCATCAGCACCCCGATATAGGGGTGGATGATGCGGGCCCAGGTCGGGCCACCGAACAGCTGGGTGAGCGGGAAGAAAGCCGGATGGAAGAAGGCCAGGCCGGAGAGGGCGAGCAGGATGAAGCTGATGCCCACCACCCAGTGATTGGCCCGTTCCTGCGGCTCGTAACGCTTGAGGTCTTTCGGATCGCGGATCATTTTGCCTCCTCCTTATCTTCCCGTTCGATCTCGTCCTCGATCTCTTTCGAGACCTCGTTCGGACCCTTGGTCACGTAATGGAACAGGCTGCCGAGAGCGACGCCGGCCAGGGCCAGCGTGGCGAGCGGCTTGGCGAAGCCCTTCCACAGCGAGACCAGCGGGCTGATCGATGGGTTGGCCGGTAGGCCGTTGTATAGCCCCGGCTGGTCGGCGTGATGCAGCACATACATGACGTGCGTGCCGCCGACGCCTTCCGGATCGTAAAGGCCAGCCTTGTCGTAACCGCGTTCCTTGAGGTCGGCGATCCGTTTCTCGGCGTAGTCCTTCATGTCCTCCTTGGCGCCGAACTGGATGGCGCCGGTCGGGCAGGCCTTGGCGCAGGCGGGAGCCTGGTTGACGGCCACCCGGTCGGAGCACAGCGTGCACTTGTAGGCCTTGCTGTCCTTCTGCGAAATGCGCGGTACGTTGAACGGGCAGCCCGTCACGCAGTAGCCACAACCGATGCAGTTTTCCTGGTTGAAATCCACAATGCCGTTGCTGTACTGGATGATGGCACCTGGCGAGGGGCAGGCCTTCAGGCAGCCGGGGTCCGAGCAGTGCATGCAGCCGTCCTTGCGGATCAGCCACTCCAGCTTGTTGTTCTGCTCGGTCTCCGTGAAGCGCATGACCGTCCATGCATCGGCCGACAGGTCGACCGGATTGTCGTAGATGCCGACGCAGTTGCCGACGTCGCCGCGGATGTCGTTCCACTCGATGCACGCCGCCGTACAGGCCTTGCAGCCGATACAGGTGGACACGTCGATGAGCTTGGCGATTTCGACGGTCTGCCGCACTTGCGTGGACGGGGTCGTGGTCGCGGAGCGCTGTTTGATGTCTAGCGATTGCAGTGCCATATCAGCTCTCCTTTAAGCTTTCTCGATGTTGACCAGGAACGCCTTGTACTCCGGCGTGTGGGTATTGGCGTCGCCCACGGCCGGGGTCAGGGTGTTGGTCAGGAAACCCGGTTTCGTCCTCCCGGTGAAGCCGGAGTTGAGCGGAATGCCGATGGTGTGCACCTTCTGGCCATCGACGTCGAGTGCCTTGATCCGCTTGGTGACCACCGCCACGGCTTTGATGTAGCCCCGGTTGGAGCGCACCTTGACCTTGTCGCCGGCCACGATGCCCTTTTCCTTGGCCAGTTCCTCACCAATTTCCACGAAATGCTCCGGTTGCAGGATCGCGTTGATCTTGCTGTGCTGCGTCCAGAAGTGGAAATGCTCGGTCAGGCGGTAAGT
Source organism: Dechloromonas hankyongensis (assembly GCF_022012295.1). Classification (GTDB taxonomy): domain Bacteria; phylum Pseudomonadota; class Gammaproteobacteria; order Burkholderiales; family Rhodocyclaceae; genus Azonexus; species Azonexus hankyongensis. The sequence goes on from NZ_JAKLTN010000002.1 coordinate 400,574, forward strand.
CGTCGCCACGTACGGGAAGTCCTTGGCCGTGCCGAATACCTCCAGATCGCCCTTGAAGATGCGCGAGACCGGGTTGCTCTTGGCCTTGGCGTTCTTCGGGTGCATCGGGTTGGTTTCGAGCGGCGACTCGAAGGGCTCGTAGTGTTCCGGCAGCGGACCATCGACCACCAGATCGCGGGCGAACAGGCGGGCAACGCCTTCCGGATTCATGATGAAGGGCATGACGCCTTCTTCCGGCTTGGCATCCGGGCGCATGTCGGGCACGTCGTTGCCGCCCCACTTGTCGCCCAGCCACTTGATCACCGTTCGCGACGAATCCCACGGCTTGCCCGAGAGGTCGCACGAGGCGCGGTTGTAGATGATGCGGCGGTTCACCGGCCAGGCGAAGCCCCAGTTCAGCGTCTGGCCGAGGCCGGACGGGTCGCTGCTGTCGCGTCGGGCGGTGAGATTGCCCGCCTGCGACCAGGAGCCGCTGTAGATCCAGTTGCCGCAGGCCGTGCTGCCGTCGTCGCGCAGGAAACCGAAGCTGGCCAGCTGGTCGCCGCCCTTGACCTGGAGCTTGGTGGCATCCTTGGGGTCGTAGAGGTCGCCCAGGGCCTTGCCGGAGATTTCCATCAGCAACTCTTCCGGCGACGGGTCGTCGGCAATGCGGTACGGCCAGGACAACTTGAGCACCGGGTCGGGGAAAGCACCGCCATCCTTGGCGTACATCGCCTTCAGCGTCTGGTAGAGATGCGCCATGATTTCGGCGTCGCTCTTCGAGTCGCCCGGCCCTTCCACGGCCTTCCAGTGCCAGCGCACGACGCGGCCGGAGTTGGTGCAGGTGCCTGCCTCTTCGGCAAAGAAGGCAACCGGCAGGCGGAACACTTCGGTCTGGATGCTTGCCGGGTCGGCCGGGTTAACCTCACCGTGGTTCTTCCAGAATTCGGAGGTTTCCGTGATCAGCGGGTCCATGATGACCAGGTATTTCAGCTTGGCCAGCGCGTCGCCCACCTTCTTCTTGTTGGCGACGGAAGCCAGCGGATTGAAGCCCTGACAGACGAAGCCGGTCATCTTGCCCTGGTACATCCGGTCGAACATGGCGAGCACGTCGTAGGAGACATCCTTCTTCGGCAGCCAGTCGTAGCAGAAGTCGTTTTCCGGCGTCGCTTCCTTGCCGTACCAGGACTTCATCAGGCTGGTCCACCACTTCGGATAATTCTGCCCAAAGTTCATCTGATTCGGCCGCATCGCCTTCGGTGTACGCTTTTCCAGGTAGCTCTTGCGGTCCAGGTCGGAATCCAGCGGCGCACCGAGATAGCCCGGCAAGGCGTCGGAATACAGGCACATGTCGGTAATGCCCTGGACGTTGGAGTGTCCGCGCAATGCGTTGATGCCGCCACCGGCCATGCCCATGTTGCCGAGCAGTTGCTGGATGATTGCCATGCTGCGGATGTTCTGGGTGCCGATCGAATGCTCGGTCCAGCCCAGCGCATACAGGTTGGTCATCGTCTTGTTCGGCGCCGCCGTTTCCGCGATGTACTCGCAGACCTTTAAGAAGGCCTCCTTGGGCGTCCCGGTGATGCGGGCCACCACGTCCGGCGTATAGCGGGCGTAGTGCTTCTTCATGACCTGGAAGACGCAGTTCGGATCTTCCAGGGTCTCATCGACCTTGGCGTAGCCGTCCTTGTCGAACTGGTATTTCCAGGATTCCTTGTCGTAGGTCCGTTTCTCGGCGTTGTAGCCGGAGAACAGGCCATCTTCCAGCGCAAAACGCTCGTCGATCAGGAAACTGGCGTTGGTGTAATGCTTGACGTAGTCGTGATGAATTTTGTCGTTCGACAACAGGTAATTGATGACGCCGCTCAGGAAAGCGATGTCGGAACCCGGACGAATCGGTGCGTAATAGTCAGCGACGGATGCAGTGCGGTTGAAGCGCGGATCGACCACGACCAGCTTGGCCTTGCGCTGCTTCTTCGCCTCGATGACCCACTTGAAGCCGCACGGGTGCGCTTCGGCGGGGTTGCCGCCCATCACGAAAACAAGGTCGGTGTTCTTGATGTCAACCCAATGGTTGGTCATCGCGCCACGCCCAAAACTCGGAGCCAGACTGGCCACCGTGGGAGCGTGTCAAATACGGGCCTGGGTGTCGAAAGCGACGGAGCCGAGGCTGCGCAGAACCTTGTGGGTTATGTAACCGGATTCGTTGCTGGCCGACGAGCTGGCCAGGAAACCAAAGGTGTTCCAGCGATTGACGGTGACGCCGGCCGCATTCTTGGCGATGAAGTTCGCATCGCGGTCGGCCTTCATCAGCTTGGCAATGCGCTCGAAAGCCTCATGCCAGGAAATGCGCTTCCATTCGTTGGTGCCCGGTTCGCGGACCTCGGGGAATTTGACGCGGGTCGGGCTGTTGACCATGTCCATCAGGCCGGCGCCCTTGGGGCACAGGCTGCCGCGGTTGACCGGATCGTCCGGGTCGCCCTCGATATGGATGATCTTGCCCGGCGCGTTCTTGGATTTGTCGCCGGTCGAATAGATGAGCACACCGCAGGACACCGAGCAGTACGGACAGTTATTCCGTGTCTCGGTGGCGCGGGCGAGTTTATAGGCACGTACTTCCGCCTGGGCTGCGGTCGGCGAGAAGCCCATCAATGCGATGGACGATCCACTGAGCCCGGCGGAGCAGACCTTGAAGAACTGCCGCCTGTTCATGTTCATTTAGATTTTTCCTCCTTATGCGACTCCTTGTCGCAACTACAGACAGCAGCAAGGAGCAGGCCAGTTGGCGCAAGTCATTGAACAATGGGGAATCGGTGGCTGGCGATGCTTGAAAAGATGGGACATTTTGTCCGGAAAGCCTGCGGGCGGGACATTTTGTCCCAGCCGAAAAGGGCGGACCCGCGGGCTTTTCGTAGCCTTGGCGGCCGCCTGGGGAAGGGCAGGCCGGCGATACCGGCACAATACCGATGCGGTCGGCGCCAGCCCCAGATACCGGCTTCGCTGCCAACCAACGGACTGAGCCGGTGGTATGCTGGCAGCGCCCGGCCGCCCGCGCCGGGCATTCTGACGTTTGCGCCCATGATCGCCACTCTGCTTGACGCTCTCGCACTCCTCGCCAGCTTCGATCACCGACTGCTCACTATCGTCGGACTTTCGCTATTTGTCAGCCTGAATGCGCTGCTGATCGGTACCTTGCTCGGCCTGCCGCTCGGTGCCTGGCTCGCCATCGCGCGCTTTCCGGGCCGAGGCGGGCTGGTCGTCGCCTTGAATGCCCTGATGGGGCTGCCGTCGGTCGTGGTCGGTGTCATCGTCTATCTATTCCTGTCGCGCAGCGGGCTGCTGGGCGGTTACGGCCTGCTTTTCTCGCCGGCCGCGATGATCGTCGCGCAGAGCGTGCTGGTAACGCCGCTGATCGCCGCCGTCAGCCGCCAGATCATCGAGGACGCCTGGAAGGAGTACGCCCCCGAATTTTCCGTCATCGGCATCAGCCGGCCGCAGGCGGTCACGCTGCTGCTCGCCGACTGCCGTTTCTCGCTGACCGTCGCGACGCTGGCCGGCCTGGGCCGCGCCATGTCGGAGGTGGGGGCGGTGATGATCGTCGGCGGCAACATCGACGGCTACACCCGGGTCATGACCACGGCCATCGCGCTGGAGACGAGCAAGGGCGACCTGGCCCTGTCCATCGCGCTGGGTATCGTGCTGATGAGCATCATCCTCAGCCTCAACGTGATCGGTTACGCGCTGCGCTGCTGGGCCGCCCGGAGGTATAACTGATGTTCCCGCTGCGCATCTCCGGCCTGCGTTTCCAGCCGAACGGCCGGGCCGTGCTCGACGGCCTCGACCTGGAACTGTCGGGCGAGGGCATCAGCGTCATTCTCGGGCCAAACGGTACCGGCAAGACTCTGCTGCTGCGCCTGCTCGCCGGGCTGCTGCCGGCTGATGGCGGGACGGTGACCTGGGGTGATGCCGCGCAGCCGGCCGGGCGGCTGGCGATGGTGTTCCAGCAGCCGATGCTGCTCCGCCTGTCGGTGTTCACCAATGTCGAATTCGCCCTGCGGCCGCAGGCCCTGAATGCTGCCGAGCGGCGGGCGCGTACCGACGAAGTGCTGGCCCGGGTCGGCCTGGCGCATCGGGCCGCGGATTGCGCCCGGCTGCTGTCCGGCGGCGAACGCCAGCGCCTGGCCCTGGCCAGGGCCTGGGCGATGCGGCCGCGCCTGCTGCTGCTCGACGAGCCGACGGCCAGCCTCGATCCTTCTGCGACCGAAGCGGTCGAGCGCATCATCCGCGAAATCCGCACCGATGGGGCCAAGGTGCTGATGACCACCCATAATCTGGGCCAGGCGACCCGCCTGGCCGACGATGTCGTTTTTCTGGCTGATGGCCGCGTCCAGGAGCATGTCGCGGCCCAACGTTTCTTTGCCCGTCCGCAATCCCCCGCGGCCCGGGCCTTCATGCAAGGAGAACTGCCATGGCGTATCGCTTTCGATCGTTGATGCTGGGATCGTTTCTGCTCCTGTTGGGGCCGCTGCTCGGTTCGGCGCAGGCCGAGGAAACGCTGCTCGTCGCGTCGACCACCTCCACCGAACAGTCCGGCCTGTTCGGCTGGATACTGCCCCGATTCGAGCAGGCGACCGGCATCAAGGTCCGCGTCGTGGCGGTCGGCACCGGGCAGGCCTTGGATATCGGCCGGCGCGGCGATGCCGATGCGCTGCTCGTCCATGATCGGCCGGCCGAAGACAAGTTCGTCGCCGAGGGCTACGGCAGTTATCGCAAGGATGTGATGTACAACGATTTCGTCTTCGTCGGGCCGAAGGACGATCCGGCTGGCGTGCGCGGCACCGCCAATGCCGGGGCCGCGCTCAAGGCCATCGCCGGTTCCGGCCAGCCCTTCGTGTCGCGCGGCGACAAGAGCGGCACCCACGCCGCCGAACTGCGCCTGTGGAAGGATGCCGGCATCGACCCGAAGACGCTGGCCGGCTACAAGGAGACCGGCAGCGGCATGGGGCCGACCCTGAACATGGCGGCGGCGACCGGCGGCTATGCCCTGTCCGACCGTGCCACCTGGTATGCCTTCAAGAACCGCAGCGGGCTGGATATCGTCCTGGCCGGCGATCCGGTCCTGTTCAATCCGTATGGCGTCATTCCGGTCAATCCGGCCCGCCATTCCCATGTCAAAAAGGAAGCCGCCGAGCGTTTCGCCCAGTGGCTAACCTCGCCGGCGGGCCAGGAAGCGATTGCCGCTTTCCGCGCCGACGGCCAGCAGGTCTTTTTCCCCAGCGCCAAGAAGTGATGCCATGAGCGATACCACCTCCTGCCAGTCTCCCGCCCTCGACGATCCCAGCCTGTCGGCCGACGAAGCGCGCCAGCGCATGCTGGAAGGCATCACGCCCATTACCCAGGCCGAGAAGGTGCCGGTGCGCAGTGCGCTGGGCCGCATCCTGGCCGCCGACGTCATCGCCCCATACGATGTCCCGGCCCACGACAACTCGGCCATGGACGGCTACGCCATTCGTTACGACAGCCTGGCCGGTGACGCGGAAACCGCGCTGACCGTGGTCGGTTCGGCTTTCGCCGGCAGCGCCTTTTCCGGCCAGGTCGGTGCCGGGCAGGCGGTGCGCATCATGACCGGTGCAGTGCTGCCGGCCGGTGCCGACACGGTCATCGTGCAGGAAGCGACGCGGGTCGAGGGCAACACCGTATTTGTTCCGTCCGGCCAGAAACTGCGGCAGAACACCCGGCGCGCCGGCGAGGACCTGGCGCGCAATTCGGTGGCCCTGGCGGCGGGCAAGCGGATCGGGCCGGCCGAACTGGGGCTGATCGCCTCGCTCGGCATCGCCGAACTGTCGGTGCGCCGCCGGCTGCGCGTCGCCTTCTTCTCGACCGGCGACGAACTGGCTTCCATCGGCTCGCCGCTGGCGCCGGGCCAGGTTTACGACAGCAACCGCTATACGCTGTACGGCCTACTCACCCGGCTGGGCGCCGACATCATCGATCTCGGCGTCGTCCCGGACCGTCCGGAGGCGCTGGAGGCCGCGCTGCGCGAAGCGGCCGGCATGGCCGACGCGATCATCACCACCGGCGGCGTGTCGGTCGGCGAGGCCGATTTCGTCCGCGACATCCTTGCCCGTCTCGGCGAAATCCGTTTCTGGAAGCTGAAGATCAAGCCCGGCCGACCGATGGCCTTCGGCAAGATCGGCAATGCCTGGCTGTTCGGCCTGCCCGGCAACCCGGTCGCGGTGATGGTCAATTACGCCCAGTTCGCGCTCGACGCGCTGCTCCGCCTGTCCGGGGTCGATCCGCTGCCGGAACGGCCGCTGCTGTCGGTGGAGGCGGCCAACGTCATCAAGAAGCAGCCGGGGCGGCGCGAATACCTGCGCGGTGCCGTGGCGCTAGTCGATGGTCGCTGGCAGGTGCGTACCATGTCGCACCAGGGATCGGGCATCCTGCGTTCGATGTCGGAAGCCAACTGCCTGGTCGTGCTGCCCGAAGCCTGCGCCGGCGTTCAGCCGGGCGACAGCGTGCAGGTACAACTGTTCGACGGGCTGTACTGATCCCGGGCTGGTGGCTTAAAACAGGCGACGGTGCCGAACGCGGCCCGGCGCGTGCGCGAGCAGGGTGGAGAAGACGACCAGGGTCCAGAAGGCCGGCAAGGCCATCTGCGGCAAGGCGCTGGCCAATGCGATCAGGCCCAGCTTGACGAGGACGCCGAAGCCGGCGATTTCGCGCAGATGTGCCGGTTTTGACCAGGTGTCGAGGGCCAGCATGGACAAGCCGGAGGCCACGATGACCGTGGCGCCCAGCGGCAGGCTGCCGGCGCCGAGCAGGGCCGCGCCGAAAAGCACGATGCCGACGAGGTGCACGGTGCGCAGGACCACGTTGAGCCAGCGTTTTCCGGGAAAGTCGCGGATAGGGTCGCGAGGGCGGGGCATGAGGGGTTTTCGAGTGGGCGGCGGGCCAATTCTAACCGCGCCGCCGGGCAAACGCTAAGGCCGCCCGCTGCTTCCCGTCGGGATTCCAGCCGAAGACAGGGGCACTGCTGTCGCGTCTGGCGCAGCGTGTTGGAGGGCAGTTCGCCGAACAGAGCGCGGTACTCGTAACCGGAAAGCTTTACCGCCCGGCTTGTAATCTTTGCCAGGCAGTTCGGGTTCGGGCGAGCAGGTTCAGCGCAGGGTGGCCGCCAGGCGGCGTGCTTCGGCGAGATGCTGCTGCAAGGTGGGCAGGGTCTTTTCGGCCCAGGCCCGCACCTCCGGGTCTTTCGCCTCCTTGCTGGCCTTGGTGAAGAGCTTGATGTCCTTTTCGTGGTCCTTGATCCCGACTTCCTTGATGAATTCGCGATCGAAGTCCTTGCCCGACTTCTTGCCCAGCTTGTCGAGGTCACGCTGCATGCCCATCGGCAGTTGTTCGCTGACTTCGATCTGCTTCGAACTGGCCAGCTGCTTCAGTTCGTCGTTGGCCTTGCCGTGTTCCGCCGCCAGCCTTTCGGCAAAGGATTTGACGCCGGGGTCGCTGGCCATCCGGCTCCCGGTTTGTCCCGCCTCGACTTCGAAGACGCCGCCGGCGGCTGCGTTTTTCAGGAAACTGGCATCGCTGTGGCTGAGCTTCTTGTTGGCGGAATCGGTGGCGACCTGAATAAAGTGCTGGCGAGGCGCACCGGTGCCCGTTTCCGCTCCCGGCGTCGGTGCCGGCGGGTTGGCCAGTAGTGCGCCGCCTTCGCTGCTGCCTTTGGGGGGCGGCGGTGGGGTGGCATTGCGGCGGTCGCAGCCGGAAAGGGCTGTCGCGGCGACGGTAACGGCCAAAACGCTGCCCAGAAGAATGGACTGTTGGTTCATGAAAGACTCCTTGTTCCGTGGTTGAAATGGCAGTGCGCAAAGAGCGCAAAACGCCTTTTCGAACCGGGAGCAATCGTCGTTCCGTGCGCCGAACGGCCTGGCGAAGCGTTGGCGGCAGCGCGGCCCTGCGCGCCGACCATGCCGATCAATGCAGCGACTGCCCGGCGTGCTGGCGATACCAGTGGGCGAACGCGTCGGCCGGGAGCGGCTTGCTGAACAGGAAGCCCTGGGCCTGGTCGCAGGCCTGGTCGTCGAGATAGCGCAGCGTTTCGTTGGATTCGATGCCTTCGCCAACGACTTCCAGGTGCAGCGTGCGGGCCAGCGAAATGATGGCGTTGGTGATCACGCGGCTGGTCTGGTCCCGCTCGATGCGGCGGACGAAGGATTGGTCGATCTTCAGCTTGTCGAGGGGCAGGGTGCTGAGGTTGCTCAGGCTGGAATGGCCGGTGCCGAAGTCGTCGAGCGCGATCCTTACGCCAAGGCACTTGATGTCCTCGAGGATTTCGATGGCCTCGTCGACGCTCTCCATCAGCGCGCTTTCGGTGACCTCGATCTCGAAGCAGGCGGGGTCTATCCCCGCCTCGCCGATGATGTGGCCGAGTCGTTCGGCGAAGGCGCGTTGACGGAGCTGCAGCGGCGACACGTTGATGGCGATCTTGACCGGCGGCAAGCCTTGGCTGCGCCAGAGCTTGTGCTGGCGGCATGCCTCGATGGCGACCCATTCGCCCAGTTCGACTATCAGCCCGGACGATTCGGCAATCGGAATGAAGGTGGCCGGGCTGATGTCTTCGGCGTCGTCGCCGGCCATGCGGACCAGTGCCTCGACGCCGATCAGCCGCCCGCTCTTGATGTCGATCACCGGCTGGTAGTGCAGCGCCAAGCCCTGGTTTTTCAGTGCGTGGCGAAGTTTCGCCTCGAGCGAGCGGGCTTCCTCGGCACGCTGGCACAGATCGCTGGTATAGAGTTGATAATTGGCCCGGCCGAATTGCTTGGCCTGATACATGGCGAGATCGGCAGCGTGGATCAGCGCGTCGATTTCGGTGCCGTGCTCCGGGTAATAGGTGATGCCGATCGACGGCGATACCGACAGTTCCAGCGCATCGATCCGGAACGGCTGACCGATGCTGTCGAGTACGTGCTGGGCGACGACGGTGGCGCGATCGGTGCGGTGGTCGAGGTGGGGCAGGATGATGACGAATTCGTCGCCGCCCAGGCGCCCGACCAGGTCCTCCTGCCGCGTGCAGGCGATCAGGCGCATGGCCACCTCCTGCAACAGACGGTCGCCGACTTCGTGTCCGTACAGGTCGTTGACCTGCTTGAAGCGATCCAGGTCGATGAACAGCAAGGCGCCGCGGCCATGGCTACGGCGCGCTGCCGCCAACAGGTGCTGGCCGTACTCGAAGATGAGCGCCCGGTTCGGCAAGCCGGTCAGTGGATCGTGCAGGGCCGCTTCGCGGATGCGCTGCTCGGCCTCCTTGAGGTGGGTGATGTCGAGTTGGGTGCCGATCAGTTTCACCACCTGGCCGGTATCGTCGGTGACCGGCGTGGCGCGGGCGGTGAACCAGCGATAGTGGCCGTCGCGATGGCGCAGCCGATAGTCGATGCTGAATTCCGAACCCGGTTGCCCGATATAGCGGGCTACATAGTCCTTCACACGGTCGATGTCTTCCGGGAACAGCCGCGACGTCGCTTCGTCCGAGCGGTTGTCCAGCTCATCCTCCTGGTACCCCAGCTGCTGCTTCCACATCGGTGATAGATAGACCTGGTCATTGGCCACGTCCCATTCCCAGAATCCCAGCTTGGCGATGTCGACCGCCAATTCGAGGCGGTGCTCGGCATCCCGGTGCGCCTGCGCGACCAGCGTCGCCTCGGTGATGTCCTCGACGACACTGATCGCGAAGGGGCCGGCCTCCGCGTCCTGGACCAGCGATACGGAGGCGCGTGCCCAGATGATTTGCCCGTCCTTTCTGACGTAGCGCTTGTCTACGCTGAAGGTCGATATCTCGCCGGATGCCAGCCTGGCGAACTCGTCGTTGCCGATCAAGCGGTCGTCGGGATGGGTGATCTCGGGACTGCTGCGGGCCAACAACTCGTCGCACCCGTAGCCCATGATCCGGCAAAACGCCGCATTGACCCGCAGAAAGCGGCGTTCCGGCAAGGTGAAATGGGCGATGCCGGCCGCCGCCTGCTCGAACGTGGCGCGCAATTGCGCTTCCGATTCGCGCAGCGCCATCTGCGACTGGTCGCGTTCGGCCAGGGCGCCGAGCAAGAGCAGCCAGCTTCCTCCAAACCCGAGCAGCAGCATCTGTAGCCAGAGCAGCGAACCGAGGGCCTCGTCAGCGGTAATGCCTTTGGTGTAGGCAACCGCCAGACCGCTGACGCCGGCCAATACCAGCAAGGTTTGGCGCGGCGGCAAGCGAAGCATCGCCCACAGTACCGGCGGGAACAGGAAGGTGGTCAGCGGCAGGGCTCGTACGTTCAGCGTGGCCAAGCCATGCGCCGCGATGTTCCAGACATTGACCAGGATCACGGCCAGGACCAGCGCGCCGGCCAACTCGAACGGGCGGTGCGGATACTTCACCGGCGAACGCTCACCGCCCCAGGCGAGGAGCAGCGGCAGCACGATCAATGCCCCCATGAAGTCACCCAGCCACCAGACCAGCCACACCCAGGGGTAACGGTCCCAGGGCAAATAGCCGCCCAAGGTCACGCTGAAAACTCCCACCGTCGCTGCCGGCAAGGGCGCCAGAGCCGCCACCGCCAGAATGGCGGCGGCATCCCGAACCCGCTTTACCTCGCCCTTGACGCCCAGGCGATACAGGACCATGGCGCCCACTATCGCTTCCAGCGTGTTGCCGACGGCGATTCCGGCTGCGACGGGCAGCGGGTTCCCGGCAATGAAATAGTTTGCCGCGCAGGCGCCGACGGCGATGGCGGGCCATAAACGAAGGCCGCCCAGCGTCAACGCGGCGATGGCCAGGCCGGTGGCCGGCCAGACGGGGGAAACGGTGCTGTGTATGAAGGCGACACTGAGCGACATCCCGGCGAGCGCGACATACGCCGCGATCAATCCGGCGAAGCGGAACACGTCCCTGCTCGCCATGTCGAACAATCTGCTGGTGTCCATCAAAAATAATTTGGTGATGCCGGCGCCGAAAAACCCGCCTTGGCAATCAGGGGTTGGAATGGCGGCACTCGGTATAGTTCCGGTCGCGGCAGAGGAAAAGCGGAATGCCGATTGCTGGGCAAGCCGGGCAGAACTTACGGCGGTAAGCCGGACGCTTCATCGATCGGAGAACGAAAATGGTCAGCAAGAACACGGTTTGCCTGTGGTTCGATGGCGGCGCGGTGGACGCCGCGCAGTTCTATGCCGAGACCTTTCCCGACAGCTCGGTGGGAAAGATTTATCGCGCCCCCGGCGACTATCCGGCCGGCCGGCAGGGCGACGTGCTGACGGTCGAGTTTACGGTGATGGGCATCCCGTGCATCGGCCTTAACGGCGGCCCGGCTTTCGCGCAGAGCGAAGCCTTTTCCTTCCAGGTGGCGACCGACGATCAGGCTGAAACCGACCGCTTGTGGAATGCGATTGTCGGCAACGGCGGCCAGGAAAGCGCCTGCGGCTGGTGCAAGGACAGATGGGGCCTATCGTGGCAGATCACGCCGCGCGCCCTCATCGATGCGATTGCCGACCCCGACCCCGCGGCGGCCAAGCGCGCTTTCGACGCCATGATGGAAATGGGCAAGATCGACATCGCGGCGATCGAAGCGGCCCGCCGGGGCCGTGCGCCAAATCAGTGACTCTGGTAAGTCAGATCCTCGAGATACGCTTCAACTGTTTCCATTTCCAGCGGTTTGTGCAGAACCACGATACCGCGGTCGGCCATGCTGCGTATGAGTTGGGGATCGGTGTCGCCGGTGACCAGGAGGGCCGGCAGGTCCGGTTTGACCAGTTTGCGCACGCGGTCGATGACGTCGTAGCCGGTTTCGCCGTCGGCTAGGCGATAGTCGGAGATCACGATATCCGGAACCTGCGCCCCCAACGCCGCACCGAGGACCGGACCGGAGGTTGCGGCGATCACGCGATGCCCGGCGGCTTGCAATCCCAGGGTCAGGGCCTCGCGGACCAGGCCGTTATCCTCGACCAGGGCAATGCACAGGCGCCGTTTTTCCGACGCGGCGGCGGGGTGGCTTGGCGGCGTCAGGGCGGGGCCGGGAGGGAACTCGATGGCGAAGACGGAGCCTAGTCCCGGCGACGAGCGGACGCTGATCTCGAGACCGAGCAGCTGGGCGGTCTTGGCCACGATGGCCAGGCCGAGTCCGCTGCCGCGGTTGCGGGCGCCGCCGTCGAGCTGCCGGAACTCCTCGAAGATTTCGATAATATGCTCCGGGTGGATGCCGACGCCAGAGTCCCTGACTTCCACCCAATGTTTGCCGCCACGGCGGCGGCAGGCGACCAGCACGCCGCCGCTCTGGGTGTAGCGGATGGCGTTGCTGATCAGGTTATCGACGATGCGCTTGAAGAGAACGGGATCGGTGTGCGCGGTCAGCGTGCTGGCGCGGCACTTGTAGCGGAGATTCTTGAGCTGCGCTTCCGGTTCGTGAATGGAGGCAAGGTTGGCAAACAATTCCGACACCGAAAAGGTCGATACATTGGGAACCACCACGCCGGCGTCGAGTTTGCTCAGATCGAGCAGGTCGTTGAGCAGCTCGCTCAAGCTGCCCAGGCAATCGCTCATGTTGGCCAGTATTTTCTGACCCGACGGCAAAACCTCGCCCTTTAGCAGATTGACGTAGATGCCCAGGGCGGAAAGCGGTTGTCGCAAATCATGGCTGGCGGCGGCCAGGAAGCGCGATTTGGCGATGTTCGAGTGTTCGGCTTGCTGGCGGGCTTCCTGGGCCAGATTTTCCGCATCCTTGCGCGCCGTGATGTCGATGAAGGCAGTGACCGCGCCGTCGATGCGCTGATCCGTACCGCGCAAGGGGACTGCGTTGCCCAGGACGTGGCGTGTCCGACCATCCGGATAGACGATATCGAACTCGTAGTCGGCGATTTCCTCGCCCGCAGCGGCCCTTTGCAGCGGCATTTGGTGCGGCGCCAGCTCGACGCCGTCTTTCAGGATCTTGCACCCCCAAACGCGCGCATGGTCGATCGCCGCCGGCGAGACGTTGATGCCGTCTTCCACCCCCAGCCATTGGGCGGCCAGCTTGTTGCCGGTAATCAGCTTGCACTGTGGATCGTGGGCGATCCACACGGCCGTCGGCGCGACGTCGAGCAGGGTGGCCAGTTCGTCGGAGCGCGAGCGTTCGCGATCCCGGCTCTGACGTAGCGCGTCTTCCGTATGCTTGCTGGCGGTGATGTCCCGGGAAAGGACGATGAAGCGCGGCCCCTGGCCGGGCTGCGGCGTTTTTCTGGCGACCGACAACTCGAACCAGGACAGGCCGTGGGGCAGCAGCAGTGTGAGCTGCTTGCCGGTAGAGCGGCCGTATTGGTGCGCTTCGTGCAGCGCCGCCATGACCACGGCCGCCGCCTCGGCCGACATCACGTCCGTAACCCGTCGCCCCAGGAGCCGCTCGGGTGGGGCCGTCAGCAGGTCTTCACGGGGCGCCTGATAGGAATAATAACGGCCGTCCAGGCCCAGTTCGAAGAGGAGGTCCGGTATCGCTTCCAGTATTGCCCCGAGGTTCTGCGGTTCGGTGATCAGATCGTAAGACGAGAAGGGCATATGGCGTGGCAGATGGGCGAGGTCGCCGGTGCGGGGCGGCGGCATCTCATGTCGGGGCAGCGGGCGCACGGGTACGCTTGACCCCGGAGCAGGGCTTCCGCTGATGGTTTTATGTGTTTTTTTGGGAGGTCGACACTACGGAATACGGGCATGGAGCGAAATACCCGAAATACGGTAGTGGAGGCGAAGCAGATTTCCGACGGGAAACCGATTCAGCCCATTGCGCAGGGCAGCCCAGAATCAGCGGGCGGGTGGCGATGCATCATCCGGCCAGCCGAAGCTCCCAGCTTTTGCCGGCTATCGTCCGCGCGGCTTGGCCGGTGCCTTGCGCGGCCCACCGGCGGGGCGGGAACCAGGGCGCGGACCCGGGCGGCGGGCCGGTTTGTCCGGGAAGTCGTCGAAGCCGACCCAGTTGCCGGGGGCGCCCTTGCCGCCAGCGCGGTTCTTCGGCTTTTTGGGCTTGGCCGGAGCAGCGGCCGGGCCGGTCGCCGGCACGCGGTGGGTTGGCTCGAAGCCGGGCTCCTCATCACGGCTCAGGCTGCTCTTGAGCAGGGTTTCGATGGCGCCGAGCAGCGGGGCTTCGTCGGCGCAGACCAGGGAAATCGCTTCGCCGCTGGCACCGGCGCGGCCGGTGCGGCCGATACGGTGGATGTAGTCCTCGGCGACCAGCGGTAGGTCGAAATTGACCACCTGCGGCAGGTCGTCGATATCGAGGCCACGTGCGGCGACGTCGGTGGCGACGAGGATTTCCACTTCCCCGGCCTTGAAGGCTTCGAGCGCCTTCAGGCGGGAGGCCTGCGGACGGTCGCCGTGGATGGTGTCGGCGGAAATCTTCTTGGCTTGCAGGCGGCCGACCAGTTCATCGCAGCCCCTCTTGGTCTTCACGAAAACCAGTACCTGGCCCCAGCCCCGGTCCTTGCGCATGAACAGGAAGAGGTCGGTCTTGCGCTTCTTGTCGCAGGGCACGACCCATTGGGTGACGGTCTTGGCCGCCGTGTTGCGCGGGCTGACCTCGATGGACAGCGGGGCGCGCAGGCGGGTCGTGGCCATGCTGCGGATTTCGTCGGAAAAGGTGGCCGAGAAGAGCAGGGTCTGGCGCTTTTTGGGCAGGGCCTGGAACACGATGTCGAGGTCGTCGGCAAAGCCGAGGTCGAGCATGCGGTCGGCTTCGTCGAGGACCAGGGTCTGCACCTGGCGCAACTTGACGGCATTCTTGGTGAACAGGTCGATCAGCCGGCCCGGCGTGGCGACCAGAATATCGACGCCGCGGCGCAGGCGCATCATCTGCGGATTGATGCTGACCCCGCCATAGGCCGCGTAACAACTGACGGCCAGGTGTTCGCCGTACTGGCGGAAACTGCTCATGACCTGCTCGGCCAGTTCGCGCGTCGGCACCAGCACCAGGGCGCGGATGCTGTTGCTGGCGACGGCTTCCTCGCTTTCGCTCAGGCGTTGGAGCAGGGGCAGGGCGAAGCCAGCCGTTTTGCCGGTGCCGGTTTGCGCCGCCGCCATCAGGTCGCGCCCGGCCAGCACGGCGGGAATGGCCTGCGCCTGGACCGGCGTCGGGTCCTGGTAGCCAAGCGATGCTAGGGCCTGGAGTAGCGGCGCGGAAAGGCCGAGCTGGGAGAAGGTCATGGCGGGCGGGGCGAGGTGCGAAAGGGCGGATTCTAACCCGCCGACCGCCAACTCAATGCTCGAAACGGTAATCGGCAGCGGCCAGCGTCCGCCAGGCGCTGCAGCCGTCGAGTTCGAGCACCTGCGTGTGGAACTTGAGGATGGTCGTGCGGTGGCCGACGCTGATCACGGTGGTCTGCGTGTCGAGCAACTGCTTGTAGAGATTCGTTTCGTTGGTGATGTCCAGCGCGCTGGTTGCTTCGTCGAGGATGGCGAAGCGGGGCTTGGTCAGCAGCAGGCGCGCGAAGGCCAGGCGCTGCTGCTCGCCGACCGACAGCAGTTTCGGCCAGTCCAGTTCGACATCGAGGCCGCCGACGCGGTGGGCGAGGTTGGGCAGGCTGACCCGCTCCAGTGCGGCGAGCAGTTCGTCATCGGATGCCGGCAGGGCGGCATTGGGATAGAGCAGCTGGCTGCGCAGGCTGCCGAGCACCATGTACGGCTGCTGCGGCAGGAACAGCATGTCCTGCGGCGCCGGCCGCCGGATGGTGCCGGTGCCGGCGTACCACAACCCGGCCACGGCGCGCAGCAGCGAGCTTTTGCCGCTGCCGCTCTCGCCGACGATGAGCAGGCTTTCGCCGGGTCTGACGGTTAGCGACAGGTTCTGGATCAGGACGCGCTCGGCGTCGGGGGTGAGCAGGGTCAGGTCGTCGATTTCCAGATGCGGCGCCTCATCCGTATTGATAGTGTCGCCACGGCGCAGGTCTTCACCCGTATCGGCCGGCAGGCATTTGGCCAGCATGTCGAGGCGATCGATGCCGGCGGCGAAGCGGCTCAGGCCTTCGAAATTCTCGATGATCAGCGAAATGGCGCCGAGGACCGCGGCGAAGGCGCCCGCCGCCTGCACGGCGCGGCCGACCTCCATTTCGCCGGACAGCACGTTGTCGGCGATGATGGCGCTGGGAATGACCAGGGTGAGCAGGAAATAGCCCTGCTGGAACAGGTTGAGCCAGAACTGGGCGGTGACCAGCCGTTTGAAATTGCTGAAGGCCGCTCCGAAACGTCGTTTGACCTGGCCGAGTTCCAGTTCCTCGCCACGATAGAAGGCGATCGACTCGGCATTCTCGCGGACGCGGACCAGGCTGAAGCGGAAATCCGCCTCGCGCCGCAACTGGTTGAAATTGAGGTTCATCAGCCGCTGCCCGAAGACGAAAACGACCACGCAGGTGCCCATCGAGGCGTAAAAAACGAGGAAATAGACCAGTTCGTGCGAAATCGACCACAGCACGGTGCTGAAAGCAATCAGCTGCAGGGTCGAACTGACGATGATGAGCAGGAAATACAACGAACGCTGGGTGAAGGTCGAAATGTCCTCGGTCATCCGCTGGTCCGGATTGTCGATGGCGAGGTTGGCGTTGAGTTCGTAGAAACGCCGATTGCCGAAGTAGCGGTCGAGAAAGCGCCCGGTCAGCCAGCGTCGCCAGTAGATGCCCAGCGTGTCGCGGACGAAGAAGTAGAAGGCATAGACTGGAATGGCAAAGGCAAGCAGGCCGAGGCACAGCTTGATCGAATTCCAGAAGCGTTCTTCGTCCTGGGCGGCCAGCGCCGAGGTGAATTCCCCGGTCTGTTCGTTGAAGAGGACGGCGAAATGCGTTTGGCCGAACAACAGGATGACGAGCAGGGCGATCAGGCCCCACGCCCGCCACTTTTCCTCATGCCGCCAGTACGGCGTGGCGAGTGCCCAGAAGCGCTTCCACAGCTGGAGATTGGACGGGGTCATGGGGTGCCGGCGGGTTCGTTGATTCGTCTGGTTCTCGGGAAGGCGCTGGACATGGCGGAACGAACGGCCTCAGCGTACCGCAAGGCAGCCGGAAGCCGGATCATTCATACGGGATGTTTTACACCTCGCCCTGCGGCGGCGCAAGCCGGGGCGGATCACGTCAGCGAGCGATCAGGCGGTCAGGCGAATTTTTTCTGGTGCGCTTCCACGGCCCGCAGGCGGGCCGCCTGTAAGCGGTCCATGACCGCTCCGGACAGTGCTTCACCATCGTCGTGGACCTGGGCCAAGGCATGCGCTTCGAGTGCCTTCAGGCGGGCCATCAGCAGGCGGACGCGGGCCGTTTCGGACGGCGCGATGGCGCTGCTGTCACCGTCATCTTGGTGGTCGGTATCCTTGACCAGCCGGGGACGGCTGTAGAACTGGTGCAGCGCCAGGTCGTCGTAGTCGGAATGGCCTTCGTCATTCTGCTCGGCATTGCGCTCGGTGCCGCGTGCCGGGTTGCCGTCGGCGATCCGCGCCTTCTTGACCAACGCCAGCTGCTGACGTTCGGTGCGCGACAGCAGGGTGGCCGGAATCGCGGCTTTCTTCGCCTGCTTGATCTTCTTGGCGGCGCTGAGCTTGGCCGCCGGATTGAGCGGCGCCAGCAGTTCGGTGACCTGCGCCGGCATCGGGATCGGCGTGATCGTCACATCGGCGTGCGCAGCCGTGGCATCGACGAACGAAACCGTATCCTCGGAGACTGGCTCCGCTGCCTGAACGGTCAACGAGAAGAGCGTAGCGACGGCTACGGCGAACAAACGGCGCACAACGTGAATCCTCAATGAAACTACCCGTATTTTAGCATCTGTCGGTCATTTTCGCCGGCTCCACTTGGGCTGCGGGGTCAGCGACGCTGGAGCACCACACCGCACTCCAGATGGTGGGTATAGGGAAACTGGTCGAATACGGCGGAAGCGGTGATCCGGTGGGTGTCGTTCAGCGCCGCGACGTTGTTGCGCAAGGTTTCCTGGTTGCACGAGATGTACAGGATGCGGTCGAAATTGCGGGCCAGTTCGACCGTGGCGTCGTCGAGGCCGGCGCGCGGCGGGTCGACGAACAGCGTGGCGTGGCGGAAAGCGTCGAGGTCGATGTCCTTTAGGCGCTGGAACTGCTCGCGACCGGTCAGGGCGGCGCTGAATTCCTCGGCCGACATGCGGGCCAGAGCGATATTGTCGATGCCGTTGGCGGCCATGTTGTACTGCGCGGCATGCACCGAGGTCTTGCTGACTTCGGTGGCCAGCACCCGCTCGAACAAGGGGGCCAGGGCCATGGTGAAATTGCCGTTGCCGCAATACAGCTCGACCAGATTGCCGCCGAAACCCGCGGCCTGCTGGCAGGCCCAGGCCAGCATCTGGCGATTCACGCCAGCATTGGGCTGAGTGAAGCTGCCTTCGACCTGCTGATATTTCAGGTGGCGGCCGTTCAATTCGAATTCCTCGAGCAGCCAGTCGCGGTCGATGACGATCTTCTGGCCACGGCTGCGGCCGATCAGCTGTATGCCGAGTTCGGCGGCGAGTGCGCGGGCGGCGCTTTCCCAAGCATCGTCGAGCGGGCGGTGGTAGATCAGCGTGACCATCAACTCACCGCTCAGGGTGGCGAGGAAATTGACCTGGAACAGCCGGCGGCGCAGGGCGTCGCTGGGGATCAGCTGCTCCCGCAGGCGGGGCATCAGGGCGCAGATGGCTTCGGCGGCCGGCGGAAAGGTGGCGAGCCGGATTTTCTGCTTGGGGTCATCCGGGTCCGACATGGTGTAGTCGAGGCTGTCGCCGTCGTGCCAGATGCCGAATTCGGCGCGCATGCGGTAATGGTGCGGCTCTGAAGCGTGCACCGCCGTGCCGCTGACTCCGAATTCGGCAAAGTTCTGTTCGAATCCGGCCAGCTTGGCGGCCAGTTGGGCGGGGTAGTCGGCAATATCGAAGGTGGGCAGCGGCATTTTTCTACGGGCAATGAAGCGGTCGGGCGGCGGATTTTCGGTATCGCCGCACAAAGGAGGGCGAAATATACGCCGGTCTGCCCCCAAACGGGAGATGCCGCTTCAGCGCATGCGTTGCCGCAGCCAAGCGCTGCTCTGGTCGACGGCGATGGACAGGGCGAGCATGGCGATGATGACGGTCGATGCCTGCGCGTAATGGAACAGCGACAGCTCGAAATACAACAGTTGCCCCAGGCCGCCGGCCCCGACGAAACCGAGGATGGCCGCCATGCGGATATTCATCTCCCAGCGGTACAGCGTGTAGGCAATCAGTTGCGGCGCGGCGCCGGGCAGCGTGCCGTAGAGAAAGGCCAGGCCGTTGCCGGCCCCGCTCAGGCGCAGTGCCTGGCCGGGTTGTTGTGGAGCATTGCTCAGTGCTTCGGCGTAGAGCCGGCCGAGGACGCCGGACGTATGCAGGGCCAGCGCCAGCGCCCCGGCAAAGGGGCCGAGACCAACGGCCAGCGCGGTGATTGTCGCCCACACCAGTTCCGGCACCGAGCGCAGGGTGTTGAGCAGGAAGCTGAACGGGGCGCGCGGCTTGGGCAGGGAGAGGAGCAGCCCGGTGCCGGCGGCGAGCAGGGTGCCGACGACGGAAATGGCCAGGGTCTCCCAGACGCCCTTGCCGACGCGGGTCAGCCATTCGGCGGAAAGGTCGGGCGGGAAGAAGCTGGCGGCGAATTCGCCTATGCTGCGCGCCGCATCGGCCGTGAACAGTTCGCCGAAGCCAAGTTCGAGCAGGCCGAAGCTGGCCGTGATGCCGCCGACCAGCGCCAAAGCAACGAGCAGGCTGCGCCAGCCGAAGGGCGAGGGCCGACCGGCCGGCGGGGTGTCGAGGGCGCGGCGTAGCCACCCGGACAGCCCGTCGGCGGAAAAAACCAGTACCATGAAGGCGAGCAGGATGCTGGCCGCTTCGCCGCCGTTGAGCATCTTCATCGCCTGGTCCATCAGCTGGCCGAGGCCGCCGGCCCCGACGAAGCCCATGACCACCGAGGCACGGATGGCGCATTCCCAGCGGTAGACGGTGTACGAGGCCAGTTCCTTGGAGGCTTGCGGCAGCAGGCCGTAGAGGATGGCCAGCGGCCGGCCGGCGCCGGTCTGGCGCAGGGCGCGGGCCGGCGTGGCATCGACCGATTCGAGAATTTCAGCATAGACCTTGGCCAGCATGCCTCCGTAGGTCAGGCCGAGCGCCAGCACGCCGGCCGCCGGGCCGAGGCCGAAGACGCGCACGAAGACGAGGGCCCAGACCAATTCGGGAATGCCGCGCAGGATGGTGAGCAGGCTACGGGTGAGCGGATTGAGCGCCGGCCGGTCGCGGCCGGCGGCGGTCGCCAGATAGGCCAGTGGCACGGCGAGCAGAAAGGCCAGCGCCATGCCCGCCGTCGCGATGGCCAGGGTTTCCAGCGTCGCCTTGCCGAGATAGCCGAGGAATTCGTGGCCGGTTTCGGGCGGCAGGAAGGCGGCCAGGAAATGGCCGATAACCTTCAGGTTGCCCGGATCGAACAAGGCGCCGGGCTTGACTTCGGCGGCCTGGAACAGGGGCCAGAGGATTATCAGCGCGGTCAGAACGCCGAGCAGGCGGCCACGGGCGGCCGGGTCGCTTGTGGCGTGGTTGTCGGCGGTACTCAGCAACATGCGGCGCGCGTCGCCGCGTCGTTGGCGGCCGGTTGCGACAGAAAGTGCGGCTCATGGGCCTGCACCGGCAATTCACCCCCTTCGCTGGCGTAGAGGTCATGCAGCAGGGGCATGCCGACCTGGTCGGCGGGCAGGTCGAAGGCGATGCGCCCGGCCTTGACGCCGACAATGCGCGAGAAATTGCCAAGGGCCAGGTCGACGGCGTGCAAGCTGGCGACCAGCGTGGCGTTGCGTGCTTCGGCGTCGGCGATGAGCAGGCGAATGGTGGCCAGGGCCAGGGCCGGGTCGAGGGCGGAAACCGGCTCGTCGGCAAGGATCAGTTGCGGCTGCTGGTAGAGCACGCGAGCGATGCCGACGCGCTGCAACTGGCCGCCGGACAACTGGTCGCAGCGCACGAACAGCTTGTCGGCCAGGTCGAGGCGGGCCAGCGCAGCACGGGCGCCGGCGATATCGAGCGGATAGAGCAGCGAGGCCAGCGACTTCCAGGCCGGCCACTGGCCCAGCTTGCCGGCCAAGACGGCGGTGACCACGCGCTGCCGGCCGGGCAGCGGCGGCGCTTGATGGATGGTGCCGATGCGTGGGCGTACCCATTTGGCGGCATGGCCGCCTGGTGTCGTACCGCCCAGCGGGCAATCCAGCACTTTGCCCTGGCCTGCAGTTGGCGTCAGCGCCGTGCCGAGCACCGACAGCAGGCTGGTCTTGCCGGCGCCGGACGGGCCGACCAGGGCGATGCGTTCGCCCTGGCTGGCCTGCAGCGAAATGTCGGCCAGCGCCGTAAAACCGTTGGCGTGGGTCAGCCCCACGCCGTCCAGCGTAAAACTCACTTGAGCAGACCGGCCGAATGCGCTGCCTTCTCGATGCCTTCATAGTTCTCCTTCTTGGTCGGGATGAACTTGGAGGCACGTTGCAACTGCATGATCTCGGCGTGTTCCGGGTTCTTCGGGTCGAGCTTGAGGAAGGCGTCGGTCAGCTTCTTGACGACGACCGGGTCGAGGTCGCCGCGCACCGTCCAGTTGTAGTCGAAGTAGGGCGGGGTGGTGGCGAAGACGTGGACCTTGTCGGTATCGACCTTCTTGGCCTCGACCAGCTTGTCCCACACCGAGGCGTTCAGCACGCCGGCATCAGCCTTGCCAGCGGCGACGAAGGCGACGGTGGCGTCATGGGCGCCGGAGAAGGCGACGTTCTTGAAGTCCTTTTCCGGATTGAGGCCGGCCTGCTGCAGGAAAAAGCGCGGCATCAGGCTGCCCGACGTGGACGACGGCGCGCCGAAGGCGAAGGTCTTGCCCTTGAGATCGGCCAGCGACTTGATCGCCGGGTCGGCGGTGACGAATTTGGAGGTGAACTTGGCGTCCTCTTCGCGCTGGACGATGGGGATGGCTGTGCCGTTGGTGCGGATCTTGGCCTGCACGAAGGTGAAGCCGCCCAGCCAGGCGAGGTCGATCTTGCGGGTGGCCAGCGATTCGACGACCGCGGCGTAGTCGGAAACTGGCGTGAAAACGATCTTCATGCCGGTCTGGGCTTCGAGGTACTTGCCGAGCGGGGCAAACTTGCGTTGCAACTCGGTGGGCGCTTCGTCGGGGATGGCCGAGACGCGCAGGACGGCGTCGGAAGCGATGGCGGGGAAGGCGAGGGCCGAGGCGAAGGCGCAGGCCAGCGCCCCCTTCAGCGCCCGGCGGCGCATGCTGGATGGGGTCATGTAAAGCTCCGATTTTTACGACAACCGCCGCCGTGCGGATATCACGGCAGCTTACAAGGCGCCGGGGCGCCACCTGTTACGTGCGGTACGCAGACCGCAAGCCGGCATTTTAGCCGTATTACGGGACAGCAAGATCGAGGCCATCGCTGCCGGGCGGTGCAGCGGCGCTGGATGGCCGTGCGCCGGTCCGGTCGGGGCGGCACGGGTGGGACATTTTGTCCCGGCGCCGACGGACAAAGTGACGCACCTGCCAGACGGCAAGGCATGCGAAAATCGCGGTAAATCAAACGATAAAGAAGCTTGGGGACATGGAAGAAAGCCTGGTCGGCGCCAACGAAGCGCCCTGGTCGCAATATTCGGTACTGGTGGTCGATGACGAGCCGGGCATGCTCAGTTTCCTGCAGCGCGCCTTGAGTACGCGCTGCGGTCTGGTCGATTGCGCCGACAGCGTCGAGGCGGCACGGCCGATGCTGCAGCGCAACCGCTACGACCTGATCGTGCTCGACATCGCGCTGCCCGGTTGCTCGGGCATCGACTGGCTGCACGAGCTGCGCCAGGACGGCTATGCCGGCGACGTGGTGCTGATGACCGCCTACGCCGATCTGGATACCGCCATCGACGCGCTGCGCGCCGGGGCGGCCGATTTTCTGCTCAAGCCCTTTTCGCTGGCCTTGGCCCTGAACGCCATCCAGCGCTGTTTCGAGCGCTCGCAACTGGCCCGTGAAAATTTCGTGCTGCGCCGCGAGGTCAGCACCCATGCCGCCGATATCGATGGCGTGGTCGGCCAGTCCGAGCTGATGCTCAAGGTCTGCGACCGCCTCAAGCGCATCGCGCCGACGCCGGCCACGGTGCTGCTCAGCGGCGAATCGGGCACCGGCAAGGAGGTCGCCGCCCGCGCCCTGCATCGCATGAGCAAGCGTGCCGACGGGCCGTTCGTGCCGGTCAACTGCGCCGCCATATCGGCCGAGCTGATCGAATCCGAACTGTTCGGCCACATCAAGGGCGCCTACACCGGCGCCCAGCAGAGCCGCGAAGGCCTGTTCTACTACGCCCGCGGCGGCACGCTGTTCCTCGACGAGATTTCCGAACTACCGCCTGCCGCCCAAGCCAAGCTGCTGCGCGTGCTGGAAGAACGGCGTATCCGGCCGGTCGGTTCGGAGCAGGAGGTGGCCGTGGACGTGCGCGTCATCGCCGCGACCAACCGCGACCTGAAAACTGAAGTCGCCGCCCAGCGCTTTCGCCAGGATCTCTACTACCGTCTGCAGGTGCTCGAAGTGACCCTGCCGCCATTGCGTGAGCGGCCGGAGGATATCGCGCTGCTGGTCCGCCATTTCATCGGGCTGCTCGCGCCCAGCCTGGGTGTGCCGCCGTTGGCGCTCGATCCCCGTACACTGGCCCGCATGGCCGATTACGACTGGCCGGGCAATGTGCGCGAATTGCGCAACCTGGTCGAACGCTCGCTGATCCTCGGCTGGTTCGATATCGGGCCGGAGCCGGAGGTCGGCAATATCGTCCCGGCGCCGGCCGGCACCGACGAAACGCTGGTCGCCGTCGAGAAGCGGCACATCCTGGCCGTCCTCGCCGCCTGCGACGGCAACAAGTCGGAAGCCAGTCGCCGCCTGGGAATTTCCCGCAAGACCATGGACCGCAAGTGCCAGGCCTGGGGCATGTGATCCTTCCCGCCCGGCGCTCGATCCGCACGCGCCTGCTGTTGCTGGCGCTGATCCCGCTCGGCGTCGTGCTGCCCTTGATCATGGCCGCGCTGGCCTATTGGGGCGGTAATTACTTCGACCGCCTGCTGGTGACCAAGGTGCGCAGCGATCTGGCCGTTGCCCATGGCTATTTCGAGCGGGTGACCGAGGGGGTGGGGCGCTCGGTGGCCAGCCTGGCTGTTTCCGACAAGGTGCTGCGCGCCGTCGGTCGCCATGGCGGGCCGCCGTCGCCCGATGTCGCCAACCTGCTCGGCGCCATGCTGGCCGAGCGCAAGCTCGATTTCCTGCGCTTCCTGGACGTCAATGCCGCCCGCCGGGCTGGCGGACAGTGGCCGGTTGTCGCCTCGGCCCTGGCCGGCAGCGAGCGGACGGAAACCGAGGCTTTTTCCGCCGCGCAACTGGCCGCCATCCGCCCGGAGCTGGCCGCGCAGGCGCGGACGCCTCTCGTCGCCACGCCCAATGCCAAGTCGGACGGGCGCGAGGTCGAGGATGGCGGCATCGTCATCCATACGGCGGCGCCGGTCTTCGATGCCGCCGGCCGCCTGATCGGCGTGCTCGAGGGCGGGGTCCTGCTCAACAAGAACCTCGACTTCATCGACAACATGAATGCCATCGTCTATCCGGACGGCGCCTTGCCCTTCGGCAGCGCCGGGACGGCGACGCTGTTCCTCGGCGACGTGCGGGTGGCGACCAATGTCCGGCTGTTCGGCGAGACGCGGGCCATCGGCACCCGGGTGTCGGCGGCCGTGCATCAAACGGTGCTCGACCAAGGCAAGACCTGGCTCGACCGCGCCTTCGTCGTGCGCGACTGGTACGTTTCGGCCTACGAGCCGCTGCTCGACGGCCGCCAGCAGCGTATCGGCATGCTCTACGTCGGTTTTCTTGAAGAACCTTTCGTCCGTGCCCGCTGGCAGGCCTTTGCCGCGGTGGCCGGTGTCTTCGTGCTGGCCATGCTGCTGGCCGGCGCCTTCGCGGTGCTTTCGGCGCGCCGCGTCTTCAAGCCCATCGAGCGCATGCACGCGACGATGACGGCCATCGAGCAGGGCGATCTCGATGCCCGGGTCGGCAATGTCGAGAGCGAGGACGAGCTGGGGGCCATGGCCGCCCACTTCGACCGCCTGCTCGACCAGTTGCAGGCCCAGGCCGAGTCGCTGAAGCGCTGGGGGGCTTCGCTCGACGCCAAGGTGGCCGAGCGGACGGCCGAACTGGAGCGGGCCGTGGCCGACCTTAAGGCGGCGCAGTCGCAACTGGTGATGAACGAGAAGCTGGCCGCCATCGGCCAGCTAACGGCCGGCGTGGCGCACGAGATCAACAATCCGATCGCCGTCGTCCAGGGCAATCTGGACGTGCTGCGCGACGTGCTCGGCCCGCGCGCCGAACCGGTGGCCAATGAAATCAAGCTGATCCACGAACAGGTCCAGCGCGTCCGGCTGATCGTCGCCAAGCTGCTGCAATTCGCCCGGCCGCAGGATTACGTCGGTTACCTCGAACCGGTCGACACCTCGGTGCTGCTCCTGGACTGCCTTCTGCTGGTGCGCCACCTGCTCACCAAGGGCGATATCGCCATCGAGCAGCATGTCGATTCGACGCGGCGCATCGTCTGCAACAAGAACGAGCTGCAGCAGGTCATCATCAACCTGTTCGTCAATGCCATCCAGGCCATGCCCAAGGGCGGGGTGCTTAAAATTTGCGTCGAGGACTGGGACGAGACCGACATGCCGCTCGGCATTCGCCTGATCGTGACCGATTCCGGGCCGGGCATCAGCGAGGCCGATCTGGCGCAACTCTTCAAACCCTTCTTCACGGCCAAGAAACCGGGGGGCAACGGGCTTGGGCTGTGGGTCAGCCAGGCGCTGGTCGAGCGCTACGGTGGCCGGATCACCGCCCACAGCACGCTCGGCAAGGGCGCCAGCTTCACCGTCTGGCTGAAGCTCGAGCCGCAGGGGCTGTGAGCGCATGCCGGTAGCAATTTTCATGTTGAGGCGGTATAAACCACGCTTCAGCCCATGTTTTTGATGTTCGATTGAAGTTTTCCATGTCCCTTACCTATCGCGTTTGCAAAACCCTCCTGGCGGTCGGCGTCATCCTGCTGACCAGCCTGTTTCCCTTAGCCGCTTCGGCCAACGACCATGGCGGTGGCGGGGCGCCGGAGCCGATGGTGTTCACCTTCAATCTGGGCGACAGGGCCTATGTGCAATTCGGACTGATTTTCGAGACCGGATCGCCTGAAGCGGCGCACGAGCTGGTTGTTTATCGGCCGAAGATCCAGCACGAGATCATCCTGCTGATGTCCGGCAAGGAGGAAGCACATCTGCGGACGCTGGCCGGCAAAAAGGAATTGATCGAGGAGGTCATAGAACTGGCCAACCACATCATCCATGAGGACAGGAAAGATGGCGTCAAGGAAGTGCTGTTCACCAAATTCCTGATTCAATGACGGGATTGTCGCTGCCATGAGCCACGACCAGGGCACCGAAGCAGCCATCGCCGCCGTCGCCCGCCATCTCGCCCGGGCGAAACGGGTGCTATTCATTACCGGGGCCGGCATTTCGGCTGATTCCGGCCTGCCGACTTACCGCGGGGTGGGCGGCCTGTACGACAGCGAGATTACGGCCGAAGGGCTGCGCATCGAGGAGGCGTTGTCCGGCGAGGTATTCGCTGCGCGGCCCGACATAACCTGGAAGTACCTGATCCAGATCGAAGAGGGCTGCCGGGGCGCCCAGCCCAACGCCGCGCACCGGGCCATCGCCGTGCTGCAGGAGCACCTCGAGCGGGTGATGGTGTTTACGCAGAACGTCGATGGCCTGCACCGGGCGGCGGGCAGCCGGGACATCGTCGAGATTCATGGCAATCTGCAGGAACTGGCCTGCACGGTCTGCGCCCATGAAGAGGCGGCCGGCGACATGAGCGGGCGCGAGGTTCCGCCGCGCTGCCCGACCTGCGGCGGGGTCTTGCGGCCGAAAGTGGTGCTCTTTGGCGAAGCACTGCCCGAAGATGAGCTGGATCGCTTCATCGACGCTTTCCAGGGAGGCTTCGACATGGTGTTCAGCATCGGCACCTCGAGCATCTTCCCCTATATCACTCAGCCGGTGGTCTTCGCCGCGAGCAGCGGCATTCCCACCGTCGAAATCAATCCGGCCCGCACCCAGTTGAGCGATATGGTCGATTTTTATCTGCCGCTCGGGGCGGCCGATGCGATGACCCGCATCCTTGGCGAACTGGGGCTGGAAGTGCCTGCCAGCGGCGCGCCGTAAAGGCGGTTGCATAAACGCCACACACTGATTTTGTGCGCTGCACAAAAGGTGTTGACATCCGGATTCGGGTGAATAGAATAAAGTCATGCTGCAGCGCAACATGAAGTGGGCGGCAAATAAATCACCCCAACCCCAGGAGAAATACCATGTTCACCAAACCCGAAGATTTCGCCAAGTCCGGCCTCAATTTCGCCCTGTTCTTCGCCAACACCACCTTTGACGGTGTCGAGCGTCTGGCCCTGCTGAACCTGGCTGCTACCCGTTCGGCTTTCGAAGCCTCGATGTCCAACCTGAACACCCTGCTGGGTGCCAAGGACGTCCCGTCCTTCGTCGCCATCCAGAAGGAACTGGCTGCCCCGTCGCTGGAAAAAGGCATGGAATACTCGCGCAACGTGATCGCCATCGCGTCCGAAACCAAGGACAAGATCGCCAAAGAAGTTGAAAGCAAGGTTGCCGAAACCAACGCCAAGGTCTCCGGCCTGGTCGAAAAGGCCCTGGAATCCGCTCCGGCTGGCTCCGAAGTTGCTGTCGCCGCCGTCAAGTCGGCCATCAAGACCGCCAACGAAGCCTACGAAGGCCTGAACAAGGCTGCCAAGCAGGCTGCCGAAGTGGCTGAAGCCAGCGTTGCCGCTGCCACCAGTGCCACCCTGAAGGCCGCCAACGTCGCCGCTCCGAAGGCTGCCAAGAAGGCTGCCTAAGTCGCGGAGCAGGACGAACAGTCGCAGTTGGTCTGCGGCTAGCAAAAAAAGCCCTTGGCAACGCCAAGGGCTTTTTCTTTGCCCATATTTCGCTAAACCGGGCGCTTGCCCCGGTTTTTACTTGCGCGGCAGCCTGACCGGTTTGCCCTTGCCGCCGCGGTTGCCGCGGCAGACTTCCAGGCGTTCGCCCTTTAGCTTGCCGGCAACGCCGTCGACCACCGGAATGATTTCCTCCAGCGCCGTCTTGCCCGGATTGGCATCGATCAGCTTGAGGCCGCGCCCCTTGGCCAACTGGCGGATTTCCTCGACGGCAAAGACCAGCGCGCGGCCATCCCGGGTGATGCAGGCGATATCGCCTGCAGCGGGAGCGGGCTGGAAAATGGCCGGGGCTTCGCCGTCGCCGAGGGTCAGGAAGCCCTTGCCGGCCTTGCCGCGCGACAGGAAATCCTCGCCCTTGGCGCGGAAACCGTAACCGCCATCGCCGGCGACCAGGTAGAACTTGTCGCTGGAAACCGCCAGGGCCAGGCACAGCTTGCCGCCGTCCTGGAAATCGACCAGCGAGGTGGCCGGTACGCCGTCGCCCTTGCCGCCGGGGATGTCGGCGGCGGGGATGGAGTAGGCGCGGCCGAGATGGTCGAGGATGATCAGCGCATCGACGGTGCGACACGGAATGCAGGCGAGCAGGCTGTCGCCGGAGCGGAAGGTGAGCTGGGTAGGGTCGATGTTGTGGCCCGAGCGTGAGCGCAGCCAGCCGTGTTTCGAGACGATCAGCGTGGTCGGTTCGTCGGGAATCGACAGGCTCTTGGTGTCGGACAGGGTGACCTTGGCATCGGCTTCGATCAGTGTTCGACGGTCGTCGCCGTATTTCTTCGCATCGGCCTCGATTTCGGTGGCGACGCAGGCGCGCAGGGCGTCTTCGGAATCGAGCAGCTTGTTCAGGCCGGCCGCTTCGTCGCGCAGTTTGGCCAATTCCTCGCCGATCTTGATGCCTTCGAGGCGGGCCAACTGGCGCAGGCGGATTTCCAGGATGTCTTCGGCCTGGATGTCGGACAGCTTGAAGTGGGCGATCAGGTCGGCCTTGGGGTCGTCCGATTCACGGATGACCTTGATGACGCGGTCGATGTCGAGCAGGATGGCCTGCCGGCCTTCGAGGATGTGGATGCGCTTTTCGGCGGCGGACAGGCGATGCCGGGTGCGGCGCTCGACGGTGGTCAGCCGGAAGCGGCACCACTCGGCGATGATCGAATACAGCGAGGCCTGGCGCGGCGCACCGGCGACGCCGAGCACGGTGAGGTTGATCGAGGCGTTGGTTTCCAGGCTGGTGTGGGCGAGCAGCAGGCGGACGAGGTCGTCCTGGCCCTGGCGCGACGAGGCCGGTTCGATGACCAGGCGGACATCGTGTTCCTTGCCCGATTCGTCGCGCACGCCGGATTCCGAAATGGCCGACAGGAAGGCGGCCTTGAGGTTGAGCTGTTCCGGCGTGAATACCTTCTTGCCGGCTTTTTCCTTGGCCACTGGATTGGAACAGGCTTCGATTTCCGACATCACCGTGGCGGTGGACACGCCCGGCGGCAGTTCGGTGATGACCAGGCGCCACTGGCCGCGGGCCAACGGTTCGATCTTCCAC
Organism: Dechloromonas hankyongensis; assembly: GCF_022012295.1. Taxonomy (GTDB): domain Bacteria; phylum Pseudomonadota; class Gammaproteobacteria; order Burkholderiales; family Rhodocyclaceae; genus Azonexus; species Azonexus hankyongensis. The sequence continues at coordinate 430,126 of NZ_JAKLTN010000002.1, forward strand.
TTGGCGCGCACGCGCAGGCTACCGCGGCCGCTGCGGTAGGTGGCGGCGATTTCCTCGGCCGACGAAATGATCTGCGCGCCGCCCGGGTAGTCAGGGCCGGGGATCATGGCCAGCACGTCGTCCTCGCTGGTTTCCGGATTGCGGATCAGGTTGACGGCAGCGTTGGCTACTTCGCGCAGGTTGTGGGCCGGGATTTCGGTAGCCATGCCGACCGCGATACCGGACGCGCCATTGAGCAGGCAGAAGGGCAGGCGGGCGGGGAGCAGGCAGGGTTCGTCGTTGACGCCGTCGTAGTTCGGCTTCCAGTCCACCGTGCCTTCATCGAGTTCGGACAGCAGCAGTTCGGCTATGGGCGTCAGGCGGGCTTCGGTGTAACGCATGGCGGCGGCGTTGTCGCCGTCGCGCGAGCCGAAGTTGCCCTGGCCATCGACGATGGGATAGCGCAGGCTCCAGTCCTGCGCCATGCGCACCATGGCGTCGTACACCGACGAGTCGCCGTGCGGGTGGTACTTGCCGATGACGTCGCCGACGACGCGCGCCGATTTGACGTGCTTCGGGCTGCGGTACAGGCCCATGCGGTGCATGGCGTACAGAATGCGGCGCTGCACCGGCTTCTGGCCGTCGGCCACCGAGGGCAGGGCGCGGCCGGTGACGACGCTCATGGCGTATTCGAGGTAACGGCGGGCAGCGTAATCGGCCGGCGGCGGAATGTCGTCGGCCGGGCCGCTGGCGGCCGGCGGCAGTTCGGGCGGCTCGTTGCCGCACAGCACGTCGTCTTCGCCGGCTGGTTCGAGCGGGGCGGCAAGCGGCTCAGCGGGAGAATCGGCAGAGGCGGCAATGGCCGGCGGCGCAGTCTCCGGAGCGGCTGCTGGCTGCTCTTCGGCGTCCGGATTAAAAAGGTCGAATTGGTCGTTCATTACAAGCTTCGGGGTCAATTTTCGGTCGGGTGCGAATTTATCACGACAGCCGCCGGCCGGCGGGATTGCTGCCGTGCTCAGTCGTTACATTTCGGCTGATCGCCGAAGTAGGTGCAGTTGAAGAACTGGCGTTCAGGTTCCAGCCGGATGAGCTTTGCTGCGATGTTCTGCTGGTAGCGCCTGACCATCGCCTCGCCCTGGTCGCCGGCCTGAATGGCAGCGAACAGCAGGTTGATCAGTTCCCCCTCCTTGGCGTTGTAGTCCGTTTCAGAAACCAGGCCCTTCGCGTAGATCATCCAGACCTTCTGCAATTCGATGAAGACCGGCTTGAAATAGGGTCTGCCGCAAGCGCCCCAATCGAGGAAACCGAGCACGCGGTAATAGAACTCGCGGGAAATCTCCCCGGCAATCGCCCGCTTGCCGTTCTTGCGGTTCCATTCCGTGATCTGCTCGGAACAATCGGGATTGCTTTCGATGTACGAGGAGATGATCCGCAACGGGGCTTCGTTGAGCGCTAGGGCCGGCGCGGAAAATGCGTAGAGCCAGACGAGAATCAATGCAAAACTGATAAGGCGGAAGCGGGACAAAGTGGATCGAATATCAGGCAGGATCTCAGTCAAGATTTTGAGCCTAATTTATTGAGATCGAATGACGAGCAAGGAAGGCTCTCATCGTGTCGTCAAGGAGTCCTTTGCGATACAGCAATTGCGTCAGGTCACATCCGCCCGTTCCAAAGAGATTAACTTCCAGTGCCAATGGACCGTCATTGGATAGCGCAATGTCCCACTGCTGAAATCTGAGTTTGGGTAGTGTCAACGCTGCATCGAAAGTGAATTGACAAACTTTTTGCCAGTTCGGTACTGCCAGTGTTGCGAAGTTTACGCCGGTATCGGGGTGTCGCTCGATTTCGACAAGATCCAGACCGGTCCCGTTGATTACACGAGTAACCCGACCTGTGTCATGATCGATGGCAGCAGCCAAATTTCCGGTTTTCCCGCCGTTGTAGTTGTCGTGCGAGTTGTTGCCGGTCGGCAGTTTCCAGAAACAGCGATGCAGTACAGGTCCTTCGTGCTCATCGCATAGTACGATCATGCGCAAGCTTGAGACTGTTTTTCCAATACTGTCGACGAGTCGGGAATCAGCCTGTATGGGCGTTTGAAAGAGATATCCCAGGCGCTCTATGTCATGAAATTGTTTTTCGAACTCGATGACTTGGATTCGTGTGCCTTCGCGCAACAAAATACAGTCATTCATCGCATCGTAGGCATCGGCTAGAAAAGCGCCACGACCGAATCCGCTGGCAGAGGGTTTTGAGAAAAAGGGGTAGTTGTCAGGATTTCTCAGCCAGGCATGAAGTGCAGCAGGACTATTCAAGGCTATTGAACCTGCAAGCGGTCGAGTGCGGCCCGACAAATAAATAGCTTGGGTTTGCGGAACGCGGATACCGGCGTGTTGAAAAAGCGTATACATCAGGACTTTGTCCAGCCCAAGGCAATGCCACGAACGGTCATTGAGCGCGTCGAGCCGGGGTTCAACCTTCCAGCCGACGAACTGCTCCTTATCAATATGGCTCAACATGGGGTCGAAAAGGCGATAGGAATAGTAATCGCCGGGTCCAATTTGTCCCGGGGAACGAGTAAGCCGCACGATCTCGAAAAGCTGGCGAATGGGGGACAGTCCGTGCTTTGTATTTACCCGACGGGCCTGCTGTAGATATTCGGCAAGTCTGTTTAGCAATGGCATTAGTCTTCTCGACAGGCGCGAGTGTCTCTTTCTGTTGGCGCAATGCTGCGATATACCGCGGAACTGGCCAAGGTGGCAATGTTTTCAAGCTGGAGGGTAGAGAGGTGCCGGCAACATTGTCACGCTTTGGTGTCTGACTGGCGTCAGAGCATAGCTCAATGTTCTAGGTGCTGCGGCCCAGAGCCCGATTAATTTGGCTGAAGATCGCCAATCGGATTTTTTCCTGAGGGGCGCGTGAGTGCTGCCTAAGTCCACCCGTTATATGCAGATTGACCGCCAGCGTCGTGCCGAGCAGCAGTGCGGCGCCGACGGTGTGGGCGATGGCGATGGGCAGCGGGAGGGCGGCGAGCACATTGAGGATGCCGAGCCCCAGTTGCAGGATGAGAACGCCCAGCAATGCCTGCCCCCAGCGGCGCAGGCCGGGATGGCGCAACAGTTGCCAGGCCAGGCCGGCGACCAGGCCGGCGACGAGCAGGGCGCCGAGGCGGTGCAGCCAGTGGATGGCGATCAGGGCCTCGCCGGGTAGCGGCTGGCCGGCTGCGGTTTCGCCCAGTTCGCGGAAAAGCGTGAAGGCGTGATGGAAATCCATGGCCGGGGTGCCGCCGTCGAGGCAGTGAGGGAAGGCGGTGCAGGCCAGGGCAGCGTAATTGCTGCTGACCCAGCCGCCGATGGCGATCTGGCCGAAGACGGTGGCCAGCACGAGGCCGGCCAGCCAGCGCAGCCTGATGGGCACGGCGGTAACCGGCAACGGGGAAGGCGCGGCTTGGCGCATGAGCAGCGCCAGCAGCAGAGCCAAGGTGCTCATGCCGCCCAGCAGATGCAGGGTGACGATGACCGGCTTGAGCAGCAGCGTGACGGTCCACATGCCGAGTGCAGCTTGGGCGCAGACCAAGCCGAGCAGCAGCGTCGGCAGTATGGGCGAAGCGGTCTGGCGGGCGGCGCGGCGCCAGGATTGCAGGCACAGTGTCAGAATCAGCAGGCCGAGGCTGCCGGCGGCGTAGCGATGCACCATTTCCTTCCAGGCCTTGCCGGCATGCACTTCACGTACCGGGTAGCTGGCCTGCGCCGCGGCCTGTTCGTCCGGCGTACTCGGCACGCCAAGGTAGTGGCCGTAGCAGCCGGGCCAGTCCGGGCATCCGAGGCCGGCATCGGACAGCCGCACATAGGCGCCGAGGCCGATGACGAACAGGGCGAGCAGGGCGGTGACGGCGAGCAGCTTGCGGTTCATCGTTCAGTTCATCAGCCGGTCGGCGAACAGGGCGGCGAAGAGCAGGGTCAGATAGAGGATGGAATAGCGGAAGCAGGCGCGGGCCTTGGCATCGCTGTAGTTGCGGCAGAGCCCGATGGCGTTGCCGATGAAGACGAGGTCGAGCACGGCGATGGCCGCCAGGTAGAAGCCGCCGCTCATGCCGAGCGACACCGGGATCAGGCTGGCCGCCGAGAGCATCACCGTATAGCCGAGGATCTGCTGGCAGGTGCAGGCCAGGCCGTGGGTCACCGGCAGCATGGGCAGGCCGGAGCGGGCGTAGTCCTCGCGCCGGTAACAGGCCAGCGCCCAGAAGTGCGGCGGCGTCCACAGGAAGATGATCAGGAACAGCACCAGCGGTTCGACCGATACCGACCCGGTCATCGCGGCCCACCCGAGCAACGGCGGCATGGCGCCGGAAGCGCCGCCGATGACGATGTTCATCGGCGTCGCCGGCTTGAGGATCAGCGTGTAGATCACCGTGTAGCCGACGAAGGTGGCCAGGGTCAGCCACAGGGTCAGGTCGTTGATGTAGTGGTGCAGCAGCCACAGGCCGGCGGCGCCGAGCAGGGTGGCCAGCGTGACGGTTTCGCCGGCCGAAATGTCGCCGCGGGCGGTGGCCCGCCAGCGGGTGCGCGCCATGCGCGCATCGACGGTGCGTTCGACCAGGCAATTGAGTGCCGCCGCGGCAAAGGAGACCAGCGCGATGCCGAGCGAGGCGACGAGAAAGCGGAGCAGCGGCGGAAATTCGCGGCTGGCCAGGCACATGCCGATCATGGCGGTGAATACGATCAGGCTGTTCACCCGCGGCTTGCACAGGTGAGAAAAGGCGATCAGGCGCTGGCCGAGGGGCAGACGGGGGGCGGCGATGGCTTGCATGGTGTGTCTCCTAACCGTTCCGGCCTGCCTTGAGCAGGCGTTCGAGATCGCTGCGGATGTCGCGGGGCGGGGCTTCCACGGTGTAATCGAGAACCAGCCGCCCCTGCGGGTCGAGCACATGGATGGCATCAATCCTCGCCCAACTCGCCGGCTTGCGGGCGATCAGCAAGTCGAGTTGCTGCCGGGCCAGCGCGGTCAGCTCAGCCGATGGCTCGTTGTCGACCAGCACCAGCCGGCGGACGCGGTTCATTTCCTTGTACAGCGAAACTTGGACGCGGCGCAGTTCGTCGACGTGGCGCAGGCAATCGGCCGCACAGTCGCGGCCGCCTGCGAGCACCAGCAGCCAGCGCCCTTGCGGATCGACGACCGGTTGCAGCTCGGCCAGCGGCAGGGCCACCGGTGGTACGACCAGGAAGCCGCGGTTGGCGGTGCGCTCCGGCTGCCAGCCGCCGTAGAACAGCCCGCCGGCAACGCTGAAGGGCAGGGCGAACAGGGCGACGACCAGCACCAGCAGGCGCAGCTGACCGGTGGGCGGGGCAGGCGGGACGGGATGGGCGGCCGTATTCATGGCCGGCGGACGAGCAGGAAAAGCCAGATGCCGACACTGGCGATGGCGAAACCGAACCATTGCAAGGCATAGCTGCGATGGCGTTCGATGCGCTCGTCCGGGCGCGGCCAGTCGCGGCCGAAGCCGGCTGGCGCCTGCGGGTCGAGTTGGATGACGATGCCGAGCACCGGGCCAGGCAGTATCCCGCGGAAGCGTTCCAGGTCGAGGTTCTGCCAGACCGCTTCCCAGCCGCTGACCGGCTGCGCGGCGAGGTTGAAGAAGCGCTCCGGCGGCAGGATGGCGATGCCGGTCAGTTCGATTTCGCCGGCCGGTACGGGAGCCGCCGGGCGTTCATGGTGATCGGGCGGCGCCGGCAGCCAGCCGCGGTTGATCAGCACATAGCGGTCGCTGTCGGCGAGGCGCAGCGGGGTCAGCACATGGTAGCCGGCGACCTCCCGGTACAGGCGATTGTCGATCAGGACTTGATGGTCGGCATCGTAGGTGCCGCGCACGATCAAATGCCGGTAGCGCAGGCTGTCGGCGGCGGGCAGGCCGGCCGGCAACGGCGTGGGTGGTGCCAGGCCGCGCTGGTCAAGCTCAACCTGCAGCGCCTGCTTGGCCTCGGCCTTGTTCCATTGCCATAGGCCGAGCGAGACGAAGGCCGGCACTAGCACGGCCAGCAGCAATCCGCCGAACAGCGCAACGCGGCGCCGTGAGCTGACCGGCCGGCTTGTCGCCGCCCCCGGCGCCGGCGCATACTGCCCCTGCGCATTGCCGGAGACGTTCATGGTCAAGCTGCTGGTCGTCGTGTTGTTGTTCGGGATCATCTTCAGCCTGTTTTCCGGGCTTTACTGGCTCTACCGCGAGCGGGGCGCCGGAGAGCGGACGGTACGCATGCTCACCTGGCGCATTGGCTTGTCCATTTGTCTTTTCCTCCTTTTGTTGCTGGCTTTTCGCAGCGGTGTGATTACCGGCTACAGCCAGTAAACGAACACGAAGAGCAGCAGCCACACCACATCGACGAAGTGCCAGTACCAAGCCACGCCCTCGAAGGCGAAATGGCGTTCCGGCGTGAAATCGCCCTTCAGGCAGCGGACCAAAATGACCGTCAGCATCACCGTGCCGAGCGTGACGTGAAAGCCGTGGAAGCCGGTCAGCATGAAGAAGGTCGCGCCATAGGCGCCGGCGCCCATGGTCAGCCCGAGTTCGGTGTAGGCGTGGTGGTATTCGTAGGCCTGCAGGATCAGGAAGCAGCTGCCGAGCAGCACGGTGGCGGCGAGGCCGAGATTGAGCTGGGCGCGCCGGCGTTTGAGCAGCCCCCAGTGCGCCCATGTGACGGTGGCGCCGGAACTTAGCAGTAGCGCAGTATTGATCGCCGGAATGCCCCACGCCCCCATTGGCGTGAAATTCGGTCCCTTCGGCCCGCTGGTCGGCCAGCTGCCGGTGAATTCCGGCCACAGCGAGTAGCCGTGCGCCGCCTCCATGCCGCCCAGCGCCGGCACCGACAGCACGCGGATGTAGAACAGCGCGCCGAAGAAGGCGGCGAAGAACATCACCTCGGTGGCGATGAACCACACCATGCCGTAGCGGAAGGAGCGATCCTCCCAGTCGGTGTAGGCGCCGCTGCGCGATTCGCCGATGACGCGGCCGAACCATCCGAAGAGGACGCTGGTGATAATGCCGAAGCCGGCCAGCATCACCCATTTGCCGAGCGGCGAGGCGTTCAGGTTGAGCAGGAAGCCGAGGGCCAGCGTCAGCATGCCGCAGGACAGGATGAAGGGGTAGAGGCTGGGCGACGGTACGAAATAGTGGCCGTGCGCGGCCGGATGGGCAGACGGTGTGCTCATTTTTCCTCCCGGGGGCGGGTCAGCGTCTGGCGCTGGCCGTCGATGCTGAAGAAAGCGTAGGACAACGTGATCTGCGCGATGTCGGCGTTGATTTCCGGCTTGACGATGAAGGCGAGCGGCATTTCACGCGCTTCGCCGGGGGCCAGCGTCTGTTGCTCGAAACAGAAGCATTCGATCTTTTCGAAATACTGCCCCGCCTGACCGGGCGACACGCTGGGCACGGCCTGGCCGGTGACCGGCTTGTCCGACAGGTTGCGTACCAGGTAGCTGACCTGCTGCATTTCGCCAGGGTGCAGTTCGACGCTGGTCTGCAGCGGGCGCATGTCCCAGGGCAGGCCGGGCATCACCGTGCCGGTGAATTCGACGCGGATCAGCCGGGTGACATCAACGGCGGGGCGGGGCTGGGCGGACGAGGCGACCGGTGCCGACAGGCCGCCGGTGGTGAATCCGCCGGCCGTCCGGCCGTTCAGGCCGGTGGCCCGGCACAGCACGTCGTAGAGCGGGACCAGCGCGAACGCGAAGGCGAAGCCGCAGGCCACCAGCAGGAGCAGCCGGCGGATCAGGCGGCTGCTGTCCGGTGAGGGGTGGCTGACTTGTTCCATGCCTTCAGCGCTTCAGGAAAAAGCCGGCGATGTAGAGGAGCAGCACGGCGCCGCCGATCAGCCAGGCCAGCCGCTTCGACCGGCTGCGCCGACGGGCCAGGTCTTCCGGGGAAAAGGCGTTGTCCATGGCGGCTTCTCAATGGATGACGGGCGGCGTTTCCCAGCTGTGGTGGGGCGGCGGCGAGGGCAACTCCCACTCCAGTCCCTCGGCGCCTTCCCAGGCTCGGGCTTCGGCTTTGGCACCGCCGCGCACGCAAGTCCAGACGTTGTAGGCGAAGATCAGCTGCGACAGGCCGAGGATGAAGGCGCCGACCGTCGAGATGGCGTTGAATTCGGCAAATTGCAGCGCGTAGTCGGGAATGCGCCGCGGCATGCCGGCCAGGCCGAGGAAGAACTGCGGGATGAAAGTCAGGTTGAAGGAAATGACGGTCAGCCAGAAATGCAGCTTGCCCAGCTTTTCGCTGTACATGTGGCCGGTCCACTTGGGCAGCCAGTAATAGACACCGGTGATGACGCCCATGATGCCGCCGGCGAACAGGGCGTAGTGGAAGTGGGCAACGACGAAATAGCTGTGGTGATACTGGGCGTCGGCGGCGACATCGGCGAGCACCAGCCCGGTGAGCCCGGCGATGCCGAAGAGGACGATGAAGCCGACGGCGAACAGCATCGGCGTCTCGAAGGTCATCGCGCCGCGCCACATGGTGGCGATCCAGCAGAAGAACAGCACGGCGAGCGGGATCGAGATCGACATGGTGCTGAACATGAAATAGATCAGCGCCGGGATCGGCATGCCGGAGGTGAAAATGTGGTGCGCCCAGACCACCACCGACAGAATGCCGATGGCGATGAAGCTGTACACCTGCGCCGTGTAGCCGTAGGTCGGCTTGCGCGAGAAAGTCGAAATGACGTGCGGCACCAGCCCCCACACCGGCAGCAGCAGGATATAGACTTCGGGGTGGCCGAAGAACCAGAACAGGTGCTGGAAGAGGATGGGGTCGCCGCCGCCGGCCGCATCGAAGAAATGGGTGCCGAAATGGCGGTCGGTAAGCAACATGGTCACCGCGCCGGCCAGCACCGGCAACGTGGCGATGAGCAGGAAAGCGGTGATCAGCCAGCCCCACGCGAAGAGCGGCAGCTTCATCATGGTCATGCCCGGCGCCCGCATGTTGAAGATGGTGACGATGATGTTGATCGACCCCATGATCGACGAGATGCCGAGGATGTGCACGGCGAGGATGGCGAAATCGACGCCCATGCCGCCCTGCACCGAGAGCGGCGCGTAGAAGGTCCAGCCGGTAGCGATGGCGCCGTCGCCGATGCCGAACAGGGCCAGCGTGAAAGGCAGGGTGAGCAGGATGGCGGCCGGCGGCAGCAGCCAGAAGCCCCAGTTGTTGAGCCGGGGCAGGGCCATGTCCGGAGCGCCGATCATCAGCGGGATCATCCAGTTGGCGAAACCGGTCGCCGCCGGCATCAGCGCGGCGAAGATCATGACCAGGGCGTGCACGCCGATCAGCTGGTTGAAGAACTCCGGCTTCATCAACTGCAGGCCGGGCTGGAACAGTTCGGCGCGCACGGCGAGGATCATCAGGCCGCCGACGAAGAACATGATCAGCGCGAAGGTCAGGTACATCGTGCCGATGTCCTTGTGATTGGTCGTCGTCAGCCAGCGCAGCAGGCCGCTGGGGTGCGGCGCGTCATGTTGTCCGGTTGGATAGGGGATGGCGGTGCTCATGGCTTGCCTCCTTGCTGGCGCAGGGCCTTGATCTGGGCGGGCTGGATCATGTCGCCGCGGTGGTTACCGAAGCTGTTGCGCTCGAAGGTGATCACCGCGGCCAGGTCGGCGTCGGACAGCGTGTTGCGGAAGGCCTGCATGGCCGTCCCCGCCTTGCCGTTCATCACGCGGTCGACATGGCTGTCGGCGGCAATCTTGTCTTCCGCTGACAGCAGCGGGGTATTGACCACCTTGCTACCGGCCAGTGCCGGGAAGGTGGGCGGCAGACCCTGGCCTTCGGGCTGATGGCACATGGCGCACTGCTTTTCATAGACGGTCTTGCCGGCCGCCATCAGTTCGTCCTTGCTCCACGTCCGGTCGGCGCTGCTCGCCGCGGCGGCCATCTTGGCCTTCTGGGCGTCCTGCCAGGCGATGAACTCGGCTTCAGGCACGGCATGGACGACTACCGGCATGAAACCGTGGTCCTTGCCGCACAGTTCGGCGCACTGGCCGCGATAGATGCCGGGCTTTTCGATCTTGACCCAGGTTTCGCGCAGGAACCCGGGCACCGCATCGCGCTTGACGCCAAATTGCGGCACCCACCAGGTGTGGATCACGTCGGTCGAAGTGAGCAGGACGCGCACCTTCTTGCCGACCGGCAGCACGACCGGGTTATCCACTTCGAGCAGGTAATGCTCGCCCTTGGCCTCGGCGTTGTCGATCTGGCTGCGCGGCGTAGCCAGCGTGCTGGTGAACTTGAGGCCGGATTCCGGGTACTCGTACTGCCACTTCCACTGCATGCCGGTGACCTTGAGCACCATGTCGGCCTTGGTCTTGATGTCCTCCATCTCGACGATGGCATTGACCGCCGGGATGCCCATCAGCACGAAATCGATGAAGAGCAGGATGGCGAAGGGCAGGATGACCCAGAACCACTGCAGGCGGCTCGTCGGCGCGGTGTAGGTTGCCGCTTCGTAGCCGGGCCGTTTCCGATGGTAGATCATCGAATAGACCATGATGGCGAAGACCACCACGAACAGGATCGTGATGATCAGCATGAACTCGTTGTGCACCGCCAGCGTTTCGCGGGCGATGGGGGTTACCGGCTCGGGGAAGTTGAAATTGAAGGCCGCTGTCGCCTGGTGGGCCAACAGGGCGCTGGCGGCAGCCAGCAGACTCCCAAAAAGACGCGCTCGACGTGTCTTTGGCACGCTAGGGTTTGTTGCAGGCACACGGATTGACATCCCGCTCCCTCCCCTTGTGAGAATCTGGACACACGATCAGAATCTGCCGCATTGCATAAGTTCAAAAATAATTCATGCACCGCCGTGAATTTTTCACACTACCGTTGATCGCCGTTCTCCTTGCCGGGTGCGGGAAACCGGCCGCGCCGGCATACCAGGCCACCGATTTGACTGGGGCCAGCTTCGGCCGGGACTTCGCCCTAGCCGACACGACCGGGCGGCGACGTGTGCTGGCCGATTTCCGCGGCAAGGTGGTGATCCTCTTCTTCGGCTACGTCTCCTGCCCCGATGTCTGCCCGACCACCCTGAGCAAGCTGGCCGAGGTGATGAAGCTGCTCGGGCCGCAGGCGGCACGCGTCCAGGTGCTGTTCGTCACGGTTGATCCGGAGCGCGATACGGCGGAACGCCTGCACGAATTCGTGCCCTGGTTCCATCCGGATTTCGTGGCCCTGCGCGGCACGCCGGAGGAAACCCGGCAGGTGCTCGCCGAATTCCGCACCACCGCCATCCGGCGCCCGGTCGAGGGCAGCATGGGCTACGTTATCGACCACAGTGCTGCCTGTTACGTCTTCGATCCGGAAGGGCGACTGCGCCTTTACGTCAAGGATGAGCAGAGCGCGGCCGACATCGCGGCTGACCTGCGGCTGCTGATCGGGGCGGGCTGAAAACGGCCTGCCGGCCGGTGGTTCGGCAACAAGCCGGTGGGATGGTCCGAATGGAGCAGGCTGATTTCACCGATTCCGCGTCGTCGGGAAAAGACCATGGGCAGGGCTTTATCGCCGTGCCACGGCCTTTTTCCACTTCACGAAGGAATCGACATGGGTATTTTCAGCAACATTCTGGCCAAACTGGGTTTTGGCGAAGGCGACAAACAGGCTTCGGCCGAAGCGGCCCCGACGCCGCAGCCTGCTCCCGGGGCGGCGGCACCGGCTGGGCCGACGGCGATCAGCACGGTCGATGTAATGGCCCGCATGGAATCGCTGGCCGCAGCCAATCCGGAAAAATTGAACTGGAAGGTATCGATCGTTGATCTGCTCAAGCTGCTTGGTCTCGACAGCAGCCTGGCGGCGCGCAAGGAACTGGCCGGCGAACTGGGTTGTCCGCCTGAGAAGATGGGCGATTCGGCCCAGATGAACATGTGGCTGCACAAGGCCGTGCTGCAGAAACTGGCGGCGAACGGCGGCAACATCCCGGCCGATCTGCTGTAAGGCGCGTCGCCGTTGCTTGTTTCGGCGCCCCTTTGCGGCCCGCCCTTGGCGGGCCTTGTTTTTGGGGAAGTCAGCTCGCCGGAGCGCCGTCGAGCAGGCGTTCGCACTCGGCCAGCATGATCTCGGCCAGTTCGGAATGGTAGTTGGGGTCGAGGGCTTCGGTCATTTCGTGCGCCGTGTGCAGGCCTGCTTCCCGCGACAGTTGGCCGGCGATACGGCGGGCCAGCTCGTCGCTCAGCGCCGACAGTCGGCGGCGCTCGGCCAGCGGCAGGTTGTTCTTGGAGCGGGCCAGCCAGTCGGCGGCCAGCGTGGCACCCTGCGCTTCAGTCAGCCACTGGCCATGTTCGTAGTAGTCGCTCAGCCGTTGTGCCGCCAGCGCGAAAATCAGCGCCACGCGCTGGCCGCGTGGGCTCGGCGGGGTGTCGTCGCGGACGTGCATGGTCAGCCGTAATGGGCGCCGAGCGCCTTGGCGATGAAGTTGCGGCCGACGCGCGGCTTGGGCACCCGGTCGTCGAACCAGCTGCGCACGTCCTGGTCGAGGCAGATGCCGTGCATGTAGTTGTACAGCGCCTTGTTCAGCGCCTTGCCGATGCGGTCGTGGTCGACGCCGGTGGGGTCGATGAAATGCACGTCGTTCTTGGCGAACTGGCCGGGCGGCAGCGGTTGCAGCTTGATGCCGTATTCCTCGGGATTGAGGCCGACCGGCGAATGCACGGTGCACGCGAAGCGGTGGAAAAAGCCGGACTGGATGCAGTTTTCGGCGAACAGCTGGCGGACATATTCCAACGCATCGACCGTGTCCTGCACGGTCTGCGTCGGGAAGCCGTACATCAGGTAGGCATGGACCAGGATGCCGGCATCGGTGAAGGCGCGGGTGACGCGGGCCACCTGGTCGACCGAGACGCCTTTCTTCATCAGCGTCAGCAGACGGTCGGAAGCGACTTCCAGACCGCCGGAGACGGCGATGCAGCCGCTGTCGGCCAGTTGCAGGCAGAGTTCCGGCGTGAAGGATTTTTCGAAGCGGATATTGCCCCACCACGAAATGGCCAGGTTGCGTCGCTGCAGTTCCTCGGCCATGGCGCGCAGGCCCTTGGGCGGGGCGGCCTCGTCGACGAAGTGGAAGCCGGTGTGACCGGTCTCCTCGACGATGCGCTCGATGCGGTCGACCAGCGTCTTGGCGCTGGCTGCGTCGTAGCGGCCGATGTAGTCGAGGCTGATATCGCAGAAGCTGCATTTCTTCCAGTAACAGCCGTGGGCGACGGTCAGCTTGTTCCAGTGGCCGTCCGACCACAGCCGGTGCATGGGGTTGAGCATGTCGAGCAGCGACAGGTAGCGGTCGAGCGGCAGGCCGTCCCAGGTCGGCGTGCCGACTTCCTCGAAAGGCACGTCGAGTTCGCCGCAGTTGAAATAACGGACATTGCCATCGACCCGGGCGAAGGTGCGCACCAGGTTGAGCCGCGGGCGCTTGCCGGCGAGGTGTTCGATCAGGGCGAGCAGCGGTTTCTCGCCGTCGTCGAGCGTGACGTAATCGACATGGTCGAAAACGCGCGGCTCGGCCAGTTCGCGCAGCTCGGTATTGACGTAGCCGCCGCCGAGCACGGTGACGATATCCGGGTGGTGCGCCTTGATCGTCCGCGCGATGCGGAAGGCGGCATAGACGGTGCCGGGGAAGGGCACGGAGAGCAGCACGATGTCCGGCCGGCTGTGTTCAATGGCCTGCAGCGTCAGCTTGTCCAGCGCGGCATCGACCAGGGTCGGCGGGGCGGTCAGCGCCGCGGCCAGCGGGTTGAAGCTGGCCTGGCTCTGGGCCAGCGATTCGCCGTAGCGGACGAACTCGAAGCGGGTGTCGACCGCGTCGCGCAGCACGTCGGCCAGGTCGTTGAGGAATAGCGTGGCCAGGTGCCGCGCCCGGTCCTGCACGCCGAGGGCGCCGAAGGCCCAGGCCAGCGGATCGCCGCCCTCATCGTCGGCGTAGTTGTCGAGCGCCGCGAAGCGCGGCCCCTCGGGCAGGAAGGCGCGCGAACAGATGCGGTGGGCAATCGAGCCGTCGCGTCCCTGGAGCAGGGCGATGGCCGGGCCGACGGCAGCCAGGTAACGGTCGAACTGGTTGAGGAAGCTCTTCAGTGTCGCCGAGCGTTTTTTGGGTGGGATGGCCTCGGCCGCTTCCCTGATCCGCGGCAGCCCGTCCCGGGACAGCAGGTCGAGGACGAGGGCCAGCGCAAGGTCGATCTGCTCGGCATGAAAGCCGCGCTCGCGCAGGAAGCCGGTCAGGTAGGCGGTAGCCGGGTAGGGCGTGTTCAGCTGCGTCATCGGCGGGATGACGCTGAGGATGCGGGGTGTGGCGAGGGTCATGAGGCGGGAGTTTACCCGTCTCCGGCCCGCCGACGGTCAATAAAAGAGGCTGGCCAGGTCGAGGCTGGGCTTGCGGCCTACTTCCGTTCCGTGGCGTTCCAGCCAGCGCCGGGCGTGGGCGCGGCCGATGGCGAACAGGTCTTCGAAGAAGGCGTGGCTGACCGAGAGCTTGCTGTCCGAGGGCATTTCGCCGAGGACGTGTTCGGCGCTGATGGCGTGGAAGCGCAGGCCGGCCAGTCGGCGCTCGAAGCGGGCGATGGGCAACTTGTCGAGCAGCCAGGCGGGCTGGGTCGGCGTGGCGATGTGCTCGTGCAAGTGGGCGAACATGCGCATTTCCCGCAGGAAGGTCGAGTTGAAGGACAGTTCGCGCAAGCGGGTGCGGATGTCCTCGGCCGTTTCCGGCGTTTCGGCGTAGCGCAGCGGGGTGAGCAGGACGAGCAGGATGTCCGGGGTGCGGCAGTCGTAGAACAGCGGAAAGACGGCCGGGTTGGCGCTGTAGCCGCCGTCCCAGTACGGCTCGCCGTCGATCACGATGGTGCGGTGGATGGTCGGCAGGCAGGCGGAGGCGAGAAAAACCTCGGCCGACAGTTCGTGGTTGCCGAACATGCGCAGCTTGCCGGAATTGGCATGGGTGGTGGCGATGAACAGCTTGACCGGGCAGTCACGGCGCAGGCGTTCGAAGTCGAAGCGGGCTGCGAGCAGGTCGCGCAGCGGATTCAGGTCGAAGGGATTGATCTGCTCCGGGCTCAGGTAATTGGTCCATTGCAACATCATCTTCAGTGCTGGCGAGATGGCGCCGGGGGAGCCGCTTGGGGTGGGCAGCGGCGCGAGGTCGGCGATACCGCTCCAGAAGGCGCGCAGGGTTTCGCGGGCGCCTTCACGGCCGCCGGTCATCAGGCCGTGCGCCAGGCAGAGGGCGTTCATCGCCCCGGCGCTGGTGCCGCTGACCCCTTCGAACGTGAAGCGCGGGTCTTCGAGCAGGGCATCGAGCACGCCCCAGGTGAAGGCGCCATGCGCGCCGCCGCCTTGCAGGGCGAGGCTGATCGGGCGGGATTCGGTCGGGTTCGGCATCGTCTTGGCTCACGTGGGTTGGCGCAGTTCGGACATCATGCCATCAGCGCATGACGGGCCGAGGTCCGTCTCAGGTTTCCGAAAAACTGACCAGATCCAGGTCGGCCGCTTCCATGCGCAGCGGAATCAGCGCCTGGTAGGCCCCCGAGTTGTACCATCCGTCGACCGCCGCCTCGTTCGGAAAGCGGATGACAACGGTATCGCTATGCCGGTGTTCGCCGCCGAGCACGGCGAGCCGTTCGCCGCGAAAGACCAGTTCGGCCTGCCAGGGGGCCAGGGTGGCCGGCACCCGGGCACGATACTCGGCCCATTTGGTGGCGTCCTTGACGGTGATGTGTCCGATGACGTAAGCCATGTTCATTCCCAGGTGCTGGACGAATCAGCCAGCTTTTCGAGTGGTTGCAGATCCTTGATGTGGACGGCGATGCCGGTGCCGTGCGGTGCTACGGCGGCCGGGAAGGCTGGCGCCTGCCAGACGCTAGCCTCGACAACGGCATTGGCGCCCAGACTGCGGGCCTTTTCGCCGAGCATGGCCAGCGCCTTGCGGGTGCTGCCGAACCAGCGCGAATAGACTTCGATGCGGCCGAGAATCTCGAAATCTCCCTGCGCCGGCAGGCTGTTGAAGGTGACCAGCGTCTTGTTGTTGAGCATGTGGGCGCTGGGACCGGTCTTGCTGCCGTGCCACGGATTGCCGTAGGTGGCGGTGCGATGGTCGAGCAGTACGGACTGCGCACTGGCTCCCGTACACGAGAGGCCAGCGGCGGCTATGAGGCAGAGGCGAAGGAAAGTGTTACGGAAGGTCGGGGTCACCGAGTGTTCCTGTTGATGCGGTGGCGGATGAGCGAATGATAGGGGATGCGGGGGGCATGTCAAAGCCGTGAAACATTGGGATGGTCCAATGCGTCCCTTCTATCCTTTATCGCGTTCACGATGTATCGATCCGGTCTTTCCCGTTTTGCCATCTTCATTCTGCTGTCTTCGTCTTTGGCGATGATGGGGCCATCCGTTCACGCGCTTGCCCAGCCTGCTGCCCTCGCCAAGGGTGGCGATGCCGGACAGGTCGCCCAGGACATTGCCAGCGCGGGCCGTCTGCGCATGCAATCGCAGCGCCTGGCCAAGCTCTATGTGCAGGCCGGGATGGGGCTCAAATCTGGCGCCGCCAGACAGCAAATCGATGCAACCATAGTCGAGGTTGACGCCGAATTCGGCCGCTTGGCGCGCTATGCCAAAAAAGCGAACATCCAGCGCAACCAGGCGCGCAGTGAAGCGCTATGGCAGGAAATGCGCGTGGCTCTGAAGAAAACTCCGGATGCCGCGGCCAGCGAGCGGGTCAACCAGATCGCCGACGAACTGATGGTACATGCCGGCAAGCTGGCGATGCAGATCGAAGGCGAGAGCGAAACGCCGGTCGGCCGTCTGCTCGACCTGTCCACGCGCCTCAACATGCTGTCGCAGCGCCTGGCCCGCCTCTACCTGCAGGCTTATGCCGGCAACCGGACGCAGGGTGTGCTGGTCGACATCGAGCAGGCCCGCAAGGAATTTGCCGGCGGCCTGCAGGAACTCGACGCCGCCCGCAAAAACTCGTCGGCCAGCCGCGAGGCCATCGGCCTGGCGCGCAACCAGTGGATATTCTTCGACGGCGCGATCAGCGACCTGGGCAAGGGCGGTCGCCGCGAGGATAAATCCGCGCAGAATGTGGCGACCAGCAGCGAACGCATTGCCCAGGTTCTGGATCAGACCAGCCTGCAATACGTCCGGGATTACGCCGACGGACTGCGCAATAGCCGGTAAGGGATAGCGGAAATGCAAAGGGCGGCCAATCGGCCGCCCTTTTTGCATTCACACCCCGTCGATTCAGACCAGGCCGAGGCTTTCTTCGACACCCAGATGCACGTTCATGGCCTGCACGGCGGCGCCGGAGGCACCCTTGCCGAGGTTGTCCAGGCGGGCGACGACCAGCATGCGCTCGTCGTTGCCGAAGACGGCAATGTCCACGCGGTTGGTGTCATTGTTGGCTTCGACGTTGTAGAAACCGCCTTCGGTGGTAGCGGCCAGATCGACCGGCAGGACGTTGATGAAGCGCTCGCCGGCGTAGTAGTCGGCGATGATCTTCTGCACGTCGGCCGTGCTTGCCTTGCGGGAGAACTGCTGCGGCTGCAAGTAGGCGGTGACGGCCAGACCCTTGTAGAAGGGGCCGACGATGGGCTGGAAGATCGGCGCCACGCTCAGGCCGGTGTAGGCCTGCATTTCCGGCAGGTGCTTGTGGGCCAGGGCCAGCGCGTAGGGACGCGGCGCCTTGAGTTGGGTCGGGCTTTCGCTGGCCTTCTGGTAATCGGCAATCATCGACTTGCCGCCGCCGGAATAGCCGGTGATGGAATTGGCGGCGATCTGCGTGGCGGCCGGCAGCAGCCCGGCTTCGACCAGCGGGCGCAGGGCGAGGATGAAGGCGGTGGCGTGGCAGCCCGGGTTGGCGATGCGCTTCGACGCCTTGATCTTGGCGCGCTGGTCCTTGGCCAGTTCCGGCAGGCCGAAGGTCCATGCCGGATTGACCCGGTGCGCGGTCGAGGCGTCGATGACGCAGGTGTTCGGGTTGTCGACCAGCGAAACCGATTCCTTGGCCGCCTCGTCCGGCAGGCACAGGAAAGTCACGTCGGAAGCATTGATCAGGCGCTTGCGCTCGGCCAGATCCTTGCGCTTGTCGGCATCGATCTTGAGGACTTCGACATCGCTGCGCTGGGCGAGGTATTCGTTGATCTGCAGGCCGGTGGTGCCTTCCTGGCCATCGACAAAGACTTTGTAGGTCATGGTGAATCCGCTGTTGGGTCTAAAGGCTGAATTTTGTCAGAAATTTGTGACGCTTTGGAATTGCCGACGGGTCAGTGCGGCAGTTTCTGCTTGATGGCCGGCAGCGCAGCCTGGGCGGCGCGCTCGCCTTCGAGCATGGCATCGTTGCGGGCGGTGAAGTCCCAGGATTTGACGTAAGGCAGCTTCGGCCGGATCACGACGTCGGCTCCCTTCAGTTCGTTGGCGGCGATGGCGCCGCCCATGATGGTCGTCGTCTGCCACATGATGGCGGTCATGCTGTCGATCGGCTGGCCTTCCGGCTTGGATGAAATATCGACGGCGATGACGATATCGGCACCCATGTCGCGCGCGGCCTGGACCGGCACCGGGCTGCTCAGCCCGCCATCGACATAGCTGTGGCCGCGGAACTGCGCCGGCTGGAAGACGCCGGGGACGGCCGCCGAGGCGCGCACCGCCATGCCAGTGTCGCCGGTGCGGAAAACGATGCGCTCGCCGCTGTTGAGGTCGGTGGCGACCGTGGCGAAGGGGCGGTTCAGGCGTTCGATCGGCCGCTTGTTGAGGTGCTGGTTGATGAATTCCTGCAGTGCCTCGCCCTTGAGCAGGCCGCGTCCGCCCAGCGTCCAGTCGGCGAAGATCTTTTCATCCAGTTGCTGGGCAATTTTTTGCATGGCGTAAGCGTCGTAGCCGGCCGCGTAGAGCGAACCGACAACGGCGCCGGCGCTGGTGCCGACCACGTAATCCGGGTAGATACCGTGCGATTCGAGCATCTTGATCACCCCGATATGAGCGAAACCGCGCGCCGCACCGCCGCCGAGGGCGAGGCCGATCTTCGGCTTCTGGATGGTAACGGCAGGGGTTTCCGGCGGTTTGCTGCCGAAGCTGGCGCAGCCGGGCAGGCTGAGCACGCCGGAAATTAGGATGACAATCGACAGGGGGTTACGGAGGGCGGAAATAAACACGATGCGCCAAGCATGAAATGGAGGTACGCGATTCTAGCGTTGCGTGGTTCCGCGGTCCGTAACGATTCGTAGCAGGAACAGCGTTGGCGCCCATGAAAAAAGGCCGGTGGGAATTCCACCGGCCTTTGGCTTTGGGAGCAGTTTCTTGTCAGTTGGCCGGCGGCGGGTTGCCGGCGCCTTGCGGGCCGGGACCGCGCATGCCGCCACGCTGGCCGCGCTTGCCCATGCCCATCATCGTCTGTTCGTCGTAGACCTTCTTCTGTTCCGGCGTCAGCTGGGCGTAGAAGTCCTTCATCGCCGCCACGTGCTTGTTCATGGCTTCCTGGTGCTGCTTTTGCCGTTCGAGCATCCGGTCGGCGCGCTCCGGTGCCGTCAGCTTGGCCATTTCGGCCGGATCGGGACGGTTGGCATTACCGGCAAAGGCATGGGATTCCTGGAACTTGGTCCACGCGCCTTCCTGCTGCGGCGTGAGCTTCAGTGCGTCGTGCAGGCGCTGCTGGTGCTGCTTCATGCGCTCGCCGAAACGGCCGTCGGCCTGTTTGCCGGCCATCGGGCCGTCGCCCATGCAGTCGCCCCGGTGGGCGAAGCTGGGAGCGGAGAGGGCAGCGGCGCTGACGCCAAGCACCAGAGCGGCAACGATACTCATTTTTTTGTTCTGCGACATGTTCGACTCCTTGATCGTGATGGCGGGATATTCCGCGCTGAGATCATTAAAGCGCAAACATGTAATTCAGCTATTTCCGTATGGGCTGAAAGTGTTGCAAGCTGTTTCTGCTCAGACGTCGGCCTCGACCATGCCGCCGTCCTTTTCCATCCATGCCCTGCGGCCGGAGGCTTCGCCCTTGCCCATGAGCAGCGTGAAGGTCTTGTGCATGCGGGTGATGGTGTCGCGGTCGGCCTGGAAGGGCACAAGGCGGCGGGTGTCAGGACACAGCGTGGTTTCCCACAGCTGGTCAGGATTCATCTCGCCGAGGCCCTTGAAGCGGGAAACGGAAATCTTGTTCTCGTTGACGCCTTCCTCGCGCAGCTTGTGCAGGGTCTGCTCCTTTTCGGCTTCGTCCAGGCAATAGACCTTGCGCGTATGGCCGCGCGCTTCGACATCGACACGGAACAGCGGCGGCTGGGCGACGTGGATGTGGCCGCGCTCGACCAGGGCCGGGAAGTGCTTGAGGAATAGCGTGAACAGCAGCACCTGGATGTGCGAGCCGTCCACGTCGGCGTCGGACATGACGATGACGCGGCCGTAGCGCAGGCCGGAGACGTCCACCGTGTCGATCTGGTCGATGCCGTGCGGATCGACGCCGACGGCGACCGAGATGTCATGGACTTCGTTGTTCTTGAACAGTTGGTCGCGATCGACTTCCCAGGTGTTCAGCACCTTGCCGCGCAAAGGCAGCACGGCCTGGGTTTCCTTGTCGCGGCCCTGCTTGGCCGAACCGCCGGCCGAGTCGCCCTCGACCAGGAACAGTTCGTTGCGGCTGATGTCGTCCGATTCGCAATCGGTCAGCTTGCCGGGCAGGGTGGCGATGCCCGACGACTTCTTCTTCTCGACCTTCTGCGTCGATTTCATGCGGTTCTGCGCCGCCTTGACCGCCAGTTCGGCGATTTTCTTGCCGAAGTCGGCATGGCTGTTCAGCCACAGCTCGAAGGGATCGCGCACCATCTGGGCAACCAACTTGTAGGCGTCGCGGCTGGTCAGTTTTTCCTTGGTCTGGCCCTGGAATTGCGGGTCGAGCACCTTGGCCGACAGCAAGTAGGTCATCTTGCCGCATACGTCTTCCTGCGCCAGTTTGACCTTGGCCGGCAGGATGGCGTGGTGCTCGGCGAAAGCTTTCACCGCCTCGAAGACGCCGGATTTCAGGCCGGCTTCATGGGTGCCACCGTCCAGCGTCGGGATCAGGTTGACGTAGCTTTCCGGCTTGCCGCCGCCTTCCTCGAACCAGGCCAGCGCCCAGGTGGCGCCTTCGCCGACCGAGAACCCGTTTTCGACTTCGACGTATTTCTCGCCGACGAAAATCGGCGCCACTGGCGAGCCGACCATCATTTCACTGAGGTAGTCGGCCATGCCGTTCTGGTAGCACCAGGTCTTCTTTTCCTGCCCGTCGATTTCCAGCTCGACCGTGACATTGGGCATCAGCACGGCTTTGGAGCGCAGCAGGTGCTCGAGCTGGCCGAGGTTGACCTTGGGCGAATCGAAATACTTGGCGTCGGGCGAGATGCGCACCGTCGTGCCGGTGGTGCGCGGGCCGACATCGCCGATGCGGGCCAGCGGCTCGGTGACGAAACCGTCGCCGAAGGCGATCTTGTGCACGCCGCCGCCGCGCTTGATCTCGACTTCCAGCCGGGTGGACAGCGCATTGGTCACCGACACGCCGACGCCGTGCAGGCCGCCCGAGAAGCGGTAGGCGTTGCCCGATTCCTTCTTGTTGAACTTGCCGCCGGCGTGCAGCTTGCAGAAAACCAACTCGACCGCCGGCTTGCCTTCTTCCGGGTGGATTTCGACCGGGATGCCGCGGCCGTTGTCGCTCACCTCGATAGTGCCGTCGGCGCGGATGGCAACGGAAATCTTCTTGGCGAAGCCGGCCAGCGCCTCGTCGGCCGCGTTGTCGATGACTTCCTGCACGATGTGGGTCGGGCAGGTCGTCCGGGTGTACATCCCGGGGCGTTCCTTGACGGGTTCGAGATCCTTGAGGACGCGGATGGAAGAGGCGGAGTAGTCGGACATGCTGTTCGGAATCTTGGGTGATAATTGCGGTCAAGCGCAGGCGCGGCGCAGACCGCGATTCTACCTGCCAGCGGCCCCCGCCGTAATCCTCTATCGCCCATTCAGCCAAGGAAACACCCGATGAACGTTGCCCAGATCGCCACCACCCGCCGCACCTGCAAGGCCTTCGACCCCGCCCGCAAGATACCCGACGCCGTGATGGCCGACCTGCGCACCGTGCTGCGTTTCGCTCCGGCCTCGGTCAATTCGCAGCCCTGGCACTTCGTCGTGGCTGGCAGCGACGAAGGCAAGGCAAAGATCGCCGCCACGCTGGCCGGCAACTACGCCTACAACGCCGCCAAGGTCGCCAAGTGCTCGCACGCCGTCATCCTGTGCGCCCGGACCGACCTCGACGACGCCCATTTGGCCGCCGTTCTCGCCCAGGAGGAGCAGGACGGTCGCTTCCCGACGGCGGAGGGCAAGACCATGCAGAGCAATTCGCGCTCCTTCTACGTCAAGAGTCACCACGACAAGCACGATCTGGACGAGTGGGTCGATCGCCAGATCTACATCGCCCTCGGTAACCTGCTGCTGGCCGCCGGCGCGCTGGGGGTCGATGCCTGCCCGATGGAAGGCATTGACGTGCAGGCCGTTGACACCGCGCTAGGCCTGCGCGAGCAGGGGTTGCGCAGCGTCGTGATGGTCGCCCTCGGCTACGGCAGTGACGAGGACTTCAACGCCAAGCTGCCCAAGTCGCGCCTGCCCGAAGCCAGCCTCTTTACCGACATCTGAGCAGCGGCATACGGCCATGGTCCAGCACCATGGCATAATTCCCATTCAGGCAAAGGAGTCCGCCATGAATGAAGAAACCAAACACCAGCCTGCTCCCTATCGCGAACGCGGCAGGGACCGGCGTTCCCGCACCGGCATCGAGCCGCCGCCGTTCATGACCCGCGAGGGTCTGGTCGAGGTAGAGCGGCGCTCGCCCTTCGACCGCCGCGCCACATGGTTGCGCGAGTTTTCCATCGATATCCCGGCTGTTTCCCACTGAACTTGCGCGCGCCGCGGTGGCGCCGCCCTGATTGAGAACGGAGTTCCCAATGGCCGGCGCCAGCCTGCTTGTCCTGATTGACGATATAGCGACGATCCTCGATGACGTCGCGGTGCTGACCAAGGTGGCGGCACAAAAGACGGCCGGCGTGCTCGGCGACGACCTTGCCCTCAATGCCCAGCAGGTGGCCGGCGTGGCAGCCGAACGCGAGCTGCCGGTGGTGTGGGCGGTGGCGGTCGGCTCGCTGAAGAACAAGCTGATCCTGGTTCCCACTGCGCTGGCCATCAGCGCCTTCATCCCGTGGGCGGTAATGCCCCTGCTCATGCTCGGCGGCCTCTACCTATGCCTGGAGGGCGTCGAAAAGCTGGCGCACAAATGGCTGCACAGCGCCGAGGAAGATGCGGCGCACCACGCCGAGGAACTGGCGGCGGTGGCCGATGAAAGCGTCGATCTGGCCGCCTTCGAGGCGGACAAGATCAAGGGGGCCATCCGTACGGACTTCGTGCTGTCGGCCGAAATCATCGTCATTGCGCTGGGCACCGTGGCCGGGCAGCCCTTTGCGTCGCAGGTCGCTGTTCTGGCCGGCATCGGCGTGATCATGACGGTCGGCGTCTATGGCATCGTCGCCGGCATCGTGAAGATGGACGACGTGGGCGCCTGGCTGCTGCAGAAAGGCTCAGGGGCGGCCAAGGTTGTCGGCAAGGGCCTGCTGCTCGCCGCCCCGAAACTGATGCGCCTGCTCACCGTGCTCGGTACGGCGGCAATGTTTCTGGTCGGCGGCAGCATCCTGGTGCACGGTATTCCGCCGCTGCATCACGCCATCGAGCACGGCGCCGCCATGGCCGGGGCATTGAGTGGCGTGGCCGGGATGGTGCTCGATGCCGTAGCCGGCATCGTTGGCGGCGTGCTGGCACTGCTCGGCATGCAGGCATTTGGCGCGGCGCGCAAACTGGTTTCGGGAGGAGCGAAGGCATGAGCAAGGCACTGCGTTTGTCGGAGAAGTGGTTCCGTTTCGGGCTGTGGCTGGTCGCTTTTGTCTTTGCCAGCTTCCTGATCGGGCTGGGCGGAACGGTCGTCGCCAACCTGCCCAAGGTCGAACACCGCTACGAACTGGACGATTTCATCGACAAGCCGGCCGCCGAAAAGCTGCGCACCGAACTGCGCGCGCTGCAGGAGAAACGGCAGGTGGCGCAGGACGCCCACGACCAGGCCCAGCTGAAGGTCAATGCTGCCCGCGCCAATTCAGGGGCGGCGCGCGACACCTTCAACAGCTGGCTGTCCACCCGCCATGCTACCCAGCGTCCGGAACAGGACCGCGAACTGATTGAACGGACTCAGGCGCTGGAGGAATTGAAGATACTCGAGCGCAAGGCGCTGGCCGATGTCGAGCGCCAGCAGCAACACCTCCTCGACGCCCGCCAAGCCGAGGCGAGGGCGCAGCGGGACCTGCACGAACTGGAAAAGGACGCCTCGGAAAAATTGAATGTCGAACTGCGCCACCAGGAACTGCGCGTATTCGGCTACCGCCTGCTGCTCACCCTGCCGCTGCTCGGCGCAGCCGGCTGGCTGTTCGCCAAGAAGCGCCACAGCACCTGGTGGCCCTTCGTCTGGGGTTTCATCTACTTCGCGCTGTTCGCCTTCTTCGTTGAGCTGGTGCCCTACCTGCCGAGCTACGGCGGCTATGTGCGCTACGTGGTCGGCATCGTCATCACGGTGCTGGTCGGCCGCTACGCCATCATCGCCCTGAACCGCTACCTGGAAAAGCAGAAACAGGCCGAGGCCATGCCCGACGTCGAGCGGCGCAAGGAACTCAGCTACGACACCGCGCTGGCCCGCCTGGCCAAGAAGGTCTGCCCCGGTTGCGAACGGCCGGTCGATCTGGCCAATGCGGCCATCGACTACTGTCCGCATTGCGGCATCTGTCTGTTTGATCGCTGCGGCAAGTGCAATGAGCGCAAGAGCGCTTTTGCGCGCTTCTGCCACGCTTGCGGGGCGGCCGGGCAGGGCGAGGGGTGAAGGCGAAGTGCCAGAAGGGGCAGCCTTGCCAAATGTCGGGCATCGAACGATTAACAAAAAACCGTGTTTCGGCGGTTTTTTTCACCAGCTTTCGGCTGAACCGGATAGTCCCCAGACGACTATAGGTACTCAAAAATGGCCCGCACCGCAAGCGGGGTGAAGATAACGCTAGCCTTGTTTAGGACGATTGTTCAATTCAATGGGCCTGCACCGCCAATGAACCGTCCTCGAATCGACGTATTTCGGCCAGCGCCTCAGCCAGGCCCATCTCGCTGTCTTCCAGCAATCTATCAACGAGGTATGCGCTGAGGGCTTTTTGGCCGCTAAGGATATTCATGGTTTCAGCATACAGACGCTCACTTTGCGTCTCCATGATCGTCCGGGTTTCCTCATCCAGATCGCGATTGTCTCCACGGCCGTCTCGCGAAAGCGACCCGAAGTTCAGGCGCGTGTTGCGATACATGCCGACTTCCGCCACGGCGTGGTGAAGAAGCTTGGTAACTCGCGAAATGTCGTTGTGCGCACCATTGGTCACCCCTTCCTCACCGAAGAACAACTCTTCATTGGCCATCCCGCCCAACAGCACGCGGATGTCGTGCTCGATGTCGCCTTTGCTCTTCAGTAGGTTATTGCCTTGCTTGTGGAAGACAAACCCCAAAGCGTTGTTGCGCGGATTGGCCTTCAGGGAAATCTTGATCGTCTTCATATCGGCAAGGATCTGTTCCCAGTCGTCGTTTGTTCGTTTTCGCTCATAAGCCAGATCAACAAGAAAATGCCCCCATTCGTGCACCGCAATGATGCGGCGATCGCGTTCCCTTTCCATGGTCGTATCGGCGTTCACGTTCCCCACCAGAACACGTTCCGCCGCTTGCATCAAGGTGTTTTCATCGATCATGCCGCCGGCCTTCACCGCGAGTATGCCGGCCTGGTTGATGATCGTCTCTAGATCGGCCGGGCTTCTCCCTTCGGTCACTGCCACCAGGTGACGTAGATCCAGGTCTGGCAGCACCTTGTCGGCACGCCCATCCAGATAATGCGTAATGATCGCCAGGCGTTCCTCCCTGTTGGGGTGACGGAAATCCACCTTCATCTGGAAGCGACGCAACATCGCTTCGTCCATCTGCATCGTTTCGCTATTGAAATTGCTCGCCACGATCCAGATGATTTCCGTGTCGTTCAGACTGCGCACGCCGTCCAGGACGGACAACAGCGTGTTGGCGGTGTCGTCGTCGAACTTGCGTCGGCCGCCACGCTTCATGAACAGATCCTGCGCCTCATCCAGAAAAATGATGCATTTTTTACGTCGGCGAGCCATCGCCACGATACGGCCGAGTGTGTTGGCCCCACCGGCAACGAAGCCGGTTTCCAGATTGGCGGCGGAGTGGAACAGGATGGGAAGCTTCAACTCCTTGGCCAGGTAGCTGGCCAGCTTGGTTTTCCCAGTTCCGGCCGGGCCGCTGAACATGACGTTGAAGGGCTTGTCGATCCCATAGTCGGCATATTCGGTGCGACGCTCGTACTGGTCCATGATCTGAAAGACCTCGGCCTTGATGTCGTCCATGCCCACAAGATCATCGATCGAGCCTTGTATCTGCGAAGCCTCGATGAATTTCAATGACTTGAATTGTTCCTTGAATTGGAAGTAAAGAAAGGTCAGCAGTCCTATGGTCAGCGTGCCGGACAAAATCCCGCTGATACTGGCTTTCCAGCCGTCCTTTTCCATTTGCGGACGCGCGTTGGCAAAGTGGAGGTCGAGGCGTTCGAATAACTCCAGATTCGTCGGACTCAAATCGCCCCGCGGAATAAACAGCAGCTTGCTGCCCCAAGGAGCGGAGGCCGCTTTATCGGTGAAAATCCGCGTCTCCAGATCACTGGGGTAAAAGGCATATTGCTTGCCCGCAGACTCCACCAGCGCAATTCGCTCCGATACGTTCCACATCACCGGTTCGTAGACAATGGTGATGCGGTCGATCGTGTGGGTTTCAAGAAATGGCAGGATGGAGCCAACCCCAAACACGACGGGGAGCTTGTCGTTTAGCGGACCAACCACATCGCCGGCTTTCCCCGCCGCCGCCATTGCCGAGATTTCAAGACGGATCGCGGCCTGCTTGCGAACCAGGTAAATGGAATAGATACCACTCGCGACGATGGCGAGGCATATTGCAACTACTGCTAGGCGAGTGAGCCGGGATTGGGCTGCGAACCAGTCGAAAAGGCGGCTCCAAAGTTTCTTCGCTGCGTTATTGAACCTGCCCCACCAATCGAGCGTGGCTCCTGATTTCGCTCTGTCCGACATGCCGATCCTTGGTTATGGCGCATCTGATCCGAAAAGCGTTTGCCAATCCCCGTTTGGATCGGCAAGGGCCACATAGTGGTCCTGGACGGCGCCAAAGCTATATCAAGTGGCTTTGATCGGATTTTGGGCGTTGCGGTTCAGTCCGGGCGCAATCGGAGCGAACTATCGATTGCTATGTGCGCTGCCACACAGAGGCGCCGATTGGGGAAGAGTAAAACAAAGACGCGTGGGGAATTCCCTGTACCGCATATGGAATCTCAACTCTTGGAAAGGGATTTTCGATGAACAATATCGTTTACATCGTCGGCTTGGTGGTGATCGTTATTGCGGTCCTGTCGTATTTTGGCATGCGCTAAATACTAGGGGCGGCCTAGCACTTTGCTTCGGGCTTCTTTGCGGTGGCGGTCGACAGGATGATTGCATCACCCCAGTACGGGTTGTCGATTTGTCTCTTTAGAGAATGACAGAAAAGGGCGAAAGGAAGCTTGCTACATGCGACCAAATCCGCCGCCCATACCGCCACTTGGGCCTTTCATGCCGCCACCCCCCGGCCCTTCGCGACAGGGGTTGCTGCGTTCGCCACCACCCGCACCGCCTAGAGCGGAATAAAGTGCCGGCACGGTGCCGGGCAGCGTCTGATCGGCGGTTTTCTGCTGGCTTTCGTCGAGTGCGCCGTAGAGCTTGCTCGCTGTTTCCTGGATTTCCTCCATTGCGGTCAGGCGGTTGCGGACTGTGTCGACCGTCTCGGCGATCTGCTGCATGGCAGTCTGCTTGCGGTGATAGGCCTGCAGTTTCATCTGGTCGGCCATGAGGGCACTGATTTTTTCGACGTAGGCATCCCACAGGACGGTCTGCCCGGGCGTGAGTTTCAGGGCTTCGGCGGTAAGTTGCAGATGGTTATGGGTTTGCGCCACGACGGTATCGGCGCCACGTCCGCCCATGCCGGCCGCTGGGCCGTCCATGTCGCCGCCACGCCCGCCGCCCGGGCCGCCCCGGGCATCGGGACCGGAGGCGCAGGCGGCGAGAAGCAGGGGGACAAAAACGAGCGAGAGGATTCCGTGTTTCATGGTGGCGGCGGGTAGTGGAGACCGGGTGATTCTGGCGGCCGCCGGCGTTAATCCGGGTTAAGGCCCGGTAAGTGTTTGTATTGCCCGGGGAGCGGATTTGCTAACCTGTGCGCCTGTTCGTCTGTTGCCTGCATCGTGCCCGTTTCCCAAACCCTGAAAACCTCCGGTGTTCCGGTCAAAATCTGGACCGCGGACGTCGACGAGGCGTCGCGCCAGCAGTTGGCCAATATCGCCAGCCTGCCGTTCATCCATCATCACGTGGCGGCGATGCCGGATGTCCATCTCGGCATCGGGGCGACTATTGGTTCGGTGATCGCCACGCACCAGGCCATCGTGCCGGCGGCGGTCGGCGTCGATATCGGCTGCGGCATGGTGGCTTGCCGGCTGTCGATCGGGGCCGGGCAACTGGACGAAAAATCGCTGAAGAAAGTGTTCGAACAGATCAGCCGCGACGTGCCGGTGGGCAAGGCGCAGCATGAAGACGACCGGGCACTGACGATGGCGGCAAGGCCATTCGAGGCGCGCCTGAAGGCAATGACGCACAGCCATCCACAATTGCTGAAGCGGTTCGGCAAGTTCTCGAAATGGGTCAATCAGCTCGGCACCCTGGGCGGCGGCAACCATTTCATCGAGGTCTGTCTCGACGAGGCGAACCAGGTGTGGGTCATGCTGCATTCCGGCAGTCGCGGTATCGGCAATGCGCTGGCCAGCTATTTCATCGAATTGGCCCGTACCGACATGGAGCGCCTGCAGGTGCAGTTGCCGGACCGCGACCTGGCCTATTTTCGGGAAGGCAGCGCGCATTTCGACGATTACGTCGCAGCTGTGCATTGGGCGCAGGAGTATGCCTACGCCAACCGGGAATGCATGATGGACCTCGTGCTGGCCGGCCTCAAACGCCATCTGCCCGATTTCACGGTGACCAGCGAGGTGGTCAATTGCCACCACAACTACGTGGCGCGGGAGCATCACTACGGCGCCGACGTGTGGGTCACCCGCAAGGGGGCGATCCGGGCGCGGGCCGGCGATCTGGGCATCATTCCGGGCAGCATGGGTGCGCGCAGCTACGTGGTGCGCGGCAAGGGCAATGTCGAAAGCTTCGATTCGAGCGCCCACGGTGCCGGCCGCCGGATGAGCCGCAATGCGGCGGCACGCTCCTTCACCGAAGCCGACCTGCGCCGGCAGACCGCCGGCGTCGTCTGCCGCAAGGACAAGGGCGTCATCGACGAGATACCCGGCGCCTACAAGGATATCGACGCGGTGATGGACAACCAGCGCGACCTGACGGAAGTCCTGCACACCCTGAAACAGGTGGTGTGCGTCAAAGGCTGAGCATCGGCGTTCTTAGTGGCGCCGAAACATTTCCTTGGTCAGTGCGTTGAACTGCTCGGCCAGTTCGTGCTGCATAAAATTGGTGCCCAGCGAGCTGGGAATCCAGCTTTCCGGTTCGATTTCGATGTGATATTCGATGCGGGTGCCGTGCTCCAGCGGCTGGATGCGCATTTCGCTCTGCATGCGGCGGGCCGATCCGGCCAGGGAACGCGACAGGATGCGCTGGCCGTCTACTACCTCGATTTGCCGCATGCTTTCGTAGGACATCGAAAACGGCCCGAACTTGACCTTGCCGCGCTGGGCGACCTGATAGCTGTTGCCCTGGTTGGCGACGATGCGGCTCGATTCCAGCCCCGGCATGAATTCCGCCATGTGGTCGAAGTCGGTGAGGACGGCGAGGACGATGGCCGGCGGGGCTGGGGTGCGGACGCGCAGGCTGGCGGTATAGCTGCCGTCCTTGTAGGCAACCGTGACGTCGTCGTCGGTCAGCGCCAGCCCGGGGCGGGCCAGGCCGGCCAGCAGGAGCATCGACAGGACACGCAGGCTGGCCGGCATGGCGGTGGTCAGTGCAGGGCGCGGGCCAGCCGCGGATGGGTGGCGACGTAGTAGTAGAGGGCGGGCAGCACGAACAGCGTCAGCACCGTGGCCGAGATCAGGCCGCCGATGACGACCAGCGCCAGCGGACGCTGGGTTTCCGAGCCGATACCGTGCGACAGCGCCATCGGCAGCAGGCCGAGCATGGCGAGCAGGGCGGTCATCAGCACCGTGCGCAGGCGCGACAGGGCGCCCTGGAAGACCGCCTGGTAGTCGTCGAGCTTCTGCTGCTTCAACTGGTTGATGTAGCTGACCATCACCACGCCGTTGAGCACCGCCTGCCCGAACAGCGCGATGAAGCCAATGGCGGCCGACACCGACAGCGGTATGCCCGAAATGAGCAGGGCGAAAATGCCGCCGATCAGCGCGAAGGGGATGTTGCAGATGATGATCAGCGCGTCCTTGAACGACTCGAAGGCATCGAACAGCAGCAGGAAGATCATCAGGATGGACAGCGGCACGACCAGCATCAGGCGCTTCATGGCGCGTTCCTGGTTCTCGAACTCGCCGGACCAGGTGATCGAGTAGCCTTCCGGCAGCTTGATGTCCTTTGCGTGGTTCTGCATGTCGGCGACGACGCTGCCCATGTCGCGGTCGCGTATGAAGACGCCGATGGCGACGACGCGCTGGCCGGATTCCCGGGCGATGTTCATGGCGCCGCTCGCCATCTTGAAATCGACCAGGGCGGACAGCGGCACCTGCGCGCCGTTCGGCGTCGGTACCAGCACTTCCTTCAGCTTGTCGAGCTGGCGCGACGGCTCGGCCAGGCGGACGACGACGCTGAAATGACGGTCGCCTTCCCACAGTTCGGTCGCCGCCTTGCCGGCCAGCGCCGTTTCGACCACATCCTGCACGTCCATGACGTTCAGGCCGTAGCGGGCGGCGGCGGCGCGGTCGATCTCCAGCCGGTATTGCGGCAGGTCGCCGTCGCGGTCGATGAAGGCGCGGACGACGCCCGGCACGTTGCCGATCTTGTCGAGCAGCTGGTTGGCGTGCAGCTTCAAGGTGGCGGTATCGTCGCCGAACAGCTTGATGACGATCTGGCCGTCGATCTGCGAAATCGATTCGAGAATCTGGTCGCGCACCGGCTGGCTGAAGGTCGGCTCGATGCCCGGCATGTCGTTCAGCTTGTCCTCCATCTCGCGCACCAGTTGATCCTTGGTCATGCCCTTGCGCCATTGGCTGTCGGGTTTCAAGTCGACCAGCATCTCAGTCATGTTGATGTTTTTCGGGTCGGTGCCATCCTCCGGACGGCCCCCCTTGGAAATCACTGCGTTGACCTCGGGGAAGTCGGCGATGATGCGGCGCAGCTTGCGCAGTTCGCCTTTCGCCTCGTCGATGGACACCGAGGTCGGCAGCGTGATGTTGATCCAGATCGAGCCCTCGTTCAGTTCGGGCAGGAACTCGGTGCCCAGCTGCGGCACCAGCGCGGCGGTGATGGCCAGCGCCGCCACGGCGACGGCGAGCACGCGCTTGGCGTGGGCGAGCACCCATTTGAGCGCTGGTTCGTAGCGGTTCATGAACCAGTGCATCAGCTTGGTTTCTTCGTGCGGCACATGCTTCCTGAAGGCGATCTTGGACAGGAAGGGGACCAGCGTCAACGACAGGATCAGCGAAGTGATCAGCGCGGCGACCACCGAGTAGGCCATGGGCGCGAAGATTTTCCCTTCGTGGCGCTGCATGGTGAAGATGGGCAGGTGGGCGACGATGATGATGATCATCGAGAACACCGTCGGCCGGCCGATTTCGACCACGGCCTCCTGGATTGTCCGCGTATGCGGCCGGTGGTCGTCGTCGCGCTTGGCTTCGCCGAGGCGCCGGAAAATGTTCTCGATGACGATCACCGCGCCATCGACGATGATGCCGAAGTCCATCGCCCCCAGCGACAGCAGGTTGGCCGGGATGCCGACCAGCGACAGCCCGGTGAAGGTGCCGAGCAGGGCCAGCGGGATGATCGAGGCGACGATGCCGGCGGCGCGCAGATCGGCGAGGAACATGTAGAGCACCAGCGTGACCAGCACGGCCCCTTCGAGCAGGTTCATGAAGACGGTTTTCAGCGTCTTGCTGATCAGCCACGAGCGGTCGTAGAAGGGCACGATCTGCACGCCATGCGGCAGGCCGCCGTTGTTCAGTGCATCGACCTTGGCCTTCAGCGCGTCGAGGACCATGGACGGGTTTTCATCCTTGCGCAGCAGCACGATGCCGGACACCACGTCGTCCTGGTCGCCGTTGGCATCGCTGATGCCGACGATGCCCTGTTCCGGTACGCGCGATTCGACCACCTCGGCGATGTCGCGGACCAGGATGGGCGTGCCGTTGTTCTCGGCGACGACCACCTGGCCGATATCGGCCGACGACCGGAGGAGGCCGAGCGAGCGGATCAGGAACTGCTGGCGGCCCTGGGCGACGGAGCCCCCGCCGGCGTTGGCGTTGGCCCGCTGCAGGGCGTTGAACAGCTGGCCGAGGGTGATCTTGTAATCGCGCAGCTTGGGCAGGTTGGGGCGCACCTCGTACTGGCGGATCGGCCCGCCGAGCGACACCACGTCGGCGATGCCGGAAACCTGCTTGATCTGGCGGACCACCGTCCAGTCCTGGATGGCGCGGATCTCGCTGGGCTTCAGGCCGGGAGCGTCCAGGCGGTAACGGAAGATTTCGCCGGTGGCGGTGGCCGGCGGTGCCAGTTCCGGTTCGACGCCGGGCGGCAGGTCGAGACCGCGCAGGCGTTCCTGGACCAGTTGCCGGGCCATGAACAGGCTGGGCTTTTCGTCGAAGGTGACGACGATGAAGGACAGGCCGAACTGCGTGTGCGAGAACATGCGGATGGAGTTCGGCACGCCGGAAAGGGCGATTTCGAGCGGAATGGTGACCTGCTTCTCGACTTCTTCCGGGGCGCGGCCGGGGTAGAGCGAGATGACGGTGACCTGGGTGTCGGTCACATCCGGGAAGGCCTCGATCGGCAGGGAACGGAAGGAGGCGGTGCCAATGCCGATGAACAGCACCAGCCCGAGAATGATGAACAGCGGCTGATTGAGCGCGAAATGAACGATGCGCTTGATCATTTGGCCGCCTGTTTTTCAGCGGTATCCGGTTTGGCTTCGGGCTTGAAATACTTGAGCAGGTGCAGGCTGCCTTCGACGACCACCTTGTCGCCTTCCTTGACGCCGGCAGTGAGGTCGATCAGGCCGTCGCGCTCGGCGCCGGCCTCGACCGCCTGGCGGCGATAACGGCCCTGTGCCTCCTCGACAAAGACGTAGCGCTGCTTGCCGTACAGGAAGACGGCGGCGGCCGGGACGCGCAATGCCGCGGTCGGCTCCAGTTCGACCAGGGCATTGACGAACATTTCGCCCTTCAGGCGGCGGTCAGTATTCGGCACTTCGCCGCGAACCTTGATGGTCCGCGTGCTGGGATCGACGAAATCGGCGACGTTGCGAATGACACCCTTGAAGCGTTCGCCCGGGTACTGCTTCGATTCGATCAGCAGCGGCTCGCCTTTCTTCAGCTTGGCCAGGTCGGCTTCGCCGGCATCGACCTGGATCCACAGGCTGGCCGGATCGGTGACGACGAAGAGTGGTGAGCCGGACTGATCGGGGCGGAATTCCTGGCCCGGATTGAGATTGCGCTCGACCACGACGCCGGCTAGCGGGCTGCGCAGGGCATAGGTGCCGTCGCCTTCGCCACCCAGGCCGGCAACGCGGCGGCTGGCCCGTTCGGCTTCGGCCTTTGCGGCGATAGCGGCGGCTTCGGCCTGTTGCCAGTCCTTTTCGGCAACCACGCCGGCTTCGCGCAGCACGCGGTGGCGCTCCAGAGCCTGTGTAGCGACCTGTGCATCGGCGCGCGCCTTGCGGGCATCGGCCAAAGCCTGGCCGTAGTCGGGGGAGCTCAGCACGGCCAGGGACTGGCCGATTTTGACCGGGGCGCCGACATCGACGGCGATGCTTTGCACGCGGCCGCCGACCTGCGGGAAGACGCGCACCGTCTTTTCCTCGTTCCACACCAGGCGGCCGGGCAGGCGCAGCGTGCCGCCCTTGTCCTTTTCGACGGTGGCGAGCTTCAGGAAGGTCGCCTTGTCCGGCTCGGCGAGGACGGCGACGTTGCCGTCAACCTTGATGGCGGCGGCCTTGGGCGGCTCGGGTTCGGCGGAACAGCCAGCCAGCGCCAGCAACAGGGTGAGCAGAAGAGGGTTCAGCTTCATGGGTTTTTCCGGAATTCCGCCTGGACCTGCCAGTCGGACAATGCTTTGGCGTAATCGGCTCGCGCGCTGGCGGCTTCGATCTGGATCTGGCGCAGGGTGCGGCGGGCGTCGAGCAAGTCCATCAGGCCCATGGCGCCCTTGCCGTAGGCGAGTTCGGCCGCCTTGGCGACACGCTCGGCGTCGGCCAGCAGGCCACCTTCGAGGCGCTGCATGCGATCGCGCGAGGCGAGCAGGGCGTTGCGCGCCTGGGCGACCTGGCCGATGGCCAACGCCTGCTGTTGGTCGTATTGCAGGCGGGACGCGTTGTAGTCGGCTTCGGCGCGGCCGATTTCGCCTTCGTATTCGTGCCAGACGAAGAGCGGCACACTGACGCCGATGCCGTAGCTGTTGGTCGGCGCATTCTGCAGGTTGCGTTCGTATTGCACGCCGACCGTGACATCGCGGTTGCGCTTGGCGCGGGCCAGGTCGCGGTCGGCTTCGGCGGCGGCCATGCGTTTCTGGGCGGCGGCGAGGTCGGGGCGCTGGTCGAGCGGGGCGGCGTTGAGGGCAATCGCTTCCAGTTGCGGCCAGTTGTCGGCGGCGACGAGCTGCTCGGCTTCGTTATCGCGGCCGATCAGGTAGGCCAGCATCTGCTGCGCCACCGCGAGATCGGCCTGGGCCTGGCGGGCATCGGCTTCGGCGCGCGCCTGGTCGATCTGCAGGCGGGACACGTCGACCGGCGCCAGATCGCCGGCTTTCAGGCGCAGGCGGCCGGCGGTGGTGCTCTTTTCGTAGAGCGCCGCCGATTCGCGGGCCAGCGCCAGCTTTTCCTGGGCCAGGCGGAGGTTGTAATAGGCTTGGCGCAGGTCGCCCAGTTGCTGGCGGGCCGTGTCGTCGCGGTCGAATTTGGCTGCATCGACGCGGGCTTCGGCGCCCTTGATGCGCAGGTCGCGCTTGCCGCCGCGTTCGACCAGCTGGTCGAGGCGGAACTGGGTGTCCATCTTCTTTTCTTTGAGCGATCCGCCGCCAAAGCCGGATTGCGGGCTGATCGACAGGGCATTGATGGTCAGGTCGGGATTCGGCCGCTGGCCGGCGGTGCGGACGTCGGCACTGGCTCCGGCAACAGCGGTTTCGGCCAGTTTGAGTTCACGGCTGTGCTCGCGCCACAGCGCTTCGGCTTCGTGCAGCGTCAATGAGGCGCCTGTTCCTGCGAAAGCCAGGCCAGGCAGGGATAACAGGAGAATCAGGTGGCGTCGCATCGAGTCAAACCAAAAGTCGGCGTGCTATCGTATGGAGCTTGCCTGACCGATTTCTGACCGACCGATGCGTATCCTGCTCATAGAAGATGATGCCCTGCTGGCCGATGGCCTGGCGCGTACCCTGCGCCATGCCGGCTATATCGTGGACCTGGCTGCCGACGGGCGGACGGCCGACGGCTTGCTGGCCGACGAAAGCTACGACCTGGCCATACTCGACCTCGGCCTGCCCGGGCTGGACGGCAGCGAAGTGCTGCAACGCTTGCGGGCTCGTCGCCAGCAGACGCCGGTGCTCGTGCTGTCGGCCCGCCTGGCGGTCGAGGAGCGGGTGCGCCTGCTCGATCTCGGCGCCGACGACTACGTCGTCAAGCCGGTCAGCCTCGACGAGCTGGAAGCGCGGGTTCGCGCCCTGATCCGGCGCGGCCAGGGCGGCGGGGCGGTGCCCGATGTCATGCTCGGTCGCCTGCGTCTCGATACGGTGGGCAAGCGGGCCTGGCTGGACGACACGGCGCTCGATTTGAATGCCCGGGAATGGGCGGCGATGGAATTCCTCGCTACGCGGGTCAATCGCATCGTCAGCAAGGAGCAGCTGATGCAGGCGCTGTACAGCTGGCAGGACGATATTTCGCCCAATGCCATCGAAAAGCTGATGTCGCGCTTGCGCAGCAAGATCGAGGTGGCTGGGATCACTATCCGCACTGTGCGCGGCCTGGGCTACTACCTCGAAAAGCCGGACGATGCCGGCGCCTAATACCACCAGCCTGCGCTTGATGCTGATAAACCGGCTGTTGCCGGCGATGTTGGCATTGCTGCTGCTGGGTGCGCTGGCCGCTTACGTGGTAGCCCTGCGCGCGGCGACCAAGGCTTACGACCGCGGTCTGCTCGATACCGCCTTCACCATCGCCGAGCAGTTGCGGGTGGTCGACGGCAAGCTGCAGCTGCCGCTGTCGCAGCAGGCGAGGGCCGTTTTGCTGACCGACAAGTTCGACCGCATCTTTTACGCCGTGCACAGTACCGGCGGCGAATTGCTCGACGGCAATCCCGAATTGCCGACCCCGCAATACGAGACCTGGCTTCAGCTCGGGGACGAAGGGCGCTGGTATTACGACGGGGTGCTCGACAACGTGCCGGTTCGCCTCGCTGCCTATCAACGTCGCCTGGGCGAGCAGAGCGTGACGGTCATAGCCGGCGAGACGCTGGTCAAGCGGCAGGAACTGGTGCGCGACATCCTGCTCGGCATGATGCTCCCGGAGATTCTACTGGTCGTCGTGGCGGGAAGCGTAATCTGGTTCGGCGTCCGTTCCGGCTTGCGGCCGCTCGACTACCTGCGGGGTGAACTGGCCGACCGTTCACAGGCCGACCTGCGGCCGGTTACCGCCGACGTGCCGGAGGAAATGCAGCCGGTGGTCACCGAAATCAACGGCCTGTTGCGCCGTCTGGAGCAGGCTTTGTCCAGCCAGCGTAATTTCGTTTCCGACGCGGCGCACCAACTGCGCACGCCGATTGCCGCGCTGCTTGCCCAAGTCGAGGCGGCCCAGCACGAGGCCGGGCGCTCCGAAAATGGCGCCTTGCGCGGCATCCATGCCGCTGCCGGGCGGCTCGGGCACCTGGTAGAACAGTTGCTCGCCTTGGCCCGCGCCGAGCCCAGCCTGGCGCAGACTTCCACGGTGGTGTCGCTGGTCGATCTGGTCCGCAACGTGGCCGAAAGCTGGCTGCCGAAAGCGATCGGCAAGGATATCGACCTCGGTTTCGAGCTGAGCCCGGCGCTGGTCGTCGGCAACGAAGTCCTGCTCCAGGAACTGCTGGCCAATCTGCTCGACAACGCGCTGCGCCATACGCCGGTTGGCGGCATCGTCACCGTGCATTGCCGGTCGGCGGACGGCAAGGCCTGGCTGGGGGTTGAGGACAGCGGGCCGGGTATCCCGGAAAACGAACGGCAGCGCGTTGGCGAGCGCTTCTATCGGCCGGCCGGCCAGATCGGCGATGGTTGTGGCCTCGGCCTGGCTATCGTGCGCGAAATCGCCCGCCAGCATCATGGCGAACTGCATATCGGCACCTCGGAAAAGCTGGGCGGGGCGCTGCTGCAAGTCGAACTACCGGCCCGAACCGTTGGGGCGGCAGGGTAGTAGCTGACCGTTAGCCGAGCAGGGTCACCACGATCTCGCGCTGCTGCCCTTGCGTGCGGTGCTCGAACAGGTAGATGCCCTGCCAGGTGCCGAGCAGCAGCCGGCCCTCGGCGAACGGTACGCTGATCGACACGCCGGTGAGCAGGGAGCGTGCATGGGCGGCCATGTCGTCGTCGCCTTCCATATCGTGGCGATAGGCCGGGTCGCCGTCCGGCGCCCAGCGCTGCATCAGGGTTTCCAGATCGCGGCGTACGTCGGCATCGGCATTCTCGGTAATTGCCAGGCCGCAGCTGGTGTGGCGCACGAAGACGTGGGCGATGCCGCTGCCGGCGGGCGCATTGCGGACCAGGCGTGCGACCTCGTCGGTGATGTCGATGGAACCGCGGCCCTTGGTGACGACGGTCAGGCGGTGCTGGTCGGCCATGGCGTGCTTATTTTTTGTCCTTGAGCAGCGATTGCAGCGTGGCAAACGGGTTGTGCGTTGCGCCACCGCCCCGGCCGGTGCGGGCATCGGTATGGCCGCGGTCGGCCTCGATCTGCTTCTGGTGCTCGTTGTCGTGGCAGTAGAGGCACAACAGTTCCCAGTTGCTGCCGTCGGACGGATTGTTGTCGTGGTTGTGGTCGCGGTGATGGACAGTCAGTTCGCGCAGGTTGGCGTGGGTGAATTCCCGGGCGCAACGACCGCAGATCCACGGGTAGAGCTTGAGCGCCTTTTCCCGGTAGCCCTCGGCGCGCGCGTCGGCAGCCTTGCGGGCATCGAGGACAACCTGGTCGAGGCGGGCGTGGTCTATCTGTTTCATGGCGTTCTCCGTTGATTTCCCGATTCTACGCCGCACGCCATAGAATCCTGCCTTTCTCTACTCCTGCGTTTGAACCATGCCTCGCATCAAGATCGACCTGCCCGAATCCTTCACCTTCTCGACCGAAATCCCCATCTATATCGGCCACATCAACTACGGCCATCATCTCGACAATGCCCAGCTCATTTCGCTGATCTCCGAGGCGCGCGTCCGTTATTTTCGTTCCCTGGGCTATTCGGAACTGGATGTCGAAGGCGTCGGCATCGTCGTCGCCGACGTGGCGGCGCAATACCGCTCGGAAGCCTTCCACGGCGAAACGCTGATCGCCGACATGACCGCCGACGATTTCAACAAGTACGGCTGCGATCTGGTCTGGCGCCTGAGCGACAAGGCCAGCGGCCGCGAAGTGGCGCGCGGCAAGCACGGCATCATCTTCTTCGACTACACGGCCCGCAAGGCTGCCGCCGTGCCGCCGGCCTTCGTCGCCAAGGCCCAGCGCGCGTGATTCCCATCCGCTACGTCGAGCCGGTCTTCCGCCCGCCCAGCGAGGCGGAATCGCTGATCCTGCCGGTCACCGACGGTTGTTCGTGGAACCAGTGCACCTTCTGCGAGATGTACACCGCGCCGCAGAAGAAATTCAAGGCGCGCGACGAGGATGAAGTTCTGGAAAGCATCCGCCTCACCGGGCAACGCTACGGCGACCAGATTCG
Source organism: Dechloromonas hankyongensis (assembly GCF_022012295.1). Taxonomy (GTDB): domain Bacteria; phylum Pseudomonadota; class Gammaproteobacteria; order Burkholderiales; family Rhodocyclaceae; genus Azonexus; species Azonexus hankyongensis. The sequence goes on from NZ_JAKLTN010000002.1 coordinate 469,380, forward strand.
CCGAGTGTTTCTCGCCGACGGCGATGCGCTGGTTCTGCCCACCCGGCGCCTGCTGACCATCCTCGAAGCGATCCGTACCCACATGCCGGCCGTGCGGCGGATTTCCTCGTACTGCCTGCCGCGCAACCTGCGCAAGAAAAGCCAGCAGGAAATCGACGAACTGGCCGCCGCCGGGCTCAAAATGGTCTATGTCGGCGCCGAATCGGGCGACGATCAGGTGCTCGCCGCGGTTCACAAGGGCGAAACCTTCGATACCACCTGCGAAGCGCTGGACAAGCTGGGCAACGCCGGCATCACCCGCTCGGTGATGATCCTCAACGGCCTGGGCGGCAAGGTGCTGTCGGCCCAGCACGCCGAAAATTCGGCACGTTTGGCCAATGCGACCCAGCCGGAATACCTGGCGACGCTGGTGGTCAGCTTTCCGCAGGGCGAACAACGCCTGCGCGCTGGCTTTCCGGACTGGGAACCGCTCGACCAGCATGAACTGTTCGTCGAGATGGAACGCTTTCTGTCTGGCCTGGACTTGAAGCGCACGGTCTTTCGCAGCGATCACGCCTCGAACTGGCTGGTCCTCAAGGGCACGCTCGGCGCAGACAAGGAACGCCTGCTGCAACAGGTGCGCCAGGCCATCGCCGCCCCCGAAGCGGCCCACCTGCGGCCGGCCTGGGCGCGGGGCCTGTAACGCAATAATGAGGCTGCCGAGCAGGAGTTGCCGTCCCTGGCTGGCCATCGCTTTGTTCAACAGCCGGCGGTTCTGCGCCGGCACGACTTTGGCGACATGAACCGGGGACTGTGCGAATTCCTGGACAGGCTGGTGCAGGAATACGGAAAGTTAATAGCAGCCAGCTGTCGTTGGGTTGGCGTGCCCGGCAGCTAACTGCATCCCGGTTTCGCCATTCCGCCGATTTCCGGCCCGATGTGCACGGGCGGGGTACGCCATTTGCTCCTCTGCCAGGAAATTCCTCTGTGGAGATGGCGATGAAAGCTCTGACTTACCACGGCAGCCGGGACGTACGGGTCGATAATGTGCCCGATCCCGTTTTGCAGGCCGACGACGATATTGTTCTGCGCGTGACTTCCACCGCGATTTGCGGTTCCGACCTGCACTTGTACCGCGGCAAGATCCCGCAGGTGAAAAGCGGCGACATCCTGGGCCACGAATTCATGGGCATCGTCGAAGAGACCGGTACGGCCGTCACGCGGGTGGCGCGCGGCGACCGGGTGGTCGTGCCCTTCGTCATTGCCTGCGGCGATTGCTTCTTCTGCCGCGAGCAGCTCCATGCGGCGTGCGAAACGACCAATCCGGACCGCGGAGCCCTGCTCAACAAGAAGGACCTGCGGCCCGGTGCGGCGATGTTCGGCTACAGCCATCTCTATGGCGGCGTACCCGGCGGACAGGCGGAATACGTCCGTGTGCCCAAGGCCAATGTCGGGCCGCTACGCGTGCCGGACGGCATCGCCGACGAACGGGCCCTGTTCCTGACCGATATCCTGCCGACCGGTTTTCAGGCTGCACGCAACGCCGGCATTCGTCCGGGTTCCAGCGTCGCCATCTTCGGTGCCGGGCCGGTCGGCATGATGTCCGCCGCATGCGCGCGCCTGCTCGGTGCCGAGACAATTTTCATGGTCGATCACCACGATTACCGGCTGGCCTTCGCCGAGGAACGCTACGGCGCGGTGCCCATCAACTTCGACAGGGTCGACGACCCCGCCGCCTACATCGTCTCCAACACCGACAACCGCGGCGTCGATGCCGCGATCGACGCCATCGGCTTCGAGGCCAAGGGCAGCCCGACGGAAACCGTCCTCGCCACCCTCAAACTGGAGGGCAGCAGCGGCTATGCGCTGCGGCAAGCTATCGCCGCCGTCCGTCGCGGCGGCTCTCTCAGCGTGCCCGGGGTCTATGCGGGCTTCATCCATGGCTTTCTGTTCGGCGACATCTTCGAGAAGGGCATCACCATCAAGGCGGGCCAGACGCATGTGCAGGCGCTGCTGCCTGAACTGCTCGAACACGTCGCGGCCGGGCGCCTGCAACCCGAGGAAATCATCACGCACCGTCTGCCGCTCGCCGAGGCGGCCGAAGGCTATCGGCTTTTTGCCGAGAAGCGGGACAACTGTCGCAAGGTCGTCTTGCATACCTGAACCGGCTCGGCGGATGGGAAGCGGTGCTTCAACTCTTTCTCTGGGGCTGATCGCGTTCGTCCCGGATTTCCCGGGTCAGGAAGAAGTTCAGCGCCGTGCGGATCACCGCCACCACGGCCAGTTTCCCGAGTTGGTCCCAGGAAGGCGAAACCGCCGTGGACAGGATGTCGGCGGCTAGTTGGAATTCGAGGGCCATGGCCAGATAACGGGCGAAGGCCAAGCGCACCGGGTTGAAGTCGTCCCGCCGTTTTTCCAGCCAGTGGGCGGCCAGCCCGCGTAGCGCCACGAGCAGGCCGATGAAAATGACCGTCGCGCCCAGTCCCTCGACCAACAGGCGAAGCCATTCGACCCCATGGCGGGCCCATTCTTCGGCGAGGTCAAACATGATTTCTGGGCATATCGGTCGCCAAGCTCACCTCACCGTGGATAGCGCTTGATCAGCCACAGCCCCGCCCGCTGCTGCACAGCGAGGATGGCGATGATGGCAATGGCCAGCCCGAAAAGGACCAGGTTCTTGCCCGAGCCCTGGGCGAGGCAGGCGAAGAGCAAGCGCTGGCGGCTCAATATTTCGACCAGGGCCAAGCCCGCCGGCACGGTCAGGGTGGGCAGCAGCGCCATCAGAGATTCCGCACCCTTGCTGCCGCTACGCCGATTGCCCAGCTCTTGTTTCATCCCGAAAACTCCGCATCGTGCCATGCGGCTAGCGGCAAACGGCATGCCCATGATACAGCGAGGACGGATTGGCCCCCGCCGCGCTCGGCGGCGACAAAGCTACACGACCCGGTAAGTTTTTCCGGGCGGGCGCGATACCTTCCCGCGATTGCCCGTCGGCGCGCCGTACCGACGCCCGGTCTGCCTGGGAATGCGGCTTGCTGAATGATGCCCAGGCGTCGCCCCGGCCTGTCGCGTGGCGAGTGCAGTCAATGCAGAGAGGTTGGACATGGCAAGAAATCTCGCCCGGAAACTGATCGAAAGCCATCTGGTAAGCGGCCGGATGGTGGCCGGCGAGCCGATCGAACTGGCCATCGACCAGACCCTGGCGCAGGACGCCACGGGCACGGTAGTCATGCTGGAATGCGAGGCGCTGGGCATCACCCGCGTCAAAACCCAGTTGTCGGCGCAATACGTGGACCACAACCTGATCGAGGCCGATTTTCGCAATCCCGACGATCACCTGTTCCTGCAAAGCGCCTGCCGCCGCTTCGGCGTCTGGTACAGCCCGGCCGGCAACGGCGTCAGCCATCCGGTGCACATGGAAGCCTTCGGCATCCCGGGCAAAACCCTGCTCGGGGCGGACAGCCATACCTGCGCCGCCGGTTCGCTCGGCATGCTCGCCATCGGCGCCGGCGGTCTGCAGGTGGCCCTGGCCATGGCCGGCGAACCCTTCGCCTTGACCATGCCGGCGATCATGGGTGTCCGTCTGAGCGGTGTCCTGCCGCCCTGGGTCAGCGCCAAGGACGTCATTCTCGAAATGCTGCGCCGCCATTCGGTCAAGGGCGGTGTCGGCCGCATCATCGAATACCACGGCCCCGGCCTGGCCGGCTTGTCGGCCATGGACCGCCACGTCATCGCCAACATGGGCCAGGAACTCGGGGCGACCGCCTCGGTCTTCCCGGCCGATGCGGCGGTCCAGCATTTCCTCGCCCAGCAGGGGCGGGCAGCCGACTTCGTTCCGCTCACCGCCGAGCCCGACGCCGGCTACGACGAAGTCGACGCCATTGACCTGTCGACCCTGGAACCCCTCATCGCCTTGCCGAGCAGCCCGGACAAGGTCGTCCCGGTACGCCAGGTGGCCGGCCGGCCGCTCTATCAGGCCTACATCGGCTCGTCGGCCAACCCGGGGCTGCGCGATTTCGAAGTGCCGGCCCGCATGCTAGCCGGGCGCCGCATCGCGCCGGGCGTCTCCTTCGAGGTCAATCCCACGTCGCGGCAGACGCTGGAAAACCTGATCGCCTCCGGTGCGCTGATGCGGCTCGTCGAGGCAGGCGCCCGTCTGCACCAGACCGGCTGCAACGGCTGCATTGGCATGGGACAGGCGCCGGCCACCGGGCGCATCAGCCTGCGTACCGTTCCCCGCAACTTTCCCGGGCGTTCGGGCACCGAGCCGGATCAGGTCTACCTGTGCAGTCCGGAAACCGCCACCGCCAGCGCCCTGACCGGCGAAATCACCGATCCGCGCGACCTCGACATCCCCGTGCCGCGTTACGAGGAGCCGGTGCGGATCATCATCAACCGCAACCTGCTGCAAGCTCCGACGCAGGGCGGCGAGGCGGTCGAACTGGTGCGCGGCCCCAACATCAAGCCGCTACCCGAGTTCCCGATACCCGGCGAGCACCTGGAAGGGCCGGTGCTGCTCAAGATGGGGGATAACGTCTCTACCGACGAAATCCTGCCGGCCGGTGTCGCCGTGCTGCCGCTGCGCAGCAATATCCCGGAAATCAGCAAGCATGCCTTCCAGCGCATCGATCCTGACTTCTACGAGCGCGCCATCGCCAACCGGCCAGGCGTCGGCTTCGTCATCGGCGGCAGCAATTACGGCCAGGGATCGAGCCGCGAGCATGCCGCCATGGCGCCCGCCTTCCTCGGCGTGCGCTGCGTCATCGCCAAGAGCTTCGCCCGCATCCATCGCCGGAATCTGATCAATTTCGGCATCATCCCGCTGCTTTTCGCCCGGGATGAGGACGCTGCCGCCATCGCGCCCGGCGATGTTCTTCACATCGACGCGCCGCTGAAGCAGTTGGCTTCCGGCCAGGCGGTCTGCCTCGACGATCTGAGCACGCAGGGCCGCTTCCTGCTCCGCCAGGACATCACTGCCGAGGAACTGACCAGCCTGCAGGCCGGCGGGCTGATCAACCGGGTGCGGCAGAAGTTGCTGACCGGCGCCCGGCCTTAGCTGGCTCCTGGCCGCCGGCGATTCTGGGGAAGCGCCGGCGCTCTGCTAGACTCGCTCCCTCCATCAATCTGGATGACAAGCAACGTGATTCCACCCGACCTGGAACGGCAACTGGCTTTCCTCAGGGAAATCGATCGGCTCAAGAGCGTCGTGCGTCTGTCGCCCTTGATCGACCGCTCGCGCCGTGAAAACAGCGCCGAGCATTCGTGGCATCTGGCGATGTACGCGCTGGTGCTCGCCGAGCACGCCGCCGGGTCGGTCGACGTGTTGCGCGTCGTCAAAATGCTGTTGATCCACGACATCGTTGAAATTGATGCGGGCGATGTGCCTTTCCACGTGCCGGCGACGCATGCCGGGCAGGCCGAGCGCGAACGGCTGGCCGCCGAGCGCCTGTTCGGCCTGTTGCCGGAGGCGCAGGCCGCCGAATTCCGCGAACTGTGGTTCGAGTTCGAGGCCGCCGAAAGCGACGACGCGAAATTCGCCAAGGCCCTCGACCGCTTCCAGCCGATGCTGCACAACGCGGCGACCGAAGGCGGCACCTGGGTCGAGTGCGCGGTGACGCTCGAGCAGGTCAAGGCCCGCTGCCGGCCGCCGATCGAAGGTGGCGCCCCGGCCCTGTGGGAGGTCGCCGCCGGGATGGCCGAAGACCATTTTCGCCAGCGCCCGGCGCACGATTGATCCGGCGCCGGCTTGGCCGCACCATCTAGACGGTCTTGCCGACGCGCAGTGCGCTGAAGATGGCCAGGGTCTGCAGGATGGCGATGCCGACCAGCACTTCGCCAAAGCGCCGGCTGTCCATCAGGCCGCCAAAAATCAGCGGGGCGACGGCCAGCCCGAGGTCGAGCCCCGAATAGACGAATCCATAAACCCGCCCGTAAGCGGCCTTGCCGAAGCGGGCGGTGGCCGCCTTGCGTACCAGCAGGTCGCGCGACGGGCCGGCGATGCCGGTGCAGAAGCCGATGCCGGCCATCAGCGGCAGGATCAGCGCGGCCGGCAGCACGGCGCTGGCCAGCAGCACGGCGAGCAGGGCGGCCAGGCCGAGAGCGCCGGCGATCAGCATGTCGTGCTCGCCTTTCTGGGCAAGGAAGCCGCCGAGCACGATGCCGCAGGCACTGCCGACCAGATAGGTGGATAGCGCGAAGGCGGCGGTGGTCAGCGACAGGCCGTACATGGCCTGCAGGATGGGGCTGGCGAAATTCTGGATGGTGCCGAAGGCGGCGGTGATCAGCAGGAAGAACAGGAAGCACAGCCACACTGCCCGCGAAGTCAGGAAGGCGAAGGTCGGGCCGGCGTCTTCACTGGCCTTGTCGGCGTGGTGTTCCGCCGTGTCGGTGATCGCCTCGCGGCGCCAGAAGAGCAGGGCAATGGAAAGCAGGGCGACGAGACTGGCAGCAAGGGCCGCCGTTCGCCAACCGGCCGTGCTGGCGATGCCGGTCATGAAAATCGGCGCCGCCGCCCAGCCCAGATTGCCGGACAGTCCATGCACCGAAAAGGCATGGCCGAGCCGGGGTTGCGAGACATGGCGGTTGAGGACGGTGAAGTCGGCCGGATGGAAGACGCTGTTGCCCAGGCCGGCCAGCGCCGCGGCGATGACCAGCATGGGGAAGCCGTTAGCGAAATGGAGAACGAGGCCGGCCAGCGCGAAACAGCTGATGCCGCCGCCGAGCACGCGGGCCGCGCCGAAGCGGTCGACGAGGAAGCCGGCCATGGCCTGCCCGATGCCCGAGACAATGAAAAAGACGGTCATCGTCACGCCGATGCCGGTGAAGCTCAGCCCAAATTCCGGCATCAGCCACGGAAAGAGCGGCGGCAGCAGCAGGTGGAAGAAGTGCGAAACGCCATGCACGAAGCCGATCAGGCTGATGGTTTCGATATCGTTCCGGGTGACGGGGGGCAGGGTCGCGGTGGTCATGGCGGGTGGCGCTCGATGGGGAAAGCGCAGTGTAGGAAAAACCGCCTTGACCGTATTGCAATAAACGGACAAAAATTATCGCGATGCCGACATCCCTGCCTTACGACCCGGTCCCGCGCCGGGCGCCGACCCTCGCCGAGCCGCTGACGGTCAATCTGCGCCAGCCGCCGCCCGACGTGCATGTGCCCCTCCACAGCCATGACTGGGCGCAACTAGCCTATCCGCTGCGTGGCGCCATCCGCGTCTCGGCCGCCGGCATGAGTTGGCTGACGCCGGCCTTCCGGGCGGTATGGATTCCGCCGGGTATCGAGCACGAGGTTCTGATGCTCGGCCAGGTCGAGTTGCGCACTGTCTATGTGGCACGGGAAGTCGCTCCCTTGCCGCTGGCGGCATGCACGGTAATCGAAGTTTCCGACCTGATGCGCAGCCTGATCGAGGCGCTCAGCCGGGTCGGGCGCGAAGTGCCTCTCGACGCCGAACGACGCGACCTGATGATCCGCCTGCTGCTGGCCGAAATGCGACGCGCGCCGACCCTGTCGCTCGGCCTGCCGCTGCCGCGGGATCGCCGCTTGCAGGCGCTGTGCCATGCCCTGATGGAGAACCCGGCGTCGCCGCTGGCGTTGGGCGAATGGGCGGTCCGTGTCGGCGCCAGCGAGCGCACGCTGGCCCGCCTGTTCCGCGATGAGTTGCAAATGAGTTTCGGCGCCTGGCGCCAGCAACTGCGGCTGGCCGGCGCGCTGGACATGATCGGTCGCGGCCGCCCGCTCGGCGAAGTGGCGGCCGAACTCGGCTATGCCAGCCAGGCGGCCTTCTCGGCCATGTTCAAGCGGGCCTTCGGCGTGCCGCCGGGCCGTTTCATGCAGTCGCGCCGGGGCGGTGGCGATCAGCCTGCGTCCGGCTCCAGGTCGAGCGAAGCCGAGTTGATGCAGTAGCGCAGGCCGGTCGGCGCCGGGCCGTCGGGGAAAACGTGACCGAGATGGGCACCGCAGTCGTGGCAGGTCACTTCGGTACGGATCATGCCGAAGCTGCGATCGGCGTGTTCGTCGATCAACTGCTCATCATTTGGGGTATGGAAACTCGGCCAGCCGCAGCCCGAATCGAATTTTGTTTCGGAACGAAATAGCGGCGCACCGCAACAAACGCAGTGATAGGTGCCGCTCTCGTGGCAATCCCAATACTTGCCGGTGAAGGCGCGTTCCGTGCCTTTCTGGCGGGTGACGTGGAATTGCGTTTCGTCCAGTTGCTGGCGCCATTCGGCGTCGGTTTTTTCGATTTTCGGCATGCTGTTTTCCCGATAGGGTGGCAAGTGAGACTTCCAAACTGGGCTAAAATTCACTGATTGACGAGGATAAATGCAAATGAACACCAACCCTTTGACCGATGCCGATCTCGACCGGCTCGAAGAATTGCTCGAACACGAAGTTTTCAAGGGCGATGCCATGCGCCTGGACGAAGCGCAGGCGGTTATCTGTGCTGTGGTCAGCGCCCCGGAGCCGATTCAGCCCAACGTCTGGCTACCCGAAGTGCTGGGCGAGGGCATGGAGGCGGACGATCCGGCGGTCGGCGAAACCGTCGAACTGCTGATGCGCCTGAATAACGACATCGCCGCTGCGCTGCTCGCCGATGAAACGATCTCGCCCATTCTCTACCCGATCGATGAAAGCTGCGAGGAATACGATTTCGAAGCCTGGGCCGATTCCTACGTGTTCGGCGCCGGCCTGGCCGGCGATTGGTACGAGTTGGCCGGCAAGCACGCCGACGACCTGTCGGAACTGCTCGAACCGATGTTCCTGCTCAACGGCATGCTCAAGGAAGACGCCGAAAAGACCGGCGAACGCTGGTTTACGCCGGCTGAAGAAGCGCGTCTGGTGGCCGATATCCAGGAAAACCTGCCGGTCATCGTGCAGACCCTGTACAACTTCTGGCGCAACAAGCGCGCCGGCGGCAGCACCGTGCAGCGCAACGAGGACAAGGTCGGCCGCAACGACCCGTGCCCTTGCGGCAGCGGCAAGAAATTCAAACAGTGCTGCGGCAGCCCTGAAAAGTTGAATTGATCGCCCGGCAAGCACCACGAAAAAGGCCGTTCGCTCGAACGGCCTTTTTGTTGCCCGACGTCCGTTAGTGGGCGAGCCAGGTCAGGTTTTGGCCACCTTCCAGCCCGGATGCTGGAAATATTGTCCATAAGCCTTCAGGGATTTGAACACCTTATCAGCGCCCTCATGACGCGCCCCCTGGGTTTTGCCGGCCATCATCTCGGCGCCGGCCTGCAGATCGGCAATGACGAGATGCAGCATGGCATCCGCCTTGGGCTCCAACTTGCAGTTTTCCACGATGTCGCCGACGTTCTTGCCGATCGTGGCAGCCAACTCGCGATATTGATCATCGCTGAAGCTGTTTTGGCGGATTTGCGGTTGCGCCTTGGCCATCGCCTGGTTGATGCTGTTCATTCCCTGGCGTAGGGCCTCGTCGGTTGCCCATTTCTTGCCGGCGTTGAGTTGCAGAGGGCTCGACTCCTGGGCGGCGTGGCCGTGGTGATGATGGTCGGCAGCGAGGAGGGGGGAGGCGGCCGCTAGGGCAACAGTGAGCAGCAGAGCAAGAGATCCGGGTTTCATCGCGCGTCCTTTGGTGACATGGAATATTTCCCGACCATGTTAGTCGGGAAATATTAAGCGAAGCTTATGGCCAAAGGTTTGTATCGGGACGGTAGTTCGACGTCTCGTTCTGCCGGCGGCAGGCAGGGCTAGAGCAATTCGGTGTCGGCGTGGCTGTAGGCCGGCGCGCAGCAACACAGGATATGCAGCGGGGCAGTGCCGGTATTTTCTACCCGATGCGGCACCGTGGGCCGAATCAGGATGCTGTCGCCGGCGGCGATCGGGAAGACTTGATCGCCCAGCGTCATCAGGCCGCTGCCTTGCGTGACGTGGTAGATCTCCTCGGTTACGACATGGCGGTGCAGCAGGGTGGCCGTGCCGGGCGGCACCCGGGCCTCGGCCAGGCTCTGGTTGCGCACGGCATGGTGTTGCGGGTGCAGCAGTTCGCGGATTTCCGAACCATCCTTGGTGACATAGGGCGCGACCTCGGCAATCGTACTGCGTTCGCTCACTGCTTGCCCCACGGCTGGATGGGTACCGTCGAAATGGCATTGGCCGGGGCGCCCTCGATGACCCGGCGGCTGATCGCCAGATAGATCAGGACGTTGCGTTTCTGGTCGAGGAAGCGGTGGATCTTGGTTTCCTTGAAGAACAGCGAGGTGTCTTCGCTGAACACCACTTCGTCATCCGGCATTTTGGCCGGCAATACGATGGGGCCGACCTGGCGGCAGGCGATGGAAAACTGCGACGGGTCTTCGGCCAGCCCGAGACTGCCCTTCACGCCCCCGGTCCGCGCTTGGCTGACATGGCAGGTCACGCCGGGAATCTTGGGATCGTCGTAGGCATAGACGCAGATGCGGTGATTGGCGCCAAGCAGCTTCCAGGTCGTGGTGACGCAGTCGATTTCTTCGGCGACGGCCGGCAGGGCAGCCGACAACGCGGCTGTGGCGGCAATGGTGGCCAGGGTTTTGCGGCGGAGGAAAAACATCATGCGGTCTCCCTGCTCAGTTGATCGAGAAAATCTTTGCCCTTACGGCGGCCGTCCGCCAATAGCTTCTGGATGAAGGCCGGGCTACGGTCGAGTTTCGAAGCGTAGTCGAGTTCGAGTTCCAAAGGAATGAAACGGACATCGACATGCTTGAGGTGGGCCGCGCTCAGCCATTTCTTGTGGAGCCAGTCGTTGATCTGGGTGACGAAGAACAATTCCTGTTTCATGGACAGGTTGCCCGCCAATTCGTTGCGGCGGTCGTCGATGTCATCCGAAGTCTTCGGTTCGCTGGCGCGACGATCCGGATTGATCTGAATGACCCAGATTTCGTCCGGCTTGGCATCCCGGCTTTCCTTGCCGGACAGGAAGCCGCGGATGGGCGGGTTCTGTGAAAACAGGCCGTCCCAATAGACGCCCTCGCCGATGTGCACGGCGCGGAACATCTCCGGTATGGCGGCAGAGGCCAGCAGTGCCCCGACTGAAATCGGCGGTTCGCCTTTCCGCGGGTGAGAGTGGAAGACAGTGAAATCCCCTGAGAGCACTTCTACGGCACCGATCATCAGCACCGGTGACTGGGCGGTAATCAGCGACTGTAGCCGGGCAAAGGGGATGTGTTCCTTCAACATGCCGGCCAGGAAATCCTGGCCGGTATTGGGCAATAGGTAGGGGCTGACTTCCGGCAGGCCGAAAAAAGATCGGCTGCGTTGCTGGAAGAGTAGCCACTGATCGCTCCAGAAATCGGCAAACTGCGTCGTGCTCATACGCCCCCAGAACGATTCGAGCAAGGCCTCACCCAACTCGGGGTTGCCTTCGAGCAGCCCGGTCCATGCCAGTGCCGCACACAAGGCGCCGCCCGAAGTGCCGGATAGTCCGTGGATGCGGTAGCGATCCGGCGCCATGCCGCGCAGCAGGGATTGCAGAACACCGGCCGTGAAGGCCGTGTGGCTGCCGCCCCCCTGACAGGCGATGGCAATGCGTTTGGCGGAAGGGTTGATACGGGGTCGGCTGGCGGCGGGCATGGGCAAACGTCGTGGTCGCGGGCCCATTAGTGTGCCACAGCCATGACGTTGGGAATTTTTACAATGCTGTGGAGGACGCTGGCAGCGGCACCGGAATCGCTATGCAAATGCGCCGCTGATCGCGGCCAGCGGTTTCATCCTGGCCACATACTTGGCGAGGATCTTGTAAGTGTCGCGATCGAAGGGCGGCCGGCGGGAATCCAGCAGTTGGTGGACGTCCTGGTCGGATTTCGCCGTCCCCAGGTAGCGCCAGCCGTCGATGACGTGGGCTTCGTCGTCTTCGCGCAGGATGGCCGGGCCGGGGAAGGGCCAGGACACCAGTTTGAGGCCGGTGAGCGCCGCCATCAGACGCATGGTGTGCTTGGCCAGCGGTTCCTTGCCGACGCAGGCGCCCTTGCAGCGCCGGATCTGGTGGCCGAAGCAGGGCTTGCCCGGCTTGATCGGCTGCTGGCCGGTCAGCATGTCGCACAGGTTGTGGCTTTCGACCAACTGGCGCAGCACGGTGTTGGCTTCCTTGCTGTTCTTGAACAGGCCGTAACACGAGGTGGCGAGGCCGAAGTCTAGGTCGTTGGCGAGGACCAGCTGCGGGCGCAGCCAGCCTTCGCCTTCGTCGACCAGCGTCCAGGTGCACACTTCGTCGTTCTTGCGCAGCAGGCGGTTCTGCGTCGGCAGCAGTTCCTTGACCAAAGCCGATTCCGTGAGCAGGGCGCCGATTTCACCGGCGGTGACGATCCAGTCGATGCGCCGCACCTGCTGGACCAGCGCCATTTCCTTCGCCGAACGGAGGTCGCCGGAGAAATGCGCCAGTACGCGCTTGCGGATTTCCTTGGCCTTGCCGACATAGATCGGCAGGTTGTTTTCGCCGTAGAACAGATAAACGCCCGGTCCGTCGGGCAGATCGTCGATGAAGCCGGCATCGAGCTGCGGCGGCAGGCTAGGGCGGGCGTTCTGTTTGCGCAGGGCGGCTTCGATCGCTTCGCTGCTGCGGTCGACGTGGATTTTCTGCCAGAACTGGTGGATCAGTTGCGCGTCGGCCAGCGCGCGGTGGCGGGCTTCGGCGTGCAGGCCGTGGCGCTCGATCAGGCTGTCGAGATTGTGGCGGTGGTGCTCCGGGTAGAGCGCCCGCGACAGCTTGACCGTGCATGTCACGTTGCTCCGGAAATCGATGCCCAGGCGCTTGAATTCGCTTTTCAGGAAGCTGTAGTCGAAGCGCGCGTTGTGCGCGATGAACAGCCGGCCTTCGAGGCGGCGCAAGGTTTCGGCGGCAACGGCTTCGAACGGTGGCGCATCGGCCACCATCTCGTTGGTGATGCCGGTCAGCTGTTCGATGAACGGGGGAATCTGGGTGCCGGGATTGACCAGTTGCTGCCATTCGCGGATGGCACCGTGTTCATCGACTTCGACGATGCCGATTTCGGTGATGCGGTCGTGGCTGGCGGTGGCGCCGGTGGTTTCGAGGTCGACGAAGGCGAGGGCTGGCATCCCGCAATTTTCGCAGATCGGCCGAGCATGGCAACCATTTGATGCGCCGGCTGGAGATTGCGCTGCCCGAGCCGGTTGCGGCGCATGGGCATGCTATAAAGATGGAGTTCCTAACGTCCGGCTGGCCTGGCCAACCGATTCGAGACCCTCCATGATTGAAACCGCTTGCTGGATACTGCGTTGCGACCACCGTCTGCTGATCCTGGCCGGAACGGATGCGCCATCGCCGTTCGTGACCGGCGCGCATCTGGGTTCAGGCCAACCCAGCGATGCCATCGCGGTCGGCGAATGGCAAGGCCGGCCCTGCTACGCCGCCGATGTCGACTGCTTTCCCGAGGTAGGCGGCGCCGAGCCGATGCCCTTGCGCGCCCTGTTCGCCGCGGCCGGTGGCGAAGCCTTCGCGCTGGCCGGGCGCGCCGTACAACTGCTCGACTGGCAGGCGCAGCATCGGTTTTGCGGTCGCTGCGGCACGCCGACTGAAAAAAAGGCGAGCGAGCACGCCATGCAGTGCCCGGCTTGCGGCTTGCTGGTCTATCCGCGCATTTCGCCGGCCATCATGGTGCTGGTGCGCGATGGCGACAAATTGCTGCTGGCGCGCAGCCCGCGTTTCAAGCCGGGGGTGTTCAGCGCGCTGGCCGGCTTTGTCGAGCCGGGCGAGACGCTGGAGCAGTGTGCGGTTCGCGAAGTGCGCGAGGAGGTCGGCATCGAGATCGCCAACCTGCGCTATTTCGCCAGCCAGCCGTGGCCGTTTCCCAATTCGCTGATGGTGGCGTTCTTTGCCGACTACGCCGGCGGGGTCATTACGCCGGACCCCACGGAAATCGAGGCGGCCGACTGGTTCGCACTCGACGCCTTACCGCTGCTGCCGGAGCCGATCAGCATTTCACGGCAGTTGATCGACGCGGCCAGACGGGGCTGATTGCCCCGCCGGCCGGATAGTTGCGACCGCCCCGACGGCGGCCGCAGGGCATTGCTCAGAAAGCGTGGCTGAGCGTCAGGCGGGCATTGCGCGGGGCACCCGGGCTGATGTTGTTGTTGCCGTCGGCCGTCGGGAAATATTCCCGGTTGGTCAGGTTTTCCAGATTGAGGGCCAGTTTCGTCTTGCCACCGGCAAAGGCGTAGTAGAGCGCACCGTCCAGGCGGGTGAAGGCCGGCAGGCTGACGACATTGTCGACGTTGGTGTAGGAAACGCCCTGATGGACGACGCCCAGACCGCCCGCCCAGCCGTTCCCGATGTCATACCGGTTCCACAGCGAGAAGCTGTTCTGCGGCTCGAGCTGCGGGCGATGATTCAGGGTGTTGGCCGCCTGGGTGGCCTTGGTGACGCGCCCATCGAGGTAGGTGAAGCCGCCATAGACCTTCCACTGGGACGTGACGTCGCCTTGCAGGCCGATTTCGACGCCGTCGGTCTGCTGCTGGCCGACCTGGACGAAGCCGCCTTGGCCGTCAGAATTACGCACGTTGTTGCGGTTTAGGCGGAAGAGGGCGGATGACAGGCTGAGGCCGGGCATCAGATCCCAGCGGCCGCCGACTTCGTAATTGATCGCCTTTTCCGGCGCAAAGTCGGCGCTGCTGGCACCGGTTGCAGCGTTGAGAACGGTCAGGCCCAGGGTTTCCGCCGATGGCAGGAAGGAGTAGCTGTAGCTGGCGTAATAGGTCTGGCTCTGGGTCGGCGACCAGATCAGCCCGAGACGCGGGCTCCAGGCATTGTCGGTGCGCGACAGGTCGGTAGCCGGAATGGTCTGGCCAGGGACGCCGGCGGCACGGCGGTCGTCGAAATTGGTCTTGAAATGATCGAAACGCAAGCCGGCCAGCAGCTTCAGGGACTGGGTCAGGGCGATCTGGTCCTGCAGGTAGGCGGCGGCGATATTGGCCGTCACCCGGTTGTTGGCGTCGTTGGCGTTCTGGCGGAACAGCGTGGCCGTGGCGAAGGGATTGGCCGCCGGCACGGTGACGGTCGTCGCCCCGCCGAAGAAGCCGGTGTTGCGCTGGTTGCTGCTGTCCTGGTAGCCCAGTTCGAGGCCGGCCAGCAGGGTGTGCTCGAAGCCGCCGGTGGTGAAGCGGGTGGTCAGGTCGGACTGGTTGAAGACATTGGTGCGCTGGTTGGCGTTGTTGTAGGCAGCCAGGCGCATGTTGCCGACGGCATTGACCGACGACGCATTGGCGTTGTCCGGATAGACGTTCTGGTAGAACTTGTCGTAGTGGGTGACGCGGAAGCTGTTGCGGAACTGGGTGCCGTTGCCGAAATCGTGGTCGACGATGGCGTAGGCGCCGTCGACCGTCGACTTGGCCACGCTCTGATCGGCGTTGCCGTAGAAGCGGTCGACGTTGCCGGGAATGGGGCGGCCATTGCGGGCCGGAACGCCGCGATCGGCCGTCCGGTTGTCCTTGAGGTGTTCGAAGCCCAGCGTCACGGCGGTCTGCGGCGTCAACAGGAAGGTGGCCGTCGGGTTGATGGCGTAGCGGTCCATCTCGACATCGTCGCGGAAGCTGCCGGCGTGTTCGCCCATGACGCTCATGCGCCAAGCCCCGCTGTCGCCGATTTTCTCGCCGATATCGAGGGTGCCGCGCAACTGGTTCTGAGTGCCCAGCGTGACCGCGACTTCGCCGACATGGCCGAATACCGGCTTCTTGGTCACCCGATTGACCACGCCGCCGGCGCCGCCGCGGCCGAAGATCATGCCGCCGGGCCCCTTCAGCACTTCGACCCGCTCCAGGTTGTAGAGATCGCGGAAAACCTGCGCATCGTCGCGCATGCCGTCGACGTAGAAGTCGGCGCTGGTGCTGATGCCGCGCAGCACGACCTGGTCGCGGTTGCCTTCACCCTGGTGGTTGGTGGCGCCGGGAATGTAACGGAAAACATCGGCCAGGCTCTGCATGGCCTGGTCTTTCATCAATTCGGCCGGGACGACGGAAACCGATGCGGGGACTTCCTTGAGCGGGGTGTCGGTCTTCGTGAAGGTGGCCGAACGGGTGGCGCGATAACCGTCGACGGGGCCGTCGGCGCGCTCGGCCTGGGCGGTGACGCGCACGGCCTGGAGGGTTTGCTCCTCGGCGGTGGCCAGCGTCGCGAAAGCAGCCAGCATGACGATGACGGAATACTTGGGAAGGACAGGGCAATGCATTGATGAGGCTCCAGATGAACTTTGGCTGGCTGGGAAAGATCAACCTGGCTTGCCGTAGGAAAATGTCTGGTGCCGTATCTGAACGTTACCAGCTGTTAATAATTGTAAATGCGAATTGTTCGTGTTTGCAACTAAATTTGTTTTGCCTTGTCGAATGGCCGGCTTTGTGCCCTCTTGAAGTCGTGCCTGCGCCATGGCGCGGGCGGGCACCTCGGGTCGCCTTCAAGCGTTTACCGAACTGTTCGGTCTGGCCCGAGCAAGTTTTCTGGGGGGCGCTGTGGTGCCGGCGGGCGCCTAGGCGCAGCGGCTGCCCTGCATGCGGCTAAAGCCCGGTTCGTTGTTGTAGCCGGGGCGGATGCAGATGGTCACGCCCAGCGAGCGGGCGGCCTTGTCGATATCGGGCGGGAAGGGGGAAAACGGCACCGAGCGCGTGACGACTTCCTTGATGAAGGCGACTTCATCGGCCTGGTCGGCGGCATTGAGCACGACGAAGGATTTCAGCGAGCCGTCGGGGTTGAGGCGGAATTGCACGGCGGCGGTCTGCACGCCCCGATGCTTGCGTTCGCTGTTCACGAAACCGGCGCTGCGGTTCAGGCGCCGGACCAGGCCATCGAGGTAGATTTCCAGGCTGAAGGGGTTGGCCGGCGGGCCGTTCGGGCGCAGTTCGAGCAGGGCGTCGCCGGCTGCATCCTGCTGCGCCAGCTGGCGGCCGGCTTCGCGTGCCATGGCCAGCGAGCGTTGCGCCAGAGTGGGTTTCGGCGTTGCCTTGGCCTGATCGGCCAGTTCGTTCAGAAAGCCGTCCATTTCCGCCTTTTGTGCGACGGTCCATTGCGGAGTGCTGCTCGGCGATTTCGGCGCGGTCATCACTCGCGACCGGGGAGCGGTCTTGCTGGGTTTGGTGGTGGCTGGTTTGGGCGCCGCCTCGGCAACGGGTTCGACAGCTTTCTTGCTGGGCGCCAGCCGGGCCTCCAGGCGTGACGGCCCCCCCGAACTATCGCTCGGTTCGTGGTGGGGCGCGAACAGCACCAGCAGGTGGATCGCCAGGGAAACGACGACGGCGAAATTCAGTCCGCGTTGCTCCCGGGATCTCTCGAAATCTTTCATCGCCGGCATTTTATTCGGCCGATAGCATCAGACGGCTGAAAAATTGTCGTTCCGGCTCGTAACAATTTGCAAATCCCGCCGGGTACTGCCGGTCGAGGGCTTTCGATTTGGCACTAGGGGTTATCCGGCAGAAGCAGCTGAAAGCGCCGGGCGCTGTGTCGGGCCTGGTCGCCCATCGCCTGCACGCGTTCCGGCGAAAGGCTCAATTCCTCGGCGAGGATTTCGCCGACCCGTTCGATGCAGGATTCAGCGGCCTTGGCATCGAGAAACAGCGCCCGGGTGCGGCGGGCGAGGATGTCTTCGATGCTGCGTGCCGCCTCGTGACGGATGGCGAAACGGACGCGCGCCTCGCTGTAGGGAAAGGCCGGATGGAGCTGGCGATCGTGGCCCGGCAGTTCGGCCAGCCGCGGCGCGTCGGTGCCGAGCGGATCGTCGCACGGTGTGGACGGGCAACCGTGCAGCTTCAGCGTGCGGGTCATGCTCGGTGCGCGGGGCAGGCCGGCGACCTGCGCGGCGCGGTCGATCACCTGCTCGCCCATCCGCCGGTAGGTCGTCCATTTGCCGCCGGCGACGGTGATCAGGCCGTTTGGGCTGACCATCACGGCATGCTCGCGCGATAGCGCCGAGGTAGTCTGCCGGTCGCTGGCATGCTGGGGATGGATGAGCGGACGCAGGCCGGCAAAGGCGCTGCGGATGTCGGCCCGGCTCGGCTGCTGCGTCAATACGCCGGCCACGGTGCGCAGCAGGAAGTCGACCTCCTCGCCCAGCGGCTGCGGGTCATCGAGCTGGCGCAGGTCGGGGCGCGGCGTGTCGGTGGTGCCGAGCAGCACCTTGCCCTGCCATGGAATGGCGAACATGACGCGGCCGTCTTCGGTCTCCGGAATCATCAGCGCCTGCTGACCGGGCAGAAAACCGGCATCGACAACGAGGTGGATGCCCTGGCTCGGCGTCAGCAGCGGCGCCACGCTCGGCTCGTCCAGTTGGCGTACGTGGTCGGCATGGACGCCGGTGGCGTTGATGACGACGCGAGCCTGGACTTCGAATTCATCGCCGCTTTCGGCATCGCGCAGCACGGCGCCGGCAATCCGGCCATCGCGCTTGAGCAGCCGGGTGACCGCCAGGTAGTTCAGGCAGGTGGCGCCAAGGTCTTTGGCGGTGCGCATCAGCGTGACAGCCAGCCGGGCGTCGTCGAACTGGCCGTCCCAGTAGCGGATGCCGCCGCGCAGGCCGGCCGAACGGAGGCCGGGCAGGGCGGCGATGACTTCCTGCCGGTTCAGGCTGGCCGAGGCGGCCAGTCCATGCCGGCCGGCCAGCAGATCGTAGAGCTTGAGGCCGGTGCCGTAGAGCAGGCGTTCGCCATGCCCCCAGGCAGGGATGACGAAAGCCAGCGGATGCACCAGGTGAGAGGCATTGGCCAGCAGGTAGCTGCGTTCGTGCAGGGCATGGCTGACCAGCGCGAAGTCGCCCTGGCGCAGGTAGCGCACGCCGCCGTGGATCAGCTTGGTGCTGCACGACGAGGTGCCGGACGCGAAATCCCGCGCCTCGACGAGCAGCGTGCGATAGCCCCGGGCGGCGGCATCGACCGCCGCGCCCAGGCCGCTGGCGCCGCCGCCGATGACCAGCACATCCCACGGTTTGCCGTCGCACAGGGCGGCCAGTCGGTCGGCAGATGGTGACGGCATGCCCGTCACTCGGCTCTGGCCCAATGCCGGCTGCGCTCGACGGCGCGTCGCCAGTCGGCAAACGAGGCCGCACGCCGGGCCTCCGGCATGGCCGGTTCGAAGCGCCGCTCGGCCTGCCACAGCGCGCCCAGCTCGGCCTCATCCTGCCAGAAACCGACGGCCAGCCCGGCCAGGTAGGCGGCGCCGAGTGCCGTGGTTTCGGTGACCTGCGGGCGGACCACCGGTACACCGAGCAGGTCGGCCTGGAACTGCATCAGCAAGTCGTTTTTCGCGGCGCCGCCATCGACCCGCAACTGGCTGATCGGCTGCCCGGCATCGCCGGCCATCGCCTGCAAGACCTCGGCGCTCTGGAAGGCGATCGCTTCCAGCGCGGCGCGGGCGAGGTGGGCGCGCGTTGTGCCGCGGCTCATGCCGAAAATGGCGCCGCGGGCGTAGGGGTCCCAGTAGGGGGCGCCGAGACCGGTGTGGGCCGGTACCAGATAGACGCCACCGTTGTCGGGCACGCTGGCGGCCAGTCCTTCTATTTCATTGGCGCTGGCGATCAACCCGAGGCCGTCGCGCAGCCACTGCACGGTGGCGCCGCCCATGAAGACGCTGCCTTCGAGCAGGTAGGTGGTACGGCCACCCCGCTGCCAGCCGACCGTGGTCAGCAACTGGTGGTGCGACGCCATCGGCTGTTCGCCGGTATTCATCAGCAGGAAGCAGCCGGTGCCGTAGGTGTTCTTGGCCATGCCGTGCTCCAGGCAGGCATTGCCGAAGGTGGCGGCCTGCTGGTCGCCGGCTATTCCGGTCAGCGGAATTTCGGCACCCAACCATTCGGCGGCCAGCACGGAAATCGGGCCGCTGCTGTCGACGATGCGCGGCAACAGCGCGGCCGGGATGTCGAGCACGGCGAGCAGTTCGTCGTCCCAGCATCGGCGATGGATGTCGAAGAGCAGGGTGCGCGAGGCGTTGGAAGGGTCGGTGACATGATCGCGGCCACCGGACAACTGCCAGGCCAGCCAGGTGTCGATGGTGCCGAAGGCCAGTTCGCCGCGTTCGGCCCGGGCGCGGACGCCGGGGATATGGTCGAGCAGCCACTTGAGCTTGGTGCCGGAAAAGTAGGCATCGAGGACGAGGCCGGTGCGCTGGCGGAAGCGTTCGGCCTGCCCGGCGGCGCGCAGATCGTCGCACAGGCCGGCGGTGCGCCTGTCCTGCCAGACGATGGCGCGATGCACCGGTTGGCCGCTGGCGCGATCCCACAAGACGGTCGTTTCCCGCTGGTTGGTAATACCGACCGCCGCGATCTGCGCCGCCGCAACCCCCTTGTCGCGCAGCGCGGCGCGGGCGACAGCCAACTGGGCCTGCCAGATTTCCAGGGCATCGTGCTCGACCCAGCCCGGCTGGGGATAGTGCTGGGTGATTTCCTGCTGGGCGATGCCGCGGATATTGCCCTGCCGGTCGAACAGAATGGCGCGGGCGCTGGTCGTGCCCTGGTCGAGGGCGAGGACGAACTGCTCTGGGCTGGCGGTCATGGCGAACTCCGGCAGGCGGTGTGGCTGCAGTATAGCCGGCTGCTCGTAGCAATGCTGTTTGGGCGGCGACGAAAATGCCAGTACCGCCGCGTTCGGTCTCTGCTTGATGCGCTTTTTTGGAATAAATGGCCGGAATCGCGAGCGTCAGCGTCTTTTTGCGGGCGGAAAGGAATTAATCGACATTTCGTTTGCGTTAGTGCGAGCTCCGGGCAATCTATTACCTTAGTATTAGGTCGCGATGAAAAATATATCAGTCCCCGTTCCGGCCCATCTCAACCCCTTCTTCCTGTCGACATTGACCGCCAGCCGGGGAGAGCGGCGCCTGGCCTTTGGCGCAATGCTGCTGTCGCTGCTTGCCTTCGTCGTCATGGCGCCGTTTGCCAAGGAGCAGCTGCCAGCGATATCGGCCTTCATTCCGATCTATCAATCGGCCTTGGTGGTCATCGATCTGATCACGGTCATCCTGTTGCTCAACCAGTACATTTCGTTCAATTCGCGCGCGCTGTTCGTGCTCGGCTGCGGCTACCTGTTCAGCGCGTCGATGACGGTGGTCCATACCCTGACCTTCCCCGGGCTCTTTGCGCCGGGCGGCCTGCTCGGCGCCGGGCCGCAGAGCACGGCCTGGTTGTACATGCTGTGGCATGGCGGATTTCCGCTTTTCATCATCGGCTATGCGCTGATCAAGCGGCTGGACGGCGACATGTCCTCGCTCCAGACTAACGGCCGGCAGGGTAGAGCCCTGGTCCTTGCCTGTTTCTGCGTGTTGAGCGTTGTTACCGGCCTGGCGTTGCTTGCCACAGCCGGACAGGATCTGTTGCCGACCATCATGCAGGGGAACCGCTACACGCCGTCGATGATTTTCGTCATTTCCACCGTCTGGCTGTTCGGGCTTGGGGCGCTGCTCGCGTTGTGGCTGAGCAGGCCGCATTCGGTGCTCGACCTGTGGCTGATGGTGGTGATGACCGCCTGGCTGATCGACGTGGCGCTTTCCGCCATGCTCAATCAGGGGCGTTTCGATCTGGGTTTCTACGCCGGCCGGATCTACGGGCTGCTGGCCGCCAGTTTCGTGCTCCTGGTGCTGCTCGCCGAAAGCGGCATGCTGTACAAGCAACTGGTGCAGCTGACCGCGACGCTGCAACGGCTGACCACGCAGGATGCGCTGACCGGCATTGCCAACCGGCGCGCCTTCGATGGCGGCCTCGATGCCGAATGGCGGCGCGCCCAGCGTAGCGGCCTGCCCTTGTCGTTGATGATGATCGACGTCGATTTCTTCAAGGGTTACAACGACCGCTACGGCCATATTGCGGGCGACAAGTGCCTGCAGGCGGTGGCCGGTGCGCTGCGCCTGGGAATGCCGAGGGCCACCGATCTGGTCGCCCGGTATGGCGGCGAGGAGTTCGTGGTGCTGCTGGCACAGACCGAAGCGACAATGGCGGCCGGACTCGCCGAGCGCCTGCGGCAGGCGATCGAGGCGTTGGCCTTGCCGTCCGCCGCATCGCCATTCGGCTTCGTATCGGTCAGTATCGGCGTGGCCGGGGTCCATTTGAAGCACGCCGGCGAAGCGCGCGATTCCGGCGCCGAGGAGGGCGGCCCGGCACGGTTGGTCGAAGCGGCGGACCGCCAGCTCTACGCCGCCAAGGAAGCCGGACGCAACCGGGTCGAATACACCCGGCCCTGACCGGGTAGACATAAGCCGGGGGGAGAGTTGCCTGGAAGCGCGGGCACGTCCGGACGGCAGGCATCCCCCAGGGGCGCTTCAGCTCTGCAGAACTTTGCAGATCTGCCCGAGGCGCTTCAGGGCGGCGTCGATTTCCGCGGAATACGGCGCACCGCAGTTGAGCCGGATGAAGCCTTCGAAACGATTGGAGTTCGAGAACATCAGCCCGGGCGCGATGAAAATCCCTTCGGCCAGTGCCGCATCGAACAGCGTTCGCGATGACAGGCCATGCGGCAACTCGATCCACAGCGCCAGGCCGCCGTCGGGTTCGGTCAGCCGGGTGCCGTCGGGGAAATAGGTGGCAATGGCTTCGGCGGTCTGGGCGCGCTGGGTTTTCAGGCAGGCGCGCAGCCGCCGCAGATGGCGGTCGTAGGCGCTGGAGGCCATGAAGTCGGCGGCGGCAAGTTGGGCGAGTTCTTCGTTGTTGCGGCTATGGACATACTTCAGCATCTCGATGCGCGATTGCCAGCGGCCGCCGGTCAGCCAGCCCAGCCGCAAGCCGGGGGCCAGCGTTTTGTGCAGCGAGGCGCAATGGATGACATTGCCGCCGCGATCCCAGGCTTTCAGCGCCTTGAGCGGGGTGCCGTCGTTGCTCAAGGCGCTGTACGAGTCGTCCTCGATCAGGGCGATGTCATGCAGTGCGCAGAGTGCCACCAGGCGGGCCTTGTGGCTGTCGGGCATGATGCTGCCGAGCGGATTTTGCAGGTGCGGGACGACGACCAGGGCCTTGATCTTGTCCGTGGTCTGGATTGCCAGTTCCAGCGCTTCGATCGAAATGCCGGTTTGCGGGCTGGTCGGAATTTCCAGGGCACGCAGGCCGAGGGTTTCGAGGACCTGCAACAGCCCGAAAAAGGTCGGCGATTCGACGGCGACGATTTCCCCCGGCTGGGTGGTAGCGCGCAGGGCCAGATTCAGGGCTTCGATGCAACCGTGGGTGACGAGGATGTCCTCCGGGGTGAGCAGCATGCCATTGGCCATGGCGCGTTTGGCGAGCACGCTGCGGAAAGCCGGGTCGCCGTTGTTGTGGGGCGGGCTGACCAGCAGTTCCGGATGGCGGCGCAGCATGCGCGCGGCGGAATTTTTCAACGCTTCGCCAGGATAAAGGGCAGGGGCGCTGCGGGCGCTGGAGAAATTGACCTTGACCGGGCTTTGCCGGCCGCGGGCGATGAATTCGGAAACCCGCGCGTTGATGCCGACGTACCGGGCCGGGTCCGGCGCCTGGCCGGGAACCGGTTCGGCCAGCGGGCGGACGGTTTGCCGGCGCGGCTGGCGGACGAAATTGCCCGAACGTGGCCGGGCTTCCAGCCAGCCGTCGCTTTCGAGATGGTGGCAAAGCTGGAGCGCCGTGGACAGGCTGACCTGGTGCCGGGCCATCAGGCTGCGCATGGACGGAAAGCGGTCTCCGTAGGCCATGGCGCCGGTTTCGATGGCCTCCCGGTAATGGGCGGCCAGACGACGGTAAAGAGGAATCTGGTCCATGGCTCATGTTCTCCCGTTCGTCGTATTTCGCACAGATATAGATTCCCGAAAAACGAACCATAACAGATATCAAAATGGCCAACTGCTGCGGTGCAGATCGATCGTTTCTGTGGCTGTTTCGTGGGGTTGCCGCTCGATACGATTTCCCTGCCTCCCGACGCTCGGGAATGATTGAGGAGAAAGCGACATGGAAGATCGGCGGACGATGAGCCTTGCCTTGGGTGCCGGGCAAAGCCAGCAAATATTGATCGAGGCGGGAAGCACTGTGCTGGTTGTTGCCGGACGGGTGGTACTGCGCAGCACGCTGGGTTGGCTGGCGGAAAACGTGGTGGCTGGTGAGCAGGTGTGCGAAACGGAACAGGCCTGGGTCGCGGAAACGACGGGGTGGATTGAGATTGCGGCCCAGTGCTCGACCAGGCTCGTAGTCATTCCCTCCGACGCCGTCTCCTTGTGGTCGCGGGTCGGGCGCTGCCTGGAGGCGATCTTCGGCGCCGGCGGCGGGCCTTCGCTGCGCAAGGAGCCGTGAGTAGCCGGCTGCTGCCGACCGACGGCCTGACCCCAGCTCAGGTATAATGCCGGCCTCTCCGCCTAACCCCGAAATCACACCCCATGGCCGACATTCTTTGCCTCAAGGGCGACGCCGCCTTTTCCGCCTTCCGCCTGCAACGCCTGCTCGCCCGCCTGACCGCGGCAGTCTCCGACATCGAATCGGTGACCGCTGATTACTGGCATGTCGTTGCGCAGAAGCGCGCGCTGACCGCCGACGAGCGCGCCAAGCTGGCCAAGCTGCTGGAGGAAGTGCCGGCCGGCGCCGACCTGGGCGAACTGTTCCTTGTCGCACCGCGCATCGGCACCATTTCGCCGTGGTCGTCGAAGGCCACCGACATCGCTTTCAACTGCGACCTGGAACCGGCCATCGAGCGCATCGAGCGCGTCGTTGCCTTCCATGTCGTGCTGAAGGGCGGCCGGGTGCTGAGCGCCGACGAGAAGAAGACTGTCGCCGGCCTGCTGCATGACCGCATGACGGAATCCGTGCTGCCTGGCTTCGAAGCAGCCGGCGAACTGTTCCGCCATTTCGCGCCGAAGCCGCTGTCCACCGTCGATGTGCTGGCCGGCGGCCGTGCCGCACTGGCCGAGGCCAATGGTGCGCTGGGCTTGGCGCTGTCGGAAGACGAAATCGACTACCTGCTCGACATCTTCACCAAGGCCGGCCGCAACCCGACCGACGTCGAACTGATGATGTTCGCGCAGGCCAATTCCGAACACTGCCGCCACAAGATCTTCAACGCTTCATGGGTGATCGACGGCCAAGCCAAGGACAAGACGTTGTTCGGCATGATCCGCGAAACCCATGCCGCGAACCCGCAAGGCACGGTGATGGCCTACGCCGACAACGCGTCGATCATCGAAGGCGCCACCATCCAGCGTTTCTACCCGGATGCCGACCGCGGCTACAGCTACAAGGAAGAGCTGACCCACATCCTGACCAAGGTCGAGACGCACAACCACCCGACCGCGATTTCCCCGTTCCCCGGAGCCTCCACCGGCTCGGGCGGCGAAATCCGCGACGAAGGCGCTACCGGCAAGGGCTCCAAGCCGAAGGCCGGCCTGTGCGGCTTCTCGGTCTCCAACCTGAATCTGCCGGATGCTCCGCAGCCGTGGGAAAAGGCCTATGGCCGCCCGTCACGCATCGCTTCGGCGCTCGACATCATGCTTGAAGGCCCGATCGGCGCCGCCGCCTTCAACAACGAATTTGGCCGTCCCAACCTGACCGGCTATTTCCGCACCTACGAGCAGGATGTGGCTGGCACCGTGCGCGGCTACCACAAGCCGATCATGATCGCCGGCGGCCTGGGCAGCATCCAGGCGCAGCAGTCGTTCAAGGAAGAAACCTTCCCGGTCGGCACGAAGTTCGTCCAGTTGGGCGGCCCGGGCATGCTGATCGGCCTCGGCGGTGGTGCTGCCTCGTCGATGACGGCTGGTGTCAATGCCGAAGACCTCGATTTCGCTTCCGTGCAGCGCGGCAATCCGGAAATCCAGCGCCGTGCGCAGGAGGTCATCGACCGCTGCTGGCAGATGGGCGCCGACAACCCGATTCTTTCCGTGCATGACGTCGGCGCCGGCGGCGTCTCCAACGCCCTGCCGGAACTGGCCCACTCGGGCGGCGTCGGCGCTGTGTTCGACCTACGCAAGGTGCCGACCGAGGAGCCGGGCATGTCGCCGGCCGAAATCTGGTCTAACGAATCGCAGGAACGCTACGTGCTGGCCATTCCGGCCGACCGCATCGCCGAATTTCAGGCCATGTGCGAGCGTGAGCGCTGCCCCTTCGCCGTGGTCGGCGAAGCGACTGGCGACGGCCACCTGACCGTCACCGACGCCCATTTCGGCGTCAATCCGGTCGACATGGAAATGGAAGCGCTGCTCGGCAAGCCGCCGCGCATGACCCGCGACGTGACGCACCAGCCGGAAACCTTCGTTTCCTTCGACGCCACGGCCATCGAACTGAAGGATGCCGCCTACCGCCTGATGCGTCTGCCGACCATCGCCGACAAGACCTTCCTGATTTCCATCGGCGACCGTTCGGTCGGCGGCATGACTGCCCGCGACCAGATGGTCGGCCCGTGGCAGGTGCCAGTGGCCGACGTCGCGGTGACCACCATGGGCTACCAGGGCTACCTCGGCGAAGCCTTCGCCATGGGCGAGCGCACCCCGCTTGCCGTGTTCGACGCGCCGGCCTCCGGCCGCATGGCCATCGGCGAAGCGCTGACCAATCTGGCCGCCGCCGATGTCGGTGAGCTGGGTAAGGTCAAGCTGTCGGCCAACTGGATGGCCCCGTGTGGCGTACCGGGCGAGGATGCCCGCCTGTTCGACACCGTCGAAGCGGTTTCCGACCTGTGCAAGGCGATTGGCGTGTCGATCCCGGTCGGCAAGGATTCGCTGTCGATGCGTACCGCCTGGGAAGAGCAGGGCGAGAAGAAGCAGGTGGTGTCGCCGCTGTCGCTGATCGTCACTTCCTTTGCCGCCGTCGACGACGTGCGCAAGACCAAGACCCCGCAATTGGCCATCGACCAGGGCGAAACCGAGCTGCTGCTGCTCGACCTCGGCCAGAACCGCCTGGGCGGCTCGGCGTTGGCCCAGGTCTATAACGCCACCGGCAGCGATGCGCCGGACGTCGACGATCCGGCCAAGCTGAAGGGCCTGTTCGATGCCGTGCAGAAGCTCAACCGCGAAGGCATGCTGCTCGCTTACCACGACCGCTCGGACGGCGGCCTGTTCGTCGCCGCATGCGAAATGGCCTTCGCCAGCCGTCGCGGCGTGTCGCTCGACCTCGACGGCCTGTGCTTCGATGGCGCCGCGCTCGATGTCGACGGTGCCGAGAAGCGCCCGGACCTGCTGGCCGGCCGCGATTTCGAGCACATCGTTCGCGCCCTGTTCAATGAGGAACTCGGCGCACTGATCCAGATCCGCCGTGCCGACCGCGAAAAGGTCACGCCCATTCTGCGTGCCTGCGGCGTGCCTTACCACTTCGTCGGTACGCTCAACGAGTGGGACGAAATCCGCGTCACCCGCAACGCCAAGCGCGTCCTACGCGAAAAGCGTGTCGATCTGCAGCGCGCCTGGTCGGAAACCAGCTACCAGATGCAAGCCATGCGCGACAACCCGAGCTGCGCGCAGCAGGAATTCGATCGCATCCTCGACGTCGCCGATCCGGGCCTGACGCCGAAGCTGACTTTCGATCCGCAGGAAGATTTCACCAAGGTCTATGCCCAGGTCAGTGGCCGTCCGCGCGTCGCCATCCTGCGCGAGCAGGGCGTCAACAGCCATTACGAAATGGCCGCCGCTTTCGACAAGGCCGGCTTTGCGTCGGTCGACGTCCATATGAGCGATATCCTGGCCGGCCGCGTCAGCCTCAAGGATTTCAAGGGCCTGGTTGCCTGCGGCGGCTTCTCCTACGGCGACGTGCTTGGCGCCGGCCTCGGCTGGGCGCGGACCATCCTGATGCACGAAGTCTGCCGCGACGAGTTCGCTGCCTTCTTCAACCGCCCCGACACCTTCGCGTTGGGCGTCTGCAACGGCTGCCAGATGATGAGCGCGCTGAAGTCCATCATCCCGGGCGCCGAGCATTGGCCGGCATTCCGTCGCAACAAGGTCGAGCAGTTCGAGGCCCGTTTCGTGATGACCGAAATCCTGGATTCGCCGTCGATCTTCTTCCGCGGCATGGAGGGTTCGCAAGTGCCCATCGTCGTCTCGCACGGCGAAGGCCGGGCGGTGTTCGACAATGCTGACGATCAGGCCAAGGTGCTGTCGGCCGTGCGCTACGTCGACAACAAGGGCGAGCCGACCGAAGTCTATCCGTACAACCCGAACGGTTCGCCGGGCGGTCTGACGGCGGTGACCACGGCCGACGGCCGCTTCACGATCATGATGCCGCACCCGGAGCGTGTCTTCCGTACCGTGCAGATGTCCTGGCACCCGGAAAACTGGGGCGAGGATTCGCCGTGGATGCGGATGTTCCGCAACGCCCGGCGCTGGGTGGGCTAAGGCCCTCAGTAAGCCCCAACAAAAAAGCAGCCGAGGCTGCTTTTTTGTTGGATATCCGCCACAAAGCGGCGGCAATGGTCGGGTTACTTACTATCGCAGACGGCGCGGGCGTCGTCGAGGTGGGCAATCAGGCGATGCGCGGCTTCGTTGAGGTCGGGCAGGAGCAGGTCGGCCGAATCGCCCAGGCCGTTGTTGCTCAGGTCGATGATTTCGTTGGCCAGGGCATGAAAATGCCGGTCGGCAGCGAGTAGGGCGGCGAGGACGCTTTTGTTGCCTTCGGCGACTTCCCGGCTCAGCGCGAGTTCCAGCGTGCAGCAGCGATGTTCGGACAAGGGCATGTCGGCATAGTCGCCTCCGGCGAAGGCATTCAGGAACTGGCGTCGCCACTGGTTGTGCTGACGGATGGCGTAGTCGATGTCGAGACGCTTCATGCGTCATTTCTCCGGGTAAGTGGGTGGCCAAAAGCGGCAAATGCTTTCGACTGAAGCATGGATTATGCCGCAGCAGCCCGCTTGGGCAAAAGGGGCGGCGTCAAGATTACGCGGCGAACTGCTGGTTCCCGACGAAAACATCGCATTGCTGGCGGTTGAAAAAGACCAGCCGGACCTCCGCGATGCCGGGGTGGAGCGGAATTGCCTCGCTCAAGGTGCGGGAGACGATGGTCGCCGCCTCTTCCGCCGGGTAGCCGTATACCCCGGTCGATATCCCCGGGAGTGCCAGGGTGCGCAGGCCATTCCGGGCGGCCAGTTCGAGCGCGTTGCGATAGCAGGCGGCGAGCAGGGCGGCTTCCTTGCCTGCATGCCGGCCGTAGATCGGTCCCACGGTATGGATGACGTAGCGGGCCGGTAGCAGCCCGCCAGTCGTCATCACGACCTCGCCGGTCGGCAGGCCGTCGGGCCACTCGTGCTGGCGGATTTTCCGGCAAGCGTCCAGTATCGCCGCCCCGCCGCGGCGATGGATCGCCCCATCCACGCCACCGCCGCCGAGTAGGCTGCTGTTGGCGGCATTGACGATGGCGTCGACGGCATGTTCGGTGAGGTCGCCGACGTAGAGGCGGACTCGGCCATCCAGATACTGCGTGACTTCAGGGGGCATCGGGCAGTCCTTGCTTGGGAGTGGTAATCAAGCATGCAAAAAAATCGAACAAATGGCGAGTCCACAAAGAACTAGAAAGCTGTTTCCCTGTCGCCAAAAGTGATTAATCAAATTAATATATAAACATACGCTTATGTCGGCGTGGGATATCAATAATGAGAGGAGAAACCATATGTTGAAGAAGCTGCTGCTGGCCGCCGGAATGGCAAGTCTGGCTGTCGGGGCTGTTGCCGAGGAAAAGGAACTGTTGCGTATCATCGGCGAAGACAAGCAGTTCGTCGTCCAGACCAAGAACGGCCCCTTCGTGATCACCCGCACGATGACGCCCTGCGCCAAGAACAAGGGCTGGTTGCAGCCCTTGATTCCCGTGCCCGGCGTTCATCCGGTGACCGAGATCGAAATGCTGCACGCGATGAACGACAAGGACTCGATGATCGTCGACATGCGTGAGCCGGATGACCGCATCAAGGGGACCATTCCGAACTCCTACCATATCCCCTACACGCTGGTTGCCGGCCGTCTGGATGAACTGGGCTGCGCCAAGAATGCCGGTAAGTGGGATTGCAGCAAGGCGAAGAAAGTCTACGCCTTCTGCAACGGCCCCGTCTGTCCGCAAAGCCCGACGGCCATCACTGCGATGGTTCGCGACGGCTTTCCGGCCGACCGTATCTACTATTACCGCGGCGGCATGCTCGACTGGGATGCGCTCGGCTTCCCTATCGTCAAGGACGAGTTCTAGACTCTACGATGACCGAGAGCAAGGCGGCTGCGGCCGCCTTCTTCATTACATGCTGACTCGTTGCTTGCGGCGCCAGCAGGCGGGAATGCTCAGTGCCGAGACATCCACGTGATTGTCGGCAAAGATAGCCTTGGCGCGTGCCAGGCGAGCGTCTTCTTCGGCGGAGATGCCGGCCAGCAGTTCAAACAGTTTCTGAATGCGTTCCATGATGAGACCTCCGAATATGTCAGGGTTACTGTATGAATAGCCAGTTGTCTGGCGGTGGGTGCATAGTAACTGATAACTGTATGGATGTACAGTATTGCGTTCGATGTATTCGAAGGTAGGCTTCCAGGGTCCAGACCGACAGAACAAAACACCATGCACCGAGACAAGTCACCCTGGTTGCCCGACGCCGGCGCCTTCGTCGCCTATCGCGGGCGGAGCAGCAAATCGGAACGCAATGTGCGGGTCATCGCCGAGGCTTCCGGCGGCCGCATGGTGGTCGAGGCCATCGGCCGGCAGGGCGTCCCGGTCCGGCTGACGGTCAAGCAGGAAAATCTCGTTCCGATGCAGCCCTGCCTGTTTGACTAGGGCGCGTTTGCAGCCAGCAGATCGCCAGCCGGCCGGCGCGTGGCGCAAAGTCCGTTGGCCAGACGACCCGACCAGCCTTTCATGATTCGTCCCGATTCGGGATATTCAAGCCGAATCCGCGCCTGACCGACGCTCTCGATTAGCGTCAGTCGTCCGCTGCCGATCCGGTGGCTTTGCCCGGCGCCCAGGAAAATATCCGCCGGCTCGTTGGCCGTCGTGATCCAGATAGTTCCGCTGGTGCAATGGACGTGCAATCCAGCTGCACCGGTCACTCTCAGAGGCCTGCTTTCAGACAGGCACAGCTCG
Source organism: Dechloromonas hankyongensis (assembly GCF_022012295.1). GTDB lineage: Bacteria > Pseudomonadota > Gammaproteobacteria > Burkholderiales > Rhodocyclaceae > Azonexus > Azonexus hankyongensis. The sequence goes on from NZ_JAKLTN010000002.1 coordinate 500,283, forward strand.
CCACCCGTCAGATCGATTTTCATCACGCTCTCCATGATTGTTGGATGAACAGTGTAGGCGTGCCGCATTGAGTGATACAGTCACAACAAAGTTAAATTGTGACCAATACAGTTTCGATTTCGTGAAACTGTATTGTCGGTAAAAACACTCTACTGTATTGGTGTGGCATGGCAGATGAACTGTTGCGTTACGAAAAACTGGCCGACGAGCTGGCCGGCATGATCGCCGGCGGCGTGCTGAATTACGGCGATCGCCTGCCGTCGGTGCGCCGGCTCGCCCAGGAGCGGCGCCTGTCGGTGAGTACCGTGGTCCAGGCTATGCGCCAGCTCGAGAATCGTGGGGTGATCGAGGCGCGTCCGCAATCCGGTTTCTATGTGCGGCGAGCTCGCTCGGTGCATGCTGAGCCGCAGTTGCGGTCGACACCCGAAACCCCGATGGCGGTCGATATTTCGCAGCGCCTGGTTCGCGTATTGCAGGCCGGTGCCCGGCCGGGCGTTGCACCGCTGGCTGCCGCGCTGCCGGCTTCCGAACTGTTACCGGTGGCGGCCTTGCACCGGCTCTACGCCGGCGTGGCGCGCCGCCATCCCGGTTTGCTGCGCAGCGGCAGCCACATCAACATGGACGACCCGGCGCTGGTGCGCCAGCTGGTGCGGCGTTCCCTGTCCTGGGGCGGGCCGCTGGCGGCCGACGAGTTCGTCATCACCAATTCGTGCACCGAGGCGCTCGGGCTCTGCCTGCGCGCCGTGACCCGGCCGGGGGATACGGTCGCCGTCGAGTCGCCGGCCTATTACCTGATGCTGCAGTTGCTGGAAACGCTGGGGCTGCGGGCCCTGGAGATCCCCACCGATCCGCGCACCGGCATGTCGGTCGAGGCGCTCGATCTGGCTACACGCAACGGTGGCGTTGCCGCCTGCCTGCTGGTCTCGAACGGTAGCAATCCTTTGGGCTGCGTCATGCCGGACGAGCGCAAGCGGCAGCTAGCCAAGCTGACGGCGGCGCGCGGCGTGGCCGTCATCGAAGACGACATCTATGGCGACCTGCATCTCGGCGACGAGCGGCCCTGGCCGATCAAGGCTTTCGATACGCAGGGCAACGTGATGCTGTGCTCGTCGTTTTCCAAGAGCCTGTCGCCCGCCTTGCGCATCGGGCTCGTCGCCGCAGGCCATCGGCGGCCGGCAATCGCCTTGCAGAAAACCATCACCAGCGGCGCCACGAATCCGATTACCCAGCGCGTGCTGGCCGAATACCTGGAGTCCGGCGCCTACGAGCGCCACCTGCGTACGCTGCGCCGGTGTTACGAAAACCAGGTCGAAGCGATGCGCATGGCGGTCTGCCAACATTTCCCGGCCGGGACGCGCATCGCCCAGCCGCAGGGCGGTTATGTGTTGTGGGTCGAGTTGCCCGAAGGGATCGATACGACAGCGCTCTACGAGCAGGCAATCGCCGAAAACCTGACTTACGTGCCGGGCGACCTGTTTTCTGCCAGTGGCATGTACCGCAATTGCCTGCGCTTGAACTGCGGCAACCCGCACAGCGCGGAAATCGAGGATGCGGTGAGGCGCCTGGGCATCCTGTTTTCCGCCGCCCAAATCAAATAGGGCAGGGCAAACTACGGTATCATTGCCCCTTTTGGGCAAGCCGCTTTTTGCCTTTCTGAACGCATCCGAAGGATTTTTCTGCTCATGTTCGACGCAGTCCGCAACAACAAAAGAATCGTCCAGGCTTTCCTTGCGCTGATCACTCTGCCGTTCGCCTTTTTCGGCGTGGATTCCTACATGCGCAATTCCGGAGCCGGCAATGACGTGGCCGTCATCGGCGACCTGAAAATCACCCAGCAGCAGTTCCAGCAAACCCTGCGTGAGCAGACGGAAAGGCTGCGCACCCAGATGGGCGCCCAGTTCGACCCCAAGATGCTGGACAACCCGGAAGCCCGCAAGGCGATTCTCGATGACCTGATCAATCAGCGCCTGTTGCTGGTCGAGGCCGGCAAGAGCCGCATGTTCGCCGGTGACGAAGCGGTGCGCCAGATGATAGCTTCGGTCGAGGCCTTCAAGGTCGATGGCAAGTTCTCGAATGAACGCTACGAAATGGCGCTGCGCGGCCAGGGCATGACGCCGCAGGGCTTCGAGGCACAGCTGCGCCAGGATCTGACCATGCAGCAACTGGCCGGCGCCCTCGGCCAATCCGGCTTCGTTCCGCGCACGGTCAGCGACCGCCTGCTGGCCCTGCAGACCGAAAAGCGCGAAATCGTCGAGTATCGCCTGAACCTCGACAGCTACCTCGACAAGGTCAAGCTGGCCGACGATGCCGCCAAGAAGTTCTACGACGAAAATAGCCAGCAATTCCAGACGCCGGAAATGCTGAAGGCCGAGTATGTCGTCCTCTCCATGGAAACCATCGGTGCCCAGCTCACCGTCAGCGACGCCGAGGTCAAGGCCGCCTACGACAGCCGTAAGGATCGTTTCCAGCAGCCGGAAGAGCGCCGCGCCAGCCATATCCTGATTGCCTCCGAAAAGCTGGGCAAAGACAAGGCGAAAGCCAAGGCCGAGGAACTGCTCGCCCAGATCCACAAGACGCCGGCCGCTTTCGCCGAACTGGCCAAGAAGAATTCGGACGATCCGGGTTCCGCCTCCAAGGGCGGCGATCTCGGCTTCTTCGGCCGCGGCATGATGGTCAAGCCCTTCGAGGACAGCGCCTTTGCACTCAAGGAGGGTGACATCTCCGGTGTCGTCGAATCCGACTTCGGCTTCCACATCATCAAGCTGACCGGCATCCACGCCGCCAAGGAAAAGCCGCTGGCCGAAGTTCGCGGCGAGATCGAGGCCGAGCTGAAGAAGACCGCCGCTTCGCGCAAGTTTGCCGAAGCCGCTGAAGCCTTCAGCAATACGGTTTACGAGCAGTCCGACAGCCTGGCGCCGGTCGCCGAGAAGTTCAAGCTGACCGTCAAGCAGACCGACTGGCTGGGCCGCCAGGCTAACCCGGCCAATGGTGTGATGGGGAACGAAAAGGTCATCGCCGCCCTGTTCTCCGGTGACTCGATCAAGAACAAGCGCAACACCGAAGCGGTCGAGGTGGCTGCCAATACCCTGGTTGCGGCCCGCATTGCTGATTACAAGCCGACTGCCTTGCAGCCCTTCGATGGCGTCAAGGTTGGTATCGAAACCATGCTGAAGCGCAAGGAAGCCCAGGTGCTGGCGGCCAAGGATGGCGCTGAAAAGCTCGAAGCTCTCAAGAAGGGCGACGACAAGTTGACCTGGGGCGCTGCCAAGACGGTTTCCCGCATCGATTACAAAGCCGTTTCGCCCGTCGAAGCGCAGGCCGTTTTCCGCATCGAAACCGGCAAGCTGCCGGCCTATACCGGCGTCGAACTGCCGGGCAGCGGTTACGCTCTGGTCAAGCTGAACAAGGTCGTGGCCGGCGACAAGATGGACGAGGCGACCCGCAAGGGCATGCTGCAGCAGCTCAATACCATGCTGGCCAAGGAAGAGGTTCAGTCCTACCTGGCGGCCCTGCGTTCGCGCTACAAGGTCGAGATCAACCAGGCCGCGCTGGAAGCCAAGGAAAAGTAAGCGGCTTCGCTGCCAAGGCAAAAAGCGGGCTGCGGCCCGCTTTTTTGTTGTGCAGAATTCCTGTGCCGGGAAAGAAAAACGCCGATCGGTTTCGATCGGCGTTTTGCTGTACAGCGGGCTGTGTGGCTGTGGCTCAGGCCGGCAGCGGGTCCGCGTTGCCCAGGGCGGTGGTGTTCATGCCGCCATCGACGTACATGATTTCGCCGGTGATGCCGCTGGCCAGGTCGGACAGCATGAAGGCGGCGGCATTGCCGACTTCATCGATGGTCACGTTGCGACGCAGCGGGGCATTGTGCGAGTTGTAGGCGAGCAGCTTGCCGAAGTTGCCGATGCCGGAAGCGGCAAGGGTCTTGATCGGACCGGCCGAAATGGCGTTGGCGCGGATACCTTCAGGGCCGAGGCAGAAGGCCAGGTAACGGGTCGCCGCTTCCAGGCTGGCCTTGGCCAGGCCCATGGTGTTGTAGTTCGGCATGGTGCGCTCGGCGCCCAGGTAGGACAGGGCGAGCAGCGAAGCCTTGCGGCCCTGCATCAGCGGGCGGGCACCCTTGGCCAGCGCGGCATAGCTGTAGGACGAAACGTCGTGTGCGATGCGGAAGGCGTCGCGGGAGATGCCGTTCAGGAAATCGCCTTCGATGGCTTCGGTCGGGGCGTAGGCGATGGAGTGGACCAGGCCGTCAAGACCGTCCCAGCGCTTGCCGAGTTCGACGAAGAGGTTGTCGATCTGCTCGTCGCTGCTGACGTCGACCGGAATGGTGATGTCGCTGCCGAATTCGGAGGCAAACTTCTTGATGCGGTCTTCGAAGCGCTCGTTCTGGTAGGTGAAGGCGAGTTGGGCGCCTTCGCGGTGGCAGGCCTTGGCGATGCCGTAGGCGATGGAATGCTTGGACAGCAGTCCGGTAATCAGAATCTTCTTGTCGGCGAGAAAGCCCATGTGTTGTTCTCCCTAGGGGGGTTAAGCCCGAGGATTATAAACCGATAAGCCACAATTCCACGTCATCTTGGACGAGAACTGTGGCGTCTCGGAAGTTGACGATTACATGTTGGGGTAGGTCGGCCCTTCGCCGCCCTGCGGCACGACCCAGTTGATGTTCTGGGTCGGGTCCTTGATGTCGCAGGTCTTGCAGTGGACGCAGTTTTGCGCGTTGATCTGCAGGCGGGGCTGGCCTTCCTCCTGGCCGAGGATTTCATAGACGCCGGCCGGGCAGTAACGCTGTTCCGGTGCATCGTACTTGGCCAGGTTGATCGCGACCGGCACGCTGGCATCCTTCAGTTGCAGATGGCATGGCTGCTCTTCCTCGTGGTTAGTGCTCGACAGGAAGACCGAAGACAGGCGATCGAAGGTGAGCGTGCCATCCGGCTTCGGGTAGTCGATCTTCGGGCATTCGCTGGCCAGCTTCAGCTTGGCGTGATCCGGCGTCTTGTGGTGCAGGGTCCACGGCGCCTTGCCGCCGAAGACGATCTGGTCGATGCCGAACATCAGCGAGCCGAATTTCAGGCCCTTGGACATCCACGGCTTGAAGTTACGTGCTTTGTGAAGTTCATCGTATAACCAGCTGTTTTTAAACAATTCGTGATAGCCGGTCAGTTCGTCGTTCTGGCGTTCTGCGGCCAGCGCTGCGAAGCAGGCCTCGGCGGCCAGCGAACCGGTCTTGATGGCGCAGTGCGAGCCCTTGATGCGCGCCGCGTTGAGGAAGCCGGCGTCGTCGCCGACCAGCACGCCGCCCGGGAAGGTCAGCCTGGGCAACGATTGCAGGCCGCCGGCGGTCAGGGCGCGAGCGCCGTAGGCGATGCGCTTGCCGCCTTCGAGGAACTTGCGGATTTCCGGATGCGTCTTGTAGCGCTGGAATTCCTCGTAGGGCGACAGGTGCGGATTCTCGTAGCCGAGGCCGACGACGAAACCGACGGCGACCTGGTTGTTTTCCAGGTGGTAGAGGAAGCCGCCGCCATAGGTGTCCGGCTGCATCGGCCAGCCGCCGCTATGCACGACCAGGCCGAGCTGGTGCTTGTCGGGCTGGATTTCCCACAGTTCCTTGAGGCCGATGCCATAGGTTTGCGGATCGGAATCCTTGTCGAGCTGGAATTTTGCGATCAGCTGCTTGCCGAGGTGGCCGCGGCAGCCTTCGGCGAAGAAGGTGTATTTGCCGAGCAGTTCCATGCCCGGCTGGAAGTTCGGGCCTTCCGAGCCGTCTTGCAGGCGGCCCATGTCGCCGGTGGCGACGCCCTTGACCGCGCCATTGTCGTCGTACAGCACTTCGGCGCCGGCAAAGCCGGGGTAGATTTCGACCCCCAGCGCCTCGGCCTGTTCGCCCAGCCAGCGGCAGACGTTGCCGAGCGAAATGACGTAGTTGCCCTCGTTGTGGAAGCAGCTGGGCAGGATGCTGTTCGGCACCTGGGTGGCACCGGCTTCGGACAGGATGAAGAAGCGGTCTTCGGAAACCGGGGCGTTGAGCGGGGCACCGTCTTCCTTCCAGTTGGGAAGCAGTTCGCTCAGGGCGCGCGGGTCCATGACGGCGCCGGACAAAATGTGGGCACCAATCTCAGCGCCTTTCTCGATCAGGCAGACGTTCACGTCTGTGCCTTTTTCCGCTGCCAGTTGCTTGAGTCGTATCGCCGAGGCCAGACCGGCCGGGCCGCCGCCCACGATGACGACGTCGAATTCCATGGATTCCCGTTCCATGATGTCTCCTTGAATTATTGTGAGCTTATTTTCAATACGGTACAGTATGGAAAAGTAAAGATCAACAAAAGAGGACGAAGGATACATGGAACATCGCAGGAAGCTCATTCACGTCACCAATATGCCCATTCGCTGGGGCGATATGGACGCCTACGGCCACGTCAATAACACGATCTATTTCCGTTACATGGAACAGGCCCGCGTCGAGTGGATCGAGGACATGCAGGTGGTCGTCCGGCCGGGCGGCGATGGGCCGGTGATCATCAATGCCAGCTGCACCTTCCTAATTCCGATGACCTATCCGGGCACGGTCGAGGTGCGCACCTATGTCGGTTCCATCGGTCGCTCCAGCTTCCAGACCTATGTCGAGATGCGTATCGAAGGCGACGACAAGCTCTATGCCGAAGGCGCCGCCAAGGTGGTGTGGATGAATACCTTGACCGGAAAATCGGTTCCGGTGCCCGATCATATTCGGGCCGCCCTCGAAGCAGAGTAAACTCGCAGCCCATCGCATCCACGAATTCAAAGCGCATGGGCAAACGCAAAATCTGGGAAAAACTGCTGTCGAGCGAACGCCTCGGGGCCGGCAAGGCGCCGGGCACGGCTGAGCGGACGGCGTTCCAGCAGGACTACGACCGCATCGTCTTCACTTCGGCCTTTCGCCGCCTGAAGGACAAGACGCAGGTTTTCCCCCTTTCCAAGAGCGACTACGTCCGCACCCGCCTGACGCACAGCCTGGAAGCAAGCTGCGTCGGCCGTTCGCTGGGCGCCGTGGTCGGCCGCGAGATCATTGCCCGCCACGGTCTGTCCCATGTCGAATCCGGCGATTTCGGCGCCATCGTCGCCGCCGCTTGCCTGGCGCACGACATCGGCAACCCGCCCTTCGGCCATGCTGGCGAGGATGCCATCCGCGAGTGGTTCCGCACTTCCGGCCTGCTCGAACGCCACGATTTCACGCCCGCCCAGAAGGCCGACTTCGAACGCTACGAGGGCAATGCCCAGGGCTTCCGTATTGTCAGCCGCCTGCAGAGCCCGGCCAATCCCGGCGGCCTGCAGCTGACCACCGCCGTGCTGGCGACCTTTACCAAATATCCACGGCCGTCGCATCTCGACTTCCAACTGGACGGCAAGAGCAGCAAGAAGTTCGGTTTCTTCCAGCAGGATGCCGACAACTTCGCCCAGGTGGCGCGCTCGACCGGCCTGGTCGAACGCATTCCGGGCACAGCCTGGCGCCGCCATCCGCTGGCATCGCTGGTCGAAGTGGCGGATGACACCTGTTACCTCATCGTCGATCTCGAAGACGCGGCGCGCCTGGGTTTCGTGCCGTACAAGGATGCCGAATGCCTGCTCGGCGATCTGGCCGGCAATGCCACCAGCAGCGGCCGGCTGTCGCGACTGCACGATCCGAAGGAACGGCTCGAATACCTGCGGGCCAAGGCCATCGGCCGCCTGCTGGAAAGCGCGGCCGCAGTCTTCCTGGAAAACGAGGATGCCATCCTGAGCGGCGAGTTCGACGACGAACTGCTCGCCCGGTCGCCGGTGGGGATTCCCTTGCAGGCGGTGCTCAAGCTGGCCAAGGAAACTATCTACACGGCCCGTCCGGCATTGGAGATCGAGACGGCCGGTTTCGAGGTTCTCGGCGCCTTGCTCGGCCTGTTCACCAATGCCGTCGAGGCGAGGGCGGGAGTGCCGGGAACGCGTTACACGACGCGCGAACGAATGCTCTTGGAGCTGTTGCCCAAGCAGTTCCTCGGTCATGGCGGCGAGCCGGATTCGGACCCCTATGTCCGTCTGCTGCAGGTAGCCGATTTCGTCGCCGGGATGACCGATTCCTACGCCGTCGACATGTTCCGCAAGCTCAAGGGTTTCGATCTGCCGACCTGAAATTTTCCCAGGGGGGCTGCGGCATGAACTGGCGCTCCAGGGCTTCCAGGAAAACGCGGACCTTGGGCAGGCGTACCCGGCTCGGCGTGTAGCAGGCGTAGAGCTGGCGGCCGAAGCCGGTCAGCGGTTCGTAGTCGTCGAGCACGGACTGCAGGCGGCCGCGCCGGATTTCCGGACCGGCCATGTAGGTGGGCAGGATGGCCAGGCCGTGACCGGCGAGAACGGCATCGAAAATGCAATCCAGATTGTTGAAACGAAAGCGGCTGGCGATCGGAATGCTGACCTGGTCGCCATTGGCGCCGAGCAGGTCGACGGTGTTGCTGCTTTCGGCCTGCAGATAGCCGAAGCAGTTGTGCCAGGCCAGTTCGCTCGGGTGCTCCGGCGTGCCGTGCGCGGCGAGGTAGTTCGGGGTGGCGCAGATGACGCGATTCAGCGTGACCAGGCGCCGGGCGACGGCGTCGTCCGGCGGCGCCTTGGTGTGGCGCAGGGCGAGATCGATGTTGTCGTCGAACAGGTCGACCAGCTGGTCGGTCAGGATCAACTCGCATTCCAGTTCGGGGTATTGCGCGGTGATCTGCGGCAGTAGCGGCGCGATGTACCTGCGGCCGAAGGCGACCGAGGCGCTGACCCGGAGCAGGCCGTGCGGCGTGTCGCCGAGGTTGCGCACGGCGATTTCGGTGCTGGCGATGGCCTCCAGAGCGCGCAGGGCGTGCTGATAGAACACTTCGCCGGACGGCGTCAGCGCCAGCTTGCGGGTCGAGCGTTCGAACAGGCGGACGCCGAAATTGCGTTCCAATTCGCCGATCTGCTTGCTGACCTGGGCGCGCGTACAATCCAGCCGGCGCGCCGCACCGGCCATGCTGCTGGTTTCGACCACCCGGACGAAGCTTTCCCAACTGCTCAGCCACTGCATTTGTCAATGATCCGTTGACGAGATGGTGCGCATTATGGGCTATTTTGTGTGCAATCTGGCGACTATAGTTCAGGCTAACAAACTAACAGGTATAACAACATGTTTCGTGCATTGAATCGCCCCGACATTCTCGTCACCGCGCTGGCCGCGGCCGGCATCATGATGATCTCGATGGGCATCCGCCAGTCGCAGGGATTGTTCATCGCGCCGCTCAACGATACGACCGGGCTGGGCATTGCTACCATCAGCTTCGCGTTGGCCATCGGCCAATTCACCTGGGGCGCCATCCAGCCGCTGGCCGGCGCCATCGCCGACCGCCACGGGCCGCGCATCGTGCTGATCATCGGCATCCTGATGCTTTCGCTCGGCTGCGCGCTGACGCCTTACATGGGTTCCGGTTTCGGCCTGGCCGTGTCGCTCGGCCTGTTCTGCGCCATGGGTTCTGGCGCCAGTAGCTTCTCCGTGCTGATCGGTGCGGCGGCGCAGCGCATGCCGCCCGAAGCGCGCGGCGCGGCATCCGGCCTGATCAACGCCGGCGGTTCATTCGGCCAGTTCGTCTTCGCCCCTATCCTACAAAAGCTGATCCAAAGCCTGGGCTGGATCGGTTCGATGTGGGCGATGGCCGCCACCGCGCTGCTCGCCTTGCCGCTGGTCGGCAAGCTGACGAAATCGACGCATGCCATGCATATCCAGGACGACGATGGCGGGGTGCTGAAGGCGCTCGGTACGGCCATGCAGGACCGCAGCTACTTGTTGCTGCACGCCGGCTTCTTCACTTGCGGCTTCCATATTGCCTTCCTCGTCACCCATCTCCCGGGCGAGGTGAATTTGTGCGGCCTGCCGCCGTCCGTCGCCAGCTGGTCGCTGGCCATCATCGGTTTGGCCAACATCTTCGGCAGCCTGTATGCCGGGGCCTGTGTCGCCAAGTACCGCAGCAAGTACGTGCTGGCCGTGATGTACGGTTCGCGGGCGCTGCTCATCGCCTGGTACCTGATGATGCCGCGCACCGAATGGACCTTCTACCTGTTTGCCGCCGGTCTGGGCTTTACCTGGCTGGCTACCGTGCCGCCGACCGCCGCTATCGTCGGCAAGCTGTTCGGCATCCGTTATCTCGCTACGCTGTTCGGCATGACGCTGCTGTCGCACCAGATCGGCGGTTTCCTCGGCGCCTGGCTGGGCGGGCTGGCCATCACGCAATTCGGCGACTTCGGCTGGATGTGGTACGCCGACATGGCGCTGGCCGCTGCGGCCGCCGTGCTCAATCTGCCGATCCGCGAAGCGCCGGTGGCACGGCCGGCCGTGGCCGCCGCCTGATTACTTGAGACGGCCGAGGAAACGTTCGCGCGCCTCGGCCAGCGCGGGCAGGGCGGAGGCGTCGAGCAGTTCGCTGCAGGTCCGGTAAAAGTCGTCGAAGGCGGCGAGTACCTTTTTCTCTTCCACCTTGCGGCGCAGGCCAGGCTTGTCGTCGTCGCGGGTCGGCACGTCGATTGGCTTGAGGACGGCATAGCGGGGAATCATCTGCTGCCCCCCTTCTTCGGAGGAGGCCGTGACCGGGCCGGTCTTCACAAAAATCTTGCCGTGGAATTCGAAACGGTCGCCGATGGCAAGGTGTTGCAGCTTCATGTTGGGGTTTCCAAGATAGAGTGTGTTTTTTTCCTGATAGATGCTTTGACTGAAACCGTGCGATCAGACCATGACGCATCTATCGGGTGATGTGTAGAAAAGCTCATTACAGAATACCCGGGAATTTCCCATGCGGTTTACGAAATAATGCTTCGACCCTCACGGCACGGGCGTTAACCCAGCCATCCAGGCGCACGGAACCACACCTCACGCTTCACTAAGCATGAACAAACCCAAACTAGTTGAGCTGCTCGCCTGCCGCGAATTTCTATATTTTTGGTCTGCCCGGTTATTGGCTACGCTTGCCCAGCAAATGTTGATGGTGGCCGTTGGCTGGCAGATGTATGACATCACCGGTAGTGCCTGGGATCTCGGCTTGGTTGGCTTGTTCCAGTTTCTGCCAGCACTGCTGCTCACGCTTCCGGCCGGCCATCTGATCGACAAGCTAAGACGGGGGCGGATCTTCTCGTTGTGTGTCGTGGTTCAGGGCGCAGTGGCCCTGTTGTTGGGTACGGGAACTGTCTATGGCTTTGTTTCCCGCGAACTGATTCTCGGACTATCCGTTGCCCTGGGGGCATGCCGTGCTTTCCAGATGCCCACGCAGCAGGCATTGGTCCCCATGCTGGTCCCCATCGGCCTGCTTGAGCGTGCAGTGACACTGTCCACCACAGGCCTCCAGGTTGCAATCATCTGTGGGCCCGCGCTCGGCGGTTTTCTCTATGTTGCCGGAGCTCAAATCGTCTACGTCACCTGCGCCGGATTGATGCTCGGTGCTCTTACGCTCATGTTGGGGGTGCATGACAAGTATCAACCCTCAGCCGAGCAAACAACGCTGAAAAGTGTGTTGGCCGGCGCTCATTTTATCTGGACGAAAAAACTGCTCCTGGGAGCGCTATCGCTCGATTTGTTTGCTGTCTTGCTGGGTGGCGCCAGCGCGCTACTCCCGATTTTTGCGCGCGATATCTTGCATACCGGCCCTGAGGGCTTGGGTTTATTGCGTGCGGCTCCCGCAGTTGGCGCTTTGACGATGTCTTTGCTTCTGCTGCGCTGGCCCATACAGCGCCAGGTGGGGCCTTGGATGATGAGTTCGGTGGCGGTTTTCGGTTTGGCCACGGTGGTTTTCGGTTTGTCCGGCTATTTCGGAGTCTCGTTGATTGCGCTCGCGATCACCGGCGCCTTTGACAACGTCAGCGTGGTCATGCGCCAGACTCTGGTGCAACTCGAAACGCCAAACGAGATCCGGGGCCGGGTGTCCGCAGTGAACTCCATCTTCATTGGTGCCTCGAATCAGCTTGGGGAATTCGAATCCGGGGCCACCGCGGCGCTTTTCGGGCCGGTGGCGTCGGTCGTCTTGGGCGGTGTCGGAACTGTGGTCATTGCGATTGCCTGGATGCGCCTGTTTCCCGAGCTGGCAAAACGGGATCGGATGGTAGAGCGGGTTCCGCAGTAAATTTCTCAGTGCTGGAATACAAGGCTGCAAAGCTGAGCCTATTCTCCGCTTGCCAAAAAACGATTACTGTACAAAAATACAGCTAACGAATTTTGCAGGAGCAGACCATGAAGCTCACGCCACGCCAGCAGGAAATTCTCGACTTCATCAAGAACACCGTCGAGGTGCTCGGCGCGCCGCCGACGCGGGCCGAAATCGCCTCCGCCTTCGGTTTTGCCTCGCCCAATGCGGCGGAAGACCACCTCAAGGCGCTCGCCAAGAAGGGCGCCATCAATCTCGAACCGGGCTCGGCCCGCGGCATCCGCCTCGTCGAGCAACTGGGCTTGCCGCTGATCGGCAGCGTGGCGGCGGGTTCGCCCATCCTCGCCGTCGAAAATGTGCAGGGGCGCTACGCCTTCGATGCCGGCATGTTCAACCCGCGTGCCGATTTCCTGCTCAAGGTGCGCGGCCTGTCGATGATCGATGTCGGCATTTACGACGGCGACCTGCTGGCCGTGCACAAGACCAACCAGGCCCGTGACGGCGAAATCGTCGTTGCCCGGATCGACGAGGAAGTAACCGTTAAGCGCCTGCAGCGCAAGAGCGGGTATATCGAACTGATCGCCGAAAACCCGGATTTCGAGCCGATTATCGTCCGTCCCGGCGAAGTCGAATTCGCCATCGAGGGCGTTGCCGTCGGCCTGATTCGCGGGGCGGGTTCCAAACTGTCATGAACGCTGTGCCGTTGCCGGTCGCCTTGGCGGATGTGCTGGCCAGAGGCGATGTCTGGCGCGGCGACACCCTGGCTTCCCTGCCGGAGGCCACCATCCCTAGCGGTCATTCCGAACTCGATGCCGAATTGCCCGGCGGCGGCTGGCCGCGCGGTACGCTGACCGAATTCCTCGTCGAACGGAGTAGCATCGGCGAAATGAGCCTGCTGCTGCCGGCCCTGGCCCGTCTGTCGGGCGCCGGGGACTGGCTGGCCCTGGTGGCGCCGCCGTGGCTGCCGCATGCCCCGGCCTGGGCGGCGGCCGGCGTAGTGCTGGAACGGCTAGTCATCGTACGGGCCGGCCAGGATACGGCCTGGAGTACCGAACAACTGCTCGCCTGCGGCGGTTTCGCCGGTGTGCTGGCCTGGCTGGGCGAAGGGATCGATGCCAAGGCGCTGCGCCGCCTGCAGGTGGCGGCCGAAGGACGTTCGGTGTTTGCCGGTCTGTGGCGTTCGCTGGCTGTGGCCGACACCCCGTCACCGGCTTCCTTGCGGGTGGCGTTGTCTGCCGGTGACGACGCGCTGAGCATCCGCATTCTGAAACGGCGCGGCAGGCCGGCATCGCGGCAGCTTGATCTGCCATTTTCTTCGTCCATTCCCCGTCCCGCGAGGCATTCACGTGCTGTGGCTGGCCCTGCACTTTCCCTGGTTGCCGATCGAGGCATTGCCGCTGCGCCAGCCGCCTAGCGCAGTCGTTGCGCGGGGCAGGGTATTGATCGGCGATGCGGAGGCTGCTGCGGCCGGCATTCGTCCTGGCCAGAAGCTATCGACGGCGCTCGGCCTGCACCCCGGCTTGGCCGTTTTCGAGCGCCATGAGGCACGCGAACGGCAGGCCCTGGAAAGCCTGGCCTGCTGGGCCGGCCGTTTTACGCCGACGGTCAGCCTGGCGCCGCCGAACGAGCTCCTGCTCGAAATCGGCGGTTGCCTGCGCCTGTTCGGCGGCATCGAGCCCATCGTCGCTGCCGTGACGGCAGGTTGTGTCGAGCAAGGCTATGCCCCGGGCTGGGCTGCGGCACCGACCCCGCTGGGCGCGCGCTGGCTGGCGCGGTCGGGTGCGGGAGCGATCCTGGGCGAGTCGGCCGGCCTGCAGGCGGCGCTCGCCGCTTTGCCCTGCCATATTCCCGGTTGGCCGGCCGAGGCCGTGGCGCGACTCGATTCCTTCGGCTTGCGGCGGCTCGGCGATTTGCGCGCCATGCCGGGTGCCGGTTTGCGCCGGCGCATCGGCAATCGGCCGGTGGACGACCTGGCGCGGGCCTGGGGCGATCTGCCCGATCCGCAGCAAGCCTTCATTTTTCCGGAATGCTTTGCCTGCGAACTAGAACTGCCATCCCGCGTCGAGCACGCCGAGGCGTTGCTTTTTTCCGGCCAGCGTTTGTTCTCCGCACTGGCCGGCTGGCTGCATGTGCGGCAACGGCTGGTCAGGCGCTGCACACTGCGCCTGAAGCACGACGACGGTGCGCCCAGCGAGCTGGCCCTCAATTTCGCCGAGCCGGCGGCCGACGAGGGGCGTTTCCTGCGCCTGTTGCGCGAGCGTCTCGGCCGCTTGCAGCTGGCATCGCCGGTCGAGGCGGTGTGCTTGCAGGCCGACGAGGTGGTCGATAAACAAGGGAGCAGTGTCCATCTGTTCGATCGGGCGGCAGACGGTGAAGGCGCCCTGGCTTGCCTCGAACGTCTGCGCGCCCGTCTGGGCGAGCGCGCCGTGCTGGCGCTGGAAGCCGTTGCCGACCACCGGCCGGAATGCGCCAGTTGCGAACGGGATGTCGTGACCGGATCGGACGTTCAGTCACGATCGGCCGTGCCTGCCGGAGTGGCGACCACTCAGGGCAAGCCTGGCACCCCGCATCGCCCTCTATGGCTGTTGCCGACGCCGCTGGCTCTGGTCGAACGGGCCGGCAGCCCGCATTGGCACGGTCCGCTCAAACTGCTCTCGAAGCCCGAGCGACTGGAAAGCGGCTGGTGGGACGAAGGCGAGCAGGGCGCCGCCGGCGATCTGCGGCGCGACTATTTCGTGGCGCGCAATCCGCAGGGCCAGTGGGCGTGGATCTTCCGCGATGCCGAGGGCTGGTGCCTGCACGGCCTCTTCGCCTAATCCGGTGATGCCATGTCCTTGCCTGACTATGCAGAACTGCATTGCCTGTCGAATTTCACCTTCCTGCGCGGCGCATCGCATCCGGATGAACTGATCGAGCAGGCTGCAAGTCTGGGCTATACTGCCCTGGCGCTGACCGACGAATGCTCGCTGGCCGGCGTCGTGCGGGCGCACCAGGCAGCCAAGGCGGCCGGGTTGAAGCTGCTGATCGGCAGCGAGATGACGACCAGCGACGGTTTGAAGCTGGTTTTCCTGGCCAAGAACCGCGAAGGTTACGGCAACCTGTCGGCCCTGATCACGCTGGCCCGACGGCGGGCGGATAAGGGGGGCTACACCCTGCAGCGCCATGATCTCAACGCCGTGTCGCCCAACGGGGCGCTACCCGATTGCCTGGTGCTGTGGGTTCCCGGAGAGAGGGCTTCAGCCGCCGATGGGCAATGGCTGGCCGAGCGTTTTCCCGGCCGGGCCTGGATCGCCGTTGAACTGCATGCCGGCCCGGACGATGCGGCCAAACTGGCCGACCTGCAGGCCCTCAGTGGGGCGTGCCGCCTGCCGCTGGTGGCGGCGGGCGACGTGCACATGCACATCCGCGCCCGGCGGCCGGTGCAGGACGTGCTGACGGCGCTACGCCTGAAAACGACGGTCTTCGCAGCCGGCCATGCGCTGCTTCCCAATGCCGAGCGGCATCTGCGGACGCGGCTGCGCCTATCGCGTCTCTATCCGGCAGAGTTGCTGGCCGAAACCGTGAACATCGCCGATCAGTGCGCGTTTTCGCTGGATGAGCTGCGCTACGAATATCCGGAGGAAATCGTACCGGCCGGCCATACGCCGACTTCTTGGTTGCGCCACGAGACCGAAGCCGGCCTTTTGGGGCGCTATCCGCAGGGCGTTCCCGCCGATGTCCGGCAACGGGTCGAGCACGAACTGGAGCTGATTGCCGAACTCAGGTACGAAGCGTATTTCCTGACGGTGTACGACATCGTCTGCTACGCCCGCAGCGTCGATATCCTGTGCCAGGGGCGTGGCTCGGCGGCCAACTCGACGGTCTGTTACGCCCTCGGCATCACCGAGGTCGATCCGGCCCGGGCGGCCATGCTGTTCGAGCGTTTCATCTCGAAGGAGCGGGGTGAGCCGCCCGACATCGATGTCGATTTCGAACACGAACGCCGCCCCGAGGTCATCGCCTACATCTACGAGAAGTATGGCCGCGAACGGACGGCACTGGCCGCCGCGCTGATCACTTACCGGACCAAGGGGGCCTTGCGTGATGCGGGCAGGGCGCTCGGCTTCGAGGCGGCGCGTATCGATGCGCTGACCGCCTCGTTGGCCTGGTGGGATCGGCGCGAGCAACTGCCTGAACGCTTTGCCGAACAGGGACTTGACCCGGATTCGCCGCGCGTCGGCAAATGGCTGTGGATTGCCGAGCAGTTGCACGGCTTTCCGCGCCATCTGACCCAGCATGTCGGCGGCTTCGTCATGTCGCGCGGCCCGCTGGCCCGGCTAGTGCCGGTCGAGAACACGGCCATGCCGGAGCGCACGGTGATCCAGTGGGACAAGGACGACCTCGACGCGGTCGGTCTGATGAAGGTCGATGTGCTGGCCCTGGGCATGCTGTCGGCGCTGCGGCGCATGCTCGATATGTTAAGTCGTAGCACCGGCCGAACGTGGCGCTTATGGGACATCCCGGCCGAAGACCCGGCAGTCTATGAGATGCTCTGCCACGCCGACAGCATGGGCGTCTTCCAGGTCGAGTCGCGAGCCCAGATGTCCATGCTGCCTCGCCTCAAGCCGCGCCGTTACTATGATCTCGTTGTTGAGGTGGCGCTCGTCCGGCCTGGGCCGATCCAGGGTGATATGGTGCATCCTTACCTGAAGCGGCGGCAGGGCAAGGAGCGCATCGAGAAAATTTCGAATCCCGTCGACGAGGTTCTCAAACGCACCTATGGCGTGCCCATCTTCCAGGAGCAGGTCATGCAGCTGGCCATCGTCGCTGCCGGTTTTACCCCCGGCGAAGCGGATGAGTTGCGCCGGGCCATGGCCGCCTGGCGGCGCAAGGGCAACCTGCAGCGCTACCAGGACAAGCTGCGCGCCGGCATGGCTGCCAACGGCCTGCCGGCTGCATTCGCCGAACGCATCGTGTTGCAGATCCAGGGTTTCGGCGAATATGGCTTTCCCGAATCGCACGCCGCCAGTTTTGCCTTGCTCGTCTATGCCTCGGCCTGGCTCAAGCGCCACCACCCTGCCATCTTCCTGTGCGGTCTACTCAACAGCCAGCCGATGGGTTTCTATGCGCCGTCCCTGCTGATCCAGGATACCCGGCGCCATGGCGTCACCATGCTGCCCCCGGACGTGGCGGCTAGCGACTGGGACTGCACCCTTGAGCAAAATGGTGCGGTGCGCCTTGGCCTGCGCCAGATCAAGGGCTTCGCGCAGGCCGCTGCCGATGGCATTGCGGCAGCCAGGGGCAGCCGGCCGTTTCGCGATGTCGAAGACCTAGCGGTCCGTGCCGGCTTGCAACGCCGCGACCTCGACCTGCTGGCAGCTGCCGATGCCCTGCGCCAGCTTGCCGGCCATCGGCGGCAGGCGGCATGGGCGGCGAGCGTGGAAAAAGCTACGGTGGTGGTGCAGGGCGACCTGTTCGACAGCACTCCCCTGGCCGAGCCGGATATCGCCTTGCCGGCTCCCGGTGCAGGCGAGAATCTCGTCGCCGATTACCGTCATCTCGGCCTGACGCTGCGTCCCCACCCGCTGACCCTGTTGCGCCGCCACTTGACCGAGCGTCGCTTCATTCCGGCGGCCGACCTCAGGCGCTCCGGCCACCGTGCCCTGGTCCGCGCCGCCGGCATCGTCGTCGGCCGCCAGCGGCCGGGCACGGCGACCGGTATCGTTTTCGTGACGCTGGAGGACGAAACCGGCTTGATCAACGTCGTCGTCCATCCGCAACTGGTGGACAAGCAGCGTCGGGAATTGCTGGGCGCCGGCCTGCTCGGAATCTACGGGCAATTGCAGGTGGAGGGCGAGGTCGTACACCTCGTCGCCAAGCGGCTGGTCGATCTTTCCGCCTGGCTCGGCAAGCTGGAAACATCGAGCCGGGACTTCCATTAAGCCGCAGCCTCTTGCAAAATTGCCGGTTTGGCCATTCTTATCCGGATGGTATTTATAAATGCTTGTGATCGTGACAAACCGCACGGTCGAAGAACAGCGGTCGCCCTTACCATGATGCGAAACCCTGCTCCCTCATTCATGCGTATTCGCTGCCCACGATGAATCTCTCCAGATTGTTCCGTACCGTGCCCCCAGGGAATTCAATGGCACAAGACTTGGGCCTGCTTGCCCGCGCTTCGCTGGCCGCCGCCATAGCTGGATGTTTCATGACGCCGGCACTGGCGACCCCGGAAAAAGCCGCCAGTTACTACGAAGACGCGCTGCGCCGCTTCGAAAAGGACGACATGCCGGCCGCGGTCATCCAGTTGAAAAACGCCATCCAGCAGGATCAGAAAATGCTGGCCGCCCACCTGCTGCTCGGCAAGGCCTTGCTCAAGGATGGTGACCTCAAGGGGGCTGAAGCCGCTTTCGAAGAGGCGCTCAAGCAAGGGGTAAATCGGGGCGAAGTCGCCATTCCACTCGGTCAGGTCTTCATGGCCCTCGGGCGTCCCGATGCTGTCATCGACCGCATCCAGCCTTCCGGCCTGTCGCCGGCTCTGCAGGTCGACATCCTGACCCTACGCGGCAATGCCTACCTGGAATCCGGGAAAAACAGCCTGGCTACCCAGAATTTCGATCAGGCGCGCTCCATCGACCCGCGATCCGCAACGCCGCTGATCGCCGAAGTTTCCATGCTACTGGGCATGGGCCGCATCGACCAGGCACGCGAAAAAGCCAACAGGGCGGTCGAACTGGCGCCGAACAATGCTTTCGCCTGGAATGCCAAGGCCTCGGTCCTCCATGCCTCGCTCGATGCGGCGGGCGCCATGGCGGCTTACGACAAGGCGCTGGCACTGACGCCCAAGCATGTCGATGCCCGCATCGCCAGGGCGGCCCTGCTCATCGACCTGAAGCGTGAGGCCGAAGCCCGCAAGGATCTCGATTACCTGCTCGAACAGGCCCCGGACGAACCGCGTGCGGCCTATCTGCGCGCCGTCCTGGCCGGACAAAAAGGCGATACGGTCGCTGTGAACGACGCGCTGAAGGAAGTGACGCGCACCATCGACGCCGTGCCGCCGGCATGGCTGGCACGCCGCGAGCAGTTGCTGATGGCCGGTGCCCTGGCGCATTACGGTCTGGCCAATCATCAAAAAGCTCGCGAATATCTGGATGCGGTCATTGCGCGCAACCCCGGCAACAACGGCGCCAAAAAGCTGCTCGCTTCGATCTATGTCGATGCCAAGGACTATGCGCGAGCGCAGACCTTGCTCGAGTCGCTGCAGAGAGCGTTGCCGGACGACCCTCAGGTGATGTATCTGCTGGGTTCCGTGAACCTGGCACAACGCCGCTATTCCCAGGCCAGCGAGCTGCTCGAAAAGGCGGCGGCCCGCACCGGATCCCCCGAGATCAACCGATCGCTCGGCTTCAGCCAGCTCAGCATGGGCAAGGCCGAACAGGGCCAGGCCAGCCTGGAACGGGCCTTTGCCGCCAACCCGGCCGATGCGCAAGCCGGCATGGCCCTGGCGACGCTCTACATACGCTTAGGCAAGCCGGACAAGGCGCTCAAGACGGCCGAGGGGATGGTCAAGCGCGATCCGGCCAATCTGACCGCGCTCAATTTCCTCGGTGCGCTCAAAGGCGCCAGCGGTGACAAGAACGGGGCAAGGGCGGTCTATGGTGAGGTGCTGGCCAAGGATCCGGATTTCACCCCGTCCGTCCTGAATCTGGCACGCCTGGACATGGCGGACAAGCGCTTCGACGAGGCACGCCGCCGGCTCGATGCAGTTCTGCGCAAACGTAGCGACGATGCCCAGGTTCTGTTCGAATACGGTCAACTCGAGCAGCGCGCCGGCCGACCGGAAGAGGCGATCCGTTATCTGGCCAAGGCCGGCAATGTGCAGCGAACCGACCCTGCGCCCAGCCTGGCGCTGATCGATCTGCACCTGAACTTGCGGCAGAGCGACCAGGCTTTGGCGGTGGCCAAGCAGTTGTCAGGCAAATTCCCGACCAGCCTGCCGGCGCAACTTGCTTTGGCGCGTTCGTTCCTGGCAAGCGGAGACGCCATCAATGCCCGTTCGACCTTGGGCGGGGCGACCCGCCTGGCCGAGTTCGACGCCAAAGCGCAGGCTGCCATCGCCCGCCTGCAACTCGCGGCAAACAATCCCGACGGGGCCTCCTATAGCGTCTATAAGGCTTTGCAGGGAAATCCGGAGGATGTTTCGGCCCTTGCCCTGGCGGTTCAGGTCGAAGCCCGCCGTGGCGATGCAGCCAAGGCCGACGCAGCGCTCAAGACGTTGCTCGCCAAGCACCCGAATGCCCTCGAAACCTTGCGCGTGACTGCCGATCTGGCCATGTCACGCGGTCAATATGCGGCGGCCATCGCCGGGTATCGCAAACTACTGTCCCGCGAGGAAAACACCGGAAACGCACTGGCCTTGGTGCAGGCTCACATAGCAGCCGGCGAGGCGGCCAAGGCCACCTCCGTCCTGGAGGGCTGGGTCAAGGGCCATCCCAAGGACAAACTGGCATCCAAGGCACTGGCCGAGGCCCAGTTCCGCGCCGGCCAACTGGCGGCGGCTCGCCAGACCTATCAGTCCGTGGTCAAGGAGAGTCCTGACGACGCATTGGCGCTCAACAACTACGCGAATCTATTGCAGCAGATGAATGACCCTGCAGCGCAGGAAATGGCCGAGCGCGCCGTGAAGCTGTCGCCGAACAGCGCTATCTACGCCGATACCCTGGGCTGGATTCTGGTCGGCAAAGGGCAGATCGAGCCCGGCCTGCGCTATTTGCGCGAAGCCCGATTGCGCAGCCCGGAGAGCGCGGAAATCCGTTTCCATCTCGCCTATGCGTTGTCCAAGGTCGGGCGCAAGGAAGAGGCGAAAGAGGAGTTGAGCGCAGCGCTCCGGGATTCCGGGCGTCTGGCAAACAATGTCCCTTTGGCCCAGTTGAGGAAGGAACTAGGCCTGTGAAGTCCTTACGAAATACTGTCGGTATTTTTTACACGGTCATGTCGGATTGTTTGAAGAAAATTGCATCACTATGAAACAAAAGGTATTTTTGTTTTGGCCCAGTTGTTGCTTTGTACTGCACAAAGATTTTTCATGGGGAAAAAAATGAAAAACCAACTGAAAGCACTGTCCGGAATCGTTGCCTTGGCACTGGCTGGTCAGGTTTCCGCTGCGACCAACTGGATTCTTGGTTCGAACTACGGCACGATCAGCGGTGGAGTTAGCGTCTCTGCGCTGTCCAACACCGGTGGCACGGACACCTCTGGATCGTCGGCCAATAATGCCGCGACCCAGACTATCCAGTCCGCAACCTGGACCAATACCTATGGCGGCATCTTCAATGCCGATGCATGTGGTTCGGGATCGTATTGCGACGTGAATGAATCGATCAGTCCCGAGCACGCGATTGACAACAATCAGCGTTACGACATGGCGCTGCTCAGCTTCTCGTCCGTGGTCAAGCTGACTCAGCTGACGCTGGGTTGGTGGCAGAACGACTCCGATGTCACGGTGATGGCCTACACCGGTGCCGGCGCCCCCACTTTGATCGGCAAGACCTACAGCCAGCTGGCAGGTTGGACGGTGGTCGGCAACTACTCCAATATCGGACTGAACACCACCAATATCAATGCTGGCGGCTCGTACTCATCCTACTGGCTGATCGGCGCCTACAACCCACTGGTGAGCGGCTCGACCACTGGTTCCATGCTGACCGATAGTTACGACTACGTGAAGTTGGCGTCGGTTTCGGGTTGCGTCCAAGGAGCGACGGGCTGCACCCCGGGCAAGGTGCCGGAACCGGGTTCGCTGGCCCTCATGGGTATCGGCTTGCTGGGCCTGCTGCGTATGCGCAAGGCCGGAAAAATCTGAAGCGACTGCTTTTCTTCGTAAAAATGGCACCTTTCGGTGCCATTTTTTTGCCCACTCGTTTTGTCGAGTTGCCCGCCGCCACTTGCGCGGCAGCAGGGTGAGTGTAGTTTCTTACCGATTGGCAGAAAGCAGCGCCGCCAGCGAATTGACCGACCGCAGATGCTGGCGCGACGCTTCATCGTTGGCTTCGATGACGATCCCGTACTTCTTTTTCAGGCCGAGCACCAGCTCCAACGCGTCGATTGAATCGAGCCCCAGCCCGTCATCGGCAAACAGCGGCATATCGTCGCCAATGTCCGCTGGGGTGATGTCCTCTAGGTTCATCGTCTCGATAATGAAGGCTTTCAGTTCCTGATGTAGTTGGCTCATGGTCAGTTCAGTTTTTTACGGAGTTGCATGCCGGAGAAGCCCAGCAGGGGTTCGTCTCCAGATTCGATGATGCGCAGCGTGTCGCCGCGGCTGGTGCCGAGACCGGCGGTCACGACTTCATGGTCGGATACCGGCGCAAAGCCGATACGTAGTAAAAGGTGGGGTACCTCGGCAAAATGGGCTTCACCAATCAGCAAGCCATTATCCTCCTTGAGTAGTAGGCTGTCCGGCATGGGGCCGTCCATTTTGCCTACTATTTCGTAATTGCCAAGGCTTTTCATGAAGCTGTCCGGGATGCCGGCCGGTTTCAGCTTTTCACCGAATATCATCGACTCGCTGCCCATGCGACCGACGATGATCTGGCGTCCATCGACATTGACCGTCGACAGGTGGATATCTTCGAAGGCACCGACGCGTACCGGCAGCATGCCGAGCACCTTGTACTTGATGGTCAGCAGCCCGTCTTCATGCGGGACCAAGCGGAATTGATGACCGACCGCCTCGACATCGATCTGCCCCGATGCCGTGCTGATTTTGGCGAGGCCAACCATGGAGTCGAAATAACCGTCAAATAGCCGGAGTTCCTCGGCAGTCGGCTTGCGTTCGGCGGCGTGCACCGGTGGCATCGTTTCCTGGCGGATGCCTGTTTTCGCTTCGAGCATCAGACGCAGGGCTTCGGTGGCGATTTTGCTGACGGCGACATGCGAGGTGGCGGAATTGGTGAGTACCACGACACCCATTTTGTGATCCGGCAGGATCGCCATCATGCTGTGCGAGTCCGGCAGGGATCCGCCATGGCTGGCGACCGGCCCGCCGCCCGGGATGTCGATGCCGCTCATCATCCAGCCAAGTCCGACGTATTGGCCGAAGGTCAGCGGGAAATCCTTGTTCTGAATGCGCAGCATTTCGCGTACGGATCCGGCCTCGAGCACCTGGGCTTGCCCCGCCTTGCCATCGGCAAACTGCATTTTCATGAATTGGGCGAGGTCGAGAACGTTGCTCAACAGATTGGCTGCCGGCATGTCACGCATCGAGAAAACCTCGGTTTCCTTGTTGCGATCATAGGCCTTGGCGATCGGACGCTGGGCAAAGCTGGTGTGCGTCATGCCCAGCGGCTGGAAAAAATGGTTTTCCATATAGGCGTCGAACGACTCGCCGCTGACTTTCTGGACGGCAGCACCGAGCAGCGCCATGCCGAGATTGGAATAGGAGAAGACGTAATTGGCCGGGAATGCCTGGTGCTCGTCGCGGATGCCGTCGACCACCGTATCGAAGCGACCAGGGTCGCGCACGAACAGTCCTTGCAGGAAGTTCGACGGCAGTCCCGAATGGTGGCACATGATGTTGCGCGGCGTGATCGGGGCGGAATTCGGAAAGCGGGTCTTGATCGAAAAACCGGGCAGGGCTACCGACAGCGGGCGGTCGATGTCCAGTTTGCCTTGTTCGGCCAGTTGCATCGTAGCGGCGGCAGTGAATACCTTGGCGATGGAGCCGGCGCGATAGACAGTTACCGGGGTTGCCGGAATCCTGTTTTCCAGATCGGCATAGCCGAAGCCCTGTTGCCAAACGAGTTGCTGGTTATCTACCAGCGCGATGCTGATGCCGGTGATCTCGTTCCTGCTCATTTCCTGTTCGATCATCCAGGAGAGATAGGCGCGGGTATGATCGTAATTGCCCTGGGTGATGCTGCCGGCGACCGGTGGGGCGCTGCCACATCCGCACACGAGAAGCAGGATGCCGACAAGTGGCAGAAAAAGGCGGCTGGGCATGGCGAAGTAGGAGGGAGGGCAAACGAAAATTATAAACGGATAAGTCTTTTGTCCTCCGGTAAAATAGCTGACAAATTCACTCGAGTATTTTAGAATTTCCCTCTTTCAATTAGGGAGATCGGGTTTCATGTTCCGGGAACTGCGTGAGGACATCCGTGCGGTATTCGACCGCGATCCAGCGGCTCGCTCGTTCTGGGAGGTTCTGACCTGCTATCCCGGCATTCACGCCCTGATCATGCATCGCCTGGCGCACTGGCTGTGGGGGCATCGCCTGCGCTGGATGGGGCGCTTCACGGCGCATCTCTCGCGCATGCTGACCGGGATCGAAATCCATCCCGGCGCCACCATCGGCCGCCGCTTTTTCGTAGATCACGGCATGGGGGTCGTGATCGGCGAAACGGCCGTGATCGGCGACGATGTGACGCTCTATCACGGTGTCACGCTGGGCGGCACCTCATGGAACAAGGGCAAACGCCACCCGACGCTGGAAAATGGCGTCGTGATCGGTGCTGGCGCCAAGGTGCTGGGCCCGATCATCATCTCTGCCGGCGCCAAGGTCGGCTCCAATGCTGTCGTTACCAAGGCCATTCCGGCTGGGGCTACGGCGGTCGGTAATCCGGCACGCATCCTCGATAACACCGAGCAGGGGCGCCAGCGTCAGGCGCAAGCCGAGAAAATGGGCTTTTCCGCCTATGCCGTAGGGCGCGACCAGGACGATCCACTGGCCAAGGCCATCCACGGCTTGCTCGATCACGCCGCTGAAACCGATCGCCGCCTGGCGTCTCTGGTCAAGGAACTGGAAGCGCAGGGCGTCAAATGCGATAAGGACGTGCAGCAAGCCGATTCCTTCGATCCGCAATACCTGAGCAAAATAGTTGACTGATTTTGTCTGGTTTGTTTATAGTTGACTCGAATACTAGGTTATTAGGAGTTCGGAATGCGTTTGACCACCAAAGGACGTTTCGCCGTTACGGCCATGATGGATCTTGCCTTGCGTGGCGAGGAAGGGCCTGTCGCGCTGGCCAGCATCAGCGAGCGCCAGAAGATTTCGCTATCTTATCTTGAGCAGTTGTTCGGCAAGTTGCGCCGCCACAAGTTGGTCGATAGCGTACGTGGGCCTGGTGGCGGTTACTGCATCGCGCGTCCGCTCGATCAGGTGCCGGTTTCGGAAATCATCCGCGCCGTCGATGAGCAGCTCGATGCAACGCAATGCGGTGGCCGTGAAAACTGCCACGACGAGCATCGGTGCATGACCCACGACCTGTGGACCACGCTGAATACCAAGATGTATGACTATCTGGCTTCGGTTACGCTGGAGCAACTGGTGCAGCGTGAAAAACAGCGCCGCACGCTCGGCACGATCATCCTCGAGGATCAGCGCCGCCTCGGGCCACAGCCGCGCTCGCGAACCGGGCGCGACAAGGTGACCGCAGTCGCCTGAGGTCAATATGTTTCGCCCAGTCTACCTTGATCACAACGCTACCACGCCGCTCGACCCGATTGTGCTGGAAGCGATGTTGCCGTGGCTGGACAGCCAGCATGGCAATGCATCAAGCCGTCACGAGTATGGCCGGCGAGCTCGGCAGGCCATCGACGAGGCGCGGCAGAAGGTGGCGGCGGCGGTCAATGCGCATCCGACCGAAGTCGTTTTCACCAGTGGCGGCAGTGAAGCCAACAACCTGTTTGTCAAAGGTGCCGCGGCCAGTCTCAAGCCTGGCGTTATTGCGGCAAGTGCCATTGAGCACCCGTGCGTGCTCAAGCCGGCGGCCCAACTCGAAAAGCAGGGCTGGCAGGTTCGGTTGCTCGCGGTGGACACCAACGGCCGGGTCGATGCTGCGGATTTTGCGGAAGCGCTGCGGCTCAAGCCCAGACTCCTTTCCGTCATGCTGGCCAATAACGAAACGGGCATCCTGCAGGATGTGGAAGCGCTGGCGGCTGCAGCCAAGAGCGGCGGCGGCTGGTTCCATACCGATGCGGTCCAGGCGCTTGGCAAGCAGGCGATCAATTTTCGTTCCCTCAATGGGGTAGGGGTGCACGCCATGACGCTGTCGGCGCACAAGGCCTCCGGCCCGAAGGGCGCTGCCGCTCTGGTCCTTGATAAGCGCGTCGACGTGCAGCCGCTGATTGCCGGCGGCGGGCATGAGCGCGGCCTGCGTTCGGGTACGGAAAACGTTCCCGCCATCGTCGGATTTGGCGTTGCTGCGGAACTTGCCGCGTTACGCGTTGCCGAATTGCCGGTTCGTTTGCGGGGAATGCAGGCAAAGCTCGAGGCAGGGCTTGTGGCGCTCGGCGCAAGGGTGTTTGCCAAGGATGCGCGACGTCTGCCGAATACCACCTATTTCGCCTTCGATGACATCGACGGCGAAACGCTGGTCGGCAAGCTTGATCGTGAAGGCTTTGCCGTGGCCAGCGGTGCGGCGTGCTCCAGTGCCAATCCGGAGCCATCGCATGTCCTGCGCGCCATGGGCGTGGCGCCGGAAATCGCCCGCGGTGCGGTGCGCATCAGTCTGGGCGCGGCCAATACCGAAACGGAAATTGAACAATTCATCAACGCCTTGCAGGCTACAGTCGGACGCCTGCAAGGACTGACAGCGATAGCTGTCTGAACAACCCGACTTAGCGAGAATGACGATGAAACTCCCCATCTACCTGGATTACTCGGCAACCACCCCGGTCGACCCGCGCGTCGCGGACAAGATGATTCCCTACCTGTGCGAACACTTCGGCAACCCGGCCTCACGTTCGCACAGCTTCGGCTGGGTAGCCGACACGGCGGTTGAGCAGGCGCGTGAGCAGGTTGCAGCCCTGGTCAAGGCCGATCCTAAGGAAATCGTCTGGACCTCCGGCGCCACCGAATCCAATAATCTCGCCATCAAGGGCGCCGCCAATTTCTATGCCGGCACCAAGGGTAAGCACATCATCACGGTCAAGACCGAACACAAGGCCGTGTTGGACACCGTGCGTGAAATGGAGCGCCAGGGTTTCGAAGCGACCTATCTCGACGTCCAGGACAACGGCCTTCTCGACCTCGAAGTGTTCAAGGCGGCCATCCGCCCGGATACCGTGTTGGCCTCGGTGATGTTCGTCAATAACGAAGTCGGCGTCATCCAGCCTATCGCCGAACTGGGCGAAATCTGCCGCGAGAAGGGCATCATTTTCCACGTCGATGCGGCGCAGGCAACCGGCAAGGTTGACATCGACCTGAGCCAGCTCAAGGTCGACCTGATGAGCTTTTCGGCTCACAAGACCTACGGCCCGAAGGGCATCGGTGCCCTGTACGTGCGCCGCAAGCCGCGCGTTCGTCTGGAGGCCCAGATGCATGGCGGTGGCCACGAACGCGGTTTCCGCTCCGGCACGCTGGCCACGCACCAGATCATCGGCATGGGCGAAGCCTTCCGTCTGGCGCGCGAAGAGATGGCTGAAGAAAATCAGCGTATCGGCAAGCTGCGCGACAAGTTGCTCAAGGGCCTGCAGGATATCGAGGCGACCTACGTCAACGGTGACCTGACACATCGCGTGGCGCACAATCTCAATATCAGCTTCGCTTATGTCGAAGGCGAATCGATGATCATGGCGATCAAGGATCTGGCGGTTTCTTCCGGCTCGGCCTGTACCTCGGCCAGCCTGGAGCCTTCCTATGTGCTGCGTGCCCTGGGGCGCGACGACGAGCTGGCCCACAGTTCCATTCGCTTCAGCATCGGCCGCTTCACGACGGAAGAGGAAATTGACTATGCAATCAATTTGTTGCACGCGAAAGTTGGCAAACTGCGCGAACTTTCGCCGCTATGGGAAATGTACAAGGACGGCATCGATCTGAGCACCGTTCAATGGGCCGCCCACTAACAAAATTTCAGGAGAATTAACATGAGCTATAGCGTAAAAGTCATTGATCACTATGAGAATCCGCGTAACGTCGGCTCCTTCGGCAAGGAAGACGACGGGGTCGGCACCGGCATGGTCGGCGCCCCGGCCTGCGGCGACGTCATGAAGCTGCAGATCAAGGTGAACAAGTCGGGCGTGATCGAGGATGCCAAGTTCAAGACCTACGGTTGCGGTTCGGCAATCGCTTCGTCGTCGTTGGTCACCGAATGGGTCAAGGGCAAGACCGTTGATCAGGCCTTGGCCATCAAAAATACCGAAATTGCTGAAGAACTGGCTTTGCCGCCGGTTAAAATTCACTGTTCGATTCTGGCCGAAGATGCCATCAAGGCAGCTGTGGCGGATTACAAGAAAAAGCACGGAGAATAAGCATGGCAGTCACCTTGAGCGACAAGGCGGCAAAGCACGTCGCCAACTTCCTGACCAAACGGGGCAAGGGCATCGGTCTGCGCCTCGGCGTGCGGACCAGCGGCTGTTCCGGCATGGCGTACAAGCTGGAATTTGTCGACGATGTGAACGAAGACGATCTGGTCTTCGAAACGTCTGGCGTCAAGGTCATCATCGATGCCAAGAGCCTGCCTTATCTTGACGGTATGGAACTGGACTATGCCCGCGAAGGCCTGAACGAAGGCTTCAAGTTCAACAATCCGAACGTCAAGGACCAGTGCGGCTGCGGCGAGTCGTTCAACGTCTGATGGATTTCAAGGCTGATCACTTCGTCCTGTTTGGAATCAAGCCGCTCTTCAGGCTGGACCTCACGGACCTGGATTCGCGTTATCGCGACATCCAGGCGCAGGTCCACCCGGACCGCTTCGCGCATGCTGGAGAAGCCGAGCGACGCCTGTCCATGCAATGGGCGACGCATGCCAACGAGGCTTACCAGACCTTGAAAAAGCCCTTGGAGCGGGCCAAATACATGCTCCATCTGGCGGGGCATGATATCCAGGCAGAAAACAACACCGCCATGCCGACCGATTTCCTGATGGAGCAGATGGAATGGCGTGAAGCGGTCATGGAGGCACGCGATGGCGGTGACCACCATGAGTTGGAGCACCTGCACAACCGCTTGCGCGGCGATATCAAGTCCCGCTACGAGGAACTCGGCCAACTGCTCGATGACGGGGGTGATTTTGCCCTGGCAACGGACCGTGTGCGCCGCCTGATGTTCCTGGAAAAACTTTTGCACGAAATCGACGACGCACTGGCGTCGCTGGAAGAATAAAAAATGGCTTTGTTTCAAATCGCCGAACCGGGCGAATCGGCGGCACCGCACGAGCACAAGCTCGCTATCGGGATTGATCTCGGGACCACCAACTCGCTGGTCGCGACCGTACGCAGCGGCATCGCCGTCTGCCTGAACGACGACCAGGGGCGCCCCTTGCTGCCCTCCGTGGTCCGTTACCACGCCGACGGCACGACCGAAGTCGGCTACGACGCCCAAAAGAACCAGGCAGTGGATCCCAAGAACACCATCGTTTCCGTCAAACGCTTCATGGGGCGGGGAACGAAGGACATCGCGCATATCGAATCCATGCCCTACGACTTTGTCGAAGCGCCCGGCATGGTCAGGCTGAAGACGCACGCCGGAATCAAGAGTCCAGTCGAGACCTCGGCCGAGATTCTCAAGGCGCTGAAGGCCCGGGCGGAAGCAGGGCTCGGCGGCGATCTGGTAGGTGCCGTGATTACCGTGCCCGCCTACTTCGACGATGCCCAGCGCCAGGCCACCAAGGATGCCGCTCGGCTGGCCGGTCTCAATGTCCTGCGCCTGCTCAACGAGCCGACCGCCGCCGCCATTGCCTACGGGCTGGACAATGGCGCTGAAGGCGTCTATGCGGTGTATGACCTTGGTGGCGGCACTTTCGACATTTCGATCCTCAAGCTGACCAAGGGCGTGTTTGAAGTCATGTCCACCGGCGGCGATTCCGCGCTGGGCGGCGACGATTTCGATCATCGCATCTATTGCTGGGTCATCGAGCAATCCAAGCCGCAGCCCTTGTCGCCGGAAGATTCGCGCCGCCTGATGATGCGCTGCCGCGAAGCCAAGGAATTCCTGACCAATAATCCGGAAGCGCCGATTTCGCTGCGTCTGGCCGGTGGTGAAATGATTGACGTCAAGCTCGATGTCGCAACCTTCGCCGACATTACGCAAACCCTGATTTCCAAGACAATGCAGCCGGTCAAGAAAGCCCTGCGCGATGCCGGTTTGCGTGCCGAAGACGTCAAGGGGGTCGTCATGGTCGGCGGCGCCACGCGCATGCCGCAAATCCAGAAGGCTGTGGGCGACTTCTTCCGCCAGGAGCCGCTGACCAACCTCGACCCGGACAAGGTCGTCGCGCTAGGTGCCGCGACCCAAGCCAACCTGTTGGCCGGCAACAAGACCGGCAAGGACGATTGGCTGCTGCTCGACGTCATTCCGCTGTCGCTGGGCCTGGAAACGATGGGCGGCCTGACCGAGAAGGTCATTCCGCGCAATGCGACCATTCCGACGGCGCGGGCCCAGGAGTTCACCACCTTCAAGGACGGCCAGACCGCCATGGCCATCCACGTCGTACAAGGCGAGCGCGAAATGGTGTCCGATTGCCGTTCGCTGGCGCGTTTTGAACTGCGCGGCATTCCGCCCATGGTGGCCGGTGCGGCGCGTATCCGCGTCACCTACCAGGTCGATGCCGATGGCCTGCTGTCGGTAACCGCCCGCGAACAGACCACCGGCGTCGAGTCGAGCATCACCGTCAAACCGTCATACGGCCTGTCCGACGATGAAATCGCCGGTATGCTCAAGGATTCGATGGAGCATGCCAAGGATGACGCCATGGCGCGCGCCCTGAAGGAAGCGCAGGTCGAGGCCCAGCGCATGATCGAGGCCACCGAGGCGGCCCTGGCGGAAGACCCGCATCTGCTGAACGAAGCCGAGTTCGCCAAGATCAAGGCCACCATCGCCAAACTGGCCGAAACCATGGCCGGCGACAATCGCCGCCTGATCAATATCGCCATGGACGACCTCGGCTTCGAAACGCAGGTCTTTGCCCATCGCCGCATGGACCAGAGCATCAAGAAAGTGCTGTCCGGCCGCAAGGTCGACGACATCAAGGTTGGAGAAGAGGGAGAAAAGGCATGACGCAAATCATCGTGCTGCCACACGCCGAGCTATGCCCGGATGGTGCCGTGATTGAAGCCGAGCAAGGCAAATCGATCTGTGAAAACCTGCTGGCCAATGACATTGAGCTCGATCACGCCTGTGAAATGTCCTGCGCCTGCACGACCTGCCACGTCATCGTGCGCGAAGGCTTCGGCTCGCTGGAGCCTGCCGAGGACATCGAAGAGGACCTGCTCGACAAGGCCTGGGGCCTGGAACCGAACTCCCGCCTGGGCTGTCAGGCCATCGTCAGCGCTACGCCGCTGACCGTCGAGATTCCCAAGTACAGCATCAACATGGCGAAGGAAGGGCACCGCAAATGAAATGGACGGATATCAACGACATCGCCATCGAACTGACCGATGCCTATCCTGATAAAGACCCGCTGAAGGTCAATTTCGTCGACCTGCGCGACTGGGTGATGGCTTTGCCGGGGTTCAACGACGATCCCAAGCATTGCGGTGAAAAGATACTTGAGGCAATCCAGCAAGCGTGGATTGACGAGGCTTCCTGAATCTTTTGGTAAGTTCGCCGAATTATTCCGCTGGCAAGATGATGTAAAAATGCCCCAGAGAATTTTCTGGGGCATTTTTCTTGGCCTTCCACGGCAGACCGATCAGGGCAAGGTGATGGTCAGCGTCGGGGCTCGCGGGGCCAATTGGACAATGTTCCTGAAGGGCGACAGCGTCTGCTGGACGGTGCTGCCAGCATGCCAATCTAGGCCGACGTAGGCGAGCAGGCCGAAGAGGGCGAGCACGGAAGCGATGACCCAGAGTGGGATATCGCGCTTGATGGCGTTGGAAATACTGTCCGGCGCCGCCCAGTGAGGCGCGAAGGCGGCAGCCTTGCCCTTGATATGGGCGATTTGTTCGCCCAGTTGCTGCGTCAGGTATTTCAGCTTTTCTGGGCCTTCGAGCAGGTAGCGGCCCTTGAAACCGATCAGCAGGCACATGTGGAAGACTTCTAGGGCGTTGATGCGGCCAGCGCCACCATTGCGCGCCGTTTCGAGTTTGTCGAAGAAGTGCTCGCCGGCCAATTGGTCACCGAACAGCAATAGCTGCAGTGGCCGGCGTTCCCAGCTGGTGCGGATGTTCATTTGCGATGACAGCACCGCTTCGTCGATGGCAGCGCAGAAGGCGTATTTGGCATCGAAAATGTCATCGGCATTGAAATTGTTTTTCTTGGCGGCGCGCTCGAACTGATCGAGAAATTTCTGGATATTGCCGGAGAATTCATCGGGGTCCTTGGGGATGCTGCGCTGGCTCAGCAGGATGAGCATGTAGAAGCCGTCGTAGAGCAGGTCGACCAGGCTTTTGGCGGGGCGGTCGGTGGTCGCCTCTTCCGGACGGGTGTTCGGGGCAATCGAGAACAAGCTGGGAGCAGTGGTCATGGCGTGACGGCGATCAGTTCAATGGCAAGATCCCGGTAGCTTTCCGGGGCGTAGATCATGACGGATTGGGCCTTGAGCATGCGCTCGTAAAGCGGACCGTGGGCGTCGAGAGCGAAGTAGCAGGCACCAGGACGAACCGGAATGGCGCCGGGTACCTGCGAGGCATGGGTCAGGCGAACGCCGGACATGGCTGAGAGCACCAGCTTTTCGACATCGTCCGGGGCGCCGAGCTTGATGCGCAAGGGAATCGACTCGATGATTTCGGATTGCGGATGGGCGGCGGTGACCGACAGGTAGAAGGCTGTTTCGCTGTCGATCTTGTCGGAATCCAGATGGCCGGCATAGAAGGACGGCTTCGGCTGGCTCAGGGATATGGCGAAATATCGTGTCGAGATCACCGTGTCGAGCAGGTCGCGCAGGATTTGATCAAGGCGCCAGAAGCCAGGGCCGGGCTGCAGATGGTCGTAGCCAGGTAGGTCGTTCAGCGTGTAGCCCTTGGAAAAGGTCATCAAGCCGCCGGCGAGGCGCAGCAATTCCTGAAACAGCCGTTCCGGCGAGGTGTCTGGATTGCGGAACAGATGGGTCAGCGTCGCGCAGGCACTGCTGGCGGTGTGTAGCAACCAGAAAGAGGCGATGTCGCCCGAGCGGAATTCGATGACGTTCTTGTTCGGCTCGCGATGAAATCCGTAGAGCGCTTCGACCTTGGCCAGCAGGGCATCGATCTGACGGCGTAGCATCATGAAGACGTTCGGCGCGCTGCGCAGACTCAGCGAAGGGGGCATGAAGGCCGGATCGGCTTCGAAGCTGTTGCTGGAAGTCCGACGAATCCTGACGATGGGCATGGTCAGGAATTGATCCCGATTGTCGTTTTCCGATTTCAGGTACGAAATCTGGCTGAGCGTGGCGATGTCCGCTTCGGCAGCATCGGTGTACAGATCTGTGGTGTCGCGAGGTACGACGAGATAGCGTGCCTGTCCGGATTCGGACTGGGTGTTCGCGCAGTTCCCACCGTGCGCGTTAATGTAGTTTAGCGCCAGATAGAAATCGGTTGTTCCGTCATCGCTGACCGCGCTGCCCAGCGCCAGAGGGGCGGGGAGTTGATCGATATCCGGGGCGATAAAGAAGTCGCCATTCGGAAAGACGGCCGAAATACGGTTGAAGCGCAGTATCCCGTTCTTCAGGGAGTCGATATCCAGATCAATGTCGCGCACGCCCCAGGCATAGGGATTGGCCGTCAGTAAGGCCCGTTTGATTTGGTTCTCGGTGTGTGAATCCTGGTGCTGGAAGTGCTGGGGGCGCAGGAAAAGTCCTTCGCCCCAGAGTATTTTTGCGTTGTTCATTGTGAGTATTGGGTTACGAGTTGCATTGCACGCCAACCAGGGAGCGCACGGTTTCCGGACTGATCTCTGTTACCAGCGATCCCTTGCTTGCATTGAAGGAGCAGGCATGTGCGCCGATCGTAATTCCATTGTCAAAAGACAGCTTGTTGTCGAAGGCAAGTTTCCATCTTCCCTGGTATGGGAGACGGAACATGCCGACTACCCCTATCGTTGTCGCATCTCCCGGAACTTTAAGGTTGATGTCATATGACTTTCCGGGTAGTAGAACGATTTCCCGAACCGAGACCAGTTCTTCGCCTAGCGCTTCTTTTTCGGCTTCTGCCGAGGTGATCTGCGGATAGGTCATGGCCTTGAATTTTTCATTGGCCCGCAAGACGTAAAGCTTGGTCACCAACGACAAGGGCTTTCCGGAACTAGCCAGATTAAGCTGGTCGCCGGCAAATATCCTGATGCTCATATCCCGGCTGATCTTGCTCGGATCGACTTCCTTCTTGGTTACCCCGGTTGCCTCGAGAACTGCGCCGACGGCCGAACCGGCCAGTTGCAGTGCCGACGCCTGGGCGCAACCGCCAACAGTAACGGGGATGGTCATCGCCATTGCCAATTTGCGCAACGCCGCCATGCCGAAGTTGTTTTCAATTGTCATGAAATTGATGCGGACAGCACGATTGATCGAGTAGGACGGCTCAATAAAATATGCATTTTGGTTGAAAATACCAGAGGCATTAATGTACTATTTCGGCTTGATATAGGCAAACCCAATGGCATTATTTATGTCGTTTGGCATAGCAAGGAGAAGGAATGTACCCGCTGAAGCATCTGTCGTCGGTGCTCGTTGTAGGCGCTGTTATCACGCTGTCCGGCTGCGCTTCGAAAAACACGCCGATGTCCCAGGAAGAGTTTTCCACGGCCATGGCGCAGTCGAGCGCCAGCGCCGATTCGCTGCTGGAAAAAGGGAATCGTGAGGAAGCAGTAAAGGTTTTGAACGATTTGGCCAAGAAAAATCCCGGACGCAAGGACCCGTGGGTGCGCATGGCCAGAATTCACTTTGATGGCGAGAACTATGCCCAAGCCATCGTGGCCGCCGAAGAAGCCCTGCAGCGCGATAACACCGATCGCACGGCCAAGAGTATCCGGGCGGTTGGTGGTCTCCGCGTAGCCGCCCAGTCCCTGAACGATCTCAAGGGCGACGTCGAATTGAAGGGCGATGCCCGTTCCGATGCGGTTGGCTTGGCCAAGGTCATGCGCGACACGCTGGGTGAGGATGTGCTGGTTCCGCCGGACGACAAAAAGAAAAAGCCGGCTCCCATCGTTGTTCGCCCTAAACCCGCTGCT
Source organism: Dechloromonas hankyongensis (assembly GCF_022012295.1). GTDB lineage: Bacteria > Pseudomonadota > Gammaproteobacteria > Burkholderiales > Rhodocyclaceae > Azonexus > Azonexus hankyongensis. The sequence goes on from NZ_JAKLTN010000002.1 coordinate 535,476, forward strand.
ACGGCGCCTTCTGCGCAGCCTGTTGGGCAGAAACCGTTGGCCCCGGTATCAGCCTCGGCGGGCAATCCGTTTGGTGCGTTGAAGTAATTCGGTTCATGAAAGACGCATGGCTCGCGGTGCATTGCCAGTACGTCGTCGCTCTCAGTCTTTGTTTCGGAGGTTCTTGTGGCTAAAAAGGAAAGTGTTCAGAAGCGCTTGCAGAAGGTTCGTCCGCCGCGCGTTCAATTGACGTATGACGTCGAGATCGGCGATGCCATCGAGGTGAAGGAGCTGCCGTTTGTGGTTGGCGTGCTCGGTGATTTCGCCGCGCAATCCAAGCAGGAGCAGGGCAAGGTCCGTGATCGCAAGTTCGTCAATATCGACATGGACAACTTCGATGACGTGATGGAAGGCATGGCCCCGCGCGCCACCTATCGCGTCAAAAACCGCCTGACGCCGGAAGGCGGCGAGTTGGGGGTCGATATCGAGTTCAGCAAGTTCGAGGACTTCCGTCCCGAATCGGTGGTTCAGCAAGTCGAGCCACTGCGCAAACTCCAGGAAGCGCGTTCCAAGCTGGCCGATCTCCGCAACAAGCTGGCTGGCAATGAAAAGCTGGAAGATTTGCTCAATGACGTGCTGAACAGTACGGAACAGCTGCAGAGCCTCGGCGGCCAGCGCAACGAGGGAGGCCTGCAATGACGCTCCAGGCCGCGATGGCGACCGGCTCGGCCGGCGTTCAGGAAGCAGGGCTACTCGATCAGATCATCGAGGAAAGCCGCGTTGCCCAGTCCGATCAGGAAAAGAACCGGGCACGCGACATTATCAGCGAACTGGTCAGCCAGGTTCTTGATGGCGAAGTCGTCGTTTCCGAAAACCTCGCCGCCTCGCTGGATGCACGGGTTGCCGAGCTGGACCGTCTGATCTCCGAACAGCTCAGCGAGGTCATGCATGCGCCGGAATTCCAGGCCCTGGAAGGCGCCTGGACCGGCCTGCACTACCTGTGCAAGCAGACGTCGACCGGCCAGCAGCTCAAGATCAAGCTGTTCAACGCGGGGAAGCGCGATTTGGTCAAGGACTTCAAGGCGGCCATCGATTTCGACCAGAGCGCCCTGTTCAAGAAGGTGTACGAAGAGGAATTCGGTACATTCGGCGGCGCTCCGTTCGGTACGCTGATCGGCCAGTACGAAATTTCCCGGCAGCCCGAGGATATGTACTTCATCGACCAGATGTCGCATGTCGCCGCTGCCGCCCACGCTCCGTTCATCGCATCCGCCGCGCCGCAACTGTTCGGGCTGGAAACCTATACCGAACTCGGCAAGCCGCGCGACATGGGCAAGGTTTTCGACACGGTCGAGTACGCCAAGTGGAAATCCTTCCGCGAGTCGGAGGATTCGCGTTACGTTGGCCTGGCCCTGCCGCGCTTCCTCGGGCGTCTGCCTTACAACCCGATCGACGGCGAAGTGACCGAAGGTTTCAACTTCGTCGAAGACGTCGATGGCACCGATCACGACAAGTACCTCTGGTGCAACGCGGCCTTCGCTTTCGCCGCCCGGCTGACCAGCGCTTTCGAAAGCTACGGCTGGTGTGCCGCCATCCGCGGCGTCGAGGGCGGCGGCCTGGTCGAGGACCTGCCGACACATACTTTCCGTACTGACGACGGTGAAGTGGCGCTCAAATGCCCGACCGAAGTCGCCATTACCGACCGGCGCGAGAAGGAATTGAGCGATCTCGGTTTCATCCCGCTGGTGCATTGCAAGAACACCGACTACGCGGCGTTCTTCGGTGCCCAGTCGGCCCAGAAAGCCAAGAAGTACGACACCGATTCGGCCAACGCCAACGCGTCGCTCTCCGCCCAACTGCAATACATGTTCGCGGTATCGCGGATCGCCCACTACATGAAGGCGATGATGCGCGACAAGATCGGTAGCTTTGCTTCCGCCTCCAATGTTCAAAGCTATCTGCAGCGCTGGATCGATCAGTACGTGACAGCCGACGACTCGGCGTCGCAGGAAACCAAGGCGCAATTCCCTTTGCGCGAAGCCTCGGTGGAGGTCAGCGAGGTCCCCGGACGCCCCGGCGTCTACCGCGCCGTGTCGTTCATCCGCCCGCATTTCCAGTTGGACGAACTGTCCGTCTCGCTCCGTCTGGTGGCCGAGCTGCCGCAGTCCAGCAAGGGCTAATCGTTTCCCATAACCATTAAGGAGAATCAGCAAGATGAAAGATATTTACGTCGAGTTCAAAGGCAGCGACATCAAGGGCGATTCCCGCGATGCCAAGCACAAGGACACCGTCGAGGTGTACAGCTGGGCGCACACCATGCGCCAGCCGAAATCCGCTACCGCTTCCGCCGCCGGTGGCCATACCGCCGAGCGTGTTGAGCATGGCGAGATGATTTTCACCAAGGACATCGACGGTTCCAGCCCCAAGCTGTACCAGGCTTGCTCCTCGGGCCTGGTGGTGAGCGATGTCATCATCTATTTCTACCGCGCCTTTGGCGGCCAGAACAATACCGGCAATCCTTCGGCAACGCAGAATCGTCACCAGTATCTGAAGATTGAACTGAAGAACGTCATCATCGCCTCGGTTTCCCCGGCGGTCGATGAAGAGGGCATTCCGAAAGAGAGCTTCTCCCTGAAGTACTCCGCCGTGAAGTGGACCTACGACGAACTGAACATCGACGGCACCAAGACCGGCAAGGTCAATATCCAGGGCGCCTGGAACCTAGCGAAGAACACGCCGAACCTCACCTGATCGACACGATCGTGGAGAACACGGCGGAACCGGCGTTCCGCCGTTTTTCATGAACAAGGGTTTCGAGCCTTCCTTTTTCGACAAGCTATTCGACGACCAGCCCGTGGGGGCTGCGCGGCGCCGCTTGTCGCTTGAACAACTGAAGGATTCGGTGGCCCGCGATCTGGAAGCGCTGCTCAATACCCGGATGGCCATGGACGAGGAACTGGCCGGATCTTTTCCGTTGGTGGCGCGTTCGGTCGCCGGTTTCGGCCTGGCCGATTTTGCCGGACTGAGCCTGGCCAATGTCCATCACCGCCGGCAGATATGTTGCTCCATCGAGGGTGCCATTGCAGCCCATGAGCCGCGCCTGCGCGATGTCCGGGTCGATCTCGAACTGCATCGCAAGACGGTGAACGCCCTGTATTTCTCGATCAACGCCGTCCTGGTCGTCCGGCCGGCACAGGAGCCAGTCAGCTTCGACGCCTTGTTGACACCGACCAGCCTGCAATACTCGGTCAGCCGGCATCGGCGCCTGGGAGCCTGATGGAAGATTTGCTGCCGTACTATGAACGGGAACTGGCCTTCATGCGCCAGCATTCGCGCCAGTTTGCCGAGCGCTATCCCAAGCTGGCCGCCCAGTTGCTGCTTTCCGGCGAGGGGTGCGACGACCCGCACGTCGAGCGGATGATCCAGTCGTTCGCCTTGTTGACTGCCCGCGTTTCCAAGAAACTCGAAGACAGTTATCCGCAATTCACCGAGGCGCTGCTCAACGTCCTGTACCCGCATTACCTGCGGCCATTTCCAAGTTGCTCGATTGCGCATTTCGATCACGGCGGCGGCGAACTGACGTCGGTGGCCAGCATTCCGCGGGGCACCGAACTGCAATCGCGGCCGATCAAAGGGGCGGTGTGCAAGTTCAGGACAGCCTGGGATCTTCAACTGGCGCCGGTCTCGCTCGGTGACCTGACCTTCGATCCGATTGCCAGCGCGCCGAGTGACGTTCGTCTGCCGGTCGGTTGCAATGCCTTGCTGTCATTTTCGCTGTCCCTGCGCGGCATGGCGCAGGAAGGGGGCATCGGCAAGCTGGACAAGTTGCGGATCTATATCGATGCCGAAGCTTCCGTCGCTTCGGCGCTGCGCGATGCGCTTTTCCTGCGCAAGCTGAAGGTCTATGCCGTCGGTGCCGATCAGCGCTGGCGCATCGCCCGCGACAAGCTGATCGGCGAAGTCGGCTTCGCGGTCGATGAGGCGCTGATCGATATGCCGGCGACCGCGCATGGCGCCTACCGCTATCTGACCGAGTATTTCTGCTTCCCGGAGAAATTCAATTTCTTCGATATCAATATCGGCGACATTCCCTCGGGACTGCACTGGGAAAGCAAGATCACGCTGCACGTTGCCCTGGGCGATCTGCGGGCCGACAGCGACGCTTCGCGCCTGCTGCAAACGCTGACCGCGCAGAACCTGCGGCTGGGCTGCGTGCCGGTGGTCAACCTGTTTGCCCAGCGCGGCGATCCGATACGCATCAGCAATCGCCAGGTGAGCTACCCAGTGGTGGCCGACGGCCGGCGAGCCTATGCCTACGATGTCTACTCGATCGATGCGGTGCGCCGGGTCCGGCAGACGGCGCAGGGCGAGTCGATTACCGAATTCCGCCCCTTCTTTTCCCTGCGCCATGGCGAAACGCCGGAACGCAACGGCTATTACTGGTATGCCCAGCGGGATCACCTGGTTGCCGAGACCAGCCCTGGCTACGAGACGTCGCTGTCCATCGTCGATGCCGATTTCGATCCGGTGCAGCCGAAAACCGATGTCCTGAGCCTGCAGTTGAGCTGTACCAACCGCGATCTGCCGACCCTGATGTCGGTCGGTCTGCCGTCCGGCGACCTGTTCCTCGAGGGCGGTTCCAGCGTTCGCGCCATCAAGCTGCTGCGCAAGCCCAGCCAGCCCTACCGTTTCGACCACCGGCGGGATGGACAGTGGCGCATCATTTCTCACTTGTCGCTGAATCACCTGTCGCTGACCGCCAGCGGCCTGGCCGCCTTCCAGGAAATGCTGGCCTTGTACGACCTGCCGAGAAGCGCGGCCAGCCGGCGGCAGATCGAGGGATTGCTCGATATCGAGCAATCGGACAAAACGGTCTGGATGTCCGGCGAACCCTTCGCCTGTTTCGTGCGCGGCGTCGAGGTCCGCCTCACGATCGACGAAACCAGCTTTATCGGCAGCGGCCTCGATGTCTTCGTACGCTGCATAGACCGCTTTCTCGGGCTCTATGTCAGCCTGAACAGCTTTATCCAGCTGGTTGTAGTGTCCAGCCGAACCGGAGAGGAACTGATCCGATGCGCACCCCGCAACGGCGACTCGATCCTGCTCTAGTCGAGCACAGCCTGCAGGAACCTGAGCGCTACGAGTTTTTCCAGCTCGTCCGCCTCTACGAGAATGTCTTTCGCCATACCCTGCGCGGGCAGGGCGGCGATGTGATCAATGACCGTATCCGCTTTCGCAACTCGCTGCGCCTGGGCTTCGCACCCAGCCAGGTCGATGCCATTGAGGCGGGCTATCGCCGGGACGATGACGGGCTGGCTACCGGCGAACTCGAACAGGTCGAGGTGACGCCCAGCTTCATGGGCATGCTCGGGCTCAACGGCACCTTGCCGATTCACTATACCGAGCAGGTCATCAACCACGCCCGTTTCAAGCGCGACGAATCGGGGCGGGCTTTTCTCGATCTATTCACCAGCCGGGCTGTCGGCCATTTTTACCGGGCCTGGAAAAAATACCGCCTGCCTATCCTTTACGAGACTGACCGGCAAAACCGCTTTCTGCCTTTGATCCTGTCTCTCGGTGGTCTGGGTTTCGGCGCCCTGCGCGAACGCTTGGGCAGCGGCGCGGGGGCCATTGATGACGAGTCGATTGCCCATTTCACGGGCTTGCTACGCCAGCGGCCGGTGTCAGCCGAAACCCTGCAACGGGTGATCGGCAGTTATTTCCAGGAAACCGTCAGGATCGAGCAATTCGTAGGGCACTGGTACGCCGTGCCGGCCGCACAGCGATCCAGTCTGGGCGGCAAAAACGTCACGCTGGGCGGCAATGCGCTGGTCGGCGAGCGCGTCTGGCAACGCAATTTGCGTATCCGCATCCATATCGGCCCATTGCGTCATGCGCGCTACATGGGCTTTCTGCCCAAAGGCGAACTGGCGGCGGCATTGGAAAAAATCCTCTCGCTGGCCACCGGTGGCCAGTTCGAATACGAAATCCGTCCCATCCTGCGCGCCGAAGATGTCAAGCCGGCGGCCCTGGGCGGGAAAGTCGGCTGCCGCCTGGGCTACGACAGCTTCATGCTGAGCAATCCGGAAAGCCGGGACCGCGCCGATACCGCCTATCTCACCCAATTCATTCATTAACATGACCATCGCAATGAGCACCTCCCTGAAAACCCTGATTAGCAAACTCAACACCACCTGCCGCCAGGCCGCCGAGCGGGCTGCCAGTCTGTGTGTGGCGCGCGGCAACTACGAGATCGATCTCGAACACCTACTGTTGGCGATACTCGAAAATCAGGGGGCTGACCTGCTGGTCATCGCCAAACGCTGCGGTATCAGTCCGACGGGGCTGGAGCGGGAAATGAATCAGGAAATCGATCGCTTCAAGACCGGCAATACGCGGACCCCGGTTTTCTCCAGTCATATCCTCAAACTGCTCGAACAGGCCTGGCTGATCGCATCCCTGGATGCCCGCCTGCCGCGCATCCGTTCCGGCCACCTGCTTCTGGCCTTGTTGACCGAACCGGAGCTGTCGCAGCTTGCTTTGCGGGGTTCGAAGCTGCTGGCCAAGCTTCGCCTCGACGAACTGAAGCACAATTTCGACAAGATGACCGAAGGCTCGGCCGAGGCCGCCGAAGTGGCCGGTCTGGGCGCGGCCGGGGAGGGCGAAGCGGGTGACGATCCTGTGCTTGCCGCTGGCCAGCAGGGCGGCAGGACACCGGCGCTCGATCAATTCACCACTAACCTGACGCAACGCGCGCGTGACGGCAAGGTCGATCCGGTGATCGGTCGGGATGGCGAGATCCGGCAGGTGATCGACATCCTGATGCGCCGCCGCCAGAACAATCCAATCCTCACCGGCGAGGCCGGGGTCGGCAAGACGGCCGTCGTCGAGGGCCTGGCTCTGCGTATCGCCCTGGATGACGTGCCGCCGCCGCTGATCGGCGTTGAACTGCATACGCTGGACATGGGGCTGCTGCAGGCCGGGGCCAGCGTCAAGGGCGAGTTCGAGAACCGGCTGAAGAATGTCATCGACGAGGTGAAAAAAAGCCCGAAGCCCATCATCCTGTTCATCGACGAAGCCCACACCATGATCGGTGCCGGCGGGCAGTCCGGCCAGAACGACGCGGCCAATCTGCTCAAGCCGGCGCTGGCGCGTGGCGAGCTGCGTACTGTCGCGGCGACGACCTGGGCCGAATACAAGAAATACTTCGAAAAAGATGCCGCGTTGGCCCGCCGTTTCCAGGTCGTCAAGGTCGATGAACCGACCGAGCCGCTGGCGGCTGCCATGTTGCGCGGCATGGTGCCGCTGATGGAGAAGCACTTCGGCATTCGCGTTCTCGATGAAGCCGTCACTGAAGCAGTTCGCCTGTCGCACCGCTATATCAGCGGCCGCCAGTTGCCGGACAAGGCGATCAGCGTGCTGGACACGGCCTGCGCCAAGGTGGCCCTCGGGCAAAGTGCCACGCCGGCGCTGATCGATGAAGCCGACAAGCGCCTGCTGCGCGAAAAGGCTGAACTCGCCGCCCTCCAGCGCGAAGCCGCCAGCGGCGCCTGGCACGATGCGCGGATCAAGGAGTTGATGGGGCAGATTGCTTCCATCGAATCCGATCTCGCCATTTTCAAGGCACGCTTCGAAGAAGAGAAAAATCTGGTCAATCGCATCCTGGAGCTGCGCGGCCAACTGGAAAACGGCGAACCGGCCGAAGCCGCGCCGAAAGCGAAGGCCAAGCCCTCCCGGAAGCCGGCCGGGGACTCCACAGGCAACGGCGAACTCGACAAGGCATTGTCCCGCCTGCGTGAGTTGCAGGGCGAGTCGCCGATGGTGCCATTGCAGGTCGATGGCATTGTCGTCGCCGAGATCATCGCGGCGTGGACCGGTATTCCGCTCGGCAAGATGGTCAAGAATGAGATCAGCACCGTCCTGAACCTCAAGCCCTTGCTGAAGGAGCGCGTCATCGGCCAGGACCATGCGCTGGAAGCTGTGGCCCAACGCGTACGGACGGCGCGTGCCAATCTCGAAGATCCGAACAAGCCGAAGGGCGTGTTCCTGTTCGCCGGGCCGTCCGGTGTCGGCAAGACCGAAACGGCGCTGGCGCTGGCCGACATCCTCTACGGCGGCGAGCGCAAACTGGTCACCATCAACATGAGCGAATATCAGGAAGCGCACAGCGTTTCCGGCCTCAAGGGCTCGCCGCCGGGCTATGTCGGCTACGGCGAGGGCGGCGTGCTGACCGAAGCCGTGCGCCGCAATCCGTACAGCGTCGTGCTGCTCGATGAAGTGGAAAAGGCGCATCCGGACGTTCTCGAGCTTTTCTTCCAAGTCTTCGACAAGGGCGTGCTCGACGATGCTGAAGGTCGCGAGATCGACTTCCGCAACACGCTGATCATCCTGACCAGCAACGTGGGCTCCAGCCAGATCATGCAAGCCTGTCTGAACAAGGCGGCCGAGGAGTTGCCGGTTGCCGACGAATTGGCCGATGCGCTGCGCCCGGTGTTGTTCAAATCCTTCAAGCCCGCCTTCCTCGGGCGCATGAAGGTCGTTCCTTACTACCCCATCTCCGACGAGGTACTGGCCAGCATCATCGACCTCAAGTTGAGACGTATCCGTGACCGGGTTGCCGCCAATCACAAGGCCGATTTCTCGTGGGACGACAAACTGGTCGATTCCGTTCTGGCGCGTTGTACCGAGGTGGATTCCGGTGCCCGCAATGTTGATCACATCCTTAACGGCACCTTGCTGCCTGAAATCGCCGAGGCCGTTCTCGGCCGGATGGCAGATGAGTCCGCGGTCGAGCGTATCAAGCTGACTGCCAGCAAAGCCGGCGAATTCAAATACGCCATCAAGTAACCAGCGCCGCGGAGTGCCAACATGTTCAATTTGAGCTACGCCAACTTTGCCAACGCCTATCGGCGCTACGCCGAAACCGATGGAAATAAGCTGGTGGCCGACCTGGGATGCGATGAACAGTCGGCCCGGATTGGCAACGGAGCCCTGCTGACCAGTCTGGCGCTGCTGTCGCTGGGCATTCCGCTGGCCGGATCGCTGCACATTCCTGCCGGGCCGCTGACCGGAGGACGGGCCTTCACCGGTGCCAACCGGTTGGCCGATTGGCTGGGCGAGCGTTTCGCCTCTCCGGAAGTCATCTCCCTCGAGCAAGGCCTTGGTGAAGTCGCCTACCAACTGTTTGGCCGGCGCGGCGTTGCTGCCTTTATCCAGGAGAGCGGACCGCAGGGGGGGCAGATCGGACTGCTTGACGGGCGCAATGCCAATTCCTTGTGCTGTGCGGCGGAGAACAAGCATCCGCTCGAAGTTCGTTTCTGGGAACTCCATTAAAGCGCTGTCCCGGCCCCATTCGATTTCGGCAAAGACCATGAACGCAATTCTCGACATGATTACCGGTGGTGCCGGATGGCGCCAGACGGATCGTCTATTGAACCTGATCACTCCGGCAGGCTCGGAAGCCTTGTTGGCGGAAACCGCCCGTATCGACGAAGCTCTCGGCCCGGTAAGCGAACATGCCGGTTATCGCATCGAACTGACCGTTCTGTCGGTCGACGCCGAACAGTCGCTGACCGCCTTGCTCGGTCAGCCCGCCCGCCTGGACCTGCAGACAGCTGCATCCAGGAGCGTTCGGCGCCCCTTCCATGGCCACATCACCCAAATTACGCGGGAAGGGGCCAACGGCGGATTTGCCCGCTACCGGCTGATCATCGAGCCATGGCTTGCCTTCCTTGGTCACACCCGGGACAACTACCTCTTCCAGGACAAAAGCGTCATCGAGATCGTCGATGAATTACTGGCTGACTGGAAGGGGCAGGGCAAGCTGGTTCCCGAATGGCAATGGCGACTTTCCGACCCGGCGGCCTACCCCAAGCGCGGCATGACGGTGCAATACCGGGAAAGCGACCTGGCCTTTCTGAAACGACTGCTGGCCGAAGAGGGTCTGTTCTGCTGGTTCGAACACCAGGCTGGCGAAGGAGAAACCTTGGGCCGGCATACCCTCGTCATCGCCGACCACAATGGCGCATTTGCCAGTAACAGCCACCCCAGAATTCGCTTCACGCAGGCCGGTGCGACGCTTGCCGAAGACAGTCTCGACCAGTGGCATGGCCTGCGCCAGCTCGATACGGTTGAAACCAACGCCAGCAGCTGGGACTACCGCAGCCTGTCTACCCGCCCGCAAGGGGCTGTCAGCACCATCGATAATGGCGCCCTCCCCAAAACCGCCGCCTGGCACGACCCCGGTCAATACGCCTGGCAAAACAGCGCCCATGGCGAACGCATGCTTGCCAACCAACGCCAGGCCCTCGATGCCCGCATGAAGCAATACACCGGGCAAGGCACCGTGCGCAGCGCCGCCCCTGGTACCACTTTCATCCTGGCCGATCACCCCGAGCACGACCTGGACTTGCCGGAACATCGCAAATTCCTGATTACCGCCGTTACCCACGAAGCTCGCAATAACCTGGCCGAAGTCGTGAATGGGGAAGCCAGTCCGGAGCAGGGCGGAGAACGGCACATCGATCTCTACCGCAACCGGATCGCTGCCATTCGCGCTGCCATCGCCTGGAAACCGGTGATGACTGATGCCCAGGGACGCAACATCCATCCTCGCCCTACGGCGAGCGGGACACTCACCGCCATCGTCGTCGGCGATGGCAGTCCTACCCACACTGACCGCGATGGTCGCGTCCGCGTCCAGTTCCCCTGGCAGCGCGGCGCCGATGCCGGTGCGCGCCACGAACACCCCACCGGATCGGACAATGCCCCGGCCAACCAGAGTGTCGGCGTCTGGGTGCGCGTCATGACCCCGGTTGCCGGCGCCAACTGGGGCGGTCATCTCGTTCCCCGGCCGGGCCAGGAGGTCCTGGTGGCCTTCCAGAACGGCAACATCGACCGCCCGCTTATCGTCGGCACCGCCTACAACGGGAGCGGCCAAACCGATGCCCAGGGCAACGCCATCGGCGGCGGCACCATGCAAGCCTGCGCCAACGCCCCGGCTTTCTTTGCAGGTAAGGATGCAGAACAACACACCCACCACGCCAGTCTCTCCGGCCTGAAGACCCAACAACTCAATACCAGCCGGAGCGGGCAGGGCGGCTATAACCAACTCGCCTTCGACGATACGCCGGGTGAAAGCCGTATCGAACTGGGTACCACCGAATACCAAAGCGCCCTGCAACTCGGCCACCTCAAACAGCAAACCGACAATGCCCGGGAAGCCGACCGCGGTCACGGCGCCGAACTCAAGACCCAAGCCAGTCTGGCGCTACGTACCGGCAACGGACTGCTGCTGAGCGCCGATGCACGCCCGAACGCCAGCGGCACTCACCTCGACAGCCACGAACCCATCGCCCAGACACAAGACGCCCGGAGCCTCACGCAAAGTCTGGCTGAAGTTGCGGCCAAACAGAATGCCGCACTCAAAGGCGATCCGCAGGCCGATAAACTCCCCGTCGTCGAAGCCTGCCAACAGGCCGAAGCGGTCATGAGCGCCACCGCCCGCCAAAGTGCGGGGCAGGGAAGCGGTGGAGACATCAAGGCTACCCTGGGCGGAACCGGCACCGTGCCCGCCTGGTCCGAGCCGCGAATCCAATTCGCCGCTCCAGCCGGCATCGCGCAGCTTACCCCGCAAAACCACATCCTTGCGTCGGGCAAGAACCTCTCCATTTCCACGGGGCACGACACCAACCTGATCAGCCAAGGCAACCACAGCCTTGTAATCAAGGACGGGCTTGCTCTTTTCACGGTCGGAAAAGCTAAGGACAAGAACACACCCAACACCGATACCGGCATCCACCTGCACGCTGCCAGTGGTACGGTAGGCCTGCAAAGCCAAGGCGGCAAAACGATGGCCGCGGCGGACAAGAAAGTCACTTTTGCCAGTATCTCCGGCAAGCTAACTGTCAGCGCCAAACAGAAGATTCTCGCCACAGCACAAGGGGCTTACATCAGGATCGAAGGCGGGAATATCGAGCTGCATGCGCCGAAGAAGGTGGAATTCAAGGCTAGCAACAAAGACTGGACGGGGCCGAAGAGTGCTGCAGCGGAATTGCCGAGTTCACCGGCTGCAAACAAACTGAATTTGGTTCAGAGCGAGGCGACTGAACGTGCAGCCTACAGTCAGCGCGTCAATGTTGCTGGACTAATTGGCGGCGACCCGGAAAGTGGCTCTCTGTATGCAGCAATGCTTTATGAGGCATACAACGAACAGGGGCAAAAAATTGCAGCCGGACAATTGAGCGCAGAAGGCACGACCGGCACCATTTCAACCTCAAAGCCGGAAAAGGTAAAAGTCGTCATCAGTCAGGGCGACTGGCTCTTCTTCCAGGATGTAAACCACCGCTGAGCGACAACCATCCATGAATGCACAGACTGATACGGCCTTGCTTGAATCCGGCGCAACTCAGGAGGAAGGAAAGAGCAGCACGACCGACGGCAGTGCTGACGAACAAAACGCCACCAAACCCACACTAGATATCAATTTCCTTGCTTTGGACGGTTCGCCCATTGCAAAAATGGGTGTTGCCGTGCGCTGGCAAGGCGGTGAACTGCTGGCGCGCACCGATGCCGATGGCGCCATTCCCGCTGTCGAGGCACCTCCCGGGGAAACGCTGAGCGTTGCCGTCCAGCGCTTTGATGGCACCTACAAGAAAATCGGCGAATGCTGCATGCCATCGAATGATGGCGTTTTGACTGCTGTCAGCCCCAACATTGTTGTCGAGACCGCGACCGAGAAGCATGAAGGGAAACCCGGCAACGCGGAGGAAGGCATCCCGAATCCGGAGCAGGGCGACCTGGGCGATCTGTGCGCAGCATCGAAGGAATCAGGGCCAACCGAGACTGCGCAACCAGTCGGCGAAGCGGAAACCAAACGCACGGAAACAGCCAAACCTGCGCCTGTCGACAAAGACAAACCAACCCAACCGCCTAAACCTGCGCCCAAATCCAAAGCACAATCCAGACTGGCTGAGACCAAGACCAAACAGCAAGCTGACAAACCGCCTCAACGTATTTCCGGCAAAGAAGAAGTCAAACCGAAATTGGAAAAAGGGCGTGACGAAAATGGCAACCCGTTAGCCGTGATTACCCAAAAAGCGGTCGACTGGTGGAACAGCTGGCGTATGCCCACATTTAACTTGTGGGGAATGCCTACCTCCTCTGCAACGGGTGGCACCGTGCCGGCTACGCCAGTCAAGGTCGATGCCGAGATGCTGAAGAAGGTCGAGGCATTGCTGGAGTTTGCAAGGGATCAGACGGAGTATCTCTATACTGAAGGGACTGCCGGGGTGCTGGCTTCGATGGGAAAGGGGACGTTTAAGCATGAAAAGAGGGAGAAGAGAGCGAAAGACTCCCTTGGGCTCTGCTACACCTACGTCAAAGTTGCACTGTCCCGAGCCAAGATCATAGACGGCGTGCTGGCCGCGCAGAAAGCCAGCACCATGCAAACGGATGCCGAGCATTACGCCATGCAGCTATCCGCCAGCAAGGCAGGGCCAGCGCTGATCGCCAAGGGGTTTAAGGATGTCACGACGGAGGTGCCCGATGCGCGTTGGGCAGCAGCCGGCGATGTGATCGTCTATGAGTGGTCGGATACGACTTGGGAAATGCGCAAGAAAAAAGACCCGAAAAGCCCGAACCATGGACATATCGACATTCGGGACTATGATTTTTATATTAGTGATTTTATCCCTCTACTCCCCGATCTTCCTGGGCATCCAAGGTGGTTTCGGAAGTGCCCGAAAATTGTTGGCGATCAGTTTTCTGTGCAGGGTGATTTTTATCCAGAATACGTCAATGTCCGCATCTACCGGAAAGTCTTCGATCCCTTGCCGACGCAACGTATGCATGCATTCCTGCGCTGCATTCGCGAATTTGAATGTCAGGCCGAAAAAGATGATAGCAAGCGTTACCAGATGCTGAATGCGCCGCTGCCATCGGGTGAGCGCCGTATTTCCAACTACAAGACGCACCCGTGGAACGGGCAAGGAAAGCCGCTCAAGGGTTCGACGGCGGCGGGGGCGTATCAGATTCTCTCTGGTACGTGGCAAGAGATTTTTGATAAAGGACTGCTCGAGCCGAAGGGGGATCGTTTCAGTCCTACGGTCCAGGACCGGATCGCTGTAATGAAGCTGGAGGATCGGGGCGTATTGCACTTGATACGCACTGGACGCATCAAGGAAGCCTTGGAGTTCAAAGCGCCAAACGGAAGCCTGTCATTGCCGAGTGAGTGGACAAGCCTTCCTGGCGGCAAGGAAAATGCACATCGGCTGACCGGCGATAAAAAGCCTATGGATATGGCGTACTTCCAAACGCTGTTTGAGCAATACCTGAATGAAGAAAAGGCAAAGAAATGAGTTATTTGAAAACCGTTTGTGGCTTGCTGATGCTACTGATGGCGGGCGTTTCTTGGTCGGCGGATGCGCTGACACCGGAGCAGAAAGAGGTTAAGCAGTTTATTGAGACGATGTATTCATATGATCCCGATACGTTCGAATTGGGGCGGTTTTATGAAAATGATGGAGGGGCTTTTCTCCGGAATAAAGCACCAAATAAACGAGGGAAATATCAGCCACCAAGACAATGTGCGCTGCTTAACGAATTCTTTGAACCCATGCTAGTCAGAAAACGAGACATCAAACCTGGATTAGTTGAGTGCACTGCACCAAACCGTTACCCATATTTGGCCGAGGACATCTCATCGGCAATCAGGGTCGAAGACATCCCCGCTCCCTACATCAAACCCTCCGTCGTATCCGGAAACCACGCCAAGGTAGAAGTCTTCCCGGCCGGCAACAAAAAAATCTCAAATCCTCCGAGTTTCGATCTTGGCCGCAACCTCTATTTCCTGACCAAATCCGATAGTGGCTGGCGCATCACCAACGTGATGATTCATACGAAGTGGCCTGACTTGGACGATGGAACCCATCACTGCTACTTCAGCTTCGCCAAGGCGCCAAACGATGAAGAAGCTAAGGAGATCCCGAAGCATTGCAGGCATTGAGAAAAGCAATCTCACCGTATGCTGCTTCTTGCGACCTCATTCCAGCAGATATCCCCAAAGCGCCGCTTTGGATCCGCCGCTGAATTCGCTTCGACGAACTCCTAGATGATTGGAAAGGTCAGGGCAAGCTCGGTACTAACAGCAACGACGCAAAACGTTGTCGACGTATTGCTATATTGATCGAAATAAAAATGGCGGAACCGAAGTTCCGCCATTTTTTTATCCGGACAGTCCAGTATTTACTGAATTAGGCCTTGATAACAGCAGCAATCGCCTTGGCGACGTAGTCCAGGTTCTTGGTGTTCAGTGCAGCCAGACAGATACGGCCGGTGGAAACGGCGTAGATGCCGAATTCCTCGCGCATGACCTCCACTTGGGCAGCGCTTAGGCCGGTGTAGGAGAACATGCCGCGTTGCTGGGCGACGAAGGAGAAGTCCTGGGCGCAGCCGGTGGCCTTGATGGCGTCGACCAGGCCGGTGCGCATGGCGCGGATGCGATCGCGCATGCCGGCCAGTTCGGCTTCCCACTGGGCGCGCAGTTCGGCCGAGGCAAGAACGCCGGCCACCAGGGCGCCGCCGTGGGTCGGTGGGTTGGAGTAGTTGGTGCGGATGACGCGCTTGACTTGCGACAGCACGCGGGCCGATTCGTCCTTGCCGGCGGTGACGATGGACAGGGCACCGACGCGCTCGCCGTACAGCGAGAAGTTCTTGGAGAACGAGCTGGAGGCAAAGAACTGCAGGCCGGAAGCCGAGAAGGCGCGGACGGCGACGGCATCGGCATCGATGCCATCGGCAAAGCCTTGGTAGGCCATGTCGAGGAACGGCACCAGGCCGCGTTCCTGGCAGATGGCGACGACTTCGCCCCACTGAGCATCGTTCAGATCGGCGCCCGTCGGGTTGTGGCAGCAGGCGTGCAGGACGATGATCGAACCGGCATTCAGGCCCTTCAGACAGGCCTTCATGCCGTCGAAGTTGACGCCACGGGTGGCGGCATCGTAGTACGGATAGTTTTCAACGACGAAACCGGCGGATTCGAACAGCGCACGGTGGTTTTCCCAGGACGGGTCGCTGATATAGACTTTGGCATCCGGGTTAAGGCGCTTCAGATAATCAGCACCGATCTTCAGGGCGCCGGTGCCACCGAGAGCCTGTGCGGTGATGACCTGGCCGTTGGCGATCAGGGCGGAATCCTTGCCGAGCAGCAGTTGCTGAACGGCGCTGTTGTAGGCCGGGTTGCCTTCGATCGGCTGGTAACCACGCGGCAGGCCAGCCTTGACGCGGGTTTCCTCGGCAGCCTTGACGGCGGCCAACAGCGGAATCTTGCCGTTGTCGTCGAAATACACGCCAACGCCCAGGTTAACCTTGGTGGTGCGCGCATCGGCATTGAAGGCTTCGTTCAGACCGAGGATAGGATCGCGCGGGGCCATTTCCACCGCAGCGAAGATCGAAGAGGACATAAGGACTCCGTGGAATAATACGAGTGATGATCACGCAGCGTGCTTGCCGCGCGAGAGAAAACCGAAGAATTTTAGCATGACCGAAACCAACACCTCCACGCCGGTTGTTACCTTCGAAAACAGCCCGTATCGATTGCATCAACCGTTCCCTCCGGCCGGCGATCAGCCCGAGGCTATCCGCCTGCTGGTGGAGGGGATCGATGATGGCCTTTCGTTCCAGACCTTGCTCGGTGTTACCGGCTCGGGAAAGACCTACACCATGGCCAACGTCATCGCCCACACCGGGCGTCCGGCCCTGGTGCTGGCGCCGAACAAGACGCTGGCGGCGCAGCTCTACTCCGAGTTCAAGGAATTCTTTCCCGAGAACGCCGTCGAGTATTTCGTTTCGTATTACGACTATTACCAGCCCGAAGCCTATGTTCCGTCGCGCGATCTGTTCATCGAGAAGGACAGTTCGATCAATGACCACATCGAGCAGATGCGCCTGTCGGCGACCAAGAGCCTGATCGAGCGCCGCGACGTGGTGATCGTGGCCACCGTGTCGTGCATCTACGGCATTGGCGACCGTGACGAATACCACAACATGATCCTGACCATGCGCGTGGGGGACAAGCTCGACCAAAGAGCCATCGTCAAGCGCCTGACCGACATGCAGTACGAGCGCAACGAGATGGACTTCCATCGCGGAACCTTCCGGGTGCGCGGCGACATCATCGACGTCTTTCCGGCCGAGCATGCCGAGCACGCGATCCGAATTTCGCTGTTCGACGACGAGATCGATGGATTGCAGTTCTTCGATCCGCTGACCGGGCATCTCCTGCACAAGGCGCTGCGGTTTACGGTGTTTCCCGCATCGCACTACGTAACGCCGCGGGCGACCGTGCTGCGGGCCGTCGAAGCGATCAAGGACGAACTGCGCGAGCGGATCAGGTGGTTTTCTACGAACAACAGGCTGGTCGAAGCCCAGCGCATCGAGCAGCGCACCAAGTTCGACCTCGAAATGCTGGAGCAGATCGGCTTCTGCAAGGGCATCGAAAACTACTCGCGCCATTTCTCAGGGCGCAAGGCCGGGGAAGCGCCACCGACACTGATCGATTACCTGCCGCCGGATGCCTTGATGTTCATCGACGAGTCCCATGTTTCCATCGGGCAAGTCGGCGGCATGTTCAAGGGGGACCGTTCGCGCAAGGAAAACCTGGTCGATTATGGTTTTCGTCTGCCCTCGGCACTCGACAACCGGCCGTTGCAGTTTAACGAATTCGAAGCCCACATGCGGCAGACAGTTTTCGTTTCCGCGACGCCGGCCGACTACGAGCAGCAGCATGCCGGGCAGGTCGTCGAGCAGGTGGTGCGGCCGACCGGGCTGATCGATCCCGAAGTCATCGTCAGGCCGGCATCGACGCAGGTCGACGATTTGCTCGTCGAAATCGGCAAGCGCATCGCGCTCGGGGAGCGCGTTCTGGTCACCACGCTAACCAAGCGCATGGCCGAGGATTTGACGGACTTCCTCGCCGATAACGGCATCAAGGTGCGTTACCTGCATTCGGATATCGATACCGTGGAGCGGGTCGAAATCATCCGCGATCTGCGGCTCGGCGAATTCGATGTGCTGGTCGGCATCAACCTGCTGCGCGAAGGCCTGGATATTCCGGAGGTTTCGCTGGTCGCCATTCTCGATGCTGATAAGGAGGGCTTCTTGCGCTCCGAACGCTCGCTGATCCAGACCATCGGGCGTGCAGCGCGCCATATCCATGGCACAGCCATCCTATATGCTGATAAAGTAACGCAATCCATGCAGCGTGCCATTGCTGAAACAGGGCGCCGGCGGGAAAAGCAGATCGGCTTCAATCTGGAACACGGCATCACGCCGCGCGGGGTATCGAAGAAGATCAAGGACATCATCGACGGTGTGTACGATACTGCCGCAGTCCAGAGCGAGCGAAAAGCTGCCCAGCAGCAGGCGGCCTATGAGGCGATGGATGAAAAGACAGTGGCCAGGGAGATCAAGCGGCTCGAAAAGCAGATGCTGGAGTGCGCGAAAAACCTGGAATTCGAAAAAGCGGCGGCGGCCCGCGACGAATTGTTCCTGCTCAGGGAGCGTGTATTCGGTGCGGCCCGACACGATCCGGACGGAGATGAGAAAAAATGACTTACCGCGTGCTCCTTGTTTGCATGGGTAATATATGTCGCTCTCCGACCGCGGAGGGTGTGCTCAGGTATTTCATAAAAATCAACAATCTGGGAGAAATAGTTGAAGTTGATTCTGCGGGGACCCACGGCTATCACGTCGGTGAAGTACCGGATTCGCGCACCCAGCGTGCTGCATCGGCACGGGGGTATAACCTGTCCCAATTGCGGGCGCGCAAGGTTGCCCGCCAGGACCTCGACTACTTCGATCTGATCCTGGCCATGGACAAGAGCAACTTGGACAACCTGCGGCGCATGGCAACACCGGAGCAGCAGCAACGCATCAGGTTATTCATGGACTACGCCAAGAATTTCGATGATGACGAGGTACCCGATCCCTATTACGGCTTGGGCCACGGCTTTGATCTGGTGCTGGATATGGTCGAGGATGCCTCACTGGGGCTGATCGACGAAATCAAGAAAGAATTGCGGCGAACCTGAGTACGCTTTGAGTAATCAGCCAAAACAAAAGGGGCACCCATCGGTGCCCCTTTTTGCTGACTTGGTTTGTGGCTTACTTGGCCGTTTCAACCATGACCAGCGGCTCGTCGGCGGCCGGAGCGGCCAGCGGGTTCTGCTTGCGCGGACGCCCCAGCTTGACCGGCGGCTCGACTTGCGGAACGGCGATCGGCGTCGAGGTGGTTTGCACCATCACCAGGCCACTTTCAGCCAGAGCCGTCTCGATGTTGACCGGCTCAGCAACGACGATCGGTGCAACCGGTTCGGCCTTGGCGGGCTCGACCACTTCGACGGGAGCAGCCTCAACCACTTGCGTTTCGACGGCGATCACCGGCTCTATAGGAGCTGCAGGGGCAGCAACTTCAGCCGCCGGCTCGACGACGGTTTCAATGACCGGTTGCTCGACAGCAGCCACGGGTTCGACCGTCGGGATGACCACAACAACCGGTTCCTGGCTCACAGCCACCGTTTCGACGACTTCGGCAGACGGTGCGACTTCGGCAACCACTGCGGTTGCAGCGGCTTCGGTCTCGGTACGGCGCTCGCCGCGACCACGTCCACCACGACGACCACGACGACGGCCGCCTTGTTCTTCGCTGCCGTTGGCTTCCGGAGCCTCGCTGGAATTGGCCGGTGCAGCACCTGCCGGAACGTCGGTCGCCACAGCGGCGAGCTTGGTTTCGACGGCCTCCGGCTGCTGGCGTTCGCGGCGTTCCTTGCGCTCGCCGCGCGGGCGACGTTCCTGACGCTCCCCGGCATTGGCTGCCGGTTCTTCCTGAACCGGCTTTTCCGCATTGCGATCATTGCGGTTGCCACGCTCCTTGCGCTCGCCACGCTCGCCGCTACGTTCTTCATCGCGGCGGTTGCCGCTACGTCCGCCACGACGGCCATCACGGTCGCGACGGTTTTCCGAGCGGCCTTCACGCGGCTTCTTGGACGGTTCCGGTGCGGCGACAGGTTCGGCCGGCTGCGGAGCAGGGCGGAACCAGGAGAATATCTTCGAGAACAGACCGGCTTCCTGCTTTGCGACAACGGGAGCTGCGGCGGGAGCCTCAGTTTTTTCAGGGATCATCGGTGCCGGCTGCTCCGGCGAAACGCCCTTAATGGCGGCTTCCTGGCGCGGCTTGGCAGCTTCCTGCTGGGTGGCCTGCTTGATCGCGTCCTCGATCGGCATATCGACCATCTTGTAGGACGGCTCGCGCGAGTCGTCGTGGTTCAGGTCGTCATGGCGCAGACGGGTAATGGTGTGCGCCGGCGTTTCGAGATGGATGTTCGGGATGAGCAGGATGGTGACCTTGTGGCGCATCTCGATGGCCTGGATATCCGGGCGCTTCTCGTTGAGCAAGAAGGTGGCGACATCGACCGGAACCTGGACATGCACGGCGCCGGTGTTTTCCTTCATCGACTCCTCTTCGAGGATGCGCAGGATGTGCAGGGCAGCGGATTCCGTGGAGCGGATGTGGCCGGTACCGGTACAGCGCGGGCAGGGGATGTAGCTGGTTTCGGCCAGGGCCGGGCGCAGGCGCTGACGCGACAGTTCCATCAGGCCGAAACGGCTGATCTTGCCCATCTGAACGCGGGCGCGGTCGAAACGCAGCGCATCGCGCAGGCGATTTTCGACTTCGCGCTGGTTCTTGGAGTTCTCCATGTCGATGAAGTCGATCACGATCAGGCCGCCCAGGTCGCGCAGGCGCAACTGGCGGGCCAGTTCTTCGGCAGCTTCGAGGTTGGTCTTGAACGCGGTTTCCTCGATGTCGGAACCCTTGGTGGCGCGGCCGGAGTTCACGTCGACGGCAACCAGTGCTTCGGTATGGTCGATGACGATGGCGCCGCCGGACGGCAGATTGACCTGGCGGGCGAAGGCAGTCTCGATCTGGTGCTCGATCTGGAAGCGCGAGAACAGCGGCACGTCGTCGCGGTAGCGCTTGACGCGATTGACGTTGCCCGGCATCACCGTGCCCATGAAGGCGCGGGCTTGCTCGTAGACCTCGTCGGTATCGATCAGGATTTCGCCGATGTCCGGCTGGAAGTAGTCGCGGATGGCGCGGATGACCAGGCTGCCTTCGAGGTAGATCAGGAAGGCGCCAGACTGCTGCTGGGCGGCGCCTTCGATGGCGGTCCACAGTTGCAGCAGGTAGTTCAGGTCCCACTGCAGTTCTTCAGCCTGGCGGCCGATGGCGGCGGTGCGGGCGATCAGGCTCATGCCGTTGGGCACTTCGAGTTGATCCATGACTTCGCGCAGTTCGGCGCGCTCGTCACCGTCGACGCGGCGGGAAACGCCGCCGCCGCGCGGATTGTTCGGCATCAGGACCAGATAGCGGCCAGCCAGCGAGACGTAGGTGGTCAGGGCGGCACCCTTGTTACCCCGTTCGTCCTTGTCGACCTGGACGATCAGCTCCTGGCCTTCCTTCAGCGCCTCGTTGATCTTGGCGCGGCCAACTTCGGTGCCCGGCTGGAAATAGGCGCGGGAAACTTCCTTGAACGGCAGGAAGCCGTGGCGATCGGCGCCGTAATCGACGAAGCAGGCTTCGAGGGACGGTTCGATCCGGGTGATGACACCCTTGTAGATGTTGCTTTTGCGTTGTTCCTTGGCGGCAGATTCAATGTCGAGATCAATCAGTTTCTGACCATCGACAATGGCGACACGGAGTTCTTCCGCCTGTGTCGCATTGAAGAGCATGCGTTTCATTATTTTCGGGCTCCAGCGCACAGTGGCGCGCGGCAACGAAACGCCTTGGCAGGCAGCGACTTTTCTTTATCGGGTTGCGTTCATGTAGGTGATGAGGGCAAAGGCGATTCGAAGGTGCTGATCAACAAATGGCCGCGTGTTTTTTATTGAAATGCGCGACCTGAAAATTCCTGCCACAGGCAATCGTGCGTGCTTACCGTGGGCTTATCCATTAACATCACTACTTTTGGTGAGTGAACTTAACCAGTCGTTTTGCGTTGGTCTGGCCTGAGCAGTTGGCGCAGGAAAGACTTGGAAACCTGCCGTTTGGCGGTCGCGCCAATGGCGCGAGGGCGAACGGTCTGACGGTTCAGTATCTCTTGCAAACCGGGACGCAAAACGTGGGCAGTATATTAGAAAAATGAATGGCGTAGGTAACAATTCAGTCGCATATGTCGTGATCGGCGACGAAGAGCAAGGCCAGCGTCTCGACAACTTTCTGATCCGCTGCTGCAAGGGGGTTCCGAAAAGCCACATCTACCGGATTTTGCGTAGTGGCGAAGTTCGGGTGAACAGCAAGCGGGTCGATGCCACCTATCGCTTGCGCGCTGGCGACAATTTACGCATCCCGCCGATCCGGATCGCTGAAAGACCACAGAACGAGGTGGATGAATTGGCGAAGCAGCGCGTCGATTTGCCCATCATCTTCGAAGACGAGGCCATGCTGGTCATCGACAAGCCGGAAGGGGTGGCGGTGCATGGCGGCAGCGGTGTCAGCTTTGGGGTCATCGAAGCCTTGCGCCGCCAACGGCCACAGGCCAAGTTTCTCGAACTGGCGCACCGCCTGGATCGCGAAACTTCTGGCGTGCTGCTGGTCGGCAAGAAGCGTCTTGCGTTAACCGCCTTGCATGACATGTTCCGCGAGCATGGTGCAGGAGCGGACAAGCGCTATCTGGTGTTGATCAAGGGGCGCTGGATGAACAACACCCAGCACGTGAAGTTGCCCTTGCACAAATACCTGACAGAGGGCGGTGAGCGTCGCGTTTCGGTCGATCCACAAGGTAAGGCGTCGCACACGGTCTTCCGCCTATTGGCGCGTTGGCCCGAAGTCAGTTTGCTCGAAGCGCAGTTGAAGACGGGGCGTACCCATCAGATTCGCGTTCATCTGGCCCATTTGGGCTTCCCGATCCTGGGCGACGAGAAATATGGCGATTTCGCCTTGAACAAGGAATTGAAGCGCGATGGCTTGAAACGCATGGCATTGCATGCCTGGCGGATGGCTTTCCGCCACCCGCTCACCGCGTCTCCACTGGAGTGCGTGGCGCCATTGCCAAACGGGATAGGACGCTATATTGCTACGCTCGACGCCAAGCAAAATCGCGAATTCACCGCCGAAAACTACGAACAGATATTGATCGCACCATGAAATACGAACTGGTTGTCTTCGACTGGGATGGCACGCTGCTGGATTCAGCGGGAGCTATCGTTCGCGCCATTCAGGCTTCCTGCCAGGATCTCGGCTTGCCGGTTCCGGAGGATAGTCGTGCCCGGCACGTTATCGGCCTCGGTCTGGTCGATGCGATGCGCCACGCCGTTCCCGACTTGCCGGTGGATCGCTATCAAGCCATGGTCGAACGCTACCGCTTCCACTACCTTTCCGGCGATCATCAGCTGACGCTGTTCGATGGTGTACCGGAAATGCTGGAGCGTCTCAAGGGCGAAGGCCATATCTTGGCGGTGGCCACCGGCAAAAGTCGGGCAGGCCTGGAGCGGGCCCTCGATCATTCGGGACTTCGCCCCATGTTTCAGGCCTCCCGCTGTGCCGACGAGTGTCATTCAAAACCCCATCCCCAGATGCTGGATGAGTTGATGGCGGAATTCGGCGTGACACAGGCGACGACGGTCATGATTGGCGATACGTCGCATGATCTGTTGATGGCCAGCCATGCCGGCGTCGATAGCCTGGCGGTCACCTATGGCGCCCATCCGCACAACCATCTGCTGGAGCACAATCCGGTGGCTTGTCTGCATAACGTTGGCGAACTGGATCGATGGCTGAAGACTTTCGCCTGATCTGCGCCAGTGACGACCTCGCCGATGCCGGCAAGGGGGTTCGCTTTACGGTGGAACGCTACGGCCGCCAGGTTCCGGCATTCGTCATTCGCTATCGCGGGGCGGTTTATGGCTATTTCAACGAATGTGGCCATGTTCCGGCCGAGTTGGACTGGATGCCAGGCGAATTCTTCGACGATTCCAAGCTATACTTGATCTGCTCGATCCATGGCGCGCTTTATGCTCCGGATTCGGGCCGGTGCCTCGGTGGGCGTTGCCAAGGTAAGGGCCTGAAGCCACTGAAAGTCCGAGAGATCGATGGAAAGATTTTGTTAGAGCAAGAAAGATAAACATGGATACCCCCCCCCCCCCTAACAACGACTCCAACTGGGAACGAAAAACCCTGGAGAAGCTGGTTTTTGCCGCCCTTGATGAACAGCGGGCCAAACGGCGCTGGGGGATTGCCTTCAAGATCCTGGGTTTTGCCTATTTGCTGGCGGTATTGATTGCGGTTGTTGACTGGGGTACCGGCGCCGAGCATCAGGAGCGGCATACGGCGATGGTCAATTTGATCGGGACGATCGAAGCCAAGGGCGATGCCAGCGCCGAAAATCTGGTGGCTGCACTCAACAGCGCTTTTGAGGAAAAGAACGCGGCCGGCGTCATTTTGCGCATCAACAGCCCGGGTGGCAGCCCGGTGCAGGCGGGGATCGTCAATGACGAAATCCGTCGTCTGCGCGCAAAGTTCCCGGACAAGCCGCTTTATGCCGTGGTTGAGGACATGTGTGCATCGGGCGGTTATTACGTTGCTGCCGCAGCCGACAACATTTACGTAAACAAAGCCAGCATCGTCGGGTCGATCGGTGTGTTGATGGATGGTTTCGGTTTTACCGGGACGATGGACAAGTTTGGCGTCGAGCGCCGCTTGCTGACCGCCGGTGAAAACAAGGGCTTCCTTGATCCGTTCTCGCCACAGGCACCGCAACACAAGGCGCATGCCCAACTGCTGCTCAACGACATTCACAAGCAATTCATCGATGTCGTCAAAACTGGACGCGGTCAGCGCCTGAAGGAGACGCCGGACATGTTCTCCGGTTTGATGTGGACCGGAGCTCAAAGCATCCAGTTGGGCCTGGCCGATGGCTATGGCAGTGTCGATTCGGTTGCCCGGGAGATCATCAAAGCCGAGAAGATCTTCGACTATTCAGTCAAGGACAATATCGCCGAACGTTTTGCCAAGCGCTTTGGCGCGGGGACTGCGGCGAGCTTCTGGAGAGGTGTGTCGGAAAGCGCACAGAGCGTGCGCCTTTTCTGACTCAAGCCAGCAGCAGGAAAACCGTCGGACGCCGCTCGATATCGGGCGGCGTTCGTTTTTTCCACTGTTGAATACTGAGGGTGTGCACCATTTCGCCCGGCAGGGTAAGGTCGGTGGCCACGGTCAGCCTCGTTCCGGGTTGGCAGCTGGTGAGAATGGCCTCGAACATTGCCCGGTTGCGATAGGGGGTTTCGATGAAAAGCTGCGTCTGACGACGTTTGCGGGATTCGCTTTCAAGGTCGCGCAGGGTTTTGGTGCGCTCGCCTTCCTTGGCGGGCAGGTAGCCCTGAAACGCAAAACGCTGCCCGTTGAGGCCGGAGGCCATCAGTGCAAGCAATAGCGACGACGGCCCGATCAGCGGAACGACACGGACGTTTTCCTGTTGGGCCAAGGCCACCAGATTGGCGCCTGGGTCGGCGACAGCGGGGCAGCCGGCCTCCGAAAGCAGGCCGACATCGTTGCCGGCGAGCAGCGGGGCAAGCAGTTCGCTGAGTGCGTCAGCCTTGGTGTGCTCGTTCAGCTCCGAGAGTTGCAGCTCCTGCAGGGGTTTGTCGGTGCCGGCGGCCTTCAGGAAGGCGCGGGCTGTTTTGGCCTGCTCAACGATGAAATGACTTAGCGGGCGTATCGTCGCCAACACGGCTGGCGTCAACGAATCCTGTGGCGGGGTGGGTCCAAGCGGGACCGGGATAAGGTATAGGGTTCCAGTCATCAGAGTACGGCTACGCCCTGGTGGCGAAGCATGTCGCAGAGGGCGATCAGCGGCAGGCCGACGAGGGCGTTCGGGTCGTCGCCGCGCATGCTGCTGAGCAATGCGATGCCCAGGCCTTCCGATTTGGCCGAGCCGGCGCAGTTGTAGGCCGGTTCGCGACGGAGGTAGTTCTCGATTTCGCTACGACTCAGTTCGCGAAAGGTGACCAGGGTAGGGATACCGCGTACGTCCGCATGTCCGGTCCGTCCGTTGAACAGGCAGAGCCCGGTAAAGAAATTGACGGTTTTGCCGGACAGTTGGTGCAACTGCTCGACGGCGCGCTCGTGATTGCCCGGTTTGCCGTAGATTTTTCCATCGACGGTGGCAACCTGGTCGCTGCCGATGATCAGCGCATCCGGATAGGTGTCGGCGACAGCTCGGGCTTTGGCTTCGGATAGGCGAAGCGAGAGCGCTTCGGGAGATTCCGCAGGGAGGGGGGTTTCGTCCGTCTGCGGATTGGCGACCTCGAAGGGCAACCCAAGGCGGTTCAATAATTCGCGACGGTAGGGCGACGTCGAGGCCAGAATCAGTTTTTGTGACATGAAAGGCTCAATACAACAAAGTCTTGCATCGAACTCTTGAAGCGACACTTTGTTTTGACTTGGAAAGCCAAAAATAATATCATCCAATGTTTAAGTCGCAACAGCTCAAGATTGAAAAGAATTACGGACGCATTCCGGTTTGCCAAAGATGGGCGTGTTCTCGAAGGAACGCTGCCTGTTTCGGCTCTTGAACGCCTGCATGACCTGCTGGCCGTTGTGGAAGGTGAAGTTGCCTTTCGCATCGAAGGTTTCGTGGGCGGGCGAGGGGAGTGCCTGCTGCAACTGGTGGTGACGGGCATTCTCCCGTTAGCCTGCCAGCGCTGCCTGCAGGCCGTGCCTTACGATCTCGATGTCGACAGCTTGCTGGAACTTGTTCCTGAAGGTGCCGAGCTATCGCAAGATGAGTTGGAAGACGACACCCGGGATTTCCTGCCGGTGGCGAAGGAACTGGATGTGGCCGAATTTGTGGAGGATGAAATTCTCCTGGCCCTGCCGGTGGCGCCGCGGCACGAAAAATGTGGTTTGCCTGGTGCGGCCGATGCGGGCGAGCGGATCAATCCGTTTGCAGCGTTGTCCGGGCTTAAAGGCAAGCCGAACTGATTTTTTTGGAGTAACAACATGGCCGTTCAACAGAACAAAAAGTCCCCGTCCAAGCGTGGCATGCATCGCGCTCACGATTTCCTGACCAACCCGCCGCTGGCCGTCGAATCGACCACGGGCGAGGTTCACCTGCGTCACCACATCTCCCCGACCGGTTTCTACCGCGGCAAGAAAGTCCTGAAGGCCAAGGGCGAGTAATCGTTCAATGAAAGGCAGGCGGTTCGTGAAGAGCCGCCTGCCTTTTCTTTTGCCTATATGACAACCCGCATTGCCATCGATTGCATGGGGGGTGACCACGGTCCGTCAGTGACGGTTCCGGCGGCCATTCAATTTCTTGCGGAGCATACGTCTGCCAATCTCGTCCTGGTCGGTCAGGAGGAGGTTTTGCGCCCGTTGCTCGGCACTCATGCCTCTGATTCCCGCATCCGTATCGTCCACGCCTCCGAAGTCGTCGGCATGGACGAGTCGCCGGCCCTCGCGCTGCGCAACAAGAAGGATTCCTCGATGCGGGTCGCCATCAACCAGGTCAAGGCTGGAGAAGCCGATGCCTGCGTGTCCGCCGGCAATACCGGCGCCCTGATGGCCATCTCCCGCTTCGTGCTGAAGATGTTGCCGGGCATCGACCGGCCGGCGATCTGCGCTCCGCTGCCGACCGTCAAAGGCCACACTCACATGCTGGATCTTGGTGCCAATGTCGATTGCGGCCCGGAGCACCTGCTGCAGTTCGGCATCATGGGGGCCATGCTGGTTGCCGCGATGGAGCACAAGGATCAGCCGACCGTCGGCATCCTGAATATCGGCGAAGAAGAGATCAAGGGCAACGAAGTGGTCAAGGCGGCCGCCGAATTGCTGCGCGCATCCGGCCTCAACTTTGTCGGTAACGTCGAAGGCGACGGCATCTACAAGGGCGACGCCGACGTCATCGTCTGCGACGGCTTTGTCGGCAATGTGGCACTGAAGACTTCCGAAGGACTGGCGCAGATGCTGGCTTCCTCGCTGCGCGAGGAATTCAAGCGCAATTGGCTGACCAAGCTGGCGGCGCTTATCGCCATTTCAGTGCTCAACAACTTCAAGCGCCGCTTTGACCATCGCCGCTACAACGGGGCGATCTTGCTCGGCCTGAAGGGTATCTCGGTCAAGAGCCACGGTTCTGCCGACGTACTGGCCTTTGGTAACGCCATTTCCCGCGCCTACGATGCGGCCGAAAACCGTGTCCTTGAGCGCATTTCCAGCCGGATCGCCGAAATGATGCCGGCCGCTGCTGCAGTGGAGAATGTCTGAAATGTATGCACGCCTGATCGGCACCGGCAGTTATCTTCCGGGCAATCCCGTCAGCAACGACGATTTGGCGGCTCGCGGCATCGATACCAACGACGAGTGGATCGTTACGCGCACCGGAATTCGCAGCCGTTATCTCGCCGAGCCGGGCACGACCTCGAGCGAACTGGGGCTGATCGCGGCAAAGCGGGCGCTCGAAATGGCCGGTGTCGCTGCTGCAGAGATCGACCTGATCATCGTCGCCACTTCGACTCCGGATTTCATCTTCCCGAGCACGGCTTGCCTGATCCAGGGCAAGCTGGGCAACAAGGGCGCCGCCGCTTTCGACGTGCAGGCCGTGTGCAGCGGTTTCACCTACGCCCTGGGCATCGCCGAGAAATTCATCCGCTCCGGCAGCCACAAGAAGGCGCTGGTCATTGGCGCCGAGGTGTTTTCCCGCATTCTCGACTGGAATGACCGTGGCACCTGCGTACTGTTCGGCGACGGTGCTGGCGCCGTAGTGCTGGAAGCTTCCGATAAGCCGGGCATCCTGTCGACCGCCATGCACGCCGACGGCAGCCAGTTCGGTATCCTCAACGTGCCGGGGCAGGTGTGTGGCGGCCAGGTAACGGGCGATCCTTTCCTGCGTATGGATGGCCAGGCCGTTTTCAAGTTTGCCGTTCGCGTGCTAGCCGAGATTGCCGAGGAAGTCTGTGCCAACGCCGGCATTCAGACCAACGATGTCGATTGGCTGATTCCGCACCAAGCGAATATTCGCATCATCGAAGCGACCGGCCGGAAACTAGGCGTTGACCGCGAGAAGGTCATCGCCACCGTCGATCGCCACGGCAACACCTCTGCCGCTTCCGTCCCGCTGGCCCTTGACGAGGCCGTGCGCGACGGACGCATCCAGCGCGGCCAGAAGGTTCTGGTCGAGGGTGTTGGCGGCGGTTTCACCTGGGGCGCAGCCCTGCTCGAATTCTGATATCAGGAGACTGAACGATGTCTTTTGCTTTCGTATTTCCCGGCCAGGGCTCGCAGAGCGTTGGCATGATGGCCGCCTACGGCGATGCCGCGGTGGTTCGCTCCACCTTTGATGAAGCATCCAACGCCTTGGGCGACGATCTGTGGCAGATGGTTGCCGAAGGTCCGGCCGAAGCGCTGACCCAGACCGTGAACACCCAGCCGGTCATGCTAACCGCAGGCATCGCCGCTTGGCGCCTGTGGCAGGAAAAGGGCGGCCGGGCGCCGGCCATGGTCGCCGGGCACAGCCTGGGCGAGTATTCGGCCCTGGTTGCCGCCGGCGTCATCGAATTCAAGGATGCGGTGCCGCTGGTTCGTCTGCGTGCCGCGGCCATGCAGGAAGCCGTACCGCTGGGCACTGGTGCTATGGCCGCCGTCCTCGGTCTGGACAACGCCGGTATCGCGGCTGCCTGTGCCGAAGCCGCGCAGGGTGAGATTGTCGAACCGGTCAATTTCAACGCCAATGGGCAAACCGTGATCGCCGGCCACAAGGGCGCCGTTGAGCGCGCCATGGAAGCCTGCAAAGCGCGGGGCGCCAAGATGGCCAAGGCTTTGCCGGTGTCAGCGCCGTTCCACTCGTCGCTGATCCGTCCGGCTGCTGACAAACTGGCTGCCCGTCTGGCTGAATTGACCCTGAAAGCACCGGCTATCCCGGTCATCAACAACGTCGATGTGGCGATCGAGAATGAGCCGGCGCGCATCAAGGATGCCCTGGTTCGTCAGGCCTACAATCCGGTGCGCTGGGTGGAGACCATCCAGTTCATGGCCTCCCTGGGGATCACCACGGTTGCCGAATGCGGCCCGGGCAAGGTGCTGGCCGGCCTGACCAAGCGGTGCGCTGACGGTATTTCGGGTGTTGCGCTGGCTGATGCGGCTTCCATCGAAGCCAATCTCGGTCTGGAGTAATAAATGCTGAATGACAAGATTGCGCTGGTCACCGGCGCCACCCGCGGCATTGGTCGTGCCATCGCGCTGGAATTGGGCAAGCAGGGCGCCACCGTGATCGGTACGGCGACCAGCGAAGACGGTGCCGGAAAAATTTCTGCCTATTTGGCCGAAGCGGGCATCAAGGGGCAGGGTATCGTTCTGAATGTCACCGACGCGACGCAGACCGATGCTGTGCTAACCGACGTCGTAAAGCAATTTGGGGCCATCACCATCCTCGTCAACAATGCCGGGATCACCCGCGACAATCTGACGATGCGCATGGGCGACGATGAGTGGGATGCCGTCATCGACACCAACCTGAAAGCCGTTTTCCGCCTGTCGCGCGGCGTCATGCGCGGTATGATGAAGGCCCGTTTCGGTCGCATCGTCAATATTTCGTCGGTGGTCGGCTATTCCGGCAATGCCGGCCAGGCCAACTACTGTGCAGCGAAAGCCGGCGTGGCCGGCCTGAGCCGCTCTCTAGCCCGTGAACTGGGCAGCCGCAACATCACCGTCAACTGTGTCGCGCCGGGCTATATCGCCACCGACATGACGCACGCCTTGACCGAAGAGCAGAAGGCCGCCATGCTGGCATCCATTCCGCTGGCTCGCGCCGGTACGCCGGAGGATGTCGCCGGCGCCGTTGGTTTCCTGGTTTCTCCCGCCGCCTCGTATGTCACGGGTACCACCGTGCATGTGAATGGCGGTATGTTTATGGATTGATTTCCCGAAGCTCCGGCTTTTGGTAAAATCCCTGTGTTTTTTTTCGTACCCCTGAGGGGAAGGAGTTTTTCGAATGGATAACATCGTAGAGCGCGTCAAGAAGATCGTCGCCGAACAACTGGGCGTGAACGAAGCGGACATCAAGAACGAGTCCTCCTTTGTGGACGATCTGGGCGCTGACTCCCTGGATACCGTCGAGCTGGTCATGGCTCTGGAAGAGGAATTCGAGTGCGAAATTCCGGACGACCAGGCTGAGAAGATCACCACGGTTCAGCAGGCTGTCGATTACATCCTCGCTAACAAGAAGTAAGCCAATTCCGGTTTGAACCAGGCAAGGCCGGCCTCCAAGGCCGGCCTTGCTACATTTGCTTTCGGAGTGCATATCTTGGCACGTCGCAGAGTCGTTATCACTGGCCTGGGTTTGATTTCCCCGGTCGGCAACAGCGTTGAAGAAGGCTGGCAGAACATCATTGCCGGCGTTTCGGGTATCGCTCCCGTCACCCGTTTCGACACTTCCACCTTTCCGGTCCAGTTCGCCGGCGAGGTCAAGAATTTCGATATTACACAGTACATTTCGGCCAAGGATGCCCGGCGCATGGATAGGTTCATCCATTACGGTCTGGCTGCTGGCATCCAGGCCGTGCGCGATGCCGGTTTGGACAAGGAAGGTGCTGCGGACCCCGAGCGCGTCGGTGTCGCCATCGGTTCCGGTATTGGCGGCCTGCCGCTGATCGAGGAAACCAAGGAAGAGTACAACGCGGCCGGCGTACGCAAGGTGTCGCCGTTCTTCGTTCCCGGTTCGATCATCAACATGATCTCCGGCAACCTGTCGATCGAGTTCGGTTTCAAGGGCCCGAATCTGTCCATCGTCACGGCTTGCACGACCGGTACGCACTCGATCGGCGAAGCTTCTCGCATCATCGAGTACGGCGATGCCGACGTGATGGTGGCCGGTGGTGCCGAATCGACCGTGTCCCCGTTG
This sequence comes from Dechloromonas hankyongensis, assembly GCF_022012295.1. GTDB lineage: Bacteria > Pseudomonadota > Gammaproteobacteria > Burkholderiales > Rhodocyclaceae > Azonexus > Azonexus hankyongensis. Next base: position 567,398 of record NZ_JAKLTN010000002.1, read on the forward strand.
GGTATGGGCGGCTTCTGCGCGGCTCGCGCGCTATCCACCCGCAACGACGATCCGGCAACAGCCAGTCGCCCGTGGGACAAGGATCGTGACGGTTTCGTGCTGGGTGAGGGCGCTGGCGTCTTGGTCCTCGAAGAGTATGAGCACGCCAAGGCCCGTGGCGCCAAGATCTACGCTGAAGTGTCCGGCTACGGCATGAGCGCCGATGCGTATCACATCACGGCACCGAACATGGACGGCCCGCGTCGCTCGATGGTCAATGCACTGAAGAATGCCGGCGTCTCGCCGTCCGACGTGCAGTATGTCAATGCCCACGGCACGTCGACGCCGCTCGGCGACAAGAACGAATCGGATGCTATCAAGGCAGCCTTTGGCGATGCCGCCTACAAGATCGTCGTCAATTCGACCAAGTCGATGACCGGCCACTTGCTGGGTGGTGCCGGCGGTGTCGAGTCGTTGTTCACTGTGCTGGCCATTCACCACCAGATTTCGCCGCCGACCATCAACATCTTCAATCAGGATCCGGAGTGCGATCTGGACTACTGCGCCAACAAGGCACGGCCGATGAAGATCGATGTGGCGCTGAAGAACAACTTCGGCTTCGGCGGGACCAACGGCTCGCTGGTCTTCAAGCGCATCTAAGCAGCTTTTTCCGCAAGGAATCGAACGGTGCAGTTTCCGATCACCATCGGACTGCACCGTTCTCGCATTCTGGATGGCGTTTTGCTGGCGTCCGCAGCGTTGGCGGTTGGCGCCTTTGCGGCATGGCCACAGGCCTTGTTTGTCCGGCTGGCTGGTGTTGCGGCGACAGGGGTGAGTTGCTATTTGGCCTGGCGGCAATTGAAGCCTGATCCATGCTTCATCAAGCTGGATCGGTCAGGCCGTATTTTTGCTTCGCAGGACCTGAATGCCGAATTCAGGAGCATGGATATTTTGTCGGGAGCCAGTGTTCATCCATGGCTGACGGTGGTCCGTTTTCGCGACGAATCTGGCAAGCGCCGTACCGTGCTGGCGACAGCCGATACGATGAATCAGGAAGATTTCAGACGCCTGCGCATGTTCTTGCGCTGGCGTGCCAAATTCAGCGGCTCGGTAAGCGACCCAGGGAGCGACGCCTGAGAACGGTATTCCTGGTCCTTGCCGCCATCTCCGGATAATCACGGGAAAAGTGCAGGCCGCGGCTTTCCTTGCGCTGCATGGCGCAGCGCACGATCAAGTCGGCCGTGACAACCAGATTGCGCAATTCAATCAAGTCGTGGCTGACCCGGAAATTGGCGTAGAACTCGTCGATTTCCCGCATCAACAGACCGATTCGGTGCTTGGCGCGCTTCAGTCGCTTGGTCGTGCGGACAATGCCGACGTAGTCCCACATGAAGCGGCGCAACTCGTCCCAGTTGTGCGAAATGACCACTTCCTCATCGGCGTCGGTAACTCGACTTTCATCCCACAGGGGAAGGGGTGGCGTGGGTGTGGCTTTACTCCCCAGAATGTCGGCGACAGCCGCTTCGGCAAACACCAGGCATTCGAGCAGCGAATTGGAGGCCAGTCGATTGGCGCCGTGGAGACCGGTGCACGAGGCTTCGCCGGCCACATATAAGCCGGCCACATCGGTGCGTCCGTGCAGGTCGCTGACAATGCCGCCGCAGGTATAGTGGGCTGCAGGCACAACCGGGATGGGGTCACAGGTGATGTCGATACCCAGTTCCAGGCATCGGGCATGGATGTTGGGAAAATGGCCGCGGATGAATTCCTCGCCTTTGTGCGATATGTCCAGGAAAACGCAGTCGAGGCCGCGTTTCTTCATTTCGAAGTCGATGGCACGGGCGACGATGTCACGCGGGGCCAGTTCGGCACGGTCGTCATGTTCGGGCATGAAACGGCTGCCGTCTGGCAGTCGCAGCAGGCCGCCTTCACCGCGCACGGCCTCGGAAATCAGGAAGGACTTGGCTTGCGGGTGGTACAGGCAGGTCGGATGGAACTGAATGAATTCCATGTTGGCGACCCGACAACCGGCGCGATAAGCCATGGCGATGCCGTCGCCCGTCGAAGTGTCTGGGTTGGTCGTGTACAGATAAACCTTGCCGGCGCCCCCGGTCGCAATCAGGGTATTGGGCGCGCCGACCGTAATGACTTCGCCGGTCCGGTTGTTCAATACGTAGGCGCCGTAGCAACGTTTATCGGCCTTGCCCAGCTTGTCGCCGGTAATCAGGTCGATCGCAATGTGATCTTCCAGCACGGTAATGTTGGGATTGGCGCGGACTTTTTTAGTCAAGGTGTCCTGCACGGCCAATCCGGTGGCGTCGGCCACGTGTATGACCCGCCGTGCGCTGTGTCCGCCTTCCCGGGTCAGATGATAGCCGGCCTCATCCTTGGTGAAGGGCACTCCTTGTTCGATAAGCCATTCGATCACACGGCGACCGTTTTCGACCACGAAGCGGGTTGCCTTCTCGTCGTTCAGCCAGGCGCCGGCCACCAGGGTGTCGTGGATGTGCGCCTCGATCGAATCCTTGCTGTCGAGCACGGCGGCGATTCCGCCCTGGGCCCAGCCGGAAGCCGAGTCCTCAAGGCTGCGCTTGCTGATCAGGGCAACCCGGCAATGGGGGGCCAGTCTCAGGGCGGCCGATTGTCCGGCGAGCCCACTACCAACGATCAGGACGTCATATTTCTGCACGGCTGTTCTCTATGTAGGAATAGTTTTGCGCGAAATATAGCACGCACCAAGGCTATGATCCCGTTACACATAGTCACAATTAAGGATAAATACCTCTCCTCAGCCTGAAAATCACTGCGTTATACTGCGCCCAATAACATACAAATCACTACCCTCAGGGAAACGAGAACCATGAGTGAGCGCGAAATCGATCAGTTGCTGGTCGAAAGGGCGCAAGGCGGAGATCAGCACGCCTTCGACCAGTTGGTGAGCAAATACCAGCGCAAGCTGGGGCGTTTGCTGTCTCGCTTCATCCGCGATCAAGCCGAAGTCGAGGATGTCTCGCAGGAGGCATTTATCAAGGCGTATCGCGCCTTGCCGTCATTTCGTGGGGAAAGTGCTTTCTATACTTGGCTCTATCGCATCGGCATCAATACGGCCAAAAATTACCTGGTTTCCCAGGGACGACGCGCGCCGACGACGACGGAGTATGACTCCGAGGAGGCCGAGACCTTCGAGGATGCATCGCAACTTCGGGATATCAACACCCCGGAGAGTCTCCTGCTCTCGAAGCAGATTGGGCAAACGGTGAATTCCGCCATGGATTCGTTGCCTGAGGAACTGAGGACTGCCATTGTCTTGCGGGAACTGGAAGGACTCTCCTACGAGGAAATCGCCGAAATCATGAAGTGCCCGATCGGTACGGTCCGTTCCCGAATTTTCCGTGCCCGCGAGGCGGTCGCTGCCAAGTTGCGGCCACTGCTTGATACGGCCCCAGATAAACGTTGGTAACAATGAATGAAGAACTGATTACCATCCGTGGCGTAGTTCGTGCCCTGGATGGCAGCGATGCCCTGGTCGAGGTCGAGCAGGGCGGCTGTGGCCGTTGCCATGAGGAAGGCGGCTGCGGCGGGCAGCAACTGACGCAGATGTTCTGCGGCGGCCCGAAGTCATATCACGCTGAAAACACCATAGGCGCTGGCGTGGGTGATCGCGTGGTGGTCGCCACCGCTCCCGGCAGTGTCCGACGTACGGCCAATCTGGCCTATGGCATCCCGCTTCTGGGTGCCATTGGCGGTGCCTTTATCGGCATGCCGTTGGCTGGCGATGCTGGAGCAGTGATGGGTGCCGTGGCCGGATTGGTCGCTGCCTTCGCCTATATTGGCCTGCGCATGAGCCGCAAGACTGGAACTACCGAAAATCGTCCCTATATAGTTTCTCGTTCCTAGCTAAATCAGGAGGTCGTGTTGACCATGAAACGTTTAGCCAGTCTGTTCTTTCTTTGGTTCTTGACCAGTTTTGCCTTTGCACAGTCCCGGGGGCTGCCGGATTTTTCTGAACTCGCGGAAAAGCAGGGGCCGGCGGTCGTGAATATCAGCACCACCCAGGTCGTACGGGGCCAGGCCCAAATGATGCCGTTCCCATTTGACGAGAACGATCCGGCCTTCGAGTTCTTCAAGCGCTTTGTCCCACGTTCGCCGGGTGGCGGCATTCCCCGCGATTTCGAAAACAAGTCCCTGGGATCCGGTTTCGTTATCAGCGGCGACGGATATATTCTGACCAATGCACATGTCGTCGATGCGGCCGACGAAGTTACTGTCCGCCTGACCGACAAGCGTGAGTTCAAGGCGCGGATCATTGGTGCCGACAAACGAACCGATATCGCGCTGATCAAGATCGAAGCGTCGGGACTGCCGGTTGTCAGGTTGGGTGATCCGGCACAATTGAAGGTCGGAGAATGGGTGGTCGCCATCGGCTCGCCATTCGGCTTCGACAACTCCGTTACGGCGGGCATCGTCTCGGCCAAGGGGCGTTCTCTGCCCCAGGAGAATTACGTTCCGTTCATTCAGACCGACGTCGCGATCAATCCGGGTAATTCGGGCGGTCCCCTGTTCAATATGCGCGGCGAGGTAGTCGGCATAAATTCCCAGATTTACAGCCGAAGCGGTGGCTATATGGGAGTTTCCTTCGCCATTCCAATCGATGTAGCGATGGACATCCAGAACCAGTTGCGCGCATCCGGTAAGGTAAGCCGCGGCCGCCTCGGCGTGGTGATTCAGGAAGTGAGCAGGGAGTTGGCGGATTCGCTCGGCCTGGCCCGTCCCATGGGTGCCGTGGTGAATTCCGTTGAGAAGGGCGGCCCGGCGGAAAAAGCGGGGCTCGAACCAGGCGATGTGATTCTCAAGTTCGATGGCAAGGCGATCAATTCCTCTTCCGATCTGCCGCGTTTTGTCGGTTCGACCCGCCCGGGAACGCGTTCAACCCTCCAGGTTTGGCGCAAAGGTTCGACCCGCGACATTCCGGTAGTCGTCGGTGAAATGCCGGATGAAAAGCAGGCGAGTGCCAAGGTGCAGAAAGGGGCAAAGCCTGCCGAGCAAGCCCCGAACCGCCTGGGGCTGGTGGTGAGTGAACTGTCTGCCGACCAGAAGCGCGAACTGAAAATGAATTCTGGGCTCCTGATCGAGGACGTGCGCGGTATCGGTAGCCGTTCCGATCTGCGCCCCGGTGATGTCATCATTGCCGTGATCAGCAAGGGCGCGACGACCGAAATCAAGACAGTCGAGCAATTCAACAAGCTGCTGAGCCAGTTCGAAAAAGGCAGCAATGTGACCTTGCTCGTCCGGCGCGGCGAGATGCAGACGTTCATCACCATCAAGGGCCTGAATGGGAACAATTGAGCTGACCCTGATGAGCCGGAACTATTGCCACCTCTGTCATGACATGGAGGTGGCGCTGGCGCCGCTGGCCGAAGAATTCGGAGCCTCGGTCACGGTGCTGGACGTCGACGCCAATCCTGTCCTCGAAGCTAGATACGATGAACTGGTGCCGGTCTTGCTACATGGCGAGACGGAACTCTGCCACTACTTTCTGGACGAAGCCAAAACCCGTGAATATTTGGCCGGAATCCGCTAGAATTCAGGGTCTTCTGAAAAGGGAAGGGCGCCGGACAGCGCCCTTTTTTACTGGCAGCAATGGATCACATTAGAAACTTCTCCATCATCGCGCACATCGACCACGGCAAGTCGACGCTGGCCGACCGTATCATCCATTTGTGCGGCGGCTTGTCCGATCGCGAAATGGAAGCGCAGGTGCTCGATTCGATGGATATCGAACGCGAACGCGGCATCACCATCAAGGCGCAGACCGCTGCCCTCAACTACAAGGCGCGCGATGGCAAGGTTTATAACCTGAACCTGATCGACACCCCGGGACACGTGGACTTCTCCTACGAAGTGTCCCGCTCGCTGTCGGCCTGCGAGGGCGCCTTGCTGGTCGTCGATGCGTCGCAGGGCGTCGAAGCCCAGACCGTGGCCAACTGCTATACCGCCATCGAGCTTGATGTCGAAGTTGTGCCGGTCCTGAACAAGATCGACCTGCCATCGGCAGACCCCGACAATGCCCGCCAGGAAATCGAGGACGTCATTGGCATCGATGCCACCGAGGCGGTCTTGGCGTCAGCCAAGACGGGGCTTGGCGTGGCCGATATCCTGGAGGCCGTGGTGAAATGCGTACCACCGCCCAAGGGCGACCCGGAAGCGCCGCTCAAGGCGCTGATCATCGATTCGTGGTTCGACAACTACGTTGGCGTCGTCATGCTGGTGCGCGTCGTCGATGGCGTGATGCGCCCGAAGGACAAGCTCTTTTTCATGGCCACCGAAGCGCAGCAGCTGTGCGAGCAGGTCGGCGTCTTCTCGCCGAAGTCGGTACAGCGCAGTGAGTTGCGCGCCGGCGAGGTGGGCTTCGTCATCTCCGGCATCAAGGAACTGAAGGCGGCCAAGGTTGGCGACACCATTACCACGGTGGACCGCAAGGCCGCCGAGCCATTGCCCGGCTTCAAGGAAATCAAGCCGCAGGTGTTTGCCGGTCTCTATCCGGTCGAATCGAACCAGTACGACTCGCTGCGCGAATCGCTGGAAAAGCTCAAGCTCAACGACGCCTCGCTGCAATATGAGCCCGAAGTGTCCCAGGCTCTGGGTTTTGGCTTCCGTTGCGGCTTCCTGGGGTTGTTGCACATGGAAATCGTGCAGGAGCGCCTGGAGCGTGAATTCGATCAGGACCTGATCACCACGGCCCCGACCGTGGTCTATGAGGTCGTGCAGCGCGACGGCAGTGTCATTCAGGTCGAAAATCCGGCCAAGCTGCCGGAAGTTTCGAAGGTCGAGGAGGTGCGCGAGCCAATCATTACTGCGACGATTTTCGTGCCGCAGGATTACCTCGGCAATGTCATCACGCTGTGCAACCAGAAGCGCGGCAACCAGGTCGACATGCACTACCACGGTCGCCAGGTGAAGCTGGTCTATGAAATGCCGATGGCCGAAGTGGTGATGGATTTCTTCGACAAACTGAAATCCTGCTCCAAGGGCTACGCTTCGCTCGATTACGATTTCAAGGAATACCGCGCGGCCGATGTCGTCAAGCTCGATATCCTGATCAACAGCGAAAAAGTCGATGCCCTGTCGCTGATCGTACACCGCTCCAATTCGCAATACCGTGGCCGTGAACTCGCCTCCAAGATGCGCGAACTGATCCCGCGTCAAATGTATGACGTGGCCATCCAGGCCGCCATCGGGTCGCACATCATCGCGCGCGAGAACGTCAAAGCTATGCGCAAGGATGTGCTGGCCAAGTGTTACGGCGGCGACATCACCCGCAAGAAGAAACTTCTGGAAAAGCAGAAGGCCGGCAAGAAGCGCATGAAGCAAGTGGGTTCCGTGGAAATTCCGCAGGAAGCCTTCCTTGCCGTGCTGCGTGTCGATAACTGAGGATAAGACTCCCGATGAACTTTGCCCTGATCCTGTTTGTGCTGCTGGTGATTACCGGCGTGCTGTATGCGGTCGATATCCTGAAGTTCAGAAAGCTGCGTGCCAAGGACTCCAAGGAGCCGCTGTGGGTGGAGTGGGGCGCCAGTTTCTTTCCAGTCATCCTGATCGTTTTCGTGCTCCGTTCGTTCCTGTTCGAGCCGTTCAAGATTCCGTCCGGCTCGATGATCCCGACCCTGTTGGTGGGCGATTTCATTCTCGTCAATAAGTTCACCTACGGTATTCGCCTGCCGGTCATCAACAAGAAGATCATCGACATCAACTCTCCGCAGCGGGGCGACGTTATGGTCTTCCGCTATCCCGAAGATCCCTCGCTGGACTACATCAAGCGGGTTGTAGGCCTGCCGGGCGATACCGTGGCCTACCAGAACAAGAAACTGACCATCAATGGCGTGGCGGTTCCAACTCAAAAAGTCAGCGATTATCTGCATCATGAGCGCTTGTATTATTCCGAGCAGTTCCAGGAAAAACTGGGGAATGTCGAGCACCACGCCTTGAATGACGCCGATGCACCGGCGTTCATCCCGGATGCAGCCCGCTTTCCGCACCGCGAAAATTGCACTTACAATGCTGCAGGCGTCATTTGCAAGGTGCCTGAAGGCCACTACTTCATGATGGGCGACAATCGCGACAATAGCCGGGATAGCCGTGCCTGGGGATTTGTGCCCGAGGAGAACATTGTCGGTAAGGCCTTCTTTATCTGGCTGAATTTCAGCGATATCGGCCGGATTGGTTCCTTCAAGTAAGGGGAGAAAGATGAAGAAACAACGTGGTGTTGCCCTCTCAGGCTTGTTGTTCTGGAGCATTGTTCTTGTCTTGGGCGCAGTCCTCGGCATGAAGGTGCTGCCGACCTTCATCGAATACAACAAGATATTGAAGGATGCAAAAGCAACGGTTTCCAAGATGGGCCCCGATTCCACTGTTGCCGATGTGCGCCGCACCTTCGACAGGTTTGCTGAAATCGACATGTTGGACTTCCCATCAACGCAGCTGGATGTCACAAAGGATGGTGGTCGGATTGTCATCGAATTCGCCTATGAGAAGCGTATCCCCCTGTTCTGGAACGTCAGCCTGTTGATCGACTACAAGGGTTCGACCGCTGGGTCATAAGGAATGACTGCGCAGTCTGTTGCCAGAAAACTCGGTCACGTCTTTTCCGATGAAGTGCTGCTGGTCACGGCGCTGACCCATCGCAGCTACGGCATACCCAATAACGAGCGGTTGGAATTCCTGGGCGATGGCATTCTGGATTTTGTGATTGCCGCATCGCTGTATCAGCGCTTTCCGAATCTGCCCGAGGGCGATTTGTCGCGTCTTCGGGCGAACATGGTTCGCCAGGAGTCCCTGCATCGGCTGGCGCAGGAACTGAACATCGGCAATGTGTTGCGCCTCGGCGAAGGGGAGCTCAAGAGTGGCGGGGCGCAAAGGCCTTCGATTCTGGCAGACGCTCTGGAGGCCTTGTTCGGGGCGATCTATCTCGATGCCGGTTTTGCCGTTGCGCAACAGATCATCGAAAAGCTCTACGCTCCCTTGCTCGACGAGCTAAAGCCAGGCCAGTTCCAGAAGGATGCCAAGACCCGGTTGCAGGAGTGGTTGCAGGGGCGGAAGAAACCGCTACCGCGCTACCAGTTGCTGGAAACGACCGGTGCGGCACACTTGCAGCGTTTCGAGGTGGCTTGCGAGATCGACAACCCCGCCTTACGTACCATAGGACATGGCTCCAGCCGGCGTATTGCCGAGCAGGTAGCAGCCGAACAGGCTTTGAAAGAACTCCAGGCATGAAAAAAATTCGCTCCGGCTATATCGCCATCGTCGGCCGTCCCAACGTCGGGAAGTCGACCCTGCTCAATCGCCTGGTCGGCGAGAAGATCAGCATCGTCTCGCGCAAGGCGCAAACAACGCGACACCGTATCACCGGCATCCTCACCAACGACGATGCGCAGTTCGTCTTTGTCGATACGCCAGGATTCCAGACCAAGTTTTCCAATGCCCTGAACCGAGCCATGAATCGGGGCGTGACGCAGACGTTGAACGACGTCGATGTCGTGTTGTTCGTGGTCGAAGCCGGGCGCTACGATGCCAAGGACAAATCCGTCGTCCGCCTCCTGCCCAAGGACAGGCCGGTGGTCCTCGTGGTCAACAAGACCGATCAGTTGAAAGACCGTAACGCCTTGCTGCCCTTCCTGGCCACCGTGTCGGCTGATTTCGACTATGCGGCTGTCGTCCCCGTCAGTGCGGCCAAGGGCAAGCAGACCGACGACTTGCTGGCCGAAGCGAGAAAGCACCTGCCCAACGAAGGCCTGATGTTCCCGGAAGACGATCTGACCGACAAGAGCGAACGTTTCCTGGCATCGGAATACATTCGCGAAAAGGTGTTTCGCCTGCTCGGTGATGAACTGCCGTATGCGACGGCTGTAGAAATCGAGCGCTTCGAGGTCGAAGGTGCCTTGCGCCGCATTTATGCGGCGATTGTCGTCGATCGCGAAGGCCACAAGGCTATCGTCATCGGCAAGGGTGGGGAATCGCTCAAGCGCATCGCCAGCGAGGCGCGGCAGGATATGGAACGGCTTTTCGATGGCAAGGTTTACCTTGAAATCTGGGTCAAGGTGAAATCTGGCTGGAACGACGACGAGCGTCTGTTGAAGAGCCTCGGCTACGAATGAACCTGCGCAGCAAGGTCGACGGCCAGCCGGCCTACGTTCTGCACACCTATCCCTTTCGGGAAACCAGTCTGATTGTCGAAGTTTTTTCCCGAGATTTCGGGAGGATGGCCTTGCTCGCCCGCGGTGCCCGTCGGCCTCGTTCCGCCATCCGCGGCCTGCTCATGGCCTTCCAGCCGCTCGAAATAGGCTGGGCGGGCAAGGGCGAGGTGCTGACCCTGATGAAGGCCGAATGGCAGGGCGGACAACCGCTCCTGGCGGGCGAGGCGCTGTTCTGCGGCTATTACCTGAACGAATTGCTGATGCACCTGCTGCCGCGTGAAGACGCCCACGAGCGGCTTTTCGAGCGCTATACGGAAATGCTGGCGCGTCTGGCAGCCGATCCGCAGGGCAGGGTTCGCGAGGCGGATCTGCGCCGGTTCGAGAAGGCACTCCTGCAGGAACTTGGCTACGGCCTGACCCTGAACCACGATAGTGACGGTGCTCCCATCGTTGCGGATGCCCATTACACTTATCGCATGGAGCAGGGACCGGTTCGACTGGAGCATGATGCGGGGGCCTCGCAGGTGGTCAGTGGCAAAACCTTGCTCGATCTCGAAGCCGAGGATTTTTCCGATCAACGCTCACGTCAGGAAGCGAAAGCATTGATGCGGACCTTGATGGCCTATTACCTGGCCGGCAAGGAACTGGAAACACGCAAGATATTCAAGGAGTTGCAAGAGCTATGATCGAACTGGGCGTCAATATCGACCACATCGCCACCATTCGCCAGGCCCGCCGGACTTATGAGCCGGACCCGGTCTGGGGTGCTGTCGAGGCACACCTCGGCGGCGCTGACGGGATCACCGTGCATTTGCGCGAAGACCGCAGGCACATCCAGGATGCTGATGTCCGCCGGCTGCGCGAAGCGACGCAGATCAAGCTGAATCTGGAAATGGCGGCAACCTATGAAATGGTCGATATCGCCTGCGCCCTCAAACCCGAAATGGCCATGCTCGTTCCCGAAGGGCGCCATGAGGTCACAACCGAAGGCGGTCTCGATATCCTGGCGCAGGAAAGTCGTCTCAAGGACGCCATTTCCCGACTCGCCGACGCCGGCATCACGACCAGCGTATTCATCGACGCCGAGCCGGCGCAGATCGAAGCGGCAGCCCGTATTGGAGCCCGTGTCTGCGAGGTTCATACCGGCCCTTATGCCCACGCCTTCCATGACCGCGGGCGCGATGCGGAAGCGGCGGCCGTGCTCGCCGAATTGGACAAGATTCGCCAGGCCGGCGAGGCGATTCGCCATTTGGGCATGCGCTTCAACGCCGGGCACGCCTTGAATTACTACAACGTCCAGCCGGTGGCCAAGCTGGCCGGCATCCGCGAGCTGCATATCGGCCATGCGATTGTCAGCCGTGCCGTGTTCGTCGGCTTGCGCGAAGCGGTGCGGGAAATGAAAGCCTTGATGCGCGAAGCGGCACAGGACGGCGAATGATCTACGGCATCGGCACCGATATAGTCGCCGTCGCCCGCCTGCGTGGCATGTGGGAACGGCACGGTGACAAGGTGCTGGAAAAACTTCTCGCGCCGCAGGAGATGCCGGAATTTGCCAAAGCGGCGGACAAGGGGCGTTTTCTGGCCAAGCGCTTCGCCGCTAAAGAGGCGTTCAGCAAGGCCCTGGGCACGGGGGTACGCCCGCCGGCAACCCTGCCGGCCATTGGCGTTACCCATGACGACTTGGGGAAACCGGTGCTGGATTTCGCTCCCAAGCTGAGCGCGCTGCTTCAGGAAAAGAATCTGAAAGCCCATCTCTCGATTAGCGACGAAGCCGACTATGCCGTCGCCTATGTCATTCTGGAGCAAGCATGAAGCACCTTTCCCTCGGGCCGCTGATGATCGACATCGCCGGTACTGAACTGACTGATCTTGATTGCGAACGTCTGCGCCATCCGCTGGTGGGCGGGATCATCCTGTTCTCCCGCAACTATGCCGATCCGCAGCAGCTGTCCGCACTGACCGCTGCAATACATGCCTTGCGCTCGCCGTCCTTGTTGATCGCGGTCGATCATGAAGGGGGCAGGGTGCAACGCTTCCGCGACGGCTTTACCCGCCTGCCGCCGATGGCGCAGTTGGGTAAGCTATGGGATCGCGATCCGGCCGGTGCCTGTGCGGCTGCCCGGCAAGTCGGCTACGTGCTGGCAGCGGAACTGCGGGCGCGGGGTGTCGATTACTCATTCACGCCGGTTCTCGACCTCGATTACGGCCCATCGCGCGTCATCGGCGACCGCGCTTTTCACCGCCAGCCCGAAGCCGTGATCCAGTTGGCCGAAGCGCTTGGCCAGGGCTTGCGGCAAGCCGGCATGGGCAGTTGCGGCAAGCATTTTCCCGGGCATGGCTACGTCATTCCGGACTCGCATGTCGAACTGCCGGTCGATGATCGGGCTTTCGACGCCATGCAGGAAGACATCGAGCCCTATCGCCGCTTGCCCCTCGACGGGGTCATGGCGGCACATGTGATTTACAACTGTATGGATTGCAATACGGCTGTATTTTCAAACAAATGGATCGATTATTTGAGAAACGACATCAAGTTTGACGGCGTCGTTTTTACCGATGATCTGTCGATGGCTGGCGCCGGCATCGTCGGCGACATGCTGGCGAGGGTCGAAACGGCTTATGCCGCAGGCTGCGACATGCTGCTCGTCTGCAATGCGCCGGATGTCGTGGGGAATGTGCTAGCCAACTGGAAACGCGAAATCGATCTGCGCCGTGGCCAGCGCGTTGAATCCTTGATACCTGTTGAACCGGCACAATCCTGGGAGCAATTGCAGGGTGATCCGGTTTATCGGGCGGCGCTGCAGACCATTGCCGAATTGATGGCCTGAAATGCAATCGGGCAGCCGAAGCTGCCCGATTAGCGCAAGACGGGAACGGCGTATTACTTGACGCGGTTCTTGTATTCGTCGGTGCGGGTGTCGATTTCGATCTTGTCGCCAATGCTGACGAAGGCCGGAACCGGCAGTTCGAAACCGGTAGCCAGCTTGGCCGGCTTCATGACCTTGCCCGAGGTGTCGCCCTTGACGGCGGGTTCGGTGTAAACGACTTCACGCACGACGCTGTTCGGCAGTTCGACGGAAATGGCCTTGCCGTTGTAGAAAACGACTTCGCAAGCCAGGCCGTCTTCCAGGTACTTCAGTGCGTCGGTCATGTTTTCGGCTTCTACTTCGAACTGCTCGTAGTCGGCGTCCATGAAGACATACATCGGATCGGCGAAGTAGGAGTAGGTTACTTCCTTCTTGTCGAGGATGACCACTTCGAACTTGTCGTCGGCCTTGTAAACCGCTTCGGAAGCGGCACCGGACAACAGGTTCTTGAGCTTCATCTTGACCACGGCGGCATTGCGGCCGGACTTGTTGTACTCGCTCTTCTGGACGACGAGCGGGTCGGCACCAACCATGATGACGTTGCCGGAGCGGAGTTCCATTGCGGTTTTCATACGGGATTCTCTACGATCGGAAAAAGATAAACGTTAAATTATACCTTGGCGGCGCAGAAGTTGACGAGGGCCGTTGCCAGATCGTCTTGTGACCCCAGATCCTCGCACCACGCATGATTGGCCTCGGCGATGGCCTGGCGGTGGTCGACGAAATGCTGGAATGCCTGGGCAAGCTCCGGCTCGCCACCGTTCCAGGCGGTGAACATGTCGTTGACGGCCTGCGCCTGCTCGCCGCCCATCCCTGCACAATAGCGATCGAGAAATGCCGATAACTTGACCAGATGGGCGTCTTCATCCTGCTGATAGATTTGCCAAATGAAAGGCTTGGCCGCCCACTGCGCCCGGACAAAGGAATCCTCACCGCGGATGAAATTGATGTCGGATTGCCAGAGCAGGCGGTCGTAATCGTCCAGAGGCAGGAAGGGAATCGGCTCGATCCGCGCCTTGCCATGCTGCCAGGGTCCAGGGCCCGGCAAGTGCTGCATGACTGCGGCCAAGGGCTTGCCGGGCGGCACATGAACGACGGACGGCTGGGCCATGTTCGCCAATGCCGCAAGGAGATCACCCACCGGCGCCGTGTCGTAGCAGAACAGGCTGATCTCAAGGTGATCACGTGGCGGGGTTTGTTTCTGATAGCGTTCTCTGTCCGATAAGAGACCGGCTTCCCGCAACAATCCACCGGCCTTCGTGGTGAATCCGGGAAAAAAGAAATATTTTGTCAGCGGCAGGGTGGGGTGGGGCGAGGCCATGCCGTGGCAATCCTCGGCCCACGACTCGGCAGTCAGGTACTCGAGATTGATCCAGCAGGGCTTGCGGGTAGCCGCCGCCATCGTTCTTAAATAAGAGTTCGGCAATTCGCAGGCGAATGCCTCGATCACCACGTCAGCTGAACGTTCGGCAGCGATGTCTTGAGCCCAGTGCCTGATCTCGACGCCGTGTGCTGACTGCGCACCGAGTGATGGATCGATCGCCGGGCAGAGCGGACGCAGGCTGGCCAGGTCGTCTACCCATAACCGGACATGGCGTCCGTGTTCGGCCACTAATTGCCGGGCGAGACGCCAGCAAATCCCGATATCGCCGTAGTTGTCGATAACCCGGCAAAAGATGTCCCAATGGAGCTGCATGGCCGCCATGCTAACATCCCTGCCATGTCACGATTTGAAGACCCCATCGCCTGCACGGCCTGTCCGCGCCTGGCTGAACACCTTGCCGGCATTCGCCGGCGCGATCCGGAGTGGCACGCCCTGCCGGTTCCCGCCTTTGGTTCGCTCGATGCGCAATTGCTGGTTGTCGGGCTTGGCCCGGGAGAAAAAGGCGCCAATCGCACCGGACGCCCATTTACCGGCGACGTGGCCGGCGAGTTGCTCTATCCGGCACTCCATCGATTTGGATTCGCCAGCCGCCCGGAACCTCTGGGCGCCGATAGCTGGGCCAATCCAGCTATGTCTCTCAGTAATTGCCGTATCACCAACGCGGTGCGCTGCCTGCCGCCAGCCAACAAGCCGACGACAGCCGAGATTCGCCAATGCAATCACTATCTGGGTAAGGAACTGGCTGCCATGCCCAAATTAAAGGCTATCGTTGTGCTGGGCGCCGTCGCTCACCAAGCGCTATTGTGGTCTTATGGCTTGAAGGCCAAGGACTATCCGTTTGGCCACAATGTTCGCCACCAACTGCCTGACGGTCGCACGCTGGTCGCCAGCTACCATTGCAGCGGCTACAACTGGCGCACGGGCCGCCTGACCCGGGAAAGTTTCGAAGCGGTGTTTGCCGGGGTCAAGTCGCTGCTCGCCTGATCTGCCATGAGCTTCGATGCCAAGGCCTTTCTGGCCTCTCTGACCGAATTGCCGGGCGTGTATCGCATGCTCGGCGACGATGGCGCGGTCCTTTACGTCGGCAAGGCGAAAAACCTGAAAAAGCGGGTGTCGTCGTATTTCCGCGAAAACCTGGCTAGTCCGCGCATCGCGCACATGGTCAGCCAGATCGCACGCATCGAGACGACGCCGACGCGCACCGAAGCCGAAGCGTTGTTGCTCGAGAACAACCTGATCAAATCGCTCTCGCCGCGCTACAACATCCTGTTCCGGGACGACAAATCCTATCCTTACATCGTTCTGAGCAAAGGAAAGTATCCGCGCCTGGGCTTCTTTCGCGGCAATCCGGACCGCAAGGCCGACTACTTCGGCCCCTATCCGTCGTCCTGGGCGGTACGCGACAGCATCCAGTTGCTGCAGAAGATGTTTCGCCTGCGGACCTGTGAGGACAGCGTCTTCGCCAACCGTTCGCGACCCTGTCTGCTTTACCAGATCAAGCGCTGCAGCGCTCCGTGCGTCGGCCATATCGACCAGGAAGACTACGCGGCAGACGTTCAGGTAGCGGCCATGTTCCTGCTCGGCAAGCAGCAAGAGGTCACCCGTCGTCTGACCAAGGCCATGGAGGATGCATCCAGCCGCTTGCATTTCGAGCAGGCGGCAGTTTTCCGCGACCAGATCCAGTCTCTGCATCAAGTCCAGGAAAAGCAGTTCGTCTCCAGCAACAAGGGCGAGGACGTCGATATTCTCGTTGCAGTGAAGGAAGCGGGGCAGTTGTGCGTCAATCTGGCCATGATCCGCGGTGGGCGGCATTTGGGGGATCGCCCCTTCTTTCCCAGCAACGCCGGCGATTCGGATGCGGCGGACGCTTCAGCCGCCTTCATTCGCCAGCACTACGCCGCGCATCCGGTGCCGGCGCGCATTCTGGCTTACCCCTTGCCAGCGGAAGAGGAGCGGGGCGAGGGCGAATCCGTCCTGGCCGAACTGGCCGGCCGCCCGGTGTCTCTCCTCGAGTCGCGCACCCTCGCCCAGAAGGCCTGGGTCGAGATGGCTATCCAGAACGCAAGGCTGGCCATCCTGGCCCGGAACCAGGCCAGCGCGCAGCAGGAGGCGCGTCTCGCGGCGCTGCAGGAGGCGCTGCAACTGCCTGAGCCCATCTCGCGCATCGAGTGCTTCGATATCAGCCATACCATGGGCGAGGCCACCGTCGCGTCCTGTGTGGTTTACGAAGGCAATCGCATGAAGAAAAGCGATTACCGGCGCTTCAATATTCGCGACATCCAGGCCGGTGACGACTATGCTGCCATGCGCCAGGCGGTCAGCCGGCGCTACGACAGCATCGCGTCCGGAGAAGGAACGGCACCCGATCTGATCCTGATCGACGGTGGCAAGGGGCAGGTTGCTTCCGCATTTGCGGCGCTCGCCGACCTCGGCCTGACCCACCTGCCGATGATCGGTGTCGCGAAAGGCGAGGAGCGCAAACCCGGGCTGGAAACGCTGATTTTCCCGGACGATCGCGAGCCGCTACAATTGCCGCCGGCACACCCGGCCTTGCATCTGATCCAGGAGGTCCGTGACGAGGCGCACCGCTTCGCGATCACGGGTCACCGCGCTCAGCGCAGCAAGGCCAGAAAGACCTCCAAACTGGAAAGCCTGCCCGGCGTCGGGCCGGCGCGCCGAAAAGCCCTGGTCGCCCGGTTTGGCGGTTTGCCCGGCGTGCTCGCGGCGAGCATCGAACAACTGGCCGAAGTTCCCGGAATCAGCCGGGAGATGGCCGAGAACATCTATTCCGCATTACACTGAAGCATGCCTTTCAATCTGCCCATTCTGCTGACCTGGCTGCGCATCGTAGCGATTCCACTACTGATCGCGGTCTATTACCTGCCTGCCGCATGGGCGACGCCTTATGAGCGCGATCTGGCAGCGACTATCCTTTTTTGCGCTGCGGCACTGACCGACTGGGCCGATGGCTACCTGGCCCGCAAGCTGGACCAGACTTCCGCATTCGGGGCATTTCTCGACCCGGTGGCCGACAAGCTGATGGTTGCCGCTGCGCTCATCGTTCTGGTGCAGTTGGGGAGAACCGATGCCATCGTCGCCATGATCATCATCGGTCGCGAAATAACCATCTCGGCATTGCGCGAGTGGATGGCCAAGATCGGCGCGTCGAAAAGCGTTGCCGTTTCGATGCTGGGCAAGATCAAGACCACCGCCCAGATGCTGGCGCTTCCCATGCTTCTCTACTACGCACCGCTCGCCGGGTTCGACATGAAGGTGATCGGTAACTGGTTGATCTGGATAGCAGCTTTGCTGACCTTGTGGTCGATGGGCTATTACCTGCGGATGGCCTGGCCGGAAATTGCAAAAAGAAGTGCAGAAAAATAGAGGGGGATGTTGACAAATCCCTTGTGTGGCCTATAATGCGCGCTCTGTTTGACGCGGCAGTAGCTCAGTTGGTAGAGCGCAACCTTGCCAAGGTTGAGGTCGAGAGTTCGAGACTCTTCTGCCGCTCCAAGTTTCTTGGGAAAAGCGAAGCTTTTTCCTGCAGTAAGTAGTAACGCAAAGTTTGTTTGTAGGCGGCGCGGTAGCAAAGCGGTTATGCACCGGATTGCAAATCCGTGTAGGTCGGTTCGACTCCGGCCCGCGCCTCCAGAGAATATGCGGCAGTAGCTCAGTTGGTAGAGCGCAACCTTGCCAAGGTTGAGGTCGAGAGTTCGAGACTCTTCTGCCGCTCCAAATTCGAAAAGGGAAAGCGCCGGTCGCTTTCCCTTTTTCGTATCGGGGCGCCAATATTCTGATCGGCACACCGGCCCGGGTGGTGAAATTGGTAGACACAAGAGACTTAAAATCTCTCGGCCTCTGGCTGTACGGGTTCGACCCCCGTCCCGGGCACCATCCTGACGCTTAACGAGATCCCATCGTATCCAGACAGACCACCCAACGGCGGCTTTCCCTATTGGGTATTGGCGTTTTAAGGTGCCTCCGGCTTAAAACATAGACACCTGGAATCACAATCCAGTGCTCAAGCGAATAGGCGGATGGAAAAGGGGCGACCAAGCGACCCTCGCAAAGCACAACGTTCACCATCAACCTACACTGTTCTGCCTGTCACGCCCTGCGGTCGGTGCCATTTCGCGTGCTCTTTCGGCGGTCAGCTCCGTGGGACTCTCTCAAGCCACGGCCGCGCAGAATCAGAGCTGGGACCATGAACAGGATCAACAGAACGATGGCGGAAAGCAAAAGATAGTTACCGAAAATGGTTTCGAGCACCGTTTTCTCCTTTGCGTGATAGCCCGATATTGGACAGGTAGCGACGGTAACGGTTGCATTGCCTTTGGGGCCAAACTTTCCGGGGAGCGCTCTGTTGACCATGCTCCCGCAGCAATGGCATTTCGTTGCGTACAGAGGGCAGGGTGGTATGATCCGCACCCTGATAAATTTGGCGCCAGAGACGATCGAACTGAGAGGGATTGCAGCCACCGCCTGTTCGCCGGCGATTCATTGTTGTTATTCTCGGCCCGGCATTTTGCCAAAGATCGATTCGGGACCTGGATTTCGAGCGTGGCTCGGCATCGTCAGCTTCAACTGAACACACTAACGGCCCCGTATCCTGAGGATGCGGCCACAAACCAACACCCATATGATCATCTACGACCTTAGCTGCGATAACGATCACAAATTCGAAGGCTGGTTTCGCAGCGCCGACGACTTCGATCGCCAGCTTCAAACACGCCTGATTACTTGTCCTCAGTGCGATAGCCACGCTGTCCGCCGCATACCGTCCGCGGTAGCGATTTCGTCGCATGCCACAGGCCACGGCGCGGCCGCCAGCGCGGAATCAGCGGTGGGAAGCAGCACTGCAGTCATGCCGGTCGGTGCCCAGGCCATGGCGCTTTATCGCCAGCTTGTGCAATCCATCGTCGCCAATAGCGAGGACGTTGGCCAATCCTTTGCCGAAGAAGCCAGGAAGATCCACTACAACGAAGCTCCGGAAAGAGCCATACGAGGTCAGGCGACGGCCGATGAATGCGAGGCGCTCAGAGACGAAGGGATTCAAATCCTGAATCTGCCGGCGGCGAAGGAAGAGGATCTGAATTGATCCTCTTTTTTTATTCGCACCAACAAGTTTACATAATACAAAACGTCACTGGACCCAAATCCTTGCCCTGTGCGGCTTGAGAGGGCGGTGATGTCACTAGCATAGTGACAGTTACGCAAAGCGTAATCAGAAAAGAAGCGGCTAGACCGCCTAATCTTTTCATGTAGTTTTCCCAGACCGCACGGCGCTCGTCATCCTTTTCTGACTCGGCCTTTACTGTCGCAATGACAGTATCAAGCGGAATTCCCGTTATTTCGGAAATCTTCAGGCAAGCCCATTCATTCGGGGCTTCTTTCCCAGAGTAGTACGCACTGACGCGAGCCTTGTGTATGCCTAGGACTTTGGCTAGAGCGTAGTCGCTCTCTACGCCAGCGTCATGCTTTGTGCGGTCCAGCAATTCAACAATTTTCATAGTGGTTTCCTCGGTCGGTGGTTGCAGTCTAGTCCGATTTCCGGACTTGACAAGGTACGAAATTCGAACCTATCGTGCGCCCCGTGGTTCGATATTCGGACCACATAACCCAACCGCATGAGGTGTAACGATGTTGAAAGTCTCCGTAGAAACAGAAGTCATTGACCTGAAAACCGGTATCTCTGCCAAGACCGGCAAGCCCTACAACATCCGCGAGCAGGAAGCATGGATGTACGGCTATGGCCGTGACGGTCAGCCTCAGAAGCATCCCCAGAAGATCAAGCTCACCCTGGACGACGAGCAGGAGAAGGGCTACCCGGTAGGCCAGTACATCCTCGACCCGGCCAGCATCTATGTTGATCGCTTTGGCCAAGTCGCCATCCGTGCCCGCCTTCGTGTCCCGGCCGCTGCTGTTCCGGCCCAACCCAAGGCCGCGTAATGATTCCGTCCTTTCAGGATTTGAACTCAGAAGATCAGCGTCACACGTTGGCGTTTTTCTTCGCGTTCGACTCCATGTTTAAAGCCGAAAACGGTGGTGATACAGACGAGGCACATTTTTGGTGCCAAATCTGCGACACCATCAGCGGCAAGTACCCGAAAGTGCTGGAACACGCGCAAACGGTGTGTTCGGTGTTGCTTTCGCGGCTTGAGTCCAAGGCTGCTTGATCATGGCCCCCGTCCTCCTTTCCGCATCGGTTGTGACCGTGGAAACCGTCGAGGCTCCGGGGGCCGCTTTTCAGTCCGGGTCCGTATGTAACACCCGGACTTTGTGCAACGGGTTGCACTTTTGACCATGGCAATGCCCGTCCAACAAACCCCGTATCTGATCGACTGGCTCACGCTGCGCTGTCCTGTCGCTCATCTCGGCCCCCGTCTGGTCGAACGCATCCGGGAATGCTTCAACACCATCCACTGCGTTGATGGGGCCGGGGAGATTGTTTGGTCGAAGCAATCCCTCGATGTTGATGCTCTGCGTTCTGATACCCCCGGCCTCGTCTGGATGGTCCAAAGCGACGGCAAGCACGAATACCTCGCCATCGGTGGCTCACCGGCCAGCATCGAGCACGGGATCAACGTCTTCGGCACCTGCGACATCCGCCATGCCGCCTCCGTCCTCGTCCAGAAGGCGGCGAGGGCATTGAACGCCATCCTGCCCCGCCCGGACCTCTGGCAATGTCGCCGTATCGACATCACCGGCAATTTCGTCCTTCCGGACTTCGCAAGCTGCAAGCAAGCCCTGCGGCAGCTATGCCTCGCGGACGGTGGCCGTCGCAAGGCAACGAACGACAAACGGGGCGGGGATTCCGTCTATTGGAACCCGACCTCGGACCTTGCCAAAGGCAAGGCGTACCACAAGGGGCCGCATCTCGCCCACCTCGCCCGGAAAGGGCTGATCAACATTGGCGAAGACCTGATCGCCCTGGCTGATCGAATCATTCGCCTCGAACACACCCGCGGTGCTCGTTGGTTCCGTCGTCTCGCTGAAGCGGGGCGGCATTGGTATGACCTGACGCTGGCCGATCTGGAAGGCCTCTTTGTTGAATTTTTTGGACGTGTTGTCGATGGTGTGGAGGTGAAGGAAATGGAAAGACATGAACTCGTAGCGCGGATCGCGCAGTGCAGCGATATCACGCAGGGCAGGGCAGAAGCTGCCTTTGCAACCTACCGGAACATTCGGGCCGATGGTTTCGAGGTGACGCGCGACTACATGCCTAAACGGACGTGGTATCTGCACCTCAAATACCTCCGCGCCGCAGGCATCAGCGATGCTGATCTTCAACAAGGCAACGTCGTCCAGTTCCGCCCGGTTCGTATCGTCCTTGCCCAGCCCGTCATGTGCTGGGATGACGTTCGGAGGGCCGCTTGATGTCTGTTCCGCCGGCCTTTATGGATCAACTTAATTCGTCTCCGGTTTCAGACCAGTGCGTTTCTTTAGCCAATGACATTGCTCAGGCAATGCAACAGATTTTTGACCTGGGCGGCTGGAACGCGGTTTTGTGGCTTCTGGTGGGTTTCACGCTGGGTGGTGGTCCGGTTCGCTTTATCGATTGGTTTGTCGATTGGAATACGCGTCGGAGGGCAGCATGACTTGGCAACTCGTCGGTGGGTACGTCGCCACTTTCATCGCCGGTTCGCTCTGTGCCTACATCGTCTATCGCCTCGCGGTCGATGAGCAAAACCGTCAAAAAACCGAATCTGATCAGGAATGGCTGGAGCGTCAGTGGTGAGATTGCTGATCCTTGCTTTGTTCCTGTTGGCGGGAACTGCAAAAGCAGCCACGGTGACGCTTTCGGCAGGCTATACGGCCACGGTATCCGATTTCGGATGTCAGACCGTTGTAGCGGCATTCCTGAGCACCTACGCGGCGTCGTCTGGTGATTGCAGTTATCAGGCGGCGGGTCCGGGCACTGCAATCGTTTTCCGCAACGCATCCGGGACTGCCTTGGGTACGCCGACTGTGAGCACGGTGAGCGGCTGGGTGGTGCCTCCGACTAATGGTGCGCTGCAAACGCAAGTCAATACTCTATCGACCACGGTCTCGGGCATTAACACCCGCGTCACCTCGCTTGAATCGAACGTCTCCGGCCTCGAAACGAATTTCGGCTGGGACTCGGTGGCTTTTGATACGGCGGCCAATGGCGGCTTTCTGGTCTTCGTGACTGGGCTTGCAATCGGCCTTGTGATTTCAGTCGTCCGCAAGATGCGAATCTAGTTTTTACCCGGTCGGTGATGGGGGGCACCTCACCCGGCTTTAACCACTCTCTCGAAAGGAGAAAACCATGCGCAAGATGTACGAAACCCTGCTGAAAAAGAAGAAGCAAGCCAAGGCCGCTGCCGTTGCCGGTCTGTCCGCTATTGGCGCCCAAGCCCATGCGGCACTTTCCACGACCGAAGTCCAAACCGCTCTGACCGGTGCTCAAACCACGGGTGAATCGGTCGGCGGCATGGTCATTGCTGTCGTGGCCGGTCTGGTCGTTGTCGGTGTGATCATCGCCCTCGTCAAGAAGGTGTAATCGTGTGGGCGCCGGTTATCGCGGCGCTCTCGGCACTCACGACGGCGGCGGAAGCCGTTGCCGCTACGGTCATAGCCGTCGTCGTCGTGGTCGAAGGTCTGGATATGATTTTAGGCACGATCCGGAAAATCGGCGGTGGTTCCAAGCACTGAAAGGGCGGCTTCGGTCGCCTTTTCTCATGGGGGTTTTATGTTGTCGATTCTTGTTGCTGTCGGCGTTGTGGTGATCTTCGTGATCGGCATTCGTATTGGGTCGTTGTGATGGGCCGTATTCAACGAAACTTTATTCTTGCGGCGCTGGGTCTTTTGCTCACTGGCGTGTTCACCTGGGCACATGCGGGCAGCTACTGGAAGTATTGGTCGAACACTGCCGGTCGCTATTACAGCGGTACTGACCAGATGGCGGCTTGTTCGGCGTGGGCAGCATCGGACCCGTACGTCTCCTATGGGACGTCTTACCCCAAGACGGCTCAGGGGGTTTCGGGTGGCTACTGCATTTGGAAATCGTCAAATTTTTCCGCCAATCAGTATTACTCCGGTGAAGTCGTAACCTGTACTGATCCGAATGTGCCGAATGAGAACGGTGTTTGTGGCCCGCCGCCTAGCCGTTGCGCTGGCAAAGACCAGTTGCCGCCTACGTTTGCGTGGGTTTCGTTCAACAAGGGCAATAGCCCGTATGGCAGTCGTTGTAACGCGGGCTGCTTGGTCTATCAGACAGGGCCTGTCAGCCATCCGACGATGAATCCTAACGGCGATGCATACGTGGGTGGCACCCATGACCGGCACGAGTTGATGAAAACCCAATACACCGCTACGGAATGCACCGTAGGGCAAGATGGGGCTGTGGCGCCTGAACCGACGGTCGAGCCGAACAAGGCACCGCCGCCAACGCCGAAGAAGCCTAACTGTGATGCGTCCGAAGGTGTGCTGACGACATCGAAAGGCACGGTGGCCTGTGTGCCTGAAGGCACGGTTGAGGCGCGCAAACCAACTGTGCAGAGGGCCGAGAGTAAAGCCACTGCGCCGAATGGCGATGTCACGGTCACTAACAAGACGACGACGACCGACCCGGCGACGGGGGCCAAGGAAACTGTAACCAGCACGACCACCACCACGTTTGGCGGTGGATCGACAACGAAGACCGAATCGACCACCTCTGGGGGCAATGGTCAAAATGGGCTATCGGATGGCGATAACTCCGGTAGTGAGCCGGGCCAGTGCGCCAAGGAACCGAATAGCCCGATGTGTAAGCAGGGCACGGTCAAGGATAAAGGGAAGTTCGACAACGGGCAGGACACCAAGCTCAACGAGGCCAAACAGGCTTTGACTGACAAGTTCAATCAGATCAAAACCGATTTGACTTCGGCGCTCTCGTCTTCGGCTGGTGTCAGTTCCGGTTCGCTTCCCTGTCCTCCGCCTGTGACCGTTCTGGGCAAGCAGATCAGCATCTGCGTCAATAACTACGCGGACAAGCTGTCGCCTATTGGCGCAATCGTCGTTTTCGCTGCTGCCATCATCGCAATCCTTCTCGTGGTGACCGTCTAATGTTCGAATTTCTTCAGTCGATATCGGACTTCTTCCAGACCGGTATCTATACCTTCTTTCAGGATGCTGCGACCTATCTGATTACGACGCTCCTGATCTGGTGGATCAAGGCGAAGATCATGGGCCTTGAGTTCGCGTGGGGCGTCGCTCAGGGCATCCTGCAGGGCTTCCAAGTCTCGCAGAAGATCAGTGCCGCATTCTCGATGCTGCCGGCCGAAGTGCTGGGCACGGTCAATTTCTTCCGCTTCCCGGAAGCCGTCAATCTGATCCTCGCGGGGGGTGCGACGCGCTGGGTCATCAAATTCATTCCGGGGCTGTAAATGCCGATCAAAATTCATCACGGCCCACCGGGCAGCTTCAAGACCGCTGGGGCTATGGCCGACGATTTCATTCGGGAAGCCAAAGAAGGGCGCATTATTGTTACGAACGTGCGCGGCGTCACACGCGATCGTGTACTCGATGTCTTTCCCGATCTCCCCAAAACCTTTGATGTCATCTTTGTCGACGACAAGACGGAGGAGGGGAGGCGACTTTGGGCAACGTGGTTCCATTGGGTTCCCAAGGGAGCCTTTATTTTTGTGGATGAAGTTCAAGACATCTGGCCCAAGCGCTGGCGTGAGTCTGACATTCGAGCTTTGGATTATCCGGGAGGCTTGGAACAGGCAACGATTGATGATCGTCCTTACTGCTGGGAGCAGGCATGGGACAAGCATCGTCACTGGAATTGGGACATCGTGGCGACCTGTCCGGCCTATTCCAAGGTCCGCGACGATATCAAGAGCGTTGCCGATGCGGCCTACAAGCACAAGGACCTCGCCCTGATCGGCTGGACCGGCCGTTACATCGAAGCCATGCACCTGGCTGACGATACCGGCAAGAATCAGAACGACTTCCTTAACGTCCAGAAAAAGAAAGTACCTTCCCATGTCTTCCAGCTCTACGACAGCACCGCAACCGGCCAGCACCGCGTCAACGCCAACGGCTTTAATCTATTCAAGAACCCGCGGGTACTTATCCTTATGGTGGTGCTCGCTGCTGCTCTATATTTTGGCTTTGGGCGAGGCGGGGTGGTTATGTTTTCGGGTGCTGCTAAAAATACTCCGGCACCCGGTGCTAGCGTGGCCGCGCCGAATAATCAAACGGCTTCTGCTTCTGTTGGCCAGCCTGTATCTGCTGTCGATCTTGCTAAAGACGTTCGGCTAGAACCGTTGGTCACGGATGAATCCTTCATCGTGGCCAGCTACAAGATCGGGCCGAAGTGGAAATACGCCGTTTCCTTCAAGGGCGCGCACTTGACCCATAACGACCTGCTCGACATGGGCTATACCATCCAGCCGCTAGGCTCGTGCGCCTTGGAAATCAGCCGTGAAGGCTTCCGGCGTCGCCTGACCTGCGGCCAAGTTGAGAGGCAGCAGGTAGCGATGGGCGAGCGCGAAGCGAGCCAGAGCGCCCCTGCTGCACCCCGTTCCAATCTCGCAGTGAATGGCGAACCGCCTTTCATCGCTGCGCAGCCGAAGAACCCTGCCTAGCAGGGCATCAAGGCGAAGGCGGCGCCGCCGTAGCCATCCCGTAGGGATGCTGTGCCCGTCGCGGGTACAACCGGGGTGCCTGATCCACCTGGACAGGCTTAAACCCCGACCCCCTTCCTTTAGACCATTGCTGCGGTGAAACGGGCAGGGCGCTAGAATTGCATCCTTCATATGTTGAGGTGATAACGATGCGCTCTTCCGCCTTGCTCCTTCTGCTTTCCATGACTGCGTCGGCTTCCATGGCCGATGCCTATCGGTGTATTGAAGGCGGTAAAGTCACTATCTCGAATGTTCCCTGTGTGGCCTCCAAAGTGGTCCGCTCGGACAATCCGTCTCCAGAAGCCATATCAGACGTGATGCGAGAAAATGCCCGTCAGGAAGCCTATTTGGCGCAGCGAGAAAAACAGCATCGTGACGATCAGGCGGCGATGCAACGCCATGCTGCTGAAGTTGCCCGCATGTATCCGCAAACGCCGGAACCGGTCAAACCGTCGTCACCGGGCATCAGCTTTGGCGGATGTGGTCTTGGTGGCTCGTGCCCGACAACGAGTACTAGATCACGGTAAGGGCGTTTCCGGGGCGATAGAATCCTCGCCCCATGGTCAAGCACCCACCGTATTCTGCCGAACTCCGCAATCTCTACTGGATGCTGCGCTACTATCGAGGCCGATCTAGTGCAGCGAGAAGGCGCTATTACCGCTACATCGAGGCAGAAAAAAACCGGCTTTTTTTAGCCGGTTTCGATAAAAAAGAAATCGTGTTGTTATGCCGCTATTTGGCGAACCCAAGGAACATTCACGCTGAAAGTGCATTTTTGGCGTATGCGTCGCAGTACCGCCTTGAGTTGTGATGCGAGTCCATAACTTAACATAATACAAATTATGCGTGTTACTTGCGTATCTCAAAAAGGCTATTTCCGATTTTTAGTGTGCATTCAGATAGCAACAGACTGAGGCCAGCTATGCTGAATGTTCCAGTTCATTCTGAAAGGCAATTTCGTTGCGCAGCGTGTTGTAGCCGGTATTTCCGTTATAGCTGCACTCTCCGTTGCCATTGTCGATGCCGCCCAGCAAGGGACAGGCACCGAACAGTTCGGCGACCCAATCGACGAAAGCGCGCACCTTGGGCGACAGGTGGCGATTCTGCATGTAGGCCACGGAAATCGGCATTGGTGACGGTGCCAGTTCCGGCAGGACTTCAACGAGCTGTCCTGATTCGAGCAGCGGCAGCACCGTGAAACGGGCCGGCTGGATCATGCCGAACCCCTGCTGGGCACAGGCGATGTAGGCGTCCATGTCGTTGACTGAAACCCGGCCCCGCATCGCGAGCGGAATTGACTGACCATCAACGATGAAATCCCAGTCGAAATTGCGGCCGGTGCGGTGCGAGAAATAATGTACGGCGACATGCTGCTGCAGGTCGTCGATGCTGTGCGGCACGCCGTAGCGTTCAAGATAGTCCGGCGAAGCGCAGGTAATCATCTTGATGGCGCCGATCCGTCGGGCAACCAGCGTCGAGTCCTGCAAATCGCCGACGCGGATGACGCAATCGACGGCTTCGCGCACCAGGTCGACCATGCGGTCGCCCATGCCGATGACCAGCTCGACTTCGGGATAACGCGCATGGAACTCACACAGGCGCGGAATCAGGACCAGGCGCCCGATCGGCGACGGAACGTCGATGCGCAGCCGCCCCTTGGGGCCCTTGGCCACGTCGCGAAACGATGACTCCGTTTCCTCGACTTCCCCGAGAATGCGGGCGCAATGCTCGTAGTACGACGCCCCATCCGGCGTCAGGCTGATGCGCCGCGTCGTCCGGTTGAGCAGGCGTACCTGCAGCAGCGCTTCGAGGTTCTGGATGATGGTCGTCACGGTGGCCCGCGGCAGGCCGAGCATGTCGGCAGCACGGGTAAAGCTGTTGGCATCCACAACCCGGGTGAATACCTGCATTGCCTGAAAACGATCCATCGTGCGATCTCCTGATGCCTAAGATTGTTTGCTTGTGTTGAATAGTATTGTCGAAATTAACGGATTTATCCAGCCACAAACAACACCGAGAATAGCCCTATCCCAATTTCCAGCAGGCTACCTGCCCCGGATGCGATGCAAGTCTCTCCCCTGCCCTGCACGCCGCAAGCGCAAAACCTGAGTATTCCCGGCCCGAACGGCCCGCTTAGGTTGCGCCTGTACCGGCCCGCCATGGCCCCAGCCGTGCTGCCGGTCGTGCTGTACTTCCATGGTGGTGGCTTCGTCGGGGGAAGCCTGGATGATGCCGACGCCCCGGCTGCCTTCATCGCCGAGCAGACGTCAGCCCTGGTCGTCGCCGTCGATTACGCCCTGGCGCCAGCGAGGCCTTTCCCGGCAGCCCCTGAGGATGCCCATACCGCCGCATTATGGATCGCTGAACACGCCACCGAACTGGGCGGCGATCAGGCCCGGCTGGCGGTGGCCGGCGACGATGCCGGCGGCAACCTGGCCGCCGCCCTGACCCTGATCGCCCGCGACCGCAACGGCCCGGCCATTGCGGCCCAGGCGCTGGTCGGGCCGATGCTTGACCCGAGCATGACCCGGCTCGGCGATGGGACACGCCTCAACTCCGACCTCAGTGCCGCGACCTGCGCCGACTGCTATCGCCAGTATCTGCCGCAGCCGCGCCAGCGTCTGCACCCCTACGCCTCGCCGCTGGTTTCGGTCCGCCAGGCCGGCCTGCCGCCGGCGCTGATCGTCACCGCCGAATGCGACGTGTTGCACAACGAGGCCGAGAAATACGCCGCCGCACTGATCGCCGCCGGCGTGCCGACCCAGGTCGTGCGCTTCGCCGGCGTCAACCATGGCGAACTGGCCGGCCACCGCCCGGCGCTGGCCGAAATCGCCCATTTCCTGCGCCGCCGCCTGTGGGATGCCGAGGCCCCGGCGCATCCGCTCAATTTGTAGGAATAGGCAAGCATTGGCGACGAACAGGCTGCCGCCCGGAACGCCGTCCCGCTTACCCTGATTCCCGACAAAACCAGAACTCCATCATTCAAAACCCCGAGAGGAAACATCATGCCCCAACGCCAAAAACGCCTCGTCCTTGCCGCAGCACTGGCCGGCCTGTTCAGCATCGGTGGCGGTCTCGCCATCTACCACGGCCAGGCTGGCGCCGCCCCGGCTGCGGCGGCCCCGGCTGCCGCCACGGTCGATGTCGCCGAAGTCGCCCGCCGTGCCGTCACCGAGTGGCAGCAATACTCCGGCCGCCTCGAAGCGGTCGAGCGGGTGGAAATCCACCCGCAGGTTTCCGGCATCCTGACCACCGTGCATTTCAAGGACGGCAGCCTGGTCAAGAAGGGTGAGCTGTTGTTCACCATCGATCCGCGCCCCTTCGCCGCCGAAGTCGCCCGCGCCGAAGCCCAGTTGGCCGCTATGGACGCCCGCGTCGCCTACACCGCCAGCGACCTGGCGCGCGGCGAACGCCTGCTCGCCGAGAACGCCATCGCGCGCCGCGACTTCGACGAAAAGCAGAACGCCGCCCGCGAAGCCAAGGCCAACCTGCAGGCGGCCAAGGCGGCGCTCAATGTCGCCCAGCTCAACCTCGAATACACGCGGATCACGGCGCCGATCTCGGGCCGCGTGTCGCGCGCCGAAGTCACGGTCGGCAACCTGGTCGCGCCCGGCAGCGGCCCCGCCCTCACCTCGCTGGTCTCGGCCGACCGTATCTACGCCGCCTTCGATGTCGACGAGCAGAGCTACCTGAAGGTGGTCAACGGCAGCCAGGGCAAGGCGCTGCCCATCCATCTCGGCCTGGCCGACGACGACGGCTACTCGCTGGAAGGCCGGCTGAGTTCGGTGGACAACCGACTGGACAGCACCTCTGGCACCATCCGCCTGCGTGCCCTGGTCGACAACCCGGACGGCAAGCTGGTCCCCGGCCTCTACGCCCGCATCCGGCTCGGTGCCGCCAGCCAGCGCGGCGCCCTGCTAGTCGATGAAAAGGCGGTCGGCACCGACCAGGCCAAGCGCTTCGTGCTGGTCGTCGGCGAAGGCAACCAGACCGCCTACCGCGAGGTGCAGTTGGGCAGCGTGCAGGACGGCCTGCGCGTCGTCGAAAGCGGCTTGAAGGCCGGCGAACGCATCGTGGTCAACGGCCTGCAGCGCGTGCGCCCCGGCGACCCGGTCAATCCCAACCTCGTGCCGATGGGCGGTGCCGCGCCGGCCGCGGCCAAGAGCTAAGGACTTCCCGCCATGAACATTTCCAAATTCTTCATCGACCGGCCGATCTTTGCCGGCGTGCTCTCCATCCTGCTGCTGCTCGCCGGCGTGCTGGCGCTGTTCCAGCTGCCGATCTCGGAGTACCCGGAAGTCGTGCCGCCTTCGGTGGTGGTGCGCGCCCAGTATCCCGGCGCCAACCCCAAGGTGATCGCCGAAACGGTGGCCTCGCCGCTCGAAGAGTCGATCAACGGTGTCGAGAACATGCTCTACATGCAGTCGCAGGCCAATAGCGACGGCAACCTGACGGTGACGGTCAATTTTAAGCTCGGCGTCGATCCCGACAAGGCGCAGCAACTGGTCCAGAACCGTGTTGCGCAGGCCCTGCCCCGGCTGCCCGAGGACGTCCAGCGCCTCGGCGTGACGACCATCAAGAGCTCGCCGACGCTGACCATGGTGGTGCACCTGATCTCGCCGGACGACCGCTACGACATGACCTACCTGCGCAATTACGCGGTGCTCAACGTCAAGGACCGCCTGGCCCGCATCCAGGGCGTCGGCGAAGTCGGCCTGTTCGGTTCCGGCAACTACGCCATGCGCGTCTGGCTCGATCCACAGAAAGTCGCCCAGCGCGGCCTGACCGCTGCCGAGGTGGTGCGCGCCATCCGCGAACAGAACGTGCAGGTTGCGGCCGGCGTTATCGGCGCTTCGCCGAGCGGGCCGGACGTGCCGCTGCAACTCAACGTCAATGCCCAGGGCCGCCTGCAAAGCGAAGCCGAGTTCGGCGAAATCGTGCTCAAGACCTCGCCGGACGGTGCCGTCACGCGCCTCGCCGACGTCGCCCGCATCGAGCTGGCCGCCGCCGAATACGGCTTGCGTTCGCTGCTCGACAACAAGCCGGCGGTGGCCATCCCCATTTTCCAGGCGCCGGGCGCCAACGCCCTCAACGTCTCATCGCAGGTCCGCGCCGCGATGGCCGAACTGGCCAAGGAATTCCCGGCCTCGGTCGAATACCGCATCGTCTATGACCCGACCCAGTTCGTCCGGGCCAGCATCAAGGCCGTCGTCGTCACGCTGCTCGAAGCCATCGCCCTGGTCGTGCTGGTCGTCATCGTTTTCCTGCAGACCTGGCGCGCCTCGATCATCCCGCTGCTCGCCGTGCCGGTCTCCATCGTCGGCACCTTCTCGCTGATGCTCGGCTTCGGCTATTCGATCAACGCCCTGTCGCTGTTCGGCATGGTGCTGGCGATCGGCATCGTGGTCGATGACGCGATCGTCGTTGTCGAAAACGTCGAGCGCAACATCGAAGCCGGCCTGACGCCGCGCGAAGCCACCTACCGGGCGATGCGCGAGGTCAGCGGGCCGATCATCGCCATCGCCCTGACCCTGGTCGCCGTCTTCGTACCGCTCGCTTTCATGACCGGCCTGACCGGGCAGTTCTACAAGCAGTTCGCGATGACCATCGCCATCTCGACGGTGATCTCGGCCTTCAACTCGCTGACCCTGTCGCCGGCGCTGGCCGCCATGCTGCTCAAGAGCCACGGCAGCGAGCCGGACTGGCTGACCCGCCAGATGAACCGCACCCTCGGTGGTTTCTTCGCCCTCTTCAACCGCTTCTTCGGCCGTGCCTCCGAAAACTACGGCCGCGGCGTGAGCGGCGTGCTCGGCCGCAAGGCCTCGGCGATGGGCGTCTATGCCGTGCTGCTCGGGCTCACCGTCGGCATCTCCTACCTGGTGCCCGGCGGCTTCGTGCCGGCCCAGGACAAGCAGTACCTGATCAGCTTCACGCAACTGCCGAACGGCGCCTCGCTCGACCGCACCGAGGCGGTGATCCGCAAGATGGGCGAGATCGCCCTCGCCCAGCCCGGCGTCGAAAGCGCCGTCGCCTTCCCCGGCCTGTCGATCAACGGCTTCACCAACAGTTCGAGCGCCGGCATCGTCTTCGCGACGCTCAAGCCCTTCGATGAACGGAAGAGCCCGGAACTCTCGGCCGGCGCCATCGCCGGGGCGCTGAACCAGAAGTATTCGGCCATCCAGGAAGCCTTCATCGCCGTCTTCCCGCCGCCGCCGGTCATGGGCCTTGGCACCGTGGGCGGTTTCAAGATGCAGATCGAAGATCGCGGCGCCGTCGGCTATGCCGAACTCAACGCCGCGGCCAATGCCTTCATGGCGGCGGCCGCCAAGACGCCGGAACTGGGGCCGATGTTCTCCAGCTACCAGATCAACGTGCCGCAGCTCGACGTCGATCTCGACCGCGTCAAGGCCAAGCAGCAGGGGGTTTCGGTGACCGACGTCTTCGACACCATGCAGATCTACCTCGGCTCTCTCTACGTGAACGACTTCAACCGCTTTGGCCGCACCTACCAGGTCCGCGCCCAGGCTGACGCGCCGTTCCGCGCCCATCCAGAGGACATCCTGCAACTGAAGACGCGCAACAACCAGGGCGAGATGGTGCCGCTCTCCTCCTTGGTCAAGGTGCGCTCCACCTTCGGCCCGGAAATGGTCGTCCGTTACAACGGCTACACCGCGGCCGACATCAACGGCGGCCCGGCCCCCGGCTATTCCTCGGCCCAGGCCGAGGCGGCCGCCGAACGCATCGCGGCGGAAACCCTGCCGCGCGGCGTGCGCTTCGAATGGACCGACCTGACCTACCAGAAGATCCTGGCTGGCAACGCCGGCATCTGGGTCTTCCCGATCAGCCTGCTGCTCGTCTTCCTGGTGCTCGCTGCCCAATACGAAAGCCTGACCCTGCCGCTGGCGGTGATCATGATCGTGCCGATGAGCATCCTGGCCGCCTTGACCGGCGTCTGGCTGACCGGCGGCGACAACAACATCTTCACCCAGATCGGGCTCATGGTGCTGGTCGGGCTGGCTTGCAAGAACGCCATCCTGATCGTCGAGTTCGCCCGCGAGCTTGAGTTGCAAGGCGCGACGCCGCTCCAGGCGGCGATCGACGCCAGCCGGCTACGCCTACGCCCGATCCTGATGACTTCCATCGCCTTCATCATGGGCGTCATCCCGCTCGTCACCTCGACCGGCGCCGGTGCCGAAATGCGCCACGCCATGGGCATCGCCGTCTTTTTCGGCATGCTCGGCGTGACCTTCTTCGGGCTGTTCCTGACCCCGGTTTTCTACGTGCTGCTACGCACGCTGGACAAGCGCCACAAGCTGCATTCGGCCAGCCATCACGAAGCGCCAATTGCGCCAGCCCATACCGCCCCCCAGAGCGCGGCCTGAGCCGCAGGAGAAATGAACATGGACTACTTGCTCCCCTACTATCCCGGCGCCACCGTCGCGGCGGAATCTCTCAATGGCCCGGCCCGCCGGACGGGCACCGCCAGACTCATCCCGCTGCTTGCCGCCCTGCTCACCCTGGCCGGCTGCTCGCTGGCCCCGACCTACCAACCGCCGACGGTGGACACCCCGGCCGCCTTCAAGGAGGCGACCGCCACCGGCCCGTGGAAGACGGCCGAGCCGGCCGAGAACATCCCGCGCGGCGAATGGTGGAAGGCCTTCGCCGACCCGACGCTGGATGACCTCGAAACCCGGGCCGCTGCCGCCAACCAGGACCTCAAGGCCGGCGCCGCCCGCCTGGCCCAGGCTAGGGCGCTGCAGCAGAACGCCCGCTCGGCGCTCTTTCCGCAGATCGGCATTGGCGCCGGGCCGACCCGGCAAAGACCGTCGCCGGCCTCGCAAGGCCTGGCCGCCGATGCCGATACCAGCATCTCGACCCTGTGGCGGGCGCAAGGTACCGTCGCCTACGAGGCCGACCTGTTCGGTCGGGTGAGCAGTGGCGTCGATGCCGCCAAGGCCACGACCGAGCAGCGCGAAGCCCTCTTCCGTTCGCTGCAACTGGCCATCCAGGCCGACGTCGCCCAGGCCTATTTCTCGCTGCGCGAACTCGACGCCCTGGCTGCGATGTACGCCGAGACGGTGACCCTGCGCGAGCAAAGCACCAAGCTCTTCCAGCGCCGCTTCGACGAAGGCGACATCAGCGAGCTGGAACTGGCCACCTCGCGCACCGAACTCGCCTCGGCCCGTTCCGAGGCGCTCGGCATCGCCCGCCAGCGCGCCGTCGCCGAACACAGCCTGGCCATCCTGCTCGGCCAGGCACCGGCCTCATTTGCGCTGGCACCGCGCCCGCTCGACCGGGTAACGCTGCGAGTGCCGGCCGGCTTGCCCTCGGCCCTGCTCGAACGCCGCCCCGACATCGCCGCCGCCGAACGCGCCATGGCCGCCGCCAATGCCCGAATCGGTACGGCGCGTGCCGCCTTCTTCCCGCGCCTGAGCCTGACCGGGGCACTGGGTTACGAGTCGGCCGAGCTGGGCGACCTGTTCAAATGGAGCAGCCGCGCCTTCGTCATGGGGCCGCTGGTCGGCACCCTGCTCTCGCTACCGATCTTCGACGGCGGCGCCCGCCAG
This sequence comes from Dechloromonas hankyongensis, assembly GCF_022012295.1. Lineage (GTDB taxonomy): Bacteria > Pseudomonadota > Gammaproteobacteria > Burkholderiales > Rhodocyclaceae > Azonexus > Azonexus hankyongensis. The sequence goes on from NZ_JAKLTN010000002.1 coordinate 602,021, forward strand.
GCCGGGGTCGATCAGGCCCATGCCGCCTACGCCGAAGAGGCCGCCAACTACCAGCAGACGGTGCTCAAGGCGTTCAAGGAAGTCGAGGACAACCTCGCCCACCTGCGCCTGCTTGGCGACCAGACCCAGGCCCAGGACGACGCCGTGCAGTCGGCCCGGCGCGCCGCCAAACTCTCGCAGATCCAGTACCGAGAGGGTTCGGTCAGCCACCTCAACGTCATCGACGCCGACCGCAGCGTGTTGCAGCAGCAACGGGTGGCCGTCCAGCTCGATGCCGAGCGGGCGCGCGCCACCGTGAACCTGATCCGGGCCATCGGCGGCGGCTGGGAGCCCGCCACTACGCTGTGAATTTGAACGGCTGGCGGGCCGATATGCTCGCCGGCCGTTCAATCTGATGACCGTGGTGCCGATTGCCAGAATGGATCTGTATTCATAACAATTAAGACCCGCTGTATCTGTTACCCGCCGGCAACTCGGAGAACAATGCACCATCAATCAGATGGAGCAGTCATGAGTTCATTAGCACTTCCCTTGCCCGAAGAACGGCCATCCACGGATAGCCGCTTCCGTATTCCCGGCAACAAAGGTATCTGGGTCGGCATCACCTGCGAGTTCGTCGAGTTCCTCGTACTTTTCGCGGTTTATTTCGTGGCCCGCGCCCATTTCCCCGAATCCTTCGAGGCGGGGAGCGAAAGGCTGTCGCGGGTCGCGGGGACGGTGATTACCCTGCTGATGGTAACGAGCAGCTTTTTCATCGCCTGTTCCGTGGTGGCGATCCGCGCCAACAAACGCAAACAGTCCATTTACTGGCTGATTGCCGGCCTGGTCGTGGCGCTCGGCTACCCGGTCGCCAAGTATTTCGAGATCCAATGGAATCTGGGTCACGGCATCAATGGCGAGTCCGGGATTTTCTTCACGGTCTATTACTACCTGACCTTCAACCATCTGGTGCATGCCACCTGGGGCATTCTCGGAATTCTCTGGGTCCTCGCCCGTCACCTGGCCGGCGGCTATTCGCCTGAGGACTATGCCGGTCTGGAGGCGCTCGCCAGCTACTGGCACGCCACCGACATCATCTGGCTCGTCATCTTTCCGTTCTTCTACGTTCTGGTGTAATCATGAATCAGCCCGACACCCTGCCCTCGTCCTCCTATCGGCCACTGCTCAAGACCTGGCTGGCCCTCGTTGGCCTAACCCTGCTTAGCGTCATGCTCAGCCAGCGCTTGCACGGCGCGGCCTGGCTGCAGTTGCTGGTTGCCGCCATCGTCTGGCTCAAGGGCGAGCTGATTGCCCGGCATTTCGTCGAAACCCGCATTGCCCACCCCTTTATCCGCCGCGTGACGCACGCCTTCATCGCCTTTACCCCGGTTGCCCTGGTGCTGACGGCGTTCTTCGGTAGCGAATTCGCCCGCCTGGCGTCGATCTGAGATCGCCTGGCGATTACCGATCAGGGGCAGCCTGGGCTGCCCCGCCCTCACCGGGTCAGGGTATTCGGCTGCCAGGCATAGTCGCGAAAGGCGGCCAAGGCTTCGCGCAGATCTTGGTCTTGGCGCAATTCGAAGGCGTTGAATCCGCAGTGATTCAGGAAGTAGAGCTGATCGCGCAAAATGTCGCCAACTGCGCGTAATTGGCCGGTAAACCCATAGCGGCTGCGCAACAGTCGACCGACGGAATAGCCTCTGCCATCGGCGAAGCTGGGAAAGCGGATGGCGACCAGAGCGAGTTGCTCCAGATAGGGCAACACCGTTTCCGGTGCATCGTCCGGCCCGATCAGAACCCCCAGGCGTGCGCCGGAGGCCAGCAAGCGCTCGGCATGCTCGACATAGGTTGGCAGCGGCAGGATTCGTCCTTTTGCCGTGGCAGGCAGGTCAATGAGCGCGGCATCCGCTTCGTCCCAGGCTAGCCAGGCGTCCTCGACAATCCGCCCGTCTTCAATGATTTGCTTCATGCGTGCTCCCGTAGACGGCGATCTTGAATGGGCCGAGGCCAACGCGTTCGACGGTGTCGATGAACAGCTCGTCCTCGTTGCGCAGCCGGACATAGGTCTCAAGCAGTGTCTCTATCGTTGCCGGGATATCCGCCGCGGCGAATGAAGGGCCGATCACCCGGCCGATGTTCGAACGGTTCCCCTCACGCCCTCCGAGCGTGATCTGGTACCACTCCTCGTTGTTCTTATCGACGCCGAGAATGCCGATGTGGCCGATGTGGTGATGGCCGCAGGCATTCACGCAACCGGAGATATTGAGTTCCAGCGGCCCCAGGTCGAAGAGATAGTCGAGCCGGTCGAAGCGTTCCTGTATGGCCTTGGCGACGGGAATCGATTTGGCGTTGGCCAGCGAGCAGAAATCGCCGCCCGGGCAGCACACAACATCGGTCAGCAAGCCGGCGTTGGCCGTCGCCAAACCATGGGCGCTGGCGATGACCCACAGCTTGAACAGGTCGTTGTGGGCGACATGCGGCAGGATCAGGTTCTGTTCGTGCGTGACCCGGATTTCCCCGGCGCTGAAACGCTCGGCCAGGTCGGCAACGACATCCATTTGGTCGGCTGTGGCATCGCCGGGCGGCACGCCGGTCTTCTTGAGCGTCAGCGTAACGATCCGGTAGCCGGCCTCGCGATGCAAGGCTACGTTGCGCTCCACCCAGCGCAAATAGGCCCGGTTGTGGCGCAGGGCTTCGAGACTGGCCGGGTCGTGCGGCAAGCGGTCTGCGTAGCGAGGACCGGCAAAGAAAGCCTCCATGGTGCCAAAGCCTGCCGGCGAAATAGTATTGGGGCCATTCCGGGAATAGGCCCACTCGCTTTCCACCTCGCGGGAAAAGCCTTCCAGCGTCAGGTCCTTGACCAGTATCTTGATGCGGGCCTTGTATTTGTTGTCGCGCCGACCGTAGCGGTTGTAGACGCGCAGGATGGCCTCGAAATAGTTGAGCAATTCGGCGCGCGGCAAAAAGGCCTTGAGGCATTGCCCGACCATCGGCGTCCGGCCCAGGCCGCCGCCGACATGAATCTCGAATCCCGGCTGGCCATCGGCATCGAGCCGGGCCAGTGCGCCGATGTCGTGAAAGCGGACCGCGGCGCGATCCTCCTCACCGCCGGCAATGGCGATCTTGAACTTGCGGGGCAGGAACAGGAACTCCGGCGCCAGCGTCGACCACTGGCGGACGATTTCGCAATACGGCCGCGGATCGAAAATCTCGTCGTCGGCGACGCCGGCAAACTGGTCGGTGGTGATGTTGCGTATGCAATTGCCGGAGGTCTGGATGGCATGCATCTGCACCTTGGCCAGCTCGGCCAGGATGTCCGGCACCTCGGCCAGGCGTACCCAGTTGAACTGGATGTTGCAACGGGTGGTGAAATGCCCGTAGCCACGGTCCCAGGTGCGGGCGATGCGGGCCAGCGCCCGCAACTGGTGGCTGGCCAGCGTGCCGTAGGGAATGGCAACGCGCAGCATCGGCGACTGGCGCTGGACGTACAGCCCGTTCTGCAGGCGCAGGGGGCGAAAGTCGTCCTCGCTGAGGCTGCCGTTCAGGAAGCGCCGGGTCTGGTCGCGGAAGACGGAAACCCGGTCATCCACCAGGCGTTGATCGATTTCGTTATAGCGATACATGGCGGGAATCAGTTGGGGAGTTGCGGCAAGGCGAAGCTGCTTTTCTCGACGACCTGGACGGCCGGGTCATCGCTGGCTACGATCACGAAATCCATGGGCCGGATACCCGACAGACCGCTGTCGGCAGGCGCCGCCACCGTCAGGGAAATCGGGCGAATGCTGCCCGGATCGGCGGCAAAGCTGTCCTGGCCGACGATCCGGGCGCCGGGAATGCCGCTTACCCGAATGACGAATTGACGTGGCACTTCGGACAGGTTCATCAGCTTGAGGGTGTAGGCGTTTTCGATCAGCCCTTCCGAGCTTTCCCGCAGCAAGGCGCCGCGGTCGCGCAGCACGTCGACCAGCAGCAGCGACCGCTGGCTCAAGGTCCACCCACCCAGGCCGCAGAAAACCAGCAGCAGTGCGGCATAAACCCCGACCCGCGGCCGGGCGAACCATGGCTGCTGCTTCTCCGGCGCCGCCAGTTCGTTCTCGGAGGCAAAGCGGATCAGCCCGCGCGCCACGCCGATCTTGTCCATGACCTGGTCGCAGGCGTCGATGCACAGTCCGCAATTGATGCACTGATACTGCAAGCCATCACGGATGTCGATGCCGGTCGGGCAGACCTGGACGCAAATCCCGCAATCGATGCAATCCCCGGTTTTCCCGGTCTGGCGCCGGTTGCTGCGCGCTTCGCCGCGTGTGCGGTCATAGGCCACGTTGCGCGTCGCCGGGTCGAACATCACTCCCTGGAAGCGGGAATACGGGCACATGTGCTGGCACACCGCCTCGCGCGCCAGGCCGGCCTGGACATAGGTGAAGGCGGCGTAGAAGATGAGCCAGAAGGCCTCCCACGGCCCGGTTCGCAGGCCGGCGATGGTCGGCAGCAATTCACGGATCGGGGTGAAGTATCCGACGAAGCTGATCGCGGTCCAGCCTGCCACCAGCGCCCAGATGCCGTGCTTCGCCGTCTTGATCAGCAACTTCCTGGCGCTGAGCGGACTGCCATCCAGCCGCAGACGGGCCAGATGATCGCCTTCGACGCGTGCCTCGATCCAGGTGAAGATGCTCGTATAGACCGTCTGCGGGCAGGCAAAGCCGCAAAACAGGCGTCCGGCGAGCGCGGTGACCAGGAACAGCGCCGTCGCCGCAATGATCAGCACGAAGGCCAGCAACAGGGCATCCTGCGGCCAGAGTACCAGGCCAAACAGATAGAGCTTTTCGTGCGCAATATCGAACAGGACCGCCTGGCGGACCGTCCCTTCGCTTTCCCAGTTCAACCAGCACAAGCCATAGAAGATGGTCTGGGTGAACCACACCATGCCCCAGCGCAGGCTGTTGAACCGCCCATCTACCGCCTTGGCGTGAATCTTTCCCTTCTTCCGATAGAGTTCCAGCTTCGCTTCGCGTACCTTGCTGACTGCCCCGCCCATGTCGATATCCTTGCTGTCTGAATGGGCATCAGTAAATCACCAAGGGCTGGCCGATAACAGTTGCAGGGCATCACATTTTCAATAGGCACAGATACCACCTTCAGCCTCTCAGCAGAGGCTGGCGACCAGCTGCCCTAGCGTCGCGATGGCCTGCTGCACGGCTTCGGTCTGCGGATGGCCGAAATTGAGCCGGATGCAGTTGCCGAACTCCTTCTTGGCCGAAAAGATCGGCCCCGGCGCCAGGCTGATTCCCTGGTCCAAGGCCATGCGGTGCAGCCTGAGCGCATCGACCGACTCGGGCAACTCCAGCCAGACGAAATAGCCGCCGGCCGGCCGGGCCAGCCGGGTGTCGCGCGGGAAGTGGCGCTCCACCGCCTCGATCAACAGCGACTCCTGGACGGACAATTGCTGCCGCAAGCGCCGCAGGTGGTGATCGTAGCCGCCGTGCTTGAGGTATTCGGCCACCGCGATCTGGACTGGAACCGTCGTCGCCAACGTGGTGGACAGCTTGAGACGAACGATCTTTTCGGCATAGCGCCCGGCGGCCACCCAGCCCAGGCGATACCCCGGCGCCAGGCACTTGGAGAAGGACGAAATGTGCATGACATGATCGGCTCGGGCCGCCGCTTTGCTGCACAGCGGCGGCTGCGGATCGAAATAAAGCTCGTTGTAGACGTCGTCCTCGATCAGCGGAACATCGTGGCGAGCCAGCAAGTCGATCAGGTATTTCTTTCTGTCCTCGCTTACCAGGCTGCCGGTCGGATTACCGAAATTGAGCATGAGCAGGCAGGCCTTGATCGGATGATGGCGCAGGGCATCCTCCAAGGCCTCGATGCTGATCCCCTCGCGCGGATGCGACGGGATTTCGATCACCTTGAGGCCGAGCCGCTCGCTCGCCTGCAGCCCGGCGTAGAAAGTCGGCGACTCGATGGCGATCAGGTCGCCCGGTTGCGTCACCGCCTGCAGGCACAGATTGATCCCCTCCATCGCACCTGAGGTGACGACGATTTCGTCGGTGGCGACCGTTGCGCCCCGCGACAGGTAGCGCAGGGCGATCTGGCGCCGCAATTCCTCGTTGCCCGGCGGCAGGTCGGTCACCGTCGACAGCGGATCGAAGCGCCGCGCCGCCTGGCCGAGAAAGCGCCCGAGCTTGTCGAGCGGGAACAGGAAGGGACTCGGGAAGCTGGAGCCGAGGGGGACGACGGCCGGGTCCTTGACGCTGTTCAGTATCTGGAAAATGAAGTCACTGACCTGCAGCTCAGTGGAATTGCCGACCGGATGGCTCATTTCCGGCTCGTTCAGGCGCTGGCCGAGCCGCGCCCGGACGAAATAGCCGGACTTCGGCCTGGCTTCGATCAGGCCCCGGCTTTCGAGCAGGTAATACGCCTGCGTCACGGTAACCGGACTGATCGAATGGGTCCGGCACACCTGCCGCACCGACGGCAGGCGATCGCCCGGCCGCAAAACCCCGTCACCGATCAGCTTTTCCGTTTCGTAGGCCAGACGCTGATAACGCACCATGCTGCACCGCTCCCCCAATGACCCTTCACAATTTGGCGCCATGATGCATCAAAGAGCGGCGGACGGAATTGATTCATCCTCATTGAAGCGGAGCCAAGCCACTTTTCTGGTTGTCGGTGAAAGCGTGATGGGCCTTCCGGACGCCTCCAACGGCGAGCCCCAGCTCGCCGCGCTCACGGCCACTTGTCGGTTTTTGCTTCCCGCGGCCGGACCACGGCCTCCTGGTACAGGAAGGCATCGCGGATATGCTCGCGCAGATGATCGTCATCCCACGGTTTGTGCAGAAACTTGTAGATGGCACCTTCGTTGACTGCCCGCGTCACCGATTCGAGATCGGTATAGCCGGACAACACGATGCGTACGGTATCCGGATGCAGATCCTTGACCCGGCTGAGGAAATCGGTGCCCGTCATGTTGGGCATGCGCTGGTCGGCCAGAATGACCTGGACCGGATGAGTGGCCAGCAATTCCAGGCCCTCCAGACCACTCCCGGCCGACAGGATTCGATACCCCTCGCGGCGCAACAGTCTGGTCAGCGACGAGATGACGCCCGGGTCGTCGTCGACCAGCAACAGTGTCCGTCCCTCTTTTTCCTCCAGCGTCCTGGCATAGGGCAGACATTTTCCGTCCTGCAACAGGCCCAGAAACTGGTCGGCCGGCAGCGGCTTGGCGAAGAAATATCCCTGCATCTGATCGCAGTCTTTCGACTTCAGGTAGCCCAGTTGCGCTTCGGTTTCCACCCCTTCCGCCACGACGCTCAGGCGCATGCGATGGGCCAGATCGATGATCGACACGGCGATCATCGCCGCTTCCGGCTCGACGACGATATTGCGTACGAAGGACTGATCGATCTTCAGCGTATCGATCGGGAAACGGCTCAGATAGGCAAAGCCGGAATAGCCGGTACCGAAGTCATCGAGCGACAGCTTGACGCCGATCTGCTTCAGCCGGTGCAGGATGGCGATTGTCCGCTCGGGGTCCTCCATCAGCATGCTTTCGGTGACTTCCAGTTCCAGGCATTGGGCCGGTATGCCGTGCCGATGCAAGGCATCGGAGACCACGCCATGAAAATCCCCGGCGAAGAACTGCCGCGCCGACACATTGACTGCCAGACACAGATCGCCCCATCCCGCGTCCCGCCAACTCCGCAGCTGACGACAGGCTTCGTCAATCACCCAGGCGCCCAGGGAAACGATCAGCCCCGACTTTTCGGCCAAGGGAATGAAGTTGGCCGGGCTTTCCAACGTGCCGTTCTCCCGGCGCCAACGGATCAAGGCTTCCGCGCCGCAAACCAGCCCGTTGCGCAGGTCGACTTTGGCTTGATAATGCAACACGAACTCGCCCCGCTCCAGTGCCCGGCGCACCGCCCTTTCCAGATCAAGCAGTGCCAAGGCCCGGGCATTCATGTCGGCCGTATAGAAGCAGAAACAGTTACGCCCCTGCTCCTTGGCTTGGTACATGGCCGTATCGGCATTGCGCAGCAATTCGGTGGCGCTCACGCTGTCTTCCGGATAGACGCTGATGCCGATACTGGCGCTGACATAAGCTTCGTTGTCCCCGTCCAGCGGGAAAGGCGGGGTCAGCACAGCCAGCAAATCCCGTGCGATGCCGGCAGCCTCCTCCGGCAGGCCGATGGGTTCGAGCACTACCAGAAACTCGTCGCCACCGAAACGGCCCAGCGTATCGTCATCCTTGACGCGCGACTGCAAACGATGGGCCACATCGACGAGAAGCTGATCGCCAATCCGGTGGCCCAGGCTGTCATTGACCGTCTTGAAGCGATCCAGGTCGATGAACAGCAAGGCCAGCCGATTGCCGTGCCGCGATGCCCTTTCCAGGGCGTGATCGAGGCGGGATTGCAGCAGCAGGCGGTTGGGCAGCCCGGTCAGCGGATCGTAGTGGGCCAGCCGCGACAATTGCGCTTCGCTGCGCTTGATCTGGCTGATGTCGGAGAAAACGCTGACGTAGTGAGTGGGATCGCCGCGGGCATCGTTGACCGTCGTCAGGGTCATCCAGCATGGGAAAATCTCACCGTTCTTTCGCCGGTTCCAGATTTCGCCCTGCCATTGTCCGGTCTGCAAAAGACTGGCCCACAAGGCCTGGTAGAACTCGGGGCCGTGGCGCCCGGACTGCATCATGCGCGGATTCTCGCCCAGCGCATCCTGTTCGCTGTAACCGGTAATGTCGCTGTAGGCCTTGTTGACCGCCAGGATGTTGGCGTCGAGGTCAGCGATCACCACGCCATCGCGGGTGCTCTCGAAAACGGTAGCCGCCTGGCGCAGTTTTTCCTGATCCCTGCGGCTCTCGGTAATGTCCTCGGCGACGCCGACGTAGCGCTCGGGAAAGCGAGAGGTCGCGGCTACCGGAAAACCGCAGTTGCGGACCCAGCGCACGCTCCCATCGTCCCGCAACAGCCGGTATTCGTGGTCGAACGGCTCGCTGGCCAGTTGTGCGGCTTGAATGGCTTCGCGCACCCTGGGCCGATCTTCCGGATGAATGGCATCGAGGAATGAACGGGGGTTTTGGTAAAGCGACGCGCAGCTGCGCCTCCACAGCGTCTCGTAGGCCGGACTGACGTAGAAGATTTCCGTCCGCGCGAAGTCGACCATCCAGATGACCTCGGTGATGGTCGCAGCGATCAGGCGAAAGCGCTCCTCGCTTTCCTGCAGGGCGCACTCGGCGACACGCCTGGCCTTGCGCTCGGTGCTGTCGCGCAAACTCCTTTCGAGGGCCGGGCACAGCCGGGCCAGGTTGTCTTTGAGGACGAAATCCCAGACCCCGTCCTTGAGCAGTTCGACGGCCGTCTCCTCGCCGATCGATCCGGAAATCAGGATGATCGGGATGTCGGGTAAATGCACCAGACTGCTCAGAATTTCGCGAAATGGAAGCCCGGGCACCTTGTAGTCGGTCAGAACGGCATTCCATTCCTTTTCGCCCAGCGCTTTGGTCAGATCCTCTGCGCTCTCCACTCGGGTAATGTTCGCCGCCACGCCCTGTTGCTGGAGATGGCGCACGACCAGGCGAAAGTCAGCCGGATTGTCCTCGATGTACAGCAGATCAAGCATTTGCCATCTCCGGCGGCGGCTCGTTCATCTGCCACCAGTATCGACCCAGTTGGATCAAGGTATCGGTGTAGCGGTCGAATTCGACCGGCTTGCGCACGAAGCTGTTGGCGCCGTCCCGGTAGCTTCTCAGCCGGTCGCCTTCGTCGTCACTGGAGGTCAGCATGACGATCGGCAACAGGCGGGTGCTGGGGTGGGCGCGCAAGCGCGCCAGCACCTCGAGACCGGATAATTTGGGGAGCCCGATATCCAGCAGCACCGCCACCGGCAGTCCGGTTCCGCGCAGCCGGGCAAAATTGCCTTCCCGGAACAGGTAGTCCAGCGCCTCCTGACCATCGCGGACGACATCGACGGCGATGGCTAGGTCGATCTTGCCTAGGGCCCGCATGGCCAGTTTCTCATCCTGCGCATTGTCTTCAACCAAGAGCAGGGTGTGCGCTGTCATTCCGTGTCGTCCTCGTAGTCTGCTCCCTCGGGTAAGGTAAAGCGAAAACAAGCGCCGCTGCCCGCTGTGGCCGTCGCATCGATCACGCCACCGTGGCGGGAAATGATACGGTGTGCCGTCGCCAGGCCGATGCCGATGCCCGGAAACCGCGTCTGGCTGTGTAGACGCTGAAACGGCTGAAAAAGTTTATCGGCATATTGCATATCGAAGCCGTCGCCATTGTCCGCAACGCAATAACGCGCCTTGCCATCGATGGTTTCGGCAAAAAACCGAATGCGCGGAGCTTGAGCATGGCCGGTGTATTTCCAGGCGTTTCCGAGCAGGTTATGCAATACGACATCGAGCATTCGCGGATCGCCATAGGCCGCCAAGCCGGGGGCCACCTCCCAAACCACCAGGCGGCCGGGTTCGAGATGCGACATCTCCTTGAGTATGCGGGTCGCCATTGCGGATAGATCGACCTTCCTTTTCTGCAGGCCGCCGCGGGTACTGCGTGAAAGTGCCAGTATTCCGTCGATCAGTTCCCCCATGCGGCGCCCGCCCTCGGTGATTTCATGCAGCGAGTCGCGGGCCGCTTCCGGCAGTCCGTCGCCGCAATCTTCTTTCAGGGCTTGCGAAAAACCGAGGATGGCGCGCAGAGGCGCCCGCAAATCGTGCGAAACGGCGTAAGCGAAACTGTCGAGTTCGCGGTTGGCCGCCTGCAGTTCAGCGGTGCGTTCATGCACCCGCTGCTCGAGACCGGCATTCAGCCGGACCACCTCCTCCTCGGCCGCCTTCCTCTGCTCGATGTCTTCCACCACCGAAATGAAATAGTCAGGTAGGCCGCCTTCGTCGCGCACCAGGGAAACACTGAGGTTGATCCAGATGAGCTCCCCGTCCTTGCGCACATAGCGTTTCTCGATCTGGTAACTGTCTATCTCCCCCGCCAGCACCTGCTGAAGCGATGTCAGGTCGGCATCCAGGTCCGGCGGATAGGTGATGTCCTGGAAGGTCGTGGCCAGCAGTTCGTCATGCTCATAGCCGACGATGTCGCACAGTTTCCGGTTGACGCGCAGCCAACGCCCGTCCGGCGCGACATGGGCGATACCGACGGCGGCCTGCTCGAAAGTCGCCCGAAAGCGCTCTTCCAGATGCCGGACGCGGCTGCCGACGCGCGTGCGCTCGCTCAACAGGCCGGCAATACGCGCCTGCAGTTCGTCAACGGAGAATGGCTTGTAGATGTAATCCTGCACACCGTGCCGCAACAGCCGTACGCGCAGGGCATCGTCAGCCTTGGCGGTGAGCATGATGATGGGTGTGTCATCGAGGAAAGGATCCTGGCGAATTGCTGCCACCATCTGATCGCCGCTCATGCCGGGCATCATGACGTCGGACAGGATCAGGTCCGGCCGGATGGCCTTGGCTTGCTCCAGCCCTTCCTGGCCATTGAAGGCGCTGGCTACCCGGTAGCGGGTAGCCAGCGCCGACGCGATGAAGCCATGCATGTCGCGGTTGTCTTCGACCACCAGGATGAGCGGATATTCCTGCCCGAGCGATGGTACCGACGATAGCTTCGGCCTGGCCTCCCCGTCGGCGTATGCTGGAATGGTTTGGTGCTTCCTGCCGACGGCGGGGGCGGCAGCGCTGCCCGACGGCGCCTGCAACGGCAAGCTCACGACAAACTCCGCGCCGCCGCCTTGGGCTTCCACCACCCTGACGCTTCCCCGATGCAGGGACGCGAATTCCCTGACGATGGCCAGCCCGAGGCCGGTTCCCCCATGGCTGCGCGCGGCGCCGCTGTTGACCTGGAGAAAACGCTCGAAAATGGCTTCGCGCATGGCGTCCGGGACGCCGGGACCGTTGTCGCGAACGCGAATGACGGCTTGGTCATCGACGGTTTGCAGCGACAGCGCGACACAGCCGCCGTCGGGAACGAATTTGAAGGCATTCGACAGCAGGTTGAGCACGATACGCTGCAGCTTCTCGTCGTCGGCCTCGATCCGGAGCGACGCCGGAACATCGACGGTAAAACGGATATTGCGGTCAGTGGCGACCGTATCGAAATGGGAACACAGCAAGCGCAACTGGTCGGCGAGGTTCAGTTCGGCATAGTGGACAAGCATTTTTCCCGCTTCGAGCTTGGCGATGTCGAGCAGGTTGTCCACCTGGCGATGGAGGAGCAGCGCATTTCTCCGGATGAGCTGCAGGGCCTGCCTGTCGCCTTCGTCCAGTCCGGGCGATTCAAGGAGCCGGCCGAGCGGCCCCAGAATGAGTGTCAGCGGGGTGCGCAATTCGTGGCTGACATTGGCGAAGAAGCGGGTCTTCAACTCGTCGATTTCCCGCGTTTTGGCGTAGAGCCTGGCCAATTCTTCATTGGCCGTTTTCAATTGGGCACTGGCTTCCGCTACGTCGCGCGAGCGGGCGAACAGCTCGGCCTCCATGCCCACCGCCCGTTCGCGCAGCGATTCGTTCAAGCGGTTTTCTTCGACACCCTGCTGCTTCAGGCGCACGAAGTCGGTCACGTCCTGGACCCGGTGGATGATGTAGGCGAGCTGGCCGTCCGCCCCGATGACCGGGGTATTCAACGGGCTCCAGTAACGCGCCTCGAATCCGCCGCCCTCCTCGTCCGGCTTACGGATGTCGTATTTTTGGAGCGGCATCGCGTCGGGAACGGCCGAGTGCAGCACATGCTGCAGCGAAGCCTGCAGATTGCGCACGCCGGCGGCTTCCGGATCGTCCGGATTATCCGGAAAGACATCGAAAATCCCTCTGCCGAGAATGTCCTCGCGCCGTGTCTTCGTTGCCTGCGCGTAGGCATTGCTGACCGCAACGATGACCAGTTGGCGGTCGAGCACCAGGTACAGCCCCGGCGCCGCTTCGAATAGTGCTTGGTAATCCGGCAACGGAAGTGGTTCTACGGGTGCCACCATGCTGTCATGCTCGCCTCATGCTTGCCCCCAGTGTAGTCCATCCGGAACATGCCGGCCACCTCGAAAAATCCGAACAGCATACTCATGCACCATAACGCCAACCAACTCGGGACAGCTCATTCCTGTGAAGTCACCGTGGCTGTCCGTGGAACAAGATAAATTGAGTGACCGGTAATAGCGAATCGCTTCCCGGCACGTAACTGGAAGCCAGCCGACTATCGCCGCCTGGACGGCCGGCGCTTGCATCCCCTAAAACGCCCAATTATGCCGAAACCAAGCGCAGCACGGTGATCTCGGAGGGCGCCCCGAAGCGTTTAGGCGGTCCCCAGTAACCGGTGCCGCGGCTGGTATAGACCGTCAGCCGCCCCAGCCGGTGCAAGCCGGCGGTAAAGGGCTGCTGCAGGGGCACGAAGAAATTCCACGGCCAGAACTGACCGCCATGGGTGTGGCCGGAAAGCTGGAGGTCGAAGCCGGCCGCCTCGGCGGCGCTCGCCGAACGCGGCTGGTGGGCAAGCAGGATGCGCCGCAGTTCCGGCGGACTGCCGGCCAGCGCGGCGACCGGATCGCTTGCCTGCGCCGTATCGAAGGCGCCGGCCGAGAAATCGGTCACCCCGGCCAGGACAAAGCGGGCACCCCGGTGACTGATCACGACGTGGCTGTTGTGCAAACCGTGCAGGCCGATACGCTCAAACTCGCGCATCCAGGCCGTCGCCCCGGAGTAGTACTCGTGGTTGCCGGTAACGATGTAGCTGCCGTGCCGGCTGCGCAGGCTGCCCAGCGGCGCGGTGTGAGCACGCAACTGCTCGACGCTGCCATCGACCACGTCGCCGGTGATGGCCACCAGATCGGCATCGAGCTGATTGACGCGGTCGACGATCGCTTGGACATAGTCGCCTTTGATGGTCGGCCCGACGTGGATATCGCTGAGCTGGACGATGGTGAATCCCTCCAGATCCTTGGGTAGCCCGGCCAGCGGGACATCGACCCGGACGACGCCGGCAACCCGCCGCGCATTGACGTAGCCGACCAGCGTGAACAGGCTGGCCAGGCCGAGGACGGCGATGGCGGTCGGCCTCGCCAGGGATGGCGCATCGGCGACCAAGCCAGCAATATCGCGCAGCACGGTCAACACCAGCACCGAGGAAAATAGCCCCATTGCCAGACCGCCGAGCCAGCTAAGGCGGTCGGCCAGCGCCTGACGGACGGCAAGGAAGCGCGCCAGCAGGCCAAGTGGCACGAGGACGGTGGACAGGACCAACCCGCCGACGGCCAGAGTCAGGCCGGCCGTACCGAGATCCAGGGCGGGCAGCAGGCGCCAGCCGATGTAGGCATGCAGGCCACCGATCAGCGGCAGGATGCGCCACAGGGCGCGCCGCACGCGGCCCGGCAGGGCGCTGTGGCGGGGGGACGATCGATGCACGGCAGTGCTCATGCGTATGGCTTTCGTTGTGGGCATGGCCCAAGTTCGGGGTCGGCTCGCTAACTATCTGATGCCTTGGCGGCGCGGCGGTTCAATCGGCCGCTTCCGCCCGCAGGCAAACCGGCGGACTGGCGCCATCGCTCAGACGCTGCCGGTAGGTTTGCTTCCGGCGTCGCCGGGATTCTCCTCGGCTTCCGCCTTGGGCGAAGAACAGCACTTGCCCCAGCGGCTGCCGAAGCGCCCCTTGAGCTGCTGGCGCTCCTCCGGCGTCATGCTTTCCCAATGTGCCCGGCGTTCGCGCCAATGGCCGTGGCCGCCACCGCGAAGGCCGCCGAAAAGTATCCGGCTGAGCACCAGTACGCCCAGGGCCTGCCAGTAGCCAATGCGGGAGACGCCGGCAAAAAGGTCAGGCAGCAGGCAGTTCCACAACTGCATGACGACCCAGGTGATGGCGGCGATGCCGGCCACGATGAGCAGGCCGATCTTGATGCAGCGCGCAGTGCAGCCGGATTTGTCGGTAGAGCATTTCAGCATGGTCATTCCTTGTTCAAGATTGTTCGTCGTAAAGAGGGCGGAGGCGGTCGCGCAAATGAAGGATCGCCTGCCGCTTCCAGCCGAGCAGGGTGTTCAACGGGGTGCCGCTTTCGGCGGCCATATCCTTGAAGCTGCGCCCATCGAGTTCATGGGCGATGAATACGTCGCGCGGCCCGGCCGGCAGTTCGTCAAGTGCCGTTGCGATGGCATCCAGCCACAGCCGCCGCAGATGCGCTGCCTCGGGGCCGCCATCGCTGGCCGGCATGGCGTTTTCCAGCCAGTGCACCGCGTCGTCGCCTTCCTCCGGCCCGGCCGGCAAGGGTTCCTCGCGCCGCTTGCGAAAGCGGTCGACGATGCGATTTCGCGCCACCCGAAACAGCCAGGCACCGACCTGCTCGATCGGCTCCGGCAAGCGCCAGGCTTCGACCAGCTCGAAAAAGACATCCTGCAGGATGTCCTCCGCCTCGCCCGGATCGGGCACGCGCTGACGAATGAAGCTGCCCAGCCGCCCGCTTTCACGGGCAACCGTTTCGGTCAGGCGGCGGTTCTGCTCTGCCATCGGGATGGTCCGGTCGTAAGGCGGTGGAAGGGAAAGCGACGTGTCCATGCCTGTGTAGACGAATGGCAGGCGCGGATATTGTGGGGCTGCCAAAAAATAATGGATACCGTTGCGCTCAGCTTTGCAAATTCGGCTTTCACCTGCATTTTCTACCGGCTTCCAGGGCCCAGGCCCAAGGCACCGGGTTTGCTCATCTCCCGGTTGTAACTGTTGATTGGCATGGAGGTTGTATGGGACACAAACCCAGAGTCCGTCCGGGGCTGAGCAGTCCGGACCAGAGCCAGGACGTCGAATTTACCCTCGACCAGCAGGCCGACGAAGGACAGCATGAACGTGAGGAACAGGAGGGTGGCGGTCCGCTAGGTCCGGCCAAGGCCAAACCTGATCGCCAGCAGCGCGATCGCAACGAGGCTCACGAAACACCTGACAGGCGCAAAGGGTAGCGCGGCACGCTCGACCGGCAAACCGGCTGCAGACTATTCAGGACTTCGCCCGGGCCATTGCCAGCCCTGGATTTCCGGCATGTCCTCGCCGTGTTCGAGGATGTGGCGGGTATGCCGCTTGAGCCGGTCATACATCGCCTGCTTGATGCGCGCGGCTTTGGCCTGTAGTTGCGGTACGCGCTTGGCCACGTCGATGACCAGATGGAAGCGGTCCAGGTTGTTGAGCACGACCATGTCGAACGGCGTGGTCGTCGTCCCCTCCTCCGTGTAGCCGCGCACGTGCAGGTTGGGATTGGCCCGGCGGTAGGTCAGCCGATGGATCAGCCACGGGTAGCCGTGGTAGGCGAAGATGATCGGCTTGTCGGCGGTAAACAGCGTGTTAAATTCGGCGTCCGACAGGCCGTGCGGGTGCTCTTCCTGCGGCTGCAGGGTCATCAGGTCGACGACATTGACGTAGCGGATTTTCAGTTCTGGGGCCAGTTGATGCAGGAGGTCGATGGCGGCCAGCATTTCCAGGGTCGGCACATCGCCGGCCGATGCCAGCACGACGTCCGCTTCACCCGGCCGGTCGTTGCAGGCCCACTCCCAGCGGCCGATCCCGACCTCCGCGTGCTTGACCGCGGCATCCATGGCCAGCCATTGCCATTCCGGCTGCTTGCCGGCGACGATGACATTGACCAGGTTGCGACTCTGCAGGCAGCGGTCGGCAACACACAACAGCGTATTGGCATCCGGCGGCAGGTAGACGCGGATGACGTCAGCCTTCTTGTTGACCACGTGGTCGATGAAACCCGGGTCCTGATGCGAAAAGCCGTTGTGGTCCTGCCGCCAGACGTGCGAGGTGAGCAGGATGTTGAGCGAGGCAATTGGCCGCCGCCACGGGATTTCGTCGCACATCTTCAGCCACTTGGCGTGCTGGTTGAACATGGAATCGACGATGTGGATGAAGGCCTCGTAGCAGGAAAACAGGCCATGCCGCCCGCTGAGCAGGTAGCCTTCCAGCCAGCCTTGGCACGCGTGCTCGGAGAGCATTTCCATCACCCGCCCATCCGGCGCCAGATGGTCGTCGTCATCCAGACGCTCGGCCATCCAGCTGCGGTTAGTGGCGTCAAACAAGGCATCCAGCCGGTTGGAGGCGGTTTCGTCCGGCCCGAATACGCGGAAGTTGTCCGGGTTGTGGCGCATCACGTCGCGCAGGAAAGCCCCCAGGGTGCGCGTCGCTTCAGCCGCCGAGCCGCCCGGCGTCGGAACGTCCACGGCATAGTCGCGGAAATCCGGCAGGCGCAGGTCGCGCAGCAAGGCGCCGCCGTTGGCATGCGGATTGGCCCCCATGCGGCGTTCGCCAACGGGTGCCAGCGCTGCGATCCCGGGCCTCAGCCAGCCCGCGTCATCGAACAGTTCGGACGGCCGGTAGGACGCCATCCAGTCGGCCAGAAGTTGCACGTGCTCCGGCCGGTCCATGGCGGCGAGCGGCACCTGGTGCGAGCGCCACGAGCCTTCGCTTTTCTTGCCGTCGACCTTCTGCGGCCCGGTCCACCCCTTGGGTGAACGGAGAATGATCAGCGGCCAGCGCGGGCGTGTCAGCACGTCACCTTCACGCGCCTTGCGCTGGATGGACTGAATATCGGCGACGGCCGTATCGACCGCCGCCGCCATCAGGCAGTGCATGGTTTCCGGGTCTTCGCCCTCGACGAAGATCGGCTGGTAGCCATAGCCAATAAACAGGCTTTCCAGTTCGTCATGGCTGATACGGGCCAGGATGGTCGGATTGGCGATCTTGTAGCCGTTGAGGTGAAGGATGGGCAGTACGGCGCCATCGGTCTGCGGATTCAGGAATTTGTTGGAATGCCAGGCGGTCGCCAGCGGCCCGGTTTCCGCTTCGCCGTCGCCGACGACGCAGCAGGCGATCAGATAGCGGTTGTCGAACACCGCACCATAGGCATGAAACAGCGCATAGCCCAGTTCCCCGCCTTCGTGTATCGACCCCGGCGTATGTGGCGAGGCGTGGCTCGGGACGCCTCCCGGGACGGAAAACTGGCGGAACAGGCGGCGCATGCCCTCTTCGTCCGCCGTAACCTCCGGGTACAACTCGCTGTAGCTGCCTTCGAGCCAGGTATTGGCCACCACGGCCGGACCGCCGTGGCCGGGGCCGGCGATGAAGATCATGTTCAGGTCGTGCTGCCGGATTGCCCGGTTCATATGCACATAGATGAAATTAAGGCCCGGCGTCGTGCCCCAGTGGCCAAGCAGGCGGGGCTTGATGTCCGACCGGCTGAGCGGCGTCTTGAGCAGCGGGTTGTCGCGGAGGTAGATCTGCCCCACCGACAGGTAGTTGGCGGCGCGCCACCAGGCATTCATCCGTTCGAGTTCATCGGCGGTGAGGGGGATACGGCTTACCGGCATTTCCTGATCCTCGCTGTGTCGGCTCAGTCCGGTGTTTTTTCGGTTGCCGGTCGCGGGGCGGTGTCAGGCTCCGCCTGGCCTTCCCGGGCGGCCTCCTTATGCTCCGCTAGCGGCAGGGTGATCGGGGTCCAGTGGCGACAAGCGGTTTCTGTCGCGCCGCGTCGCAGTTTCGGACGATTTTCGATTTCGTCATTCATGTGCGGTCTCCGATGCTGACCAGCCAGATGCTGTCGTACGACTATACACGCTCTTTCAGCGGCGTTCAGTGGGCGGTCCAACATAGATCGCCAGTGTGGTCTGACGAACTGAGAAGTGCGCCCGGAGCGGCCACCATGATGCCATCCACATTGTTCCAAAGGAGAAGTCCCATGTGCCGGCGATCATACCCCTCTTCCCTGCCCAGTCATTTTGTTATAGCACTGGCTGTCGCCACTCCGCCAGGAGACTTGCCATGAAACGCAGCGCATCGGCCGCCTGGACCGGCGGCCTCCGTCAAGGCGCCGGCAATATCTCGACACAAAGCGGCATCCTGAACAGCGCCCAATACGGCTACAAGGAGCGCTTCGAGGAAGGCCCCGGGACCAATCCGGAAGAATTGATCGCCGCCGCCCATGCCGGCTGCTTCTGCATGGCGCTGGCCGCGCAACTGGAAAAGGAAGGCATGGTGCCCGATCGGGTCCAGACCCAGGCCACCGTGACGCTCGACAAAATCGACGGAGCACTCGCCATCACGGCCATCCACCTCGATCTGCTCGCCACCGTTCCCGGCGCCGAGCTGGCCGAAGTGGAAAGAGTTGCCAACGTCGCCAAGCGCGAATGTCCAGTGTCCAAGCTATTCAATGCCCAGATCACGCTGACGGTAAACCTTGAGGCTAACGAAGAGAAGCAACCGGCTCAGTAAATTTTGCAACGACGTTCGCCAACTGACAAATGGAGGAAATCCAATGGCCAACACGAACATCCTGGGGATTGTCGGCAGCCTGCGCCGAAGCTCCTACAACGGCTTCGCCATGAAGGCGGCGCTGGAATTGCTACCCGAAAATGTCGATTTGACCGTTATCGATCTGCACGGCATTCCGGTTTTCAACCAGGACGAGGAAATGTCGCCACCGCCCGCCGTGGTCGAATTCAAGCAAAAGATCCTGGCGGCCGATGCGATTCTTTTCGCCACCCCGGAGTACAACTATTCGGTACCAGGCGGCTTAAAAAACGCCATCGACTGGGCGTCGCGCCCCTATGGCCAAAGTGCCTGGAAGGGCAAGACGGCTGCCATCATGGGTGTTTCCGTCGGCAATTTCGGCACCGCCCGGGCTCAGTACGATCTGCGGAAAATTCTCGTTACACTGGAAATGCCGGCGGTGGTTCAACCAGAAGTCATGATCGGCAATGCCACCGAACGATTCGACGACAACGGCCGTCTTACCGATGAACGAAGCCGGCAAATGATCCAGAAATTACTGAGCACTCTGGTTCAGCTGGAAAAATCGACTCGCCGGGCCAAGGGTGATCCGATCAGTTAGCCGTCAAACTACGCAGCGCGGGGGTGTTGTGGCCGAATATCACTTGCTGACCATCTGGCGCATAAATGCCCCGCTGACCGAGGTTTACAATGCCATCCACGACTCGACGCGCTGGCCGGAGTGGTGGCCGGGGGCGGAAAAAGTGGAACCCATCGCCAGCACCGAGGGCGATGGCGTCAACGGCATCTGCCGCTTTTCGTGGCGAGGCAGACTGCCCTACCTCATCGTCTTCGACATACACGCCACCCGCATCAAGAAACTGGTGGCCATCGAAGGCCGGGCCACCGGCGATCTCGAAGGCGTCGGCCACTGGCGCTTTTCCCGCCGGGGATCGATCAGCATCGTTCGGTTCGAATGGCATGTACGCAGCACCAAGTGGTGGATGAATCTGCTCGCACCGTTGGCCCGTTCGATTTTCATCAGCAACCACGTCCGGCTGATGACCCAGGGCGGCGAAGGATTGGCCGCCCTGCTCCGCTCACCGCTGGTCAGCCAGAAAAGCATAGACCTGATGGCCCAAGACCAACCGCCGGCGCCGGATCACCTGCGCCGGCATCAGGGTGGCCGCATAGATCCGGCTATGGTCCTGATGGCGGGCCTGTTCGCCGGAACGGTGGCCACGCTCGTCCAACTCGCCCTGTGGTGGCTGACCGACGTGCCGTTACTGCCGACGCTGGTGCGCGATGCCCACCTGACCGCCGCCATCGCGATGGGGCCCGGCATTCTGGCATCCCCTTTGGCCACGCAATGGGAAGTCTTGATGGTCGCCACGCTGATCCATTTTGGATTGTCCGTGTTTTACGCCATCGTTCCCGCCCTCATCGCCGGCCGTCTCGGCGCTCTCCCCGCACTTGTGGTCGGAAGCGCGTACGGCCTAGCCATTTATGCCCTCAACCTGCATGGCTTTACGGCTGTCTTTCCGTGGTTCGCCGTGAGCCGCGACTGGCCGACCCTTGCCGCCCATGCCGTATTTGGGCTGGCATTGTTTGGCTGGTGCCTGCTTTCCGGCCGACGGCCTCCGCCGACAGAAATTAGTCGCCGGCAGTAAAGACCTGGCCAGGAAGCCTTATTCGCTGCGTGAGACGAAGCGCAAGTTTGCCGCCGAACCAGAAGCGGCTACCCGAACGTTCCGCGTTTGCCGCGCCCCATCCGTTTCGACGGCAACCTGATAGCTGCCTGCCGGCAGTTTGAGATATAGAAGCGGCCCTTCGGTCACGCCGGAAACCACGGTTTGGCCTCGGCGGCTGATCGTAAAGGGAACCCCGGCCAAATAATTGCCGCGCGGCCCGGTCAGCATCAAACGTACATTGTAGTTCGCCGCCACTTTACGCATTTCCGTCATGGCTTCGTCGCCGATGCCGCCACTAATCCACGGAACCTCGGCCTGTTGACCGCTGACCACATTGCTTTTTGCGGCATCGTCGATTTCGACGGCGGCCGCCGGCCAGCAATGCATGGCGATTAGCAGAGCCATGAGCCAAATTCGGCTAAGGCGCGTTTGTGGCACTGCAAGCATGGACAGTTTCATGTCGAATATCCTTTGCTTATTTTCGCCAGACTCGCACGCCGTCACTGTAGCGGTGATTTCCAACGCATGACGGGATGGACTCGAACGACCTGGCTAACGAACTTGGTGGCACCTCGTACGTCTCTGGGAATACGGGGGAAAACCATCATGGCCACCTTGGCAACTCATGCGCTCAACGCAAGCGCTTATAAATTGACACCGTATTTGGTAACACGTTCCGATTCCGCGGGACAAAGCCAGCCCGCTCGATCGACCAGCGCCAGATCCTTCCGAGGCGTGCGTCCATGGGTAAGCTGGTTATGCCTTCGCGACAAAACCTATTTTGAGCCGCTTGCCGGAACTCTTCGTTAACGCTGACCGACGGCAATCAAGTCCGGCAAGCTGCCGTACACATGAACCGGCACGTTCATCTTCGCCACCGAGGTTTGCAGCGTGACCGCCATGTTGCCGTCCACTTGCCCGTCGCGGCCGGCGACGAACTGGCCGGCGGCGGTGACCATACCGGCGTCCATGCGTACATCCTTCAATGCGATCTGCCGGGGATTGATGCTGATCGTCGAGCGCAGGCGATCGAATTTGGTCACCCCGGCGCGCACCTCGGAAACACCATTGCGCCGGGCCGCTTCGCCCAGATCGACGCCGTATAGCGTACCGCGGGTGATTTCCGTGTTCAGCACGACCTCGGCATTGCGCCACAGCGCTTCCCAATTCGCTGCACTGGAGCGCAGTTTGACGGTACCGCTCATCTCGCCTTCCAGCTTCAGGGATGGGGCAAATGCGGCACCCAGCTTGCGCGTATCTATCCGGCTCAACGTCGCATCACCGGCCATGGCCAAACCGTGCCCCCAGTCGAGCAGCCAGTCGCCGCGCAGAACGCCGCCCAGGAAGGTGGTATCGATGTTCTGAACCAGCAGCTTGTCCTTCTGCAAAATGCCTTTGGCCTGCAAGGAGGCGAATTGCGCCGTCGTGCCGGCTGGCTTCCAGGCCCGCCCCTCGATGTTCAGCGCAATGCCCAGCGGCCCCGGCCTGGCTTCGACCAGCATCGTACGGTCGTCGCTTTCGATCGTTGCCTTGTCCAGTTTTCCATCCGCCTGGAAATCCAGTTGACCGTAGATATCGGGGAATTCGGCCCCTTCGCCGAAAACGAGGCGCGAATGCTCAAAATGCAGCTTGCGGACCAGGGCCACGCCGGACACAGGTCCATCGACCTTGAAAAACGGCATGGCCACCAACTGGCTGGCCATCAACTGCACACCAGTCACGTCGATCCGCGAAATCTGCAGCGGTTTGCCGCCCAGCAAGGCCCACGGCGACGCGATCCTCACTTCCGCGACCCGCCCTTCGCCTGAAGCGCCTATGGACAGGTTACTCAACCTGAAGTGCGGCATTGGCAGCAACGCCATCCCGATAGCGCCGATTTTGACGGGAGCCCCGATGTATTGGCTGGCTGATGTCTCAAAAGCAGGCTTGAAACGGTCATAGGGATACAACAGGGCGATCGCCACGCCCAACAGCATGATCCCGCCCAGACCCAGCGCCAGGTGACGCCGCCGCAAGCGCCAGCGACCGGCATCAGCATTGCCGGCAACATGCTCCGGCACTGTCCGCTGATAAGGCTGCGGCGCCATGGACGGTTTGAAACCGCTTTCACCAGCCCTGCCGCGGGGCGAAAGACTCGGTTTGCCCAAGGACGGAAAACCACTGGCTGCGCCGGCCCTTACCTGGGAATTCGGCGCGCCGGTCTGCGGACCAAAAACCGAAAATTGCGACATCGGCTGCGGCGGCTCGGACTGCTGCCCGGTTTCGGCCCCCTGCCGGCTGTCCTGCCAAACCGGGGTGCCGCCCACTTGCGGGGCAATGTATCCGCCCTCTTCCAGCTCGCGCAGCGCGGCTTCGACCAATCGCGGATTGCCGATCTTGGTAGCCAGTTCGCCGACGCTTACCTTGCCATCGACCTGGACCAGCACCATGCGCAAATTACGCTGCACGACGCGCGTGCTTTGCCGGACCGCTTCATCGCCGGTCGGGGTCTTTGCGTAAACGAGATTGGCATCCATATTTGAATCTTGTTTTTGCTAAAAAAGGCACAAAAGTCTTGACTGACGGGGATTCTACTCCTATAATGCGCACCTCTGTTCCTCGATAGCTCAGTCGGTAGAGCGCCGGACTGTTAATCCGTAGGTCCCTGGTTCGAGCCCAGGTCGAGGAGCCAACCCAATACAGATTTGGGCACTTCGTAAGAGGTGCCCTTTTTTGTTTCTGCGATGGCCGCAGCCAAGGCTGCATTACTGCCAGTCATTACGACCTCCTTGCCGGTCACGCGAATCTCGCTGACAAAGTATCGCAGATACTGTTTGGCAAATCCCGGCTTTCCCTCTTTCAGCTTCATGCGCAAGGCTTGGCAGAACAGATCAATCTGCTTCGGCTTGATCGCCGGCATTTGCTGGCGGCGCTTGTAGCCTGCCATCTGTGTCAGTACTTCCTGCCTTCTCGCCTGAATCCGATGGCTACGCTGTTGCAAGTGAGCATCGAGCGGCAGGATGCCTTTCTCAACCGCTTCGAATAACCGTTCGCTGCGCTGTTCGAGTTCTTTGAGTTCGTCCTGTAGAACGCTGATCCCATCGGCTTCGTTCGCCTTGGCGGTTCTCAGTTGCTTCTGCAGTTGGCTGAGAATTTCTTTCACACGCTCGGGCGTGAACAGCTTGTCGGCCAGCACATCCAGCACCGCGGCATCCATCTTCGGCATCGACACGGCAGGATTGCTACATTGGTTGATGTGCTTGGCGATGCGGGTATTACACTTGTAATAGCGATAGCGCCCACCTTTCCCGGTGGCCGTGGTCATGCCGGAATTGCAGCAGCCGCATTTGATCAGGCCAGTGAGCAAGGTATCGGAACCGATAATGCTTGGTGCCACCTTGTCGAAGCTGCGCGAGGCTTTGCGCTCCTGTACCGCATTGAATTGTTCGGCCTCGATGATCGGCTCTACCTTGAGCAGAATCCACTCCGATTCCGGCTTGGCCCGTTTGGTCTTGTCTTCCATTCGATTGAAATAGAACTCGCCCATATAGGTGCGGTTCGACAGGACTTCATGCACTCGGCTACGCGTCCAGGCTGATGCTCGATGTTTGCGCCCGGATTCGTTCAGATATGTGGCAATCTGTTTGGCCCCCATCGGGCCATCGCCTTTGCCATTCAGATACAACTCGAAGATGCGCTTCACCAAACCCGCCTCGGCCTGATCAATGGCCAATCGCTGTTTGCGCTTACCCTTGTTGCCGAACTTTTCCGCCTCGACTGTCTTGTAGCCGAACGGAGGCCGCGAACCGTTCCAGTAACCTTGCCGAGCGTTCTCCTTCATCGCCCGCAGAGTGTGCTTGCCGTTTTCCTTGCTCTGGTACTCATCGAAGATGGAGAAGATTTTGCGCGCCATTTCGCCGGAAGGGTCATCGCTTGTCTGCTGGGTGATCGAGATCAGCCGCACGCCCACCTTTTTGAGATCGCGCTCATAGAGAGCGAACTCCAAAGCATCACGGAAGAAGCGCGACAGGCTATGCACGATGATGGCTTCGAAAGGTGATGGCTTTTGGGTAGCCTCGGCGATCATCTGCTGGAATACCGGGCGACGGTCATCGGTGGCCGATGCGCCGGGTTCAATGTAGGTTTCAGCCACGGCATAGCCCTGCGCCGCGCACCAGTCCTGCATCTGCCGTATCTGGTCGGGAATGGATAAATCCTTCTCGGCCTGCTTTACCGTGGATACCCGAGCATAAAGGGCGACTGCCATGATCTTCCTCCGTGGATACACCGCCACACCCGGCCTGCAGGGTTATAAGCGAGCAGGATGGCCTGTCAAGGCAGCCTGCGGTGGTGGAACCAGCCTTGACAGGCCATCCCGCCCGCTTTTTTGGTCT
Source organism: Dechloromonas hankyongensis (assembly GCF_022012295.1). GTDB lineage: Bacteria > Pseudomonadota > Gammaproteobacteria > Burkholderiales > Rhodocyclaceae > Azonexus > Azonexus hankyongensis. The sequence goes on from NZ_JAKLTN010000002.1 coordinate 627,293, forward strand.
GCATGCCGAATGCGGCTCTCTGGTTGCTCAATCGTCCTCGCTATCGTCCAACCGCTGCACCAACAGCAGCAGTTCATCGAATACCGAAGCAATCAAGGCGATTTCCTCATGTGACGGTTTTGGGAGTACAAAGTCGTCGGACAGAATCCGGGGGATCGTGGATTGTTCGCGCACTCATCGTGGCACCTCCTTTCCTGCGGTCTTGGCCTGCCCGTTCCGTTCCTTCATCCTTGCCATTCCTTGAGCTGCTTACGCAACTCGTGTTCCAAATCCTTGCGGTATTTGCTCCCGAATTCGTTCAGAAACTGTTTTCGGAAGCTATTGAATTGCGCCGGTGGTAGTGCTGTTTCTGCGGCGAGCAATAGCTTGTTGATCCGCCGGTTGGTCAGCGTAACGATGATTTGAAGAATCGGCGTTACCACTGTCCTAGCCTCATTTCGTCGTAACGGCGGCGCACATCGTTTTCCCAGGCGAAGTCATCGTGAATCCGGGTGAGCTTCTTCTGCAGGAAGGCGAGGCTTTCCTCGAAGCCGATTTCCGGGGTTTTGCGTTTGATGCCTTGAATCGCGCCGAGCCGCTTGAGATAGCCGTAGATGCTGATTGCCATCCGGGTTTCGCGTTCTTCCAGCAAGGCCAGCGGATCAAGTTCCTTGACGATCCCCAAACCGTCCATCTCGGCGACCCGGCTTTGCAGGTCAGCCCACAGGGGATGAATCGGCCAACGGGAGCGGTTGCTGTCGTCGGTCGGGATGCGTAATGAGGTGTGGTCATTGACCAGCACGCGCAGCAGATCGCCCTGGCGTTCAGTCAGATCGGCGAAGGTCTGGATGCCGAAGGTACGCAGCCACGTTTTACGAATCTGCCACTCGATACGCCAAACATTCTCGGTGCAGCCCCACAGATCGAAGAACCACGTTTTGCTGCTTTTCTCGGTGATCTCATCGACCTTGTTATAGACCCGCAGCACAACATCGCCTTCACCGAAGCCGAAGGTCTGCACTTTTCGGTTTTTGCGGAACTGCTTGTCTTTGGTGGATGAGGTAACGAAGCTGTCCTCATCGAAATCGATGGCGTCGATCTGGTAGTCGAAGGTGAAATCGACTCGTGACAGGCGTTCAGGTTGGAAGGTGGAGAAACCAACCGAAGCGGCCCAAGCCAGAAAGCGCCGATGCAAGGCGAGCGCACCGAATTGCCACAAGGCGAAGCTGCGGAAGGTGACGAAGAAATTGGGTTTGTTGAACTCCCCGAACTGGATGCTGAAACAGTCGTTCTCGATCAGGAAGGGGTAGCCGCTCTTGGTGCCGTTTGCTGCCAGCAGAAATTCCTCGTTGCCGAGCCTGATCGCCAAGGGGCGACGGATTTTGGCTAGGCGGCGGGTTTCTTTCTCGACGGCCAGTTGCTCATAGTTGAGCGAACACTCAGGAAGCGGCGCAAGGTAGTACGCGCACTCGATGGTGTCGTGGCCAGATAGGAGATGACGGCAAGCGGTACTCATGACCGCTTATGCTAAAGAGGGGTAAGGGGTGCGTCAAGCCCCTTCTTTGAAATCGTCCGAGATAATCCTGCGATCTTCAATTTTGATTGCACCGCTAACAGCCTTCCAGAAGTTCCCTAGCTGCTTGGCCCAACCGTAACCAATCGATCTTTCGTGGCTTGGCCCTTCTGCCGGAAAGAATTCACGAAAGTTGATATTGAGGATCTGCTCGTATTTTCGAATGGTTCGCTTATTATGAATCAGTACCAGAACCCGCCATCCGAAGTGATGGCCGATACGCAGTACGCCAAGGGCTGCTTCGAGTTCTGTGAGGTCCCCGGCGTAGCGTGCTATGGCTTCGCGTTCTATTCGAACCAACTCAGCTTCTTGCTCAAGTGTTCGGTTGAATAGACGATCTTTGTTGCGCTGATAGCGCTCGTTATCCACGTTCATGTGATGTCCTGTAGCAAGATCGAGGAATAAATCTTAGCACGCTAAGAGGTACTGATTAACCCCTTTTGTTCTTGCTGATCAAGACACGATGCTTTCGGTGGTGGTGGCTCGCATGCGGCGCCTCGCGTGCGGCGCATGCGGACCACCTCCACCAGCGAAGTCTCGTTGAGGTGGTAATGCAAAGGGGGTATTCTTACGTCCTATCTTTTTCCGTGTATTTTTAGCCCCCCGTGTTACTTGAACGGGGGAAAAGGCCCCCGTTTAATACAAAGCGCCACAACTGAGAACTGATAGTGATCATTCTGCCCGGTCAAGGGAAATCAATCCCTCTTGCTACGTCTAAAGGTAACCCTATTGAGAATGAACAGAATGATGCCGTTACGGCTGAGGACGAGCACTGGGATGGCAAGTTTGCAGCTCGCCATTTATCTGCAAAGCCACGTGGTTCGATGAGCGGGCGCTACAATTGTCACGGACTTGTTTTTGCTTCACGACGAACCCGCATTTTCTCTTACACCGAGCTCACAAAGATACTCTCAGATGACAATTACATTGAAATTGCGATGTCGCAGGTACTTGAAGGGGACATCATTCTGTACTATGAAAATAACGAAGTGGTTCATTCAGGTATAGTGGTAAATCCACCGTGTGCTGCGAACCTCTGGAATCCAATGGTTTTCAGCAAGTGGGGGAGCGGGCGAGAGTTCGTCCATCGAGGAAATGATTGTCCTTACACATTCAACGTGAAATACATTCGTCTAGCATGAACCCGATACAACTAAGTATTCACGAATCTGAACGCATTCTATTTGCAGCTATCACTGCAAATACTCCTTCGTATCTAATGAAGCGGTTGCGTATTGATCCTGCTGTTCAAAAAGCTGCGCAATCGGTGTCCCTTGAAGAACTCACTGCTGCCGCGACGACAATTTTCGGTAATGAAATAAGCTCCAATGACAGCTGCGCTCAGGCATATTTGATTTTTGGCGTTGTTTCATTTCTGCCTCCGAGCAGCAGGCAAAAAGTACTTGAGGTCGTTGATGCACATAAAATAAACTGGGGACCACAACTTCTTGCTGAAATAGCAGCATACGATGTGACTACATCTGTACAGGTGAGGAAAACGGTACAGAAACCCCAACTAATGCCTCAACCAATTCCCTCATCCGGTCGTTTGGCTAACATTAGTCAACATAGTGTTCGCGCGCCAAGCGTCACCAGGGTACTTTTGGCTACTCCAACTATATCTAGTTCAAATAATCAGCTTTCTATTGTGAGCGACTAATGCATCGGACCACTCTTGTTCTTTGTTGTAACAGAATTCTTCATGATGCTCCGACAAATTCAGTGTCGGCAATTGAGATATATGAAGAGTTTTCCGCTCCCGGACTGCCGTTTGTAATTCCAAGCTTTAGTATCCTTTGGGTGGTCGAGCGGGATGCAGCCGATACTCCGACAGTAGATGGACGCGTTCGCATATTACAAGGTGAAGGAAACATACTGGGTGATTTCCCTGCTGACATAGACTTTCAAGGTGCTCTTAGAACACGGAATATGGTTCAAATTGGAGGGCTGATGATCAGCTTGCCAGCTCCACTCACAGTTCAGTTGCTGATGGGTGGCAATGTTGTATCGACAATGACATTCCCTGTCACAGTAAAGGCTAACCTAGTGCCGCAACCGAATTAATTTTGGGGGCGCTGACAAATAGATGATTACTGCCCCCTGTTTCTGGAAGTTCTTGATTGGCGGGGCACTCAGAGTACGAATAAGACTTCCATCCTGTGTCCTCTTTCATCAGCTTGGACGCGCTCTACAGGATGAAGAACTCTACTTGCCAGTTCTCAGATCTATCCGAGTTGGCGAGCCAAAGATTCAAGCAAAAAGCCATCGTTCGCGATGGCTTTTTGCTTTTTAAAGCCGTTCGCAGATCGCAGTCTGCCAGTTATCCATCCGGATTACATCACCTTCGGATAACGGCTTGTATCCAATTGCAATTTTCCGGCCGGAAAAACACCCTTTTCATGAACTGGAAAAACCGGTGGCTTTCGGCATGGCCGCGCCGGTTTTTCCGGCTGACGGCGCGGCGCGCCGCCTCGGCCGAGGGCTTGCCGATAAAAACTGCAAAGTGTGAAGAACTTTTCCTTTTTTGATCTCTCTACTTGCCTAGAGAGATATCGCGAATTGATAATCGGCCTCCAGAGACCATTTGCAACCTGCGGGATAACCGAGCTACGTCCGCCATGCACAACGAAACACTCAGGCCAGAGAATACCCCTGCCGGACTGACCGACTTCAAGCCCACGATCGGTTCGCCCGCGATGGCGCATCGCGATGGCACTCTTCTCGACAAGTATGGGCGGCGTATCACTTACGTGCGCCTGTCCATCACCGACCGCTGCGATTTCCGCTGCACCTACTGCATGGCCGAGGAAATGACCTTCCTGCCGCGCCACGAAGTGATGAGCCTGGAAGAGTGCCTGCGCGTCGCATCCGTTTTTGTCGGCCTGGGCGTCACCAAGTTGCGCATTACCGGCGGCGAGCCGCTGGTGCGCAAGGATGTGATGTGGCTGATCGAGCGCCTGGGCGCCCTGCCCGGCTTGGAAAACCTGGTCCTGACCACCAACGGCTCGCAACTGGATCGCTTCGCCCAGCCCTTGCGGGCAGCCGGCGTAAAGCGCATCAATATCAGTCTGGATACCTTGCGCCCTGATCGTTTCAAGAAGATCACCCGCATCGGCGACCTGAACAAGGTATTGCACGGTATCGAGGCGGCGCGGGTGGCGGGTTTCCAGCGCACCAAACTCAACACCGTCATGATGCGCGACGGGAATGATGACGAATTCGTCGACCTGGTCCGCTTTGCCGTAGCCAATGAACTCGACATTTCCTTCATCGAGGAAATGCCGCTCGGCGACATTCACGGGCGCAACACCACCTTCATCTCGTCCGAAGAAACGCGGACCGTCCTGTCCGAACATTTCGAGCTGATCCCTTCCACGGAAAACTCGGGCGGACCGGCGCGTTACTGGCGGATTCCGGGCAGCGAGTCGCGCATCGGCTTCATCTCCCCGCACAGCCATAATTTCTGCGACACCTGCAACCGGGTGCGGATTACCGCCAAAGGCGAGCTTTACCCCTGCCTTGGTCAGAACGATGCGAGCCAACTGCTCCCCGCCCTCCGTTCCGGCGACGACGATGCGGTGCGCCAGGTCATCGTCGATAGCATGGGCATCAAGCCTTACGGGCATGATTTCACCCATCAGATGAACTCGCCGCAAGTCGTTCGCTTCATGTCGATGACTGGGGGATAGGCCGGCGTGCCGCGTCTTGGTTTTGCCAGGCTCACCCGGTCATCTTCGCTGCAACACCGCCGCTTCGCTTCATCGCCACTGAGTGCAGCACTGACCGCCGGGCTGATCATCGGCCTGTTTGCCGGCTTTGCCGGCTACCTGTACGCGCCGGGAATCATTTCGGCCCTGCTCCTGATTGCCGCCCTGCTCGGTGTTGCCGTTTGTGTGTACCTGGATCGCCGTGCCTTTCAATCCGTGCGCCGCGCCTACGATATGGCGATGCTGGCTGCCCACGATGGATTCTGGGAGTGGAATCCGATTACCAAGGCGTTGCATGTCGGCACCCGCCTACTCGACATCCTGGGCTATCGCGAGGATTTTCTGCCCGATACCGATGCCTGGCTGAAGCTGGTCCACCCCGAAGACGTCGGCGGTTATAACCGTGCCGTCTCTCGCCATCTGAAAGGCGAGACCGAACATTTCTACTGCGAATACCGCGTCCTGGCCAGCGACGGCAATTATCGCTGGATCGCCTCGCGCGGCTTGGCCGTCCGCGACGGTGACGGGCGCGCCTACCAGATGGTCGGCTCGGTCACCGACATCACCGAACGACGCTCGCACCAGGAAGAACTGGAGTTTCTTGCCCAGCATGACAGCCTGACCGGGCTGCCGAATCGCCTGATGTTCGCCGAACATCTGCACGCGGCCATTACCTCGGCGCGCGAGCGGAACACCCGGCTGGCGGTCCTGTTCATCGACCTCGACCGTTTCAAGAACATCAACGACACCCTGGGACATCGCGCCGGCGACCAGTTGCTGCAACTGGTCACCCAGCGCCTGCTCCACGACCTACCGCCCGGTTGTCAGCTGTTCCGCCAGGGCGGGGACGAATTCCTCGTCCTGCTCAACCCGGCCGCGGATGCCGATGCCGCCCTGCGCACCGCAACGCTGCTCAAGGAAGGCCTGACCACGCCGATCAGCGGCGGCGAAAGCGATTTCTTCACCACGGCCAGTATCGGTATCAGCCTGTTTCCCGAAGATGCCAGCGACGGCGAAACCCTCCTCCGCCATGCCGATACGGCAATGTACGAAGCCAAGGCGGCGGGCGGCAATGCCATACGTTCGCATACGCCGGTGATGAACGAGCGCATCACTTTCCGGATGTCGCTGGAAACGAAGCTGCGCCGCGCAGTGGCCAAAAACCAGCTGCAGCTCTATTTCCAGCCCCAGGTCGCGACAGCGAGCGGCAGGCTGACCGGCGCCGAAGCGCTGCTTCGCTGGCACGACGGCGAGAAATTCATTCCGCCCGATCATTTCATTCCCGTCGCCGAGGACAGCGGCCTGATCATCCAGATTGGCGAATGGGTGGTCGAGCGAACCATCGCTCAGATACTCGAATGGCGCGCACTGAATCTGGCCGTTCCGCCCATCGCGATCAACCTGTCGCCCCGCCAGTTCTGGCATTCATCCATTTCGACCTTCATCCTGGAACGGCTGCGGCAAGCCGGCCTGCCTACGTCGGCCATCAAGGCCGAGGTCACCGAATCCGTGCTGCTCGATGCCGAAAATGCCAGCATCGAAGAACTGCGCCGCCTGCATGCCGCCGGCGTCATGATTGCGCTCGACGATTTCGGCACCGGCTATTCGTCGCTTTCCTACCTGCAGCGCCTGCCGATCGGCACGCTGAAGATAGACAAGTCCTTCATCAAGGACTTGGTCCTCGACGAACCCACCTCGAGCAGCGAGCCCATGGTTCGGGCCATCATGGCCATGGCCAAGAGCCTGTCGCTGGAAGTCGTTGCCGAAGGTGTCGAAACGCAGCCTCAGCGCCGCGAACTGGAAGCACTGGGCTGCGACGTGATCCAGGGCTACCTGATCGGCCGGCCGCTACCGGCCGGCGAATTTGCCGAGAAATTCCTGAGCCGCTCGCGGCCCGGCAAGGACCCGGCACCGGCCGATATCGCTTGCCCGATCGCCGATTAACCGGCGCAGCGCAACAAAAAACGAAATCCCCCAACAAAAAAGGCGACCTGATGGATCGCCTTTTTTATTCACCGCCAGGTTCGACGACCTGGCAGCAGCGTCGCACTCGCTTACAGACCACGTACCGCGCGCTTGCGCTCGATTTCGGTCAGGTAACGCTTGCGCAGACGAATCGACTTCGGGGTCAGTTCGACCAGTTCGTCTTCGTCGATGAATTCCACGGCAGATTCCAGGCTGAGCTGGACCGGCGGCACCAGGCGGACGGCTTCGTCGGTACCGGAAGCACGGACGTTGGTCAGCTGCTTGCCCTTGATCGGGTTCACGACGAGGTCGTTTTCGCGGCTGTGGATACCGATGATCATGCCTTCGTACAGCTTCTCGCCCGGGCTGACGAACATGCGACCGCGGTCCTGCAGCTTCCACAGCGCGTAGGCGACGGCTTCGCCGTTGTCCTGGGAGATCAGCACGCCGTTGCGACGCTCGGCGACATTGCCTTCCTTGACCGGGGCGTAGTCGTCGAAAACGTGGCTCATCAGGCCGTTGCCACGCGTTAGGTTCATGAATTCGCCCTGGAAGCCGATCAGGCCACGGGCCGGAATGCGGTACTCGATACGGACGCGACCGCGACCGTCCGGCACCATGTCCTGCAACTCGCCCTTGCGCAGGCCGAGGCTTTCCATGACGCCGCCCTGGGTGTCTTCTTCGACGTCGACGGTCAGCTGCTCGTACGGTTCGCACTCAACGCCGTCGATGATCTTCTTGACGACGCGCGGACGGCCGACGGCCAGCTCGTAGCCCTCGCGGCGCATGTTTTCGAGCAGGATGCCAAGGTGCAGTTCGCCACGGCCGGCCACGTCGAACACGTCGCCGTTCGGGGTGTCATGGACACGCAGCGCCATGTTGGTCAGCAGTTCCTTGTGCAGGCGGTCACGAATCTGGCGGCTGGTGACGAACTTGCCTTCGGTGCCGGCCAGCGGGCTGGTGTTGACCATGAACTGCATGGACAGGGTCGGTTCGTCGATCTTCAGCAGCGGCAGGGCTTCCGGCTGGTCCGGATCGGTCACGGTGCAGCCCAGCACGAGGTCTTCGATACCGGTGATCTGGACGATGTCGCCAGCTTGGCCTTCGGCCATTTCCACCTTGTTCAGGCCCTTGTAGCCGAACACCTGGCCGATCTTGGCCTTGATCGGGGAACGGTCGTGTTCGGCGGCCTCTTCCTCGGTACCGAACATGACCATCACGTTCTGACCGGTCTTGACGCGGCCGCGGATGATCTTGCCGACGCCGATGCGGCCGACGTAGGAGGAATAGTCCAGCGCGGAGATCTGCAGCTGCAGCGGGGCCTCGACGTCGGCATCCGGGGCCGGAACATGGCGCAGGATGGTGTCGAACAGCGGCTTCATGTTTTCGCGCGGATGGTCGAGTTCCATCGCCGACCAACCATTCAGGCCGGAAGCGTAAACGATCGGGAAATCGAGTTGCTCGTCGGTAGCGCCCAGCTTGTCGAAGAGGTCGAAAGTCAGGTTGACGGCGTTGTCCGGATCGGCGCCATCGCGGTCTACCTTGTTGACCAGAACGATCGGGCGCAGGCCCTGGGCCAGTGCCTTCTTGGTCACGAAACGGGTCTGCGGCATCGGGCCTTCGGCGGCATCGACCAGGAGCACCACGCCATCGACCATGCCCAGCACGCGCTCGACTTCACCGCCGAAGTCCGCGTGGCCCGGGGTGTCGACGATGTTGATGTGGATGCCTTCGTACTCGACCGCGGTGTTCTTGGACAGGATCGTGATGCCACGTTCCTTTTCCAGGTCGTTAGAATCCATGACGCACTCGACCAGTTGCTGGTGAGCGGCGAAAGTACCGGACTGGCGGAGAAGTTGGTCAACCAGCGTGGTCTTGCCGTGGTCAACGTGGGCGATGATGGCGATGTTGCGAATCGGACGAGCGGACATGGGTGGGAACAGCCTGAAAAATCAAAGGCGTGATTCTACCACCCCATGCTGCGCCGCAGCACGCTCCGGCAAATTTCTTTACTGTTACAGTGATGGATTGCGGCAGACTGCCGGGCAGCAAAGCACGCTAAACTGTGGCCGCAAGACAGCCGAACCGATGCCCACCCTACCCGCCCTGCTCAAGGAAATCCGCCGTTGCCAGTGCTGCGCCGAGCACCTGCCGCTCGGGCCGCATCCTGTTTTGCAGATGGGCTCTAGCGCCCGGATACTGATCGCCGGCCAGGCACCGGGCCGCAAGGTGCATGCCTCGGGTATCCCGTTCGACGATGCCAGCGGCGACCGCCTGCGCGACTGGCTGGGCGTTTCGCGTGACGCCTTCTACGATCCGGCTTGCTTCGCCATCCTGCCGATGGGGTTCTGCTACCCTGGCACCGGCCGCTCCGGCGACCTGCCGCCACGCTCGGAGTGCGCCGCCACTTGGCGGCAGCCCCTGCTGGCCAAACTGGAACGCATCGAACTGACGCTCGTCATCGGCCAATATGCGATGGCCTATCATCTGCCCGGCAAGGAATCGCTGACTGAGGCAGTACGCAACTGGCGGGACACCTGGCCGACCATCCTGCCGCTGCCCCACCCCAGCCCGCGCAACAACCTCTGGCTGAAGCGCAACCCGTGGTTTGCCCAGGAAGTATTGCCCACCCTGCGCCAGCGCGTCGGCGAACTGCTCGCCTGAAACGGTGGCTTAGCCTTCCTTGTTGCGCATGAAATCGGCCGTATTGAAGAAATTGTGCAGCAAGACCTTGCGGATGTCTTCGCTAAGGCCGACATCCTCCATGGCCAGCGCCATGCAGGCGACCCATTGGTCACGCTCCTGAATGCCGATGGCGAAAGGCATATGGCGGCCACGCAGGCGCGGGTGGCCAAATTTTTCGACAAAAAGGTCGGGGCCGCCCATCCAGCCGGACAGGAACATGAACAGCTTGTCGCGCGAACCTTGCAGGTCTTCCGGATGCATGGCGCGCAATTCGGTGAACTGCGGAACGGTGTTCATCAGTTCGTAGAAGCGGTCGCACAGCTTGCCGACGGTCGCTTCGCCGCCGATCTTCTCGTAGGTCGTGGTCGTAGTGTTTTGTTCCATGTTGCTCTCCCTGATATTCAAGGCGTGCGTTTCTTGCGTGGCGCACTGCCCGGTTTGCCAAAACTATTGCCAGCATTGCGCGCGGCGGACCTGGCGCAGGTTCGTTGCGGCGCGGCGCCCGCGCGTAGCGGGCGGCCAGTTGCCGCTGGGCGGGCATTCTGCCCCTCCTTCGCCTGTCGGGACACCATGGCCGCTGCCTTCAGCCCGGTACCGGCCGGTTGCCAGGCCGGAATGAGCTGCTTCTTGCCATTGCCGATCAGGTCGGCACGCCCCATTTTCTTGAGGGCTTCGCGCAGCAAAGGCCAATTTTCCGGATCATGGTAGCGCAGGAATGCCTTGTGCAACTTGCGCTGCGTGCCGCTGCGCACCGAACCGACGACTTCGCTGCCCTCGCGGTGCAGCTTCTTCAGCGGATTGCGCTCGGTGTGGTACATCGTCGTTGCCAGCGCCATCGGCGTCGGTACAAAGGCCTGCACCTGATCGAGGCGGAAGTTGTTCTTCTTCAGCCACAGCGCCAGGTTCAGCATGTCCTCGTCCTGCGTGCCGGGGTGGGCGGCGATGAAGTACGGAATCAGGTACTGCTCCTTGCCGGCCTCGCGCGAGAAGCGTTCGAACAGCTGCTTGAAGCGGTCGTAGGTGCCGATACCGGGCTTCATCATCTTCGACAGCACGCCCTCCTCGGTGTGCTCCGGCGCGATCTTCAGGTAGCCGCCGACGTGGTGGGTGACCAGTTCCTTGATGTACTCGGGCGAGCGCACGGCCAGGTCATAGCGCAGGCCGGAGCCGATGGTGATGCGCTTCACACCCTTGATCGCCCGCGCGCGCCGGTACAGCGAGATCAGCTGCGAGTGGTCGGTGTTCATGTTCTCGCAGATGTCCGGATAGACGCAGGACAGCCGGCGGCAGGCCGATTCGATCTTCTCGTCCTTGCACTTGAGGTGGTACATGTTGGCGGTCGGGCCACCCAGGTCCGAGACGGTACCGGTGAAACCCGGCGTCTTGTCGCGCATTTCCTCGATTTCGCGAATGATCGAATCTTCTGAGCGGCTCTGGATGATGCGCCCCTCGTGCTCCGTAATCGAACAGAAAGTACAGCCGCCGAAGCAGCCGCGCATGATGTTGACCGAGAAGCGGATCATCTCCCAGGCCGGAATCTTGGCCTCGCCGTAGCTCGGATGCGGCCGCCGGGCGTAGGGCGCCTCATAGACGCCGTCGATTTCCTCGGTGCTCAGCGGGAAAGGCGGCGGATTGAGCCAGACGTCGCGCTCGCCGTGCGCTTGGCGCAGGGCACGGGCATTGCCCGGGTTGGATTCGAGGTGGAAAGTGCGCGAGGCATGGGCGTAGAGCACCGGGTCGCTCACCACCTGTTCGTAGGAAGGCAGGCGGACGACGGTATGGGCGCGCTTGTCGCGGCGCACGGCCAGACGCTGCTCGCGCGACAGCAGGCGGATCGGCTGGGCGCCATCGGCGGCGGCCGCAGGCGTCGCGCAGCCGCTAGCCTGCTTGCTGTCTTCCATGGCATAGGGATCGCCATGCTTGACCAGCGGCCCCGGCGTATCGACTTCGGTCGAGTCCATTTCGCCCCATTCTTCGGACGGCAGCCAGCCGGTCGGCACCATGAAGGCGGTACCGCGCAGGTCGCGGATGTCGGCGATCTTCTCGCCCTTGGCCAGGCGGTGCGCAATCTCGACGATGGCCCGTTCGGCGTTGCCGAACACCAGTAGATCGGCCTTGGAATCAGGCAGCACCGACCGGCGCACTTTGTCCGACCAGTAGTCGAAATGGGCGATGCGGCGCAGGCTGGCTTCGATCGAACCGATCACTACCGGCACGCCGGAGAAGGCTTCGCGGCAGCGCTGGGCATAGACGGTGACGGCGCGGTCCGGACGCCTGTTCGGCTCGGCGTTCGGCGTGTAGGCGTCGTCGGAGCGGATCTTGCGGTCAGCCGTGTAGCGGTTGATCATCGAATCCATGTTGCCGGCGGTAACGCCGAAGAACAGGTTCGGTTTGCCAAGCTTTTGGAAGGCAGCCGCCGAATGCCAGTCTGGCTGGCTGATGATGCCGACGCGAAAACCCTGCGCTTCGAGCAGCCGCCCGATCAACGCCATGCCGAAACTCGGGTGGTCGATATAGGCGTCGCCGGTGATCAGGATGATGTCGCAGGAATCCCAGCCCAGGGCGTCCATTTCGCTGCGTGACATGGGCAGGAAAGGCGCCGGCCCGAAACGGTGCGCCCAGAACTTGCGATAGCCAAAAAGCGGGCGCGCCGATTGGCTGTTGATCAACTGATTTGAACTCATACGCTATTTTACCTGAGTGGAACGACGGGCACGGCATACCCGCCGCAGCCAGGCATTCGGACCTCCAGTGCAAATCGGACCGGCTTTCCGAATGTGGCCGGATGCGGCCGCATAGACCACTTTGTAAGCAAAGAGTTCGCGACGCTTCTCGTTGGCTTCCGACACCGCCGGCGTATCAGGCGCCCTGGCGCAGGGCCAGCAAGGGTGGCGTCGCCAGCAGGCGGCGGATGCCCAGCCAACCGATGGCCACCGACAGCACCGCACCGCCCAGGGTCGAAACCGGCAGCAGCCAGAGGCTGTAGTCGAGATCGAGTTGAAAGACCTGTCGGCTGACAATGGTACCGAGCAGCAAGGCGCCCGCGGCTGCGAACATGCCGGCCAGCGCGCCGACGATGGTTAGTTCGACCTGTAGCGCCACGCCCAACTGCCGGCGTTGAGCGCCGAGCGCCCGCATCACCGCCAGTTCGTAACGCCGCTCGTCAAAGGCCGTCAGCAAGGCCGAATAGAGCACGATGGCGCCGGCCAGCAAGGTAAAGATGAAAACGAACTGGACGGCCCCCGCCACCTGCCCGACAACGGTCTGCAGTTGGCGAACCATGGCTTCGACATCGATCAGCGTCAGGTTGGGAAAGCGCTTGACCAGTTCCGAGGCGGCGGCTGCACTGTCGGCCGGCAGATGGAAACTGGTGATGTAGCTGGCTGGCGCGTCGTCGATGACGCCGGGCGGCGCCAGAACGAAAAAATTGACCCGCATCGAATCCCAGTCCAGCTTGCGCAGGTTGGTGACGCGCAGTCTTTTCTCGATACCGGCGACGACGAAGACCAGTTCGTCTCCCATCTTGATGCCCAGGTTTTTGGCCAGCCCGTCCTCGACCGAGGCCAGCCCCTGCCCGGCCTGCTCCGGCGCGAACCATTGCCCGGCGGCGATGCGGTTGCCTTCCGGCATGGCGGCGCGCCAGGACAGGTTGAACTCCCGCTCGATCAGGCGCTGCGCCCGTTCGTCTTCCGGGTAGCTGGCGGCACTGACGGCACGGCCGTCGATCTGCACCAAGCGGGCGCGGACCATCGGCAACAGTTCCGCCGTGATGCCAAGCTTCTGCAATTCATCGGCCAGGGCCGTCCGCTGGTCGGGCTGGATGTTGATGATGAAGCGGTTCGGCGCATTGCTCGGTATCGAATTCTGCCAGGTGGTCAGCAAGTCGCCGCGCACGACGGTGAGCAGGAGCATGGCCATCAGGCCGATCGACAAGGCGACGATCTGGATGGCGCCCGCCCCGGCATGGCGGCTCAAGCTGGCCAGCCCCTGCCGCCAACTGAAACCGGCACCGCCCCGCCAGCGCGACACGGCGGCGATGAACAGCCGGGCGACCAGCCAGAAGCCCGCCAACGCCCCGCCAAAACCGGCGACGGCGAGCAATCCGAGGCGCAGGTCGCCGGCCACGCCGACTATCAGCCCGCACAGCAGCAGCAAGCCGAACAGGTAGCCGCCGAGCAGGAAGGGCCGCGGCGGGCCAAGCTCGCGGCGCAAGACGCGCAAGGTCGGCACGCGGGCCAACTGGAGCAAGGGTGGAAAGGCGAAGCCGAACAGCAGCACGCCGGCGACACCAAACCCCGCCGCCAGCGGCAACCAGCCGGCCGGCGGCAAGTCGAGGCCCAGCAATTCGACCAGCCAGCGCATGAGAACGAAATGGGCGGCAAAGCCGACGATACTGCCGACGATGCCGGCGAGCAGCGCCAGCCACAGGAAAAGCGCCGCGTGGAAACGCAGCAGCCGGCCATGCGTCATGCCCAGGCAGCGCATGACGGCGCAGGCATCGAGATGGCGCTGCATGTAGCGGCGCGCCGCCATGGCCGCGGCCACCGCCGACAGGATCACGGTCAGCAAGGTGGACAGGCCGAGGAAGCGCTCGGCCCGGTCCAGCACGCTGCGTATCTCGGGGCGGGCGTTGGTCGCATCTTCCAGGCGCTCGCCTCGGGCCAGTTGCTTGTCCAGCCATTTCCGGTAGGCCTTGACGTCGCTGTCGTTGCCGGCCAGCAACAGGTTGTAGCGAATGCGGGCGCCGACCTGAACAAGGCCCGTGGCTTCGATATCGTCGAGATTCATCATCAGGCGCGGCGCCAGGCTGAAGAAATTGATCCCGCGGTCCGGCTCACGAGTCAGGACCGCCTCTGCCCGCAGGTTCAGGTTGCCAACCGCGACGCTGCCGCCGGCCGCCAGGTCGAGGGCCGAAGCCAGGCGCTCGTCGGGCCAAACGCTGCCGGGAGTCGGCCCCTTGTCCGTCGTCCGGTCCGCCTCGCCGGGGCGCGCACTGGACCCCAGCTTGCCGCGCAACGGGTAAGTGCTGCTGACGGCCTTGATGTCGGCCAGTTGCGCCTGCCCGGCAGCTATCACCATGCTGGGAAAAAGCATGGTTTCGGCGGCGATCAGGTTGTGGCGCAGCGCTTCGTCGCGATAGCGATCGGGCAGCGGATGATCGGACGTGACGATCAGATCGCCGCCCATCATTTGCTGGGCTTCGCGCTGCAGCCCCTGGCGTACCCGGTCGCCGAAGAAGCCGACCGCGGTCACCGCGGCGACGGCGACCACCAGTGCCGCGAAAAGCAGGCGCAATTCCCCGGAACGCAACTCCCGGCCCAACAGCCGCCAGGAGAAAGCGGCAATCATTCCGGTATCGACCAGCGGGCGCGGAATTCGGCCGGATCGACCGCCCGCCCGTGCAGGTGACCCTGCAACTGCTGGCAACCGAGGCCGGCGAGAAAGCTCGCCTGTTCGGCGGTTTCCACACCTTCGGCTACCACTTCGAAATCCATGCTGCGTGCCAGTTCCATGATGGTCCGGATAATCGCCTCGTCACCTGTATTGCGACCGATACCCTCGACGAAGGAGCGATCGATCTTCAGTTGCTGGACGGGCAGCATCTTCAGGTAGCTCAGCGACGAATAGCCGGTGCCGAAATCGTCGAGGGCCAGGCTGATGCCCAGGTCGCGCAGCTTTTCGAGCAAGGCGCAGGCATCACCGAAAGCCATGACCACCGATTCGGTCAGCTCCAGCTTCAGACAGGTCGGATCCATGCCGGTTTCGTGCAGGATCTGATTGAGCACGTCGATGAACTCGGGTCGTTCCAGTTGCCTGACCGACAAATTGACCGACACTTGCGGCAAGGCGAAGCCGCTCTTCTGCCACTTCATGAACTGGCGGCAGGTTTCGCGCAACACCCAGTTGCCGAGTCCGACGATCAGGCCCGAATCCTCGGCCACCGGAATGAAACGCGTCGGCATGACCTGGCCCAGTTCCGGACTTTCCCAGCGCACCAGCGCCTCGGCGCCGACCAGTTGCCCGCTCCGGGTATCGACTTGCGGCTGCAGGTGCACGCGGAATTCGTCATTTTCCAGCGCCCGCCGCAGCAGGTTTTCCATCTGGATGCGTTCCTGGGCCTGGACGGTCATTTCCGGGGTATAAAAATGGTAATTGCCCCGCCCGAGCGACTTGGCGCGATACATGGCCGAATCGGCATTGCGCATCAGATCGAGCACGCTGTCGCTGCCGCCATCGCCGGGGAACAGGCTGATGCCGACCGAAGCGGTCAGGAACAGTTCGTGGTCGCCGATCTTGAACGGCTGTTCGAAGGCGGCAATGATCTCCCCGGCCAGCACCTCGACTTCGTCCTCCTCGCGCACCGCTTCCATCAGGCAGATGAATTCGTCGCCGCCCAAGCGGGCTAGCATGTCGATCAGGCGCACATGCTCCGACAGGCGCGACGACACCGCGACCAGCAATTCGTCGCCGACGCCGTGACCGAGCGAATCGTTGACCTGCTTGAACTGGTCGAGATCGATGAACAGCACGGCCAGCCGCTCGTCGCGCTTGGCCGTTTCGCGCAGGCTTTCGTCGAGCCGCTCGATGAAGCAGCGGCGGTTGGCGAGCCCGGTCAAGGGATCGTGATAGGCCAGGTAATTGAGTTTGCTTTGCGCCTGCCGGCGCTCGGAAATTTCTTCTTCGAGTTGCTGATTGGTTCGCTTCAGTTCCTCGGTGCGTGCGCCGACCTGCAGTTCCAGCGTGTCGCGGGCCGCCTTGATACGGCCTTCCTGGTCTTCCAGAATGCCCTGCGCCCGGCGCACGACCAGGAACTGCATGAAATACAGTGCCGCGAAGACCAGAACGACGCCGGCCGTCACCCACCACATGCTGCTATTCAACTGGCCGACGAAAGGAGTGACGTTCTGGTACAGCTCGAATACCCCTTCCACCGACTTGTCCTTGCCGAGTATCGGGACATAGCTGGCCAGGATGTCGGCATTGCCTATCGAACCCTCGAGGCTATCGATCGTATCGCGATGATTCAATTCGCTGAGGACGGAACCGTTGATCGCCGCCTTGAATCCGGGATTGCTAAGGCTGTTTTCGCCGATCTGCCTGGCATCGGTCGAAAAGATGACATTGCCGAGCCGGTTGTACACCTTCACCTGAATAACCGAAGTCCCCTTCATCAAGCCGAAGGCGCTTTTCTGAATACTGATCAGGTCATCGGATTGGTCGACGGCACTGGCATTGCGACCGACCGATTCAACGAGCAGGGTCTCCAGCGGATCATGCAGGGAGTTCTGGAAAACCTGCGCCATCGCCACATTGCGGCTTTCGGCCAGGCCCTTCATCTGATGCATCGACAGGGTCTGATACAGCGGGCCGAGAACCCCGGCGGCGAGCACGATCAGAATGAAGCTGACAGTCGAGAAATAGCGTGAGAGATTGAACATATATGATGAATTTATTATTCCGTCAGCTTATTCCATCTCGCGTATCCGCGCCACCGCCTCCTCGACCCGGCGCACGGCGATCACTTCCATGCCGGGAATCGCCTGCTTCGGCCGATTGGCTTCCGGAATCAGGGCGCGGGTGAACCCCAGCTTGGCTGCCTCCTTGAGTCGCTCCTGTCCGCGCGGCGCCGGGCGAATTTCCCCGGCCAAGCCAACTTCACCAAATACAATAAGTTTCGTTGGCAACGCCTTGTTTTTTAATGACGACGCAATCGACAGAAGCACTGCCAAATCGGCCGCAGGCTCGGTGATCTTGACGCCACCGACAGCATTGACAAAGACATCCTGATCGAAGCAGACGATGCCGGCGTGGCGATGCAGCACGGCCAGCAACATGGCCAGGCGTTGCGCCTCGAGACCGACCGTCAGGCGCCGGGGATTGCCGTGGGCGGTATCGACCAGGGCCTGGATTTCGACCAACAGGGGCCGCGTTCCCTCCTGGGTGACCATGACGCAGGAGCCAGGAACGTCCTGACCGTGCTGCGACAGGAACAGCGCCGACGGATTGCTGACCCCCTTCAGCCCGGTTTCGGTCATCGCGAACACGCCGAGTTCATTGACCGCGCCGAAGCGGTTCTTGAAGGCCCGTACCAGACGGAAGCTGGAATGCGTGTCGCCCTCGAAGTACAGCACGGTGTCGACGATGTGTTCGAGCACGCGCGGCCCGGCCAGGGCGCCCTCCTTCGTCACGTGGCCGACCAGAATGACCGTGATGCCGACCTGCTTGGCCAGCCGCGTCAGCTGCGCCGCGCATTCGCGTACCTGGGCCACCGATCCCGGAGCGCTGGAAAGCTGATCCGACCACAGGGTCTGGATCGAGTCGATCACCGCCACCACCGGCCTTTCCGCCTGCAGGGTGGCCAGGATGCGTTCCAGATTGATTTCGGCCATCAGTTGCAGACGCCGGGTGTCGAGCCCCAACCGACGGGCGCGCAACGCGACCTGCTCGCCCGATTCCTCGCCGCTGACATAGAGCACCTTGTGCCCGGTGGAGAGGTGTGCCAGCGCCTGCAACAGCAAGGTGCTCTTGCCGATGCCCGGATCGCCCCCGATCAGCACGACGCCACCGGTCACCAGACCGCCGCCCAGCGCCCGGTCGAATTCGGCGATTCCGGTCGGAATGCGCTCGGCTTCGCGTGCCTCGATTTCCGACAGGTTCTGCAATTTGGCGGCCGGGGCCAGCGATTCGAAACGGCTATTGGTCGGCGCCTTTTCCGCCACCGTCTCGACCAGGGTATTCCAGTCGTTGCAGCCGGGGCACTGCCCCTGCCATTTTGGACTGGTCGCACCGCATTCGGTGCACGTGTAGATGGTCTTTACCTTGGCCATTCAGCGCCCGCCCTCGACGGCAGTATCGTCGAGCACGACGGGCACCCGCGGCGCCACGGCACAGAACAGTTCGTAGGCAATAGTGCCCGCTGCCGCCGCGACCTCGTCGGCTGGAACCTTGCCGGCTAGGCCGTTCCCCCACAGCGTCACCGGCGCGCCGATACCGGCCTCGGGGATATCGGTCAGATCGCAAGCCAGCATATCCATCGAGACCCGCCCGACGGTGCGCGTGCGGCGTCCCAACACGGCAATCGGCGTACCGGTCGGCGCGTGGCGCGGGTAGCCGTCGGCATAGCCGCAGGCCACGACGCCGATGCGCATAGCCCTCTCGGCGGTAAAGGTGCCGCCATAGCCCACCCGCTCGCCGGCCGCTACTTCCTGCACGCCGATGATGGCACTCTCCAGCGTCATGGCCGACTGCAGCCCGAGTTCCTCTGCACTCTGGTCGACAAACGGACTGGCGCCGTAGAGCATGATGCCGGGCCGCACCCAGTCTCCATGCGCGCCGGAATGGCGCAGGATGGCGGCCGAATTGCCGAGGCTGACCGGCCCCTTCCAGTCGCCGGCCATGGCGCGGAAACGCTCCATTTGCCAGTCCACGCCCCGCTCGCCGTCGGCTTCGGCAAAGTGGGTCATCAAGGTGATATCAACCGGCAACTGGCGCAAGGCATCCAGCGCATTGGGCAGGCTTGCCGCCGTAAAGCCCAGGCGGTTCATGCCGGTATTCAGCTTCAGGCAGACCGAGACTGACGCCGCAAACGGGCCGCTGCGCACCAGCAATTCGAGTTGCTCCGGACAATGGATGACCGTGGTCAAGCGATGTTCGACGACGGCCCGCACATCGCGGGCACTGAAGATTCCTTCGAGCAGCAGGATGGGCTGCATCACCCCCGCTTCGCGCAAGGCGACGGCGTTTTCACACTCGAGTACGGCGAAGCCATCGGCCTCGTCGCGCAAGGCATCGATGGCGCGCCATTGTCCGTGGCCATAGGCATTGGCCTTGATGACAGCCCAGGCGCGGGAATTGGGAGCGTGTTGTTTGGCCAGCCGGTAGTTGTTGCGGATCGCCGCCGGTGCGATGCGCACACGGATGGGGCGTGAAGTCTTCATAAACCCATTTCTTTCAACTTGCTCTTGGCAAACTCGATGAAGGTCGCGCTCAAGCGCGACTGGAAGCGGTCTTGCGGGAAGACCAGATAGAGGCTGCGCGTCAGCGGCGGCTTGAGCGGGATGGAAACCAGCTCACCGAGTTGCAACTCCTTCTCGACCACGGCCCGCGACACGATGGCGAAGCCCAGGCCGGTAGACACCACGCCTTTCAGCGCTTCGGGACTGCCCAGCTCCATTTGCATCTTGAGGCTGTCCGGCGCGACGTTGTGGCTACGAAAATAGGCATCGGTGATCTCGCGGGTTCCCGAACCCGGTTCGCGCGAAATGAATTCGAATTCGGAAAGGGCCTTGGGCGTTACCGATTTCATCTCGGCCAACGGGTAATCCGGCGCGCAGATGACCCGCAGTTCGTCTTCGCAGCAGATCTGGCTGGTCAGCCCACCGAGTTTGGCGGGGGCTTCGATCAAACCGATATCGATGGTGTGCTCGGCGACCCGGGTTTCGATGCTTTCCGAATTGGCGACGATCAGCCGGGCCCGGACCTGCGGGTAAAGCGCGTTGAATTCGCCCAGCACCTTCGGCAGCATGAACTCGGCGATGGTGGTACTGGCCCCGACCAGCAGCGGGCCACGCATTTCACCGGTCATTTCGGAAAGCCGGATATCCATCTCGTCGGTCAGCGCGAGGACTCTTTCGGCGTAGGACAACACCAGCTCGCCAGCCGGGGTCAGCGAAATGCTGCCGTGCCGGCGCTCGAACAGGCGCGTGCTGTACTGTTCCTCCAGCTGTTTGATCTGGAAGGTGACGGCCGGCTGGGTCATGAACAAGGCGTCGGCGGCCCGCGTAAAACTCAGGTGTTTGGCTACGGCATGAAACACCTGCAAACGCCGATCAGCCATGATGATTCTCCCGTATGGTGTGCGGACGATATTTCATCACATTCCAACGTCTTTCCGGGCGCCCGGAGCCCACCTCTGATGAAAAAAATGCCCACAGCAGAGCGGCTTTGCGAGTCATCACGGCGTAACCGAGTCGACACACACTCGTCGTTTTCGACGGGGCTGCCGAGGCATGCACAAGACCACAAACCGCGCAAGCCTTGCGCCGAATCCTGAGCGTGGTATAAACCTCGCCCAAAGTTATATAAGAGACAGATATTTCGTGCCGTTAGGCTTCTACATCATCATGGCTGCGCAGTTTTTTTCCGCGCTCGCCGACAACGCCCTGCTCATCGCTGCCATCGCGGCCCTGCGCGAGATGCACGCACCGGCCGAATACGAACCGCTGCTCAAAACCTTCTTCACCGTTTCCTACGTCGTCCTCGCCGCCTTCGTCGGCGCCTTTGCCGACTCGATGCCCAAGGGCCGGGTCATGCTGATCAGCAACACGATCAAGATCATCGGCTGCGCCATGATGTTCGTCGGCTCGCACCCGCTGGCCGCCTATGCCGTCGTCGGCCTCGGCGCCGCCTGCTACTCGCCGGCCAAGTACGGCATCCTGACCGAATACCTGCCGCATCGCCTGCTCGTCGTCGCCAATGGCTGGATCGAAGGCCTGACCGTCGGCGCCATCATCCTCGGCGTCCTGATCGGCGGCATGCTGATACGTCCGGACATTGCCGAACACCTGCTGTCATTCGATTTTCCGCTGTTCGATACCGGCATCGACACCGTCGGCGAAATGGCCTTGTCGGTGGTGGCCCTGCTCTACATCGTGGCCGCCCTGTTCAATATGTACGTTCCCGACACCGGCGTCGACCACAAGCAGCTGAAGAAGAACCCGTGGTACCTGATCCACGAATTCAACCACTGCCTGGCCCTGCTCTGGCGCGACAAGCTCGGCCAGATTTCGCTGGCCGTCACCACGCTGTTCTGGGGCGCCGGGGCGACCCTGCAGTTCATCGTGATCAAGTGGGCCGAGGTGGCACTCGATCTCGGTCTGTCCAAGGCGTCGATGCTGCAGGGGGTCGTTGCCGTCGGTGTTGCCGTCGGCGCCATCGTCGCTGCCAAATTCATCACCCTGCGCAAGTCGGTCCGCGTCATTCCGCTCGGCATCGCCATGGGCCTGATCGTCCTGATTATGAATTTCGTGAGCAGCCTGTGGCTGGCCGTGCCCCTGCTGATCATCATCGGCGGCCTGTCCGGATTCTTCGTGGTGCCGATGAACGCCCTGCTCCAGCACCGCGGCCACATCCTGATGGGCGCCGGGCACTCCATCGCCGTGCAGAATTTCAACGAGAACATCTCCATCCTGATCATGACCGGTTTGTACTACCTGATGATCAAGATGGATCTGTCCATCTACTGGGTGGTCACCCTGTTCGGGCTCTTCGTCAGCGGCCTGATGTACATGATCCGCCTGCGCCATTTCGCCAACCAGGCGATCCAGGACGACGTCCAGCATCTGGATGATTCGGCCCACCACTAAGCCGGTTCGACCGTAAAGGCAGGCGCCACCTGCCTCGCCAGCAACAGACTTAGAACGGCAACTCGGGGGCCGTCTGGTCGCGCAAGGTGCGCCGGGCGAACAGCAGATCCTCCCAGGCTTTGGCCTTGTCCGGCAAATTGCGCAGCAGGTAGGCCGGGTGATAGGTCACCACCACCGGGATTCCGGCATATTCGAAACGCTGGCCGCGCAAGCTGGCCAGCGACTTGTCGTCGTGCAGCACCGCGTGCACCGCGGCCTTGCCCAGCAAGACAATGATCTTCGGCTTGAGGAGCGCAATCTGACGCTCCAGGTAAGGCCAGCAGGCGGCCATTTCCGCCGCTTCCGGCGTGCGGTTGCCGGGCGGCCGGCATTTGACGGCATTGGCAATATAGACCCGGTTGCCGCGCGCGATATCGAGCGCCGCCAGCATGCTATCCAGCAACTTGCCGGCCTGGCCGACGAAAGGCTCGCCGCGAGCATCTTCCTCGGACCCCGGCCCTTCACCGATGAACAGGTAGTCGGGAGCGGTGTCGCCGACGCCGAGCACGGCCAGCTTGCGCTGCTCGCATAACGTGCACAGCCGACACTCCGCAACCCGCTTGGCGAGGGCTGGCCAGTCGAGACTGCCGACATCCGCAGCAGCCGACGGAGGAACTGGGCTTGCAACCCGCACTGGCGCCTCAACCGGCGTTTCGTTCATTACTGGAGCCGCGGCGGCAGCAGCCACTGGCTCCTCATGCCGCACTGCTGCTTCCGCAGCATTGGCAGGCGCGGGGTCGCGCAGCACCCAGATCGGCGAAATCCCCATCTCGACGAGCATCTGCTCACGGCTCAAGCTCATGCCAGTTCCTTGTCAAAAATCAGCGCATCCTCGCGGCCGACCACGGCCGGATAATAGCCCTTGCGCAGGGCGATCTGGTGAAATCCGAAGTGGCGATAAAGCTCGACTGCCCGCTCGTTGGACGGCCGGACTTCGAGGAACAGTTTCCCGGCGCCGCCCAGACGGGCGCATTCCATGGCGTGGCGCAGCAGGCGGGCGCCGTAGCCCTGCCCCTGGTAGCGTTTGCAGACCCCGATATTGAGCAGATGGGCTTCGTCGAGCACCGACATGACGACCGAAAAGCCGATCAAATCGCCGCCCAGGCGCAAAACCCAGACGCTGTAGCCGCTCTCCAGCGAGTCGGCAAAATTGCCGCGCGACCACGGAAAGACCTGCAAGCTAGCTTCCAGCGCAGCCACCGCATCGAGATCGCGCTCGTTCATCGGAAAGAATTCGGCCGGGATGGCCAGGGCGTTCACGCGCGCCCACCTTCGCTCAAACGTTCGGCCACTGTTTTGGCCACCTTGTCGCGCACGTACAGTGGCGCAGCCAGCGCGGCATCGATGCCTTCGCCGCGCCCGGCCTTGCCGGCGGCGATGGCGGCCACGGTTGCTGCCATCGGCAGAATGGCCGCTTCGCCGGACAGGCCGGCGGCCACGATGCGTTCCTGCAGCATCGGGTAGGCCGACAAGCCATTGCCGCAGGCCTGCCAGCCATTATCGGTCGGCAAGACGACGTCGGCGGGCGGCGAAACGCGAATCTCGCCGCGCAGCACATAGCCTGTGCCTTCCTTTTCGTAGCGTCCGGAATAGACCTCGCCCATGCGGGCATCGAGCAAAGCCAGCACGCGATCCGCCCCCTGTTGCGTCGCCATGGTTTCCAGGCTGGTCACCGGGATCAACGGCACATCCGCCGCCACGGCCAGCGCTTGGGCAGCACCGCAGGCGACCCGCAAACCGGTGAAGGCGCCTGGGCCGACACCGAAGGCAATGGCGTCGAGGTCGGCGATTTTCACCCCGCTCTCGGCCAGCAGTTCGCGAACCAGGGGCAGCAGGGTCCCGGAATGGGGGCGTTTTTCCGGACAGACGCGTTCGACCACGCTTCCGTCACGCCATAGTGCGCAGGAGCCGAGTTCGGTGGATGTTTCGAGGGCAAGAATCAGCATAGGCCGGCATTTTACCGGAGCCTCGCCCGGCTAGCGCTTCAATCTCGCCGCCAGCCACGCCCTCCGCCTCCGCCCCGGAATTCGTGATGGTCCTGCAGACCGCGCTGTTCGCGCATGTCGTCGCGCAATCGGCGCCTATCCTCCGGCGGGATGTCGCGCCAGCGCGGCGCCTCGTCGCGGCGGATTTCGCGCTCCTGCTGCCAATGCTCGCGCATCTGCTGGCGCATCTCGCGCCGCTGGTCGGGCGGAAGATCGCGCCAATAAGCTTGCGCCCAGACGCCACCCGCCGAGCCGAAGAGGCTCAGGAGTAACAGCGAACAGGCGGCAATACGTTTCATGGCGGAGAAAAAGCGGTGTTACGGACAGCATCATTGTCCGTCGGGCAGGCAATGCCAAGGGATTCGAAATGTAAGAATATGTTTCCCGGCCGGCCCGTGCAAAAGCTTGTTACCATTTGCCGCGTTCCAGTCATCATCTGCCCTTATCCTTGCCAGCATGAGCGAACAACACCACCACATTCTTGTCGTCGATGACGACGCCCGTTTGCGTGACCTGCTGACCCGCTATCTCGGCGAGCAGGGTTTCGAGGTCAAGGCAGCGGCTGACGGCCAGCAGATGGACAAGCTGCGCGCCCGCGAACATTACCACCTGATCGTCCTCGACCTGATGATGCCGGGCGAGGACGGCCTGTCGATCTGCCGCCGCCTGCGCGGCCAGGGCGACCAGACCCCGATCATCATGCTGACCGCCAAGGGCGATGAGGTCGATCGCATCGTCGGCCTCGAAATGGGCGCCGACGACTACCTGCCCAAGCCCTTCAACCCGCGCGAACTGCTCGCCCGCATCCACGCCGTGCTGCGCCGCCAGGGCAGCAAGCCGCCCGGTGCGCCGGAGGGCGAGGACGAAACCATCCGCTTCAGCAATATCGAAGTCGATCTCGCCGCCCGCACCCTGAAGCGCGGCGACGAACTGCAGCCGCTGACCACCGGCGAATTCGCCGTGCTCAAGGTCCTGCTCCAGCACCCGCGCCAGCCGCTGTCGCGCGACAAGCTGATGACCCTGGCCCGCGGCCGCGAGCAGGGGCCGTTCGACCGTGCCATCGACGTCCAGGTTTCCCGCCTGCGCAAGCTGATCGAAACCGATCCGGCGCAGCCGCGCTACTTGCAGACGGTATGGGGCTTCGGCTATGTCTTTGTGCCGGACGGCGCAGCCCGGGACTGAACCGATGCCGCGTACGCTGCTGGCGCGTACCTTTCTGCTGCTCGCCGTGCTGGTCCTGCTCACCACGGCGGCTTGGCTCAGCCTGTTCCGCTACATGGATGCGGAGCCGCGCGCCCGCGAAACGGCCCAACTGGCGGCTTCGGCCGTCAACCTGATCCGCGCCTCGCTGTTCGCCGCCGCGCCGGAACGACGCTTCGGCCTGTTCGCCGAGTTTTCCAGCCGGGAAGGCATCCGGCTGCTGCCGGCCGAGCCGGAAGACGTCATCGAAGCCATGCCCGACTCGCGCTTCTTCACCCTGCTTCAGCGCGAACTCCATCAGCGGCTGGGCGAACATACGCGCATCGCGGCCAGCGTCGATAACGTTCCGGGTTTCTGGGTCAGCTTCCGCCTGGACGAGGGCGACGACGAGGAATACTGGCTGGTGCTGCCCCGGGAACGGGCGAAGCGCAGCTTCGCCGGCCATTGGCTGGTCTGGGGACTGCTCGCCGTTGCCCTTGCCCTCGCCGTCGCCTGGTATATCGCCTCGCGCATCAGCCGGCCCCTCAAGGCCATGGCGCAATCGGCCGAAACGGTCGGCCGCGGCCAGATTCCGGCACCGCTGCCCGAGGATGGCGCCGACGAACTGAGCCGCCTGGCCTCGGCCTTCAACACCATGGCCGCCGACCTGCAGCGCAACGAGAAGGAGCGCTCGGAGGTGCTGGCCGGCATTTCGCACGATCTGCGCACCCCGCTGACTCGCCTGCGCCTTGAGGCCGAACTCAGTGTCGCCGATGAAAACGCCCGCCAAGCGGTCGTTTCCGACATCGAACAGATGGAAAGCGTGATATCGCAATTCATGGACTACGCCCGGGCTGAATCGGGCGAAGCGCCGGTACCGACCGATCTGCCAGCCCTGCTCGCCGGCGTCGCCGCTCGCCAGGCCAGCGTCGGCCGGCAGATCGCCACCGAACTGGCCCCGCTCGACGAACTGCTGCTGCGCCCCAAGGCCATGGCTCGGGCGGTCACCAATCTGGTCGACAATGCCGCCAAGTATGCCGGCGGCGAAATCAGCCTGAAACTGTCCGCCGACGCAAACGAAATCAGGATCGAGGTCAGCGACCATGGCCCCGGCATTCCGGACAGCGAAGTCGATCGCCTGAAGCGCCCGTTCACCCGCCTCGAGGCGGCCCGCACCAATGCCACCGGCACCGGCCTGGGGCTGGCTATCGTCGAGCGCATCGCCCGGCTGCACAATGGCCATCTCGATCTCCTGGCCAATCCGGGCGGTGGCTTGCTGGTTCGTCTGAGCCTGCCGATCAGGCGCTAAGCACCCGGCAGGCCCTGTCCCCGGCTACCCCAGCGGGTACGCGCCAAGAACCCGATAGCGGTGCTCGGAAGAACTCGGCTCGGACTGGACCAGAACGAAGCGGTCGCAAGGCCACGCCAGGCGCTCCACCACCGGAAGTTGATCCAGCCCCGCCCGGGCCGTGCCGGCCGCCACCTTGCGCAGCAGCGTGACGTGGGGCGTGAATGACCGGCCGGGTGGATCGCCGGGAAAGCCCGCCCCCGCCAGCGCAGCCTGCAAGCGGCGATGTAGGTCGACCAATGCCTCCGGTGCATTGCTGCACCCCGCCCACAACAGTCGGTTATGTTGCCAGTACCCGATCCGGTCGATGCTCATGGCGAAAGCCTCACCTGGGATTCGCCGAGCCCGCGCATCCAGTTCGGGCAGCCGGGTGACGGCCGTTTCCCCGAGGAAGGCCAGGGTCAGATGGATCGTGTCGGCCCGGGTCGGGCGCCCGCCCAAGCCTGTGGCGGCAACACGCGCCACCTCGGCCAGCTGGGCGGCCAGTTCAGGCGGCGGCCACAGGGCGAAAAACAGTCTGGCCGTCGCCGGCCGCTCGGAAGTAATGGTTGGCGTCTCAGCCGACACGTTCAACCAGAACCACGGCCTGCGCCTCGATCGCCTCTTCGCGCCCGAGGTAGCCCAGCCGTTCGTTGGTCTTGCCCTTGATATTCACCGCGTCGACGGCAATGCCGAGATCGGCCGCCACGTTGGCGACCATGGCGGCGGCGTGCGGGGCGAGCTTGGGCTGCTGGGCGATGAGGGTCGCGTCGACATTGACCGGCCGCCAGCCCCTGTCGGCCAGCAGAGCGACCGCACCGCGCAGCAGCACACGGCTATCGGCGCCCTTGTAGCGCGGATCGGTATCGGGGAAATGGCGGCCGATATCGCCCAGCGCCACGGCGCCGAGCAAGGCGTCGGTAATCGCATGGAGCAGCGCATCGGCGTCGGAATGACCGAGCAAACCGGTGACGTGCGGAATATCGACCCCGCCGAGGATCAGCTTGCGGCCCTCGACCAGTTTATGGACGTCGTAGCCCTGTCCGATGCGGAAATTCATTTGCGTGCCCTCAGTATCATCGCCGCCAGGGCGAGGTCGGCCGGGAAGGTTACTTTCAGATTGGTCGCATCGCTGCGCACCAGCTTCGGCCGCAAGCCGGCCGCCTCGACGGCACCGGCTTCGTCGGTGACGTCCTTGCATTGTTCCAGCGCGTCGCAGAGCAGACCGTAGCGGAACATCTGCGGCGTTTGCGCCTGCCACAAGCCGTCGCGCGGCTCGGTAGCCGCCACGCGCTGTTCGGCGTCAGCCCGTTTGAGGGTATCGGCGACCGGCACGGCCAGGATGCCGCCGACCGGGTCGGTGGCCAGGTCGGCGAACAAGGCATCGAGCATGGCCGCCGAAATGCAGGGTCGGGCCGCATCGTGTACCAGAATCCAGTCGTCCTCCGCGGCGACCATGGCCGCCGCCTGCAAACCGTTGGCCACGCTTGCCGCCCGCGTTGCACCGCCGCAGCGTACCGTCTCCAGCTTGGAACCCAGTTCGCTCCAGTCGTAACGCGGCCACCACGGGTCGTCCGGCGCCAGCACGACCCACACTCGTTCGATGTCCGGGCAGGCGACCAGGGCGGCCAGGGTATGAAAAATGAGCGGGCGGCCCTGGAGATCGAGATACTGCTTTGGCTTCTCGGCACCGAAGCGGGAACCGCTGCCGGCAGCGGGAACGATTGCGTAATGGCGTGGCATGGCTTAATTTTACTGAAGAACTCGCATAAAAGAGGAATGGCATGAGCTTCGTCATCCCCGAACTGGTCGAACCGGTCAAGGCTTTCGCCACGGCGCTCGGGATCGGCCTGCTGATCGGCATGGAACGCGAGCGCCGCCCGGATTCAGCCGCCGGCCTGCGTACCTTCTCGCTGGTCGCCATGCTCGGCTGCCTGTTCGCGCTGCTCGACGAGCGTTCCGGCAGTGCCTGGCTGCTGCCGGTGGGTTTGCTGGTCATCGCTGGTGCGATGATCGCGTCGAATTTCTCGTCGCAGCAGGAAGAGCAGTATCGTGGCTTCACCTCGGAGGCTGCCGTCATCATCACCTACGGCCTCGGCGCGGCCGCTTGGCTGGGCTACGGGACGCTGGCTGTCATGGTGGCCATCACCACCACCATACTGCTCTACTTCAAGGCCGAGCTAAAGCAGTTCAGCCAGCGCACGACGCCCAAGGACATCAACTCCATCCTGCAGTTCGCCGTGCTTTCCTTCGTCATCCTGCCCATCCTGCCCAGCGACGACTTCGGCCCCTACAGCGCCATCAACCTGCGCCAGATCTGGTGGATGGTCGTCCTGATCTCCGGCCTGGCCCTGGCCGGCTATCTCGCCCTGCGCATCATCGGTGCCCGTCATGGCGCAGCAGTGCTCGGCATCTTCGGCGGTCTCGCCTCGTCCACGGCAACGACCATGATGTTTTCCCGTCATGCCAGGGAACATGGCGACCTCGTCCGCATGGCGTCCATCGTCATCCTGATCGCCAACGTGATGGTCATGATCCGCCTGTGGCTGGTCGCCGGCGTCGTGGCGCCGCATCTCGCCCGCCCGATCGCCACCGTCTTCGCTTGCGGCATCGTGCCCGGCGTCGCCATGGCCTTGTACAGCTGGAAGATACTGAGCGCTGCGGAAAACCTGCCGCTGCCGGAAGTGAAGAACCCGACCGAACTGAAAACCGCCGTTTCCTTCGGCCTGCTCTACGCCATCGTCCTCCTTGCTTCCGCCTGGCTGCAGGACGTCGCCGGCAACAGCGGCCTCTATATCGTGGCGCTGGTTTCCGGCCTGACCGATGCCGACGCCAGCGTGCTGTCTACCTTGCGCATGTTCAATCTGGACAAGGTGACGAGCGGCGAAGCGGTGTTCGCCATCACGCTGGCGCTACTCGCCAACCTGGCCTTCAAGATCGGCCTGGTGGTCAGCATCGGCGGCGGCAAACTAGCCCGCCACGCCCTGCCCGGCCTGTTCGCCATCGGTGGCGGCATGGCCGCCGGCTTACTGCTCGTCTGAGGAGAGCATCATGATCAAGACGCGTCCCGCCGCCGTTGCCGGCAGTTTCTACCCCGGCGATGCGAAAACGCTGACCGCCACCGTAGACCAGCTGTTGGCCGGCGCCAAACCGGAAACCTTCGTTCATCCCAAGGCCCTGATCGTTCCCCACGCCGGCTACGTCTATTCCGGCGCGACTGCGGCCCGGGCCTACGCCATGCTGACGCCGCGGGCCAGTGAGATTCGCCGGGTCGTACTGCTCGGCCCGACGCACCGGGTAGCCGTCCATGGCCTGGCACTGCCCGAGGCCGAAGCATTCGCCACGCCCCTGGGCACCATCCGTCTCGATGCCCAGGCCATTGCCGGCATTGCCGGGTTGCCGCAGATCGTGTTCAGCGACCCGGCGCATGCCTTCGAGCACTCGCTGGAAGTGCACCTGCCCTTCCTGCAGCGGGTTCTCGACAAATTCACCCTGGTCCCACTGGCGGTCGGCCATGCCACGCCGGAAGCGGTGGCCGAGGTGCTCGACATGCTGTGGGGCGGGCCGGAAACCCTGATCGTGGTCAGCTCGGACCTGTCGCATTTCCTGCCCTATGCCACGGCGCAACAGGTGGACAGCAATACCTGCCGGCACATCCTGCAACGCGACACCCACATCGCCCTCGAACAGGCCTGCGGTGCCTTTCCGATCAACGGCCTGTTGCTGGCGGCCGGCCGTCGCGGCCTGACACCCACCCTGCTCAGTCTGTGCAATTCCGGCGATACGGCCGGCGACCGTAGCCGGGTGGTCGGCTATGCCGCATTCTCGTTCGAGGAAGCCGCCGCCCATGCCTGATCCCGGCCCCAGCCTGCTGACCCTGGCCCGCAATGCCATCGCCGGCCACTTTGGCCTGCCGCCCCGTCCCCTCGACGACACCCCGGAATTGCACGAGAACGGCGCGAGCTTCGTCACCCTCACCCAGCACGGGCGGCTGCGCGGTTGCATCGGCAGTCTCGAAGCGTGGCGCCCCCTGGCTCAGGACGTCCGGGAAAATGCCCTGGCCGCCGCCTTCCACGACCCGCGTTTCGAGCCCTTGAGTGCCGACGAGTGGCCTGCCACCCGCGTCGAGGTCTCCTTGCTGACTCCGGCCGTCGCGCTGTCCTTTAGCGACGAAGCCGACGCCCTGGCCCAATTGCGCCCGGGAGTGGATGGTGTGATCTTTTCCGTCGGCAATCGCCGGTCGACCTTTCTGCCCCAGGTTTGGGAGCAGTTGCCGGATCCTGCGCTGTTCATGGCCCGCCTAAAACAGAAGGCCGGCTTGCCTGTCGAATACTGGAGTCCCAGCGTTCGGCTGGAACGCTACGCCGTCAGGAAATGGAAGGAGAAACAGCCATGAGCCAAGCCAGCACACTACACCCGGGCCGCTGGTGGCATGCATTGCCGGATGGTCGCGTCCAGTGCGACCTGTGCCCGCGCGACTGCCAGTTGCACGAAGGCCAGCGCGGCGCCTGCTTCGTCCGCCAGATGGTCGATGGCGCCATGCAGCTGACCACCTATGGCCGTTCGTCGGGGTTCTGCATCGATCCGGTCGAAAAGAAACCCCTGAATCATTTCTATCCCGGCACCAGCATCCTGTCTTTCGGCACCGCCGGCTGCAACCTGGCCTGCAAGTTCTGCCAGAACTGGGACATTTCGAAATCGAAGGACATGGATCGCCTGATGAACAACGCCACCCCGCAGATGATCGCCGAGGCGGCGAAGCGCTACGGGGCCGATTCGGTGGCCTACACCTACAACGACCCGGTGATTTTCGCCGAGTACGCCATCGACACGGCGCTCGCCTGCCGCGAACAAGGCGTCCGCAATGTCGCCGTGACTGCCGGCTATGTCCATGCCGAACCGGCGCGCGAGTTCTTTGCCGTCATGGACGCCGCAAACGTCGATCTGAAGGCCTTCACCGAGACCTTCTACCACAAGCTGTGCATCGCCCACCTGCAACCGGTCCTCGACACGCTGGCCTATATCCATCACGAAACCGATTGCTGGCTGGAAGTCACCACCCTGCTGATTCCCGGGCAAAACGACAGCCCGGCGGAAATCCGGGAACTGGCTGCCTGGATGGCGAAGGAGCTGGGACCGGATGTGCCGCTGCACTTCTCGGCCTTCCATCCCGACTGGAAAATGAACGACCTGCCGCCGACGCCGGCATCGACGCTGGCCCAGGCCCGCCGCATCGCGCTTGATGCCGGCCTGCACTACGTGTTCACCGGCAACGTCCATGACAGCGAAGGCGGCACAACCTTCTGCCCGAGTTGCAAGGTCGCGCTGATCGTCCGCGACTGGTACGATATCCGCCGTTATGACCTGACTGCCGATGGCCGCTGTCCCCACTGCCAGACCGCCATCGCCGGACGGTTCGGCAATACCCTGGGGCGTGACGGCCATGCCTTTGGCCCCAACCGCATTCCCGTCCGCCTCTCCTGATGATTCGCCATATCGCGCTGCATACCCCGCACGGCTCCTTGCACGGCCAGCTTGAGCGCCCCGAGCATTCCCGCGGCCTGGTCCTGATCGCCCACGCCCACCGGACACCCGATGACGACGCCCTGCTCGCCAGCCTGACAGCGGAAGGCTATGCCGTACTGGCCATGGACCTGCTCACCGCCGACGAACTCCACTTTGTCGATGCAACGCAGAACGTACCGCGCCTGGCGCAGCGCCTACTCGACACCCTTGACCTGATCCGCCACGACGGCGATACGCAGGATCTGCCGCTCGGCATCTACGCCAACGGCGATAGCACGCCGGCGGCCATCCGCTGCGCCGCCCAGCGCGATGCCCAGGTCAAGGCACTGGCTTGCCATGGCGGATTGATCGATCGCGCCGGACTGCAATCGCTGCAGTTGCTGGTTGCGCCGCTGCTGATGATTTTCGAGCACGACGACGCGCTGTCTCCGGCCGCCTATCAGCGCGCCACGGCGTATCTTGGGGGAGTGCACCAGAAAGTCGTGCTCGGGGTGGGGGAACATCCGGTAACCAGTCTCACCGGCTGGTTCGCCCGGCATCTCGTCGCTTAGACGATCGGCCCAGACCCATGGACATTGGCTTTTGGTCGACTATTCTGAAAGAAACAACCCACTTTCAGGGAGACTTCCATGTCCAGCTTTGACTCGCCTCTCGCTCGTTGCGAAGCTGTTCGCGAATGGGTACTGACCGACGAAACGCAAGTGGAATGTGCGCGCGAACATGATTGCCCGCCGGACTTTAACTGTCCGCTATGCGCTTATTTCACGGAACACAGTGGAATAAGCGAGGAGGCCACGCTGGAAATGCTGGCCTCCGATATGCCGAAACACTGAGGCTGCGCCTCAGCCTGCAACGGAGTCCCCGGCACTGCCGCCGGAAACCGGCGATTTCCCCAGGCCCCAGCCGGAATCCATGCACAGGTTGAACATGCGCCGTTCGATATTGATACGACGTTCCGCCATGCCTTGCGGCGGGCCGGCATCATAGTGACGCCGCTGCCCTTCCCGGCGCCGTTCGTTGCTTGGCTTTGCGTCCATTTTTTACCTCTTATATTTTTGTCTGAGCGGTGTAGCCACTGCTCGACCGCCCATAACGACATTATGGGCATGATATCACTGCCCCGCCATGACAAAAATAAGGAGGAAAGCTCTAAATTCGCTCCCATCCGGCGATAACAAGGGGGATATCCGGCAATTGATGGCGAACATTGCTATCACCTGTGCTATATATGGCATTTATTTCATCATAAACGTTCGAATCGAGAACCATGAACACATCCGACGCCACTGTGTACGGCACTGAAGACATCCTCAGAAGCCTTTGCAACTCGGTCACCAAGGTACTTTCGATCGCCACGCAAAGTCAGATTCATTATTCCGGCATGGTTCAACGCATTACCAAGACCTGCCTGAAACCGGACATCGGCTGCTTCGTGCTGTTCGACGGCGGCTTCTCCGGGCTGGTCGTCATCAATTTCTCGGCATCGGCCGCCATGGAACTGTACGAAAGCTACATGTTGCACATGGGGATGGACAAGCTGGGGCTGGCCACCTCGCACACTTCGGACGAAGTCGGCAATGTCATGGGCGAACTGATGAACCAGATCGTCGGCGATTTCACCGGCAAGGTCGCTCGCGAACTGCAGACCCACATTACGCAAAACCAGCCGAAGATGCTGGCCCTCAACAAGCAGGTCATGCTCAGCGTCGACACCAATCTCGACAAACCGGAATCGCGGCGTGTCACCTTCTACACCAGCCGCAACAACATCTTCTATCTCGAACTGGCCATGGACCGCACCGAGTTCATCAAGCTCAACGACTTCGAGACCGGTGAGGCGCCGGATCCGGACGAACTGCTCGCCCAGGTGAATGGCCAACCGAAGGCGGCAGAAGCGGTATCCGCCTCCAGCGAGCACGATGACCTGCTGAATTCGCTCGGCATGTGAGGCCGGGCATGACCGTCACGATTTATCACAACCCGCGCTGCTCGAAGAGCCGCGAAACGCTCGCCCTGTTGCAGGAGCGCGGCATGACACCCAAAGTCGTCGCCTACCTCGAACAACCGCCGTCGCCCGAAGAAATCCGGAATCTGCTGAAGCTGCTTGGCTTTGACGATGCCCGAGCCTTGATGCGCAAGGGCGAAGCGGAATACGCGGAACTCGGCCTCGACAATCCGGCGCTCGGTCAGGATGCGCTGATCGCCGCCATGGTCAGCCATCCCCGCCTGATCGAACGCCCCATCGTGGTCAATGGCCAAAAGGCTGCCCTCGGCCGCCCGCCGGAAAAGGTATTGGCCATTCTTTAAGCGGTGTTTTGGCGTTCAGTCGCCGCTCCGGTTCGGGAATAGTCGCCTCCGAGTGATGCCGTTGCAATGACTCTTGCCGGACATCATTTCGCTAGCAACGTTAGGCTCTTCTCGCAGCAAGGCTTTTGCTCGTGACCAGAGGTGTGAAATATCACCACAGCATTATTTCGCCCGCCGTATAAAATCGTCAGAATTCAAATAAATCCCGTCCGGGAGGGGAATTCCTTGAACAAGAACAGCCTGATTTCGGCCCTCATCGCACTGGCCGTCGTCCTGCCGGCCGACAGCTATGCCAAGGGCCGCATCCGCTCGTCGCATTCGCACGGGTCGTCCGAGTCGCATTCGTCGCATGCCACCGAAAGCCACGCCAGCGAAAGCGGCTCCGGCTTCGTCCGCAGTGCTGTCGCGCGCTCCAACCGCTCGGATGGTAATTCCTCATCGGATGGCGCCTCGGCCAGCCCCGGCACGCCGCTGACCGCCGAAGAAGATGCCAACCTGCGTCGCATCCGCCAGGAAAAGGAAGCGGCCCGTGCCAAGCGTGATGCCGAAGCGCTGGCTGCCCGCAAGCTGCAACAGGCGGCCGATGAAGAAAAGCGCCGCGAATTGGCCGAGCAGGCCGCCATCGCCCGGGCTGAAGAGCAGAAGCGCAAGGACGCCGCGGCCGTAGCCAAGAATCGCGAACTCGCCCTGCTCGAGCGCCAGCAACGCCAGGCCGCCTGGGAAGCGCGCTGCCAGATCAAAGCGGTGATGAGCGACGAGGAAATCGCCACCTGCAAGGAAGTCTGGACCACACCGGCACGCTGACTTCAGCATGGCCTGATCCACCACGCCCTTGCTCAGGGCGTGGCGATCGCCCGATTGTCGGGCCTGCCCACCGGGCAACATCCAGCGGACCACGCTGTCGAAGCGGCTATAATCCAAGGCCCGCAACGCCATCCGTTTCGTAGTGTCCGCTTCTCGCTCCCTGTTGTCTCTCGCCGCGCTGCCCAAGCCCGGCTCGCGCATCGACCTACCCTTCCTGGCCGGTTCTTCGGATGCCCTCGCCCTGGCCGATATGGCCGCCGGCAATCCGGGCAAGCTGCTTGCCGTCGTCACCGCCAATGCCGCCGACGCGCAGCGCCTGCTCGACGAAATCCCGTGGTTCGGCCCGAATCTGCGCGTGCGCTTGCTGCCTGATTGGGAAACGCTGCCCTACGATACCTTCTCGCCGCACCAGGACCTCGTTTCCGAACGCCTGGCCACGCTGTGGGCGGCAACACAGGGCGAACTGGACATCCTGCTCGTACCGGCTTCCACTGCCG
Organism: Dechloromonas hankyongensis; assembly: GCF_022012295.1. Lineage (GTDB taxonomy): Bacteria > Pseudomonadota > Gammaproteobacteria > Burkholderiales > Rhodocyclaceae > Azonexus > Azonexus hankyongensis. The sequence continues at coordinate 663,231 of NZ_JAKLTN010000002.1, forward strand.
TCTATAGGCTGGCGCCGCCGGCCTTTCTCGCCGCCTACACCTTCGCCTTCAAGAAAGGCGAGCGGATCGACGCCGAGAAATTCCGCGCCCAGGTGACCCTGGCCGGCTACGCCCATGTCACGCAGGTGGTCTCGCCCGGCGAATACTCGATCCGTGGCGGCTTGATCGACCTCTTCCCGATGGGCTCGCAGCTGCCTTACCGGCTCGACCTGTTCGACGACGAAATCGAGAGCATCAAGACCTTCGACGTCGATACCCAGCGCACCGTCTATCCGGTGCCAGAAGTGCGCTTGCTGCCAGCGCGCGAATTCCCGATGGACGACAAGGGACGCACGCATTTCCGCCAGGCCTTCCGCGAGACTTTCGAGGGCGATCCGGCCAAGTCGGGCATCTACAAGGACATTTCCCAGGGTATCGCCAGCGCCGGGATCGAGTACTACCTGCCGCTGTTCTTCGATGAAACGGCGACGTTTTTCGACTACCTGCCGACCGACGCAGTGTTCGTCACACACGGCGACGCAGCGGCCGCCATTGCCGCCTTCTGGACCGAAACCCGCTCGCGCTACAACCTGCTGCAGGGCGACAAGGCGCCGCTGCTGGCGCCGGAGCAGCTGTTCCTGACTGACGAAGCCTTCTTCACGGCGGCCAAGTCCTACGGTCGCCTGGTTTTTTCGGCCAAGAATGAAAACCCGGCCTCGACCGCACTGCCGGACATTGCCATCGACCGCCGCGCCGAAGAGCCGCTGGGCAAACTGAAGGCCTACCTCGCCGGCCAGCCGGGCCGCGTGCTTCTGTTGGCCGAATCGGCCGGCCGCCGCGAAACGCTGGCCAGCATGCTCGCCGAGCACGGCCTGAAGCCTGCCGCCAGTGCCGATTTTTCCGCTTTCGCGGCCGGCGATGCACCACTGGCCTTGGGAGTCGGCCCGCTGCACGGCGGTTTCGCCCTGGCCGCAGGTGGACAAAAACTCGCCCTGATCACCGAAACCGAGCTGTACGCCGGGGCGCCGCGCCGCACCCGCCGCGAAGCCGCGCGCAAGGCCAGCTTCGACAACTGGCTGAAGGATCTCACTGAACTGAAGATCGGCGATCCGGTGGTGCATGAAAGCCACGGCATCGGTCGCTACCGCGGTCTGATCCGCATGGACCTCGGCACCGGCGAGCAGGAATTCCTCGAACTGCATTACGCCAACGAAGCCAAGCTGTTCGTGCCGGTGGCGCAACTGCACGTCATCTCGCGCTATTCCGGCGCCGAGCCGGAAGCGGCACCGCTGCACACGCTCGGCTCCGGCCAGTGGGAAAAGGCCAAGCGCAAGGCGGCCGAACAGGCCCGCGACACCGCCGCTGAACTGCTGACGCTGTACGCCGCCCGCGCCGCCCGCCAGGGCCACGCCTTCGATTTCCAGGAAAACGACTACGAAGCCTTCGCCGACGGCTTCGGCTTCGAGGAAACCAACGATCAGGCCCAGGCCATCGCCGCGGTGATCGAGGACATGAAGTCGGGCAAGCCGATGGACCGCCTGGTGTGCGGCGACGTCGGTTTCGGCAAGACCGAGGTCGCCCTGCGCGCCGCCTTCTGCGCGGTGGCCGGCGGCAAGCAGGTGGCCGTGCTGTGTCCGACCACCCTGCTCTGCGAACAGCACTACCAGACCTTCGTCGACCGCTTCGCCGACTGGCCGGTCAAGGTCGCCGAAATCTCCCGCTTCAAGACCGCCAAGGAATCGGCACAGGCGCTGCAGGAACTGGCCGAAGGCAAGATCGACATCATCATCGGCACGCACAAGCTGATCGGCAAGGACGTCAAGTTCAATCGCCTCGGCCTGGTCGTCATCGACGAGGAACACCGCTTCGGCGTGCGCCAGAAGGAAACGCTGAAGGCCATGCGCGCCGAGGTCGATGTGCTGACCCTGACCGCGACGCCGATCCCGCGCACGCTGGCGATGTCGATGGAAGGCCTGCGCGACTTCTCGGTGATCGCCACCGCGCCGCAAAAGCGCCTGGCCATCAAGACCTTCGTTTCCAAGTTCTCCGACGGCATTATCCGCGAAGCCGTGCTGCGCGAGCTGAAGCGCGGCGGCCAGGTTTATTTCCTGCACAACGAGGTCGACACCATCGAGAACATGCGGGAAAAGCTGGAAAAACTGGTCCCCGAGGCACGCATCGTGATCGGCCACGGCCAGATGAACGAGCGCGAACTGGAACGCGTGATGCGCGACTTCACCGGCCAGCGCGCCAACCTGCTGCTGTGCACGACCATCATCGAGACCGGCATCGACAACCCGCACGCCAACACCATTCTGATCAACCGCTCGGAAAAGTTCGGCCTCGCCCAGCTGCACCAGTTGCGCGGCCGCGTCGGCCGTTCGCACCACCAGGCCTACGCCTATCTGCTGGTCCAGGACGAGAAGGCGATGACCAAGCAGGCGAAGCAACGTTTAGAGGCGATCCAGATGTCCGAGGAGCTGGGCGCCGGTTTCTTCCTGGCCATGCACGACCTGGAAATCCGTGGCGCCGGCGAGGTGCTCGGCGACAACCAGTCGGGCGAAATGCAGGAAGTCGGCTTCAATGTCTTCACCGACATGCTGAACCGCGCCGTCGCCCATTTGAAGCAGGGCAAGGCCATCGATACCGTCGACCTGACCCAGCCGCTCGGTATCAGCACCGAAATCAACCTGCGCACCCCGGCCCTGCTGCCCGATGCCTACTGTCCCGACGTCCATGAGCGCCTGACCCTGTACAAGCGTCTGGCCAACTGCGAAAGCGCCGAGGAAATCGACACCCTGCAGGAAGAACTGATCGACCGCTTCGGCGAACTGCCGCTACAGGGCCAGTCGCTGCTCGCCACGCACCGCCTGCGCCTGGTCGCCAAGCCGCTGTGCATCCACAAGCTCGATGCGGCGACGGACCAGATCACCTTGCAGTTCGGTCCCGAATTCGCGAAAAACCCGCCTATCGAGCCGATCAAGATTATTCATTTGATCCAGAACAACCGGAACTATAAATTAGCCGGACAGGATAAAATTTCCCTTTTACGCCACTGCCCGACCTTGACCGACAAAGTACAGGCGGTGAAAGACATGATTCGCGAGCTGACAAAATGACAAAGAATACCGAGAACCTCAACGTAGCCGCCTTCGACGCCATGCCGACGCCGGAGGAAATCCACGCCAAGCTGCCGATTTCGGAAAAGGCCGCGCATACCGTCACCCACGGTCGCAACCTGCTGCGCAAGATTCTCGACCGCAAGGATCCGCGCATCTTCGTCGTCGTCGGCCCCTGCTCCATCCACGACCCGGTCGCCGGCCTCGATTACGCCCGCCGCCTGAAAGCGCTGTCCGACGAAGTCGGCGACGTGCTGCAGATCATCATGCGCGTCTATTTCGAAAAGCCGCGTACCACCGTCGGCTGGAAGGGCTACATCAACGATCCGTTCATGGATGACAGCTTCCGCGTCGATATCGGCATGCAGAAGGCCCGCGAGTTCCTGCTCCAGATCAACGAACTCGGCCTGCCCACCGGCACCGAGGCGCTCGACCCGATTTCGCCGCAATACTACGGGGACCTGATCACGTGGACAGCCATCGGCGCCCGCACCACCGAATCGCAGACCCACCGCGAAATGTCGTCCGGCCTGTCCACCCCGGTCGGCTTCAAGAACGCCACCAACGGCGACCTCAGCGTGGCCGTCAATGCCATCCTGTCCTCATCGCGGCCGCACTCCTTCCTTGGCATCAACGGGGCCGGCACGGTCGCCGTCGTCCGCACCAAGGGCAACTCCTACGGCCATGTCGTGCTGCGCGGCGGCGACGGCCGTCCGAACTACGACACCGTTTCGGTCTCCATCGCCGAACAGGCCATGGTCAAGGCCAAGCTGCCAGCCAACATAGTGGTGGACTGCTCGCACGCCAACAGTTCCAAGAAACCGGAACTGCAGCCGCTGGTCATGGCCGACGTGGTCAACCAGATCCGCGGCGGCAGCAAGTCGCTGGTCGGCGTGATGATCGAATCGAACATCGAAGCCGGCAACCAGCCGATCCCGGCCGATCTCAGCCAGCTGAAGTACGGCTGTTCGGTCACCGACGGCTGCGTCGACTGGGGCACCACCGAAAAGATGATCCGCGACGCCGCCGTCCTGCTGCGCGACGTACTGCCGGAACGCATCTCCTGAGCTGGCCCGAGCAGCCATGAACCCGGCCAAGGTCGTCCGCGAGCGGGTCAAAACCTTGACCGACTTGCCGAACATCGGCCGGGCCATGGCGCAAGACCTGCATCTGCTGGGCATCGACCAGCCGGAGCAACTGAAGGGGCGCGATCCCTACGTGCTGTACCAGGAACTGTCCATCGCCACCGGCCAACGGCAAGACCCCTGCGTACTCGACACCTTCATCTCGATTACCCGCTTCATGGACGGCGGCGAAGCGCTTCCCTGGTGGTCCTACACTGCCGAGCGCAAGGCCGCCATGCAGCAACAACACTGACACTCGCATGAACCTGATCATCCAGGGCGGCGCCCTGCCCACCTTCCTGCTCGAACGTATCGTCGCCGCCACCGGCGCTGCCGCCGTCGAGCCCCGCCCGCCGCAGGTCGTCTGCCTGAAGGGCGCCAGCCGTACGGCCGAATTCGACGCACTGATTCCCCTGATCGAAGCCGAAAAACTCGACTGGGCCTACGCCCAGCCTGGCAAGAAGCTGGCCGACTTCGGCCTGATCTGCTTCGATATGGATTCGACCCTAATCACCATCGAATGCATCGACGAACTGGCCGATTTCGCCGGCAAGAAGGCCGAGGTTTCCGAAGTGACGGAAGCCGCCATGCGCGGCGAGATCGACTACCGCGAAAGCCTGCGCCGCCGCCTGGCCCTGCTCGCCGGGCTGGATGCCCGCGTCCTAGCCCGCGTATTCGGCGAACGCCTGCTCCTCTCGCCCGGTGCCCGCGAGCTGCTCGAAGCCTGCCAGGCCGCCGGCCTGCGCACCGCCATCCTGTCCGGCGGTTTCACCTACTTTACCGAGCGCCTGCGCATCGAACTAGGTTTCGATTTCGCCACTTCCAACGAACTGGAAATCTCCGGCGGCAAGCTGACCGGCAAGGTCGTCGGCGATATCGTCGACGCGGCCGCCAAGGCCCACCACATCGCCCGCCTGACCGACGAGCTCGGCCTCCGCAAGGAACAGGTCATCGCCTGCGGCGACGGCGCCAACGACCTGCTGATGATGGCCCAGGCCGGCCTGTCGGTCGCCTTCCGCGCCAAACCGGCAACCCGCGCCAAGGCCGATGTCGCGATCAATTACGGCGGGCTGGATTCGCTGCTCAATTTGTTCGAGTAGCCTGAGCACGCGAGCGGCTTGCAAACCTGCATGCCCTCCCGCGTATTGACGCAGAACGATGCCTACGACGGCTTGCCACAGCCCTTAAACATTTCTGAGAGCGCATAGTCGGCCAATTGCTCCAATACGACTGAGCGCATCACAAAATATGCCATTACAATATGCCGTTTTCAAATACGGTATACGACAATGGATATTGCATCCCTGACTGCGCCATTGGGATCGGCGCACGGGCCCTGTGGCGAGGATTTGATATTTTCCTCCGAGTTCGATGCCATTCAGGAAGCGCGACGCTTCGATGACCCGTCGATCTCCCAGGGCGAGTGGGTCACCGAGATCAAGGAGGCCGACTGGCCGGGCCTTGTACGGATCGGCGAAAACATCCTGGCCAACCAGTCGAAGGATTTGCGCGTCGCGTGCTGGATGATCGAGGCCCATTGCAAAATCCGCGGTCTTGCCGGATTGGCTGACGGCTACACCCTGTTGGCGCAGCTTTGTGAAACCTTCTGGAACGATATCCACCCGCAACCGGACAATGGCGACATCGAGCAACGGGTCGGCGTGCTCGACTGGCTGGCCAAGCAAACCCCCCGCCTGCTGCGCGAGGTGCCGCTGACGCGATCCGGCAAGGGAAATTTCTCGCTGATCGATCTCGAATCCGCCCGTGCCACGGCCAAACAGATCGAACGCAACCGCGGGCAGGCCGACGAAATCGCCCGCCACGCCCATGTCTCGCTGGAACGCTTCGAAGACGCAGCGAAGGACACCGCCAAGACCTATTTCGCCGACAGCCTCCACGATGCCGAGCGGGCCAGAAATGCCATCAAGGCCGTGCAGGCATCGCTCGATACGCGCATGGGCGAGCTATCGCCGGCTTTCGGAGCGACTTTCGATACGCTGGAAGACGTTAGCCATTTCTTCCAGCGCCACGCCGGACCGGCTGCCAACCGGGCGCAACAACCGGCGGACGAGCAATCATCAACCTCCCCAGCTCTGTCCATCGGCTCCGCGACGGAACGTATAGAACCGACCTTCGGGGAAGCCATCGACGTCGCCGGCGGCCCGATTCGCTCGCGACAGCAGGCCATCCATCAATTGCAGGAAATCGCCTCGTTTTTCCGGCGGACGGAACCGCACAGCCCAGTCGCCTACCTGGCGGAAAAAGCAGCCAAGTGGGGAACCATGCCCCTGCACGAGTGGCTGCGTACCGTCGTCAAGGATGACAGCGCATTGCTGCGCATGGAAGAGCTGCTCGGCGTCGAAACGGATAGAGCTTAAAGAAAGCCGGACGCATGGCGATGGCGACGTGTATGGCCGCCATCGCCATCCTTTACTGCCCGGCCAGGCGGAACTCAATTCGACGGTTTTTCGCCCGGCCTTCGACGGTATCGTTGGAGGCCACCGGCTGGTCCGGCCCCGAGCCGGCAGCGCTCAGGGACTCGGCGGGAATGCCTTTTTCGATCAGGTAATTGCGCACCGTTCCGGCCCGCGCCAGGCTGAGCGCAACGTTGGCCTGGCGATTCCCCTGGCTGTCGGTGTGGCCGATCAGTTGCACCTTGGGCGTACCGATCTGTTTGATGGCGGCGCCCATTTCATCGAGGATGGCTCGCCCGGTCGGGGTCAGCGTTGCCGCTCCGCTCTCGAACTCCACGACACGATTCGACAAGGTCTTGTCGAGCAGGTTTTGCGCCTCGCCCCCCGCTACGAACAGCCCGTTGTCGATCGAATAGGTCGGATTGAGCGAGGTCGCGATGGTGCTGACCACCTGTTGCCGCAGTGCTTCATTGGTCACATTGCCCTTGATGGCGATCTGCGTGCCGCTAACTTGTAACTGGCCCTTATGGACTTGCTTCAGATTGTGCGTCAGGACCTTGGTCATGTTCTCCGTCCAGTTCGGGGGCGGGACGACGCCGCCGACTTCGAGTCGGTCGACGACATTCTGCGCCCCATACACTTCACGTAACTTGGCGAGGATGGCGGCCCGGGCAGCTTCATCGGGGACGCTGCCGCTGGCGATGACCTTGCCCGGCTCCTCAACCGATTTGGCTGAAGATTGAGCGTTCTGGGCGAATGCGGCCGATTGAAAAATCAGGCAGGCCGTAAGGATAATTGGCAGCTTCATGGTCATTCGCCTAGAAAAACTTCGCGGAAGGTGGTGATGGCCTGTTCGAGGGAGATGTGCGGCTGGGCAAGGTAGGACGACAGCTTAGCCACGCCATAGTCGTCGGTAATGTCACCCTGGTCTTCGATCCATTCTGGATCGATCAGCGGAATGACCCGCTCCGCTGCACTATCGGGCGACAGTGCAGCCACCAGCGTATCCGGCGACGAGCCATTGAAACCGATGATCAGCTTCGGCTGGTCGGCGCGGCGCTCGATGACCACCTGCAATTCGACCATGGTCCGGCGCAAAAAAGCGGTCAGCAGATACACCCACAGCCCGGCCACCAGATTGCGGTTGCGTTCGTCGGCGGGTAGCGGCAGGACGATTTCCTTGTCGATTGAAACGCGGCCCTGCCCGAGCGCGGGCCGCATCAGCAAGCCGATGGCCAGAATGATCCGGCGCACCGCGTCGATGCTGTTGGCACCGATCATGCCGGCTAAGGACTCGAGACTGTTGCGCCGCACGAAATTGCCCAGCGGATCGCTTTGCAACGCCGTTTCGAAATCGTCGGCACAGTTGACCGCATCCAGCTCGGCCAACAGCTCGGTGACTTCCCCGCCCCCGACGCCCGCCTCGGAAATGCGCGCCAAGCTACCGAACGAATGCCCCAGCCCGACCGGCGCGCAACGGAACAGCAAGGCGTCGTCGCGTTCTATCGTCGCAGCGGTGATGAATGGAAAACGGCGTCCAGAGGAATCCAGGCTCGGCCGCAAATGGCCGACCACCGACAACCGGCTGCGCGCGCCGACGAAAGCGAAATCGACCGCACAGGCGTCGTCGTAGGCTGTTTTCCAGCGTGGATCCTCCGACAGGCGCTCCATGCCTTGCGATACCCAGCGGTCGAGCACGGTGATCAGTTGGTGCTGCCCCGCTCCCTTGACGAAATCGCCACGCGACGGAATCTTGCCGAAACAGGTGGCCGGCGAGCTGACAATCGCGGTCATTGCACACCTCCAGCCGGCTTAGCTTGCGCCATATCGCTGGCCTGTGTCGCCACCGGCTCGACGACCGGCTCCTGAGCTTTGCTCGCCTTGCCGAGCGCCACCGTACGCGGCAACACGACGCCAGCCAAGCCGCGCTGACCCGTTGCGCCTTCGCCAGCCTGGACCTGAGCGCTGCTCACCACCTTCAGATCGATACCCACTTCGACCCCGTCGGCCGACCAACTCATGTGGAAGGCTCCATCCGGCAGACGGGTGCGCTTTGCCGAGTTGATCATCTTTTCCAGGCCGAAGCGCCCCGGAATATTGACCACTTCGACGACTTTCCCTTCGAAGGTGGTAGCGACGATCTTGGCGCCAGGCGCGCCCGACGCATTCGGCCAGACAAAGTTGGCCCACTGCGCCACGCCATTGCGGTAGTTCAGCTTCTGCCCGTCGATCTCGATGACGTAACCGGTGGTCCCCGGTGCGGCCTGCGGACGGAGCATGAACGCCGTTTGCGGCTGCCCGCCGCTGCCGCCCACCCCGCCGCCGGCCGAATCGGCCGCCGCCCCGCCTTCGAGGGGCGAGACCCAGCGCGCGAAGTCGCTCATGAATTCCGGTTGCAGGGTAATGCCCAGATCGCCCCAGGTACGCGGCGTGATGGTATTGCCGCGACGGACGACCAAGGCACCCATGGCCGATTCGACGTACTTGGATATCGCGCCTTCCGGGCCGAACATTTGGGCGATCTCGGTAGGCGATGCCTCGATATTCGATTTCGCGACAAATGGGTACTTGATTGCCAGCTTGCGGTTGAACGGCTCATACACCTGGGCATCCCAGGTCTTGTTCAGTTCTTCCGAGGCTGGCTTGATGATGGCCGCGTACGACTGCAACAGGGGCCGAACCAGCAGCGGGCGGAGAACGGCACGCTGGTTGTCCGGCAGGCCGGTCAGCATCTGTTCGTCGACGAAACGCAGGGTCTCGGCCAGTTCCGAGCCGTTGCCGTCGATGGTTTCCCGCATCAACTTGAGCGAACCCGGTCCCGGATCGCCTTGGTTCTTGAGCTGGTTCAGGCGGGTGCGCACTTTGGACAACTGCTTGAGATAGGTGTCAACCAGCGGATCGGCCTTGTCGCGCGGGATGACCAGCCGCCCGAATCCGGCAAACTCCTTGCCGATCGGCCCCATCGGAATTTCGGCCTGTTTGGACGACACGTTGACGTCCAGTTGGACGCGGCTCGGCGCCATCTGCAGCACCGAACGCTTGAACCATTCGATGAATCCCTTTTGTGCGCGCTCCAGGCCGAGATTGGCCAGGGCCGGGTTATCCCAGGCGGTCTGATCGAAAATGACCTTGATCAGTGTGCCGACCGGCGACATCTGGGCGTCGCCCAGGCGGTCCATCGCAGCGATGGCTTCCGGGAAGGTTTCGAACGAAGCCACGCTGACGCCCTGCACGAACTGCTTCCATTCCTCGGCGTAATCGCGCTTGTACATGGCGACCAGGGATTTCTGAATCTGCTCCGGGCTGCCTTCGAGGGTCAGGTCGTCCTTGGTCGAAGTCTGCAGCACCCAGTCGGCGTTGCTCTGCTCGTTGGTGGCGGCGTCCTTGATCGCGTTCTGTACATAGTCGCGCCAGGCCTCGACCGTAAAGGCACCGGAAACGACGTGGCTGCCGGCGACCAGCGCCGCATTGTCCGGACCGACGATGTTGGCCACGGTCAAGGGAGTGAAGCGGGTCGAGGCGCGCGCCTTGATTTCCGCATAGACCCGTTCGGCAGCCGGCATGCCGCGGACCACCTGGCGCAGCTTGTCGCGCACTTCATCGACCAGAACCAGGTTGTTGGCAATGATCGGCCACTCGGGATGGGTGGCATGTTCGAGATGGAAGGTCAGGATACGGCCGGCCGAGCGAATCATCTGCTCGCGCGTCATGGTGCCGCGGTTCGCCTCCAGCCAGCCGCGCCAGAAGCGCGTCACCTGGTCGGACAGGTGCCCGACATCGACATGGTCGCGGCTGGAGAGCATCAGATAGGTCTTCAGGGCGTTGTAGCCGTCCTCGACATCGGCCGGCGAAGCGTCCTTGTACTGCTTGCTGCGCACCGGCTTGGCCGCCGCGGCCCCCTGCGGTTTCAGGCGGTCGCCCTGGGCATTGACCTCGTTGAGGAAGGCTTCGAGGTTTTCCTTGACCGGCAGCAGCATGACGTTATTGACCCCGGCGAAATACTCGTGCCGCAGGCGATCCGCCATCCGCTCGCCCTGATAGAGGCCCAGACCGATGGACAGCGGATGCTCCTCGTTGAACTGCTCGAGCTGCGCCAGGCGGTCCTGGATGATTTCCAGCGCCTCGAGGCGCGACTGCAGGTCGATGCGTCCTTCCTGAATCTTCACCGCCTTGGCAACATCCTGCTCGACATTGGCCAGCAGACTGCGATTGTTGAAGTACGACCAGCTCCAGCCGCCTAAGGCCAGCCCCAGGCAGCACAAGGCACCCAGCACGGCAAACTGGCGCAGGCGGGCCTTCGTCCGGGTCGTATGCTGACGGACGAGGTTGCGGTCCGGGAAGATGACCTTGGAGAACAGTTCCTTGAGGAAATAGCCATGGCTGAGCGCCGTCCGAACCTGGCCGTTGCCGGCGCCTTGCAACGAGAATTTGCGGAGGATGCGGTCGTTGGCGACCGGCTTGATGTCATTCGTCTGGATCGCCGAGGTGATGTAGAAGCCGCGGAAGATGGGCTTGAACTGGAATGGATTGTCTTCGAACAGCGTCGCGATGAAGGCCTTGAGAGCCGGCTTGATCGAGGCGAACTCGGAGGGAAAGGTGAGCAGCCCCGGCGGTGTGTTTTCACCCTGCAGCCGGGACATCTGGGCGACGCTCATGGCGCGCAGCCCGTCGTAGAGTTCGTCGAAATGGCGATCGAAGAGCGCGATCAGCTCGTTGCCGCTGGCCTGCTCATAAGGAATTGTCGCACCCCACACGCGGTCGCGTTCGTTCCAGTCGAGGTCGAGGAAGAATTCATGGAAACCGGGGATCAGGTCGACCTTGGTAAAGAGCACATAAACCGGTGCAAATACCTCGAGTTTCTCGGTCAGCTCCTGCACCCGCTGGCGCAGGCTCTTGGCCAGATTGATCGCAAAAGCGGGCGAGTTGCCCATCAATTCGCCGATGCTGACCGTCACAATGATGCCGTTGATCGGCGCACGCGGCCGGTGCTTTTTCAGCAAGCCGAGGAAGCCGAGCCATTCTTCGCGGTCTTCGTCATGGATCGAATAGCGCCCGGCGGTATCAAGCAGGATACCTTCGCTGGTAAAAAACCAGTCGCAATTACGCGTGCCGCCGATGCCCTTGATGATGGCATCGCCGCCGTCGTCGAACGGGAACTTCAGTCCGGAATTGACGACCGCCGTACTCTTGCCGGCTGCCGGGTTGCCGATGGTCATGTACCACGGCAATTCATACAGTGCTTCCGAACCCGACATCTGTCCGAGCTTGGAGGTCTTGATCGTCTTGACCGCTTCCTGCATGCGCTTCCGGAGCGCCTGGATTTCGGCGCTGGCGCCCGGTCCGCCGCGTTTGGCCGCCGCGTCGGCCTGCTGTTCGAGCATGGAACCGATGGCTTCGCCGGCCTGGCGTGACTTTTGCCGGCGATAGAGCCAGAGACCGCCCCAGATAGCCACGATGACCAGGCTGGCCAGCGCCGCCCAGATCATGGCGACCTTGAGTGTCTTGGCACTCAGGAAAAAGAAGGAAGCAATGGCGGCGATACCAATGAAGGAGAGGAGTCGCGAATCGGTCAGGAAATTGCGGAGTTGATACATCGTGTCTAGACTTCACTCAAGTGCTGCTGGGTTTGATGTCGGGCTGCGCCGGCAGGGGCATGGCGAGAAGCACGGCACGGTCGATGTCGTGCTGGTTGCTGATGCAGAGTACCGGCGCTTCGGTCGCCAGGACCCTGGCCTTGGCGCAAGCCAAGGCGACCAGCCCGCCGATGGGCGACAGATCCCCGGTGGTCGAAGCGACAGCCAGGCAATTCTTGATCGGATCGAGATGGCCAAAGTGCTGACCCAGCCCTTCCAGCGCTTCCGTCAGATGGTTGGCGCGGTGATCGGTATCCAGGACGGCAGTCTTGATCGCGGCATCCTCGATGCCGGTCACATCCAGCAACCCGGTCACCAGCTGCTCGATCAGCTTGCCGCTGATCCGCCCGCCTGCATCGACCGGCTTGTCGCGGGGCGCCGCGCTGATCCGGCCGACCGCTACGGATTCGGCCAGCTCCAGCCGCTCGGCAGTCGCTTGGCTGGCCAGCAGCAAGGCCACCCCGCCCTCCCCAGGAATCCGGCGCTGTTGATGCTGCGCCGAGAATAGCCGGTTGGCCGCGGCCCATTGCTCGACGCTCTGCTCATCGACGACCGACGCCGCCCCCAGCAGCAAGGTCAGTTCACCGCGCGACGGATCGCGGCCCGCGCGAAGGATGATGTCGTCCAGGACCCGCAAGGCATCCACTTCGCCGGCAACCGGAACCGCGGCAATGTCCAGTCTGTTCTTGTCCGGGTCAGGCCAGAAGCTCGCCTGCAGCCAGGCCTTCATGGCTTGCAGATCCATGCCCTGCCATGCCGCCGGTACGATCCAGACAACGCGCAGACCGACCGACTCTCCGGCCTGTTCGAGGATGTTCCGCAGCCGGTCGCCACTCGCCTCGATGACACGTTCGAGTAAGGAAAAGGAACGCATGATCTGCTCGCGGCCCGCCCAGTCACGCAATGGCCCGTTCTCTTCCGAGATCCGCTCGATCATCGCATCGACTTCCAGTTCCGGCACTTCGGCCGCGAAGACCGGGAAACCCGCTTCGTCGGCCAAACGCGCGCTGGGCTCGGGGCGCTTGCCATCTTCGACAGCGGCCAGCGTGCCATCCGCCGAACCACCGCCAGCGGTGAGCACGAACCCGTCGATCAAGGCTATCGTGAAGGCACGTTCAGCGGCGGTCGTCTGGGCTGATGCAATGGCCAGCGGATCGTCATCGCGCAATGCCGCTGCGGCAGGCGGCGCTGCCTCGGCGGGCGCCTTCAGATGATCGATGAATCCTCGCAGCAGCAGAAAGCCCCCCACCAGTGCCAGCGGCAAGGCGGCCAGATATAGCCCGAGGTCGAGCCTGCTCGGCTCATAGTCGTTCGACTGCCACCACCCCAGCACCAGTGCCCAGACCAGCGCGAAAGTCAGCAGGCTGCCCCCGACCACCTTGAATAGCGTAGGCCACATATTTCTGCTGCCGTCGCTCAGTCCGTGGTCAGCGACTGGCTGGCGATCAAGGTCGCGCCACAAGCCGTCTTGTCGCCATGGCGTGCCGCCGGGCGGCCGTCGATCAATGCCGTGGCATCGCCGGTGACGATGGTCGTCACATTGCCGTGGCCTTTTTTGGGACAAGTCACCTTGTCGCCCACCCTGGCTACGCCTTTGCCGTCGCAATCACTAGTCTCGGAAGCCGAAACGACAACGCCGCCATGGTCGGTCTTGTCACCCAGCACAATAAAGGGTCTACTCATCAAACGCTCCTCGAATCACGCCAATGGCTGCACAAAATTGGGTTCATTGGGCGGCAGCCCGTCCCAGCACGCCGGCACGCCGCAACTCAACGTGGCCGTAGTCCTGCATCTTCCAGCCGCCCCCCCAGGTCAGGCCGACCTGCTGGGCTATTTCGCCATAGAGCTGATAGCCCCGCATGGCCCACGGGTCACGCTCGGAAATGACCAGTTTCCCGTCACGGAAAAATGCTGAATCCGCCGCCAGGCCATACTGGTGGTAGCTCATGTTGGCGCCAGCCTGGGTGACGTGCGAGCCTTGTTCGTACAAGCGGGCCTGCCGTTCCGGACTACGATAGCCCTCGATCAGGACCATGTCGTAGCCGTGACGCTCATTCATCAGCTTGAACACGACCAGCAGGCGCTGCTTGAAATCCTGGTCCAGAAAACTCCAGTTCCGGCTGGCATGAACCACGTCCGGCCGCACCTGCTCCACTTCGCTGGTCGTGAATACTTCTGGCGGCAAAGGCGGAGGCGGAATCAGCTGCTCGCCGTCCAGCAGCACGGAGATTTGCCGGTCGACAAGGCGCGTATCGTTAGAAAAATCGAAGATCGCCGGCGTATGAATGCTTAGTGCAATGAGCGTCGGCGCAACCACCAGCAGCAATGCACCACCAGCCAGCAGCGGATTGGCCGAGAGGAAGCGCCCGCCGCCCTCGAGCGATTGCTTGATCGAGCGGATGAAGAGATGAAAGCCGGAGGAAACCCTGACGCCGATACGCAGTAGCGGCAGCACGCCGGTGGTAAACGCCCCTGACAAAGCGGCGGCCACGCGCTCGCGGCAGCCCGGAAAGACGACCAGCAGAACGCCGAACACAACGATCAGGAAGTATGCAAAAACCGCAGCCGCGACCACGCAGAACTCTCATAAACAGCCTAACTCCGCAACGGCGACCGCCCGCAGAACACGGCATTAATCATTTGTACTATTTTAATACGAATGAATTTTTTTATGAACTTATCGCGGTATGTTTATAATTCTTTTATTAATTTGACAATACGTCAACATTAAGCTGTTTTGCATATTTTGAGCACCGATACCCAAGGACTACGATGAGCATCCTGCAAGACCTGGACCCCCAATACGCAAAAATACATGCGCAGCCATCATCAAACAGGAAAACCGCCATTCTGGCCGGTACCGCCCTGTTCGTACTCGGAAGTGGCTACTGGGCCATGACGCAACTCCTACCCCCCTCTTCATCGGTGGACCAAACCCCCACGAGCTACACGAGCCCGGCCGCGCCGATCTCGGATGAAACGCAGAAAAATGCCGCCTCGATGCCACCAACCCTTGTCAAACCGAAAACCCTGTACCCGATGACAAAAGTGGCTTCGGCGAGCCTCAGCGCAACGATTCGCAACGACACGGAGAACATGACCAGCGCAGCGCAGCGCCCCCCAGCGTCACCCCCTACCAACTTAGCGGAAAATACTCCAGGAAGTCTGGCTAATACCGAGTATCGGAGACCTACTCAGCCTGCTGCCAGCCACGCCAAGACGGCATCAGCTCATCGGACGGCGAAGTCCGAGCTCAGGAACACCGCCACACCAAGAGCAGCCAAAAGCGAGAAAAATCAGTCTTCCGGCGGAAAACGGACGAACGAGCGGGATATCGACATCATCACAGCAATCGTCCGCTAGAGGCACCGCTCCCCTGACCAAGCACAGGGTGATACTCAGCGAAAAATGAGATGCCCTGAATGCGGCAAAAGCCATCACCCCTCAAATCACGAGGATGCGCAATGGCGGCAAAGCGCGGAGAGCGCCTTATCGGACCTCGATCGTAACTGAGCGACCGGACATGGCGCCGGCCTTGCGGAGCATGGCGGCGATATCGGTATTATTGGTCTTCATGGCGATATCCAATGCCGTCTCGCCAGTGTCCAGCTTGAGATTGCTATCGGCCTTTCGGTCGATAAGCAATTTGACGACATCGGCATGGCCGCTGCGTGCCGCCGCAATCAAAGGGGTTGTGCCATTCTCGCTCGGCGCATTGATATCAGCGCCGGCTTCGATCAGGCGTTTTGCAATAGCGAGATGCCCACTGAAGGCAGCATAGGCCAACGGGGTCCAGCCGCTCATATTCACCGCGGCGCCTGCCTTGATCAGCGCATCGACCACCGGCAGATACCCCCGGAAAGCAGCTAGGCGCAAGGCAGTATCGCCGGCCGAATTGCGTGCGTTGAGCTTGGCCCGCTGCGCGATCAGGTAAGTAACCAGATCAGCATGACCATCACGGGCAGCCAGCATCAGCAAGGTGTTGCCATCGATATCGGTGGTATCGACCGAAGCCCCTTTGCGTACCAACTCCGAAATGGTACCCGTATCGCCCATTTTTGCCCCGTTGATCAAATCATCATAGGTCGCGGCACCGACCAGGAGCGGAAAGGACAGGACCAGCAAGGCGCTCAGCAGGGTTTTCTTCATTTTGATCAGCGTAGGGCAGGTATTTTGAACAGGCGGCGGAAATTGTCGGTCGTCGCCAGGGCCACGTCTTCGAAAGTCAGCGAACGCAAACGGGCGATTTCTTCGGCGACGTGACGTACGTAGGCCGGTTCGTTCTGTTTCCCGCGGTAGGGCACCGGTGCAAGGTAAGGTGCATCGGTTTCGACCAGCATGCGGTCAAGCGGACATTTTTGCGCCACCTCTTTGACGATCAGCGCGTTCTTGAAGGTGACGATACCGGAAAAAGACAGGTAGAAACCGAGATCGAGAGCCTGGGTGGCAACCTCCCAGTTCTCGGTGAAGCAATGCATGACCCCACCGACCGCATCAGCCCCCTCATCTTTGAGCAGCCGCAAGGTATCGACTGCCGACTCGCGGGTATGCACCACCAGGGGCTTTCCGCAGGCCTTGGCAGCCCGGATATGGGTGCGGAAACGCTCCCGCTGCCACTCCGGCTTGTCCTTCTGCCAGTAGTAATCGAGACCGGTTTCGCCGATGGCGATCACTTTCGGGTGGGTGGCCAGTTCGACGAGGCGCGCCTGAGTCGGCTCATCAACATCGGTGTATTCCGGATGCACGCCCACCGTGGCATACAAATTCGGCTGCGCGTCGGCGAGCGCGAGAACCTTGGGAAAATCCTCAAGATTGACGCCAATGCAGACTGCCAGATCAACCTGGTTTTCCTGCATGCGCTGCAAAACCTCCGGCAGGCGGCCAACCAGGTCGGGAAAATCGAGGTGGCAGTGGGAATCGACCAGCATGGCAGTCGATCAGAGCGTGTGCGTGGGACGCGCCGATTGCATGACACCGCCGAGCAAGCCCTCGATCTTGCGCCGCGCTTCCTGGCCGCTTTCGTCGTTGTTGAAGTGGACGCCGATGCCCTGGGCACGACCGTTCTGTGCACCGGCCGGCGTCACCCAGACGACCGTACCGGCAATCGGCAACTTGGCGGGATCATCCATCAACGACAGCAGCATGAACACCTCGTCGCCGATTTTGTAGCCCCGGGTCGTGGGAATGAAGATACCGCCGGATTTCAAATGCGGCATGAACGCCGCATAAAGAGCAGACTTGGAATTGATGTTCAGCGAGAGAACGCTTGGGCGCTGGGGAGCGGGTTTTGCTTCACTCATCGTTGATTGGCGAACAGGGCTCGATAGTCCATCAGGAGGCTTTCCAGAAAGAGGCGTGCATTCAGCGGCTGCTCTGCTTCCTGGCGGCGGGTAATTGCCGCACGATACGACTGTATCAGGCGCGCAGGCGGAATCATATCAGCCAGCCCTGAAATTGTGGCTTGCTGCGGCAGAAAATAACGCACCGGCAAGCCATTCCGGGCCAAGGTCAGATCGACCAGCCATTTCTGCAAGGCTTCGACCACCTGCTTCAACGACAACTTGCCTTTGCTGTCCTTGACCGCCTTTTCCAGTTCGGTCGCCGTCGCCAACGGATCGACTGAGCGGCCAGCCCCCAGTCGATTGGCCAGCAACTCCAGCCAGGCGCTCTGCCCGGATTGCGCCAAGTCCAGAGCCAAGCCGGGAGAACCACCGGCCAAGGCCAGCCAACGTTCCGGCTGGGTCAAACCCTGGTCGGCCAATACCTGGGCTGCCAGCCCGACCGACGGCACCGGAACCGGCACAATCTGGCAGCGGCTACGGATCGTTGGCAGCAAGCGCATAGGCTCACTTGAAACCATTAAAAACAATGTACCTGGCGACGGTTCTTCAAGTGTTTTAAGAAGCGAGTTCGCCGTGCTGCGGTTCATTGCCTCGGTCGGATTCACCACGACGATGCGTAGCCCGCCGCGGTGCGTACCCACATTGAAAAAGTCGTCCAGCCCGCGCACCTGATCGATCGTGATTTGTTGGCTCGGCTTTTTCTTTCCATCCTCGACTTTAATGTCGCTACTCAAGGCTTCCGGTTGCAACAAGCGGAAATCCGGGTGATTTCCCTGCTCGAACCAATTGCAGGCCAGGCATTTGCCGCATGCCAAGCCATCGGCTTGCGGTGATTCGCACAGCAGGCTCGCGGCAAAATGGCGGGCAAGGTCGAATTTCCCCAAGCCTTTCTGGCCGACCAGCAACAGGGAATGCGGCAAGCGCTCCCGTCGCCCCTGGAGGGCCGTCCAGACCTTTTCGTGAAGATCTATTACATTCATAAACAAATAGTTGAAATTATTTGCTCAAGTTGTTTACGAATATCATCGATGGGCCTATTGGCGTCGATAACCCGGAATCGTGCCGGGCTGGCGTGAGCACGTTCGAGATACGCCTGGCGCACTCGCTCATGGAAATCGGCCCGCTCCTGCTCGAACTTGTCCAGCACGCGATTAGCCAGAACGATGCGCTCCCGCGCGACATCCAGCGGCAGATCGAACAACAGGGTGAGATCCGGCTGCAGATGCCCATGCACCCAGTGTTCGAGTGCCAGGAATTTGGCGCGGTCGAGGCCGCGCCCACCGCCCTGATAGGCGTAGGTCGCATCGCTGAAGCGGTCGCAGACCACCCATTCGCCCCGCGCCAGAGCCGGCTCGATCAGGCGGGCCAAGTGCTCGCGCCGCGCTGCGAACATCAGCAGCGTTTCCGTTTCCAGATGCATCGGTTCGTTGAGCAGCAACTCGCGCAGCTTTTCGCCCAATTCCGTACCGCCCGGCTCACGCGTCACGTGGACCGTCAGACCGCGCTGACGCAAAGCCCCAGCGATCCATTCGACATGGCTGCTCTTTCCCGCCCCGTCGATGCCCTCGAAAGTGATGAATTTACCTTTCACTTCCCACCTCTCTGATATTTGTTGACTGCCCGATTGTGCTCGTCGAGCGTCCTGGAAAATTCGCTGCTGCCGTCGCCGCGAGCGACGAAATAAACTGCGTCGCTGGCTGCCGGATTCAACGCCGCCTTCAGCGATGCCTGGCCCGGCATGGCGATCGGCGTCGGCGGCAGGCCGAGTCGCGTATAAGTATTGTACGGAGTGTCGCTGAGCAGATCCCGCTTGCGCAGATTGCCGTCGAATCTTTCACCCAGCCCGTAGATGACGGTCGGGTCGGTCTGCAGCAGCATGCCCAAACGCAGTCGATTAATGAACACGGCGGCCACCAGCTGGCGATCGGCTTCGCGTCCAGTTTCCTTTTCGATGATCGACGCCATGATCAGCGCTTCTTCCGGCGACTTGTACGGTAAGCCGGCAGTCCGCTGCGACCACTCGACATCCAGCTTGCGCTGCATGGCCCGATAAGCGCGCGCCAGCAGATCCAGATCGCTGGACTGCTTGTCGAACAGGTAGGTATCCGGAAAGAGGTGGCCTTCGAGCGAGGACACGCTGAGACCTAGTTGCTGGATGATCTCGGCCTCGCTCCACCCCAGCGCATCATGCCTAAGGTCAGGGTGGCCGTTGAGGCGCGCCCGCCATTGGCGAAAGGTCCAACCTTCGACCAGCGTCAGTTCCCCTTGCGTGACCTTGCCCTTAAGCAGCTTGTCGAGCAACTGGCGCGGCGTCGCACCTTCATTCAGGGCATAGCTGCCTGCCTTGATCGCCGTATCGGCCCGATTGGCGCGTGCCAGCAAGGAAAGCAAGGTCGGCTCGACATTGACGCCCGCTTCCCGCATCTGGGTGATCGCCGAACGCAGGCTGCTGCCGGCGGCAATGCGAAAATCGAGTGGCGAACTGCGCAGGGCAAGCGGCTGGTTAGCCCACCACCACAGACCGCCAAAAGCGATGACGGCCAGCAACAGGGCGGCGAGAAAAGTCTTGATCAATAAGCGCACGGGAACTCGTTGGCGGCAAGCAGGTCTTGCCCGTGTGGAACGAGCACGTTATAACGAGCGATATAATATCCGAAACCCCCTCTGGAGCCCCCATGAATCCCCAATGGCGCAGCTTTCTCGAATCCGCCCAAGGTCATTTCGACGGCAATTCGACCGAACTTCTCAACTTCGGCGATGCCGCCGGTGAATTGCAGGCCGCCCGGCAACAAACCGTTGTCGTTCCGCTGACTCACCTGGCCCTCATCGAAGCGACCGGCGAAGATGCCAAGGCTTTCCTGCACAGCCAATTCACCAGCGACATCAACCACCTGGGCGCAAACCAGGTTCAGCATGCTGGATGGTGCACTGCCAAGGGGCGCATGCAGGCCAGCTTCCTTGCCTGGCGCCAGAATGAACGCTATCTGCTGGCCCTGTCGGCCGACCTGCAGGAAGCCAGCCAGAAGCGTCTGCAGATGTTCGTATTGCGCTCCAAGGTCAGGCTGGCGACCCTGACCGACAGCACTATCATGCTCGGCTTGGCCGGGCCGCAAGCCGAAGAAGCTCTGGCCGAATCCGGCCTGCCCTGCCCCGCGAGCCCGATGATCACCGACCAGCAGGGCGAGATCACCGTCATGCGCCTGGACGGCACCCGGTTCGCTGTCCTCGCCCCGGCATCGGCCGGGGAAGCGCTATGGCAGAAAGTGGTCGGCAAGGCCCGCCCGGCAGGCACCGCGGCATGGCGTTGGCTCGACATCCAGGCGGCCTACCCACTGGTCACCCTGGCCACCAAGGAAGAATTCGTTCCGCAGATGGCCGATTTCGAAAAGATCGGCGGCGTCAGCTTCCACAAAGGCTGCTACCCGGGCCAGGAAGTGGTCGCCCGGACCCAGTACCTCGGCAAGGTCAAGCGCCACCTGTTCCGGCTGACCAGCCAGCAGGCGCTCAAGGCGGGCGATGTCCTGCATTCGCCGGACAATCCGGACCAGTCGTGCGGCATGGTCATGACCGCCGCCCCGTCTCCCGCCGGTGGCTACGAAGCCCTCGCTGTCGTGCAGTCGAACTTTTCGGCCAATGTCCGCCTGGGTTCGCTCGACGGACCGCCAGTCCAGGCCGCCGCAGTCAATCCGTAAACCGGGCGATGTGCCTGATCGTCGTCGGCTGGCGGGTTCATCCGGACTACCCGCTGGTCGTCGCTGCCAACCGCGACGAGTTCTATGCCCGCCCGAGCACCGCGATAGGCCGCTGGGCGGATGCCCCCCATGTCATTGGCGGGCTGGATCTCGAAGCCGGCGGCACGTGGCTGGGGATCACCGATAGTGGACGCTTTGCCGCAGTGACCAACGTCCGTGAGTCGGGTGCCGCCAAGGGTGCCCTTTCGCGTGGCGCCCTGACCCGCAATTTTCTGACGTCTAGGCTGTCGGCCGGCGAATACGCCGCGCAACTCGACTACGCGCAGTACTCCGGTTTCAATCTGCTGCTGGCCGATGGCGCAGCGCTGACCTACTGCACCAACCGCGACGGTACGCCACGCTCCCTAGCACCCGGCGTCTACGGCTTATCCAACCATCTGCTCGACAGTCCGTGGCCCAAACTGCTGGCCGCACGCCTGCGCTTTTCCGCGGCATTGCCCCGATTGCCCGACACCAGGGCGTTTTTCGACTTGTTGGCCGACCGGGAAATCGTCCCCGACGCAGAGTTGCCGAGCACCGGCGTCAGCCTGGAATGGGAACGGCTGCTATCGGCTATCTTCGTCAAATCCGAGTCCTACGGCACGCGGGCCTCGACCGTTGCCTGGCTGCGGCGCGATGGCGAAGTGACGATGCATGAGAAAAGCTTCGGCCCCGGTGGCCAGGCGCTTCAATCCTCGGCGATCTCGACCGCCGAATAACAGGGAACTAGCTCGAACAATTCGAGGATGTCGGCATTGCGCATGCGGATGCAGCCGTGTGAGCCGGGAAGGCCCATATCGACGGAATCCGGACTGCCGTGAATATAGATGTAGCGGCGCATAGTATCGACACAGCCCAGGCGATTCTGCCCTGGCTCGCAGCCGGACAGCCACAGAATACGGGTCAGTATCCAGTCGCGGCCGGGGAACTGCTCACCCAAGGCCGGCGTCCAGATTTCGCCGGTCGGCCGGCGTCGGACAAATACCGTATTTTCCGGCTGTCCTGCGCCTATCTTGGCCCGGATGATGTGCGCTCCTCGTGGCGTCTGGAAACTGCCGAAAACTTCACCCACACCAGCCAGCGCTGTCGATACCGGATATTCGCGCAGCAACTTGCCGGACTCGTCGAGCACCCGCATCGACTGACGGGCAACGGATACATGGAGTTTCATTGCGTTTTCTTGCGTCGGCTGGCAAAAAACGATGACAACAGCGTGCTGCACTCTGCAGCCAGCACCCCGCCCTCGACTGTAGCGTGATGATTCAGCCGTTCGACCCCGAACAGATCGACGACGCTGCCATGCACCCCGGTTTTCGGGTCGCGGGCACCGTAGATGACCCGGCTGATCCGCGAATGCATGATGGCACCAGCGCACATGGCACACGGTTCCAACGTGACGAACAACTCACAGCCGGGCAGACGATAGTTGCCCAGATTGCGCGCTGCATCGCGCAGGGCGGCAATCTCGGCATGGGCCGTCGGATCGTTCTCGCCAATTGGGGTGTTGAAGCCGCGACCGATAATGATGCCTTCGCGAACCACAACGGCGCCCACCGGAACCTCGCCCAGGCATTCCGCGGCGTGTGCCAGGGAAAGCGCTTCGCGCATGAAAAATTCGTCGTTCATCGTCTCAGCATCGCCGGATCGTATTGGGTGGGCGCCAAAGCGATTGGCACCATGGGTTTATAGAGCACTTTCCTTGCCGTTTCGGCGGTCAGCGACATGCATTCCGAACCGCCGCCACGGTAGGTGCGCCCCGCCGAGGTGATGCCAATCAGCAGTCCTTTTTCATCGAACAGCGGACCGCCGGAAACCCCGGGGCGGCAATAGTTGGAAGTCGTCACGATCTCCATGCCGAGCGGATACTCCCGGCGGATCAGCTTCCCGGACGACCAGGTCAGCCCCTCATTGCCGGGAAAACTCACCGTATAGGTGGCAGCCCCGATATCGAGTGATTCGGAACGCCCCCACTCGGCCAGATAGGCGGGTGCCCCCGGCGCATTGAGCAGGCAGACATCCTCGTCATCTTCAAGTTTCGAATACTTGTCGACCTTGGCCCGCTCGTGGGTAGCGCTGTTGATGACCACCAGTCCGCTCATGGCGTTCCCGGCGACTACGTGGCAGTTGGTCAGTATTTTATCCGGCGCCACCATGACGCCCGACCCTCTGTTTCGCCCGCCGACAACCAAATACGTGGTCCATGACAAGTATTCGGCATCGAATCCGACTTTTTTGGCCGGCCGCGTGAAACGCACCGCGGCAACTGCGGGACCTTGCACCACCACAATCTGTTCTTGCGGTTTGCCTACCTGCACCGCAGCCGGGGCGGGCTGTGCCGGCTCTGTGTCGACGGCCGCGGCGGGGGCGGCCACTTGAGATTCCGCGACTGAAACGGCCGTTGGCACCGTGGCAGGCTTGGGTTTTGGCTGCGTTGAGTAGTAGTAGCCGAGCAATGCGACAGCCAAGCTGACCAAGCCCAGCCACTTGAAGCCACTACCGCCTGCCGCACGATCCTGTTGCGAAGCCGCAGCGTTCGACTGAAACACCAGCAATTGCCGGTCATGCACCGCCCTGCGCTGTGGATCGCTCAAGGCTACGAAGGCCTCGCTAATGGCCTTCTGGTAATCGGCATTGCCGGCGAACTCAGCCAGCAAATGCCGATAAGCCGCCTCGATTTCCTCGCTTGACGCCTGGGCCGATGCAAGCCCCAGGATCTGGTAGTAGCTTTTCATGCCAATTCCGCCGGAAATGCGCTATGGACACAGAAATTTCAGGGCCTGCCGCCGCTTACTCCCACTCGATGGTGGCCGGCGGTTTGCCCGATACATCGTACACGACCCGGTTCAGACCGCGCACTTCGTTGATGATCCGGTTCGACACCCGGCCGAGCAGTTCGTACGGGAGGTGCGCCCAGTGCGCTGTCATGAAGTCGCTGGTAACCACGGCGCGCAGGGCGACGACGTTCTCGTAGGTGCGACCGTCGCCCATCACGCCGACGCTCTTGACCGGCAGGAAGACGGCGAAAGCCTGGCTGGTCAGGTCGTACCAACTCTTGCCGACGTCAGCCGCGGCACAGGCGCCGGATGCCACATCGCGCTCGGTGGCGTGCGTGGCGCGCAGTTCGTCGATGAAAATGGCGTCGGCGCGCTGCAGCAGGGTGGCGGCTTCGCGCTTGACCTCGCCGAGGATGCGCACACCCAGCCCGGGGCCCGGGAACGGGTGGCGATAGACCATTTCGCGCGGCAGGCCCAGCGCGACGCCCAATTCGCGGACTTCATCCTTGAACAGCTCGCGCAAGGGTTCCAGCAGCTTGAGATGCATGTCTTCGGGCAGGCCGCCGACGTTGTGGTGGCTCTTGATGGTGTGGGCGCCCTTCTTGCCCTTGCCGGCCGATTCGATGACGTCCGGATAGATCGTGCCCTGGGCTAGCCACTTGGCAGCGGAGAGCTTCTTCGACTCGGCCTGGAAGACCTCGACGAATTCCTTGCCGATGATCTTGCGCTTCTGCTCCGGGTCGCTGACGCCGGCCAGTTTGCCCATGAAGGCATCGACGGCATCGACGCGAATGACCTTGACGCCGAGGTTGCGGGCGAACATTTCCATGACCATGTCGCCTTCGTTCAGGCGCAGCAGGCCGTGATCGACGAAAACGCAGGTCAGCTGGTCGCCGATCGCCTTGTGGATCAGCGCCGCGGCAACGCTCGAATCGACGCCGCCGGACAGGCCGAGAATGACTTCCTCGTCGCCGACCTGGCGCTGGATCGCATCCACCGCCTCGGCGATGTAATCGCCCATGACCCAGTCGGTACCGCAGCCGCAGATGCCGTGCACGAAGCGCTCAAGGATCGCCCGGCCCTGTTGGGTGTGGGTGACTTCGGGATGGAACTGCACCGCGTAGAACTTGCGGCTCTCGTCAGCCATCGCGGCAATCGGGCAGGAGGCAGTTGACGCCATCTTGACGAAGCCAGCCGGCAGTTCCATGACCGAATCGCCGTGGCTCATCCAGACCTTCAGCATGCCGTGGCCTTCCGGGCTGTAGAAGTCGGCGATGTCGTTCAGCAGCGCTGTATGGCCGTGGGCGCGGACTTCCGAGTAACCGAATTCACGGGCCTTGCCGGCCGCCTCGGCGGTCATCACCTGGCCGCCCAGCTGCTGGGCCATGGTCTGCATGCCGTAGCAGATGCCGAGCACCGGGATGCCCAACTCGAAGACGACGTTCGGGGCGCGCGGCGTGTCACCCTCAGTCACCGAGCTCGGGCCACCGGAGAGGATGATGCCCTTGGCGCCATAGTTGCGGATGAAGTCTTCAGAAACATCGTAGGGATGGATTTCGCAGAAGACCTTGGCTTCACGCACGCGGCGGGCGATCAGCTGGGTGACTTGGGAGCCAAAATCGAGAATGAGGATTTTTTGATGGGACATTTTCAGTGCCTTGAATGAACAAGGGCGGCTCCATGAGCCGCCCTGAGGACCATGAAGACGATCAGTCGAGGTGGTAGTTCGGGGCTTCCTTGGTGATCTGCACGTCATGGACGTGCGATTCGCGGATGCCGGCCGAGGTGATTTCGACGAAACAGGCGTTGTCGTGCATATGGGCGATGGTCGGGCTGCCGAGGTAACCCATCGACGAACGCAGGCCGCCCATCAGTTGGTGGATCACGGCGAGCACGGAACCCTTGTAGGGAACGCGGCCTTCGATGCCTTCCGGCACGAACTTATCGACGTTGGCGGTGGCTTCCTGGAAGTAGCGATCGGAGGAACCGGCCTGCATGGCGCCGAGCGAACCCATGCCGCGGTACGACTTGTAGGAACGGCCCTGGAACAGTTCGACCTCGCCCGGTGCTTCCTCGGTGCCGGCGAACAGGCCGCCGAGCATGACCGTATTGGCGCCGGCGGCGATCGCCTTGGCGATGTCGCCGGAATAGCGGATGCCGCCGTCGGCGATCATCGGCACGCCGGTGCCCTTCAGCGACTCGGAAACATTCTGGATAGCGGTGATCTGCGGCACACCGACGCCGGCAACGATCCGCGTCGTGCAGATGGAACCGGGGCCGATGCCGACCTTGACGCCGTCGGCGCCCATATCGACGAGCGCCCGCGCTGCATCGGCGGTGGCGATGTTGCCGCCGATCACTTCAATGTGCGGGAAATTCTTCTTGACCCAATTCACCCGGTCGAGCACGC
This sequence comes from Dechloromonas hankyongensis, assembly GCF_022012295.1. GTDB lineage: Bacteria > Pseudomonadota > Gammaproteobacteria > Burkholderiales > Rhodocyclaceae > Azonexus > Azonexus hankyongensis. Next base: position 689,757 of record NZ_JAKLTN010000002.1, read on the forward strand.
CCTGCGAGTGGCCGTGCGCGGTATCGACGACGATCACGTCGACGCCGGCTTCGGCCAGCAACTCGACGCGCTCCTCGGTACCGGCGCCGACACCGACGGCAGCGCCGGCGCGCAGGCGGCCGGTGGCGTCCTTGTTGGCCAGAGGATGTTCGGTGGACTTCAGGATGTCCTTGACGGTGATCAGGCCGCGCAGGTGGAATTCGTCGTCGATGACCAGCACGCGCTCCAGACGGTGGGTGCGGATCAGTTCCTTGGCATCCTCAACGCTGGCGCCTTCCTTGACCGTGACCAGGCGCTTGCGCGGCGTCATGATGGCCTTGACCGGCTGGTCGAGATTGGTTTCGAAACGCAGGTCGCGGTTGGTGACGATACCCACCACCTTGCCAGCCTTATCGATCACCGGCAGACCGGAAATCCGGTACTGACGGGTGATTTCTAGCACATCGCGCACCGTCATCAGCGGCGAAACGGTAATCGGATCCTTCAGGATGCCGGACTCGAAACGCTTGACCTTGGCCACTTCGGCGGCTTGAGCCTTGGCGGTCAGGTTCTTGTGGACGATACCGATCCCGCCTTCCTGGGCCAGCGCGATGGCGAGGCGCCCTTCCGTCACGGTATCCATGGCGGCGGACAACAGCGGCAGGTTCAGGGTAATGTTGCGGGTCAGCTTCGTGGCAAGGCTGACATCGCGCGGGAGGACTTGAGAATGTGCGGGGACGAGCAGGACGTCGTCGAAGGTGAGGGCTTTTTGCAGCAGTCGCATGGCCTTTAATCCAAGGTCACAAAATCGTATTATACAGAAAAGACAAGGAAACCCCGATGACCTCGAAATCAATCCTCGTATTGGTAGCTGCCGCAGCCACCTCCGTCGCAGCAATCAACGCGGCTTATGCTGAAACTTACCAATGGAAAGACAGCACGGGGCAAACCGTGATTTCCGACACCCCCCCCCCGTCCAACGCAAAAAGCCGCCGGGCGATTGGTGCACCTCAGCCCTCCGTAGTCAGCGAAAAGCCGGCTGAGAAACCAGCTGATGACGCCAAGGCGCCGGAGAGTCCGAAAACGACGGCCGAGAAAGACTTGGAATTCAAGAGGCGCCAGCAGGAAGCCAAGGACAAGGCTGATAAGCAGGCAAAGGAAGCTGCAGCCGACGCCGAGAAGAAAGATAATTGCGAACGAGCCAAGCGCAATCTGACAGCCTTGGAAAACAACCAGCCCATGGTCACGCTGGATGACAAGGGTCAGCGCAAATTCATGGATACGACGCAGCGCGAGCAGGAACTCGAGCGCGCCCGACGCTTTATCGCCGAGTCCTGCAAATAGGAAGGAACTTGCTGGCTCTCAGCCCTCGGAGGCGTCGGTTTCCCCGGCACCTTTTTTCATGACCTTGCCTTCCGCTGCGCGTTGCTTGCGGACCTCCTTCGGATCGGCGATCAAGGGTCGATAGATTTCGATTCGATCCTTGTCACGCAGCACGGCGTCGAGCTTGGACAATTTGTTCCAGATTCCGAATTTGTTCTTCTTGATGTCGATTTCCGGATACTTGCCGAGCAAGCCGGAAGCTTCCAGCCCCTGCTGTAAGGTCGCCCCTTCGGGAACGGCGACGCGAACAAGCTCCTGCTTGGTGCCCATGGCATAGCAGACTTCGACATTCAATTTTTCAACCATGAGTGGCTCCATAAACCTGGCCTGCCCGACGCACGAAAGCATCGACAAACGTATTTGCGATATGACTGAACACCGGGCCGATAACCTTTTCGAACAGCTTGCTGGAGAATTCGTAGTGCAGCTTGAATTCGATCTTGCAGGCGTTTTCAGCCAGCGGCTTGAAGTGCCACGCTCCCTCCAGCCGGCGAAACGGGCCGTCAACCAGACGAATGTTCATCAGGCGCGGGAATTCCTTGTCGTTTTCGGTGGTAAACGATGATTTCACGGCGTGGTAATTGATATGCAAGGTGGCCACAGTCCGGGCCGCATCGCGGAATTTGACCTCGGTATGGCTGCACCAGGGGAGAAATGCCGGGTAATCCTCGCAACGATCCACCAGTTCGAACATGCGTTCGGCCGATTGCTCGATCAAGACTGTCTTTTCAACCAGAGCCATGCGGTGGCAGTGTTCCTGAATCCTGTAGAATCGCAATTTTAATGGATCGCCAGGCAGCATGAGCATTACGGTCAATAAAAAAGCCTTCCACGACTACTTCGTCGAAGAAAAATACGAGGCGGGCATCGTCCTGGAGGGCTGGGAAGTCAAGGCCATTCGCGCCGGCCGGATGAACATCAAGGAATCCTACGTCATCATCAAGGGTGCCGAACTGTTCCTGATCGGCATGCACATCACGCCGCTGACCACCGCCTCGACGCACAACAAGCACGACCCGACACGCACGCGCAAACTCCTGTTGCACGGCAACGAAATCAGCAAGCTGATCGGCAAGGTCGAACGTGCCGGTTATGCCTTGGTTCCGCTGGATCTGCATTTCCTGCGCGGACGGATCAAGCTCGAAATAGGTCTGGCCAAGGGCAAAAAGCAGCACGACAAACGTGCCGCTGCGCTGGAAAAGGATTCCAAGCGCGAAGCCCAGCGCGCCATGAAGGAACACCAGCGATAAACCGCAATCAGTAGACTTGCATCAATAACCCGCCGAGCCAGATGAAGCATGATGTTCCTAAACGGCAAAACCAAAGCTCGGCCATGAAAAAAATTCGCATTATCCTCGCCGACGACCAGCTTCTGATTCGTGCAGGCATTCGCGCCCTTGTCGAAACGCTTCCCGACTACGAGCTTGTTGCCGAATGTGCCGATGGGCACGAAGCAATTGCCGCATCGCGGCAATACCAGCCGGACGTCATCCTGCTTGACATCGCAATGCCCGGCCCGTCGGGAATTGAAGTGGCGAATGCGGTTCGCCGACTCGATGGCGACATCCGGATTTTGATGCTGTCCAGCATCGATCGTCGGGAAATTATCGACCAGGCGATCAATGCGGGAGCGAATGGTTATCTGCTGAAGGATTTCGTGCTGAGTGAATTGCATGAAGCACTGCAGGCGATCCTAAGCGGCCAGCGCTACCTTTCGCCACGCATTCGCGATACCGAAATCGCCACCACAAGCAACGGTGGGGGGGACGGCAAAACGCATCTGACCGCGCGCCAACTGGAGGTTCTACGCCTCGTCGCCTCGGGCAAGACGACCAAGGAAATCGCCCGCGATCTCGGTATCAGTCCGAAAACAGTCGAATTCCATCGCAGTTGCCTGATGCAACGGATCGGCGCCCACGACGTAACCGGGCTGACCCGCTTTGCCGTCCAAAACGGCGTGCTGTGCTGAGCTGACTTGACCGGCCTAGCCGTGCCGGCCGGCTAAAAAAACCTTCATTTCCGAAGCCATGCAATGCATGCAGGCGATCAGCGACTCCGCCATCAGCTTCCAGTCGCTGAGAACATCGCTTGATGGCGCCTTGTCCATGTGGTCACGCACCGATTCTTCGAAGGCCTTGGCCAGATCGACGCAGCGATGGCCAGAAAATAACACGCAGCTGCTCCGGATATTGTGCAGCGCATCGAGGAGCGCCACACTGTCACCAGCCTCCAGCGCCAGATTAAGGCGTTCCGACAGCGCCGGATAGTTCTCCAGAAACAAGCCAACCAAGCGCATAGTGGTCGCTTCGTTTCGGCCGAGATTGACCATCAGGTAGTCGAGGTTGCAAAAGCCGCTATCCTGCTGCGTGAAACCAAGATCCGACATGAACAGCCCCTAAGCTTTTTGTATTGTTTGGTCATAGCTTATGAGCAAGGAGGTGCCTTGGTGAACTGGGCGTTACCCTAGTCCCGCGAGGGTTACAGCCTGCCTATCCAGAAAAAGCGCGCAGAAAAACAAAAAGCCCGAAAGCAACACTGCTTTTCGGGCTTGATGATATGACTGGCGGAGTGGACGGGACTCGAACCCGCGACCCCCGGCGTGACAGGCCGGTATTCTAACCGACTGAACTACCACTCCGCGTCGGGCTTCACCGCCGGTCAGCGATGAGCGGGGCGAATAATAGCACGGCCCCATGGTTGCGGGCGAAATACAACGACTACAATTCACATTTTTCGCCACCAGCCCGACGACATGACCGATACCGGCTCGCTCAACCTTCAGTGGTCACAAGCCATGATTGCCGGTTTTGTCGCGGCGGGCATCACCGATGCCGTCATTTCGCCCGGTTCGCGCTCCACCCCGCTGGCCCTGGCGATGCTGCGCCAGCCGCGCTTGCGCTGCCATGTCGCCATTGACGAGCGAAGCGCAGCATTTTTCGGCCTCGGCATCGCCAAGGCACAACGGCGCCCTGCCCTGCTGCTGGCCACCTCGGGAACGGCGCCCGCCAACTGGTTGCCGGCCATCATCGAAGCCAGCCACAGCGGCGTCCCGCTGATCGCCATTTCGGCAGATCGACCGCCGGAACTGCAGGCCTGCGGCGCCAATCAGACGGTCAACCAATCCGCCATGTTCGCGCCACACATGCGCGCCAGTCACGCCTTGGGGGCGCCGCACCCGGGCTTCGACCCCGGCTATCTGCACCGCCTGGCGGCTCAGATTCATGAACAGGCAAGCTGGCCCTACCCCGGCCCGGTCCATATCAACCAGCCCTTCCGCGAACCGTTGTTGCCTGTCGCGCCGGCGGTCGGCGACGACATTCCAGCACGCTTGCAGGCGGCGCACGCCAGACCACAGCCCGATGCCCAGCAGATCGCCGAACTGGCCAAGCACCTTTCAGGCCGTCCCGGCGTCATGGTCTGTGGCGAGATGCCGGCAAATCCCGGCCAGAATGCTGCCCTGGCCGAGTTGGCCAGCCGGCTGGCCTGCCCGATCCTTGCCGAGCCGCTGTCCGGCCTGCGCTTCGGACCGCACGACCGATCGCATGTCTGCGTCGGCTACAACCGCTGGCTGGATGCTGGCGCAGCGCATGCCTTCCTCAAGCCGGAATGGATACTTCGTTTCGGCGCCTTTCCGGCAACCCGAAATCTGCAAAACTACGTGTCAGGCAATGCCGCGATGCACATCGTGGTCGATCCGTGGCCAAGGTGGATCGATCCGTCGCGTCAGATCACCCATCTGCTGCGCGCCGACCCGACGGCATTCTGCCAAGACTTGCTGCGTAAAAAGCTGGAACCGGCAGCCGACGGCTGGCTGGCTGCTTTCTCCGCACAGGAGAAGCGGGCGATGCAAGATCGCGAGCCGGATCACATCGCTGCCGTGCTGGATGCGTTGCCCGCCGAAACCGCCCTGTTCATCGGCAACTCGCTGGCTATCCGACAACTGGATTCCCTCTCCGGTCATGCCGATAAGACGCTCCACCTCTACGCCAACCGCGGCGCCAGCGGAATCGACGGCAACATCTCGACGGCGGCCGGCATCGCCAGTGCGAAAGGCCGCACGGTCGCCCTGATCGGAGACCTGACCTGCCAGCACGACATCGGTGGCCTGGCCCTGACCCGCGGTCTCGATATCGTGATCGTCACCGTCAACAATGGCGGCGGCGGCATATTCGATTATCTGCCGCAGCACAGCCTGCCGGAATTCATCAAGGGCTGGCGCACCCCGCAGGAGGTCGATTTCGAGCATGCCGCCTTAGCTTTCGGATTGAGCTACCAGTGTGCGCAGTCCACCAGCGGACTGCATAGCGCGCTAGGCCATGCCTTGAGCAGCGGCGGAGCGCACCTGATCGAATTGAAGCAGCTGTGACCAGCTTCGCCCGCCAGGCAAGCAGGTAAAATTCGCCCCCATGACCCCGACCACACCTCACGACCCCAGCCACGCCTCGCCGCTGGGCAAGGCCACCGAATACCAGAGCCACTACGCGCCGGAATTGCTCTATCCCATTCCGCGGCAGTTGAAGCGTAGCGAAATCGGTATCGTCGACGCCGCCCTGCCCTTTGTCGGCGAAGACTGGTGGAACGCCTACGAACTGTCGTGGCTGAATCCCAAAGGCAAACCCGTGGTTGCGGTAGGCAGCTTCCGCGTACCGGCGGACAGCCCGAACCTGATCGAATCGAAGTCCTTCAAGCTCTACCTCAACTCGTTCAACCAGACCAGCTTTCCGACCACGGAAGCGGTCTCGGCCACCATGGCGCGCGATCTGTCGGCCGCTACCGGACGGCCGGTCGATGTTTCACTGCAGCCGTTATCGACAAGGCCTGCCGCAACCATCGGCATCCCGGAAGGCATCCTGATCGACGATCTGGACGTCGCCTGCGACCGCTACCAGCCGGCTCCCGAACTGCTGGCCACCATGCCCGACGAAGTGGTAGAGGAAACGCTGTACTCGCACCTACTGAAATCCAATTGCCTGGTCACCGGCCAACCGGACTGGGCGATGGTCGTCATCCGCTATCGGGGCCAGCCGATCGACCGTGCCGGCCTGTTGCGCTACATCGTCTCCTTCCGCAACCACAACGAATTCCACGAACAGTGCGTCGAGCGGATATTTACCGATCTGCAGGCCCGCTGCCAGCCGCAGGCGCTCGCCGTACACGCCCGCTACACCCGGCGTGGCGGACTGGACATCAATCCCTTCCGCAGCACCGGCGACAACCCCGCACCCGACAACACCCGCGAAATCCGGCAGTAACCCATACTCCAAGAACATGGCAAAAGAAGCAAAAACAGAGCAGCCCAAGCACACCCCCATGATGGTTCAATACCTGGCTCTCAAGGCCGGGCATCCGAACACCCTGTTGTTTTACCGGATGGGCGATTTTTACGAGCTGTTCTATGAAGATGCCGAAAAGGCGGCCCGCCTGCTCGACATCACGCTGACCACGCGCGGCCAGTCGGCCGGCGTGCCGATCAAGATGTGCGGCGTGCCCTTCCACTCCCTGGAGCCCTACCTCGCCCGCCTGGTCAAGCTGGGCGAATCGGCGGTCATCTGCGAGCAGATCGGCGACCCGGCCACCAGCAAGGGGCCGGTCGAACGTGCCGTGGCGCGCATCGTGACGCCCGGCACGCTGACCGACGCGGCGCTTATCGACGACAAACAGGACCTCTGGCTGCTCGCCGTCGCCACGCACCGCAATACCGCCGGCATCGCCCGTCTGAACCTGGCGAGCGGTGAATTCATCCTGATCGAAGTCGCTGTCGAGCAGATTCCGGCCACCCTGGAGCGCATCCGGCCGGCCGAGATTCTCTACCCGGAAAGCTGGACCCCGAATTTCGGCATCGACGCGGCGCGTACCCGCCAGCCGGACTGGTATTTCGACTACGACTCGGCCCGCCGCCTGCTCTGCGACCAGTTTGAAGTCGCCTCGCTGGCCGGCTTCGGGGCCGAGGGTCTGAAACCGGCCATCGCCGCCGCCGGCGCCCTGCTGCAATACGCCCAGGCCACGCAATCGGGCAAGCTGCCCCATCTGCGCGGCCTGACAGTGGAACTGGAAGGCGCCTTTCTCGGCCTTGACCTGGCCACCCGGCGCAATCTGGAACTGACCGAAACCCTGCGCGGCCAGCCGTCGCCCACCCTGTTCTCGCTGCTCGACAATTGCGTGACCAGCATGGGCTCCCGCCTGCTGCGCCACATCCTGCATCACCCGCTGCGCGAACGCGGCATTCCCGCCTTGCGCCACGGCGCCGTCGAAGGTCTGCTCGAGGATTACGGCCGTCTGGCCGGCGAAGTGCGCAAAGCCCTGCGCGGCATTGCCGATATCGAGCGCATCGCCGGCCGCATCGCGCTACGCAACGCCCGCCCGCGCGACCTCGCCAGCCTGCGCGAATCGCTGGCCCGCCTGCCGGAATTGCGCGCGCCGCTAATGGAGCAACCGGCGCCGCTGATCGCCCAGCTTTTTTCCGAACTGCAGACGCCGGAAGGCGCCCTCGAACTGCTGGTCCGCGCCATCGCCGCCGAACCCGGCGCCCAGGTGCGGGACGGCGGCGTCATCGCCCCGGGCTACGACCCCGACCTCGACGAACTCCGCTCGCTGAACGACAACTGCGGCGCCTTCCTGGTCGACATGGAAGTCCGCGAGCGCGAACGGACCGGCATTGCCAGCCTCAAGGTCGAGTTCAACAAGGTGCATGGCTTCTACATCGAAGTCACCCATGCCAACGTCGATAAGATTCCCGATGACTACCGCCGCCGGCAGACGTTGAAGAACGCCGAGCGCTACATCACGCCGGAACTGAAAGCCTTCGAGGACAAGGCGCTGTCCGCCCAGGAACGCTCGCTGGCCCGCGAAAAGCTGCTCTACGAGGCCATCCTGGACGCCCTGCTGCCGGTTGTCCCGACCCTGCAAACCATCGCCCGTGCCGTCGCCCAGCTCGACCTACTGGCCGGTTTCGCCGAATCGGCCTTGAAGCGCAACTGGTGCAAGCCGGAATTCGCGGCCGACACCCAGCTTAGCATCGTCAATGGCCGCCACCCGGTCGTCGAGGGCGAACTGGCCAACCAGGCGGAAACCTTCATCGCCAACGACTGCCTGCTCGCCGAAAACCGCCGCCTGCTGCTGATCACCGGCCCCAACATGGGCGGTAAATCGACCTACATGCGCCAGGTGGCGCTGATCGCCCTGCTCGCCCACATCGGCAGCTACGTGCCGGCCGAATCCTGCGTGCTCGGCCCGCTGGACCGCATCTTCACCCGCATCGGCGCTTCCGACGACCTCGCCTCCGGCCGTTCGACCTTCATGGTCGAAATGACCGAAGCGGCAGCCATCCTGCACCATGCGACGAATCAAAGCCTGGTCCTGATGGACGAAATCGGCCGCGGCACCTCGACCTTCGACGGCATGGCGCTGGCCTTCGCCATCCTGCGCCATCTGGTCGAGAAGAACCGTAGCCTGACGCTGTTCGCCACGCACTACTTCGAGCTGACCCGCCTGTCGCACGAATATTCAGAACTGGCCAACGTGCACCTCGGCGCTGTCGAGCACAACGACCGCATCGTCTTCATGCATGCCGTCGAGGAAGGCCCGGCCAACCAGAGCTACGGTATCCAGGTCGCCGCGCTGGCCGGCATTCCGTCCGCCGTCGTGCGCGCCGCCCGCAAGCAGCTGCGGGAGTTCGAGCAGCGTGCCACCGTCGATCCGCTGCAACCGGACCTCTTCGCCCAGGGCGAGCCGGAACCGCTCGAACCCGAACCGCATCCGGTCATCGACCGGCTGGCTGCCATCGATCCGGACAGCCTGACGCCACGCGAGGCACTCGATGCGCTGTATGCGCTGAAAGGCTTGCTGCGGTGAGATTGGCTTGGAGCAAGGCTGCAATCGGTAGCCTCATTGCTCTCCTGCTGTCCTTGGGCACGCCGGCCGTTGCCGAAACCTGGCGTTTCGCCCTGATCGGCGATACGCCCTATTCCGAGCGTGAGCGAGCCGAAGTGCCGAAAATGATGGCCGCCATCGCCGACCATCCGGTGGCCTTCATCGCCCACATCGGCGATTTCAAGAAAGGTTCGGAGCGCTGCGACAATGCCCTGTTCGAAGACCGCCGACAGCTCTTCGCCAGTAGCCGCGTCCCATTCGTTTATATCCCGGGCGACAACGAATGGACCGATTGTGACCGCCTGAGCAATGGCGCCTATGATCCGCAGGAACGTCTAGCCAAACTGCGAGCCCTGTTCTGGCAGAAAGATGAGTCTCTCGGCAAGCACAGCATGCCCGTGGAGCGCCAGCCCGGCTCCTATCCGGAGCATGCCCGCTTCTCGGTCGGCCCCGTGCTGTTCGTCACGCTCAATCTGCCGGGCGGCAACAACAACTGGGGCATGACCAGCGATCCGCGGCCGGAATTCCTGGCCCGCAACCCGGTCGTCCAGGCCTGGCTGAAGGACAGTTTCGCCGTGGCCCGTCGCGACAAAAAATCAGCCATCGTCCTGCTTTTCCAGGCCAACCCGAGTTTCACGCACTATGGCCAGGGCTTTCCGCATCGGGGCTATCGGGAGTTTCTCGATACCCTGCGCGAGGAAACCCTGAATTTTTCCGGGCAGGTCGTTGCCGTGCATGGCGACACCCATATCAGCCGTGTAGACCAGCCGCTGCGTGACTGCAGCGGTCGTCCGATCCAGAACTTCGTCCGGGTCGAGACTTTCGGCTACCCGATCATGGGCTGGACGGAAGGCATTATCGATAGCGACGCGACGAATCCGCTGCGTTTCATAACCCACCCCTGGCCCCCAGCGTCCCAGCCATAAAAAAACCCGCCGCAGCGGGTTTTTTCTCGCCTGTGCAACGAACGGATCAGTGGCAGGTTTCGCCGTCGTCGTCCGGATTGTGCACGTGGCCGTGTTCGACCTCTTCTTCGCTGGCCGGGCGAATCGCCGTCACCGTGCAGGTGAACACCAGGGCCATGCCTGCCAGCGGGTGATTGCCGTCAAGAACGACCTTGTCGTCGGCAATATCGGTCACCCGATAAATCACGAAATCATCTTCGCCACCATCTTCCGGACCGCCTTCGAATTGCATGCCGACCTGGAGTTCCTTCGGGAAATCCTTGCGCGGCTCGATCTGGACCATCTCGGCGTCGTATTCGCCAAAGGCCTCGTCCGGCTGCAGCTTGATCTGCACCGACTCGCCGATCTTCTTGCCCTGCAGCGCTTCCTCGATCTTCGGGAAAATATCGTCGTAGCCGCCATGCAGGTAAACCAGCGGCTCGCGGCCCTCGTCGACCACCTCCCCATCCGGGTCCTTGACGTGGTAGTCGAGCGTGATGACGGTATTCTTGGCAACCTGCATGTTCATACTTTGGAATTCCTAATATTGATGGGCTTTCCCGGCAATTTTTCGGTCAAAGGCAAATTTCTGCCTCATTCCGAATCGGCGCGAGAAGAACAATTCTATCACCCCGCCCCAAGGCTCATGAATTCAGCTCTTTGACCAAGCGCAGAATCTCAAGGGCGTGCCCCTTGTAATTGACGTTGTAGAGCGCATGACGAATGGTCCCCATGCCGTCGATGATAAAGGTCGAACGGCAGACGCCGAATTTCTTGTGACCGTCCACCTCTTTGGACTGCCAGACGCCGTACTGCTTGCAGACGACCCCTTCGGTATCCGACAGCAACTCGATACCGATACCTTCCTTGTCGCGGAATTCCGCATGTTTCAGGCAGTCGTCGCGGCTGATGCCCAAGAGCACGCAGTTATGACGCAGAAACTCGTCTTCGTGATCCGAGAAGTCGGTGACCTCTTTGGTGCAACACGGCGTGCCGTCCTTCGGATAGAAGAAAATCACGATGTGTTTACCCTGGTACCGGGCCAGATCAATCGTCTCCATGTCGGCATCCGGCAATGAAAACACCGGGGCTTTTTCGCCAACCTTTAGCAGCATATTGTTCTCCTTGAACGCTCTGCGCGGGGGACTGCTTGGAGCGATTCTAGCGGAGGGAAATACGGGTGACTACATCGTCCGGCCGAGTTTGGAGATTTATTTTCCGGGAACTTTTTCCGGGATCTGGACGAAGGTTTCGTCCTGTTTGACCATGCCCAATTCGAAGCGGGCACGTTCCTCGATGGCGTCGTAACCTTGTTTCAGGTCGCGAACTTCAGCATCGAGACCCGCATTCCGGATTTCCAGTTTGCGGGTGACTTCCTTTTGCTGCTGCAACTGACGGTCGTATTCCCACACCTTCAGCCAGCCCCCCTTACCCACCCATAGGGGGTACTGGAGCAGGCCGATGGCTGCGAGGAGGCCGACCGTCAGCCAACGCATGCGCGATTAACGCAGGTTGTAGAAGGTTTCGCGGCCCGGGTAGGAAGCGGTATCGCCCAGGTCTTCCTCGATGCGGATCAGCTGGTTGTACTTGGCGATACGGTCTGAACGCGACAGGGAACCGGTCTTGATCTGGCCGGCGTTCAGGCCGACGGCGATGTCGGCGATGGTGCTGTCTTCGGTTTCACCGGAGCGATGCGAGATCACGGCGGTGTATCCGGCGCGCTTGGCCATTTCGACGGCAGCGAAGGTTTCGGACAGGGTGCCGATCTGGTTGATCTTGATCAGGATCGAATTGCCGATGCCCTTCTTGATGCCTTCCTTGAAGATCTTGGTATTGGTAACGAAGACGTCGTCGCCGACGATCTGCACCTTGTCGCCCAGGCGATCGGTCAGCAGCTTCCAGCCGTCCCAGTCGGCTTCGGACATGCCGTCTTCGATGGACACGATCGGGAACTGGTCAGCCAGATTGGCCAGGTAATCGACGAACTGGGCGGAAGTCAGCTCCAGGCCTTCGCCGGAGAGCTTGTACTTGCCGTCCTTGTAGAACTCGGAAGCGGCGCAGTCGAGCGCCAGCAGGACGTCCTGGCCCGGCACGTAACCGGCCATTTCGATGGCTTCCATGATGATCTGCAGGGCTTCGGCGTGGCTGCCCAGGTTCGGGGCAAAACCGCCTTCGTCGCCGACGGCAGTCGAGTGGCCCTTCTTGTTGAGCAGTTTCTTCAGTGCATGGAAGATTTCAGCGCCGCAACGGATGGCTTCGCGAATGTTGGCAGCACCAACCGGCATGACCATGAATTCCTGGATATCCAGGCTGTTGTTGGCGTGCTCGCCACCGTTGATGATGTTCATCATCGGCACCGGCATCTGCATCGGGCTCATACCACCGAAGTAGCGGTAGAGCGGCAGACCGGATTCTTCGGCAGCAGCCTTGGCGACGGCCATCGAGACGGCCAGGATGGCATTGGCGCCGAGACGCGACTTGTTGTCGGTACCGTCGAGGTCGATCATGGTCTGATCAATGAAGGCCTGTTCCTGCGCATCAAGGCCGATGATGGCTTCGGAGATCTCGGTGTTGATGTTCTCGACAGCCTGCATCACGCCCTTGCCGAGGTAACGGCTGGCATCGCCGTCACGCAGTTCGATGGCTTCGCGAGTGCCGGTGGAGGCACCAGACGGCACGGCAGCACGGCCCATGACGCCGGATTCGAGCAGAACGTCGGCTTCGACAGTGGGATTGCCGCGGGAATCCAGAATCTCGCGGGCAACAACATCAACGATAGAACTCATATTTCTTCCTTATTTTCAGAAGGTTGAAAGAACAAATTAAACCTGATTATCAACACCGGAAATGACTAGCATGTTCATTTCGGCAATATGTTCGCGGACCTTGCGGGCCGCCTGATACTCGGCCGAATCGTAGAAGCGCTTGGCCTGCGCAACCGATTCGAACTCGACGACGATCATCCGCTCTGGCGGCGACCATTTGCCTTCGAGAATTTCCGAAGCGCCGCCCCGGACCAGGAAACGACCGCCGTATTGTTCGACGGCGGCGGTAGACAGCTGGCGATATCGGGCAATGGCGTCGGCGTCATGCACCTTGACCTCGGCCACGACATAGCCCTTGGCCGACATTACTTCAGTTCCTCGAAGCCGGCCGACTTGACCGCCTTGTCGAGCGCCACCAGTGTGGCGAGAAGGGCTTCCATACGATCGAGCGGCCAACTGTTCGGACCATCCGACCATGCCTTTTCGGGACAGGGATGGGTTTCCATGAACAGCCCTGAAATGCCGACCGCCACCGCTGCCCGCGCCAGCACCGGCACGAATTCGCGCTGGCCGCCGGAAACGGTCCCCTGCCCGCCCGGCAACTGCACCGAGTGGGTGGCGTCAAAAACTACCGGGCAATCCGTTTCACGCATGATCGCCAGGCTGCGCATGTCGGAAACGAGATTGTTATAGCCGAAGGACGCACCGCGTTCGCAGACCAGGATGTTGTCGGCGCCGTTGTTCACTTCGCGCGCCTTGGCGACAACGTTTTTCATGTCGCCCGGCGCCAGGAACTGGCCCTTCTTGATATTGACCGGCTTGCCGCAGGAGGCCACGGCGTGGATGAAATCGGTCTGCCGGCACAGGAAGGCCGGGGTCTGCAGCACATCGACCACCGCCGCCACGGGAGCGATCTGGTCGATGTCATGGACATCGGTCAGCACGGGCACGCCGATCTGGCGCTGCACTTCCGAGAAGATACGCAGGCCTTCGTCGAGCCCGAGACCTCGGACAGACGTACCGGAACTGCGATTGGCCTTGTCGTAAGACGCCTTGAAGATGTAGTTGATACCCAGTCGGGCACAAACTTCCTTCATATACCCCGCCACATCCAGGCAAAGCTGCTCGGATTCAGCGGTACAGGGCCCGGCAATCAGGAAAAAAGGCTGGTCAAGACCAGCCTCGAAACCGCAAAGTTTCATTATTTCTTGCCCTGTTTATTGGCCAGCGCTGCCTTCACGTAGGACGTAAACAGCGGGTGACCTTGACGCGGGTTGGAGGTGAATTCCGGGTGGAACTGACAGGCGACGAACCAGGGATGGACTTCCGCCGGCAGTTCGACCATTTCGCACAGATCGGTACCCGGTGCACGACCGGAAACCTTCAGGCCCTTCTCTTCGAGCTGGGCGAGCAGCGTGTTGTTGACTTCGTAACGATGGCGATGGCGCTCGGTAATTTCCGGCGCACCGTAAATTTGGCGGGCCAGCGAGCCTTCGGCCAGCTTGCAGACCTGCGCACCGAGGCGCATTGTGCCGCCGATATCGGAATCCTCGCTGCGCTTCTCGACCTTGCCGGAAGCGTCGAGCCACTCGGTGATCAGGCCGATCACCGGATACGGCGTGTCCTGAACGAACTCGGTGGAGTGCGCGGTTTCCATGCCGGCCACATCGCGGGCGAATTCGACCACGGCCAGCTGCATGCCGAGACAAATGCCGAGATAGGGAACCTTGTTCTCACGGGCATAGCGAATCGCGGCAATCTTGCCTTCCGTGCCACGGCGGCCGAAACCGCCCGGAACGAGGATGGCATCCAGGTCTTCGAGGACGCCAGTGCCGTTCTTCTCGATGTCTTCGGAATCGAGATAGACGATATTCACTTCGCTACGGGTATGGATGCCTGCATGCTTGATCGCTTCGATCAGCGACTTGTACGACTCGGTCAGATCGACGTACTTGCCGACGAAGGCGATCTTCACCTGGTGCAGCGGGTGCTCCAGGGCGACGATCAGGTTTTCCCAGACAGTCAGGTCGGCCGCCTTGGCCAGGATATTCAGCTTGTGGCAGACGATCTCGTCGAGCATCTGTTCGTGCAGCATGCCCGGAATCTTGTAGATCGAATCGGCGTCAAGGCACTCGATGACGGCTTCCGGCATGACGTTGCAGAACAGCGCGATCTTGCGGCGTTCCTCTTCCGGCATGGAACGGTCGGCACGGCAGAGCAGGATGTCCGGCTGGATACCGATCTCGCGCAACTCCTTGACGGAGTGCTGGGTCGGCTTGGTTTTCAGTTCGCCGGCGGTAGGGATGTAGGGCAGCAGCGTCAGGTGCATGTAGCAGACGTTGTTGCGGCCTTCCTGGATGCCCATCTGGCGGATGGCTTCAAGGAAGGGCAGCGACTCGATGTCGCCGACCGTGCCGCCGACTTCGACGATGGCCACGTCGGCGCCTTCGGCACCGGCTTTGATCTTGGTCTTGATCTCGTCGGTGATGTGCGGAATGACCTGCACGGTCTTGCCGAGGTACTCGCCGCGACGCTCTTTCTTGAGCACGGTGTCGTAGACCTGGCCGGTCGTGAAGTTGTTGCGCTTGGTCATCTTGGCGCTGGTGAAGCGCTCGTAGTGGCCAAGGTCAAGATCGGTCTCGGCGCCGTCTTCGGTGACGAAAACCTCTCCGTGCTGGAAAGGACTCATCGTGCCGGGGTCGACGTTGATGTACGGGTCGAGCTTGAGGTGGGTAACTTTGATGCCGCGGGATTCCAGAATGGCCCCGAGCGACGCGGCGGCGATGCCTTTGCCCAAAGAGGACACGACACCACCTGTAACGAAAACGTATTTGGTCATGGAAAGACAGGCTGCGGGAAAGCAGAATGATAGCCGATAAGCTCCAAAATCCCCAAGCGCGTCGACTTTGCACGGCATTCATATCGAATAGCAGACAACCGACAATGCGCCCCTCCCCTTTGTTAGAATTCCCGCTGAATCCACCGCCAGAAGCCCACTTGAAGCACGTTCTCGTCGTCAATTATTCGCAAACCGGCCAGCTTTCCGACATCGCTGCCCAACTCATCGGTCCGCTGCGCGATGCCGGCCATCAGGTGCATCTGGAAACACTGGTTCCGGCCAAGCCTTACCCGTTTCCATGGCCGATTGTCGATTTTGTCGACGCCATGCCCGAATGCGTGCAACTCGATGCACCGCCGCTCAAACCGCTGACGATTCCTGCCGAAACCGACTTCGATCTGGTCATCCTGTGCTACCAGGTCTGGTTTCTGTCGCCGGCCCTGCCGATGACCGCCTTCCTGCACAGCGAGACGGGAAAACACCTGATCCGCGACAAGCCGGTCGTAACCCTGGTCTCCTGCCGCAACATGTGGCTGTCGGCCCAGGAAACCATGCAGAAATTGATCGCCCAGGCCGGCGGCAAGCTGTGCGACCACCTGGCCTTTACCGATCGCGGTCATCCGCTGGCCACCTTCATCACGACCCCGCGCTGGGTGCTGACTGGCAAGCGCGACCGCTTTTTCGGCATGCCACCAGCCGGCGTAGCACCGGAGGAAATCCGCGGCGCCAGCCGTTTCGGCCGCGCCCTGGCTGACGCCTTGGACCGGGATGCCGAAAGATCAGGCCAGCCCATGCTCGCCGGCTTGCGCGCCGTTACCGTCAATCCCCGGCTGGCGATCAGCGAACGCGCAGGCCGACGGGCCTTCGGCATCTGGTCGCGCCTGATCCGCTGCTTTGGCAAACGCGGCAGCTGGCAGCGCCGTCCGGCCCTGCTGGTGTTCTCCATTTATCTGATTGTGATGGTTTTGACGGTCGTTCCAACAAGCCTATTGTTACAATGGTTACTTTCCCCGCTGCTGAAATCGCGCCTGGAGGGGCTGCGCGCTCAGCTGGAACTGCCGAGCGGGTCCCAGGAATTCAATCTAGAAAAATATGACCAGTCGCGATAGTGCCTACATCACCGGCACATCTTCCTTTCTGCCCAATGCGCCGGTAGCCAACGACGATATCGAACAGGTGCTCGGCATGATCGGCGGCAAGCCGTCGCGTGCCCGACGCATCGTGCTGCGCAACAACGGCATCCGGACGCGCCACTACGCCATCGACCCGACGAGCGGCGTGGCCACCCACACCAACGCGCAACTCACCGCCGAGGCCGTGCGCGGCCTGGCCGACGAGCATTTCTCGCCGTCGACGATGGATTGCCTGGTCACCGGCACCTCCCGCCCCGACCAGCTGATGCCCAACCACGGCGTCATGGTGCATGGCGAACTGGCCACCCCGCCCTGCGAAGTGGTGTCGACTGCCGGTATCTGTGTGTCCGGCATCACCGCGCTCAAGTACGCCTGGATGGCCGTGCTCTCGGGCCAGGCACGCAATGCCGTAGCTACCGGCTCCGAACTCGCCTCGTTGGGCTTGCACGCGCGCAACTTCGAAGCCGAATCGGCGCACCGCGTCGCCCAGCTGGAAACCAACCCGGAAATCGCCTTCGAAAAGGACTTCCTGCGCTGGATGCTCTCCGATGGCGCCGGTGCCTTCCTGCTCCAGCCGCAGCCGCGTTCCACTGGGCTTTCGCTGCGTATCGACTGGATCGACATCCTGTCGCAGGCCGATTCCATGGAAGCCTGCATGTACGCCGGGGCCGAAAAGCTGGCCGACGGCACGCTGAAAGGCTGGCAACAGTATTCGCCGGAAGACTGGAACAGCCGCTCGATCTTCACGGTCAAGCAGGATGTTCGGCTACTCAACGAAGCGGTCGCCTACCAGACCATCGGCAAGTCGCTCGAACAGGCCAAGACCCAGCGCCACCTCTCGGCCGAGGCCATCGACTGGTTCCTGCCACACATGTCCTCCGAGTATTTCCGCCAGCCGATGGCCGACTGCATGGCCGCGTCTGGTGTCAGCATCCCGCAGGAACGCTGGTTCACCAACCTGCACAGCAAGGGCAATACCGGCTCGGCGTCGATCTACATCATGGTCGATGAACTGCTGAAAAGCGGCCGCCTGGAAAACGGCGACACCCTGCTCTGCTTCGTTCCGGAAAGCGGTCGCTTCACCGGTTCGCTGATGCACCTGACGGCTGTCGACCATGCTGGATAGCGAAGTCCCGCAGGAAGGCAACAGCACGCTGGGCGGCCACCGCAAGGCGATGTACGCGCGCGGCGCCGACGGCAAGCTGCATATCGTCCAGTCGGCAGGCTGGGAGGTTGAGGAAATCGTCACCAAGCAGGCCGTCAACGACCTGCTGCGCCTGACCGAAGACGCCCGCCAGCGCGTGCTGGCCGGTCAGACCTCGCCGCTCGAATACCACATGTATCGGGTGCGTATGGACGTGCCGCTGCTGGCGCAAGCCAGCGGCATCTGGCAATGGCGCATCCGCCGTCATTTCCGGCCGGCTGTCTTCGCCGGCCTGTCTGCTGCGCTACTGGCCACCTACGCCGACGCCATGGGCATCAGCGTCGAACAACTGAAAAAGGCCGACTGATGGACTTCCAGCACAGCCAGGCTTCCCACTGCGAAAGCGGCGTCATGTCGGCGATGCTGCGCCATCACGGGCTACCGCTCTCGGAGC
Source organism: Dechloromonas hankyongensis (assembly GCF_022012295.1). Lineage (GTDB taxonomy): Bacteria > Pseudomonadota > Gammaproteobacteria > Burkholderiales > Rhodocyclaceae > Azonexus > Azonexus hankyongensis. The sequence continues at coordinate 708,267 of NZ_JAKLTN010000002.1, forward strand.
CGATGACTTTCGGCCTGTCCTCGGCGCTTTCCTTCGCCTACCTGCCGATCATCAAGATCAACGGCCTGCCGCTGGTCGCCTACCGGATGCCGCCCAAGGCCATCATCAAGGGCCTGCAGAAGCCGCTCGGCCTTAAGATGCGCTTCGAGACCTTCGGCAGCCAGACCGCCGGCGTCGCCCGCCTGAACGAACTGCTCGACCAGGGCAAGCTGGTCGGCCTGCAGACCTCGGTCTTCTGGCTGCCCTACCTGCCGGAAGACCTGCGTTTCCACTTCAACGCCCACAACGTGCTGGCCTTCGGCCGCGAAGCCTCCGGCGACTATCTGCTGTCCGACCCGGTGGCCGAAACGACCGTCACCTGCCCGGCAGCCGACCTGCAACGCGCCCGTTTCGCCAAGGGCGCGCTGGCACCAAAGGGCCTGCTCTACTACCCAATCGGCACGCCGCAGACGCCCGACTGGCAGAAGGTGCTGCCGGCCGCCATCAAGAAGACGACGCGCATCATGCTCGATGCCCCGTTGCCGATCATCGGCGTGCGCGGCATCCGCTGGCTGGCCAAGGCCATTGAAAAACTCGATGCCGGCAACGGTGCCGCCCATAGCAAGCTGTTCATCGGCCAGGTGGTGCGCATGCAGGAGGAAATCGGCACCGGCGGAGGCGGCTTCCGCTTCATCTACGCCAGTTTCCTGCAGGAGGCGGCCGATCTGCTCAATCGCCCGGCACTGGGCGAACTGGCCGAGCAGTTGATCGACATCGGCGACGAATGGCGGGAATTCGCGCTGGCCACGGCGCGCATGATCCGCGACCGCGACCCGCTGCAACCGCCGAAGCTGGCCGCCAAGCTGCGCGCCATCGCCGACCGCGAGCAGGCCTTTTTCCGCGACTTGCGCAGCGCCGCCTGATGCTGCATATCGATGACGTTTCGTTTCGCTACCGCGGTGCCGAAACGGCGGCGCTCGACGGCATCGCCCTAGACATCCCGGCCGGTGGCGTCTACGGCCTGCTCGGCCCGAACGGCGCCGGCAAGACGACGCTGATCTCCATCCTGGCCGGCCTGCAATCGGCCAGCAGCGGGCAGATCACGCTCAACGGCCGCCCCCTGGCCGCAGCCCGGGCCGCCGACCCGCGGGCCATCGCGCTGGTGCCGCAGGATTACGCCTTCTATCCGATGCTCACCGTCACCGAAAACCTGCGCTTCTTCGGCGGTGTGCTCGGACTGAGCAAAGCAGAGCTGCGAACCCAGATCGATGCAGCCGTCGCCTTCGCCCGCCTCGAACAGGTGGTCGGCAAACCGGCCGAACAATTGTCCGGCGGCCTGCGCCGACGGCTGAACCTGGCCATCGGCCTACTCGGCCGGCCGCAACTGCTGCTCCTCGACGAGCCAACCGTCGGCGTCGATCCGCAATCCCGCCACTTCCTGCTCGATTCCATCGCCGGCCTGCCGGCCACCGGCACCACCGTCATCTACACCAGTCACTACATGGAAGAGGTCGAAGCCATCTGCGAACGCGTCGCCATCGTCGACCACGGCAAGGTGCTGGCCGAAGGCGCACTGGAAGCGCTGCTGCGCTGCGACGAATCGGTCGTCGAACTGGAATTGAATGCCGAACTGCCGCCTGACCTGGCCAGCCGCCATGAAGCCGTCGGTGAAGGGGCGATGAAATACCGGCTGAAGCTCACGTCGGCCGCCGATCTGCCGCGCCTGCTCGACAATCTGGCCACCGCCGGCTGCGCCGTGCAGCAACTGAAAGTCGGCCGCGAAAACCTCGAACACCTCTTCATGCGCCTGACCAAGCGCTCGCTAAGGGACTGAGCCATGAGCCGACTGAGCGCACTGTGGCAAAAGGAAACCCTGGCCCTGCTCCGCGATCGGCACGGCCTGGCTGCCCTATTCGTCATGCCGATCATCTTCATCCTGGTCATGACCATGGCGCTGCACGACGCCTTCATGCCGGGGGCGGCCATCGACGTCGGCTACGCTATCGTCGATCTCGACGGCAGCCCGCATTCGCAGTCGCTGATCCAGCGCCTGAACAAGGCCGGCAGTTTCCGGCACGTGGCCAATGTCGCCAATCCCGACGACGCTCGGCAGGCCATCCGCGACGGCCGCTATGCACTGGTCCTGATGCTGCCCAAGGGCTTCGGCGAGCGCCTGCTCGCCCCGGCTGGCGCCGACGGCCAGCCGACCGAGCCGCTCAGCCTGTTCGTCGATCCGACCCTGAACCCGGCGCTGCAACTGGCCTTCCGCACCCAGACCAATGCCGCGCTCGGCACCTTGCGCGCCGATGAACTGACGCGCAAGGCCGGCAAGCTGTTCGGCCTGCCGATGGCGGCCAATGCTCCCGACCGCGAATGGCCGGACGAGATCGTCAGCGTCGCCGTGCAGAACGACCGCAGCATACGCCCGCCCTCGTCCGTGCAGCAGAATGTCCCGGCCTGGCTGGTCTTCGCCATGTTCTTCGTGATCATCCCGATTTCCGCCATCCTGATCATCGAGCGCCAGCAGGGCACGCTGCAGCGTCTGGCCGCCATCGGCCTGCCGTTCCGCCTGGTGCTGCTCGGCAAGCTGCTGCCCTTCTTCATCGTCAACCAGGTCCAGTCCGTGCTGATGGTCGGTGTCGGCATGTTCATCGTGCCGATCTTTGGCGGCGAAGCGCTGGTCATGCCGCAGGGCATCGGCCTGCTCCACTGGTGGCTGGTTTCGATGGCGGTCAGCCTGGCGGCCGTCGCCTATGCGCTGCTCGTCGCCAGTCTGGCCAAGACGACCCAGCAGGCGACCATCATCGGCGGCGTCGGCAACATTTTGATGGGTGCCGTCGGCGGCATCATGGTGCCCAAGTTCATGATGCCAGCCGCCATGCAGACGCTGGCCGAATTCTCCCCCATGGCCTGGGGCCTGCAGGGCTTTCACACGGTCATGCTGCGCCATGGCGGGTTCGCCGCCATCCTGCCCGCCCTCCTCCAACTGCTTGCCTTCGCCGCCGCCGCCCTGGCCGCCGCCGTCTGGCTCAACCACCGCCAATCCGCATGAGTGCCGAACTCCGCCTTGCCCTAAAAGCCCTGATCGTCGAAGCCTGCGACAAGGATTGCGACCCGGCCAGCATCACCGACGACGAAGTGCTGTTCGGCCCGGAGGCCCCGCTGCAGCTCGATTCCCTCGATGCCCTGCAGGTCTCGATGGCGATCAAGAAGCAATACGGCCTGCGCCTGCCGGACAGCAAGGAAACCCGGCGCATCCTGTCGAACGTCGCCAATCTGGCCGACCACCTGGAAGGCTGGCTGGCCAGCCGGGGCTGAGTCCGGACATGTCGCGCCCCGTCCATATCGTCGCCAGCGGCCTGCTCTGCGCCCGCGGCGACTCGCCGGCCGCCGTCCGCGACGCTTTGTGGATGGGCGAATGCAGTGCCGGCCAGCACACTCTGGGCGAACGGCGCTTTCCCTATTACGCCCTGCCGGTGGAAGAGCCCGACTGGTCCTTGCGCGCTGAACGCGCGGTGCGCCAGGTCAGCGCACAACTCGGGCCATACGCCCCGGCCACGCCGCTGTTCGTCGCCTCGTCGTCCTTCCAGATCGGCCTCTTCGAACAGCAAGGAGCGCCGTTCGACATGCCCGTCGGCAGCGCCTCGTTCAGCCGCCAGATCGCCGACTGGATGGCCCTGAAGGGCCCACGTGCCAGCTTCTCGAATGCCTGCGTCTCCGGCTTTTCGGCCATCGATGCGGCCAGTACGCTGATCGCCGCCGGGTTGATCGACGAGGCCATCGTCGTCGGCATCGAACTGGCCAACGACAGTACGCTGGCCGGCTTTGGCGCCATGGAACTGCTTTCCCGCTCGCTGTGCCGCCCCTTCGACGCCCGCCGCGACGGCCTTGTGCTGGGCGAGGCCGTCGCCGCCATCAAGCTGTCCGCCTCCCCTGGGCCGTGGACAATCGGCGGACTGGCCACCGGTCTGGATGCCTACTCGACCACCGGCCCTGACCCGGACGGTGGGCCGATTGCCGGCGTGATGCGCGCTTGCCTGCATGCTGCCAACGCCACCCCGGCCGACGTCGACCTGATCAAACTGCAGGCCGCTGGCTCCCCGGGCAGCGATCTGGCCGAAGCCAATGCCCTGCGCCAGGTTTTCGGCGCCAGCATGCCGCCCCTGCTCTCCTTGAAGCCGGCCCTCGGCCACACGCTGGGGGCCAGCGGCATCGCCGAACTGGCCGCCCTGCTTGCCGGCCTCGACGCCGGACAAATTCCGGCCACCGCCAACTACCGCGACAGCGATGCCGAAATCGGACTCGCTCCGGTGACCGTTCGCCGCCAGGCCACCGTCCGTCGCGCCCTGCTCAACCTGATCGGTTTCGGCGGCGGCCTGGCCAGCCTGGTCGTGGAGCGCAGTTGATGGCTTTCCTCAACGCCCTCGTCACCCAGGAATTCGCGCCGGATGCCCTCGCGGCCGAAGTCCGGACGGCAGTCGGCAAACCGCTACGCCGTGCCGCCGCCCTGACCCAGCTCGCCTTGATCGGTGCCTGTGCCTGCCTGACCACCGAACAGCGCCGGCTACCGACCATCCTGCTCTGGCAATCGACCAGCGGCCCGCGCCAGGAAACCCTCGCACTGCTCGATGAGGTCTGCCTCGGCGGCGGCGAACCGATGCCCTACGACTTCCTGGCCACCCAACCGGCGCTCGCCGCCGCGCAGATCCAGCCCTTCCTGCCCGGCCTGCAGTCGGCCATGCACCTCCCGCTGGATAGCGCGGACTCGGCCAACTGGAGCCTGCTGCTCGCCCTGGCCGGCCGATGGCTGGATCAGGGACGCTGCGCCAAGGTACTGTGCGCCCAGCTCGACCACTGGAGCGATGCGGCTTCCGGGCAATGGCTGGCACTCGGCACGCTGCCGCTTGAAAACACGCTGGCTCGCTTCCAGATAGGCGAAGTAGCCGGCACCGCCAGCCAGCCCGACACACCTGATATTCCTAGCCGGCTGAGTGAATGGCTGACTGCCGGCGAAACGCCCGGCTTTTCCCTGCGTTCCGCCACCAACCCGCGACTGGCGGTAGAATTCGCCCGACTTTAACCATTTCAGGCCCTCATCATGTCCGAGTTTGCATTTGACGTTTCCATCGAAGAGTTCGAAGCCAAAGTCCTGATCCCGGCCGAGACCGTGCCGGTCGTCGTCGATTTCTGGGCGCCGTGGTGCGAGCCGTGCAAGGTCCTGAAGCCGCTGCTGGAAAAGCTGGCCGAGGAGTACAAGGGCCGCTTCATCCTGGCCAAGGTCAATTCCGACGAAAACCCGGAACTGGCGCAGCATTTCGGCGTGCGCAGCATTCCGTCGGTCAAGGTGCTGTTCCAGGGCCAGCTGGTCGATGAATTCAACGGCGCCCTGCCGGAAAAACAAATCCGCGAATTCCTCGACCGCATTGCCCTGCCGGCCGGGCCGGAACAGGTCAACCTGCGCGAGCAGGCCGCTGCCCTGGTCGCCGAGGGCAAGCTGGAAGAAGCGCTCGCCGCGCTGGTCCAAGCCAGCCAGGCCAACCCGCAGGACCAGGCCATCCAGCTCGACGCCGTCGATGTGCTGATGCAACTCGGCCGCAACGACGAAGCCAAGCAACTGCTGGCCGGCGAATACGCCAACGAGCCGGATCGCGCCAATGCCCTGCGCGCCCGCCTGGCGCTGCTCGACGGCGCTGCCGACACCGCACCGCTCGAAGCCAAGCTGGAAGCCAATCCGGACGACCACGCCACCCGCCTCGAACTGTCCAAGGCTTACGCCGCGCAAAGCCGCTTCCGCGAGGCGCTCGACGCCGCGCTCGAAGTGGTTCGCCGCGACCGTTTCTTCAACGAGGGCGCCGGCCGCAAGGCCGTTCTGGCCCTGTTCGAAGCGCTATCTGGCGAGCAATACGACGACCTCGTCCGCGAATTCCGTCGCAAGATGTCCGCAGCCTTGAACTAAATGCTTTAGCGAAGGTATCGGCCATGCAGCTGTTCTACACCGATGTCTTCGTCCTGCCCCTGCCGGCCGGCCATCGTTTCCCGATGGAAAAATATTCCCGGCTCCGCGCCGCCCTGCTGGCCAGCGGCGAGTTCGGCGAATCCGATTTCCACCTGCCGCACGCCGCCAGCGATGAGGAACTGGGCCGCGCCCACGAGCCGGCCTACATCGCGGCAGTATCCGCCGGCACGCTGTCGTCGGCCGCCCAGAAGGCCATCGGCTTTCCGTGGAGCCCGGGCATGGTCGAACGCTCGCGGCGCTCGGCCGGCGCCACCATCGGCGCTTGCCGCGCCGCGCTCAACGACGGCGTGGCGGCCAATCTGGCGGGCGGCACCCATCACGCCTTTCGCGATCGCGGCGAGGGTTTCTGCGTATTCAACGATGCCGCGGTCGCCGCTCGTGCCATGCAGGCCGAGGGGCGCGCCCGGCGCATCCTGATCGTCGATTGCGACGTCCATCAGGGCAACGGCACGGCCAGCATCCTGCGTGGCGACGACAGTACCTTCACCTTCTCGATCCACGGCGCCCGCAACTTCCCATTCGACAAGGAAGAAAGCGATCTCGACATCGAATTGCCGGATGGCTGCACCGACGCGGCCTACCTGCTCCGCCTTGACGAGGGTTTGGATACCGCCTTCGACCTGTCCCGGCCCGACCTGGTGATTTATCTGGCCGGGGCCGATCCTTACCATGACGACCGTCTGGGCCGCCTGGGCCTGAGCTTTGCCGGACTGGCCGAACGTGATCGCCACGTCTTCGCCCATTGCAAGATCCGCAATGTCCCGGTCGCCATCGCCATGGCGGGCGGATACGCCCGTCAGATCGACGACACAGTGCATATCCACAGCACGACGATACGCCTCGCCAAAGCCTTGCTGGGCGGTTAAAGTACGGTTTGAAGACTTGGCTCGACGCCCTGCACGGCAAAAACAGCCAAACTTGGTGAATTCATGCCGGAGCCATTGAGAAGAATGTTCGGATTGCCCAACTGGCGCTCACTGCAAACCCGTATCGCGGCCGGCATGTTGGTTGTCGTCCTCGGCATCCTGTGGGTGGCGGAATATTCCCTCAGCCAGTCCTTGCGCCGCGACATGGAAGCGGCCATTTCGGCCCAGCAATATTCCACGGTATCGCTGATCGCCAAGGAAATCGACCGCTCCATCGTCGAGCGCCTGAGCATTGCCGAATCCCTGGCTGAGAGCCTGACCAGCGGCGTTCTCGCCTTCCCGGCCGCCACCCAGCGGCTGATCGAGGAACGCAAGATTCCCGGCCGCATCTTCAACTGGGGAATCATCGTCACCGACAGCACCGGCACGGCCATCGCCAGCGTGCCTACCGATCTGCACCGAACCGGCACCAACTACAAGGAATACGATTTCATCGCCAAGGCGCTGAGCACCGGGGATGTCCAGCTACCCGACCCGGTCATCAGCCCGAACAGCGGCTTGCCGGTATTCACCATGGTCGTTCCCATCATTGACGACAACCAGCACACCATCGGTCTGGTCATCGGTGTCACCAATCTCGCCCAATCCAATTTCCTCGACGAAATCGGTCTCGCCAAATACGGCAATACCGGTGACTTTCTGGTTACCGCCCCGGTTGGTCGCCTCTACGTCGCCTCGTCGGACAAGCGGCGCGTCATGAAATCCGGGCCGGCGCGCGGCGTTAATCCGGTGTATGACCGCTATATCGATGGCTACGAAGGATCGGGCATCGCCAAAAGCTCGCGCGGCGTAGTCGAAATGTCCTCCAGCCGGCGCATCCCGACGACCGGCTGGCTGATGCAGTCGGTCCTCCCGGTCGACGAAGCCTTCGCCCCGATCGAGGCCATGGAGCGCCATCTGATCGTTGTCTCGCTGGTCCTGACCCTGGTCGCCACGCTGATCAGCTGGTGGTGGCTGCATCTGCAACTGCGTCCGCTGTCCGAGGCCTCGACCCTGCTGCGCAACATGCGCGAGGGGGTGATTCCGCGGCAGGCGCTGCCCGTCGTCCGCCCGGATGAAATCGGCCTGCTCACCGAAGCCTTCAACGGCCTGCAGGCCACCATCATCGACGAAGAGTCACGCGCGGCCGAACATACCGCCAACCGGCGCTTGCGCCACATCGTCTCCTTCGTTCCCGGCATGCTTTTCCAGTATCGCCTGCATGCCGATGGGCGCAGCGATTTTCCTTTTGTCAGCGAAGGCATCCGGGAAATTTACGGCATTGCTCCGGAAGAAGCCGAAGGGAACGCCAGCCTGCTGCTCGATACGATGCATGCCGACGACCGCGAGGCCTTCCTGGCCAGCCGGAACGAATCGGCCAGGACGCTGGAGCCGTGGAACGCCGACTACCGGATCGTTCTACCGGACGGCCAAAGCCGATGGCTGATGATCACCGCCCAACCGGAGCGGGTCGGGGCCGGTGAAACCTTCTGGCACGGCTTCATTACCGACATTTCCGAACGCAAGGCAATGGCCGCCGAACTGGAGCAGTATCGCGACCATCTGGAGCATCTGGTCGAGATCAGAACCGCCGACCTCGAGGCCGCCCGCGCCGAGGCCGAGCGCCTGGCCGGCGTCAAGAGCGAATTCCTGGCCAACATGAGCCATGAAATCCGTACCCCGCTACATGGCATGCTCGGCCTGGCCCATATCGGCAAACGGAATACCGACGACGACAGCAAGGCGCACCGAACATTCGACAAGATTCTCCATTCCGGCAACCTGCTCCTCGGCATCATCAATGACATCCTCGACTTCTCGAAAATGGAAGCCGGGATGCTGAAAATCGAATCGGCGCCGGTCGATCTGGCGGCCGTTCTCTCGGAATCGCTGGAATTGATGCAGGAACGGGCGGATGCCAAGAAACTGCCCCTTGCCCTGATCACGGCCGACGATCTGCCCCCCACCTGCCGCAGCGACGCGCTTCGCCTGCGCCAGATCCTGCTCAACCTGCTGTCCAATGCCGTCAAGTTCACCGAACAGGGCTCGGTGAGCCTAGAAGCAAAGTTCGCCGGACAACAACTGGTCTTTCGCGTCATCGACACCGGTATCGGCATCCCCGCAGAACAGCGGGACAGCATTTTCCACCCGTTCGAGCAAGGCGACAGTTCGACCACTCGACGCTTCGGCGGCACCGGCCTGGGCCTGGCCATCACCGCACGGCTGGTCGAACTGATGGGCGGCAGCATTTCCGTGGACAGCACACCCGGCCAGGGCAGTTGCTTCGAAGTCAGACTGCCCTACGTTGCAGTTTCCCCGTCCGTCGCAACGTTGTCCCATGACGACAGTGGCCAGCAGCACCAGACATTGACCGAAATCCACCAATGAAAGCCGATAGCGCCCAAACCGCCATGACGTCCCTGCCCCTGTATCGGAACGACAGCTTGCGCCGTATCGAATTGCGCCACGCCGCCGATGGCCTGATGCAGCGCGCCGGCGTCGCCGCAGCGGATTGGGCAGCCCTGCTGGCCGGTGAAAAGAACCAGCCCGTCCTGATCCTGGCCGGCCCCGGCAACAATGGCGGCGATGCCTTTGAAGTGGCTCGCCTGCTGCACGAACGCTTTTTCGACGTCTGTGTGGTTTTTCCCGGTGCTCCGGACAAACTGCCTCCCGATGCAACCACTGCCTACCAGCGCCTTATCGCGGCCGGTGCTCAAACCGTCCCGAGCGTTCCGGAGGAACACCCCTGGTCGCTGATCGTCGATGGCCTGTTCGGCATCGGCCTAACCCGGCCGCCGGAAGGCGGCTATGCGGCGATGATCGCCACCGCCAATCGCCTTGCCGAGCGCGATACCTGTCCGCTGCTCGCACTAGACTGCCCGTCCGGCCTCAATGCGGAAACGGGAACTGCCCATTCGCCAACCATCAACGCGACGCACACCATCAGCTTCATCGGCGCCAAGCCGGGTCTGTACACCGCCGACGGCCCCGACTGCTGCGGCGAAATCCGGATCAGCCCGCTCGACCTCGACATCGCCACGAAAACCGAGGCAGACGGCCATCTGATCAGCCTCGACGACTTTTCAGGCCGCCTGAACGCCCGGCGCCAGAACACCCACAAGGGCAGCTTCGGCAACGCCGGCATCCTGGGCGGTGCCAAGTCGATGGTCGGTGCCGCCTTGCTGGCTGGGCGTGCGGCATTGAAGCTGGGTGCCGGCCGCGTCTATCTCGGCATGCTCGACCCGGAAGCCCCGTCGGTCGACTTGCTACAACCCGAACTGATGGTGCGCCGTGCCGACAGCCTGCTGCAAACCGATCTGCAGGCCCTGGCCTGCGGTCCCGGCCTCGGCCGCTCCGCCGAGGCCGCCCGCCTGCTCGAGCAAGCGCTCAAGGCCCCGGTGCAACTGGTGCTCGACGCCGACGCCCTCAATCTGCTGGCTGAAGATGGCCGGCTGGAGGGCAACCTATACAACCGTTTCGCCCCGGCCATCCTGACCCCGCACCCGGCCGAGGCCGCACGCCTGCTCAATTGCTCGGTGCGCGACGTGCAGAACGACCGGATCAAGGCCGCCTGCGAACTGGCCGAGCGCTATCGCAGCCACGTGGCCCTCAAAGGCTGCGGCACGGTGATCGCCACCGCCGACGGTCGCTGGTGCATCAACACCACCGGCAACCCGGGCATGGCGACGGCGGGTACCGGAGACGTCCTGAGCGGCCTGATCGTCGCCCTGCTCGCTCAGGACTGGCCGCCGGAAACTGCCCTGATGGCTGGCGTCCATCTTCACGGTGCAGCGGCTGATCGGCTGGTTGCCGGCGGCATCGGCCCGGTCGGCATGACGGCAGGGGAAATCATCGACGCCGCCCGCCGCTGCTTCAATGCCTGGGTCGGCGATCGCGCCACACTGTAGAATGCTTGCCTCCACTGCAGCCTGCCTTCTGAAATGACCATCGAATTCGATTACCCGCTTGCCGCTGAAATTTCCCGCAACGTTGAAGCAGCCCTGACCGAGGATGTCGGGGCCGGCGACCTGACCGCCAGCCTGGTTCCCGGTGAACGCCAGGTCAAGGCCACCGTGATTTCCCGTGAAGCGGGCGTGCTGTGCGGCACGGCCTGGTTCGACGAATGCGTGCGCCGCTGCGACCCGACGGCGACGGTCACCTGGCATGGCAGCGACGGCGACCGCATCGCCCCAAACCAGCTGCTGTGCGAAATCGACGGCAACGGCCGCGCCCTGCTCACCGCCGAGCGCAGCGCGCTGAATTTCCTGCAACTGCTCTCCGCCGTGGCCAGCAAGGCGCGCATCTACGCCGACGCCATCGCCGGCACCAAGGCGCAGGTGGTGGACACCCGCAAGACCCTGCCCGGCCTGCGCATTGCCCAGAAGTACGCCGTCCGCGCCGGCGGCGGCGGCAACCACCGTCTGGCGCTGTGGGATGCCATCCTGATCAAGGAAAACCATATCCACGCCGCCGGCGGCATCGCCCAAGCCATGACGGCCGCCAAAGATGTCGCCGGGCAAGCGCAGGAACGCTGCAAATTCATCCAGATCGAAGTCGAGAGCCTGGATGAGTTGAACCAGGCGCTGACCGCTGGCGCCACGATGATCCTGCTCGACAACTTCAGCCTGGACATGATGCGCGAAGCTTCACGCATCAATGCCGGCCGCGCCATCCTCGAAGCGTCCGGCAATGTCACGCTGGAGACCATACGCGGCATCGCCGAAACCGGCGTAGATCGGATCTCCGTCGGCGCACTGACCAAGGACGTGAAGGCACTCGATCTGTCGATGCGCTTCATCGGCTAGGCTTTTCCGGCATTTGTCGCCATAATTGCCCGGCATACGGTCAATTACAAAAACTCGGGGAAATCCAAATGCTCTTCGCGCTGTTCTACGTCGTCGCGATTACGATTCTGATCCTGCACTTCACGGGTTTCCTCGCCCGCCACAATCTTGAATGGCTGGTCCTGGTCCTGGCCGTGGCCGTCTTCCCCGCCGTCATTTACCTGTAGCCTGACGCAAAAACGGCCGATCAAAACTGATCGGCCGCTGCATCCCTACGTGGTCCAGACTCAGAGGTGGTCGACCACGAACTGCTTGATAGCTGTGACATCCGGTGCCATCACGACCACGCGTTGCGGCAGGTTCTCGATACCCTTCAGGTCGGCCGGACGCACCGGTTCGGTTCCCAGCGCTTCACGGATGGTTTCCTCGAACTTGGCCGGCTGTGCGGTTTCCAGCACGACCATCGGCACACCCGGCAAACGGTTTTCCAGCGCCACCTTCAGGCCATCGGCAGTATGGGTGTCGAGCATCACGTTGTAGCGTCCCTGGGCGAAGCGGATGGTCTTGATACGGTCGTTGTGCGTGCTCTTGCCCGACACGAAGGCGAATTGCGGCATCTTCGCCCAATGCGCCGTGGCCGACAGGTCGAAAGCTTCGCCCTTGTCGACCTTGGCCCACAGCTCGCGCACGACGGCCGGATCGCGGCCGACCAGATCGAAGACGAAACGCTCGAAATTGGACGCCTTGGAGATATCCATCGACGGGCTGGACGTCACGCTGGTTTCGACCGAGGTCCGCGGACGATAGACGCCAGTACGGAAGAACTCATCGAGCACGTCGTTCTCGTTGGTGGCCAGCACCAGGCGGGCGATCGGCAGGCCCATCTGGCGAGCGATGTGGCCGGCGCAGATATTGCCGAAGTTACCGGACGGCACAGTGAACGCCACCTGCTCGTCGTTGCTTTGGGTCGCCAGGAAGTAGCCCTGGAAGTAATAGACGATCTGCGCCGCGACACGAGCCCAGTTGATCGAATTGACCGCGCCGATCTTGTTCTTGGCCTTGAAAGCGGCGTCGTTGGAAACCGCCTTCACGATGTCCTGCGCGTCGTCGAACATGCCGGTCACGGCAATGTTGAAGATATTTTCATCCTGCAGCGAATACATCTGGGCGCGCTGGAAGGCGCTCATCTTGCCGTCCGGCGACAGCATGAAGACCTTGACGTTGTGCTTGCCGCGCATGGCGTACTCGGCCGCCGACCCGGTATCGCCCGAGGTGGCGCCGAGAATGTTGATCGCCTCGCCGCGCTTGTCGAGCACGTATTCGAACAGGTTGCCGAGCAACTGCATGGCCATGTCCTTGAAGGCCAGGGTCGGGCCATTGGACAGTTCCTGCGTGTACAGGCCATCTTCCAGCTTGGTCAGCGGCGTGATCTGGGCGGCGTCGCCACCGTTGCGGGTATGACAATAAACCTGCGCGGTGTAGGTCTTGGCGACCAGCGCCTTCAGATCGACCGCCGGAATGTCGGTAATGAACTTGGACAGGATTTCGTAGGCCAGGTCGGCATACGACAGCTGGCGCCAGGCATCGAGTTCGGCACGGGTGATTTGCGGGTAGATTTCCGGCAGGTAAAGGCCGCCATCCGGGGCCAGGCCGCCGAGAAGGATGTCGCAGAAAGCCTGGGGCGCGGCGTTGCCGCGAGTCGAGATATAGCGCATGGCGAAAACCTGAAGAGCGAAAACCGCGATTTTACCGCGTTGGACGCTGCACGCGCACGGCTTGCGCCAGCGCAATGACAAAGAGAGCCAATCCGGCCATGACCATGCCGCCCCCCAGCAGTGGCCTACCCGCCAGCAGGGCGAATGCCGCACCGACGAAAAGACCGCCGCGCACCGCCCCGGTCACGGCCAGCTTTTGCCGCATCGAGAGCCGTTCCGGGGTAACCGGCCCCGGCCAGCGCCAGACCGGCAGCAACTGACTCAGCGCCCCGGTCACCAGCGGCAGCAGGAAGCCGGCGCCCCAGGCGAGCAGCGACGGGCGCGTCGGCAACATGCCGGCCCCGTGCAGCAAGCCGGCGACCAGCGCCACCAACAAGCCGAGCACTGCGCACAACAACGAAGCGGCTGCACCATCACGCAGCAGGGGCGTGATCCCGAAGCGCCGCACCCATTGCCCGACCAGACCCAGCGTGGCGACCAGGACCAGGGCAGCGCCCGGCGCCGCGAACGGCCAAGCGATGACTGCGCCGGTGGCTATGAGCAGCGCGCCCGAAGCCACCAGCCACAAACGGCGCCGCAACCAGCTGGCCGCCTCCGGATCCGGCTTGCCGAGTGCCGTCGGCAACAGCACCGGCAAGGTACCCAGTGCCGCGAGACCAACCAGGCCGAGCGTATTGAGATGCAGGTGAAACACCCGCAAGGCGCGCCAATAGGAAGGCCAGAAGGGTATGAGCAGGATGCTGCCCAAGGCGAGGATCAGGCAGCCGATAGCCACGCCGTACCAGCGCCAGCCGGGATGCGGACTACCCAGCGTCTTCCTGACCCGGGAGGCGATCCAGTTGAGCAAGATGCCAGCGGCGAGCAGATCGCAGACCGCTGCGAAATAAACCATCCCGTAGGGAAGCCAGCCCTGCATGCCGCTGACGGCGACCAGGCCGACGCTCTGCGCCACGGTGGGCAGACGGGCCATGCGCAGACCGATGTCGCCGGTTCGGGTGAGTACCGGCACAAAATGCATCATTGCCGCAAAAATCAAGGGCACGATGCCGACGGCAAACACCAGATGCGCTACCGCCAGTGGCGAACCCCAGCCGCTCAACGCCAGCGCTGCGCTGGCAATCAATGCAAGGAGGCTGAGGCTCGCTGTGGTGATCAACTCAGCCGACGACTTTGAAGTCGATCACGATGGCGCCCGGCTCGCGCTGCTGGTACTCGATGCTCAGGTGCTGGCCGTAGCGCTGTTGCAATTGGGCGAGCAGCGGCAGCGGGTCATGGTCATTGCAGAAACGCATGGTTTCGCCCGGCATCAGGGCATCCAGGGCGCCGAAGATGGCGGCGTGGCGAAAACGCTTGGCGATGCCGCGGGCGTCGAACGGATAGAGCGCTTCGGCGGTCGGGTGGTCGCAGGAATGGACGGGGCGAATGGTTTGCATACAATCTCCGGGAAAGGAATCGAACAACAAGGAAGCCTCATTGTGCGACGATGTTTCGTCCGTTTCCTTGATGCATCTCGGCAAGCCCCTACAAAAACGGGGGCCAAGGCCCCCGTCGAAAAACCATTCCAAACAGCTATTTACTGCAGTTCTTCCAGGCGAATACGCTTGACCTTGCCCTTCTGCGCCGACAGGCCTTCGATCTTGGCAATCGCCGCATCGGCAGCGCTTTCCTTGCAGACGTGGGTCAGGATGATGATGTCGGTTTCGCCCTCGCCCTCTTCCGGCTCGCGTTGCAGCAGCGCATCGATGGAGATGCCCTGATCGGCCAGGATGCGGGTGATGTCGGCCAGCACGCCCGGCTTGTCCTCGACACGCAGACGCAGGTAGTAACCGGTCTCGACCTCACTCATCGGCAGGACCGGCAGGCTGGACATGGCATCCGGCTGGAAAGCCAGGTGCGGCACGCGATGTTCGGCATCGGCGGTGGCCAGGCGGGTGACGTCGACCAGGTCGGCGATGACGGCCGATGCCGTCGGCTCGGCGCCGGCGCCCTTGCCGTAGTACAGCGTAGCGCCAACGGCATCGCCCTTGACGACGACGGCGTTCATGGCGCCTTCGACGTTGGCGATCAGGCGCTTGGCCGGAATCAGGGTCGGATGCACGCGCAGTTCGATGCCCTTCTCGCGACGCTTGGCGATGCCGAGCAGCTTGATGCGGTAGCCGAGCTGTTCAGCGTACTTGATGTCGGAAGCTTCCAGCTTGGTGATGCCTTCGACGTAAGCCTTGTCGAACTGGACCGGGATACCGTAGGCGATGGAAGCGATCAGCGTGGCCTTGTGCGCGGCATCGACGCCTTCGATGTCGAAGGTGGGATCGGCTTCGGCGTAGCCCAGACGCTGGGCTTCCTTCAGCACGTCGTCGAAGGACAGGCCCTTGTCGCGCATTTCAGACAGGATGAAATTGGTCGTGCCGTTGATGATGCCGGCCGCCCATTCGATGCGGTTGGCGGTCAGGCCTTCGCGCAGCGCCTTGATGATCGGAATGCCACCGGCCACGGCAGCTTCAAAGGCGACCATGACGCCCTTCTGCTGGGCGGCGGTGAAGATTTCCGTTCCATGCACGGCGAGCAGCGCCTTGTTGGCGGTGACGACATGCTTGCCGTTGGCGATGGACAGCATGACCACTTCCTTGGCCACACCGTAGCCGCCGATCAGCTCGACGATGATGTCGATTTCCGGATCGTTGACCAGCGAGAAGGCATCGTCAGTGACGCGAGCCATACCACCGGTCACCTGCTTGGCCAGTTCCACATTCTTGTCGGCCACGGCCGTAATGCGAATCGGGCGGCCAGCGCGACGGGTGATTTCTTCCGCGTTGCGATTCAGAACGGTCCAGGTGCCACCGCCGACGGTGCCGATGCCGATAAGGCCAACATTGATAGGTTTCATTTTTAGGATCGAGTTGCTTAGGATTTAGGATCGAGTGGTCGAAAGTCGGGGGCGGCCTTTTGCTAACAGCTCAAGCCCCTAACCGCTAATAGCTAGTTGGTGCCGTGACGCTTGCGATAGTTTTCGAGGAAGCGGGCGATACGGGCAATGGCCTCGCGCAGATCGTCCTCGTGCGGCAGGAAAACCAGGCGGAAGTGATCCGGATGCGGCCAGTTGAAGCCCGTGCCCTGAACCAGCAGCACCTTTTCCTCCTGCAGCAGTTCGGAAATGAATTGCTGGTCGTTCTTGATCGGGTAAATCTTCGGATCAAGTTTCGGGAACATGTACAGCGCCGCCTTCGGCTTGACGCAGGAGACGCCCGGGATAGCCGTGATCAGCTCGTGCGCGATATCGCGCTGGCGACGCAGGCGACCGCCGTCCTTGATCAGGTCATCGATGCTCTGGTAACCGCCCAGCGCGGTCTGGATGCCGTGCTGACCCGGCGCATTGGCACACAGGCGCATCGAGGCCAGCATATCGAGGCCCTCGATGTAGTCCTTGGCGTGGCGCTTGTCGCCGGAAACCACCATCCAGCCGGCCCGGTAGCCGCAGGAGCGGTAATTCTTCGACAGGCCGTTGAAGGTGATCATCAGCACGTCTTCGGCCAGCGAGGCGATCGACGTGTGCTTGGCACCCTCGTACAGCACCTTGTCGTACACCTCGTCGGCGTAGATGGTCAGGTGATGCTGGCGGGCGATATCGATGATTTCGCACAGCAGGTCGTCCGGATACAGCGCGCCGGTCGGATTGTTCGGGTTGATCAGCACGATCGCTTTGGTATGGGCGTTGATCTTGCTGCGGATATCGTCGAGATCCGGCAACCAGCCCTTGCTTTCGTCGCACAGGTAATGCTTCGGCGTGCCGCCGGACAGGCTGATCGCCGCCGTCCACAGCGGATAATCCGGCGCTGGCACCAGGACTTCGTCACCGGCATCGAGCAGGGCGTTCATCGCCATGACGATCAGTTCGGAAACGCCGTTGCCGACATAGATGTCGTCCAGCGTCACGCCCTTGATGCCCTTTTGCTGGGTGTAGTGCATGATCGCCTTGCGCGCCGCGAAGATGCCCTTCGAATCCGTGTAACCAGCCGCATTGGGCAGGTTGCGGATCATATCCTGCTGGATTTCTTCGGGCGAATCGAAACCGAACGCGGCCAGGTTGCCGATGTTCAGCTTGATGATCTTGTGGCCCTCTTCCTCCATCTGCTTGGCTTTCTGCAGCACGGGGCCGCGGATGTCGTAGCAGACGTTGGCGAGTTTGGCGGATTTCTTGACGTGTTTCATGCGATGGTTCCGGCGGGCGGCGTATAGGCCATTAAGGCCAAAGGTATAATCCTACCTTTTCATATGGTGCACCGCAATTTAGGCGGTATTTCAGGAAGGATCACGCCGTGAAACTCCACACCTCCAACACCGCCGACCTCAATCTTTTCACCGCCTACGGTGATGATTTCGTTGCCGTCAATCAGGAAAAATACTTCAGCAACCTGATCCTGCAGCCCGAATCGATCATTCAGGAGTGGACCGCAGCCACGGTTGCAACGCTGACAGAAGCTGACATGGAAAAACTGACCGGACTCGGCACCGAGATCATCCTGCTCGGCACCGGCGGCCGCCTGCGCTTCCCCTCAGGCACCCTGCTCCGTCCTTTCGCCAATGCCGGTATCGGCCTCGACGTTATGGACTTGGCAGCCGCCTGCCGCACCTACAACATTCTGGCTGCCGAGGGCCGCAAGGTTGCCGCGGCCCTGCTCTTCGATTGATCAGCTGCGCCCGTAGGTATCCTCGAAGCGCACGATGTCGTCTTCGCCCAGATAGCTGCCGGACTGCACCTCTATCATTTCCAGCGGCACGATTCCGGGATTTTCCAGGCGGTGCCTGGTTCCGAGCGGAATGTAAGTCGACTGGTTTTCCGTAACAAGGAAAGTCTCGTCACCCTTCGTGACTTTGGCCGTTCCGGTCACCACGATCCAGTGCTCGGCGCGATGGTGATGCATCTGCAGCGACAGCGACGCCCCGGGCTTCACACAAATGCGTTTGACCTGGAAACGCTCGCCCGCATCGACGCCGTCGTACCAACCCCAGGGGCGATGCACCTTGCGGTGCCACTGCGCAACCGAGCGCTTTTCCGCCTTCAGGCGATCGACAATCTTTTTAACGTCCTGCGTCGCATCGTGGCGCGCCACCAGCACTGCATCGTTGGTTTCGACCACGACCACATCGCTCAAGCCGATACAGGTCACTAGGCGGCTTTCCGAAACAGCCAGCGTATTGCGGCAAGACTCGAGCAGGACATCGCCCCGAGTCGCATTGCCCGCCTCGCACTTGGGCAGCACCTTCCACAAGGCATCCCAGGCGCCCACATCGGACCAACCCGCCGACAAGGGAATGACTGCAGACTTGGGCAAACCGTCCTGCCCTGTCGACAGACGTTCCATGACCGCATAGTCGATCGAATCCGAAGGGCATTTCTCGAACTCGGCGCGATCAATGCGGACAAAGTCTCCATCCTGACTGACCGCCGCCAATGCCTTCGTGCAGGCGGCGAGGATATCCGGCCGGCACAGCGTCAGTGCTGACAGCCAGGTCGATGCCTTCATCACGAAAATACCGCTATTCCACAGGTAATCGCCGGCATCCAGATAAGCTTGCGCCGTATCCCGGTCCGGCTTCTCGACAAAACGCGCGAGGGAATAGGCGGCATCGTCAGGCGCAATCCGCTCTCCGCGCTGGATGTAGCCATATCCGGTTTCCGGACAATCCGGCGTAATACCGAAGGTGACCGCCAGCCCCTGCTCGGCAAGCCCGACCGCACGCGTCACGGCACCGCGGAACACCTCACCCTCAAGAATCACATGGTCAGCCGGCATGACCACCAGAACGGGATCATCGCCACCCCGCTGCGCCCACAGCGCCGCCAATGTCAGCGCCGGTGCTGTATTGCGTCCGAAGGGCTCGAGCAAAATCTGGCCTCGCTTGCCCAATAAACGCAACTGCTCGGCCACGGCAAAGCGATGCTCTTCGTTACAGACCAGGAATGGGTCAGCCAAATCCGCAATACCATCGAGGCGAGCGACCGTTTCCTGGAGCATCGTGTTGTCGCCGACCAAGGGCAACAGTTGCTTCGGGTATTTTTCGCGGGACAGCGGCCACAAGCGCGTACCGGAGCCACCTGAAAGAACAACCGGTGTAATTTTATTGATCATTTAATTCAATGCATTACAATTAAAATTTAATCCATTTTTTTAAGATATTCTTTGGTAAATATCTTGTCCGGAAGGTCACGTAATTTCATTTCGCTATACTCAAGCACAGATTTTTCACCCGGACGCAGTGCATCTTCCATAACCAACCTTGTAGGACGCACCCGCCCTGCTAAAGTCTGAAAATTTTCATAGCTGCACTTTTTCATCAGGCGATTGGACAGCGAATAAAATTCGGCCTTCAAAGGCCATCCGGATTTTTCGTTCACCCAGTACATGACGCGCTGATATGTCACGCTACGATCGATTGCATTCAGCTCAAGTACCAAGTACTTTTCATTTCCGACAGTTTCGGTTCTTAGGACTTTCGGATTGTAGTCACCGGCAAAATTCGCCCGCGCCAGATCGCCATTCGCCACCTGCCCCGTCAGGCGCTGCGCCAGAGAAATTCTGACAGGCTGGGAAACCTCAGGCATAAACACCCAAAGGTCTCGTCCCTTCATTAAAATTATTTGCCCCCGCTCGGATGCGGGTTCGGTAATCATAACCACCGCGTTGTCATTTCCCTTGGACAGTACGCGATATTTTCGAACATCAGAATCTTTGTCCGGACGCGTAGAGTTTATTACAACGTCAACTTGAAAACCTTCAGCCGGGAACCGAACCTTGTCTGCCTTTTCAACTATACTGCGACCGAGAGCTTCGTCCGCGTTAGTTTGGGTATTTTCCTCAGCAAACGCAGCTGCCCCAAGGACTGAAAAACAGATATACGCTGCCCAAGCAAAGACGTTTTTGCCCTTCCGAATACAGCCAGTAATCATCATGAGATTTCTCCCGCACTATTTCGATACTATCGCAGACGGCGGCAAACAATCATGAGCGTCGTCCGCATCGAACACGTCTATAAAGACTATCAGCTTGGCGAACAGACTGTCCAAGCATTACATGATATTACATGGTCAATTGATGCCGGAGTCTTCCTCGCTATATCCGGCCCTTCAGGAAGTGGCAAGACCACGTTGCTCAACCTGATCGGATGCATTGATAAACCAACGCGCGGCAAGATATTCATAAACGAAGATGATGTTTCGGAGAAGTCAGCTAACGAACTAGCTGATTTGCGCGCACGATCAATCGGCTTTGTCTTTCAAACCTTCAATCTTCTCCCGGTTCTATCAGCTGCTGAAAACGTAGAATATCCTCTACTACGGCGTGCAGACATCTCCCCTGACGAACGAAAGGCACGCGTCAACTACTTCCTGGATATTGTAGGACTGGGAAAATTTGCAAACCACCGCCCAAACCAGTTGAGCGGCGGCCAAAGGCAACGCGTAGCCATTGCGCGGGCGCTGGCCATAAAGCCAAGTATCGTGCTCGCTGACGAGCCTACTGCCAATCTGGACAAAGCGACCGGTCGCGAAATCCTCAGCCTAATGAAGCAGATAAACCGTCGACTGAAGACAACCTTCATATTTTCGACACACGACCAGAAGGTCATCGACCGCGCCGACCGCCTTGTCCAGATGGAAGATGGTTACATCACTGCCTTTGGGGTACGCAACGAAACAGACAAAAGCTGGAATCTAGCTCGTGTTCGCACCCTGCCGGAATCAGAAAACGAATAAACCCACCCACAAAAACAAGAACCCTGCGAATAGACATCATATGATCCCCCGCCTTACCACTATTGCAGCATGCTGCATTGCGCTTGGCGCCACAGCAGCAGAAGATGATCTACTAGGCCGCGATGCACTGTTCGGCGACGACATTCCAAAAGCAGAACGTACATCGCCACAACGCGGTTCAGGAATCAAGGGCTTCATTCAATTCGAGGCAGCCCGCACAACTGCAGACCCGGATCACTGGTCGAAACTTCGCGCACGCACCGAACTAGGCAACTCAGGCAAACTGAATGACAGCCTCAAATGGAAATTGGGTGTCAGGCTTGACTATGACTTCGTTTATGGCATCAACGACTTCTACTCACCTGAGGTCGTCAGAAACCAGCGACATAACGTAGACCTGCGTGAAAACTACGTCGACTACAGCACCGGCAATCTTGATTTTCGTATTGGCAAGCAACATGTCGTCTGGGGCGAAATGGTCGGGCTCTTCTTCGCAGACGTTGTTTCAGCCCGTGATATGCGTGAATTCATCCTGCCGGAATTCGACCAGATGCGAATTCCGCAGTGGGCAGTGCGCGCAGAATATTTCGGAGATGACATCCACGCCGAACTGTTATGGGTTCCGGTCGCCAGCTACGACAATGTCGGCAAACCCGGCGCAGAGTTCTATCCTTATCAGCCCGTTCCGCCTGGCTTTAACACCCGCTATCTTGCAGAAATGCGCCCTGAGCGCGATGCAGACAACATGAATTATGGGCTGCGCCTATCGACCCTGAAGAACGGATGGGATATCTCGGGTTTTTACTATAGAAGCAGCGATGTCGGACAGACCTTCTATCGGCAGTTCGAAGCACCTACCAACACTTTCGTATACCAAGCCAGACATGACCGTATCCATCAAACAGGCGGCACGATCTCCAAGGACCTCGGCGATATCGTATTCAAGGCGGAAGGCGTATACACGTCAGGACGCAGTTTCACCACATTGAATTTTGCCGATAGCGATGGCGTGGTCAGACAGAACACATTCGATTGGGCTGCAGGCCTGGACTTCACACTGCCAGCCGATACCCGATTGAATGCCCAAGTATTTCAACGCCAGTTCTTCAGCTACGACCCGAACAATGTCTCAGATAAGCGGGAGAACGGCTATAGCCTGCTGCTCAACAAGAAGTTTTTTAATGACTGGGAGGCGCAAGCCCTGTTTATTTCCAGCCTCAACCGCACCGACTGGCTTTTCCGCCCACGTCTGACTTGGAACTTTCAGCGTAACTGGCGCGTACTTCTAGGTGCTGACATCTTCAATGGCCCCCCGCAAGGGATGTTCGGTCGTTACGACCAACAGGACCGAGTTTATTCGGAAGTACGTTACAGCTTCTAATGGTGCGGCTTGGGGTTCGGTAACGTTACCTAATTAAAGCCACCAACAAAGCATCGCACGCCACCGCAAGCCATCCTAACCCAGGCGCACAGTCTCATTGAGCACATTTTTAACCACTGATTTCTTTATTAAGAGATTTCAGCTCAGTTTGGCAGATTACAAACAAAAAAGAGGGAGCATAACGCTCCCTCTTTTTAATTCAGCTCGCAGCTAAGCCCGTTTAGGCTTGCTTGGCGCGACGACGGCTAGAGAGCCCCAGACCCAGCAGAGCGCCCCCCATCAGGAGCAGCATCGACGGCTCAGGGATATCGAAGCGCAGGCTACCGTCATGGTTGGTGCTAACCTGATAGATCGTGTTGCCATTAGCATCGACACCTGCAACAGAGAACTGACTGAGGGTCACGTTGGTGTCTTGGCTGGCGACCCAAGTCACTTTGAGCGGTGACGGGTTGCAAGTAGCCAGCGCCTGGAAACCGGTAGCACCACCACAATTGATGCCATTGGCAGCATGAATGAGGTTATTGAAGCCCCCATCAACACCGGTAAAGTCGGGGATGCCGAATAGAACGGTACCGACGCCAGTCGCGCCACCGCCACCGATCAACAGGTTCATGAAGTTATTGAAATTGCTGCCATCAGTGGTCAGCAGCATCTTGATCAGACCACCAGCCGCATACGACAGCAGAGGGATATCGCCATTGAGACCACCGACCACGCCAAGCAGGTTTTCACCCCTGAAGCTGATCATCCAGTCATTTCCATAACCGTTGTTGGAGGCGGTACCAAAAGCTTGCCCTGGCGTAAAGCCAGTTGCAAAGTTATTGACTAGCTCATTGGTACCAAACAGGCCAATACTCGTCGAAACCAAGTCGCCCGCATCGATACCGTTACCATCAACGTCCGTAATAAAGGTCGTCGACTGATAGGTATAAAGAATCTCGTTCTTGATACCAGTACTCGTCGAGTTGACCTTCCCCGTCTGATTTAAGCCAGTGAAATTTGCACCCACATCCAGATAAATCTGGGAAGCGGAAGCGGCTGTTGCAGCGCTCACTGCAAGAGCAGCACAAAGCGCCTTAAGTTTAAAAGTGTTTTTCATTTTGCTCTCCAGTAAGGACTGAATCCGTTTAAACGCCAGGCAAAACCATTTGCCACGCAAGAGCTTAAGCAGGCACCATGCCAGAATGGCAAGCAACTGAAAAACAAAGGAAATATTTTTTAACGCCTCGCCCCGTGTAAAGTTTTCCGACATTCCAAATGCAAATAAATAGTGCACTCTAGACGAACCCTCTAGGCATTCTTTCTCAGCAGACTGCGGATATATCGAAACATCAGTTGCTGGATTGGATTTTTGTTCCCGAACGGACGCCAAGTCTTGACCAGACGATTTTGATAGGCATCGAAATGCAACCCCCTTGGCGCGTAGCGCACACCCCCTCTACCTAACAACACCTTCAAAGCAGCAGAACAGGCCACCCCCGCAGCCAGTTCAATGCCCATCGCGGTGGACGGCACCTTGCGTTTGAACAGATTGACTGATGTCCTATTAAGCAAATAGTGCCGCTGCAACATGGAGGGAGAAACACCGACGATGAATTTGAGGATCTGATCCTCGAACTCATATCCTTCCAAAGCGAAATACTCTTCAAAACTCATACCGTCCGGACTAAAAACGAGCAAAGCGGTACCTAGCCCCATTGGAGCAGCGGTAATCGCCGGAATACCTTTCTCATGGCATCGCGCAAAAACCTTGCGACGAATGTCCAGCGAGAAGATATCCAAGCTATCCATATAGAGATCCACTCCATCAAGGAAATGATCGACGTTCTCGGTATTCAAACCGGTTGGCAACAGCCGAAGATCACAATCGGGATTGATACCCCGCACCTGCTCTGCCATGACATCAAGTTTGGGCAGTCCAATAGTGGATGCCAGCGCCCCCGCCTGTCGATTCAGATTCGGCCAATCAAAAGTATCCAGATCGGTGATTGAAAATGCGCCTATCCCTAGACGGGCAAGCGTCAACAAGTGACTCCCCCCCACCCCACCAAGGCCACCAACTGCTACACGGCAATTGCGAAGCCTACCCTGCTCATCATCGGTTACCCATCCAATATTTCGCGAGAACGCCACATCGTACGAAAACCGAGAACTATCAGTCATGGAACCCCCTTGATTAATTGTTGGACAGTAACCCCTCCTGTCACTGATCTTCCGAACAGCGAACGGGGATAGCTATCGATTGTCAGAGCCCATGCCTTAACGCATCGACAATCGATAGCCTCGAAGCCCGGTGAGCTGGCAAGATAGACGCTAATACAGTAGCCAACCAACCGATCAGTCCAGCAAGCAAGACCGACGGAGGATCGACACGAATATAAGCCGTATAGCCGAGATTCGCGTTGGGAGGCGGAGGCATGGGAATACCGATTGCCGAGATACCCCAAGCCGCAGAGACCCCTAACAACATACCAAGAATAGCTCCACACCCTCCCACCAGAACCCCTTCCGTCATGATCTGATTGAATATTGAGGATGGGCGCCCCCCAATTGCCATAACAGTTCCGAACTCTCGAGTTCGCTCAAATAGTGTCATGTTTATGGTATTGGCCACAGACAGGAGAACCATCATGAGAATAATCAGGCGGAGAACGCCGAATTGACGATCATAAAGATCGATTGTTTTTGAGTAAAAGTCCGACAGATCGTGCCACAGCGTGACCTCGCTACCGTTGCCGCCAAGCTTTTTTCTAACTTTCTCGGCAACCAATCCACTCTCCGAAGTTTGATTCAGCACCATAACCAGCTTATGCACAGCCTCAGTAGCCATGAGTTCCCTAGCAGCCGGCAATGTAATCCTTACAGCACGAGCATCGAAATCTTTCGAAAAAGTCTGAAAAACGCCGACGATTTCGAAATCCAATGTATTGATCGCCCCTTCAGCCAGACTGACCACCAACGCGATACGATCACCTGGCTCAACATTGAGCGACTTGGCCACTCCCTGGCCGACAACCATGCCAAACTTATCTTTGTCACTTAAGGCACGCCCGCTGATGTAGCGCACATAAATTCCGGTTAATGCACTTTCGAAATCTGCCTCAACGCCTTCTCCGATCACACCCAAGTCGCGCTTGCCGTTGTTCAGCGTCCCCGTGAAATTAATTCTGGACAACACAGAAGACACTCCAGGAAATTCCAGTAATTGAGATCGAATTTTCTCCGGATTCTCGATCAAGTATTTGTCTGGAGAGCGCAGTCCGCCGTTTTGAAAGCCTTGACGAGTAACCTGGATATGCCCTGTCTGCCCATGGATGATGGCCTCTCCCAGCTGTATGAAGATATCCTGAACAAAACCGCCAACAATGATCAGGCCAGCAACCCCTAGCCCAATTGCCAACAAATTCGCTATAGCTCTCGCTCGTTGTCGAAAGACGTTTCGCAGAGCAAAGAGCAGATTTTCAAGGAAGCGGGATTTCATTGGTTATACCGAAGCGCGTCAACTATATTGAGACGGCTCGCCCGGAAGGCAGGCAGGATACTGGCAATCAGCGTCGTTATAACCGCCAACGTGACTGATTCGACGGCAATTTCCGGAGTGAACAATACGGCGCCCGTAAAACCATGTGCCATACCCGGCGCAGGTGGCATAGGAATACCAATGGCCGAAATACCTTGTGCAGCCAGCCATCCGACCGAAATTCCGATCAAGCCCCCTAACAAGCCGATCAAGATCCCTTCAACAATGAAAAAGCGCATGACAACACTGCGCTTCTGCCCCAAAGCGAGTACGGTACCAATTTCTGTCGTCCGCTCCAGCACGCTCATGGTTTGGGTGTTCGAAATGGAAAGCACGATGATCAACCCAATAATGACCTTCACAACCTGAATCTGGCTGGTAAAAAGTGTGACGGTCTTATTGTAGAAATCAGCCAAGGCAGACCATGGGACCAACTGATATGCATTGGCCGGAAGGATCACCTTCAGTTGCTCGATTACCTTTTGCGTCAGCAGATGACTATCCAGCAGCATGACCCAAGCGGTCGCCCCTTCGACTCGCATCAAGGTTCGCGCCCGCTGAATCGGCAAGCGGAGAGCATGATCATCAAACTCCTTTGACGTCGTATTGAAGACACCAACTACTTCAGTTTCAACAGCGCCTGCTCCACCTTGCTCCGTTGTCACCAAGAGAACGATTTTGTCCCCGACTTTAGCCCCCAGACTTTGAGCCAATCCCTCTCCTAGAATAACGGCTGCCTCATTGTCGTCTTTCAGATCCCTACCGTCATCGATATTGATGCGCGCACTGATAGGCCTCTCCCCCGCAGGAGAAACGCCTTCGCCAATGAAGGATACGGTGGCATCACCAAGGCTTGCCAAACCACTGAATGCCAACCTGGGGGTAACGCTAACAACTCCCTTTAGTCCAGCCAATTTGGGAAACAGCTCCCGTCCATCGCCAAGCAGAAACCGGTACGGGTCGGCTACCCCTTTTTCAAAATAATCCGGCCTGACAATTTGCACATGGCCCAGTTGAGATCGGACTGTTGAATCCCGCATGTCAACAAAGATCCAAGCAATAAAACCACTGGCCAACGAGAAGGCCACGATCCCACTCGCCACAGTCAGTATCGAGACTGCAGTCCGTTGCCGATTGCGCGCCAAGTTCCGCCATGCAATCACGAGATCAGAAAAAAACTGCCTCAATTGCTCTCCTGTCTCTGCAAAGACCACATTTACCTAGCCTCTCAGTGGAGACCCCCGAACCATATCGACAATGGTATATCCGGCCGCACACTTTCACCAGTTTGCTGATCAACGACGTTCCAAATTAAGTACTTTACGAGGAGAGATTCCTGCACCTTTCCTAACCCCATTGCGGGAAACCGAGGCATCGCGTGAACTCTTTAACGCTACTTTCCCGATGTTTCCGTTATGATTATGCCGAATTGATTGAGTAGAGCAGGAACAGCCTGCGATCTGATTAAAAGGGGACTACCAATGTCTGCGATTCGTTCTACCTTGTTTTCTGGATGCAAATTTCTGGCTGCTTTTGCTGTAGCGCTCTCTTTCCTCGGCTGCTCCGGCCTTCCTCCCGCTCCAAAAGTAGCTTCTTCTTCCGAGTACAGCTACAAAATTGGCCCCGGCGATAGTCTCAATATTGTTGTCTGGCGAAATCCGGAACTCTCAATGACCGTTCCTGTTCGCCCTGACGGCAAGATATCTTCCCCGCTAATTGATGATCTTGACGCCATGGGGAAAGACTCAACATCGTTGGCGCGTGACATTGAGAAAGAATTGTCAAAATTCATTCGTGACCCCGTCGTCACAGTCATTGTCACGACGTTCGTTGGACCATACAGCGAGCAGATTCGTGTAGTCGGCGCGGCCGCAAAACCGCAGATTCTTGCCTACAAGCAAAAAATGACGATTCTTGATGTCATGATCGCTGTCGGCGGCATTACCGACTTTGCTGATGGAAACCGCGCGTCCATCCTTCGTACATCCGAAAACAACACCCAGTACAACGTTCGCCTGAAAGATCTGATCAAGAACGGAGATGTTTCTGCCAACGTGGAAATGAAGCCAGGTGACGTTGTCGTCATTCCCCAAAGCTGGTTCTAATCAATCCTTGAACAACTCTGCCGCTACCGCTGAATAGCAGTAGCGGCCTTTTGCATGAGCTGATAGATGGAAGAAATCGTTAGGCAGGCACTCACCACCCTGCGTGCCACCTGGAAGCATCGACATTTGGGGATGATTGTTGCCTGGGTTGTCGGCGCCCTCGCGGCAGGGGTGATTTTGCGCATTCCCAATCAGTACGAAGCCTCTGCCCGAATCTACGTCGACACCCAGTCGATATTGCGCCCACTGATGTCCGGCCTGGCTGTTCAACCGAACATTGAGCAACAGATCATGATGCTTAGCCGTACGCTGATCAGCCGGCCCAACATTGAAAAGCTGATCCGGATGGCCGACCTTGACTTGGACATCAAAAACAAGGCACAGCAGGAAGTTCTGATTGAGGACTTAACAAGCTCACTCAAGATCGTCGGCGTAGGACGCGACAACCTCTATACCATCTCCTACCGTGACCCTGATTCAGCCAAGGCACAACGTGTGGTTCAGGCGCTGGTGTCCATTTTCATTGAATCGAGCCTGGGGGATAAGCGCCAAGATACCGACTCGGCCAGAAAATTTCTTGAAGAACAAATTCGAAACTACGAGAAAAAACTCGAGGATGCAGAAAATCGTCTGAAAGAGTTCAAACTGAGAAACATCGATCTCGCGGCAGCAGAAGGAAAAAGCGGCATCGACCGCCTTGGGGATCTGACGACACAACTAAGCAATGCAAGACTTCAATTGCGCGAAGCTGAACAGTCACGCGACGCGCTGCGTCGGCAAATTGCCGGGGAAGAGCCTGTGTTGCTCCCGGACTCAGTCGGCGGAGACTCGAGTATTTCGCTCCCTGAAATCGATGGGCGAATTGATACACAGAAGAGAAATCTTGACAGCCTCCTCCAGCGATACACCGAACAACACCCTGACGTAGTTGGGGCTCGGCGACTCATCAAGGATCTCGAAGAACAAAAGCGCCAGGAGATTGTGGCACGCAAGAAATATGCTGCGGCTAATCCCGGGAGTTCAGTCAGCAACAACCCGGTATTCCAGCAATTGAAAGTCTCTCTGGCCGAAGCCGAAGCAAGTACAGCATCGCTTCGCGCTCGTGTCAGTGAATATGAGGAGCGCTACAAGCGCACAACCTCGCTTATGAAAACCCAACCCCAGCTGGAGGCTGAATTAGCCCAACTGAACCGCGACTATGAATTAGACAAGCGAAACTATGAGCAACTGGTTTCCCGCCGTGACTCTGCAGAGTTGTCCGGCGACTTGGACACCGCTGGCTCCATGGCTGACTTCCGTCTGATTGACCCACCGCGATCCTCTTCAAAACCTGTCGCCCCCAATAGGCTCATGCTTCTTCCTATAGGACTCCTGGTCGCCTTGGCCGGAGGACTGTTTGTAGCATTCGCTGCGAGTCAGATACGCCCGGTCTTTTTTGATAGCAAAGCCCTTCGCGACGTCACTGATCTCCCGGTCATCGGAACAGTTTCTCTAATTTCAAACGAAGCACGTCGCCAAAAGGAGCGTTCGAGCCTTCGCCGCTTCTATATCGCCACGGCAGGCCTGGTTTCAGCTTATGGTCTGGGAATTGGGATTTTAGTTTTCCTGTCCCGGCAAGCCACTTGAGGTAAACCAATGAGTCTTATTGAACAAGCGGCTAAGCGCCTTGAGCAACTCCGGCAGGCAGGAGTCGACCTCCCCGAAGAACCGGCTGTAGCGCGATCTGCCGAGCTTAAACAGCGGAAGGAGCCGGTTTTTCACGACGAAACATCCAAGGTTCAACAACCAGCACCTCTGCCTTCCATTCAAGCGCAGGAGAGAAAGTTAACCACCAGTAATCAGAATCAAGTTTCGCTGAATCTGGAAACAATTCAGGCAGCGGGAATGCTAACGCCTAATGCCGCCCGTAGTCAGCTCGCCGATGAATTCCGCGTGATCAAGCGTCCGCTTATCTCCAACGCGATGGGCAAAGGAACATCGCCTATTGCAAACGGCAATTTGATTATGGTTACAAGCGCCCTACCGGGCGAGGGAAAGAGTTTTTCTGCAGTCAATCTCGCGATCAGCATGGCCATGGAACTCGACAATACGGTAATGCTTGTCGACGCTGACGTTGCACGCCCGTCTGTATTGAATATGCTTGGCCTTCCCGCGGCCAAAGGTTTGCTTGATGTGCTTGAGGAAAATTCTCTGGATATCTCAGGGGTTTTGTTGAAGACAAACATCGAAAAACTTTCCATCCTTCCCAGTGGGACTCCACATGCGCGGGCAACAGAACTTCTGGCCAGCGATACCATGATTCGCCTGCTAGACGACATGGCACGCCGCTATAGTGATCGTATTATTGTCTTTGATTCTCCGCCGCTGCTGCTGACAACTGAAGCGCGCGTCCTGGCGACACATATGGGCCAAGTCGTCATGGTTGTGAATGCAGAGAATACTGCGCAGGCTGCAGTGAAGCAGGCCATTACAACCATCGAATCCTGTCCGGTAAAAATGATGGTTCTTAATCAGGTCCGCGTACAAAAGTCTGACGGCTATGGATATGGCTACGGGTATGGCTATGGGTATGGAAATGAAAAAAAATAAGCCTCTAAAGCTCTTGAATAAAAGCCATCTAGCCATTGCATGCTTTTCTGTATATTCACTTACAGTGTGGTCACAACAAGCAATAACCGGATCTGCACTTTCAACCACACCTGTTGCAGGTGACAACACACCTCAGTCACAAACTGGACAGCCCTCGGCTCTGTCCCTTGATAATGCAGAGGGAGAAAAAGCCCGTGCGTTTGTCATCAAGCCTCGTATCAGGCTTGGAGAAACCTGGAGCGACAATGTCGACGTCGGCCGCTCGCAAAATCGCAAAACCAGCGGTCTGATTACCGAGATAGCCCCCGGCATACACGTCGATGCCCGCACCGCTCGCCTACAAGCATATTTCGACTATTCCTTGATTGGCCTGTACTACACCGAACCTTCAGGCTATAGCCGCACTCAGAACGCACTCAACACCTTCGGCACCCTAGAAGCCATATCGAACTGGTTCTATCTGGATTTCAGCGCAGTCATCGCCCAGCAAGCGATTTCCGCTTTTGGTACTCAAACCGGATCTACCTCGTATCAAAACAGCAACAGCACGGAAACGGGCACCTACCGGCTTTCCCCCTATATTCGCGGACGCTTGGGAAACGACGTCAATTATTTGTTACGTTACAACTGGTCTACAACCCAGGCCAGTGCCAACAATGTATCTGATATCGATCTGTCGGAATGGTCTGGCCAGTTAAGTGGCGGTACGGCCTTCAAGAACCTACGCTGGTCCGTCGATGCCAGCCAGCAAACGGCTGAGTACAGCCTCGGGCGCAAGACTGAGGCCGAGCGTCTCTACGCAACGGCCACGTATCAAATTGTTCCGCAATTCCGCGTTTCGCTCAGTGGTGGCCAGGAATCTAACAACTACGCATCGACCGATCAGATATCCCACAATACATCAGGCTACGGATTCGACTGGAACCCGACAGAAAGAACCCAGTTCTCGGTTTTCAAGGAGCGGCGCTTCTTCGGGAACGGTCACCGCATCAATTTTAGCCACCGATTTCCTCTTACCACGATCACTTACACCGACACCCGAGACGTCTCGGTACTGCCAAATCAATTTTCGAGCGTAGGGGTTGGCACCATATATGACCTTGTCTATCAGACCGCGCTGATACAAGTTGCCAAAGATCCGAGTTTTAACGGAAACCCTGTGCTAATTGCACAGGAAGCTGCTTCGCGAACGAATTTACTGCTTTTGGCGTATGGAATACCGGCTAACACACAGGTCACGAGCAGCTTCCTGAGTTCGCGTGCAACCGTTCAACGTCGTCAGCAATTGTCCTTTGTCATGCAGGGGGCACGCAATATCTTGACCCTGATGGTCAATCGGAATGAAAACCAGAGCATTCTGGCAACACAGGCGGTCAATGATGACTTTTTTGCAAACAATATGACGGGTATTCGACAAACTGGGTTCAGCATCAATCTGGCCCACCGTCTAAGTGAACAGTCCTCATTGAATGTACTGGCAACCCGCCAAAATAGTGACTCACTGGGCAATAACACACTACGGACTTCAATTACGACGTACCAAGCAAACCTCATTTCCAAAGTGGGCTCCAAAACCTCAGCGACCGTTGGTGTCCGGAGAACAGAATTCGATAGCCCGTCTAACCCGTACGTCGAAAATGCTGTTCTGGGCAGCATTTCAATTACCTATTGATTTTGTATGTACGAATCTTTTTTTAGCTTGACGAACAAGCCTTTTCAGCTGAATCCCGACCCAAATTTCTATTTTGGTAGCAAGCAACATCGTCGTGCCCAAGCCTATCTTGAGTACGGCATGCATCAGAACGAGGGGTTCATTGTCATAACCGGAGAGGTAGGTGCCGGTAAAACTACCATAGTGCGCGGATTGCTTGAAAATCTTGACGCTGACAAGGTCGTTGCTGCACAGCTGGTTAGCACCCAACTCGACGCAGATGACACACTTCGCCTGGTTGGCGCGGCTTTTGGGCTGCGGACAAAAGATGTCGCCAAATCCGATGTTTTGATGTCACTTGAAGCTTTTCTGATCAGCATGGCGACGAAAGGCAAGCGTTGCCTCCTTGTAGTCGACGAAGCGCAAAACCTGACTGCCCGTGCTGTCGAAGAATTACGCATGCTGTCCAATTTTCAGTATGGAAACCAAGCGCTGCTACAAAGCTTCTTAATTGGTCAGCCGGAGTTTCGTCAGATATTGCAAAGTCCACACATGATGCAGTTCCGCCAACGCGTCATCGCTGCTTGCCATATCGGCCCACTGGACGTTACTGAAACCCAGGCGTATATCGAACATCGCTTGCGACTTGCAGGCGCTAAAGAGAACACGCCTGCCATATCAGCCTCCGCGTTTGAGGCGATATTCAAGGCCAGCAGTGGCATTCCCAGGCGCATTAACTCCGTATGCGATCGTTTGCTGCTCTTCGGTTACCTCAATCAGCAACGAAGTTTTGATGCTTCCGATGTCGAAGAAGTTGCTCGCGAGATATTTGAGGAAACCATCGGGGGAGAGACCGTTATTCCATCCCAAGGAAATACCAGCCTATTGGCAAGCAGTGGGTTTTCCAACGAGAGTTCCCGCACAAGCAACCAATCACCAGCACAGTTACTGGCTGTCCTCAATGCAGAGCATGTTGCCGAGCGCCTTGCACGGCTGGAACAAAGTCTGTTGCAACTAGAAAGAATAAATAGCGCTACCTTGAGCTTGATGGAAAAAATGTTTGAAAAGTCCTCCATTCACGCTGCTGTACCAAGTAATGAAAAGGTTGAGATTTGACATGTGGCCAATTGAACTCGGGCCGGTAATTTGTGTGGTTGGAGCACGCCCCAATTTCATGAAAATGGCTCCAATCCTGCGCGCGCTGGCAGAGCATCAACCAGCGATTCCGGCTATTCTGGTGCACACCGGTCAGCACTACGACCGCGAAATGAATGACCGTTTGTTCGAGGATCTTCGGCTCCCTCAGCCGGATATCAACCTCGGTGTCGGATCCGGATCGCATGCCGTGCAAACAGCGGAAGTCATGAAACGCTTCGAACCCGTGCTGGATGATAGAAAACCCTCGTGTGTTCTGGTTGTCGGGGACGTTAACTCCACTTTGGCATGTACCCTTGTCGGAGTCAAAAAAGGAATCCCTGTCGTTCATGTGGAAGCGGGCTTACGCAGTTACGATCGCGCAATGCCAGAGGAAATCAATCGAGTATTGACAGATCAGGTAGCAGACCTTCTCTATACGACTGAACGTCGCGCTACCTCCAATCTGCAACGTGAAGGCATTAGCGAAGAACGCATCCGCTTCTGCGGCAATGTGATGATTGATTCTTTATTGGCCAATCGACAGTATGCGCGGTCGCCTGCTGATACGTTGGCAGCTGCAGGTGTCGATTCAGCAATAATTTCGGAGAAAAGCGGCTATGGCGTCGTTACGATGCATCGCCCATCGAACGTAGACCATCCTGAGACTCTCGAAAGTCTGTTGACCGTTCTGCGAGAAATATCCTCCGATCTACCGCTAATCTTTGCCCTGCATCCAAGAACCAAGAGCAATATCGATCGTTTCGGCCTTGGCCACCTGATTGATAACAACCGGATGCTCATCCTGCCACCGCAAGGATATCTTGAGATGCTCGGACTACTCTCCCGGGCACGCATCGTTCTGACAGACTCCGGCGGCTTGCAGGAAGAAACAACTGCATTGGGCGTTCCCTGCCTGACCATGCGAGAAAATACTGAACGGCCGATTACCGTCGAACAAGGCACCAACACCATGGTCGGGCGCAATACCGTACTGATCCTCAGCGAAGCAAGAAAGATACTCGCCGGTAACGGGAAATCCGGCTTGGTTCCTGAACTCTGGGATGGGCAAGCTGCCAAGCGCATTGCTTCAGATCTGTTCGCCTGGCTTGCAGAGCGTCAACATAGCCGGTAATTGCGCCAATGGCCATGAAGGAAACCACAGCTCCCTGCAATGCGCTGACAATCGATGTTGAAGATTATTTTCAAGTCTCGGCATTCGCTCCACACATTCCCCGTACTGAATGGACAATTCGCGAATGCCGGGTTGAACGCAATATCGACGTCATCCTCAGGATGCTTGATGACCATGAAACCAAAGCAACTTTCTTCACGCTAGGCTGGATTGCAGAGCGCTACCCTGATGTTGTCAGGCACATTGTCGACAATGGCCACGAGTTGGCTAGTCATGGTTATGGTCATGAGCGCGCGAGCGACCAGACGCCAGAAAGTTTCTATGCCGACATCAATGTCGCCAAACTGATTCTTGAAGACCTGTCAGGGCAAGAGGTCAAAGGCTACCGCGCACCCAGCTTTTCCATCGGGGAGAGAAATCTCTGGGCGTTCGAATGCCTCGAAAAAGCAGGTTACCGATACAGTTCGAGCATCTATCCGATCCATCATGATCACTACGGAATGCCCAACGCGCCGCGCCAAGCACACACAATTGGCGGCCTGACAGAAATACCGGCGACCACCCTACGTTTTCTGAATCGAAATTGGCCGGCAAGTGGCGGTGGCTATTTCCGCTTGATGCCCTACAGCCTTTCACACTGGATGATCAGCCACATAAATCGCGTCGATCAGATGTCTGCTGTATTCTATTTTCATCCTTGGGAAATCGATGTCGATCAGCCCAAAATTCCCGGAATCGGCATAAAAACCCGCTTCCGTCACTATGTAAACATTCATCGGATGGAATATCGCTTGCGCCGCCTTCTGGCCGACTTCAAATGGGGTCGGATGGACCAACTTTTTCTGCGGCGGGACTAAGGGAATATGCAAGTCAAACTATTGGACCCCGATGCCGAGGAATCCATCGCTCGATGGAACGAATTCGTTTACTCCTCGGCTGATGCAAGCTTTTTTCATCGAGCTGAATGGCAAACCATCATTCGCAGCGTTTTCCGCCACCCAACTTATTTTCTCTACGCTGAAAACAATGGCGACATAGTCGGCATATTGCCGCTTGCCCATGTCAACAGCTACCTGTTTGGTAATTCATTGGTTTCATTGCCATTTGCTGTCTATGGCGGCGTAGCATCTGCGCAGCCCGAAGCAATCGCCATCCTGGAACAAGAGGCACAGCTACTAGCTCGCAGATTGAACGTCGACCATCTGGAATTTCGCAATATCGCGCCAAGGCACACCGATTGGCCAACCCAGGACTTGTACGTCACCTTTCGGAAAGAGATATTGCCTAACGTTGATTCAAACATGCAGGCTATTCCGCGCAAGCAACGCGCCATGGTTCGAAAAGGTATCAATAATGGACTGAAAAGCACTGTCGACAACAACACTGATCGTTTTTTCAAGCTTTTTGCCGACAATGTTCACCGCCATGGTACCCCCGCATTGCCAAAGCGCTATTTCGATACCTTACTCGAGATTTTTGGCAAGGATTGCGAAGTGCTGACCGTCACAACTCCAGATGGTTTGCCGTTGAGCAGTGTGCTGTCGTTTTATTTCCGTGACGAAGTACTCCCTTACTATGCAGGAGATGATGAGGCTGCCCGACAGTTTGCTGCCAACGATTTCAAATACTGGGAATTGATGCGCCAAAGCTGCGAGCGCGGCCTAAAAGTATTTGATTACGGACGCAGCAAGAAGGGAACCGGGCCATATTCATTCAAGAAGAACTGGGGGTTTGAACCAGAACCTCTTCATTACGAATACTGCTTGTACAAACGTGCCAGCATTCCCCAGAACAATCCGTCAAATGCGAAATACAAGCTGTTTATCGAGGCTTGGCGTCGGCTACCGATCGGAATTGCCAACTCGCTTGGCCCACTGATTGTCAGAAATCTGGGCTAGGTTACGACTTGCATCGGCTCAGGTTGAGCCAGCACGGACTTTCAAAAAACAGTGGCATTTCCGCCTACCCGGGGAACTGGAAAGCCTTAGCCTCCTACCGTTAAGAAACTGAGCATGTCACCTGCCAACAACAATTGGAAAGCCATAGCACCAATCCTTCTCGGCGCTCTAGGACTGATCGGCTATTTTTATTGGGACACGTTCAGTGAAATGACGGGGACATGGTGGAGGTCCCAAACATATACCCACGGGTTCGTCGTCCCCATCATCAGTGCATGGCTAATTTGGCAAAAACGCGCCCTCTTTTCCCGTATGGCCCCGGCTCCTGCGTTTTGGCCGGTTTTGATCGTTGCAGCTTTTACGTTCATTTGGCTAATTGGTGAGCTTACGGCAATCAACGCGCTGACACAGTTTTCGCTGATTGCCATTGTTGTCTTTTCTGCCTTGGCTATATTGGGCTCAGCTATTAGCAAAGAACTGGCATTTCCACTGGGATTTCTATTTTTTGCCGTTCCAATAGGTGACTTTTTGTTGCCCAATTTGATGGAGTGGACTGCGGATTTCACTGTATCAGCTCTCCGCCTCAGCAACATACCTGTCTACCGGGAGGGGCAGAGTTTTGTTATTCCCAGTGGTCACTGGTCTGTCGTAGAGGCCTGCAGCGGCATTCGCTACATGATCGCTTCAGTAACCGTCGGTACGCTCTACGCTTACCTTACTTACACATCTCTACGACGTCGGTTAACGTTTGTCCTGATTTCGTTCCTCGTCCCACTGATTGCAAACTGGCTGCGCGCATATCTGATCGTAATGCTTGGACATCTGTCGGGGAATAAGCTGGCAGTTGGTGTCGACCATCTGATTTATGGTTGGATTTTCTTTGGTGTGGTAATTGCAATCATGTTTGCAATCGGAATGCGCTGGTCGGAACCTCTGCCCATCTACACATCAGACAGCGCCCTCCCATCAAAAGCTACCTTTGAATACCGGCACCTTTGGCTTGTGGTGATTGTCTTGGCAATAACCATTATTGGCGGACCTGTTGCCGAAAATGCTCTACGCCGCTCAAGTAACAATACAGATCTGACTATCACCAGCCCAGCAGAGGCTGGAGGATGGCTATTGAGTCAATCACCCACTGGCTGGAAGCCACGTTTTGTCAATCCATCTAGTGAATATCAAGCTGCTTTTAATAAAGGCGACCAAACCGTTGGGGTCTATGTTGCCTACTATCGAAACCAGAATTACGGACACAAACTGGTCGCTTCGACCAACGTTTTAGTAATGTCCGACGACCCAGACTGGCAAAACGTTACGGCAGGCAAAACAAACGTCGAATTTGACAACGTAAATCAGGAAGTAAGAACTGCTGAACTACTCAACCGGAGTACCGGAAACGTTGAACGTTACGTCGCCTGGCGTTGGTATCGAATCAATGGACAAATAACTGCCAGCGATATCAAGGCAAAATTGCTTACCGCCCTGTCGATATTATCCGGACGCGGTGATGATGGCGCCGCCATAGTCCTGTATGCACCAAAATCGGAGTCGTCACAAAGCCTGCCAATCTTTGCACGGGATGCAATTCCCCAGATTCACCGTGCCCTGGACGAGATTGCGGGAAAATGAGTGACCGCCCTCTGATCGCTCATGTGGTCTTTCGCTTCGATACCGGAGGCTTGGAAAATGGTGTCGTAAACTTGATCAATTGCATGCCGAAAGACGCTTATCGCCATACGGTTATCGCATTGACTGAAATTACGGATTTCCGAAAGCGCATCGTACGCGACGA
This sequence comes from Dechloromonas hankyongensis, assembly GCF_022012295.1. GTDB lineage: Bacteria > Pseudomonadota > Gammaproteobacteria > Burkholderiales > Rhodocyclaceae > Azonexus > Azonexus hankyongensis. The sequence goes on from NZ_JAKLTN010000002.1 coordinate 746,621, forward strand.
CGTCGATTTTTTTGCTCTGAACAAACCCCCCGGTCACGCCTTTCAGATATATCCAGCGCTTTTCCGCTTGTTCAGGAAGATCCGACCGGCCATTGTCCACACTCGTAATTTGGGAGCGCTGGAAGCAACTCTTCCGGCATGGGTGGCTGGAGTTCCTGTGTGCGTCCATGGTGAGCATGGCCGCGATGTCGAAGACATGCACGGGACCAACAAAAAATACCAGTGGATTCGGCGCATTTACAGCCCGTTCGTGAAGCATTACATAGCCCTATCCAAAGACCTGGAGCACTATCTGACCTATCCAGTTGGTATAGCGGCAAAACGTGTGACTCAGATCTACAACGGCGTAGACGCCTCTCGTTTCCACCCCTCCCCTAATCGCCGGGACATTGTCGGAAGCCCGTTCAACCATCCTGAATTCTGGATCATTGGCACTGCAGGCCGAATGCAGACAATCAAGGACCAGACCACCTTGGCAAAGGCCTTTGTCATGGCAATGGAACAAGCCCCCTCGCTACGTTCGCGCCTGCGCCTCATCATGGTTGGCGATGGTCCTTTGAGACAGCGCGCATTCAGCATACTGGACGCAGCAGGTCTGAGCGATTGCGCCTGGCTTCCTGGGGAGCGAACAGACATTCCCGACATCATGCGGGGACTCAATTGTTTTGTACTACCATCGCTGGGCGAAGGCGTGTCAAATACCATTCTGGAAGCCATGGCAAGCGGCTTGCCAGTAATCGCAACCGCCGTTGGTGGCAATAAGGAATTGGTCATCGAAGACCAGACCGGCCATCTCGTTCCCCCTGCTGATCCTGCCGCACTCGCCAAAGCAATCGTCGAAACGGCAAACGCTTCCGAAAATGCTGAAATCATGGGAGATAATGCGCGGAGCATGGTCGAAAAGCACTACAGCCTTTCTGCCATGGTCAGAAATTACCAACAGATTTACGACCGCCTACTTTTCCAACGGACTCGCCAACTGGCCAGTCGATAGAGAACAATACCCAATGTGTGGAATCACCGGAATATTCGATACTCGCGGCCAACGCACTGTTGATCGTGTCGTCCTTCACCGGATGAATGAATCCCAATTTCACCGCGGCCCCGATGAGGGCGGACTTCATATTGAACCCGGCGTTGGTCTTGGGCACCGTCGTCTCTCCATCATCGACCTGACAACCGGTCAACAACCTCTTTATAACGAAGATCAGAGTGTCTGCGTTGTATTCAACGGCGAAATTTATAACTATCAGGAATTAATTCCCGAGCTGCAGGCTCTCGGACACATCTTCCATACCCGCAGCGATACCGAAGTCATCGTCCATGCCTGGGAAGCGTGGGGCGAACAATGTGTAGAACGCTTTCGCGGCATGTTTGCCTTTGCGCTCTGGGACCGCAACCGGGAAACCCTGTTTCTCGCTCGTGATCGCTTGGGTGTCAAACCGCTGTTCTATGCACTGTTGGACGATGGAACATTCCTCTTCGGTTCAGAACTAAAATCTCTGCTGGCGCATGGGGGATTAAAGCGCGACATCGATCCTTGTGCGGTAGAAGAATATTTCGCCCTCGGCTATGTCGCCGAACCTCGCTCGATATTCAAGCAAGCGAAGAAGCTTTCTCCCGCACACTCCCTGTTGCTACGCCGTGGACAGCCTATGGCCGCCCCGCGCGAATATTGGGATGTCCGTTTCACCCTCGACAACCGTACTAACGAGACTGATGCCAGTGAGGAATTAAGGCTTCGCCTGGAGGAGTCGATCCGTCTACGCATGATTTCCGAAGTCCCGCTCGGCGCCTTTCTCTCGGGCGGAGTCGATTCGAGCGCCGTGGTTGCGATGATGGCCGGCCTAACCGAAGCGCCGGTCAATACCTGTTCAATCGGCTTTTCCGATCCCGCATTCAACGAATCGGAGTTCGCCAAAATGGTAGCCAACCGCTACCACACCAATCACCACCTCGACATGGTCGAGAGTGACGATTTCGATCTAATCGATACCCTCGCCCGGCTTTACGACGAACCCTACGCCGACAGTTCGGCCATTCCGACCTACCGGGTCTGTCAATTGGCGCGCAAGCACGTCACTGTTGCGCTTTCCGGCGATGGCGGCGACGAGAGCTTTGGCGGCTATCGTCGCTATCGGCTGCACATGATGGAAGAGCGAATGCGTTCGGCACTCCCGCTTAAATTGCGTCGTCCGATATTCGGCACCCTGGGAAAGATCTACCCAAAAGCCGATTGGGCTCCACGTTTTTTCCGGGCCAAGACAACGTTTGAAGGAATGGCGCATACATCCGTCGAAGGTTATTTCCATTCGGTATCCATTCTCCGGGCGCCGATGCGCAAGCAACTATATAGCGCATCGTTCAAGGATTCGTTGGGCGGCTACGACGCTATGGAGGTATTCAAATACCACGCTGCGCGCAGTGGAACGGACGATCCGCTGGCACTGATCCAGTACCTTGACCTCAAGACCTATCTGGTTGGCGACATTAATACCAAGGTGGACCGTGCCAGCATGGCCCACTCACTGGAAGTACGCGAACCGCTGATGGATCATACCCTCGTCGAATGGCTGGCCAGCCTTCCCTCCTCGATTAAGATTCGCGGCCAGGAGGGCAAATATCTGCTCAAGAAAGCCATGGAACCCCGATTACCGGATGACGTCCTGTATCGGCCGAAGATGGGTTTTGCAGTACCGTTGGCACGCTGGTTCCGCGGCCCCCTCAAGAACCGGGTCCGGGAAGCCTTGCTGGGCAGCACGCTGGCCGATACCGGCATGTTTAATCGGGACTACCTCGAACATCTCATCTCCGCGCACGACAGCGGTGCGCGGGATTATTCCAGCCCGATATGGACCCTTCTGATGTTCGAAGCCTTTCTACGGAACGTTCTGCACACCCCTACCCCTGAATCGCCGAAGGTTGCCCATTAATGAATATTTCGGCCAAATCGGTTGGAAATGGACGCCCACTGCGCGTCTTGCATGTGTTGGACCACTCGATCCCGTTGCACAGCGGTTATGCATTCCGCTCGCTCGCCCTTCTCACTGAACAACGCAAGCTTGGTTGGGAAACGCTACACCTAACAACGCCGAAACAAGGCAACACCGAAATGCAGGAAGAAGAAGTCGACGGCTGGCTATTCCACCGCACCCAACCGACCCCCGAGATGAGTGGAGTCCGCGGCTATTTCCGTCAGATGTCCGCTACACGGACAAGCATAGAACGGTTGATCGAGCGCTACAGCCCCGACATCATTCACCCGCACTCCCCTGTCCTCAACGCGATACCGGCCATCACTGCCGGGCGCAAGCGAGGAATTCCCGTCGTTTATGAAATGCGTGCATCCTGGGAAGATGCGGCCGTCGACCACGGCACTACGGTGGAAGGAAGTCTGCGCTATCGCCTTTCCCGTGCCCTGGAAAGCTGGGCGCTACGCAAGGCCGATGGCATTACCACCATTTGCGCCGGGTTACGCGAGGACATTCTTTCACGGGGAGGCATCCCTTCCGAAAAAGTGACGGTCATCCCGAATGCGGTGAACGTCGAATCGTTCGCCTACGCCCCAGCAGCAGAACCAGAACTACGCCTGCGACTGGGACTTGAAAACTGCACCGTCCTCGGTTTTGCCGGATCGTTTTATGGCTACGAAGGCCTCGACCTGCTGCTTGATGCAGCCAAGCAACTGCTCCCGCGTTACCCCGATCTAAAAGTACTTCTGGTTGGCGGTGGACCGCAGGAAAAAGCACTCAAGGAACAAGCCCAACGACTCGCGCTAGGTGATCGGGTCGTTTTTACCGGGCGGGTTCCACATGCTGACGTTCAACGCTACTACGGACAGATCGACTTGTTGTGCTATCCACGCAAATCCATGCGACTGACCGATCTGGTAACCCCCTTGAAACCACTGGAAGCCATGGCCCAAGGCAAGTTACTGATCGCCTCCGATGTCGGTGGGCACAGGGAACTCGTTCGCGACGGCGAAACCGGCATCCTCTTCCAAGCTGGAAACGCAGTTGCCTTGGCCTCGGCCATCGACCGCATGCTGGGCAACCGGGATCAATGGGAAAGCATCCGTCGGGCGGGCCGGCGTTTCGTCGAAAGCGAGCGCACTTGGGCGCGCAGCGCAGAAAACTACCGCACGGTCTACAGTCGTGTATTGTCGCCAGCCCGACTTGCCACGCTCGACCTCGTCATCCAGGACTGATCCCGAAAAATCATGTGCGGCATCTACGGCATCATTCACCTTGACGGAACGGCAGCCGACCCGGCGCTGATGGAGCGCATGGGTAATATCACCCGGCATCGCGGGCCAGACGATCACGGATGGCATGCCGACGGCAACTGCGTCATTGGCATGCGCCGCCTATCGATCATCGACCTGGCCGGCGGCCACCAGCCGCTCACCAACGAGGATGAGAGCCTGTGGCTAGTTTGCAACGGTGAAATCTACAATTTCCGTGAATTGCGCGAGGAACTCATCACAGCCGGGCACCGCTTCCGCACCGGTTCCGACTGCGAGGTCCTCCTACATGCCTACGAGGCCTGGGGTGATGAGTTCCCCCTGCGTCTCAACGGCATGTACAACTTTGCCCTGTGGGATGCCAAGCGGCGCCGGCTGCTGATCGGTCGCGACCGCATCGGCGTCAAACCGCTCTACTGGCGCCAGGATGGACAGCGCCTTGCTTTCGCGACCGAAGCCAAGGCCTTGCTCGAACTGCCCGGCGTGACAGCCGAGGTCGACCGCGTAGCGTTGGCCAGCTACCTGAATCTCGGCTACGTCTCCGCACCGAGGTCGATGTTTGCCGGCATCAGCAAACTGCCCGTCGCCAGCATGATGCGCATCGAGGATGGCACGGCCCATATCGGACGCTACTGGTCTCTTCCGGAAAAGGTCGAAACCGGCGTATCGGAAAACGAATGGTTGGAGCGCATCGCTACGGGTATCGAGCGCTCGGTCCGCATGCAGATGGTGTCTGACGTACCCATCGGCGCATTTCTTTCCGGCGGTATCGACTCATCAGCCGTGGTGGCGTGCATGGCTACAGCCACCAGCCAGCCGGTCAAGACCTATGCCATCGGTTTTGGCGGCTCAGCCGCTGACAATTTCTATAATGAATTACCCTACGCCAAGCGGGTCGCCGAATTGTTCGGCAGCGAACACCACGAAATTGTCGTCAAACCCGATGTAGTTGCCCTTTTGCCGCGCCTGTTATGGCACATGGACGAGCCGATCGCCGACACCGCCTTCATTACCACCTACCTGGTCAGCGAATTCGCCCGCAAAGACGTCACTGTCATTCTCTCCGGTGTCGGCGGCGATGAATTGTTCGGCGGCTACCGTCGCTACCTTGGCAACCACTACGCCGAACGCTTTTCTCGGCTTCCCCGCTTGCTGCAAGGGGCTGCCAAACAGATCGGCCGCATTTTGCCGGCCGACCGCCACTCCAAGTGGCTCAATATTGCACGTCTGGCAAAGGGTTTCCTGGCCACGGCTGAACTCTCCTTCGAGGACCGCTACCGTGCCTACCTGCAGATCATGGATCGCTCGCTGGCCTCTCAGTTGATGCCCGGCATTCAATCATCCTCGTGGGACCCGCTGCTCGACGCCTTCGCGGGCAGCCATCAGGACGACCCCTGCAATCACATGCTGGCAGTCGACATGGCTTCACAACTGCCGGATGACCTGTTGATGCTGACCGACAAGATGAGTATGACGGTTTCGCTCGAATGCCGCGTCCCGCTGCTCGACCACGAGTTGCTGGAAATGGCCGCCACCATGCCGGAAAGCGTGAAGATCAAGGGCGGCGTGCTCAAGGCGGCGATGAAGAAGGCCTTGGCCGGCCATCTGCCGCCCGACATCCTCCATCGCAAGAAGCGCGGCTTCGGGACGCCGATGGGCGCCTGGCTGAAGGGCGAACTGGGGCGCGTGCTCGACCGCATCCTGTCGCCGGAATCGATCGGTCGTCGCGGCCTGTTCGATCCGCTGGTGGTCAGCCGGCTGATCGCCGACCACCGCGCCAATCGCCAGGACTATACCGATGCCTTGATCGCCCTGATCAACTTCGAAGTCTGGGCAAGAATCTATCTCGATCATCGCAGCCACGACGACGTCACTGTCGAGTTGCAGGGAATGCTTGCATGAAAATCCTCTACGTTTGCCATCGTTTCCCCTTTCCGCCCAAGCGTGGCGGGAAGATTCGTCCGTTCAACATGATTCGCCATTTTTCCGCCCAGGGGCATCAGGTGACGGTGTGTTCGCTCTCCCGCTCGGCGAGCGAGGCGATCGAAGGCGATGGCATCGCCGCGCACTGCCACCGCTACGAAATGGCATCGGTGAAGAATCCGATCCAGGTCATCCGCATGGTTGCCCGCCTGCCGCTGCTGACCCCGTCGTCAATGGGATTCTTCTATTCGCCATCGCTCAAGCAACGGATCAATGCGCTGCTGGCAAAGGAAAAGTACGACCTGATCTTCGTCCATTGCTCCTCGGTTGCCCAGTACGTCGAGGACGTCCAGGGTATTCCGAAAATTCTCGATTTCGGCGACATGGATTCGCAAAAATGGCTGGAATACGCCAACTACAAGCCATTTCCGCTGTCTCTTGGCTACCGCCTCGAAGGCACCAAGATGGAAATGGCCGAGAAGCGCCTGGCCGGGAAGTTCGACCTGTGTACGGCAACAACCCGCGCCGAATGGGAAACCCTGGAGTCTTACGGGGCAGCCCGTAACACCGACTGGTTCCCGAACGGCGTCGATGCCAACTTCTTCAAGCCGGATGGCGACGGATACGATACCGACACGTTATCCTTCATCGGACGGATGGATTACTACCCCAACCAGGAGTGCATGTTCGACTTCTGTCGCAACACCCTGCCGTTGATCCAGGCTAGGCGTCCGAGCGCCAAGCTGCTTATCGTCGGCGCCGATCCTAGCCCGGCAGTCCGCAAACTGGGCGAACTGCCCGGCGTCACCGTGACCGGCTCAGTGCCCGACGTCAGGCCATACATCCTGCGCTCGGCCGCTATGGTGGCCCCGCTGAACATCGCCCGCGGCACCCAGAACAAGATTCTCGAAGCAATGGCCATGGGCGTTCCCGTCGTTACCGGCCCAGCCGGTGCCGGGGGCGTCGATGCAGAACACGGCGAGCATTTCCTCGTCGGCAGCAACCCGGCCGAGTATGCCGATGCCTGCCTGCGATTTATGCAGGATGCCGGCACCCGGGCTCGCTTTTCCAGCGCCGGCCGCGAGAGGATGCTGAGTAATCATGATTGGGAAGCTTCCATGCGCCGCCTCGACGGTATCGTCGGCCGCCTGCTTGCCCACTGAACAGCGAACTACAATATCAATTCACTTATAGAGGTATCACGATGAAAATCAGTATCTTCGGTCTGGGTTATGTCGGGGCGGTCTCCCTGGCCTGTCTCGCTCGCGACGGTCACGAAGTCATTGGTGTCGATGTCGACCAGACCAAGCTCGATCTCATCAGCAGCGGCAAGACCCCGGTCGTCGAAGAAGGCATGGTTGATCTGGTCCAGCGTGTGGCTGCCTCCGGCCTCGTCAAGGTAACCCAAAATTCCGCCTACGCCATCGCCAATACCGACATTTCTTTGGTTTGCGTCGGCACTCCATCGGCCAACAACGGTAGCCAGGACCAGAGCGCCATGCTGCGTCTCGCCCAGCAGGCCGGCGAAGCCATGCGCCAGAAATCCTCGCCGCATATCTTCGTCTTCCGTTCCACGCTGGTGCCGGGCACCGTGGAGGACGTCATCCGCCCGATCATCGAGGACGTTTCCGGCAAGAAGGAAGGCGTCGATTTCCACTGCTGCTTCCAGCCAGAATTCCTGCGCGAAGGCAGTTCGATCCGCGACTACGACAAGCCCCCCTTCACCGTCGTCGGCTGCAACCACGAGTATCCGGCCGAGCGCCTGCGCGCCCTGTTCGGCCACCTGCCCTGCGAGTTCTACCAGACCAGCGTACGCTCGGCCGAAATGGTCAAATATTGCTGCAACAACTTCCATGCGCTGAAGATCACCTTCGCCAACGAAACTGCCCGCCTGTGCGAGGCGCTCGGGGTCAATCCCTTCGAGGTCATGGATTTGGTCTGTCGTGACAAGCAGCTCAACATCTCGCCGGTATACCTCAAGCCGGGTTACGCCTTCGGTGGCTCCTGCCTGCCCAAGGATTTACGCGCTACGGTCTACCTGGCCAAGCAGGGTGATATCGAACTGCCGATGCACGCCGGTATCCTGGCATCGAACAAGATTCACGTCGAACACGCCATCCAGAAAGTCCTGAACACGGGTTCACGCAAGGTAGGTTTCGTCGGTCTGTCCTTCAAGACTGGAACCGATGACCTGCGTGAGTCCCCGCTGGTAACACTAGCCGAGCAATTGATCGGCAAGGGCGTTCAGTTGCGCGTCTACGATCCCGAAGTTCACCTATCGCGGCTACTCGGTGCCAATCGTCGCTTCATCGAACAGCATGTTCCGCACATCGGCGAACTGATGCGCCCCGACCTTGCCGAAGTCGCCGCTGAATGCGATGTCCTGGTCGTTGGCTTGGCGACCAAGAAAATTTTTGCCGCGCTGGAACAGCATGTCACGGATAAGCACTACGTCCTCGACCTAGTTGGACTGCCTAACAAGGATGCCCTTAAAGGTCGCGTGGAGGGGCTTTGCTGGTAACAGCAGCCGGTCGCCGGAAATGGCTCGGGCGCCTGCTGGCGCTCGACCTTTCCGTGTTGCTCGTGCTGGGCCTATGGCTCATCGCACAAGCGATACCGAGTACAGAAGCAGTACGTCTGCGCAACGCCCTCACCTATGGGGGCACCATCGAGGCAGCCGACCTAAGGTGGGCTCCCGGCAACGCACCGCCCAGCTTCCTGTTTCAGGGAAAGCAGCTTCCGCCTGCCCTGGCCGAGGCAGTAAGCCAACTCGATTTCTCGCAAGTCTCCGACAACTGGACACGCAGCCAAGTCGTTGCCCGTCACCTGCAGGGCTACATCAAAGACAAAGGACCGGTCATGGCCGGTCTGGAACAAACCTACCGCAAGGTCGTCACCGAAGGCGAAGGCTACTGTGGCGACTATGCCCGCCTGTTCTCGGCCATGGCCCAAGCTGCAGGGATTCCCGTGCGGCAATGGAGTTTTTCGTTCGATGGTTACGGTGGCCATGGCCATATTTTCAATGAAGTCTGGGATGAGCACTCCAGACGATGGCTCGCCATTGACGTTTACAACAACTATCTCTACGTCGATGCACAAAGCGGGAACCCGCTTTCAGCACTGGAATTCAGGGCTGCACTTCGTGGCGAACGCTCGCCTGCCGTATTGCGTCTGCTCGCCCCGGGCATACGTCCTGGCTTTGAAATACCGGAAAAAGCTACGGACTATTATCGACGCGGTGCCAACGAGTGGTATCTCCAGTGGGGCAGCGACGTTGTCGGCACCGATCAAAATCCCTGGGTCAAATCGACGGATAAGCTGTCCCGGCACCTGGGCCAGCTCATGGCCATCGTTGCTGGCGTACAGCCGACTCTGCGCATCATTGCAACCCCGGAGAGCGCCGACAAAATCGCCGCGCTTGAGCGTCTGCACAAGCAACTCATCGTCGCCTTGCCTACATTCGCCATGCTACTGCTAGTAGCGCTTGCGCTAGGCATTGCCTGGCGCAAGGCGAGCGCTGAGAAAGCGGAATCCGCGTCGGATGACAGCAGCGCACTTCGCATTGCCATCGTCGGCCCACTCCCGCCCCCCTCCGGCGGCATGGCGAATCAATGCCGACAACTCGTCCGGCTGCTTCGTGATGAAGGCTTGATTGTCGAACTGGTACAAACCAATGCCGCATACCAACCCTCCTGGGTCGGCGGCGTCCCGGTCCTGCGTGCCTTCTTTCGCCTGATTCCTTATCTCTTGGCTCTCTGGCGCGCGAGTACGAGAAATCAGCTGTTTCACATATTCGCCAATTCCGGCTGGGCCTGGCACCTCTTCGCCGCCCCCGCCGTTGCGATGGCCCATCTCCGCGGCATTCCGGTCATCGTCAATTATCGGGGCGGCAATGCCGATCCCTTTTTGGCCAGCGCGCCGGGCTACGTTCTACGCATGCTGCGTGGAGTTTCCGCTGTCGTCACCCCGTCGGGTTTCCTACGCGACGTTTTCGCCAAGTACGGCATCTCCGCCACCATCATCTCCAACATCATCGATCTGACTCGCTTCAAGCGGCGCAAGCCCGGCATTGAAAACAATGCACCTCACCTCATCGTCGCCCGAAATTTCGAGGAAATCTACGACATCCCGATGGCCATTCGCGCTTTTTCTAGCGTTTGCAAACGCTTCCCAGAAGCTCGCATGACCCTGGCCGGCACTGGGCCGGAGCGCAACGCCTGCGAACGGCTGGCAACCGATCTGGGCATCCGCGATCGCATCCATTTCGCGGGCCGTATCGATAATGACCGGATACCCGAGCTTTACGCCAATGCCGATATTGCGATAAATCCCAGCACCGTCGACAACATGCCGATCTCCATCCTGGAAGCCTACGCGAGCGGCGTCCCAGTGGTTACGACCGATGTCGGTGGCATCCCCTATATTGCCGAGCATGAAAAAACGGCACTTCTGGTCCCGGCAAGGAACCCCGATGCGATGGCCAATGCCATCCTGCTCCTGCTGGACACCCCGGCCCTTGCCGAAACCCTTATCGCCAATGGGCTTCACGAGGCCGAAACCTATGCCTGGCCCGTCGTCCGGGAATGCTGGACCGGACTCTATCGGCAGTTACTCACCCGCCAGCTGTCTGCCGCCAAGGAAATGGCATGAGCCTCTATACCCAACTCTGTTCACGGATCATCTTCCCTCTCCACGAGCAGTTCAAGCACCATGACTCGGTGGCAGTACGGCAGCGGCTCGAAGAACAGCAGTGGCAACCACGAACCGAGTTGGAGACATGGCGTATCTCCCGTCTACGGGATTTCCTGGCACGTGTCGACAAACACGTTCCCTATTACCGCGATCTCTTTGCCCGCATCGGCTTCAAACCGGAAACGCTGTCATCCGTGGATGACCTTCACGCACTCCCGCTGACTGACAAGGCGATGATGCGCGCCGCCGGCGACGCATTGAAAGCAGAGAACGCACAAAACCTATCGCGCTACAACACTGGCGGCTCTTCCGGCGAACCGTTGATTTTCTACATCGGCAAAGACCGCAAGAGCCACGACGTCGGCGCCAAGTGGCGTGTGACGCGCTGGTGGGGCGTTGACATCGGAGATCCTGAAATTGTCGTCTGGGGCAGCCCGATCGAACTGGGCGCACAAGACCGGGTACGGATGGCTCGAGACAAATTGTTGCGGACCGAATTGTTGCCTGCCTTCGAAATGTCGAAAACCAATCTCGACCGTTTTGTCGAGACGATACGAAGCCGTCGTCCAGCCATGTTATTCGGCTATCCCTCCTCGCTTTCGATGATCGCCAAGCATGCCGAAACCAATGGTGTCAGGCTAGACAACATCGGCATCAAGGCCGCTTTCGTCACCAGCGAGCGTCTCTACGACGAACAGCGCGCGACAATTCAGAAAATATTCGGATGCCCAGTGGCCAATGGCTACGGTGCGCGGGATGCCGGCTTTCTCGCTCATGAATGCCCGCAAGGTGGAATGCACTTGCAGGCCGAGGACATCATTGTCGAAATTGTGGACAGCGAAGGGAATCCGCTTCCCCACGGCCAATCTGGGGAGATCGTGGTCACCCATACGGCCAGCCACGAATTTCCTTTCATTCGTTATCGGACAGGGGATATCGGCGTACTCTCCGACGACACCTGCAAATGCGGACGTACCCTCCCCCTGCTCAAGGAAATCCAGGGACGAACCACTGATTTCATCGTCGCTGCGAACGGGACGGTCATGCATGGCCTCTCGCTCATCTACACAGCCCGCGATCTACCCGGTATGCAACAGTTCAAGATCGTTCAGCACAGCCTGGAGCACACCGAGGTATTGCTCGTCACTCAGCCGCCATTCGGCCCGGATTCTGAAGAGCGCCTTATTCGGGACTACAAGGCGCGGCTGGGGCAGAACGTACGCGTTACCCTCACCCACGTTACTGAAATCCCCCGCGAAAAATCCGGCAAGTACCGGTATGTGGTCAGCCACGTCAAAAGCGCCGCCGCGCAAGCATCTCAAAGTTAAGCGAAGACCATGCGTGACATATTCATAACGGCGATCATCTGCGGGCTAATCCCCTTCATCCTGAAAAACCCCAGAATTGGTGCCTACTCCTGGGCCTGGCTGGCGATGATGATTCCCCACCGCCTGGCCTATGGCTTCGCCCGAACCCTTCCGTTTTCCCAAGTCGTAGGCATCGCTACACTCATCGGTTTCCTATTCTCCAAGGAAAAAAAGCCCTTTCCACTCTCAACGATTACCGTTATTTATCTGTCTTTCCTCGGTTGGATGACCATGACTTCATTCTTCGCCGTCGACACCCCTGAAGCTATTTGGGCGCGCTGGGAATATGTAATGAAAATTCACCTCTTCCTGATGCTGACCCTGATGCTGCTCCGTGGCAGGCAACAGATTGAGCAATTAATCTGGGTGATCACGCTGTCAATTGGTTTTTACGGACTCAAAGGCGGACTATTCACACTGCAAACAGGCGGTGGAGGGCGAGTTTGGGGGCCACCAGGTGGTGTTATTTCGGGTAATAACGAACTCGGCGTTGCGCTGGTCATGCTCGTCCCATTCATGTACTACCTCTTCCAGACTTCGACACGCCGCTACATCCGAAACGGAATGCTATTTCTCATTGCGGCAACCTTCCTTGGTATTCTGGGAACCCAGTCACGAGGTGCATTGCTTGCCCTTGTCTGCATGGCTTTTTTTGTTGCAATCAAGGGAAAACGGCCGATCATAACCACGTCGATCATAGGTGGATTACTGATTACGGCCATCGCCTTCATGCCAGACTCCTGGAACAGCCGAATGAACACTATCGAGTCGTATGATCTCGATGCCTCTGCGATGTCAAGGGTTTACACCTGGAAAACCATCTGGAATTTGGCGATTGATCGCCCGCTTGTCGGCGCAGGGTTCAATACAGACATTCCAATCATCTTCGCAACCTACGCACCATTTGACATGGAAAAATTCGACTTCCAAGGTACGGTTTACGTCGCCCATAGCATCTATTTCCAAGCACTAGGGGAACATGGTTTTCCCGGTTTAATCCTATATGTGTTGATCGGTATCCTAGCGTGGCGTAAGGCAGGAAAACTGGCTGCCAAGGCCCAACGACACCCTGATTATGCAGAATGGATTCCCCTGCTTATGAGAATGACTCAAGCCAGTCTTGCTGGATTTGCCGCAGGAGGGGCATTCCTATCGTTGGTACATTTCGACCTCCCCTACTACATTGTTGCTTTCGTCGTTCTAGTTGACGCTACGCTGAAGGAGGATGTCGATAAAACAACTGCTCTAACGCGGGAAAATGAATAAATTAATCTAACCCCTAAGAAATCATCACACACGGAAGGTGCCTAATCATGACAGTTCTCGCTGAACGGTTGCTTGAAAAGTACTACCGGAACTCACCTCATCCATACAGAATATTCGAAGAGCGTATTGCAACGCTCGTTAATCAAAAATCAACTCTTCTAGATGCAGGATGTGGAAGAACGCTCCCTGTTCTTCGGAAATATGCAGGAAAAGCCTCACGCTTAATTGGCGTTGAATTGGTTGATTTTACCGATGTTCCCGAAGGGATCGAAACTTACAACGCTGATTTATCCCAAATTCCCCTGGCTGACGGCAGCGTCGACATCATCATGTCACGAAGTGTGTTTGAGCACCTAGTCAATCCGGAGAGTGTATACCGTGAATTTGCTAGGGTTCTTCGACCGGGCGGTCTGGTTATTTTCCTCACGGCGAATATGTGGGACTACGGAACCCTAGTTGCAAAGCTGATACCAAATCGGTATCACGCAAGCATTGTAAAGCATACAGAAGGCAGAGCAGAGGAAGATACATTTCCTACAGCATACCGCACGAATACCAGAAATGATGTGGAACGCCTTGCACAACAAACTGGATTAACAGTAAGAAAGTTCGAATATCTAAATCAATACCCCAATTACTTGATGTTTAATGGGGCGTTCTTTTTCGTGGGAATGTGCTTTGAACGAGTAACTAGCCGGTTCAATTTTTTGCGCTTTCTCCGAGGGTGGATACTAGTCACATTGCAAAAATAAAACGAAAACACACTTCTTCAGCCATACAAAAAATGACCACCCTTACATCTCTTTTAACACGTGCAGCATTTTCAGGATCCACAATACTGACATCCTCTCGACTGTCCATTTTAATATTCCACCGTGTTTTATCTCAGCCGGATCCGCTTTTTCCAGGAGAGTTCGACAAAGCGCGCTTCGACGTACTCATGTCATTCGTTGCTAGAACTTTCAACGTTATCACGTTGGGTGAAGCTGCAAAGAGGCTCAGTCAAAACAATCTCCCCCCCCGAACACTTGTCATTACATTCGATGATGGTTATGCAGATAACGCGGAAGTAGCTTTTCCAATACTTAACAAATACGATATCCCGGCGACCTATTTTGTATCATCAGGCTTTCTCAATGGGGGCCGTATGTGGAACGACACCGTCATTGAATGTATCCGACATACCGAATTTGATGAAATTGATCTTAGTAAGCTAGGCCTCGGTGTATGTAGTTTAATCAGCACGGAAGCGCGTAGCAAAACAATTAGCCTGATACTAGGAAAAATTAAATACCATAATCTTTCAGAACGCGAAGATGCTTTGGGCCATCTGGAATACTTGACAGGGAATAACATACTGCCAACAAACTTAATGATGAGTTCAGATCAGGTTTCCAAAATGCATCGCAATGGAATAGAAATAGGAGGGCACACAACAAACCATCCTATTCTCTCAAAATTAAACTTAAAAGACGCTGAAAATGAAATCGCAGGGGACCGGGATAGACTAGAAGGAATAATTGGTTCGTCAATTCGAGTTTTTGCTTATCCCAATGGCAAACCTAATCATGATTACACCGTCGAGCATGCTCGACTAATTGAGAAAATGGGGTTTCAATGTGCCGTGACAACCGCAAAAGGTGCCGCTAAAACGGGGGCTGATCTGTTTCAACTGCCACGCCACACTCCTTGGGGAACATTTCTACCCGTATGGTCTGCGCGACTATTAATGAACCAATTGCAAGCACGCTTCGATGTGGCATCACCGCTATTATCTTACCCCACCAACTGAGACTCACAAAACAGAAATAATAAATCAGTGTTTCTCTAGAGAAGAATTACTTTCTGGGCCTAATATCATTGGCCCAATGTACTTCCTAGCCACCACAACGTTATCCACAAAAAGGTGTTGATCATGCGGCGAAGGATCAATTCCTCCATGATATATGTTAATCCAGACATCCTCGATATGCAGACGATCAATGCTCCGATAACGGAGGTTGGCTCTTTCCATTATCAAGCGCCCATCCAGCCAAATCTGTAAAACACCATCAGAAGCGTTTGGTGAATTAAGTTTCACTCGCTGCTCAATGCAGTACCAACGATTTTTCGCCAACAATGCACTTGGCCATGGCCAATACTCTCCATATTGACTACCCATTCCTGCATGATATGCATAGGTGCCGAGCTGAGTCAGGCCACGCATGGGGTGATCCCCTTCAAAAATTCGTAAAAAACCGCCACGCATAGACCAACCGTTAGTGCCATCAGAACGGCGTCCTCCCCAACCGGCGGTATTGTAGGTGCCAGCCATACCCGGCATCTTCCCTCCGTCGAGTGTGGGATTCCAGTCATCCGCAAAACGGAGGTAGTAACGAAAATACAAGTCGTCTGGCTCCTTACCGAGAACATTGGTTTTGAACCTTACATCCGATCCATAGTTGCTGCCCTTCTTGAGATTGATACGCAGTGCGGGCCCCGAAAGCGGAACAAAGCGCAGACTGGGTGAGTCTCTGACGATATCTATTTCGCCACTTGCATTGGCCCATTTTGATTTCCACATTAAGCCCTCATCAAAACCAGATGCAAACACGACATCCGGATGCTTCTCAATACCGCGATCATTCTCAAAAGCTGCGGCAATACCTTGGCGCGGTGCGTTGGCAGGAAATGCAGGAAGCACTGTATTAAACACACCGATACGCAGCGTGCTGGGCTGCCCCTTGGCATTGGTCATCAATAAGCGGGCGCGTGCCAGCTTGCGCCCTTCTAAATATTGCGGTAATTCGAATTCGAGCAGAGCATTTTCCTGTCCACTGATTACTAGCGGATCAATCCGCCCAATGGCGCGGTAGGTCGAACAGTTGAGGTGGGTGTCGGCAATTGGCTTCCTGTTCTCCCGCGTTCCATCCGCATATTCCAGCACCAATATCGGCCAATTTGTCGGGGTGCGATTTTCACGACTGTTAAACACTGCATAGCCAGTGCCCCCTACGGCTCTCAGGAAAAACGCGCCCCGCGCCTGATTTTTGGCAGCCCATTTACGAACTAAGTTTGTTACTTCCCAGACTGCACCGATCGCCGTGACCGACGCAACATCGAATGCCTCGTCGCCATACATTTTCCCGTTGGCATCCAGCCAGTCGCCCAAAGAGCGCTGCCACGGAAGAATATCTGCCAGAAAATGCGAGCATGTGGCGCCACCTTCGCCTTCATACAAGCGCAGACGGTCTGCAGGCTCATTCGATGCCCCGCCTCCCGCCGCCACAGACAATTCGGCTGCAAGGCAAATCAGCAATCCTCCAATCAAATGGCCAATCCGAGCCGCAAATGTCATAGGTTTATGCAGGAACTCACAACCCAGACCAGATATTGCTGATGCTGAATTGCTCATTCAGCCTCCTTCTTCCAAGGCCCAAACGGGAGCCGGGCCAACAGAAGTCTCAACTCATATGAATATGGGTGATCGGTTAACCACATGCACGCCAATGTCGCCAGCAATGCCATACCGCCGCCAGTGCCCAAATGGATGATCTGCCAGTTTGAGACTGCTTCGCCAAGCGCCAGGCCGACCAGCGCCCCTACGGCAGCTGTCGCCGTGATCCCACAAGCCGGAAACAGCGCTTTTGCGACATCGCGCCAGTGAAGAGGTATTGAACTGGAAAGGAAGTGAAATGCCAGCCCCACATTCAGCAGACTGGCAACCACGATGCCGTAGCAAATAGCCGTCAGTCCGAAAGGTGCCGCCCCCAGCATGATCAGAATACGGAGAACCTGCATGCTGACCTGCAACAAGCTACTTTTCTTCACTTGCGACAGGGCCAGCAAAACCTCCGTTGACATAAGCATGACGAGATCCACCGCCATGGCCACACAAAGGACGCGCATCAACGGTACGGCAGCATCCCATTGATCGCCGTAAAGTACGCGAATGGCGGGCAATGCAAGGCATGCACAAATGGCATAGAACGGCCAACCGATAGAGGTTGTCATCAGGACCGTTTTCAACAGCCCCTCGCTGACATTCCCTCCTTCACGGCGCGTGGCCGAGAAGAACGGCAAGGCAACACCATGTACAGCTGACATGACAGTTCGTGCGAACATTTCCAGCAATCCATTGGCGCGACTGAAAAAGCCGACATCGCCCATGCTCGCGGTGCGTCCAATGATCAGGTCGGGTGCGCTGCGGCCAAGTTGGCCAAAAATGTAGATGCCACTGGCAAAACCGCCGAACGCCAGCACTCCCCTAACCTCCTTGAGGCCTGGCCAGCGCGGAAGTTCGGCCGGACGCATGGCAAAGCTCATGGCCACGGTAATCACCACTCCCAGCAAGGAAGAGTAGGCAAGGCTCATGTAGCTCAGTCCGGCAAAGCCCATCACAACGGAAGCCAGTGATGACGACACACCGGCGACGATGGAAATTTTGAAACCAGGGGCAAAATCCATCTGCCGCCTGAAATAGGCCATGGTTACCGCCCCAAAGGGAATAAGCAGGAAATTACACGCCAGAACCCGCATGACACTGCCGACGCCTGCCTCGGCATAAAACTCTTGGGCGAAGAAACTTCCGCCAAACATCCCCGCTGCCATCAACCACGAAATGGAGATATTGATGGTCAGGGCCGCACGAATCTTGTCGCACGTCAGATTTGTTTCCTGAATCAGATACTCGGCAACTCCGAAATCGCGGACAACCGAGGCCAGCGCAGAAAGCGCCGCAGCCACCGAAAATATGCCCACTTCATCTGGCTTCAGGATTCGGGCCAGAACCATTGAGGTTATCAGCTGCAGGACCATCAAAAAATAGTTCTGACCTAAAGAATAGAAGATTGATTTCCTGACCGAGCCCACGCTGACATCCTACTTATTGTTGCCCTTAGCGCCACTGCGCCTAGGTGGGCGAGGCGCTATGCTATCATGCCAAATGCACATCCAAGCCGGTACCCGAAGACCTTCAACATACTGGCATGCCTGATCAGGCGCATCACGAAGTGGCGCTGGAGCCAACAACTTATCGCACTAGCCCGGAGCTCACTCGTGGGATTTACCACAGATTAATTGCAGAAGACCACCCAGAATACTTGCCTGTCACAACAACACTTACTCCGGCACAAAGAGAATAAATCATGAAGGATCAACTTTCCGGTGATATTTTGCTCGACCGTCTCTTCGGCGCATCCGAAGACTCCGCTGCACTGGAAGCCTTTTCTCTACGTGGCGGTTCGGTGTCAAGGCGTGAATCCTGCATCTGCGCCCTCATCGGTTCCCCACGCCCGGAACGCAATATCGAACAATCCCAGGCAGGGCTTTCTCCAGCCGATCTGGTTCTGCAACTCTGGGCGAAGTATGGGCCCCAAACCCCAGCCCATCTGCGTGGCGGGTTCGCAGTCGCGATTGTCGATCGCACGCGAAAATCTATCTTTCTGGCAGTCGACCGCTTTGCCATGCAGACCCTTTGCTACAGCTTTGACGGAAACCGATTGAGCTTTTCCGACCGTGCGGACTGCGTTGCCGGTCGCGGCAACGAATTGGACTCGCAGGCCATATTCGACTTCCTGTTTTTCCACATGATTCCGGCCCCGCGGACCATCTTCCGCCAGGTACAACGATTGCCAGCCGCCCATAGCCTTCTCGTGGACGCAAACGGAATACAGGAAAAACGCTACTGGGCCTTACAGTTCGAGGAAACGACGCGGCACGCTTTCCCTGCCGCGAAAGAAACTTTCCTTGAGTTGATCCGCAAATCGGTGGCCGAGGAGATCGAGGGACACGATCAGGTCGGAGCATTTCTTTCGGGTGGGACGGATAGTTCAACGGTCGCCGGAATGCTCTGCAAGATCCAGGGCAAACCGGCCAAGACCTACTCGATTGGTTTTGAAGCCGAGGGCTACGACGAAATGGAGTACGCCCGCCTTGCCGCCAGACACTTCGGCTGCGAGCACCATGAGTATTACGTAACCCCCGACGATCTGTTAGCCAGCATTCCTGCTGTGGCACAGCATCACGACCAGCCGTTCGGCAACTCTTCAGCCCTACCGTCCTATTACTGCGCCAAGATGGCACGCCAAGACGGCTGCACCAAAATTCTGGCAGGCGATGGTGGCGACGAGCTCTTCGGTGGCAATTCGCGCTACGCCATGCAGCGCATATTCAATCTCTACAGCGCCTTGCCGGGCGGACTCCGGTCATTGATCGAGCCTGCCTGCGGCGACGAGAGTGTGTTGCGCAAGATCCCTGGCCTCCGTCAAGCTGTTGGATACGTCAGGCATTCGCGCAATCCGATGCCGGATAGACTGCAGAGCTTCAACCTGGTGATGCGCCTGGACCCGGCCAACATACTTTCTGCAGACTTCCTGAGATCCGTCGAACTGGATGAGCCCTTGCGGCATATGCGATCAACCTGGCAGCAGTGCGAGGCTGACAGCTTGATAAACCGTATGCTCGCCTACGATTGGCGCTATACGCTGGCTGACAGTGATTTGCCAAAGGTACGCGGGGCTACTGCCATGGCGGGGATCGAAGTCGGATACCCGTTGCTCGAAAACTGTTTCACCGATTTTTCGATGAAACTTGATCCGGAATGGAAACTAAAGCGCCTGAAGTTGCGGTGGTTTTTCAAGGAGGCCTTACGCGGCTTCCTCCCCGATGAAATTTTGACCAAGAAAAAACATGGCTTCGGCTTGCCCTATGGGCCGTGGATGGCCCGCACGCCAGCACTGCACAAACTCGCCCACGAGAGCCTTCATGCCCTTGCCGGACGCGGGATCATTCAGGAACAATTCGTCGATACAATGTTGGAGCGGCATTTACCAGAACATCCTGGATACTACGGTGAAATGGTATGGATACTACTTATGCTAGAGCAATGGATTAAAGGACAAGACTCCCTCCGCATTAGTTGAGTACTCGAAATTCAAGCTGAGACACAGATCGATGAAGAAAGCTATTTTTGCGTGCATATTTTCTGCGGGGACTCTTATCGTGCAAACCGCATATGCTTTCCCCGCAACAGATACCGAAATGGCACTGGTGCCCAACTATTGCAGAGACACACAGGGATTCGGCTACGGCGATGCGACCTCCAATCCGTCTCCACGATCCGGACACTGGGTCTCATTAATGGGGAAGACATTTTGGGCCATGCACCACTACTGCCGGGGACTGATCAAGCGCAACCGTGCCATGAAGTCAGGCATCAGCCACGAAGAGCGACAGCACCTCCTCAAAAGTGCAATCGACGAATATGAATACGTTTTAAACAATAACAAAGATGCCGAATTCATTTTGCTCCCAGAGATTTATACTCGGATTGGCGAGGCAAGCATCCTTATTTCAAATCCTTCTGCTGCAGAACAGGCTTTTGCTCACGCCCGCCAGATCAAGGCGGACTACTGGCCAGCCTATTCGCACTGGGCCGAATACCTGATTCAAAAGGGGAAACGAACTGAGGCAAAACAATTGGTCAAGAGCGGCTTGGAACAGACCCCTAATGCCAAGGTATTAATTGACCAATACCGCCTTCTAGGCGGCAAACCCTCTGAAATTATCCCAGTAGTGAAAAAACCCGCTATTGAAGACAATGCCGACGAAATGACAACTGCTCCGAAGCGAGACAGCAGTCCAGAGAATCCTACTAGCAAGAGTGATGCGGCATCCAAACAAGATCAGCAATCCAGCCTCGAAAAGCAATAGCCTAATGACCTTTGCGTACTGATTGACACCAGCGAACGCCAATCCGCTTGCCAGGAGCCTAACGCGATAGCATGGGAAGCAGCCAGTCAGACCACGCACGGTAGCCCTCACCATTGAGGTGAATACCATCAAAGCCATAGGCGGCATTTAGCGCTCCTGACCTATCCGCTAACACTATCGCTGGATTACCGAACTCCGCATTGACCTCAGAAATACGTTGGCTCAGATTTCGATTCACACACTCGATATTTGCCTGGAAACCGTGGGGGTTGTCCGCAAGCCGATTTCCTACAGGCGGTGGGCCTAGCACGATCAAGTGCGCTTGAGGTGATGCACTTTTCAATGTCTTGGCAAGATTGAGCGTTTGCTGTACTACCTCGTCACATCCCAAGCCAGCCAGTAGGTCGTTGGTGCCTCCCCAGAGAACAACAGCTGACGGAGCGTGGCGCGATACTTCTGAAGCTCGCTTGGCCATGTCCGAGACACGATCGCCTGCAATCCCTCTATTTAATGCTTGCGGGCCGAACAGTTCCTGTGTCAGCGCATAATCAGTGAGTGAATCGCCAAGGAACACCCAGCCGCCGGTATGTTCAGGCGTTTTCTGGAATGCATCCACACGCCCCCGATAGATAGCTGTCTGTGAAAAACGCTCTGGCTGTGCGGACCTGGAGAACCCCGCTAACCAATGCCAGCCACCTTTGTAGATCACGATTGCAGCAGCGCCGCATATCAATGCCGCATTCAGCGCCAATGAAAGGATTAGCCAGCGGCGCGTGCTTTTGCTTGCCGGTACCATACCCGTATCTTCGACATTGCAGGCCTCTCGACACAATATGTCGCCAGCGAGGCCAATATCAAGCTCACTGCGATTGCCAGAAGAATGGAGATGTTTACGCCAATCCCAGCCTCACGTAGAGAAAGAATAACGCTCCAGCCAATATTTTCATGCAGGAGATATAGCGTATAAGAAATGGCCCCTAGCCAAACGATAAAGGGGTTGGCCAATAGCCTGAGCCTACCGTTTGCCGCCCCCCACACCAAACCGCCAAAAACTATTGCCATACCAGCGATTCCAGGCGATTCGACGATCGCGAGCACACTGACGGCAGCACTTGCCGCCGACCAATCAAGCCAAGAGTTCTTTTCTTTGGAGTGAAAAGTAACTCGGTAAATAGCCATGCCGATGGCAAACCACGCGATCTGGCCGATGATCAAATAACGGTAGATGATCCAAGGGAGCGAGATACCGAAAAATTGCAACGCAACGAAATAGATAACGCGAATCGCCAGCAAGGCAAATAGAACGCCATGCACATAGCGCAAGCGCGATGTCATCATCAGCACGAACATGCCGGCATAAAACAGGAGCTCCACCTCCAGTGTCCAATACACGCCGTCCACATGAGGTATACGAAAAGCCATCCCATGAAACATCAATCCATTCAGCAAGGCCGTCCTGAAATCGGCCAAATGGCCAGGAAGACCAAGCCAGTGAGTAATCGTAAAAGTTAACGCGATCGCAACCCAGTAGGCCGGGTATAGCCTGCTGAATCGGCTTACCACGAAATCCATGGGCGCCTTGGAACGCTCAATGGTCATGAAGATTACAAATCCGCTGATGATGAAGAATAGATTGACACCGTAGTGCCCCAGCGGAAACGACAACAGCGGCGGCGATTCATGCCCGAACAATTTGTCGAATTGGGTGGTGAAGTGAAAGAGCACGACTGCCATGGCAGCAATGCCACGCAGTGCGTCAAGTCCGTCGAGACGTGGCCGTACGGTCGGAGTGGATGATTGCCCGACAACCACTTCCTGATCGGCGCGCACCTCCCTGCTCCCACCAGCCGTCATGCCACAGCCCCCTCAGGCGTCTTGGAGCGGAAACGGTTCGCCAAGGATTTGATGACCCGTGCTCCTACTTCCCGAGTTAGGCGCCATAGCCCGTATAGCGTCTTCGGATTGTAGGCAACAATCCCCCAGCGCTCACGCCGATGGGTCATCCAAGTCTGCTTGTATGGATCATCTCCGATGTAGTAATCGACCTCGCTGACACCATCCCGGTCAATCACATGTTCCATCAGATGAGCCGTCAGCAACGTGCCTGGGGAATACGCGGCATGCGCCTCGTCATACCCAACCTTGTAAATACCGGCCTTGCCATGATTCACCACCCAGATTTGTGCAGCAATCGGCTTGCCGCCGAGCCAGGCGACCCCCAACCGGAGACGCCCCGTAGCAGCCAGCATCCGCACAAGTCCGGGCACGAACGCCTCATGCGGCTCGGCCACTTTCCAGCTTGCCGAATAAACGGCGTTGTAGGCCGCGATGCCATCCTCCAGACGATCACTGGCGACAATGACCTCCAACGCACCCCCATCGGCGATCAGTTTCTTGCCGAGACGACGAATGGTATTTCGCATCTTCGGCTTGCGAGACTCAAAATAATCCTGATAGTTGCCTTTCACAGGCAAGTACCAGTTTCCAAAGCAGAAGTAGCCAAACGTTACCCATCCCGCAGCCTGCAAAGCGTTTCGCAGGATGATGCTGGCCGGGTCGGAAGGATTAAGCGGTGCAAAGCGCAACTCGGATAGCGCCGGGCAGTCAGTACGCAAGCGGTCGATTATCTGGCGCAAATCCCTGACACGAGCACCTTCGATCAAAACGGGCTGGAAGAGGGTTGTGTAATATGTTTCGAATCCCTTGGCACTTTTCCCGCCATGACTGTCCGGTAGCAGCATTGGCAGAGCCGCACGAGGCCTGCCATCTACGCTGCCGACGTAACACGTTGGTGTATAACCATCCACAGAAACCGTGGCCGCGAGATTGGCAAACCAGGGCTGGCCCAAATCGAATGCATGCTTCTCCGCTGACGAGAAAAGAGCCACAACCGCCTCGGGCAGATCAATACTCGGATATTCAAAACGAGCGACGTCTCTCTCCGCATGATCCTGTTCATCCACCACGGCCGACCGATAAGCAAGCTTGGCAAGCTGGCGAACTATGGAAAGTGCGCCATTCCGGTAGATTGTTTGATGGACGATCGTTCGACTATGGGTAGCCCAGTCATGCTGGTCTGCCGTCGCGTTTGTGTAGAACTCCAGGATGCCACCTGGAATCCTCCGGTACGCATCGGCAATCACTTCATACAGCAGTAACCTGCCCGGAGCGAACTGGGCCATTTCCTTGTTGTAGGCAGTCTTGAGGATGATGAACATCCGATCATCAAGAATGACCAGACGCGAAGCTGCCAGGCGTTCGTTGATCCACAACTCGTAAACGATTGCGTTTCCGGTGCGCGCAAAATCCGTCAGAACATCGGTATAAAACCGTCCCTGCAGATTGTCTGGCAATACGGCCGTACCTTCGAGACCTTTCCAGCTATCCGCCTCAAGTTGCCCATAGCGTGTAACTGCAGCGGCCATCTCGCCCGGTGTGTCTATCTGTACCAGAATGGCACCGCAATCGCCTTGCGCCAGACGATTCTTGTAGCGACGGATGTTCTTGGCAAGGTTTTTCGGGCGGCTATTCCAATATTCCTCGAAAGTCCCCGACAAATCGATACTGATTGTCGTCGTATGACTAATTGCCTGGTTCCGGGGCGCTAGGCCATCCACTACATTGGAATATGTAATATCCTGACCAAGAAAATCGATTTGCAGTGGTATCCCAGAAAGGGCGTCGAAAATACTTCCTAAAGATTCACGCGAACCGACCATGACAGGAGAAATCTGGGCTTGCGATGGAAAGAAGGTCTCCCAACGCCCCCACGCCGCTGGCCGGAGAAGGCACATTTCCAACTCGCCAGCAGCATTTTTCTGCTGCATAAGTCTCTCGTTACCCTGCCCAAAGTGTTTTAGGAGGTTCCCGACAAATCGGCTATCAAACAGGAGATGTCCGCGAAACAATCGCTGGTTACATGCATCCCAGGCAACTCCGTGCTCGCCGAGTTGATTATTCAGTGACAACGATTGCCAAACATGTGCGTTCATCTCAGGCGTTTTAGGACTTGTTCCAGCGTTTCCAACATCCATGTTATTTCCTGGCCCCCGATATCCTGGTGGCATGGCAGATGGAGCAAGTGCAAACGATAATCCGTAGCAATGGCACAGCCCGAAATCCCCATGCTATCCCATCGCCATATCGGAAGACCCTGGTTTTTCAGGCCATAGAAGTCAGGGAGCGGTCTGTCCAGATACAAAGGAAACATATAAGGCACCACGCCATCCGGCAAGTCCGAATACAAAGGCCTGCATCCAGGCAACGCGTCCACACCAGCAAGCCATTTCGAGAAATTTTCGCGGCGCTGACGCGCTATACGGTCGGCACTCGAATGCCGAACTATCCAGTGAGAAAGCCTGTATCCACGTAGCGAAGTCGACGCTGGATCATACGCTGAAGAGATGCCCCGCCCATCCTCCCATGAATGGTCGCCATCTTTCTCGATAATTTCCGCCAGCGGCGACTTCGTGCCTAACAGTGCATGTTTCCTTACTCGTGCTCGCGTTAGCAAACGGACTGCCGACGAAACCTCATCAAACAGTCCTCTGCCAATCAGCTCTCGCGTTAACTCGACCCCATTCCCAATCAACACCCCCCCGTCCATGGTCGGACAGAACTTGTAGGGGCTGGCAACGACAAAGGTGCCTAGGGCCCCCGTCTTCATGTCAACGCGCGAGCGAATGAAGGCATGCGAGCAATCCTCGATCAACACAATTTCATGCTTGTTGCACAACGCCTTCAATCGATCCAATGATTGAGGAAAGCCGAAATAGTGGGTGGCAAGGAGTGCTCGTATCGGAAGTTTGCTCTCGAGAATCAGGGCCTCAATCGCCGGAATATCCGGGCTCAGTTCCGCATTCAGTGGGTACAAACGGATTTCGCTTTGCAACGACAGCGCCGGGTCCAGCATCGTTCGGCAATGATAAGCCGGTATGAGCACGTAACCACCCGGACCGACGTTTGATAGGCGAAATGCCTCAAGAAGGGCGTAGCGTCCCCAACTAAAAAATTGGTAGTTTTTCGAATCTGTAACCGGCGTGTATTCGCCCTGACCGAAATCTCCACTACCAATATCCAGTCGAGTAGGGAGTATCGGCACTTGCGGCGACGGAAATTGAAAACGTTGCGGATTGAACACCCGGTAACCTGACTCCGATAGCCAAGTCATGCAGGCACCTCCATTTTCTGGAGCCAAGCGATGGTCTCCATTTCGACTACTCGCCGCCACTCCACACTTGCAAAAGTATGGTTGGCTTCTGCCACATGACACTGCGTTACGTTGGGACGCATCAAAGCCGACGACATGGTAACGGAAGCCTTGGCGTATTCACTAAACTCCTTGGCGGTGTAGTCGTCGCCGCTCAAAATAAGCAGGATGGGACTCCCCTCTGACGCAAGCACCAATCCCATCTGCTCCTGAAAACTGGGGATTCGCCCTTGAGCAGATTTATCACTTTTCTTGCGCAGCGACAGCAGGCTATCCATTAAGCCTTTCAGTGCACCAACGATAACCAATTGTCCGGACAAGAGCTTTTTCCAGAACGCCAGCTCCAGTAGGCGCTTTCTGTAATAGTGCTTGATCTGGGTTCTCGCCAGCGTCACCTCGGAGCGCACCCACGGGTTTAATAGGCAAAACCCTGCCAGACGATCATCGCCATGCTGATATCGGTACATCAGGCTGGCCGAGGCGGCATCACAAAGCCCCCATAGAACGATCTTTCGAATGTGCGGATACCGGGCGATGAAGGCGTCGATTGCCATCTCGATATCCTCCCCGACTTGTTCAAAATTTCGGAGTTCGCCTGTGCTGTCGCCCATTCCTCGAAAGTCGAAGCGCATAGCAGGATAGCCCGCAGCGGCCAAACTACGGGCCAGTAGCAAAAACTGCCGATGGCTACCCACGCGGTATTGAGGGCCACCAACAACGATCAAGACACCGATTTTTTGTGATACCTCAGGCGCACAGACCATGGCAAGCAAGGATTCGCCGCCACAGCGAAATACGAAAGCATCGTCCACGACTTTCATGCGGCAAGTCCGATCGATGCCTGCGTTGCGTCGATCAAGGTTGGAGCATCCTCTATCTCTGCGGTTTGCCAGAATGCCGGACCGGGTACAACCAGCGCGTCGACGGCGGCTCCGGCCGCTTTCCACTGCTCGATAAAGGGTAGCGACGCTGGCGCCAGCGAAGCCTCCTCACGCGACGAAACCTCCAGCCAGATTACCTTCCCTACCGGACCTTTCGGCATCAACTCAGCCTTCCGCAACCCGTCAACAAGCTGCGGAGATACTGTATAACCGGCGATTTCCACGTTTTGCCCGGACTCCAGACTCCGCTTCATGGTCTCTGTGATTTCCTTACCACCGCCAGTAGCAATCTCGCCAGCCAGTTTCAAACGCATGAACTGCTGCCAATGTTGCTTGCCGCCAACCACCGGCTGCCAGAAAACAAAATTAGCCTTTTCCTGCAATCGCTCGGAAAAACTCGCGGCCAGCAGACAACCGGAGCGCAGGCCCCATAGATAAAGCGGTGCGTCTGTTTGCTGTCTCAGCCAGCGATAGCCCAGCATCCCATCGTTCAGCCACGCTTCCCACGTCGCGTCGGCAAAATCACCATCGCTGTCGCCACAACCGCTCAAGTCGATTTGCAGGACGGCATACCCCGCTTTCGACAGCGATCTTGCCTGAAGCGCCGCCATCCGCCGCGACTTGTTCATCTCCTCAGCGAAGGGGTGAAAATAGAGAACAGCGCCAAGCGGCCTGGATTCTGGTGCATGAAAAATACAGAACCGCTGCCCGCTTTCGCCTTGCAGGAAGAAAGGATACAAGTGTCTGTCTTTCAGCCAGCCACCTTTCTCTCGACGAAATCGATCAGCGATCCGACACTAGCGAACGTGCTTCCCTCAATATCATCATCGTCGACGGAAAAACCGAATCTTTCTTCAAATCCCGTGATCAGTGCCACTACCGCCATCGAATCCAACTCCGGAATTGCGCCCAGCAGTGGGGTATCTCTGGTAAATGCGGCAGAACGACCGTTCAAACTGAGTATTTCGTCCAGTAGGGACAACACTTCTTTCTGGATATTCAAAACCATGCTCCTTCAGCGGCAGATTCGGGTTGCCGAATTATAGGCGGAGAATGCCCCCATGACTGTGAGATACTCCACGTCGTCATAAGCCATTCCATGACAAGCTTGTTACCCATGAGAGACTCCACACTTTTACACGAACTCATTTCGCGCTCGGCAGAACGCAGCGAATCTTCAGTTGCCGTAACGTACGGAAAATACTCCCTAAGTTATGGCGAACTACAGAAAGCTGTCGAAGGATTCGCCAGCGGCTTGATCAGCTTGGGACTAGCGCGGGGTGAGCGTGTCGCCATCTACCTTGAGAAACGTTTCGAGACGGTCATCGCAAGTTTTGGGGCACCTGCTGCGGGAGGAGTCTTCGTCCCGCTAAACCCGCTGCTCAAGCCCGAGCAGGTCGGGTATATCCTACGCGATTGCACTGTCAGAGTGCTGGTCACCTCGCCGGAACGGCTGGCATTACTCAACGATACGCTGCCGGATTGCCATGATCTGCGCCATATCGTAGTCCTGGACTCAATAGACGAGACAGTGCCGCTTCCCGGACTGACATTATCGCGCTGGCCCGACCTCCTTCGAGCTCCACCAGTTTCTGGGCATCGTGTGATCGATACCGACATGCTCGGCATCCTCTACACTTCGGGCAGCACAGGGAAACCCAAAGGCGTGGTGCTCTCTCACCGGAACATGGTCGCAGGTGCAAAGAGCGTTTCTAGTTATCTGAAAAACCACTCAACCGACACACTACTGGCCGCCCTCCCACTTTCATTCGATGCGGGCTTCAGCCAATTGACCACCGCATTCCACGTTGGCGCCCGCGTTGTTCTGCTCAACTACCTGCTGCCGCGTGACGTGCTCAAGACAATCGAGCGAGAGAAAGTTACTGGCCTGACGGCAGTACCACCGCTCTACATCCAGTTAACTCAATTGGAATGGCCGGAATCAATTACCAATCATCTTCGGTATTTTGCCAATACTGGCGGCAGAATGCCGCGCGAGACGCTCAACGCATTGCGTCACTATTTGCCCAAAACACAACCCTTTCTGATGTATGGATTAACTGAAGCATTCCGGTCAACATTTCTTCCTCCAGAGGAAGTTGACCGTCGTCCAGACTCGATCGGCAAGGCAATTCCGAATGCCGAGATCCTGGTTTTGCGAGAAGACGGGACTCCTTGCGGACCAAACGAACCGGGAGAACTTGTCCACCGGGGTGCGCTGGTTGGAATGGGCTACTGGAACGATCAGGAAAAAACTGCAGAGCGTTATAAGCCGTTACCGATACACGCCCCTGGGCGAGAAGCAGGATTGGTTTTGCCGGAAATTGCCGTATTTTCTGGTGACACAGTGCGGATGGACGAAGAAGGCTATATGTACTTTATCGGCCGCCGAGATGAAATGATTAAGACCTCAGGTTATCGCGTCAGCCCAACCGAAGTCGAGGAGATCCTCTATGCAACTAAACTGGTCGGCGAATGTGTAGCCTTCGGCGTTGATGACGACCGTCTTGGCCAAGCCATTCAAGTGATTGCCACCCCTCCAGCAGATGCCTCTCTTGATGTCGCGACATTACTTGTGGAGTGCCGCGCAAAAATGCCTGCGTATATGGTGCCAGCGGGAATTGAGGTGCATGAAGGCCCATTGCCACGCAACCCCAATGGCAAAATTGATAGAAAGACCCTGGCAACTGCCTGGATCGAACAAAAAAACCAGAACACTAGCAGCTAGCCCAGGACCATCGATGACGATCCACAATAATGCAACGCCCATCCATGCTGCCATGGCGCAGTTTTCCAATGACGGAGATCAACTGCTAATCGGTGGCATGCCGATTTCGCAGCTCACCGAACGAGTCGGACAAACTCCCTACTATGCCTATGATCGCAAACTGATTCGGTCGCGGGTTGGCGATCTACGTGCTGTACTACCAAAAAATGTGAAGCTGCACTACGCCATGAAGGCCAACCCAATGCCCGCGCTTGTTGCTTTCATGGCTGGGCTAGTCGATGGTATCGATGTTGCATCTGCTGGTGAACTCAAGGTTGCCCTTGACGCAGGCACATCGCCACAGGAAATTAGCTTTGCCGGCCCAGGGAAACGGCACTCTGAACTTCGCCAAGCAGTGGCATCGGGTATCTTGATTAATATTGAATCATTTCGAGAAGTCGACGCCCTCGCCGAAATTTCGCGAGAATTGGCCTTGCCGGCCCGCGTTGCAGTCCGAGTCAACCCCGATTTTGAGCTAAAGGGTTCCGGCATGAAAATGGGGGGCGGCCCGAAACAATTTGGTGTTGACGCTGAAGCCGTTCCCGAATTGCTTGAACGCATCGCCAAACAACAATTGATGTTCGAGGGCTTCCATCTATTCGCCGGTTCCCAGAATCTGAAAGCCGAAGCTATATGTGAAGCGCAGGATAAGTCCTATCAACTGGCACTTAAACTATCGTCTTCCATACGAATGCCGGTACGATTTCTAAATCTAGGCGGTGGATTCGGAATCCCCTATTTCCCCGGAGAACAACGATTGGACCTGGCACCAATCGGCAAGAACCTGAGTCGATTGGTCGAACGGGCCAAAGACGATTTCCCGGAGGCATCACTGGTCATTGAACTTGGACGCTATCTTGTTGGAGAGGCCGGCGTTTACGTTACCCGAGTAGTGGATCGCAAGATTTCGCGCGGCCAAATCTTCCTGATCGTAGATGGCGGGCTACACCACCACCTCTCCGCATCAGGAAACTTCGGACAGGTGATCCGTAAAAACTACCCTGTCGCAATTGGCACTCAAATGAATGCCAACACCACGGAAATGACAAGCGTCGTTGGTCCTCTATGTACCCCTCTGGACATCCTAGCCGACCGCATGCATCTGGCACAAGCCACTCAAGGGGATCTTGTTGTCATTTTCCAGTCGGGTGCTTATGGTGCTAGCGCGAGCCCACAGCGTTTTCTTGGCCATCCTGACGTCGTTGAAGTACTAGTTTAGCCAAGATAATCGCGATCGCGAATTAATGCTGGACTTTATCAAGCCAACGACGTTCGGTCTCAGCAACACACTTCCTATGCTCACTTCCTATGCTCGCAATAAACAAGTGCCAAACTTCGATAGCAGCATAGGTGGAAACAATGGTTTTGTATGAAGACAGTGAACCGCACAATTCTTGGCAAGAGGCTGACCGCCCACCGAACACATGACGTCATCCTAAATAGTTTGCAGTAAAAAGCGAATTATTTCTATAATTTACAGTGTTTTTCACCATTAGAAGATGTTTTCACCGATCTCAAAAATACTTTTTCGAGATTGGTAGCCAACGTGAAATAGTGCCTGTTTAATCTATGCCAAAATCACTAGAGTAGCAAAGCAGACAGGTGATTCGATGGGCATTGCCTAGCAATAAGGGCTATTCAAAAAGCGGGATGGAGTTCGATCATCATGATCAGGATGTTTAACCATTGGGTCTCATGGCGAAGCGTGGCAGGGGCGCTGTTTGATTTTTCTTTTTTGATTGTCAGCTTGTTCATCACCCTGATGTGGATCAACAGCGGGCTTCCCGTGAACCTTGCTCAGGTTCTCATTTTTTCCGCACTGTTTGCCGTAGTGATGCTTGCAATCAATATCCTGCTCGGTTTCTACCAGCGTACAACAACACGCTCTTTTGTCGATAAGAGAGCCCGAGCAATGCTGTCTTTATACTTGGCCATTCCTGTCGCTTATGGCCTTTATGCCTTATTACCAATCACCTCGGTAAACCGCGACCTTATGCAGCTTTCTGCGATGTCAGCTGTCTTCGGCATGCTGGTCACCAGGGTAAGCGCAGCTTATTCGCCCACCGCCAATATTCTTCGGCGACGTATCTTGGTTTTCGGAACCGGCCTACAAGCAATAGCTGTAAAACATGCCTTGGAACACTCTGATCCGTCAGCCGAGATCATTGGTTTTTATCCCGGCGCAAATGAAGATCAGCCTCAAGTTACGCCGCACATGATCCTGAGTCGTGCTCAGCCCTTGACCGATACTGCCCGCAATCTGAAAGTCGATGAGATTGTGGTAGCGCTCAGCGAACGCCGCGGAGGCTCAATGCCGTTGCGGGAATTACTCGATTGCAAGTTGCAAGGCATACGGGTTCTTGATCTCGCCAGCCATTTCGAGCAGACGCTAGGACAAATTCGTCTTGATTCCCTCTATGCCGGCTGGCTCATTTTTGGGGACGGATTTCGGCAGGGCTTTATTCGCACCCTGGTAAAGCGGCTGTTTGACATCGTTTGCGCCAGCATCCTCATCGCCCTCGCTCTACCTGTAATGGCAATAGCTAGCGTATTGATCGTTGTCGAAGATGGCTTTCCACTCCTTTACC
Organism: Dechloromonas hankyongensis; assembly: GCF_022012295.1. Lineage (GTDB taxonomy): Bacteria > Pseudomonadota > Gammaproteobacteria > Burkholderiales > Rhodocyclaceae > Azonexus > Azonexus hankyongensis. The sequence continues at coordinate 779,249 of NZ_JAKLTN010000002.1, forward strand.
GCCAGGAGCGCGTTGGCTTGGGTGGTCGCTTGTTCAACGTGATTAAATTTCGCAGCATGCGCCGTGATGCGGAGAAGGATGGCAAACCTATATGGGCCCAGGCAAAAGACAGTCGTGTCACCCGTATTGGCCAAATCATCAGAAAACTCCGGATCGACGAATTGCCACAACTGTTCAGTGTTCTTAAAGGTGACATGAGTTTGGTTGGCCCCCGCCCTGAGCGCCCATTCTTCGTCGATCAACTGACAAAGGAGATTCCTTTCTATGCTGTCCGCCATAGTGTCAAACCGGGTGTAACAGGTTGGGCGCAAGTACGTTATCACTATGGATCTACCGTTGAAGACTCAGCCGAAAAGCTGCAGTACGACCTTTACTACGTCAAAAACCATACGCTATTCCTCGACATCGTCATTCTTTTCGAAACCGTTGGCGTAGTGCTTACAGGTAAAGGTGCTCAATAAGACTTGAGCCCCTTAAAAACAGATCCAGCTCATGGACGCCACCGACACTTCACTGATCACCTGGAGCTTTGGTCTTGCCGCCCTTGGCTACGTGACCCTTACAGGCCATTTTTTCTCTTTTGGTAAAGACTGGCGGTCTAGCACCCGAGCTCGGCGCATTGTTATCGCAGCAATGCTTTCCGCGCTCTGGGCTGTCTTTACCTTGTTTGCGATGCGGAGTGGCAAATATTTGCCGACAATTACCTCATCACTGCTGGACGTATGTCGCTACGGAGTTTGGTATTCCTTCTTATTGGCGATACTGTCGCCGCAAATTGGCGAAAATCAAACCAAACCCGTAGTAGCGCCTTGGCTTCCTCATTTGTGCCGGCTACTGATTGGCACGGGCCTAGTGCTACAAATCGCCCTCCTCGGTGACTGGCTCAAATCTGACGATTGGCAACGCGCCCTGGTTTTTCAAGGTCTGGCCGAAGCAGTCGCCGGACTCATACTTGTCGAACAGTTATTTCGTACTGTCGCCGAGGATTCACGTTGGAATATAAAGCCTCTTTGCCTGGCCTTGTTGTTCCAGTTCGGCTTTGACGTCTACCTATTTTCTGATGGAATGATGTTCAATCATCTCGATGGTGACGCCATCACCGTCCGTGGTTTTGTTCATGCCACCACGATCCCCTTGCTAATGTTATCCACCGAACGCAGCAAAGACTGGACATCGAAAATCCGCATTTCTCAAAAAGCGGCTTTTCACTCCATCACCCTGCTTGCCTCAGGGGTTTATCTATTATTTATGGCCGGCGTTGGCTACTACGTTCGCTACTTCGGTGGTGAATGGGGCCGAGCATTGCAGCTGGCCCTTGTTTTTGCGGCGACGCTTGGGTTGTGCATTCTGCTCGTATCAGGCTCGATGCGCGCGAAGATAAAGGTTCTAGTTGGAAAACATTTCTTCCACTATCGATACGACTATCGGGAAGAATGGCTTCGTTTCACGCAAACCCTGACCACTCAAGACTCTCCACAATCAATGGGAGAGCAGGTCATCCGAGGTTTGGCGAACATGGTTGAAAGTCCTGCTGGTGCGCTATGGCTCCGTGAGGCGGGTAGAGAAACCTATAGTCAGACGGCACGTTGGAATCTTCCTGAGAGCCCTGGGCTTGAGCACTCAGACTCCCAACTATGCAAATTTCTGCTCGATAGCGGCTGGGTTATAAACCTTGAAGAATACCGTTGCTATCCGGGCCGCTACAGTGGTCTGGACATTCCGGACTGGCTGTCTGGCCTTCCAAATGCTTGGCTGATTGTTCCTCTGATGGTCAGCCACGAAATGCAGGGGTTCGTCATCCTGGCAAGCTCCAGAACGCCTATCAATGTTAACTGGGAAGTAAATGATCTCCTGCGCACTGCAGGCTGTCAGGCCGCCAGCTTCCTTGCCAAGATGCAGGCCACTGAAGCGTTGCTTGAGGTTCGCAAGTTTGATGCGTTCAACAAAATGTCAGCATTCGTTGTGCACGATCTAAAGAATATCGTAACCCAGCTCGCATTAATGCTGAAGAATGCCGAACGTCATCGTGACAATCCAGAATTTCAGCAGGACATGTTGATGACTGTGGACCATGCCGTTGAACGGATGCGCCAATTGATGCTTCAATTGCGCGAAGGCGCCAAGCCACCTGGCGGCATGTGCGGAGTTAATCTTGCCGACATCGTTCAGCGCATACAAAAGGACAAGATGAATCAGGGACGTCCGATCCAGGTTAACCTTAAAGAAGGTCTCATTGCCCGTGGCCATGATGAGCGCCTGGAAAGAGTACTTGGACACCTAGTCCAAAATGCCTTGGATGCATCAGCTCAGGATAGCCCTGTATGGGTTGATATTGAACGCAGGAACGACAAGGCTGCGATAGAAGTTGGGGATACGGGGCACGGGATGTCGAAAGAATTTATCCGAGACCGACTTTTCAAACCCTTCCAGAGTACAAAAGAAGCCGGAATGGGCATTGGTGCCTACGAAAGTGCGCAATACATTCGCGAATTGGGAGGAGAAATGCTTGTAGACAGCGAACCGGGCAAAGGGACCCGCATCACAGTAATCCTTCCGCTATTTGTAATACGTACTGAATCCGATCTCATAGAAAGAGAAGTTGCGTGACTACTGAACGGCCCCGCCCCCTGCTCATTGTTGAGGATGACCTCGCATTGCAAAAGCAACTGCGTTGGTCTTTCGACCAGTTTGAAACACTGACAGCTGCTGATCGCGAAAGTGCTTTGGCTCAAATCCACCGCCACGCTCCACCGGTAGTAACCATGGATTTAGGTTTGCCACCCGATGCCGACTCAGTGTCAGAAGGCTTTCGTCTACTCGAACAAATTTTAGCGGCTGCCCCGGATACCAAGGTGATCGTCCTGACGGGTCAAAACGACCATGCTAATGCCCTTCGCGCCATAGCACTGGGCGCCTATGACTTTTTTGCCAAGCCATTCGAGCCCGAATTGCTCGCCCTGACTATCGACCGAGCCTTTCGGCTACACGATCTGCAGCAGGAAAACCGTCGCCTTCAAGCGGTTCAGCACCCGACGGCACTGAGCGGTCTGCTGACTCGTGATGCCAATATGCAACGCGTCTGTCGGACTATCGAAAAAGTAGCCAACAGCAACGCCACGGTCCTGCTGCTTGGTGAGAGCGGCACGGGCAAGGAACTGTTAGCTCGCGGATTGCATGAATCATCGCCGCGAGTGAAGGAACGCTTCGTCGCTATCAACTGCGCTGCCATCCCGGAAAACCTGCTGGAAAGCGAGCTATTCGGATATGAAAAGGGTGCCTTTACTGGCGCCGCGAAAACCACCCCAGGGAAAATCGAAACGGCGAACGGTGGCACGCTGATGCTTGATGAAATTGGCGATTTACCACTGCCGCTGCAGGCCAAATTGCTGAGATTTCTTCAAGAACGTGTTGTCGAGCGTCTTGGCGGACGTCAGGAAATTGCAGTCGATGTGCGTATCGTATGCGCGACACATCAGAATCTAAAATCCCAAATCAGCGATGGTCGTTTCCGCGAAGACCTGTATTACCGTCTAGCCGAGATCGTTGTACCCATTCCGCCGCTACGTGAGCGCACCGGCGACGCCACCCTGCTGGCACATGCCTTTGTTCATAAATTCGCTGAAGAACAAAAGCGCGGCAGTATGACGCTGGGAGAGGACGCGGTCCGTTCCATCGAAAACCATCGCTGGCCTGGCAATGTCCGTGAATTGGAAAATTGCTTGAAACGTGCTGTGATCATGGCAGACGGATCACGAATTACCCGCGATGACATCGGGCTTGGTGGCAATGACGAAGGAGAGACTGAATTCATCGATTTGCGCAAAGTGCGAGATGATGCAGAACGCCATGCAATCGTCACAGCCCTTGGTCGCGCTAATAATAATCTGATGAAAACAGCCGAAATACTCGGTATTAGCCGCCCCACACTTTACGACCTGATGCATCGACTCGGCTTGAAATCACAAAATTCCTGAAAAGAGACACATAATGAAAACGTCGCGCCAAAATTTGCCTATTAAATTATCGGCACTGTTGCTCGCGCTCATGCTTGGAGCCTGCGGAGGAGAATCCACAGATGGCCTGATTGCGTCAAGTAAGGAATATCTGGCAAAAAAAGATACGAAAGCAGCGGTCATCCAGCTAAAAAATGCACTTCAGCAAAACCCGAAGCTGGCTGAAGCTCGTTTTTTACTGGGCGCTGCGCTTTCGGAAAGTGGTGACCAGGCCGGTGCAGAGCTTGAGCTGCGAAAAGCCCTTGAGCTCAAGCATCCAGCTGATGCCGTCATTCCTTTACTTGCCCGTACCATGCTGAACCTTGGCCAAGCCAAGAAACTGGTGGACGAATTTGGAAATACCACGCTGACCAATGGTGAATCTCAAGCTGCACTGAAAACATCCCTCAGCGCTGCGTATGCCAATCTTGGCAAACCTGACGAAGCCAAAAAACTGCTTGCCGAAGCGCTCCTTGCATACCCGGATTACGAACCCGCACGCCTTGCGGATATTCGTGAAACCATTGCGCAGCAGGACATTCAGGGGGCAAAAGGCAAAATCGACGCACTAGTTGCACAACATCCGACAAGTGCTGAAGCGATTTTCATGAGGGGAACCCTGCTTGCCATGGAGGGGGACTCAACTGCAGCCCTTGCCCAATATCGCAAATCCATCGAGGTAAAACCCAACTTCCTCCCAGCGCACACAGCGATCATTTTTTCATTGCTTCAAAGCGAAAAAATGGACGATGCAGCAAAGCAACTGGATGCGCTGAAAAAAATAGCCCCGAAAAGTCCTCAGGCCTATTTTCTTGATGCACAGCTAAATTACCAGCGCAAGGAGTACAAAGTCGCGCGAGAGTCTGCTCAACAACTCCTGCGCTTTGCGCCAAACAATCCCAACAACCTGCAAATTGCAGGCGCCATCGAGTATCAGCTTGGCTCCTACCTTCAAGCTGAGACATATTTGACGAAGGCCCTACAATCATCCCCCAAGCTGGTTCTCGCAAGACGCATTCTGGTCGCCAATTATCTACATGCAGGTCAACCGGCCAAGGCCTTGGAAGTGTTGCAGCCCGTTCTTGGCGATATCGACAAGGATTCAGCATTCCTGACGTTAGCGGGTCAAGCTTACCTACAGAATGGGGATGCCCCGAAGGCAGCTGCCTATTTCACCAAAGCGAGCAAGCTGGACCCCGAAAATGCAACGAAAAAAACCTCGGTTGCTGTTGCGCATCTGGCCCAAGGCAATACCGAAAGCGGATTCCAGGAACTTCAGCAAATTTCTGCGGAAGACAAAGGCATTACTGCCGACTTGGCATTGATTACGGCTCACCTAAAAAACAACAATTTAGACAAAGCGCTGCAAGCTATCGACATTTTGGAAAAGAAGCAACCCGACAACCCTGCAACATACAATCTACGGGCTCGTACCCTGTTGGCCAAGAAAGACATGGCAGGTGCCCGCAAGAATTTTGAGAAAGCCCTTGCGATCAACTCTACATTTTTCCCGGCAGCTGCCAGCCTTGCCGCCTTGGACTTGGCTGACAAGAAATCGGCTGACGCTCAAAAGCGCTTTGAAACAGTACTCTCAGCAGATCCCAAGAACGTGCAAGCCCTGCTCGCTTTGGCTGAACTGAAGGTGGCGACTGGAGGAAAGGCCGACGAGGTAACGACTTTGATCGGAAAAGCCGTAAGCGCAGCTCCAACCGATGTCGCACCGCGATTAGCATTGGTTCAAAATCACCTTAAAAACCAGGATCCTAAAAAAGCCCTTACTGCTGCCAACGACGCAGTAGCAACACTGCCAGACAAGCCGGAAATACTCGAAGCTCTAGGTCGTGTCCAACAGATGTCAGGCGACCTCAATCAGGCATCAATTACCTTTGGAAAAATGGCATCTTTGCAGCCGGCAGCACCGACTCCCTTGCTGCGACTGGCTGAAGTCCAATTTGCCAACAAGAAAAACGATGAGGGAGTCAAATCTCTGAAAAAAGCCCTTGAGATAAAACCTGATCTACTTGATGCTCAACGAGGCCTTATTCTTGCAGCAATGGAAAACAAAAACCCAAATGAAGCCTTGAATATTGCCAAAACTGTCCAAAAACAACGGCCAAAAGAAGCTGCAGGTTACCTCCTTGAAGGAGCAATTCATACTGCCAACCAAGCCTTCAGCCAAGCCATCGAAATCTACCGGACTGGCCTCAAAGTGACCTCGTCTCCGGACATTGCGATAAAACTCCATGGCGCCCTGATTAACGCTGGAAACAAGCCCGAAGCCGAAAAACATGCCGCCACATGGCTAAAAGAACATCCGAAAGATATCGGGTTCCGGATGTATATGGGCGACTTTGCTTCGTCCACCAAAAATTTCAGTCTGGCGGCGTCACATTACCAAAGCGCTCTTGCACTTCAGCCAAACAATGCACTAATTCTCAACAATCTGGCTTGGGTTAGTGCTCAGAATAAATCTCCCAAAGCTCTGGAATATGCCGAAAAAGCCAACGAATTAGCGCCTAATCAACCGGCCTTCATGGATACTTTGGCCATGATATTTGCCGAAAAGGGTGAAACAACAAAAGCAATTGATCTGCTCCGAAAAGCGATGGTTAGCGCACCGCAAGCGGCAGCGATCCAACTGAACCTAGCCAAGGTTCTGATCACTAGTGGCAAAAAAGACGATGCGCGCAAAGAGTTGGACGCCTTGACAAAGCTCGGCGACAAATTCCCGGGCCAGACTGAGGTCGCTCAGTTGTTGAAGTCCCTCTAAAATTCAATTTCAACCCATTTTTGATAGATACAGGAATAAAGATGACAATTATTGCAGTTGTAGGCTTGGGTTACGTTGGTTTGCCGCTCGCCGTCGAGTTTGGCAAAAAATATAAAACAATCGGCTTTGATCTTTCCTCGGAAAAGGTTGAAAGCTACAAGAAGTTTTATGACCCAACGGGTGAAGTCAGCACAGATGATCTCAAAGCCGCTACGCAACTGACTGTCACAACAGACCCCAGCAGTCTGCGTGAAGCTGATTTTGTCGTTGTCGCCGTACCGACCCCGGTCGATGATGCGCATCAGCCCGACTTCAGCCCGCTTGTCGGCTCCTCCACCTCCGTCGGCAGAAACCTGAAGCAAGGCGCGATTGTGGTGTATGAATCGACCGTCTACCCTGGCGCGACAGAAGAGGTGTGCATCCCCATCCTGGAAAAAGAGTCCGGCAAGACGTGGAAAAAGGATTTCTTCGTCGGCTACTCGCCCGAACGGATCAATCCGGGCGACAAGGAACGCACTGTCACCAAGATCGTCAAGGTCGTCTCTGGAGACACGCCGGAAACCCTGGCCAAGGTTCAGGAGATTTACGGCAGCGTGATCACGGCTGGCGTCTACCCGGCCTCCAACATCAAGGTGGCCGAAGCCGCCAAGGTTATCGAGAACACCCAGCGCGACCTGAATATCGCACTGATGAACGAATTGGCCATCATTTTCGACAAGATCGGCATCGACACGCTGGAGGTGCTGCAAGCTGCCGGTACCAAGTGGAACTTCCTGCCCTTCCGTCCGGGTCTGGTCGGCGGCCATTGCATCGGTGTCGACCCGTACTACCTGACGCACAAGGCTCAACAGCTGGGCTATCACCCGGAAGTCATTCTGGCGGGTCGTCGCATCAATGACGGAATGGGGAAATTCATTGCCGAAAAGACCATCAAGCAGATGGTTTGCAATGGTCATCCGGTCAAGGATAAGCCGATCATTGTTCTGGGCCTGACCTTCAAGGAAGATTGCCCCGATCTGCGTAATTCACGCGTCATCGACGTCATCCAGGAACTCGAGTCCTATGGCGCCAAAGTCTATGTTCATGATCCTGTTGCCGAAGCCAAGGAAGCTCGTCACGAATATGGTGTCGACCTGGTTTCCTGGGAAAATCTGCCCAAGGCAGCAGCCATTGTCATGGCAGTCAGCCATCGCGAATTCAAAACACGGCCAACTTCGGATTTCTTGTCTAAACTGGAAACCGATGGCGTGATTACCGACGTGAAGAGCATGCTTGACCCTGCCGACTTTTCCGAAACCGGAATTTCGGTCTGGCGTTTGTAAGGGGCAACAGATGAGGCACTCAAGACACCGATTATTGTTTCCCGTCGGATGGGTATTGGGTGCCTCTATCGTTCTGGTCAGTTCGGTTGCAATTGCCGAGGACAAAACCCAGAAAGACAGGGCAGTTGCATTGCGTCACGAAGGCCGTACCTTCGAGTACGGCGAGAACGGCTTTAAGAAAGATCCGGAAAAAGCCGTTGAACTGTACTGTGAAGCGGCTCGACTGGGCGATGTCGAAGCCCAATACAACCTGGGCTGGATGCTTGCCAACGGGCGTGGCGTTCCCAAGGATGAAGCAACTGCTGCATATTTCTTTACCATGGCGGCAAAACAGGGCGATGCCCTGTCGATTCGCATGCTGCGCCAAGTCGGCGAGCCGGTCAGCAAAGTGCCGACCTGCCTGCTCGATACCGACGAAGGCCATGACATCGTAGACAACGCTCTACCGCAACATCAGAAAGTATTAGGGCTCGTCCAGCAACTCGCCCCTCAGTATGGCGTTTCGCCTCGCTTGGCAATGGCCATCATTCGCGCCGAATCCAACTTCAATCCAACAGCCGTATCGCCCAAAAACGCCCAGGGACTCATGCAACTGATTCCCGAAACAGCCGAACGGTTCAACGTCAAAAAACCCTTTGATCCCGAACAGAATATTCGGGGCGGTTTGGCCTACCTGCGCTGGCTGCTGGCATATTTCCAAGGCAACATCGCCCTGGTCGCTGCTGGATATAACGCGGGAGAAGGTGCAGTGAATCGGTATGCCGGTGTTCCGCCTTACGCCGAGACACAGGGCTATGTGAAACGCATCCGCGATATATTCCGCCGTGATGACCACCCGTATGATGCAACGGTAACTACCCCCTCACCTGAACTACCTCGAATCATTGCTTCGAAGCGGTCAATGTGAAACGCACCTACAAGCTGATCGCTCATATCGGCCTCCTCTTGGGCGTTTTTTGGTGTTCCAACGGAAATGCAGATCTGCCGAATATGATCGAAAAGATCAAACCGGCCATCGTCGCCATCGGCACATTCCACAAGACACAAAGTCCTCCATTTTCATTTCGTGGGACCGGCTTCGTTATCGCCAACGGGAACAAAATAGCCACAAATGCTCACGTGTTGCCGGAAGCCGGACCTCCGGAGGCACCGGAGCTAGCGGTGTTAATACGCTCTTCAACAGGAGAAGGTTCCATTCGACGAGCGAAATTGCTCAGCAAGGATGTCGATCATGACCTTGCGATTCTTTACGTCGATGGCCCTCCATTGCCAGCACTCAGCATCGGGAATTCGACCGGAGTTCGCGAAGGTCAGGAAATAGCATTTATCGGATTTCCGATCGGTGGCGTGCTTGGTTTCTCGCCGGTCACCCATCGCGGTATTATCTCGGCGCTAACGCCAATCGCCATACCCGGAGCGAATTCCAATCAAATCAATGAAAAACTAATCAAACAAATTCGCAAAGGAACATTCAACGTATTTCAGCTTGATGCCACTGCTTACCCTGGCAACAGTGGAAGCCCTGTTTTCAATACTGAATCCGGCGAGGTCATTGGCGTCATCAACATGGTATTCGTAAAAGGTACCAAGGAAGCCGTCCTAAGCAATCCATCCGGAATTTCCTATGCCATCCCCGCGAACTATCTCACGGAACTTCTCCGCTGAATCCGGCATAATCCGTCGGAAATGACATGGTCAATCACCTGATAGTCAATCCTAGTTAGAAATGTCGGCTTTCTTTACACTGATGCCATTCAGCCCAGACTTTATGAGCGACAATATAGCCAACCACATGAATACAATAGACTATTCATTTTGGCTCATTTCTTGCATATAACAAGCAAACTATCTTTCCCGCATCGGAGTTCCTGCCATGTCGTTAAATAACAATGATCCCGTGAAGCCAGTCGAGACGACTCCTGGTTCCCCGCTCACGACTGAAGAGATCGGCACGACAGAGTCCATGAATGCTGGGCGGCGCAAGATTGCACGACTTGGCGTTGGCGCTCCGTTGGTATTGACGCTGGCCAGCCGCTCGGTACTGGCCAACCAATGTCTCTCGAATATGCTCTCGGGCAACCTTTCAGACCCGACGCGCGACAGCATTTGCCAGAAAGGCTGGAGTCCTGGCGGCTGGGGCCAACCCGGGGGCATGATCGGTAGCTATACAACCCTCGGCGCATGGCAAGCCATCGGCTACAACTATGGCACCTTGAAGCCCAATTGCAGCGCAAGCCAAGTTTCCTGCTACACCGGCGGCACCAAGATGTCCGGCCTCCCCTCATGGCTGAACAAGGATGGCGTAGCTGGGTCCACACGTGTCGTTGATGTTCTGCTCAACAATAGTGCCTACAACGTTACCCGCCATTTGATCTGTGCCTACTTCAACGCAAAACTGGGGGAACTCGGCGGCTCGTTCCACTATGTCATGACGGTAGCCCAACTTCAGCAGTTGGCTTCTGGTGCCTTGCTTCCGCCGGGAGGTATGTCGATCAGCGCCTTCCTGGACAGCACCTGGGCTTAAATACCGTATCGATCTGTCAATTTCACACGTGGCCCATACGCGGGATATCGAAGTCAGACGGATACAAGAGCAGTTTGCAACTCGCCGACTTAGTGAAGAGATTGCGCTGTTCAATATCAAGTCGGGCAAAACCCACCTACTGGACGCATCACTGGTAGCCGTATTTGACTTACTGGGCGACATACCCAAAACGAAAGCATCTTTAATTGCAGAGGCAACGCCTCTGGCCAGCCTTTATCAGGACGATATCGAAAATTTTATTGACCATGCCCTGCACGAATTGCAGGATATCGGTTTAATCGACGTCGCAGAAACACCTTGAAACTTGGCTCGCTGAAAACCGAAGAAATTCGGTATCGCCTGAAAAATGGTGGATTACGCTTATCCCTTGCTGGTTTCGAGTTGGTCGTTCACTCTTCGCTACCGGAGGTTGCAAACGGGATATCCCTCCTCTATTCGGAATACCCGCTAGGCACTGAGGACGGCTTTACCGATTTTCAAATAGCCCTCGACCCACCTTCCCCCTTGCGGCGATGGTTTCGTCCACAGGTGAATTTCACCATGGGCGATCACACCCCGTTCAAACCGTTACCACTTGGCCAGGCATTCGCCATGTTCGAATGGGGCCTAAACTGGGTAATTGCCAACCACTGCCATCAATTTGCCGTAGTGCACTCGGCGGTCGTCGAAAAAAATGGCAAGGGAATCATTTTTCCAGGCACCCCCGGCAGCGGAAAAAGTACGCTCTGCGCAGCGTTGACCTGCCGCGGATGGCGTCTGCTTTCCGACGAAATGGCCCTGATATCCCTGAGAACAGGACAGATACACCCGTTTCCCCGGCCTATCGGCCTGAAGAATGTGTCGATCGATATCATCCGTGATTTCGGTGAAAACCTGCTTTTTGGCAAAACGGTTCATGACACTGCCAAGGGCGACGTGGCCCACCTCTGCCCACCCGCGGAAAGCGTTGCGGCCGCGCGTATAACCGCAACTCCGTTTGCCGTGGTATTTCCGCGTTACCAGCAAGGGGCAGAACTTGAATTTAGGCCGGTGAGCAAAGGGCAGGCTATGCTGCAACTCGCCGAGAACTGCTTCAACTACCCCGTCCTAGGCGTGGACGGGTTTAACTGTCTGACCGACATCGCCGATCGTGCCCTAGGCCACACCCTGAGCTACTCGCGGTTACCCGAGGCAATTGCAGCGCTGGATAGACTCGTCGAAGATACGCAATAGATGACTCCCGACCATCCACTGATCCACCTCTTGCGCGCCCCCACGGAGGCCACAAAGACGCTTTCCCTACGCGAATGGAGCATTGCCATCAGCGCCGCCCGCGAAGGTCATCTGCTTGGGCGCCTGGGGCATCTGCTCGGCGCCCCGGAAGTCTCTGCAATGCTTCCCGAACAGGTCAGGAACCATACCGAAAGCGCCAATCGTGTGGCTGCCAGCCAGCACCGGAATGTGCGATGGGAAATTGAAGAAATCCACCGCGCCCTGAATGGCAAAAATATTCCATTTGCCATACTCAAGGGAGGTGCCTACATTGCCATGGGCTACGATGCCGCCCGGGGAAGAACCCTCTCTGATATCGACATCATGGTTCCGCACGCCAGAATCGTCGAAGCCGAACGTGCGCTTATCGACAATGGCTGGTTTCCGGGCAAACTCAATCCTTACGACCAACGCTACTATCGCACCTGGATGCATGAACTGCCTCCGCTGCGACACCTGGAGCGCGGCACGACGCTGGATGTCCATCATACGATCATTCCGCCAACAGCGGCCGTAAAGCCTGACGTTAACCAGCTCTGGGCAGAAGCCAAGCCTTTAGCCCCTTACCGCGACGTATTCGTGCTCTGCCCGGAAGACATGGTTTTGCATAGCGCCACTCATCTTTTTCACGATGGCGAAATGGAACATGGGCTACGCGACTTGATCGACATGGACAGCCTGATCGGCGAGTTCGCCCGACAAGCGGATTTCTGGCCGAAGCTGAACCAGCGAGCTGTGCTTCTCGACCTCACTCGCCCCCTGTACTACGCCCTGCAGTGCCGCCAGCATTTTCTTGGAGTTGCTGCCCCCGAGGAAATACTACGTTCGATTGGCGCCCGGCAAGAGTTCGGAGGTCCATCGACGCAGTGGATACTTGGCCAACTTATCACGGCCATTGGCGCCATTCTGCACGAACGCCCAACACTCGGTATCCAGTTCGCCAAATTCATGGTTTTCGTGCGATCTCACTACCTGCGCATGCCGATGCACCTTCTGGCCCCGCACCTGCTTAGAAAGATGCTGGTTCCCAAACAGGAATAAGGCACGCCGGCTGTAGCTAGCGAATTCAGAACGGATGCTTGGCGTGCCCGGAGGGACTCGAACCCCCGACCTGCTGCTTAGAAGGCAGCTGCTCTATCCAGTTGAGCTACGGGCACTTGAGGGTGATGCAAGAGGAATTGGTCGGGGCGGTGGGATTCGAACTCACGACCCTCTGCTCCCAAAGCAGATGCGCTACCAGACTGCGCTACGCCCCGACACGAGAGAGCGCATTCTACCACCCCCCGGAAACACGCGCTAGATCAAGGAACTATCTTTCGACAACAAACAAATCTTGCCTCACGGCTGCCTTCATGATATTTAATCGTTTTTTCGTCATCAGGCGCACAAGGCATAAGAACATGGCAGAAGAACTGCTCCACAAGCACTTCACTCCCTACCAACCCAAGGCTGGTGAGGATTACATGAGCAACAAGCAACTGGCTCACTTCCGCAAGATTCTTGAAGCAGTCAAAAAAGAATTGAGCGAGGACATCGACCGCACCGTCCATACGATGCAGGATGAAGCCACCGTTTTCGCTGACCCCAACGATCGTGCCAGCCAGGAAACCGACATGGCCATCGAATTGCGCAACCGTGACCGCGAGCGCAAGCTGATCAAGAAAATCGATGAAACCCTGGGCCGTATCGACAGCGGCGACTATGGCTTCTGCGACAAGTGTGGCGTCGAAATCGGCATCAAGCGCCTGGAAGCTCGCCCGACGGCAACCCTGTGCATCGATTGCAAGACCCTGGACGAACTGAAGGAAAAACAGATGGCCAAATAGGCCGTTCATACCTTCCAAGACTGCAGCAAGCAATCGAGCAGCCAAAAACAAAGGGCACCTTACGGTGCCCTTTGTGCTTTCGGGGATTACTCCGTCGTTACTGCTGTTGTTGCTGCACAGCAGCCTCGGGAGCAGCAGCCTGCGGAGCGGCAGTGCCCTCTTCGGCAGCAGCAGCCTTCATCGACAGCTTGACGCGGCCGCGATCATCGGTCTCCAGAACCTTGACACGCACGACCTGGCCTTCCTTGACGTAGTCTTCAACCTTGTTGACACGCTCCTGAGCGATCTGGGAGATGTGCAGCAGGCCGTCCTTGCCCGGCAGGACCTGAACGATGGCACCGAAGTCGAGAATCTTCAGCACAGTGCCTTCGTAGATCTTGCCGATCTCGACTTCTGCCGTGATGGCATCGATACGGGCGCGTGCCGCAGCGGCAGCATCACCGGAAGTGGCAGCGATGGTGATCGTGCCGTCGTCCTGGATATCGATCGTGGTACCGGTTTCTTCGGTCAGCGCACGGATAACGGCGCCGCCCTTGCCGATCACGTCACGGATCTTTTCCGGATTGATCTTGAAGGTGTACAGACGCGGGGCGTAAGCCGACATTTCCTGACGCGGACCGGCAGCCGATTCCTGCATCAGGCCTAGGATATGCAGACGGGCGTCCTTGGCCTGAGCCAGTGCGACCTGCATGATTTCCTTGGTGATGCCCTGGATCTTGATGTCCATCTGCAGCGCGGTAATACCGGTCGTCGAACCGGCAACCTTGAAGTCCATGTCGCCGAGGTGATCTTCGTCACCCAGGATGTCGGTCAGCACGGCGAAGCGGTTGCCGTCCTTGATCAGACCCATGGCGATACCGGCAACGTGGGCCTTGAGCGGCACGCCGGCGTCGAGCAGGGCCAGACAGCCGCCACAGACGGAAGCCATCGACGAGGAGCCGTTGGATTCGGTGATTTCGGAGACCAGACGCATCGAGTACGAGAAATCTTCCGGCTTCGGCAGCACGGCCAGCAGGGCGCGCTTGGCCAGACGGCCGTGACCGATTTCGCGACGCTTCGGGGTGCCGACACGACCGCATTCGCCGGTGGCGTACGGGGGCATGTTGTAGTGCAGCATGAAGCGGTCGCGGTATTCACCGGCCAGCGCATCGATGATCTGCTCGTCGCGGTTGGTACCCAGCGTGGCGACAGCCAGCGCCTGGGTTTCGCCGCGGGTGAACAAGGCGGAACCGTGGGTGCGCGGCAGGACGCCGGAACGCATGGTGATCGGACGGACGGTGCGGGTATCGCGACCATCGATACGCGGAGCACCGCTCAGGATCCGGCCACGGACGATACCGGCTTCGAGTTCGAAGAACAGGTTACCGACAGTGTTTTCGTCCGGAGCGCCTTCTTCGCCGGTGCACAGGGCAGCGACGGCTTCGGCACGGATTTCCTTGACGGCCTGGCTGCGGGTCTGCTTGACGGTGATGTTGTAGGCCTCTTCCAGCTTGGCGCCGCAGACTTCCTGCAGGCGGGCAACCAGGGCTTCGTCCTTGGCCGGAGCTTGCCAGTCCCATTCCGGCTTGCCGGCTTCCTCGACCAGTTCGTTGATGGCGTTGATCGCCTTCTGCATTTCGGTGTGGCCGAAGACAACGGCGCCGAGCATGATCTCTTCGGACAGTTCCTGGGCTTCGGATTCGACCATCAGCACGGCAGCTTCGGTACCGGCAACGACGAGGTCGAGCTGAGTTTCCTTGAGCTGGCTCAGGGTCGGGCACAGCACGTACTGGCCGTTGATGTAGCCGACGCGGGCGGCACCGATCGGGCCGTTGAACGGCACGCCGGAGATGGCCAGGGCAGCGGAGGCACCGAGCAGGGCCGGGATATCGGAATCGACTTCCGGATTCAGCGACATGACGGTAGCGACGACCTGTACTTCATTGTAGAAACCGTCCGGGAACAGCGGGCGGATCGGGCGGTCGATCAGGCGCGAGGTCAGGGTTTCCTTTTCGGAAGGACGGCCTTCACGCTTGAAGAAGCCGCCGGGAATACGGCCGGCAGCATAAACTTTTTCCTGGTAATCGACGGTCAGCGGGAAGAAATCCTGGCCCGGCTTGGCACTCTTGGCCGCCACAACGGAAACCAGAACCACGGTTTCTTCCATGGAAACGAGGACGGCACCGCCAGCCTGGCGGGCGATTTCGCCGGTTTCGATGGTGACCTGATGGTCGCCATAGGCGAAGGTCTTTTTCACGACATTAAACATAAATTCCTTTCACTCTCATCACATTAGACAACAATAACAACAACTTACAACACAACAAAAGAACAACGGTACGGCAAAAAACAAAAGAGCGGCCGGGAAACTCCGGGCCGCTCTTCCTTGCTTCGGGTGCGCCTTACTTGCGCAGGCCGAGCTTGGTAATCAGGGTACGGTAACGCTCGACGTCCTTGCCCTTCAGGTAGTCCAGCAGCTTGCGACGCTGGGAAACCAAGCGCAGCAGACCACGACGGGAGTGGTGATCCTTGGTGTGCTCCTTGAAGTGCGGCTGCAGATCGTTGATGCGGGCGGTCAGCAGGGCAACCTGGACTTCCGGGGAACCGGTGTCGCCCTTGGCTTGAGCGAATTCGGCGACGATGGACGCCTTGTTTGCAGTAGTCATTGCCATTTCAAACTCTCTTTCATTGTTACGACGCAGCCCCAGTTTGATAGAGCCAGCGCCAGTTGGAAAATTCCATCGACGATGGAAAGCGTTCGATTATATCAGCTTAGCTGGCGAGCTGCACCAGCCTTTTCGGCCACAGCAAGCCACCATGCCCGGGCTCGCCAACGCCGATCAGTCGCTCCTCGGCATAGACGCGTATCTTTCCTGCCATCCCCGCCGATAATGCCACCGGGTTGCCGTGCTGGAAGCGGTTCGCCTCGACGCCCTCGAGCGTAACCATCGGCAAAGACTGCAATAGTGCATCGACCGGCAGCAGCCACTGGCCACGCCCCGCTTCGTCGATTTCGGTCAATTCAGCCAGCGTCACGGCCCTGTCTAAGGTCAGATCGCCGACCACGGTACGCCGCAAGGCGGTCAAATGCGCCCCACAACCGAGCGCCTGGCCGATATCGGCGGCCAGCACGCGGATATAGGTACCCTTGCTGCAAGCCACCCGCAAGGTCAGCGCATCACCGGAGAAAGACAGGCATTCGATGGCATGGATGGTCACCGCCCTCGCCTCGCGCTCGACCTCGATACCTTGGCGGGCCAGTTCGTAGAGCGGACGACCGTCCCGCTTCAGCGCCGAATGCATGGGCGGAATCTGCTGAATAGCGCCGGTAAATCGCGGCAGCACATCCGCGATGCGAGCCGCATCGACGTTCACTTCGGCCGTCGCGGTGATTGCCCCTTCGGCATCGCCGGAATCGGTCGTCACACCCAGCTTGAGCACCGCTTCGTAGGCCTTGTCGGCATCGAGCAGGTCGGCGGAAAACTTGGTCGCCTCGCCGAAGCACAAGGGCAGCAGCCCGGTGGCCAGCGGATCGAGGGTACCGGTATGCCCCCCTTTGGCGGCGGAAAAGAGCCGACGCGCCTTTTGCAGCGCATCGTTCGAGGTCATGCCTATCGGTTTGTCGAGCAAAAGCACGCCATCAACCTGTTTCCAGGTTTTTTTGACCTTGGGCTGCATGGGAGACTTATTCTTCGGGCGTCTGATCGGACAGCGCGTTGGCCTGGTCGATCAGTTGCGACAAACTGGAGCCGCGCTCCAGCGAATTGTCGTAAACGAAATGCAGTTCCGGCAGCGTGTGAATATGGATGCGACGCCCCAATTCACGGCGCAGGAAGCCGGATGCCCGCTTCAGGCCACGCTCGATTTCGTCGAGATGGTCTGCGTTGAGCGTGGTGAAGAACACCTTGGCGTGCGCGTAGTCCGGCGTCAGCTCGACATCGGTCAAGCTGATCATGCCGACACGCGGATCCTTCAGTTCGGTACGAATCAGATCAGCCAGGTCGCGGCGCACCTGCTCCGCGACCCGGTCACTACGTAGAAATCCTCTGGGAGACTGCTTTTTCATTACAGCGTGCGTGCCACTTCCTGGATTTCGTAGACTTCAAGCTGATCGCCTTCCTGGATGTCGTTGTTGCCACGGAGCGACAGACCGCACTCGAAGTTGGAACGGACTTCCTTGACGTCATCCTTGAAGCGCTTGAGGGAGTCGAGCTCGCCATCCCACTGCACAACGTTGTTGCGCAGCAGACGGACGCGGGAATTGCGCTTGACGATACCTTCCAGCACGTAACAGCCGGCAATGGCGCCAACCTTGGAGACGTGGAAGACCTGGCGGATTTCGACCATACCGGTGATCTGCTCGCGCTTTTCCGGCGACAGCATGCCGGACAGAGCGGCCTTGACTTCATCGACTGCGTCGTAAATCACGTTGTAGTAACGGATATCGACGCCGAAGTTCTCGGCCAGCTTGCGGGAACCCGCATCGGCACGGATGTTGAAGCCGATAATGACCGCACCGGAAGCCTGTGCCAGGTTGACGTCGGATTCGCTGATTGCGCCGACACCACCGTGGATGACGTTGACCCGGACTTCCTCGTTCGACAGCTTGGCCAGGGTCTGCACCAATGCTTCCTGGGAACCCTGCACGTCGGCCTTGACGATGAGCGGCAGAGTCTTGACCTCGCCCTCTTCCATCTGCTGGAACATATTTTCCAGCTTGGCCGCCTGTTGCTTGGCCAGCTTGACGTCGCGGAACTTGCCCTGACGGAAGAGCGCAATTTCGCGCGCCTTCTTTTCGTCGGTCAGCACGATGGCCTCTTCGCCAGCGGCCGGCACATCGGACAGACCGAGAATTTCGACCGGAATGGACGGACCCGCTTCGTTAATCGGCTTGCCGTTCTCGTCGAGCATGGCGCGAACACGACCGAAGACCTGGCCGGCCAGCACGATGTCGCCGCGCTTCAAGGTACCGGACTGGACCAGCATGGTCGCCACGGCACCGCGCCCCTTGTCGAGGCGAGCTTCGATGATCAGACCCTTGGCCGGCGCATCCTTCTGCGCGGTCAGTTCCAGCACTTCGGCCTGCAGCAGCAACTGCTCGAGCAGGTCGTCGATGCCAGTACCCTTCTTGGCCGAAACCGGGACGAAGGGCGAATCGCCGCCGTACTCTTCCGGAATGACGCCTTCGGCGACCAGTTCCTGCTTGACGCGGTCCGGGTTGGCATCCGGCTTGTCGATCTTGTTGACCGCCACGACCAGCGGCACACCGGCCGCCTTGGCGTGGTGGATCGCTTCCTTGGTCTGCGGCATCACGCCGTCATCGGCTGCGACGACCAGAATGACGATGTCGGTGGCCTTGGCACCGCGCGCCCGCATGGCCGTGAAGGCCTCGTGACCCGGGGTGTCGAGGAAGGTGACCATGCCACGGTCGGTTTCGACGTGGTAGGCACCGATGTGCTGGGTAATGCCGCCGGCTTCGCCGGCCGCAACCTTGGCGCGACGGATGTAGTCGAGCAGCGAGGTCTTGCCGTGGTCGACGTGGCCCATGACGGTAACCACCGGAGCGCGCGGCTCCAACGGAATGTCCTTGTGCTCGGCGCTTTCCTCGAGGAAGGCGTCCGGATCGTCCAGCTTGGCGGCAACCGCCTTATGGCCCATTTCCTCGACCACGATCATGGCCGTTTCCTGGTCCAGAACCTGGTTGATGGTAACCATCGAACCCATCTTCATCATCGCCTTGATGACTTCCGTCGCCTTCACGGCCATCTTGTGGGCCAGGTCGGAAACGGAGATGGTTTCGGGAATATGCACTTCGCGGGTGATCGGTTCGGTCGGCGCCTGGAAGCTGCCCTGACCGTCGTCGGACTTGTGCGACTTCTTGTGGCCGTGGCGATTGTCCTTCCAACCGCCGGCGCCATCGGAGCCGCGGGTCTTGATGCCACCCTTTTTCTTGCCGTCATCGGCGGCACGACCGCCCTTGTTGTCACCCTTCTTGACGCCGGTTTCCGGCTTCTTGTGCAGGGTGCCCTTTTCGCCTTCACCGGCCTTGGCTTGGGTAGCTGCCTGCTGTTTGGCCAATTCGGCTGCCTTGGCAGCGGCCGCAGCCACTTCAGCCTGTTGACGCATCTGCGCCAACTGGACTTCGCGGGCTTGCTTTTCACGCAACTCGCGTTCCTGAATTTCACGCAGACGGCTGGAACGCGCTGCAGACTCCTCGCGAGCCTTCAGCTCCTTCTCGCCAATGATGGCGGCACGGCTAAGCACCGGTGCAGCCGGCTTTTCAGCTACGGGCTCCGGCACCGCTTCAACCACCACCTCCGGAACGACTTCCGGCTCCGGCACGACCTCGACGACCGGCTCCGGCACGACTTCGACCACCGGTTCCGGCACGACTTCGACCACCGGCTCGGGAATGACTTCGACTTCCGGCACTTCCGGCTCGACGGATTGGTTCAGCGTTTCCAGTTCGGCTTCCGGCGCATGTTCGCCGACATCGCGCTTGACCAGGACACGCTTCTTGCGCACCTCGACCTGAACGGTACGGGCGCGCCCATGGGCATCGGTGGCCTTGATTTCGGACGTTTGCTTGCGGGTCAGGGTGATCTTGGTCTGCGACTCGTCGCCATGCGAACGGCGCAGATAGTCGAGCAGCCGAGCCTTGTCCTGATCGGTCAGCGTTTCGCTGGACCCTTCCTTGCTGACGCCGGCCTTGCTCAATTGCTCGAGCAGGGCCGCGACCGGCATTTTGAGTTCAACGGCAAATTGTGAAACTGTTGTTGCGGACATACTTTGCTACCTCCCGCTCACTCGAACCAGTGAGCCCGTGCCTTCAGAATGAGTTCCTTGGCACGCTCGTCGTCAATGCCGGTCATTTCCGTCAATTCATCAACCGCCAATTCCGCGAGATCGTCGCGGGTCTTGACGTCATGTTCGGCCAGTTTGGCGGCCAGTTCCTTGCTCATCCCTTCGAGACCGATCAGGTCTTCGGAGACGTTCTCCAGCTTTTCTTCCGTGGCGATGGCTTCGGTGAGCAGGACGTTACGGGCGCGATTGCGCAGCTCGTTGACGATTTCCTCGTCCAGCCCGTCGATTTCCAGCATTTCGGCCAGCGGCACATAGGCCACTTCTTCCAGCGTCGAGAAGCCTTCGTCTATCAGCAGGTCGGCGAGTTCCTCGTCGATATCCAGCTTTTCCATGAATACCACGCGGGTCACGGCGTGCTCGGCTTCGGACTTCTTGGCCGACTCGTCCTGGGTCATCAGGTTGATGGTCCATTGCGTCAGCTCGGAAGCCAGACGAACGTTCTGGCCGCTGCGGCCAATGGCGATGGCGAGGTTGTCCTCGTCGACGACCACGTCCATGGCATGCTTTTCCTCATCGACCACGATGGAGGAGACTTCGGCCGGCGACAGCGCGCCGATGACGAATTGCGCCGGGTCGGCCGACCACAGCACGATGTCGATGTTCTCGCCGCCGATCTCGTTGCGCACGGCGGTGACGCGCGAACCGCGCAGGCCGACGCAGGTACCGATCGGATCGACGCGCGGATCGTTGGACTTGACGGCGATCTTGGCGCGCAGGCCGGGGTCGCGGGCACAAGCCTTCAGTTCCATCAGGCCATCGGAAATTTCCGGCACTTCCAGATCGAACAGCTTGATGACGAATTCCGGTGCGGTGCGCGACAGGATGATCTGCGGGCCGCGGGCATTGCGGTCGATGCGCAGCAGATAGGCCTTGACGCGATCGCCGATGCGCAGGTTTTCCTTGGGGATCATCTGGTCGCGCGGCAGCAGGGCTTCGATCTTGCCAGCCTCGATGATCGCGTTGCCGCGCTCCATGCGCTTGATGGTGCCGGAAACGATGTGCTCGCCGCGGCTCAGGAAGTCGGACAGGATCTGCTCGCGCTCGGCGTCGCGAATCTTCTGCAGAATGACCTGCTTGGC
Organism: Dechloromonas hankyongensis; assembly: GCF_022012295.1. Taxonomy (GTDB): domain Bacteria; phylum Pseudomonadota; class Gammaproteobacteria; order Burkholderiales; family Rhodocyclaceae; genus Azonexus; species Azonexus hankyongensis. The sequence goes on from NZ_JAKLTN010000002.1 coordinate 800,877, forward strand.
GGCCTGGGCACCGATACGACCGAAGTCGATGGGCTCCAGCGGCTCCTCGAGGAAATCGCCGGCTTCGACGTCCGGATCGCCCTTCTGCGCTTCGGACAGCGGAACCTGCAGGTATTCGTTGACATACTCGTTGTCGGCGACAACTTGCCAGCGACGGAAGGAGTCGTAGTTACCGGTATTGCGGTCGATCGAGACGCGCACTTCGGCCTCGTCATGGATACGCTTTTTCGTCGCGGAAGCCAGCGCCAGCTCAAGGGCACCGAATACGATTTCCTTGGCGACGTTCTTTTCGCGGGCCAGTGCATCGACCAGCAGCAACATTTCACGGCTCATGGGCTAAAACCTCCTAGTCCTTCAGTCGAATCGGGGCACCAGACGTGCCTTCTCGATATTGGTAAATTCCAGTTCCACTTCATCTTTTTCAAGGCGCAAGCCAACCTTGCCGTCCTTGTGGCCCAGCAGTTCGCCCTGGAAGTTGCGGCGCCCGTTATGCGGGATGCGCAGCTTGATCTGGATATCCTGCCCGGCGAAACGCTCGAAATCGGCCGCCTTCTTGACGACGCGATCCATGCCCGGCGAGGAAATCTCGAGGCGGTCGAAATCGATGTTTTCGACTTCGAAAACACGCGTCAGTTGATTCGACACCTTGGCGCAATCCTCGACATCAATGCCGTTTTCCTTGCCCGGTGCATCGATGAACACACGAATCGTGCGGCCGCGCGGCGACAGCTCGACATCGACGAGTTCATAACCCAGACCAACAACGGTCGTTTCCAGCAGCGTGTTTAAATCCATGGCCACAAATAAAAAATGGGCGAAACGCCCACCTTGAAAACAAAGATGCCCGCCAAAAACAGCGGGAGGAACAAACCCGTGAATTATAACGAGTTTATTCCCCCCAGTAAATCAATTTAGGTGCTCTCCGGCTCCTTTTGCGGGGCTGGAGCGGTCTTTGCCATCTCGCGCATCAAGCCTTTGACCTCATCCTCGGTCAACTCATACGTACGACCGCGTTTCAATTGCGGCGGCAGGATGAATGGGCCGTAGCGCACACGAATGAGGCGGCTGACCGTACAACCGACCGCTTCGAACATGCGGCGGACCTCGCGATTGCGTCCTTCGAACAGTGACACGCGATACCACTTGTTGGCCCCTTCGCCGCCGGCATCGACCAGGCTGGCGAAATTTGCCATACCGTCCTCCAACTGTACGCCGGCGAGGAGTTCCTTCTGGGCCTCCATGGTCAATTCACCCAGCACCCGGACTGCGTATTCGCGCACTAGCTCGGAACTAGGATGCATCAGTTTGTTGGCCAGCTCCCCGGAAGTCGTGAACAGCAGCAAGCCGGAAGTATTGAAGTCGAGGCGACCGACATTGATCCAGCGCCCGCCGCGCATGCGAGGCAAGGCAGCGAATACCGACGGCCGACCATCCGGGTCGTCGCGCGACACGATCTCGCCTTCCGGCTTGTGGTACATCAGGACGCGCGGCGGCCGCGAGCTGCCGGTGAAGCGGATATTGATCAGGCGACCGCCGACCTTGACCTTGTCGGTCGGCACCACGGACTGGCCGATCGTCGCCACCACACCATTGACGCTGACTCGGCCAGCGGCAATCCATTCTTCCATTTCGCGCCGCGAACCGACGCCGGCTTCAGCCAGCACCTTCTGCAAGCGCACCGGCTTGGCTTCGGCGAGCGGCCGTCCGTCGCGGGCAATCTGGCCGCGCTGGGCACGGCCACCGGTATTGGGAGCCGGCTTGCGACGTGGCGCGGGTTTCGCGGCCGGGACATCGCCCGACTGCGGCTCACCCCGGGCAGCGCGACCACGCGGTGGCGCATCGGTGCGGCGACCAGACTCATGCTGACCGCGCTCGGCTACCCCCTCAGGCTTGTCCGACGATTGACGAAATGGTGTGCGTTTATTTTTCATTGTTCCAGCTCCAGTGTCTGGCTGATTTGTTCAAGCGGCGGCAGTTCGCTGACGCTTCTGAGACCGAGATCATCGAGAAATTGCTTGGTCGTGGCAAACAGGGCAGGCCGGCCCGGCGTTTCGCGATGGCCGACGACATCGATCCAGCCGCGTTCCTCCAGGGTCTTGATCACGTTGGCATTGACCGCGACGCCGCGGATTTCCTCGATGTCGCCCCGGGTCACCGGTTGACGATAGGCGATGATGGCCAGGGTTTCCAGCACGGCCCGCGAGTATTTTGGCGGCCGCTCCGGGTTGAGGCGTTCGATGTAGGGCAGATATTCGGCCCGCGTCCGAAAACGCCAGCCGGAGGCGAGCTGGATCAGTTCGACCGGGCGCTCGCCCCATTCCTCGCGCAACTCGTCGAGCAACTTGCGCAGGGTATCGGACGATAGTTCCTCGTCGAACATCTTCTTCATGTCGTTGGGCGTCATCGGCTCGCGCGCGGCAAGCAAGGCCGCTTCAAGTACCCGCTTGACCAGGCTCGGTTCCATCGCCCTCCTCCATGATCGCTTCCGGCTCACCCGAACTGATGTTGATATAGATCGGCGCAAAGGCCTCGGTCTGCGTGATGCGGATCATCTTCTCGCGCCCGAGTTCGAGCATCGCCAGGAAATGCACGACCAGGCCGGGCGCGCCCATTTCGGGATCGAACAAGGTCTCGAAACGGACGAAGCCGCCCTGTTCCTGCAGCGTACGCAGGATGATGCCCATGTGCTCGCGCACCGACAATTCTTCACGGCCGATCTTGTGGTGCTTCTTCAAGCCCGCCTGGCGCACGATGGACATCCAGGCATCCTTGAGATCGGCGACCGAAACCTCGGGCAGACGAACCAGCAGCGACTTTTCGACCAGCGTTTCGACCCAGAAGAATTCCCGCTCGGCCTGCGGCATTTCGTTCAGCTTCTGGCCGGCGAGTTTCATCTGCTCGTATTCCATCAGGCGACGCACCAGCTCGGCACGCGGATCTTCCGCCGTATCGCCATCGGCCGCCTTGGGCCGGGGCAACAGCATGCGCGACTTGATCTCGATGAGCAGCGCCGCCATTACCAGGTAATCGGCCGCCAGTTCCAGGTTCTGCGCCCGCATGGCTTCGACGTAATCGAGGTATTGCCGGGTCAGCGGTGCCATCGGTATATCGAGGATATCGACGTTGGCGCGGCGGATCATGTACAGCAGCAGATCGAGCGGCCCCTCGAAGGCATCGAGCATGATGGCCAGGGCATCGGGCGGAATGTACAGGTCGAGCGGCAACTGCTCCATCGCCTGGCCGTAAATCCGCGCCACCGGCTCGAACAGCTCGGTTTGCGCTGCTGGCTCGACCTCCAGCACGTCCATCACGTCACCCGCTGCCGTCATCTCAGGAGGCCGCAGCGCGGCCCTTTCCCTTGTAGTGCAGATGCAGGTTGCGGAAATAGATCACCAGGCCCAGCGCTTGTCCGAAGGTGAACACCGGGTCATTGCGATGAATGGCATAGACGGTCAGCACCAGCCCGCCGCCAATGCTGAAATACCAGAAGGCAACCGGCACCACGACCTGCTTGGCCTTTTCGCTCGACCACCACTGGACAACGAAGCGCATCATGAACAGTCCCTGGCCGCCAAAACCGATGGCGATCCAGATCAGGGACTCCCAGTCCAGTCCGAACATCAGTGGTATTCCAGCCCCATCGCCTCGCGCACGTCGCGCATGGTCTCCCGCGCCAGCTCGCGAGCCTTTTCGCAGCCGTCGGCGATGATGTTCTTGACCAGCGTCGGGTCGTCCAGATACATCTGTGCCCTTTCGCGCATCGGCACCTGTTCCTTGAGTATGCCGTCGATGACCGGCTGCTTGCACTCGATGCAGCCGATACCGGCGGTCCGGCAGCCCTGCTGCACCCACTCCTTGCAGGCTTCGTTGGAATAGACCTGATGCAGTTGCCAGACCGGGCACTTGGTCGGCTCGCCCGGGTCGTGGCGACGAACGCGCGCCGGGTCGGTCGGCATGCTCTTGACCTTCTTGGCCACCGACTCTTCCGATTCGCGCATGGTGATGGTGTTGTGGTACGACTTGGACATCTTCTGCCCGTCGAGGCCCGGCATCTTGGATTCCTCGGTCAGCAGGTAGCCCGGCTCGACCAGGATCATCTTGCCGGATCCTTCGAGGTAGCCGAACAGACGCTCACGGTCGAGCGCCGAGAGGTGCTGGATTTCGTTCAACAGCGCCTTGCCTTGCTCCAGCGCTTCCTTGTCGCCATTCTGGACAAAACCGGTACGCAGTTCCTCGTACAGGCGTGCCTTCTTGCTGCCCAGCTTCTTGACCGCCTCGCGGGCCTTGTCCTCGAAGCCCGGCTCGCGGCCGTACATGTGGTTGAAGCGGCGGGCCAGTTCGCGGGTGAATTCGACGTGCGGAATCTGGTCCTCGCCGACCGGCACCTTGTCGGCGCGGTAGATCAGGATGTCGGCGCTCATCAGCAGCGGATAGCCGAGGAAGCCGTAGGTGGTCAGGTCCTTGCCAGCCAGCTTCTCCTGCTGGTCCTTGTAGGTCGGCACGCGCTCCAGCCAGCCGAGCGGCGTCATCATCGACATCAGCAGGTGCAGCTCGGCGTGTTCCGGCACCTTGGACTGGATGAACAGCGTCGCCTGGTTGGGATCGACGCCGGCGGCCAGCCAGTCGATGACCATGTCCATCGACGACCTTTCGATGCCTTGCGGGTTGTCGTATTGCGTCGTCAGGGCATGCCAGTCGGCAACGAAGAACAGGCAGGGATACTCGTGCTGGAGCTTGACCCAGTTCTTGAGAACCCCGTGATAGTGGCCGAGATGCAGGGCGCCGGTCGGGCGCATGCCGGAGAGAACACGTTCAGCGTACATAGTCGATTAGTAGAGACCAAAAATGAGTTCGATAAGCCGCGCCGACACCATGACCAGCGGGTTCATGACGGCGCCGAGAATACCGGTGAACAACAAGAGCAGCAAAATCGGGAAGCCCCAGCGTTCGAGCTGGGCGAATTTCCAGGCCAGCGCATGCGGCAGCAGGCTGACGGCAATCCGTCCGCCATCAAGCGGCGGCAGCGGCAGCAGGTTGAGCACCATCAGCACACAATTGACCATGATGCCGACCTTGCTCATTTCCGACAGCGGCAGGGTGAATTCGTTGGAGGGCATCAACCACGCCAGCTTGAGCATCGAAGCCCAGCACAGGGCCATGAACAGGTTGGCACCGGGGCCGGCGGCCGCAACCCAGAACATGTCCTTCTTGGGATGGCGCAGGCGGCTGAAATCGACCGGGACCGGCTTGGCATAGCCGAACAGGAAGGTGCCGCCGGAAAAGAGCAGGATGGCAATCGGGATGATGATGGTGCCGACCAGATCGATATGGCGCAGGGGATTCAGGCTGATCCGCCCCATCTGCCAGGCGGTCGGATCGCCGAAATGACGCGCCGCATAGCCGTGCGCCGCCTCGTGCAGCGTGATCGCGAAGATCACCGGCAACGCCGAAATGGCCAGGGTCTGGATCAGGCTCGCCAGCATGCGTTCAATCGAGCCCGAACAGTGCCAGCGAACCGCGCCCGGCACGAATCAATTCGGGGGCCGAGCCAGTCAGGTCGATGACCGTCGTTGGTTCGGTGCCGCAAGGCCCGCCATCGAGGATCAGCTCCAACTGCTCGTCGAGCCGGTCCTGGATTTCCCAGCCTTCGGTCAATGGAAATTCGTCGCCCGGCAGTTGCAGGGTCGTGGTCAGCAGCGGCTCGCCCAGCTCTTCGAGCAGGGCCAGCGCCACCGGATGATCCGGGATACGCAGGCCGATGGTCTTGCGCTTCGGGTGCATGACCCGGCGCGGCAACTCCTTGCTGCCTTCGAGGATGAAGGTATAGCTGCCCGGGGTGGCCGCCTTGAGCAGGCGGTACTGGGCGTTGTCGACGCGGGCGTAGGTGGCGATTTCCGACAGGTCGCGCACCATCAGGGTCAGGTGATGGCGATCGTCGACCTGACGGATCAGGCGAATGCGATCCAGCGCCTCCTTGTCGCCAAGATGGCAACCGAGGGCATAACAGGAGTCGGTCGGTAAGGCGACAAGCGCCCCCTGGCGGATGAACTCCGCCGCCTGCACCAGCAAGCGCTGCTGCGGCGACTCGGGGTGAATCTGGACGATACGCGCCATGCTCAGACCACCAGACGCCAGACCGGCTTCAGGTCTTCCGGCAATTGCGGCAGCTTGCCGAGATCGACATAGCTCTCTTCCGGCCCGTGGAAATCCGAGCCGCGCGAGGCATGGAATTCGTAATGCCGGGCCAAGCGGGCGAAATGCAGCACATGGTCGGGCGAATGGCTGCCGCAGGTCACCTCGATGCCGCAGCCGCCGGCATCCTTGAAATCATCGAGGAAACGGCGCATGTCGGCACCAGACATCTTGTAGCGGCCCGGATGCGCGACGACAGCGACACCGCCAGCACCATTGATCCATTGGACGGCGGTTTCCAGGGTTACCCACTGGTGATCGACGTAACCCGGCTTGCCCGGCGTCAGGTAATGCTGAAAAACCCCCGGCACGTCGCGGGCGATGCCGATCGACACCAGATAACGAGCAAAGTGGGCGCGCGAGATCAGGTTCGGGTTGGTGACGAAGCACAATGCGCCTTCATAGACGCCCGGAATGCCGATGGCGGCCAGCGCATCGCCCATGCGTTGGGCGCGTTCGACCCGGCCCTGCCGCAAATCGTGCAGACCGTTGACCAGATCGGGATTGGCCGCATCGAAACCGAGGCCGACGATATGAATCGGGGTACCGCGCCATTCGATGGAAATCTCGACACCATTGACGAAACGCATGCCGACTTCCTCGGCGGTGGCCCTAGCCTCGGCCAGACCGCCCATATCGTCATGGTCGGTCAGTGCCCATAGATCGACGCCATTCGCCGCCGCCCGGCGGGCGACCACCTGGGGCGGCAACAAACCGTCGGAAACAATGGAATGGCAGTGGAAGTCGAAATTGGCAGGCGTCACGGGCAAGCTTTTGAAAGCAAACGACGAGTTTATCATGAAGGGAGCACCGCCCGATCTCCCTTGTGCGGCGCAGCATGTTGATCAGACAGCCGCATCCCGCTATAGTGCCTCCCGTTCAGTGGGAGAGAGTAGTTCGATCTGCCGCCGAAGGCGCAATTTCACCCGAAAACGCTCAGGCAAAAGGACCACAGAACCGGGGACCGTCGGTCCGTTTTGCAGTGAATTCGAGACGCGAAGACAAGCCGCAGACAGTGCGATCAGCACGGCAAGGCGCAGTCGACAAAGTATCGAGTTCAATGCAAAGCGGACCACCCGAAACTCTGGAGAGCGGCGTTAACAGCGCCCACCGATGGGGCAAATCTCTCAGGTATCGAGGACAGAGGGGTGAAACGCAAGATTCGTTCTTTCGTTTCACCCCTTTTCCGTTTCTAGAACTGGCGTTAAGTAACGCCTGTAAAGGATTGATATGCTGAAGAAAACGGTTTTGAATTCTGCCCACCGCGCAATCAACGCCCGGATGGTCGATTTCGGCGGCTGGGACATGCCGGTCAATTACGGTTCGCAGATCGAGGAGCACCACGCGGTGCGTAACGACTGCGGCATGTTCGACGTCTCGCACATGTGCCCGGTCGATGTGGTTGGCGCCGATTGCCGGCCCTTCCTGTCGCGCCTCGTCGCCAATGACGTGGCCAAGCTGCAGGTTTCCGGCAAGGCCCTCTACTCGGCCATGCTCAACGAGGCCGGCGGCGTCATCGACGACCTGATCATCTATTTCCTGACCGACACCCGTTTCCGCATCGTCGTCAACGCCGGCACCGCCGACAAGGATCTGGCCTGGATGCAGGCCAAGGCGGCCGAATGGAAGATGGACGTCACCATCACCCAGCGCCGCGACGGCGACAACAACCTCGGCATCATCGCCGTGCAGGGACCGAATGCCCGCGCCAAGGTGTGGCAGGTTCTGCCGCAGGCCAAGGCGGCCACCGAAGGCCTGAAAGCCTTCTTCGCCGCCGAGGTCGATCAGTATTTCATTGCCAGCACCGGCTACACCGGCGAAGACGGCTACGAAATCATGGTGCCGGCAGGTGAAGCCGAAAGCCTGTGGAACAAGCTGAAGGATGCCGGCGTCGCCCCCTGCGGCCTCGGTGCCCGCGACACGCTGCGCCTGGAAGCCGGCATGAACCTATACGGCCAGGACATGGACGAAACGGTTTCCCCGCTCGACGCCGGCCTGGCATGGACTGTGGCCATGAAGGACGAGCGCGACTTCGTCGGCCGCCCCGCCTTGGCAGCCAACGGCCAGCAGAAGCAGTTCCTCGGCCTGATCCTGCTCGACAAGGGCGTGCTGCGTGGCCACCAGAAAGTCATGACGCCGCATGGCGATGGCGAAATCACCTCCGGCAGCTTCTCGCCGACCCTGCAGCAATCCATCGCCCTCGCCCGCCTGCCGATGGGCGTGGCGATCGGCGATGAAGTCGAAGTCGATATCCGCGGCAAGGCCCTCAAGGCCAAGGTCGTCAAACCCGTATTCGCCCGCAACGGCAAAGCAGTCATCTAATTCAACCCATTCAGGAGAAAACCATGTCGAACGTTCCCGCCAACCTCAAGTACGCCAGCTCCCACGAATGGGCTCAACTCAATGCTGACGGCACCGTCACCATCGGTATTACCGACCACGCCCAGGAAGCCCTCGGCGACCTCGTTTTCGTCGAACTGCCGGAAGTCGGTGCCCATTACGCAGCCGAAAAGGAAATCGCCGTCGTCGAATCGGTCAAGGCCGCTGCCGACGTGTACGCCCCGATCGCCGGCACCGTTACCGAAGTGAACCAGGCTGCCGCCGACGCGCCGGAATCGGTGAACCAGGACGCCTATGCCGCCTGGCTGTTCAAGATGACCCCGGACAACGCCGCCGACCTCGACAAGCTGCTCGACGCCGCCGCTTACCAGGCCGTTGCCGACGCCGCCTAAGCAAGGACCGCCCATGCCGCTCAATCAACCGCTCTCCGCGCTGGAACAGCACGACGAGTTCATCGGCCGCCACATCGGCCCCTGCGCCACCGAGATGGCCGCCATGCTGGCTGCCATCGGCGCCGACAGCCTAGATCAGCTGATCGACCAGACCGTACCGGCCGCCATCCGCCTGCCGGCCGACCTGCCGCTGCCGGCCCCGCGTCGCGAGCACGAAGCGCTGGCCGACCTCAAGGCGATGGCCAGCAAGAACGTGGTCAACAAGTCCTGCATCGGCATGGGCTACTACGACACGCTGACGCCCAAGGTCATCCTGCGCAACGTGATGGAAAACCCGGGCTGGTACACCGCCTACACGCCGTACCAGGCTGAAATCGCCCAGGGCCGCCTGGAAGCGCTGATGAACTTCCAGCAGATGGTCGTCGACCTGACCGGCCTGGAAATCGCCAACGCCTCGCTGCTCGACGAAGCCACTGCCGCCGCCGAAGCAATGACCATGGCGCGCCGCGTTTCCAAGTCGAAATCGAATCGCTTCCTGGTCGATGCCGCCTGCTTCCCGCAGACCATCGACGTGGTCAAGACCCGTGCCGCCTACTTCGGCTTCGAACTGGTCATTGCGACTGTCGATGCCGCCAAGGACGAGGAATTCTTCGGCGCCCTGCTCCAGTACCCGAACGACAACGGCGAAGTCCGCGACCTGACCGACGCTATCGGCGGCCTGAAGGCCAAGGGGGCGACCGTTGCCGTCGCCACCGACCTGATGGCGCTGGTCCTGCTCAAGTCGCCGGGCGCCATGGGCGCCGACATCGCGCTGGGCTCCAGCCAACGTTTCGGCATCCCGATGGGCTTCGGCGGCCCGCACGCCGCCTTCTTCGCCACCCGCGAAGCCTTTGTCCGCTCGATGCCGGGCCGCATCATTGGCGTCTCCAAGGACGCCCGCGGCAACACCGCCTACCGCATGACGCTGCAGACGCGCGAACAGCACATCCGCCGCGAGAAGGCCAATTCCAACATCTGTACCTCGCAGGTGCTGCTTGCCAACATGGCCGGCATGTATGCTGTCTATCACGGTTCCGAGGGTCTGCGCCTGATCGCCGGCCGCATCCACCGGCTGACCGCCATCCTCGCCGCCGGGCTCAAGGGTGCCGGTGTCAATCTGCTCACCCAGCAGTTCTACGACACCGTGCAAGTCGATCTCGGCGACCGTGCCGAAGCGGTCTACAACGCAGCGCTGGCCGCCGGCTACAACCTGCGCCGCGTCGCGGCCGGCGTGCTCGGCATTTCCTTCGACGAAACGACGACCCGCGACGACGTGGCCACCCTGTTCAAGCTGATCGCCCAGTCCGCGCTAGACATGGACGCGGTGGACGCCCAGGTTGCCGCTGCCGACGTCACGCTGCCGGACGTGCTGATCCGCACCGACGCCGTGCTGCAGCACCCGGTGTTCAACACGCACCACACCGAACACGAGATGCTGCGCTACCTGAAGTCGCTGCAGAACAAGGATCTGGCGCTCGACCACTCGATGATCTCGCTCGGCTCATGCACCATGAAGCTGAATGCGACCAGCGAGATGATCCCGGTCACCTGGCCGGAATTCGGCGGCTTGCACCCATTCGCTCCGCGCGATCAGGCGACTGGCTACCTGGAAATGATCGCCGGCCTGACCGAGTGGCTGAAGACGGTCACCGGCTTCGACGCCATCTGCATGCAGCCGAACTCAGGCGCCCAGGGCGAATACGCCGGCCTGGTCGCCATCGACCGCTACCATGCCAGCCGGGGCGAGGAACACCGCAACGTCTGCCTGATTCCCAAATCGGCGCATGGCACCAACCCGGCCACCGCCCAGATGGCCAACATGAAGGTGGTCGTCGTCGATTGTGACGACAACGGCAACGTGGACGTCGCCGATCTGAAGGCCAAGGCCGAGGCGCACGCCAACGACCTGGCCTGCCTGATGATCACCTACCCGTCGACGCACGGCGTGTTCGAGGAAGCGGTGCGCGACATCTGCGCCATCGTGCATCAGTACGGCGGCCAGGTGTACATGGACGGCGCCAACCTCAACGCCCAGGTCGGCCTGACCTCGCCCGGCTTCATCGGCGCCGACGTCAGCCACATGAACCTGCACAAGACCTTCGCCATCCCGCACGGCGGCGGCGGACCGGGCATGGGCCCGATCGGCCTCAAGGCCCATCTGGCACCGTTCATGGCCGACCACGTTGTTCAGCCGACGGGCGACGCCGACCGCGTCAATGCCGGCCAGGGTGCGGTTTCCGCCGCCCCGTTCGGCTCTGCCTCTATCCTGACCATTTCCTGGATGTACCTGGCCATGCTCGGCGGCGCCGGCGTCAAGAAGGCGACCCAGGTTGCCATCCTGAATGCCAACTACGTCGCGCAGAAGCTGCACGATCACTACCCGGTACTCTACGTCGGCAAGAACGGCCGCGTGGCGCACGAGTGCATCCTCGACATCCGTCCGATCAAGGCCGCCACCGGCATCGCCGAGATCGACATCGCCAAGCGTCTGATGGACTACGGTTTCCATGCCCCAACGGTGTCCTTCCCGGTCGCCGGCACGATCATGGTCGAGCCGACGGAATCCGAGTCGAAGGCCGAGCTGGACCGCTTCATCGCTGCCTTGATCAGCATTCGCGAAGAAATCCGCCAGATCGAGAACGGCGTATGGACAGCCGACAACAATCCGCTGAAGAATGCCCCGCATTCTCAGGCCGATGTCATGGACGACGAGTGGAAGCATCCGTACAGCCGCCAGCAGGCCGTTTTCCCGCTATCGTGGGTGGCTGCCAACAAGTTCTGGCCAAGCGTCAATCGCATCGACGATGTGTATGGCGACCGTAACCTGAACTGCGCCTGCCCACCGATGGAAGCGTACGCAGACTAAACAGTAGGCTGCTCAAGAGAAAACGGCCTCGCAATGAGGCCGTTTTCTTTACAAAAAAGGCAAGACCAGGATTTTTACTGTGTGGCCAACTCCTGCCTATCGGCCATACTGGCTCGGCATTTCACCCTGGAAGTATCCAGCACCCCTATCGTTCAAGCCTTCGTTCCTGATTGGGCCTTGGGCGCCATGCCCCGTTTTTCCAGATTCCCACCAAACATATTGAGTGGGGTTTTCGCCAGATAGGTATCGTGTTTCGGCCACACCCTCCATCCTATCGCCAGCTTTCGGCCCCATCGCACCGCGTTCGCTTCTAACAGACTCTTCCCCTGCATTACCATACACGGTAGGCGTTTCGCCAATTCCATAGGAACTCCAACCAGGGCCCATCTTGCCTTGTTCATCGGCCAGCGTAGAAAGCGGCGCTAATGCGCTCACCGCCACACATACGCAAAAACCCGATTTGAGTAGAAAACTGTATTTCATGATTTTCTCCTTTGATCGATTCGCTCGCTTTCCGTGGCTGGAATCCGAAGATTCAATCTGGAAGCTTGCGTTCCATCTGGATCGTTACGATTGCCAAGCATCGCTTCGAACCACAACTGCCATCTATATTTCCTTTATGGATTTCCAGACTGCAGGGAGTCGTATCTGTCGGTTGATACGATAAACGTATCGACCATATGTCATGAAATAGGTTCGCTCATATTTCCGGCATCGCGCTTTAACCGGTTCGCTTTTCGGTGCCAAGAGCAATTCGTCGGCAACACAGCACAACGCTTTTTTCGCCGGACTCTCCACCCACCATTTTCGACCTTCACGCTGAGTCCCATTTTTTGCCATTGATCGAGAATCAAAGAAGCACTCAGGGTAAGATTGTTAGCCTTACCGTAACGTTCTGACGATTCAAGCGACTTGCGCAAAGAATTGTCTTTGAACTGCGCAGTGTCGATTACCGAACATAGGAATGCCCTAACGCCATGTATTTATCCAAAGGCGGTCATGTGGATTTAATTGTCCGGAACATAGCCTAAGCCGATTGATGACCGTTGATCTCTCCGCCATCGCCAAATGGCCCAACGTTCCCGCCTGTTACGACTGGCTGTCGCTCGACCGGCGGGGCAATTGGCGCTTGCAGGGAGAACGTGTCACCCACCGTGGCCTGATCGACTTCATGAACCGACAGTATGGTTCTGATGAGGCGGGCCGCTGGTTCGTGCAGAACGGCCCGCAACGGGTTTTCGTCACTCTGGTCAGAACACCGTGGGTATTTCGGCGCGAGGGTGACGGATTCGTCAGCCACACCGGGCAGCCCGCCGATGCGGTGCAAGGCATCTACCTCGACGAAGAAGGCAGCATCGTGCTGGAGACCGCTCTCGGCATCGGCATGCTCGATGACCGCGAGTTGGCCGGTTTCCTCGCCGAATGCCGTGATCAGGATGGCCGGTCGGCCAGCGAAGCAGCCCTTATCGAGCTAATGACCACTGGCGCAGGCACTATTTTCTGGCACACCCATCGCCTGCAGTCGATCGCTTCAAGCGATCTCCCTATGCGCTTCGGCTTCGATCCGGCACCGAAACCCTGAGACGCTCAATTGGCCACTCAGTTGGCTATATAGGCGGCCCGCCAGTCGGCAATTTCGGGCATCGCCTCAGTGGCATCGTCGAGCAAGGCTGCATTGGCCTGCAACAGCAGCTTGCGCTGTTTGGCATTCAGTTTGCGGGGAAATTGCGGTACCAGTTCGACCAGCATGTCTCCCGCCTTATGCTTGCCCCGCCCCGGGTAACCCTTGCCCGGCAGGCACACATGGCGGCGCTCGACGACACCTGCCTCCAGCGCATACCCGAAAATGCCACCCGGGGACGGCAACTCGATTTCAGCCCCGGCCATCATCGCCAGCGCGCTGACCGGCATAGAGAATTGCAGGTCGCGGCCGCTCAGTTGGTAGAGCGGGTGCGAGCGGATGATCAGCGTCAGATACAGGTCGCCCGCCTGCCGTTCGTCATCCCCCGGCTCACCCTGCCCGACCAGGCGCAGTTCGTCGCCCGGCAGCATACCCGACGGGATGGTGATCTCCAGGTTGACGTCGTCGGCATCCCGACCGCTGCCGCCGCAATCGGGGCAGATGCGTTCGGTGAACAAGCCACGCCCGCCGCAGGCTGTGCAGCGCACCAGGGTGCGATTGGCATCATGGACGCGGCCGCTACCGTGGCAGTCATCGCAGAAACGGGTCCGCGACATGCCCGCCTCGCCGCTGCCATCGCAGGTTATACAAGGCTTGCCGCGCGAATAGTGAATCGCCTTGCGACACCCGACCGCCCCCTCTTCGAGGCTAACCTCAATATTCAGGCGAATATCCGCCGCCTTCTCCACGCTCGGCTCCGGCTCGCTCTCTGGCGCCTCTTCGGCACGGTAATCTTCGTCAACGACCTCGGGGTCGTCGGCGGTCGTTAGCTGCTCGTATGCTGCATTGATTTCCTTGAAACGCTCCGTCGCCAGCGGATCGGTATTGCGATCGGGATGCCAACGCATGGCCAGCCGGCGATAGGCGCGCTTCCAGTCGGCCGGATCGGAATCCCGGGCAACGCCGAGTACAAGAAAGGGATCAAATTCCATTACCGAAAAACTCACGGCTGAATCCCGATTCGCTCAGAGCGATCACAATATCGCTTACTCCGCATCTCGGAAGCCAGAACCGGCAGCATCCTTGGCTGACAGCAAAGGATTGCCATTGATGGGCCACTCGATAGCCAGATCGGGGTCATTCCAGGCGATGCAGCGCTCATGTTCCGGCGCATAGTAATCCGTGGTCTTGTAGAGAAATTCCGCCGTATCGGAAAGCACGACAAATCCATGGGCCAATCCAGCAGGGATCCATAGCTGTGTCTTGTTTTCCGCCGAGAGAATTTTGCCGACCCACTGGCCGTAGGTTTTTGAACCCTTGCGAATATCGACCGCCACATCAAAAACCTCGCCCTGTACAACCCGGACCAGCTTTCCCTGTGAGTGTTGGACTTGATAATGCAAGCCACGCAAGACATTTCGGGCTGATTTGGAGTGGTTATCCTGGACGAAATCGACGTTCATTCCAGTCGCTTCGCGAAAGGCACGCAGGTTGAAGCTTTCAAAGAAGAATCCCCGATCGTCACCGAAGACCCGAGGTTCGATGCTCAGGACATCTGGAATCTGGGTAGATGTGACCTTCATCAGAATACCTTCTCTCTGAGCACGCTCATCAGGTATTGGCCATACGGATTCTTCAGCATCGGCTGCGCCAGTTTTTCCAGTTGCCCGGCATCAAGCCAAGCCTTACGATAGGCTATCTCTTCCGGACAGGCCACTTTCAGGCCCTGACGTTTCTCGATGGTGGCGATGAACTGGCTGGCATCCAGTAGGCTTTCATGCGTACCGGTATCGAGCCAGGCGTGGCCGCGGCCCATGACTTGGACATTCAATTGCTGGCGTTCCAGATAGATGCGGTTTACATCCGTGATCTCCAGTTCGCCACGAGGCGACGGCTTGAGATCGCGAGCAATGTCGAGCACCTGGTTATCGTAGAAATAGAGGCCGGTAACCGCGTAATTGGATTTAGGCAGCTTGGGCTTCTCTTCCAGGCTGATCGCCTGCCCGGCGCCATCGAACTCAACTACCCCATAACGTTCGGGGTCATGCACGTGATAAGCGAAGACTGTTGCCCCACTTTGTTGGGCATCGGCAGCGCGCAGGTCGTTGGCAAACTCATGGCCGTAGAAAATATTGTCGCCAAGCACCAGGGCACTATCGCCATTACCGACAAATTGACGGCCAATGATGAATGCCTGGGCCAAGCCATCCGGGCTGGGCTGGATTGCATATTGCAGATTGAGACCCCACTGGCTGCCATCGCCAAGCAATTGCTGAAAGCGCGGGGTGTCCTGCGGTGTGGAAATAATCAGAATGTCGCGAATACCGGCCAGCATCAGCGTGGTCAACGGATAGTAGATCATCGGCTTGTCGTGGATCGGCAGCAGCTGTTTGGAAACCGCCAAGGTGACCGGGTAGAGGCGGGAGCCAGAACCACCGGCCAGAATGATGCCTTTACGCATGATGTGTCCTTAAATCAGAGAATCTGTTGCAAAACATGGTCCAACCCACTTTGCCACACAGGCAGTTCCAGCCCAAAGGTCTGGCGGAGACGATGGGTGTCGAGGCGGGAATTGCTGGGCCGGGAAGCTGGCAATGGGTAATCGGCAGTCGTAATCGGTAGAACCTGGTCGGCAGTCAATTTGAGTGACTTGCCTGCAGACAAGGCTGCGCGCACGACGGTCTGAGCGTATTCATGCCACGAGGTATAGCCCCCAGCCACCAGGTGATACAGTCCAAATGGAAAACCTGCCCCGCCCTCACGCTTGTAGCATCCCAATACCTGTGCCGTCACGTCGGCCAGCAGCGCTGCTGAGGTCGGAGCACCGAACTGGTCGGCCACGACTTTCAGGCCGTCACGCTCGGCGGCAAGACGTAGCATGGTCTTCGCAAAATTGCCACCATGCGCGCCAAACACCCAACTGGTTCGGAAAATAAGGTGATCCGCTCCGCTCGCTTGCAGCGCCTGCTCGCCAGCCAGTTTGGTCTTTCCGTACACACTTTGCGGATTGGGCACATCATTTTCGGAATACGCCCCGTCCTTGACGCCATCGAAAACATAATCTGTCGAGTAATGAACGACCAGAGCCCCTCGCCGAGCCGCTTCATCGCCGAATACCCCTGGAGCGCCCCCATTGATCGCCAGGGCCAGTTCCCGCTCCGACTCGGCTCTATCCACTGCTGTATACGCCGCCGGGTTCACGATAACGTTTGGCTGCACTCTTGCAAGCAACTGGCGAATGGCATCCGGATTCGCCAAATCACAATCGTGCTGGTCTACCGCAATCACTTCTCCCAAGGGCGCCAGCGCACGTTGTAGCTCAAAACCGACCTGACCATTCTTTCCGGTAAGGAGAATCCGCATGCTCACGCCCCGTACTGCTTGTCTAGCCATTCGCGGTAAGCGCCGCTCGTCACGTTGGCCACCCAGTCCTGGTTATCCAGATACCAACGAACTGTCTTGCGAATGCCGGTCTCGAAAGTTTCAGCCGGCTTCCAGCCCAGTTCGCGTTCAATCTTGGTCGCATCGATGGCATAGCGGCGGTCGTGGCCCGGTCGATCTTTCACGTACGTGATCTGCTCGCTGTACGGTTTGCCATCTCCGCGCGGACTGAGTTCGTCGAGGATGGCACAGAGGGTGTGCACGACCTCCAGGTTAGGCTTTTCATTCCAGCCACCCACGTTATAAGTCTCGCCCAGACGGCCGGCTTCCAATACCTGCCGGATGGCGCTGCAGTGGTCCTTGACGTACAGCCAATCGCGAATCTGCTGGCCGTCGCCGTAGATAGGGAGCGGTTTTCCGGCCAGCGCGTTGTGGATGACTAGCGGAATCAACTTTTCCGGAAAATGATACGGACCGTAGTTGTTCGAACAGTTGGTCGTCAGCACCGGCAGGCCATAGGTATGGTGATAGGCGCGCACCAGATGATCGCTCGCCGCCTTGCTGGCTGAATAAGGGCTATTCGGCTCATAGCGGTTAGTTTCGCTGAAAGCGGGATCATCCTTTTCCAGCGAGCCGTATACCTCGTCGGTCGACACATGCAGAAAGCGAAAACCCGTCTTTTCCTCGTCTTCCATCCCGCCCCAGTAGGCCCGTACCGCCTCGAGCAGGCGAAAAGTGCCGACAATATTGGTCTGAATGAAGTCCTCCGGGCCGTGGATACTGCGATCCACGTGTGACTCCGCTGCAAAATTCACCACTGCACGCGGCTTGTGCTTTGCGAACAGGCCTGCAACCAGACCGAAATCAGCGATATCGCCCTTGACGAAAATATGGCGCACATCGCCTTCAAGCGATACCAGGTTCTCCAGATTGCCCGCATAGGTCAAAGCATCCAGATTAACGACTGTTTCATCGGACTGAGCCAGCCAATCAAGAACGAAATTGCTGCCGATGAAGCCGGCTGCGCCAGTTACGAGAATCATGACTTCCTCTCTGTCGTACGACAAAACAATAGCGTGAATCCAGTTGCGATCACCAAACCGCTATTATCCGGCACCCGCGCGCCCTATATAAGCGTGATATGAAAAAACACCGACCCTAAAACGAGCTTGCAGGACAATTACTCCCCAGTTCTTTCCAATATCAGCCTGCGCAATTCCGAAACTTCGACCTCCAAGGCAGCAATACGCGTCTGCAGTTCGGCGATTTCCGATCCGGATACCGCAACTGACTTTCCAGCGGCGACAACAGAGTCGACCGTCGACTGCCCGCTCAACAAATGCATCCAGCGATTCTCGCGGGCGCCTGGCAGGCGCGGCAACTCGACCACCAAAGCACCACAATTCCTACCAGCCAGCTCCTCCAAGAAAGCCTCGACCGACGAGATATCGGCAAAACGATGCAGGCGCTCGCAATTCAGCCGCAGTTCGCCGGCGGTCTGTGGCCCGCGCAGCATCAGTACGGTGAGCAGGGCGGAGGCCTGGGTCGGCACGCCAAGCATCTTTTCGACTTGATGCTCGAAGCGGCTGACCCGGCTGCCGCTGACCTCGCGCACCAGACCATGGTCTTTCAGGGTGTCGAGCGCCACCAGAATTTCGGCCTCGCTGGTCTCCATCACCGGGTTGCGGCTGGTTTTCTGGTTGCAGCCGGCTTGCAGCGCATTGACCGATAATGGATAGGTATCGGGAACGGTGCGCTGCTTTTCGACCAGCGTTCCGAGTATGCGGGTTTCCAGCAGCGAGAGTTCGGGCAGCGAATCGATCATGGTTTTTCCTGTGGGGGAGAGACGATGGCAGCGGGCCGGGCCTGGCGGGAAGAATCCTGCAACCAGGCATGGTAAATCCGCAAGGCGACATGGGCATCGTTGGCGGCGTACAGCATCTGGCGCTCATCCAACCGCCGACTTGCCCAGTTGCTGGTGCCCACCCTTTTCGACTTGATCAGTTTCTCGCTGAAATAATGCGCCACAGCGACCTTGGCCCCCACCGTTCCGCGATGCCCGGGGCCGCGCAGCACCTCGCCGAGGTCGAGCACATTGTTCAGTTCGATATCCAGACGCGAGCGCAAGGCACTGCGGTCGTTGCCTAGGCCGAAGCCGGCCTTGATGACATTCCGGGCGGCCAGTATCTGCCGCAAGGCCGCATGATTCGCCTCGAACGAAACGGGAAACAGGTACACCCGTTCGTCGGTGGCCAGTTGCACCAGATGCGGCCCGGTCGAAACCTCGCCCTTGCGAAAGGTCGGCTTCGATTCCGTGTCGAAACCAAGAACCGGCGAAGCCAGCAGGGTCGCCTGCGCTGCCGCGACCTTGTCAACGCTATCGACCAGGATGATATCGGCCAACGATACCCCTTGAAAAACCGGGAGTTCACTGTCGGCAATCTGGCGGCGATTGAAGGTCACGTCACTCATCGTGCCGTACTCCGCCACGATCGTTCGACGTCAATCCATGCATCCCTGTATCCTTCCCGTTTTCGACAGACGCCAGTGTATGGGATCACACCGCCGCCCCGGATTATTTGCCCGCCTTGCGGCCCGATTTTTTCGCCCGCCGACACTGCTCGACGATTACGATCGCGCCCGGAACCTCATCGCCGCCATCGACCGGGGCGGTATTCCGCTCAATGCCGCCAAGGTCAATGCCATCGCTCGCAACCTCGGGCTGGAGGTATCGACCAAGGCGCCGCCCGAGCGAACCGTCGAACG
This sequence comes from Dechloromonas hankyongensis, assembly GCF_022012295.1. Lineage (GTDB taxonomy): Bacteria > Pseudomonadota > Gammaproteobacteria > Burkholderiales > Rhodocyclaceae > Azonexus > Azonexus hankyongensis. Next base: position 820,474 of record NZ_JAKLTN010000002.1, read on the forward strand.
TATCCGGCAGGCCCTGAGCCGCGCTCCCAGCCATGAAAAGTAGCGCCTGGTTCCTGTACATGATCGAATGTACGGACGGCAGCCTCTATACCGGCATCACCGTCGATGTCGAAGCGCGCTACGCAGCCCACTGCAGCGGCAGTGGCGCCCGCTACACCCGATCCCATCCGCCCGCTCGTTTGCTCGGTTTCGAGATTCACCCCGACCGCTCGTCGGCATCGAAGGCCGAATACCGGATCAAGCGCCTCAGCACCGCAGAAAAGCGGAAATACGCAGCCACCCTGCGGGGCACTTCCCAACCTTGAAAACAAAAAAGCGTCCCGGAGGACGCTTGTTTGCTGTTGCAGCACTGGCGGAGACGGAGGGATTCGAACCCTCGATGCAGTTTTTGGCCGCATGCTCCCTTAGCAGGGGAGTGCCTTCGACCTCTCGGCCACGTCTCCAGTCCCGCTACAACGAGGCGCGGATGATATAGGCTCCGCGCCCTTTGGTCAAACCTTACTGATCGAGACCGAAGGTGCGGTGCAGAACGCGCACGGCCAGTTCCAGATACTTTTCGTCGAGAACGACAGAAATCTTAATCTCGGAGGTCGAGATCATCTGGATGTTGATGCCTTCATCAGCCAGGGCCTTGAACATCTTGGAAGCGACGCCCGGGTGGGAACGCATGCCGACGCCGACGGCCGAGACCTTGCAGATCTTGTTGTCGCCAGTGATTTCACGGGCACCCAGCGTGGCCTTGACGGTTTCAAGGATAGCCTGGGCCTTGGCGAAATCGCCGCGATTGACGGTGAAGGAGAAATCGGTCGTGCCGTCATGGCCGACGTTCTGGATGATCATGTCGACGTCGATATTGGCGTCGGCGATGGCACCGAGAATTTGATAGGCAATGCCCGGGGTATCCGGAACGCCGAGCATGGTCAGCTTGGCTTCGTCGCGATTGAAGGCGATACCGGAGATGATCGGTTGTTCCATGTTCTTGTCTTCCTCAACAGTGATCAGCGTGCCTTCCCCTTCGTCCTGGAAGCTGGAAAGAACGCGCAGTTTGACCTTGTACTTGCCGGCGAATTCGACCGAGCGGATCTGCAGCACCTTGGAACCGAGGCTGGCCATTTCCAGCATTTCCTCGAAGGTGATGGTATCGAGCTTCTTGGCTTCCGGCACGACGCGCGGATCGGTCGTGTAGACGCCATCGACGTCGGTGTAGATCTGGCACTCGTCGGCCTTCAGCGCGGCCGCCAGGGCAACGCCCGAGGTGTCGGAACCGCCACGGCCGAGCGTGGTGATGTTGCCGTTGGCATCGACGCCCTGGAAGCCGGCGACGACCACGACCTTGCCGGCATCGAGGTCGGCACGCATGTTGGATTCGTCGATCGACAGGATGCGCGCCTTGGTGAAGGTGCTGTCAGTCAGCACTTTGACCTGGCCGCCGGTGTAGCTACGGGCCGGGACGCCGATGGCCTTCAGCGCCATCGACAGCAGGCCGATGGTGACCTGTTCGCCGGTGGAGCAGATTTGATCCAGTTCGCGCGGATCGGGGTTGGCCTGAATTTCCTTGGCCAGTGCGATCAGCTTGTTGGTTTCGCCGCTCATTGCGGAAACGACCACCACGACCTGGTGGCCCTGCGCGTGGAACTTGGCAACGCGCTTGGCAACGTTCTTGATGCGCTCGGGGTTACCGACCGACGTGCCGCCGTATTTTTGAACAATCAACGCCATGGATTTATCCGGTTAAACGTTGCAACATGAAAAAGAGGCTGGATTTTAACCCAGCCCGGCTTTTTCCTAAAGGAATAAGGCTTACAGATCGGCCAGCGAACGCAGGTGTACCCCGACGCTGCGGGCCAGCGAGGTCATCACATAACCGCCTTCCAGGATCGAGACGATACGCTTGTCGCACATTTCGGCGGCCAGCTTCTTCAGATGATCGGTCGCCCAGGCATAGTCCTTCTCGAGCAGCTTGAGGCCGCCCATGTCATCCTCGTAGTGGGCGTCGAAGCCGGCGGAAATGAGGATGATTTGCGGCTTGAATTCCTTGAGGCGCGGCGTCCATACCTGCAGCACGGCATCGCGGAATTCCTCGCCGCCGCTGCCGGCAGCCAGCGGCACGTTGCACATGTTGGCGGCCGGCTTGTCGGTTCCGCTGTACGGGTAGAAGGGATGCTGGAAGATGCTGCACATCAGCACACGTTCGTCACCGGCAAAGCAGTCCTCGGTACCGTTGCCGTGGTGCACATCGAAGTCGATGATGGCGACGCGCTCCAGGCCATGCGCCTTGATGGCATGCATGGCGGCAACTGCGATGTTGTTGAAGAAACAGAAGCCCATCGGGGTGGCCTTCTCGCAGTGGTGACCGGGCGGGCGTACCGAGCAGAAAGCGTTCTCGATTTCGCCTTTCATGACCAGATCGACGGCCAGGCAACCGGCACCGGCCGAACGCAGCGCCGCCTGCCAGGTATGCGGATTCATTGCGGTATCGGGATCGAGATGAACCACGCCCATTTCGGGCGCCGCCCGCTTGATGCGTTCGAGATGAGAAGCGGGATGGACGCGCAGCAATTGTTCGAAGGTCGCCAGTGGCGCGTCGTAATAGACGAAATAGGCGTCGATGCCTTGAGCAATGAGATGGTCGTTGATGGCGGTGAGACGTTGCGGGCATTCCGGATGGTGCGAACCCATATCGTGCAACTGGCAGTCGCGATGGGTGATGAAGGCAGTGGTCGTCACTTGTTCTCTCTCTACGAACCGGCGCTCGAAGCGGCGCACGTCGAAATGCCATTATCGTCCCAATTTATCGGGGGCTTCAAGCATTAGAATCTGTTAACACCGCAACGGCAGACATGGACGATGCTAAAAACCAAACCTTCGCTTCATTCCGGACCGCCCCGGCCATTCGAGCAGATTCTGCAACACGCCGGACAGATCATTTTCGGCAAGAGCACGGAAATCCGGTTGGCCCTGACCTGCCTGCTCGCCAACGGCCACTTGCTGATCGAAGACTTGCCCGGCATGGGCAAGACGACGCTGGCCCATGCGCTGGCTCGCCTGCTCGGCCTGCAGTTCTCGCGCATCCAGTTCACCAGCGATCTGCTGCCGGCCGACATAACCGGCGTTTCGATCTTCGAGCGCGACACGAGCGAATTCCGCTTCCTGCCCGGCCCTGTTTTCGCGCAGCTTGTGCTGGCCGACGAAATCAACCGCGCCACGCCCAAAACGCAAAGCGCCCTGCTTGAAGCCATGGAGGAAGGACAGGTCACGGCCGAAGGGCAGACCCGCCCGCTGCCGCATCCCTTCTTCGTCATCGCCACGCAGAATCCGGCGCACCAGATCGGTACCTTCCCGCTACCCGAATCGCAACTCGACCGTTTCTTAATGCGCATCGAACTGGGCTACCCGGACCGCATGGCCGAACGCGCCTTGCTGGCAACCGGCAGTCAACGCAACCCGGCCAACGAACTGCCGTGCCTGTTGTCACCGCAAGACCTGCCTGCCATCCAGCACGAAGTCGCCGCCGTGCACACTGCCGCCCCGCTCATCGATTATGTACAGGCGTTGCTCGAAGCCACCCGGCACGATCCGGCCTTCCAGCACGGGCTGTCGCCGCGCGCCGGCCTCGCCCTGCTCTCGGCGGCCCGCGCCTGGGCATGGCTCGACGGGCGCAACATGGTCGTTCCGGACGACGTGCAAGCCGTCCTGCCGGCCGTCGCCCGCCATCGCCTGCGTACCGCCCAGCAAGGCAGCAATGCGCAGATCGAGGACATCACCCGCCTGATCCGCAGCGTCGCCATCCCCTGAGCCGTGCGCCTCATTGCCCGTTTCAAGCAATACCTATTTCGCTGGCGCAGCGATGGAACGGCGCCGCTCCGCCTGGGCCAGCGCCGCATTTTCATCGTGCCCTCGCGCGGCGGGCTGCTCTTTGCGCTGGCCCTGGTCGTCATGCTGCTCGGCGCCATCAATTACAACCTGGCGCTCGGCCACGCCCTGGTCTTCCTGCTCGCAGGGCTCGGCATCGCCGGCATGATCCACACCTTCCGCAACCTGTTCGGCCTCGTCATCACGCCTGGACACTGCGAGCCGGTCTTTGCCGGGCAAACCGCCTTCTTTCCGCTCGCCCTCGACAACGACCGCCGCGCACCGCGCCTTGCGCTCGAACTGGCCGCCCAAGCCGGGCTCCCGGTCGAAACCGCCATCGACAGCCTGGATCAGACGCGAATCCGCGTACCGCTGCAGGCCGGCCAACGCGGCTGGCTGCCATTGCCACGCGTCCGCCTGTCGACCCGTTATCCGCTCGGCCTGTTCACCGCCTGGGCCTACCTGCAGCCCGAGATGCGCTGCCTGGTCTATCCGCAGCCGATAGCGGCCCCCTTGCCGGTGACCACGCCCGCTCACAACAACAGCATGCGACACGGTGAAGGTGGCCAGGAAGACTTTGCCGGCTTCCGCACCAGGCAACCCGCCGACTCCCTGCGCCACGTCGCCTGGAAGGCCAGTGCCCGAAATGGCGGAGAAGGCCCATTGCTGGTCAAGGAATTCGCCGGCGGGGCCGAGAGCGAATTGATCGTCGACTGGCAGTTGACCGACCCGGCGCTCCCGACCGACAGCCGCCTGGGCGTGCTGACCGGCTGGATCCTGGCCGCCGAGGCGGAGCGCACGCGCTACGGCCTGCGCCTGCCCGGCCTGGCCCTCCCCCCGGCCAGCGGTGACCTGCACCGCCGGCGCTGCCTCGAAGCACTTGCCCTGTTTCAGCCATGAGCACTCCTGCCCGCCAGGCCCTCGACCGGCACGCGACGCCCTGGCTATTTGTCTGCGCCCTGGCCACCACCGCACCGCACGTCGCGCATCAGGGGTACTGGCTGAGCGCCTTGGCCGGGCTGCTGATGCTGTGGGCGTTCCACCTGTGGCGGAAAGACGAACGCCTGCCCAGCCGCTGGATTCTGCTCCTGCTGGTGGTCGCTGCCTGTAGCGGCATCCTGATCGAATTCCGCACCCTATTCGGTCGGGACGCCGGGGTCGCCATGCTGGTTGTATTCATGGCGATGAAACTGCTCGAACTGAAATCGCGGCGCGACGCCATGGTCGTCGTCGTCCTCGGTTATTTCCTCCTCCTCACCCACTACCTCTATTCGCAAAGCATTCCGACCGGCCTCTGGCTGCTGTTCGCGCTGTGGCTGGTCACCGCCACCCTGGTTCGCCTGCATGGTGGGCCGGCAAGTACGACCAAGGCGACTTTGCGTTATGCCGCCGGCCTTTGCCTGCAGGCCATCCCTTTCATGCTGGTGCTCTATCTTCTGTTCCCCCGGATATCCGGCCCGCTGTGGGGCTTGCCCTCGGATGCCCACGCCGGCAAGACCGGCCTGTCGGACACCATGTCGCCCGGCAGCATTTCGAGCCTGGTGCAGAGCGCCGAAATCGCCTTCCGGGCACGGTTCGCCGAAGCGGCGCCACCCAAGCACAAGCTCTACTGGCGCGGCCCGGTCATGGAGGAGTTCGATGGCACGATCTGGCGCCCACCGATCAGCCGGAACACGGCGACCACCGTGGAAAGCCTGTCGTCCCCCGTCCGCTATGAACTGACCCTGGAGCCGCACAACCAACACTGGATACTGGCCCTGGACGCCCCCGTCCAGTTGCCGGAAGGCCTGACGCTGAACAGCACCCTGGCGACCGTGCAACGTCTGCCGGTCACCGAACGGCAGCGTTTCCAGCTGGCCGCCAGCCTCGACTACCGCTACAACGCCAGCGAAGATCCCCGCATCCTCCGCCGCAACCTGACGCTGCCACGCAACGCCAACCCCGAAGCGCACGCCCTCGCCCAACGCTGGCGGGACAGCGACAGCCGCCCGCGGGCCATTATCGGCAAGGCGCTGGCGCTGTTCGCTGCCGAATTCACCTACACCCTGCAACCGCCGCTACTCGGCGACAACGGCATCGACGAATTCCTGTTCAGGAGCAAGCGCGGTTTCTGCGAACACTACGCTGGCGCCTTCGTGTTCCTGATGCGGGCCGCCGGCATTCCCGCCCGCGTCGTCAGCGGCTATCAGGGCGGCGAATTCAACCCGCTCGACGCTTACCTCGTGGTCAGGCAATCCGACGCCCACGCCTGGGCCGAGGTCTGGCTCGACGGCCAGGGCTGGGTGCGCGTCGATCCGACCGCTGCCGTCTCGCCGGCCCGCATCGAAACCGGCATCGCCGACGCGCTACCCTTCGGTGAACCGCTACCCGCCCTCGTGCAATGGCGCGCTGACTGGCTGCGCACCCTGCGCTACCGCTGGGAGGCAGTCAATAACGCGTGGAACCAGCATATCCTCGGCTACGATCCGCAACGGCAGCGCGAGTTACTCTCTCGCCTTGGCCTCCCAGATACCGACTGGCGCAGCCTGGCGACGCTGCTCGGCATCGCGTGCAGCCTGCTCGTCGCGACCATGATGGCGTGGACGCTGTATCAACGACCACGTACCGACCCCGCCCTGCAACTTTGGCAAAAAGCGCTGCTCCAACTGGCGCGAAGACAGGTAGACTGCGCGCCCTGGGAAACGCCGACGGCATTGGCGCAGCGGGTGCGGGAACAATGCCCGGACCTCGCTGAATCCTTCCAGAACGTCGTCGACGCCTATCTGCAGGCGCGCTACGGCAAATCCAATAACGACCTGAGCTCCCTGCGCGAAGCCGTCGCGCAACTGAGATGATGAACGCGATCCCCAAGAACGCCCTTGCTGCACTCCTCCTTGCCTGCATCACCGGCCTCGGCCACGCGGCCACGCCGCCCGCCAGCTTTGCCGACGACCCGGCGGTAATCGACTTCGCCCGCGACCTGGAGCAGCGCCACGGTTTCAATGCCGACACCCTGCTCGGCCAGTTCGCCCAGACCCGGCCCAATGCCAAGGTTCTGCAACTGATCAAGCCGCCGACCTCGCCCCTGCAACGTTCATGGGAACGCTATCGGCCGCGCTTCCTGAACGACCGCCGCATCGACGGCGGCGTGCGCTTCTGGCAGGAAAACGAGGGAGCCCTGGTCAAGGCCAGCGCCCTGTATGGCGTGCCGCCGGAAATCATCGTCGCCATCATCGGCGTCGAAACGGAATATGGCCGCAATACCGGCGGCTTCCGCGTGCTCGAAGCGCTCGCCACGCTCGCCTTCAAATACCCGCAGCGCGCCGAATTTTTCCGCACCGAACTGGAGCAGTTCCTGCTCCTTTCCCGCGAGAACGGCCTCGACCCGCTCACCGTCAAGGGTTCCTTCGCCGGCGCCATCGGTATCCCGCAATTCATGCCGGGCAGCCAACGACGCTATGCCGTCGACTTCGATGGCGACCAGCGCGTCGATCTCGGCAACAGCGTCGACGACGCCATCGGCAGCGTCGGCCGTTTTCTCGAGCAGCACGGCTGGCAGGCCGGGCAAGCCATTGCCGTGCCGGCGGCAACTAACGGCGAGCTAGACCCGACGCTGCTCCAGACCGGCCTCCGCCCCAGCCTGAAGGTTGCCGACCTCGCCAGCAAAGGTGTGCGGGCCGACACCGACCCGCAAGGCACGGTGGCGCTGATCGATCTGGTATCGCCGGGCAAGGACACCGAATACTGGCTTGGTTTCGAGAACTTCTATGTAATTACCCGCTACAACCGCTCGAGCTTCTACGCGATGTCGGTTTTCCAGCTCGGCGAAGAAATCCGCAACCGGCTGTGTGTCCAGCTGCCGGCTACAACAGAGAGTCGCGGGAGATATTGCCGCGCTTGATGATCTTGCGCAGACGATCCAATCCTTCGATCTGGATCTGGCGGACCCGTTCGCGGGTCAGCCCGAGGTCGGTGGCAATGGCGTCCAGCGTTGCCACGTCCGCTCCGTTGAGGCCGTAGCGGCGTTCGATCACCGAGCGCTGGCGCTCCGACAGCTGCTCCAACCAGTCATCGACCAGCGAACCGATTTCGCTTTCCTGCAACAGGGATTCCGGGTCGGCCCCGCTGTCGTCGGCGATGACCTCGCCGATGGTGTGATTGGGATCGATTTCCAGCGGTGCATCGAGCGACGCGATGTGTTCGTTGAGCGACAGGATGCGCCGGACGTCGTCGACCGGCCGGTCGATCAGCGCGGCGATGCGCTCCACCGTCGAGTCGCGCTTGTCAGCCGATTCCAGGTGCCGCATGGCGCGCAGCACGACATTGATTTCCTTGACGATATGAACCGGCAGCCGGATGGTGCGCGACTGGTTCATGATGCCGCGCTCGATATTCTGGCGTATCCACCAGGTGGCATAGGTCGAAAACCGGAAGCCGCGCTCCGGATCGAACTTTTCCAGCGCATGAATCAGTCCGAGATTGCCTTCCTCAACCAGATCGAGCAAGGGAATGCCGCGGTTCAGGTAATGCTTGGCGATATTCACGACCAGCCGCAGATTGTGCTCGATCATGCGCTGGCGGGCGGCAAAATCGCCCTGGCGCACTAGGCGCGAGGTTGCCAGCTCCTCTTCCGGCGTCAGCAGCGGCTTGGCGCCGATTTCGGTCAGGTAAAGCTGGGTGACGTCCTCAAGCAACTCGAATTCCGGCGCCACGACCTCCGGTTCCGGCGGCAGCAGGGATTCATCGGGCTGCCCCTCGAAATCGTCCTCCATGCTGTCGCCGCTGGTGCTCATCGTTTCGGTAAATACCCGGAGGGATCGACCGGCTTGCCTTGCCGGCGAATTTCAAAGTGCAGCTTGACCGATTCGGCATCGGTATTACCCATTTCCGCGATCTTCTGACCACGGCTGACCTGCTGCCCTTCCTTGACCAGTATCTTGCGGTTGTGGGCATAAGCCGACAGGAAGGTGGTGTTGTGCTTGACGATCACCAGCTCGCCAAAGCCGCGCAGGCCGCTCCCGGCATAGACGACCTTGCCATCCCCGGCGGCCAGGACCGGGTCGCCCGCCTTGCCGGCGAAATCCAGCCCCTTGTTGCCGGAGTCGCTGTACGGCACGGTCACCTTGGCCGTACTCGGCCACATCCAGGCCACATCGTCCGGACCAGCAGCGACCGCCGGTGCAGCGGGCGGAGTCGGTGCCTCGGGCTTCGCTTCCGGCTTGGCTTCGACTGGCTTGACCGGCTCGGCCTGCTTATTCAGTCGGGCATAGGCTTCATCCGAATACGGCTCCTTGCCCACCCGCGGTTCGCGCTTCACGCTGCCGGAACTGGCGGGCGGCATACCTGCCGGCTGGTCGAGCGAACGCGTCTCGACACCGGAACCCGTCGCAATCGGCTTGCTAACCGCACCATCTACCGGCTCGGCCGCACCCGGCGGAATCACCCGCAAAACCTGCCCCTCCTTGATGGCCGACGGATTGGCGATATTGTTCCAGGCCGCGATATCGCGGTGATCCTGGCCGTTATCCAGGGCAATGCGATACAAGGTATCGCCGCGCTTGACGGTGTAATAGCCCGGGCCGACCGGCTGTGCTGCAGCGGTCGAACGCGGCGTAGCCGTACCTGCCCGATCCACGGTCGGCGCCGGTTGCTGGGAGAGACAGCCCGCCAGCAACGCAGCCGGGAAGAGTACAGCGACGAGACGAATCATTGTGTTCCTGACAGTAGCGGGACAAAGCGTACGGCGTCGAGCCGGGTTTCGACATATCCCTGCGCCGTATGTTCGATGAAACTAAGATACTGCTCTCCAGCCCCTACTGGCAAGACCAGACGGCCGCCGGGTGCCAGTTGCTGCAGCAAGGCCGGCGGCACCTGCGTACCGGCGGCGGCAACGATGATGCTGTCGAACGGTCCCGCCTCCGGCAATCCGAACTGCCCATCGGCATGTTTCAGTCGGACGTTGAATTGCTGCAAGGTCCGCATGTTGGCCTTGGCCTTTTCCAGCAGCGGCCCCAGACGTTCGACGGCATACACCTCGTTGGTCAGCTGCGCCAGAACGGCGGCCTGGTAGCCGCAGCCGGCACCGATTTCCAGCGTCTTGCCCAAGGTTTTCCGGCCATTGAGCAACAGTTCGATCATGCGGGCGACGACATACGGCTGCGAAATCGTCTGCCCCATGCCGAGCGGCAGGGCGGTGTCCTCGTAGGCCCGCGAAGCCAGAGCTTCCTCGACGAAGACATGACGCGGCACCGCCGCCATGGCTTTGAGGACCGCCTCGTTGCGTATGCCTTTTTCGCGCAGCCGTTCGATCATGCGCGCCCGGGTACGCTGCGAAGTCATGCCAATGCCGTGCAACACCGTGTGACTCACTCCATCCACTTGATAATGGCAGGCACCTGCGCCGAATGCGTCAGATCGATCTGCAGCGGCGTGATCGACACGCAGCCCCGCTCGACGGCATTGAAGTCCGTTCCCGGCCCGGCATCGGCTGCTGCGCCGGCTGCCCCGATCCAATAAAGCGTTTCGTTGCGTGGCGACACCGTCTTGACGACCGGCTCCGCCTTGTGGCGCCGCCCGAGACGCGTCACTTCGGTTCCCTGCAATTCGGAATAGGGAATATCGGGAACATTCACATTGAGTAAGACCGGGACTTTCATCGGTTGCCGAATAAAGCGCTCGACCAATTGCCGCGCCACCAATCCGGCCGACGCGAAATTCCTGCCTTCGAAACTGGTCAGCGAAATGGCAATCGACGGAATACCCAGCAAATACCCTTCGGTTGCAGCAGCCACGGTCCCGGAATAAATCGTATCGTCCCCCATGTTGGCACCATTATTTATTCCGGAAACGATAATATCCGGCAAGCTGCCCAGCATCCCGGTAACTGCCAAATGGACGCAATCGGTAGGCGTGCCGTTCACAAAATGAAACCCGTTCGCCGCCTTTTTCAAATGCAGCGGCCGGTCCAGGGTCAGCGAATTGCTGGCGCCACTGCGATTCTGTTCCGGAGCAACGACAACCAACTCGCCCAGGTCGCCCAAGGTATCGGCCAGAGCACTGAGCCCTGGCGCGAAATAACCGTCATCGTTACTCAGCAGAATACGCATAAATCAAACCAACAGGCTTTCCAGAGTTTTACCATCGCCCAACCACGCCTCGACCCATTTGGGTTTACGACCGCGACCGGTCCATTCCAGTTCGGCATTTTCGGGATGGCGATATTTGACTTTGACCTTGTTACCCGAAGGGACTTTTACCTTCGCTTCCTTGGCCAACAATTCCTCAATGGCATAACCGCGGGATTTGGCGAATGCGCGCAGTTCATTCAGGACATTAACTTTTTCCTGGGCTTCACGGCGTTTAATTTCGGCCGGAATCTGTTGCTGCAAATCGCGCAACTGGGAAACGTTCAAATTAGACAAATCCATGATTACCTCCTTAATTAAACTGTAGCGATAATTTAATTTGTCCCAATATATTTTTCAACGCTATAAATTAAAAAACCGGCCAAGGCCGGTTAATTAATTTGGTCGGGGCGGCGGGATTCGAACTCGCGACCCCTTGCACCCCATGCAAGTGCGCTACCAGGCTGCGCTACGCCCCGACACGAGCCCTGCATTATATCTGAAACTCAGCCGTTTTCACAGCTGCAACATATCAATAATGGATTTCAATTCACCGCGCAGGCCACCCGGCATCTTCGCAGCTTCCGGAACATCGACCGCAGCCACTTCGACCGCACCGCCTTCGTCCAGCCTGTTGCGGGCACCACTGATCGTAAAGCCCTGATTGTAAAGAAGCTCGCGAATCCGGCGCACCAGCAGCACTTCATGATGCTGGTAATAGCGACGGTTACCCCGCCGCTTGACCGGCTTCAGCTGGTTGAATTCCTGCTCCCAATAGCGCAGCACATGAGGTTTGACGCCGCACAACTCGCTGACCTCACCGATCGTGAAGTAGCGTTTGGCGGGGATCGGCGGCAATTCATCGCCGCCCGCAGTTTTATGCCGCGGTTCCATCGAAGGCTAATTCAACATCCGATTTGAGTTTCTGGCTGGCATGGAAGGTCACGACACGACGTGCCGTAATGGGGATTTCCTGGCCGGTCTTGGGGTTGCGCCCCGGGCGTTGCGGCTTGTCGCGCAATTGAAAATTGCCGAAACCGGACAGCTTGACGCCATCCCCGGTTTCCAGCGCATTACGGATTTCTTCGAAGAAAGCCTCAACCATGTCCTTGGCCTCCCGCTTGTTGAGGCCCACTTTTTCAAACAACAGGTCGGCGAGTTCGGCTTTTGTCAGCGTCATCGTTATTGTTCCGTCAGGCACGCAGTTGAGCACCGAATGCCTGTTCGAAACAGGACACCAGCTGCTGCATTGCAGCATCAACTTCCGAATCTTGCAAAGTGCGTTGAGTATCTTGCATAACTATACGGAAAGCAAGACTTTTTTTGTTTTCCGGGACCCCCTTGCCGACGTACACATCGAACAATTGGATGTCCTGAACAAGCCCAGAAATTTGACCTTTCAGTCCGTCGATCAGGGTCTGCAAGGAGACGTTTTGATCAACGACAATAGCGAGGTCGCGTACCACCTGCGGGAATTTGGAGACTTCGGCATAAGCCGGCACTCGGACCGATTTCATAGCCGAAAAGTCGAGTTCGAATAGCACCGGAGCCTGCGGCAGATCGTATTTCTGCACCCATTCCGGATGGAGCTCGCCAATGCACCCGATTTCCTGACCATCCAGAAGGATGCGAGCCGCGCGACCCGGATGCAGCGCCGGATGAGCCAGCTTTTCGAAACGCAGGGCAGCCGGCGCCAGAAGCGCTTCGAGATCGCCCTTAACGTCGTAAAAATCGACCTTGCGTGAACCTGCGCCCCAGCCTTCCGGCAGCGCACCACCGAAAGCCAGGCCCGCGAGTTTCCACGGTTGGTGGAAGCCGGTAGCCGGATGCGCCGCGGCATCACGATGGAAAGTACGTCCAACCTCGAACAAACGGACACGGCTCTGCTTGCGCTTCAGGTTGGTGACCAGGTTGGAAATCAGGCCACCAAACAGGTTGGAGCGCATGACGGCCATCTGACTGGCAATCGGATTGGCCAGGCGAATCAGGTCGGCCTCGTCGGTTCTCGCCGCGAAATCAGCCTCCCAGGCCTCTTCGACAAAAGCGTAGTTCACCACTTCCTGATAGCCGCGATCAGCCAGCATCTGGCGGACGCGGTAGGCCGGGCGCTGCGCCTCGGGCTGCACCATCATTTCCATGCGGCCGCGCGGTGCCGGCGACGGGATGTTGTCGTAGCCGTAGAGACGGGCAATTTCCTCGATCAGGTCTTCCTCGATTTCCATGTCGAAACGCCAGGACGGCGGCGTCACCAGGAAATCGTCGCCCTGCTGCACGAAGGAAAGGGCCAGTCCCTTGAACAGGCCGGCAATGCGCTCGGCGCCCAGCGCCAGGCCGAGGACCTTCTCGGCACGCGCCGTACGCAGGCGAACCGGCGTTCTGGCCGGCAATTCGGCCTTGGCTTCGACCACTGGACCAGCTTGGCCGCCGCAGATTTCGAGAATCAATTGCGTGGCGCGCTCGATGGCGGCACGCGTGCCGCCGAAATCGACACCGCGCTCGAAGCGGTGCGAGGCGTCCGAAGCGAAACCGTAGCGACGGGCGCGGCCGGCAATCGCCTTCGGGGCAAAGAAGGCTGACTCCAGGAAGAGTTCGGTCGTCTCGAGGGTGATGCCGCTCTCCTCGCCTCCCATGATCCCGGCCATGGCCAGGGGCTTGGCTTCATCGGCAATCATCAGCACATCGGCATCGACGGCGATGGTCTGCTCGTTGAGCAGCAGTAGCTTTTCTTCCGGCTTGGCCATGCGGGCATGCACGGCACCTTCCAGGCGTGTGTTGTCGAAAGCATGCAGCGGTTGGCCGAGTTCGAGCATCACGTAATTGGTGATATCGACCAGCGCGGAAATGGCACGGATGCCGCTGCGCTCCAGACGGCGCTTCATCCATTCGGGGGTCGGCGCCTTGGCGTCCACGTTCTTGACGATACGTCCGTAGTACAGCGGACAAGCGGCCTGAGCATCGAGCACGACGGCGCGCGTATCGGCAATGCTGGCCGGCACTGCAGCGACTTGCGGCAGCGACGTGGCTGCACCGGTAATGGCGCCGACTTCGCGGGCGATGCCCTGCAAGGACAGGCAGTCGGCACGGTTCGGCGTCAGCTTGATTTCGAAGACGTTGTCGTCGAGTTCCAGATACTGGCGGATGCTCTGCCCAACCGGCGCGTCAGCCGGCAGGATCAGCAGGCCGGACGCCTCTTCGGCGATGCCGAGTTCCTTGGCCGAGCACAGCATGCCCGAGGATTCAATGCCGCGCACCTTGGCGATCTTGATCGTGAAATCGCCGGGCAGTTGGGCGCCGGGCAGCGCGCACGGCACCTTGAGGCCGACGGCGACGTTAGGGGCACCGCAAACGATGGTCGTCGGCGTACCGCTGCCGGTATCGACCTGGCAGACATTCAGGCGGTCGGCGTCGGGATGCTTGACGACTTCCAGCACGTGCGCGACGACGACGCTGTCGAAGGCCGGGGCGACCGGATCGAGTTCCTCGACTTCGAGGCCGGCCATGGTCAGCAGATGGGAGAGTTCCTCGCTCGTCAGCTTGGGATCGACGAGGGTACGCAACCAGGATTCGGAGAATTTCATGGGCTTGTCTCGAAAAGTGGATCAGGCGAACTGGCGCAGGAAACGCAGATCGCCTTCGAAGAACAGGCGGAGGTCATTGACGCCATACCGCAGCATGGTCAGGCGGTCCGGACCGAAGCCGAAGGCGAAGCCGGTGTATTTTTCCGGATCGATGCCGGCAATGCGCAGCACGTTGGGATGCACCATGCCGCAGCCGGCGATCTCCAGCCAGCGGCCCTTCAGCGCGCCACTCATGAAGGCGACGTCGATTTCGGCCGACGGCTCGGTGAACGGGAAGAAGGACGGGCGGAAACGCACCGTCAGGTCGTCGGTCTCGAAGAAGCTCTTCAGGAAATCGGCGATGACGCCCTTCAAGTCGGCAAAGGAGACATTCTCGCCGACCCACAGGCCTTCGACCTGGTGGAACATCGGCGAATGGGTGGCATCGGAGTCGACGCGATAGACGCGGCCCGGCGCGATGATGCGAATCTCGGGCATCGTTTCCAGCTGACCGAACTTGGCGACGTGGGCCTGCATGTAGCGGGCCTGGATCGGGCTGGTGTGGGTACGCAGCAGCACCTTGTCGGCCAGCGTGCCGTCCGGGTTCTGCAGGTAGAAGGTGTCGTGCATCGAACGGGCCGGGTGATCCTCGGGCGTGTTCAAGGCGGTGAAATTGTGGAAATCCTCTTCGATTTCCGGGCCATCGGCGACTTCGAAGCCGATCGAGGCGAACAGCGATTCGATGCGCTCCAGTGTGCGCGTCACCGGATGCAGGCCGCCACGCGCTTCGGCGCGTCCGGGCAGCGTGACATCCAGCGCCTCTTCGGCCAGGCGCGCTTCCAGCGCAGCCTTGCGGATGGCTTCGCGGCGCTCGTTGAGCGCGGTCTCGACAGCGGTCTTGGCGATGTTGATCGCTGCGCCGGCGGTTTTCTTCTCCTCGGGCGGCAACTTGCCCAGGCCCTTCAGGAGTTCGGTAATCTGGCCGCTCTTGCCAAGGAAACGGGCCTTGACCTGCTCCAGCGCGTCCGGGTCGGAAATGGCAGCGAAAGCGGACTTGGCTTCGCTAACGATCTGATCGAGATTGTCCATGGACTGGTTCCAACAAAACTACCGACAACAATACGAATAAATAAAAAAGGAGGCTTGCGCCTCCTTTTTCTTCAAGAGCTTAAGCTCAGGCGCCGAGCTTGGCCTTGGCCTGGGCGGCCAGGGCGGCAAATGCCGGCTGATCGAAGACAGCCAGGTCGGCCAGGACCTTGCGGTCGACTTCGATGTTGGCCTTCTTCAGGCCGCTCATGAAGGTGCTGTACTTCATGCCCAGCTCGCGAGCGGCGGCATTGATACGAGCGATCCACAGGGAACGGAACTGACGCTTCCGTTGACGACGGTCACGGTACTGGTATTGACCAGCCTTCATCACCGCCTGTTTGGCGATACGGTATACGTTCTTGCGACGACCGCGGTAACCCTTGGCCTGATCGAGAACCTTCTTGTGACGGGCGCGAGCCGTTACACCACGTTTAACTCGGGACATGTGCTATCTCCTTACGCGTAGGGCATCATGGCGCGGACAGAAGCTGCGTCGCGCTCGTGAACAGCAGTAGCACCGCGCAGGTGACGCTTCACTTTGGTGGTCTTCTTGGTCAGGATGTGACGCTTGAAGGCTTGGCCGCGCTTGATGGAACCACCTGCGCGGATCGAGAAACGCTTTTTGGCGCTGCTCTTGGTCTTCATCTTGGGCATTTGAATGCTCCTTAATGTCATGCCGTCAGGTGGTTCCCGGCGGGAACGCTTGTACTACCCGAAAGCACTTGTTTTACCGCGGCGAACCGCGGGTACTGCCTTGTTACTTCTTCTTGGCCGGTCCGATGATCATGATCATCTGACGGCCTTCCATCTTCGGCATCTGCTCGACGGCACCAACGGCCTCGAGATCTGCCTTGATTCGTTCCAGCTGGCGCATACCGAATTCCTGGTGCGCCATTTCGCGGCCCCGGAAGCGCAGGGTCACCTTGACCTTGTCGCCTTCTTCCAGGAAGCGCGTCATGTTCCGAAGCTTGATCTGATAGTCGTTCTCGTCGGTACCCGGGCGCAGTTTGACTTCCTTGACCTGCACCTGCTTCTGCTTCAGCTTCGCTTCGTGAGCGCGCTTCTGCTCCTGGTACTTGAACTTGCCGTAATCCATGATGCGGCAGACAGGCGGCTTTGCCGTCGGCGCGATCTCGACCAGGTCAACCCCGGCTTCCTCTGCCATCTGCAACGCAGCGCGGATATTCACAATCCCTAGCTGCTCACCTTCAACACCCTGGAGACGAATCTCCGGCACCGTGATCTCATCGTTTAAACGATGGGCCTTGTTCTGAGCGATGGTAAAACCCCCGAAATATCAATAATTAAGCCGTGCCACTACGCGCCGCGACTTCTCCTTGGAGTCGCTCGATCAGTGCCTCGACAGTCATCTGTCCGAGATCCTGACCACCGCGTGTACGCACGGCCACTAGTCCGTCCGCCTTTTCCTTATCGCCTACAACAAGCTGATAAGGCAGCCGGTTCAAGCTATGTTCGCGAATTTTATAGGTAATTTTCTCGTTACGCAAATCCGCCTCGGCCCTGAAGCCAGCCTGATGCAGCTTTTGCGCAACATCGGCGGCGTAATCGGCCTGCTTTTCGGAGATATTCAGCACCACAGCCTGCACCGGTGCCAGCCACAGCGGCAAGGCTCCGGCGAAGTTTTCGATCAGGATGCCGATGAAGCGCTCGAGCGAACCCAGGATGGCACGGTGCAGCATGACCGGCACCTTGCGTTCGTCGTTGCCGGCGACGTACTCGGCGCCGAGGCGGCCCGGCATCGAGAAGTCGACCTGGATGGTGCCGCACTGCCAGGTCCGGCCGATGGCGTCCTTGATGTGGAATTCGATCTTCGGACCATAGAAGGCGCCCTCACCCGGCAACTCCGTCCATTCCAGACCGGAAGCGTGCAAGCCTTGACGCAGCGCACCCTCGGCCTTGTCCCAGACCTCGTCGGAACCGACGCGGCTATCTGGACGCAGCGCCAGCTTGACGGCGACATCGGTGAAGCCGAAATCGGCATAGACCTTCTTGACCAGCGCATTGAAGGCGGTCACTTCGGATTCGATCTGGTCTTCGGTACAGAAAATGTGTCCGTCGTCCTGGACGAAGCCGCGCACGCGCATCAGGCCGTGCAGCGCGCCGGTCGGCTCGTTGCGATGGCAGGAACCGAATTCGCCGTAGCGCAGCGGCAGTTCGCGGTAGGAACGCAGGTCAGAATTGAAGACCTGGACGTGGCCCGGGCAGTTCATCGGCTTCACCGCGTAGTCGCGGTTTTCCGAAGCCGTCGTGAACATGTTGTCCTTGTAGTGCTCCCAGTGACCCGACTTTTCCCACAGCGACTTGTCGAGAATCTGCGGGCAGCGCACTTCCTGATAGCCGTTGTTGCGATAGACGGCGCGCATGTATTGCTCGATTTCCTGCCACACCGCCCAGCCCTTGGGGTGCCAGAAAACCAGGCCCGGCGCCTCTTCCTGCATGTGGAACAGGTCGTATTGCTTGCCCAGGCGGCGATGGTCGCGCTTTTCGGCCTCTTCAAGCATGTGCAGATAGGCGTCGAGGTCTTCCTTCTTGGCCCAGGCGGTGCCGTAGATGCGCTGCAGCTGCTCGTTGCGATGGTCGCCGCGCCAGTAGGCGCCGGCCACCTTCATCAGCTTGAAGACCTTGAGCTTGGCCGTGGTCGGCACGTGCGGGCCGCGGCAGAGGTCGATGAAATCGCCTTCGCGATAGAGCGACACCTGCTGATCAGCCGGAATGGCTTCGATCAGCTCAGCCTTGTATTTCTCACCCAGCCCCAGGAAGAACTTGACCGCATCGTCGCGCGCCCAGACTTCGCGACTGACCGGGATATCTTTCTTGGCCAGTTCAGCCATGCGCTTTTCGATGGCGACCAGATCTTCCGGCGTAAACGGGCGCTTGTAGGCGAAGTCGTAATAGAAGCCGTTTTCGATGACCGGGCCGATGGTGACCTGGGCTTCCGGGAACAACTCCTTGACCGCGTAGGCCAACAGGTGGGCCGTCGAGTGACGGATCACCTCGAGACCGTCGGCATCGCGGTCGGTAATAATGGCCAGATCGACATTCTTGTCGATCAAATAAGAAGTATCGACCAGAACGCCATCGACCTTGCCGGCCAGCGCGGCGCGGGCCAGACCGGCGCCGATACTGGCGGCGACTTCGGCAACGGTCACTGCTTGCTCGTAGGAGCGGATGGAACCATCAGGCAGTTTGATATCGGGCATGGCGGATTCTCTGGAAAAAATCTGGACGAAAAAAAAGTGCGGGGCGAGCCGCACTTTTTTTGCTTACGAAGCTGACTCGATTACGGTTTCTGAACTTCGATGCAAGTTCGGAACAGCATTTTCAGCCTCATCAGGAATTTGGTAGGCGGTATTGGAATCGAACCAACGACCTCCACGATGTCAACGTGGCGCTCTAACCAACTGAGCTAACCGCCTGAAGAAGGCCGCATTATAGACCGTTCTTCGCCCTTGTCAACAGGCTTTCGCGATTTTTATTGAAGCGCAGTAAACTTCGTATCAAACATAGTGGAGAGAAAAATGAGCAACGCCTGGATCGTCCTCGGCATTTGCGTCATTGTCGTCCTGGGTGCCGCCCTGCCCCTGATTCGACAACGCGACCAAACGCCCCCGCCGCCGCCCAAGGAAACCCTGCGCAACTGGCGCAACGAGAAATAAGGAAGAAACGTGGAATCGCGCATCACCGAACTGGAAATAAAGATCAGCTACACCGAGGATCTGGTCGAGGAACTCAACCGCACGGTTTTCCGCCAGCAACAACAGATCGACCTGCTGGCCACGGAACTGCGCAACCTGCGCGACCAGATGCACAACGCGCAGCCACTGGAAGGACGCAGCCTGCGCGACGAAATCCCCCCGCACTACTGAGCATGGCAGCTCCGGTCACGATCATCTTCCACGCCGACTGCCTGGATGGCTTCGGTGCAGCCTATGCCGCCTGGCAACACTACGGGAACGCGGCCACCTACCGCCCGATGCATCATGGCGAGCGGTGGAACATGGCCGACATTGCCGGGCACGACGTATTCGTTCTCGACTTTTCGTTTCCGCCGGACACGCTGGAGCAGATGGCCGGGATCGCCAAATCGGTCACGCAGATCGATCACCACGCGTCAGCACTGAAGGATTGGGCTAGCCACCTGCAGGACGACGCCGCCGCCCGCCGCTTCGAACACCCGCAACTTCCCCTGCAGGTTCGCTTCGACCTCGACAAGTCCGGCGCCCGCCTGGCCTGGGAATATTTTCATCCGGACAAGCCGGTTCCGCTCACCCTCCGCCATATCGAAGACCAGGACATGTGGCGCTTCGCCCTGCCCGATACACGCGCCTTCTGCCGGGCACTACGGCTGATGCCCTTCGATTTCGAGACATGGCACCGACTGGTTGTCGAAACCGCTGACCCGTCATCGCCCCGCCACATCGAAACCGTCGTTCAGGGCACCGCCATCGAGACGTTCTTCCAGCGCGAAGTCGAGCGACTGGCACAAGGCAGCCTCCGCATGCCGGCCCGGCTACGCGGTGAGCCGGTCGATGCCCTGCAAGCGCTGCGCCACGGACAACCCATCGTCACGGCCGGCGATCTCGCCTGGCTCGCCCTGCCCGGCCTTGCAGTCAACGCCAACGCCCTGTTCGCCTCGGAGCTGGGCAATCTACTGGCCGAACAAAGCGGCAGCTTCGGCATAGTCTGGCAACTAGCCGCTGACGGCGAGGTCAAGGTTTCCCTGCGTTCGCAAGGCAAACACCTCGACGTCTCGGTCATCGCCGCACGCTACGGCGGTGGCGGCCATCCGAATGCCGCCGGCTTCCGCCTGCCGGCCGAGCAGTTTTTCAGCGAAGCGCTTAACATACCAACAGCATGAAATAATCTCTAGCCAGAAAAGCAAAAAGCCATCTTAAAAGATGGCTTTTTGCTTGAAACTATTAGCTCGCACCTCAAAAAGTTCTAAGAACTGAAAAGTTGAGCACTCCAACCTGCAGGGCACGCCCCGAGCGAATAAGCAGGGACTGGCAAACAATTTTCTGTATTGCTTAGAAACCCGGCTCACCGCAATTGTTAAGCAAGATAACCAATAGCTTTTCCATAGTTGTATAGTTTAGTCAAAACATAATTAGCAATCTCTGCACGACCCGTCTTTTTTCTCCACATCATTTCTAAGCGAATTGATCCCTCGGCAGTGGATAAAACTATGTCTGTACGCCTACTTAACCCAACACCAAAATCATCTTCTACTTTGTAGTCGGTACAGAGACCTAATACCTTCAAGCACTCAGCAATAGCTCGATTTAGCGCCACATCATTACTCGCCGCGATCGTAGTTAACTTTTCAAAAGCAATTATCGAGTTCGGGCCAATTTTACCCCCTACTTTTCTTGCTCTGATTGGGTTATTTTTAAATGAATTGAATAAATTCGTTTCGGAAACTCGGTCTGCAACGTCCTTTTCTGGAGTAGCAGACATCCCTGCCGCCTTCATTGTATTCTTTAACGGTTCATCAGCGAATGTTCGGACAGAAGCAAGGGCGGCAAGCACAGGGAAATGCAAAATTCGCGCATCAAAATAGCTTCCAAGCATTCCCAATTTCTCTGGATACTGCTTGAGGTCTTGTACGATATTTGCATTCGTTACGGATAACATACGGTCTATATCGGCCGAATACATTGTCCCTCGAGTAATTCCGTCTATATCACCATCAGGATCATTGCCCGCCAATACGACCACCCACACACGGCATTTTTCTTTTTTTGCCAGCCTGCTAATTTCACGCTGGTTAGCAAGCAAATCCTTTCGTATTTTGGCGAGAAATAATCCAATGGTATTGGACTCAGCCAGCAGCTCTTCAGCGCGAACAGAGGAAATACCGAGATCATGAATATTCTCCCCTTGGTTTAGGAGTGAAATCGTATTATTGGCAATCTCAATATATTTCTCTTTGAGTGGACCAGAAAACCTATAAATAGGATCGCCCAACCCAACAAGGGACTCAGCCCCAAGCTCAGAAGCAAGACTAGAGAGTCGTTCAGCAAGATCATCGCGGTTGACGGGCCACGCGATTAACGTTTTCTCGCCGTTTGTTGTTCTAATAAACGAATTAATTGCGTGAATATCTTTCTCAAGCAGCTCGTTTGAAATATCAGTCAAGGCCTCTCTGCCTTCAAGAACAATGATGCGCAGGCCGGCACCAGTGGCTTTCAGCGAGCCCAATACGCGCCCAACATCCTCATCTTTCGTTACCGTTTTTGTTTCAACGCCATCCCGAAACAGTCCAACAGTATGTATAAAGGTTGATTTCCCTGTACCTGAATCCCCCCTCAAAATAAGAAATGCTCCACGCGAAGAACTTATCATCTCTCCATGCAACTCATCTATATGCTCAAGAGAATCATCGACCGCCGAAATGATCTCTGTCATGTGACCCGTAGCCACTCTCTTCAGCATGTCATATCGATCTGGGAGACTTAATCCGTGTGGTGTATTCATTTTTTCTCGTTAAGAATGAGGTACCCCGTCCAAATGACACGAGGGCTATAGATACATCGAAAAATACAGAACAAGAGAATATACGATTTGCATTTTCACCTCAACGAAACATTGCTGTGATAGAGATGGCAGCGCCGCAGCTCGCAAGGCACAAAATGAGGTTGTGAGGATTAGCAGTAATGCAGCCTTGGCTACGGCCATCGCAGAAACAAAAAAGGGCACCTCTTACGAAGTGCCCAAATCTGTATTGGGTTGGCTCCTCGACCTGGGCTCGAACCAGGGACCTACGGATTAACAGTCCGGCGCTCTACCGACTGAGCTATCGAGGAATCGGTACTGTCGGCAATTGCTGACGACAGGGCGCGCATTATATACAAAACTTCGGAGAAGGCGCAATGGCAAGCTTCTCCAAACAGCATTACCGGAAATTCAGTCCTCGTCGGCGACCACTGGCGCCGCCTTGGCCAAGGCCTCGGCACGCTGGGCGCGCAGGCTTGGGGTTTCCAGGCTGATTCGTCCCAGCGTGCCGCTGCGGTAGTCGGTGAGCAGGATGCCGGAGGCCTTTTCGAGGTCGAGTTCGCCGCCTCGCCCCTTGATGATGCAGCCGCGTTTCTTGGCCACGCCTTCGAGGACAGCAACGGCGTCCATGTCGTCCGTGGCGAATCCGTAGCGGGCCTTGAGCAGGGCCGGGTATTGGTCGAGCAGGAAGCCGGCGAGCCAGGTGGCGACGTCTTCGCCGATGTAGGCATTGACGCCGACAGCGTGGCTGGCGGCGAGCATCAGGCCGTCGATGGGGTGGTCGATCTTCGGCCACAGCATGCCGGGGGTGTCGTACAGGGTCAGACGGTTGCTGATGTCGATGCGCTGCTGGCTCTTGGTCACCGCCGGCTGGTCGCCGACCGCCGCCACCTTCTTCTTGACCAGCGCGTTCATCAGAGTCGATTTGCCGACGTTGGGGATGCCCATGATCATCAGGCGCAGCGGCTTGACGGCGTCGTTGCGGTGCGGCGCCAGCTTCTGGGCCAAGGCGGGAATCCGCGCCACGTCGCCGGGTTTCTTGCAGGAGATGGCGACAGCCTTGACGTTGGGCTGGGCGTCGAAATAGGCCAGCCAGGCCTTGGTCGCTTCCGGATCGGCCAGGTCGGCCTTGTTGAGCAGCTTCAGACAGGGGCGCTGACGGAAGTTGCGCAGCTCGTGGATCATCGGGTTGCTGCTCGCCTGCGGCAGGCGGGCGTCGAGCACCTCGACCACGACATCGGCCACGGCCAGCGTTTCGCCGGCCTTTTTGCGGGCCGAGGTCATGTGCCCCGGATACCATTGGATGGACATGCTTGTTCCTTGGTTTATCCGCCGGTCACCGGCGGGAAGAAGGCGATTTCGTCGCCATCCTTGATTGCAGCGTCAAGCTTCGCCATGTCCTGATTGACGGCGCAGCGCAGGTTCTTGGCGCTGCCCAGCGCATCGCGCCCATGGCCGACCAGCCAGTCGCGCAGGCTGCCGACGGTGGCGATATCGGCCGGCAGATCGACGCTTTCGCCCGGCACGCCCAGTTTTTCCTTGAGGCCGGCGAAGTAGAGAATTTTCACGCTCATGCCAGCAACTCCGCGAAGGAGGCGAAGCGCAGGGTGTCGCCGACGGCGATGGTCTGGCCCGGCGGATTGAAGACGACGCCGTCGCTCCAGCACAGCGAGGGCACGGCCGCCGCCCCCTGGTTGCGGAACAGCTCGACGGCGCCCTGCTCGTCGATGCGGGCGCGCAGGAATTCGAGGCGGGCGGGGTCCGGCTTGCTCCATACCGACGCGGACGGCAGGTTCAGGACGCGCGGCATCACGCTGGACAAGCCTTGCAGGCGCAGCAGGAAGGGCCGGACGACCATCAGGCAGGTGACGAAGGCCGACACCGGGTTGCCGGGCAGGCCGATGAACCAGGCGTGGCCGCCCTCCTTGCGGATTTCGCCGAAGGCGAGCGGCTTGCCCGGCTTGATGGCGATCTTCCACATATCGAGCTTGCCTTCGGCCTCGACCGCCGGCTTGACGTGATCTTCCTCGCCGACGGAAACACCGCCGCTGGTGATGACCAGATCGTTGTCGGCCGCGGCGCGGCGCATGGCGTCGCGGGTGGCTTCCAGGTTATCGGCGACGGCACCGAGATCGCGCACTTCGCAACCCAGCCCTTCGAGCAGGGTGCGCAGCGCGTAGCGGTTGGAGTTGTAGATGGCGCCCGGCGGCAGAGGCTCGCCGGGCTGCACCAGTTCGTCGCCGGTGAAGAAGACGCCGACGCGCACGCGGCGGTAGACGGGCAGTTCCGGCAGGCCGGCGGAAGCGGCCAGGGCGATTTCCTGCGGCCTCAGTTTGATGCCGGCGGGCAGTATTTCGCTGCCGATGGCGATGTCTTCGCCCGCCCGGCGGACGTTTTGGCCGACCTGCGGCACTTGATTGACGACCACCCCGCCCTCGCCTTGCTCGCAGTATTCCTGCATGATCACGGCGTCGGCGCCTTCCGGAATCGGCGCGCCAGTGAAGATGCGGGCTATGGTTCCCGGCTTAAGTTCTGCACCGACCGTGCCGGCCGGAATACGCTGGCTGACCGGCAGGCAAACACCGGCGGCGGTGATGTCAGCCGTGCGCACGGCATAACCATCCATGGCAGAGTTGTCGAGCGGCGGCACGGCGACCGTCGAATGCTGGGCCACGGCCAGCACCCGGCCGGCAGCGGCCATCAGGGGCACACGGCGGATTTCCTCGACCGGCTGCGCGGCAGCCAGCAGTTTTTCCAGGGCTTGTTCGAAACTCAGCATGGGCGTTCCTGCAATTGCATGGTTTTGACGACGAAATCGGCAATGGCGACGAAATCGTTGAGCGGCAGCTTGGGCAGATCGGTGGCGATGTCGGCATCGGTGGCAACGGCCACGATGTCGGTGCGCTCGGGGAACAGCGGCGGCTTGCCGTTTTCCGGCCGATAGACTTCCAGCTTGGGCACCGGTTCCTGTTTGAAGCCTTCGATCAGCACAAGATCGCATGGCGACAGGTGGCCGAGCAGTTCATCGAGGGTCGGCTCGGGTTCCTCGCGCCGCTCGTGCATCAGCGCCCAGCGGTCGCCACAGGACAGCAGCACTTCAGTCGCCCCCGCCTCGCGGTGGCGCCAGGAATCCTTGCCCGGACGGTCGATGTCGAAGCCGTGGTGGGCATGCTTGATCACCGAGACCTTGAGGCCGCGTGCGGTCAGCTGTGGGATCAGTTTTTCCAGCAGGGTCGTCTTGCCGGAACCGGAATAGCCGGCGATACCAAATACTTTCATGGCGGAATTTTACTCGCTCAGGCAATGAACACCGGGGCGAATCCGCCGCCCGGCGTCCGGAAATTGGTGGTTTGCCCTTGGTAGAGGCGCCCGGCCACCAGCTGGATATGGCCGTTGTACACGTAACAGCGGATGTCGGCCTTCATCGTCGTCTCGCCGTCGCCGAGCGGCACGGCGTGCTCGGACGGCAACGCGATTTCCTGGGCGATGTAGCCGCCGTGCAGGATTTCCTCGAAGACCCGCTTGGTCAGCTTGTCGCCGCGATAGGCGGCGCGGCTGCCGAAGCCGGCTGGCGGCTTGAAGAACCAGCGCTTGCGCTCGGCCCAGAAGGCCTCGCCCTGCTCGGGCGTTACAGCCACGGTTTGCGGAATGCCGGCGAGCAGGATGTTTCGCGTTGTTTCATCAACGCCCAGCGCTTGCAGCGCCGCATCGTCGGACAGCTGCATCAGATTACGCTTGTCGGCATACAGGGCGTGGGCACGCGGATGCGGCGTCAGCACGACGCCGCCCTGCTCGAACACGGTGCGAATGGCGGCGTTTTCCGTGGCATCGAGGGCGAAATCGGTCAGGCGGTTGTAGATCAGGTCGACGGGTTGGCCGGCGTGGCACAGGCCGTCGCCGTCACGCGCCAGTTCGGACGGATCGCACACCACGGCGGCGATGCCGTGCTGCTCGAACAGCTCTTTGAACAGGATGAATTCCGGCGCCAGGAACTGTTCGGCCGGCATGTCGTCGACGATGGCGATACGACGCAAAGGGGCGTCGCCGCGTGCCAGGCGCCATTCCTCGCGGAACATGGCGACGAACTCATCGCGGATGCGCGCCCCTTCGGCCGCCTTGCCGTGAGCCGCCAACAGGTAGGCGTTGAGCAGGCCGCCGCCGGCGTTGGTGTTGATTTCGATCAGCTTGGGGCCGCTGTCGGTCAGGTGGAAGTCATAGCCCATGAAGACGCTGCGCGCCGCGACCGGCAGGCGGGCGATTTCCGGCGCCTGGGCCAGCGCATGGGCCTGGAAGGCGGGCAGCGCGATGACCGACTCGATGGCGGCGATGAGGTCGGCCATCGCCTGCATCGCAGCGGAGTCGATGGTGATGGCCGCCGCCGAGAACAGTTGCGGCTGGCGTTCGCGAAGTTGATCGAAAGTGGTTTTCATCGATTGGCGAAAAAGTCGAGGACGACCTGCAGTTCGCGGGTCCGCTTCATTGGGGGCAGACTTTGCCAGACCTTGCGGCCATACGGCTTTGATATGAGTCGGGGGTCGCAGATCATCAGCACGCCCTTGTCGTTCTCGTCGCGGATCAGGCGGCCGGCCCCCTGCTTGACGTTGATCACGGCGCGCGGCAACTGGTATTCGATGAAGGCATTGCGGCCTTCGCGCTTCATCTGTTCGATACGCGCCGAGAGGACCGGATCGTCGGGCGGGGCGAAGGGAATCTTGTCGATGACGACCAGCGACAAGGCTTCGCCGCGCACATCGACGCCTTCCCAGAAGCTCTGGCTACCGACCAGGATGGCATTGCCGTGACTGCGGAAGCGCTGCAGCAGGTCATTTTTGCTGCCCTCGCCCTGGACCAGCAGCGGGATGTCGAGGCCCTCGTCCTCGATCTTGGCCTTGAGCAGTTCGTGGGTACGGCGCATGGCGCGCAGGCTGGTGCACAGGAAGAAGGCGCCGCCGTTGGCCGCCTTGACCGCCGGCCAGGCGGCGTCGACCACGGCCTCGGTGTAGTTCCAGGCGTTCGGGTCGGGCATGCCGAGCGGCACGTAGAGCACGGCCTGCTCGCCGTAGTCGAAGGGGCTGTGCCAGCAGGCGGAATCCGGGTCGCCGAGGCCGAGTTCGGCGCAGTAGTGGTGGAACTTGCCCTGCACGGCCAAAGTGGCGGAGGTGAAGATCCAGGCGCGCGGATGGCCGCCCATCTGCTTGCGGAAGATGTCGGCGACCTTGAGCGGCGTCGAGTTCAGTTGCAGCGACTGGGTGAAGGCCTCGCCCCAGCGCACATAGCCTAGATCGGCCAGGTTCTGCCACTGGGCGAGGCGTTGTTGCAGTTCCAGCGCGCGTTGCCAGCACTTTTCGATGCCTTCGGCCCGTTGGGCCTGGGTTTCGAGGATGGCGGCGTACTTGGCCACCTCTTCGTCGAGCAGTTTCAACGCCGGGGCGAATTCCGGTCGCTCCTGCAACTGGTCGTAGGAGAAGCGCCCGGCATCGACACCGACCGACAGGCGCAGGTCGCGCGCCGCTTTTTCCATGGCCTTGGCGCCGCTCTGGATATCGAGGCAATCGCGGGCGCTGGTCAGCCCCTCGGCCTTGGCGTCGCGCGCCAGATCGACGACCTGGGCGGTCGATACGCTGTCGCCGAAGAACAGGGTCGCCACTTCCGGCAACTGGTGCGCTTCGTCGAAGATGACCGTGTTGCAGGCCGGGAGCAGTTCGGCCATGCCTTCGTCGCGCAGCATCACGTCGGCGAAGAACAGGTGGTGATTGACCACCACCAGGTCGGCCGCC
Source organism: Dechloromonas hankyongensis (assembly GCF_022012295.1). Classification (GTDB taxonomy): domain Bacteria; phylum Pseudomonadota; class Gammaproteobacteria; order Burkholderiales; family Rhodocyclaceae; genus Azonexus; species Azonexus hankyongensis. The sequence goes on from NZ_JAKLTN010000002.1 coordinate 848,368, forward strand.
ATCGCCTCCTTGCGCGCCTGCATGACGAAGCATTCCTTGTAGTCCGGGCAATCCTGGCCCAGGCAGTTGTCGCGCGTCGAGGTGGCGTGGTTCCACACCGGCGAGTTTTCGTTGACCTCGATGCACTCGGCCTTGTCGCCGGTCTGCGTGGTCTTGGCGAAGACCGAGATGCGGCGGGCATCCGCGGCATCCTCGCGGGTCAGGAAACGGCCGTCGGCCAGCGCCCGGTTCAGGTGATACGGACAGACGTAATTGGCGCGCCCCTTGAGCAAGGCGATCTTGACCGGCGCCTTCAGCACGTCGCGAACCATCGGCAGGTCCTTGTTGAACAACTGATCCTGCAGGGTCTTGGTGCCGGTGGACACGATCACCTTGCCGTTCGACTGCAGCGCCGGCATCAGGTAGGCGAAGGTCTTGCCCGTGCCGGTGCCCGCCTCGGCGATGAAGACCGAGTTGCCATGAATGGCGGCGGCGATGCGCTCGGCCATGTCGACCTGCTGCTGGCGGATGCGGTAGCCGCCAATGGCGCGGGCGAGCGGCCCGTCGGGCGAGAATATTTCGGGGAGGGAGGACAAGGAAAAAGACCGGAAAAAACAGGCGCAATTCTACCAGATGGCCCTCCCTCGAATGTTCCGCCCGTGTTGCCTGTGGGACTGTGAAGCGACGCCCCATTCCGGATTTCCGAAATGGTTGTGCGACACTGGCTATCTCATCGTCCCGCCATGACCGCCACAGCTTTGGATCAAACCGCTCTCCTCCTTGTCGTAACCGGCGCCCTGTGCCATGCGAGCTGGAACCTGTTGGCAAAAAAGGCAGCTGGCGGCTTGCCATTCGTCTGGCTATTCGGCCTGGTCAGCACCGTCCTGGCCGTGCCGTTCGGCATCTACGCGTGGATTGAAAATGCAGTGCCGCTTACGGCAGTTGCCTGGCTGGCGATTGCGGGAAGTGCGCTGATGCACCTGGTGTACTCGCTGGTCCTGCAACAAGGCTACCGGAAGAGCGACTTTTCGGTGGTCTATCCGTTGGCCAGGGGAACCGGACCGCTCTTTTCGGTATCGGGCGCAATTCTCGTCTTGGGCGAAATGCCGAACGTGGCTGGCTGGATCGGCATTCTGGCTCTTTTGGCAGGCATCTTCCTGATTTCCGGCATCCATCGTGTGCACAAAGCCACGACGCCACACGCCAAGGCAGGACTGCTGTGGGGGTCGCTGACCGGACTGTGCATTGCCGCTTATACCCTGCTCGATGGATGGGCCATCAAGGCCCTTGGCTTGTCGCCGCTGCTTTTCTACGTGCTGTGCCTCTGGCTGCGGACCTTGATGCTGACGCCACAGGCCCTGCGCGACGTCTCTGCGCTGCGTGCCGAATGGGGGCGTAACCGCAAAGCCATCGTGGCAGTGGGCATCCTCTCCCCAATGGCTTATCTGCTAGTGCTCTTCGCCATCAAGGCGGCCCCTCTCAGCTATATCGCTCCGCTGCGCGAGCTGTCAATGCTGATCGGGGTATACCTCGGCACCCGGGTGCTCCGCGAGGCGCTCCTTCCTTCGCGCCTGATCGGCACGCTCAGCATGATCATCGGCGTCGTTCTGCTCGCGCTGTTCAGCACCTCGTGATCCTGGATCGACCTGCCATGCGGATTACCTGGTCGCAAACGCGATCTAGTGTTTGTCATCAACTCTATTCGGGAAACAGCCGCCTCCCTGACTTTTGACGATATAGGCGCACCACTTCTCGTGAATGCGTTTCCAGTCGACGACCTCTAAACGCTCTTCGCCAGGCGACGCACCGTTGCCGACATGGCGATCGTCCCCTGGCCGGCAAAGGCTTCGAGGTTGGCCTCGATATCCTCGGGGCTGTACAGGTAATTGACCATCAGGCCGAAAGACTGCCGGAAGCCCTTGGCCGAACTGTCGCCGAGGTAGTTCAGGCGCTCCACCCGGGCACCGTTGCCGAGATGGAAGCGCGATACCGGATCGGAGGGCGGACCGTTTTCGCCGCCGCCCTGTTTGGCGCTGGCCAGGTAGCGGGCGGCCAGGCGGTTGAGCGGATCGCGCAGGGCACGGACCAGTTTCTTGTTGGTCGCCCAGGCGCCGGTGGACAATTCGTCGAGCGGTAATTCGACGCCGGCCCCGGCCAGCACGTCCGGATTCTTGCGCACCCACGTCGCCAGGCCGGGCATGGGTGACAGCGTGGCGAAATGGGCCAGTTTGGAGAAATCCCGCTTCAGGTCGTCGATGACGCGCTTGAGCAGGAAATTGCCGAAGGACACGCCACGCAGCCCGACCTGGGTATTGGAGATGGAATAGAAGATCGCCGTATCGGCCTTGCGGTTGTCGAACACCGGCGCGCTCTCGTCAAGCAGTGCTTGCACGTTGTCGGCGAGATGATCGGTCAGCGCCACCTCGACGAAGATCAGTGGCTCGGCCGGCATGCGCGGGTGGAAGAAGGCGTACAGTCGGCGGTCGGAATCGAGGCGATTCTTCAGGTCGGTCCATGAGCGGATTTCGTGCACCGCCTCGTATTCGATCAGCTTTTCGAGCAAGGCGGCCGGCGAATTCCAGGTGATGCGCTGCAATTCGAGAAAGCCGACATCGAACCATGCCGATAGGCGCGACTCCAGTTCACGATCGAGCACCGCCAGTTCCTTGTCGTTTTCCAGGTAGCGCAGCAGATCGGCGCGCAGATCGACGAGAAATTTGACACCCTGCGGCATGGCATTGAACTGGGTCAGGATGCGGATGCGCGACGAACGCATGGCACCGCGCAAGGCGGCTTCCGCCTTCCACTGATCAGGCGTGCCGACCGCCTTCTGGTACTCCTTGTGCGCGGTCGCCACTTTCGCCGGATCGGGGCCGAACTCGAGGGCGATCAGTTTCAGGAAGCGTTGCCGTCCCTCGTCATTGAGGTGCAAGTAGGTTTCCGCCAGGCGGGCCGCCCGGCTGCGCGCCGACACCTCGCCGCCCTGCCCTTCGGCACAGTCACGCAACTGCGAGCGCAATTGCTCGACACCCCGCGCGGTCAGCGCAATACGTTCGCCGCTGCCGCCCATCAAGGAACGTAGTTTATCGACCAGGTTTCCGGCAACCATGATTCACCTCCATGGCCACATTCTGCCCGAAGGCGGCCGCAAATGCTGCGTCCGGCAGGCGATGGGCCTCGTCTGGATGGCTCAGCCGTGAAGAGGGATATCCAACCGACCATCGGGCATGATAAAACGTGCGTCTGCCTCATTTTCGGAGTGTTCCATGTCCCACCGACCTCACAATCTTTATCGGTATGGGTGGTTGCTCGTGGCTGCCGTCGCCCTGCCTTTGCAGGCGGCGCCGCCAGCCGGCCATCCGACGCCGGCCCAGGCCCGCGACATGCTCATGCCCGACAAGCCGCCCAGCGCCGCCGAGATGCCGAATGAAGGCAAGGTCCTCGACGTCATCCACGCCAACGAATTCACCTATGTCCAAGTCGCAAAAACTGGCAGCAAGGAAAAGGTCTGGATCGCCATCCAGAAGACCGAACTCAAGGTCGGCAGCCGGGTACGTTACGAAGATGGCGCGACCATGACTAATTTCTACAGCAAGTTGCTGAAACGCACCTTTCCCAGCGTGATGTTCGTCGACAACCTCGCCGTTACCACTCAACCCTGACCACTACTCACTTCCGACCCATGATCAAACTCCAGCACACCATCGCCATCGGCTCCCTCGTCGCCCTCACCGCCTGCTCAGCACTGGCCGGCCAGACCGAACACAGCCCGAGCGGCCTGATCTACGAATCGCTGAAGGACGGCAGCGGCGAACAGCCGACCGCCCAGTCCACCGTCCAGGTCCATTACCGGGGTACGCTGGCCAATGGCAGCGAATTCGACAGTTCCTACAAACGCGGCCAGCCGGCCACTTTCCCGCTCAACCGCGTCATTCCCTGCTGGACCGAAGGCGTCGCCAAAATGCGCGAAGGCGGCAAGGCCAAGCTGACCTGCCCGCCGGAAATCGCCTACGGCAGCCGTGGGGCCGGCGGAGCCGTGCCGCCCAATGCAACGCTGACTTTTGAAGTCGAACTGCTCAGGGTGATGCGCTAAGCAAGACACCGCCCTCATGAAAATGCCCAGTGCGGGCCATCTAACTGCTAAAACACCCAAGCAAAGAGATGAGTTCAACAATAAAAGGCCGAGAAACTCCGGCCTTTACACTTATCCCTTTTGGCAGGGTTGCTCATCGTCAGACACGTCCACCAGCTTCGCACTCCGCATCGATTGGGGCCGTAGTTGCCGACCGGCGCATGTCTCAATGTGTCACCCCTCATTAGACTTCAGACGAAGCGCAGCACTCGGAATGTCACACACGCTCTAGGCGCAAATGCTCGCTCCCGGAACATGAGCAAATCATCGACACCAAGATCGGCAAGCCAGTCAGAGGCGGCCACTTTGTTCACAAGCCCCCCCCAATTCAGTGTCGACTATTCTTACACCTATTACATCTATTCTTTAAACATTGAGACACAACAGCCTAATTAATATAATTTTTTAAAAAATGGCACACCAATTGCTTTTAAGCGTCGCCAAATAACAATTAGGGGAATTCAAATGTCTCGGTCATCCTTCGTAAAAACATTCATTACCACCGCCCTTCTGGCTAGTGCGTTTTCTGCAAACGCCGCTTTGTTAACGGACACCAACAGCGTCTTTGGCTCGTTTGACGCCTCATTCGGCACCAGGATTCTCAACCTGGGATCTGGTGGCTTAGTATCGGATGTGAATATTTCGATCACTTTTGCAAAGTGTGATGACCCATCGATCGGCATCAATGGGATCGCATGTATCGGTACCGGTAGTTCATTCAATCGCGAAATCGTTTTCCGACTGACCAACCCGTTTGGCACCACTGTCAATCTCGTCAATCAAGACACGTACAGCGGCTCTACTCCGGGTACCGGCCGTCAGACCGTCACATTTGACAACGAAGCGGCAAACATTATCGGTGGCAGCAGCGTAGTTAGCGGTACTTTCCGCCCCGAGGGTGACCTCAGCGTATTTGACGGCCTGGATGCTGCTGGTGACTGGACATTGTATATCGAAGACACTGTCAGTGCAGACCGCCTGGATTTCTTCTCAGCCACACTGAACGTCACCACCCGCGATGGCGGCGACGTCCCAGAGCCAGGCTCCTTGGCACTTCTAGGCCTGGGCATTGCCGGCCTGGGCTTGAGCAAAAAGCGGCGTCAGTCGTAACAAGAAAGCCAGATATGAAAAAGGCCGGGCTTCTCCGGCCTTTTTCATTTTCGCTTCAAAATATATCACCACCCTGCCAAACCGCCCCGGGAATGGTGATCAATCCCTTTCTCTCATCACAGACGTTCCTGGTGTTTCACCTGCGGCGTCCGGAATTGGTGAAATCAACAACGCTCACTAATCCACCAACCACCCGACCGATACCTAGCGTCTTTTTTTCTTGCCACCGCCGACCGCGGCCGCAGCAGGCGCAATCTGATCCTGACTGGCAAAAAAATGGGCAACGGCCTCCAGCTCGTCCCGGCTCAGGCCTTTGAATGCGTCGTCCTGCAGGAAGCCGAATTTTCGTTTTCCGCTGACGAACAAATCGATCTGGTGGATCATGTGCTGCAGGTTCTGGGCTGCCATGAGCGGTGCGTCCTTGTCCGCCTCCCGGCCATTGTCGCCGTGGCAATCGTTGCATCGATTGCGAAATATGATCTCCCCTTGCGCCACCTTGTCCGGGTTCGTTTCCTGCGCTGGCCGCGTAACCTTGATCGCGTGGTAGTACTGGGCGATGGCGGCCAGTTCGCTTTCCGTCAGCGAGGCCGGAACGTGGTTCTCAACCGCGGTCGGCAAACGCCCTTTCTGCATCTTTTTCATTTGCGCGAGCAGGTAACTGTCGAGTTGCCCGTTCAAGTGCGGCATCGCCGGTTTGGTCGCGATTCCATCCAGGCCGTGACAACGCGCGCAGTCGTTCCGCACGATCGACGGCGCATCCTGTGCTATGACGCTCGCCCCGGCAAAAAGCATCAGGCAAGCAAACCAACGCTGGTTTTTCATTTATCCCTCTCCTTGGATAACGTTGATGGGCAGGCGGAATGATAGCGATAATGTGCAAAACCGCACCAGACAAGGATTCGACCATGCCCAAACCAAAAATATTCGTCAAATCGTTCATCGCTTCTACGATCCTCGTTTTCTCGGCAGCCGCCTGGTCGGAAGTTGCCCGCTATGAGGAGCCGATCCGTTATCGCCGCGCCGTGATGACCATGGTCAAGCGGCACTATGAACAAGTATCGGCGATGGCCAAAGGCAAGATACCGATGAACCGCGATGAATTGAATCGCCACGCCGGCTACCTGGAAATGCTATCGCGCGCGAGCATCGACGGTTTCGTTGCCGGCTCGCACGAAGGCGACACCAAGGCGAAACCGGAAATCTGGCAGGATTGGCCGCGTTTTCGCGCCCAGGTCGAAAAATTCCAGGCCGATGCAACCCGCCTGAAGGAAGTAGCCAAAACGGGCAACCCGGAGGCCCTGAAGACTGCCGTTGCCGACATGACACGAACCTGCAAGAACTGCCACGACGACTACAAGCAGTCGGGGCTGGAACGTTAAGCCTCGCCAGGAGCGAAGCGAACCCCAAAAAGAAACAGGCCGGGAGCGAACTCCCGGCCTGTTGCATTTCAGCATTACCAGCCGAGCGCGCCCCGCAGGGCGCGATCATGCATGGCGGTGCTTAGCCCTTCTTGTGCGTCGCCAGACGGGTCCATGTATCGACCACGGTGTCCGGGTTCAGGGAGATCGACGAGATACCTTGATCCATCAGCCATTCGGCCAGATCCGGGTGGTCGGACGGGCCTTGGCCGCAGATGCCGATGTACTTGCCGGCCTTGTTGGCAGCGGAAATGGCCATGGCGAGCAGCATCTTGACGGCCGGGTCGCGTTCGTCGAAGAGGTTGGCAACCAGGCCGGAGTCGCGGTCGAGGCCGAGGGCGAGCTGGGTCAGGTCGTTGGAGCCGATCGAGAAGCCGTCGAAGATTTTCAGGAAATCGTCGGCCAACAGGGCGTTGGACGGGATTTCGCACATCATGATCAGCTTCAGGTCGTTTTCGCCCTGCTTCAGGCCATGGTCGGCCAGCAGATCGACAACGGCCTTGCCTTCACTGACGGTACGGACGAAGGGCACCATCAGCTGGACGTTGGTCAGGCCCATCTCTTCGCGGACACGCTTCATGGCGCGGCATTCCATTTCGAAGCAGTCTTCGAAGGTGTGCGCGATGTAGCGGGAAGCGCCGCGGAAGCCGAGCATCGGGTTTTCTTCTTCCGGCTCGTACAGCTCGCCGCCAAGCAGCTTGCGGTATTCGTTGGACTTGAAGTCGGACAGGCGGACGATGACCGGATTCGGCCAGAAAGCGGCAGCGATGGTGGACACGCCTTCGACCAGCTTTTCGACGAAGAAGTCCTTCGGCGAAGCGTAGCCGCGGGCGCGGCGCTTGATTTCCTCGCGCTTAGAAGCCGGCAGGCGCTCGACGTCGAGGATGGCCTTCGGGTGGATGCCGATGACGTTGTTGATGATGAACTCGACGCGGGCCAGACCGACGCCGGCGTTCGGCAGCTGGGCGAATTCGAAGGCCAGTTCCGGGTTGCCGACGTTCATCATGACCTTGACCGGGACGTCCGGCATGGCCGAGATGTCGCGGGTGGTGATTTCGTAGTCGAGGCTGCCGCGGTACACGTGGCCGGTATCGCCTTCGGTGCAGGAGACGGTGACCACTTCGCCTTCGGTCAGCGTTTCGGTGGCGTCGCCGCAACCGACGATGGCCGGGATGCCCAGTTCGCGGGCGATGATCGCGGCGTGGCAGGTGCGGCCGCCACGGTTGGTGACGATGGCGGAAGCGCGCTTCATGACCGGTTCCCAGTTCGGGTCGGTCATGTCGGCGACGAGCACGTCACCCGGCTTGACCTGGTCCATCTCCTTAGGGTCCTTGACGACGCGGACCGGGCCGACGCCGATCTTCTGGCCGATGGCGCGGCCGGAGGCGAGGACCTTGGAGAAGGACTTCAGCTTGAACTTTTCCTGCTTGCCGGCGGCAGCTTGCGACTGCACGGTTTCCGGACGGGCCTGCAGGATGTACAGCTTGCCGTCGACACCGTCCTTGCCCCATTCGATGTCCATCGGACGACCGTAGTGCTTTTCGATGATCTGGGCGTAACGGGCCAGCTCCATGACTTCTTCGTCATTGATCGAGAACTGGTGACGCAGGGACTCTTCGACGTCCTCAGTGATGGTGGACTTGCCGGCGACCTTTTCGGCGGCGAAAGTCATCTTGATCATCTTGGAACCGAGGTTGCGGCGGACGACGGCCTTCTTGCCGGCTTCGAGCATCGGCTTGTGCACGTAGAACTCGTCCGGATTGACGGCGCCCTGCACGACGGTTTCGCCCAGGCCATAGCTGGAGGTGACGAAGACGGCATCACGGAAACCGGATTCGGTGTCGAGGGTGAACATCACGCCGGCGGCACCCTTGTCGGAGCGAACCATGCGCTGGATACCGGCGGACAGGGCGACGTCGGCGTGCACGAAGCCCTTGTGGACGCGGTAGGAAATGGCACGGTCGTTGTACAGGGAAGCGAACACTTCCTTGATCGCGTGCATGATGTTTTCCAGGCCGACGATGTTCAGGAAGGTTTCCTGCTGGCCGGCGAAGGAAGCGTCCGGCAGGTCTTCGGCGGTGGCCGAGGAGCGCACGGCGAAGGACATGTCGGCGGTCGAATCGGCAACCAGGCGCTGATACTGCTCGGTGACGGCGATGGTCAGGTCCATCGGGAACGGGGTGTCGATGATCCACTGGCGAATCTCGGCGCCGGCCTTGACCAGGGCGTTCACATCGTCGACGTCGAGGGCGTCGAGGACGGCGTTGATCTTGGCATCGAGGCCGGACTGGGCGAGGAAGACGCGGTAGGCGTGGGCGGTGGTGGCGAAGCCGCCGGGAACGCGGACGCCGGTGTCAGCCAGTTGGCTGATCATTTCGCCGAGCGACGAGTTCTTGCCGCCGACCTGGTCGACGTCGGTCATGCGCAGTTTTTCGAAGGGGATGACAAGCTGTTCCATGGGGAGGGGTCCTTTCGGGGATCGAATCGAAAAATCAGGAAGTTGAGAAATCGGTACTCAGCCGGCGCTCGGCCGTCTCGCGACGGGCGACGGAGCGCAGCGTCTGGGCCAGCGTCTCGCGGACGAAATCGATATGCGTTTCGGCGGCGGAACGGGCAGCCTGCGGCTTGCTCTCGCGCACCGCCTTGTAGATCGCCTCGTGCTGGGCCTTGAGCAAACGGCTGGCAGCGGGCACGGCCTTCAGTTCGCCGAGGTTGAGGCGGATGTTGTCGTGCATCAGGTGCAGCAAGGCGCTGGACAGGTGGCCGATCAGCACGTTGTGTGCGGCATCGCCAATGGCCTGGTGGAAGGCGATGTCGGCTTCCGAGCGCTTGTTGGCGTCGTCGGATTCGAAGGCATCCATCAGGGCGGCAAAGGTCTGTTCCAGGAGTTGCAGGTCGGCAGCGGTCGCCCGTTCGGCGGCCCACTCGGCGGCCTGGCCTTCAAGCATGCGGCGGAACTCGAGCATGTCCTCGCGCAAATTGGGGTGCTTGACCATCATGTCCTGCCAGGGATCGGAGAAGCTCGTGTCCAGGACATCGGTCACATAGGTGCCGCCGCCCTGGCGGCTGGTCACCATGCCCTTGGAGGCCAGCTTCTGGATCGCTTCGCGCAGGCTGGGACGGGAGACGCCGAGGTCGACCGCCAGTTCACGTTCCGGCGGCAGGCGATCGCCGGGCTTCAGCGAGCCTTCGAGGATGCGTCGCTCCAGCGTGGCAGCGATGGCATCGGAAATACGCGGAACCTGCACCTTGTTTGGCATTGGTAAGACCACATTGATTGGTAAGACCAACACATTCTAAACATCGGTTTGAGAAAGTGCAAGCATAGGGATTTCCCTATCCCGGATTGACTAAGTCACGGTATTCACGCAAAATTTCGTCCATACGAATTATTGGTCTGACCATTTGACCGATAAATAATTTGAACGGAGACAAGATGCACAGCCAATCTGCATACCCTACCGACGTCTATTTTTTTGCGACCTGCGTCGTAGACCAGTTCTTCCCCGGTGCCGGCATGGATGCCATCACGCTGCTCGAACGCCAGGGCATCCGCGTGCATTTCCCGGAAGAGCAAACCTGCTGCGGCCAGCCGGCCTATAGCAGCGGCTTCCCCGCCGAAGCGCGCAAGGTGGCGGCACTCCAGCTCACCCTGTTCCCGAACGACTGGCCGGTCGTCGTGCCGTCCGGTTCGTGCGCCGGCATGATGAAGCACCACTACCCCAAGCTGTTCGCCGACGATCCGACCCGCAAGGCGGCTGCTGAAAAGCTTTCCGCCCGCGTTTATGAATTGACCCAGTTCCTGGTCGACGTCCTCGACTTCAAGCCGGAAGACCTGGGCAGCGACAGTACCGTCGTGCTGCATACCTCCTGCTCCGCGCGCCGCGAAATGGGCGTGCACGTCACCGGCAAAAAACTGCTCAATAGCCTGGCCAAGGTCAAGATCGCCCAGCAGGACCACGAATCCGAATGCTGCGGCTTCGGTGGCACCTTCTCGGTCAAGCAACCGGAAATCTCCGGCGCCATGGTCGAAGACAAGGTCAAGGCCCTGAAGGCGACCGGCGCCGAGCGCGTGGTCAGCGCCGATTGCGGCTGCCTGATGAACATCCTCGGCCACGCCGCCTGGAAGGACCAGCAGGAAGGTCGCACGACCCCCAGCCTGCCCGGCGAACACATCGCCACCTTCCTGTTACGCCGCACCGCGAAGGAGTCCGCACGATGAGCGCCCGCGACCGTATCCTGGCCAAATTGAAAGCCAACGCGCCGGCGTCGGCCGGCGATCTGCCCGATGTCGCCGCCTGGTACGCCACGCATCGCAGCGTCGAGAGCGCTACCGACAAGGCCAAGCGTTTCCGCCATTTCATCGAACTGGCCCACGCCGAGGTCTATGCCGTGTCGCGCGGCGGCTGGCTGCAGAAACTGTACGAAGTGCTCAGCGCCAAGCAGATCGGCAAGCTGCTGGTCGCTCCGGCAACCGCGCACGGCGCGCGTGCCCAGGCCGAATTGCCGGCCCTCGGCATCGCCTGCCCGGCATACGAGCAGCCCATCGAAAGCTGGAAGCCGGCGATGTTCAACGAAACCCCGGCCAGCTTTACTGCTGCCCGTGGCGCCATCGCCGAAACCGGCACCCTGATCCTGTGGCCGGATGCAGACGAACCGCGCCTGATGTCGCTGGTGCCGCCGGTGCACATTGTGCTGCTCGACGCCGCCAACATCTACAACACTTTTTACGAAGCCATGCAGACGGAAGGCTGGAAGGATGGCCTGCCGACCAATTCGCTGCTCATTTCCGGCCCCTCGAAGACCGCCGACATCCAGCAGACGCTGGCCTACGGCGCGCACGGCCCGAAGGAACTGATCGTGCTGATGATCGGAGACGAACAATGAACGCCCCGCAGACCCCGCACGCCCTGCATTTCATGCCGTCAGAGGGCTTCCGCGCCCGCGCCAAGGATGTCGTGGAAAACCCCTTCCTGCGCCAGAGCTTCCGCGGCGCCATGGACTTCCTGATGAGTAAGCGCGCCGCCCAGTTCCCCGATCCGGAGGAACTGGAAAGCCTGCGCAGCCTCGGCGAACGCGTCCGCCAGTACAACCTGGCCAAGCTGCCAGAACTGCTCGTCCAACTCGAAACCAACCTGACGAAGAACGGCATCCAGGTGCACTGGGCCGAAACGCCGGAAGAAGCCAACGCCATCATCCTCGGCATCTGCCAGAAGCACTCGGCCAAGCTGATGGTCAAGGGCAAGTCCATGGTCAGCGAGGAAATCGAACTGAACCATGCGGCCGAAGCCGCCGGCATCGGTGCGCTGGAGTCGGACATGGGCGAATACATCGTCCAGCTGGCCGGCGAAAAGCCGTCGCACATCATCATGCCGGCCATTCACAAGACCAAGGAACAGATCGCCAAGCTGTTCCACGACAAGGTGCCGGGCGTCGATTACACCGACAACGTCGATGCACTGATCCAGATCGGCCGCAACGTGCTGCGCGAGAAATTCGAGATCGCCGACATCGGCCTGTCCGGCGTCAATTTCGCCGTCGCCGAAACCGGCACGCTATGCCTGGTCGAGAACGAAGGCAACGGCCGCATGTGCACCACGGCGCCGCCGGTGCACATCGCCATCACCGGTATCGAGAAGATCGTCGAGAAGCTTGAGCACGTACCGCCGCTCTACTCGCTGCTCACCCGCTCGGCCACCGGCCAGAACATCTCGACCTACTTCAACATGATCTCGTCGCCGCGCAAGCCGGGCGAGAAAGACGGCCCGGGCGAAGTGCACCTGGTGCTGCTCGACAACGGCCGCAGCCAGGCCTATGCCGACGAACAGCTGCGCAAGACGCTGCAGTGCATCCGCTGCGGCGCCTGCATGAACCACTGCCCGGTCTACACCCGCATCGGCGGCCACGCCTACGGCACGACCTACCCGGGGCCGATCGGCAAGATCATTTCGCCGCACATGCTCGGCCTCGAAGCGACGGCCAACATGGCCACCGCCTCGTCGCTGTGCGGCGCCTGCGGCGAAGTGTGCCCGGTGAAGATCCCCATTCCCGAACTGCTCGTCCGCCTCCGCGAAGAGTCCTTCACCGCCCCGCACGCCAATCCGGCGATGCGCGGCCAGGGTGCCGGCTACAACGCAAAGATCTCGGCCGTCTGGCGTGCCTGGGGCGCGATCTACGGCTCGCCCGCGCTGTATCGCACCGCCTCCTGGCTGGCCAGCCGTTTCCGTTGGCTGATGCCGCGCAAGCAGGCCGGCTGGACATCGGTCCGCACCCCGTTGCAGCCCGCTCCGAAGCGTCTGCGCGACATGATCAAGGAACGCAACTAATCCCTCTTGCCCGGAGGCCGCCCAGCGGCTTCCGGGATTTTTTTACCGCGCTCAATTCGCTCGTCCACAGCAGTCCTCTATCAGACAGAAGACAATGAATTCACTAATCCGGAATCTTCAAGAAAACCTGCCCGCCCGCCAGGTGATCACCGACGATCTGCGCCGTCTCGCCTACGGCACCGACGCCAGCTTCTATCGCCTGATCCCGCAGGTCGTCGCCGTCATCGAAAACGAGGACGAGGCGCGCGCCGTCCTCGCCGCTGCCCGCCAGAACCAGACGCCGGTCACCTTCCGCGCCGCCGGCACCAGCCTCTCCGGCCAGGCGCTGTCGGACGGCGTGCTGGCCCTGATCGGCGAAGGCTTCGCCACCTTCGAGCTGGCCGACGACGCCAGCCAGGTGCGCGTCGGCCCGGGCATGGTTGGCGGCGAAGTCAATCGCCGGCTCGCCCCGCTCGGCAAGAAGATCGGCCCCGACCCGGCGTCGATCGGTGCCTGCAAGATCGGCGGCATTGCCGCCAACAACGCTTCCGGCATGTGCTGCGGCACGTCGCAGAACAGCTACAAGACCCTGGCCGGCCTGCGCGTCATGTTCGCCGACGGCACCCTGCTCGATAGCGAAGACCCGGCCAGCGTCGCCGCCTTCAAGCAGTCGCATGCCGCCCTGCTCGGCGAACTCGACCGGATCGGCAAGGAAACGCGGGCCAATCCGACACTGGCCAACCGCATCCGCCACAAATTCAAGATCAAGAACACGACCGGCTACAGCCTCAACGCCCTGGTCGATTTCGAAGACCCGATCGACATCCTCGCCCATCTGATGATCGGCTCCGAGGGCACCCTCGGCTTCATGACCCGCATCACCTACCAGACGGTGGTCGAAGACCCGTGCAAGGCCTCGGCCCTGGTCTTCTTCCCGGATATCCGCTCGGCCTGCGAGGCCGTCGTCCGCCTCAAGCCGCAGCCGGTCGCCGCCGTCGAACTGCTCGACCGCCCGGCCATCCATTCCGTCGAGAACAAGCCCGGCCTGCCGACCATCATGCGCGAACTGGGCGAAGAAGCCGCTGCCCTGCTCATCGAAGTCCGTTCGCCGACCCCGGAAGGGCTGCAGGAAAAGATCACCACCGTGGTCGCCGCGATGGACGGCATCGCCACCGTCGAGCCGGTCCAGTTCTCGACCGACCCGGCCACCTGCGACATGTACTGGAAGGTGCGCAAGGGCACCTTCCCGGCCGTCGGCGCCATGCGCCGCACCGGCACCACGGTACTGATCGAGGACGTCGCCTTCCCGATCGAGTCGCTGGCCGACGCCACCCTCGACCTGCAAGCGCTCCTGCGCCACCACGGCTACCACGAGGGCATCATTTTCGGCCACGCGCTGGAAGGCAACCTGCACTTCGTAATCACCCAGGACTTCGGCGACAAGGCCGAGATCGACCGCTACGCCCGCTTCATGGACGACCTGTGCAAGCTGGTGGTCGACAAATACGACGGCTCGCTGAAGGCCGAGCACGGCACCGGCCGCAACATGGCGCCGTTCGTCGAAATGGAATGGGGCAAGGAAGCGACCGACCTGATGCGCCGCATCAAGGCCCTGTTCGACCCGGAAGGCCGCCTCAACCCCGGCGTCATCATCAACGACAACCCGCACGCCCACCTCGAGAACCTGAAGCCGATGCCTGCCGCCGAGGACGTGGTCGACCGCTGCATCGAATGCGGCTTCTGCGAACCGCTGTGCCCGTCGCACCGGCTGACCCTAAGCCCGCGCCAGCGCATCACCAGCGTGCGCGAACTGGCCCGTCGTGCCGCTGCCGGCGAACATGCCGAGTCCTTGAGCGAAGCCTATGCCTACATGGGCCTCGACACCTGCGCGGCCTGCGGCATGTGCTCGACGGCCTGCCCGGTCGGCATCGACACCGGCGACCTGACCCGCCGCCTGCGCGGCCGCCAGCTTGGCGACACCGCCCGCAGCCTGTACCAGTGGAGCGGCGAGAATTTCGGCACCTTCGCCGGCCTCGGCCGCACCGGCCTCACCATCGGCCATGCCGTTTCCGGCGTCCTCGGCGACAAGTTCGTCAGCCGGGTGACCGGCGGCGCGTGGCGCAAGGCCATGCCGCCGGCGGCCAAAGCGCCCGTCCAGCGGTCTTCCAAGGGCGATCCGGTGGTCTATTTCCCGACCTGCGGCGGCCGCATCTTCGGCCCGGCCGACGCCAACGACAAACAGCTCGGCGACGTCGTCCAGGAAGTGCTGATCCGTGCCGGCTACGCGCCCATCCTGCCCGAAGGCTTCACCCAGCTGTGCTGCGGCCAGACGCTGGCGAGCAAGGGCATGGCCGAGGAAGCCGAGGACATGTCGAACGCCCTGGAAGCCGCGCTGATGAAGGCCTCCGACAACGGCCGCATTCCGGTCATCATGGATGCCAGCGCCTGTTCGACGCGAATGCAGAAGCACCTCGCCGGCCGCATCAAGCTCTACGACTTCCACGAGTTCGCCCACGACGCCCTGCTGCCGCGCCTGATGATCACCAAGCAGGCCGGCCCGGTCGCCCTGCACGTCAATTGCAGCGTCAAGCGCACCGGCGCCGACGGCAAGCTGCGCGCCTTGCTCAAGGCCTGCGTCGACGAAATCGTCGAACCGTCCAGCACCACCTGCTGCGGCTTCGGCGGCGACCGCGGCTTCGCCGTGCCGGAACTGAACCAGCACGCCCTGCGCCACATTCACAATGAGCTGCCGGCCAACTGCGCCTGCGGCGTTTCCACCAACCGCACTTGCGAAATCGGGTTGACCGCCGAAACCGGCCGCACGTACCGCTCGATCGCCTATCTGCTCGAGGCCTGCTCGCGCAAGGAGGACGCCATGACCTGCTGAGGAGGGGGAGACAAAAGAAAATCCGGCCATGAGCTGCGAACTCAAGGCCGGGCATAAGCAGTGACACGCTCTGTGGCCGCCGGAATCGGTAAAAACTGACGGCTATCTGACTATTTTTTGTTATGAGGGTAATTCTATGACTTGGCAAATGAATGTCGACCCGCTCGGCAACATTGGCTTGTCCGCGCTGGTCGCGGCGATTCCAATCTTCTTCCTGTTCTGGGCGCTGGCCATCAAGCGCATGAAGGGCCAGTACGCGGCCCTCGGCGGTACCGGCCTGGCCATCGCCATCGCCATCGGCGTCTACAAGATGCCGGCCGACCTGGCTGGCCTGGCCACGCTGTACGGCGGCGCCTTCGGCCTGTTCCCGGTGTGCTGGATCGTCATCACCGCGCTGTTCATCTACAACATGTCGGTGAAGACCGGCCAGTTCGAAGTCATCAAGAATTCGCTGGCTTCCATCTCCGATGACCGCCGCCTGCAGGCGCTGCTGATCGCCTTCTCGTTCGGTGCCTTCATCGAGGGTGCTGCCGGTTTCGGCACGCCGGTGGCGATCACCGCCGCGATGCTCGCCGGTCTCGGCTTCAACCCGCTGTACGCTGCCTGTATCTGCCTGCTCGCCAACACGGCGCCGGTGGCCTGGGGCGCGATCGGCATCCCCATCGTCGTCGGTGGCCAGGTTGCCGGCATTCCGGACGTCGCCCTGTCCCAGATGGTCGGCCGCACCCTGCCGCTGATCTCCATCTTCATCCCGCTCTACCTGGTCATCGTCATGGCCGGCTGGAAGAAGGGCTGGGAAGTGTGGCCCGCCTGCTTCGTCAGCGGCGGCTCTTTCGCCATCGCCCAGTACTTCTCGGCCAACTCGCCGATCACCGCCCCGCTGCTGCCGGACATCATCGCTTCCCTGTCCTCCATCGTGTGCACCGTGGTCTTCCTGAAGTTCTGGCATCCGAAGGAAAGCTGGCACTTTGCCGATGAGCCGAAGAGCATGGGCAAGCAGGAACTGCGTTACACCGGCGGCCAGATCTTCCGCGCCTGGGCACCGTTCCTGATCCTGTCGCTGTTCGTCTGCGCCTGGGGTATCAAGCCGGTCAACCAGGCCCTGAACCAGGTCACCGAAATGGTGTTCAACTTCAAGATCCCGGTCTCCGGTCTCGACAAGCTGGTCATCGACCAGGCCGGCAAGCCGAAGGCTGCCGTGTACAACTTCAACGTGCTGTCCGCTGCCGGCACCGCGATCCTGTTCGCCTGGTTCTTCTCCATCGTCGTCATGGGCGCTTCGCTGAAGACCGCCGCCGGCGTCGCCAAGGACACGCTGACCACGCTGAAGTGGCCGATCGTCACCATCGCCACCATTCTCGGCTTCGCCTACATCATGAACTTCTCGGGCATGGCCATCACCCTCGGCTACGCTTTCGCCGAAACCGGCGTCATGTTCCCGTTCTTCGCCGCCTTCCTCGGCTGGCTCGGCGTCTTCATGACCGGTTCCGACACCTCGACCAACGCGCTGTTCGGCAAGCTGCAAGCCGTCACCGCCGAGAAGATCGGCATCGACCCGGTGATCACCATGTCGGCCAACACCTGCGGCGGCGTCTGCGGCAAGATGATCTCGCCGCAATCGATCGCCGTTGCCACCGGCGCCACCGGCCTGGTCGGCAAGGAATCGGACATCTTCCGCTTCACGTTCAAGCACTCGCTGGCCCTGACCTTCATCGTCGGCGTGCTGCACATGCTGTGGTCGTACGTCTTCCCGGGCATCGTGCCGGCCTACGTCAAGCCGGTCGCCGCCGCTGCTGCCGCCGTTGCTGCCGGTGCCAAGGCCGCGATCAATCCGGACGGCCTGATGTGGCTGGGCGTCTTCGTCGGCATCATCACCTGCGTCACGCTGCTGGCCCGTGCCATCGGCGCCAACCTCGAAGCTCCTGTCGAGGGGCATGACGAGGTTCATTTCCACTAAGCGGAAATGTCGGTTCGGGGCGGGTCCGCCCCGAACCTCCCCTGAGGATTTCCCTAACTGCGTCGAAGGTAGCGTCTTGCTACCTTTACGCCGTTAAACATCATTCACAGGAGCACGCCATGTACCAGAACATTTTGGTCGCCATCGACGATAGCGAAACTTCGCGTTGCGCACTGGCAGAAGCAAAGCACATCGCCAGGACCAGTCAGGCGAAACTTTATATCGTCCATGTGGTCGATGAAGTTCTCCTCAGCATGCACGGCCATGCGATGCTCGATATGGGTGGCGCCGATGTGGCTGTCACCAATCTTCGTCGCGCCGGGCAGGCACTGCTCGACAATGCACTGCAGGATGTCGGCGGGATGGAAGTAGAAGCTGTCCTGCTGGAAGCGCAAAAACGCCGCGTCTCCGAAACCATTGCCGACAAGGCCAAGGAACTCGCGGTCGATCTGATCGTCATCGGCCGTCATGGCCAGCGCGGCCTCGCCACGCTGCTCCTTGGCTCGGTCGCCGAACAACTGGCTAAAATCTCCAACGCCTCCGTACTTCTCGTCAGGAAACACTAATGCATCACAACACGCTCGACACCCAAAAGGAAGAACCGCTCCGCAATGACATCCGCCTGCTCGGTCGCATTCTGGGCGACACCGTCCGGGAACAGGAAGGCGAAACGGTTTTTGACATTGTCGAGCGTGTCCGCCAGACCGCGGTGCGCTTCGCCCGCGACAACGATCCCGCGGCCCGCGCCGAACTGGCCGCCCTGCTCGACCCGCTGCCGCGCGAGACCACGCAAGCCGTCGTCCGCGCCTTCAGCTACTTCCTGCAACTGGCCAACATCGCCGAGGACGAGCACCACATCCGCCGCCGCCGCGCCCACGACTTCGCCGGCTCGCCGCCGCGTGAAGGCAGCCTGGTGCACGCCCTCGACGCCCTGGCCGGTGCCGACGTGTCGCCCGACACCATCGCCGACTTCTTCGCCCACGCCCTGGTCGCCCCGGTGCTCACTGCCCACCCGACCGAAGTGCAGCGCCAGAGCCTGATCCGCAACCATCGCGACGTCGCCCGCCTGCTCGACCAGCGCGAGCGCCTGCAGATGACGCCGGACGAGGAGGCCGACAACGACCTCGCCCTGGCCAACTCCATCCTCACCCTGTGGCAGTCGCGCATGCTGCGCCCGGTCCGGCTCAAGGTCATCGACGAGGTGAAGAACGGCATCACCTACTTCAAGGAAACCTTCTTCACCGAATTGCCGCGCCTCTACATCCAGGCCACCCAGCAGTTGCAGAAGCGCTATCCGGAGAAGATCTGGGCCCTGCCGCCCTTCTTCCGCGTCGGTTCCTGGATCGGCGGCGACCGTGACGGCAACCCCTTCGTCACCGCCGAAATCCTGCGCGAGGCGCTGCGCCTGCAATCGGCCGCCACGCTCAACCACTACCTGGAAGAAGTGCATGAGCTGGGCGGCGAGCTGCCGCTCTCCGACCTGCTGATCAAGGTCACGCCCGAACTGCTCGCCCTCGCCGAGCACTCGACCGACCATTCGCCGCAACGCGTGGATGAGCCGTATCGTCGTGCCCTGTCCGGGATCTATGCCCGCCTGGCCGCCACTGCCCGCTTCCTGGATGGCATCGAGCCGGTCCGCCACGAAATCGGCAGCGCCGAACCCTACGCCACGCCGGATGCCCTGCGCAACGACCTCAAGGTGCTGACCAATTCCTTGAAACTCAACGGCAGCGCCGCGCTGGCCGGCGGCCGCCTGCGCCGCCTGCGCCGCGCCGTGCAGGTCTTCGGCTTCCATCTGGCCCCGATCGATCTGCGCCAGAATTCCGACGTGCACGCCCGCTCGGTGGCCGAACTGCTGGCCAAGGCCGGCCGTTGCCCGGACTACGAGGCGCTGCCCGAAGCCCAGCGCATCCAGCTGCTGATCGAGGAAATCGCCACGCCGCGCCCGCTCTACTCGCCGTACATCGACTACAGCGAGGAAACCTGCGGCGAACTGAACATCTTCTTCGCCGCCCACGACCTGCGCGGCAAGTACGGCGCCGCCGCGCTACCCAACTGCATCATCTCGAAGACCGACGGCGTCTCCGACCTGCTCGAACTGGCGCTGCTGCTCAAGGAATCCGGCCTGCTGCTGCCCGGCGAGAAGCCGCGCCTCGACGTCAACATCATCCCGCTGTTCGAGACCATCGAGGACTTGCAGAAGAGCGCCGTCACCATGAACGGCATCTTCCAGCTGCCGGCCTACCGCGAACTGATTGCCGGCCGCGGCAACGAGCACGAAGTCATGCTCGGCTACTCCGATTCCAACAAGGATGGCGGCTTCCTGACCTCGGGCTGGGAACTGTACAAGGCCGAGATCGAGCTGACCCGCGTCTTCCAGCAGCACGGCGTCCGCCTGCGGCTGTTCCACGGTCGCGGCGGCTCGGTCGGCCGCGGCGGCGGCCCGTCCTATCACGCCATCCTGGCCCAGCCGGCCGGCGCCGTGTCCGGCCAGATCCGCCTGACCGAACAGGGCGAAGTGATCTCGACCAAGTACGGCAACCCGGACACCGGCCGCCGCAACCTGGAAGTCCTGCTCGCCGCCACGCTGGAGGCCAGCCTGACCGACCACGAGAACCAGATCGAACCGGCCCAGCCTTTCCATGCCGTGATGGACGAACTGTCGCAACGCGCCTTCAACGCCTATCGCGGCCTGGTCTACGAAACGCCGGGCTTCACCACCTATTTCCGGCAATCGACCGTCGTTTCCGAAATCGCCTCGCTCAACATCGGCAGCCGCCCGGCGTCGCGCAAGGCCTCAGATCGCATCGAAGACCTGCGCGCCATTCCCTGGGTGTTCTCCTGGGCACAGTGCCGCCTGATGCTTCCCGGCTGGTACGGTTTCGGCTCGGCGGTCGACGGCTACCTGGCCAACAACCCGGATGGCCTGGCTACCCTGCGCCGCATGCTCAAATCCTGGCCTTTCTTCCGCACGCTGCTCTCCAACATGGACATGGTGCTGGCCAAAACCGATCTCGCCATCGCCTCGCGCTATGCCGAACTGGTCAGCGACGCCGACCTGCGCGAGCGCATCTTCAGCCGCATCACGGCGGAATGGGAACTGACCCGCAAGCACCTGCTGGCCATCGAGGAACAGGACGAACTGCTTGCCGACAATGCCATGCTGCGCAATTCGCTCAAGCTGCGCGCCCCGTACATGGACCCGCTGAATCACCTGCAAGTCGAGCTGCTCAAGCGGCACCGGGCCGGTGACACCGACGAGCGCGTCGCCCGCGGAATCCACCTGGCCATCAACGGCATCGCTTCGGGTTTGAGGAACAGCGGTTAAAATCGACGGATGCCCATGACACTCAAACGCACCGTGTTCTTCGTCTCGGACGGCACCGGCCTGACCGTGGAAGCCCTCGGCCACAGCCTGCTGACCCAGTTCGAAGACGTCGAATTCAAGCAGATCCGCATCCCCTTCCTCGACAATATCGAAAAGGCACAGGAGGCAGTCGCCCGCATCAACCACCAAGGCGAAACCGACGGCATGCGCCCCATCGTGTTCACCACGCTGGTCAATCCGGAACTGGCAGAGATTGTCCATCAGGCTGATGCCTTCTGCCTTTCGTACTTCGAGACGTTCCTCGCGCCGCTGGAAGGCGAGCTCGGCCGGAAATCCAACCACACGGTCGGCCGCTCGCACGGGTCGGCCGAAAGCTCCGAGTACAAGAACCGCATCGAGTCGATCAACTACACGCTAGCCCACGACGACGGCATCACCGACCGCGACCTGGAAGAAGCCGACGTCATCCTGGTTGCCGTCTCGCGCTGCGGCAAGACGCCGACCTCGCTCTACCTGGCCATGCAGTTCGGTCTGAAGGCAGCCAACTTCCCGCTCATCCCGGAAGACTTCGACCGCGGCCGCCTGCCCGGCACGCTGGAAAAGCATCGCAGCAAGCTGTTCGGCCTGACCATCCAGCCCGAACGCCTGGCGCAAATCCGCGAGGAACGCCGTGCCGGCAGCCGCTATGCCTCACTGGCCAACTGCCGCTTCGAAGTCGCCGAAGCCGAGAAGATGATGCGCCGCGAAGGCATCCGCTGGCTCGACTCTTCCACCAAATCGATCGAGGAAATCTCGACGACCATCCTGCAGGAACTCAAATTGCGGTAATCCGCATTACCGGAAAAAACAAACGGCGCATGCAATATGCGCCGTTTGTTTTTGTGTTTCCGGAACGGACATCGCCCTTTACCCCTCTGCCGGCAAGGCGATTGACTGTTGCCCGCCCGCTCCCCGACCTTGCTCATGACTTGCTGCGCAATTCCTTTTCCGCCCACAGGGCCTGCGCAAAGGCTTTCCACGCCGGACCGCCATGGCTTTCGATGCCCTGGTCGGCGCTCTTGGTCATGGTCTTCAGCATCAGGCCGGCCAGCCCGAACAGATCGACTTTCGCCATCAGCTTGTAATCGACAGGTGCCGTCGCGGCGATGCTCACATCCCGGGAAAGGTGATCCAGTGCTTCTTTCGCCAACATCCGGAGCGCCGCTTGATCGGACCAGTCGATACCGAGAACGACACCTTTGCGGATCATTTCGGCTTCGATTTCCGAGCTGTCCTGCGCGTAGTGGTCAAAACCGGCCATAAGCTCTCCTGAAGGTCAAAGCGGTGCTTCGCTCAGCGCCAGTCGCGCCGCTCACGCTCGTGGTCACGATGTTCGTGGCGCTCACGGTTTTCTTCCCAGCGGCCGCCCTGCAGTTGCCAGCGATCGCCACGCTGTTCCCAGCGATGGGGAGTCCAGTTATATCCCGGCCGCGGAGCGTCCCAATGGCCGGGAACCCATTCGTGGCGATTGCCGGTCCAGTTCCAGAATCCACCAATCCAGACCTGGCCAACTACGGGCGGTGCCCCATAGTATTCAACCCGCGGTGGCGGCGGAGCAACGATGACCGGTTCGGCATAGTAGGGACGATGGGCCACTGGCGCCGGCGCCACGACGCATCCCGACAGCCCCAGCACAACCAGCATCACACACAGGGAAACTTTGATTTTCATGTTCGATCCTCTTTCCTGACACTAATGCAATTCTTCTTTGAACTGGCGATACAAAAAGAAAAACCCCACAAGGAACTAGTCATCGTGGGGCAAAGAAAGTTCTAGAAGAGACAAACTCAATTGCAAGTTTGCGTTATCAGATTATCCGCAGCTACCTGTCATTTTCCTGACGAAGAGCACGCAAAATTGGACTTTCGTCGCCGGCAAAATGACTTGGTATGATGCCCCATGCTGTCGAAAAGTATTTTTCTGCTCCTGTCACTGCTGCCTGCCCTGGCATTGGCCGATGCCTCGCGCCCGGGCACTGCCGAAGGCGTTGATGCTGCCAGCGAGGCGTGGTCCTTCAAACTGACGCCCTCCTATTACGCGACAACCCATCAACCTGCCGCCAGCGACATCAACCTGCGCGCCAACAACGGCCCGCATGCGCTCTGGCTCGGCTATTACCGGCGCGATTCGGAATTCGAGCAGACGCGGACCGGCTACGAATTCACTTTCGAAACCGACTACGCCAAGCTCGTCCCGTCGCTGCAACTGGCCACCCACGGCTTCGCCGGAGCCGCGGTCAATCTGGAAATCGGCACCACGGTCTACGCCTTGCTCGGCTATGGCCGGACCAACGCCCGGGATTACTACAACCTGAATTTCGACCCCAACGATTCCGTCGTTTATGGTGTCGGTGCCCGGCTGATTCCGGGCACCAATCTATCGCTCTATACGGTCAAGGACAATCGACTGCATACCGAGCAAGTGGTCAACCACCTGGTCGCCCGTACGCAATTGGCCGAAAAGCAGCGCCTCACGCTCGATTTGTCCGAGAAACACGGGCGGGAAAGTGCCGACGACCCCAAGGTTTCCGGCCACGGCCTGTCGGTCACCTACGACTATCGGGACGCGTTTCTTCGCCTGGCACGAGACCACAAGGTGAATTTCTCGACCGAGAACCAGTCCCGCTTGTCGCTCGGGCTGCGCTTCTAGAGAAACGGACGAACGCGGCAACGCCGGATTAGGCCAGCCGCCGGCGCACTGCCTCGAACAGGCAAACCGCCGCCGCGGCGGCGACATTCAGCGACTCGACGCTACCCGGCATCGGAATCCGAATGCGCAGCGTGGCTGCCTCGATCAATTCGCGGCGCACCCCCAGCCCTTCGGCGCCAAACACCCAGGCCACCGGACCCGACCACCGGGCATCAAAGAGGGAAGTGGCGCCATCGAGGCAGGTAACTGCCGTCGTACCCTTGTATTCTGCCATCACGGCCGGCAGATCGACATCTTCGTGGATGCTCAGCGCAAAATGCGCGCCCTGCCCGGCACGCAGCACTTTCGGCGACCAGGCTGCGGCACAGGCGGGCGACAGCAGGGCCTGGCGAATGCCTGCTGCCGCAGCCGTGCGCAGCAAGGTGCCGAGATTGCCCGGGTCCTGGACTCCATCGAGCAGAATGGCATCCTGATCGAGGTGCAGGCTCTGGCTGGCGTCCGGCATCGGGGCGACGGCCAGCAGGCCGCTCGGCGTATCGACTAGGCCGAGATCGCGCATCAGGGCATCGGCAAGGATCACCGTTTCCCGCCCGGCCACGTAATCGGCCACTTCGCCACCGGCCAAGGCCGATTCGGCCACGACCAGCGTTTCCAGGCGGCCGAAAGCCGCTTCGAAAGACTGGACGAGATGCACCCCGTCAAGCAGTGTCTGCCCCGCCTTGCGCCGCTCGCGGCCTGATTCCGCAAGCTTCTTGAGCTGCTTGAAGAAGGCGTTGTCGCGCGACTGGATCAGTTTCATAGCAGGGACAGCTGCCGGGCGACCGGGGCGAAGCTGGTGCGATGCACGGGCGAGGCGCCATGCTCGTCGAGGGCGGCGAAATGGGCGGCGGTAGGATAGCCCATGTGGCGGTCGAAGCCATATTGCGGATATTGCTCGTGCAGGACCAGCATGCCGGCATCGCGCACCGTCTTGGCCAGGATGGATGCCGCTGCGATCGAAGCGATCTTGCCGTCGCCCTGGACTACGGCCTCGGCCGGAATGTCGAGGCGTGGGCAACGGTTGCCATCGACCAGCGCACTCTCCGGACGAACCGACAGGCCGGCCACCGCGCGCTGCATAGCCAGCATCGTGGCGTGCAAGATGTTGAGGCGGTCGATTTCCTCGACCGTCGCCTCGGCCACGCACCAGGCCAGCGCGTTTTCGCGGATCGCCACGGCCAGTGCGTCGCGCTTCTTTTCGCTCAGCTTCTTGGAATCGTTCAAGCCGGCGATGGGGCGCGCCGGATCGAGAATGACTGCCGCTGCCACCACCGGCCCGGCCAGCGGGCCGCGCCCGGCCTCGTCGATACCGCAGACGAGGCCTACCGGGACGATCAGTTCAGGCATTCGATAACGGCCCGCGCCGCCTTGTCGGCCGTGTTCTGGCGCAACTGCAGGTGGATATCGGTAAATGCCTCCTCGACCGCCTCGGCGTTTTCCTTGTCTGCATAGAGCTTGACCAGCGCTTCGGCCAGATTCTCCGGCGTCGCCTCTTCCTGCAGGATCTCCGGTACGACGAAGCGGCCGGCCAGAACATTGGGCAGGCCGACGTAGGGCAGATAGGCCATGCGCTTCATCAGCCAGTACGAGAACTTGGCGATCTTGTAGGTGATGACCATCGGTCGCTTGATCAGCGCCGCTTCCAGGGTCGCCGTACCGCTGGCAACCAGCGATACATCGGCCGCGCCGAGGGCATCCTGGGCGTGGCCGAAGAGCAGGCGGAACGGCACGTCGCCGGCCTGCTGGCGATAGATGGCGGCTTCGAACTGCAGCCGGGTTTCGCGCGTCGCCAAGGGCACGACAAAGATGGCTTGCGGCAGATGATGCTCGCGAATGAGCTTGGCCGCCTGAACGAAGGTATCGGCCATCATTTCCAGTTCGCCGCGGCGGCTGCCCGGCAACATGGCAAAGATCGGATAGTCCTTGGGCAGCGACAGCTTTTCGCGGACGGCAGTCTTGCTGGTTTCCAGCGGAATGATATCGGCCAGCGGATGACCGACGTAGGTCACCGGAATCCGCTCCTTTTCGTAGAGCGGCGGCTCCATCGGGAACAGGGCCAGCACGCGATTCACGGCGCGGGCGATTTTCTTGATGCGCCCGCCACGCCAGGCCCAGATCGACGGACTGACGTAATGGATGGTACGGATGCCGGCTGCCTTGAGGTCGGTTTCCAGCCCCAGATTGAAATCCGGCGCATCGACGCCGATGAAGATGTCCGGCCGCAGTTCGAGCAGGCGCTTCTTCAACTGGCGGCGAATGCCGGCGATTTCCCGGTAATGCTTCAGGGCATCCCAATACCCCATGACCGACAGCTTTTCCATCGGCCACCAGGTATCGAAGCCCTGCGCCTGCATTTTCGGCCCGCCGATGCCATAGAAAACGGCATCGGGCAGATGCGCCTTCAGGGCGGCGATCAGGTGGCTGGCCAGGAGATCCCCGGAGGCCTCTCCCGCCACCACGGCGATACGGACGGCGTTACCCATGTCAGCGAATGATGCCGCGCTTCGAGACCTCGAGGAAATCGACGAAACGCTGGACATCCGGCTGCGTCTTGGCGTCTTCGACCAGCTTGGCCTTCGCCTCTTCGAGCAGCAGCCCGGATTTGTACAGGGTGCGGTAGGCGCGCTTCAGCGAGGTGATCGCCTCGGCGTTGAAACCGCGTCGCTTAAGGCCTTCGACGTTGATGCCATAAGGTTGTGCGGTGTTGCCGGCAGCCATCAGATAAGGTGGCACATCCTGCAGGATGACGGTACTGACCGCCGTCATGACGTGCGCTCCGATGCGGCAGAACTGGTGCACCCCGGTAAAACCACCGAGAATCGCCCAGTCGTCGACCACGACGTGGCCGGCCAGCGAGGCATTGTTGGCGAAGGTCACCTTGTTGCCGACGTCGCAGTCATGGGCGATATGGACGTAGGCCATGATCCAGTTGTCGTCGCCAATCGAGGTGACGCCCCGGTCCTGAACGGTACCCAGATTGAAGGTACAGAATTCGCGGATGGTGTTGCGGTCGCCGATTTCCAGGCGTGTCGGCTCGCCGGCGTATTTCTTGTCCTGCGGCACTTCGCCGAGCGAGCAGAACTGGAAGATGCGGTTGTCGCGACCGATCCGGGTATGGCCGCGAATCACGGTATGCGGACCGATGACCGTGTTGTCGCCGATCTCGACATGCGGGCCGATGATCGAATACGGTCCGATCTCGACGTTGGCACCGATCCGGGCGCCCGGATCGACAATGGCAGTCGGATGGATCATGTTACAGATCCCGCTTGGCGCACATCAGACGCGCTTCGGCCGCAAGTTGGCCATCGACACGGGCTTCGCCCTTGAATTTCCAGACGCCGCGCATCTGGCGCTCGATTTCGACATGCAGATGCAGCTGGTCGCCCGGCATTACCGGACGCTTGAAGCGGGCATCGTCGATGCCGGCAAAATAGAACACATCGCTCTGCGTCGGCTTCTTGTCTTCAGTCTTGAACGACAGGATGCCCGCCGCCTGGGCCAGCGCTTCCATGATCAGGACGCCAGGCATGACCGGATGATGCGGAAAATGGCCGACGAAAAAGGGTTCGTTAATGGTGACGTTCTTGTAGGCATGAATGGACTTGCCCGGCACGACTTCCACCACGCGATCGATCAGCAGGAAGGGGTAACGATGCGGCAAGTACTCAAGAATTTCATGGATATCCATTTATCAACCCTCTATCTCTTTTTGTTTAAGTGCTTTTTCCAACTCGGCAACGCGGTCCGCCAGCTTCGACAAGCGGCGAATATGCGATGCGTTGCGCATCCAGTGCTCGTAGGTATCGAGCGGAAAGACGCTGGCGTATACGCCGTTCGGTTCGACGATACTGCGCATAACCGTGCTGGCCCCGGAAATGGTCGTATTCGGCGCCAGCGACAGATGGCCGCTGATCATGGTCGCCCCGCCCAGGATGCAATGCTCGCCAAGGGTCGTACTACCCGCCACCCCGGCGCATCCGGCAATTACCGAATAGGGACCGATATTACAGTTGTGGCCAATCATGACAAGATTATCTATTTTGCAGCCGTCGCCGATGACCGTATCGTCCATCGCCCCACGGTCGATCGTCGTATTGGCACCGATTTCAACGTCATCGCCAACCACCACTGCGCCAACCTGGGGAATCTTGACCCATTCCTTGCCATCAGGAGCAAAACCGAAACCGTCAGCCCCCAGGACTACCCCGGAATGGACAATCGCCCGCTTGCCGACCCGGCAACCGTGGTAGATAGTCACATTCGGATAAAGGAGGCTATCGTCCCCGACCACCACCCCATCACCCAGCACGCAACCCGCCTGGATGGTGACGTTCTCGCCCAGCACAACATTCTTGCCGATGCAGGCATGGGGCCCGATGGATGCCGAGGCAGGGACCGGAGACTCGCACACCGCTGAAGGATGCACCCCGGGATTGGCCTTCATCGCCTGATTGAGCAGCGCCGCGAGGCGAGCGTAATAGGCATAGGGGTTCGCGGTAACGATCCGCGCTCCGGCAAACCCTTCCGCAAACTCCGGCGAAACGATGACCGCCGACGCCCGGGTGGTCTGCAATTGATTGCGGTATTTGCGATTGGCGAGAAAAGCGATCTGCCCTTCGCCGGCCGATGCCAGCGTCGCCACCTGCCCGATGCGAATTTGCCCATCTCCAAGCACATCGCCGCCCAACTGGGCGGCGATCTCGGCAAGCGTGAACGAGATTCCGTTCAAGCCCATTACTTGGCTTCCGACAGGGCCTTGATGACGCGCTCCGTGATGTCCAGACGCGGGCTGACCCAGACCACGTCCTGCAGGATCAGGTCGAACTTGTCGGCCTCGGCGATCTGCTTGATGGCCTTGTTGGCCTTCTCGATCACCGCAGCATTTTCTTCGTTCTGGCGCAGGTTCAGATCTTCGCGGAACTCGCGCTGGCGGCGCTGGAATTCACGCGACAGTTCGCCGAATTCCTTTTCCTTCGAACGGCGTTCGCTTTCGGCCATGGTCACCGAATTCTTTTCCAGGTTTTCCTGCAAGCCCTGCAGTTGCTTGGCCATGCGCTGCAGGTCCTGATCGCGCTTGGCAAATTCGCCTTCCAGCTTCTTGGCAGCCTTCTGTGCAGCCGGTGCATCGCGGAAGATACGCTGCGTGTTCACATAACCCACTTTAAGTTCGGCGGCGTAGGCGCCCGTCACGACCAATACAGACATCAGGGATGCCAGGACAACGGATTTAACTTTCAACTTGATACTCCTGAATTAGAACGTAGTGCCCATCTGGAACTGGAAGGCTTCAACCTTGTCGGTATCCTTCTTGTTCAGCGGTTTGCCAATACTGAATTTCAACGGCCCGACCGGCGAAATCCAGGCAGCGGAAAGCCCGGTCGAATAACGCAGATCTGCCAAATCCACCTTTTCATCGCTGCCGTACACCTGCCCTGCGTCAAAGAACCAGCCCATGCGGAAGGACTTGTCCATACCCGGCAGAGTCCACAGCAACTCGGCATTACCGACTACACGGCGATTGCCGCCCAGGCGATACTGGATATTCGTCGCCGGATCCGTATAAATCGGGCCCAATGACGAAGCCTTGTAGCCACGAACCGATGTTACACCACCCGCATAGTAATTCTTGAAGAAGGGCAAACCGGACTTGCCATAGCCGTTCGCCATGCCGTATTCGCCATTCAGCATCAGCGTGAACTTGGAATTCAACGGCACAAAGTGCTGCAGCTGATAGCTGGCCCGGTAGTAAGTCAAGTCTCCGCCCGGCACCGCCACTTCCAGGGATGCGCGCTGATAGGTACCCTTGGTCGGGAAGAAATAGCTGTCCTTGCCGTCGCTGGCCCAGCTCAAGGTGACCGGCACCGAGATGTTGGTATCGCCAAAGCGGCTTACGTAATCCTTGTAGTACTGCGGCGTCTGGTCGTAGGTAGTGATGCTGGTCGAATCCAGACCGATCCCCATCCCGATCGATTCTTTCTCGCCGATCGGGAAGCCGAAACGAATCGCCCCACCTGTCGAAGACGAAGAATAATAGGCCAGGGTCGTCGAGGTGGTATTGAAGGTCCGATGATAGACGTCAAAGCCCTGGCTTATCCCGTCCTGTGTGAAGTAGGGATTGGTATAGGAGAAGACATACGTGCGGTAGGTCTTGGCGGAATTGACCTGGATCGAGACGTTGTTGCCGCTGCCCATGAAGTTGTTCTGGGAGATGGCGCCCGACAGGATGATCTTGTCGGTGCTCGACGTACCGACACCGAGCATCAGGCTGCCGGTCGGCTTTTCGGTGACATTGACGTTGACGTCCAACTGATCGGAGGTTCCCGGAACAGCGGGCGTTTCCACCGCCACCTCACCGAAGAAGCCAAGTTTGTCGACGCGCTGCTTCGACGCCGTGACCTTGTCGGCGTCGTACCAGCCGCCTTCCATCTGGCGCATTTCCCGACGGATGACTTCATCACGCGTCTTGGTGTTGCCCGTGATATTGATGCGACGGACATAAACTCGCTTGCCCGGATCGACGAAAATCGTGAAAGCGACCTGGCGCTTGTCCTTGTCGATTTCCGGAGCGGCGTTGACGTTGGCGAAGGCATAGCCTTCCTTGCCCAGACGATCACTGATCGCCTTGGTCGTATCATTCAGCTTTTCACGGGAAAAGACGTCGCCCGGCTTGACCAGGACGAGCTTCTTCAGTTCATCTTCCGGCAGCGAAAAATCTCCGGCGACCTTGACCGATGAAACCTGATAGCGGTCACCCTCGGTGATGTTCGCCGTAATGTAGACGTCCTGCTTGTCCGGCGAGATGGAAACCTGAGTCGACTCGACGGCGAACTCCAGGTAACCCTGATTCATATAGAAGGACTTCAGCTTCTCAAGGTCGGCCGACAGTTTCTGGCGCGAATACTGGTCGTTCTTGGTATACCAGGTCAGCAATCCCGGCGTGGTCAGCTCGAACAGGCCGAGCAATTCCTTCTCGCGGAAAGCCTTGGCGCCGATGATGTTGATCTGCTTGATCTTGGCCGCAGCACCCTCTTCGATATTGAAGTTGATGCCGACCCGGTTGCGCTCCAGCGGCGTGACGGTCGTCGTGATGTTCGCTGCGTACTTGCCGCGCGTCAGGTACTGCCGTTTCAACTCCTGTTCGGCTTTTTCCAGCAGCGCCCGGTCGAAGATCCGCCCTTCAGCAATACCGGTTTCCTTGAGCGCCTTGATAATGACGTCCTTGTCGAACTCTTTCAGCCCGACAAAGTTGATGGTCGCCACGGCCGGTCGTTCCTGGACGACGACGACCATGACATCCTTTTCGACCTCGACGCGGACGTCCTTGAAGAAGCCGGTAGCGAACAGCGCCTTGATGGATTGCGCCGCCTTTTCGTCATTCAGCGTTTCGCCGACCTTGACCGGCAGATAGCCGAAGACGGTACCCGCCTCAGTACGCTGGATCCCCTCTACCCGGATGTCCTTGACCGTAAAGGGTTCGAATGCCAGCACCGGCGCAGCGAACACGCTGGCAATCATGACGGACAACAGGGTTTTCTTCATTATTCAGCTGGTGAGCAGGCGGGAAATATCGTTAAAAAAAGCGAAAGCCATCAAGGCGACAAGAATGGCCATGCCAATCTGCTGGCCGATTTCCATGGCACGCTCGGAAAGCGGCTTGCGCCTGACGACTTCGATAATATGATACAACAAATGCCCACCGTCCAGAACCGGGATGGGAAGTAGATTCAGAACCCCAAGACTGATGCTGACCAGCGCCATGAAGCGCAGGTAGTAATCGAGCCCCAAGCGGGCCGACTTGCCGGCGTAATCGGCGATCGTCACCGGGCCGGAAAGGGTCTTCCAGGACACTTCGCCAACCACCATCTTGGCCATCATCACCACGCTGAACACCGATTTATCCCAGGTTTCAGTCACGGCCAGGCGAGCCGATTCGAAAATGCCGTGCCGTACGAAAATTCGGAGTTCGCGCCGCGCCCCACCCGTATCCACGCCTACACCGATCTTGCCGACGGTACGCCCGCGTTCGCTGGACGCTTCGGGAACGACGTCAATTATCAAGGTTTCATCCCAACGGCGTATTTCAAGGCGCAACGACTTTCCCGCCGATTCGCGAATTCGCGCGACGAAGTCGGTCCACAGTGCGATCGGCTTGCCATCGATACCAACAACCAGGTCGCCCACTTGCAGCCCGGCCCGGGCACCGGGACCACCGGCTATCACCTCGCCAAGGTAAGGCGGGGTCTCTGGCCGGAAGAAACGAATACCCAGGCGTTCCAGCGCATCACCTTCCCAACCCTGCTCACTTACCGCCCGCAGATCGAGCTGGCGAAACGAAATATTGCCCTGTTCATCGGCCACCTCAAGCACAACGCTGTCGCGCTCGGCGGCTTTTTGCAGGAGCATCCAGCGCAGATCGTTCCAGGTCGCCACCGGCTCCCCATCGACGAGACGAACCTGTTCGCCATTGTGGACGGCGGAAATCGCGGCCGGCGACCCTTCGGGCGGCGTGCCGAGCACCGGCAGCAGTTCATTGCTGCCGTGCATGAAGACGACCCAGTAAAGAAGGATCGCCAGGACGAAATTGGCCACAGGCCCGGCGGCCACAATCAGGCTACGCTTGAGTACGCCCTGACGATTGAAGGCCCGATGCACTTCGGCTGCCGGCACCGCCCCTTCCCGTTCGTCGAGCATTTTGACGTAGCCGCCCAGTGGAAACACGCTGACCGCCCACTCGGTACAGTCCCGACCGAGTTGCTTCTGCCAGAGGACGCGGCCGAAGCCGACCGAAAAGCGCAGCACCTTGACCCCGCACCAGCGCGCGACCAGGTAATGCCCCAATTCATGGAAAATGATCAGAACACCGAGGACGACGGCGAAGGCCGCCAGATAGAACGGCAGGTCGTTCACGCGAAACTGCGTTCCCGGATCAGTTGCGCCGCGAGGTGGCGCGCTTCGGTATCGGCCCCCAGCACATCGCTCAAACTACCTTCCGGACCGGCGCTCAGCGACTGCAGCACCTGCTCGTTCAGGCGCGCAATGCCGAGGAAAGGCAGCTGGCCTTCGAGGAATGCCGCCACCGCCACCTCGTTGGCCGCATTGAGGATGGCCGGAGCGGTCCCGCCCGCATGCAGCACGTCGTAAGCGAGCTGCAGGCAACGGAAGCGTTCGAAATCAGGCTCAAAGAAATCGAGCCGGGCAATCTTGAACAGATCGAGCGGTTCCACCCCCGCGGCAATACGTTCCGGCCAGGCCATGGCAAAGGCGATCGGCGTGCGCATATCGGGCTTGCCGAGCTGCGCCAGCACGGAGCCATCGGCGTACTGAACGGCGGAATGGATGACACTTTGCGGATGCACGACGACCTGGATCATCTCCGGCGGCGCATCGAACAGCCAGCGCGCCTCGATCACCTCCAGACCCTTGTTCATCATGGTCGCCGAATCGACCGATATCTTGCGCCCCATGACCCAGTTGGGATGGGCACAGGCCTGTTCCGGCGTGACATGCTCGAGGTCGCCCAAGGCAACCGTGCGGAACGGACCGCCGGATGCAGTCAGCAGGATTTTCTGAACGCCGCAGGCCGGCAGGCCGCGTGCAAAATCGGCCGGCAGCGACTGGAATATCGCATTGTGCTCGCTATCGACCGGTAGCAGCGTAGCGCCATGCTCACGCACCGCATGCATGAATAGTTCGCCGGCCATGACCAGGACTTCCTTGTTGGCGAGCATGACCCGCTTGCCGGCCCGCGCTGCAGCCAGTGTCGGCTCCAGCCCGGCGGCACCGACAATCGCCGCCATCACGGCATCGGCTTCGGAACATGACGACAGTTCGACCAAGGCCTCGACGCCATGGCGAACCTCAGTCGACAAACCTGCTACGCGACAGCGCTCGGCCAGTTGCGCTGCCAAAGCTGCATCGCGCACCACGGCGAAGCGCGGCCTGAATTCGAGACACTGTTCAAAAAGCTTGTTGATCTGGCTATGCGCGCACAGGGCGAACGCCTGGTAGTGATCCGGATGCCGACGAATGACGTCGAGCGTGCTGACCCCGATCGAGCCGGTCGAGCCGAGAACGGTAATGTTCTGCCGGATCATGCCGAACGCTGGATCAAGAGCAGGAAGAAGGCGACCACCGGCAGCGTGGAGGTCAGGCTGTCGATACGGTCGAGGACGCCGCCATGCCCGGGCAGGATATTGCTGCTGTCCTTGATACCGGCCTTGCGCTTGAGCAGCGACTCAAAAAGATCGCCGATGATGCTGACGCCGGTGACGACGAAAAGCGCCATCACCCATAGGGGCATGGGCAGCAAGCCGATGTCGAACAGGTGGCGCACCACCAGGCCATAGATCGCCACGCCGACCCCGGCGCCGATCGCGCCTTCCCAGGTCTTCCCCGGGCTGATGGTCGGCGCCAGCTTGTGCTTACCGAAGGCCCGACCGGAAAAATAGGCAGCAATATCGGCCATCCAGACGACGGCGAAAATCCCCAGCAGGGCCCCGGCGCCCAAGGCACGCAGCTGGACCATGGCCAGCCAAGTCGGGATCAGGACGACCGCACCGACCGCCAGGCCGCCCACACCGCCAATGGCCCACTTGCCCCGCAACCAGAAGGGCATGACGATCAGCCAGAAAGCGGCGGAAAGCCCATAGGCGGCCACCACCCACGGCTGGCCCAGGCGGAATTCGAGGGCGGACGGATCAATGATCGAAAGGGCGGCACACAGCAGGCCGCCAACCAGCCCCAGAGCAAGTCTAGGCGTGGCCGACCAACCCAGCAGGGCGCCCCATTCCCAGGCGGCAATGCCGATGAAGGCGGCAACCAGAAACGCCCAAGCCGATTGCGGCAACCAGAACAGGCACGGCAGCAACAGGGAAACCAGCACCAGCGCCGTGATGACTCGCGTCTTAAGCATTCGGCTTCACCAGTTGTTCACTGGTCCGGCCGAAACGGCGTTCTCGCTGCTGAAAGGAGGCAATGGCCTTGCCGAACTCGACGGCATCGAAGTCCGGCCACAGGGTCGGCGTGAAGTACAGTTCGGTATAGGCCAGCTGCCAGAGCAGGAAATTGCTGATGCGCTCTTCGCCGCCGGTCCGGATGAACAAATCCGGCTCGGGCGCAAAGTGCATCGACAAATAGGGATCGAGATCGGCCTCCTGCCAGCCGTTGCGCTTGTCAGGCTGGGCCGCCAGCATCTGATTGACCGCCTGCATGATGTCCCAACGGCCACCGTAATTGGCAGCGATGGTCAAATCCAGTCGGGTGTTGCCCGCGGTCTGTTCCTGGGCCTTGGCGATCAGTTCCTGCAGGCGCGGCTCGAAGCGGCCGAGATCACCGATTACGCGCAAACGGACGCCGTTACGGTCGAGCTTTTCAACCTCTTGCTCGAGCGCCTTGACGAAAAGCTGCATCAACAGCGTCACTTCTTCCTGCGGACGCCGCCAGTTCTCGGAGGAAAAGGCGAACAGGGTCAGGTACTGGATGCCCTGTTCTAGACACGAACGGACCATCTCGCGGACCAGTTCGACGCCTTTGACATGCCCCGCGACGCGCGGCAGAAAGCGCTTTTTCGCCCAGCGTCCATTGCCGTCCATGATGACGGCGACGTGCTGAGGCACAGCAGCCGCCGCCGGAACATCGCGCGTCGAACTCTTAAAGAAGGCCATGCCGCCGGCTATCTAGTCGGAGACCGCTTAAACCTGCATCAGCTCAGCCTCTTTCGTGGCGAGCATCTTGTCGACTTCAACGATGAACTTGTCGGTCAGCTTCTGGATATCGTCCTGGGCCTTGCGCTCGTCGTCTTCTGGGATTTCCCCCTTTTTCAGCGCATCCTTGAGATGGGTATTGGCATCGCGACGCAGGTTGCGAATGGCGACCTTGGCCCCCTCGCCTTCATGCTTGACGACCTTGATCATTTCCTTGCGGCGCTCTTCGGTCAAGGCCGGCATCGGCACGCGGATCAGCTCGCCCTGCGAGGCCGGATTGAGACCGAGGTCGGAATCGCGAATCGCCTTCTCGACCTTCTGCGCCATGTTCTTTTCCCACGGCTGAACACCGATGGTACGGGCATCGACCAGGGTAATGTTGGCGACCTGATTCACCGGCACCATAGAACCGTAGTAGTCGACCTGTACATGATCGAGCAGGCCGGTGTGAGCACGGCCGGTACGGACCTTGAGGAGGTCGTTCTTCAACGCCTCCAGCGTTTTCTGCATCTTGCCTTCTGCGTTTTTCTTGAGTTCTGCAATCATCTCTCTCTCCTCAGCAATAGACCAGCGTACCTTCGTCTTCACCGCAGACCACGCGCTTCAGCGCGCCGGTCTTGAAGATCGAGAACACGTTGATCGGCAGTTTCTGGTCGCGGCACAGGGCAAAGGCCGTCGCGTCCATGACCGCGAGATTCCTGGAGATCGCCTCGTTGAAGCTGATCTTGTCGTAGCGCGTCGCCAAAGGATCCTTCTTGGGATCGGCCGTGTAGATGCCGTCGACCTTGGTCGCCTTGAGCACGATTTCGGCACCGATTTCCGAACCGCGCAGTGCTGCAGCAGTATCGGTGGTGAAGAAGGGGTTGCCGGTACCGGCACCGAAGATCACGATCTTGCCTTCTTCCAGATAGCGGATGGCCTTGCCGCGAATGTACGGCTCGATCACCTGCTCGATATTAAGGGCCGACTGCACACGGGCATTCAGGCCGCATTGGCGCATCGCGTCGGACAGCGCCATGGCATTCATCACCGTGGCCAGCATGCCCATGTAATCCGCAGTAGCTCTATCCATCCCGGTAGACGTACCCGCCATGCCACGGAAGATATTGCCACCACCGATCACGACGCCGATTTCCACACCCATGTCGGCGACCGCCTTGATCTCTCCGCAAATACCCGCGATGGTCTGCGGATTGATGCCGTAGGCGTCGTTGCCCATCAGGGCCTCGCCGGAAAGTTTCAGGAGGATGCGCTTGTATTTGGGTGTAGTCATCGGCTTTCCTTTCAATTACTTCTTGGCAGCGGCAGCAGCGGCCTGGGCAGCAACTTCGGCAGCGAAGTCGTCAACCTTCTTCTCGATGCCTTCACCGACCATGTACAGCGTGAAGCCGGCAACGGATGCGCCCTTGGCCTTCAGCAGCTGTTCGATGGTTTGCTTGCCGTCTTCAGCCTTGACGAAGACCTGGCCGAGCAGGGTCACGTCCTTCAGATACTTCTGGACGGTACCTTCGGCGATTTTTTCCAGCATGGCTTCCGGCTTGCCGGCTTCGCGGGCCTTTTCGATGGCGACGCGACGCTCGGTGTCGAGCAGTTCGGCAGAAACGCCGGAGGCATCCAGGGACTTCGGCTTGGAAGCGGCGATGTGCATGGCCAGATCCTTACCCAGTTGCTCGTCGCCACCGACCACGTCGACCACGACGCCGACCTTGGCGCCACCGTGGATATAGGGAACCAGCTTGCCCTTGGCTTCGAAGCGGGCGAAGCGACGGATGGACATGTTCTCGCCGATCTTGCCGACCAGAGCCGAACGGGTGGACTCGACAGTGCCGTCGCCCATCGGCAGGGCCGACAGAGCGGCCACGTCAGCCGGATTCTGGTTGGCGACCAGGGCAGCGGAACCATTGGCCAGCGCGATGAATTCGTCGTTCTTGGCGACGAAGTCGGTTTCGCTGTTGACTTCGATGATCGCGCCGGTCTTGCCGTCGGCAGCGATGCTGACTGCGACGATACCTTCGGCAGCGATACGGGCAGCAGCCTTGGAGGCCTTGTTACCCAGCTTGACGCGAAGAATCTCTTCCGCCTTGGCCATGTCGCCGTCGGCTTCGGTCAGCGCCTTCTTGCATTCCATCATCGGTGCGTCGGTCTTGCCGCGCAGCTCTGCAACCATACCTGCGGTAATTGCCGCCATATTTTTTCTCCTGAGCTTATAAAACTGGCGGAGCTTGAAGCTCCGCCGTTACATCTTTATTTATTCAGCAGCTTCTTCGACTTCGACGAACTCGTCGTCACCGCCGGCCGCCACTATGTCGGCAACCACCTGGCTGCGACCTTCGAGGATGGAATCGGCGACACCGCGAGCGTAGAGCTGAATGGCGCGTGAAGAGTCGTCGTTACCCGGGATGACGTAAGAAACGCCTTCCGGAGAGTGGTTGGTATCGACCACGCCGATGACCGGGATACCCAGCTTTTCGGCTTCGGTGATGGCGATCTTGTGATAGCCGACGTCGACGACGAAGATGGCGTCCGGCAGGCCGCCCATATCCTTGATGCCGCCGATGGACTTCTGCAGCTTTTCCAGTTCGCGACGGAAGGTCAGCGCTTCCTTCTTCGGCATGCGCTCGAGTTCGCCTGCTTCAACAGCCAGCTCCATGTCCTTCAGACGCTTGATGGAGGTCTTGACGGTCTTGAAGTTGGTCAGCATGCCGCCCAGCCAGCGCTGGTCGACATACGGAGCACCGGCGCGCAGCGCTTCTTCACCGATGATTTCGCGAGCTTGGCGCTTGGTACCGACGAACAGGATGGTGCCGCGATTGGAGGCCAGCTTCTTCACGAAAGCCATGGCTTCGTTGTACTTGACCAGGGTCTTTTCGAGGTTGACGATGTGAATCTTGTTGCGGGCACCGAAGATGTACGGGGCCATCTTGGGGGACCAGAAACGGGTCTGGTGGCCGAAGTGGACACCGGCTTCCAGCATTTCGCGCATGGTAACGGACATAGCAATTTCCTTTTAAGGGTTGAACCTCCACCCGCCGGAAACGCCCGTCATTCTTGAGTTTTGACGGACACCCTTAATCGGCGGATGTGTGGATTTTGGTTGCCTGCACCATGCAGACAACCGTTTCTCTCAGTCGAAACGACCGAGAAAAACCTGCGGATTATAGCAGCAGAACGGCGAAGCAAAAAGCCTCAATAACCATTTTGCTTCAAGGCCAGCAACTGCAGCATGCGCTCCAGATAGGGCTGCCAGTCAGGCATTTGCAGCCCGAAATCCTTTTCCAGCCGTCGGCAGTCGAGCCGGGAATTCATCGGACGCCGCGCCGGAGTCGGATAGTCGGCAGTGGCGATGGCCGCGATGGCTTCCGGCTTCAAACGCAGATCGAAGCCCGGCGCCTGACCGGCCAGCGCAACGATGGTGCGGGCAAATTCACACCAGCTCACCGGCCGGGCCGCCGCCAGGTGATACAGGCGGCTCTCCCCCTCTTCCAGGGCGGCACCGTGGTGCAGCATGGCCAGCCCGACGCCGGTGACCGTCGCCAGCATGGCGGCCGGGGTCGGCGAACCGATCTGGTCGTCGACCACGCCCAGGCTCTCTTTCTCGCGCGCCAGACGGAGGATGGTTTTGACGAAATTATTGCCGCGCGCACCGAATACCCAGCTGGTGCGGAAAATCACCGATTTTCCACCTGCGGCACGTATCGCCTCCTCACCTTCCAGCTTGGTGCGCCCATAAACACTGAGCGGCGCGGTCGGATCGCCCTCGACATAGGGCTCAGCCTTGGCGCCGTCAAAAACATAGTCGGTCGAATAATGCAGCAGCAAAGCGCCCAGACGCGCCGCCTCCTCGGCCAGCACACCCGGTGCCACGGCATTGATCCGACGCGCCAGATCCGGCTCGGACTCGGCCTTGTCTACCGCGGTGTACGCCGCTGCATTGACGATGATGGCGGGGCGCAACTCGCGAACGACGGAACGAATACGCTCCAAGTCGGCCAAATCACACTGCGCACGCCCGCAGGCGATGACCTCACCATGCGGCGCCAGGGAACGTTGCAACTGCCAGCCGAGCTGGCCGTCCTTACCGAGCAGGAGAATCCTCATCGCGATCCCGACAGGCTGAAAAGCTGCACAGTATGCCATTTCCGCGGGCTTGGGCTTTGCGAAACCAGCCCCATCATTTATCCTTCTTTTTCTCTAACGTACTGAAAAAAAGCCATGAGCATCACCATCAAGACCCCGGACGAAATCGAAAAAATGCGCGTAGCCGGGCGTCTGGCCGGAGAGGTTCTCGATTACATCGAACCCTACGTCAAGGCCGGCATCACCACTGACGAACTCGACAAGCTGTGCCACGACTACATGGTCGATGTGCAGGGCTGCATCCCCGCCCCGCTCAACTATGCCCCGTCTGGCTATGATCCTTACCCGAAGTCCATCTGCACCTCGGTCAACCAACAGGTCTGCCACGGCGTGCCCGGCGAGCGCATCCTGAAAAACGGCGACATCATCAATCTCGATATCACGACCATCAAGGACGGCTACCACGGCGACACCAGCCGCATGTTCGTGGTCGGCGAAGGCTCGATCCAAGCCAAGCGGCTATGCGAGATCACCTTCGAATGCATGTGGCTGGGCATTTCGGTGGTCCGCCCCGGCGCCTACCTCGGCGATATTGGCGCCATCATCCAGAAGCATGCGGAGAAGAACGGCTACTCGGTCGTTCGTGAATTCTGCGGCCACGGCATCGGCAAGAAATTCCACGAAGACCCGCAGGTGCTGCACTACGGCAAGGCCGGCACCGGCCCCAAACTGGAACCGGGCATGATCTTCACCATCGAGCCGATGATCAATGCCGGCAAGGCGGCGATCCGCGAAATGGCCGACGGCTGGACCATCGTCACCAAGGACCGCAGTCTGTCAGCCCAGTGGGAACACACCATCCTGATCACCGAGACCGGCCACGAAGTGCTGACGATGTCGGCCGGTTGCCGCGCCAAGCCTGACTGGATCGTCTGATGGCCTGCGACGTCGCCGCCCTGCGGGCCGAGGTCAAAGCCAACCAGCTGCAACTTCAGCAGAACTACGAACTCAACCACGACGCCGGCGCCCTGCTTCGCGAACGCTGTGCGCACGTCGACGTGGTTCTCGAAAAACTGTGGCAATCGTTCGACTTTCCGGCCTCGCTGACGCTGGCCGCCGTCGGCGGCTACGGGCGCGGCGCGCTGTTCCCGGCTTCGGACATCGACTTGCTGATCCTCTTGCCACAGGAAGCGAGCAAGGCAACGCAGGAAAAACTGGAGCGCCTGGTCGGCCATTTCTGGGACATCGGCCTCGAAATCGGCCACAGCGTGCGCACCGTCCAGGAATGCCTGGATGAAGCGGCGCGCGACATCACGGTCCAGACGGCCCTCCTCGAAGCCCGCCTGCTGACCGGCAATGCCAAGCTGTTCGCCACGTTCCAGAAGCGCCTGCACGGCAATCTGGATCCGCTGGTCTTCTTCGAAGCCAAGCGGCTCGAGCAACAGGAACGTTACCTGCGCTACAACGAAACGCCCTACAGCCTGGAACCGAACTGCAAGGAATCGCCGGGCGGCCTGCGCGACCTGCAGGTGATTTTCTGGATGACCAAGGCGGCCGGACTGGGTTCCAGCTGGCAGGAACTGCACGAGAACGGCATCATCACCCAGGAAGGGGCGCGGCTGACCGAAACCTGCGAAGAGTACCTGACCCACCTGCGCATCCGGCTGCACTTCATGCTGGGGCGGCGCGAAGATCGCCTGCTCTTCGATTACCAGAACAATCTGGCCGAACGCTTTGGCTTCGCCAATAACGAAGCGAAGCGCGCTTCCGAGCAACTGATGCAGGTCTATTACCGCCATGCCAAAACGGTGACAGTCCTCAACACGCTGATCGTGCAGAACATCGGCGCGGCGCTGACGCCGGAAACCGACCTGATCCCGCAACCGCTCGACGACAATTTCCAGATCATCGGCAACCTGCTCGATATCCGCGACGAGAAACTGTTCGAGCGCAATCCGGCGGCCATCCTCGACAGTTTCCTGGCCATGCAGGAATGCCACGAGCTGTCCGGCATGACGACCCGCACGCTGCGCGCCCTGTGGCGGTCGCGCGACCTGATCACACCGGAATTCCGCGCCAATCCTGAAAACCGGGCGGCCTTCCTGAAATTGCTGCAAAGCGAGAGGGGCATCGTGCACGAGTTCCGGCGCATGAACCAGCTCGACATCCTGGGCAATTACCTGCCCAATTTCGGGCGCATCGTCGGCCAGATGCAGCATGACCTGTTCCACGTCTACACCGTGGATCAGCACATCCTGCAGGTGCTGCGCAATATCCGCCGGTTCACGATGAGCGAATTCGCCCACGAATATCCGATGTGCTC
Organism: Dechloromonas hankyongensis; assembly: GCF_022012295.1. Lineage (GTDB taxonomy): Bacteria > Pseudomonadota > Gammaproteobacteria > Burkholderiales > Rhodocyclaceae > Azonexus > Azonexus hankyongensis. The sequence goes on from NZ_JAKLTN010000002.1 coordinate 890,316, forward strand.
GCGCATCATCAGCGAACTCGAGCGCCCCTGGCTGCTCTATGTCGCCGCCCTCTTCCACGATATCGCCAAGGGCCGCGGCGGCGACCATTCCGAACTGGGCACGGCCGATGCCCGCGATTTCTGCGTCGATCACGGACTGAGCGAGGAAGACACCGAACTGGTCGTCTGGCTGGTCAAGAACCATCTGGTCATGTCGCAAGTGGCGCAGAAGGAAGACCTCACCGATCCCGACGTGATCGCCCGTTTCGTCCGCCTGGTCGGCGACATGCGCCATCTGCAGGCGCTGTACCTACTCACCCATGCCGATATCCGCGGCACCAGCCCGAAGGTGTGGAACCACTGGAAAGGCAAGCTGCTCGCCGATCTGTATTACCAGGCCCAGCACCACATCACGCAAGGCAAAGCGCCGGAAGCGCATGGCGTCATCGCCGACCGGCAAGCCGAAGCGATGCGCCTGCTGCGCTTCTTCGCCCTGTCCGACACGGTGCACGAGCGGCTGTGGAAACAGCTCGACACCGTCTATTTCCTGCGCCACTCGGCCGAGGAAATCGCCTGGCACACGCGTTCGCTGCATTACCGGATCTTCAACAACCAGCCGGTCGTCCGCGCCCGCCCCTACCAGGAAGGCCTGGGTTTGCAGGTGATGGTCTATACACAGGACCAGCCCGACCTGTTCGCCCGCATCGTCGGCTTTTTCGCCCGTGCCGGCTACAGCATCGTCGACGCCAAGATTCACACCACGGCGCACGGTTACGCGCTGGACAGCTTCGTCGTGCTTGACGTCGAGAATCGCGAAAACGAGCGCGAGATGATTCCCTATGTCGAACACGAACTGGAGCAGCGCCTGCTGCACCAGTCGCCGCCGGACATTCCGTCGTCAGGCCGGCTGTCCCGTCAGGTCAAGCATTTCCCGATCAAGCCGGACGTCAGCATCCACGCCGACGAAAAGGGAACGCATTTCATCCTGTCGCTGGTGGCGGCCGACCGACCGGGCCTGCTATACACGGTCGCCAACACGCTGGCCGAGCATGGCGCCAACCTGCAAACCGCCAAGATCACCACCCTCGGCGAGCGCGCCGAGGACGTTTTCCTGATCAGCGGCGGCGACCTGCGCGACAGCCACAACCGCATCCGGCTCGAAACCGAACTGATGGATCGGCTGAAAATTGCCTAGTCATTAGCCGCTAGCAACTAATGACTAACGACTAAGCGCTAAACCGACATGCCGATCGGCGGGCAGTTGTCCTGGTAGCCGACCAGCCGTTCGATAATGGTCCGGACGCGGCCCATGGCCTCGTGCAGGACATGCTCGAGGCTTTCGAAGTGGATGCCATTCACGCTGTCGCCCCGGCCGGCGGCATGGTTGGCGACGACGTTGATCGCCGCGTAAGGCAAGCCGAGTTCCCGGGCCAGCACGGCTTCCGGCATCCCGGTCATACCCACGACGTCCGCCCCGTCCCGCTCCAGGCGATTAACTTCGGCCGCCGTTTCGAGACGCGGGCCCTGGGTAGCGGCATAGACAGCATCGACCTTGATGTCGACGCTCAGTTGCTGGCCGGCTTCGAGAATCCGGCGACGCAATTCGGCGTCGTAGGGCTCGGTGAAGTCAACGTGATGCACCGGCGTGCCGTTGCCGTCGAAGAAGGTCGAATTGCGCCCCCAGGTGTAGTCGAGGATCTGGTGCGGCAACACGATATCGCCCGGCTGCAGGTCGCCGCGGATGCCGCCGACCGAGGCCACCGAAATCACGCCGGTCACTTTGTGGTGATGCAAGGCCCATAGATTGGCCCGGTAATTGACCTTGTGCGGCGGAATTGTATGACCGTAACCATGGCGCGGCAGGAAAACCGCCGGCTGGCCGCAGATCTGGCCGAAGACCAGGGCGCCCGAAGCTTCGCCGTACGGGGTGCGCACAACTTCGCGATGCGAAACGTCGAGATTGGATAGGGTAGTCAGACCGCTACCCCCGATGATTGCCAACATTTTATTTCTTCCTTTCCGCCAGCAGCGAAGCCAGCGTCGGCACCACGCCTTTCAGCGATGGATGCGATTTGCGGAGATGCCCCATGGTAGCGGCAGCGTCCTCAATCTTGCGGTACAGCGCGTGGCGCCGCTCGCCTGCAAAGGGCAGGCCCAGCAAGGTTTTGTCGTTGTGGTAGCGGACCAGCGTATCGCGCCCGATATCCTTGGCCTGCCACGGGATGACGGTCCGGTCCACCAGATGCAGACATTGCACCGTCGGCAATTCGGCCGCCAGTTCGGCGACCAGCCGGTGCATCTTTTCGCGGTAGGCGGCCACCGCCTGCTGGCCGGCCTCGCTGGGCTTCGCTCCTGTCACTTCGGCTGGCGCTCCCATCAGCCAGCAAACGACCGTATCGGGCTGGAAGCTGGCGATGGCTGCCCTCTGCTCATCGCTCAAGGCCGACAAGTCGGCCTGCATCAACGCGAGGTCGCCGGCCGGGCAGCGTTCCCGCGTCACGGCCAGACATTCCGGCAGGGAATCGACAGCCAGCACGGCCAGCCCCTTGCCGATCAAAGCCGCCGACGAGAACCCGAGCCCGCTGCCGATTTCCAGCACCCGCTGGCCGGGCACCAGCGAGGCCATCCAGTCGTAATCGCCGCGTCGCACATAAGCCTTGCCCTCGGCTTCCCAATAGGCCATGAATTCGGCGACGCTCTGACCGCTCACGCCTCGTCCTTCATGGCGTAGACGGCCGGCAGATTACGCCAAACACCGCCGGCATCCATGCCGAAACCGAAAACGAAGCGATCGGGGACGGTCAGCCCGACAAAGTCGGCGGCGATCGGTTTGTGCTTGCCGTTAATCTTGTCGGCGAACACCGCCGTCAGGACTTCCGCTGCCCCCATGCGTGTCAGGCTCTCCTTGACGGCGGCGAGCGTGACGCCCTCGTCAAGGATGTCATCGACCACCAGCACGGAACGCCCCCTGACCGAGGTCCACGGTGCCGTGCGCCAGGAAATCTTGCCACCCTGCGTTTCCGGGCCGTAGCGCGTGGCATGCAGGTAATCGAAATCGAGCGGGAAGCCGAGCTTGGTCATCAGCTGGCCGCAGAAAACGATGCCGCCGGTCATCACGCACAACACCAGCGGGTACTTGTCGGCCAGCCGTGCGCAGATCGCTGCGGCGACCTCGTCCACCGCCCGCTGGACCGTCGATTCGTCATGGATGACTTCAGCGTTATCCAGCATCGCCCGGGCTTTAAGCAGATCCATTCAGCGCTCCATGTTCTTCAGATAGGCATCGAAAGCCGGGCCGACTTCGGGATGGCGCTGGCCGAAGACCACCGTCGCCTGCAGATAGCCGAGCTTGGAACCGCAATCGTAACGCGTGCCGTCGTAGCGATAGGCCAGCACCTGCTCCTCGTTGAGCAGCGCGGCGATGCCGTCGGTCAACTGGATTTCGCCCCCGGCGCCGGGCTGGATGTTTTCCAGGTAATGGAAGATGCGCGGGGTCAGGATGTAGCGGCCGACCACGGCCAGCGTGGACGGTGCCTCCTCGGGCTTCGGCTTTTCGACAATGGCGTTGATCTGCTCGACGCGTTCGGCCACCGGGCGGGCATCGACGATGCCGTAGCTCTTGGTGTCGGCGCGCGGCACGTCCTGCACCCCAAGCACCGAACAACGGTAGTAATCGTAGGTGTCGGTCATCTGCTTCATGACCGCCGGCTTGCCGTCGAGCAGGTCGTCGGCCAGGATCACCGCGAACGGCTCGTCGCCGATCACCGGCTTGGCGCACAGCACGGCGTGACCGAGGCCCAGCGCCTCGGCCTGGCGGATGTAGATGCAGTTGATGTTCTTCGGGATCATGTTGCGCACGAAATCGAGCATCTCGTTCTTGCCGCGCGCTTCCAGTTCGCTTTCCAGCTCGTAGGCCTTGTCGAAATGATCCTCGATCGCCCGCTTGGAACGGCCGGTGACGAACACCATGTCGGTGATGCCGGCGGCAACCGCCTCTTCGACGGCATACTGAATCAAGGGCTTATCGACGATGGGCAGCATTTCCTTCGGACTGGCCTTGGTCGCCGGCAGGAAACGGGTTCCCATGCCAGCGACCGGAAAAACCGCTTTTCTAACTTTTTTCACGTTCTTTCCTTTCAAAAGCGGTTTTCGGCGCAGGCTAACCCGGCGCAGACGGCGTTAAGCGAAGCGTCAGCGTAGCGGCCGAAGCCAAATGCTGCTTTTCTGACTTTTTTCATCCTTCGACTCCCTTCTCGAGCAATTTCATCAATCCTGCTTCGTCGATCACCGTGACGCCCAGTTCCTGCGCTTTTTCCAGCTTGGAACCCGCCTCTTCGCCAGCGACCACGAAATCCGTTTTCTTCGATACCGAACCGGCCACCTTGCCACCAGCCGCTTCAATCATGGCTTTCGCCTCGTCGCGCTTCAAGGTTGGTAGCGTACCGGTCAGCACCAGCGTCTTGCCAGCAAGGACCTGTGGTCCGGCTTGCTCAGGCAGTCCCTCTTCCCAAGTCACCCCGGCCTGCCGCAGGCCGTCGATCACCTCGCGGTTATGGGCCTCGGCAAAGAAGGCGGCAATGCTCTGGGCGACGATGGGGCCGACATCCGGAACCAGCTGCAGGGCGGCGACATCGGCCGCCAGCAAGGCATCCAGCCCGCCGAAGTGCTTGGCCAGATCGCGGGCGGTCGCCTCACCGACATTGCGGATGCCGAGCGCAAAAATGAAGCGGGCCATGGTCGTCTGACGGCTGTGGGCGATGGCGGCAACCAGGTTCTGGGCCGATTTTTCGCCCATGCGCTCCAGATTGGCCAGTTGCTCGACCGTCAGTTGATAAAGGTCGGCCGGCGTATGCACTAGCCCCGCCTCGACCAACTGATCGACCAGTTTATCGCCCAGGCCTTCGATATCCATCGCCCGGCGTGCCGCAAAATGCCATAGCGCCTGCTTGCGCTGGGCCGGACAGTACAGGCCTCCGGTACAGCGGGCAATTGCCTCATCCTCGCCCTTGACTACCGCCGACCCACACTCCGGGCAAACCCTGGGTAACTCGAATGGCGGGTGCAATGGCTCGCCGCCAAAAAGCTCGCGGGTCGGTCGCTTGTCGGCAACGATGGCGACGACCTCCGGAATCACATCGCCGGCCCGCCGCACGATCACCGTGTCGCCGACGCGCACATCCTTGCGCCGCACCTCGTCTTCGTTATGCAGCGTGGCATTGGTCACCGTCACGCCGCCGACGAACACCGGCTTCAGCCGGGCGACCGGCGTGATCGCGCCGGTGCGGCCGACCTGGACGTCGATGCCGAGCACCTCAGTCAAGGCCTCCTCGGCCGGGAACTTGTGGGCGATGGCAAAGCGCGGTGCGCGCGACACGAAGCCGAGCCGATCCTGCCAGTCGAGGCGATTGACCTTGTAGACGACGCCATCGATGTCGTAGGGCAGCGCCGGGCGCTTCTCGCCGATCTCGGCAAAGTAGGCCAGCAGACCACGTGCCCCCTGCACCACCCGGCGCTCGGCGGCAACCGGAAAGCCCCAGGCGGCCAGCTTGTCCATCAGTTCGCCGTGCGTGCGGACCGCCAGATCGTTGGCCCCGGCCCCGACGCCATAAGCGAAAAAGGACAAGGGGCGGCCGGCGGTGATGCGCGAATCGAGCTGGCGCAGGCTGCCCGCCGCCCCGTTGCGCGGGTTCACCAGCTCCTTGTCGCCGCGCTCTCGCAACCGGGCATTCAGCCTGGCGAAATCGGCCTTGAACATCAGCACTTCGCCGCGTATCTCGATCAGCGCCGGCCAACCGTCGCCCTGCAGGCGCAGCGGAATGTCGCGCAAGGTACGGAGGTTGGGCGTCACTTCCTCGCCGGTGATGCCGTCGCCGCGAGTGGCGCCACGGGTGAAGACACCGTTTTCATAGGTCAGGCTGATCGCCAGGCCGTCGAATTTTGGTTCGACCGCATAGTCGATGGCAGAGATGGTTTCGAGCCCGTCGCGCACCCGTTTGTCGAAGGCTTCGACCTCGGCCGGTTCGAAGGCGTTGTTCAAGGACAGCATCGGCACGCCATGGACACGCGACGGGAATTCCTTGAGCGGCGGCGCTCCGACGCGCTGCGTCGGCGAATCCGGCGTCAGCAGTTCGGGATATTGCCGTTCGAGGTCCTGCAGTTCGCGGAATAGCCGGTCGTACTCGGCATCCGGAATAGTCGGTGCATCGAGGACGTAATAGGCGCGATTGTGCCGCTCCAGTTCGGCGCGCAGCCAGGCTGCACGCTCGGCTGCCACCAACGGTGCCGCCATCAGGAGAACAGCCGCAGCGCCTGGGCCGAGCCTGCTGCCAGCCCGAAGCTGGCCATCGTCGCCTGCGGCTTGCCGATGAATTCGCGGCGGATGTGCTCCAGCTGCGTATCAGAGAGCGGCTGGCGGTTGTCATCGACCAGCGCTCCCTGCAGGGTATCGGCAAAGCGCTTGGCGACTTCGCTCATCTGCATGAAGACGCGCTCGCCGTGATCGACGCGCGGCACGTCGAGCAGGAAGGTCAGGCCGTGCGTCGTCACCGTACGCAGGCTATCAGCCGAGAACGGCGTGCTTTCGAAATTCTGCAGGCTGAACTGGGCACGACCGGCATCGTCGTAGCGGGTAAACAAGCCGTCGATGCCGAGCACCATGCCGGCCGCTTCGGACAGGGCGCGAATCTTGGTGCCCGGGAAAGCCGAACTGCGGCTGACCAGGTTCAAACCGATTTCCAGATCGACCGCCGCACAGAAACGGTCGATTTCGGCCGCCTGATCGAGTACCCGCGACGGCGGCATGTCGGCCACCGCCATCAATTCGTCGGCCAGCGCCTGCATGGCATTGGCGAAGATGACCAGATCGCCTTCGGAGACCGGGCCGAGACGATTAACCAGTTGCAGGCCGACGCGCAGGCGGCGCACATCCAGATCGACATCCGGCGACAGGCGCTGCCACTCGCGGGCTTTCTCGTTGTAGCCGACCCACAGCACCGGCTTGTTCAGGCGATGCAGGGTCGAACGCTGGGAATGCAGTATCTGGATCGACGAAACCGGCTCGACCAGTTCCATGGCGACGATGTATTCGAGGCGCGGATCGAGCAATTCGGCGGGAACGTCCCCGGCCTCGACCTCATGCATCGGCTCTGCCGGCTCCGGGCTCGCCACCGGCGGCGAGGCAACGGGCTCAGCGACTGCCTTGGCAACCGGTTCGACGACCGGTGCAGGCTCCGGCACCACCGGCTCTTCTGCCTCCAGCATCGGCACGTCGGCGACAGCTTCGCTCGGCGTCGGATCGGAAAATACCGGTTCCAGACGCTCGACCGGCTCGGGCGCTTCGAAGCGGATTTCCGGCTCGCTACGCTCGACCGGCGCCACGGCGGCAACCTCGGCCTTGGCCTCCTTGGCGAGCAGCACGTCTTCATGCTGCGGCTTCATGACCGCCTCGGCAATCTTGCGCTGACGAATCTCCTGCCACTTGTTGTAACCGAACACGCCGACCACCGCCGCCGCGCCCAGCCCGATCAAACCCATCTGCAATTCGGTCATCTCAATCTCTTCCCGGGAGCGCCCTAGTGGTCTGCTTCGTAATTGGCGGAACAAATGAAAGTGCTGGATTTGTGTTCCTGGCTAGGCGCGAACCGCAGCGATAGCCGACGCTATCGCGAGGATGCGCAACAACGCCAGGGACGCAAAGACAAGCTTTCATGTTTCGTTAATTGCGAAGCTGACCACTAAGCAGCATCCCTCATCTTCAAGGCTTCTTCGATATCCACTTCCACCACGCGCGACACGCCGGATTCCTGCATGGTGACGCCGACCAGCTGCTCGGCCATTTCCATCGCGATTTTATTATGGGAAATGAACAGGAATTGCGTTGCACCTGACATTTTCTTGACCATGCCGCAGAAGCGCTCGGTATTGGTGTCATCAAGCGGCGCATCGACCTCGTCGAGCAGGCAGAATGGCGCCGGGTTGAGCTGGAACATGGAGAAGACCAGTGCAATCGCAGTCAGCGCCTTTTCGCCGCCGGATAGCAGGTGGATGGTCGAATTCTTCTTGCCCGGCGGCTGGGCGATGACCTGCACGCCGGCATCGAGGATTTCCTCGCCGGTCATCACCAGTTCTGCCCGGCCGCCGCCGAACAATTCCGGGAAAAGCTGGCCGAAATGGCCATTGACCGTATCGAAAGTGCTTTGCAGCAGGTCGCGGGTTTCGCGGTCAATGCGGCGGATGGCGTTTTCCAGCGTTTCCATCGCTTCATTGAGGTCGGCCGCCTGCATGTCGAGGTAGCCCTTGCGCTCGGTGGCTGTTTCCAGCTCCTGCAAGGCGGCCATGTTGACTGCGCCCAGTTCGGCGATGGCGTTGGAGAGGCGGGTGATTTCGCCTTGCAGCGCCGGCGCCCGTACTGCATTAGCCCCCGCCGCGAGTTCCGACTGCAGCGCTGCTTCGTCGGCCCCGGCTTCGAGCAGCTGCAGCGCGAACTGCTCGGTGTTGAGCGCCGCTGCCTGCTCCTTCAGTTTCAGGTCGCCGATCCGCGCGCGCAGCGGTTCCAGGCCCTGTTCGATCTTCAGGCGCTGTTCTTCCAGGGCGCGCAGGGCGCTGGTCGCGTTTTCCAGCGCGTCGCGCTTTTCGGCAAGCAGCTTTTCGGCGGCCTGCCTGGCCTCGAGGGCTATCTGCAACTGGCCTTCCATGACATCCGGCGGCGCTGCCTCGACCTGTTCGGCACACTGAGCCCTATCCTTCTCGATGCGGGTCAATTCACGCTGGGCCATGGCCTGCTGCGCGAAAACGTCCTGCAACTTGCCGTCGGCCTCGCGCAGCGAGAACTGGGCTTCGCGCAGGGCGCGGTCGAGGTCGGCGTTGCGCTCGCGTTCGGCGCGCACGGCGCGTTCGCACTCGTCGAGCCGCGACTGGGCGCCGGACACCAGCACGCGGATGCGGCTCAAACCGTCGCGGATTTCCTCGATGCGCTCGTCGGCCGCCATTTCGCGCTCACGTTCGCCCTCTTCTTCTTCGGCCAGCTCCGCCAACTGCTCGGCGATGCGCTCCTTCTGTTCCCGGTAGCGCTCGATGGCCTGCGTCATCTTCAGCACGTCCATCTGCACGGCATGCACGCGCTGCTGGCGATCCGTCACGTATTGCCGGATCTCGCCCATTTCTTCCTGCTTGTCTTCGAACTGCTCGTCGAACATCGCCAGTTGCTCGCGCAGGCTGGAGGCCTGCTCCTCGGCCTGAGCGATGCCTTCGGCCAGCGTCTCGATTTCGCGCTGGCGTTCGAGCAAGCCGTGTTCGCCCTGGTCGGGGGCAAAGAAGGTGACGCTGCCACGCGTCAGCAGATCGCCGCTGCGGGTCACGATCTGGTCGCCGGCCGGCAAGTCGGACTGCAAGGCCAGGGCGTCAGCCAGCGAATCTGCCGTTTGCACGCCGGACAACCAGTCGGACAACGCGGCGCGAATAGCCGGGTTATCGCTGCGAATACGCGCCGCCAGGCTGGATTCGGGCGGATTGTCAGCTGCACTGGCGCTCGCGGACGACAACATTACCGACAGGCGGGATTCCGGCCGGTCGTGCAGCCAGGCATCGAGCTTGGCCGGATCGTCGCAGGCAATGGCGCTGAGCCGTTCGCGCAACACCGCTTCGACCGCATCTTCCCAACCGGCCTCGACGTGGATGTGCTGCCATAGCGGCGGCGCGCTCTCCAGACCGTGACGGCGCAGCCATTCCGGCAGCTTGCCGCTCTGCTGCGTGCGTGCCTGCATCTGCTCGAGCGCCGCCCGGCGCGCCTGACCGGCCGCCAACTCGCGCTCAATGCGCTGCACCTCGGCCTGCGCCTCGCGCCGACGGGCCTCCAGTTGCGGCATTTCCTGCTGCAACTGTTGCAGATGATCCTGGTCGCCGGCCAGCTCCTCGCGCAGCAGCGCCAGTTCCTCTTCCTTCTCGGCCAACTCCAGCTCGTCCGGCGCCTCGCCGAAAGTTTCCTCGCGCAGACGTTCGCGGCGCTGGACCACGGCCTGCAGAGAACGTTGGGCATGCGACTTGTTGGTCAGTTCGACTTCCAGCTTCTGTTCGCCGTTGGTGCTCCGCGTTTTCAGGCGCTGCAATTCTTCCAGCGCCTGGGCATGATCCTCTTCGACCTGCGGCGCGATGTTCATCTGCTGATGTAGACGCTCTTCAGCCTCATCGACGCGCAAGCGGGTAATTTCCTGCGCCTCTTCCCAGCGCTGGCGATCCTCGGCCAGCTTTTCGGCGGTCTGCCCCCAGTGCTTCAGCTCGTCCTCGAGTTGTGTCAGGCGCGCTTCGAGCTGGCTGCGCGATTCGCGGCGATGGCGGATTTCCGCCTCCAGGCGCGCCACTTCGGCGTTGGCCGTGTACATCTCGCTCTGCGCGTTGTGCAGGGCATCGCCAGCGGTGAAATGGGCTTCCCGGGTTTCCTCGGCGCGCGCTTCGGTTTCGCGCAGCGCGGCACTCTGCGCCTCAAGATCGGTGGTCGCCCGCTCGACTTCCAGCGCCAGGCGCTGGCGCTCGGCTTCGGCTTCGCGCTTCCTGAGCAACCAGAGCAGTTGCTGGCGCTGGACGAGCTGCTGGTTGAGCGTCTGGTAGCGCCGCGCCACTTCGGCCTGCGCTTCGAGGCGACCGATCTGGTGGCCCAGTTCCTCGCGGATATCCTCGACGCGCAGCAGGTTTTCCCGGGTATCTTCCAGGCGGCCTTGCGTTTCCTTGCGCCGCTCCTTGTAGCGGGTGACACCGGCCGCTTCTTCGAGGAAGACGCGCAGGTCGTCCGGCTTGGCCTCGATGATGCGCGAGATCATGCCCTGGCCGATGATGGCGTAGGCGCGCGGCCCGAGGCCGGTACCGAGGAAGAGATCGGTGATGTCCTTGCGGCGGACCTTCAGGTTGTTGATGAAGTAATCCGACTGCCCGGTCCGCGTCAGCACGCGCTTGACCGACAGCTCGGCATACTGCGACCACTGCCCCAGCGCCCGGCCCAGCGAGTTGTCGAAAATCAGCTCGACCGAGGCCCGCGACACCGGCTTGCGGTTGGTCGAGCCGTTGAAGATGACGTCCTGCATCGACTCGCCGCGCAGTTCCGAGGCCTTGGACTCGCCCAGCACCCAGCGCACGGCATCCATAATGTTGGATTTGCCGCAGCCATTGGGACCGACGACCCCCACCAGTTGCCCGGGCAGGGCAACCGCTGTCGGATCGACGAAGGATTTGAAACCGGCGAGTTTGAGTTTGGTCAGGCGCATAGTCTATTCCGCTCGGTACACCATGCCGCACCGTAGCGGGGCCGTATGATAGCATCCATGGCATCAGGGCCTTTCAACGCGTGCAAGGCCACCCTACCGAGGGCAGGAACATGAACTCCGATGATCTTTTCCTGAAGCGTGCCGTCGAACTGGCGCGCATCGGCAGCGAAGCGGGCGAAGGCGGCCCGTTTGGCGCCGTCATCGTTCGCGACGGCAAGATCATCGCCGAAGGCTGGAACCGCGTACTAGCCAGCCACGACCCCACCGCCCACGCCGAAATGGGCGCCATCCGCACTGCCTGCACCCAGTTCGGTCACTTCCACTTACCCGGCTGCACGCTCTATGCCTCCAGCGAACCGTGCCCGATGTGCCTGTCGGCGGCCTATTGGGCGCGCATCGAGCGCATCGTCTTTGCCAACCGCCGGACCGAAGCAGCGGCCATCGGTTTCTGCGACGACGAGTTGTATTGCGAACTGAACCGGCATTTCACCGAGCGCAGCATCGTCATGGAGCACCGCCCGCTGCCTGGCGCCGAGGCCCCTTTGCGGGAATGGGCGAGCAGCCCGTCGCACGTCGCATACTGACATCCTCCCATGCTTCCCGGAACCATTCCCCATCGCGCCGAAACACTCCAGGTCCTGCGCCTGATCGGCAGCGAACCGATCCTGATGCTGACCGGCGACGACGAAGGCTACGGCTCAAGGTGGACGCTCAGCGGTCAACAGGTGCAACCGGCCATTGCCCGTTACCTGATGGAATCCGGATTCGTTGCCGAAATCGGACAGACCGAGTTCGGCGCCCGCAAGCTGGCCCTGACCGCGAGCGGCAACCAGTTTCGGGAAAAGGGGCTGTCGTGGTGGTCAGGCCTGAGCCTGATCCAGAAAATACGGGTCACCCTGTTCGGCTAGGCCTGCCGGCCGCGCCACCACTAGCCAACGCAATCAGAAGGCGCTTCGTTGCTCTGGAAACTGCCGCTCCGGAAACATTTCGCTAAAGCGCTGCCCCTGATTGGCACAGGGGACTTGCCGCAAATACAGCCCGAGGTTTTTGTCCTCTTCGCGGATATGACGCTCGAACCAGCAGCCGATGTAGCGAATCACGCCAAAAACATTGATTCCCGGACGCTCCATGTCATTCAGCACATTGCGGATGCTGTGCAGCATCGTGGCGTGTTTTTCGCCATGGCGGTGAAAGTCCAACCCTGCCTCGCGCGCCAGCCGCTCTTCCGTCCGGCAATGATCAAGCAGCGCATTAAACAGGGCTTCGGCTTCGTCAGCCGGAACAGCGTTGTGTTCGAGACACGACGCCTTGAAAATTTCGAGCTGTTCGAAAAGGCGAGCATGCTGCTCATCGATTTCCGGAATATCGACCACCAGCGTACTCGGCAGGTAAGAAAAAGATGAATTCCGCATACCCCTCCCAAACTCTCGAAAGCCTTGGTGCACAGTAAAAGCGACCAATTCTCCTTTTAATCTAGACCAATGCAACGGTTTTAACAATACGCAATTCGGCCAATGGACTCAGAGCTTGCGCTCGACACGAAAGAGCAAGCGATTGCCCCGCTCGTCCTCGGCACTACCCAGGAAAGACCGGCACGAAATCGCCGTCCACCGCGCGGCCATCACCCGCCCATCGCTACAGCGCACAATGCCCTTGCCGGATTCGCCTTCACAGCTCACCGGCACGGGCGACGAGTCCGGCGCAGCCATCTCGCCGTCACAGCGCAAGCGCCCTTCCTGGTCGGCCAGCACGAAGCGGCCACCGCCGGCCGTATTGCCGGGAAAAGCCTTGCCGCGCAGTTCGCCCGGCACGTCGCTGAGGGTGCCGCGAGCGTAATAGCCGAAGGCGCAGGCGACCGACAGGAGCGGCAGAACAAGCAGGGAGAGGGCAAGGCGTCGGTCCATGAGGCAGGCAAGTGTTTTTCGGCGATAATCGTCGTTTTACACCCATTCGACGTCCGACGTGAATCCGCACCTCGCCCAACTCCAGCCCTACCCCTTCGAAAAGCTGCGCGCCCTGTTCGCCGGCGTCACCCCGAATTCGCAATACAAGGAAATCAAGCTCTCCATCGGCGAACCGCAACATCCGACGCCGGCCTTCATCATCGACGCGCTGGCCAACGGCCTAAAGGGACTGGCTAATTATCCGACGACGCAGGGCATCCCGGCCCTGCGCCAGGCGATCGCGGCGTGGTGCCAGCGGCGCTACGGGCTCGAGCTGAATCCGGAAACCGAAATCCTGCCGGTCAATGGCTCGCGCGAAGCTCTTTTTTCCTTCGCCCAAACGGTGATCGACCCGAGCAAAGGGAAGGCCCCCATCGTCGTCAGCCCCAACCCGTTCTACCAGATCTACGAGGGCGCCGCTTACCTGTCCGGAGCCGTACCGCGCTTCCTGAACAACCTGCCGGAAAACGGCTTCGCTTTCGACTACTCAGCCCTGTCCGACGAAGAATGGTCGCGTGTCCAGCTGTTCTACGTCTGCTCGCCGGGCAATCCGACCGGCAAGGTGTTGTCGCTGGACGACTGGAAAACCCTGTTCGCCCTGTCGGACAAGTACGGTTTCGTCATTGCCTCCGACGAATGCTATTCGGAAATCTATTTCGACGAAGCCAATCCGCCGATCGGCGGCCTGCAGGCGGCCAAGCTGCTCGGCCGCTCGAACGAGCGCCTGGTCATGTTCTCCAGCCTGTCCAAGCGCTCCAACGTACCGGGCATGCGCTCCGGTTTCGTCGCCGGCGATGCGGCCATCCTGAAGAAATACCTGCTGTTCCGCACCTACCAGGGCTGCGCCATGTCGCCGCCGGTGCAAACCGCTTCCATCGCCGCCTGGAACGACGAGGCGCATGTCCTCGACAACCGCCACCAATACCGCGAGAAATTCGCCGCCTGCACGCCGCTGATGGCCGAGGTGCTGGGCACCGGCATGCCGGACGCCAGCTTCTACCTGTGGGCGAAGACTTCCATCCCGGATACCGAGTTCGCCCGCGGTCTGCTCGAACACTATAATGTGGTGGTTCTGCCCGGCAGTTTCCTCGCCCGCGAAGCTCAGGGTGTCAATCCGGGCGCCAATTTCATCCGCATCGCGCTGGTCGCCTCGCTCGCCGAGTGCCTCGAAGCCACCAAGCGCATCCGTCATTTCGCACAACAACTGTAACCAAGAGAGAACACACATGAGCCATCCTTTGCAAGCCACCATCGACGAACTCTGGGAAAAGCGCACCGAGTTGACCACCCAGTCCACCGACGCCATCAAGGTGATCGAGTCGGTCATCGGCGATCTGGACAGCGGCAAGCTGCGTATCGCCGAAAAGATCAACGGCGAGTGGTCGGTCAACCAGTGGGCCAAGAAGGCCGTCCTGCTCTCCTTCCGCACCCGCGACAACCGCGTCCAGGAAGCCGGCGACGTCCGTTTCTTCGACAAGGTCGACACCAAGTTCCAGGGATGGACCGAAGAGCAGTTCAAGGCCGGCGGTTTCCGCGTCGTGCCGGGCGCCTTCGCCCGCAAGGGTGCTTTCATCGCCAAGAACGCGGTGCTCATGCCATCCTTCGTCAACATCGGCGCCTACGTCGATGAAGGCACCATGGTCGACGCCTGGGCCACCGTCGGCTCCTGCGCCCAGATCGGCAAGAACGTGCACCTGTCCGGCGGCGTCGGCATTGGCGGCGTGCTGGAACCGATCCAGGCCGGCCCGGTCATCATCGAAGACAACTGCTTCATCGGCGCTCGCTCGGAAGTGGTCGAAGGCGTCGTTGTCGGCGAAAACTCGGTGATCTCGATGGGCGTCTATATCGGCCAGAGCACCCCGATCTACGACCGCGAAACCGGCGAAATCACCTACGGCAAGATCCCCCCGGGCTCCGTCGTGATCTCCGGCAACCTGCCCAAGGATGGCGGCAAGTACAGCCTCTATGCTGCTATCATCGTCAAGAAGGTGGACGCGCAAACCCGCTCGAAGACCAGCATCAACGAGCTGCTGCGCGCCTAAGTCACGTCACCACGAAGGTCTTGCGATGATCCTCGACAAACTGTTCCAGCTGATGGCCGAAAAGCAGGCCTCGGATATCTTCATTTCCGCAGGCGCGCCGATCCACATCAAGATCCAGGGCAACACGATCCCGGTCAACCAGCAAATCATGCTGCCGGACATGATCGAGAAGATCGCCTACGAACTGATGTCGCCGGACCAGATCAAGACCTTCGAAGCCAGCTGGGAGATGAACCTCTCCTTCGGCGTACCCAACGTCGGCAACTTCCGCGTCAATATCTTCCGCCAACGCGGCTCGATCAGCATCGTCGTCCGCTTCATCCTCGGCAACATTCCCGCACTGGACGAACTCGGCCTGCCCAACATCCTGGGCGAGCTGATCATGGAAAAACGCGGCCTGATCCTCATCGTCGGCGCCACCGGCTCGGGCAAGTCGACCACCCTCGCCTCGATGCTCGACCACCGCAACGCCAACCGCGCCGGCCACATCCTGACCGTCGAGGACCCGATCGAATTCCTGTTCAAGCACAAGAAATCGATCGTCAATCAGCGCGAAATCGGCATGGACACGCTGGACTGGCAGGCGGCGCTGAAAAACGCCATGCGCCAGGCCCCGGACTGCATCCTGATCGGCGAAATCCGCGACAAGGAAACCATGCAGGCGGCCATCGCCTACGCGCAGACCGGCCACCTGTGCCTCGCCACGCTGCATGCCAACAACTCGTACCACGCGCTGAACCGCATCATCAGCTTTTTCCCGCTGGAAAACCGCCCGGCGCTTTTCCTCGACCTGTCCGTCGCCTTGCGCGCGGTCATTTCGCAACGCCTGGTCAAGAAGCCGGACGGCAAGCGCATCCCGACCGCTGAAATCATGCTCAACACCCGCCATATCAGCGAGCTGATCGAGCGCGGCGAAGTCCAGGGCATCAAGGACGCCATGGAACAGACCCTGGCCCCGGGATCGCAGACCTTCGAGCAGGATCTGTTCAACCTCTACAGCGCCGGCACCATCACCATCGACGAAGCCCTGGCCAACGCCGATTCGCCGACCAACCTATCCTGGCTGATCAACAATTCCGAATTCGGCAGCAGCAACGGCAAGGACGACAAGAAGTCCGACGTCGCCCTCGAATTCGACAGCACCAACGAAGGCGGCGCCTCCTTCAAGGAATTCACGCTCAGCCTGGCTGATCACGACGAAGAAAACACCTGATGTCCGACCCCACTTTTGAACTGGCGAGAGACCTCATCGCCTGTCACTCCGTCACGCCCGAAGACGGCGGCTGCATGGAAATCATCGGCGCCCGCCTGAAACCGCTCGGCTTCACCCTCGAGTACATCAACCGCAACGGCGTCACCAACCTGTGGGCGCGCCGCGGCACAACCGCGCCGCTGTTCGTCTTCGCCGGCCACACCGATGTCGTGCCGACCGGCCCGCTGGACAAATGGACCTCGCCGCCCTTCGCTCCGGAAATCCGCGACGGCATGCTCTACGGGCGTGGCACGGCCGACATGAAGTCCTCGCTGGCCGCCTCGGTCACCGCCGTCGAAGCCTTTCTCGCCGCCCACCCGGACTATCCCTGCTCGCTCGGCTTCCTGCTCACCTCCGACGAAGAAGGCGATGCCACCGATGGCACCGTTGCCGTCGTCGACGTCCTGAAGGCGCGCGGCGAAAGCATCGACTTCTGCATCATCGGCGAACCGACATCAGTCGATACGCTGGGCGACATGATCAAGAACGGCCGCCGCGGCTCGCTGTCTGGCGTGCTGACGGTCAAAGGCATCCAGTGCCACATCGCCTACCCGGAAAAGGGCCGCAACCCGATCCACGAAGCCGCGCCGGCGCTGGCCGAACTGGCCGCCACCGAGTGGGACCGGGGCAACGAGTACTACCAGCCGACCACCTGGCAGATTTCCAACATCCATGGCGGCACCGGCGCCACCAACGTCGTGCCCGGCAGCGTCGAGGTCAAGTTCAATTTCCGCTTCTCGACGGCGAGCACGCCCGAGGGCCTGCAAACCCGTCTGTGCTCCATCCTGGACAAGCACAAGCTGGATTACGACATCAAATGGACGCTCGGCGCCCGCCCCTTCCTGACCGGTCGCGGACCGTTGGCCGACGCCGCCTCTGCCGCCATCCGCGAGGTCTGCGGCATCGACACCGAACTGTCGACCACCGGCGGCACCTCCGACGGCCGCTTCATCGCCGACATCTGCAAACAGATGCTGGAAATCGGTCCGGTCAATGCGACCAGCCACAAGATCGACGAATGCATCGCGGTCGATTCCTTCCCCCAGCTGTCGGCCATCTACCACCGCATTCTTGAGCAGTTGCTAGTCGTCAGTCACTAGCCCGCTGACAACCATAACCAGCACACCATCCATGACTACCGCCGCCAAGAGCGAACTTTTTACCGTTCGCGACTACATTCGCTATGCCGTCAGCCGCTTCAACGGCGCCGGTCTGTTTTTCGGCCATGGCAACGACAATGCCTGGGACGAAGCCGTCTATCTGACGCTGCACACGCTGCATCTGCCGCTCGACCGCCTCGAACCTTTCCTCGATGCCCGCCTGCTGCCGCATGAGCGTGAGCAGCTGCTCGACATCTACACCCGCCGCTGCCAAGACCGCCTGCCCGCCGCCTACCTGACGCACGAAGCCTGGCTCGGCGAGCACCGCTTCTACGTCGATGATCGCGTCATCGTACCGCGCTCCTTTATCGCCGAACTGCTCGACGAGCAGCTGACCCCGTGGATCGACGATCCGTGGGCCGTCGAATCCGCCCTCGACCTGTGCACCGGTTCCGGCTGCCTGGCCATCCTGACCGCCCTCGCCTTCCCCAATGCCGACGTCGCCGCCGTCGACCTGTCGCCCGATGCCATCGCCGTCGCCGAGCGCAATGTCGCCGACTATGGGCTCTGCGACCGCGTCGAACTGATCCAGTCCGACGCCTTCAAGAACCTGGACGGCCGCAAGTTCGACCTGATCATCTCCAACCCGCCCTACGTCAATGCCGAGTCCGTTGCCGCCCTGCCGCCGGAATACCTGCACGAGCCCGAACTGGCCCTCGGCTCGGGCGAGGACGGCCTCGACTTCACCCGCATCATCCTGCGCGAAGCGAAAAAGCACCTGACCGACAACGGCATCCTCATCGTCGAAATCGGCCACAACCGCGACGCGCTGGAAGCGGCCTACCCCGCCCTACCCTTCACCTGGCTCGACACTGCCGCCGGCGACGAATACGTCTTCCTGCTCCACGCCGCCGACCTGCCTGAGTAAATTCGCAGCTTGAGCAAGCTGTACGAACTGCCCAGCCCGTTCGAAGTCGAGACGGGCATGGTGCTGCTGCACGAACCGCCCTGGGCGCGCGCCGGCGAACTGCGCGCCCAACTGCTCGACGAAAGCTATCCCAAGCCTTTCGTCATCGACGATGGCAAGTCCCGGTTCCTGTATTTCAACGTCCGCCTGATGCAGAGCGAAATGTCACTCAAGGCGCCGAACGACCTGGCCATCCGCTACACGCAGAAAATGATGGCCTTCCTGCTCTTCCAACCGCGCC
The DNA here is from genome assembly GCF_022012295.1 of Dechloromonas hankyongensis. Classification (GTDB taxonomy): domain Bacteria; phylum Pseudomonadota; class Gammaproteobacteria; order Burkholderiales; family Rhodocyclaceae; genus Azonexus; species Azonexus hankyongensis. The sequence continues at coordinate 909,092 of NZ_JAKLTN010000002.1, forward strand.
CGAAACGCATTGCGCTGATCGGCCTGGGTGGCGGCTCGCTGGTCAAGTTCTGCTATCACCGGATGCCCGGCACGCACATGACCGCCGTCGAACTCGACCCCGAGGTGATCGCCTTTCGCGACACCTTCCTGGTGCCGCCGGACAACGAGCGTTTGCAAATCATCAACGGCGACGGCGCCGAATTTCTCGAAACCACCGACAAGGGCCTCGACGTCCTGCTCGTCGATGCCTTCGACAAGACCGGTTTCGCACCCAGTCTGGCCAATCGCGAATTTTTCGATAACGCCTACGCCAAACTGGCCGGCAACGGCGTGCTGGTCATCAATCTGGCCGGCGAGAAGGAAAGCTACGCCGGACTGATTGGCGAAGTCATGCACGTTTTCGACGACCAAGTCATCGTCATCTCGGTGCCGGACGACGGCAACCACGTGCTTTACGCCTTCAAGGAAAGCTACTTCGAGCCGCGCTGGCGCTGGTTGCACAACTACGCCAAGGAACTGCGCGCCAAGTTCAGCCTGGACTTCCCGGCCTTTGTGCAAAAAATGGAACGCTCGAGCAAACTCGGCCTCGCCCGCCGCGAAGCCATCCGCCGGCGCTGATCGCCTATTTCGCCTCGTCGCCCTGCGCACTGCGCTGGGCCGCCTGTTTGCTCACCGCTTCAAGGTCACGCTGCATCTTGTCCACGGTGGCGCGCCCCTGCTCCAGCTCCTGCTTTTTCAGGGCGGCCGACGTCGCGGCCGTACTGGCCGTCTCCACTCCACAAGCGGCGAGCATGCCCAGCACCAACAGCATTGCCACACTTTTCATGACCACTCCCTTCAGCGCAATTCGGCCAGAATAGCCGTCAGCAGTTGCCAGCAGCGGGCCACCGAAGCAATGTCGACCCGCTCCCCCGGCGCATGGGCGCCGCGTATGGTCGGACCGAAGGAAACGATGTCCAGGCCGGGATACTTGGCGCCGATGATGCCGCATTCCAGTCCGGCATGAATCACCTGCACGGCCGAATCGGCACCGAATTCACTTTTATAGACCGCCTGGCAGGTTTTCAGCAAGGCTGACGCCGGATTGGGCGCCCAGCCGGGATAGTAGCCCTCGGTGCTTGCCGCTGTGCCGCTCAGCGCCCACAAACTGACGATTTCGTCGGCCAATGCCGTGCTGCCGCTATCAAGCAGCGAGCGCACCATGAAGTTGCACGAACCGCTGGCCGGTAGCAGATCGACCATGCCGAGATTGTTCGAGGTCTCGACCACGCCCGGCACGTGCCGGCTCATGCGCCGGACGCCGTGCGGCGCCGCCTGCAGGGTGGCTAGCCAGACCGCCTGCTCTTCGCGCGCCAATACTGCGCTCACCGCATCGGGCGAAACCGCCAGCGCCACCCCATCATCGACGCCCTGCAACTCGCTGCGCAACAGAGCCTGCAGCTCCGCCACCTCGGCCGCCAGCCGCTCACCCATGCCTGCCGGCAGCACAAAAGACGCCACAGCCTCGCGCGGCAGGGCATTGCGGGCCGTTCCGCCCTTCAGCGCCGCCAGACGCAACGGGAAATCCTGTTCCAGTTGGTGCAGCACGCGCACCAGCAATTTAATGGCATTGCCGCGCTCCTCATGGATCTCAACACCCGAATGGCCGCCGCGCAAGCCGTGCAGCGCGATCTGCCAGCCTTGATGGCCGTCGGGCACGGTCCCCAGTCGACCCGGGCGCTCGACATTGACGTCCAGCCCGCCCGCACAGCCGAGATAAAACTCACCCCAGTCCTCGGTATCCAGATTCAACATCAGCCGGCCGTGCAGCACTCCCGGCGCCAGGCCGCGCGCGCCGCCCATGCCGGCTTCCTCATCGACCGTCAGCAAGGCTTCGAGCGGGCCGTGCGCGATGTCCTCGCTATCGAGAACGGCCAGGATCAACGCAACGCCGATCCCGTTATCGGCGCCCAGCGTGGTTTTGTCGGCGACCAGCCAGCCGCCGTCCCGCGTCGGAACAATCGGATCGCGCAGGAAATCGTGTTTGCTGTCGCCATTCTTCTGGCACACCATGTCGAGATGCGCCTGCAGCACGACGCCGGGCGATTGCTCCCGTCCCGCCGTGGTCGGCTTGCGGATGAGCAGGTTGCCCGCCGCATCGACTTCCGCCGCCAATCCGCGCCCACCGGCCCAGGCCAGCAATTCGTCGCGCAGCGCCGCTTCATGCTTGGAAGCCCGGGGAATGCGGCACAGCGTGGCGAAATGTGCCCAGACGGCCGCTGGTTGAAGGCCGGAGAACACCGGGTGTGCAGTAGAGGACTGAGGCATCGCCAAACTCCAAAGAGAAAACCCCCGAGAGTCTTTCGACTTTCGGGGGTTTAAATCTGGGGCGACATACCGGGATCGAACCGGTGACACCTGGAATCACAATCCAGTGCTCTACCGACTGAGCTAATGCCGCCGTCGAAGAAGGCGCGCATTGTACGACGCCCCTTTGCTTCTGTCTACAGGCTTTTGTAGAAATTGCACGATTGTCCCGGATTGGTTCAGTCATCCCGGCAGCGAACCTTGCGTGATATTATTACCGGCTTAATTTTTTCTCGGCTCCGGTCACAAGGAATACTCATGGAAGCAACCACTGCACAAGCTAACGAACTCGAACGCCGCGTCGATCTCTCCATCGCCATCGCCGATGTCGAGAAGGAAATGGAACAACGCCTGAAGCGCATGGGCAAGAACATGAAGATGCCTGGCTTCCGCCCGGGCAAGGTGCCGTTCAACATCGTCAAGCAGCAGTATGGCGACCAGGCCCGCCACGAAGTGCTGTCCGAGGAACTGGACCGCGTCTTCGGTGAAACCGTTACCGCCCAGAAGACTCGCGTTGCCGGCTATCCGCGTATCGAGCCCAAGACCAGCGAAAGCACCACCCACCTCGAATTCACCGCCATTTTCGAGACCTACCCGGAATTCGCCCCGGGCGACCTGTCGGCCTCCGAAATCGAGCGCCCGACCCTCGAAGTCGGCGCCGGTGAAGTCGACAAGACCCTCGACATCCTGCTCAAGCAACGCGTTTCCTACGTCGACGCCGACCGCGCCGCCGCCAAGGAAGACCGCGTCGTCATCGATTTCCTCGGCAAGAAGGACGGCGTGCCGTTCCAGGGCGGCCAGGCCAACGACTACCCGTTCGTCCTCGGCCAGGGCATGATGCTGCCCGACTTCGAAAATGCCGTCGAAGGCTCCAAGGTCGGTGAAACCAAGACTTTCGACCTGACCTTCCCGGCCGACTACCACGCCAAGGATCTGGCTGGCCAGACGGTCCAGTTCGACATCACCGTCAAGCAGGTGCAGGCTCCGAAGCTGCCGGAAGTCGACGCCGAATTCGCCAAGGGCATGGGCATCGCCGACGGCGACGTCGCCAAGATGCGTACCGAGATCGAATCCAACCTGAAGCGCGAAGTGAAACGTCGCATCGAAGGCAAGGTCAAAGACCAGGTTATGGAAGCCCTGCTCGCCGCCAACCCGATCACCGTGCCGGTCGCCCTCGTCGACATGGAAATCCAGCGCCTGATGCAGGCTGCCCGCCAGGACATGGAACAGCGCGGCATGAAGGTCAAGGATATGCCGATCCAGCCGGAATGGTTCGCCGACCAGGCCAAGCGCCGCGTCACCCTTGGCCTGATCCTTGCTGAGGTGGTGAAGACGGAAAAGCTTCAAGCAACCCCGGAACAGGTTCGTGCGATGGTCGAGGAAACCGCTGCCTCCTACGAACAGCCGGAAGAAGTCATCCGCTGGTATTACGCGCAACCGCAGCGCCTGCAGGAGGTCGAAGGTGTGGCCATCGAAAACAACGTGGTCGCCTGGGTACTGAGCAAAGCCAAGGTTACCGACAAGGCTGCCGTTTTTGATGAACTGATGGGCCAAAAGCAGTAATCTAGACCTTGTCGCAAAAGCGACAAACGTCTTGAATGTAACTAACAGGCAACACACAAGGGCTGACATGAATATCGACAACGCAAGCAACTGGGATCCGCAGGCTCTGGGCCTCGTCCCGATGGTGGTGGAACAGAGCGGACGCGGCGAACGCGCGTACGACATCTATTCGCGCCTGTTGAAAGAGCGGGTGATCTTTCTTGTCGGCCCGGTGAACGACGCCAGCGCCAACCTGGTTGTCGCCCAGCTTCTGTTCCTCGAAGCGGAAAATCCGGACAAGGACATCTACTTCTACATCAACTCGCCGGGCGGCTCGGTGACGGCGGGCATGTCGATCTACGACACCATGCAGTTCATCAAGCCGGACGTGTCGACGCTGTGCATCGGCCAGGCCGCCTCGATGGGCGCCTTCCTGCTCTGCGCCGGCGCCAAGGGCAAGCGTTTCGCCCTGCCCAACTCGCGCGTGATGATTCACCAGCCGCTGGGTGGTTTCCAGGGCCAGGCCTCGGATATCGCCATTCACGCCAAGGAAATCCTGTCCATCAAGGACAAGCTGAACCGCATCATGGCCGAGCACACCGGCCAGCCGCTGGAACGCATCGAAAAGGATACCGACCGCGACAACTTCCTTTCTGCGGTCGAAGCTGCAGAATACGGTTTGATCGACAAGGTGCTCACCCGCCGCGATGCGGCTTGACCGGAGAAATACAGATGTCTAAAGGCGGCCAGGAAAAACTGCTCTATTGCTCCTTCTGCGGCAAGAGCCAGCACGAAGTCAAAAAGCTCATCGCCGGCCCGTCGGTGTTCATCTGTGACGAGTGCATCGCGCTGTGCAATGACATCATCCGCGATGAACTGCCGGAAGAAGCGGCCAAGGCCGGTCGCTCCGACCTGCCGACGCCGCGCGAGATCAGCTCCATCCTCGACCAGTACGTCATCGGCCAGGAAGTCGCCAAGCGCATCCTGTCCGTTGCCGTCTACAACCACTACAAGCGCCTGCGCCATACGGCGCGCAATGCCGACGACGTCGAGCTGTCGAAGAGCAACATCCTGCTCATCGGCCCGACCGGCTCCGGCAAGACCCTGCTCGCCCAGACGCTGGCCCGCCTGCTTAACGTACCCTTCGTGATGGCCGATGCCACCACGCTGACTGAAGCCGGCTACGTCGGCGAAGACGTCGAGAACATCATCCAGAAGCTGCTGCAGAAGTGCGACTACGATGTCGAAAAGGCGCAGCAGGGCATCGTCTATATCGACGAAATCGACAAGATTTCGCGCAAGTCCGACAACCCGTCGATTACCCGCGACGTTTCCGGTGAAGGCGTACAGCAGGCCCTGCTCAAGCTGATCGAAGGCACCACCGCCTCGATCCCGCCACAGGGCGGCCGCAAGCACCCGAACCAGGACTTCGTCCAGGTCGACACCACCAACATCCTGTTCATCTGCGGCGGCGCCTTCGCCGGCCTGGAGAAGGTCATCCAGAACCGCTCTGAAAAGGGTGGCATCGGCTTCGGCGCCGAGGTGAAGAGCAAGGACGACGGCAAGGCCGTCGGCAAGATCCTGCTCGACGCCGAACCGGAAGACCTCATCAAGTTCGGCCTGATCCCCGAACTGATCGGCCGCCTGCCGGTCGTCGCCACCCTGCAGGAGCTGGAAGAGTCCGCACTCGTCCAGATCCTCACCGAACCGAAGAACGCGCTGGTCAAGCAGTACCAGAAACTGTTCGCGATGGAAGATGTCGAACTCGAAGTTCGTCCGACCGCACTGTCGGCCATTGCCAAGAAAGCACTGGAACGCAAGACGGGCGCCCGCGGTCTGCGCTCGATCATCGAACACGCCCTGCTCGACACCATGTACGAACTCCCGGGGATGGAGAATGTCGAAAAGGTCGTTATCGACGAAAACATGATCAACGGCGAGACATCGCCCCTGCTCATTTACGCTGACCAGCCTAAGGTTTCCGGCTCGAACTGAGCCGGAGGCTCTTGAAAACCGGTTTCCCCATCCCCATCTTGGGGAGACATACCTATTTAAAGGCATCTAATGTCGAACCCCAACACCCTCCCGGAAACCGTCGAACTGCCGCTGCTGCCGTTGCGCGATGTCGTCGTCTTCCCGCATATGGTCATCCCGCTGTTCGTTGGGCGCCCGAAATCCATCAAGGCGCTCGAGATGGCCATGGAAGCCGGCAAGAACATCCTGCTGCTGGCCCAGAAATCGGCCGCCAAGGATGAGCCGGAGCCCGACGACCTGTATCGCATCGGCTGTATGGCCAGCATCCTGCAGATGCTCAAGCTGCCCGACGGCACCGTCAAGGTGCTGGTCGAAGGGACGCAGCGCGCCCACGTCGAAGCCATCGACGTGCAGGCTTCTGTCTTCATGGCCACCGCCACCCCGCTGGCCCAGCCAGGCGTCGAGGATCACGAGATCGAGGCCATGCGCCGCGCCGTGGTTGCCCAGTTCGACCAGTTCGTCAAGCTGAACAAGAAGATTCCGCCGGAGGTCCTGTCCTCCATCGCCGGTATCGAGGACGCCGGCCGCCTGGCCGACACCATCGCCGCCCACCTGCCGCTCAAGCTCGAGCAGAAGCAGGAAGTGCTGGAGATGGAAAGCATCCGTGACCGTATCGATCGCCTGCTCTCCCAGCTCGAAGCCGAAATCGACATCCTGCAGGTCGAAAAGCGCATCCGTGGTCGCGTCAAGCGCCAGATGGAAAAGAGCCAGCGCGAGTATTACCTGAACGAACAGGTCAAGGCCATCCAGAAGGAACTCGGCGAAGGCGAGGAAGGTGCCGACCTCGAGGAACTGGACAAGAAGATCACCGCTGCCGGCATGAGCAAGGAAGGCCTGGCCAAGGCGCAGAGCGAGCTGAAGAAGCTGCGCCTGATGTCGCCGATGTCGGCCGAAGCCACCGTCGTGCGCAATTTCATCGAAACGCTGATCGGCCTGCCGTGGCGCAAGAAGACGCGCATCAGCAAGGATCTGCGTGCCGCCGAAAAGATTCTCGACCAGGATCACTACGGCCTGGACAAGGTCAAGGAACGCATCGTCGAATACCTCGCCGTGCAACAGCGCGTCGAGAAGGTCAAGGCGCCGATCCTGTGCCTGGTCGGCCCCCCGGGTGTCGGCAAGACCTCGCTCGGCCAATCCATCGCCAAGGCGACGAACCGTAAGTTCGTCCGCATGGCTCTGGGCGGCGTCCGTGACGAAGCCGAAATCCGCGGCCACCGCCGCACCTACATCGGTTCGATGCCGGGCAAGATCCTGCAGAGTCTGACCAAGATCGGCGTGCGCAATCCACTGTTCCTGCTCGACGAAGTGGACAAGCTCGGCCAGGATTTCCGCGGCGACCCGTCGTCGGCACTGCTCGAAGTGCTCGATCCGGAACAGAACAACACCTTCCAGGATCACTACGCCGAAGTCGATTTCGACCTGTCCGACGTCATGTTCGTGGCCACGGCCAATACGCTGAACATCCCGGCCCCGCTGCTCGACCGCATGGAAGTGATCCGCCTGTCCGGCTATACCGAGGACGAGAAGGTCAATATCGCCATGCGCTATCTGCTGCCCAAGCAGTTGAAGAACAATGGCGTCAAGAAAACCGAGGCTGCGGTGGCCGAAAGCGCCATCCGCGACATCGTCCGCTACTACACCCGGGAAGCCGGCGTGCGGGCGCTGGAACGCGAAATTTCCAAGATCTGCCGCAAGATCGTCAAGACCCTGGTCCTGAAGAAACGCGACTCGAAGATTGCCGTCAATGCCAAGAATCTGGACAAGTTCCTGGGCGTTCGTCGCTACACCTTCGGCATGGCCGAAAAGGAAAACCAGGTCGGCCAGGTCACCGGTCTGGCGTGGACCGAGGTCGGCGGCGAACTGCTGACCATCGAATGTGCCAACATGCCGGGCAAGGGCAACATCATCCGCACCGGCTCGCTGGGCGACGTGATGAAGGAATCGGTCGAAGCCGCGCGCTCCGTCGTACGTGCCCGTTCGCGCCGTTTGGGCATCAAGGACGAGACTTTCGAGAAGACCGACATCCACATCCACGTGCCGGAAGGTGCCACGCCGAAGGACGGCCCGTCAGCCGGCATCGCGATGACCACGGCACTGGTGTCGTCCTACACCAACATCCCGGTTCGCTGCGATGTCTGCATGACGGGCGAGATCACCCTGCGCGGCGAGGTGCTGGCTATCGGCGGCCTCAAGGAAAAGCTGCTGGCGGCCGTTCGTGGCGGCGTGAAGATGGCCCTGATCCCGGAAGAGAACGTCAAGGACCTCACCGAGATTCCGGACAACATCAAGAACAAGATCGAGATTGTCCCCGTCAAGTGGATCGACCAAGTACTGGAACGGGCGCTGGAACGTAAGCCGGAAGCCCTTCCCACCGAGGGCGACGCCAATTCCGGCGTGCAGGCCGCGACCGACGCCGCGGCGACCTCGACCGTCGTTACTCATTGATTTTGAAGGAAAGGATGCCGGTGGCCTATGCACCGGCATCTTTCGCCCCCCTTCAAACCCCGGGCAGCGGCTGAGAATCCGCTTGACACAAGGATTTCGCGAGAGATATAAATCCGTCCTCGCAAAGTTTTCACCACTCCAAATCCTACCTTATAGGGGACTTTCAAATGAACAAATCTGAACTGATCGACGCCATCGCCGCCCAAGCTGACATCTCCAAGGCTGCCGCTGGCCGCGCTCTGGACGCCGCTGTTGAATCCATCACCGGCGCCCTGAAGAAGGGTGACTCGGTCAGCCTGATCGGCTTTGGCACCTTCTACGTCGGCGAGCGCGCTGCCCGCACCGGCCGCAACCCGCGCACCGGCAAGACCCTGGAAATCAAGGCTGCCAAGTCGCCGAAGTTCCGTGCTGGCAAGGGCCTGAAGGACGCCTGCAACTAATATCGGTCGGCGCAAGCTTTTGCGCCACTGAACAGGGTGCTTAGCTCAGTTGGTAGAGCGTCGCCCTTACAAGGCGAATGTCGGCGGTTCGACCCCGTCAGCACCCACCAGACATAGCCTGAAAACCCTGCCCCCTCGGCAGGGTTTTTTATTTCCAGCACGGCTCCCCATGCGCCTTCTCAGGGGAAAAATGCCACCACCCTTGCCTGGGTAAAACCCTTGGGGCACTGCCCATAAATGCCGTTTTGTTGAATAATGTTGTCATGAACGCAATGACAGAACACGGCAACGATCCGGACAAGAAAGGCGAGGCTCTCAAGGCCCAACGGTTTCAAATGCTGGAGGATATCGCCCGGGAACTCTCCGGCGAAGTCGTCTTTCCCACCTATTTCGATGCGGTTCTGCGCCTGCGCAAGGCCTTGCAGGACCCGGAACTGAGCATTGATCGGCTTTCCCGGGTCATTGCGACCGAACCACTGATTTCAGCCAAGTTGCTGCACTTGGCCAACTCGGTGGCCTTCAACCCGGGCGGCAACCAAATACTTGACCTCAAGTCGGCCATCATGCGGCTCGGCTTGAACGTAGTGCATACCACCGCCCTGTCGATCGTGATGACGCAATTGATGCGGGCCAAGGGCATGGCGGAGTTCGCCGAGATCACCCATTCGCTATGGGAACACTCGATCCAGACCTCGGCCGCCGCTTATGTCCTGGCCAAGGACACCGGCCGCCTTAACCGTGACGAGGCGATGCTGGCTGGGCTGGTCCACGACCTGGGCGCCTTCTACATGCTGTATCGGGCGACGCAGTACGACGAACTACGCCACCGCCCCGACACCATCAAGCACCTTATCATTCAGTGGCACGAAAGCATCGGGGTTTCCCTGCTCGATGCCCTGGGTCTGCCGGTGGAAATCGTCGAAGCGACGATCGATCACGACCATCTGCGGAACAACCCAACCACCCTCCGCAGCCTGCCGGAAGTCGTCTACGCCGCCAATATGCTCAGCGGCGGCCATATCGAGTGGCTGATGCAGGACCAGCCCTCCATCGCGGTCGAAATAGCCGCCCTCGAAACGCAGTACGGGCACTTGCGCGCTGATATCGAGGCACTAGCCGCCGAACTGCGAGGCAGCTTCGCGTAAAGCCGGTCAGTTCTTGCGGCCGTGCCCGGTTTTGGCCTGGGTCGACGCCAGGATTCCACGCAGGATATTGATCTCATCCCGTTCCAGACGAACTCGCCCGAACAAGCGGCGTAATTTGGGCAGCAAGCGCCCCGGCTGTTCCGGATTGAAGAAACCGGTATCGGTCATCACCCGCTCGAGATGGGTGTAGAGCCCCTCCACCTCGTCGTTGGTGGCGGCCGGTGAGGCGAACGGCGTCGTAAGTTGCGCCGTCGGCGGCAGGCCGGCAAAGGCGGCCATGCGGCACTCGTAGCACAGGACCTGCACGGCCGAGCCCAGGTTCAGCGAACTGAAATCCGGGTTGGTCGGTATCGTCACCGCCGCCTGGCAATGCAGGATTTCCTCGTTGCTCAGGCCGACCGTTTCGTTGCCGAACACCAGGGCCACCTCGCCTTCCGCGGCTTCGGCCAGCAGGCGCGCCACGGTTTCGCGGGGCGCCCCCAGCACCGGCCCGATGTCGCGCTGGCGGGCCGATAGCGCAACGGCAAACGAGGCCCCGGCCAGCGCTTCGCCCAAGCTGCGCACCACCGTGGCATTGGCCAGCACATCCACAGCCCCGGTCGCCCGCGTATCGGCCTCCGGATCGGGAAACTGCTTGGGCTCGACCAGATAGAGCCGGGACAAGCCCATGGTCTTCATCGCCCGCGCCGCAGCGCCGATGTTGCCAGGGTGGCTCGGCCGGCAAAGCACGACTCTGATACGGGAAAGCAGGAGTTCCGGGTTCATGGTGTAAAATTCGTTCTTTCAAAATATTTCGGGTGGCCTTGGCCGCCCGTTAGCTCTTTAAGCCCATGCATCCAGCTCTGAATATCGCCATCAAGGCGGCGCGCCGCGCCGGCCAGATCATCAACCGTGCCTCCAACGACATCGACCTGCTCAAGGTTGCGTCGAAGCAGCCGAACGATTTCGTTACCGAGGTCGACAAGGCCGCCGAGAAAGCCATCATCGAAACCCTGCAGGAGGCTTATCCGGGCTACGGCATTCTAGCAGAGGAGTCCGGCGTCACTGCCGGCAAGGGCGCGCAGGACGAGTACCAGTGGATCATCGATCCGCTCGATGGCACCACCAACTTCATCCACGGCATGCCGCAATACGCCGTCTCCATCGCCCTCGCCAAAGCGGGCATCGTCGAGCAGGCCGTCGTTTTCGACCCCAACCGCAATGAACTGTTCACCGCCAGCAAGGGCGCCGGCGCCTTCCTGAACGAGCGCCGCATCCGCGTTTCCCGCCGCACCCGGCTGGGCGAAGCGCTGCTCGGCACCGGCTTCCCCTACCGCGAATTCGACAAGATCGACCTCTACCTGGCGATCTTCAAGGAACTGGCCGAGAAGACCGCCGGCCAGCGCCGTCCGGGTGCTGCCTCGCTCGACCTGGCCTATGTCGCCTGCGGCCGTTACGACGGCTTCTGGGAATTCGGCCTGTCGCCGTGGGACATGGCGGCCGGTGCGCTGCTCATTTCCGAAGCCGGCGGCCTGGTCAGCGACCTGCGCGGCGATGCGAACTACCTGGAAACCGGCAACGTCATCGCCGGCACGCCGAAGGTCTTCGCACCGCTGCTCAAACTGGTCGAAGGGCATTTGCCGGAGTCGGTCCGCGGCTGACCAAACGCCGCACAGAAAACAAAAAAGCGCCTGCGGGCGCTTTTTTCATGCGGTCTCTCGGCGTGCCGTGACGCAGGCAGACGCCGGTCTCGCTTCGGCCATATCGAGTCAGCCGTCGTCGTCTTCCTCGTCCCCCGCCTGCAACCACCACAGCAAATCACTGCCCTGTAGAGGCGTGGGAACCATCTGATTCCGCTGCCACCGGAAAACCGGCCCGTAAGGTACGTAGCGGGCCATGACTTCGCCTCTCGACGTAACTCCGAAGAAAGGCCAGCCGGATTTGATGCAGTCCCGGATTTGGTTATCGGTCATCTCTTTCTCCCTGGCTAGCCACCATATTACGCTCAGCGGAACAGCGGACTACGTATCGTGTCGAATTATCTTCATTTCTGCAGTCCAGTCTGGATGTCGCGAGTTTGCGCAAGGAGACAACCATGGGTACTCAAACCGATCAAACCGACCAAGCGCCGATGACGGCCGCCCCGCAAGAGGAACACAGGTGGCTGCAGCAGCTTGTCGGCGACTGGACCAGCGAGGCGCAGATGGCGGTGGCGCCCGGACCTGCCGAGACGTGCAAGGGTACCGAAACGGTGCGCAGCCTGGGCGGCCTGTGGATCGTGGCGGAGGGACAGGGCGAGATGCCGGGCGGCGGCAGCGCGACCATGCTGATGACCCTAGGCTACGACCCGGCGAAAAAACGCTACGTCGGCACCTGGGTCGGCTCGATGATGACTCATATGTGGCTGTACGACGGTGAACTGGATGCCGGCAAAACGGTCTTGACCCTCAATTCCGAGGGACCTGACATGTCGCCCGGTGCAGCCCCCGGCAAGCTGGCCCGCTACAAGGACGTCATCGAGATGAAAACTCACGACCACCGAGTCCTGACCTCCCATTGCCTGAGCGACAACGGCCAGTGGGAACTGTTCATGACGGCCAACTACCGGCGCACGCGCTAGGGAACGTCGGCGGCTGTCCCGCGGTCCATACGGTATCCGGGAGGCAATCATGGCCGTGCAACTCAATCACCTCATCGTCCTGGCGCGCAACCAGGCGGAATCGGCGGCATTCTTCACCGAAATACTCGGGCTGGCCGCAGCCACCCGCTTCGGTCCCTTCCTCGTCGTGCAGACGGCAAACGGCGTCAGCCTCGACATTGATGAAGTCGAGGAGGAGATCAGGTCGCTGCATTACGCCTTCCTGGTCAGCGAGGCCGAGTTCGACCAAATTTTCGGCCGCATCCGGGAGCGGAACCTTGACTACTGGGCCGATCCGGGCCGACACCGACCCGGTGAGATCAACCATCACGATGGCGGCCGCGGCGTCTATTTTCCTGACCCGAACGGCCATCTCCTCGAGATCATCACCCGGCCTTATGGCAGCGGCGGATAGGCCGGGACGCGTTGGTTCTATTGGCGGCTAGATGATGGACTCCGTATTCCTTCGCCTAGCCGCCGATGCCGTGCTGATCCTCCATCTGAGCTTTGCCCTGTTCGTTGCTTGTGGCGGGCTGCTGGTATGGCGCTCCCCTCGCCTGGCCTGGCTGCATGTACCGGCCTTCCTGTGGGGAGCGGCGGTCGAATTGGGCGCCCTGAGCTGCCCGGTGACCCGACTGGAAAACCAGTTCCTGCAAGCCAGCGGCGGTACGGGTTATGACGGGGATTTCGTCGCGCATTACCTGCTGCCGGTCCTCTACCCCACCGGACTGACGCGGGATGACCAGATCGGACTGGGCGTAGCAATAGTGGCGGTCAATGGCTTGCTGTATGGCATCCGGCTGTATCACTCGCGACAGGCTCCTCGCCACGGTCAGATCAGGCGCAGTACGGAAACAGGAACTGCTCAAAATCTCTGAAGGAGTATCCATGCTGTGCGCCCTACCACTCTTGTCGCCATTGTCTGCGCCTTTTCTCAAGGAGCGTTTGCCATGAATCTCGAACTTTCGTCCCCGGCTTTTTCCCAGCAGGGCGCCATTCCCAGCCGGCATACCTGCGAGGGAAGCGATACGTCGCCCGCCCTCGCCTGGAGCGGCGTGCCCGCTGCCGCGAAAAGTCTGGTGCTGATTGTGGATGATCCCGACGCCCCCGACCCGGCAGCCCCCAAGACCACCTGGGTACATTGGCTGCTCTACAACTTGCCGGCAACGGCGGGCGGGCTGCCCGCCGCCGTCGCGGCCACAGCGCTGCCACCGGGAACGCTGGAGGGCAGCAACGACTGGAAGCGGACGGGCTACGGCGGCCCTTGCCCGCCGATCGGCCGCCACCGCTACTTCCATAAGCTCTACGCGCTGGACACTGTGCTGCCGGACCTGCGCCACCCTAGCAAGGCGCAGTTGGAAACCGCCATGCGCGGCCACGTGCTGGCTACGGCCGAACTGGTCGGTACCTACCAGAAGATGCGCTGATCGGCTGCGCTTCATGTCAGGCGCCATCGATGGCGCCTGACGGCATCAATGCTCAATCAGCCCCGTTCTGCGATTTCAGGGCGGCCTTGATTGCGTCCTCGCCGAGGTCGGGGCATACCTTCTCGATGAAGGCGTGGGCGTAGCTGCGCAGATAGGTGCCGCGGCGGACGGCGATGCGTGTCGTGTTGGCCGGGAACAGGTCGGGCACCGGGATCAGCGCCAGGTTGCGGTCCTGCTCCTTGTCGTAGGCCACCGACGCGACGATGCCGACGCCCAGCCCCAGGCCGACATAAGTCTTGATCACATCGGCATCGATGGCCGACAGCACGATATCCGGGACGATACCGGCATCGGCGAAGCCCTTGTCGACATGCGCCCGCCCGGTGAAGCCCTCGTGATAGGTGATGATCGGGTACTCTGAGAGGGCGTCGAGGGTGACTTTTTCGAGGGCCAGCAGAGGATGCCCTTCCGGCACGATCACGGCGTGATGCCAGGAATAGAACGGGAAGGAGGCCAGTTCGGGAACGCTGTCCAGCGACTCGGTGGCGATGCCGACGTCGGCCTGGCCGTTTTCCACCAATTCGGCGATTTCGCGCGGACTGCCCTGGAGCAGCGTCAGATGGACCTTCGGGTAATCCGATTTGAACCACTTGATGATCTTGGGCAGGGCATAGCGCGCCTGCGTATGCGTGGTCGCCACGACGAAATGCCCGGTCTCGCGGCTGGCGAACTGGTCGGCAATGCGGCGCAGATTGTGGGTGTCGAGCAGGATGCGCTCGACCACCTCGACCAACTCCTTGCCCGGCTCGGTCAGGCCGAGCAGGCGCTTGCCGCGGCGCACGAAAACCTCGATGCCCAGTTCGTCCTCGAGATCCTTGATGTGCTTGCTGACGCCGGGTTGCGAGGTATAGAGCGCATTGGCCACCTCGGTCAGATTGAAGTCCTGGCGGACGGTCTCGCGGATGATGCGCAGTTGCTGGAAATTCATGCTCTTCTCCCTGGCGCGGCCGTCAGGCGGCCAGCTTTTCGTTGTTGTTGAAGACCCGGATATGGCGCGGCCGCACCGACACCTCGTCGCCTTCGCGCAGGCCGAGCACGGCCAGGCTGTCGCGGAGGATGGACACTTCGAGCAGTTCGCCGTTGTGGCGCGTCAGTTCGACCTGGGCCAGCGGGCCGATGGCGATGACGCGCTGGATTCTGGCCGGCAGGCCGCTGCCCGGCGCATTGGCCGGCAGCAGATCGAATTCGTGCGGGCGGACGAAGCCGATCGCCGCGTCCGTCGCATCGTGTTCGCCACCCACCTGCAGGGCATGTTCGCCGACATGCAGGTGGCCGTCCTCGACGCGGCCGTGGAACAGGTTCACCGAGCCCAGGAAGCTGGCCACGAACGGGGTGGCCGGATGGTCATAGACTTCGTGCGGCGCGCCGATCTGCTCGACCTGGCCCTTGTTCATCAGCACGACGCGGTCGGAAACCTCCAGCGCCTCTTCCTGGTCGTGGGTGACGAAAACGCTGGTGACGTGGATTTCGTCGTGCAGCTGGCGCAGCCAGCGGCGCAGTTCCTTGCGCACCTTGGCGTCGAGCGCACCGAACGGCTCGTCGAGCAGCAGCACCTTGGGTTCGACCGCCAAGGCCCGAGCCAGGGCGATGCGCTGCCGCTGGCCGCCGGACAATTGCGACGGAAAACGGTCGGCCAGCCAACCGAGCTGGACCAGTTCAAGCAGCCGCGTCACGCGTTTGCGGATTTCCGCCTCGCTCGGCCGGAACTTGCGCGGCTTGACCCGCAGGCCGAAGGCGACGTTGTCGAACACCGTCATGTGGCGGAACAGTGCGTAGTGCTGAAAAACGAAGCCCACTTCGCGTTCGCGGACGTGGCGGTCGGAGGCATCGTCACCTTCGAGCAGGATCTGCCCCTGGTCGACCGATTCCAGGCCGGCGATGATGCGCAGCAGGGTGGTCTTGCCGCAGCCCGAGGGACCGAGCAGCGCCACGAGCTCGCCGGACGGGATGTCGATGGACACGTTGTCCAGGGCGTGGAAGGCACCGAAGTGCTTGCTGATGTTGCGGACGGCGATACTCATGAAACGGTCTCCTGAAACGCTTCGCTGCAGCCGTGCAGCGTTGATGAGACCAGTTTATTCAAGCATCCTTATGTCCAGAAATAATAAATTCTTAAATACAAATTCAAATTAAGAATATAAAGCTCATCGGTTTCGCTCGTCACGACGCCTGTCGCCGGCCGGCTGGGCCACAACCTCGTAGCCGTGGGTGCGCAACAGACGCAGCGCCTGTTCGATGGTCTGCCGGGTCCGGCGCGGCAAGGGGCCGGCCGGCAGCGGTAGCGGTGGCGGTTTCAGCTCGAAGCCGTAATGGCTCAGCCAGGCCGTGATGGCAGCCAGCCCCTTGCTGCCGATGCCGTCGGCCTGCTGCAGGCGCTTGTAGCCGAGCAGCGCCACTTCCTCGGGAAGGAAATCGTGGCGGTCGAATATTTTCCGCAGGGCGTTGCGCTGCAGGGTCGGCAGAAGATTCATGGCCTCTGCGGCAAAGCGCGAGGCGCGCTGCCTTTCGCCAGTGCAACAAGGGGATTCCGGCAGATTGCCGTTCATGTCATCAGGCATGGACTATCGGGTTCGAGAGCGCAGTGATCGGTTATCGACGGAACAAGCTTAGTCAGCCGCCCCGCCCCTGCAAACGACGAAATAGGCATATCGATATGCGCTATCCGGAATGACCGCCGGCCAGCCAAGGCATTCAGCTTCTTAGCTTATGCATAAAAATTCCTTGGGCCGGATACCCTGCTCCGGCAGGCTCGGATCGTGCAGAATCCACCTGTGCCGTGGCGCCGGCCAATTCGACGCCGCGGCTTTTTCATGGAAGCCCGAGAGATGTCCGGCAAAACCTTCGTCGACGCCAACTACCGTTTCATTGCCGCCTACCAGGAAGTCAATTCGCGCATCGTCCAGCGCCAGCAGGCCCTGGCCCTCTTCGTCACGCTAACGGCGACCCTGCTTGCCGGCCTGCTCGCCCTGCACCCCGGCGCCAGCGGCAATCAACTGCCGGTCGAATGGCTGGTCTTCGGCTTTCCCGTCACCAGCCTGTGCCTGGCTTTCCTCAACTACAAGGCGGAGCGCGCCATCACCAATTTGCGTTCCTTCCTGTCGGCGCTGGAAAAACTCGATGCCGCGCACGAGCGTCTGCCCAGCTACAACACCGATCCGCGCTGGGCACACGGCGTGAACAAGGTGCGCCGCTTTCACGACATCGCCGCCGCCATCCTGGCCAGCGGCGCCAACGGCATCGGCATAGGCGTCGTGCTGCAGCTCTACCCCGAGCGTCTTGCCGACAAGCCCTTTGTGCTCTCCCTGCTGATCGGCGGCGCCGTCGTGTCGGTACTGGCGCTGCTCATCATCCCGCGCTGGAGCTACCGGCCGAACGAAGTGCCCTCGGTTCAACCCGGCGTTTAGCCGAAAACGCCGGCCGGCAAAGGCGAATCGTCAATCTTCCGAAACCAGGTCCGGAAAGAGGACACTGGTAAAGCCGAAGCGGGAAAAATCGCGAATACGTGACGGGAACAGCCGTCCGATCAGATGGTCGCATTCGTGCTGGACGACCCGGGCATGGAAACCTTCGACCGTGCGGTCGATCGGCTGCCCTTCCGGATCGAAGCCCTGGTAGCGGATATGCTGGAAACGCGGCACTTCGCCGCGCAGGCCGGGCACCGACAGGCAGCCCTCCCAGCCGGCGACCTCCTCATCGCCCAACGGAGTGATGGTCGGGTTGATCAACACGGTCAGCGGCACCGCATCGGCATCGGGATAACGTTCGCTCTTCTCGAAACCAAAAATGACCACCTGCAGCCCGACGCCGATCTGCGGCGCCGCCAGGCCGACGCCGCCGGCCGCCCGCATCGAGTCGAGCATGTCGGTGATCAGGGCGCGCAATTCCGGCGTGGCGAACGCGGTGATCGGTTCGGCCACCTGGAAGAGCAGCGGTTCGCCCATGCGCAGGATCGGTCTGGCAGCCATCTTTTTTCCTCTCAGTTTCAATCCGGGGCAATGACACCACAAGATCGGCGGCACGACAAACCATGCATTGCGGCATAAGCACATAAGAACATCGTCGTTCCCGCGCCCTCGGCGAGTCCCGACAATGCAGCGATCGATTTCATGAGGATACCCGTCATGGCCACCACCCTGATCGTCCCCGGGCTGCGCAACAGCGGCCCGACCCACTGGCAAACCTGGTTCGAGACACAGCGTGCCGGCAGCCGCCGCGTCGAGCAGGACGACTGGGAAAAGCCCTGCCTGGCCGAGTGGGCCGGCCGCGTCCGTGAACAGATCGATACCGTGGATGGCGCCCTGTGGATCGTCGCCCATAGTTTCGGCTGCCTGGCTTCGGTCGCTGCCGGGCTGCTGCGCCCGGACCGCATCTGCGGCGCGCTACTGGTCGCCCCTGCCGACCCGGCGCGCTTCGGCGAGCCGACCGCTTCGCTCGAGGCGCAACTCCCCTTCCCCAGCCTGGTCGTCGCCAGCAGCAACGACCCGTGGGTCAAAACCAGCGTCGCCGAGGGCTGGGCCCTGCAATGGGGCAGCGAGTTCGTGAACATCGGCGCGGCCGGCCACATCAATGTCGATTCGGGGCACGGCCCGTGGCCGCAAGGGCTGCTTCTATTTGAGCAATTGCAGGCCATCGCGGCTATAGATGAAAAGTTGATAAGCATCGAATAATTCCGTCGTTACCGTCCGCCACACCGCTCCCTAGACTGCGCATATCAACTTTTTCGACAGGACACCACCATGCGCAAGATCGGACTTTTCGCCGCCCTGACCCTCGCCTGCGGCCTGGGCAGCGCCGTCGCCCAGACCACGCTGCTCAACGTCTCCTACGACCCGACCCGCGAGCTGTACAAGGATTTCAACGCCGCCTTCGCCAAGAGCTGGCAAGGCAAGACCGGCCAGAGCGTGCAGGTGCGCCAGTCGCACGGCGGTTCCGGCAAGCAGGCGCGCTCGGTGGCCGACGGCCTGGAAGCCGATGTCGTGACGCTGGCGCTGGGCTACGACATCGACGCCCTGGCCGAGAAGAAGCTGATCCCGGCCGACTGGCAGAAACGCTTCCCGAACAATTCCTCGCCCTATACCTCGACCATCGTCTTCCTGGTGCGCAAGGGCAACCCGAAGGGCATCAAGGATTGGGGCGACCTCGCCAAGCCGGGGATCACCGTCATCACGCCGAACCCGAAGACCTCGGGCGGCGCCCGCTGGAACTACTTGGCGGCCTGGGCCTGGGCGCTGAAGCAGCCTGGCGGCAACGAGCAGAAGGCCAAGGAACTGGTCACCGCCATCTTCAAAAATGTGCCCGTCCTCGATTCGGGCGCCCGCGGCTCGACCACGACCTTCGTCGAACGCGGCCTGGGCGACGTGCTGATCGCTTGGGAAAACGAAGCCATCCTGGCGGTCAACGAACTGGGCAAGGACAAGTTCGAAATCGTCGCCCCCAGCCTGTCCATCCTGGCCGAACCGCCGGTGGCGGTGGTGGACAAGGTGGTCGAGAAGCGCGGCACGCGGCTGACCGCGCAGGCTTACCTGGACTACCTGTATTCCGAGGAAGGGCAGCAGATTGCCGCCAAGCACTATTACCGGCCGACCAACGCCAAGGTCGCAGCCCAGCACGCCAAGCTGTTCCCGAAGCTGAAGCTGGTGACCATCGACGACACCTTCGGCGGCTGGCAGAAGGCGCAGAAGACCCACTTCGCCGACGGCGGGACGTTCGACCAGATCTACCTGAAGAAATGATCGGCGCCTGACAGGACACGGATAGCAGACCGCCCGGCTATCCAGGCGGTCGCTTATCCTCCCCGACGCCGGCCAAGCGGGATGTAACAAGCGCATCGAGGCGCTATAAGTACATAAGTATTACGTCGTTCCGTGCCGCTTCCCGCCTGAGAATATCCGGCGCCAGGACAAGCTTAGCCGGGGATTTATGGGTTATACGGTTTTATCCCCGTAATCTGTGGATAAGCTTGTGGGTTGGGTATTGGCAAACTGGGCAACGCATTGAGCGAGCAGGGATTTCCATGCACTGCACAAAGTTTGGGCAGACGGGCCGCCAGCGAGAACTGACCATCTGGCGGCCTCCATATTTGAATTGCGCCAGCCTGCAACGCGCCGTCGAATGGCGGGCAATCCGGCCGGCCTGCCGTTCGCCGCTAATTCACCGCCGTTGGCGACTCGAGAACCAGTTTTCCATCCTTGACAGGTATCGTCTTGCCCGGGTCATGGTCCATGCGAACCCGCCCTTCCTTGCCGTCAAGGCGATAGCTCACATCGTAGCCGGCCAGTTTGTCGGAGGTTTCATAGACGGTTCGGCAGCGATGTTCGACCGTCGCGACCGTATCCCGATCCTGCATACCCTTCTGCACGGTATTGCCGGCATACCCGCCAGCCGCCGCACCGGCTACCGTCGCCAGCGTATTGCCTTTACCCCGGCCGATCTGGTTGCCTACCACGCCGCCGAGAACGCCACCGATCACCGTGCCGGCAATCCGGTGCTCGTCCTGTACCGGTGCCTTCCTCTGGACTTGGACATCCCGGCAATCCTCACGGGGCACCCTGACCTTCTCCTTGATTTCCTCGACTGCCAGGACTTCGGCAGATTTAGGCTTAGACAGCATCTTGTAGCCGGTAACGCCACTGGCGCTGATCGCCACCATCGCCACCGCTCCGATGGCGACCCCCTTGACCATTGATTTATCCATTTTCATTTCTTTCAGGCACTTGATTAGCATTTTTGATTAGCATTTTTTGCTGCGATAACGACGAAAAACCGTTACCACGCCAAAATCAACGCAAAACAGATGCCACGAAAGCGAGTTATCGACAAATCAGATACTTGCAAATCAAATCGAAGTTACTAAGCCAGTATTCCGTCGTCAAATGACGACAGATAATCCGTCTTATCCGAAAGAGGATTGTTTCAACACGGAATTTCGTGTCGCCAAATCACGAACATCCGCTCAGTGAAAAAATCGAGCACCGTATGGTTGGGAAAGGGTGTCGAAGCGATAGGTCATGGCGGAGTGGAAAGCGCTATCCATGAGACTGTGATGCCGCCCAGCCCGTCGGGGAGCGGCAAATCAGCTTTTCTTCCTGGCAGACATCAAGATAGTGCGAAATATCTAATACGACCAATACCAAAGCCCAATTCTTGAGCAGTGTATAAAATTCTCTTATGAGACAAGGCCGTAGGAAACCTGCCAAGCCGCTACCCCCAGGCTTATCCACAGCATTTGGGGATAAACGCTCCCTACCGTTTTGCAGGCGTAAAAAAGCCGACGTCGCCGTCGGCTTTTGATCGGGGCTTCCGATCAAGCTGCGATGCGCCCCTTCAGAACCGGCGACCGAGCGTCGAATGCGCCGCCGTCATCCGCGGCGATGGCGGCCGCCGCTGTTTTCCGGGCTCTACGAAAGGGCATATCGAAATAGCCAGAAATGCTTTCCCAAGGGCTATCGTTTTCCGCACAATCGATGCACCCGCCGGATTTAACCGATAACTTGCCAGGGCGGGCGACAAGTACTGGCTAAAGCGTCGCTCGCTCCAACCTCCCCGGGAGCCGGCCACGCCGGACCTACAGGGGAGAAGGAGCAAGCCATGGTTCTCACCCTCGAATTGCCGGTCCGCCCGGCCATCCCCGCCATCTTCGCCACTTACGAGCAGCGCTTCGGCGCCCTGCCCTACTGGCTGGACGAACTTCATAGCCTTGACGCGCAGGCCCTGCTGCGCCTGGCGCTGCGCCGCGGCGCTCCGCTGGCCCCGGCTGATTTGCCTTACTGATGGGAAAGCACTCCGCACGGAGCGGAGTGCCCAGCGCTAAACAGCAAGACAGGCCAGCCCGGCGCTCAACTGCCCCAGGCTGCGCTTGCTGAAGACGACCGGCACCGCCATGTCGTCAGCCGCCCGCCGTATCTTGCGCGCCAGGCCATGATTGATCTGATCGACGACAACGACCACCACCTTGGTATCCACCGGAATGGCCCGATGGCATTCGCCCGGTTTGCGCCCGCTCCAGTGGTGCACCGGCGCATAGCCCTGCCTAGCCAGGGAGTCGCGAAAGGAATCGACCCGATCTCCACCTACGATCAAAGCAGCCACGATGCACCTCCATACGGTTCGCTGACCATGCCAATCTAGCCAAGCGTCGGCGCCGACTGAACGAAGGAACTGTTCGGAGCTCATCAAGCCGCGGGATATATGCTTCTAGCCTTTCCCGGAAGCCGCCCAACCGTGGACCTGCAAGACCAAGCAGTTGAACCGGGCGGAAATCGATTCCCTGCTCGCCAAGCCGGAACAAGTCGTGGTTCTCGATGTCCGACGTCCCGATGAACTGATTTCCAAAGGCAGCTTCCCGGCTTTCCTGAGCATCCAGACCACCGACGTCGAAAAATACCTTGCCTACCTTCCGAAGGATCGCATCATCGTCACCGTGTCCAACCGGGCTCACCGCGCCGGTACCGGCGGCGACCTGCTGTCGGGCAAGGGCTACCAGGTGGCCCGGGCGGCCGGCTCGCTCGACTACGAAGACCAAGGCGGCAAGATCGCCCGCATCCAGCCGCTGTAACCGAAGACCGCTGCCAACTGATAGTGGCAAGCGCCAAGACCGGCTTGGCTGCGCGCTTGTGCAGCCAGGCCGGCTGTACTGAGCGGGCCAAATTTGTCACAGTGCACACCCGACTGATGGCCCACCGCACCCTGGCACACGACGGATGGACCGCCCCTGGAGAATCGTCTTGTTGAAAAAACTCTGCTGCATCGTCCTTTGCATCGCCCTCAGTGCGCAGGCTGCCGACCTTGCCCCGCAACCGCAGCACCAGCGCGCCATCCGCGTCAGCACCGCGCTGCTCGGGCATTACCACTACAAGCCGACGCCTGTTGACGATCAGCTGTCGGCGGCCATCTTCGAGCGCTACCTGAAGAGCCTGGACGGCGACAAGTACTATTTCGTGCAGGCCGACATCGACCAGTTGAACGGATACCGCACCCGGCTCGACGACGCGATCAACGACGAAGACCTGCAGCCGGCCTTTGCCATTTTCAATCTGTACACCCGGCGGGTCGAAGAACGCTTCGTCTATGCCCGCGAGTTGCTGAAAACCGGCGGTTTCCGCTTTGACCAGAACGAGCGCTTCGCCTTCGACCGCGACAAAGCGTCATGGGCGCCGTCGGAGGATGCGTTGCGCCAGGTCTGGCAACTGCGCGTCAAAAACGACTGGCTGCGCCTGAAGCTGGCCGGCAAGGCCGACAGCGAAATCGCCACCATGCTCGACAAGCGCTACGAGCAATCGATCCGCCGCGTCAAGCGCCTGAAGAGCGACGACGCCTTCCAGGCCTTCATGAACGCCTACACGATGGCCATCGAACCGCACACCTCCTACCTCGGGCCGCGCGCCTCGGCCGATTTCGACATTTCGATGCGCCTGTCCCTGTTCGGGATCGGCGCCGTGCTGCAGGAACGCGACGACTACACGGTTATCCGCGAAGTCACGCCGGGCGGGCCGGCCGCGCTGTCCGGCCAGCTCAAGGCCGGCGACCGCATTGTGGCCGTCGCCCAGGGCGAGGGGCCTTTCGTCGATGTCGTCGGCTCCCGTCTCGACGAAACGGTGGCGCTGATCCGCGGCCCGGCCGACAGTGTGGTGCGCCTCGACATCCTGCCCGGGGACGCCGGCCCGGATGCCCGGCATCGGCAGATTTCGCTGGTCAGGAAAAAAGTCGATCTGGCCCAGCAGGCGGCCAAGAAGTCCATCCTCGACGTCAGCGATGGCAATGACCTGCGGCGGATCGGCGTCATCACCCTGCCCACCTTCTACAGCGATTTCGAAGGCGAGCGCCAGGGCGACCGCAATGCGCGCAGCGCGACCCGCGACGTCGAACGCCTGCTCGGCGAACTGGGCAAGGAGAAGGTCGACGGCGTCGTTCTCGACCTGCGCCATAACGGCGGCGGTTCGCTGAAGGAAGCCATCGCGCTGACCGGGCTGTTCATCGACACCGGCCCGGTGGTCATGGAGCGCAATGCCCAGGGCCGGGTTTTCGTCGATGGCGACAGCAATCCGGGAACCGCCTGGGATGGTCCACTCGGCGTGCTGATCGACGGCGAGTCGGCCTCGGCTTCGGAAATTTTCGCCGCCGCCATCCAGGACTACGGCCGCGGCATCGTCATCGGCGAACAGAGCTACGGCAAGGGCACCGTGCAGACCGTGCTCAATCTCGACCAGGCGGTCGGCGACGACAAAGCCAATCTCGGCGAATTGCGCCTGACCATCGCCCAGTTCTTCCGCGTCAACGGCGGCACGACGCAGCTGCGCGGTGTGCAGCCGGACATCGCCTTCCCGGCCACCAGCGACCCGACGCTGACCGGCGAGGCCAGCAACGACAACGCGCTGCCGTGGACGCGCATCCGCGCCGCCGCCTATGACCGGGTTGCCGACCTCGGCGACATTATTCCCCAACTCCAGGCCCGGCACGCCGCCTGGGCGGCCAATGATCCGGACTTCAAGAAGCTCGCCGAGGTGGCCACCGAACTGCAGCGCCTGCGCCAGCTGAAAAGCCTGTCCTTGAACGAGACCGAGCGACGCCGGGAGACCGAGGCCCAGGAAAAGCGCTTCGCCGGAATCGCCCGCGTCGACGACGGACTGCTCGACAGCGAACGCGATCCGGAACGGGAAAAAGCTGACGAAAAAGCGGCCGACAAGGTGAAGGATATCCGCCTGCGGGGCGCCGCCCACATCGTCGCCGACGAGGTCAACCTGCTGCGAGAAAACGCCAGGCCAGCCGTTCAGCAGCGGGCCAGCCAGGCAGCGTTGAGCCACTGAGGCGCGCGGTCAGCCGCTGTTGGCCGGCCCAACAGCGGCTGACCGCGGCGCAGCAGCCGGTGGCCCCCGGCTTGCGGCCATCTTCCCGGGGCGCTGGCGAAAACTCTTCTGCCACAAGCATTTCCGGGGCCATCACCGATTTCGGCACTGTGGCACACCTCCTGCAACGGAGTGGTTTCAAACCACATTCAGGAGGAATCCATGCGTCGCCCGACTTTCCCGACTCTCGGCATCACGGCCACCCTGCTGGCCGCCGCTTTTTCCGCCCACACTACATCCTCAACCTGTACGACAACATCCAACGCCTGAAGCTGGACGTCGACAAGATCGCCGCCCTGCACGGCCTGCGCGTCGTCACCCTGAACGACCTGCAGGCGGCCATTGGGCTGGCCAATTATGCGACGGCGAAATAGCACGCGACAGCGCGTCCCCACAGCGGAGCCCTGCCGGCTCCGCTTTTTTATTCATCCTGCAACCGATTTCCCGGCCGTAACACTTCGCTACACAACCAACTCAGACAGCAAGATTGTTCCGCCTACACTGGCAACCATGGTGCACTGCACAACCAAATTGGAGCCCCCCATGGAATACCAACGCATATACACGGACCTGCGTACCGCAAAACTGAGCTTCGCCGACTTCATGGATTTCGTCGGCCAGATCTACGAGCTGGGCGTCGAGAAGGGTTCGGTCACCGTCGCCGGCGACGATACTGCGGCCTGCTTCGCCGCCGCCCCACTCGGCGAGCAGTATGAATACAGAGCCCGCCAGTAATAAATGCTTACATCTCGGTACTGAACGTCGGACGGTCAGGAGCTAGGCTGAGGGCATGAACAAATCGATGGTATATCCCATGAACAAATCGATAGTGCTTCTCATCAGTGCCTTCCTGCTTGGCGGTATGGCTCACGCTGAGGAAGGCGTCGTCGACAAGACCAAGGCTGCCGTCGAACACGGTGCCGAAGCCACGGCGCATGCCGTGAAGAAAGGCGTGACCGCTGCCGGCAATGGCATCAAGCGCGGCGCCGAAGCGACCCGCCACGGCATCGAAACGGGTGTCCACGCCGCAGAACGCGGCGTGAAAAAGGGCGCCGAAGCAACCGGGCGCGTCATGCACAAGGTAGCCGAAAAGGTTTCCCCGTCGAGCGGATCGTCCGATGAGCACGGCAACTCGTCGAACGGCGAGAACAAATCCGAAGACTGAACGCTCCCCAGAGCACCGCCCCTCTACGGACTGCCGGCCGCTTCCGGCCGACTTTGCATCCGGCAATTAACGTGCTGGCTTGCCGGCCAGCTTCTGCACCGTTTCCAACGCCTTGTCGACATTCGCCTTCGGGTTCAGGCCGCCGATCACGCCGGCCACCTTGCCGTCGGGCGTCACGACGAAGGTGGTGCGCTCGGCCAAGCCGTGGTCGATATCCTCGCCCCGCGTGTCCTTGCCCCCGGTTGGTACGGCGCGGACATTGAGGCCGTAGGACTTGGCAATGCTGCCGCTGGCGTCGGAGGCGACCGGCAGCTTGCCGGCGCAGTAGTCCGGATCAGCCGAGAAGCTCTTCAGACGGGCAATGCTGTCTAGCGACACGCCGACCACCGAGGCGCCGGCCGCGGCAAATTGCTCGCTCTTCTCAGCAAAGGTATGTGCCTGGATATTGCAGCCGCTGGTATAGGCCGACGGGTAGAAATAGACCACGACCGGGCCTTTTTTAAGGGCTTCCTGTAGCGAGAAGGAGAAAGCCTTGCCATCCAGCGCTGCCGAGGCGACGAACTGCGGTGCTGCCTCGCCTTCGTTCAGGGCGGCCTGTGCGCCATGGGTGAGCAAGCCGGCGAACAGCGCAGCCAGCAGATGAGGGGTAAAACGTGGCTTCATGATCTGTCGTCCCAAAAGGTTATGGTGCGTATCGGTCACGGTTGGCCTAACAGATAGGCAGAAACCTGCTCTATATCTGACTCAGTCAGTTGGCGGGCGATTTGGTTCATGATGCCGCCCGCGCCGTTCTTGCACTCGTCGCGCTTCCACTCATTGAGTTGCTTGTTCACGTAGCGCTGACGCCGCCCTTTCTCGACGCGCTCGCCGCTGGTCTTGTGCCAGGCTTCATCGCTCGGCAGGCAAAAGGCCTGCAACCGCAGGGTTGCCAGCCTTTTTCTTTCAGCACGCCGAGGCGTCAAGTCCACAGTTGGTTTAGTTGGCGCTCCTGGCGGCGACCGGCTCGGCCGCTTCGCCTTCCGATCGGTTCTCTCCAATCAGTTGCATTTTCTCAGCAATCGACTGCACCACTTCTTCGGTAGCAACGATTGCGCCCACTGCGCCGGCAATTCCCCTGCTTTTGCCGTAATGCAACATGTGCCCCTCCCCGGGCAGCAAGTGCAGGCGACTCTGTTCAATTTGGTGATGAAGACGTGCGGCTTGCTGGTCGGCTTTGACATATTTGTCGTCCTCTCCGGCGAAAATTTCCACCGGCACGGAAATCTCCCTGTAATGCCGCGACATGGCGATGGCGGCCGGAATCATGAATATGCCATCTTCGGCGCTGGCCTTCAGTTGCCAGGGCCGTAAAGTCAGCGGTGGCGGCACATGCTGGAGGAAACCCGGCTCGACGACTTTGGGCGAAAAAATCCGGCGCAGCATGAGCGGAAGCAACATCTTGCCGAGCAAGGGCGACACGGTATACCGCATGACATCGCCGATGACCGGAATGGCCGGTGGCGAGAACAACCATGCGTCGAGGCGGAAGGTCGGGAAGTAATACCCGGAAATCAGCACCAGCCCGCGGACCCATTCGGGTGCCTCAAGGGCAAGCGCCAGGGCGACCTGGGTGCCGAAGGAATGGCCCAGGACGATGGGTTCCTGCACACCCAGTTCAGCACAAGCGCGCCGCATCAGAGTGGCTTGGGCCTTGGGCGTCCATAGGCGATCGCGCGGGCGCGCGCTGTAGCCGAAGCCTGGCCGGTCGATGGCAATGACCCGATAGCGGGAAGCCAGCTGTTCGACCAGGCCGCAACCCACGAAGTCCATGGCCTGAGCGCCATTTCCGTGCAGCAGCAGGACGGCCGGGCCGGTGCCGTGCTCGATGTAGTGCAGTCGCACCCCATCGATTTGGACAAATTTTCCAGCAGGCGGAAATTTCTGCTCAGCCTTCTTTGCCCTGCGCCGCACCCATAAAGCCGTGAGAGAGAGCGCTGCCGCTAGCAAAAGGCCGGCTTTAACGCGCGTATCGGGAGATGTGTTTTCCATGGCATGTACCTCGTAGCGAATTGGCGCCCGCCCCGAATGGGCAGGCATTACCGAATTGGCAATCGAGATGCCTGTTCGCTGACGCTACGAGGCCATGCACGGAATTTCAACGCCCTTTCACTTCAGAACACGTCGCCTGTATGACCACGGGCGGCCACAAGCAGCAATGATTTGAACATCGTCCATGAAATCGACTCAAACCGCTGCCATATCCGACAAGAATCTTGCGGAAAATTAAGGTGCCTGATTAAACAAGAGGTTACTTTCCGCAGATACCGATTTTTTGATAGCTGAGCGAGGGCATGTTCACTTACCAGATTGACTACTTAGAGGTGGAACGGGTCTTGAGGACGACGGTGCGAGGACACTATGACCTGGCTGCCCACGTTCAGCTTTGCGAGGCCGCAAATTCCGTAGCCGCACAACATGGCGTAAATCGAATTCTGGCGGATTTCCGTGAAGCCGAATTAGCGATTGGGCTTACCGAGCTTAATGACGTGCAAAAGCGCGGGTTGAAAGGCGACTATCGTATTGCGTTTGTTTACGACCCATCCCACAGTTCCGCCGAGCACTTCGAACTGTTCGAGAAGATAGCCTGGATGGCCGGATTCGAACGCCGGTTGTTTATCGCCCCTGAGCTTGCCATGGCTTGGCTCACTTGCTACGGGCTGGTTTCCGAATAAAACTGTTGCTCAAATAATGGCATGTCAGTTCCGCGAAGGCTGCATCTGGCCGTTCGGGTGAATTGGCTTGGCCGCCCGCAAGTTGCTTTGATTTTTTCGCGAGGATGTCTACGGCAGCTTCCCTGCCAACCTATCCAAGCGACGCTATCGGCCACCGGCTGCCGGCCGTAATCGCTACTCCAAAGCCGCCATTGGCTCCGAGAGACAAATGCTGGGTAGGCCAAGCCATCATCTGAGCCAACGTCAGCGGCCGAGCGCCCAGCGGCGCCGAACTTGTAGCGGCGCGCCGGCTCCACTGCAGAGCCGGCACGCCGATTACTTCCGCTAGGCTGCGGCCGATTCCGTTCGCAGTGCCGGAACGGCTTGCCTGTCCCCCGCCGCCGGCCGGATCTTGAACCAGATCGCGTACATGGCCGGCAGGAACACCAGGGTCAGAACCGTCCCGGCGAAGGTCCCGCCGATCAGGGTATAGGCCAGCGTTCCCCAGAACACCGACTGGGTGAGCGGGATGAAGGCCAGGATGGCGGCGAGCGCGGTCAGGATGACCGGGCGGGCGCGTTGCACGGTGGCCTCGACGACGGCATCGAAGGGTGCCAATCCATCCTTCTCGTTGCCACGAATCTGGCCGATCAGGATCAGCGTGTTGCGCATCAGGATGCCGGACAGCGCAATCAATCCAACGAGCGCGTTGATGCCGAACGGCTGCTGGAAGATCAACAGCGTGGGCACGACGCCGATCAGGCCGAGCGGCGCGGTGGCGAACACCATGGTCATCGCCGAGATCGAGCGGACCTGGAAGATGATGGTGATCAAGGTCAGGGCGATCATGATGGGGAGTAGCGGCGCCAGGGCGCGATTGGCCTTGCCGGATTCCTCGATGGAGCCCGCCTGCTCGATCCGGTAACCGGGCGGCAACTGGGCGATGATCGGCTGCAGATCCTTCAGCACGGCGGCGGAGACGTCCGGCGGCTGCAAGCCCTCGGCGATATCGCCGCGCACGGTGATCGTCGGCGTCCGGTCGCGACGGCGCAGGATGGGGTCTTCCATACGGACCTCAACCTTGCCGACCTGCGCCAGCGGAATCTTCTGACCGGTAGCACCGACCAACGTGAAGTCGCCAATCCTGGCCGGATCAAGCCGGGTATTGCCGGCCGAACGGGCCGTGACCTGGACCGAACGGATGTCTTCGCGCACCTCCGTGATCGGGATGCCGCTCAACAGGAACTGCAACTGCTGGGCCACGTCGCTGGAGGAGAGGCCAAGGCTCTGCAGCCGGTCCTGGTCGAGCGCAAGATGCAGCGTCGGTACACGCTCGCCCCAGTCGGTATTGACCGTTCGCATCTGGGCCGAGGCCTGCATGACGCCACGCACCTGCGCCGAGATGTCGCGCAGCTTGTCCGGGTCCGGCCCCATGACGCGGAAGGCCACGGGGAATGGCGAAGGCGGACCGAAAACAATCTGGGTCACGCGCACCCGCGCTTCGGGCGCCAGTCCGTCGGCCACCGCCTGGCGCAGCCTGAACTTGAGGGCTTCCCTCTCCTTTTCGTTCCCCGTGAGAATGACAATTTTGGCGAACGACGGGTCGGGCAGTTCGGGCGACATCGCCAGGAAGAAACGCGGTGCGCCCTGGCCGATATAAGCTGTGACGACCCTGGCCTCCTGTTGCTGCGCCAGCCAGGCTTCGACCTTCGCCGTCGCGGCACTGGTTTGCTCGATTGAGGTGCCATAAGGCATCTGCACCTCAACCAGCACTTCTGGCCGGTCGGAGGTCGGGAAAAACTGCTTGTTGACCACGCCCATGCCCATGATTGCGACGACGAAGGCGCCGATCACGCCCGCCGCGACCAGCCACTTGCGGCGGATCACCGAGCCGAGCAGGCGGCGGAAGCGCTCGTAGTTCGGCGTGGCGTAGATCGCTCCGTGCCCGCCGGCGTGCTTCTCAAAGTGCGGCAGCAACTTCACCCCCAGATAGGGCGTGAAAACGACGGCAACGATCCACGAGGCGATCAAGGCAATGCCGACAATCCAGAACATGTTGCTGGTGTACTCGCCAGCCGTCGACTTCGCGAAGCCGTTCGGCATGAAGCCGATTGCCGTAACCAAGGTACCGGCCAGCATCGGGGCGGCGGTGTGGCTCCAGGCATAGGCCGCGGCGCGGATGCGGTCGTAGCCTTCCTCCATCTTCACGACCATCATCTCGATGGCGATGATCGCGTCGTCGACCAGCAGCCCAAGGGCCAGGATCAACGAGCCCAGCGTGATCCGGTCGAAATTCTTGCCGGTCGCCGCCATGATGATGAAGACGACAGCCAGGGTCAGGGGAACTGCGGCGGCGACGACGATGCCGGCGCGCCAGCCCATGCTCAGGAAGCCGACCAGTACCACTACGCCGAGGGCAACCATGAACTTGACCATGAACTCGCCGACGGCGGAATGGATATTGACCGCCTGGTCCGTAACCTTGGACAGGCTCATGCCAAGCGGCATCTCGGCGTTGATCGCCGCGGCTTCCGCCTCCAGCGCCTTGCCCAGATCGAGGCCGTTCCAGCCCTCGCGCATGACCACGCCAAGCAGCAAGGTCGGTTCGCCGTTGTTGCGGATCAGGAAGCTGGCCGGGTCTTCGTAGCCGCGCTTGACCTCAGCGATATCGCCGAGCTTCAGGGTCCGGCCGTGCGCCGCGACCGGGGTGTTGCGGATCGCTTCCAGATCGTCGATGGCGCCGTCCAGGCGGATGAAGACCTGCGGGCCCTTGGCTTCGATCGAACCGGCCGGCGTCATGACGTTGCGTCCGTTCAGCGCGGCGAAGAGGTCGCGCGGCGAGACGCCCAGGGTTGCCAGGCGGTCATGGGAGAACTCGACAAAGATCCTTTCGGCCTGCTCGCCGATGATGTTGACCTTCTTGACCCCCGCGACATGCAGCAGGCGCTGGCGCATGCTCTCCGCATCGCGCACCAGTTGCCGATGCGGCTCGCCCTTGGCTTTCAAGGCATAGAGCGCAAAAGTCACGTCGGCGTATTCATCGTTGGCCATCGGGCCGATGACGCCGCGCGGCAGCTTGGCGGCCTCGTCACCGAGTTTCTTGCGCGCCTGATAGAACTGCTCGGGCACCTCGGCGGGCGGCGTGCTGTCGATCAGGAACACCGTCGAGAAGGCCAGGCCCGGTCGCGTAAAGGTCTCGGTCCGGTCATACCAGCGCAGTTCCTGCATGCGCTTTTCCAGCGGCTCGGCGACCAGTTCTTCCATTTCCTTGGCGGTCGCGCCGGGCCAGGCGGTAACGACGGTCATCTGCTTGATGGTAAAAGCGGGGTCTTCGGCTCGCCCCAGCGTCAGAAAGGCCACGATGCCGGCGATGAAGATCGCCAGCATCAGGAACAGAGTCACCGAGCGCTCGCGGACAGCGAGGGCGGAAAGGTTGAAGGTGCTCATTTCCGTTCCCCACTCTTGTCGGCGGGCGCGGCCTCGCCGTCAGCCAGCCGGACGAGATCGCCTTCGTGCAGCAACTGCGCGCCGAGCACGACGACACGATCGCCCGCCGCGAGACCACTGGCGACGGCAGCCGTTTCGCTGCCGAGGCCGGCCACCTGCACGGCGCGCCAGGTCACCCGCGGCTCCTTCCCTGCAAGCAGCCAGACGCCGGGCCCTTTGCCGGGGTCGTATAGCGCACCGAGCGGCACCTGCAGCGCCGGGGTGGCGCGGTCGGACGGGAGCTGGATGGCAACGGTCGAGCCCAGCGGCGCGTCGGCCAGGCGGCCTTCCAGCACGTAGCGCGCCTCGAAAGTCCGGGTCAGCGGATTGGCGGCATCCGACAATTGGCGCAGTTTCGCGGCACCGGTGAGTCCGCTGCCATACAAGGCCGCGTGTGCCGCCGATCCGACCGCCGGGAGTAGTGTTTCGGGGAGTTCTATGAGTGCTTCGCGGCGTCCGGCATGCGCTACCCGGACCACCACCTGGCCGGCACCAACGACCTGGCCCGGCTCGGCCAGGGTCTCCACCACGACGCCGTCGGCGTCGGCAAGCAGCACCGTGTAGCCGGTTTCGTTGCGCGCCACGTCGGCTTGGGCCTGGGCGGCATTGAGTTCCGCCCGCGCCGACTCGGCGGCAGCTTTGATCTTGTCGTAGGCCGAGGCCGACACCGCCCCCGCGGCGACCAGATCGCGGTATCTCGCCTCGTCCTCAGCGGTTTGGCGGGCGCGCGCCATGGCGGCGGTGACGGCCTCGTCGTGGGCACGCGTGGCCAGCCGCAAATCGGTGGGGTCGATGCGCATCAGCGGCTGGCCGCGTTTAACGGTCTGTCCGGTATTGACCAGGCGTTCCACAATCTTGCCGGGAACGCGGAAGCCCTGGTCGCTCTGCACCCGCGCCGCGACGATGCCGGTGAATGAACGCTCGGCTTGGCCGGCGGTGGCCACCGCAGCCACCCGCACGAGGGGAGGCGCTGTCCGCGGATCGTTTGACGAAGTGGCGTTGTTGCATGCAGCCAGGGCCAAGGGCAACAGACCGACAACGGCGAGGAAAGGAATATTACGGTGCTGAAGCATGGCGACCTCCAGGAATGCGAAGGCCTCCATCTTCAATCTAGTGACCATTATTGTCAATGGTCACTTTTCATCCGGGTGACGCTTTAGGGCGCCAGACTACGCAACACCAGGTTCGACAGCTGGGTTGGCGCCTCCTCGACGAGGTCGAGGTTGTATTGCAGCAGGAGCGGATTCGCATAGGGCTGCATGACGAGATAGATCGCATGAACCGTCTCGTCCAACGGCGTCTTGCGCTCGAATTCGCCCCTCTCCCGCCCTTCGCGGACGATCTCCATCAGGGTCTGCCGAATGCGCTTTCCATAGGCAAGAGCAGACGGCCATCCCTCGCCGGCGGAATGCGCGGCAATGTCGTACAGCTTGCGATCGTTGAAGAACAGCTCCACGCTCGTCGCTACCAGGGCCTTGAATAGACGCCGGAATTTTTCCGTCGGCGTGGTGGCGCTGGCAACCGCTTCATCGACCGCCGCGACGATCTTGCTCAGGGTCTGGGCGCAGATGGCTTCGCCGATCGCCTGCTTGGAGTCGAAGAATTTGTAGATATAGGCCTTGGAAAAGCCGATCGCCTTGGCCAGGTCGGAGACTGTGGTCTTGTCGTAGCCGTAGTGGCTGAAGTGCTCGCCGGCCGCCTCGACGATCTGCTCGCGAACGCTGTGGTCGGCGGGGCCGCGCGCCTGTGGGGTGGAAGATTCGATTTCGCTCATGGGGAAAACAATAGCGCGTCGGCGGCCGCTTGACAACCAGTGACCATTTTGGGTTATAGTCACATCAACAATCCAATCCCGAAGGACTTCCATGTTCTCCCGCTCCCTCGCCCTGCTTCTGAGTGCCGGCATCCTGACGGGCTGCGCCGTCGGTCCCGACTACCGGTCGCCTGAAATCGCGCTGTCGTCTTCCTTCCTCGGGCAGGAGGGGATCGATCGCCGATCCGCTGAGCACCAGGCCGATCTCACCGTCTGGTGGGCCGCCTTCGATGATCCCCTGCTGACCCGCTTCATTTCGCTGGCGCTCGAACAGAACCTGGACATCGCGCAAGCGGCGGCCCGGGTCGCACAGTCGCGGGCAGCATTGCGCTACGCCGATGCGGCGCTGCTGCCAGCGGGCAACGTCAGTGCCAGCGCGGCGCACGCCTACCAGTCGGTCGAGACCCCGCTCGGGCAGGTGCTCAACGCCAACCCCGGCTTCGACCGCTACGGCAGTCTGTACGAGGCCAATCTTGGCGCCAGTTGGGAGATCGATGTGTTCGGCGGCCTGCGGCGCGGACAGGAGGCGGCACGCGCTGCCTACGAGGCATCTGAAGCAGGCGTGGTAGCAACACGGCTGGCCGTCGCCGCGCAGACGGCCGATGTGTACGTTACGGTCCGCGGCCTGCAGGCGCGCCTCGCGATCGCCCGGCAGCAAGCGGATACCCGCCGCCAGTTGCTCGCCATGGTCAAGCTCCAGTACGAGAAGGGAATCGCCGCCGAACTGCAGATGAACCAGGCCGACGGCTCGCTGACCCAGGCCGAGGCGCAGATCCCCGTCCTCGAAGCCGGTCTTGGTTCGGCAATGAACGCGCTGGACGTGCTGCTCGGCGTGCAGCCGGGAACCTACCGCGCAGAACTGGCCACGGTATCGCCGATTCCCGTCGCACCGGGCCTGGCGGCAAGCGGCACCCCAGCCGACATGATTCGGCGCCGGCCGGACCTCATCGCCGCCGAGCGGCGCCTGGCGGCGGCTAATGCGCGCATCGGCGTGGGGGTTTCGGAGTACTACCCCAAGTTTTCGCTCGCTGGCCTGCTCGGCAGCGCCACCGCGATAGGGAGCGGCAACCTGTTCACTGGGGGGGCCAGCCAGGCCCAGGGCGTTCTCGGACTGCGCTGGCGCCTGTTCGATTTCGGCCGCGTCGACGCACAGATCGCCGCCGCGCGCGGCCAGGAGGCGGAAGCCCTGGCAGTCTACCGGCTGGCCGTGCTGCGGGCGGCCGAGGATGTCGAAAACGCCTTTTCCGCCCTGGTCAAACGCGAGGCTCAGGTCGGCATCCTGACGCGCGGTGAAACCTCGCTCGCCCGGGCCCGCGCCAACTCGTTTGCAGCCTACCAGGGCGGCGTCGTCAGTCTGATCGAGGTGCTCGATGCAGACAGCAACCTGCTGCAGGTGCGCGACGGCAAGGCCCAGGCGCAAACCGAAGCGGCGCGTGCCGCCATTGCCTCCTTCCGGGCGCTGGGCGGCGGCTGGGATGCCCCCCAAGCAAGCAGTGACCGCCTCTCCGGCAAACTCTCCACCAACAACCACAGGTAAGCAAAATGACAACAACAGAGAATTCATGGGTACTCGTCACGGGCGCATCGAGCGGCTTCGGCGAGGAGTTCGCCCGCCAATATGCCGCGCAAGGCCACTCGCTGGTCCTGGTGGCGCGCCGGCTGGACCGGCTGCAAGCACTCGCCGAGACACTACGCCGGCAGTACAGCATCGACGTCGTAGTCGAGCCAGCCGATCTCTCGGATATTGCGGCAGTCACCCGATTGCATCGGCACCTCCGGGAGCGAGGCATCGCCATCGACATCCTGATCAACAACGCCGGCCATGGACTGCAAGGCCCCTTCGTCGATAGCCCGCTGGACGCAACCCTGGCCATGGTACAGCTCGATGTCGCGAGCCTGACCGCGGTCACCCACGTCTTTGCCCAGGACATGCGGGCGCGCGGGCGCGGGAATATTCTGCTGGTCGCCAGCCTGTTGGCCTATCAGGGCGTGCAGAACTTCGCCGTCTATGCCGCCGCCAAGGCCTACGTCTTGCGTCTGGGTGAAGCGCTGCATCGCGAACTCAAACGCGATGGCATCACCGTGACGACGCTGTGCCCCGGCATGTCGGACACCGGCTTCGCCGCCGCAGCGCAGCAAAAGCTCACGCCGGCGCTGAAGCAGTTGATGATGCAGCCGGCCCCCGTCGTGCGCGCCGGCATCCGCGCCTTGCAGGCCGGCCGCATCGGCGTCGTGGCCGGCTGGGCGAACAAGGCCCTGGTGATCCTGACCTGGGCGACCCCGCGTTGGCTGCACCAGGCCTTCATGTCGCATGTAATGAACGGATAAGCACTCCGCTCAAACGCTCACCAAAGAAACAACAGCAAGGAGTTGCCCCATGACAGCACCAACCGACGCGATGAACCCCGAAGACACGCTTGCCCGTTGGCGGGCCGAGGAAGCAGCCGTGCGCGCCCGCTTCCAGACGGCGCCCGGCGTGGCCACACCCGCCCAAATCGCCGGGCGCAGCGGACTGCAGGTCTTCCAGGCGCTTCTTGCCGGGGAAATTCCGCCCCCGCCGATGGCGGTCACGCTCGATTTCACGCTACTTGGTATCGAGCCCGGATTCGCGGTATTCCAGGGACAACCCCGCTTCAAGCACTACAACCCGATGGGCACGGTACACGGCGGCTGGTTCGCTACGCTGCTCGACAGCGCCATGGGCTGCGCCGTGCATTCCACGCTGCCAGCGGGCAAGGCATACACCACCCTGGAACTGAAGCTCAACATTG
This sequence comes from Dechloromonas hankyongensis, assembly GCF_022012295.1. Taxonomy (GTDB): domain Bacteria; phylum Pseudomonadota; class Gammaproteobacteria; order Burkholderiales; family Rhodocyclaceae; genus Azonexus; species Azonexus hankyongensis. The sequence goes on from NZ_JAKLTN010000002.1 coordinate 945,895, forward strand.
TCCGCGCCCTCACTGAAGCTGTGCCGCTGGTGCGCGCCGAAGGCCGGCTGGTCCACGGCGGCCGCCAGGTGGCGACCGCGGAAGGCCGGTTGATCGGACCGGACGGCAAGCTTTATGCCCATGCGAGCACCAGTTGCCTGATCTTTGACCTGGCTTCATAGAGCGGAACGCTCGGCGACATCGGAATGCTCCTGAAAGGGAAATTTGCTGGCCGCCGATGCAGGAATCCCCGGATGCGGTTGATCGAAAAACCGGCCCACCTGCTGCCCGAGCAACACTCGCCGCCGGCCGCTGCTGCCGACGCAGCAACCCATCGCATCTGCCACGACTGGCGCGCTGGCACAAAAAACCCGCCATCCGAAGACGGCGGGTTGCAAGGAGAAGAGAGATAAAGAGCGGTAGCCGACGCAAGGCAGCTACGGAATCAATTTACCGGCCGATCCGGGCCGGGAAAACGAAGTTGTTCGTATAAGCAAAGCAGGCTTGGTCGCTTAAGGATATGCCCCCAAACAACGCCCCTACCCCTCGCCAACCTCCTTCGCCGCCTGTGCTGCCCGCCATTCGACGAAGGTCTTGATAACCAGCGTCAGCAGCGCCAGGATGGCCAGCAGCGAAGCCACGGCGAAAGCGGCGGCGAACTTGTATTCGCTGTAGATGATTTCGATATGCAGCGGCATGGTGTTGGTTTCACCGCGGATGTGGCCGGAAACCACGGACACCGCGCCGAACTCGCCCATCGCCCGGGCATTGCACAGGATGACGCCGTAGATCAGCCCCCATTTGACGTTGGGCAGGGTCACGTACCAGAAGGTGCGCCAGCCCGAGGCGCCGAGCACCGTCGCCGCCTCCTCCTCGTCCCTGCCCTGCGCTTCCATCAGCGGGATCAGTTCGCGGGCGACGAAGGGAAAGGTCACGAAGATGGTCGCCAGCACGATGCCGGGAACGGCGAAGACGATCTTCATGTCGTGTTCGAGGAACCACGGGCCGATCCAGCCATTGCGCCCGAACACCAGGATGTAGACCAAGCCCGCCACCACCGGCGAAACCGAGAATGGCAGATCGATCAGGGTGATCAGGAAGGATTTCCCGGGGAACTGGAACTTGGCGATGGCCCAGGCCGCGGCGATGCCGAACACCAGGTTGAGCGGCACGGCGATGGCGGCGGCGAGCAGGGTCAGCTTGATCGAACTCTGCGCATCCGGCTCGACCAGGGCCACCAGGTAGGCATCCCAGCCCTTGCGCAGGGCTTCGTAGAATACCGTGAGCAACGGCAGCAGCAGGAAGAGGACGAAGAAGCTCAGTGAGATGCCGATGATGGTCCATTTGACCCAAGCCGATTCGCGGGTGGCGGGGTTGCTTTCGTAGCGGTCGGCCAGGGCCGAGCCGATATGCAGGGTGGTCGCGGCAGCCATTATTGGGCCTTTCCGGTGCGCTTGGCCGTCCATGCCTGGAGGCTGTTGATGGTGATGAGCAGGATGAAGGACAGAAGCAGCATCACGGTGGCAATGGCGGTCGCGCCGCGGTAGTCGTATTGCTCGAGCTTGGTGATGATCATCAGCGGCGTGATCTCGGACACCATCGGCATGTTGCCGGCGATGAAGATGACCGAGCCGTACTCGCCCACCGCCCGGGCGAAGGCCAGCGCGAAGCCGGTCAGCAGCGCGGGATAAAGGGTCGGAAAAATGACCTGGCGGATGGTCTGCCAGCGATTGGCCCCCAGGCTGGTCGATGCTTCCTCGATTTCGAATTCCAGGTCTTCCAGCACGGGCTGCACGGTACGCACCACGAAGGGCAAGCCGATGAAGACCAGCGCCAGCAACACGCCGACCGGCGTGAAGGCCACCTTCAAACCAAAGGACTCGACGATGCGGCCGATCCAGCCGTTGCCCGCCCACAGTGCGGTCAGCGCAATGCCGGCCACCGCCGTCGGCAAGGCGAAGGGCAGGTCGACCAGCGAATCGACGATTTTCTTGCCGGGAAAGTTGTAGCGCACCAGGCTCCAGGCGAGCAGCATGCCGAACACGGTGTTGATCGCCGCGGCGGCCAGCGAGGCGCCGAAACTCAAGTGGTAGGAGGCCACGACGCGGGGCGACGAGACCGCCGTCCAGAACTGCGCCAGGCTCAGTTCGGCCGTCTTGATGAACACCGCGGCCAGCGGGATCAACACGATCAGCGACAGCCAGGTCAGGGTGTAGCCCAGGGACAGGTTGAAGCCGGGCAAAGCTTGGCGCGAACTCATGGCCTCACCTCGCCGGGGAAGGACAAAACAAGCGATACGGGATGCATGAAAACTCCAGAACACGGTCGATAGCGGCAAGCTTAGGGACAGCCGTCAGCATCCCTAACCAATTTATTTGTCTTTGCTTATGCCAATCCCTGCATAGGGAAAAACCGGCAAAACAAAGCCCCGGCCGGGCATGGCCACGACCGGGGCCTGGCGGACGGCCGGCAGGCCGCCCGCAGTGAATCCACGCCGGCTTACTTCACGTAGATCTGGTCGAACACCCCGCCATCGGCGAAATGCGCCTTCTGCGCCGCCGTCCAGCCGCCGAATTCCTTGTCGATGGTCAGCAGCTTGACGTTGGCGAACTGCTTGGAATACTTGGCGGCCACCTTCTTGTCGGTCGGCCGGTAGAAGTTGCGCGCGGCGATTTCCTGGCCTTCCGGCGAATATAGGTAGTTCAGGTACTCGGTGGCGACCTTGCGGGTGCCCTTCTTGTCGGCCACCTTGTCGACCACCGCCACCGGCGGCTCGGCCAGGATGGAGACGGACGGGGTGACGATTTCGAACTTGTCCGGACCGAGTTCCTTCAGCGACAGGTAGGCCTCGTTTTCCCAGGCGATCAGGACATCGCCAATGCCGCGCTCGACGAAGGTGGTTGTCGCGCCGCGGGCGCCGGAATCGAGCACCTTGACGTTGCCGTACAGCTTCTTGACGAAGTCCTTGGCGCTGGCATCGCTGCCGCCCTTCAGGTTCTTGGCGTAGGCCCAGGCGGCCAGGTAATTCCAGCGGGCGCCGCCCGAGGTCTTCGGGTTCGGCGTGATGACTTCGACGCCTGGCTTGGTCAGGTCAGCCCAGTCCTTGATGCCTTTCGGGTTGCCCTTGCGCACCAGCAGGACGATGGTCGAGGTGTAGGGCGAGGCGTTCAGCGGCAGCTTCTTCTGCCAGTCCTTGCTGGCCAGGCCGGCATCGGCGACTTCGTCGATATCGTAGGCCAGCGCCAGCGTCACCACGTCAGCGTCCAGCCCGTCGATCACGGCCCGCGCCTGCTTGCCGGAACCTCCATGCGAGGCCTTGATGTTGACGGTTTCGCCGGTCTTGCCCTTCCAGTACTTGGCAAAGGCGCCGTTGAAATCCTGATAGAGCTCGCGCGTCGGGTCGTAGGAGACGTTGAGCAGATTGACATCGGCGAAGGCCTGGCCACCCAAGGCAAGGCCCAGTGCAATGGCGATCAGGCTACGGCGGGTATGGTTGAAGCGCATTTTGCTGAAATCCTGTTGAGTTATGGAGCCGCCAATTTACGAAACGGCCACCACCAGGAAAACGACGTAAATCTTATGTTCTTATGCAGCGCAAGGCTTATAAAGTTCGAAGCAAAGCCGCCGCGGCAAGCCAACCCGAGAAAACGGCATAAGCTTCCCAAGCCTTTTATAACGCCCGCCCCCCGGCGAGAAATGACTATCCCGGCATGCCCATATTCCGCTCACGATATTGGGTTCGACGAAATCTTTCCCGCTGAAGCCGCCCAGAAAGCACAAAGCCCGTGCATTTTTGGCACGGGCTTCTTGAATCTTCACTCTTGGCACGCATGGCCAGGATATTCGGCATGTCGCCGTTTTGGTATTACTTGGCCTTCAGGTCAAACTGCGGCGGACTTTCAACCATGTTGCCTCCAGTCGTGTTGTCTGACATTTGTTTCCGACCCATTCCGGCCGGAACGCAATTCCAGAATACGCCTTTTGACGGGAATGTCCACTGCTCAGTTTCGCCTAGCCCCCTGCCCTCGATCTGGCGGGAAAATCACCTAGAACTGTGTAGCGGCAACGGCTACAGCTGGGGCGGATAACACGGCCGGGAGCACATGTTTCCGTGCTCCAATGCTTCCTGAAACGTTAGCCGTCACATCCGGAAAATCCCCGCATCCGGCTTCGCGCGCCCGGCCCACAGTTCGCAGGATTGGCGCACAACCTCCTCTAGGGCGCCTTCGTTGGTAAAGCTCATGCGTATCTCGCTGGCCCCGTTGCGCGCCTGCAAAACCTCGGTACGCAGCAGATTGAGCGCTTCGGTTGCCCCGAGATCGTAGGCATGGACCTCGATGGCGGCCATGGTCCGGATGATGTCGTCGCCGATGTTGCGCTGCTCGGCGGAACCCGGAACGACCAGCGTGCCGTCGTAGCCGAAGCGGCAGGCCTGGAAGCGGTTGAAGGTGTAAACCAGATAATCGTCCTCGTGCGGCTCGATCGGCTTCTCTTCGAGCAGATAGCGGGCCAGCGCTTGGGCATAGGCAGCAATCTGCGCCGCACGCTCGACGGTCCGCGGCGTATCCATCACGCGCAACTCGATAGTGCCGAACTCAGGTTTGGGCCGGATATCCCAGTAGAAGTCCTTCATGCTCTTGACCACGCCGGTGGCGATCATCTTGCGGTAGTAGGCGTTGAATTCATCCCAGCTCAAGACGAAGGGCGCCCGGCCGCTGAGCGGGAAGGCAAAGACCGAATTGAGGCGCGCCGATTGGAATCCGGTGTCGATACCCTGTACGAAGGGCGACGCCGCGGACAGCGCGATGAGGTGGGGAATGTAGCGGTTGAAGGCGTGCAGTAACCAGAGCGCCCGGTCCGGGCAGGCGCAGCCGATGTGCACATGCTGGCCGAATATGGTGAATTGCTTGGCCAAATAACCGTAGAGCTGCGACAGCAGGTGGAAGCGAGGCGCGTCGAATATAGCCTGCTTGCCCCAGTGCTGGAAGGGATGCGTGCCGCCCCCGGAAAGCAGGATACCCAGGCGGTCGGCCTGATGGACCAGTTCGTTGCGGATGCTGCGCAACTGGCTCAAGGCGTCCTTGTAGTCGCGGCAGATGTCGGTCGACAACTCGATCATCGAGTCCGTGATTTCCGGCTTGACGTCGCCGGGATGCTGGCGGCCGGTCATTTCGCGCAGCAGGTCCGGGGCGGCGCCGATGAGGTTGTAATCCTGGCCGCCGACAATCTGCAATTCCAGCTCGATACCGAGGGTCAGCGCTTCCGATTTTGAAAACTCGGGCAGTTCGTTTTCGTGCTCGTTATTCACGACGTTCTCCGCTCCATTTGAGGCAAAGCGCCACGATGACCGGCCCCGCCAGCTCCATGATCGCAGCCGCACTCATCGCCACGGGCATCAGGGTTCCTTGCAGGTGGGGGTAAAGCTGGCCGAGGTCGGAAGCGGCGACCATGATCGGCCCGGCGGCCGGCGACAAGGCGATGCCGAGCAACAGGCCCTGGCGCCAGCTGACGCCGGCCGGCCGCGCGAAGAGCAAGACGCCGCACAGCTTGGCCAGACTGCGTGCCGCAATCAGCAGCAGCGCCAGCACGCCGCCGGTCAGCAAGTCCTCGACCCTGATCTGGATGCCGACCACCAGGAACAAGAGGACCACCAGAACCCCGCCGACCGACCCGAAATGCTCGGGAAACACCCAGGCACGGCCGTCGCCATTGCGCAGCACGATACCTGCGAAGAGCATGCAAAGCGTGACCGGCAGGCGCAAGGCCTCGATCAGGCCGATGGTCATCAGGACCAGGCTCAACAGGATGATCGAGGCGTATTCGTCGCGCAGGGTCAGCCAGTGACGCAAACGACTGACGGCAGCGGCGAGCAGCATGCCGACCAGCAGGCCGGCGCCGAGCAGATACAGCGGATGCGAAATGGCCAGCACCCAGTCGCCCCGGTAATGCTGGTGCAGCCCGCCCAGCGCCAGATGAACCGCGACGACCGAATAGACGGTGTTCAATGCGGTCAGCACGAGCAGGCGGGTACTGACCTGCCCCTGCGCATTGCTCTCGGCGACGACCCGCATGATGACGGCCGGCGAGGTCGACATGCCGATGGCCGCCAGCAGGATGGCCGGTTCCAGCGCAATGCCCAGATAGCGGCCAATAGCGAACACGGCCCCGAAAGCGGCCAGCGATTCGCACAGGCTGGTTACCAGCAGCCAGCGATTGTGGCGCAACCAGCGCAGATCGACCCGGCTCCCCAGTTCGAAGAGCAGGATGGCGAGCGCCACATTGAGTCCCCAGCGCAGCCATTCATCATGCTCCGCTACCAGGCGATCGCCGGCAAAGGCGGCGACCAGCATGCCGACCAGCGGGTAAGCCGTAATCCGCGGCAGCCCGAGGTAACGGCGCACCCATTCGCCGGCCAGGGCAGCGCACACCACGGCAAGGGCGATCCACAGCGGCGGGCTGAGCAGGAGGGGCCACGAAGGCAAGAAAAAGGCAAGCGGCTCACTTATGGAGTGCATATGGAACCCATCCCGATTCGTTCCCGTCTACTCGCAGGGAAGTATTCCTACCCAGACACTGTAGCCATCCGGGCGAGAGGATTGTCATGAAACGCACCCTCAAAATCGGGCTGTCGGCCCGCCTGTCATATCCGAAACCAGGCGCCAGAGGACTGGAAAGCAAAACCCTCCAGTACCTGGAACAATCGGTCGCCCAATGGATCATGGCGCGTGACGTAGTGGTCTTCATGGTTCCCTCCATTACCCAGGACGGAATGCTTGATCGCAGCGCGGTTCGCCTGCGTGACTATGCACAACACCTCGACGGCCTGGTCTTGCAGGGCGGCGCCGACGTCAATCCGATGGCCTACGGAGAAACACCTATACGTCCTGAATGGAGCGGCGATCGGATCAGGGATATGTATGAGATGGAATTACTGCATGAGTTCCTCGAAAGTCGAAAACCGGTCTTCGGGATCTGCCGCGGCGCCCAACTGATCAACGTGGCGATGGGCGGCTCGCTCTACCAGGACATCGAGACCCAGATCCCCGGTCCCACTCAGCATGTCGCTGACGCGTACGATCAGCACACCCACAGCATCGCCCTCGAACCCGGGGGCACACTGGAAAAGCTGCTGGGGAGCGAGTCTCCCCGCAAAGTGATCTCCATCCACCACCAGGGAATCCGCACCCTGGGGCGCGAGCTGGCGGTAGAGGCACGCGCCGATGGCGATGGCATGATCGAGGCCATTCGCGGGACGGGGCGGAGTTTCCTGCTCGGCCTGCAATGGCATCCGGAATTTCGCCGCCCCAGCGACGAGGATGTGCTGGACTGCCTGCCGTTGCTCGAAGCTTTTTTGGACGCAGCTCGTTCGGGGCACTGGCTCTAGCCGCCGAGTCGCTCTGTAAAACCAGTGAAAAAAACCGGGGGAACCATTGCCCACTATCCTACGTCCCAAGTGAAAGCGACTTACAGGAACCATGGAAGCGATGATGGATTTGTTTTTCTCTGAATACGCCGAGACCCTGCTGGTGATTGCCTTGCTGGTCCTGTTCGGCTTTGCGTTATTCATGGCGCTTTCACTTGATCCCCGAGTCAGAAACAATGCCCGCCCTGATCGCCGCAAGACCCGCCGGCCGGGAGGCGACCGGAGAGCGAGCCGGGCTTACTGACGAGTCCTTTTCCGCCTGGTGTTCCGCGCGGCTAGCGCCATCAATGCCAAGCGGGCCGCACCTCACTTGCGCGGCGCATGCAGTTTCGTAGTACCCCACCGTTTTTCCAGAGCCCCTGTTGCCGCGGCCTTCAATAATTTCTGAAAGCTGGGGCATTCGGCGTGGCTTGGCGCCGGGCAAGCCGCCGCATGGCGGAGTCCGCTGCTCATCGCCTTCAGGCGTTTAATCAACGCATCTATCTCGTCGGCCTTGGCCGCCAGCAACTGGCGGTCGATATTGGGCGGGCCATACGGCGACAGCATGGAGCGGATTTCGTCGAGCGACAGCCCGGCGGCCTGGCCCAGGGCAATCAAGGCCAGTTGATCGAGCACATTGGCTGCGTAACGGCGCCGCTCGCCCTTCTCGTGAAGCGAAGTGATGAGCCCCTTTTGTTCGTAATAGCGCAACGCCGACGAAGGTATCCCGGTCTGTTTGCTGACTTCGGAAATATCCATCTCCACACCTCTTGACTTGAAGTTGACTTCAACTTCTACAGTGCACTCCAGGGTCTCGTTCGTCAACTTTCAAGGAGTGCGTCATGACGGCAACACAAGAACTATTGCGGATCGTCCTCATCGGCTGCGGAGCCACGCTGATCATGGACCTCTGGCTGATGTTCCTGAAGCGGATCGGGGTGCAGACCTTGAATTTCGCATTCATCGGCCGCTGGGTCGGGCATTTGTTCCGTGGCCGGATCGCGCACGCATCGATCGGCAAGGCATCGCCCATCGCGCATGAAGCCCTGCTGGGCTGGCTCACGCATTACGCCGTGGGGATCGCCTTCGCCTTCCTGCTGACCGGCGTTGCCGGTGTCGCCTGGATGCAGGCCCCCTCTCCCGGTATTGCCCTGCTGACCGGCATCGGCACCGTTGGCTTTCCGCTGCTGGTCATGCAACCGGCCATGGGCCTCGGGGTGGCGGCCGCCAAGACGCCGACCCCGTTCCGGAACTGCATCAGGAGTCTGCTCAATCACAGCGTTTTTGGCTATGGCCTGTTCATTTCAGCCTGCGTCATTGAATGGACTGCTCGCTGAAAGCGTATTGCCCAGCCCAGAAATTCCAATTTTTCCGGAGTCAGTGAAATGAAAAAACTAGCCGTCATCTACCACAGCGCCCATGGCCACACCGAGCACATCGCCCGGCATGTCGCCGAAGGGGCCGGCAGCGTGCCCGATACCGCCGTTCATGTCGTCAAGGCCGAGGAATTGACGTCGATGCCAAACGATCTGCTGGCCTTCGATGGTTTCCTCTTCGGGTCGCCCACTTACCTGGGCGGTGTATCCGGGCCCTTCAAGAACTTCATGGATGCGACCGGCGGGCTGTGGCGCACGCAGCAACTCAAGGGCAAGCTGGCTGCCGGCTTTACCGTTTCATCGCTGCCCGCCGGTGACAAGCAGTCGACCTTGATCTCCCTGTTCACCTTCTGCATGCAGCACGGCATGCTGTGGGTCGGCAATCCCATCCTTCCCGAGCAGCATCGTGGCATTCCCTATGACGAAGCGGCCAACCGCCTCGGTTCCTGGTCCGGACTGATGGCCCAAGCCGGACACGCGGCAGCCGCCGATGCCTTTGTGGCCGGCGACATCAAGACGGCCAGGATGTTTGGCCGGAACTTTGCCGAGACCTCACGCCGCATCTGTTGCTGAAGCGGGAAACGGGGCCGATCGGGAAGCCAAGCGGCCGGCAGTGCAGCGCGCTGGGGCAGCCCTACATCCACCAGGGGTCGGCCCCGGTATCTTCATCGTCATCCGTTTCGATCCCTTCTTCTTCACGTTCATCGTGAACGGGGTGATCCGGCTTATGCGGATGATGGAAAGGAGGGTCTTTCGGATTGGGGGTATCGGGCTCTATGGGCTGGCGGCCCGGTGAAATCGGCATGAACGTTCCTTGCTGCAATGATATTCAATTCCATTGGGCAGATATCCGCTGGCAAGGTTGCAACTCATTGAAGGTGTGGTTCAACGGAGGAAGCGATCGTTGGCCCGTTGCAGACAGCAAGCGGTATCTGCGCCGGCCATCTGCAAATGCGTTTCGCCACGGTATAGTTGCAGCCCGCTACCCTTCCGAGCCTTAGCCATGTTCGCCGTACTCGTCGCTCTCCTTATTCTTGCCGCCGGCGTGGCGGCCATCTATCTGCTGCTGAAGAACATGAGCGAAGACGGCGTCGACATTGCTGCACCGGGCAGTTGCCAGGGCGGTCGCTGCGGGCCGAGCTGTTCTTCGTCGGTCGAGGAAGCCGAAGAAGCTCTGCTGCAAGTTGCGGATGTGGGTGAACAGGGCAAAGCGAGTTCCTGAACGGCCGCGTTCGGCTAACAGTGGAAATTCCCCGAGCAGCAAATTAGGCCTGAAATAGGCAACCGGACCGCCGCTGGACTTTGCACCATATTTCGACAATACTCGAATCATGGAAACACTAAACGCCGCCGAACTTCTCGCCGCACTGGGCCATGAATCCCGCCTGGCCATCTTCCGCCTGCTGGTCGAAGCCGGCCCGGACGGCATCAATGCCAGCGCCATTGGCGAGCAACTGGGCATGGCGCCGGCCACGCTCTCCTTCCATCTCGCCCATCTCAGCCGGGTCGGCCTGATTACGGGAGAACGCGAGAGCCGCTTCATCCATTACTCGGCCAACTACGCCACGATGGATGACCTCATCGCCTTCCTGACCAGCAATTGCTGCCAGGGCAATGCCTGTCTCCCCAAGACCGCGTGCTGCGCGACCACCGAGAAGCGCCGCGCCAAAGCCGAAGAGAAATCCTGATGCCGAATCTCAAGACCGTGCTGGTGCTGTGCACTGGGAACTCCTGCCGCTCCCAGATGGGCGAAGCCATCCTGAACCATGACCTGGCCGGCCTCGTGCGCGGCATCTCCGCCGGCACCAACCCGCAACCCAAAGTCGCTGACGGCGCCATCGAGGCCCTGAAACTGGCCGGCCTGCCCACCGCGAGCCTGCATCCCAAGACCGTCGAAGCGGTGATGAATGACGATATCGACCTGGTGGTCAGCGTCTGCGACAACGCCAGGGAAATCTGCCCCATCTTCCCGCGCCCCGTAAAGCGCCTTCACGTCGGCTTCCACGACCCGCATGGCGAGCCGCTGGACAGCTTCGTTGCCGTCCGCGACGACATCCGTGCCCGCCTGGTGCCGGCCGTCCGTGAAGCCCTGGGACTGTAAGGAGCCGCGGTGTCTGTCCAGTGCGAACTGACCGTCAAAGCCGCCGCCGGCGCTCCAATGAGTGTCTTCGAGCGTTTCCTGACGGTCTGGGTCTTTCTGTGCATCGTCGCCGGCATCGCGGCCGGGCAGATGGCGCCGGGCTTGTTCCAGGCCGTCGGCCGGCTCGAAGTCGCCCAGGTCAATCTGCCGGTCGGCCTGCTCATCTGGGTGATGATCATCCCGATGCTGGTCAAGGTCGATTTCGGGGCTTTGCACGAAGTGAAGCAGCATGTTCGCGGCATCGGTGTCACGCTGTTCGTGAATTGGCTGGTCAAGCCGTTTTCAATGGCCTTCCTCGGCTGGCTGTTCATCCGCAACCTGTTCGCGCCGATGCTACCAGCTGAGCAGCTGGACAGCTATATCGCCGGCCTCATCCTGCTGGCGGCCGCACCTTGCACCGCCATGGTCTTCGTCTGGAGCCGGCTATCCAACGGCGACCCGCTGTTCACGCTGTCGCAGGTGGCGCTGAACGACACCATCATGGTCTTCACCTTCGCACCGATGGTCGCCTTCCTGCTCGGCATCTCGTCGATTTCCGTGCCGTGGGACACCTTGCTGACCTCGGTCGTCCTCTACATCGTGATTCCGGTGGCGCTGGCCCAACTCTGGCGCAAGTCGCTGCTGGCCCAGAGTCAGGCAGCTTTCGATGCCGCCATGACGAAGATTGGCCCGTGGTCTATTGCGGCATTGCTGGCTACGCTGGTCCTGCTCTTCGCCTTCCAGGGCGAAGCCATCATCCGGCAGCCGCTGGTCATCGGCCTGCTGGCGGTGCCTATCCTGATCCAGGTGTTCTTCAATTCAGCCCTGGCCTACTGGCTGAACAAGATGGTTGGCGAAAAGCACAATGTCGCCTGCCCGTCTGCCCTGATTGGCGCATCCAACTTCTTCGAACTGGCCGTGGCGGCCGCCATCGGCCTGTTCGGGTTCGAGTCGGGCGCGGCGCTGGCGACGGTCGTCGGCGTCCTCATCGAAGTGCCGGTCATGCTGCTGGTCGTGCGAGTGGTGAATGCCTCCAAGGATTGGTACGAGGCATAAACCGTCCTGCTCTGAGCCCAAACACTTCCTCTGTTTGGGCTCGTGAGTACTTATTCGCCGAATGAGAAAGCCCGTTCGGTCGTAAGATTCGCCTACCCCACAAAGCCCCAAGGACGCATGGAAACTCACATCACCGATATAGCGCACGTAATCCAGCTCTCCGTTGCGCCGGTATTCCTGCTCACCGCGATCTCGACCTTGATCGGCGCCATGAACACCCGGCTGGGTCGAATCATTGACCGGCGCCGCGTGGTGATGGAGAGCCATGCAGACAAAGAAATGACAGCGCTAGATGCCGAAGAGCTTCTGTTATTGGCAAGGCGCCGCCACCTGATTTACCTGGCAATCCTGTTCGCCGTCATGGCTGCACTCCTCGTTTGCTTTGTTGTGGCCGGAGCTTTCCTCGGGGCACTGATGTCCTCCGATCTCACCAGGCTGGTTGCCGCTTTATTTATTCTGGCGATGGGGTCGATGATTGCAGCGCTTTCCCTGTTTCTGCGGGAAATTTACCTCGCCGTCAGTGCGGGTTCGCGATAACGCCCAACGCTTGATACGCCCTTTCTTGAAAGGGCGTTCCAACTAACGATATCTGAGGCAGCACGGTGCCAGTTACCAGCCACTAATTACGGTCAATGGCTGCTTTCGTCGCCAGCAAAGGACAGCACCGTCCGTCTCTTGTGCGTCATGGGTGGCCCCTTACAGATCAGCCAAGCTTTTGGCTGTAGGCCATCATGGCGAGAGGAATTCGCTCCAAAGACATGACCTGCTCGGCCCCCCCCAGCTTGATCGCTTCCTTGGGCATGCCGAAAACGACAGAGCTGGCTTCATCCTGGGCAATCGTGCTGGCGCCGGCGCTGCGCATTTCCTTGAGGCCGCGCGCGCCGTCATCGCCCATTCCGGTCATGATGATGCCGAGGGCGTTCTTGCCCGCGTACTTGGCCGTCGAGCGGAAAAGCACGTCAACCGATGGACGATGCCGATTGACCAGGGGGCCGCTAACGATCTCGACGACATATTGAGCGCCGCTGCGCTTGAGCATCATGTGCTTGCCGCCGGGCGCGATGAGAGCCCGTCCGGGAAAGACGCGGTCGCCGTTCTGGGCCTCGCGCACCTCGATCTGGCACAGGCCGTTAAGGCGCTGGGCGAACATGGCCGTGAATTTCTCCGGCATGTGCTGGACGATGACGATCCCCAGGCAGGTGGCCGGCAGTTGAGTGAGGACGCTTTCCAAAGCCTGGGTTCCGCCGGTGGAGGTACCGATAGCGATCACCTGGTCGGTCGTCCGCGCCATGGCGCTCGGCGCGCCGCTGGGCAGAATGGCGTCGGCCGACAACTTGGGCGCGATTTTTTCCCTGGCACTGCGCCCCAAAGCCCGGAGATTGGCGCCGGCAGCGGTGCGCACGGCCGAGACGATGTCGCTCGAGGCATCTTCGAGGAAGGATTTGAGGCCGATCTTCGGTTTGGTGATGATGCTGACCGCGCCAGCCGCCAGCGCATCGAACGCGGCTTGGGTGCCCTCCTCCGCCAAGGAGGAACAGATGACTGTCGGCGTCGGACGTTCGGCCATGACTTTCCGGAGGAAGGAAATGCCGTCCATGCGCGGCATTTCGATATCGACCACGAGTACATCGGGCCACAGGGACTTCATCTTGTCCATTGCGAAAACCGGGTCGGAGGCGGTTCCAATCACCTCGATGGCTGGATCCCTGGCGAGAGCGGCGGAAACGACCTGCCGCACCAGCGCCGAGTCGTCGACAACCATCACTTTTATTTTTTTCTCGATCATCTCGATTTTCTTTGCTCCGAGGCTCGACTAAGGTTTGTAGTAAATGGTCGGCCGCAGCTGACGCAGGCGATCCTCGATTCCATTCAGCGTCTCGGAATGCCCGACAATCAGGAACCCGCCCTTTTTCAGTCTGGGCAGCAGATTGCTCAAGACGTTTCGCTTGGTTTCGGGGTTGAAATAAATCAGCACATTGCGGATGAAGATGACATCGAAATCGCCGATCCCGGCATCGATTGGGTGGATCAGATTGATACGCTCGAAGCTGACCCGCTGGGCGATTGCCGGCGAGATGATGAATGTGCCGTCCTGCGAGCGCACCCCCCTGAGGCAGTACTTGCTCAGCAAGGACCGGGGGATGTCTTTTGACCGCTCGACGGGATATTGGCCTGCCATGGCCTTTTCCAGGACCTGGCTGCTGACGTCCGACCCGAAAACTTCCCATGGCAGATTGCCCAGATGTTCGGCCAGAAGCATGGCAATGGTGTAAGCCTCTTCACCGCTCGAACTTGCCGCACTCCACACCCGGAAATTCCCCGTCCCTTCGCGCCGGGCGAGAATTTCGTTGCACAGGAAGTCAAAATGCTTGGGTTCCCGGAAAAAATAGGTCTCGTTGGTCGTGACCAGATCGATCATCGTCTGCATTTCGCCGGGGTGCTGCGTTCCCACCAGCAGCCGATAATATTCGCCAAACGAATCGAGATTGAAATGGCGCAAGCGACGCTGCAAACGGCCGACCAACAGGACCTGTTTGGAATCGGCCAGGCTGATGCCCGCCCGAGCGTGAATCAGCGCCTGAAACAGCGCGAATTCTTCGTCGGTGATGCCAGGTTCCATGGAATGGCGTGAGCTTGCTGGATTTGAAATTTTTCTATGCGTCCGCAGTGCCCTGGCGGGGGCTTATCGATCAGTCAAAGAGGTTGTGGTCGTCTGGATTGATTTGTCGCTGCCCGTCATCTAGGAACGGAACTCGTCCCCAGCCTGGGCAATCAGCCCGGCAAGGGATACCACGGAACGAAGATTGGTTTTTTCCAGAACGTTCTTGCGGTGGTATTCGACGGTTCGCGGACTGATGGAAAGTCGCTTGCCGATTTCCTTCGCCGACAGGCCTTCGACCAGCAGATGCGAGATTTCCAGTTCGCGGGGAGAGAGCAATTTCAACTTGCCGTCGATATCCTCGCTGGCACTGGCTTCCTCCTGGCGCTGCCGATTCATGGCGAATGCATTGTTCACCGCATCCAGCAGGTCGTCCTGGGCGAAAGGTTTCTGCAGGAACTCGATGGCACCGTGCTTCATGGCGCGGACGGCAATCGGAATATCGCTGTGCCCCGAAATGAAAATGATGGGGATTTCCAGTTTGGCGGTATTGAGGAAGTCCTGCAGTTCCAGCCCCCCCATGCCCGGCATGCGGACATCCAGGATCAGGCAGCCATTGTTGATGCCCCCCTGGTTCGCCGCAAGAAAATCGGCAGCGCTGGAATACGTCCTGTACGGGAGATCGACCGACATGATCAGCAAGCCAATGGACTCCAGGACCACGGGATCATCGTCGACTATATGCACCACAGCTTCTGCAAGCATCGGCCTCCCGCTCATTGGTTTTCTCCTTGTTGGCCAGAACCCGGATGAGCTTGGTAGACAGTGGATTGCGTCATTTGCTTCATTTATTTGTATTTTTTCAAGCCATTTTCATAAGCCATTACCATCGGCCGGTTTGATGGGCAGCGTGAATTCAAAAACACTGCCCTGCTGGTCGCCTGGCATCGCCCATATCTTCCCGCCGCTGGCTTCGACAATACTGCGGCATATGCCGAGCCCTACCCCGGTGCCATCAGCCTTTGTGGTGTAGAAGGTCGGGAGTTTGTCCAGTTCGAACCCGTCGGGCAAGCCGATGCCGAAATCGCGGATCGACACTTTCACGAAGCCACTTCCGCCATCACCGGTTTCGATCTGAATCTCCGGCAAAGGCGTGCCGCCCATGGCCTCTTCGGCATTGCGCAACAGATTCATCAGTACCTGCTCGACGAGAATCCGATCCGCCCATACCGATGCCACGGTTTGGTCGAGCCGGAGTGAGAATTCGACCGGGCGGGTGCGGCTGCGAATGTTCGCCAAGGCTATGACTTCGCGAACGGCCTCGTTGATATCGAGTTCGGCCGGTTTGGCTTCGCGCTTGCGCATGAACTCGCGCATGGTCTGAATGATGGAGCCGGCGCGCAGCGCTTGCTCCGCAGTCTTGCTCAACGCCTGCTCCAATACCTCCGGCTTGGCTTTGCCGTTCCGCAACAAATTCGCACAAGCTTGATTGAAATTTGCGATAGCGGCCAGTGGCTGGTTGAGTTCATGCGCCAGTGCCGACGCCATCTCCCCCATATTGACGAGGCGCCCGATACGCGAAAAATCGGCCAGCTTTTCTTCCTGCATCAGGCGTTGCCAGACACGGACGGTCATGTCCATGGCCACTCCCAGAATCTGCTGTGGCCTTCCGCTCTCGGTCCGCGCGATGACCACCTCGCGACAGGCAATGTGGCGTGGATTTCCGTCCTTCGTTTTAATGCGGCACTCATACTCGATCACCTCGCCGTCGCGAGCATCAGGCCACTGTGCGGCCACGGAACGGATAGCCGCGACATCCTCGGGTTCGGCAAGCGCCTGCATCAAATACGAATTGAGCGACAGAATCTCCTCGGGCGTATATCCCGTCGCCGCCTGGACAGCCTGATTGACATAGACCGTACCGCAGGAATCCAGATCGTGGATATAGATGATCAGGGGCACCAGATCCATCAGTCGTGCCAGCTTGGTCTGGGATGCCAGTAGCTCCAATTGCGCCCGTTTTCGCAAGGTGATATCGCGCACAACGCTGACTGTGTTCCATCCGTCCTGTATCCGGCAATGAGAGAGCGACACCTCGACCGGGAAAGTCTGGCCGCCTTTCCGCCTGGCAATCAATGGTTCGCTCAGGGCGGCGGAAATTTGCTTTCCTGCCGAAGGAATATCCATCGGGTCACCAACGCTCAGCGTCTGCTCTTCAAGGGCATAGCCGATCAGCGCATAGGCCTGCTGCCCCAGAGCCTCGTCCGCCGAATAGCCGAAAATCCGCTCCGCCGATGAATTCCAGAAGGATATCTGCCCCTGGGCATCGGTCAGGACGATGGCGTCTGCCGCCGCTTCGGTGATCGCCCGCAAACGGGCCTCGCTGTCGCGCAGGCGTGCCTCGGCATTACGGCGTTTATCTTCTCTCTCAAGGCTTTCCAGCCCGAAGGAAATCACCGTGGCCATTTCCTTGAGAACGGCGACCAGCGGTTCTTCGAATTCCTCTGGCTCATGGCAATACACGGTCAAAATGGCGACAACATTGCCTTCCACCTGCAGCGGAAAAACAGCGGAGGGAAGGATGGAATGCCCACCTGCAGAACCACGCCCTTCGCCCCCCGCCTGCTCTGCCAATGTGCTGCTGGACGCTATCAACGTAGGCTGGTTGCTGTCAGGATCGAGGATGGCAATGGATGCTGCAGCGAATCCGCTGTACTCGGTGACGATACTGCACACTTCTTTCAGCAGCGAATCGCGATCGTAACGGAAGGCGACGGCCTGATTGGTCTTGCTGAGAGCCATGTAGAGGGCGCTCATCCGTCGCAAGCGCGCTTCCAGGATGGTGCGTTGCTCGATTTCGCGATTCAGCTGCAGGTTGGATTCGAGCAGTTCCAGCGAACGCCTGCCCAAGCCCTCGTAAAGCTGATTGGCCGTATTGACCAGAACATGGGGTTGCGACGATGTCTTTGGCGCAGACGTACTCTCCACGGACTGGTCGAGGACTTCCCGCGCCATCTCCATATCCATCTGGGTGATGTGGTGTATCAACCACTCAACCAGGAAAGACAACAGATGGTCGACCATCAGGTCGGGGCTGGTCTCAATGAGTTGGGTGACACGGCCCAGATGTTTGAAGAAGCCTTTGTGGGCAGCCAGGTGCGCTTTCTGATGGTCCGGGCTTACATGGTTGCGCGCCATCAACACTTCTTCGGTGTGAAAGTGGTAGCGGGCGTAATGCTGCAACTGCTGCAGCACGGTTTCTAGTTCGAGCGGAGTGCAGCTGTTGCTGTGTAGAGCAAGCAGCGTATTGATGATGTCGATGAGCCGTTCGTGCTGATCGTCGACGTCGGTCACGCCGGTTGCAAACTCCGTACTCCACTCGAAAAGGTGGCTCATCTCACTCCCTGCCCAGTCATTTATTCACGACCAATCGTAACTCAGGTCGCTTGGCGGGCGTTCCCTCCTGTTTTGCAATAATGAATTCGGCCAGCCGGCGGTCGGTATGGTTGATATGGTGACTAAGCCAGTCGCGAAGAAAATTCATGGTTTCCAGCGTCACTTCAAGCTGTTTGTGCTTCGCCTTCTCGCCCAGCTCGGATACGGTTCTCTTCAGCTCGGCATGCTCATGAAAATGTGCCGCCGCATTCGGAAATCCATTTTCGAGCATCAGGTTTTCTTCAGTGTCGAAATGCCAAATCGTATAGTTGGCCAGGTCGACAAACAGCTGATTGAGGACTTCGCGTCCCCGTTGCGCCTTCATCGCCAGATAGAGCAGATTGGCGAGGGCAATCAGCTGTTCGTGCTGGTTGTCGATCAAGGGCAGACCAACCTTCAGCTGGTCGCCCCATACGATGAGGGGATTCATGGCAGCCTTCCCCGATCACGCTGCAGCAGGGAGCTCCATGGCACCCAGGCTGGCGGCGATGGAAACCTCCTCGGCCGACAGGACGCGATTGACATCGAGGATGACCACGAACTTGCCGGCCACCTTGCCCATGCCCTGGATGAAGTCGATGCGGATTCGGCTGCCGAACTCCGGTGCCGGCTCGATATCGCCTTCGGGGATTTCCAGCACCTCGGACACCGCATCCACCACCACCCCCATCTCCTGCCGGCCCTTCGCGGACAGCACCTCGACGATGACGATGCAGGTACGCCGGGTGATCTCCCGGGACTGGCGGCCGAAACGCACCGCCAGATCCACCACGGGGACTACCGCCCCCCGCAGGTTGATGACCCCCCGAATGAACGGGGGAGTCATCGGCACCTCGGTAACCTGCCCATATTCGATGATTTCCCGAATGGCCAGGATACCGAGTGCGAACATGTCGTCACCGAGCGTGAAGGTGAGGTACTGGTGCTGCTCGCCGGCCGACTGGGCCGGTTCGCCACCGGCCTTGGCCACGGCAGACGGCGTAGCCGTTTTCTTGTCCGTTTCCTGCATGGCCGTTCCTCCTAGAACTTGACGAAATCGGCGTGGCTAAGCGCCAGATTGCCATTGACGGCCGCCACCGGGCGGGCTGCACCGCGACCACCCGAAGCCGCTTTGGCCTTGATGGGTGACGGGTGGGACATCTGGCTGTCCTGGTCCACCGTGAAGAAGGACATCAGTTGCTGAAGGTTTTCGGCCTGATTCGACATTTCCTCGGAAGTGGCGGCAAGCTGTTCAGAAGCGGCGGCATTCCCCTGGGTCAGCTGGCTCAGCTGCCCCATGGCGGTGTTGATCTGCTCCACACCGGCCGACTGTTCTTCCGAACCGGCAGTGATTTCCTGCACCAGATCGGCGGTCTGCTTCGTGGTCGGGACGATCTCGTCGAGGAGCTTGCCCGCCTTCTCGGCCAGGCCGACGCTATTGACCGCCAGTTGCCCGATTTCCTGGGCTGCGACCTGGCTGCGTTCGGCCAGCTTGCGTACCTCGGCTGCCACGACAGCGAAGCCCTTGCCATGCTCGCCGGCGCGGGCCGCCTCGATGGCCGCGTTCAGCGCCAGGAGGTTGGTCTGGTAGGCGATGTCGTCGATGATGCCAATGCGCTTGGCGATCTGCTTCATTGCGGTAACCGTCTCGGTCACTGCTTGTCCGCCTTCGGCAGCCTTCTGGGTACCTTCGGCCGAACGCGAATCGGCGACCTTGGAATTCTCGGTGTTTTGCTTGATGGAAGCCGAGATTTGCTCGATGGACGCCGAAGTTTCCTCGACACTCGCCGCCTGCTCGCTCGAAGACTGCGACAGCGATTGCGCGGTGGAGGAGACCTGCGTGCTGGCGCTGGCCAGGGTCTCGGCGGCCTTGCTGACGTTGGCAATGGTCTGCGCCAGCTTCTCGACCGTAGCATTGACCGTATCGCAAAGGCTCTTGAATTGGCCCTGGTATTCGGACGTGATGCTGTTGGACAGATCGCCGCGTTCGGCAGCGGACATCACGCGGCTGATGTCGTCGATGCTCTGGGCCAGCTTGCTGCGGGTAGCATTGACCGTATCGCAAAGTGCTTTCAACTGACCGCGGTAATTCACGTTGATCGACTGGGTCAGGTCGCCACGTTCCATGGCGTTCATCACCCGGGTAATTTCAGTGACGGGACCGACCATGGCGTCCATGACGTTATTCAGCCCATCGACGATCTTGCGAAAATCGCCCTGATGCTTGTCGGCGTCGGCACGCACTTCCAGCCGGCCATCGACAGCTGCCTGAGCCAGCGAATTGGCATCGACGATGAGCGCCTTGATGTTGGCACGGAGCTTTTCCATCGTGTCGTTGATGAAGCGCTTCTTGCCCGGAAACTGTTCCAACGGAGCGTCCAGGTCGCCTTCGCCGAAGGCCTTGGCGCAGGCCATGGCTTTCTTCTTGACCGCAATGTGGCCGAAGACCATCCCGTTGACCCCCTGTGCCATAGCCTTGTAGGCACCCTGGAAGCGCGATTCGTCAATCTGCACATCGATCTCGCCTTTGTCATGCTCGGCGGACATGTGGTTCATGTTGTCGATCAGTGCCTGAATCGTATCCCGCATGTGCTTCATGGCGGTCATCAGACTGGAGGTGTCCCCGATCTTGAGTTCGATGTTTGCGGAAAGATCACCGGCTGCGATCTGCTTGGCGATCTCCGCCGCACGATCTGGCTCACCGCCGAGTTGTTTCAAGAGGTTGCGAGTGATTACAAAACCGATCCCTCCGATGGTAGCGATGGCAAGCAGCGCAACGGCGATGGCCATAATTGTGGACGTCGACTTGGCCGCAATGGCGTCCTTGGCTCCATGCTCGGCCAACACCGCGTTGTAATCGCGAAGTTCCCCAAGTGTCTCGCTGACCTTGGCGATCATCACCTGGTTGGCAAGCAGGAAATCACGAGCCTGATCGGAACGATCGTTACGGGAAAGTGCCAGCCCTTTGTCGGTCAGGGTGTAGTAATCCCGAAGCGATGAGCGGATGCTGGCTATGATGCTTCGTTCCTTGTCATCGGCAATGTTTTCTTTTTCGTACTTGGTCAAACCCTCGTCCAATTTCTGGCGGGAGGCGTTAATTTTCTGGTCTAGTTCCGCCATCGCTGCACGGTCGGTCAAGGCTACGTGTTGCCAGACCTGCGCCCGCAGGTTGCCGAAAGTTGTGCTGATTTCGCCCATGGCTTCGAGGCTGGGCACGATATTGGTGTTAACGAAGTTCCCAACATCGTAGACCCGGCTCAGCTGATAGTGAGCGGATCCGGCGAGAACGAGGATGCCGAGCAAGGCTGAAAGCACCAGCAAGCCCATCTTTTTGGCTATCGTCATTTGTGATACCCCCTTTTGGAGTCTTGATTGCGTTAAGCGGAAAGTGAATAAGTAGGTGTGGAATTGACACGGCCGTCCTGGCGCACCACTCGGCGCACGAGGCCCGGCACATCGAGGATCAGCGCCACCTGGCCGGTGCCGAGGATGGTGAAGCCGCTCATGCCTTCCAGACCGGCGAAAACGTTGCCGAGTGGCCGGATTACCGTCTGGAACTCGCCCAGCAGGTTATCCACCACCAAACCGGCGCGATGCCCAGCGTACTGAACGACCACCACGTTCTCGCGCTTGGCCGGTTGCAGCAGGAAATCCAGTCCCGGGGCAATCTCGCGCGGTGCGGAGGTGTCCTCGAAATCGCATGAATCCACATCGTCCGACCTTGTCGATGCGACCGGATCTTGAATGTCGAAGAGTGTCTTCAGGCGTATGAAAGGAAGCACCTCGCCACGCAGGTTGAGATGGTCGCGTCCAGCCGCCGATTCCTCGGAGCCCAATTCGACGCATTCGACGACCATGTCGAGGGGCACGACGAAGGACGAATTGCCGACCGCGACCAGGAAGCCGTCGATGATGGCCAGCGTCAGCGGCAAGCGAATCTGCATGGTCGTCCCCTCCCCCGCCTGGCTGAAGATATCGACCGTGCCGCGCAGTGCAGTGATGTTCCTCCGCACTACGTCCATGCCGACGCCCCGCCCGGAGAGGTTGTTGACCTGTTCGGCGGTGGATAGCCCGGCTTCGAATATGAGGTTGTAGACCTCATTGTCCGAAAGCACCTGTTCCGGCTTCACCAGCCCGTTATCGATCGCCTTCTTCAGGATGCGGTCGCGGTCGAGGCCGCCGCCGTCGTCCGATACCTCGATGACGATATTCCCCGAGTCGTGATAGGCGTTGAGCTTGACCGTGCCGTGTTCGGGCTTGCCACGGGCAAGGCGGACCTCCACCGGCTCGATGCCATGATCCATGGAGTTGCGGACCAGGTGAGTCAGCGGGTCGCCGATCCGCTCGACCACGGTTTTGTCCAGTTCAGTTTCGGCACCGTTGATTTCCAGGCGGATATCCTTGCCGAGTTCGCGGGAAACATCGCGTACCACGCGCTGGAACTTGTTGAAGGTGGCGCCGATGGGAACCATGCGCAGTTGCAGCGCCGAATCGCGGATTTCCTCAACCAGCCGGGAGAGCAGCGATGCCGCTTCCATCAGTTCCGAAATCCGCTGGCGCTGGGCGGTAACGCCGATGCCGGCAGTCGCAATGATCAGTTCGCCGATCAAATTGATGTGCTGGTCGAGCTTTTCGGCATTGACCCGGATGAGCCCGGCCTCGTTCGCCTTGTGCTCCTTGACCTGCTTCTGCTTGTTAAGGGCCGCCTCCACCACTTGCGGGCGGACCATCTGCTGCTCCACGAGCACCTCGCCAATGGGTTTGGCCGGCGGTGCCGCAGCCGCCTGCTCGCGTAAGGCCTCATCGAGTTCGGGGCCGGTCAGCGTGCCGCACTGGACGAGAATTTCGCCTAGACGCATGTCGTCCTGCGGCATTTCGTCGATCAGCTTGCGATAAGCGGAAATCTTGCTGTGCGGCGGCAGGATACGGATCCGCGCATCGTCCCGGACGAATTCGAAAGCGCCTTCGATCGTGCTCTTGTCGGCGTCGGAATGAAAACTGAGTTCGTAGCCTAGGTACGAGGCTTCCGGATCCAGGTTCGGCAACGCAGGAACCGTATCAGCCAAGGTGACGATGCGGTCGATGCGCCCGAAGGTGCCCAGATAGCGGATGAAGGCCAGCGGATCCATGCCGTTTCGGAGTACGTCCGGACCGAAACGCAGGGACAGGTGCCAGTTGTCGGTGCTGGCGCCGTCGTCTGCTAAATCGACGACCTCGTTTTGGTCCGCCGAATCGGTTTTCGCTTCTGCCGGGCTAGCTACCTCTTCCAGATAGCTACGTAGCTGCTTACCCAGCTCCTGGCTGGAGCGATGGATTTCCTCGTCCGGTTCACGGCTTTCGGCAATGCAGTCGAGGAGCGCGCCCAAGTGGTCACGAACCCCGAGAAACAGGGCCACCAGTTGCGAATCGATCGCCAGCTTGCCGCTGCGCACGCGATCCAGCACGCTTTCCGCCACATGCGTGAATTGCACCACGTGGTCGAGCCCGAAAAGCCCGGCCGATCCCTTGATGGTATGGGCAGCCCGGAAAATGGCGGCAATCAGATCGGCATCGCCGGGCGATTGCTCCACTTGCAGGAGTGCTTCTTCCATCAGCTCCAGCAGTTCGCGGCCTTCGATGATGAAGGTCTGGAGAGCGTCGTCCATATTCATGAGGTTTCTCGTCAGTTCTGCGCAGGCGCGATCGGGTCAGCGAAAAGCCCCGCGGCATCGCAAAGGTCCATGGTGTTGAGCACGGCCGGGCTGTGGTCGATAAAGCGCAGAGTCTTTCCCTGCGCAGCGGCTTCCCGTTTCGCCGCCACCATCAGTTGCAGGCCGGCACTGTCCATTTCGCTCACCGCGGAGAGATCGACTTCGACTTCCTGGCCCTTATTGAAAGCCTCCAGCAATTGAGCCTTGATGGCCTGGGCAGCGAAGATGGTGAAATCCCCTTCGATGGCGATCTTGCAAACCGAACTCATGGCCGCTCCTTAAGGCAAGACCAGCTTGGAAACGGCGGCCAGCATCTGGGCCGGCTGGAAAGGCTTCACCACCCAGGCCTTGGCACCGGCCATCTGGCCTTCGGATTTCTTGGCATCGCCGGATTCGGTGGTCAGCATGATCACCGGCGTGAATTTGTACGCGGGCAGCTGCTTGGCGGCCTTCAGGAAGGTGATGCCATCCATGTTGGGCATGTTCACATCGCTAATGATGAGGTGCAGCTTTCTGCCATCCAGCTTCCCCAGCGCGTCCTTGCCGTCGCAGGCTTCCAGGACGTCGTAACCGGCGCCTTTCAGGGCGATACCGACGACTTGCCGCAGCGATGCAGAGTCGTCCACGATCATGATGCTTTTGGCCATCGATCAACCTCTCAGAAAAAAGTGATGTCTGAAACCACAGGTGCCGACGTATTGGCGCCGCGGTGGGTTTCGTGTTGTTCCAGGGTGGTGTAGCGGCTTTCCATTTCCAGTAGCCAGGAGTTCACGTCCATGGGTTCGGGCACATTGCCGCTGGCACTGGCGGCGTCGCTTTCCTCGATCCGGCTTTGCAGACGCTCGATGTCGCCAACGACTTGTCCGAGGATTTGGCAAACCCGGTCCTGGAATTGCAGATCGACGAGCACCTGGGTCACTTCGTTACCGACGCCTTCACTCTCGGTTTCAAGGTTTGCCGCTGCCTGTACAAGGTGATCGGTCGCCGCGTTGAAATTACTCAACACCGTGGCAATCGCTTCCCGCGACATCGATACCGCCTGATCGTCTTCCTTGGCCGATTTGCAGGCCGCCACCATGGCCGTTTCCATGGCCTTGACCACCGCTTCCACAGTCGAACTGATCCGCTTCCCGGTATCCCCAGACAAGGTGGAGAGCTTTCTAACCTCATCCGCCACCACGGCGAATCCGCGTCCGGCCTCGCCGGCGCGGGCCGCCTCGATTGCAGCGTTGAGAGCAAGCAGATTGGTCTGGCCGGCAATATCCGCGACCTTCGCGGCCATGTCCTTCAGTTGGTCGGTCGAGCGGGCGAGCGTGCTGATTTCCGCAAGCAATTCTTCCTTGGTCACCACCATCCGTTCCAAGGCCGCAACGACGGAAGCCAGCGCTACTTCGGAACGGGCTATGACACCGACCACACCGTCTTGCTCGTCGCCCATGCCCGAAGCAGTTTCCCGGGATGCCGCCAGTGCGGCCTGAATTTGGAGCGACATCGCGGAAAAGCGCGCCGCCAGGTCGTTGATGGCCGTTTCGGTCTGGCTGCGCGCCAGGCTGGTGTGGCGAGCCCAACGAATCGGAACGCTGCGGCAAAGATTTTCGAGGCTTTCCAGATAAGCCATCGTCTTGGTGCTGGCTTGGGCTTGTTCAAGCGCCGTCACCGTCAGTTCCAACCGGCCCTCCATGGCTCGCAGGGTGCGGGTGAACAAAATGGCCAGCGTCGCGCAGCCGATGGCGATGACTACCGAAGCCCCCAGTCGGCCAGACCAGGCGTCAGGAGCCAGCCAAAGAGAAGCCAGCGAGAGGATAACGACTGCGCCACACATGCCCCATGGCGCCAGGCTTGAAGATTTGCCGTTCATATCGATTGACGCTCCGTTCTTGCCAACTGGGCGACCCAGGCGGAAAGCGACTGCCCCATGGCGTCAAACCCTGCCGACTTGTCCAAAAACATGTCTGCGCCGGCACGTAGCGCCTGGCTGCCATGGACGTTGGCGTAGTAGCTGAGCACTACGATCCTGGCCTTGGGATTGACGCTGCGAATTGTATGAATCAGTTCCATACCGTTCCCATCGGGCAGCAGCACGTCGAGCACCGCAAGATCGGGGGAGAAGCTGCGGCAAATTTGCTTTGCGTCGGCTATCAGTTCGGCAACCCTGACTTCCTGGACCTCAGGTAATCGGTCCAGCAAAGATCTCAGGGCAGTCAGCGCAACGCTCGCATCCTCAAGCACTAGTGCCTTCATGGCTATCAGTGATAATTTTGATAGGCGAAGGTTACGCATCGGGCATGGCGGCGAATACTCGTAAAATTACGAGGCGCAACAACATTCGGGGTCTGCGGCGAGCCCACAAGCGACATCACGCGGGGAGCAGGTGCGCTTCGTGGGGTCCGATCTGGCGGATCAAGGTGCCAGCTAGCGCGTACGCATTGGGGATTAGCATTTCCCCACCTCACCGCTCAATCGAAAACGATGGCAATGGGTGAGCAGCCCCTCCACTGAACATGAAGACGGTTCTTTAATTGGAATTATTTCGTGTCAAGACTTGACTTATCCCCACAGGTTACGATTGGTTACAAAGGCCAAAATGGACTTGACAGCGGCAATCTTTCAAAAGTGATAACCGCGAGAAACCGCACCAAATCAGGGGTATAGCGCATTGCCCTTTATTGCGGCACCGTAATGCAAACCCTTACCGGCCTTGGACTTAACCGGGATTTACATAGGTTGCCCACAGAGTTATCCACAGATTCTGTGGGTAACTACAAATACCGTTATGGCTCATGGATTTAGTATGGCTAGTTAAGCAATGGCGCAAGCAGAACCCGCTAACTACCGATGGCAGATGCCTGCCACCCAATCGAAGCGCGCCTGAACCCCACAGTGGACCTCTGCGGAGCTTTTTTTATTTTTCGATTCAATACCTTGGGGTGCCTCTCGCGAGCACAGGTCATGCCCGGAATATCGCCAGAGCGGAGGAGCACTGTCAGGCACCACCGGTGACTGTCTGGCGATTGTGTGGCGTCACTTTAAGTAAGGCCAACCCTTGCCAGCGCTCCATATCGCCCACCAACGCTTAGGATGATTCCATAACCCATTGGCGAGACAACAGATAGTGCTAACCCAAGCACGTGTCTATAGTTGGTGTTTGGATGGGGGCAATAAAAAAGCGCCCCTAAAGGCGCTTTTTTACGTGTGTCCTGGCGGAGAGGGCGGGATTCGAACCCGCGGTGGGCTATTAACCCACACACGCTTTCCAGGCGTGCGACTTAAACCGCTCATCCACCTCTCCGGGAAGCCGTGCATTCTAGCAGAATCGCCCGAATGGTCAAATAAACTTTCGTACAAAAGCGAGTCCGAGCCAGAGCAGGAGCAGGATTGCGAAGTAAGCGACGCTGATCGTCCGGCCACTCGCCCCCGGCAGCAGGAATTCGACAATTTTGCGCGGTGGGCGGGTGATCAGGTCGAATAGCTGATAGATCGGATTATTCGCCCTGCCCCGCCCGGCCAGGACATAAAGCATCCCCTGCCCGAGCAAGCACATCCCAAGCATTTCGATGATCGCGCGCAAGGCGCTGATCAGGAATACGAGCATGGGGGCTATTGGTCTTCGAGGCCGAATTCGGCGTCGATCTTCTTCATCTGCCGGTTGTACCACCAGATGATCAGCAAGAAGATGACCAAGCCGCCCTGCGCCGCCATGTAGAAACCGAGGGGGAAACCGAGGATGACGATCTGGTTGATGTCGCGGGCGAACCAGGTCGAACCGAAAGTCACCGCTAGCCAGAACACGAGCAGGCTGAAGGTCAGGCGCCGGGTCTTGCGCCAGTAGGACTCGGGATTCCGCTTCATGGCATACCTCCGTTCGTTATGCGAATCCGGTAGAGAAACTCGGCTGTTCCCGGCTCCGGCTTGGTCATCAGTGATACGGCAACGATGGTGACGAAGCCGGCGATCACGCCGAACAGCCCGGCTGAGGTAGCCTGGACATGGAACCACGGCTCCATGTTGAAGCCGCTGATTCCCAGCCATGGAATGCTGTCGAATTCGACGCGCAGGATGTAATACAGCGACAGCAGCATGCCGACGAGCATGCCGGCCAAGGCGCCGATCCGGGTCGCCCTTTGCCAGAAGATGCCGAGAACCAGTGCCGGAAAGAAGGCCGAACCGGCAATGGAGAAGGCCCAGGCCACCATGGACAGGATGGTGCCCGGTTTTTGCGCGGCGACGGTGGCGGCCAGCACGGCCACCACCAGCAGCATCGATTTCGAAATGACCAGCCTGAACTGGGTCGAGGCATTGGGCCGGATGATCCGGTAATAGACATCGTGCGACAGTGCGCTGGTAATGGTCAGCAGCAGGCCGTCGGCGGTGGACAGTGCCGCAGCGAGGCCGCCGGCCGCCACCAGGCCGGAGACGACGTAGGGCATGCCGGCGATTTCCGGCGTGGCGAGCACGATTACGTCCGGATTGAGCGACAGTTCGGCGAGCTGCAGTATCCCGTCGAGGTTGATGTCCTCGATGCTGACCAGCCCGACCTTGGCCCAGGCGGTCACCCAGCCCGGCAGCTTGGCGATGGGAATTTCGGCCAGGTTGGACAAGACCTCGTGCTTGGCGAACACGGCATAGGCCGGCGCGGTGATGTAGAGCAGCAGGATGAACAACAGTGACCAGAAGACCGATTCCCGCGCCTCATGGACCGTCGGGGTCGTGTAGTAGCGTACCAGGACGTGCGGCAAGGCAGCGGTACCGACGGTCAGGCAGAAAATCAGGGCCAGGAAGTTGATCCGCTGGACATTTCGCTCCTCCTCGCTGTCGCCCGGGAAAGCCTCGGCGTGGTGGATGGGCTGCCGGCTGCGCTCGACGGCCGAGAACATCGCTGTTTCCCAGCGCGCCTTGGCCTGTTCCGGGTCATGCGGCAGGTCCCGCCGCTGGCGTTCGAGGGCAACGATGTCGCGCATCTGCACATCGCTGGCTTTGAGCTGGTTGATCTGCGACGACAGTTGCTCGCGCTCAAGGTTGAGCGACTGCGGCAGCTGCATGATCTTCTGGGCATAGACATCGGCACGCCGCTGGAACATCTGGCGCACTTCAACCTCGGCCGGTGCGTCGAAAATGCGATCCTCCAGCTCGGTGACCTTCTGCAGCACCTCGCCATAGACCAGCTGCGGCACTGGGTTGCCGGTGACGTTGTAGGACAGGATGGCGACCGGCGTCACGTAGGCGACGATCAGGATCAGGTACTGCGCAACCTGGGTCCACGTCACGGCCCGCATGCCGCCCAGGAAGGAGCACACCAGAATGCCGGCCAGGCCGACGAACACGCCGATTTCGAACTGCAGGCTGACGAAACGGCTGGTGATGACGCCGACGCCGTAGATCTGCGCCACGACATAAACGAAGGAAGCGAGTATCGCCGCCCCGACGGCGACCAGGCGGATGGCATTGCCGCCATAGCGCACGCCGAGGAAATCCGGGATGGTGTATTGGTCGCAGCGCCGCAAATAAGGCGCCAGCAACAGGGCGACCAGCACGAAGCCGCCGGTCCAGCCGATGACGTAGGCCAGGCCCTGGAAACCGGACAGGTAGAGCGTCCCGGCCAGGCCGATGAACGAGGCGGCGCTCATCCAGTCGGCCCCGGTCGCCATGCCGTTGAAGAAGGCCGGCACGCGGCGGCCGGCCACGTAGTACTCGGAGACGTCGGAGGTCCGGCTGACGATGCCGATGGCGGCATACATCGCGATGGTGAAGATCAGGAAGGAATAGCCGATCCAGCGCGGCGGCATGCCGTGCTGCTCAAGAACCGCCAGGGCGCCGATAAAGACCAGGAAACCACCCGTGTAATACAGGTAGTAGCGTTGCAGGCGGGTCAGCGACCTCAGCATCCCGGAATGCTAGTGGGTGCGGCGCAGGAAACTGCTGGCCCGCGACTCGTCGACCAGCTGGCTGGCCGTCTCGACCTGCTTGCTGACAGCGCGCACCAGCAGCATCTGGAAAATCCGGCCGAGCAGCAGGGTATTGGCCATCGCGTCGCGCCTTCCCTCGCCTTCGCCCAGGCCGAAAATCTCCAGCCAGTGGTCGAGCGGCATCACCGTATGGCACTTGTCGTCGAACATCGCTGGCATCAGCCAGGCCATATCGACCCATTGCGGCTGGAAGTCCAGCCCCAGGCGCTCCTTGAAGGCGCGCTGCAGGAAGCCGCCGACGTAGGGAACATGGTAGGTGACCAGCGGCGCCTTGGCCGCGAACAGCAGAAAAGCCATCAACTGCCGGTCGACGGCGGCCCCTTCGCCATCCAGGGTCGAGAAATCGACATAGAAGGTGTCGTCGGGCTGGATCGCCCCCTGCCAGACGCCGCTGGCGGCAATGCCGAGCAACTGGTCCTTCTCCGGATTGAGGCCGCTGCTGACGATGTCGATGACGATGTAGCGGGTGTGGTAATGCAGGTCGCCCAGCGATGGCGTGGCGCTGCCCCGCCAGGCTTCGAGCGAGGCCCTGACATCGTCGGGCAGGCTGGCCGGCGCCCCGCCCCGAAACAGGAATTTCCTGAGGCTGAGCATGATCAGTTCACCTGGTAATCGAGCTTGAGACGGGTCTGGAGCTTGCGGGCCTGGCGGAAGGATTCCTTCAGGATGCGGCGATCAAGCTCATTCAGGGTTTCCGGATCGATCAGGTTGTCGCCCTGCGTCCCCGGTTCGCCTTCCAGGTACTGGTGCTGCAGGCGCAGCAGCTGGATGAAGTTGAGCGCGTCGAGCACTGCGTTGATCTCGTCGCTGCGGATGTTCAGGCGCTGCGAGGCAAGGCGCAGGCGTTGGATCGAGTTGGTGTTGTGCACGCCGCTGGCCATGGCGTAGATGCGCGCCACATCGACAAAAATGCGCGAGCCATATTTCTTCAGATCGATCTTGCCCGGATGGTCGGGTTCGAGGTCGGTCAGGAAGTCGCGGATCTTGCCCAGCGGTGGTTCGACATCGAGCGCATTCTTGGCCATGGCGCGCAGGAACATCGGATTCGATGCAGTCAGCCCGAGCAGGTGCTTGCGCATCGCCTCGGCGAGGTCGGCCTTGCCGTACAGCGGGCGGAAGTCGAAGAAAATTGTCGCATTGAGCAAGGCATCGGGATGCGGCGTGCGGATCCAGGCGCTGAACTGATCCTTCCACTCGTCCAGGGTCAGGCACCACTGCGGGTTGCTGGCCATGATGTTGCCCTTGCACAGCGGGAAGCCGCAGCGGTCGAGGCCATTGTTCACATCCAGGGCATAGGCCAGGAAGCGCTTTTTCAGCTCATCCACTGAAGCCCCTTCCGGCGGTACGAAGACGATGCCGTTATCCTGGTCGGTGCTGAAGGTCTGCTCGTCGCGCCCTTCCGACCCGAAAGCCAGCCAGGCCCACTCGATGCCGTCGAAATTGTGTTTTTCCAGATTGAGCTGGATGACGCGGCGGGTCAGCGCATCGTTCAGCGCCGAAATGAACTGCGTCAGCTGTTCCGAGCCGACCCCCTGAGCGAGCATGTTGAAGGCCAGCTGGCGGACATCGGCGGCGGAATGCTGCAGCGCCTCGACATTGAGCGCCCCATCGATGGCCTGGCGGATCTGGCGCAGGCCGACCCGCTGCAGCGAGAACAGGTCGCGCTCGGATACCACGCCGGTCAGGCGCCCTTCGGCGTCAGTGACCAGCACGTGCCGGATGCCGTTGTTGGCCATGGCGAACATGGCATCGTAGGCGGTGGCATGTTCTTCCAGCATGAACGGATTGGCCGTCATTGCCTCGCCGACCGGCGTGCTCAGCGGCAGCTCGGCGAGAACGACGCGGTCGAGCAGGTCGGTACGGGTGAACACGCCGACCGGTTTGCCATCCTCGCCGGCGATGACCAGCGAGCCGACACCGGCGTGCGACATGGTTTCCAGCGCCACGCGCAGGGTCGTATCCGGCGTCACGGTGACCGGCGAACGCGAGCCGATACCGGCCAGCGGCGAATTCAGCGTCTGCTGCTCGCTGGCGCGCTGGGCGAACTGCAACTGCAGTTGGCGGCGCGACTGGTCGAGCAGGCTGGCGATGTACTTGGTACAGAACAGGTTGAATTCCGGGCTGGAGGACATCAAGGCCAGGAAATCCTCGGCCGGCAACTGGTAGCAGAAGGTATCCTCGACCGCGGAATAGACATTGGTCGACGGCCGCCCCGCGGTCACGGCACCGATCGGAAAGCCCTCCCCGGCACCCAGGCTGAGGATGGAATATTCGGTGACCGTCACTTCGCCGGCCTGGCGGGCCTGGACCTTGCCTGATTCGATCAGGTAGAAGAAACGGACGTTGCCGGCATTGGGCCCGATGATCTCGCTGCCCGCCTGGTAGAAGGCGATCTGCGCCTTTTCGGCAAAACGCTGCAGTGCCGCCGGCTGCATCTTGTTGAACGGCGCATGATTGCGAAGAAACGCGATGGTGTTTCCGGCCATGCGGGTGCGCCCTTTTTCACGCAGCGTCATTTCCACTTGGCCAACGACCATTTCCTGCCCTGTTTGCTGTTGCGTAGTCACGACAACCTCATTTTCTTCAGAGTGCATAGTTTAACTTGAGACGTTGTTGCAGGCGTTTGGCCTGCTTGAGCGCTTCGCGCAATATGGCTTGATCCATGTCGTTCAAGGCGGCCGGCTTCAGAGTCGAACCGGCTTCGGTTCCCGCGGCCGCTGCCGCAATTTGCTGGCTCAGGCGTAAGCGCAGGATGTGGGAAAAGGCGGCTTCCAGACTGGCGATTTCCAGGTCCGGCAAACCGACCGCATGCCCGGCCTGGCGTAGACGCTGGGCGGTATTGACGCTGGGCGTGCCGGTGGTCAGCGCGAAGATGCGTGCCGCATCGACGAAGATCCGGCTGCCGAATTTCTTGAGAT
Organism: Dechloromonas hankyongensis; assembly: GCF_022012295.1. GTDB lineage: Bacteria > Pseudomonadota > Gammaproteobacteria > Burkholderiales > Rhodocyclaceae > Azonexus > Azonexus hankyongensis. The sequence continues at coordinate 978,411 of NZ_JAKLTN010000002.1, forward strand.
CGACTTCGCCCTCGTTGTTCACGGCGACCTCGCCGCGAAAGCTCAAGGGCGCCTCGGCGTGCAGCGCATTCGCCGCCATCAGGTGCTGGAAGGCCGGGGTACTGGTGGTCAGCGCCAGCAGCAGGGTACGCAGTTTCTCGCCCAGCGCGAGATCCCCATGCAGCGGGCGCAGGTCGAAGAAGATGCTGGCATTGAGCAGGCCTTCCGGCTCGGGACGGCGCACCCATTCGATGAACTGCTCCCGCCATTCGTCGAGCGACAGGCACCACGTCGGGTTGCCGGCCATGATCTTGCCGGAGCACAGGGCGAAGCCGCAGTCGGCCAGGCGCTGGTTCGCTTCCTGGGCGAAAGGCAGGAACAGCGCCCGCAAGGCATCGGCCTCCTGTTCGCTGCTGGCGTGGAAGAGCAGGCCGTTGTCCTGGTCAGTGACAAAGGTTTGTTCATGCCGCCCCTCGGAGCCGAGGGCCAGCCAGCACCACGCCACCTGCGGCAGGCGATGGCGGCGCGAGGTCAGGTCGACGATGCGTGTCGTCAGGCGGTCGTTGAACAGTGAAACCAGGCGGGTCGCCGCCACGCCATCCATACCGTCGGCCAGCGCCGTGCGCAGGTGGGCATGGACCGCTTGAGCCAGGGCCGGCGCCTGGTCGAGGCTGGGCAGCACATCGATCGCTGCCGCGAGATCGATTTGCTGGCGGCACAGCAGCAGGGGATCGGTATCCACGGCGCTCAGTATTTGATCCGGGCGAAATAGGTTTTCTCGGCCGCTTCCAGCGCCTGGCGCACGGTAACGATGCCCTTGTCCTCGAGCAGCTTGACCAGTTTCAGGAATACTTCGCCGGTCGCCAGCGCATCCTCGAGGGCGTTATGGCGAGCGCCGATAGTGATGCCGAGGCGTTCCAGGATCACGTCCAGCTTGTGCGATTCCTGGTTGGGATGCACCACGGCCGACAGCAGCAGGGTATCGAGCACCGGCTGCGTGAAGCGGATGCCGGTGCGCTCTTCCTTGAGTTGCAGGAAGCGCATGTCGAAGGCGGCGTTGTGGGCAATCAGCACCGTGTCTTCGCAGAATTCATGGAAAGCCGGCAGCACGATGTCGATATTGGGCTGGCCGCGTACCATGTCCTCGGTGATGCCGTGGATGGGGATGGATTCCGGCTTGAGCGGAATTTCCGGATCGACGATCTGGTTGAAGGTTTCCTGGCGCAGCAGACGGTTATTGACGATACGGGCGGCGCCGACCTGGATGATCTCGTCGCCGTTGGACGGCTCGAGGCCGGTCGTTTCGGTATCGAACACCGTGTAGGTCAGCTCGGACAGTTTGCGGTCGAGGTCGATGGACTTGTCTTCGAACTTGAACAGGTCGAAGTCGTAGTATTCCGGGCGGCCGGTGACATGGCGTTCCTCGATCACCTGCTCGGCTTCCGGGATGGCCACCGGCAGCACGAAGCGGAAGAAGGCCCGGTGCGCCGCCTTCTCGCGCTCGTACCAGATTTCGCCGCCATGACGGTCGACGACGTCGCGCAGGGTCAGCGGCGAACTTTCGTTGCCGATCTGCATCGACTCCATTTCCCACGTATAGAAGGTTTCCGACGACATGGCCGGACCGGCCCAGATCAGGTCGAGGTAGGCCAGCTTGCCGTTGGAGGTCAGCCGGAAGCGCAACTCGCGCGGTTCGTAGTGATCCTGCAGCTTGGAAGCAAGGGAACCTAAGGCGAAGACCAGCGAAAAGCTGTCCGCCTTGATCCACAGGTTGTCGTCCATTTCCTCGGTCTTGGTCGCCAGCTTGAGCTTGTCGTCAATGCGGCGCTGGGCGGCGGCAATGATGTCGATGCCGAGCACGTCTTCGAGCGGCCAGCGCGTCTTGATGGCATCGGAAAACTGGTTCATGGTCTGGTCGATGACTTGGCTGCGCTTGGCCACTTCGTCGTCGATGACACGCAGGAAACGCTCGCGCAGTTCCGGTTCCATGTCCGGATAATCGAGCAGATTGGCCACCGCCGCCCGGATGTTGCCTATGGACGAACGGCTGCCCTGGGTCAGCGTGTGCAGCGCCTGGTCGCGACGCTCCTCTTCCTCGATGCTGCGCGTGATGTTCTCGACGGTCAGCACATAGCCCGACATCTTGGCGTCGCGTGCCTCGCCAGCCCCGCCGAGGACCGGCACCATCTGGACGCGCAGCAACTGGCCACCGCGCGTGGTGGTGATGAAATTGGCAATCGGCGTCTTGCCGTTGGCCAGACGCTGGTCGATCACCTCGCGCGAATGCTCGACCTGGCTCTTCTCCAGGATGGAGAAAATCGAACGCCCCAGCCCGATCAACGCCCCGCCGGCCACTGAAGTCGGCCCTTGGGAGAGGGCCTTGAACTGCAGGCGGGCGCGGTTGTTGTAGAGCAGGATGCGGCCATCCAGATTGCAGACGACCACCGCCTGCGCCAGTTCCGACATCAGCGCGGCCAGCCGGTTCTTTTCCTCCTCGACCGAGGCCTTGGCGCGAGCAATCTGGGAATCGACGTCGTCCATCAGCGCATCGCGCTGCTGCGCCAGGTCATTGGCAGCCTGGGCCAGCTGCTGCACTTCGGGCGGCCCTTCCGGCGCGACGCGGAAATTGCGGTTGGCCCCAAGCATCAGGCGCAAGGTTTCGGCCATGCGCAACAGGCCTTCGACGTATTGCTTGAACAGCTTGTGCAGCACCATCACGCCGATCACGAAGCCGAAAAGGGTCATCATCGTGCCGACCGGCAGGCGCGAAACCAACAATGCGGTCAGCATGTCGCGCTCGGCGTCCTTCATGTCCAGCCAGACGAGCAAGGAGGTGACGACGAAAGGCCCGGTCATGAGCAGACCGAGAACGACCACGGCGAGAATGAAACGATGTTTTGCCTTCATGGCAGGCATCCGTTGGTTATCGTTATAGGCGGCTTCCAGCGGCCAGCCGGAACGCTTCGGAAATCAGGCCGTGCCGAGCATGCCCTTGACCTTGGCCACCAGGTCCTTGGTCGAGAACGGCTTGGTCACATAGGCATCGGCGCCAATGGCGAGCCCCTTCGCCACCTCGGTCTCCCGCCCCTTGGCGGTGAGCATGACGACCACCAGCCCGGCCTTGGCCGGATCGGCGCGCAAGGCTTCGCAGACTTCGAAGCCGGACTTCTTCGGCATCATGACGTCGAGCAGGACGAGATCGGGCCGAAAGCTGTCGACCTTGGCCAGCGCCTCTTCGCCATCGACGGCGACGGCAACCTCGAAACCTTCCTTTTTCATCAGGAACTCGAGCGAGATGACGATGTTGGGTTCGTCATCGACGATGAGGATTTTTTTGGTCATGCGTTTAGTCTCCCTTGTTATTCCTCCGATGCCGGCAACGGCACCGTGAAAATGAAATTGGCGCCCTCGCCCGGGCGGCTTTCAACCCAAAGCTTACCACCGAAGTATTCGATGATCTGCCGGCTGATCGGCAGTCCCAGACCGGTTCCCTGGGGTTTGTCGGTCAGCGTGTTTCCACCCTGACGGAATTTTTCGAAAATGACATCGCATTCCTCGGCCGTCAGGCCGGGACCGTTATCGCTCACTTCGACCCGCACCATGCGGCCGGCGACACCGACCCGGACATGCACCCGGCCGCTGTCGGCCGGAACGAACTTGACGGCATTGGACAGCAGGTTGATCAGCACCTGGGTCAGGCGGTCACTGTCGGCCACCACCACCGGGCCGCTGGCCGGGATATCGCTGTCCAGCGCGACGCCCTTGTCGCGGAATAACTGCTCGAGCGAAGCGATCGTCTCGCGGGCAATGGCGCCGAGATCGACTGCCCCGGAGAACCACTCGGCCCGTCCGGACTCCAGTTTGGCCATGTCGAGAATCTGGTTGATCAGGCGGGTCAGGCGCTCCGTTTCATTGACGATGATGCCGAGGAAACGCTTGCGGTTGGGCAGGTCGATGCGCGGGTCCTCGTGCAGCATTTCCGACAGCGCCCGGATCGAGGTCAGCGGCGTGCGCAGTTCGTGCGTCACCGTCGAAATGAAGTCGTCCTTCATGCGGTCCACTTCGCGCAAACGCTCGTTCGCTTCGCGTAAGTCGTTGGTCGCTGCCTCCAGCTCGTGCTGCTTGGCCTCCAGTTCCCGGCTGTAGGCCCGGACCTGGGTGGCCTCATCGAGAATGTCGAGCACCTCTTCCAGACCGAGGTCCTCTTCCTCGGCCACCGAGGCGACCATCACCCGGGCGCTGGCCGAACCGATGGCCCCGGCTAGCTGCGCCTCGGCAAAATGCACGAATTCGGCATCGGCAGACAGCCGGCGCCAGTCGTCCACGCCCTTGCCCCGGGCGTAGAGCGCCAGTTGCTGCTGCGCCCGGCCGGCCCCGAGGAAACGCTCGAGCAGGCGGACCACGGCGTCCAACGACGCCTTGCCTCGCCACAGCCGGGCTTCGGCATTCCGCCGATCGAAGCGGAAGGCATCGACAAAGCGCTCGGCTTGGCTGGCCTCGACGGCATCCGGTCGGGAATTCAGGGAAACGGCGATGTAGCAGCCGACATTGGCCAGCATGCTCCACCACAGGCAATGCGAAATCTCGTCCAACCCGCCCAACCCGAACAACGTCTGCGCCTTCAGCCAGGCGATGCCGAACAGCCCCTGGTCGACGAAGCTACTGGAAATCCACCCCGACTTGGCGAACGAAGGCAGCAACAGGGTGTACAACCAGACGACGAAGCCGGCCGACAGGCCAGCCACCGCACCGGCCAGCGTGCCGTGCTTCCAGTACATGCCGCCGAACATGGCCGGCGCGAACTGGGCGACAGCGGCAAACGAAATCAACCCGATGCCGACCAGCGCGTAGGCTTCCCCGGCGGCCCGAAAATAGATGTAGCCGAGCAGCACGATCACGGCTATCGCGACCCGCCGGATGCCGATCAGCAGCCCGGACAGGTCCTGATGATGCCGGGCCTGCAGCCAGGCCGAGCGCAGCAGCCAAGGCATGACCAGATCGTTGCAGACCATGGTCGACAGCGCGATGGTCTCGACGATGACCATGCCGGTGGCGGCCGACAGCCCGCCGATGAAAGCGAGCAGCGCCAGCGATTCGGCGCCGCGCGCCAGTGGCAGGGTGAGCACGAAGGTATCGGGGTTGATGCCCTGCCCGCCGAAATGCAGCAAGCCGCCGATCGCCAGCGGCAGGACGAAGATATTGATCAGCAGCAGGTAAAGCGGAAACAGCCAGACGGCACGTTTGACGTGGGATTCGTCCACATTCTCGACGACGATAATCTGGAACTGGCGCGGCAGAAAAACGATGGCCAGGCCGGACAGCACGATCAGTGTCGTCCACGTTCCAGCCCGCGACGAATCGGGCTGCAGCAGGCGCCCGAGATCGGCCGTCTCCGTGGCACGCTGGAACAACTCGCCGAGGCCGCCGTACATGCCGTAGGTGACGAAGAGGCCGACCGCCATGAAGGCGAGCAGCTTAACCACCGATTCGAACGCAACCGCCGCCACCATGCCCTCGTGGCGTTCGGTGGCATCGAGATGGCGGGTCCCGAACAGGATGGCGAAAATAGCCAAGATGGCGGCGATCAGCAGGGTTGAATCCAGCCCCAGCCAGACGCCGCTGCGCCCGGAAGGCGCCAGCAGGACATCGACACTGGCGGCCATGGCCTTGAGTTGCAGGGCGATGTAGGGCACCACGCCGATCACTGCGATGATGGTCACCATCCCGGCCAGCAACTGGCTCTTGCCGTAACGCGAGGCGATGAAGTCGGCGATCGACGTGATGCGCTGCGCCTTGCTGATGCGGATCATCTTGACGATGACGCTGACGAACAGCAGCATCAAGGTCGGCCCGAGGTAGATGGTCAGGAAGGACAAGCCGCCCGAGGTCGCCCGGCCGACGCTGCCGTAGAAGGTCCACGAGGTGCAGTAGACGGCCAACGACAGCGCGTAAACGTTGGCCGAGATGATCGACTTGCCGGCATCCGCCCGAGCATCGCCAAAACGGGCGACCGCGAACAGCAGGCCGAGATAGGCCACCGACAACAGCGCGATGAGCCAGCCGGAAAGCACCACTTACTTGCCCCGCCCTTCGGCAACCCAGGCAGCCAAGCCGATGAGCCCAGCCCACACGCCGAAAAGATACAGATAGCTGGCCGGAATACCATCCAAGCTGCCACCGGGCAGGCTGAGCAGAGGATAGGTCAGCAACGGAATGCCGAGCAGGCCGAGGGCGGCCAATCGCTGGCGAGTCGGGCTTGCCCGTTTCATGTACCGTCCCCCCCAAATAAAAACGGCTGGCACGCCAAGCGTGCCAGCCGTTCGGGAATGCAGTCTGGTGCGACCACACGGGAGGCCGCCTTATGGGCGACCATTGTCTCCTCCTTGCCCCTTGTTCTGTCAGGATGACGTGGCAAGGCCATCATCCCTGTTGATCGTGTCAGGCGGGCAGCCAAAAGATTGCCCGCAGGCGACCGGGTTTCACCGTAGGCAAAACCCGGCACGTTCGCCTTAGCCCTTCAGCTGTTCCAGAATGGCCGGGTTTTCCAGGGTCGAGGTGTCTTGCGTGAGTTCCTCACCCTTGGCCAGGCCGCGCAGCAGACGACGCATGATCTTGCCGGAACGGGTCTTCGGCAGGTTGTCGCCGAAGCGGATGTCCTTCGGCTTGGCGATCGGACCAATCTCCTTGCCAACCCAGTCGGACAGTTCCTTGATGATCTTCTTGGCAGCTTCCGGATCGGTCGGACGAGCGCCCTTCAGAACCACGAAGGCGACAATGGCTTCACCGGTCAGGTCGTCCGGACGGCCGACAACGGCAGCCTCGGCAACCAGCGGGTTGGCGACCAGAGCCGATTCGATTTCCATGGTGCCCATGCGGTGACCGGAAACGTTCAGCACGTCGTCGATACGGCCGGTGATGGTGAAGTAACCGGTGTCCGCATCACGGATAGCGCCGTCGCCAGCCAGGTAGTACTTGCCCTGGAAGTCGGCCGGATAGTAGGACTTAACGAAACGGTCCGGATCGCCCCAGATGGTGCGGATCATGGACGGCCACGGCTTCTTGCAGACCAGGATACCGCCCTGGCCCCACGGCAGATCGGCACCGGTCTCATCGACCACGGCGAACTGGATACCCGGGAACGGCAGGGTGCAGGAACCCGGAACCAGCGGGGTGGCGCCCGGCAGCGGGGTGATCATGTGGCCGCCGGTTTCCGTCTGCCAGAAGGTGTCGACGATCGGGCAGCGACCGCCGCCGACGTTGTCGTAGTACCACTGCCAGGCAGCCGGGTTGATCGGCTCGCCGACCGAACCGAGGATGCGCAGCGACGACAGGTCGTAGCTCTTCGGATGCACGGCGGCATTGCTGTCGGCAGCCTTGATCAGCGAACGGATCGCGGTCGGGGCGGTGTAGAAGATGGTGGCCTTGTGGTCCTGGATCATCTTCCAGAAACGGCCGGCATCCGGATAGGTCGGCACGCCTTCGAAGACGATTTCGGTGGCGCCGCAAGCCAGCGGGCCGTAGGTGATGTAGGTGTGACCGGTAACCCAGCCGATGTCGGCCGTACACCAGAAGGTATCCGTCGGCTTGATGTCGAAGGTCCACTTCATGGTCATGATGGCGTGCAGCAGGTAGCCGCCGGTGGAGTGCTGGACACCCTTCGGCTTGCCGGTGGAACCCGAGGTGTAGAGCAGGAACAGCGGGTGTTCGGCTTCGACCCATTCCGGTTCGCAGGTTTCCGGCTGGTTGGCCAGACCGTCATGCAGCCACTCGTCGCGGCCGGCAACCATATTGACGTCGCCGCCGGTGCGCTTGAAGACGATGACGTTCTTGACGGATTCGCAGCCGCCCATGGAGAAGGCTTCGTCGGCGATCGGCTTGAGCGGGATGGCCTTGCCACCGCGGAACTGGCCGTCGGAGGTGATCAGCATGACAGCGCCGGCGTCGTTGATACGATCGCGCAGCGACTGGGCCGAGAAACCGCCGAAAACGATGGAGTGCGGGGCGCCGATACGGGCACACGCCTGCATGGCGACGATGCCTTCGATGGTCATCGGCAGGTAGATGACGACGCGGTCGCCCTTCTTGACGCCCTTGGAACGCAGCAGGTTGGCCATCTTGCAGACCTTGGCCAGCAGTTCCTTGTAGGTGACCTTGGTCACTTCGCCGTTGTCGGCTTCGAAGATGATGGCAACCTTGTCGCCCAGACCGGCTTCGACGTTGCGGTCGAGGCAGTTGTAGGAAACGTTCAGCTTGCCGTCGGCAAACCACTTGAAGAACGGAGCATTGGATTCATCAAGCGTCTGGGTGAAGGGGGTCTTCCAGGTGATGAATTCGCGGGCACGCTTGGCCCAGAAACCTTCGTAGTCGGCTTCTGCTTCCGCGCACAGCGCCCTGTAGGCGTCCATCCCCGAAACCGCCGCGTTCTTGACGATTTCGTCAGACGGATAAATTAGCTGCACGGACTCATTCGACATATTTTTCTCCTCTGCGGTACTTCGCAAAATTATGTAGAAACAACCTATCGGATCCCGGGTTTGTCCCGGGATGTTTTAAAGCCGCGCAAGCCGGAGAACCCTGATCCCCCCAGCCAGCGTTTAAACGGCATTAGAACGGGATAATCTTACAACGGACTTACGAACGCACGCTGCGGCGCAACAATAGCGCAACAATTTATGACAGGTGCCGGCTACGGCAGCACAGGCGTGCCGCGTGGTAAACTTGCCGTCCCCCTTAACAGCCCCCTTGACGATGAGTTCGCCAATCAAATTTCTCGAATCGTTCATCTTCGCCAGCCGCTGGATCCAGGCTCCGCTCTACCTCGGCCTGATCGTCGCCCAGGTCGTTTACTGCTGGCTGTTCATGGTGGAATTGAGCCACCTGGTGCACAACGCCTTCGACGCCGCCCACCTCAGCGAGACTGACGTCATGCTGGTCGTCCTCGGCCTGATCGACGTGGTGATGATCGCCAACCTGCTGATCATGGTCATCGTCGGCGGCTACGAAACCTTCGTCTCGCGCCTCGACCTCGACGATCACCCGGACCAGCCGGAATGGCTGTCCCACGTCAATGCCGGCGTCCTCAAGATCAAGCTGTCGACCGCCATCATCGGCATTTCGTCGATCCACCTGCTGAAGAGCTTCATCAACGCCGCGAACCTGTCCGAGCACACGCTGATGTGGCAGGTCGTCATCCACGTCGTATTCCTTTTCTCCGCCCTGGCCATGGCGCTTGTCGACAAGACCATGACCCAGACCCTTGCCCTTCAACACCAGAAAAACCACTGACCCGGAGTTGCGCATGACCGCCATCAAACAGGAAGACCTGATCCAGTCCGTCGCCGATGCCTTCCAGTACATCAGCTACTACCACCCGCTGGATTACATCAAGGCGCTGGGTGAAGCCTACGAGCGCGAGGAAAGCCCCGCCGCCAAGGATGCCATCGCCCAGATCCTGACCAACTCCCGCATGGCCGCCGAAGGCCATCGCCCGATCTGCCAGGACACCGGCATCGGCATGGTCTTCATCAAGGTCGGCATGCAGGTCAGCTGGCCGGATGCGACGATGAGCATCCAGGAAATGATTAACGAGGGCGTCCGTCGTGCCTACGCCAACCCGGACAATCCGCTGCGCGCCTCGGTGCTGGCCGACCCGGCCGGTGCCCGCAAGAACACCAAGGACAACACCCCGGCCGTCGTGCACTTCGAGATCGTCGAAGGCCATCACGTCGAAGTGATCTGTGCGGCCAAGGGCGGCGGCTCGGAAGCCAAGTCCAAGTTCGCCATGCTCAACCCGTCCGACGACCTGGTCGACTGGGTGCTGAAGAAGATCCCGGAAATGGGCGCCGGCTGGTGCCCGCCGGGCATTATCGGCATCGGCATCGGCGGCACGCCGGAAAAGGCCATGCTGCTGGCCAAGGAATCGATCATGGCGCCGGTGGACATCCATGAACTGAAGGCCCGCGGCGCCAAGACCCGCGCCGAGGAACTGCGCCTCGAATTGTACGAAAAGGTCAATGCGCTGGGCGTCGGTGCCCAGGGCTTGGGTGGCCTGACCACCGTGCTCGACGTCAAGGTGCTCGACTACCCCTGCCACGCCGCCAACCTGCCGGTCGCCCTGGTGCCGAACTGCGCCGCGACCCGCCACTGCCATTTCCACCTTGACGGTTCCGGCCCGGCCAAGATCGAGCCGCCGAAGCTGGAAGACTGGCCGGCCGTGACCTGGACGCCCGACCTCAAGGCCGCCACCCGCGTCGACCTGAACACCCTGACCAAGGAAGAAGTCGCCGCCTGGAAGCCGGGCCAGAAGCTGCTCCTCAACGGCAAGATGCTGACCGGCCGCGATGCCGCCCACAAGCGCATCGCTGACATGCTGGCCAAGGGCGAGAAGCTGCCGGTGGACTTCACCAACCGCGTCATCTACTACGTCGGCCCGGTCGATCCGGTGCGTGACGAAGTCGTCGGCCCGGCCGGCCCGACCACCGCCACCCGCATGGACAAGTTCACCCGCATGATGCTGGAACAGACCGGCCTGATCTCCATGGTCGGCAAGTCCGAGCGCGGCCCTACCGCCATCGCGGCGATCAAGGACAACAAGTCGGCCTACCTGATGGCCGTCGGCGGCGCCGCCTACCTGGTGGCCAAGGCCATCAAGTCGGCCAAGGTCGTCGGTTTCGCCGACCTGGGCATGGAAGCCATCTACGAGTTCGACGTCGAGAACATGCCGGTCACCGTGGCCGTCGACTCGGCCGGTACCTCGGTGCACAACACAGGCCCGAAGGAATGGCAGGTCAAGATCGGCAAGATTCCTGTCGCCGCCTGATCAGCCACACCCAATCGAAAAAACCCGGCTCCGGCCGGGTTTTTTATTTGTGCAGCGCACCATTTTCTCCGCTGCCACAAATGAAAACGCCCGATGAAATTCATCGGGCGTTTCTGTTTGGCCGTTGTCGCCGGCCTGAATCCTGACGCAGCGAAAGCTTATTCGCCGAAGAAATTCACGTCGTACGGATACGACTTCTGCGGAACCTTGGAAGCGGCGTTGCGGGCCGACGTATCGACGTCCTGCTTCTTGTCCCACCACAGGGCGCGGCCGGCCTTCTGGTCTTCCACCCATTGCGGATTATTTTCGAGCTGCTCGTTCATCCAAGTCTGGTGATCGGACACGTAGCTGGTATTGACGTCACCCATTTCGCGGCATTCCTCAAGCTAAACAAGACAATCCCGCGATTCTATCACGCCGTTGGCCGGATCATGGATACAGTCCGCGCGTTGCACGTGCTTCGAGCACCCGGCTGCAGCCGATGACGAAAGCCGCCGAGCGCAGCGACATCCCGCGCTGCTCGGCTAGTTGCCAGATGGCGTTGAAGGCCTCGGCCATGATCCGTTCGAGCCGGGCATTGATTTCCTCCTCGCTCCAGAAGAAGCTGGAAAAGTCCTGCACCCATTCGAAATAGCTGACAGTGACGCCGCCAGCGTTGGCCAGGACATCCGGAACGACGGTGATGCCCCGCTCGGCGAGGATGGCATCGGCCTCGGGCGTGGTCGGACCGTTCGCCCCTTCGACCACGATACGGGCCAGAACCTGCTCGGCGTTGAAGCGGTTGATCTGCGACTCCAGCGCAGCCGGCACCATGAATTCGCACGGAACGCCCCAGAAGGCCGTATTGTCGATGAACTCGCCGCACGGGGCGCTGAGCAGCGTGCCGTTCGCCTGCTGATACGCCTTGAGTGCCGCAACATCGAGGCCCGCCGCGTTGTAGATCGTGCCGCTGACATCCTGAATTGCGACAATGCGGGCGCCGGCCTGGGCGAACATCCGGGCACTGGCCTCGCCGACATTGCCGAAGCCCTGCACGGCGACTCGGGCACCTTCGAGCGGAATCTGCAGCTTGCGGGCCGCCTCGCGCGCCGTCACGAATACCCCTCGCCCGGTGGCATCCTGGCGCCCCAGCGAGCCGCCCAACGAAATCGGCTTGCCGGTGACCACGCCGGTCACCGTACGCCCCTCACCCATCGAGTAGGTGTCCATCATCCAGGCCATGGTCTGGGCATTGGTGTTCATGTCCGGCGCCGGAATATCCTTGTCCGGACCGATCATCGAACTGATCTCGCTGGTGTAGCGCCGGGTCAGGCCTTCGAGTTCCGATAGCGACAGCTGGCGCGGATCGACGCGGATACCGCCCTTGGCGCCGCCGAACGGCACATTGACCACGGCGTTCTTGATGGTCATCCAGCCGGCCAGCGCCATGACTTCGGACAGCGTCACGTCCTGATGGAAACGGACCCCACCCTTGCCCGGGCCGCGCGAGGTGTTGTGATGCACCCGGTAGCCCTCGAAATGCTCGACCTCCCCGTTGTCGCGGCGAATCGGCACATCGACGATCATCGAACGCTTGGGCCGGCGCAAGGTTTCGATCCACGGCCACAGGGATTTGTCGAGGAAGGGTGCAACCTGCTCCACCTGCTGCAGGTAGATGTGCCATGGCCCCAGGTTTTCACTGGAGATATAGGAAGGCAGTTGCGGTGCGTTCACGTTCATGTCGATGTCTCCATGTCCGAGTTTCCTGCAGTGTCGCGCATCCGGTCGTTCATTACTAGCGCCGAATCGCGGCTTGGCGGTATGCTCGCGGCACAACAACCGACTGGAGACACTCCGTGACCGCTCTGCTGCCACACCCCGATCCCGATGGCCTGCTCGAATACTCCGTGGTCTATACCGACCGCGCGCTGAACCACATGTCGCAGCGCTTCCAGGGCGTCATGAAGGACATTTCGCGCCTGTTGAAGCAGGTCTACAACGCCCGTTCGGCCATCGTCGTACCGGGCAGCGGCAGCTTCGGCATGGAGGCAGTGGCCCGCCAGTTCGCCACGGACCAGAAGGTGCTGGTCATCCGCAACGGCTGGTTCAGCTTCCGCTGGACGCAGATTTTCGACATGGGAAAGATTCCTTCCGAAGCCGTCGTGCTCAAGGCACGCCAGACCGGCAGCGGCGCCCAGGCCCCATTCGCCCCGGCGCCCATCGAGGAAGTCGTCGCCGCCATTCGCCAGCACAAGCCGGCCGTCGTGTTTGCGCCGCACGTCGAAACGGCCTCCGGCATGATCCTGTCCGACAGCTACATCAAGGCAGTCGGCGCCGCAGTGCGCGAAGTGGGTGGCCTGTTCGTGCTCGACTGCGTGGCATCCGGCACGGTCTGGGTGGACATGCAGGCCTGCGAGGTCGACGTCCTGATCAGCGCGCCGCAGAAAGGCTGGAGCGCATCGCCGTGCTGCGCCCTGGTCACCCTCGGCGAGCGCGCCCGAACCCGCATCGACGAAACGACCAGCAGCAGCTTCGCCTGCGACCTGAAGAAATGGCTGCAGATCATGGAGGCCTTCGAAAACGGGGGCCACGCCTACCACGCCACCATGCCGACCGACGCCCTGGCTGCCCTGCGCGACGTGATGCTGGAAACCGAGGCCTACGGCTTCGACAAGGTGTGCCGGGAACAACAGGAACTCGGCCGCCGCATCCGCGAACTGCTCGAAGCGCGCGGCTTCCCCAGCGTGGCGGCGGAAGGCTTCAAGGCGCCCGGCGTGGTGGTCAGCTACACCACCGACCCCGATATCCAGTCCGGCAAGAAATTCCTCGCCACCGGGCTGCAGACCGCGGCCGGCGTGCCGCTGCAATGCGACGAAGGTCCGGAATTCCGGACCTTCCGCGTCGGCCTGTTCGGCCTGGAAAAGCTGCACAACCCCGAGCGCACGGTGGCCAACCTGGCGAAGGCGCTCGACGCGATCCAGGCTTGACCTTCAGCCCGCCTCGTCCAGCTTAGCCGGACAGGCGGGCCAACCCTCTCATTTCTTCCACTTCGCCCACGGGTCTTCCTGGGCGCCGGCCGGCGCTCGGGGGCGCCCGGCGTCACGCTGGCCGTAGCCGGCGCGCTGCCCACCGCCCGCCTCCCGCTCGGCGGCCTTCTTCGCCCGCTTTTCGCGCAGCCGCTGGGCATCCTCCAGACTCAACTCAGCCGGCCGACCGGGCACCTGATCACTTGGAATAATGCGATCCCGCGGCGGCTTTTCGAATTCCTCATCGGAAGCACGAGGCAGGCTCTTGAACTGGTAAAGATAGAACGCTTCGACCTTTTCGCGCGCCCAGTCGGTTTTCTTGAGAAACTTGATACTGGCGTCAATGCTCGGGTTTCGGCTGAAGCACTGGATGTTCAGATAGGCGTAGAGAACCTCGTAGCCATAATGCTCGACGATCTGCTTCAGCAAATCCTTCAGGCTCAGGCCGTGCAGCGGGTTGTTTTGGTAATCGATTTCAGTAGTCATGACAGGTCCCGAAGGCCCGGATAAAGACAATATTGTACCCGCAGCCCTACCCGGCGCCCGCCCGCCATGGCCGCCCTACGCCGACTTGGCCGGCTTCATCTCCCCGGCCTCGACGGCGAACGACAACCAATTTTCCGGCGGCGGCAGCGGACAGGTGGCAAAGGCCGTAAAGGCACAGGGCGGATTGAAAGCGAAGTTGAAATCCAGCCGAATCCGCCCATCCTGAGCCGGTTTGGCCTTGAGGAAGCGCCCGGCGCCATAGGTGTCCCGGCCGCTCGTCCGGTCGCGGAAGACGAAGAACACCTCGCGTTCGCTGACACTCATCGGCAGCAATTCGACCGGCTCTCCCGCTACTGCGAAAACAGCTTTGTGCGTCACCGACACCAGTTTGAGGTCGTCCGTCACGTTTGGCACTTCCATCACCACCGGCGGCTCCAGCGCCTCCCAGGCCGCGTCGATAGCCCACGCCGGGTCGTAGTCGAAATACGCCAGGCCAGCAAACGGCTGCGTCTTCGCCCATTCCCGATCGCGCAGCCGCACCGCCAGTCGGCCATCGCGCTCGACCACGAAGAAAGCCAACGGTGCACAATCCACCGTCGTCGGCGCGCCATCGCGGTCAGTCACCAACTCCAGCGCCTCACCTTTCACCGGCTGCCAACGCAGCGAATCGCCCGCCCACAGCAGTTCGCCCAGATGCGCCGCCCCGCCCGGCAGGCGAACAACGCAATCCTCGCCGCTACCCACCCGGTTTGAACCCGGCTCCAGCCAGTGCAGGCCGATCAATCCGATCCAGCTATCCGGCCCGGAAAGCTCTACCTCCCGCGCATTCCGCCACCGATGCCACGCCTGCTGCTTACCGCTATCCATTCCTGCTCTTCCTTCCATCCGCTCAAACAGCATGCTGTATGATTAAGTCGTCAGCATTGTCCGGTTTGCATCGCCTATCATGCCCAAAATATTCAACTGCTCATCCGTTTCGGTTGTGCCATGCTGATCTCTGGTGTTCTGTGATCCCGCACATTGAACACTCGCTAGAATATTCGACGTTTTTGTCGTTTACGACCAGTAGCCATGAACATCGACTCTGAAGCAATGCAAACTGAGTTTCTGAACATTTGGGAGTCGAAGGTAGCCAGCTTTCCCCAAGCAACCTTGTTCGACTTGGACAAATATCTGAAAGGGTCATTCAGCGTCGCGAACTCCCAGGCTAGTGAGCTAATTCCAAAACACCTGTTCTTGCTCAGCTTAGCCACATCATGCCTGCTCCTGCTTACACGATTCGTCGGTGAGCGAAAGATGAGCACGCGGAGCGCCGCGTTCATTTCACAACTTCATAGGTCCGTTAACTGCTTAATAGCCATTCGCCTGCTCTTGACGAGTGGCCTTGAGGAAACCTGCCGCCCGATAACGAGAAACTACCTGGAGATACTCGACATTTCTGTAGCTTGCCTCGGAGACCACGAGTTTGCTATTCAGCTCTTTGGCGACGATGGCGTTGATTTCGATTCCCTATGGAAAAGTAGCATCGGATTTGGAAAGGTGTACCAGTACATCAGAAAGGCTTTCCAGCTGGCAGGTCTTTCCGACGATGAAGCAGCCGAACATATCCAGTATCGAAAAGCACAAAAGACACTTTTATCATCGTCTGTCCACGGCGATGATGCAGGAGCATTCCGGAGTATGGTTATCCCTTTGCTCGGTTATCCCGACATGCTATCTATGGAGCCTCATGGCGTAGTTAGCGTTCATACAGCTAACCACGTAGCAGCAGTTATTAGCGAGACGTTCAAACATATATCGCTAGTTCTAAAAATCCTGATCTCCAAGAGCGCGCCGGCTGAATTCGATTTGCCGCGTGAAGGAGTGAATATGCACACGTTTTTTGCTCACTTTTTCTCATTTCAGGAAATCTATTTTCAGCATGAGCTTCCTGACGGCGATGACATTATTGCTTCCGATTTTTCTACCATTCATAGCTAACCCGGCGGTACGGGGAATACTGAACCTTAGCCGCATCGATATCTATTCACACAATGTGATGACTCTTTAATGCAGACGCAAACACTGCAAGATGGGGCTGAATCATTCAAAGTCTCAGTATTTGAAGCCGCAAGAAATTCTCCAGTCGTGCTTTTCGCAGTGGGCGCTGGCGGTCAACCGGAACGTCACGCCACTCTTTTGGCCGCCTTGGCGGAATCCGGTTACACAGTCATTGCGCCACATTTCGAACGACTCGCTTCCCCAGTTCCAAGCGAGGCGGATTTGACTCTCCGGGCGAGGCGCTTGTCTCTCGCGCTCGATGCCTTTGTTCCGCCCGGCACAATGGTATCGGGCGTGGGCCACTCCATTGGTGCTGCTACCCTTCTCGCTCTGGCGGGAGGACAGATGTGGTTGGGGCCCGGTCGGCGCGTCAATATCACACCGGATGGCCGTTTAACCCGCCTTGCGCTACTGGCACCACCTACCGGGTTCTTCCAGGCTCCGGGGGCGCTTGTTGCGGTGCGGCTTCCGATTCTGGCCTGGGTTGGTTCCGAGGATGGCATTACGCCACCCGCGCAAACCAAATGGCTGGCTGATGCCATGCGCGATCGGCAAACGGTGGATGTTCGCATCACTTCCGGTGCCGGTCATTTCTCATTCATGGATCTGCCGCCGCCGCACAGCACGGAACCGCTGCCTGACAAGCAAGCGTTTCTTCGCGAGTATTCAAGCGAAGTTTGCAAGTTCGTGGTAGCCGCCTGACCGCCACGCCGCAGTGGTGTGCAGCCGGACGCAGCCCGGGTTCCACGGATGCCCCGCAGTCCGCTATCATTTCCGGGTAATGGAAAGAAACAACTACGGCCGGCACGTTGTCAGCCAAGCAATCCCCTAGGAGAGTCATATGAAAAGAATACTGATCACCACCCTGCTCGCGGCCGCCCCGCTGCTGGCCATTGCGGCTGATATCAACGTCAATCTCGGCAATGTCCGTATCGATGCGCCGGGGGTGAGCGTCACCTTCGGTACCCGCGATACCCGTGGCTATTACTGGGATGGTTACGAGTACCGCGATCCGGATTATTGGCGGCGCCATGACGGCCACCGGGGGGAGCGCTACTACACCGGCCGCCGCGACAACGGTGTGCCGCACCAGGACGGCGGCCACTGCCCGCCGGGGCAGGCCAAGAAGGGACGCTGCTGATCAAGCAGCCCCAACCAATAAAAAGGGCGATGCTGCGGCATCGCCCTTTTTGATTTCGGCAGGGAGCGCGCTCAGCCCTTGCTGAAACGCATGATGCCGTTTTCGCAGCTGACGTTGATCGTGTCCTTGGCACCGAAGCGGCCTTCCAGGATGGCCTTGGCCAGCGGATTCTCGATCTGCTGCTGGATGGCCCGCTTGAGCGGCCGGGCGCCGAAGACCGGGTCGAAACCGGCCTGCGCCAGTTCGGCCAGCGCGCTGTCGTCGACGACGATGCCCATCTCGAGCTGGGCCAAGCGTTTTTCCAGATAGCCAAGCTGGATTTTCGCGATGCCGGCGATGTGCTTTTCGTCGAGGGCATGGAAGACCACCACTTCGTCGATGCGGTTGATGAACTCCGGCCGGAAATAGGTCTTCACCTCGGCCATCACCGCCACCTTGATCACGCCGTAGTCGTCACCGGCCATCTGCTGGATCATCTGGCTGCCGAGATTGGAAGTCATGACGACAACCGTGTTCTTGAAATCCACGGTACGCCCCTGGCCGTCGGTCATCCGCCCGTCGTCGAGCACCTGCAGCAGCACGTTGAAGACGTCCGGGTGGGCCTTTTCGACCTCGTCGAGCAGGATCACGCTGTACGGCTTGCGGCGCACCGCCTCGGTCAGGTAGCCGCCCTCCTCGTAGCCGACGTAGCCCGGCGGCGCGCCGATCAGGCGGGCGACCGAGTGCTTCTCCATGAACTCGCTCATGTCGATGCGGATCAGGTGCTCCTCGGAGTCGAACATGAACTCCGCCAGCGCCTTGCACAACTCGGTCTTGCCGACGCCGGTCGGGCCGAGGAAGAGGAAAGAGCCGTAGGGGCGGTTGGGATCGGCCAAGCCGGCGCGCGAACGTCGGATGGCGTCGCCGACCAGGCGCACGGCTTCGTCCTGGCCAACGACGCGCTTGTGCAGCCGTTCTTCCATGTGCAACAGCTTGTCGCGCTCGCCCTGCATCATCTTGCTGACCGGGATGCCGGTGGCGCGGCTGACCACCTCAGCGATTTCTTCGGCACCGACCTGGGTGCGCAGCAGCTTGTTCTTCGGCGCCTCGCCGTCGCCCGCAGCTTCGGCCGTCTTCAACTGGGCCTCCAACTGCGGCAGCTTGCCGTATTGCAGCTCGGCGACCTTGTCGAGCTTCCCTTCACGCTGCAGGCGAGCAATGTCGGCCTTCAGGTGGTCGATCTCTTCCTTGATCTGCGCCGAACCGAGCACGGCAGACTTCTCGGCCTTCCAGATTTCCTCGAGGTCGGAATATTCCTTGGTCAGCTTCGCGATTTCATCTTCGATCAGGCCCAGGCGCTTGATCGAAGCCTCGTCCTTCTCCTTCTTGACCGCCTCGCGCTCGATCTTCAACTGGATGATGCGGCGGTCGAGCTTGTCCATGGATTCCGGCTTGGAGTCGATTTCCATCTTGATCCGCGCCGCCGCCTCGTCGATCAGGTCGATCGCCTTGTCGGGCAGGAAGCGGTCGGTGATGTAGCGGTGGCTCAATTCGGCGGCAGCGACGATGGCCGGGTCGGTGATGTCGACACCGTGGTGCAGTTCGTATTTCTCCTGCAAGCCACGCAGGATGGCAATGGTGCTTTCGACGCTCGGTTCCTCGACCAGCACCTTCTGGAAACGGCGCTCCAGCGCGGCATCCTTCTCGATGTACTTGCGGTATTCGTCCAGCGTCGTCGCGCCGATGCAGTGCAGCTCGCCGCGCGCCAGGGCAGGTTTGAGCATGTTGCCAGCGTCGATGGCACCTTCAGCCTTGCCGGCGCCGACCATAGTGTGAAGTTCGTCGATGAACAGGATGATCTGGCCTTCGTCCTGCGCCACTTCCTTCAACACCGCCTTCAACCGTTCCTCGAACTCGCCGCGGTACTTGGCGCCGGCGAGCAGGCCGGCCATGTCGAGGACCAGCACCTTCTTGCCCTTCAGGGTTTCCGGCACTTCCTCGTTGACGATGCGCTGGGCCAGGCCTTCGACGATGGCCGTCTTGCCGACGCCCGGCTCGCCGATCAGTACCGGGTTGTTCTTGGTGCGCCGCTGCAGGATCTGGATGGCGCGGCGGATTTCGTCGTCGCGGCCGATCACCGGGTCGAGCTTGCCCTGGGCGGCTCGTTCGGTCAGGTCGATGCAGTATTTCTTCAGGGCTTCGCGCTGGCCTTCGGCCTCTTGCGAATCGACGCCCTGCCCGCCGCGCACGGCCATGATCGCCGCCTCGACCGACTTGCGGCTCAGGCCATGCTGCTTGGAAAGGCGCCCGGTTTCGTTCTTGTCGTCGCACAGGGCGAGCAGGAACATTTCACTGGCGATGAACTGGTCGCCGCGCTTTTGCGCTTCCTTGTCGGTCAGATTGAGCAGATTGCCGAGATCACGGCCGACCGAGACGTCGCCGCCATGGCCTTCGACTTTGGGCAAGCGGGTCAGGGCCTGCTCGAGGTCACGCTTGAGTCCGGGCACATTGACGCCGGCCCGGGAAAGCAGCGAACTGGTGCCACCATCGTCCTGCTGCAACAGGGCAAGCAGCAAATGCTGCGGTTCGATAAACTGCTGGTCGCCGCCGATGGCCAGACTCTGGGCGTCGGCCAGAGCTTGCTGGAATTTGGTGGTGAATTTGTCCAGGCGCATGAAAGCTCCCCAAATAAGAAATTACTGATACCCGACAGATAGGGACCGTTTTGGAAATTTCAACCGCAAACGTGAGGAATTCACGTCCAGACTCGTCCGGCAGCGCCAAAAAACCCTACAGCTTGTGTAAAATTCATTAATAGTGTTTTTGGCAATTTCGCCAAAAAATGTAAGACGAAGGAGAAAACAAGATGCCGCATTCGGGAATGACTCTCAGGGGCAAATTGTTGGCCATGACTGTCGCCACGATCCTGGCTTTGGTCGCATTGTTTGCGGTGGTGCTGCTCAATTCCCGCAACGAATTGCTCAACGACCGGAAGGAAAAGGTCCGCAACCTGGTCGAAACCGCCCACACGCAAATCGCCTACTACGAACAACAGGTCAAGGCCGGCAAGCTGGAACTCGCCGCCGCCCAGCAGCTGGCCATGGATGCCCTGCGCAACGCCCGTTACGACGGCAAGGAATATTTCTGGATCAACGACTATCACCCGAAGATGGTGATGCACCCGATCAAGCCGGAACTGCAGGGCGAGGACCTGACCAACAACAAGGACGCCAGCGGCAAGCAGCATTTCGTCGAGTTCGTGAATGTGGTCAAGCGCGACGGGGCGGGTTTCGTCGATTACCTGTGGAGCAAGCCGGGGCTGGATGCCCCGCTGCCCAAGCTGTCCTACGTCAAGGGTTTTGAACCCTGGGGCTGGATCATCGGCACCGGCATCTACATCGACGACGTCGACGCCAAGTTCCGCGAGCAGGCTATCCGCCTGGCGCTGTGGGGCCTGGGTATCGGCGGCTTTATCGCCATTTCGCTGATGCTGCTGTCGCGCAACATCGTCCGAACCCTGGGCGGCGATCCCAGCGTCGCCTCGGCCATCACCAAGCGCATCGCCTCGGGTGACCTGGCGACGCCAGTCGAGCGCGCTGCCGGCAACGACGACAGCCTGCTCGCCAATATCGCGTCCATGCAGGAAACGCTGCGCAACATGATTTCGAACATTGTCAGCAACGCCTCGCAAGTTGCCGACGCGGCGGACCGCCTGCTCGTCGCCTCGGAAGAGGTCGCCCAGAGCGCCAGCCAGCAAAGCGACGCGGCTTCGTCGATGGCTGCCTCGGTCGAGCAAATGGCGGTCAGCATCGACCAGGTCAAGGAAAACGCTTCCGAAGCCCACGGCATTTCGCGCGAGGCGGGAGCGCTGTCCGAGGACGGTGCCGCGGTCATCCACAATGCGGCCCACGAGATGCGCAAGATTTCAGACGCCGTCCAGTCGTCGTCACAGATCGTCGAGGAACTGGGTCGCCAGTCCGACCACATCACCTCCATCGTCAATACCATCAAGGACATTGCCGACCAGACCAACCTGCTCGCCCTCAATGCCGCCATCGAGGCGGCCCGTGCCGGCGAACAGGGACGCGGCTTTGCCGTAGTCGCCGACGAGGTACGCAAGCTGGCCGAGCGGACCAGCCTGTCGACCACCGAAATCACCGACATGGTCGTCAAGATCCAGACCGGTACCCGCAACGCCGTCAGCAGCATGCAGGCCGGCGTCGAACAGGTGGGCAGCGGGGTCGAACTGGCCAATCGGGCCGGCGACTCGATCAATCAGATCCGCGACGGCGCCCTGCGCGTCACCGATGTGGTCAACGGCATTTCCGACTCCATCGCCGAGCAGAGCATCGCCAGCAACGACATCGCCCAGAAGCTGGAAACCATTGCCCAGATGTCCGAAGAGAGTGCGATCGCCGTCCGCCACACGGCCGACGCCGCCCGCCACCTGCAATCGCTGTCGGTGTCGCTGCACCAGACCGTCGAGCGCTTCAGGACCTGAGAACCGGCTGGAAACGACAAGGGGAGCCGCGGCTCCCCTTTTTCATTTCTGTTCTGTCAGCGTTTTGCTATTTCTGCCAGCGGGCTGCCGCGCTGTCGTCGGCGTCGCGGGCATCGACCCAGCGGCCGCCGTCGGGCGTCACTTCCTTTTTCCAGAACGGGGCGCGCGTCTTCAGGTAGTCCATGATGAATTCGCAGGCGGCAAACGCTTCGCCGCGATGGGCGCTGGTCACGCCGACCAGCACGATCTGGTCGCAGGGCTTGAGGGGCCCGACGCGATGTATGACCAAGGCGTCGTAGATATCCCAACGGCCCTTCGCCTCGGCGACGATCTCCTCAAGCGCCCTCTCGGTCATGCCGGGATAGTGCTCGAGCGTCATTTCCGAAATGGAAGCGCCATCGTTCAGGTCGCGGACCAGGCCGAGAAAGCTGGCCAGCGCGCCGACCCGGGCATCGCCGGCACGCAGCGCGGCCAGTTCGGCACCGATATCGAAATTCGCTTCCTGAACCCGGATCGTCATGGTCAAGCCTCTCTCAGGCCACTTCGCGCGCTTCGAGGAAGCGCAGGTTGGGATACTTTTCTTTGACCATGTTCAGGTACACATTGTTCGGCGCCAGGTAGACCGGATCGTCGGCCCCGTCGAGCGCAACGTTGGCGCTGTAGCGGTCGGACAACTGGCGCAGTTCGGCCGCATCGCCGGTGATCCAGCGCGCCGTCGAGCAGTTGTAGCTTTCGAAGATCACCTGCACGCCGTATTCGTGCTCCAGGCGGTGGGCAACGACATCGAACTGCAGCGCGCCGACCGCGCCGAGAATCATGTCGGAGCCGGAAATTGGGCGGAACAGTTGGGTCGCCCCCTCTTCGGCCAGCTGCTGCAAGCCCTTCTGCAGTTGCTTGATCTTCAGCGGATTGCCGATGCGCGCCAGACGGAACATTTCCGGCGCGAAGGACGGAATGCCGGTGAAGCGCAGGTCCTCGCCCTCGGTGAAGGTTTCGCCGAGGCGGATGGTGCCGTGGTTGGGGATGCCGATGATGTCGCCGGACCAGGCTTCGTCGGCCGTCGACCGGTCGCGCGCCATGAAGGTGATGGCGTTGTTGATCGACAGCGTCTTGCCAGTGGCCACCTGCTTGACCTTCATGCCGCGGTCGAAGCGGCCGGAACACACGCGCAGGAAGGCGATGCGGTCGCGGTGCTTGGGGTCCATGTTGGCCTGGATCTTGAACACGAAACCGGAGAACTTGCCCTCGTTCGGATCGACCTTGCGCGTCACGGCGGGGCGGGCGACGGGCGGCGGGGAGAGATCGACTACGGCGTCGAGCAGGCTCTGCACGCCGAAGTTGTTGACCGCCGAACCGAAGAAGACCGGCGACTGCTGGCCGGACAGGTAAGCCTCGGCGTCGAAGGCATGCGAGGCGCCGCGCACCAGTTCAATGTCGGTGCGCAATTCTTCGGCCTGGGTGCCGATCAGCTCGTCGAGGCGCGGGTTGTCGAGGCCCTGGATGATCTCGGCCGTGCCCTTCTCGGCCTGTGGATCGAAAAAGGCGATGGTGTCGTCGTAGAGGTGATAGACGCCGCGGAAACGCTTGCCCATGCCGATCGGCCAGGTCATCGGCGCGCACTGGATGCCGAGCACCGACTCGATTTCGTCGAGCAGGTCGATCGGTTCTTTGCCTTCACGGTCGAGCTTGTTGATGAAGGTCAGGATCGGCGTGTCGCGCATGCGACAGACGTTGAGCAGCTTGATGGTCTGCGCCTCGACGCCGTTGACCGAATCGATGACCATGGTCGCCGAATCGACGGCGGTCAGCGTGCGGTAGGTGTCTTCCGAGAAGTCCTCGTGGCCCGGGGTGTCGAGCAGGTTGATCATGCATTCGCGGTAGGGGAACTGCATGACCGACGAGGTCACCGAGATGCCGCGCTGCTTTTCCAGCTCCATCCAGTCCGAGGTCGCGTGGCGCGAGGCCTTGCGGGCGCGCACTTCGCCGGCGACCTGGATGGCGCCGCCGAACCACAGCAGCTTTTCGGTCAGCGTGGTTTTACCCGCGTCGGGGTGGGAAATGATGGCAAACGTACGGCGGCGGGAGATTTCTTGGTCGAGAGCGGACACGGCAGGCAGAAGGGATACGGGAAACCGCGCATTATACTCCGGCCGGCATCCCCTCTCAGACCGGCATCACGTCGCGATACAGGGCACGGCTAGCGTAGGCCAGCCACGGCAGCGTAACTGGCAGTAATGGCAGGAGCAGGACGCTGGCGATGGTGAGCCCAGCGAGCAGCAGCCCCCACAGCAGGGCCGGCACGAAGTTGCCGAGCACCATCTTGACGCTGCTCACCACCGCCTCGACCAGGCCGGCCCGGCGCTCACAGAGCAGGGGCACGGCAAATGAAGAAACCGTGTACAGCAGAAACGCGACGAAGGCACCGGACACGGCCGACCACAGCACGAAACGCGACACGCCATCGCCAGCCGGCATGGCGGCGGCGAGCCAGACCGGCGTATCGCCGACCATGTAGGCGTAAAGAATGGCCGCATCGGTGACGAAGATCATGAACAGCAGGCCGCAGACCAGGGCCAGGGCCCACAATGCCCGGCTGGCCCGGGCAAAGCCGGCAGCCACCGCCGCCATGCCGACCGCGCCGCCCGCCTCGTAGGCTGCGGCAATGCCGAAGAAACCGGCCAGGATGGCCGGCCCGACCAGCATGAAGGCGCCGGCGGCAGCCAACACGAAAGGCGCCCAGCCGCGGGCGAGCAGGCCGCCGATGATGGCGACGCCGCCGAGCACGAAAACCGCCGAGTAGGCTATGCTCACCCCGCGCGTGGCGTTGGCCAGCCGCCAGCCGTCGCCGAGGGCGCGTTGCATGCTGGCTAGGGACAGGGGACGAGCGTTCATCGGGACTCCGGGCAAGATGGGGCAATCCGGAATGGACGACCGCCGACAGGCCGAGCCTACCGGAGCCTAGACCGATGCCGCCCTAACGCAGATCAAATTTGTGTGGTGGTCTTGTCCGGGGGTCAGACGGCGACCAGCGTCTGCCGGCCGTACCACTCTTCGCCGGCCGGCACGACCACCGGCTGTTCGGCCACCGCCTCGACGCAGAGCATGTGCCGCCAGCCGTCGGCCGGCATGTCGGCCATGGTCGCGCATTTATCGACCCACGGGTTCCACACCACCACGTCGTGAAAACCCTGGCTCTGAGTGGCCAGGCTGAGATTACCGGCCTGCAGCAGTTGCGGCCGGCGCACCTGGCGATAGACGCGGTCCATTTCGGCTTCGACGGCAATATGCGTACCGGTATCGCGGATGACGACATCGCCGTTGGCGGCATCACGATAATCGTGGCCATACAGCCCTTCCAGCGTCACGTCCTCGACCTGGACGACGCGCAGATAGGTATGCAGGGCACCGGTGAAGGCGAATTCGGCGCCGCCGGTATTGGTCACGCTCAATTCGAGGTCGAGACGGTCGGCTTCCAGCATCACCGTCAGTTCGAGGTGGAAGCTGTGCGGCCATAGGGTGCGAGTGGCCTCGTCATCGGACAATTCCAACGTAGCCAGTGCGTAGTCATCGCCGCAGCGCTGCGCGCCAGCCTGCCAGGTGCGGGTGCGAACAAAACCATGCTTGGGCAGATCACCCAGCTCGGCGAACTGCGGCCAGCAGACCGGAATACCGCCGCGGATGGCGACGCTGCCGTCGAAAACGGCTTTGTCCGACAGGAAAAGCCGCTCGCGGCCGTCTGGCGTGATCCAGGACAGTACCTGCCCGCCCAGCTTGCTGACCACGGCGCTGGCCCCGCGCGGGCCATTCAGGCGCAACGCAGCAATACCGTGGAATTCGATTTCTTCAATGGAGGGTTTCATGGGCACTCGGAACGACGTAAAGATGGGGGCGGATATATAGCATCTCGACGCGATGGCCGAGCAGGGTAACGCTGCCAAAACAGCGATTATTTCCGGTATCGCTGTATTCGAAGGCAAAAACACGCTGCAGGCGGAGTACGCCATCGTCATCGCGAAGCAGCTTCAAGGATTGCCCGACAACGGTTTCGTCGAGAAACTGCAAGCCCTCTTCGCCACAGGCGTTACGCGCGGCCTGCACCCCGATTTCGCGTGCCTTGAGGCTATCCAGCCAGAACCACACGCCTCCTGACAGCGCGCCGAGAAGTAACAATTCATACCAATTCATCGCATCAGTATACGAAATGCGGAAATTCTCCACAGAAAATTAATCGGATTTACCCGATAATCCGCATGTCAATTTTTACCCATACACCATGGACTCCCCGCTGCAATTACTTCGCGAGTTGCTGCCGTTCGGCCCGAGCAGTGCCGAACAGAAAAGTGCTGCGGCAGTCCGGGGCCTGCTCGATACGGTAGCCGGCCTGACATCGCAGGAAACCGTGGCCAAGCTGGCCGCTCACGTCCTCCCCGCCATCGGACAGCAGCCCAATCTGCAGCTGCGCTTCAAACAGCTTGAGGATATCCGGCAGGAAGCCGAGCACGCCCTGCCGACGCTGGAGCAGGACATCACCCAGGCCGTCCTGCCCCTGCCCACCGCCGTGACGACGGCGGCATTGCATGCCGACAATCTGCTCAAGGGCATGTCCGTCGCCTATGCCGGCATCGCCCGCAGCCTCAACAAAGGGC
Organism: Dechloromonas hankyongensis; assembly: GCF_022012295.1. Lineage (GTDB taxonomy): Bacteria > Pseudomonadota > Gammaproteobacteria > Burkholderiales > Rhodocyclaceae > Azonexus > Azonexus hankyongensis. The sequence goes on from NZ_JAKLTN010000002.1 coordinate 1,005,007, forward strand.
AGATCGAGAGCGGCATGAGCCATGTCTACCATCGCTGCATCCAGCGCGCGATGGCCATGGTTGCCCGGCGCCAGCTGCTGGCCTACCGCGCCTACGCCGCCCCTTCGGCTACTTCGTGGCAGACGCTGCACGATCTCCATCGCCTGGTGCGCGGACCGCTGATCGCGCCCCTGAATGGCGAAACCGCGCCGATCGAGCATGAATATCTCGGCGCCCTGCTCTTCGCCTATCTTGAGCCGAGCAAGCTGCCGCGCACTGAACTCGAAGTAATCAATACCTGCTCGCGGCAACTGGCGGCCTATGCCTTCATCTGCGACTTCCCGGCCGATGTCGGCACCATCCGCCACCCTGATTCGTGCTTCCTCGTCCGGCCCGACGAAGGCACGGCGGGCTACCCGTTGTCGCGCCTGCCGTCGAACGTATCGACTTTCGGCAGCCTGCTCATCGATTGTTCGCAGGTCCTGGCAGCCCTCGACCGCAACATTACGCGACGTCCGGGCAAGCTGGTCGAGCCCGACCTGGACGCCCCCCCCGCCATACTGCAATCCCTGCGCGTGGCTATCGGCGGCAGGAGCGCCCGGCGCTTCAGCCGCACGCATTTCCGGCCGCGCGGCGACCTCGTTTCGGGCTTCGGCTCGGTAATCAGCTTTCTCGACGGCAATACCTTTTCGCGCCGCGCCGTGGATGCCGCCAACCGCTACGACAGCCGCGGCTTAAGTGCTAGCGAATGGGTTCTGATCGACGAAAGCCCGGATGGTTTTCGCCTGCGCTACATCAACGGGGAAAAGAAACAGCTGGGCGCCGGCGACATCGTGGCCTTGCAGCCGCGCGAGTCGAGCAAGATCCACGTCTGCCTCGTGCGCCGCATTTCAGCCAGCCAGGTCCGGCTCGAAATCGGCCTGCAGTTGATGTCGCCGCAAGTGAGCGTGGTCGACGTGGCGATCGGGGACTCTGTGGAAAGCCGGGCCATTTTCCTGCACAGCCTGCCAGCCTACGGTAAGCACGCCGGATTGATCACGCAGCCGGGGCATCACAGTTCGGGCCAGAAAGTCCGCATCAACCTGCCGGGACGTTCCCTGCACCGCAAGCTCGGCACCTGCATGGAAGCCAACGGCGGGCTGGAATTCTTCACCCTCGAACAGTTGCCCGACTAGTTGCCGACCGCGAGGCGAAGCGATGCGGTTGCCGCTTGCCTCGGGGGATGGCTACACTGCACAATCCGCGCCTTGCCCTGCCGTCCACGGGCATGAACCCTACCGATACAGGCCCCCTTTCCCGATGCTCAGCTACCGCCATGCCTTTCACGCCGGCAACCACGCCGATGTGCTGAAACACCTCATCCTGGTTCAGATCGCCGAATACATGGGCGAAAAGCCGGCACCGTTCTGGGTCATCGACACCCATGCCGGGGCCGGGCGCTATGCGCTGGAATCGCCGCACGCCACCAAACTCGGCGAATACAAGGATGGCATCGGCCGCCTATGGGACGCCAAGGGCCTGCCGCCGGCCGTCACCGACTATGTCGACCTCGTCCGCCAACTCAATCCTGACGACCAGCTCAAGCACTACCCTGGCTCGCCGTGGCTGGCCCGCCAGTTGCTGCGCGACAGCGACCGGCTGCGTGTCTTTGAAATGCACACGACCGACATCAAGCTGCTGCAGGAATGCTTCAAGGGCAGCGGCCGCGCGGTCACCGTCTCCGAAGGCGACGGCTTTGTCGGCCTGAAGGCCCTACTGCCGCCCCCACCGCGGCGCGCCCTGGTGCTGATCGACCCCTCCTACGAAACCAAGGGCGATTACGCCGCCGTGGTCAAAGGCTTGCAGGAAGCGCTCAAGCGCTTCCCGACCGGCACCTACGCGGTGTGGTATCCGATGCTCGCCAAGCTCGAATCGCGCCAGTTGCCGGGGCGCCTGAAAGCGCTCGGCGCCAAGAACTGGCTGCATGCGACCCTGGAGGTCAAAGCGCCGGCCAAGGACGGTTTCGGCATGAACGGCAGCGGCATGTTCATCATCAATCCGCCGTGGACGCTGGAAAAGAAGCTGCACGAAACCCTGCCCCGCCTGACCGAATTACTGGCCCAGGGCGAGGGGGCCAAATTCGTGCTGGAAAGCGAGTCGGTCTGAACGCTTCGGGCGCTACCTAGCTGAATTCGGTGTACTTGGCCCGCGAACCGTAGGCCTTGTCGACCGGGTATTTGCTTTCGTTCTTGCGCAGCTTGTCGTAGGCCGCCGCGGTGAGGTCGATGCCGGCCTTGTCGGCGACCAGCAGCAGGAGCAGCAGGATGTCGGCGCATTCGTCGCGCAGGGCTTCGGCTGCTTTAGGTTCGCCGGGCAGCGCATCGATTTCGGCATCGGTCTTCCATTGCGTCAGTTCGAGCAGTTCGGCCGCTTCCAGATTGAGCGAGACGATCAGATTGCGCAGGGAATGGAACTGGCGCCAGTCGCGCGCATCGCGAAAGGCCTGCACGGCGGCGGTGAGGGCCGAAATATCGCTCATTTCCCGGTTCCTTTATTCGAAGCGGCGATGATGCCAGCCGTCGGCGCCACCGACAACGCCGCTAGTGGTTTGCTTCGTAATTGGCGGAACAAATGAAAGTGCGGGATTTGTGTTCCTGGCTAGGCGCGAACCACAGCGATAGCTGACGCTATCGCGAGGATGAGCAACAACGCCAGGGGCACAAAGACAAGCTTTCATGTTTCGATAATTACGAAGCAGACCACTAAAATGTGGGCATTACCGATTCAAACCACCGCCATGAAACTCCCCTCCCTGAACGCGCAAATCGTCATCGGCTGCCTGCTCGGCCTGGCCGCCGGCGGCTGGCTGTCCACGCTGGGTTCGGCGCCGGTGGTCGGCGACGTGCTCTATGGCGCGAAGATGGTCGGCAACCTTTTCCTCGACCTGCTGCGCATGGTCCTGGTGCCGCTGGTTTTCGCCTCCATCGTGACCGGCGTGGCCAATTTGCGCGCCCACGACCAGATGCATCGGGTGTGGACGGCGACGCTGGGCTTCTTCATGCTGACCATGATCATCGCCATCGTCATCGGCTTCGGTACGGCCCACATCTTCCGCCCGGGTGAAGGCCTGCACCTGGAGATGTTCGCCGAGGCCACCCGCGGCTACCAGGCCCGGCAGATGACCTTGCCCGACTATATCGCCCAGTTCATGCGCGGCCTGTTCCAGAATCCGTTCAAGGCGCTGGCCCAGGGCGACATCCTGGCCATCGTGATCATCGCGCTGTTCCTCGGCATTGCGCTGGTCATCGGCGGCGAACGCTACCGCAATATCCGCAACCTGATGACCGAACTGCAGGAACTCTGCCTGATGGTCGTCGGCTGGATCATGCGCCTGGCACCGCTCGGCCTGGCCGCCCTGCTGCTGCAACTGGTCGCCACGCAGGACAGCGCCCTGCTCGCCAGCCTCGGCCACTTCATCGTCGTGATCATCGGCTCGACACTGTTCCATGGCGTGATCGTGCTGCCCTTCCTGCTCTGGCTGATCACCGGCGTTTCGCCGCTGCGCTTTTTCAGGGGCGCGCGCGAGGCGCTGCTCACCGCCTTCGTCACCAGCTCGAGCAACGCCACGCTGCCGGTCACGCTGCGCTGCACGGAACAGCATCTGCACGTCAAGAAGGACATCGTCAGTTTCGTCGTGCCGCTCGGGGCGACCGTGAACATGGACGGAACGGCGCTCTACGAGGCGGCCGCCGCGCTGTTCGTCGCCCGCCTGGCCGGTATCGAACTCGACATCGCCAGCCAGCTGATCGTCTTTTTCGTTGCCATGCTAGGCGCCATCGGGGCACCCGGCATACCCAGCGTCGGCATGCTGTCGATGGTGCTGGTACTCGAATCGGTTGGCCTGCCGACCGAAGCCATCGCCATCCTGCTCCCCATCGACCGCATACTCGACACCGTGCGTACGGCGGTCAACGTCGAAGGCGACATGGTCGGCAGCCTGGTGGTGCAAAAACTGGCCGGCGGCGCCCGGGAAGGCTGATCTTCAGCGCGCGGGGACTTCGATGCCCTTGCGATGCAGCCAAGCCCTGTCGAGTTCCCAACGCACCTGGCTAATCCCGGGCTGGGCAAGCACGATATTCCTGGCTTCGTCCTGGACTTGGCCGAGCAGACGCTCGACGGCAATGAAGGCCGGGTTATTCGCATCCTTGACGTTGATATCCGGATACAGCACACCCAGCATGCGGAAGGCGGGCACGTCGAAATTGCGCGGCGTGGCCATCACCGCCGTATCTCCTTCGACGCGCAATACGTGGAATTGGTAGGGATAGTCCCGTAATTTAGGACTGGCTTGAGCCTCAAGTGCCCCATTCAGTTCGCGGGTGCGCGGATCCGGGCGCTGAATGGCCCAGTCAAGCGCCGCCAACAGCACGACCACGATTACCACCCATTGCCACAGCTTGATGGCGCGGAAATTCATGCCAACTCCTTTTCGTTCAGTTTGCCCCGCAGTGCATCCCCGACGGACTCTCAGCGTAACATTAGCGCCTTGTCTTGGTCGATGGACGAGATGACCTGACCTCACAATACAGGAGACCACATGCCCCTCTTCAAACTCGGCGACAAGCAGCCGCAACTCGGCGCCAACGCCTGGGTTGCCCCCAATGCCACGGTGATCGGCGACATCCGCCTCGGCGCCAACAGCTCGATCTGGTGGAACGCCACCCTGCGCGGCGACAACGACCCGATCCACATCGGCGACAACACCAACATCCAGGATGGCTCGGTGCTGCATACCGACGAAGGCGTACCGATGCACATCGGCAACGACGTTACCGTCGGCCACCTGGTCATGCTGCACGGCTGCACGGTGGGCGACGGCAGCCTGATCGGCATCGGCTCGGTGATCCTCAACCGCGCGGTGATCGGCAAGGGCTGCATCGTCGGCGCCAATACGCTGATTCCGGAAGGCAAGGTCTTCCCGGACCGTTCGCTGATCGTCGGCTCGCCCGGCAAGGTGGTACGCGAACTGAGCGACGAGGATGTCGGCCGCCTGAAGCAATCGGCCCAGCATTACGTCGACAATGCCGCCCGCTACCGGGACGCGCTTGAGGCGCTCTAATGGCGCCGTGCGGCTTTCCGTCGCCCTGTCGCTGCTCGCCCTCGCCGCGCCGGGCTGGGCGGCCGACCTGTGCGCCGACCTGCCCAAGCCTTCGGTCACCATCAAGCGGCTGGAGGCACCGATCACGCTCAACACCACCTACGGCTACCGGTCGCTGACCAATCTGGGTTCCGCTCAGGCGCGGCCCGGCCAGCAGGTGCTCGGACTGACGCGGGGCAACGCCATGGCCCGTTTCGCGTCCAATACGCCAGTGGTGGTCGACGCCCGTGGACGCTGGGAATGCGCCAGTCCGCAGATCGTACTAACCTACGGCTTCAGCCCGCTGACCGTCTATGTCGCCCGCGAATTTCCGCCCGGCAGCTGTGCCCACAAGGAAATCCACGACCACGAAATGCGCCATGTACAAACCTACCAGGCTCATCTGGCCGATATCGAAAAAACCCTGACCGATGCCCTGAACGCCCGTTTCGCCACCGGAACCGTCTGGCGCGGCCCGGCCGGTCAGGCCGCCGACCGCCTGCAAAGCGAACTGAACGAGCGCTGGCTACCCTACGTACAACGCGAAATCGGGAAAGTCGATGCGGCGCAGGCCCGGATCGACACCGTCGAGGAATACACGCGGGTCACCAATGCCTGCGATGGCCAGATCGCCAAGCGGCTGCAGCAACGAAACTGAGGGCGAAAAAAAGCCACGCTCCATTCGAGCGTGGCTTTTGATCGTTTCGGAAATCGCCGGCTTTAAACGGTGCTCGCCAGATTGGACAGCAAGATGTTCTGGCTTACGGTTTCCATGATCTTCTGCAAACCGACCCGAGCCTTGGTATTGATCACCAGAGGGGCGCGCAAGCTGGGCATGATGGCTGCCTTGCCGCCCTCCTCCTTCTTGAACAGCACCTGCATGACCGTAACTTCGTCTGCCGCCGGCGATTGCAGGAGCGCCATCTCGACATCGTTCAGCTCCAACTCGTAGGTAAAGCCGAGGGCGGCCGGATCAACGATGAGCAAGGCCAGAGCCGAGTCATCCAGCGACTGCAAGGTATAGCTGTTCGGCTGTGCATTGCCTTCGTCATGCACCAGCATGAAGCGCTTGCTCTGTTCGAAACCGACCAACCCGTTGGGAAAGGTGATGACCTTTTCCGGATCGACTTCCACGGCACCGTACAAATAGGTTTCCACTTTCATGTCTTTCTCCTCCATTCGATTGGAATAGTGTTGGCCAGCATCCTACACGAACTGGCGGCGGTTGTATTTTCCGCCCGGATTGCGCATAGTTCACCCCCCTTTTTTGCTGCACTGCCGCACCCATGCTCGCACCCATCGAACACCGCATCGCCCTTGAACTGAACGTACGCCCGGCCCAGGTCAACGCCGCCATCGCCCTGCTCGACGAAGGCGCCACCGTGCCCTTCATCGCCCGCTACCGCAAGGAAGTCACCGGCGGCCTGGACGATACCCAGCTGCGGACACTGGAGGAGCGCCTCGGCTACCTGCGCGAACTGGAAGACCGCCGTGCCGCCATCCTGGCCAGCATCGACGAACAGGGCAAGCTGACGCCGGAATTGAAGGCCGAGATCGATGACGCCGAAACGAAGCAGCGCCTGGAAGACCTCTACCTGCCGTACAAGCAGAAGCGCCGTACCAAGGCCCAGATCGCCCGCGAAGCCGGCATCGAGCCGCTCGCCCTCGGCCTGCTGGAAAACCCGGAACTAGCGCCGGAAGACGAAGCCGAAAAGTACCTCAACGCCGAGGCCGGCTTTGCTGACACCAAGGCGGTGCTCGACGGCGCCCGCCAGATCCTGATGGAAAAATTCGCCGAGGATGCCGACCTGCTGCGCGGCCTGCGCGAATACCTCAACGAACATGGCCACGTCCGCTCGCAGGTCGTCGAAGGCAAGGAAACCGAGGGCGCCAAGTTCCGCGACTGGTTCGACTTCGCCGAGCCGATTGCCAACATGCCCTCGCACCGCGCCCTGGCCCTGCTGCGTGGTCGCAACGAGGGCGTGCTCGGCGTCACGCTGGTGCTCGACTCGGAACTCGACGAAGAGAACATCAAGCCCGGCCCCAATCCCTGCGAGCAGCGAATCGCCGCCCGCTACGGCATCAAGCACCAGAACCGCCCGGCCGACAAGTGGCTGCAAGACACCGTGCGCTGGACCTGGAAGGTCAAGGTCTATACCCATCTCGAACTCGAACTGATGAACGAGTTGCGCGAACGGGCCGAGGAAGAAGCCATCCGCATCTTCGGCAAGAACCTCAAGGACCTGCTGCTCGCCGCCCCGGCCGGCCAGCACGTGACCATGGGCGTCGACCCCGGCATCCGCACCGGATGCAAGATCGCCGTCGTCGACGCCACCGGCAAGCTGCTCGACACCGCCACTATCTACCCGCACGAGCCGCGCAACGACTGGGCCGGCTCCATCTCGACCATCGCTCGCCTGGCCTCCACGCATGGCGTGTCGCTGGTCGCCATCGGCAACGGCACGGCCAGCCGCGAAACCGACAAGCTGGTGCTGGACGTTATGAAGAAGTACCCGGAAGCCCGCCTGACCAAGATCGTCGTCTCGGAAGCCGGCGCCTCGGTCTATTCTGCCTCCGAACTGGCGGCCAAGGAATTCCCCGACCTCGACGTATCGATCCGCGGTGCGGTGTCGATCGCCCGTCGCCTGCAGGACCCGCTGGCCGAACTGGTCAAGATCGAGCCGAAATCGATCGGCGTCGGCCAATACCAGCATGACGTGTCGCAGACCAAGCTGGCGCGCAACCTCGACGCCGTGGTCGAGGACTGCGTGAATGCCGTCGGCGTCGATGTGAATACCGCCTCGGTACCGCTGCTCACCCGCATTTCCGGCCTCAATGCCGGGCTGGCCGCCAATATCGTCGGCTACCGTGACGCCAACGGGGCCTTCCGCTCGCGCGACGACCTGAAGAAGGTGCCGCGCCTCGGCGACAAGACTTTCGAACAGGCCGCCGGCTTCCTGCGCGTGCCGAACGGCGACAACCCGCTCGACGCCTCGTCGGTGCACCCGGAAGCCTACCCGCTGGTCGAGAAGATCATTGTCGACCTGAAGAAGCCGATCAAGGAAATCATGGGCGACGGCCGTCTGCTCAAGAGCCTGAACGCCAGCAAGTTTACCGACGACCGCTTCGGCCTGCCGACCGTGCAGGACATTTTCAAGGAACTGGAAAAGCCCGGCCGCGACCCGCGCCCGGAATTCAAGACGGCGACCTTCGCCGACGGCGTCGAAAAGGTCAGCGACCTGCGTCCCGGCATGATTCTCGAAGGCGTCGTCACCAACGTCGCCGCCTTCGGCGCCTTCGTCGATATCGGCGTCCATCAGGATGGCCTGGTGCACGTCTCGGCGCTGTCCAACACCTTCGTCAAGGACCCGCACGAAGTGGTCAAGGCCGGCCAGGTGGTGAAAGTGAAAGTGCTGGAAGTCGACCTGCAACGCCAGCGCATCGCGCTGACCATGTGCATGGGAGACGAACCGACGCAGGGCAAGCGCCCCGACAATGCACCGGCCAATCGCGGCAACGCGAACCCGCGCCAGCAGCAACGCAGCAGCGGCCCGGCGCCTTCCGGCAACGCGATGGCAGCGGCCTTCGCCAAACTCCGGAAGTAAATGCCGGTAGAAGAAATCGAAAAAAGCGGCTGCAAAGCCGCTTTTTTAAAGCCATTCACCGGAACTCCTCTCCGCTTCCATAGCCTAACGATCACCAGCAAGTTAAGTCGATTAGTCCATGCACTTGGCCAAAACACTCTGCGGAGTGGGCGCGTAGACGATTGCAGGAGTTAGCTTCTGGCAAGGCCCTTGGTTTGGTGTATAGCCCCGAGGGCCTTCTCTTTTTGTCGCCAATAGTTGTTGTTTAGTCAGCAGCGGTATTCCTTGCCAATGCGCTAACGAGCGACACCTGAAATCGACTATGGCTGTGACAGCGCGCCCGTCTGAATCGGTGCCACAAGGCATTGGCACAAAAACTGAGATAATCGCGTCGTTTCGGCATCAACAGCATCAACGGAGAACGTCCATGTCCGCCATCCGCATCTATGGCATCAAGAACTGCGACACCATGAAGAAGGCCATGAACTGGCTGGGCGACAATGGCGTCGATTACGAATTCGTCGATTACAAGAAGGCCGGCGTCGCCGAGGCCAATCTGCCCGACTGGGCGGCCCGCGCCGGTTGGGAAAAGCTCCTCAACACGCGCGGCCTGATGTGGAAAAAGCTGACCGATGACGAACGTGCCGGCGTTGACGAGCAGAAAGCCCTGAAGCTGATGGCCCAGTACCCGGCGCTCATCAAGCGTCCGGTACTCGACACCGGCAGCAAGCTGATGGTCGGTTTCACCCCCGACACTTATGCGGCGCAATTGAAATGAGCGACAGCTTCGTTCGCCGCTTCCTGTTCGAAGGCCTCGACATCCGCGGGGCCGTGGTCCATCTCGGCGATGCCTGGCAGCACATGCAGGCCGACCGCGACTACCAGCCCACCGTGGCGCAGTTGCTGGGCGAAACGGCTGCCGTCACGGCGCTGATCGCCGCCCAGTTGAAACAGCCCGGACGCCTGACCCTGCAATTGCGTGGCGGCGGCCCGATCCAGCTGCTGGTCATGGACTGCAACGAGCAACTGCAGATGCGCGGCATGGCGCGCAGCAATCCGGTCGTTTTGCCGGCGCCAGTGCCGGAATTGCTGGGCGCCCACCAGGGCGGCCAGTTGCTGATGAGCCTCGACCTGCCGACCGCCCGCCAGCCCTACCAGAGCTATGTCCCGCTGCTCGGCGACAGCATCGCCGGCATCTTCGAGCACTATCTGGAGCAATCGGAGCAGCAGCCCTCGCGCCTCTTCGCCACGGCGAGCCCGCGCGCTGCCGCCTGCCTGTTCCTGCAGAAGATGCCGGATGCCGACACCCGCGATCCTGACGGCTGGTCCCGCGTCACCCAGTTGGCAGCGACGGTGAAGACCGCCGAATTGCTGGAACTGGATACCGAAAGCCTGCTCGGCCGCCTCTTCCACGAGGACATCGAGGCCCATGGCATCCGCCTCTACGACCCGCTGCCGGTCGCCTACTACTGTCCGGAAGACTGGGAAAAGGTGCGCGACATGATCCGCAGCATCGGCCGCGCCGATGCCGAATCCATCCTGGCAGAACACGGTGAAATCCTGATCCGCGACGACATCTGCAATCGCGAATACCGCTTCTCGCCGGATGACGTGGCCGCCCTGTTCGCCGCCAGCGAAGGACGAGCGCTCAATTGATGCTCAGCCAGGAGGCGGGTGTACTCGGGCCGCAGGTAGCGCTGCTTTATCGCAATCTGCGTATCGGGCAGATTGTCTCGATTCTGAATGCGGGGCTTCTGGTCTGGATCGGTGCGCCGTATGTCGCCACCGAGTACCTGGCCGCCTGGGCCACTGTCGCCCTGGTCATCGCCGCGCTGCGCCTCGTCGGCGACCGCCGCTATCGGCAGCTCGATGGCGCGCAACGTGACGCCCAGGCTGCTTTCTGGCGGCAGCGGGCGATTATCGGCGCCACCCTCGGCGGCATCGCCTGGGCCGGGGGCACGGTCATGTTCATGACCGCCGGCGATCCAATCTTCAAGCTGTTCACCGCTTTCGTCATGGCCGGCATGGTCGCCGGCGCCGTCCAGGCGGTGGCGGCCGACCTCACCGCTTTCCGCTGCTACGCCTGGCCTGTCATCACCGCAGTCGCTTTCTGCGCTTTCAGCGTCGATAGCCTGGGCATCGCCTTTACGCTGATGAGCCTCATTTTCCTGGTTGCCGTGACGCGCAGCGCCCAGTTCTTCAACCAGGCACTGCACGACTCGATCCGGCTGGAACAGGAACAGGCCCGGCTGGCGCAGCATCTCGCCCATGCGCGTGCAGCGGCGGAGCAATCGCTGCGTGCCAAGACCGAGTTCCTGTCCAACATCAGCCATGAACTGCGCACCCCGATGAACGGCATCATCGGTATTGCCGACATCCTCGCGCTCGATGCCTCGGCGGAACAACAGGAACTGCTCGGCCACCTGCGCCAGTCGTCCGATCTGTTGATGACGCAGATCAACCATCTGATCCGCCTTTCCGAGCTTGAAGCCGGACATGTCAAGCCGAAAGCCGCCCCCTTCATCACCGCCGAACTACTTTCCCGGACGATCTTCGGACACCAGAGCCAGGCTTCGGCTAAAGGCATCGCGCTGGTGCTCGACTCCGACCCTGCCCTGCCTGCCGTCGTGGTTGGCGACAGCGATTGCCTGACTGATGCCCTGCGCCATCTAGTCGCCAATGCGATCAAGTTCACTGAACGCGGCACGGTCAGCGTCGCCTGTCGCCTGCATCGGTACGACGGCGGCACGGCCTGGGTCGAATTCGCCGTCAGCGACACCGGCTCCGGCATTGCACCGGATGCCCTGAAGGCGATCAAAGGGTTGCTGGTCCAAGCCGATGGCTCAAGTATCCGCCGCCATGGCGGTCTTGGCGTCGGGCTGGCGATCGTGCGCCGTCTGGTCGAATTGCTGGGTGGAGAATTGCGCATCGTCAGCACACCCGGCAAAGGCAGCGTGTTCAGCTTCGCCATCCCCTTCGCGCTGCCCGCCGAAGAAAGCCTAGCCGACGCCGCGTAGTCAGGGCCGGCCGATCACAGCACCTTGCCCGGATTCATCAGGCCATGTGGATCGAGCACCTGCTTGATCGAACGCATCAGCGCCATTTCGACCGGGCTCTTGTAGCGCAGGATTTCCTCGCGCTTCAGCTGCCCCAGACCGTGCTCCGCGGAAATCGAGCCGTTGAGGGCATGGACGGCATCATGCACGAGGCGATTAACCTGCGGCTGGCTGGTAAGAAAAGCCGCGTTGTCCAGGGCATCGGGTTTGGACAGGTTGTAATGCAGGTTGCCGTCCCCGACGTGGCCGAAGGCGACGACGCGGATTCCCGGGAAGGCCTGGCTCAGCGCCGCATCGGCGGCGGCCAGGAAATCGGCGATGCGCGACACCGGCACCGCCACGTCGTGCTTGATGCTGATGCCCTCGATCTTCTGGGCTTCGGAAATGTTTTCGCGTAAGGCCCACAGCTTGCCGGCCTGCGCTTCGGAGGCGGCCACCACCCCATCACCCACCTCGCCGGACACCAAGCGTGCAGCCAGCCAGGCCTCGACGGCGGCCGGCTCGGCGTCGGAGAACTCGGCCAGCACGCACCATGGGCTGACCACACCCGGCCGCTGGCTGCCAGGGATGTTCTTGAGGACCAGTTGCAGGGCGTTTTCGGAAACCAGCTCGAAAGCGGTCAATTGGGCGTCGAAGACCGATTTGGCGGCCGTGAGCAGATCGACCGCCGCAGCCGGCGTTGCAACATTCAGCCAGCAGGTCGTCTGCCGCTTCGGCAGCGGAAAGAGCTTGAGCACGGCGGCGGTGATCACGCCGAGCGTTCCTTCGGCGCCGATGAACAGGTGCTTCAGGTCGTAGCCGGTATTGTCCTTGCGCAGACCGCGCAGGCCGTCCCAGACTTCGCCGCTGGGCAGCACGACTTCCAGGCCGAGGGTCAGTTCGCGGGTGTTGCCGTAGCGCAGGACCTGTACGCCGCCGGCATTGGTCGACAGGTTGCCGCCGATCTGGCAAGTGCCTTCCGAAGCCAGCGCCAGCGGAAACAGCCGGTCGACGGCGCACGCCGCTTCCTGCACGGCGGCCAGGGTGCAGCCGGCCTCGACGGTGATGGTGTTGTTGCGGGTATCGACAGCCAGAACGCGATTGAGTCGCCCCAGGCTGAGAACGACTGCGGCGCCCGCCACATCCGGCGTCGCCGCGCCGCACAGGCTGGTGTTGCCGCCCTGCGGCACGATAGCCACACCGGCCTCGGCGCAGGCTTTGACCACGGCCGCCACTTCGGCGGTGCTGCCGGGCCGGACGACGCAGCGCGCCGCCCCGCGGTAACGGCCGCGCCAGTCGGTGACGAAAGGCGCGATATCGGCCGGCTCGCTCAGCACCTGCGCGGCGCCGACGATGCCGACCAGGGTGGATATCAGGTCAGACGATTTCGGCGTAGAGGTCATGGTGGTCGGCATCGATGACCTTGACCTGCAGGAAGTCGCCCGGCTGGGCGTCGAAATGGCCGTCGATGTAGACCAGGCCGTCGATTTCCGGCGCATCGGCCTTGGAACGGGCGATGGTGCCTTCCTCGTCCACCTCGTCTACCAGCACTTCGATGACGGTATCGATCTTGGCGGCCAGCTTCTCGGCCGAAATGTCTTCCTGCACCTGCATCAGCCAGCGGCGACGATCCTCGCGCACCTCTTCCGGCGGCAGGCCTTCGATTTCGTTGGCCTTGGCCCCTTCGACCGGCGAATAGGCGAAGGCGCCGACGCGGTCGAGCTTGGCGTCTTCCAGGAACTGGATCAACTGGTCGAAATCCTCTTCCGTTTCGCCGGGGAAGCCGGTGATGAAGGTCGAACGGATGACAATTTCCGGGCAGATCGAGCGCCACTTGGCGATGCGTTCCAGCGTGTTCTCGGCCGATGCCGGGCGCTTCATGGCCTTGAGGATCTTCGGGCTGGCGTGCTGGAACGGGACATCGAGGTAGGGCAGGATCTTGCCCTCGGCCATCAGCGGAATCACGTCGTCGACCGACGGATACGGATAGACGTAGTGCAGGCGGACCCAGATGCCGAACTGCGCCATGGCTTCGCACAATTCCTTCAGGCGGGTCTTCACCGGCTTGCCGCCCCAGAAGCCGGTGCGGTATTTCAGATCGACGCCGTAGGCCGAGGTGTCCTGCGAGATGACCAGCAATTCCTTGACGCCGGCGCGGGCCAGGTTCTCGGCTTCGGCCAGCACGTCGCCGACCGGCCGCGAGACGAGCGGGCCGCGCAGCGACGGGATGATGCAGAAGGTGCAGCTATGGTTGCAGCCTTCGGAAATCTTCAGGTAGGCGAAGTGGTCCGGCGTCAGACGCACGCCCTGCGGCGGCACCAGGTCGGTGTAGGGGTCGTGCGGCTTGGGCAGGTGCTGATGCACATAGCCCATCACTTCGTCGGCGGCATGCGGGCCGGTGACGGCGAGCACGGACGGGTGCGTCGACTGCACGATGTCGCCCTTGGCGCCCAGGCAGCCGGTGACGATGACCTTGCCGTTTTCGTTGAGCGCTTCGCCGATGGCATCGAGCGATTCCTCGACCGCGGCATCGATGAAGCCGCAGGTATTGACGATCACCAGGTCGGCATCGTCGTAGTTGGGCGACAGGTTGTAGCCCTCGGCGCGCAGCTTGGTCAGGATGCGTTCGGTGTCGCTGCCGGCTTTTGGGCAACCTAGGGAAACAATGCCGACGGTCGGCACTTTGATATCAGTAGTCATGCGATGAAACCTTGTCCGGACTGGCCGGCGAGCAAAACGTCTATTTTACCGGGTGAACGCCAAAACCTTGGCGCAAACGCTCAGGCCGGCAAGCGGGCGATGGCCTTCTTCAAGGCTGCGAAACAGCCGGGATCGATGGCTGTGCCGACGTTTTCGGCCATGATCTCGAGCGTTTTCGGAATCGGCACGGCGCCGCGATAGGGGCGCTCGGCGGTGATGGCGTCGAAGATGTCGGCGGTGGTGATGATGCGGGTTTCGAGGCAGATCTGGTCGGCCGACACGCCGCGTGGATAGCCCTTGCCGTCGAGGCGTTCGTGGTGGGCACCGGCGACGCGCGCCAGTTCGGCGAAGGCGCCGATGCGCGACAGGATGGCTTCGGTATAGGCGGCATGCGCCTGCACCGCCGCCCATTCGTCGGCGTCGAGCTTGCCCGGCTTGTCGAGCACGCTGTTGCTGACGCCCAGCTTGCCGACATCGTGCAGCAAGGCGCCGCGTTTCAGCCAGCGGCGGCGTTCCGGCGACAGGCCCATGGTCTCGGCGATGAGATCGGTGTACAAGGCGACGCGGGCGCTGTGGCCGCTGGTGTAGGGGCTTTTCGAGTCGACCACCTGGCCGAAAGCGGTGGCGATGTCGTCGAGGTAGTCGTCGTCCAGCGCCACGCTGTGCGCCGGCGGCTCCAGGGCCAGCACGGCGCTCGTCACCTCTGGCGAAGCGAGCGTTTTCCAGAACGACTCATCGGCAGCGATGGCATCGAAAATATCGACCAGGATCGGATCGAACCACCCCCCTGCCCGGCCGCGCACTTCGTCCAGCGCCGCCTGCGGGCCACCGGCCGTATGGAAGACATCGACCACCTGGGCGAGCAGCGCAATCCGCGAAAATAGCGGAATCGCCTCGCCAGCCAGCCGCTGCGGCCGGCCCTGCCCGTTGTAGTGCTCATCCAGGCTGTAGATGCCGGCCGACACGCTCTCGGGAAAACGCAGCAGACGAGCGATTTCGGCGCCGCGCTGGCAGCGCGTGGAAATCAGCTCCTGAGCAATCTCGTCACCTTGGCGAACGATGGTCAGGAAACTACGGAAACGCTCGGCCAGCGGCGCTTTTAGCCCGGTGTGGCCGAGCACGAAGCGCAGCACCTGCGGCAGGCTGTCACCGACCGTCTTGTAATCGCGCTTGAAACTGAGGTCATCGGTCGCATACAGCTCGCAGATACGCGCCGCATTGCTGCTGCAGCCGAGGTCCTTGAGCAACAACGTGTAGTAGAGGCTCCACAATGCATCATCGGTGAGGCCGAGGCGACGGCCGATATGCATGCCGATCCAGCAGCAGCGGATGCAATGCCCTTCCGGCTGCCCCTCGGTAATATCCAGCGCATGGCTAAGCGCCGAAATCAGCTCGGAAAGCTGAAGCTGATCTGCGGAAGCTGCGCCTGCAGGGCGTATGAGTCGGTCCACCATGGCTCTGGATGATTCACCAAAATCGATAAAAACTCAATTCCATCGAACAAAAACAAAAAGGCAAACCTGCATGGTTTGCCTTTTTGCTGCTTGGAGCCGATTACGGCGCTCAGATCACCAGCTGCGTCCCCAGTTCGACGACCCGGTTGGTGGGAATCTGGAAGAAATCGCTGGCGCTGGTCGCGTTCTTGGACATCACGGCGAACAGTCGGGCCCGAAGCAGCGTCATCCGCCGGGTCATCGATGGCACGATGGTTTCACGCGACAGGTAGAAAGTGGTTTCCATCAAGTCGAAGCGCTCGCCCTGATGCTTGCACAGTTCAAGCACCGCCGGAATGTCCGGGCTTTCCATGAAGCCGTAGCGGACGATGATGCGCATGAAGCCCTTGCCCATGCGGTGGATATAGATGCGGTCCATGTCGTTGACGTGCGGCGTACCGGCCGTTTGCACGGTAACCAGCACGACGCGCTCATGCAGCACCTGGTTGTGCTTCAGATTGTGCAACAGGGCCGGCGGCACGCCTTCCTTGGAACTGGTCATGAACACCGCCGTGCCATTGACGCGATGTACATCGTCGATGGCGGTAATGAAGTCCTCCATCGGTATGCTCAGCTTGGCCATTTCCTGCGACACCAGGCGACGGCCACGGCGCCAGGTGGTCAGCACGCTGAAGGAAATCAGCCCCATGGCGATCGGGAACCAGCCGCCTTCCGGAATCTTGATGGCATTGGCGGCGAAGAAGGCGATATCGACGGTCAGGAAAAAGCCGGCCACCACGACCACCAGCGGCCAATGCCATTTCCACATCAGCACCATGACGAAGGCGACCAGGATAGTGTCGATCAGCATCGTCCCGGTCACCGCGATACCGTAAGCGGCAGCCAGGTTGGACGAGGACTTGAAGCCGATGACCAGCGCCACGACAGCCAGATAGAGGCTCCAGTTGGTGAAGGGCACATAGATTTGCCCTTCCTCGTGACCCGACGTATGGATGATCTGCATGCGCGGCAGCAGGCCCATCTGCACCGACTGGCGGGCCACCGAGAAGGCGCCGGAAATGACCGCCTGCGACGCGATAACGGTGGCCAGGGTGGCCAGTCCGAGCATGGGGATCAGCGCCCAGTCCGGCGCCAGATGGAAGAAGGGATTCTGGATCGCTTCCGGCTCGGCGAGCAGCAGCGCGCCCTGGCCGAAGTAGTTGAGGACCAGCGCCGGCATGACGAAGCCAAACCAGGCCAGTCGAATCGGGAAACGCCCAAAATGCCCCATGTCGGTATACAGCGCCTCGCCGCCGGTCACCGCCAGCACCACCGAGCCGAGCGCCAGGAAGGCCAGCCAGGGATAGGAGCCGATGAAAACCAGGGCAAACAGCGGGTTCAGCGCTGCCAGCACGCCCGGATTGTGCATGATCTGGAGCACGCCGAGCAGGCCGAGAATGGCGAACCAGCCGGTCATGATCGGCCCGAAGAACAGGCCGACCGAGCCGGTGCCGCGTTTCTGGATGAAGAACAGCCCGGTCAGGATGATCAGCGTGATCGGGATGACGTAGGGCTTGAGGGCCGGCGTCACCAGTTCCATTCCCTCGACAGCGGAAAGCACCGAAATCGCCGGCGTGATCATGCTGTCGCCGTAGAACAGCGCGGCGGCAAAGATGCCGAGCAAGGTGATCACCCAGGCCAGGCGGGGATTCTTGGCCCGGTCGGTGACCAGGGCGAGCAAGGCGAGCGAGCCGCCCTCGCCGCGGTTGTCGGCACGCATGATGATCAGCACGTATTTCAGCGAAACCAGCAGCACGATGGACCAGAACACCATCGACAGGATGCCGAGGATGTTTTCCGGGGTCACCGGTATGGGATGATGGCCGTTGAAGATTTCCTTCAGCGCATAGAGCGGGCTGGTGCCGATATCGCCAAAAACGACGCCGATGGCGCCCAGTGTCAGCGTAGACAGGGCCTGACGTGACTGCATGATTCCCCCAGGGGCGGCTAAGGATGCGCCCGATCATTTTCAAGCTGCCGGCAATCTAGCACGCCGACCTGACTGGAACCAGCCGGCAGGTCAAAACAAAAAGGCGGCTGGCGCCGCCTTGATCAGGAATATCGGTGATTCCTTGCCCGGAATGCTCCGGCCTATTTCAACAAACCGAGCCGCGCCGCCAGCCAGCGCGTCGTCGTCGCCTGCAGCAGGATGGTGAGCAGGATGGCCATGAAGGTCACGGACGAAATCATCGGCCCCAGTTGCAGCAAGGCCTGACCGGTCGCTTGCGTAGCGGCATCGGCGCTGGCCGCCAGATCCCGGCCGCGCGAGGTCAGCGCAGCGCTGAGAAAGCCCGCCAGGGCTGCCGGAATGACGCCGGTTTCCCGCGTCCAGAACATGAACAGCAAGTCTTCCTTGACCCAGCCGGCACGACGGTCTGGCAAGCAGCTGGCCAGCACGGTCGCCGGGCGGGCGATCAGCATGAAGACGGCAACCACGCCCAGGGCCGGCAGCCAGTATTTGCCCAGCACGGCGAAATCGACCTGCGAACCGAGCAGCAGGAAGATGCACATACGCAGCATCAGCGCGGCATGGGCCAGGAAGCTGTGCATTTCGTTCAAGTCGCCATCCGGCACCTCGCAGCCCAGCGCGTCGGCATTACCGAACACCAGGCCGCAGCAGAAAACCGCCATGAAACCGCTGGCCGCCTCGATATGCATGCCGGCCAGTTGCCCCATGGCGACCACGCCGTCGGTAGCGACCAAATAGGAGCCGGCGATCAGCAGCGGCAGCAATACCGGTTCCGAGCCTTTCAGCCAGTCGAAACGCGATACGCCATAGGCCGCGGCATAGGCCAGCGCCGTACCGATCAGCGCCCCGCCGAAAGCCTGCCAGAGCAGCCCGCCGAGCGCACCGCCCCAGGAAAATTCGCCGCTGCTGCCCATGACGATACCGAGCACCGAAAAAGTCAGGATGGCGCCCGTCGCATCGTTGAACGCCGATTCGGTGACCACCGTCTGCTGGACATGGTCGCGAATGGGAACCTGACGGAAGACCGGCACCAGCGTGGCCGGATCGGTGGAGGCGATGACGGCGGCGAGCAGCAACGCGTACAGCCAGTCGAGCCCGAGCAGATAATGCGTGGCAACGGCGGTAATCAGCGCGGTGACCACGACGCCCAGCGTCGCCAGATTGACCACCGAAACGATCACCCGCTTCAGCACCTTGAACTGGATCGACATGCCACCTTCGAACAACAGCGTGGCGGCACCGAAAACCAGCAGCAACTGGTTGATGGTCGAATCCGGATGCACCGAAAAAACGCCGAGAATCGACGGACCGAGAACGATGCCGAGCAGCAGGTAGATCGCGATATCCGGAATTTTGAGCTTCCATGTGGCCCACAAGGCGGCAAGGCCACCGAGCAGCAGGAACATCATGGTTTTCAGGATCAACATGGCGTGAACCACGCCTTCGCTACCTTCCATCGGACATCCCCTCGCTTCTCAGAATGGGCCGAAGAATAGCCGCCGGCCTTTGGAATGTCGATTAGGGAAAATCTCCCCCGGCAATGCGGTCGCGCAGCAGCACCGCTACCGGCGGCCACAAAAAGGCACTACAGCATAAAACCGAGAAAAAACTGCCCGTTTGGAACAGGATTGGTTATAATGCGGCCCCTTTCGCGTCCTTAGCTCAGTTGGTAGAGCGTCGCCCTTACAAGGCGAATGTCGGCGGTTCGACCCCGTCAGGACGCACCAGGTTGCCCATGTGGCTCAGTGGTAGAGCACTCCCTTGGTAAGGGAGAGGTCGGCAGTTCGATCCTGCCCATGGGCACCACTTTTCCCGGTCGTCATGCGACTGTGGACCCGCCTCCGTAATTCCCGTGTGATTTCCCGTGTATTTCGCTGCCGCTCTGGTCGATCAGGCTTTGGCGGCATGCATGCCTTGCTGGCGCAGGGCGGCGAGGAATTCGCTGAAATTGGCTTCACGCACGGAAATCCCGCTCAAGGTGTCGCGCAGGCTGAAAATGCTCATTTCATCCTGGCCGGATTGCGCCTCACCCTTGCCGACAGCGGCGTTGGCGGGCTGCGAACGTAAGTTTTTGAAGTGAGTGGCAGACATGGCGGGGCTCTCTTGTCGGGTTGTTTGTCTAGTGTGATTTCATTCTGCCAAAGCCCGGCAAATCGTCTGTGATCAAATTCACATGGAATCCAATATCCAGGCCATGGCGCCGCGCCGTCCAGTGTTCGCGGCGCTTCGGTATCGCGCCGACCCTGTGTAAACTGCGGGCACCGTTTCTTCAACCCGAAATCCGCATGGATAGCACCGACCTCGCCGCCGTCTGGCTGACCTTGAAACTGGCCACGGTGGTCACGCTGCTGCTGCTCGTCGTCGGCACGCCGATCGCCTGGTGGCTGGCGCGCACCCGCTCCGCCTTCAAGGGCATGGTCGGCGCCGTGGTCGCCCTGCCCCTGGTGCTACCGCCGACGGTGATCGGCTTCTACCTGCTGGTCGTCATGGGTCCGAACGGCCCGCTCGGTCAGCTGACCCAGTCGCTCGGCCTCGGCCTGCTGGCCTTCACCTTTCCCGGCCTGGTCATCGCTTCGGTTTTCTACTCGCTGCCCTTCGTCGTGCAGCCCATCCAGAACGCCTTCGAAGCCATCGGCGACGGCCCGCTCGAAGTGGCCGCCACGCTGCGCGCCAGCCCGTGGGATGCCTTCTGGTCGGTCGCCGTGCCGCTCGCCAAGCCCGGCTTCCTATCCGGCGCCATTCTCGGCTTTGCCCATACCGTGGGCGAGTTCGGTATCGTGTTGATGATAGGTGGCAACATCCCGGACAAGACCCGCGTCGTGTCGGTGCAGATCTACGACCACGTCGAGGCGCTCGAATACGCCCAGGCCCACTGGCTGGCCGGCGGCATGGTGCTGTTCAGCTTCCTGGTGCTGATGGCGCTATACACCTTCAACCCGTCCCGGCGGAGGCCGGCATGAGCGGCGATATCCGCGCCCGCTTCCGTATCGACCGCGGCAGCTTCGCCCTCGATGTCGACCTGAACCTGCCGGGGCGCGGCGTGACCGCGCTGTTCGGCCATTCCGGCTCGGGCAAAACCACCTGCTTGCGCGCCATGGCCGGCCTGGAACGGACGCCCGACGGCTATTTCGCGCTGGGCGACGAGGTCTGGCAGGACGAGGCGCGTGACCTTTTCCTGCCACCGCACCGCCGCGCCCTCGGCGTGGTGTTCCAGGAGGCAGGCCTGTTTCCCCACCGCTCGGTGCGCGGCAACATGGAATACGGCCAGCAGCGGACGGGCGACACCGGCACGCTGGCCTTGTCCGATGTCGCCGACCTGCTCGGCATCCGGCACCTGCTCGACCGTTCACCGCAGCAGCTGTCGGGCGGGGAACGCCAGCGCGTCGCCATCGCCCGCGCCCTGCTCGCTGCCCCCAAGGTGCTGCTAATGGACGAACCGCTGGCAGCGCTCGACCTGAAACGCAAGCTGGAAATCCTGCCCTATCTGGAACGCCTGCACCGTGAACTGGCCATCCCCATCATCTACGTCAGCCACGCGCCGGACGAGGTGGCCCGCCTGGCCGATCATCTGGTGCTGCTCGACAGCGGCAAGGTGGTGGCCAGCGGCCCGCTCAACAACGTGCTCAGCCGCCTCAACCTGCCGGCCGCCTTCGCCGACGACGCCGGGGTGGTCATCGAGGCCGCCGTCGCCGCGCACGAAGCGGACGACCTGACCCGCCTCGAATTCCCGGGCGGCATGATTTTCGTGTCGCGTCGGACGGAAGCGGTCGGCACCTTCCTGCGCTGCCGCATCCACGCCCGCGACATCAGCCTGACCCTGGTGCCGCAGACCCTGTCGAGCATCCTGAACTGCGTGACGGCGACGGTCGTCGACCTGGCGCCGACCGACACGCCGGGCCACGTGCTGGTCCGCTTGGAGGCCGGCGGCGAACCGCTGCTCGCCCGCATCACCCGGCGTTCGGCCGACAAGCTGGAAATTCGTCCGGGACTGGTTCTGCGCGCCCAGATCAAGGCGGTCGCACTGCTCGCCTGAGGTGCCGGTAACGCCCGACGCAAGCGCGGGCGAAATCAGTCAGCCAGTTCGATCTGCCCGCTGACGTTGGTGGTGATGGTGCTTTCCCCCGCCTCGATCGGCGCCGGCGCGGCTTCGGCCGCCATCATCGCAGCGCGGGCACCGCGCAGCAGGGGAACCGGCGTACCGCCGCCCTGGTTGATGTGCATCTGCTTGATCTGCCAGGTCTTGCCCAACTGTTCGCCGACCACCGCCGCGCGGTTCTGGAAGGCACGAATGGCCTCGCGCATGGCCTCATCCTCGGCCTGGCGGCGGGTTTCCGGCGCCGGCATCTGGCTGATGTCGCCCACCGCCAGGCGCATCTGCTGCAGGCGCCCGAGCAGTTCGGACACCGCTCCGAAATCCTTCGATTCGATCAGCACTTCGCTGCGCATGCGCCAGCCGTCGATCTTCCGGGACTGGGTGTAGATCGGATAGGTCGATTGGCTGCCTGTCTTCACCGTCACGCCTTTTTTCTCGCGGATGATCCTCAGGGCCTCGGCGATATTGCCGTTCACCTGGCGCGCCAGATCGGCCGGGTTGCTGCCGCTGGCCTCGCTGTAGACGCTGGCCCGCACCATGTCGTTGGCCGCCGGCCGGCTGGCCTCGGCCGACAGATCGACCAAGGCGCCGGCCTGGGCGGAGGCGGCCAGGCCGGCTGCGAGCAGGGAAAGCAAAGTTTTCTTCATCAAATGTCCTTGTCGCGCAGGCGACCGTAAATGACCAACAGCACGATGGCGACGACCACCGAGGCGATGAAACCGGCGCCCTCGCCGGCCCGGTACCAGCCCATCGCCTGGCCGATCACGCCGGCCAGAAAGGAACCGGCGATCCCGAGCAGGACGGTGGCGATGAAGCCCATGTTGTCCTTGCCCGGATGCAGAAACTTGGCGATGACGCCAATCACGAGTCCAACCAGAATGGTCCACACGATACCCATGGCTATTCCCCTTTTTCTGTCGCATTGACACCGGCCGGCGGACCGCCGAGCCCTTCGCTTACCGCTCGCTGCATTGATGATAGTAACGCTTTGTCATCGCCGCGGTTGTCAGCGCTGCCTAAAGTTTTTTGCGCCTTTGCCGCCTTTGCTCAGACTCAGCCGGCCGCCAGGCGTTCGGCCAGATTGTCCATCAGTACCCTTACCCGGTGCGGTACGTGGCGGTTGCTGGGCAGCATGGCGTAGATGCCGAGTTCGGGCGTCGGGAAATCGGCCAGGATTTCGACCACGCGACCGGTGGCCAGGAAATCGTCGGCGATGAAATCCGGCTGGCAGGTGATGCCCAGGCCCTGCGCCGCCGCTTCGGTCAGCACCTCGCCGTTGTTGGCGTTCAGCCGGCTGCGCACATGGAAATTCTCCAGCTGGCCATCGACGAGGAATTGCCAGGCCAGCGCGCTGCCGGCATTGGTGTAGCCGAGGCAGACGTGGTGGGCGAGTTCGGCCGGGTGGCGTGGCGTGCCATGGCGCGACAGGTAATCCGGCGCGGCGAGGACCAGCATGCGTCCGGACCCGATGCGGCGGGCCACGTCGCCGGCGTCGAGCCGCCGTGTGATGCGGATCGCCAGGTCGATGCCCTCCTCGATCAGATTTATGCGGCGATCGGTGTAGTCCATGTCGAGCATCACTTCCGGGTAGCGCTGGCTGAAATCGAGCAGCAGCGGCGCCAGACGTTTCAGGCCGTAGCTCAGCGGCAGGCTGATGCGGATGCTACCGCGCGGCGTCTGGCGCTCTTCGGCGACGCCCGTTTCGGCGGCCTCGACCAGGTTCAGGATGACCCGGCACTTTTCCAGGTAGGCGGTGCCGGCCGAGGTCAGGGTCAGACGCCGCGTGCTGCGCGCCATCAGCTTGATGCCCAGATGCGCCTCCAGCCCGGCGATCTGCCGCGTCACCACGGAGCGGGCGACGCCGATCTGCTGGGCGGCGGCGGCGAAGCTGCCCAGTTCGGCCACCCGCACGAACAATTGCATTGCGTCGAGACGATCCATTGTTGCTAACTCTGCAATAGTGATTTGCGAATTGTCCTCTATTTCGCACCAAAAAAGGAGCATACAGTGCATCCATCGCCACAGGAGTTGTCACCATGAACCCGACCCAATTAGCCCTCTTCGTCCCGCACGGCGCGCCGACCTTTGCGCTGCGCCCGGGCGCAGCCGGCGCCGCCCTGGTCGAACTGGCGGCCAAGCTGCCCCTGCCGCGCGCCATCGTCATCGTCAGCGCCCACTGGGATACGGCCGTCCCCACCGTCGGCTTCGCCGACCGCCTGGAAACCATCCACGACTTCTGGGGCTTCCCGGAAGAGCTGTACGCCATCCGCTACCCGGCCACCGGCTGCCCGGAGGCCTCCCGCGAAGTGGTCGCCGCGTTGGAAAAGGCCGGCCTACCGTTTGCAGTCGATACGAAACGCGGCCTCGACCACGGCGCCTGGGTGCCGCTGCGCCTGATGTTCCCCGACGCCGAGGTGCCGGTCATTCCGGTTTCGGTGCAGAGCGGCGGCGGCCCGGAACAGGCCTACGCGCTCGGTCGTGCCCTGGCGCCGCTGGCCGACCAGGGTTTCCTGATCGTCGGCTCGGGCAGCATCACGCACAACCTGCGCGACTTCCAGGCGGCCTGGCAAAACGGCGGCCAGACCCCGGCCTATGTCCGCGAATTCGCCGACTGGCTGGCGACACAGACCGCCGCCGGCGACCTGCCGGCCCTGCTCGACTACCGCCGCCAGGCACCGGGCGGCGTGCAGGCTCACCCGAGCGAGGAACATCTGCTGCCCTTCTATGTCGCACTCGGGGCCGGCGGCAAGAATCCGACGGCGCGCCGCTTCCACGCCGGCATCGACGACTACGTCATCGCCATGGACGCCTATGCATTCGAACAAGGAGAACACGCATGAGCTACACCAAAACCGCCAAGGTCCTGCACTGGCTGATGGCCATCCTGCTCTTCGGCCTGCTGGCGCTGGGCTTCTACATGCACGACCTGCCGCTGTCGCCGGACAAGCTGAAGCTCTATTCGTGGCACAAGTGGGCCGGCGTCACCGCCTTCCTGCTGCTCGCCTTCCGCCTGCTGTGGCGCTTCACGCACCACCCGCCGGCCCTGCCCGCCAGCATGCCGAAGATCATGCAGTTCGCCGCCCACGCCGGCCATCTGATGCTCTACGTACTGATGATCGCCATCCCGCTGTCCGGCTGGCTGATGAGTTCGGCCAAGGGTTTCCAGACCGTCTATTTCGGCGTGCTGCCCCTGCCCGACCTGCTCGACAAGAACAAGGAAGTCGGCGACCTGCTGGCCCTGGTGCACAAGAGCCTGAACCTGCTCTTCATCGCCGTGCTCGCCGGCCACATCGGCGCCGCCCTGAAGCACCACTTCATCGACAAGGACGACATCCTGACCCGGATGCTGCCCAAGCACTGACACCCCACACCAAACGGAGAACCGACATGAAAAAAATCATCCTCGCCGTCGCCCTGGCCAGCGCCTTCTCGGCCCAGGCCGCCGAATTCACCCAGGTCCAGCCGGACAAGAGCGCCATCAACTTCGTCTATAAGCAGATGGGCGTCGCCGTCGATGGCAAGTTCAAGAAATTCGCCAGCCAGCTGACTTTCGACCCGGCCAAGCCGACTGCCGCCAAGGCCACTTTCGACGTCGATCTGGCCAGCGTCGACACCGGCGCCGTCGAAGGCGACCAGGAAGTCGCCGGCAAGCCATGGTTCAACACCAAGGCCTTCCCGACCGCCAAGTTCGTTTCCGGCACCGTCAAGCCGCTCGGCGGCAACAAGTACGAAGTCGCCGGCCAGCTCAGCATCAAGGGTAAGACGCAGGATGTGGTCGTCCCCGCCACCTTCACCGCCCAGGGCAATACTGGCGTGTTCGACGGCAGCTTCACCATCCGCCGCGCCGACTTTTCCATCGGCGAAGGCTCCTGGGCCAAGTTCGACATCGTCGCCAACGACGTCCTGATCAAGTTCCGCATCACCGCCACCAGCAAGTAACCCCCCATCCCCACAGGAGAAAACCCCCATGAAGAAGCAAGTCGCCACCCTCGTTCTCGCCCTCGCCGCCGCCGTGCCGGCCTTCGCCGCCCCGGAAACCTTCGTCGCCGACAGCACCCACACCTTCTCGCGCTTCTCGTACAGCCACTTCGGCTTCACGACCCAGCTGTCGCGCTTCAACAAGAACAGCGGCAAGGTCGTCTTCGACAAGGCCGCCAAGACCGGCTCGGTCGACATCACCATCGACACCAAGTCGGTCGACACCGGCTACGACACCTTCAACGAGCACATCCAGGGCGAAGACTTCCTCGACACCGGCAAGTACCCGACCGCCCACTTCAAGTCCACCAAGGTCATCTTCGAAGGCGACAAGCCGGCCAAGATCGAAGGCAACCTGACCCTCAAGGGCGTCACCAAGCCGGTCACCCTGACCGTCACCTCCTTCCTGGCCATGCCGCACCCGATGCTGAAGAAGGACGCCATCGGTGCCAACGCTTATACCGTGGTCAAGCGTTCCGAATTCAACGCCGGCAAGTACGCCCCGCACGTCGGCGACGATGTCCGCATCGACGTGACCCTCGAAGCGATCAAGGATTAAGCGGAACTCCGCTGCACACCGACAACGCCGGCCACTCAGGCCGGCGTTTTTGCTGGTGCATCCAATTCATTCGACCCGCTGGATGATCTTCCAGGCGTACAGCACGCTCGCTTCGCCGAATTCGTGTTCGGTCTCGATATCCCACCAGCGCTGGTTCTCCGGGCCGAAGGGGCCGAGATATTGCCAGTGGCGTTGTTCGCCGCTGCACAGCTCGACCAGATAAACGGCGCCGGGCAGCAGTTCGTCATGTGTTGAATTCACCAGTAGTTCTCACTCGCAAAGTTTCCCGGCTCCCGGCTACGGTCGGGGCGCAGGCCACGCGCTTGCAGGATGCCGCGCACATCGTCCAGCATCTGCGGATTGCCGCAGATCAGTAGCCGCGACCGCTCCCGGTCGATGGGCAAATCGACCTTCCTTTCCAGCGAGCCGTCGGTGAGCAGCGTGGTCAGGCGCTGCCCCAGCACGCCGGGGACCGCCTCCCGGGTGACGACCGGGACATAGTGCAGCTTGGCCTTGGCATCGGCAAACAGTTCGTCCTCGGCCAGCGCGGCGATTTCCTCCTGGTAGGCGAGTTCCTTGGCCTCGCGCACGCTGTAGGCGAGAACGATGTTTTCATATTGCTCCCAGACCTCGGGATCGCGCAGGATGGACAGAAACGGCGCCAAGCCGGTGCCGCTGGCCAGCAGCCACAAATCCTCGCCGCCGACGAAGCGGCTGGTCGTCAGATAGCCGTAGGGCAACTTCTCGACGTAGATCGGCTCATCGACGCCGAGTTCGGCCAGGCGGGTCGAGAAAGCCCCATCCGGAACGAGGACCGAAAAAAATTCCAGGTACTCGTCGTAATTCGCCGACAGCATCGAGTAGGGACGCCAGACGATGTCGCCCGCCACTCCCGCCAGGCCGAGCCGGACGAACTGCCCCGGTTGAAAGCGGAAACTCTTGCTGCGCGTAGTCTGGAACGACAGCAGCTTGTCGCACCAGGTGCGGATCGACAGCACGCGCTCCTGCGTGGCCTTGTCGGTCGGCACGGCCGGGACCGGCGCGACGCCGGGGCTATATGTCGTTGCAAACTTCATCCGAAATCCTCGCATCGGGCGCTCCCCGCCCGGTCGGTTCACTTGCCTGGGGAAAAGGCATTTCTTGTCCATGCCCAGCAAATTCGACCTTGCCGACCGCCGGGAGTTGCGCCGTCCGCCCACGAACGGCGATGGCCACGGCCAGCCGCGTCTTGCGCCGGGAGTGGACACGCAAGCGCGGACAATCTGGCATGCTGTCGTCACCATGCTCGCCACCCTGCGCTCCCTGCCCCGCACCGTCTGGCTGATCGGCCTGATCAGCCTGATCAACGATGCCGCCAGCGACATGCTCTATCCGCTGATCCCGATCTACCTCGCCTCGGTGCTGATGGCCGGCCCCAAGGTGCTGGGGCTGATCGAAGGGGTGGCCGAGGCAACGGCCAGCCTGCTCAAGCTGTTTTCCGGCGTGATCTTCGACCGCACCCGACGCGCCAAGCCGTGGATCGTTTTCGGCTACGCCCTGGCCGGCTTCGTGCGGCCGCTTATTGCCCTGGTCGCCAGTTGGCCGGCCCTGCTCTGCATCCGCTTCGCAGACCGCATCGGCAAGGGCCTGCGCTCGTCGCCGCGCGATGCGCTTTTGGCAGCCAGCGTCCCTGCAACGCAGCGCGGACTGGCTTTCGGCCTGCACCGGGCGATGGACAACGGCGGCGCCATCGTTGGCCCGCTCGTCGCGGCGGCGCTGCTCGCCGGCGGCATGCCGCTGCGCGACGTCTTCCTGTGGTCGCTGGTGCCGGCCCTCCTTTGCCTGCTGCTCGCCCTCGCCCTGCGCGAGCCGGAACACGAAGCAGCCGCCGCCAGCGCCCCCTTCGACTGGCGGCTGGCCGACATGCCGCCGGCCTTCCGCCGCTACCTGGCGGTCGTCGCGCTGTTCACACTGGGCAATTCGTCCAACATGTTCCTTCTGCTGCGGGCACGCGAACTGGGCGTCGGCGAGGCGGAGGTGCCGCTACTGTGGGCCGCGGTGTCGGCCGTCGCCGCGCTGTTCTCGACGCCGCTGTCGGCGCTCTCCGACCGTTTCGGCCGGCTGCGCCTGCTGGTCGGCGGCTACCTGGCCTACGGCGTCTTCTACGTCACCCTCGGCAGCTTGGCGACCGACGGCTTCTGGCTGTACGCCCTGTTCGCCCTCTACGGGCTATTCATGGCCGCCACCGAAGGCGTCGAAAAGGCCCTGGTTGCCGACCTGGCCCCTGCCCAGCGCCGCGGCACGGCCTTCGGCTGGTTCAACCTGACTACCGGCTTGATGCTGCTGCCGGCTTCCGTCGTGTTCGGCTGGCTGTGGCAGGGCGTCGCCAGTTGGCTGGCCTTCCTGTTTTCCGCTTGTTGCGCCTTCAGCGCGGCCTGGCTGCTGAAATACTGGGTGTTCCGGCCGGCGACCGGCGAGACCGGCCGGGAATCCCCGCTAGCGCCGGAATGACGGCCGTTTCGGCCCTTCCTTAAGGGAGCGTTAAGTTTGGGGCGCTAGACTGCGACGGAACCCATTCCGGACCCTGCCATGTCCCCACGCCTGATCCTGTCGCTACTGGCCCTCACCGTAGCCTGCCCGCTCGCCGAAGCCGGCGAAACCCTGTCGCTGCAACCCGCCCAGCTCAAGGCACTGGGTATCGCCACCGGCACCGTCGGCGACGGCGGCGATCTGCGTTCCGGCACGCTGCCGGCCCGCGTCGTGGTGCCCAATACCCAGATGCGCCTGGTCGCCGCGCCGGTCGGCGGCATGATCGACCTGCTCGCGGTGGCCCCCGGCTCGACCGTCAAGCGGGGCCAGGTAGTCGCCCGGCTAGCCAGCCCGCAGGCGCTGGAATTGCAGCGCGATGCGCTGCAGGCTTCCAGCCAGTCGGCGCTGCTGCAACAGAACCTCAAACGCGACGAACAGCTGTTCGCCGAAGGCCTGATCGCCGAATCCCGGCTCCAGGCGACGCGCGCCGCCGCCGCCCAGGCTGGCGCCCAGGCTTCGGAACGCCGACAGGGCCTGGCCCTGGCCGGTATCGTCCCGGGCAAGTTGGGCGGCCCGCTCGCCCTCGTCGCGCCGGTCGACGGCGTGGTGCTCGAACAGTCGGTGCAACTCGGCCAGCGCGTCGAAGCCGCCGCCCCGATCTACCGCATCGCCCAGCTGTCGCCGCTGTGGCTGGAAATCCAGGCGCCGCTAGCCGTTGCCGCCGGGCTGCGCGAAGGCATGGCGGTCAAGCTGGCCGACAGCGAAGTCAGCGGCAAGCTGATCGCCGTCGGCCGCGCCGTCGATGCGGCGAGCCAGACCGTGCTACTCCGTGCCGCCGTGGACAAGGGCGCGGCCAGCCTGACACCCGGCCAGGTCGTCGCCGTGGCCTTACCGACAGGGGCCGGCACTGGACAGCAACTGCCGGCCTCGGCGCTGGCTCGCCATGAGGGCAAGACCTTCGTCTTCGTGCAAACCGCCAGCGGTGAGCAGGCTAGCCAGTTCGAGGCGCGCCCGGTACGTATCCTCGGCCAAGGCGGCGACGGGGTGCTCGTCGACGGCGTCAAGCCGGGCGAACGCATCGCCGTGAAGGGCGTTTCCGGCTTGAAGGCCATGTACACCGGCGTCGGCATTGAGTAAGCAGCCATGCTCGCCGCCCTGATCCGCTTTTCGCTGACCCAGCGCCTGCTCGTCCTGGTCCTCACTGCGCTGTTGATCGGCGCCGGCATCCACGCCCTGCTCGGCCTGCCCATCGACGCCTTTCCCGATGTGTCGACCACCCAGGTCAAGGTCATCCTGAAGGCCCCGGGCATGACGCCGGAGGAAGTCGAAGCCCGCATCGCCGTGCCGGTCGAGCAGGAGATGCTCGGCATCCCGCACCAGCGCCTGCTGCGCTCGGTGTCGAAATACGCGCTGACCGACATCACCATCGATTTCGAGGACGGCACCGACATCTACTGGGCCCGCCAGCAGGTCGGCGAACGCCTGGCCGGGGCGCTGGGCAACCTGCCGCCGGGCGTGGCGGGCGGCATGGCGCCGATCACCACGCCGCTCGGCGAAATGTTCATGTTCACCATCGAGGGCGACCTGCCGCTGGCCGACAAGCGCGCCCTGCTCGACTGGGTGATCCGTCCGCAGTTACGCACCATTCCCGGCGTTGCCGACGTCAACAGCCTGGGCGGCGAGGTGCGCACCTTCGAAGTGGTGCCCAACCCGCAGTTGCTGACCGCCCGCGGCCTGGCGCTAAAGGACCTGCACGCGGTGCTCGAAGCCAACAACCGCAACGACGGGGCCGGGCGCCTGAACGACGGCGAGGAATCCCTGCTCGTCCGCGCCGAAGGGGCCATCGCCAGCCTCGACGACGTGCGCGCCATCGTGCTGCAGGCCCGCGACGGCATGGTCGTCCGCGTCGGCGACGTGGCCGAGGTCCGCTTCGGCGCCCTGACCCGCTACGGCGCAGTGTCGCAGAGCGGCCGCGGCGAGGCGGTCGAAGGCCTGGTGCTTGGCCTGCGCGGGGCCAATGCGCAGGCCGTGGTCGAGGGCGTCAAGGCCCGGCTGGCCGAAATCGCCCCCAGCCTGCCGGCCGGCGTCAGCATCGTCCCCTTCTACGACCGCAGCAATCTGGTCGACCGGGCCGTCGGCAGCGTGTCCACGGCCCTGCTCGAAGCCATCGTGCTGGTCGTGCTCCTCCTCCTCGCCTTCCTCGGCAACCTGCGCGCCGCGCTGGTCGTCGCGCTGATGCTGCCGCTGTCGGCGCTGGCCACCTTCATCCTGATGCGCCTGTCCGGGCTGTCTGCTAACCTGATGAGCCTGGGCGGCCTGGCCATCGCCATCGGCATGCTGGTCGATGCCGCCGTGGTCGTCGTCGAGAACGTCGAAAGCCAGCTGGCGCACGCGCCGGATTCGGCCGCCGCCAAGCTGCCGACCCTGCACCTGGTCTTCCGCGCCGCCCGCGAGGTGGCCGCGCCGGTCGCCTCGGGCATCGTCATCATCATCCTCGTCTTCCTGCCGCTGCTCACGCTGCAGGGGCTGGAAGGCAAGATGTTCGGCCCGGTCGCGCTGACCATCGTCTTCGCGCTGGCCGCCTCGCTGCTGCTGTCGCTGACCGTGGTGCCGGTGCTGGCGGCGGCGCTGATCCGGCGCGGCGTGCATCAGGAGCCGTGGCTGGTGCGCCGGCTGTCGGCCGCCTACGACCGCGTCCTCGCTTCCGCCCTGGCCCACAGCCGGCCCTACCTCGCCGGCGCCGTGCTCGCCCTGGCCGCCGCGGCCGGCGCTTTCTTCCTGCTCGGCAAGAGCTTCATGCCAACCATGGACGAGGGCGACCTGATCATGCAGCTGGAAAAACTGCCGTCCATCGGCCTCGAGCAGACCGTTGCCATCGACAGCACCGTGCAGAAGGCCATCCTGGACAAGGTACCCGAGGTGAAAGCCATCGTCGCCCGCGCCGGATCGGACGAACTGGGCCTCGACCCGATGGGCCTCAACCAGACAGATACCTTCATGGTCCTGCAGCCGCGCTCGACCTGGCGCCACTCCGATCCGGCCTGGCTGGCCGACCAGTTGCGCGCCGTGATGGCCGACTTCCCGGGCATCGGCTACGCCTTCACCCAGCCCATCGACATGCGGGTTTCCGAAATGCTGACCGGCGTGCGCGGCGACCTGGCGATCAAGATATTCGGCCCCGATCTGCCCACCTTGAACCGGCTGGCGGTCGAGGTCGAGAATACGGTCAAGAAGGTGCGCGGCGCCGAGGACACCTTCACGCTGAAAAACGATGGCGTGCAGTACCTGAAAATCGCCGTCGACCGGCTGGCCGCCGGCCGCTTCGGGCTCAACGTCGACGACATCCAGAACGACCTGAAGGCCTTGCTCGAAGGCCGCCAGGTCGGCACTGTGATCGAGCAGGGCCGGCGCACCCCGGTCGTCCTGCGCGGCCCGGAAAGCCTGCGCGGCTCGCCGGCCGATTTCGAGGCCCTGCGCCTGGCCCTGCCCGGTGGCGGCAGCGTGCCGCTGGCCTCGGTGGCGAAGATTGTCCGTATCGACGGCCCGGTCAAGGTGGACCGCGAGAACGCCCAGCGCTACGTGGTCGTCCAGTCCAACGTGCGCGACCGCGATCTGGTCGGCTTCGTCGACGACGCCCGCGCCGCCGTCGCCCGCGACGTCAAGCTGCCGGCCGGCTACCGCCTGGCCTGGGGCGGCCAGTTCGAGAACCAGCAGCGGGCCGCCGCCCGCCTGATGATCGTCGTGCCCATCGCCCTGCTGCTCATCTTCTTCCTGCTCTTCTCGACCTTCCGCTCGGTTCGCCAGGCCTTGCTGGTTCTCTCCAACATCCCGTTCGCCATGATCGGCGGCGTCTTCGGCCTGCTGGTTTCGGGCGAATACCTGTCGGTGCCGGCCTCGGTCGGTTTCATCGCACTGCTCGGCATCGCGGTACTCAACGGCGTGGTGATGGTCAGCTATTTCAACCAGTTGCTGGCCCGCGGCATGAGCGTTGCCGAAGTGGTGGTCGAGGGCGCCAAGCGCCGCCTGCGCCCGGTGATGATGACCGCCAGCATCGCCGCCTTCGGCCTAATGCCCATGCTCTTCGCCAGCGGCCCCGGTTCCGAGGTGCAACGCCCACTGGCCATCGTCGTCATCGGCGGCCTGCTGTCCTCGACCGCCCTGACCCTGATCCTGCTCCCCATCCTGTTCCGCCGCTTCGGCCTCGAACCGGCGGCGGCCCTGAACGGAAAATCCAATGGCTGACGTCCTGCTCACCCTGATCATGCCGGACGACGTCGCCCAGCACGTCGCCGACCTGCTGCTGTCGCGTCCCGACCTCGTCCCCGGCTTCACCGCCAACGCCGCCGAGGGGCATGGCTCGGCCATCCCGCTGGTCGAGGATGCCGACCTGGTGGCCGGCCATGCGCCGCGTACCGTGATCCGCACCGTCGGCCCGGAAGCAGCCAAGCGCGAAGTACTGGCCCTGATCCGGCGCGAGTTGCCGCACGCCAACATCTTTTTCTGGATGACGCCGGTCATCGACTCGGGGCGCCTATGAAGTATTTCGCTCTCATCTTCCTGGCCGGTATCGCCGGCAGCAGCCTAGGCGCCGAGCTGGCCCCCGAGCTGCCGCCGAGCGAGATCGTCGCCCGCGTCCTGCGCGGCAATCCCAACGTCCAGGCAGCGTCCAGCCAGATCCGCGTCGAGGAGGCGAATCGCAGCCGGCTCGAAGCCGGTTCCCACGAATGGTCGGTGCGCCTGGGCGCCCAGCAGCGCCGGGTCAGCCCAGTGAGCGCCAGCGATGAACGCTTCAATGAGTGGAACGCTGCCCTCGAACGCCCGCTGCGCCTGCCGGGCAAGGCGGCGCTCGACGCCGAAATCGGCGCCGCCGGCGTCTCGCTGGCCGAAACCGCCTACGGCGACGCCCTGCACGAATCCGGGCGTGCCCTGCTCAAAGCCTGGTTCGTCTGGCTGAAGGAAAGCGCCGCGGCGACCCAGTGGAATGAGCAACTCACCCTGCTCGACCACCAAGGCAAGTCGGTCGCCCGCCGCCAGCAATTGGGCGACGCGGCGCGCGTCGAAACGATCCAGAGCGAGGCGGCAACAGCGCAGGCCGCGGCCCAGCTCGCGCAGGCCCGGGTCCGCCAGCAGACGGCCGGCGACGACCTCAGCCGCCGCTTTCCCGGCCTGCCCGTCCAGGCACCGAGCGTACTGGGCGAGCCGGTGGCCATCGAGGGCAGCGAGGAAGACTGGATCAACGCCCTGCTCGAACACAGCCACGAATACCAGTTGGCCCGCCAGGAAACCCAGCGCGCCCAGGTTGTCGCCGGCCGCAGCAGCCGCGAGCGCCTGCCCGACCCGACCGTCGGTATCCATGTCTCCCGGGAACGGGCCGGCGAAGAGCGCGTCGTCGGCGCCTATGTCAGCATCCCGCTGCCGGGTACGGCACGCCGGGCGAGCAGCGATGCTGCGCTGGCCCAGGCCGACGTGGCCGGGCGCCGCGAAGCCGCCACCACCCAGAAGATCACCGCCGAAGCTGCCGCCCTGTACCACTCGGCCCGCGCCGCCGTGGCGACCTGGCAGGCCGGACGCGATGCCGCCGAACACCTCGGCCGTGCCGCCGACATGACGGCGCGCGCCTACCAGCTGGGCGAAGGCAGCCTGAACGACCTGTTGACTACCCGCCGCCTGGCCAACGAAGCCCAGCTGAACGCCCGCCTGCTCCAACTCGACGCCCTCGAACTGCGCTACCGCCTGCTGCTCGATGCGCATCGCCTGTGGGACTTCGACTGAGCCATTTAAGCCTGCCTTAAGCCTCGGCTAAGTCACGCTTAAGGCAGGCTTTCTAGACTGTTTTCCATGGACCAACCCCATGGAGAACCGACATGAAAACAATCACCGCCCTGCTCCTGCTGGGCACCAGCCTGCTCGGCCATGCCGAGACGCCCGGCCAGATCGGGCAAACCTACGCCGCGGAAGC
This sequence comes from Dechloromonas hankyongensis, assembly GCF_022012295.1. GTDB lineage: Bacteria > Pseudomonadota > Gammaproteobacteria > Burkholderiales > Rhodocyclaceae > Azonexus > Azonexus hankyongensis. The sequence goes on from NZ_JAKLTN010000002.1 coordinate 1,039,980, forward strand.
AGCAGCCCGACAACCCGGCTTCACGCCCAGCGCCGAACGCGGCAAGAATTTCTTCCACCAGCGCTTCGCCATCAACGACAAGATGCCAGCGTGCAGCAGTTGCCACACCGACAACCCGCTCGCCAGCGGCCAGCATGCCGTCACCGGCAAAACCATACGCCCGCTGGCCGTTGCGACCAATGGCGAGCGTTTCACCGATCCGGCCAAGGTGGAAAAATGGTTTGGCCGCAACTGCAAGGAAGTCGTCGGCCGGGCCTGCAGCGCAGCCGAGAAAGCGGACTTCATCGCTTACTTGAGCGAGGGACGCTGACATGAAAAAGCTGATCCCCGCCCTGCTGCTTGCCATCAGCCTACCGGCACTGGCCGACCGCCTGCCCTTGCCAGCCGACACCCCGGCCAGCTATCGGGCCGAATGCGGCAGTTGCCACCTGCCCTACCCGCCATCCCTGCTCGCTTCCGGCGACTGGCGGCGCCTGCTGTCCGGGCTGGACACCCACTTCGGCAGCGATGCCAGCCTGAATGCCGAGGAACGCCAGGCCATCGCTGCCTTCCTCGCCCGCCATGCCGGCAGCCTCAGCCGCCTCGGCGACGCCGGCAATCCGCCCCGCATTTCCCAAACCGCGCGTTTCGTACGCCACCACCGCGAGGTACCAGCCCGTTTCTGGCGCGATCCGCGCGTCAAGTCGGCAGCCAATTGCGAGGCGTGCCATCGCGGCGCTGCCAACGGTCATTTCGGCGAACACGACATCGCCATTCCTGAACTACGGGAGTAAATCATGAAAAAAATTCTGATCTGGGACTGGCCGGTACGTATTGGCCACTGGCTGATGGTCGGCGGCTTCATCGTCGCCTGGCTGACCGCCGAAAGCGAAAGTTTCCGCCTGATCCATGCCTGGGCCGGCGGCACCGTGCTCGCCGTAGCCGCCTTCCGGTTGCTCTGGGGCGTGGTCGGCTCCCGCTACGCCCGGTTTACCAGTTTCGTCCGCGGCCCGCGTGCCGTCGTCGACTACCTGACCAGCCTGCTGCGCCTGCAGCCAGCTCACCATGCCGGGCACAACCCGGCCGGCGGCTGGGCCATCGTAGCCCTGCTCGGCCTCGGCATCCTGACCGGCATCAGCGGCTGGGCGCACTACAACGAGATCGGCGGTCACTGGCTCGAAGAGGTGCATGAGGGACTGGCCACCGCCATGCTGACCGTGGTCGTCGTGCATCTGGCCGGCGTGTTCTCGGGCAGCCTGCTGCATGGCGAAAACCTGGTCCGCGCCATGCTCACAGGGCGCAAATCCGGCTCACCGGAAGAGGCCATCGCTTCGCCCCGCCCACTCGCTGCCGTCCTGCTGCTCGCCTGGGTAGTCGCCGCCGGCTGGTGGCTGGCAAGCTGATAGAATGTTTGCATGCGTATCCTGCTCGTCGAAGATGATCCCGAACTGGGCGACGGCCTGACCGTCGGCCTGCGCCAGGCCGGCTTCGCAGTCGATTGGCTGCGCGACGGCCACGCTGCCGACCTGGCCCTGCAAAGCGAGAATTTCGACTTCGTCGTGCTCGATCTCGGGCTACCCCGGCTGTCCGGCATGGAAGTGCTGCACCGCGCGCGCAGCCGCGGCTTGGACATGCCCATCCTCATCCTGACCGCGCGCGATGCCACCGGCGACAAGGTGTCCGGCCTCGACGCCGGGGCCGATGACTACCTGGTCAAGCCCATCGATCTCGACGAACTGACCGCCCGCATCCGCGCCCTGACCCGGCGTTCGGCCGGCCGTGCGGCACCGTTGCTGGTGCACGGCGAGCTGGCCGTCGATCCGGCCGCCCACCGCGTCACGCTGGGCGGCCAGGAGGTCGAACTGTCCAGCCGCGAATTCTCGCTGCTCCACCTGCTGCTCGAGAACGCCGGCCGCGTGCTGACCCGCACCCAGCTCGAACAATCGCTGTACGGCTGGCGCGACGAGCCGGACAGCAATGCCCTAGAGGTGCATATCCACCACCTGCGCAAGAAACTGGGCAGCGAACTGATCCGCACCCTGCGCGGCGTCGGCTACACCATCCCGAAATGACCACCGTCTGGTTCTCGCTGCGCCGGCGACTGCTTGGGCTGCTGCTCGGCGGCGTCGCAGCGGCCTGGCTGGTGACCATGATCTTCAGCTACATCGACGCCCATCATGAAGTCGATGAACTGTTCGACGCCCAGATCGCCCAGGCAGCGCAGACCCTGCTCGCGCTGGCCGGCCACGACGGCGGCGAAGGCATCGAGGATCTCGGTGCGGCCGGCCACAAGTATCAGCGCCGCCTGCGTTTCCAGATTTGGCAGGCCGACGGCAAGCTGCTGATGCGCTCCAACAATGCCCCGGAAACGCCGCTCACAACGGCGGCCGGTTTTTCGGAAACGCAAGGCGAAGACGGCCACTGGCGGCATTTCAGCCAGTGGAACGAGGAACGCAGCCTGCAGGTCCAGGTCAGCGAGAACCACCATATCCGCGACGAACTGATCGGCCACATCGCCTGGCGCCTGCTCGTCCCTGCCCTCTTCGGCTTGCCGCTGATCGGCTTGTGGGTCTGGCTCGCCACCCGCCACGGCCTGTCCTCGCTGGACGGCATGGCGCACCAGATCTCCAGCCGCGACCCGCAGCAGTTGCAGGCCATACGCCCGGCCGCCGCGCCGGCTGAAATCCGTCCGCTGATCGAGGCCCTGAATGGCCTCTTCCTGCGCGTCGAACAGACGCTCGAAGCCGAGCGCCGGTTCACCGCCGACGCCGCCCACGAATTGCGCACCCCACTCGCCGCCCTGCAGGCCCAGTTGCAGGTAGCGCAACGGGCGCGCGACGCCGGCGAGCATGACCGCTCGCTGCAGCAGTTGCAGAGCGGACTCACCCGGGCCGCCCGCCTGGTCGACCAGATGCTGCTGCTCGCCCGCCTCGACCCCGAGTCGGGCCTGCCCGACCCGCAGGAGGTGGACCTTGCCGCGCTCGCCGAGTCGGTGTGCGCCGACCTCGGACCGCAGATCCTGGCCCGCAACATCGATTTCGATCTCGAAGCGGTCGCCGGGGCGAAACTCATCGGCCAGGCCGAATGGCTGCGCGTGCTGATCCGCAATCTGGTGGACAACGCCGTGCGCTACACGCCGGAAGGCGGCCAGGTCGTGGTCCGCATCGAACGCCACGACAATGGCCTCAAGTTGTCGGTCAGCGACAGCGGCCCCGGCATTCCGCCGGAAGAGCGCCACGCTGTCCTGCAGCGTTTCCATAGACTGGACCAGGGAGGGCAGCCCGGCAGCGGCCTGGGACTCGCCATCGTTGCGCGAATTGCGGAACTTCATGGCGCCCGGTTGTGTCTAGACACATCGCCTATGACCAAAGGCCTAGATATCGGAGTACAATTTCCCGCGCAACACAGCACACCATGACTTTGGCATCAACCTGAGCAGTCGCTGGTTTCAGGCCAAGCCGGATACAAGGATCGACGTCACATCATCATGAACATGACTGAAACACTGGCTCCGCCCCCCAAGGCGACGGACGACCTGCCGGAAGGTACGCGTCGGATCATCGAAGGTCAGGAAAGGGTGCTGTACGACGGCTACTGGATCAAGACCTATCCGGTGCCGGCCGATACGCTGGAAGCCAAGAAGAAGCTGATCGAGGCGCTGACCCGCCGCCTGTTCAACCACACCGAGCACGGCCTGAATATTCCAGGCACCCGCCTCAACGAAGCGCGCGCCAGCTACGAAAACGAAACCGATACTGCCCGCAAACGGGTCAAGGGCGCCATGCTGGCCGGCGCGCTGTTCAACCGGGCGGCCGACATTTTTCGCAAGCTGGTCGAACTGCAGGCCTGCGGCATCGAAATCCTGAGCACCAACCCGCTGATGCGCGAATGCGGCAAATGCCTGCTCGACGCCATGGAACTGGGCCGGTGCGTGCTGCACCGCAGTGGCGAGGAAGGCATCGACGAACTGTGGGGCGAACCCTTCCGCGCCTTCTCGATCCCGCTCGAGGACTTCTACGAAAGCCGCTACATCAAGATCGGCCGCGTCCTGCGCGACATCGACCGGATTTCGCAGGTCATCATCGACACCTTCAGCGCCATCCCGGCCTTTGCCAATATCGAGGCCCCGGTCCTCGATCTGGCTTCCTCCGCCAAGATCAAGACCGAGACGCTGCGCACCGACGGCGACATCTTCGACGTCTGGGCGCGCATGGTCACCGCCGGCGAACGCTTGACCGACCTCGCGCTGATCAGCGAAACCGGGCAGAACCCGTCGCCGCTGACCTACAACCTGTCCGACGGCCTGCAACTGATCCGCCAGGGCCGAGACCTGATTTTCTACATTTCCCGTGCCCGCACGGCCATGCCGAAGAGCACCCAGGAATACGCCGAACGCTGTGCGGTCTATCTGGCCACCGGCCGGGCACCGCTGGTGCCGATTACGCTGCCGGTGTGATCGGCATTCAGAAAATCTGAAGATAGCGATTGTGGATGTCATCAATCCACAAATAAAAAACGGGGCCTAGGCCCCGTTTTCACATCCGGAAAGCCGCGATCAGGCTTTGTTCTTCCCGCGGCTGGCTATACCCAAACCAAGAATTGCCGCACCCAGCAGGACCAGCGAAGCAGGCTCTGGAACCTGGTTGGTCGGAGTAACCGCATTGGTCAATGCCAGTTCCTCGCCACCGCTATCGATGTCGGCCATGGCCATGTAGAAGTAGAGCGTATCCGTATCCTGATAGTCATACAGGTTGAAGTTCATCGCGTAAGTGAAGAAATCCGGCTTGCCGCTACCGACATCGTTGTCGACGTCAACCGTACAGATATTGCCGGGAAACGCTGCGCACACCACCGGATCAAACCATGATACTGGTTGGGTGCGCAGTGCATGAACCAGAGAATTGGGATCATAGGAATGGTTGGCGATATTATCGAACGCGAAAGTGGCGCCATTCAGGGCAACGCCATTACGCCGTACCTGCATGAAGCCATTCAAATCCAATCCCGGCGCCAATTCGTTCAGGTCGAAGGTAAAAACCGGCGACGTCACGCCGGCGCCCAAGAATGCCTTCAACTGGGCGATGGTCACACTCGCTCCCACCGGCCATTGCCCTGCGTATTGACCGTCGTTTTTCGGCGTCAGATCGGCATCGGGTGCAGACTTGTTGTCATTGGTGCCGATAGTCGGGTCAGGAAAAGTCCCGTTATTGGAATTGTTAAAGCTGAATATCTTGACGATCTGGCCAGAACCGAAGGACGGCAAGCTGCCCCACTCAGACAAACTGGTGTACACCGGATTGTTGTTTGCATCCTTGATACCGGCATACATGGCCAGATTGTTGGCTGAATAGGAAATGAAATCGTCGTGTACGCTACCGACATACAAACGCCCCCCGGTCTCCGGAGAGGTGTAGCACATCAGATTCTCGAACGGCGGGGCATAGCCGCATGAAGTCACACCTGGCAGGGTAAGGGCGAAGGCGCTACTTGCCGACACTGCGGCAACCACGCCGAGCACGCTGCGTACGGCTCTGGAGTTAGTAAAAGCTGATTTCATGATGGACCCCTATTGCTATTGACCTATACCAAGACTGGAGCAACATACATGCCATAAATAAATTTTATTAAAATTTCCCTAACAAAACATAGCCATATATGACTATCGTCATAAATATCACGTTGATAATTGGTGTGGTTTTGACATTCTGTAAATATTCCCGACACCTCCGGCAAGCGCTATCTCGGCTGATTTAGCTAGCTATCCGGCCACGGGAACACTTAAGGGATAAATGGCAGCGCCAGTTCCGCCGTGCGCGGCGCTTGCCCGCAGATGTCGTCGCACATCCGGCGAAACACCTGAACCGACCTGCTCTCGTGCCGCCGGGCATGGCGGACGACATAGAAATGGCGGCGCAGGTCGAATTGCGGGGTCGAAATCTCGACCAGGCTGCCGCGCCGGAAAGCCTCGCGCAGTGCCAGGCGCGACAGGCAGCCGATGCCCAGATTCGATTCGACCGCCCGCTTGATGGCTTCGGTATGTTCCAGTTCCAGGCGCAGGGTGAAGCGCCCCATCTGCGGCGCGACGATCAAGTCGAACTGGCGCCGTGTCCCCGAGCCCGGCTCGCGCAATATCCAGTCCTGAGCAGCCAGCGCGGCTGAATCGACCGCACCCTGCTGAGCCAGCGCATGCGTCGGCGCGCAGAAAACGACCAGTTCGTCTTCCAGCCACGGTTCGATCAGCAGGTCCGGATGGCTGGCCTCGCCTTCGATCAGGCCGATATCGCACTCGAAACGCAGCAGCCGTTCGACGATGGTCCGCGTATTCGCCACCTGCAGGCTGACCTGGGCTTGCGGGTACTGCCGCATGTATTCGGCGATGGCTAGCGTGCCGAGATAGTTGCCGATGGTCAGCGTCGCCCCCACCGTCAACGGGGCGAGCCGGCCGCCGTCGAGCAGGGATTCGATCTCGTGCGCCTGGTCGAGCAGTTGCTCGGCCATCGGCAGCAAGCCCCGCCCGGAGGCGTTGAGATGCAGCGATTTGCCGATGCGGTCGAACAAGGGGCAGTCGAACTGCCGCTCCAGCTCGACCAGCGCATTGCTGGCCGCCGATTGCGACATCGCCAGCCGCTCGGCGGCGCGCGACACATTCTGTTCGCGGGCAATCGCCGAGAAAATTTCGATCTGGCGCAGGCTGAATTTCATATCGATTTCATGAATAACAATTAATCAAATTATCCGTTTATTTGAATCAAAAAAGTAGTCTAGACTCAACTCGTCACCCTTATTTGGGAAAGCCAAACCATGAGTGCCTTCAATACCGAAACCATCCTCTCGGTCCATCACTGGAACGACAATCTGTTCACTTTCCGCACCACGCGCGACCAAGCCCTGCGCTTCGCCAATGGGCAATTCGTGATGATCGGCCTGGAGGTCGAGGGGCGGCCGCTGATGCGCGCCTACAGCGTGGCCAGTGCCAACTATGAGGACCACCTCGAGTTCTTCAGCATCAAGGTCCAGGACGGCCCGCTGACCTCGCGCCTGCAGCACCTGAAGCCGGGCGACTCGCTGCTGGTCAGCCGCAAGCCGACCGGCACCCTGGTCCTGCGCGACCTCAAGCCGGGCAAGCGCCTGTTCCTGTTCGCCACCGGCACCGGCCTCGCCCCGTTCATGAGCCTGATCCACGATCCGGAAACCTACGAGCGCTTCGAGAAGGTGATCCTCATCCACGGCGTGCGGTGGACCAATGAACTGGCCTACCACGACTACATCGAGGAAGACCTCAAGGACCACGAATACCTCGGCGACGACATCCGCGACAAGCTGATCTACTACCCGACGGTGACCCGCGAACCCTTCCGCAACGAGGGGCGGCAGACCGAACTGATCTACTCCGGCAAGCTGTTCGCCGACATCGACCAGCCGCCGCTCGACCCGGCCACCGACCGCGCGATGATCTGCGGCAGCCCGGCCATGCTCAAGGAAGTCTCGGCCATGCTCGACGGCTACGGCTTCCAGGTTTCCGGGCATATCGGCGAAGCCGGCGACTACGTGATCGAACGCGCCTTCGTCGAGCAGTAATAGCGCCTGATCCACGCTCCGCCCCCTTGGCTACCCTCCCGGCCTAGGGGGCGAATTTCTGCGCTAAGCCGCCGGGCGCGACTTGGCGGAATTTTGATCTGGCTCACCGGCCGCCGGTGGCCGGGCAAGTATAATCGCCAGCTTATGAAGCCCGCTGGTTCGAAGCCCATTCCGCTCCATGACCATCTCGCCCGCGCCGCCGCGCACTGGCCGGAGCGGCCTGCGCTGATCGTCGGCGAACGGACATGGACGTTTGCCGACTTGGCCAGCGAAACCGCCGATGGCATGCCTGCCGGCACCGGCCCGGTAGCGAGCAGCGACAGCAGCCTCGAACTGGCCCTGGCCGCCTACCGCTGCAGCGCCCAGCGGCGCCCCTTCTTCCCGCTGCCGCCGGAACGGTTTACCCCTGCGCTGGATGACTGTCCGCCCCATACTGCGCTGATCATCTCGACCAGCGGCAGCGAAGGCCAGCCGCGCGCCGTGCTGCTCGACGCCGCCCAGCTCGATGCTGCGGCAGCCGCGGCTAACGCCAGCCTCGGCCTGGAGGCCGGCGACGTGTGGCTGAACTGCCTGCCGCTCTACCATATCGGCGGCCAGAGCATTCTGTGGCGCTGCGCCCGGGCTGCTGCCGGCGTCCTGCTGCACGACGGCTTTGCTGCCGACAAGGTCGCCCGCGACCTTGTCGCCCGCCCGGTCACCCACATTTCACTGGTCCCGGCCATGCTGGCCCGCCTGCTCGACCTCGGCAGCGCCCCGCCCGCCTCGCTGCGTGCCGTCCTGATCGGCGGCGCCGCCCTCTCCGCCCCGCTTTACGAACGGGCCACGGCGGCTGGCTGGCCGCTCTACGTCAGCTACGGCATGAGTGAAACCGCCGCCCAGGTCGCCACCTTCGCTCCGGACGATGGCCCGTGGCACGAAGGCCTGGTCGGTCACCCCATGCCCGGCCACGAGGTCCGCATCGGCGACGACGGACGCATCCAGATTCGCGGGCCGCAAGTGATGGCCGGCTATCTCGACGCTAGCGGCATCGACGCCGACGGCCGGCTGACCACCGGCGACCTCGGCTGCCTCGACGCCGGCGGTCGCCTGACCGTGCTCGGCCGCGCCGACGACATGCTGATCAGCGGTGGCCGCAACGTCCATCCGCAGGAAATCGAATCCTGCCTGGCCGGCTGTCCCGGCGTTGTCGACGTCGCCGTCACCGGCCTGCCCGACCCGGTATGGGGCGACCTCGTCGTCGCCCTTATCGTCGGCGCCATCGACAACGACTCCTTGCTCGCCCACGCCCGCCGGCACCTGCCCGCCGCCGCGCTGCCCCGTCGCATCCACCGCCTCGACCGCCTGCCTCGCAACGCTGCCGGCAAGCTGGAGCGAGCCGCCCTGCGCCACCTGGCGGCTGGAGCGGCAGCGTGATCACCAGCCTGCTGCGCCAGATCAGCGCGCCAGACACCGCCAAGCAGTTCGCCGCGCTGGCAGCCGGCGCCCCGGCCTCGGCGCCGCTCAGCCTGCGCCTCGATCTTTCCGTCCCGCCGTCCGACTGGTTGCATCTGCTGCCCACCGGTCAGCCCTGGTGGTATCGCGCCCGGCCGGAACATGGCGAATTCCGCCTCGGCATCGGCCACGCCCTGCATGTCGAAAGCGCGGGCAGCAACCGCTTTGCCGCACTGGACGGCGCTTTCGCCGGATTCCGCCGGGATTGGCGGCGCAATGGCCCGGCCCTCGCCTTCTCCGGCTTCGCCTTCGCCGACGACAACGCATCGCCGCTGCCCAACGCCCTGCTCGCCATACCGGCCATCCTGCTCGAATGCCGCGACGGCGCCTGCTCGGTCACCCTGAGCACCCCGGCCGGTCGCCTCGTCCAGGCCCTGGCCGAATGGCCGTCCTGGCTGGCGCACACGGCGCCCAGAGAAATGGCTGACCTGCGCCCCGGCCGCCCCCAGGCGCTGGCCGACCGCGCCTGGATGGCCCGCGTAGTGGCCGCCCTGCGCGACATCGGCAGCGGCCGTCTCGACAAGGTGGTCCTCACCCGCTGCCGCCGGGTCGAGCGCGACACCCCCTTCGCCCCGGCCGCCATCCTCGCCGCCCTCGATGTCCAGCAGCCAGGCAGCGTCGTCTATGCCTACGGCAATGGCCGGCAAACCTTCCTCGGCGCCACGCCCGAGCGCCTGGTGCGCAAGGCCGGGCGTCAGATTCACGTCGATGCGCTGGCCGGCACGGCGTGGCCAGGGTCGCCGGCGCTTGCCGACGACAAGAACCGCCACGAGCAGTCGCTGGTCATCCGCGCCGTGGTCGACGCGCTCGCCCCGTGGTGCGACGGCCTGCCGCAAGTCGGCCAACCCGAGGAACACCCGGCCGGCGTCCTGCGCCACTGGCGCAGCCGCATTTCGGGAATTGGCCACGCCGACGGCAGCCTGTTCGATCTGGTCCGCGCCCTGCACCCGACCCCGGCCGTCGGCGGTTTCCCCAGTGCTGCCGCCCGGGACTGGCTGGCCGCCCACGACGAGCGGCGCCACGGCTGGTACAGCGGCGGTTTCGGCCTGCTGACCGCGGATGGCGACGGCGAATTCTCGGTTGCCTTGCGCTCGGCGCTGCTTGACGGCAATACCGCCGAACTGCAGGCCGGCGCCGGCATCGTCGCCGGTTCCGACCCACAACAGGAACTGGCCGAGACCGAAGCCAAGCTGGGCACCCTGCTCGCTGCGCTGAACCCCGACCGGCAGATCGCTCGCAGCAGTCGCCAAGCCTGAGCGGTGCAGAGAAAAAGACGGTTCAGCTCAGGGCGATGCCGTCGTCACAATTCTGCAAAATACCTCAGCTACAGTGACCCTGCATAACGACTCTCTCCATACTTGGCCCCCACGTGCTGGGGGTTCTTTTTTCACCTGTCATTTTTTGCCCATTGTGCAGGCAGCGTAAGCGCTCCCATGGCGGGGCGTCGCTTGCCCACAGTTACCCACAGGCAATCCACACCTTTATCCACGGATATTGTGCATAACTATTTGGCCGCCAGCCGCCTCAGATGGGTTCCCTCGGCATCGCCGTATGGCCGGCCTCGTCTAGGTTCGGCCATACGGCGCATGATCCGCCGCGCGAGGAACGGCCGGCGCAGCCCCATGCCGGAACGGCGGCCCCGGCGCGGAGGCGAAGCCACGACTACACGCTGAACTGCAGGGTGCTGTCGTGCAAGCGGGTGGCGAGCAGGGCCACCTCCTCGGCCGAGGCCGACGATTCGCCGGCTGCCTTGGCGCCGCGCTCGATCATCTGCGCCATGCGCTCGGTGTTCTGCGCGATGTGTTCGGCGGCGAGGCGCTGTTCGCCCAGCACCTCGACGATCTCGTTGGCGGCCACCGCCGATTGTTCGCAAATCGCCTCGATTTTCTGGATCGCCGCTTCGGTGGCCGAGGCTAGACGGGTGCCCCGCTGCGCCCGCTCGGCGGTCGCCGCGACGGCCTCGCTAGTCTGGCTGGCGGCGGCGCTGAGCCGGGTCACCAGGCCTTCGATCTTGAAGGTCGTCTCCGAGGTGCGATTGGCCAGCTTGCGCACCTCGTCGGCGACCACCGCGAAGCCGCGGCCGGCCTCGCCCGCCCGCGCTGCTTCGATGGCGGCGTTCAGCGACAGCAGGTTGGTCTGTTCGGAAATCTCCTTGATCTCGCGGGCAAAGCGCGAGATTTCCACGGTGTGCTGCTGCAGGTCGCGCATGGAATTGGCCGAGGCGCTGGCCTGCTCCGATATCAGGCCGATTTCGCCAATCGCTTGGTGGATAACCACGCCGCTCTCATTGGCCGTCTGTCGGGTCTTTCTGGCTGCATCCGCAGCGCTCCCGGCGCTTTCCGCCATCGCCGCAATGGCCGTGGTCAGTTCCTGGATAGCCGCCGTGATGGTGGCCGACGCATCACTCTGCATGCTGGTGGTGCTCGCCACCTCGTGCGCCGAGCGGCGCAGGGCCAGGGCGTTGGCGGAGGTCACCGCGGCGCCGGATTTGACGTCGCCGATCAGCACGCGGAGCTTCTCCTGCATCCGTTCGACCGAGGCGACCAGCGAATCGGCGGCGGCCTTACCGGTGTCCATGCGCTGCGTCAGGTCGCCGGCGGCGACGCGCGTGGTGGCCATGACCACCGGCTCCAGTTCGCCGCCCAGACGGCGCAGGATGTGGCGCGACGACCAGGCGGCAAAGGCCAGCGAAATGACGGTGCCGACCACGCCGACCAGCGCAATGGACAAGACATTTTCGCCGTACCGCGCATCGGCCAGATCGGAGGCATTGCGCGCACCATGCGCGGCGGCATCGCTGATCGAAGCGAACAGGCCGCCCAGCGCGGCGACCAGCGGTGCATCGGCATCGCGAATGGCGGCATCGACCATCAGCGCGTATTTCGGCATGCCCGGCTCGTTCTCGGCCAGCACCTGGTCGTAGAGCTGGTTCAGTTCGGTGGCCAGCTTGCGTATCTCGGCAACGCGCTCGCCATCCCGGGCGGCGGCCTGCCTGCCGAGCGCTTCCAAGGCGGAGAGTTGTTGCCAGAACAAATTGCGCCCGGCCAGGAACTCGGCCTTCCCCTTCTCGAATTCGGCGGCCATGAAACTGCGCAGCAGCATGCTGTTCAGGCCGCGCTGCTGGGCCTGCAAGGCGCTCTGCGCACCGCTGACCAACGCCAACGCCTGCGATGTCCCGGCCACCTCGCCGGAGACCTGGCGGATATCGTCACGGAAGCCTGAAAAGGAAAACAGGGCGGTAAGCAGCAACAGCAGGCCGAATCCGGCACCGATACCGACCATCAACAGCATGCGCAGGCGAATGGAAAGCAAATCAAGGGCGACCATGAAAAAATTCACTCAAAATGACAAAAGTAAAATCAGTCTAGCCACTCAATGTTTCATTCTATTTACCGTCCCGCCGGCGCCGGACGGATATCGCCCAGCCCATGCCCGATTACCCCCTTTGTCATTTCGCTGCAACATTAGTGCAACAAAATGATGGGCTTGAAGCCTATACTTCAAGAATCACATGGAGCTTGTGCAATGCCCCACCCCCAACTGAAACCCCGCTTCCTGACCGAAAACTATTTGAACCGGGAACTCGGGCTCCTCGCCTTCAACCGCCGGGTTCTCGCCCAGGCCGAAGACGAGCGCATGCCGCTGCTCGAACGGCTGCGCTTCCTGTGCATCGTCTCCAGCAACCTCGACGAGTTTTTCGAAATCCGCGTCTCCGGCCTGAAGGAGCAGATCCGCGCCAAATCGCCGGTGGTCACCACCGACGGCCGCACGGCGCAGGAAATTTTCCGCCTGGTGTCGGCCGAAGCGCATGCCATGGTCGCCGAGCAATACCAGCACCTGAACGAAGTCATCCTGCCGGCGCTGGCCGAACAAGGCATCCGTTTCCTGCGCCGGTCGAGCTGGAACGAAGCACAGCGCGAGTGGATACGCAATTACTTCATCCGCGAAATGGTGCCGGTCCTCACGCCGATCGGGCTCGACCCGTCGCACCCCTTCCCGCGCGTCCTCAACAAGAGCCTCAATTTCGCCGTCGAACTCGAAGGCAAGGACGCCTTCGGCCGCAGTTCCAATGCCGCCATCGTCCAGGCGCCGCGCGTCCTGCCCCGCGTCATCCGCCTGCCGGAAGAACTGGCCGGCTGCGAGTATGGCTTCGTCTTCCTGTCGTCCATCCTGCACGAGTTTGTCGGCGAACTGTTCACCGGCATGACCGTGCTCGGCTGCTACCAGTTCCGCGCCACGCGCAATTCGGACCTCTTCGTTGATGAGGAAGAAGTCACCAACCTGCGCACCAAGCTGCAGGGCGAACTGCCGCAGCGCCACTTCGGCGCCGCGGTGCGCCTCGAAGTGGCCAACAACTGCTCGGAGGCGATGACAGACTTCCTGCTCGCCCAGTTCGACCTCAAGCCGGCCGACCTCTACCGCGTCAACGGCCCGGTGAACCTCGTTCGTTTGATGCAGGTGCCGGACTGGGTCGACCGTCCGGACATGAAATTCCGCTCCTTCGTGCCGGGCATTCCGAAGGGGGTGGCCAAGGGTGCCAACATCTTCGCCAGCATCCGCCAGAACGATATCCTGCTCCACCACCCCTACCAGTCCTTCGCACCGGTCATCGAATTGCTCAGCCAGGCGGCGCTCGATCCGCAGGTGGTGGCCATCAAGATGACGGTGTACCGCACCGGCACCGACTCGGTGCTGATGGAATCGCTGATCCGCGCCGCGCAGAACGGCAAGGAAGTCACCGTCGTCGTCGAGTTAATGGCGCGTTTCGACGAGGAGGCCAACATCGGCTGGGCGACCAAGCTGGAACAAGTCGGCGCCCATGTCGTGTACGGCGTGGTCGGCTACAAAACGCACGCCAAAGCGCTGCTCATCGTCCGCCGCGAGGAAGGCGGCCTCAAGCGCTACGCCCACCTCGGCACCGGCAACTACCACCCGCGCACTGCCCGCCTCTATACCGACTTCGGCCTGATGACGGCCAACGACGAGATCACCAACGACGTGTCGGAAGTCTTCAAGCAGCTGACCGGCCTGGGCAAGGCGCGCACGTTGAAGCACCTGTGGCAGGCCCCGTTCACACTGCAGCAGAACGTCGTCGCCGGCATCCAGGCCGAAGCGGAAACCGCCAGGGCCGGCGGCAAGGGACGCATCGTCGCCAAGATGAATTCACTGCTCGAACCGGAAGTGATCGATGCCCTTTACCAGGCTTCGCAGGCCGGCGTCGAAATCGACCTCATCGTGCGCGGTGTGTGCGCCCTGCGTCCGGGCGTCAAGGGGCTGTCCGACAATATCCGGGTGCGCTCCATCATCGGCCGCTTCCTCGAACACCACCGCATTTTCTATTTCCTGGCCGGCGGCAAGGAAACGGTCTATCTGTCCAGCGCCGACTGGATGGAACGCAATTTCTTCAAGCGCATCGAGCTGGCCTTCCCCATCCTCGACCCCAAGCTGAAGCGCCGCGTCATCACCGAAGGCCTCAAGTTCTATCTGGCCGACAACCAGCAGGGGTGGGAAATGAACAGCCAGGGCGTCTATCAGCGCCGCCGCTCGCCGCGTAGCAAGCCGCACAATGCCCAGGGCGAACTGATGGTGACGCTGGGCGGTGTCTGAGCTTTCCGGGTCAGCCAAATGCGGAGTGGCGCGTTAAGATAGCCACCCGCATTGACACCCCCCGCCGCCTGATGTTCCGCTCCCGCCTCCTTCGCCTGTCCGCCGTCGCCACCCTGCTCGCCGTGGCCGGCTGCTCCACCGCACCGGCGCCGGTGTACCGGCTGGAGAGCTTCGAGGCCGAGACGCCCTTCCAGTACCACAGCGACCTGCCGCCACTGGTACTGTGCGAATACGGCAAGCGCGCCCTGCTCAGCCAGGCCTACGAAGTCGATGCCTCGGTGCCGAGCAATATCCGCGGCTCCAAGTTCTTCCAGCCGCAGGCCGAGCAGCAAGTACAGCTGCGCATTACGCTGACCTGCATGGGCACCGGCCGCGACACGACCATCTACGCCAACGCACTGCAAACCCGCTACGAATTGAAGGCCGGCGGCAGCAGCACCGGCCTGTCGGTCAGCGGCCTGGGCTCGATCTCGGTCCCCTGGCCGACTGACAAGAACTCCCTGGTCAAGGTCGGCGAGGAAACCATAGCCGATGCCGACTTCTACCGCCGGCTGTTCGTCCTGATCGAAAATCTGGCGGAATAGCGGCACTAACGGCGCGCGGCGCGGCACCGCGTGCTCCCTATCAATAGCCGGAGTGCCGCTGGGTCAGAGCGAAAGCAGGGCCGGCTGAACACATTTCTGGCCAAGCCGGCCGGGCCCTACGCCCGGATACTGGCTTGCCTGACGCTCAGGACTGACGGGAACGATCGTCCGGCGTAAGGAAGAGGCCGACGCCAAGGGCGATCAAGGCCAGCGGCCACCATTTGCGGATCAGAGCGACCAGGTCGAGTTCCAACAGGTCGAGATTGACGCCGAGCGCGATGGCGCCGATGACGATCAGGGCGATGGCGGCGAAGTGGCCTTTCATGCGGACTCTCCGATGATCAGGCGCGGCGGACGCCGACCACGCCTTCGACTTCGTGGATCAGCGTCAGCGTGCGCTGCAACTGCTGCAGGTTGGTGATCTCGACGGTGAAGCTCATGTGCGCCTTGCTCTGCTTGGATTGGGTATTGACGCCGACCACGTTGAGCTTTTCGCGGGTGAAGATTTCCGAAATGTCGCGCAGCAGGCCCTGCCGGTCGTGCGCATCGACCACGATATCGCAGGCGAAGACGCCGGTGGTCTGGATGCCCCAGTCGGTCTCAATGACCCGTTCCGGATGCAGCGCCGCCAAGTTGGCAAAGTTGGGACAATCCATGCGGTGTATGGAAATGCCCTTCCCGCGCGTGATGAAGCCCTGGATTTCATCCGGCGGCGCCGGCTTGCAGCAGCGCGCGAGCTGGGTGAGCAGCTTGTCCACGCCGACGATCAGGATGCCCTGGTTGCCTTCGACCGGCTTGGCGGGCTTGGCCACCACCGCATCGGGCAGCTGCGTTTCGGCGAGCAGGTCGCCGCCCTTGGCCACTGCCTGGAACTGCCGCTGGTTCAGGTCGCCACGAGCCGCCGCAATGTACAGGTCGTCGGCCTTGGCGAAGCCCAGCTTGTGCGCCAGTTCCTCGATATTGGCCCCGGTCTGCCCGGCGCGCTGCAATTCCTTGGCGATCAGCCCCCGGCCTTCGGCCAGCGTTTCTTCCAGCGCCAGGTTGGAGAACCAGGCGCGTACCTTGACCCGGGCACTCTTGGTATGGATGTAGCCGAGCGACGGGTTCAGCCAGTCGCGCGACGGCCCGCCGTGCTTGGCGGTGACGATCTCGACTTCCTGTCCGGTTTCCAGCGCGGTGTTGAGCGGCACCAACTGGCCGCCGACCTTAGCGCCGCGGCAGCGGTGGCCGAGATCGGTATGCACGCGGTAGGCGAAATCGACCGGGGTCGAGCCGGCCGGCAGGTCGACCACCTTGCCCTGCGGCGTGATGACGTAGATCGTCTCGTCGAGCGCCGCCTGCTTGTAGTGCTTGACCCAGTCCGAACTGTCGGCGACTTCGTCCTTCCAGGTCAGCAGCTGGCGCAACCAGGCGATCTTCTCGTCGTAGTTGTCCTCGGCGCTGCGCTTGGTGCCTTCCTTGTAGCGCCAGTGGGCGGCGACGCCGAGTTCGGCGTGCTTGTGCATGTCCCAGGTGCGGATCTGGATTTCCAGGCTGCGCCCGTCCGGGCAGCGCACGGCGGTATGCAGCGAGCGGTAGTAGTTGCCCTTGGGATTCGAGATGTAGTCGTCGAATTCCTTGGGAATCGGCAGCCACAGGTTGTGCACGATGCCGAGCGCGGTATAGCAGTCCTTCAGGTCGTCGACGATGATGCGCAGGGCGCGCACGTCATAGACCTCGGAGAACTCGACGTCCTTCTTCCGCATCTTGTTCCAGATGCTGTAGATGTGTTTCGGCCGGCCGTAGATCTCGGCCCCCATGACGCCCGACGCTTCCAGTTCCTGACGCACCCGGGTCACCGCATCGACGATGAACTGCTCGCGCTCGCTGCGCTTCTCGTCGAGCATCTTGGCGATTTTTTTATAGACGTCGGGATGGATGAAGCGGAAGGACAAGTCCTCCAGTTCCCACTTCAGTTCCCAGACGCCCAGGCGGTTGGCCAGCGGCGAATACAGTTCCAGGGTTTCGCGCGCCACCTGGACGCGCAATTCGTCCGGATTGGCGGCATAGAAGCGCAGGGTCTGCGTCCGGCTGGCCAGGCGCAGCAACACGACGCGGATGTCCTCGACCATGGCGAGCAGCATCTTGCGCAGCACTTCCACCTGCGCCTTCATTTCGGTCGGATTGACCTCGCCGGCTTCGATATTGGTCGCCACGAAGCCCTTGGTAATCGGCCGCAGCTTGTTCAGGCGCGAAATGCCATGCACCAGATGCGCCGCCGGCTTGCCGAAGCGCTCCTCGATACGGGCGATGCCATGCTCGTCATGGGACGGGATGGCAAAGAGCACCGCGGCGATGCGCGATTCGACATCGAGCTTGAGCCCGGCGATGATCACCGCCATGCCCAGCGCATGCGACCAGATGCGCTCGCCGCTGCCCAGAGTACGCTCGCCGTAGGTCTCCCAGGCGTATTCGACGGCACCCTTCAAACGTTCGGCATCAGCCGGGGGAAGCCCCTCGCCCAGAGTGGCGAGGAACTGCTCGAAATCGCTCAGCGCAGCGACGGAATGGACGACGGAAACCATAGGGCGTAATTATAAGACCGATCGCATCGCGCTCCATGCCGACAAGCGCACATTCGCCCCTCGGGTCTTCCCTAGTATTCTGTTGCGCCATTCGCTGACCAGCCAAGCCCGGCTTGGCGCCACGGGCGCTTCAGGCATAATCGGCCGACCATGAAGAAACTGTCGGCAAACCCCTACCTGCTCCTCACCCTGACCGTGCTGTTCTGGTCGGGCAACATGGTGATCGGCCGCGGGGCGCGCGGCGACATTCCGCCGCTCAGTTTCGCCTTCTGGCGCTGGCTGATCGCCTTCGTGCTGATCGTGCCGCTGGCCCTGCCCCACCTCCGGGAACAGTGGCCGTTGCTGAAGAGGGGCTGGAAACCGCTGCTCGTGCTCGGCGTGCTCGGGGTCGGCGGCTACAACACCTTTGCCTACCTGGCCCTGCAGAACACGACGGCGACCAACGCAGCGCTGCTCAATTCCTTCGTCCCCATCGCCACCATCGCCATCTCCTGGGCCTTCCTCGGCAAGCACCTGCGCCGGCCCGAGGCCATCGGCGTCCTCATTTCACTGAGCGGCGCGCTGACCATCGTGTCGCACGGCGATCCTGCCGTGCTCGCCCGCCTCAACCTGAACGTCGGCGACGTCTGGATGCTGGTGGCGGTGCTCGACTGGGCCATCTATACCGTCGCCCTCGCCTGGCGGCCGGCCGGCGTGCATCCCATGCTGATGCTCGGCACGACGGTGGCCATTGGCCTGGCCACGCTGGCCCCGGCCTATGCCTGGGAAATGGCGCAAGGCAAGTTCATCAACGTCCACGCGGGATCGCTGGCCGCCCTCGCCTACGTCGGCATTTTCCCGAGTTTCGTCGGCTACATCTTCTACAACCGCGGTGTCGCCGAAGTCGGCGCCAACAAGGCCAGCCTGTTCATCCACCTGATGCCGGTCTTCGGCACCCTGCTCTCCTTCCTGTTTCTCGGCGAAATTCCGTTCTGGTACCACTACCTGGGTATCGGCTTGATCTTCACCGGCATTTGGCTGACCATGAAGAAATGATCGGTCTGCTCGACAAATTGCGCGGCAGGAAGACGCCCCGGATCCCGGACGATCTGTGGGCGGCCATTGTCACGTCGATCCCCTTTCTCGACGCCCTCGACCACGAGGAACAGCAACGGCTGCGCGACCTGGCCGAAACCTTCCTCGGCAGCAAGGAATTCACCACAGGCGGCGGCCTGCAGCTGACCGACGAAATCTGCGTCTCCATCGCCGCCCAGGGCTGCCTGCCCATCCTCAACCTCGGACTGGGCGCCTACCGCGACTGGGTCGGCATCATCGTCTATCCCGATGAATTCGTCGTCCCCCGCAACCAGGAGGACGAGAACGGCGTGGTGCACGAATACGACGACGTGCTCGCCGGCGAAGCCTGGGAAGGCGGTCCGCTGATCGTTTCGTGGCACGACGTGAAAATGGCCGGCGACGGCTACAACGTGGTGATCCACGAATTCGCCCACAAGCTGGACATGCTGAACGGCGACACCGACGGCGTGCCGAAGCTGCACAGCGGCATCGCCGAGAGCGAGTGGCAGATGGTGTTTTTGGCCGCCTACGACGATTTCTGCCGGCGCGCGGACAGCGGCGAGGAAACCATCATCGATCCCTACGCCAGCGAGTCGCCGGGCGAATTCTTTGCCGTGCTGTCGGAGAGCTTTTTCGAACTGCCGGACGTGGTGGCCGACGAGTACCCGGACCTCTACGCGCTGTTCAAACGCTACTATCGTCAGGATCCGCTGGCCCGCCTGCGCCGGCCGAACACGTAGCCCGAGCGGGCGGATTCCGCCCCAGGCTGTCGAGAACCTTGCGAAACAACACCTCGGGATCGACCGGCTTGGCCACGAAATCGTTCATGCCGGCCTCGAGGCAACGCTCGCGATCGTCGGCGAAGGCATTCGCCGTCATGGCCAGGATCGGTATCTGCTGCCCGTGCGGCAACTGGCGAATGCGCCGGGTGGCTTCCAGGCCGTCCATCACCGGCATCTGCATGTCCATCAGGATCAGGTCGTAAGGCAAGGCATCGACCCGGCGGACGGCTTCTTCGCCATTGCCGACCAGGTCGACGTGCAATCCGGCCTCTTCGAGCAGGAGTTGGGAAATTTCCTGGTTGACCGGCTCGTCTTCGACGAGCAGCGCCCGGGCACCGGCATGGAGACTGCGGATCAGGCTTTCGGCATCGCACTGCGCAGCGTTTTCCGGCGTGTCCTCCGCCGCCGGCCCCCCGTTCGCCAAGCGTGCGGTGAACCAGAAGACGCTGCCCTGCCCGAGCTGGCTGTCGGCCCCGGCATCGCCCCCCATCAGCTGAGCCAGCTGCCGGGTGATGGCGAGACCGAGACCGGTGCCCTTGTACAGGCGGGTCGTCGAACTGTCGGCCTGTTCGAAGGCCTGGAACAGGCGGGCGAGAACTTCCGGCGCGATGCCCGGGCCACTGTCGGCAACCTCGAAACGAAGCACGACGCCGTCGGCATCGCTCTCGACGACGCGTACCCGGATATCGATATGGCCGCGCTCGGTGAATTTGACGGCATTCGAGGCGTAATTGAGCAGGGCCTGGGTAATGCGCGTCGCATCGCCCTGCAGCCGCCCGGGCACGGCAATCAGTTCGGACGAAATGGCGAGCCCCTTGCCGCGGGCCATTTCGCCAACGATGGACGACACGTTGGCGACGATCTGCGCCACGTTGAGCGGCGCCTGTTCGATCCGCAGCTTGCCGGCATCGATTTTCGACAAATCGAGGATGTCGTTGATCAGGGCGAGCAGATGATTGGCCGAATGCTCGATCTTGACCACGCACTCGCGCTGCCGGCCGTCCAGGCCGCTGCGCCGGAGCAGGTGGAGCATGCCGATGATGCCGTTCATCGGGGTACGTATCTCGTGGCTCATGTTGGACAGGAAGGCCGCCTTCGAGCGGGCCGCCTCGTTGGCGGCATCCCTCGAAACGGCCAGTGAGGCGTTGGCTTCCTGCAGCGCCGCCGTTTTGCTGGCCACCAGTTCCTCGAGATGCTCGCGATAGGCTTCCAGCTCGCGCTGCAGTTGCTTCTTCTCGGTCACGTCCTGCTTGATGGCCAGGTAGTCGGTAATCCGGCCGTCGGGCTGGCGCACCGGGGAAATGATTTCCGACTCGATGAAAATCTCGCCATTCTTGCGCCGGTTGGTCAGTTCGCCGACCCACACCCTGCCCGCCCGCAGGGTGGCCCACATCTCGTCATAGACGCCGCGCGGCGTCTGCCCGGCATTGAGCAGGCGCGGATTGCGGCCGATCAACTCGTTCCACTCGTAGCCGCTGCTCGTCATGAAAGCCCGGTTGACGTATTCGATATTGCCGTCGACATCGGTGATGCAGATGCCTTCCGGACTCTGCTCGACGGCCTGGTGCAGCTTGGCCAACTCCTGCTCGGCCGCCTTGCGCTGGGTGATGTCGCGGGTCACCGCGAGGTGCGCCGTGATCCGCCCGTGCGTGTCGCGCATCGGCACGGCGTGGGTTTCCATCCAGCGGCGGAAACCGCCGAGGCCGATGATTTCGAATTCCAGCGTTCCCGATTCGCCGGCGAAGACGCGGCGATTCAAGGCCATGAAGGCCTCCCGGTGCTCCGGGGCAACCAGATCGATCACCGGAAGACCGGCCACCTGCGCCATCGAGTCGGCCCCGATCATCATCAGGCCGGCCTGATTCATCTGCAACAGGGTACCGTCCTCGCCGACCAGCTTGACGCACTCCGGCTCGGTATCGATGATGGTTTTGAGTTCCAGCTCGCGCTGGGCCAGCGTTTCCAGCGCCCGCTTGCGTTCGCTGATATCGCGCGACGAGGCGACAAGGAAGGACTGTCCATCCAGTTCGAGGCCGTGGCAACTGACTTCGACATCGATCAGGTGGCCGGCGCTATGACGATAGCGGGTTTCCAGGCGCAGTGTGGCACCCGGCTGATTGAGGCGGCCCATTTCCTCCTGGATATTGACCCATGAGTGATTGGCGTCGATGGCATCGATCCGGACCTTGCCGATTTCCGCCCGCGCCATGCCTAGCATGTCGAGAAATGCCGGATTGGCGTCGACGACCGTGCCCTCGGCATCGAGCACATGGATGCCGTCGGTCGCGGTATCGACCAGGGCCTGCTTGCGCAGAATGGTGTCCCAGTCCCGGCGCTGGACTTTCTGGTACCACCACAGGCCCAGACAGGCCAGCGCGGCAATGCTGAGATAGACGGAAAGCCAGATCATGGCCCGCTGGCGCCAGCCAGCGAACATGGCATCGGTATTGCGGCCGACGGCAATGACCAACGGAAAATCCATGTCCAGTCCGGGCGGCTGGATGGTGCGCAAGGCCATCAGGCGATCCTCGCCAGTGGCGACGGAGATGCCGGTCAGGACGTTGTCACGGTTGCCGCTGGCCATGTGGTGCGAAAAAAAGGAGCCGGGTACCGCCAGATTCTTGCCGGCCTGCCCCGGACGCAAGGGCGCCATGATGATCTGGATGCCGTTGCCGTGCGTGAGCGACGTCCACATGTCTTCGGTGTACAGCGTACGTTCCAGCAACTGACCGATGAAGGGCATGTCCATGGTGGCCATGGCGACGCCGGCAAAGCGGCCTTCGCCGTCGAGCAGCTTGCGCGAAATGGTAAAAGTGTAGTCGCCGAACACCGTCTGGAACGGCGGCGAGACGATCCGCGTTTCGCCGCTCGACGCTTCGGCGGCGGCGCGGAAATAGTGACGGTGGGCGAAATTCTGGCCGATCAGGTCGGCACGGTTGGAAGACAGGACGCTGCCATCCGGCCCGGTGAGCATCAGGATATCGGTGCCGTGGCCGAGCTTGGCCAGCTGGCTCAACTGCTGGCTGGCCGTCTGCCAGCCGTCGCCCGCGGCCGACCGGCCGGGCGCTCCCTGGATCATGGCCTGCAGCAACTGATCGACGCCGCGTAGCCGCCGCTCGATGATGTCGGCCGAGATCGCCGCGAGATTGGACAGGTGCACGCGCTCTTCCGCGGCCTTGACGCTATGCGAGTCGTGGACGTTGTAGCCCATGACTCCGGCCAGGACGACCAGAAACGCACACAGCAACTTCCACTGGGTGTGGAAGACCCTCATCGCTCGTCTCCTCCCGCCTGATGGCTTTTTTTATGAATTTTGTATCACTATAGCGGAAATCTCGAAATTATTCGGCCGGTTGCACCTGTTTTGTCCCGCGAATCAGGCACCGATTTTCCCAATGAAGGCGGACAGCGCCGCCAATACCGCCGCCTCCTGGTCGCGATGCGGTGAATGGCCGCAGGTGGGCAGCTTGAGCAGTTCGCTGCCCGGCACCTGTTCGGCGATGACATCGATCTGGTGCATCGTCGCGTATTCGTCGTCCTCTCCCTGAATAGCGAGCACCGGGCACTTGATGCGCGGCAGGTAATCCTCGATGTTCCAGTCGCGAAATTCCGGCGACAGCCAGGTATCGTTCCAATCGGCGAAAACCAGGGGCGTCCGCTCATGGTGATAGCGCGCCAATTTCGTCGGCAGATCGGTCGTCGCCCAGGCCGTGCGGGCCTCGCGGATACCGGCCAGCGTCACGTCCTCGACGAATTCGTGCGGCGCCATCACGGCGACGCCGCGCGGCACGTCCGGAAAGGCGCCGGCAAAGATCAGCGCGATGCTGCCGCCGTCGCTGTGGCCGACCAGCACCGGCCGTTCGATGCCGAGTGCCGCCAGGAAGGCTGGCAGCATCTCCTCGCCTTCACGGTGCATGTAGCGGGGCGTGCGCGCTTCCGGGTGGGGTTCCGATCCGCCGTAGCCGGCGCGCGACCAGACGACGACGCGGCAGCCGGTGGCGGCGGCCAGCTTTTCCGGGAAATGCCGCCACATGGCGACGCTGCCCAGCCCCTCGTGCAGCAGCAGGATGGGTGGCCGGTTATCAGTGGTGGCGGGGTAATCGCGATACTCGAGTTTCAGGTCCAGGACGGTAATGTGTTTCATGCGCTCAACAGAAAATCGCGGACGACGCCGATCTGGTCGTCCGACTGGAACATTGGGGCGTGGCCCACGCCGGGAATTTCGGCCAGTTTGGCGCGCGGCCCGCGGCTGCCCATGGTCTGCCAGGTGTCACGCGTCAGCAGGTCGGACTCCGCCCCCCGGATGGCCATGGTCGGACAGGCGATCTGGTCGTAGATCGGCCACAGTTCGATATCCTTGTCGCCGAAGGCGGCCTTGAACGGCTCGGCGATGCGCGGATCGTAACGGAAGGCCCAGCGGCCATCCGGACGCTGCACGACGCTGGTTTCTGTCAGGTGGTACCACTGCGCCTCGGTCAGCGGACCGAAAGGCAGGCTGACGAACTTGACGAAGTCCAGCGCTTCGTCGAAGGTCGCCCAGTCCGGGTCGGTGCCGACATAGGTGGCGATGCGCTGCAAGGAGTCGACGGTGATCAGCGGCCCGACGTCGTTGAGCACCAGCTTGCGGATCGGCGTTCCCTCCTGGGCGGCTAGCGCCATGCCGATCAGCCCGCCCATCGAGGTGCCGACCCAATGCACGCTATCCACGTTGAGGCGGGCGATCAGGGTCACCATGTCGGCGACGTATTGCGGAATGGCATAGCCGGCCGGGTCGCGCAGGCGGCCGCTCAGGCCGCGCCCGACCACGTCGGGGCAGATCACCCGGTAATGCCCGGACATCGCAGTGGCCAGCGCATCGAAATCGCGTCCGTTGCGGGTCAGGCCATGGACGCAGATCAGGACGCGCGGATTGTCGCGGGCGCCCCACTCGGTATAAGCCATCCGGTGCAGGCCCGACGGCCCGATGCATTGCACGGTTTGTTGAGTGAATTGCATGGTCATCTCCTTCCCCGGAAATGTATCACCGGCCATGCCAATAACGGCGATGTTCTTGCCGCCAGGCGGAAATAGCCGGCCGCGACTCATCCAGCAATATGCGTACCGCACCATCGCGGTCGGTCCGCCAGATGCGCGCGCCCATGGCCTCGTAGCGAGCCAGGACTTCCGGCTTGGGATGGCCGAAGCGGTTGCGGTAGCCAACCGGGACAACGACCTCGCCCGCCCCCACCGCGCGTAGGAAAGCCGGCGTCGACGACGTTTTCGAGCCATGGTGCGGGACCAGCATGAGGTCGGTGGCCAGGGCCTCCGGATAGCGAGCGAGCAAGGCGGCCTCGTCGGGCGCCTCGATATCCGAGGTCATGAGCATGCTTTTCCCGCCAGCCTCGACGCGCAGCACGCAGGACAAATGGTTGGGCTTGGCCTCGCCGGCATAGGCCTCAGCGCCCGGATGCAGCATCTCGAAAGCGACGCCGTCCCATATCCACTTTTGGCCGGCGACACAGCGTTCGCCGACCGAGCCGGCGACCGACGAGCGGACCGCGTCCACCATCAGCGCCGACAGGACCGATGCCGTCCCGCCCGAATGGTCGGTGTCGCGATGCGTCACCACCAGCAGGTCGATGCGCGCCAGTCCCTGCGCCCGCAGATAGGGCACCACCACCCGCTGCCCGGCGTCCGACTCGGCGCTGTACAGCGGCCCCGGATCATAGACCAGGGTGTGCTCCCGCGTCCTGATCACGGTCGCCAAGCCCTGCCCGACATCGAGCACGGTAATCCACGCCGTGCCGGGCGGCGGCTTTTCCACCGGCCAGAACAAGGCCGGCACCAGCAGCAGGCCGCCTAGCCAGCGCCCCGGATAGCCGCGCGGCAGCAGGCAGACGGCGACGCCCACCCCGGCCGCCAGCGCCGCCCACAACGGCGGTGCGGGTGTCACTAAACGAGTACGCATTCCGGGCCAGATGGTCAATTGCGTACCGCATTTCGGGTGAAGATCCACAAGCTATTCCCCATTCGCAGGGACGAACCAAGCATATTCGTGCCCCTTGCCGGCAATGAGGCCGAATTCATGCCGTGTGTCGGTCTACTACGTTGCCGCAGATGTGGAAACCCTGTAAGCCTTATTGGACAACTCCTATCGCAACCGGGGCTGATTTCCCAATGTGTTGCACATTCTCTTGCAGGTGGCTGGGTACCTTTCGTCTCCTCAATTCTCGAGGTGATTCAACTCGCCACCCACCGATCCCCCCATAAGCCATCTAGTAGTGTTCCGTTTGACACATTTAGGTAGTCGTTCAACTTCGCGCAATATCTTGTTAGACAGAGACGCTGAGCTAACTGTACATGCGCACACCATTGGTAATCGTTGCGAACCTCTTCCCAGGCATCTGGATAGAAGTTCGCCGTTACGGCTTCTATCAACAAAATTAAATCCATGGGCGGATGCGCCCAGCGGGGCTCTTTAATCGGCATGTCTAACGCACGATCATCGTGTGCATGGCCCCCAAACTGCAGATGGTAGAGTGGCCCATGCTGAATGCTGCCATCAGGTTGCTTGTTAGCTTGATCGAAGTGCCACCTGTGTATTCTTGCAGAATGCTGGTACCGCAACTCCAGCGAGATATCTAGTCTCCGGATAGGCGGTAGCTTTTCAATTGAGTCGTCCACCGAGACACCATCAACCGAAACCACTGGGTTATAAACATCTTGATGTCGATCAGGGCAGCCCTTGAACACCAATCCTTGTTCATGTGCGACGGAAAATGACCATGACTTCTTATCTCCTTGATTTCGCAATGCGCTGTCAAGCTTATACACAGCATCATAAGAGGCCTGATCAAGAACTCCCATACTTATAAGTTTGTCGCATATAAACCTTACGGCCGTTGCCATCTCCTTCGCCGTTGGCACCACGCTATTCCCCTTTAATTTTCCCTTTCCGTACCGCATCTTCGACCGGCTTATCTAAAGCGTCGATTCTCATATCCGTACGATCAATATGCCTATCCTCTTGGATGCAGTTGAAACAAATCCGGCGGCGCTCTACTAGAGGACCACTAAGTTGTTCATGAACGGCTACCGAATGCGCCACGAGAGTGGCGCGCTCGCAGATCGAGCACACATGGGTGATCCGTTCATTGGTTGAATTGCTCCACGCAGACTTTGCGGGCTCAAAAGCGTAGCCGAATTTTTTTGCGAGGATGGCTGTCCGTTCTTGCGCAGTAAAGCTATTCACGACACCGCCCAACCACTCTTCTAGCGCCGTCTCCACGGTTAACCTCCACCACATCGATCTGAACCCACAAAATACCCCGGAGTAGTGCGCACCTAATCGCCGAAGTTCATCGAAAATTAGTGCCTTGCCGGCATCGCCGGCCTTTATTCCACATCGCGCAAGTACCGTTAGCTCGTCAATGAGAATGCCATTTCGGTTGATTAGTCGTTTCAGCAGGAATCTCGCGAAGATGTGCGGAATCTTAGTCGTTGCCGCCAAGTCATGAATTTCCTGATGATTTATTAAGTACTCACGTCGTTGGTCCAGACCAAAAATTTCGAATAGCTTTTCGTTGTATGGCCGCAGTTCAAGCAAGCGGGCATAACCCTCGGTTAACGCATCTAGCTTTCGCTTTTCCTCGTCAGCGTCTTTGCGCGCTGTCTTTTTGATGATGTGATCGAACAGGTCGTGCGCTGTCTTCTCCGGGTGAAAGTACTCCCGGATTTTTTCTTCCGCGGAGTGAAGCACAATGGGGAAATCTTGGTTTCCGTCATCGCTGGCCAAATCTCGTAGATATTGAGCAAGCGTCGAGGCCTTATAGCTAACCAGCAGTTCCTGCATTGCCTGCGCGGCAACAACGTCGCCCTGCAAAAACCTCGCTCGATGTCGAAATCACATGACCCTAGGGAATTGTCGGTCTGGACCTTGCCGGAGTTTCGGGAGGCCTTCGAGGCTTATCTCGATAAGGTCTACGGTGAAATGGAACACTCTGCACTCGGCATGTCGCCGAAGCAAGCAATGGCGATCGGTTTGGCACAGTCAGGGCTGCGTCGGCATACCTTGATCCCCAATACCCACGACCTGTTGATCATGTGCCTGCCGTCCACACCCAAAGGAACGGCCAAGATTGATCCCAGCCGGGGCGTGAAGATCGGCTACATCTTCTACTGGTGCCCGGCCTTCAAGAACCCAAAGCTCGCCGGTAGCGACGTTCCGGTCCGCTACGACCCCGACGACAAGTCGATGGCGATCGCCTGGCTCAAGGACCATTGGGAAACCTGCCAATCCGAATATGCCGACCATTTCCGTGGCCGTACAGAGAAGGAAATCGAACTGATCACGCAGGAAATCACGGCGCAGAACAAGCTTACCGGCAAGCGCCGGACGATCAACGCATCGCTAATCGCCAAGCACTTGAGTAGCACGCACGCCACGGAAAAGGTCCTTCAGCAACGCCTGCGCGATAACGAAACCCATCCTGCCTCCAGACCCAGTCATCCGGCTGCCAAACCGACCCGGTCCGAACTCGACGCCCTGGAAGATTCCTACTGGGCTAGCTTCAAGAACAAGATTTTGGGAGATTGACATGAACAACACGCACATCCACCCTTTCCCGATCGAATTGCTCGACGCCACTATCGAGTCACGCGTCAAATACTTCCGCAACTTCTACATCGATCATCCGAACCTGCAGTGCTGTTATGAGCATGCCATGTCGGCTATCAACAGTGCTTGCGGACCCAAGATCGTACTTGTTACCGGGCCGACAGGCGCTGGAAAGACGACGCTTGCCCGAAAGATCTACAAGGCATTGCAGAATCAATATCGCGACCAGATGGAGAAGGAGCCCGGCACCGTTCCGGTAGCTGGATTCAACGCCATTCCCCCCAACGGAAGTTCGTTCAACTGGAAGGATTTCTATGTTCGTCTGTTGGAAAGGCATGGCGACGTCCTGACCAATCGAAAAATGCTGATTCCACGCCAGCACGATCTCTTCGAAGGCATGTCGGCGCCCCTGCCGATCGAGCGTTCGACCACTGAAGCATTACGCCGTGCAACGGAGAAAACGCTGCAGAACCGTAAAACCAAGGTTCTGATCATCGACGAGGGGCACCACATCCTGATGGTCAACGATCCCAAGCGCCTTGAATTCCAGTTCGAAGCGCTGAAGTCGCTGACCATTGAGTCCAACGTCGTGATCGTCCTCGTCGGCACCTACAAATTGCTGGCCATTCGCGATCAAAGCGGGCAATTAGTGCGTCGCAGCGAAATCGTGCATTTTCCGCGCTATCGCTCTCAAATCGAAGGGGAGCTCGAGAATTTCACCCTGGCGCTCAAAGAATTGATGGGCCAACTGCCACTGCCGCCCCCCCCCATTATCGACAACAAAATGGCTCAGTATTACTTTGCCAAATCCGCGGGCAGCATCGGTATCCTGAAGGATTGGCTTGCGCGCTGCCTGGAGTATGCGCTTATTCGAGGCAAGCGGACTATTACCCGCGAGTTCGCAGAGGAGTTCGCCCTCTCGAACAAAAGCCTGATTACGATCATTGATGAAGCTATCGACGGAGAAATTGCGCTGGAGGATACGAGCTTCGACGCTGTCAGAGCCCTTTTGTATCGCATAGGATCAGGAAAGATATCGGCCCCCTCCAAACAGCCTGCAACGAAGAGGCCAGCAAAGGTCGGGGAACGCAAACCGACTCGGGACAAGACAGGAGACGATCATGGAAAGCGTTGATCTCTCATTCTTACCTGAATTCTCTGGATTCGATAACTTGCCGGATATTCCTCCCAGAAGCCGGTTGTTCTCACTGGAACCAATTGGGATCGGCACGCCAATGTCCGAGGGGCTGAAGTCCTACATCATTCGGCTGGCAGAAGCCTACTCGATCAGTCCTCGCCGATTGATCCGTGAGGAGTTCACCAAATTCGCTCCCGAGCTCGCCAATTACCGGTATTTCGGTCCAACTAAGTATGCAATCGCGATCGATGGGCTCTATCGGTATAGCGAATTATTTGCAAGGTCCGTTGAAAACCTATGCGGGTTACCGGAAGCGAGAAACCTAACGCTACAGCCTCTAAACGCCCTGTTGCCTTTCACAGGGGTCGGCATGTGTGCCCCAAGGTGGTGTTCGAGTTGCTATGCCGAGATGCGCGAATCCCGTCAACAACTATATCAGCCTCTGGCATGGTCACTTGATCTCTACCATGTCTGTCCTAGGCATGAGAAAACCATGGTCGACCGATGCCCGTCATGCAACAAACTCCAGTATTTGATTCCGCGCATCCCAATGATCGGGTATTGCTGCTATTGCGGCACATGGATGGGGAAACCACTCAACAAATCCCCACCAGCAACGTCTTTTGAGTTATGGGTGTCTACGGCAATCGGTGAAATCATCGCTGAACTCTCCAAGCTCGGCAATCTGGCCACTCGCGACCGATTTCTAAGGCAGCTCATGGAGGCCGTCGATTGTTTTGCGGATGGCGGCCGCCGGGAGTTTTGCAGGCGAATAGGACTACCGGACGCAGCTTTTCAAATTTGGATTACCGGTGGTAAGCGGCCATGCCTCGCTCGCTGGTTAGAAATATCCTATGGACTAGGTATCGGCCCTGTCAGATTTCTCGAGGAAAAGTTCGCGTCAGTTTCCGAGACAACTGTTCTTCGCAAACTACCCTACGCACTGACTCCTCGAGCCAGTAGCCCGCAATTGACTGCAGCTGAGCGACATGCAATCGAAGTTGAGTTGACTTCAGTAGCGGAAGCCGGCAGTGGGGCTTTTTCGGTCACTGCGCTAGCCGAAAGGCACGGACTGGCACGCCGCCATTTGCAATCCCTCTGGCCGGATCAGTGCCGAAAAATAAGCGCTGACTTCAAGGAAAATGCAAAAATCCAATGGAACGAAAAACGCGCACAGCAGTGCAGAATTACGAAGGAAACCGTCAATTCATTGCTGGAGCGCGGTCTCTATCCTAGCCAACGTACCATGCAAAATGCTCTGAATCGCTTCGGATTGTCCTTGGTAAATCCGGCCATACGAGATGCCTACAAACAGCAACTATGGGCAAAGCTCTTGGAGAACAATGGCAATTCGTAAAATTTTCGGAGAGGAGACCAACATGAAACGAAAAAGCGGATACCAATCCAAAAAGATCGCTATGACAGTAGTCGCCCCGAATGAACGGATCCGTCGAATGCAGAGCTATCTCGCAAGAACTGAAGAGAAGTTCAAAGAAGTGTTGCAACTGACAACGCACCTTGGTACTGAGGCTAATGGTGTATTGGCTGGCCCAGCCAAGCGCAACAAAAAGCAATTTCTGCCGTTTGACGATGAGTAGTAAACAATGGTCACGCTACTTTTCTTCGACTGTGAATTCACCGATCTGAGCAGTTCCGCATCGTTGATCTCAGCAGGCTTTATTAGCCAATCAGGCGAACAATTTTATGCGGAACTGTCCGACTACCCGGAAGACTCCTGTAATGATTTTGTGAAGGCAGCGGTTCTGCCCTTACTATCGCTGCGCCCGATTTCAACTGCTGACTTCATTTCGTCGCTGACTGATTGGCTCAGCTACCGGGGTGAAGATTTCCTGTTCATCGCCGATTCAGATTGGGATCAGAAGGTACTCGCCAAGACCTTCGCCTCGATTGGCAAATCCATCCCTGACAATTGGTGGTTCCTAAAAACGCCAGACAACTTCACCAATGGCATGCAACGCTGTTTGTTCAATGACGAAATGGCGGCGTTCTTCCTGCGCCATCGTGACCTGAAGCCACACCATGCTCTGGCAGATGCCCAAGCAATTCGCAGTGCGTATTTGCGCGCTGAGTCAGGATATTAGACTGCAGCCTTAAGCACGTACAGGCGACTGTCGTTATTTTTCATCCCAGACAATAGCAATGCCGGTTCCCGCCAAGGGCTGCCGCGAAACATATTCCAAACAGGTTGCAGGATGATCTGCGGCCCGATACTCCAGGTGCGCGCTACATGCGACCACTGTCGGGTCATCGCGTAATTCGAAAGCATGATCGCAATCGATACAGACTGGCTCGGGTTTCTGCATTACCTATTCCCTTTTTCCCAAAGCATATTGAAACAGGCATTTGGCGACTCGCCGGCAATAGTCTACTAAGGCCTACGATCTGCCTGACTCTGATGGCAAGAGGCAACAATTTGGTCTTTAACATCATGCAAACAATGTAACGGATAGCCTTGCTGGCCAGCGTTCACCGCGCTTTAGCGTTGTACGTCGTGACAAGTATGCCTTAAAGGCGAATCGTGCAGACTTAATTCACTCGTGGGCATAGACCAACACAAGCTTGAAGCCTCCAAGGCGAGAAGACAGGAGCCAACGCACATAGAGATAAAGAAAGAAGGCGCCAGATACTAAGCCTGCCATTCCGGCAACCGCGGTGCCAACTGACTTTGGGACGCCCATAATGGCAAAAATAAAACCGATGACGCCACCGATTAATGCGCCAACGATTGTTGAGCCAAGGGTTACGAGTATGCCCCGCCAGAAGAACCCCCAACAGATGTTAGCTTTTGAAGACAAAGGGAGCTCTTTGATTTCCAGTATGTTCATGACAATTGCTGTGCTTTCGAAATAAGAATAGCCGTCTGATAGCGAACGTATCAGAACCGGTTCGGTTCCTCCGCCTCCTTGGCAGACCAATAGGCCAGCAGCAGCCAGCCAATGATGGGGATGAAATAGAGCAATTGCAGCCAGCCGCTTTTGTTGACGTCGTGCAGGCGCCGGCTCCCAACCGCTAGGCTCGGTAACAAGGTGGCGAGTGAAAACAGGCCGGAGAGCTTGCTGCTGACAATCTCGGCCGCAATAGTGGCGAGGATGACGAACAAGCTCCACCACCAGAATTCGGAACGTGAAGCACGGCCGGAAAAGTCCGCGTATTTGGCAAAACACGCCGCAATGGATTCAAAAAATGTCATGGCTTGGTGTCCTGCCATTACTAAAATTGGTTGAGATAGGTGATTACGCCGTTCCCTGCCGTATCGATGGCGCCCATCAACCAGCCTGGGGCACTTTCGTCGAATCCGCCCATTCGCATCGTATCTTCAGCCGACCAGCACGTCAGACTCATTACGGCCAGGATCAATAGCAAAATCTTTCTCAGACAATTCATCATCCCATTCCAACTCGGAAAAATTGAATTGTCTGCTGCGGCCCACGCACCAGGCAATTAGACCAAAGTCATAGAGCAGTCTCCGAAAGAATAGGTCGTTCGATGACTTGAGAAGGGAATGATTGTCAGCAACCATGACAACATGGCATTGCTCCGCTTGATACCTGCCATCAGAATGCCGTCTTCCGAAAAACAACGCGTTGGCATGCGATGCCTGCTAAACGCACAGTGCTTCGATTGGCAACGGACGTCCCAGTAGATATCCCTGCGCCTTATTGACCTTTAACTCTCGCAAGGCTTGGAGTTCGGCGTCAGTTTCGACCCCTTCGGCAACAATTTTGCTGCCCGTCTCCTCGGCAAACCGAATGAGGGCAGCAGCCAAAGCGCGGCACCCCGTGTCGGTATCGATTTTCCGGATCAGGCTCACATCAAGTTTGATCACGTCCGGTTGCAATTTGAGAATGTGACGAAAACTGGCAAACCCGGCGCCAGCATCGTCTACCGCCAATCGTAAGCCCCGTCGCCGCATGGGCTCAAGTATGGCGGCGATCGGGGAATAATCGCTGACGGAGGCATGTTCGGTAACTTCCAAAATCAAGCGCTCGAACGGATATCCTTCCAGAACGGAGGCCACGGAACCCTTCAACAGGGTTTCAGGCGAGACGTTGAGTGAAAGGTAGGCGTCTGGGGGAAGGCGGGCCAGTCCCTGCAATGCCTTCTTAATCACAGCCAATTCCAGTTCTTCCTGAAGGCCGACCACTGCTGCTTCATTGAACCATTGGTCGGGCGTGCGCACCGGTTCGGCCGAAAACCGCGTCAGCGCCTCGTAACCGACGATCTTGTTCTGGGCGACATGGATAATCGGCTGGTAGACCATAGTGAAACGCTCTCCGTCAAGCACAGCTCGAAGGCGAGTGACGAGTTCGTTGCGGACCTCGTCCTCGGACACCTGGCGCTCCAAAAGCTTGCCGGCCACCTCGGCAAAAAGCCGCATCGCCCGGATATCGCGTTCATTAAAGGTGCTATCGGGATAAGTGCTGAAGCAGCAAAACGTGCCGTAGATCTGCCCGTCCGCGAATCGGATTGGGACGCTCAGGTGGGCGCCCACCGGCAATGCTGTCGTTACCGGCAATGTCAGTGCCTCCGGGTTTTGCGTTGCGTCGCAGATTAGCTCAGGCAGACGGCCGTCAGTCACACGCTGGCAATAGCTTTCTTCCAGGGGATCCGAGGCGCCAACGCACAGAGGTACGGCACCCTCTTGAGAATCCACGTAACGAAAGACGCGCCGTCCGTCTTTGAACTCGGAGATAAAAGCCACCTCCATGCCGAGCATGGGTGCGTACCGAGTGCAGCGTTTCCATTACGATTTCATGGGAAGAACGATAGTTGGCGGTCATATCAATCCTTAGTCCATGGCGCGATGCGTCCATCATAGCGCTACGAAAGCGAAAACGCAGCGCTCTATGAAGGGCAAATATCCCAATGCCGATTGATTTGTACTGCCGGATAGCTGAGTGACTGCAGCTACCGAATTCCCTTTCGAATCTCCGCCTGAATAGCTATAACTGGCCGAGAGCACGTATTCACATCCAGCCCGATACCTGCCATCCATAGGGACAGATGGCGAGATTAAACATAGCCGGCCCCCGGATGCGATGAGCTTTCTGCAGATAGATTCGAATGGCCCAGATATTTTTCCGCTCAGCGGCGGTTTATGCCCGGCCAGTTTCCCCTTGTTTCAAGGCTTCCGAGAATGAGCAGACTACCTGCCACACTCCTTGTTGTTGATCGGCGTCTCAGTGTTCTGTCAAACCGGGAACGGCACGTTTCGGGCTGGTTAGGAATACGAGGTCCGGCCTTCGTGTCCGGTGCCGCCTTACGCTGCTGACGATAGCGGCCATTAACCACCGTCAGCGGTTGAACGGCAGATATCGGCACCATTAGCCACTGGCACATCAGTTACCCATTGCGAAGCAGTGATTTGCGCATGCAACCATGCGGGGCCTACCTATAGCGAAGGACTAAGGTAGGCGACCCGTTGTCCAAACAAAGGTCTGTCTGTGTAACCGTACCATATCCCGAATGCCGTACTTTGCCCTACCAATCGACACTGCACACCGGTCACAGCGATGCCATCGCTATAACGAATGACTTGGCATCTGGCAATCTCTCCTTGTTCAGCGAGGGTGGCAAGTGCCACATGTACATCGAAGAGTGCGAGGCCTGTCTGTGCTGAGAGCTCAGTATCAAGCATTTGGCCGTACTTTTTCAAACAATCGAAAACCATTGAGGTATGCATATTAAATTTTCTGCGGGATTAATCTTGGACCAGGTGGCAGGGCGCCAAGATTATCGCGATGATCGAATCCGGTCTGTCGGAATGATCCGTTCGATGTATAGGAATACACCGACTTGGCGATTCACCGCTTTAGACTTTCTTTATATGCGGGAGATGGCAGCTTGGGGATCTTAAAGTCGTCATCCGATCAGTAAACTTAGTGGCCGGAAATATCAGGGCAGGCAGTGAATCACGCCCCCCATGCGTAGCAGAGCTTTGAGCACGGTGCCCATGCCAACGAAACGATCAGAGCGATCTATTTAGCCAGCCTCGGCATGGCGAAACAGTTGGGAATGGAAGCGGTTGCCGAAGGGGTCGAGGACCTGACCGACTGGAATTTCCTATGTGAGACAGGTGGCGATCTGGCTCAGCGTTATTTCATCGCGCGGCCAAGGCCGGCTGTCGATCTAGCGGACTGGATAGCGGCTTGGCAAGCCCCCAATGTGTAGGTTTTGCTCCGACCGGATAACATGACATTCGTCATATCAGTTAGCTGGCCAACAGGCTAAAATCGGACAAAACATCCTCGCATAACGCCATGGTTCTGGATATCGCCCTTTATCTCGTCATCCCGGTCATTCTAGCGATCGCTGCAATTCTCATGCTCGCCGAAACGGTGTGGCGCAGTAAATAGCATGAACAAAAACCTCCTGCTCGGTGCGCCGCATATCGACCATCAACACAGTGAGTTATTCCACTCGTTCCAACGTCTGCTGTCGATTGCCCCTGGCGAGGAGGCGATTGCCGACGCACTCTCCCGCCTGACCAACCTTATCCATGAACACTTCCAGTCAGAAGAAAAGTTTATGGCCGGGATCAATATGCCGGACGTGGAGATGCTCGATCACGTCAAAGCTCACGGTCAGATCATTGAGGACTTGACCGCGATCCATCTTGAAACGATGTTTGGCATGGGAGTGCCGTTCGAAGAGATCGTCAACCGTGCGTCTATCTACGTAAATCAGCACATCATTGAATTTGATCTTGGCCTGAAGGCGTACATCGGGAAGCAATGAAGGAACACGATTCATTCTGGATGACGCCATTGCCTATTGAATCCGCCCATCTTTAGCCGATGAACGTCTGAGATAACTTAGGCAGCTTTTGCTTCGGTTAGGGCAAGGGTGGAACTTGAATCGACGGAATCTTTGAGGCTGCCGCTGGCGTGGAATGTGACAACCCGACAGGCAGAAATGGTCACCCCTTCACCAGTTTTCGGATTGCGTCCAGGGCGCGCGGGTTTGTCGCGCAAGGAGAAGACGCCGAACCCAGCCAATTTGACTTCCTCCCCACGTACAAGGCAGTCGGAAATTTCGTGAAAGAAGGCGTCGACCATCGGGTATGCAGGTTGCTGTCGTTAATCCAAAGATTCGTAATTTCGTGTATTCCTGAATGCACAGCATAAAGAACTGGGACGTCGATGAAGATTCTTTCTTGGAATATTAAGTGGGGCTGTGGATGCGATGGCATTGTTAGCCTTCCACGTATAGCTGGCGTGATTCGCGGCGTGGGCGATTGTGACGTCATCTGTTTGCAGGAGGTCGCCATCAATCACCCCGGCTTGCGCGGCTCCCAAGGAGAAGACCAGGTGGCTCTCTTGCAGGATGCCTTTCCGGGCTACTCCGCTCACTATGGCATTGCCAGCGACCTTCCCAGTGAAACCACCAGCCGGCGGCAATTCGGAAACCTGGTACTTTCCCGGCTACCGGTGATGCAAGTCTTCAGACACTCGCTTCCATTCCCCGCTGAACACGGGGCTCTCGGCATGCCTCGAATCGCCTTGGAAGTAGTCGTTGCTGCCGGCGAAATGCAATTGCGAGTTACCACGGCCCACTTGGAGTACTACTCCCGCGTCCAGCGCAAAGCACAAGTCCGCCAGCTCCGCGCGATTCATATGGAAGCGCTATCGCAAGCCGCAAACAAGAGCGATACCCGCGACCTCGACCCGCCTTTCCAAGGCCCATTTCGCCCAGTGTCGAGCATCTATTGCGGGGACTTCAACTGTGAGCCAGGGGCTGCTGAACTCGCTTATCTGACCGAATCCGCCGGTAACGATGCATCGCGACTGATCGACGCATGGTCCATTGCCAACCCGGACACACCAAATGCATTCACCGTCGGTCTCAATGTGTGCTCATGGCCTGACAGAGCCTATTGCTGCGACTACTTCTTCGTCTCACCAGACCTCCGTGGCTGTGTCAGGCAAGTCACGGTCAATCAAGACACGGATGCGTCCGACCATCAGCCGATTCTTCTCGAGTTAGCAGTAGCAAACTAAATTGATTTGGCAGAATGCACGTTTCGGCAATCGCTGACCCTGGAAATCTCCGAGCAAACCGAGATATAGCTATAGCGCAGTACTGCCCCTGCTCGTACCGTCTTGGCGCGGCTGGGGCAAAATGATCAGACCACGGGTGCCTGCATCGTAGGTGTGAAGGTACGCATCACTCGCCAGCGTATGGTCGGAAGAATCGCCCGACACAGTGGTGCAGACATAGCAGCCGGAGTAACGACCGGCCGCCTGTGGCTACCGCTCCAGCTCCCCGACGGCAGCTTTCGGAAAGACAATGGATACGCGGCCTTCTGCAGGCGCGAAAGGCAGACAACAGCGTAGGAACCATTATTTTTTGCCTGAGCCTAATTGGCTTTTGGAGGTGCATCATGCCTTCAGCTAAGGTAATTTCCTTTCCTGCCCGCCAATTGATCGCTTTCGCCCGGGATTTACTCCAAGCTGCGGATTTGGCATCCATCGTCGAACAGGTGGGGCCCACCATGAAGGAGCTCCTTTCACCGGATAGCGCGTTGATCGTCGCCAAGATCGAGGGAAACGACTTTGCCGCAGCTTTCGGCTGTCGCGGAACGGTGGTTCCTGTTCACGTCGCCCAGGACCTATTTGCTGTCGTTCAAAACACGCCCCGCGATGGGGGTCGAATTATCCTTCCGGATGTTGAATTACCCCGAACAGCTGAAAGAGATGCCGGACTACGCGGAAGCATCCTGTCGATTTCTTTCCCGTTGGAACAACCGTGGGGAACATTGTCGGTGCTGTGGCAGAGCGTGCAGGAGGCTAGCCGACTGGAGGTTTGTGAAGAAATCCTGGGCGCGATGGCCGAATTGACCGGAGCGGCGATGGGCAACATCGTGAACAAGATGATGCTCGAAGAAAAAGCGGCCGCGACCGAGGAAGTGTCCAAGGCCGTCACCGAAGAACTCGTTCAGGAACTGAAACGAAATGAGTTGGAGGTACGTGAAAAGCACCATGTGGCCATTACCGACGTACTGACTGGCTTGCTCAACCGCCGTGGATTCTACGAACGTGCCGAGCAGGGATTGCGGTTGGCCCGAAGACAAGGGATCGAGTGCGCGGTGATTTACGCCGACCTGGACGGCCTGAAGGGCATCAACGATAAATATGGGCACGTCGCGGGGGATGCCTGCTTGCGGGCTGCCGCCCAGGTGTTTCAGGACTCGTTTCGCGAAAGCGATGTCGTAGCGAGGTTGGGAGGCGACGAATTTGCCGCATTTTCCATGGATGCGACGAATACCGAGGTTATCGTTGCACGGTTGGTGCAGAAGGCGAATGAGTCCTACGAACTGGGTGAGTTGACGCATCCCGTGTCATTCAGCATTGGTGTGATCGGGTGCGACCCGGCCAGCGAGCAGCCGCTAGCCGAATTCCTGTCCATGGCCGATCAAGCCATGTACGAGCAGAAGCGGAAAAGGCGGCACAAGCATTAAACACAGGCCGAGAAAGGTGGAGCCAAACAAATGGCCTGTCTTAGCCGTGAACACTGCCGCCTTCATGATTGCCATGCCTGTGGCACTACTGACACCAAGTCTCGCTCCGAACTCATTTCCTTCTTCGTCGCAAGCGGTTCGGGATCGCTTTGCCGGCGTCGCCAGCCCGCCGTCTGCTTACTTTTGCACGCCTCATACCACCGAGCCACGCCAAGGGTGGCCTCTGCCAAGAGGGGCGGTGTTGAGCGAGTGCAAATAGGCACATGGGAAAGGAGATGGCCAATGCCATTCGCTCTGAGCAAACAAGCCGCCGTTGCGTAGTCTCTGCTGGCTACTGGAACAACTGCCCAAGGCGCCTACAGGACTCACACTATCTGGACGGCACGAGCATCGTAATCGGCTGTAGGCAATACTTAGTCATTTCACCCGATTGCCACCTTTATCGGCTCCGAGATACCGCAAACCGCGACGCCCACTTCTTCGGGGCCTTCGCAATTGGCAACGTCAGCGAGCGCCAGGATGCCGACCAAATGCTTGTCTCGATTGACGACGGGCAGGCGATGTAGCTTGATTTCGCCCATATTTCGCGCCACGTCCGAGATTTCGATATCGTCGAAGCAGTACTTGATGTCGGAACTCATCACTTCGCGTACCTTGGTACTGTCTGGCGCCTTGCCTCGGGCGATTGCACGTACCGTGATATCGCGGTCAGTAATCATGCCTACCAGTTTGTCGTTTTCGCTGACGGGCATACAACCGATGTCGCAATCGGCCATGATCCGGGCGACCTCACACAGGCTTTGATTCGGGTTTGCGACTACTACATCGCGGGTCATTGCTTCACTTACGCGCATGGCTGGACTCCTTTCGTACATCAATGCAATTCATGCTGTTCCCCCACAACCAGCAAATCGCATTCCCAACGATGGCAACAGCAGCAGATCGCATTCCATCACCGCTCGCTGGTCAATTGCTGATGCGCATTGATGTGCAAATTCCGCCTGTCCCTGCACTATTTACCGGCTCATCGACAATGGCACGTCCAATTGAGTAAGCGCCGCTGCTTTTTTCGAGAACTGAGAGTTGTTTCCTAGCTAGCGAGTCATGACATTTAGAATACTCCCCTCCATTTTGCACATTCCTGACCCCGGATGACTAAACAACCTGCTGCAAGATATTTCGCGATGGCATGTGCATTGACTTTCGCCACAATTCTCCGGGGCTTACTCCTCCCATCCGAGGACGGACTTCCGTTTCTGACCTATTACCCGACTCTCATCATCGTTGCCATTATCTCGGGCGTTGGACCTAGCCTGGTTTTTATCGGTCTGTCGGCAGCCGCAGGAAATTATTTCTTTCTTCCACCGCATGAGCAGTTGTCGTTTGGTAGTACGGAGTCTATTGCCTGCGCCACCTACGCTCTATTCAGCGGTCTCATTGTGTGGGGAATTTCCGCATACCAGCAGAGAATAGGACGTCAGGCAGCGCTGCTTTCACAGACGACCGACACGCTGACCAAAGCCCAACAGATAGCCCAGCTTGGCAGTTTCGAATGCGACGCGCAAAGCCAGACGATTACCTGGTCCGAGGAGGAATATCGCATCTACGGCCTCGACTCGACAAGC
The DNA here is from genome assembly GCF_022012295.1 of Dechloromonas hankyongensis. Lineage (GTDB taxonomy): Bacteria > Pseudomonadota > Gammaproteobacteria > Burkholderiales > Rhodocyclaceae > Azonexus > Azonexus hankyongensis. The sequence goes on from NZ_JAKLTN010000002.1 coordinate 1,080,461, forward strand.
CCCGCGCCGTCCTACCGCGACATGCTGGCCCGGTGTATCCATCGCGACGACGCCGCCCATCTCGACCAAGTTTTCACGCAAGCGATACAAACCTCGTCGGTGTATGAACTCGAGCACCGCATCGTACGTCCCGATGGCAGCATCCGCTGGGTCTATGACCGCGCCCATCCCTATTTCGACGACCGGGGCCAACTGTTACGCTATATCGGCACGACCTTGGATGTCACCGATCGAATCAAGGCCGAAGCAGCGCTCCGCGACTCGGAAGAGCGCTTCCGCGCCCTGCTTACGGCCAGTACAAACGTGGTCTATCGCATGAGTCCCGACTGGTCGGAGGTGCACATACTCAGCGGACAGGAATTCATTCCTGATACCGTGAAGCACAGTCGGAACTGGCTGAACAAGTACATTCCCCCGGAAGATCAGCCTCCGGTACTCATGGCCATCAACAAGGCGATCGAGGACCGGAACATCTTCGAGCTGGAGCATCGTGTGATCCGTGCGGATGGCAGTCTGGGGTGGACTTCATCACGAGCCATTCCGATCCTGGATGATAAAGGGACGATCACCGAGTGGTTCGGCACGGCGACCGATATTACGGTACGCAAGCGGGCTGAGGTCGCTGTGATAGAGGCTGAACGGCAGCAGCGGCACCATCGGGAATTTCTCGAGTGTGTGATTGCCAATGCCGGATCGTGCATCTCAGTGGTAAAGGGCCGTGAACTGCGCTATACCATGACGAATCCCCAATTCTTGCTCACCACGAATACCGAGAATATTGTGGGCCGGACTTACCGCGAGGTATTTCAAGAGGCGGCGGGCACTGGGGCCGAAGCTCGCTTACTGCAGGTGTTGGCGACCGGAGAGCCTTGGCATGTGGAGTCCTATCCAGGGCCCATTCCCGGCAAACCCGATGCGATCTGGCAGGGACGCATTGTTCGCCTGCCAGAAATTGAGGGGGAAGAACCTTGCCTGCTAGCAGTCACTTGGGAAATTTCTGCCATCAAGAAGGTGGAGAATGCATTACGGGATGCTCGTAATGAAGCTCAAAGTGCCAACCTGGCCAAATCACGCTTCCTCGCAGCCGCCAGCCACGATCTGCGTCAGCCCCTTTCGGCGCTCTCGATCTATGCCTCCACCCTCCAGCATCACGTGGGGCCAGATGGACGCGCCATGTTGTCGAATCTGGGAAAGTGTGTCGAAAGCCTGAGTGAACTGCTTTCCGACTTGCTGGATCTCTCGAAGCTGGAAGCGAAGGTAGTGACGGTCAATGTACAGGACTTTGCGCTCGAGGAAATTTTGAAGCCGCTGGCGGCTGCCCATAGTCAAGAGGCAAACCTTAAAGGCCTTCGCCTCCGCTGTCGCGCTACGCCATGCTATGTGCGTTCTGACCCCGTACTGTTGCGCCGGATAATCGCCAACTTCCTGGCTAACGCTGTCCGATACACGGAACGGGGCGGCGTGCTTGTGGGTTGTCGGCGCCACGCAGGCAAACGCTGGCTGGAAGTCTGGGATACCGGCATCGGAATTCCACCAGACAAGATACCGGAAGCCTTCGTTGAGTTCACCCAGTTGGACGACCAGGCCCGAACCCGTGGTAGCGGCCTGGGCCTTGCGATTGTGGCCCGCATGGCCAAATTGTTGGATTTGGAGGTCCGCGTGGCGTCTCGTCCTGGCAAGGGGTCGCTTTTCGCCATCGAGTTGCCTGCTGGGCAAGCGTCAGCAGTCCCCTTAGTATCCGAATACCATCCCATCAACGAGCGTTCACTGTGCATCGCATTAGTCGAGGACAACATGGACGTCCGGGAGGCCCTCGTGCTGGGACTGCAAAATCTTGGGCACCGTGTCCATGCTGCTGCCAGCGGGCCTGCCTTGCTGGAAAAATTGGACAGCGATCTGCCGGACATTGTGATATCCGACTACCGTCTATCTCATGGTGAGACGGGCTTCAATGTCATTGAGCGCGTACGCCAGCTGGCGGGCGACGAACTGCCGGCTCTGCTTATTACCGGGGATACCGATCCAGCCCTTGTCAGCAGTATGACGGCACGCGGCATCGTTGTTCTGCACAAGCCGATTGATCTGGAAACGCTGATGGCCTATGTCGAGGATGCAACGGCGCCCGACATGGCATAGCCAGCGATGGAAGGTGGAATACTAAAGTTGCTCGGAAGTCGCGTTCAGTACCTTCGCTACCTCATTGAGAATTGCGTTGAGTTTTTCCAGGGCGGATACCGGGATTGATACTCCGCAGTAGACCGACTGAGATTTTCCTGACCCAGACGGGCTGCGATTTAGCTCAGGGCCATCCCATCGGATCTACCGGTCTGGATTGGCCTGACAAGCCTTGGTGCATAAACTTGGTGCCGGTCAACACGGTGGCTCAGGCGAACGCAAGAATAAGACGTAGATGCCAAGTTTAAGACGGTTACGAAAACCGTTGCAGCCTTGCCCGCTAGTTCCTTCCGGCGTCGTACTGGGTCAGGCCACAGTGACCTTATCTCGCCCGGTCGTTTTTGCTTCGTAGAGGGCGCTGTCCGCACGCGCTAGCAAGGTCTTCAGATCGTCATCATCGGCTTGGGCTGTGGCAATTCCAATGGATACCGTCAGGTGTACAGGTTCATCTTTCCCGACATCGACCTCAGTGGTGGCCACCGCCTGGCGCAAGCGTTCGGCGACTTGTAGCGCCTGGCTGCTTTCAGTTTCAGGGAGTACTACGGCAAATTCCTCGCCGCCGATTCGGCCAACAATGTCCCAGTCTCGCAAAGCATGGCGACTTATTTCGACCAGCGATTGCAAGGCGACGTCCCCGGCATGGTGGCCGTACGCATCATTGACCTGCTTGAAGTGATCAATGTCCAGCACCCAGAGCGAGAGGGCCTGATGATAGCGTCGACAACGAGCGAATTCAGCCTCGGCCATGGACAGGAAGTGGCTGCGATTAGCGACCTGGGTCAATGGATCGGTTTGCGCCTCATGCTCCAACGTTGTCAACTTAGCTAGCCACTCGGTCGTGTCGAGGCCGACGCCAACCAGATAGATTGCTTCACCGACCTGAAAGCGGCGGGCAGACATGTTGAACAGGCGAACGCCCCGGTCATGGGTAATTAACCGTAGGTCAGCTTGGGCAATTCCTGTCTCGAAGGCTTTTTGCATGGCCTTGGCGGCCAGTTGTCGGTCGTCTTTGTGAATGCTCAGCAAGGTGGGCTGACCTTGCAGTTCGCTATTGCTCAACCCGGTAAGGCGACTCAGATAGCTGTTCCAGCGGAAATAATTGCCATCCAGATCCATGACATAGAACGCGCCAGGAACGCTCTCGATCAGGGCGTCGGAAAAGGCTTTCTCTTGGACAAGGGCCGATTCGGCGTTGCTGCGGTCCGTAATGTCAAAGCAAAAACCCGCCGCGTAGGCAACTCCATCAATCTCGAAGCGACGTGCACTCTTCAGATAGATTCGGACTCCCTTCGTAGGGTTGGGCACGCGGACTTCCATCTGCGCGTGACCAGTCGCAAAGACTGTCAGGAACTTGACTGCCGCCAATTCGCGGTCATCCGGATGAATGGTCGTCAGAATTGAAGCACCACGCAATTGATCGTCACTCAGCCCGGTTTCCGTGCGTAAGCAACTATTCCACTTAATCAGATTGCCATCCTGGTTGATCATGAAGAACGCCCCCGGAGCACTTTCGATTATCGTGTCCGAAATCGTTTTTTCACGGATCAAGTCTTTTTCGAGGGTCGTCTTCTCGGTCTGCTCCAGCCAGAAGCTGGCGACATATATCGCCCCGTCCATCTCGAATCGGCGAGCCGACAACAGATATGTTGATGGGGCGAGATCTGCGCACTTCAAAATGATCTCAGCCTGCACTTGGCCAGTCTCGAATGCCTCTTCGAGTTTCGCCTCGGCGTATTGTTGATTGGCTTCAGGCAACAGGGACAGAAACGAAATACCTTCCAAGTCCGTATCCGACTTTTGGAACAAATCGTTAAGGTCGCTATTCCAGTGAATCAGCCGATATTGTTCATCAATCACCAAGAATACCCCTGGTGCGCTGCCGACTACAGCCGCAAGAAAAGATGCTCTCATCTTTTCCTCATCGGCTTGCTTCTTACGAACAGTAATGTTCTCCAACAAATGCCGTGAATACCAAAATTCACCGGAAGGTCGGTAAGCCGAGAGGTCATGAGTCAGGAAAACATCCCCGTCATCGGTGGTGATTTCCGACTGCATTTCTTGCACTGAACTGGTGAGGGCCTGAACACAATTCTGGAGAGGTGCAGCCACTGTTTTGGGAAACACTTGCCAATAGGGCTGGCCAATGATTTCTTGCATTGGAAGCCGCGCATACCTTGCATATGCCTCGTTGCAGCGCAGGATCCTGAATTGCTGATCGTGGACAAAAACTGGGTCACTAATCTGATCGAAAACAGTCATCCACTCATAAGACGCCAGTTCCCGCCCTTCCGTGCGTGGTTCAACACTGCTTGCCGGAAGCAGAGTTTCCTTGGAACAGGGCCATGCAAGTGAGCTTTTCCCGGTTTTGGCCTGAGACAGTACTTGCTTTTTGTGGCGTTTGATCATGGCAGACACACCTTTGGTTAGGGCGTAGAACCGGCAACCTTCCCTTCTTCTGACAAAAGAGTGCAACCGTACATTGGCGTTAGGCGTCGATAGCGTGAGAGTTGTTCAAACAAGCCGATGAGCCGTTTGGCACGGCTCAGACCGTTGACAATTCAGTAGAAATAGCCTTCACCTATTTCCATGAAATGCTCGACAGTTCGTTGCAGCTGGCTATCCGGCTGCGCTAGATTATTGGAGAACTGCGGGAATAGCGTTTCCAGTCTTTCGGAACCGTGAATTTTAGAATGGCGTAAGGCGCATCCGCCATGGCAACTAATGTAACGAGAACTGCGGCTCCGAATGCCTTATATTGCCTTGTTCTGGTGACCGGCTGCTATTGCCTTCTATATTGGGCTGCTGAATAGCAACTTTAGAATCATTCAACCGGCAGGTAAGGGTTGGGGGCCGTCTCCCAGGCCGGCAAAAGAGCAAACCTCCGTTGCTAAGCTGCCTCGAACGACTGCTGATCGATAAATATCAGCCGCTCACGCGGTGCCGGCTGTACGTCCGCAAAGGCCGAAGAGCGGTAATTTGAGTTCTTTTTTTTGGCAGGCCGGAAGGCATTTGCGTGCCTCTTTCTTTCTCAGGCATAACCGTTCCATTCCGGCATGGTTACCCTCTTAGGGACAGCGGGGGCCACCCAGACCGGCCAGGTGGCGCAATAATCCAGGAACAACATCAGCCAGGCGAGCACCCGATGGGCCAGCGCCAGGATTGGCCACCACGGGATCAGCGCGCCGAGCAAAGCCAGCGGCGTGACGATGAAACTCACCACCGGAATGGCCACGGCATTGGCCAGCGGCGACACCAGCGAAAACTGCTGAAAAACGAGGAGCAGGATGGGCAGCGAAGCGAGCGTCGCCGCCCACTGGACGACACCCCATCCATGCAGCTTGTCCCGCCAGCCTACCGCCTCGCCGACCCGGGCCGAGCCGACATAGAGCAGGGCGCCGACCGCGCCGAACGACAGCCAGAAACCAGCAGCCAGAACTGACCATGGATCCCAAATGAGGACGACCAGCAGCGCCAGAGCCAAGATGCGACTGGCCGCGACGATGCGACCCGACAGCATGGCCGCAGCGGCGACCATCAGCATGTACAGCGTGCGCTGGGCCGGCACGGCAAAGCCGGCGAGCAGTGAATAAATCAGGGCCGCCACTATACCTGCTGCCAGCCCGGCCTTCTGTGCCGGCCAGCGCAGGGCCAGGGCCGGTACCCGGCGCCAGCCGAAGGACACCAGCCAGCCGAGCATAGCCGCCACCATCGTCACATGCAGGCCGGAGATACTGATTTTTTATCTATTAAAACGCTTTTCTTGATGAGTACCGGTTGCTCAGGGAGAAACCGAAGACTCCGAGCTACTCTCAAATTATTCCTTTACTGAGCAAGTAACCAAGCTCCTCAGCGGACCGAAAAACAGTAGCAACCTTGAGACAAACCATTCCAGCAGCCTCCTCGTGATGTAGCATTTCAGCAAAACAAACAGCATTGCACTCCCTTGAGTATCAAACCCCTTCCCTCGTTCGGTCGTGCCGGACGCCCGCGAAAAGTTGAGTTTTCCGATCTGTTTCTCTGGGACTCGGCAATCGAGCTTGAGCTGACCGGCGTTTCCATCTCGGAGCTAATGGGAGAGGACAACCCGGCGATGCTTGCGCTGTACCAGGACACACGGCGCAAGAAGAAGATCAGTCTGGAACGGGCCAAGGCGGTTTTGCCATCAGCAATGGAAAACCTCGGATTTCCTTGGGCTGACGAATTCTCGAAGGCGCTTGATGGCCAGGACTCCCAAGTTGGAAACTTGGGATCATGGCGAAGCTACATTTACGGATGCTCGAAGAAAGGTGACCAATGGCCACCCAAGCTCAATGCCATTGCGCAGCACTATGTAGACGTTGAGGAAGCCCTAAAGGAGCCGACCAAGGCTTGGGTCGAAAATGATCTAGCCAGGTGCGCTGACCTACTCGAAGCTGCCCCAATCATGGTCATGTACTTGTGGCCGGGGGCGGTCGAACGACTGCGCAATGCAGCAACTATCGAACAGCTCACCGGTTTGAGAGCCATGGTGATGATTGAGCTGATGCTGAATTTGATCGCAGCAATTGACGCTCAGGTGACCGTAGATGATCTCTCTGCTAAGCCAGAATTTGACGGTCTGTTCCCCGATCTCTCGGCAGAACAACTAAGTGAGCCAAACGCCCTGTTCTTTGACTGGCTAGCCGATTACACGGGTACTGGTACCAACCTGGCCAGCTTCATCCCTCAGATCAATAAGGCTGCGAAGGACTTCGATATTGGCTCCGCCAAGCGACAGCTTCGGCGCTGGAAAAGCGGTGAGGCCTTCCCTTCACTCGATGTGCTCGATGCGATGTTCCGCAAGCTCTATGGCGACAAGGCCAAGGAGAAGGGAAATCCACGGCGCAAGGACTGGGGCTTGAGCTGGTTTAAAGCTACAGCGACCAGGAGGATCAATTTCATGATGGGGATCATCGGCCCACTGAGTCGGTTCCGTGAGCCGGTATTCCCGTTTGGCTTCGAGACAGTCGAAGACTGGAGAGCAAGCCGCTACCTGCACTGGTACAGGTATTGGCTCCCCCTCCTCAAGCCTGCCGACTGATTACTTCTTGCCGCCCGTAGAACCCTTGCCTGTTCCGCCGCTCTTCGCTGCAATGCTTTGAGCCTTGGCAGCAAAACTGCCAGCCGGAATCTGACCACCGTTGCTCTTGGCGGTGGCGCTGGTGATACGGCTAACGGCGGCTGCATTAAACGGGGTGCCTTGCTTTCTCATGGTGTTGCTCCTTGTTGGTTGTGCCGGTGTTGGCGATACGGATTCTCATACCGCTCCGGGTTCTGCAAGGAGGACAGGGTTTGTCCGTAAACCGTCTGGCTGACCCTGATGCCGATGGGCTATAGTGCTCGTTTTCGCACTTCCTACAGCAACATGGAAACCCTCGACGGACTCGCCATCTCCGGCCCTCTCTATCTGATCAGCGCAACGCAGGCCTGCAACCTTTGCGGCAAAGAAAACACCATTGCAGCCTTGGCCACGAAGGATCTGATTGACCCTGACGAACCTCAGGAAGAAGGCGATGGCTACTTGCTAAGTTACATCGCAGACATGCCTGCCGATATTCTGGATGCAGTCACGAAACGCCACCCCAACTTTGAGATTCGCCACAGCCTGACCGCCGAGAGCGACTATTACATGACGATATGCGAGTGCGGCGGTCACTACGGCGACCATTACGTACAAAAGCAGATTCTCAACCAGGCTTTCCGGGCGCCCGGCGAACTCCAGATCGAAAAGCTGTTCGACACTGGCAACTGGACAATCCCCTGTGGCTACAGCCCGAACTTGGAAGTTGGTAATTTGCTGGATAGCCAAAGGTAAGCAATGAGCAACGCAACGATCGTCTGGGCCAACGACCTCAATGGTGTCGCACGCTATATCTTGGAAGTGCAGACAGGCCTCGACTGCAATTGCGTTTGCCCTGGCTGCGGTGCCCGGCTTGAGGCGGTCAATGCTCAAAACCGGTACTGGAAGAAGCGTCCGCACTTCCGCCACTACCAAGCACCAGAGCTTGATGACTGCGCAGCGAGCGCCGTTCTGACGGCTGCCAAAGAGATCGTTAAAACGATCACCGAACTGAAACTCCCCTCATTTGAGGCTATCCAGGAAGTCGAAACGCCGTCTGTGCCAGAAGATTCGTCTTCGTCTGGTTGCCACGGCAAGGCGGTCATCGAATCCCACTGAACCCGTCATGGGCGAAATTGCCATCGATTTGACGGACGCTGTTCTCCAGACGGCTGACCCCGAAACGCTTCGGGAGCACATCACGCTAACAGGCTCGGCAAGAAGGTGGTGCCATTTTGCCGATGCCCAAGCTCTGGAAAAGCTGGCACTGGCCGATGCAAACGCCCAATGGGAAACGTTCGTAGCGAGGACTCCAGCCCCGCCCCCGGAGAACAAGTTCCAGTCTGTTGTTCGACCAGAACCCAAGCTCTTCCCACCTTCTCAATCGGTAAAGCAACACATCCCAGTCAGTGACATGGCTGGATCCCTTCGATCACTAAATCGTCGTGACAAGGTTGTGCGCTGCCATTGGTGCGCAAGCCCTCCCGATACAAGCAAATGGGGGGCGCTGATCCCAACGTGGAGAGCGATGTTTGGTGATCAGTATTACGACTTACTTGATGCAGCAATGACAGCCCGTGATGCCAATCAGGATGCAACCGACGCACTGACAGCCACAGCCAACACTTACGGCTTCTCTCCTCAGGCTATTGCGGGGCTTTGGTCTGCCGCGCAGATTGCTGTACGTTGAAAAGCCGAAAACTCGACATATCGTTTCTGACAGCTGGTCGCCAAAAGCAGGGCTATATGCAGCAGCATCTACGCAACATCAGCCTGCCATTGCAAGCAACGTTTTCAGACAAAATTCCCGCTACACGAAAGTTTTATTGATACAATTCCCGCCATTGGAAATAACGCGAGGAATTCTTGCATGAGCACCGTATCCGCCACTGAGAACAAAGAGCTCGAAAAGCTCATCGTAGAACATGTCCCACGTGACGCCCTAATGGCTTGTGAGGATGCGTATTACAGCGGGGACTTGAAAGGCCGCCAGCACTCAGCAATTTTCCTCTCTGGCCACAAGCCATCTGCGGCAGGCCAAAACAAGCACTTTTTTATCAACGAATCATTCCATGAAGCTTTGCAGGTACATGGCGCTGATCCAACTCCGCTCCGCGGCACCCGCTTGGTCTTAGGCCGATTCGGCATCTTCAACATCGCCAGACTCAATGTGCCAGGACACAAATGGGTGAACCTGCGGCGTAGCGCCACACGTAAGAAGCTGGCCGAACTGAACACCCACATTGAGAGGAAGTACGTCCAAGGCGATCTGTTTGCAGCCCCTCGCGATGTAGCCCAAGGCACTATCTTTATCGTCGGGGTAATGGATGGTGCAGACGAAAATGGCATTGCTCAGCTGACGCAAGTCTTGGTCGCGCTCCCTGCCCCCAACTTGAAGTCTTGGCTGTATATCAGTGCAATTGCAGACTTCCTCAGCCTCTACGATCAACTCGACGTAGAGGGGCAACCCGATAACGCCGTACCCACACTCAAGGTTCAACCAAAGAAGCAAACTGGCGATGACCAAAGGAATTAATGATCTCCAGCCTGCGCGACTTGAACAAGCGCTTTCAGCACGTGGCCTTACAAAAGGGCAACTTGCAAGCCTTGTCGGTGTAGCAGCATCTACCGTCACGAAATGGTGCAAAGGTGACCAATCTCCAGAATCGGAGACATTTGATCGCTTGGCATCGGTCCTTAACCTGCAACCGGAATGGCTTACCCGCCCCATGCTGCAACCCGTAACTCCACCGCTCTACCGGAGTAACGCGTCAGCACTGAAATCAGCACGAGCCAAGTTAGAAGCGCACACCGAATGGGCACAAGAAACAGCGCTATTACTTAGCGACTACGTGGATTACCCTAAACTGAACCTACCCGAGCGTAACTTCACCGACCCGGAGCAAATCAGTAATGAGGACATTGAGTCGGCGGCCGAAGAGTGCCGAAGAATGTGGCAGTTGGGGAAAGGACCTGTTCAGAATCTAGCTCTCGCGGCAGAAAGCGCCGGGATCATCGTTGTCCGACAGGAAACCGAAGTATCTGTTATCGAAGGTTTGTCGGCGTGGAGCGTCCCTCTACATCGTCCTGTCGTGCTTCTGTCAGCAGACAAGGCCAACGCGTTTCGCAGTCGTTTCGATCTAGCTCACGAGATAGGCCATCTCATACTTCATAAACACATACCAAGAACGGACGAGCGAGATAGATACAATCAAATGGAAAAACAAGCGCACCGATTTGCAGGTGCGCTGTTACTTCCGGCCGAAACTTTCGCAATCGAGGTACGCATTCCGCCTAACCTCGACAACTTGTTAATCTTGAAGCAGCGCTGGGGTGCATCTGTCGCAGCCATGATGATGCGCCTTCACGCACTTGGACTCCTCAGCGATGATGAAAAGCTGGCGCTTTTCAAGCGCCGTTCCGCTCGCTGGGGTTCTAAGGCAGAGCCAGGGGACGACAAGTGGGAGCCAGAAGTACCCCGTCTGCTGCGCCGAACGGTGGAGCTTCTGGTTAGTGAAGGTATCTTGGCAGCGGAGGGAATGCCACGCTATCTCGGCTTATCCCCTCGTGATATCGAAAAACTGTGCCATCTTCGCGAGAACTACTTTGCGACTCCCGCAGAAGTAGTTGAGCTGGCAACCTTGCGTGGAGCACGAGGATCAGATCAGGCAATGCGCGTATCCTCCAACAACCAAGCAGAAGTTGTAGCCTTCTCAAGGTTCAAGAAGTAATTCACCAATCGGCAATGGTGCCTTAAGCATTTGGCCACCCACCATTCAACAAGTCTATTGATTCAAAGAAAGCCCGCCACGTTTGGCGGGCTTTCTTTTTGCCTGTTTCTATTACGAAGCAGGCCGCATGAGTATGCTGCTAATAGAACACTCGGGAGCAAGAGCCATGGACATCCGTTGCCAAGATCTTTACGAAGCAGTTTGGGCCAAGCCTGTTCGAACGCTAGCAAAAGAATGGGGGCTCTCAGATGTTGGTCTCGCAAAGGCATGCCGAAAACATGGCATACCACTCCCGCCGCTGGGGCACTGGTCAAAGATCGCTGTCGGTCGTGGGATGAAGCCCCCTCAGCTCAAAGGCAATTCGGAGAGCATGATTACGATCCAAGGAACACCATCGCTCAAGAAGGCCAAACTGTCGGCCGAAGGAAAAACGAAGCTAAAGCCAGCCTTAGCAACTATTTTTCCCGAACAAACAACGTTGATGTCAAAGCTGGCCAAATGGACCCAGAAAACAGATAAGGCTCTGCACCGAAAACCTGATTCAAGTGGCTTTGTTAGTAGCTGGAAGGAAACATTTCGTGTCTCTGTCTCCGAAGCCCAAGTATCAAGGGCCATCGGGCTTCTCGACAAGATTGAGAAAGCACTAACCGAAGGAGGAATGGCCTGGGACTTTGACAAGAAGGGCCAATATGTTGTCGGAAGGATGTACGGGGAGACGGTCTCCTTTGAGCTAAAGGAGCTTTACAAACGTACCGAACACATCGAGAAGCACCCAACCAGTAGCTGGCTGGATCGGAAGACCTACACCTACCAATTTCTTGGCGACTTAACGTTTCGCATTGATGGATATTACGAGGGAAGAAAGTCCTGGTCTGACGGCAAGACTCAGCGCATTGAAGAAAAGCTACCGGAAATTATCGAAGGGCTGTTAGCAGCGGCAGAATCAATGCGACAACGCACTCTTGAACGTGAGGAACAGTACAAGCGCTGGGAGGAAGAAGCCAGGATACGCGCTGAGAAAGAACGAATCGAACGGGAAGAAAAGGCATTTTTCGATGCCACGCTAAAAGAAGCTCAGGACTGGAATCAAGCCAATCTGATCCGCGACTACGCAACACATCTTCGGAGTCTGATATTGGATAACAAAATCGAACTAACCGAGGCCGGAGAACAGTGGCTTTCCCGCATTGAGAATGCAGCAAGAAAGCACGATCCGGCGTTCAGGCGCCTATCACTATAGTTGCAACAACTTCTAAAAATCGCATTCCAATGCCATCTGCTAGGATTACGCCAATTCAATAAAATCACTTTGCCATGTCCGAAGCCAGCGACGTATTCGCCCAGTCCATCTCCGATGCAGAAAACCTGCTCGCCCACTTCAACGCACTGAACACCCAGCCTCCTCCACCAGAAACAGAGGTCCTGAAACGGGCTGGATTGATCATGGCCATGACCGCATGGGAGACGTATGTCGAGGATCGTGTAATGGAAGCAGCTACAGCACGGCTTCAAGGCTTGCACGACAGCTCCATTGGCAACTTCGTCAAAGGAAAGCTGAATGAAGAAATTAAGCGATTACACAACCCAACCTCCGATAAAACCATCCAACTTTTCCGTGACTACGCCAACGTCGATCTGACCGAAAAATGGAGTTGGAACAACTTCGACCCGAAGACAGTTCGCGAACGGCTGAACCAATACATGAAACTCCGTGGAGATGTAGTTCATCGATCAAGGACGATCACCTCAGGCCCTCCGACTGCGCACCCGGTAACCAAAGAAGACCTGCAAAAAGTTATCCGCTTTCTCAAGGCGCTCGTAGCTACGACAGAAGCCGCCTTAGACAACGCATAGATCAACAGGGAAACATCACAAAATGCTTCGACTATTTGCTGCCCTGCTCTTATTGCTTTCGTCAAATATATGCTTTTCGCAACAACAGGAAATCACCTTCACAGCAGGCGACCAAAAATGGGCCGTAAACTCGACTGCCATTGCGAAAATTCACAAGACAGGCCCATTTCTCAACATCCTGTTCAAAAAACTGACGATGCGCGTCAACCCCGATTACAAATTCGCGCCGCTCAAGGTACTCAGCTACAAAGTCGGCGTTGCCTACAAAAAACCAGACGGCCAATGGGACATTCTGCGCTGGTCAGAACCCACCAAACCCGGAACCTTGATGTCTCCAGGACAAACTCGGCTTATAGAAAACCAGAAAGCAGTCATACCAATTGACGGCATTCCATCGCTAAGTGACAAGTGGCTGGTTATTTGTGTTGAGACGGAGTTAACCAACCACAGCGTCGGCACAAACTACTCGCACGGCTCACCTGGATTGAATTAAAAAAAACCCACCTGATTTCTCAGGCGGGCTTTTCAATCGAGCGACTATGCAGCAAGAGGTATTGCATCGTTTGCCGCTCCCTCTGCAGGTTTCACGGCAGGCAGATCAACAACGTGCGCGGAGCGTTTATTCAGGATTTCCTCCCCAGCGGGAGACATCTTCACACACCAGTAATCCTAGCCATTCGAGCGGGTTTTCGCGAATCCCATCTGCTTCAAACGCTTGCCGAGGACGATATTGTTCTCAGCCTTGACCCCGAAAGCACTCGCCCACGTCGTGTAGAGCTTGTACAGAGCGGCAGGCTGCATGCCCTTTTCGGTACAGCGAACCAGTGCCTCATCGGCGAACATCTTGATCTGGTCGGAATCCTCCCGATACTGATCCGACGCAGCCTTCGATGAAGCCGGAACCACGAAATACTTGCGGTCCCGCAAAGATTTCAACCCACGAACAGCCACGGCAAAAATGCCGTCCAACTCAGCCGAAAGCTTGGCAGGCAGGTTCATATCCATTTCGTCAGCGGTGAAATTACGGTTGAACCGGATCATCACCAAGCGGCGGAAAAACGCATGGGTAACATCGCGCAATTTCGGCAAATGGTTGGTGGCGAGCATGATGCGCGTGGTCGGGATGAAGGCAAACGGGCGCTCGTACTTGCGCTCGGCCTCGACCATGTCACCGCTCACGATCTGCTTAAGCACCCCGTCATCCATCACCGTGTTCTCATTGATCTCGGAACTCATCAGCAGCAGTTTTCCATCCAGTTCGGCCAGCGCACGACGATTACACAAGCGCTGGATCGGTGCGCTGTAGACGTTTTCATGACCGACTAACTCGGCCATCAGCTTCAGCAAAACAGACTTGCCGTTACCGCCATCCCCAACGCAGACGACAAATTTCTCGAAGCTGGTATCAGGAATCAGGCAAAGCCCCATCCATTCACGCATGAACTGGATTTTCTGATCGCGGTCGTCATCATCACGAAACACGTCGCTCAGGAACTTCTCGAAGACCGGTGCTTGTGCGTCCGGGTCCCAATCAACATTGCGGCCAGAGCGCAGATGCATCCTGGGATCGTGCTGAACAAGCTGATACGTCGTCATATCGAGCGCACCGTTTTTGAAGCAGACGAAGTTGTGATTCGGCTTGAAGTCGCTACCCTTCACCACGCAAGTAGTCTTCAGCATAGCGAATAGCTCGCGCACGTATTTGGTTGCAGCGCCAGAACCAAAAAACTCAGTGATCGAACGCAGAATATCGGCCTGTTCATCCTGATCGACCCAGTAGCCGCTCGAATACGCCAAAAATCCGTTGTGCAGATACACGAGGCCGCCCGGATAGTATTTGCTGAGGAATTCCTTAACGGCGTTAGTTGCAGTTTCAGGAACCGGCCAGCCGGTAGCCATTGGTTCGGTGCTGGTTGAGGTAGTGGCGATGATTTCATTGTTTTCCATGATTTGCTCCCTTAGTTAATTGCAATAAATTTTTCGATTTCGATGTTCGGGAACCCTTCCACAAGCAGCGTTTTCAGTTCCGCTGTACGAGGCGTCAATGGCACTGCGTGCTCAATGAATTTCGACCGCACGGCGTTTTTCACTTCACTATCTTTTGTCGGATAACCACGCTCAGTAAGCCAGGCAGCCAACTCGGGATAGGTCATGGTTTTGATCAATCCACAGAGGCCTTGCGTGTAGGCACGCAAGAACAAGCGGCGGAACACATCCGTGATGCCGCCGCTTGTGGGCCTAATTCCAAAACTCCGCCCGCAACCATTGGTCAGGCGATCCCGTACCAGCGCAAACTGGTAGTGATCCTCCCAGTCATTGAAATCACCGAGGGTTTTCAGGCAGTGTTTTTCCCGCCAGCCATCGAATACGGCCCGTGCGCGCTCAAACTCCGCCAAGTCATTCCATGGCACGCTAGTCAGCGAAAGGTGCTCTCCGTCAGCAACAGAAATTTCGAGCGGATCAAGCAAGCGGCGCTTGAAGTCGAACTCAAGGTTCAGCCTCGATTGCCGAGTCAGGCGAACAACATCGGCATCCTTTACCCACTGCTCACGAAATGGCGTGAAAGGCCGAGTAATAGTCATGTCACCGGGGCAGCGATTCATGAACAAATCGACCATGAAATCGTTGTGCAAGGCAGATTCAACCTGCGGCGACACACCAGCTTTTGCGAGAATGAATGGGTCGCTCTCGAACGGGATAGCCGTGAGCTGGCCACGAGTTTTCATGGCAATCAGCTGACGCACACGATGCTTGCGTTCCAACATCTTGCTGCCAGGAGCAACACGCTGACAGAGCGTCTGAAAACGCTTCGCCATCGGCCCATTCAACGCCAACTCGGACTCGTCGGCATCCGTGATGAAACCGTCTGTCGTGGCGCTAATCACATTGCGATGCGGAGGGATTCCAGCAATTTGCTCGCTGAGAACAGCGCGAACGAAGCCCGTCGTATGTGCTGCGATGGCGGCATTCGTCAAAATGGAATGAGGCAGTTCAACACTCTTCATCCCCTGAGAGTCGAAGACCGTCTTTGCCTTCAGGCCTTGCGCTGTTTTCCCGTACAGGCTGTTTCCGAGGAGCTTGGAGTACAGCTCAAAGAGGGAGCCTTTGACGAACGACTTCCGGAGCGAGCGGATGTGCATCACGTACGGCTCGAACAGCCGGTTATCACCCTCACACCACGGGAAAATAACGCCGTGCAGAATGTCGAGCTTGCAGCCGAGATTCAGAGCCACCTCAATCTCTGGTGCTGTGCAATACGACAGCCCCGTCAGGGGATAAACCAGCCCGCCATGTGAGTTCCGCACAGGCATCGAGGGAAACCGAGTGCCCTTCGGAAAGGCGAACCGCACATAGGCAAACCCGAGGACATGACCGACAAAATCCTGTGGGTTGCGGGAGTACCAATACCTGTCGTAGTCGATATGGCGCAGATCAACCATGCCCGTTGTATAGGCTCCAGCCAGATCGAAATCGTTGAAAACGCCGATTGTCGTTGGGCCAAAGGCATAGCACTCATTGCGACCGCCGCTGTAGCAACTGGCAATGAACGGTTCATTGATCGCCCGCATCGGCGAGGGAGATTTCTCGGTTTTCGTTACAACCCGTTCCCTCGTCGAATTCCAGTAGGTGCTGGAGCCCTCAGTTACACCAAACGCCGCATTGAAATCGACTTGGCTATCTTTAAGCGTCTTCGTGAAGATGCGAACTGCCAGGCTGCTAGCAGTCGCAGGTAGCGAACGCTTCCCGGCATGCTTTTCAGCGAAATCGAGCAGGTGCAGATAAAACCGGACAGCGATTTCGGAGTCGCGAAGACCGTATTTTTCGAATGCATGCTTATTGCCCTGCAACAACAGGTCCATCCGTTCCTTGAGATAACCTTCCGGGAGTTCAAGCTTTGGCAAGTCCAGCCAATCACCGATTTGAGCCAGCGATGTACCCATCGCTACGTGGCCGCCAGCATCAACGAAGCGGACCTTCAAGGTGCGGAACACCCCATCACGATCTGTCGCCAAATAGGTTTGGTTGTTCAGCAGGCCATCAAGATCATCCACTTCTGGTTCCAAGAGCACAGAGCTTTTCACCGAAGAAACACGGCCACCGACATTTTCCAGGGCTTGCTTGAACGACACGAGATCGCCAAACGCCTGCAAGTCGATGCGCAGGAAAAAGCCAACCAAAACGACATGGTTCGGCCATTCAAGCACCACGCCACGATCCATCGCCTCCTGGATCAGATCGAAAATGATCTTGCAGAAGTGCGGGCGCTGGCTTTTCTCTGGGCCACTCGGATAGACAACCCGCTGCATCACGCCACACTCACCTACCAGATAAAACTGGAGGCTCAAGATGACGTTGTCGCGCTCTTCATCACCCGGAACGAATTCCGAATCGAAGCCGATATAGACGGTCGGCCCCTGCCCCTTCTGAGGCTTTCCAGGATCAGCAGCAGTATCGTCAAATTGATTGTCAATTAGCTGTTCCCAGCGCTTTAACTTTGCCTCGACATCCTCTTCGATCAAAGGCTCGAAACAATAGGTGTAACATTCCGGTACATATTCCCCTTCCAGCGACTTGCACCAGGTTTCCTGGACAGGAATTTCAGTCATGTTTTGCATTTGATTGCTCCAAAAAAAGGGGTAATGGATCAACCACTACCCCCTAGGATCAGTACTTTTTAAATCCAGCTTACTGTTCGAGAAAACTCCAATCAGGCTGGCTGGTCCCCATCCCAGGCTGCGTGTGTTGAATTAGGATTTGGCGCACCTGTTTTGCCTTTTCAGCGTCCTCGACCCGAATCAATGTGAGAAAGCGGCGCTGACTGTCCAAACAAAGAACGCCCTTACCGGGACTGAGTGAGATTGAGGCGACAGTGCTCATGTCCAGTGCGTCGCCGGTCGGAAGTAAAGTGAGTTTTGCCATGTTAGAAACCTCCAATGGTTGAGTTATGCGGCAGCTTCGAGAGGAGAGGGATCAAACGTCGCGTGTTGATCCGAAAAATCCTGCTCGCTAATTTCTTTGATCGTGAAACTGACTTTGCCCGGAAGCTTCGAATCGAATACGGCATCGCAGGACCAGTACGGATATTGGGAGATGGCCGAGATTGCGCCACAAGCTGCCCGAATCTCTTCACCCCAGGTCTCTTCAGACATTTCCCCCTTATTGATGGTGTAGTTAAGGAATGCGCAAATCGAGACGAGGCACGGCATAACAACCTCATCGCTAATCTCATCCGTGGGCATATCAGGAAAATAGTCGTGAATAAAATCCTTAATTTGATCCATCGTCGGAACTGCTGCCATGAGCCCAGCAATGGCAGAATCCTGAATCCAAGAGGGGTTATTGGCTTCACGTGCTACGAAGATTCCTCCGAAGCGAGTGAATTGATTGGTTTGTTGATGCATTTTGTTTCTCCTAGGTTTATGTGATTGGTATGTCTACTTGCAGAATCCGATCGGGAACTCGTCCCACGTACGACCATCAAGTTCGCGAACAGGCTTTTTGTGGCTCGACCCAACCTGCTTGATGAAAAACGGCAGATCGTTTGCCAGGGAAAAATCGCGAACCTGACGAGCCCAATTGAGGTCGAGGGGGCGGGCACGCTCCGTACCCGTTTCAGAACCGAGTACCACCCAATCCACATCTTCGTAACCGGTCAGGTCAATCGGCCCGAGCATCGGCTCGATCATCACGAAGCGATGGCCTTGAACGCGAAGCAGATGCGGAAGGCGCTCATCGGCCAGCGTTTGGTTTTCGACCGAAACGCCGCAAGCGATGTAGGGTGGAACTCCTTGCGGATAGCGCTGTTCAAGAACATTCGCCATACGCTCGGCACGTTTTGTCCAAATGATGTATTTGGTGTTGTCGGTAGCGCGTTGGAATTTTGCGTGGCAGAAATTCTTTTCCTCACGCTCACGGGCAACTTGATCGACCACGTCGAGAACACGGCAGATGGTTCCGTCAGAAAACTTGTCCCAGAACAGATCGCCGTGCTGAATTACACCGACGATGCCTTTTTTTGGACGCAATTTCGCAGGATCGAAGCGAGCCTCAAGTTCGGTCGGCTCGCCTTCTGTGACGGACTCTGGTAGGTTACCGAGGCGGATTTGCCAGGGCATGATGCCGTCAAGCCACCAGCAATCACGGCAACCAGCGGAATAGCGCTGGCAGCCGATGACCGGATTCCAGTCGGAGGTGAGGATGTCACCGGAGTTGTGTTTTGCCATGTCATATCTCCTTGATACACAGGGGCCTAGGCCCCCACATGGATTAATTGATTAGGCAAAAACCGGAGCGAAGGCCTGTTCGACACGACGCTTGTATTCCTCAGCATCGAGGATTTCCATTTCGGCTCCTTCGACATGGAATACCGGGTGAAGGCGATCAACCTTGGCGCTCCAGTAGTTCGACTCGAGAAGAGCGCAGACCAAATAGACAGGCTTCACGAGCGCATCAAGGGCATCTTGATAGGGCATCTCTTCAACAGCTTGGCAAATGAAATAGAGCATCACGCCCGCTGCGTTGTCCTCGTTGAAATCGGACATGAGCTCATTCACTTTCGCGTCGCCATCCGGCAGAGAACTGATCCACTTTTTGACAACAGCAAAGGCATCAGCCTTTGGCATCGTGACGTTGCCGACATAGCAAGGATCAAGAAGATGACGCTCGCCCGTCGCATCGGTGATTTCGATGAGGCCGCCGAACTCGTTAGTGGTGATAGAGGTAGAGGTGTTGTTAGTGGTGGTCATGGTTCAAGGCTTTCGTAAAGAATTAAAAGGTTTGGTTTTGTCGGCCCGATGTTGCTGAACCGATTGACCGCACTTTATTGATCTTGACGACATGCGCATATTTGCAACACAATTAACACCAATTAATGCGTTGCAATAACCAGGGAACCATGGACAAGCACCAACTGCTGTATGAGTGGGCAAAACGAACCGTCAAAGCCAGTGATTCAGGGGATTTGTCGCATTTGTTCACCAGCACAAATGTCCCGTTCGATCAGTGGATGTCTGAGAACAACAAATTCCTTGAAGACCTGAATGACAAGCTGATTGGATTCAGGATCATCGAAAATGAAGAGGAATACCGAGAATGGTACTTACCGCCCGAGGACTACGATCTCGACCTCTGTGTGTTCATCGATATGAATGTGCCGAAGGATCAACTCCTCAAACAGTTCAGACGGCTACTGAAAGAGCACCATCCAGGAAAAGCTGGAAGACCGAGGCACCGGAGCTATTCTGAATTTGAATGGTGTGAAATATCGGGAAAGACAACTCTCGATACCCTGGAATTGATGTTGAAGGTCTATGACCTGAGAGAAACGACAAGTCTGCGGCTGTGGCAGATCGCCGAAAAGCTGAAGATGAATCCAAGCAAAGCCACCAAGAAGACCGATACCCGTGGCGTCCTTGTAGAGAAGAAAGCGATATTAAGTTCAACGGTTAGCCGCTATTTGCAGTGGGCGAACAAGTTGATGAAAAATCTCGAAGAAGGTAGATTCCCGAAGTACCGATAAACCCCGCCCCGTGTAGGTTTCCCCACGAGCACGCCTTCCGGCGACGAAGACAGATTCCTCAGTAATCTTCTGCCAGCATCACGGTGGTGTAGCTCCTGTCCCATTCCGTGATGACGTAGAAACTCACGGCGTTTATCGTGTAGCTCGAAAACACCCGCCCCTCGGACTGGATAGCCAAATCGTTCAAGGCTTGGTCGGCTTTACATAGATCGCCATCGTCACCACTGGCATGGCGTTCGACGAGTTCGGTCAGATTGACCCCGTGCTGCTGTGCGTAGTTAAGGCAATTCCGTGCAACGACGACTTGGCCTAATGAAAACAGCATGGCTTTTTCTCCTCAGACGTTGGTTGATTTCAACCCTTAGCGTCTGATGGATCGGCACGTTCCGGGCACCGAAATATTTTCTGGCTATGCCGTTGCCCGAACTGTGGATCGGTTGGATGGTGCCCCTGTGGTCAAGAGAAAGGCACCAACGATGTACACGCTAACAACCGATCAGAAGCAACAACTGGTGGAAATCCTAATCGATGATTTCGGAGAAGGAATGGAGTTCGACGACTTCACCGATGCCCTGCTCGGCTTGCTGGATGACATCGCCGGATTCGAGACCGCCCCGCAATCCGTCGTCGACAAACTAACTCAGCAAATTTGGAGGAAATATCATGGATAAGACCGCAGCCACGTCCGAAAATACCACCGCAGCCGCTGCTGCCCAGCCGAAGAAGATCGATCTGGGAAAAGCAGCCATCAAGGAGGCCATTGCCAAGGGCAAGGCCATCATCAAAGAAGGCAAGAGCAAGGCCGATGCCGCGATAGCCATCTTCGAAGCCTTGAAGGATGAAGAAAAGGAAGTGGTGGTCGCCGCCTTCGTCCAGGGTGCGACGCTCACCGAAAAAGGCGCTGTCACCTACTGGTACAACTGCCGTCGCAAAGCAAAGAAAGCCGCCAAACCAGCATGACCCCGTAGGATGTGGCTAAACAACTGAGGGTCATCGTGGATGTGATTCCAAGATCACATCCTTCTTGGGAAAATACTTCGTTACCCTGCGCGGATTCCTCTCTCGAGAAAGCCTCTCGCCTTAGCAGTGATTGATCGGGGATAATCATCGGCTGCGCTGTGGGGGGCCACAGACTATGTATCACACGAGTCTCTCAAATAAAGGGGCTCGGTTCAGTAGGATCGAGGGAACGTCTTGAATTCGTTGCTAAAACACCTCCGTTATGAGTTCGCTACAGCGATAGCGATCCCATCTTCTTCTATCGCATTCGATTCAGACTATGAAAATCGCTGCGAAGCACTCGTAACGTACTTGTCCAAGTATGATCTCTTGCCGCTGCCAGTGCGCGAAAAAGCATTCTTCTCACATGTCAACAAGAAGTTCAAAATCAATGCCCATTACTTAGCCGCGTTCTACGAACGCGGGGCCAAGCTCGGCAAGACGTTTAACTATCATCAGAAGGTCGCCATCCAGGAAATCTTTGACCGGGAGGAACTCTTCGGTTTGAGCCGTCTATTGGATGACTTCAGTATCGATACTGAAGTATGCGAGACGCTGGCCGCTGCCGCCAGATGCTCATGCCGTAATGACACGCTCGAGCATTTGCACCTTGAACTAAAAGCTCCTGCGAAACTTAGACGCGAAGTAGGCGAAAGAGATGTGCGAACTGAGATTCTGAAAGCGCTCTTCGCATCGTTCCTATGGGGAAGTCTTCCTCAGCGAGATATGCATCGATACTTCGATAGCGACTTTAATGAGGAAGGCTATTGTGAGCGATTTTGGGATGAACTTCAGCGCCGCACACCACGGCTCTTTCACCGTGACTCGGCTCTTCATTACATCGTCATTGATGAGACCTGGTGTTCGCACTTCCAAGACTATATATCGCTTCAGGGCGCAGTGTTGCGACAGGTGCGAGAGAGCTATGTATCGTTGAACAATTACGGCTACTTGGCTGTCATGATCAAGTCGGCATTAGTAGGGCGACGCGATCACTCATGGGAACTGGCCGCTGACGTGTCGCTTTTTGCAGAAAAGCACGTCGAAAAAACTCTTGACCGGGGTTACTTTCGATTCGACAAGATACGCTCTACGACAGTAGCGCACATTCCGGACCTCGATTTGGGTGAAGCGCGGTTTGAATTGGTTAACGAGGGATTCACGTATCGGGACTGCTTTGTACTTGAACGGCCGACAGGAGAGGTAAATCAACTTCTGGTCTTTCAGAAGAACCTTCGGGACGAAACAGCCGTTCCTTGCCCTACGTGCAGGTCGAGCCAGATCGAAGGCAACTCTTACCCCAGCCTGGGTGTGAAGAGTTGGGAATGCTGCAATGCGCTTTGCCCAGACCGAAGCAAGTACAACCGCGGAAAGAGGTACTCATTCCGCGGGCTAACAATGCAACAGGCCCTCGACGACGAGAGTAACGACATTCCGGCCACATTCGTTCGCAAGTGGCGGAGGGATGTTGTTGCTATAGAAGATGATTCAGAGGTGTTGGAACATCTCCTACGCCACTATTCAATGTCAGGTGACGGCGTAACGGTACTATCCAGTCGTCCTGAAGTTTTCAAAGCAACGCTCGGGCGACAAGTATCTTCCGATCCGCTCCTAACGAGTCCGAGCAGCGATGATGCCGCGTGGTTTTTTAACGCGGCATTCTTCAAACGATATGGAGTGCCAACCAAAGCAATTGAACCCGTTACTCTAAACAATCTCGGAAACGATGAACTTAACGTCTTCTGTGGCGACTCACGGCAGGTCCTTTTATCAATCGGTGAGGATGTTATCGATGGTGCGGTAACCTCCCCTCCGTACTATAACGCAAGAGAATATTCTCAATGGCCCAACATGTACTGCTACTTGCAGGACATGTTCGAAGTAAACGCGCAGGTTTTCAGGGTGCTAAAGCCTGGAGCCATTTATTACTACAACATATTTGATTACTTCGATAACGAAAATATTGTTGCACAATCGGCCATGGGCCAAAAGCGGCTCATTCTTTCTGGCTATACAGTTGATCTATTTCGAAAAATTGGATTCCAGTGCTTAGGAAATATCGTATGGGATAAAGGGGAAATCGAAGGAAAGCGAGGGTTCAATGCCGGAAATTTCTCACCGTTCTACCAGTCCCCCTTCAACTGCTGGGAACATGTCCTCGTATTCCAAAAGCCTGGAAGCGAGCCTGCCCCATCCAAGACGGGAATACTTCGTGCCAAACCTGTAATCAAAATGGTTCGGGGTAAAAATGTTCATGGACATACCGCCCCATTTCCAGAAGAGATACCACTGCTCTGTATGGAAACGACACCCAAAAACGGACTAATCCTCGATCCATTCGGGGGAAGTCTGACAACGGGACGGGTTGCCGTCGCGTATGGGCGAAGGGCTATCTGCATCGAGCAAAGCCAAGACTATTGTGACCTCGGGCTGAAGCTCTATCACGAAGGTAACAAAATCATGTAATTGCGCTTAGTCTCTACGTCTGAAGTATGAACTCAACAGTAGTTGCCTGATCCGGCACAGCGTCGAATAGTTTCTTTCCTCGAGCAGTTGGACCCAGCGCTGCGCTCTTGGTCCGGGTTCCTTGTACCCAAGAAATCGATGCTGTAGCTTGAGCGTCGATAAGCCATGTTGCCATGATCTTCATCCCACGCGGTGGGAGCTTGTTAATCTGTGCACCATTTCCAGAATCTGAGCCCACAGTGGCGGCCAGGTCCCCTTCAACAGCCACTTCGTCGAGTGTTTCTATGTCATGCAGGATCTCAGACGCTGACGGAGCATCAGGCGCCACATCAACATTAAGCGAGGCTTTATTGCGTTTCGGCGGCGTATACGCAATCGCAAGGCATTCGGCACCTTCATCTGGGAAGTAGTGAGAGAACGGTAGGCTCTCAACGCGAAATCGCATTGCCTGAAACCGGACAATGCCGCCGCCATTCTCGTGGCAAGCAACGACGAGAAGATGCTGCGATGCAAGCGCTCTCTCGAAAATTACTGTTGCAGTGTCCACGTCTGGAACTTCATCAGCATCCCACGACCGCGTGATTCCACCATCAGGCCATTGCAAGATGTTGCACTGCGAAAATTCACCATCAAGGAGGTAGTTTGACGAACCGTTGTGTTGGAGCCAATGGGCCATTGCCCATCCCTCCTGCATCCGGACATCTGCCATTGTCATTCCGTAGATACGGCACATACGGATGAAGTCACTGAGCGTTCGAGGCCTAAAGCTAAACAGAATCCACATTAGAGCTGTCTCAGCAGTCAGATGTGTCTGACCGCCGAATTCATGCGAGGGTCTCTTGATAACATTACAGCGTCGGCAGCGAAGAACCATATTCTCAATGTAGTCCGCGTCCAACGGGTTGTCGTGAGACTCACGTGGAATGTTGTGGTCGGCTTGTAGTTCGAGTCGCGTACCACAGTCCCGGCATTTTCCATCCTGGGTATAGAACCAGTCCATGACTTTTGCCATGACATTACCCTTGCCGTACCTTAATTTGAACCCTTCAGATGAAGCGAGACTCGTCCCTACTTGCGACGGATTCATGTGCCCCAGAGTTAGGGTAGTAATCTGTTTCCATGTGAGTAGCCCATCGGAGATTAGACGCGACAACAACGCCTTCCATTCCTCATCGCTCCACTGCTCATCGTTGAATTTGAACGCTGCCATGTTGCCTTCCATGCTGAGATGGAAGGATTATTTCAGAAATGCGCGCAGGACAATGAAGTATTTTCTCAAGGAGGATGTTTCAACAATAGGCAGACCAGCAGCGCCTGAAGCATAAATACTCTTGTCCAGCGTCGAGACAAGCACGAATACAAGCAAATAGACGACTCAGCCAGCCATACCCTAACTGACTGGCAGTGATGGGAACAGATTGCGTGGAGCCGCAATAACGAGCCTGCCGTGTGAAGCCGGTTAAAGTTTCAGCGATGCCGTGTGGATGGCGTCGATGATGTGTCAGCTTGGGAATTACGCTTGAACTTTTCATCCACGATACGTATTACACCGCCAGCAATGGCAGCGCAGCGAACCCGACAGGAGTTGTGCGAGTTGGTCTAACTCATACGGGGCAGTTCCCCGCCCCCGGTTGCAAGAAAAAAAGACCTGATTTGCGAGTGGTGACGAAGCGAAGCTGAGGAACAACCGCAAATCACGTGCAAAGCACGCAACAATCGAATGGTATCCACCGACAACACCGGCAAGATGCAAGGTTTCGGGATTGTGTTCATTTTTTCCCGCTCAGCGATGGCATTTCCTGCCTGAATTTGATGCCATACATTCGCCTTCGGCGACTGATCGAGATGGGGAATTTCGTCGCGCTTCGCTGCTCCGAATTCACCCACTCGATGGCCTCTTTCCTCACATGTATTTCTCGATGATTGGCGTTGCCCCAGCCCGGTAGGTCATGGATGGTCTCCATGTAGATCACCTGAATTGGACCTAAGTCATGAGCATCGTTAAGCGAGGAAATAGCAAGTACTGGTACATGCAATTCCAGTTCAATGGGCAGACCTATATCCGCTCCACCCGAACCACCAGCAAGAAAACAGCAGAGCAGATGGAGGTCGAATGGAAGGCCCAGCTACATGCACAGCAATATCGAGGTAGAAAGCCACGGATTTTGCTGGCAGATGCATTCCAGCAATACAAGGTATCAAAGAAGGGAATTGCCAGCTACGCCAATTTGCTTGCCCACGAAGCCGTATTGCTCCGCCTGCTCCCGTTGAAGAAGTACATCGACGAAATCACGGCACATGACCTGGAGCGGTTCAAGCAAGCACGCATTAACGAAGGCGTAGGTGCGGAAATTATCAAGTATGGGTTGCTATTGGTTCGTGGCACATGGAAATTCAGCAAGAAATTGGGCTACCAAGTCAGCGAACTTGAATTTCCCACCGTGAAAATTCCGAAGGTGCCATTGCGCTACCTGAGCAGCGAGGAGGAAACACGCCTGCTTAGCGAATTAGCCCCTAACCGGGAAGGCGCCGGCCTGAAACCAAGGGCTGAGCGCAGCGAAGAACTGAAGCGGGTCATGCAGGACGCCTACGACCTCGTGATTTTGCTGCTTGATACCGGCGCTCGGTATAGCGAAATTGCCAATATCGAATGGCAACGCATAGACCTCGCAGAGAAAGCAATTTACCTCTGGCAGTCAAAGGTAGAAAACGAGACGGTTTTGTACATGACCGACCGGGTATTCGACGTGCTTTCTCGCCGGGAAAAAGGAAAGACCGGCCCCTATGTCTTCAGCAATCGGGACGGCGAAGCCCGTGGTTACTGCACCCAGTCAATCCGCAAAGCAATTTTACGGGCTGGATTACAGAGGTGCCGAGTGCATACCCTGCGCCACACCCTCGCCTCTCGCCTTGTCCAGAATGGAATGAGCGTTTACGAAGTGCGCGAAATCCTCGGCCACAGCGACATCAAGACCACCATGCGTTACGCCCACCTTGAATCCCGTCAGGTGACATCAAAGGCGCGTGACGTAATCAACCAACTCAACCAACGCAACGGCTAATCACGGAAATCACCATGCCACTTTTCGAAGTCAGATTCAGCGTCTATCGCCAAAATGAGCCAGGCAAAGCGACCATCGGCAGCAGCCTAACCTCTGGTCTGACGACTACAATCCAAGCCAACAACAGGGGCCAAGCAAGAGCGATGATCGAGGCCCAGTACGGGAAAAACTGCTCGGTGCATGGGATCAGGCCGTTGTAGCAATACGGCCCGCGCCTTAAACGAGTTCCCGATCTCTCATTCGGTATAGCAATTCGACGGGGTGAATCTGATACACCCCTTCGTCAACTCGGATGGTAAAGCGCCGATAGCCAGCAGTCAGTGCGCCCATCTCTGAATTGGCAAGAAAGGTATTCAGGTAGTTCTCGGAGTAGTCCGCTCCGAACTTGGCTTTCAGTTCGGCGACTGAAACGACAATGCCTTTGCCAAAGGTGCCATCGATAACGGCATCCAGTACAACAGTTCTAAGCGACTCATCGGCCATGCTTGTAAACACCTGTCATTGGATAATCCAACGATGATACCAGTGTTGGCTGCATGAACCGGCGAGTCAGCGCATAGTCCCTGTTCCACTGTAGTCAGCATCCTTCGGATTCATCAAACGGGCAACACCATCCGAGGGCACGGATGGACTACTGTGTTTCCGAAACCGTTTTTACTAACTGGATTCCAGTTTTTCCTGATCGGGCGAAGGCCAATCGCCCTGTGTGATAGCGATCATTCGGTAGTACGAGCGGGTGACGAGCTTGTGGAAGTCGCACGCAGTTGCTGCTGCGCCTTCAGCATCTTCAAGCGAGCCTGAGCGGCCTTCGCGACATCAGCTTGACGCTTGGCGTTCTTCTTCAAGCGTTCAGCGTTTCTCTCCATACCCGACAGGTCAAATAGTTCAGCAAGTTTCATGGTTGTCTCCGTTAGATTGTTCAACGGTATTTATCCTGACAACCAAGTGGGGCTGGAAGTCGGCAAGGCGATGAGCGTTGCCGACAGTCATGGGCCAAGAGACAGTCAGCGGCACAAAGCCAAGACTGTTTGCCAGCATTAATGCGGTCAATAAATCTGACAAAGCTGGATCACTTCGAGGACGCCTTTTCGGTGTCCTCTTCTTTTTCAGCCCCTACGACCACGGTGCGAACCTGTATGGGTTTATGACGTACCTCGAAACCGCCACGGAAACCAAGGGTTTAGAAGTCGGACGAGAATACTGGGCAGGCTTCTGTGCCAGGACGCGGCAAATTTCAGCCTCAGTGAAAGTAGAGACGGCATGTAAGCCTTGGCGCTATGGCAAAGCTGTCGTTCAGCCTTCGAGCACAGGGAAGCTTAGCCGATAGGCTAAGCTTCCCATGCAACAAAGGGTTAGTCTTCATCAAGCACCGAAAAGTCGAGATTGATGATGATTTGAGACAGATCGATCTTCTCCTTTTTGCAAAAGCGCTTGATATCTACCCACAGAGGCCATCCAGAAGATGGCGATGCTATCCCAACCATTTGAACACCGAAGTCATTGGTGTCATTGTCATACGTAAATCCATGATCGTCCAAGATGGAAAAGCACTCCCTCAATTCACCCGGCGCGAGGTTAGTGGCCTGCTGCACTTCAGGAACTGAAACCTCCAGAGAGTCTGAGAAGCGTCCCTTCTTTCCTCGATTTACGAGAATTAGGAATAGCCCTCGTGAAGGTATAGGCACCTTCGCAAGCTTGATTGTTACGCGCTTCAATTCTTTCAATGCATCAGCTAGTTCCTCGTCGGAATTTCCCCAGCTGAGCACTTGATCAAGTTTTTTGAGATCCTTCGCAAAGACCGGTTCTGTCAGCGTCGTGTGGTCAGTTACGGTCTGAAGCATAGAGCCGATGACATCAGAAAATAACTTCTCGTGTTCTTCCTTAATTCGCTTCATGCGATCTACAGGGAACTTCAGAACATCGTCCGTTTCTACGTGATGGTCATAACACATGAGAACTAAATTGGACGGGTGTCGCCGCTGCTCGTTTGTTTGATGCTTGTTAAAACGCTCGCCGCCAGGTTCAGCTGCCTCGATGTGGCAAATATGTCCAACAAAGACGCCCTTCGCGTTGAATAAAGCCTTATTGCATCCCGGAAACGCACAGCGATTGCCGGATTTCAAATAAAGCTCCCTCACTGTTTCACGCGTTGGAGCAAGTCTCTTCGGTATCTCGGGCATTGGAGGATCTCATGTGAAGGCTACTGATATAGGCGCGGTATTGCTCGCTAACCCCGGACCGCCATATCGCTTGAAACCAGGATTGTGATTGGCTTGCAGAGAATTGAGAGCAAATGCCATTACCATTGAAAAGTCGAAAAAGCAGCATCCGAATACGTTAGCATAAAGCGGCGCTTTGAGTAGCAGTGAGGCTATGCCTCCTCAGGCTGCGGCACAAGGTAACCGGCTCCATTGGCCGTTAAGAGTGCATTGAGGTTCGTTTCATCGACTATTGCAGCCTTCTTCACATTTTCAATAAAAAGCCCATAGCCATGAGCACCAGGGAGGTCAGCCCCTGTTTCCTTTGGCATTCGAATGATTCGTTCGATATCTTCGGTCGACAGACACGAGAACAGGGGCAACACCGCTTTGCTAAATACCTCGTTAGCTCGATCCCATGAGCGCACTTGGGAAAGAAAATGCATTGCCTGCTCCTTAGCGTGTGTGCGAAGGCCGTGTGAGCTGATAGCCTGAGCCAGCTCATCAAATGTCAGCGTGCTGACACGCTGTTCTACAGCAGGTTTAAGTCCACCGAGCTGGGCTAAGTCCTCAAGTCCGCTCATAACATCACCAGCCGGCCCTTCCTTGATGAAACAAACAACTTTGTCTTTAGATGTTTGTTCCAAAACGGCCCATGCAGATTTCACATAAGTGACAAGGCACGCTGCTCCAGGAAACCGGCTATCCGGGACATCTCGGATAGCCTTATTCAGCTGTTTTCGCAATCTGTCTTCGCTGAGTCCAGGGTACAACTCAAAGGTCGCGTTCACAGCCGCCACAACCTGTCTCTTGTAGAACAATGGATCAGTGTCTGTGAGAAATCCAAATATCAATTGGTCGATGAACCCCCTGACAAGGGCCTCCGTCGCATTCTTAAGGCCGGAGTTTTGCAATTGGGCTAGGGCTTTTTTGTCGTCAGTCGGGAAATATGCAGAACTTACAAGTGCCTTTAATTCGGCGAGAGCCGCCCTACCTTGAACTGGCGGTTGCGCCAGAACATGCACGACAGCATTTCGGATATGAACACGAGCTTGTTCTGCAGAAGGCTGGTAAGGAATGCCGACGCGTTGGAATGACGGATGCGCGCATCTATGTCGGTCTTCTCTCAGCCGCCTGAGATCAATAAACTGGTGGGGATCAAAGAACTGAAGTCGGTCGAGACATGTTTCAAGAATCTCCCTCTCGAATTCGAGAGCGCTTTTGATACCGGAAGGGTTGTTTTGCTCAATCTGCTTTATGTAAGTTTCGTATTTTGCTTCTATAGTTTTCGCGGTCGCGTCACCGGCAACAGCGAGTTCTCTTATCTTGTCGATTAGATCGAAGACGACGGCGATCCACGTACTTACTATTGATGCACGGTAAGCACCTGCTCGATAGCACTGCATCGCCTCAGCGATGTAGTCCTTCGATTGTTCCGAGCGACAGCGAACTGATAGCGCTTCGATATCTGCGAGACTCTCGATCACAGTGACCTTTCTTTGAGATACGGTATTTGGACCGCTTGTGGCTGGTTTTCGCCCGTGATGTTACCCGCATAACAGCCGGTTGTGGCCGACTTGGAACCCCTCATACGTTGGCATTTGATAGATTTAGAAACTTCGGAAGACCTCGGACCGGTGGAATTCCATATAAATTTCATTCTCAGATTTAAGGGCGACCCGCAACTTCGGCTGAATGCCAAGTTTTTCAGGCTCGGACATCTGAGGGGAAACTTTTATCTCCCCATCTTTCTCGAACGTTATGAGTCCAGCATCAAAAGCTCTATCGAGGTTCGGGATAAGCAGTAAGCCATTGAATTTGTCCATTCGCTCAGCATTGGACGAGGCACGCCATGGCTTGATATGCGAAGCGACAAGGAGATTGCAGTCCGTGAAGCCGGTAACTGAACACCCTCCCCACAATCCGATCAGGCGCTGCCTAAACGTACCTTGACCTATCCGGGCTTTGACGAGGCTATTCTTCTCGGTCATAGAAATACTGGGATCGGCAATGATCGTTTCGATATCCGACTCGATATCACTATCGAACCCTTCCGAAAGGTATTCCGCATATTTCAGCAGCGCACTACTATACATGTGATGACCACGCTCGTTGCGTTCGTGGAAAATCGGCAGCTCACGAATCTGCTTCGAGATTGACTCAAACTGAGTCCGACTCCGAATCGCGGTTAAAGGCCCTTCAAGCAGCCCATTGTCCATACCCCACTCTGTCAAAGCTCCTTTAATTGCTCCGTCATACTTGAGCGAGGTAGATGCAGAGAGCCCCTTGTGCAACATCCAGTCTTCAAAAATCATCGCAGAAACGCCTCATCAAATTCGGTGTAACAGTGCGGTACACATACCCCATCCCGTGACCTACACCGGGCCAATCGACACAGACAAGCTTCTCCAGTATCTCCATGGTCTACCAAGTGTGACAAATCGACAACGAGGGATATATGTCAAGTTCCGTACTCTGGGTACCCTGAAAGATCAACAGTTGCCGGAACCCGAATACTGTTGCCCGTAACAGTTTCTGGAGGGACAGTGGCGATAATGGGGATGGGTGCCACATTCCGGAGGCCCGATGTCATTCAAAAGGTCTTGGCCAAGCATCTCACACTGCTCGCACTATTGGCCGGAAACCATTATTTCATGCGGGTTTCAAGGCTATTGGCAAGCCATCCACCATCCCACTACGACCCCACACTGATCCACCGGGCAGTGGTCCCGCAAAGCACAAACACCGTCCGTTTCGACGCTGTCCATGATGGAAGGTAGCGAAACCCGAATTCTCGAATTGGCATGACTTAATCAGCCAAGGCCTCTGAGGGCTTGAAAACCTTGAAGGCCAAGCTCTCGAACAGCATGGGGATATCCCATTCAGTAGGCGGCGGCGATTTCTGGTCGAGGACTTTCCCGGACGACAGAACCGTTCGATGTTCGCCATTGTGGAATTCGAGCATGAGCATCTTGTTCTTCTTGTTGGGCTGAGCGTCGAGCTTGGCACACAACGCCTTGACCGTTTCATCGTCAAACTCGTCCGAAGCGATCAAGTCTCGCCGATAGTTCTCGATTTCTTCCTCGGAATACCACCGGCCACCGGGATAGGTTGCAATCCGCTTGATGACTCGCTTGACAGCTTCGGACAAGCGGATGCGCAGCAGATGCAACTCATCACCCTCCAAGCTTTCAAGTTGCTGTAGCAATGCAACGATCAGGTTTTGCTGGACCGAGGCATCTACCCGCGAATTTGTTAGGCGCAGTATTGTTTCTTCCGATTGTCTCAACTCGTCATTCAATCTGCCGAGCTTGGCTTCATTTGCCGTCATCCGATCAATAATCAACTGGGAAGGCTCAGCCAGTGAGCCGCTTTCCAATACGTCTAGCAAGGTCTGGTTGCGGTTATTCACATCAATGATTTCTTGCTTTATCCGCTCGTGGCGCTGCATCTCGGCATTGAGTTCAATTTCACCACGCCGATCTACACCAAGCACCTGAGAGAGATCGACGGCTTTGCAGAATTTCAACACCAACTGCTCGAAATCGTCGTAAGTCCATTGGATGTAGTTGCACTTGATACCCCGGCGAGCATTGCTACACGCCACGTATTTCCTTTCACTGTGGTTGCCGCTGAGTCGTTTTCTCATGGAGCCACCCATATTCATCGGCCCGCCGCAGTATCCACAGCGCAGCAATCCGGAAAACAGATTGCTCAGTTGTTTGCCCTTGCTAACACCACCGCGAGTACGCCGCGCTTTTCGGGCTGCCGTCACCAGCAACCATTCTTCTTTCGACATGATCGCCGGATAGTAATCCGGTATTTCTTCGAGTTCTGTCTCTTCCCCGTCTCGTTGTTGCTTCAGCTGCAACGCGCCATAAACGGAGACGCTATGCAGTATTTTCTCAACATAGGAGTTTTGCCAGCCATTCGATTTCGTCGAAAAAACCGGCACACCTTCCTTATTGAACATTTTGACGATGGTTGCTCCACCGACGCCATCCATAGACATCTTGAAGATGCGCCGCACAACCTCTACACGCTCAGGGATGAATTCAAAACCCTTTTCGTCAGCAGTCGGCCTCAACCAATACGGACCGCGTTTCGTCAGGCGTTTGTTGGCAATATTTTTCCGCTTGGCATCCCACGAAGACCGGATGCGGTGACTTTTCATCGCGGATTCTTCGTTGGCTCGGCTCATGATCACGATGGACATGATCAGGCTCGACCAATTTTCATTCACCTTTTCGTAGCTATAAACCTGCTCATCAGCCAGTGTGACGACGGTAATTCCAGCTTTCAGGATGCCCATGAATATATGCAGTGCATCCATCACCTTGTCCCGTGACAGTCGATCCAAGCTCTCCACAAGAAGAAAAGACCCTTGAGGAATTCGTTTCTCCTCAACCAATCGCAGGAATTGGCCTAAAGCCCCCTTATTGAGATTGGATCGGTCAAACGCAGACATACCGAGATCGCTCAGGTTCAACTCGGTATCGAGGTCCAAACCATGCTTTGCCGCATACTCCACGGAAAGCTTCGTTTGACGGGCTACTGAATCGCCTCGTTGCTGTTTGACACTTGAAAATCGAATGTAGGAGTAAGCCTTAGGCATGACGGCATAGCCTTGTTTTTATAGCGTGACGTCATTATACGAATGCTTACGTTTTTATAGCTACTAGATCGAGCTTTGATGTCTATTAAAACGTAACTTCAGGCCGAAATACGTTTTAATAGACATTTGATGCTCATCAGATGGGTCGTTCCGGTCCGGCTGAAGGTTGTCCATAAATCCCCCTGAATGGCTTTCTGGTCGCCGACCGTCAGGGCAACGAGGACACCGGCGAACGGGTAGACCGCCTCGGGCAAAATCCGGGCGAACGATTCGCGCACGGCGAGACGCATGCGCTCGATAGCGTAGTCAGGCCGCCACACCATGGCGGCCAGGCGTTGCGGCGGATCAGCGCGGATGTAGCCGGTGGCTCGGATATTTCGTTCAAGCAGCCAGGCTTCGTAGTCGAAAACCCCGGGATTGGCGTTGCCATGCGGCCGCTTCAGGCGGACCGTGAATTGCCAGCGCTCGCCAGGGCGGACGGCCAGCGGTTCGCTGCGTTCGCCATCGCGCCGTCCTTGGTACGACGAAAGCATCAGGCGGGCGGGTACCACGGCGCCGGCCGCAACCCGGACGACATCGAATTCGAAGCGGGTGCCACCGGAAAAGTCCTGCGGCAGGCCGGCGACGACGCCCACCACCTCGACATCGCGCCCCTCCCACTCCGCGCCAAGATGATCGGCGAGGCGGATTTCGGCCCGCCAGGCGGCCCAGGCAAAGCCGATGATGAGGCAGCCGATCCCCGCCAATATCCGTGTCGGCCCGTTCCGCCGCATCAGGCGCGGCAGGACCAGCAACAGGCCGCCCGCCAGCCAGCCGACCCAGGCGGGAAGCTCAGGCTGCATCTGCAAGCACAGAATGCCGGCGGCAAAGGCGAGGATATTCAGTCTCATGCCGACATCATCCCGGAAAGTACGGGCGACGACAAAGGCGCGAAATGAAGATGAACCCGAAGCCCCTGGCTCAACTCTGAACACTAGCCCCGAGCATCTCCCGCTGGGCTTTCCAGGATAATGAAGGCATGCGTCGGACCCTGAAAAAATACCTGCCGGATCACGCGAGCATCCGTGACAACCGCTGGCTGCGGCCGTTCGCCTCGTCGCTGCTGCATCCGCGGCTGTGGCACCTGAACCGCCATTCGGCGGCCGGCGCGGTGGCAGTGGGACTGTTTTGCGGCCTGATTCCCGGGCCGTTCCAGATGCTCGGTGCTGCGGTCTGCGCCCTGGTCTTTCGAGTCAATCTGCCGCTCGCCCTGCTCGTCACGCTGTATACCAACCCCTTCACCATCGTGCCGCTCTATCTGGCCGCCTACCAGATCGGCCGGCTGGCGCTCGGCGAAAGCAACGGCTTCCTGGCACCGCCCGATTTCGATGCGGCGAATTTCATGGAGTGGACCGCCGCCATGCAGCAGTGGATGCTGGCCGTCGCCAAACCGCTCGGCAGCGGATTGGTGCTGCTGGCGATCGGTCTGGCGATTGTCGGTTACTTCGCCACGCGCGCGGCGTGGCGAGTCTGGCTGATCGCCGCCTGGCGGCGGCGCAAGGCGCTCAGGTCCTGAAGCGGGAAGTGGCGCTGGTCAGCGTGTGGGCCAGGTTGCGCAAGGTTTCGGCAGTATCCACGTTGGAAGCCACCGCGACATTGTTTTCCTCGGCCATCTGGGCGATACGTTCGACGCTCTGGGCAATTTCCGTGCTCGCCGCAGCCTGCTCGCGCAAGGCCACGGAAATCTCGGACACCGCCTCCAGCACGTGGCGCGACTGAGACTGCACCTGGCTGATCGCATCGCCGGCCATCTGGGCCTGATGGACCCCCGCCGCGACGCGCTCGACACCTTCCTTCATGCTGGAGACGGCGGTCGAGGTACCGGACTGGATGGCACCGATCATGCCGGAAATCTCCTGGGTGGACTTGGCAGTACGCTCGGCCAGCTTGCGCACCTCGTCGGCGACCACCGCGAAGCCGCGCCCGGACTCACCGGCCCGCGCCGCCTCGATGGCCGCGTTGAGGGCAAGCAGATTGGTCTGGTCGGCAATGTCCTTGATGGTATCGACAATGGCGGAAATCTGCCCCGAGCGTTGGCCCAGCGCCTCGACGGCGGCGGCGGACTGGTTGACGGTCTGGGCGATCGCCTGGATCTCCTCGACCACGCCGAGCACGATGCGCTCGCCTTCGGCCGCCATGTCGTCCGAGCGGCGGGAAGCGTCCTGAGCCTCCTGGGCATTCTTGGCGATATGGTCGATGCCGACCGTTGTCTGCTCGACGGCCGCTGCCATGCTCGACGCTGAGTCGCTCTGCGCCGAACTGCTGGCGGAAATCTGCTGGCTCGACGACGCCACCTGTTCGGAAGCCACGTTGATGCGCTGGACGTCGCCCAGCACGCCGCCCAGCAAGCTACGGAAGGCAGCCGCCATGTCGTTGAAGTCCTTGCCGGCGGCGTGCAGTTCATCGTAACCGTCGTTGTCGAAATGCACCGTCAGGTCACCATCGGCCAGACGGCGAGCGCCCAGGGAAAAGTTGTTGACGCTGTTGATCACCGAGTAATACGTGCCGATGGCCAGATAGCCGACGAGCAGGGCTACGACAACAGCCAGCCCCATCTGGAAATAGAGCAGGCGCTGGGCCTCGGCCGCCCGCTTCTGCAATTGCTGCTCGAACTGCGGAATCAGGTTTTCGTACATGACCTTGTAGCCGAGATCGATGACCTGGGTGGCCTGCTTGAAATAGTCCTCCGACGCGGTGGCGAATTTTTCGCTGAGGATATCGTCGCGCACCAGGGCAAACAGCTGCTGCGAACCGTCGGCAAATTCCTTGGCCGGCCCGGCGAGCGAGCCCTGCAGTTCCGGCGCGAAGCGCATGACCTTGTCGAGATTGACGCCCTGGGCATGCAGGGTGGCCGACATCTGTGCCAGTTGCGAGGCGAGGTCGATGCGCATCTGCGGCGCCAGCTCCTTCTTGGCCAGGACGCCGGTTCCGCGAGCCCGGGTGATGCCCAGCGGTTCGAGCATGGCCGGCATCTTGGTAATGACCGTATCCATGAAATAGTAGGTATCCATCGCCGGATCGAGCGTCAGTTCGTACTCGTCAGCCACTTCGACCATGAGCTGCAGCATCTTGGCAATCATCTGCGAGTGCCGCTTGATGTTGTCCGGCCCTGTCCAGTTCAGGCCCTGCCCACGGATGTCTTCCCAGTCCTGGCGGATCGCCTTCCACAGCGGGGCCTCGCGCAGCTTGGCCGGCAGCGCGGCATCGGTCGCGGCGACGGCATCGACGACTTCCTTTTCCTTGGCCGCGCGCTTGTCCTTCATCGCCTCATTGCCGTTGATCACCCCCGAGGACAGGCCGCGGTGCTGCTGCATGAACTGGGTCGTGCGATTGAGCGGCTTGATGATCTGCAAGCCGTCCAGTTCGTTCTGGGCCGTCTTGATATCCCGGCTCAGCGAGGAAAAGACCGAATAGAGCAACACCAGCATGACCACGGTGATGGCCGCCCCGAGCAACAGGAATTTGCTGCTGTAGCGGAGACGGTTCATCAGCGCTACGGCCGGTGAAAATAGAACTTGCATTTGCCTTCCCCCCACATTGCCCAAACGGACAATTTTATTAAATAGCCCGATTATCAGAAATCGGCCACATGACGTACGCTATCCAGCCAATACGCCGTCATTCAGTTTCAATACCCGGTCCGCCCTTGCCGCCAGTTGCTGATCGTGCGTCACCAGGATCAGACTGGCCTTTTGCAAACGTACCCGATCGATCAACAAGCCAAATACGATTGATGCCGTATGACTATCCAGATTGCCAGTTGGTTCATCGGCCAGCAGGCAGGACGGATTGCTGACCAAGGCCCGGGCAATCGCTGCACGCTGGCGCTCCCCCCCGGAAAGCTCGCCCGGCCGATGTTCCAGCCGATGGCCGAGGCCGACCGCCGATAAAATTTCCGCCGCCTGGGCCAAGGCCGCCGGCCGCGCC
This sequence comes from Dechloromonas hankyongensis, assembly GCF_022012295.1. Lineage (GTDB taxonomy): Bacteria > Pseudomonadota > Gammaproteobacteria > Burkholderiales > Rhodocyclaceae > Azonexus > Azonexus hankyongensis. Next base: position 1,118,123 of record NZ_JAKLTN010000002.1, read on the forward strand.
TCGCGCCGGATCAGCAAGGGCATGGCGACATTCTCGACCGCCGAGAACTCGGGCAGCAGATGGTGGAACTGATAGACGAAACCGAGATGCCGGTTGCGCCAGTCGCCGCGCTGTACTTCGTTGAGCGACGAGAAATCGCGCCCCATCAGCGCCACATCACCGGCCGACGGCTTGTCCAGTCCGCCCAGCAGGTGCAGCAAGGTGCTTTTGCCGGAGCCCGAGGCGCCGACGATGGCGATGGTCTCGCCCGGCTGCACGGTGAGGTGGATACCGGACAGCACCGGCACTTCCAGACCGCCGCCACGAAACACCTTGCCCAGGCCGCGGGCGATCAGGATAGCTTCACTCATAGCGCAGGGCCTCCGCCGGATTGACGCGCGAGGCCCGCCAACTGGGATACAGCGTCGCCAGCAGGGCGAGGACGAAGGCAATCAGCGTGACGCCCCAGACATCGCCCCACTGCAGGTCGGATGGCAGATCGGAAATGTAATAGACCTCCTTGGACAGGAAATGCACACCGAGCAGGCGTTCGATGAACGGCACAACGACATCGATGTTCAAGGCCAGCGCCACACCGCCGACGACGCCCAGACCAAGACCGATGAAGCCGACCAGCGCTCCCTGGATGACGAAAACTCCCATGATCGACAGCGGCCGGGCGCCCAAGGTGCGCAGGATGGCGATATCCGCCTGCTTGTCGGTCACGGCCATGACCAGTGTCGATACCAGATTGAATGCTGCCACCGCGACAATAAGTGACAAAATGATAAACATCATATTTTTCTCAATTTGCACCGCGCGGAAGAAATTGGCGTGGCTGCGGGTCCAATCCTGCAGGTACGCATCGGCGTCGATGTACTTGACCAGCTCGCGGGCAATGCGCGGCGCCTGGAACAGGTCGTCCACCTTGAGGCGCACGCCGGTTACCCGGTCGTCCATCTGGTACAGCTTCTGCGCATCCTGAAGGTTGATCAGCGCCAGTCCCGAGTCGTATTCGTACATGCCGACTTCGAAGATGCCGACCACCTTGAAGGATTTCAGGCGCGGCACCACGCCGGCCGGCGTCACCGTGCCCTGCGGCGCGATCAGCGTGACCTTGTCGCCGGTGAAGACGCGCAGCGAACGCGCCAGATCGGCGCCGAGCACGACGCCGAACTCGCCCGGCCGCAGATCGTCCAGGCTGCCGCTCTGGATGGTCTTGCGGAAGTCGGCGACCTTGTCCTCCTGGTCGGGCAGGATGCCGCGCACCAGCGTGCCCTTGACACCGCCATCGACGCTGAACATGCCCTGCGACTGCACGAAGGGGGCGCTGGCCCGCACTTCCGGATGTTTCATCGCCTGCTCGGCGATGGCCGGCCAGCCGGTCAGTTCGCCGTTGATGCCGGTGATCTGGATATGCGAGGCGACGCCGAGAATGCGCGTACGCAGCTCCTTCTGGAAGCCGTTCATGACCGACAGAACCACGATCAGCGCGGCGACGCCGAGGCCGATGCCAAGCATCGAAATCAGCGAAATGAAGGAAATGAAATGGTTGCGGCGCTTGGCCCGCGTGTAGCGCAGGCCGATCAACAATTCGTAAGGCAATGCCATGCGGATAACACCGGGCGTGAAAAGTCGCTATGGTACACTTTTTGATTGCCCAACCCCCGTCTGCTCCCCGTGCGCCTCACCCTGCTTGTTCCCGAACTGATCTGGCCCGAACCGAATGACCAACTGACCCTGGGCAAGCTGTCGGCACCGGGTTTCGAATGGCTGGCCGCCCGCGCCACGCTGGAGCGCCAGCCGAAGCAGGCTTTCGAAAACGTCCTCGCCCGCCACTTCGGCGTTGAAGCCGCACCCTTCGGCGCCCTGCGCCTGCTTGGCGAAGCCGCCGGCCAGACGGTCAGCGACGCGGCCCGCGACGGCCACTGGCTGTGCGCCGATCCGGTCCACCTGCGCTTCCACCACGAACGCATCGTGCTGGCCGATGCCGGTGCCTTCGACCTCGATGACGACGAAGCCCACGCCCTGGCCGGCGCTCTGAACGAAATATTCGCCGATGTCGGGCGCTTCCACGTCGCCACCTCGCGCCGCTGGTATCTGCGTCTCAACGAAGCCGTCGAGCATCCGGCCGAAACGCTGTCCACCATGGCCGGGCGACGCATGGATGGCGAACTGTCCGGCAAGGAAACCCGCCTGACCCGCTGGCTCAACGAAGTGCAGATGTTCCTGCACGGCCATCCGATCAACGAAAAACGCCAGGCACAAGGCAAGCCGGCCATTAACAGCCTGTGGCTGTGGGGCAGCGGCGCCCTGCCCACGCTGCAGCCAGCCGCCTGGTCTGCGGTGTCGACCAATAACCCGCTGGCTACCGGGCTGGCCCTGGCTTCGGGCATTCCGGCCGAAGCGCTGCCGTCCAGCCTGGGCGAACTGCTCGACCATGCCACGGGCGACCGCCAGCTGGTCGTTCTCGACGCCCTGCTGCCGCCCGTACTGTACGAGGACGGCGAAGGCTGGAAGAACGCCTGGCAGACCCTGGACCGCGACTGGTTCGCGCCGCTGCAAGGCGCCGCCGGCCGCCGCATCGAAATGCTGACCATCGTCGCCCCGACCATCTACGGGCAACTGACCTGGACCCTGCACGGCAAGGACCGCTGGAAATTCTGGCGCCAGAGCCGCCCGCTGGCCGCCCTGGCCAAGGAACTGGCCGAAGGAGAGACGCCGTGACCCAGATCACCACCCGCAGCGCCGCGCCGCGCGTCGTCTGGCAACTGGAGCAGCAGGGCCTGCACCCGCTGCTCGCCCGCCTTTACGCCTCGCGCGGCATCAAGGACAAGGCCGAACTCGACTACGAGCTGAAATCCCTGATCCCGCCAGCCGCCCTGACCCACGCCGGCGACGCCGCGCAACTGCTGGCCGATGCCATCGAGGCCGAGGCCAAGCTGCTGATCATCGGCGACTACGACTGCGACGGCGCCACCGCCACGGCGGTCGGCATGCGCGCCCTGAAGGCGCTCGGCGCCGATGTCGATTTCCTGCTCCCCGACCGCTTCAAGCTCGGCTACGGCCTGTCGCCAGAAATCGTCGATGTCGCCGCCGAGCAGTCGCCGGACCTGATCATCACCGTCGACAACGGCATCGCCAGCCTGGAGGGCGTCGCCCGTGCCCAGCAGCACGGCATCGCCACGCTGATCACCGACCACCACCTGCCGGGCGACACGCTGCCCGACGCCGAGTGCATCGTGAATCCCAACCAGCCCGGCTGCGACTTCCCGTCCAAGTGCATCGCTGGCGTCGGCGTCATGTTCTACGTCATGCTCGCCCTGCGCGCCGAACTGCGCGAACGCGGCTGGTTTTCACCCAACGGCGGCGAACGCCCGGAACCGAATTTCGCCAACCTGCTCGACCTCGTCGCCCTGGGCACCGTCGCCGACGTGGTCAAGCTCGACCGCAACAACCGCATCTTGGTCAGCCAAGGCCTGAAGCGCATGCGCGCCAGCCAGATGCAGGCCGGCATCGCCGCCCTGTTCAAGGCCGCCGGCCGCGATCCGAAGCGCGCCACCGCCTTCGATCTCGGTTTCCTGCTCGGCCCCCGGCTGAACGCCGCCGGCCGCCTGGCCGACATGCGCCTCGGCGTCGAATGCCTGCTCACCGACGACCCGGCCCGCGCCCTGAACATCGCCCAGCAACTCGACAATTTCAACCGCGAACGCCGCGAAATCGAGGCCGGCATGCAGGAACAGGCCCTGCACCTGCTCGAATCGATGGCCCTCGACGATGCCGCCGCCGGCATCGCGCTGTTCGACGAAGGCTGGCATGAAGGCGTGGTCGGCATCCTCGCCTCGCGCATCAAGGACAAGCTGCATCGTCCGGTGTTCGCCTTCGCACCCGGTGAAGGCGGCATCATCAAGGGTTCCGGCCGTTCCATCCCCGGCCTGCATCTGCGCGATGCACTGGACCTCGTCGCCAAGCGCCAGCCCGGCCTGCTGGTGCGCTTCGGCGGCCATGCCATGGCCGCCGGCGCCACCCTGCGCGAAGGCGATTTCGAACGCTTCAGTCAGACCTTCGCCGAAGTCGCCCGCGAACTGCTCGACCCGGCCGACCTGACCCGCACGCTGGAAACCGACGGCAACCTGGAAGGCGGCTACCTATCACTGGAAGCCGCCCGCCTGCTGGAAAACGAGATCTGGGGCCAGGGCTTTCCGGCCCCGCTGTTCGTCGATGAATTCGATGTCGAACAGCAGCGCATCCTCAAGGAAAAACACCTCAAGCTGCGCCTGCGCAAAGGCAACAGCCGAATCGACGCCATCCAGTTCAATTTCAGCACCCAGCCCGGCGGCCGCACCCGCCTTGCCTACCGGCTGGCGATCAACGAATACATGGGCGTCGAAAGCCCGCAGTTGATGGTCGAGTATCTGGAATAAAACCTGCCCGAAAAATGGCCGACCAAGTAATTGTTTTAATCGAAGTGCGCTGCCCGCTGCGGACTGATGAGATCTTTATTTTCGATTACAGCTTAGGTAGCTTTAATCATGCAGTCGTATTGATTGCCTGACAGCCCGGATTTCGGCCATTGCTGACCTTGGTTCTCCGGTCATAATCGGGCGGCAATGCGCCGGTTACCTACCGTTCAGCCGCTAATGGTGAGCAACCTCCGCTTTCGCCGTCAGCGTAGGACAGGGCCGGTCCCAAGGCGGAACTAGCTTCCGTGGAAGCAGACGTTCACCATTTAAACATGGGCGAATTGTTGGGTGGCGCTATCTTCCTACCTCATATCGCAATTCAACCATGCCAACTCCCATCTGGCGAACTGAAAAAAGACGCAAGGTTGGACTCATGACCCGACGGGGAAAGACTTGCTTGCCTCGGCCCAAGGTAACGGAGCCAATTTGGATGATGAGTTCATCAAGAAGTCCTGCATCATAAAACTGCCCAGCCAAGTCTCCGCCTCCCACAATCCAGATATTCTTTGCCCCGGCTGCAACGCACATCTCTTTGTAAACCGCGCGCACATCGCCTTTTACAAACCTGACGTCTGAACTTTCAATTAGCGGGAGTTGGCGAGTGGCAAAAACCCAGACAGGCTGCTTGTACGGCCAACACGAGCCGGTCTCTGCTGCAACTTTATCGGCATTTCGGACCATCCATTCATAGGTGGACGCCCCCATTGCCAGCGCACCGACCTCAGCAATGAAATTTGGATAACTGGATTCATTCAGGTCTCCCAGCGGAAAAAGCCACTCCAACGAGTCGTCCTCGGTGGCAATAAATCCATCAATACTTGACGCGGTGTAATACTGTGTTTTCATGATTTTGGTTACGTCTCCCAAAAGATTACGACCGCCTGACAGCGGAGTTGAGCTGCGCCACGCCCCGGTTCCTTCATCAAAATTTACTACATGTGCGAGAGTCTTATGAGGCAGACGGGGAGGAAAACCAACTGCCTTCTGTGAAGCGTAATTCTGAGAAACCGGTTATGGCCTACTTCAGACTTATACGGTTTCTTCTAAAGAGCGAGACCGTGCAAATGGCGGCTTCTCAAAATTCGGCTGGCGGCCGACGACACAAAAGCGACATTCATTATTTTGGTAGCTCTGCGGCAAGTTTCTGCGCGGAGCAGTCGTACATGGCTGAAGTGGCAGAGAACTTCTCGGCCTGTACCCTCTTTCTTTGGGGATGTTCTGAGTGACTGCTCTTTACTCAAACATTCGGACACGACCCGCCCTGCTTCTAAGAAAAAAAACCCGCCGGTGGCGGGTTAAATCAGGGAAGCTACTGCGCAGGTCACCCAACGGTATAACCGCCATCCACGACGATTTCCTGGCCATAGATGTTTTTGGCAGCATCCGAAGCCAGGAATACCGAGAGATCGGCGATATCTTCTGGCTGGCCGAAGGTCCCTGGCATGAGCCTCGAAGTGATCTTTTCCGCAACGGCACCGAGTATCTCAGGCGGCAGTCCGACCGTTCCCCACAGCGGAGTCCCTATTGGCCCCGGCGCGATTGAGTTCACACGGATGCCCTGGGGGGCAAGTTCAGCAGCTAAAGTTTGGGACAAGGACTTCAGGGCGGCTTTGCTTGCGCTGTAAATCGCCAACCCAGGGAAGCCTACCTGAGTAAGGAAGGTCGTAATGAACTGAATTGATCCGCCTTTGTGGATATGGGGCATGAACAGGCGGGCAGTTTCCGCCGCGCCGAAGAGGTTGACTGAAAACTGGGTATTGAAGGCTTCGGCAGTGCTTTCCCCAAAAGACACAACACGAGCAATCCCGGCGTTCGGAACGACGATATCGACGCCGCCAAAGGCCTTGAGAGTTTCCTCAACCAAGTGTTGCAGGTCTTCCTGCCGGGTTACGTCGCCAGCCACAGCTTTGACCTGCCCGGGATAGACTGCCTCCAGTTCCTTCAGTGCGGCGAGGTTGCGGGCAAACGCTACGACTTTGGCACCTTCTCCGACATATTTCTCAACGATAGATTTTCCGATCCCGCTACTGGCACCAGTGACTACCGCAACCTTGCCATCAAGCTTCTTCACCATACCTTGCTCCTAAAGATATCCCGGTTCCGAGATTAGAAATAAGAATGGTGGCAATGAAAATAGTTCTCGTTGATGCCTATCAAAAAGTCCTAGTGCTGGCCTGACATCACCAGCCGGAGGCTTGTAAGTCCTTAGCCGAATTGCTGCAGCAATCTTCCAGGCGTCGCAGCTTCCAGATTCGAAAGCAGCTCTTCACTAGCCGTCAAATCGCCAAGTTTGAATGTCCCTTCCTGGCCGAATCACCCCCTTCGTGACCTGACCCGAAACCTGCCGGTCGAGGTTTGGCAGCACAATCTGACTCCCTTCAACAACAAAGGAGTCTGCCATGGAAGCCTCACAACGCCGGGAAGCCTGGAACAGGGAAAAATTGGTCGGCCAGAAGCCTACGCTGAAACCTAACATCTGGGCTATTCGAATCCATCTGTAGAACGCCCATCAGGTCCGGGACTTGGCCATGGAGGCCAAGTATTGCCGCGAGCCATGGTCATCCAGCGCAAAACGCAGCGGCCGGTGCAGTCCGAACTGACCGAGCCGACCCGGACAGGCGTGGCCGCGTGGATCGCGAAGGCCACTCTCAAACCGGAGCAGTATCTCGTTCCCAGTCGCGTGGCTAGCGCCCCGCATGTTTCGACTCGGCAATACGCCAGGAGTGTGCATCAGTGGGTGGCAGCCGCTGGCCTGGACACCAGCACCTACGGGACGCACTCAGTGCACCGAACGAAGGCCACGCTGATTTACAAGCGCACGAAGAACCTGAGAGCAGTCCAGTTGCTGCTCGGCCATACCAAGCTGGAAAGCACCGTGCGATATCTAGGAATCGAAGTCGATGATGCGCTCGAAATTTCTGAGCAGACGGAGATATAGCTCCATGATCAACGGTCGCACGCAACGGATGCGTACTGCCGGCCAACTGCGGACATAACGACTGTGAAAAGTCGACAGGCTCGAACGGCAAGCAACTGATCACTGACCCGCCACCAATCGCTTTATTCATCAGTTTATTGTTCGGCCACTATGGTCATTGGTAGTAGCTGATTGAACGGCAGCAATAAGTTATTTCATCTTCAGGGGTGGCGGCATCTTCCATGCTCGTTAGAGCAAGGACATCTCCCGATAACGCTGCAATGCCAGGCGCGCCAGGTAAGGCGTTATCGTGTTGCTCGCTTGGGCTGAAACGTTGGCTTCCCCGGAGGGCGGCGGCGCCATTGTCGCGAGACTATTTTTGAGATGCACCAGCACCTTGTTGTGCACGTTCGGGTCGCTAAGGTCAATATTCAACTGCCTGGCTAGGCCCGCTAGCCGTTCGTCGGTGAGGAGGCTCGCCAGGCTGCTCCGGATGTCAGGAGCAGCTGGCGGCGGAACGTCAGCCACCATTGCTCTGGTCGCGCTGGAGCAAAATGGCGAGAAGCACTGCGGCGACCATGTCGTTAAAAAACTTCGTGTCGTTGACACCGTTGGCCTGGATGTAATTGTTCAGGGCGTTGACCGCAAGGCTGACGCTTACACTGGGCAGGTTTCCATTCGCCACAGTTGCGAAGGGATTCGGCGTGGTCGCCGACATCGGCGCGCCCATCTGCTGGATTTCCGCAGCCAGTGCCTGCCGTGCTGCGGGCGAAATACTGACTTGCGAACTCGCTGTTGGCGCAGTTGCCTGTGCGCTTGGCGGCGACGCGGGCACGCTGCCGACTGCCGGTGCTGCACTTGCCGCATCCGCGACGCTGCCGACCATTCCCGCGCCGCCAATACCTAGACCTCCCCCTACACCGCCAACTGCTCCGACCATGATCAAGCCTCCTGAGTGAACGCTCACGATTCGGGCAGACGGTATTCGTCTGACAGGGGCGACCGCTTCGTGGGGCTGAGGGTTGGACCGTAGCTGCGGTGCTGTATCGCGGCAGATGGTAATCAGGATGCCGGACAAACATTAAGTGACCTTGAATTTGCCCAGGGCTGATCGGGCAGGCTTTTTCCACCACCTACGGTCACTCGCATGTCGCCAGGAAGCTCAGCAAGGTCGAACAACTCGCTGGGAACTGCATTGGCCAATTTGGTTGTGCACGCCTCCGAGCAAGAGTCAGAGGGTAGATTCATCACCGGCAGCTTGATGACCAGAAAGCTGCCATCTTGATTACAAACATCATCAGGCCGTTGTAGGTCGCGGCCTGCCAGTCGAATATCGAGAAGCAGCCATTGGCGCGGCCTCGCGCTTGAGATGTAACCGTAGAGGACAGAATGCGGCCAATTGCTGCCGGTCACCTTTTTAAATACGAACGGCCGGTTCTAGCGACATACCGGCCATTTGAGCTTTGAAGATACCAATGACGGCTTTGGGCAACCTACTGCTTCGGCACGCGACCACGATAGATATTCATCGTCGCGATTGCCCTACGGCCGATTTCTGAGCGGAGTGGACGTATTTAACTCCGAGGCGAGCTGTCTAAATCGTGAAGTGTTTGCGAATCTGTGCTTCCAGCAGCGCACGAGCATCCGCCTCGGAGGCATGGTGAAGCTTCTCCCGTATTTCGTCGGCAACACGCTCGAATGCAAACATCACACGTGGATCAAAATGGGTTCCAGTATCTTTGCGCAGGATATCGATTACAGCGTCAAAAGGTATGGCAGTCTTATATGGACGCTTCGATGAAAGGGCATCGAATACGTCAGCCAACGCAAATATTCTTGCTGCGAGTGGAATTGAATCTCCCGCCTGCTGCTTTGGATAGCCGCTGCCATCCCACTTTTCATGGTGCCCGGCCACCACTTCATGCGCACCGTCTAGCCATCCCATCCCTTTGACGATTTCTACACCCTGGCCAACATGGGTTCTCATCACGGACATTTCCCAATCATCGAGAGGTCCTGGCTTGAGGAGAATGGCATCAGGTATCGCAATCTTTCCGACGTCGTGCAGAAAGCTACCAGCGATAAGGGCTTGCATGTTGCTTCCGGTAAGCCCCATTTCCTCCCCAATGCGGGCAGCAATCCAGGCGACGCGATAATTATGCGCGCCGGTGTCGGAATCACGTTTTGCAATGGCTCGCCCTAGCGCCGCCATCATCGAAATGTGCGAATCAAGAACCTCGATTGTCTTTTGCGTATTGTCTGCAGATAGTTGGACGACAATAGGGTAGATGGCAGCGCCACAGAGCACCGAGGCCAAGCAGGCAATTAGCGCCATTTTGACTGCTGCAGTATGAATTTCCCTTCTCTGCCAATCGGGAACAATGCGCACCCCCTCGAAGTAGCCTGTGATATCACCATCCTCCACGGTCCGCAGCGGGATAAATACCCGGAGTACCCATTGATGTCGGATCTGGAGACTCTCGTAGGAGGAGCTCATGTATGCCGGTTTAATGTGCTCCGGTAACTGACTTTCGACCTCTATCCCGAGATCCGTGTGCGACTCAGAGAGTTTTTCACCGCTATGGTCATAAAGTTCCGCGATATCAAAAATCCCGCCCGAAAGCGTCGTTACGGCTTTTGCAGCTTTTTCTTTTGCCGCTGGTCCTGTCAATTCAAGCGCTTCCGAGTAACGAAGGATCCGCTTGGATTCCTCCATGGCTAATGAAACCACTTCACCCTCTGCGCTTTCTGTACTAATCAACCATGCAACGGGTGCGACGATGGCCGCCAGCATGAGGCTGACAAAAGCAATTCTTTGAGCAGCCCGCTTGTTGAACAGGTTCATTGCTAATTCTTTCTTTTTGCCGTTTCGCCTACCGTTAGTGCAGCCCCATGAGCAATCGTCTGTTTACTACTAACTTGTGTGCCAAAGGCGTGGCTTAACTCGATAACCGCTCGCCACGCACGAAAAACACCTCTTACTACCGGGGAGCAACCAGGCGATGTACAGCTTCAACAACCCCACCCCGAATATACCGCCCCGAATACACGAAATACTGAAATCATCTTGTAGGTGATGCGAATCAAGTAGCTAGTGTCGATGTCGCGACAAGCAGGAACTTAATGCATTCATCGCTATCAGAATGACACACTATATAAGCAATTGGTTGTATTGATAGCCTCAACAAAGTGGAACAACATGTCCTGCAGCGAACTCGGGGGAGTGGGTTATGGAAATCAATGGTTTATTGAGTACCGGCGGCCTGACCCATAATGAAATGCAGTTATTGCAAACTGCCATTGACAGCCTTGGGGCGTCGGTTTTCGCCAAGGACTTGAATGGCCGCTATACCTTTGTCAATCGGGCATTTTGTGACATGGTGGGGGCAAAGTTAGAAGAGGTCGTTGGTCATCTGCTTGAAGATTTGTTCGACCCCATAACGGCGACTCAACTCAGAGAGGATGATTTACGGGTAATTGCAACCGGCCAAACTGTCGAGCAAAAAGAATATCGCCGCACCAAGGTTGGCGGTGAGAGACATCAATATTTGACAGTTAAAAGGCCGGTGTATGGCCGGTACGGAAATATCATTGGCCTGTCTGGGGTATCGCTTGATGTCACCAGCACGGCGCAGGTGGAGGTGTTGCTGAGTGAATCCCGGCAATTCCTGGACCTTTTACTTAGCAATGTCGATGGTCACTTCTACATCAAGGGACAAGACCGTCGTTATATCTTCGTCAGCCCCAAAGTCGCTGAACTGTTGCAGCGGAGCCCGGAACAGATAATTGGTCATACCGATGCCGAACTTTTGCCGGAGTTGGAGGCTCAACGTGTCAACGCCTTCGATGACATGGTATTTGAGACGGGCGTGCGCAAGGCGGGGGAGGAGTGCTTAGCAGGAAGTCGTGGGGGCTTGCGCTATTTTTGGTCAGTCAAACAATTGTTGCGTAGGGGAAATCAACCCGACTGCCTCATCGGTATGTCGATGGATATTACGGAACTCAAATTGGCGCAACAAGCGGTGGCCAGTTCCGAAACGCGGTTTCGAACTTTGTTTGAGGGTAGCCGGGACGGAGTGCTTTTGCTCGACCAGAAAAAGCATTTCATCGACTGCAATCAAGCCGCGCTTGAACTTCTGGGACTGACCGGCAAGGCTGATTGCCTTGGCCGAACGCCTGTAGATTTCTCTCCCCCGGTCCAGGCGTGCGGAACGCCTTCAGTTGATTTGGCGGCACGCTATATCGACACTATCAACACGGAAGGGAAGCATCGATTTGACTGGCTTATTAAACGCCCACAAGACGGTGCTACGTTAACAGTTGAGGTCAGTGCCAGCATGGTGGACCTGGACGGAGAGACTGTCATCCTGGCCACCGTACGCGACCTGACTGAACGGATGCAATATGAAGTAGCCATTCATCAGCTGGCATATTACGACGCACTGACCGACTTGCCGAACCGGCGTTTATTCTTCGACCACTTGTCAAAGGCACTGGCGTTAAGTCAGCGAAGTGGGCTATTTGGTGCGGTTATCTACCTGGATCTCGACAATTTCAAGCCAGTCAATGACCGCTACGGTCACATTGCGGGTGACTTGCTGCTAAAGGAGGTTGCACGGCGTTTAGCTGAACATGTTCGCGACCAGGATACGGTGGCCCGTCTGGGCGGTGATGAATTTGTGGTCTTGTTGGTCAATGTCGCTCCGACGCAGGACGCAGCATGGCAGCAAGCTAAACGGGTGGCAGAAAGGATTCGTGACGATTTGGCTAAGACCTACTCCTTGACTTTCGATACCGACGAGCAAATCCAGACAACGGTCGAGCATCACTGTTCGGCGAGTCTGGGGATGACACTGTTTCCTCCGTGCGGCGAGTGCGGTGAAACGATACTTCGGCGTGCTGATAACGCGATGTACCAAGCAAAAGCCGCAGGACGCAACCAGATTTATCTCGACGAGGGGTGCGGCCAGACCACGTCTTTAACGTCGTAATCAAAGACCGAACGAACGCGTGCTGTTGAATCAAACAGCATCCGCTACTCATCCGCCGTTCACCCTTGAGAGCTGGATTGGACGCTAATCTATTCGGCTAGTAGGCACTCTCTAACCACCCGGCACAAATTGTCGATGCACAATCATAGCGCTCTGACTAGTTGGAACGGTCAGCCAGTTTTGAAGATAAGTGGATGGCCGCTTTTTCGCGGACTGCAGACGTTTAATGCAAAAGTCTTGAGGGGCAGCTTTGGGTCGCAGGCCGTCAGTTGAGTTTTGAGAAGCGGCCATTGGCGCGGCCTCGCGCTTGAGATGTAACTGCACCAGGCTGAAATCGGCCAATAGCTGTCCTTCGTGCGCATCCCCCTGAAGCGGACATCTATCTTGAGCAAAATGCGATATGGATAGATACTTGGTTGCCAGTCTCCATTTTTGTAAATTGGTTAGAGCACAAAATGCGCGGAAAGCCTTGTGAACACATGCTATTTCGACGTTTTATATGCGTCCTCTCGAATATGCATAGGCGGCCCCATGTGGCCGCCTATTAGCTGTTAGGCAACAACCCAGATGAAACTTCGGTTTTTGCTTCTTATGGTTGCTTCTAGTGTGCTCGGTCTATTTCTCATGTGGATAGGCGTCAATGCCATTCGGCTAGGGGAAATATCCATTCACTTTTCAAAGGACCAACAATCCTACGCCTTCCGTAGTGCAGAAAATGCTGGTGCTTTTTACTTTTGGGTGTTGTTTCACATCGCCGCAGGTGGCCTTTTTTGGCTTTCGGCATTTGCAAGTTATCGGCTGCTTGCTTCCAAGCAAACCAACATCCTCGGCGAGCACATTGCAGCACTTGAACGACGAGCCCCTTCCGGCCTACGTCCCTTGTTGCTTGGTTTTCTAGCTCTTGCAGTAGCAGTACTCATCTATGCCAACACCCCGGCCTAATGCCCCGTCGCCCGAACTTGAAGGTTCCTCAAAGTCTGCTTTCCAAAGTACTGACCGTCGTCTTTGGGTCGGGAGTGTGAGTTCGCCAGTTCGGGAAGCTGACATTCAGGGCGGATTCTCTCCCTGCGGCAGGTAAGGAGCACATTCCAGCCCGACGTACAGCGAGTGGCCTCCGTCCGCTAAGGCCGATTTCCGGCCTCATGCCGGCGGCAATAGGCTGCTCGTCGGCCAAAGCGGACGTTCGTATCCTTCTAATCCAGCGTCCGCAATTAAGCTCTATTCGCTATCAATCGTCGATAGAGATACCCAACAGTTGCAAGAGCGACAGGAACAGGTTCAACAGGTTCAAATACATGCTGACAGCAGCCATGACGTAGTTGTCTTCCTCACCACGCACCAAACGGCTCGTGTCGTACAGGATGAAGCCTGAGAACAACAGCGCAGCGACTGCAGAGACCCCTGCGTGCATTGCCGGGATGAATATCGCTGCAATGCTTGCCAGCAGGACCACAATCAAACCAGCAAACAGGAAGCCCTCCATACGGGTGAAGTCCTTGCCTGTCTTGTGGACGTAAGCGGTCAAAGCTAGCGTCACAACTGTCGTGAGGACAGCGGCGGTCAAAACGGTGCTGCTACCACCAGGCATGTTGATGTAGTGGCTCAACGTCGGACCGAGACCAAGACCGCTCAGACCAGTAAAAGCCATCATCGCAGGTACTGCCGCTGCCGTGTTCCGCTTCTTATGAAGGTAGAACAAAGGCACCAAGCCAAGCAAAGTGAAGAGGATACCGGCCAAAGGACCAAACCCAGCCCACATACTGATACCTGCACCAACGCCAGCTACGCCCGTCGAAAGCGCGAGAAGTTGGTAGGTATTGCGGATGACTCGGTTCGTATCGGGTACGGCGTAGGAGCGATAATCGGTTTTGCTGAGGTCAATAACACGTGCTTCAGTGCTCATAGTGGTTCATAACCTCCTTTAGGTTGTGGCGTTACTGTAGGTGGAGGCGGCATCCCAATAAACCAAGTCAGGCCTGTGCAACTATTCCGTTTTTTCGGAATATTGAATGAACTCGGCGTGCCAAAACCTGAGCTACGATACATCATCGTTTGAACCCTTGGAGGCTAAAGCAGATGAAGAAAGTGCAATCTTCGATTCAACGTGGTGCTGAATACGTCTGTACCAAAATCGGCGACGTCGTCACGGCCATTGAGCAAGTCGCCGTGGTTAAAGGTCTCCCCATGTGGGAAGTCGAGCGCAGGATTGGGGCTGGTATCCGGAGACGCCTCATCGTGTCGGCGCGCTCATTGTTGCCTATTCAGGCAGAGGTCTCCCCCGCTTAACGACAAGGGATTGCAGCGGGCTGAAGTTCGTTCGCCCGCTGCCAAATCGCTTGTTAAGCGGTCAGACTGGCATACCAGGCATCGGTGAGCTCACGAGTAGTCACAGAGCTAAACTCGGAACGACCTTCAAGCCATTGCTTCACTTCATTGCGGTCTTCTTCCGTCGCTGAGCCGCCACCTGCCTTGCAGACGTAACCACAATCAACGCTACCACCATAAATAAGGCCACGAGGCTCGATTGCGCCTTCAATGAAAGCAATCAACAGCTCTTCCTCGGCGTTCCCTACCAGAGGTGCCTTGAGCTCAGTTTCGACATCGAAGCCCAGTTCTTGGAACTCTTCGAGGTGAAGTTTTTTGCGAAGACGGCGGGAGCGAGGGTACTTGGCCATTGGCGTTGCTCGTAGAAATTAAGGAGGCCGGAAGGTATCACACCATGGCCACAATCATCCTTGGCGAAACCGCCCCTGAACTTCCCAATGCCGTGAACAAGAAACTAGATGGTCATTGACCATCCCTGATGCCTGCATGAAGGCATAGCAAATCGTCGGGGCGAGACATTGGGGCGGGGAATCCTGCCCAGTGATGTTGAGCGGGACTGCCGAATGATCCCAGGCTTCGAGTGGCTGATCGAGAAGGATGGTTGGTTTTGGTACGGCGAAGGCAAAGACAACCGTCTGGTGTCGGTGGCCACCAAGATTCTCGCGGCCGCTGGTCAGCGCGTCGACGCTGAGGAGATCCTTGCTGGATTGGTCCGCTCCCGGCGCGGCAACTATGAACCCGATCGGCAGCGTCAGTACCTGATCGAGCCGCCTTTGCTGATCGTCGTCGAGGTCCTGCGCCGAGTGAAAAGGTTGAAGAATATCCAGTACGACGATTTCTTTCTTGAGCCTTCTATTCCAGTCGAAACTGTACTGTCCGATACAGAAGCTGCGGTTTATCGACTCATGATCGCAAACGGAAACATCGTTTCCCGGCACATGCTCAACACTCAGCTTGTCGATGGTGGCCGGGTGAAGTTTATGGCGCTGCAGGTAAGCCTAAACAGCTCCCCGATCTATCGTCAGCTCGATCGGGGCGTCTTTGCCCTACGTGGTGCCCCCTGAGTGCGCCATTCCTGAAGAACGCGCAGGACTCGGTAGGTGGTGATGCCTCAAAGAGCATCCCTGTGAGTGAACGGGACGTAGACGGCTACTACCATGTGGACTGCGAACTCAGCGACAACATAGTGAAGCACCGCTATTGGTCACTTCCAAGCAATTGCGCTCGATTGTTGACCGACGGGCACTACGAGCTGGAGGGATTCAACGAGCCGGTGCTATTTGCTCGCTTTTCGAGCGGCAATAACCGCATCAAACGGTTCCTGTCCAAAATCCTAACGCTGGGCCTAAAGGCTGGCGACAGGTTTGAACTGGCTATCAACCCAGAAGCCCGACGTATGCGCGTTACCAAGATAGATATCCGCTCGGACTTCTTGCTCGAACCGCCGCCGTCAGGCATCTAATTGAGTAGGGAATTTTCTCAAAATTCCCGTTGGCTGACGCGTAGCCATGCGGAGCATGTATAGCGAATGTCGGCTCGGCAGTACCTAGCGGACAGATCAGATTTACGGATCGTCAGTCCGCTTTGGCCGAGTTGTTCGCGTAGGGGGTACGACTAGTTACGGAGTACACCGGTCCCTTGAATGTCTGCAGCCCGGAGCGTGTAACAGGCCGCTCGTGGCCGACAGTACGCATCTATCGCCATGCCCGAAAGCGGCCGCACGCGTTGAATCCAGCGTACGGCCGGATTACAGGGCTAGATCTCGGTTTGTTCCGAAATTTCGAGGGCATCATCGACTTCGATACCTAGGTATCGGACGGTACTCTCCAGCTTGGTATGCCCAAGCAGCAACTGAACCGCCCGCAGGTTCTTGGTTCGCTTGTAGATCAGTGTCGCCTTTGTTCGGCGCATCGAGTGCGTTCCGTAGGCGGATGTGTCCAGGCCAGCGGCCGCCACCCAATGGTGCACGATTCGGGCATATTGCCGGGTGGATACATGCGGGGAGCGAACGACGCGGCTGGGAAAGAGATACTGCTCCGCTTTGAGATTCGCCTTCACAATCCATGCTGCCACCGCCGACCGGGTCGGTTCAGTCAACTCGAACTGCACTGGGCGTTGCGTTTTCCGCTGGATAACCATTGCCCGGGTCAATACTTAGCTACCGTGGGTAACGTCCCGAACCCGCAAATTGACGAGATCGCAGCCACGCAACTTGCTGTCAATTGCCAAGTTGAACATGGCCAGATCTCGAACCTGATGAGCATTCTGCAAAGGGATTCGGATTGCCCAAATATCCTTGGGCTTCAGAGGAGGCTTCTGGCCGACCAACTTACCCTTGTTCCAGGCTTCCCGGTGTTGTGAGGATTCCATGTCAGACTCCTTTGGTGTTGATGGGAATCTGATTGTTCTGCCAAACAGCGAACGTCAGGTTTCAGCGAGACTGTTGGATAGGTGCTTCCGGCCAAGAGCAGTCGGTTGAAGAAATCTCCCGAAGCAGCCATTTAGACCATAAAATTTCTATGTCATCTTTTTTTCAGAGGCAGTGTGGCCAAGTGGAAATCTGAAGGAATACAGAAAATTGCCTTGGCTCTGCATTTGCTTGTGCTGATTGCCCTACTGGCGACTCAACTCCTTGGAATTGCATCCTCAATTGGAACAATAATCCCTCTGCGCCTGACAAAGGGTGAGAGTGTTGAGGTATCGGTTTTTCGGCTATCCCCTACGCCTTTGCACTTTCGCCTGGATTTCAATAAGCAGAAAGGGACGATTCGGCCTGAATTGGGGGGGATTAAGCACACCGACCCAAATGGCGGGAAAATCCGGTTCGATAGCCCGGGCGAAGCGATTAAGATTTTGGCAGCAAGTGAACTAGGTCGTCAGGTGTATGAGATGTTTCCTGGAGGGTATCTCGCTTTCGAGAAGGACGACTCCACCGCAAAACGCATTTTCGAACCGTTTGTCGAAGACGACGACCCTGCTGCATACCCCTGGCCTCCAGCAAACCATCTTCGACCAACATTGCCTGCCGGCTTTTCAACGTTGAAATTCTCTGTGGTTCAGGCGGGAACCATTACCGCAAACGAACAAGTGAAAATTTATATTGCTCCTCCGCTGGATGTGAAAACAGTACAGACATCCGATTACTTGTGGCTGGGTTGGGCCACAATTTTGTTGCCATGGAATTTATTTGCGTTGGCGATGTATGGCTGGTATCTGCTCAAGAAAGCCAGGCGACTAGCATCTAATAAGTGATGCCACCAGCGTCTATCTCTAAGACCCTTGTTGGCTTGCTGCGAAATGCCATGAAAGTCTGCTGTCAGCAAACACCGCCGTCAGCTATGGGCCGCAGGCCGTCAGTTGAGTTTTGAGAAGCGGCCATTGGCGTGGCCTCGCGCTTGAGATGTAACTGCACCAGGCGGGAGTCGGCCAGAAGCGGTCATTGAGGATTTGTCCCGATAGCGGACATCCGAGCCGTCTTCCGGGCGTCCGTATTATTGGAGTTGTTATACGGCCCTGACTTGGGCCACCTCCTTGCCCCACCGGCAATTCCGAAAGCATAATTGCTGCATGTATTTGCATTTCATATACGGACCCAGCGGGTCCGTTTGCTAACTGTTAGGAGTCTCTCTTGTTTGGCCTATTTCGCAAAAGAAAAGAAGAAGCGCAACCGGTTGCTGCAGCGAGCCCGAGCACTGACCACGACAAAGACGTTCTTGAAAGAATTGTTCCTATGATCAAGGTGGTCGAACACCAAGGCACTGGACTGCAACACATTGAGCTCCCCGAGGGCGACTCTCCTATTTCGAACGTCTTCGCGGGTGACCTCATTGTCATGTACGCAGAGGATCTCCCGGACCGCTTCGCATATCTGTCCAAAAAGCGAATGCGTGAGCTTGGCCTGAACATGGATGAACTGCACGCCCTCGCAATTCAAAATCTACCTAACCGAATTCCTGAAATTCAGCTTCATGGCAGCGCTCCGCGATTCATGCTTACCGCAGGCGGAAATTTCGAGGCGACTCTACTTTTGCATCCCACCCTTTGGGATTCTCTTGCTGAGCACTTGCCTGGCACACCGATGGCCGTTGTTCCTTCGCGCGATCTACTCTTCGTCACATGTTTAGAGTGGGAAGAAGGCCCGGCTTTCATGAAAGAAATGGCAGAAAAAGAACTGGAAGATAACCGTTATGCCTTGTCCAAGCTTGTCTTCGTCAGGCACAACAATTCGTGGATTGTCGATAGCTTCCACTCCTAACACTACATTCAACACGGACCCACAACGGCAGCGCTTCGCACCGCCATTGCGGGCCGGTTAATTTCGACGTTGGGCCTAACGGAGACACTACGTGAGCGCAGAAATCGAGCAAGTTTTAGTAGTTCGCAAAGTCAAAGCAGCGTCAATCTACAAATTGCTCCTTTGTGGGCTTCTCATAGCTTTTGTTCCTCTTGGTTTGGTGTTTGGTATCTCAGGCCTTTTCGGTGCTGACACCGTAAAATGGAACAACCAACCCATTCATGGCGTGGCTGCTCTGTTTGTTGGCCCCGCTCTATCCGTGTTCATCGCACTGCTTTTCACAGGCTTCCTGGGCACCCTGACTAGCTTTGGGCTGTGGCTGTTTTCCCGTTTTCGCACAATAAGCATCCGGGTCGTCTTGGCCCAACCTTCCGCTCCAAGGGACGCGCCGCAAGCGGTGCGTCCCTGAGCTAGTACGTTTGAATGTCCGCTTTCCCAAGCAGCCAATTACCGCTTTGGGTCGAAAGTGGATGTAGCAGGTTGCCCCAGAGCCGTCATCGGTATCTTCAAAGCACAAAGGCCGGTCTGTAATCAGAACCGGCCATTTGCATTTAGAAGGCCACTGTCCGCTAGGGCCGAACTACGGCCCAATGCGCTACGGCTGGATTCGGCCGGGCTGCCACACAGCATCGCGAACCGCTGCGTGACATCGGGTCAGTTCAAAATCGACCGCAAATACTCGTCGACCGCAGCATGCTGCATCGGCCGGGCAAAGAAATAGCCCTGGAATTCGTTGCAGCCGCTAATGGCTAGCACGTCCCTTTCCCCCTCGGTTTCGACGCCTTCGGCGACGATGTGCAGGTTCAGGGTCTTGCCCAGAAAAATGATGGCGTGCGGAATCGCCATCGCCTTGCCGCCGCGGTCGCAACCGGAAACGAAGGAGCGGTCGATCTTCAGGGTGTCGATCGGCAGGCGTTGCAGGTAGCTCAATGACGAATAGCCGGTGCCGAAATCATCGACTGCGATGCGCACCCCAAGCGCCTTGATCGACTTGAGCACGCGGATGGTGTGCTCGACGTCGCCCATGATCATGCTCTCGGTGATTTCCAGCTCCAGGCAGTCCGGCGGCAGACCGGACACCGCCAGGGCGTCGGCGATCATGGCCAGCAGGCCGGGCTCCTTCAATTGCCGCGCCGACAGGTTGACCGCGATGCCCAGGGCCTGCCCATCGACCAGCGGCCAGCTCGCCGCGGTCCGGCAGGCGGCATACAGCACCTGCTCGCCGATGGCCAGGATCTGCCCGGTTTCCTCGGCCAGCGGGATAAAACGGTCGGGTGTCACCAGGCCCTGCCCAGCACTGTTCCAGCGCACCAGCGCCTCGAAACCGCGCACCCGCCCCGCCGCGTCGGTCTTCGGCTGATAGACCACGGTCAGTTCGTTGTGCTCGATGGCCCGCTGCAGGGCACTTTCCAGGACAAAGCGATCCTGCACCACCTGGTTGAGGTCGCGGGTGTAGAAATGGTATTGGCCCTTGCCCGTTTTCTTGGCGTGATACATCGCCACATCGGCGACCCGCAGCAAGCCGTCAAGATCCTGCGCATCGTCGGGATAGACGCTGACCCCTATGCTGCAGTTGATGCGCAGGTCATGCCCTTCCAGGGCCAGGGGAGCCTGGATGGTGGCCAGCACCCGGTCGAGCAGGTGCTGGGTATCCTCGCGCGACGTCTGCTCGCCCATGATCAGCACGAATTCGTCGCCGCCGTAGCGGGCGATGGTATCCACACCGCGCAAGGCGTGACGCAGACGGCGGGCGATTTCGATCAGCAGCTCGTCGCCGGCCGCATGGCCGAGGCTGTCGTTGATCACCTTGAAGTTGTCGAGATCGACAAAGGCCAGCGCCACCTTGTTCGCCTGGCGCAGGGCCTGCTGCACGGCCTGATCGAGGCGATCCTGCAACAGGTTGCGATTGGGCAGGCCGGTCAGCGGATCGTGCGTCGCCTGATGCTGCAGCACCGACTGGTATCGACGGCGTTCGGTGATGTCTTCGACCGTGCCCTCGTAATAGAGCAGGGAGCCGTCCGGAGCGCACACGGCATGGGCGTTTTCGGAAATCCAGATGCGGCCGCCGTCGCGGCAAATGACCTCGGATTCGAAATCACTGACCTGGCCGTCGCGCTGGATCAGCCGCTTGAAATCGACCCGCCGCCGCGGGGCGACATAAAGGCCGGTGGCGATGTCGGCCAGGCTGCTGATCAGGGATTCCGGCGTCGGGTACCGGTAGAGCGTGGCCAGCGCCTGGTTGGCCGCCAGGTAGCGCCCGTTCTCGGTGCTCTGGAACATGCCGACCACCGAATTCTCGAAGATGCTGCGATAGCGCAACTCGGTTTCCGCCAGCTGAATCTGGGCCAGGACGCGGTCGGTAATATCCTCCAGATAGCCGTCGAGCACCTGGCGCCCCAGCTCGTCGCGCAGCCCGACGCCGCGCTCCAGGACCCATTTCTCCTCACCGTCGCGACAGACGATGCGGTACTCGATGTGGTAGCGCCCGCCGGTGTCGAGCGCGGCCAGTATGGTTCCCCGCACGGCAGCACGGTCTTCCGGATGGGTCAGCGCTTCGAGCGACCGCTGCCGGTTGCCGACCAGATCCTGGGCGGCATGGCCGGTCAGTTCCCGGCAACCGGGGCTGACCGAGAGCAGGGTCCAGTATTCATCGACCAGACAGCGAAAAAACATGCCTTCCAGGTTCGCAAACACAGTACTCATGGTCGATGCCGCCCGTCTGTCGAATCCGCCCCCATGTTCAGCTCCAAAACCCGCTCGGCCGGCCGAATTCGGCAACAGGCTGAATTTAGGCGCTCTGCAATCGAAGGGCATGTCCATCGTTGGCCTTTCTGTTTCCCGCTGCCGCCAACATGGTGCCGCTCTCGTTTATCCATACAAAAACACTATCGACCGCTGCTGTAGCGATATCGAAATACTCTTGCGCCGCCACGCTGATACCGGAACTCAGCAGCATCCGAGTGCGGATTACGCGGGCCATTTCCTGCACCGCCAAGGCTGCCTTTTCCGCCTTCGGCCCCTGCCCGCCCACCTCGTTGGCCTGATTGAGCAAGGCCTCGGCGCGCGCCACCAGGAACATCAGGCGAACGCGCGCCACAGCCGAACAGCCGCGTTTCGCCGCGACGCTGGTCCCCAGGGCACGGGCCTGCCCCAGACACTCGGTCAGGGCCGGCAGGCGGCTGGCGTAATTGCGTACCAGGCCGCGGGAACAGCGATCGACCAGCAACACCTCGACCCGCGATTCGCCCAAGGCGGCGAGCCACTGCAGCAGTTGATCGATCAGGAAGCTGTGCTGGGCGATGCTTTGTTCGACGGAAAGTCCGGTCAGCTTCTCGCGCAGTTGCCCCCATTGGAACTGGAACAGGGCCAGATCGTTCTGGGTCAGGCACGGATGCGCCCGGGCGCCTTCCTTGCCGGCCACTTCGCGCAAGGACGGAATCAGGCCGTCGATGTCGCGCCCCTTGCCGTCCAGTCGCGTCCGGAAAGCCTGGTCACCGGACAACAGGGCCGAACTCATGCCGCGATGCTGCTGAAAATGGCCGATCAGGGCGAGCAGCGAACGGCAGGCCGCCAGCGTGCTGTCCAGTGATTTGTCGGCATATTCCCAGTGCCGACGGCGATAGAGCATCATCGACACCCCCACAATGACGATGGCCAGCGCCAGCATCGCGTAAATGAGCCAGTTCATTTCAACCTCACTCGTATTGGTATTTTTTTAACGCCCCGGTCAACTGAACGGACAATTCACTGAGGTAACGGGATAGTTCGCTGTTCTCGCGCACCAGATGCTCGTTGGCATCAGCCAGTTGGGCGACCTGCTCGATGTCGCGGGCGATGTTCAGGCCGGCCGCGCTCTGCTCCTGGCTGGCGGCGGCGATATCGCGGATCAGGGCCAGCGTCTGGCCGGCGTTCTCCTCGACCCGGTGCAGGTCGGCCACCGCTTCGCCGGCATCGCTCAGGCTGCGGGCGGCCTGGCTGGTCGTCGCCGTCATGGCCTCGATCATGCTGCCGACGTCGACGCGGACCCCTTCGATGCGCTCGCCAATGTCGCGGGTCGCCTTGCTGGTCCGCTCGGCCAGTTTGCGCACTTCGTCGGCGACCACGGCAAAGCCGCGCCCCTGCTCGCCAGCCCGCGCCGCCTCGATGGCGGCGTTCAGGGCCAACAGATTGGTCTGCGCGGCGATTTCGGCAATCAGTTCGACGATGACATCGATTTCCTGCGAGCGCTGGCCCAGACGGCTGGCGCTATCGGAAGTCGTTTGCACCATCGCCACCAGGCTTTCCAGGCTGCGCGCCAGACCATTGACCCGCTCGACGCCGGTCACTGCCATCTGCCCGGACGCCTCGGCCACCGCGGCCGCCCCCTGGGCGCTGTCGCTGGTCATGCCCAGGCTAACGGTCAGTTGCTCCAGCGTCGCCGAGGACGACAGCGTGATGTCGCGCTGGCGGCGCACGCCATCGTCGCCGCCCCGGGCGTTGACGTTGCTTTCGCCGGCCACGCTGGAAATCTCCTGCGACATCCGGGCGAAGGTCAGGAACAGTCCCGACAAGGAGCGGGCCATGCCGTTCAGGCGTTCGGCCAGCGGCGCCAGCGTCGCGCAGCGCCGGGTATCGAGGCGGCTGACCAGCCGGCCGGCCGCCAGTTCGACGGCAAAGCCGTCGATCAAAGTCAGCGCCGCTTCAAGCCCGCGCTGCATCCCGAAGACCGTCGCCACCGACAGACCGAGCAAGAGCACGGCGGCGACTGCCCACGGCATAGCCTGATCGCTCAGCATGGCGCCGGCCAATGCTGCACCGCCGCCCACCGCCAGCAACCAGCCGGCAAACGAACGACGGCGCAACGAGTTCATGCAGGCGCTCAAGGCGGGTACCGATTCAGTGCTAGTCATATCGGGCAGGCACAAAGTGATGAGATTGCCTGACACTAAGCAACTCCCTTGCCATGATCGAGCAGAAAATAATTCCTCTTTTCAAATCAAGGCAATGAATCAAAAAGCGTGGCATCGATGAAATGCAAAACCGCTTTGCGCCCATTCCGACGCCAGCACCCGGGTGGTGCACCGCACCAAACGAGTGCCGCCATCGCACCGGTCGGCACGCGGTAGCGCACCGGAAACGTGCATCCGGATACTGTGTTGCGCAGCAGCTATAATTGACGTTTTGCCACGCAACGAGAAGAACGTCATGGAAGCAGAACAGCTCAACAGTATCTCCAACAAGCTCGACGATCTGGCGCAGCGCGCCGCCGAGCTTCGGAGGTATCTTTGACTACGATCACAAGCGCGAACGCCTGACGCTCCTGAACAAGGAGATGGAAGATCCCAAGATCTGGGACGATCCGAAATACGCTCAGGAACTGGGCAAGGAAAAGAAATCGCTGGAAGACATCGTGCTCGTCCTCGAAGCCGTGGACAACGGCGTCAATGACGGCCGCGAACTGTTCGCCATGGGCAAGGAAGATGGCGACGACGACACCCTGCTCGCCGTCGAGGCCGACAACGCCGAGCTGGAAGCCAAGCTCGCCGCCCTCGAATTCCGCCGCATGTTCAACAACCCGTCCGACCCGATGCCCTGCTTCCTGGAAATCCAGGCCGGCGCCGGCGGTACGGAAGCTCAGGACTGGGCGTCGATGCTGCTGCGCATGTACCTGAAGTACGGCGAAAAGAAGGGCTTTTCCGTCGAGGTCATGGAAGAATCCGAAGGCGACGTCGCCGGCATCAAGAGCGCCACGGTCAAGTTCTCCGGCGACTACGCCTACGGCACGCTGCGCACCGAAACCGGCATCCACCGCCTGGTCCGCAAATCGCCGTTCGACTCCAACGCCCGCCGCCACACCAGCTTCACGTCGGTTTTCGTCTTCCCGGAAGTCGATGATTCGATCGAAATCGCCATCAACCCGGCCGATGTGCGCACCGACACCTACCGCGCTTCCGGCGCCGGCGGTCAGCACATCAACAAGACCGACTCCGCCGTCCGTCTGACCCACGTCCCCACGGGGATCGTCGTGCAGTGCCAGAACGACCGTTCGCAGCACCGCAACCGCGACGAAGCCTGGCAGATGCTGCGTGCCCGCCTCTACGAGTTCGAACTGCGCAAGCAGCAGGCCGAACAGCAGAAGCTGGAAGACGCCAAGTCCGACATCGGCTGGGGCCACCAGATCCGTTCCTACGTGCTCGACCAGTCGCGCATCAAGGATCTGCGCACCAACCACGAAACCGGCAACACCCAGGCCGTGCTCGACGGCGACCTCGATCCGTTCATCGAGGCCAGCCTGAAGCAAGGCGTTTAACCGGCATCCGCCAGGCGATGAGGCGCCTCTTCGCCTGGCTGGCGGTCATCCTGCTGCTGCCCGTGCTGGCTGCGGCAGCCGCCGTTGTCGCCGCCATCGACGGCAAGCCGCTGGTCGAGCGCAGCGACGCCATTTCGCCCATCGCCGTCGCCCAGGTCCGCCGCCTGCTGGCCAACCACGACCCGCGGCACCAACAAGCCGGCGCCGTCGATTCGGTGGACATCCCGGCCAACCTGATCGACGAAGGCATCAACTATGTCGCCGGGCGTTTCCTGCACGGCCGCGGCGACTTCGCACTGACCGACGGCACCGGTCAGGCCCGCATCACCGTCGTGCTACCCGGCCGCTATTTCCTCAATGTCACCGCCGCGCTGCAGCCGGTGGACGGCAAGCCGGCCATCACCCGCGCCAGCCTCGGCAAGCTGCCCGTTCCGGCGGCCCTCGCCAACTACCTGTTGAGCAAAGCCATCGCCGCCAGCGGCTTCGGGAGCGAGTGGCAACTGGCGCTCGACGCCATCCAGGACATCCAGGTCAATCCCGGCAGCGGCATGGTGACCGTCACCTACCAGTGGGAGCCGCAGATACTCGACCGGGCACGGGCCGTGGCCCTGTCGCCGGACGAAATCCGACATCTGCACGAAGCCCACCAGTCGCTCGCCGCCCTGCTCGCCCACCGCGCCCCCGGATCGCCAATTACGCTGGCCGAGATCCTGCACGCGACCATCCCCGCCGATACCGACCCCGTCGGCCATGGCCGGGCCGCCCTGCTCGTCCTGGCCAGCCAGTTGGCCCGCATCGACCTGGCGGGACTAGTCCCGGCCGCCAAAACCTGGCCGCGCGTGCGCTGGGTCATGATCAGCTTGGGCGGCCGGCATGACCTGGCCCAGCATTTCGTCGTCTCCGCCACCCTCGCCGCCTGGTCTGGCGAACCGGTGGCCGACGCCATCGGCCTGTACAAGGAACTCGACGATGCCCGCCACGGCAGCGGCTTTTCCTTCATCGACCTGACTGCCGACCGGGCCGGTACGCGCTTCGGCGAACTGCTGGTCAAGAAACCGGAGGCCTTGATGACCCGGGTCCGGAGCGGCCTGCAGGATGGACAACTGCTGCCCGTCTTCAGCGACCTGCCAGAAGACCTCCACCAGAAGGAATTCCGGCAGCGCTTCGAAAGCCCGGACAGTCCGCAGTTCAAGGCGCTGAGCCGGGAAATCGAACGCCGCCTGGACAGCCTGCCGCTCTACCAGTGAGCCCGCCCATGCCTGACAACCTGTTTGCCGACCTGCCCGCCCTCGACGCCGCCGACGAGCAATTCACCCGCCTGCTGGCCGAACCGGGGCTAGTCGTCGAGCGCATCGTATCGACCGGCCAGGCCAGCCCACCCGATTTCTGGTACGAGCAGGCGCAAGCCGAATGGATCGTGCTGCTCGCCGGCGAGGCGCTGCTGCGCTTTGCCGACGAGGCCGAAGCGCGCCGCCTGCAGCCCGGCGACTGCCTGGACATCGCTGCCGGCCGCCAGCACCGCGTGGACTGGACGCAACCCGGGACGCACACCATCTGGCTGGCCATCCACCGCGCCGCACCGTAAGCGGCCGGCGGTTTTCCCGGCCGGCGACGCGGCAAGCGCCGCGATTGCGCTTGTCCCAAAGGGGCCAAATCGGCGAAAATTCAGGGTTTTAGCGGTAGCCCGCAGCAAACCCAATTTTCAAGGATTCCCCATGTCCCAAACCGACAACGCCGAACAGCCCGTCCAGCAGGACGAGAACCACATCATCGCCGAGCGCCGTGCCAAGCTCGCCGAGTGGCGCAAGACGGGCCAGGCCTTCCCGAACGACTTCCAGCGCGAGAACACCGCCGCCAAGTTGCACGAAGGCTACGGCGAGAAATCCGCTGAAGAACTGGAAGGCCTGCCGGTCGAGGTCAAGGTCGGCGGCCGCATGATGCTCAAGCGCGTCATGGGCAAGGCTTCCTTCGCCACGCTGCAGGATGTCTCCGGCCGCATCCAGGTTTACGTCGCCCGCGACAAAGTCGGCGAAGACGTCTACGCGGCCTTCAAGGGCTGGGATCTCGGCGACATCCTCGGCGTCGTCGGCACGCTGATGAAGACCCGCACCGGCGAACTGACCATCCAGGCCACCGAAATCCGCCTGCTCACCAAGTCGATCCGTCCGCTGCCCGACAAGTTCCACGGCCTGTCCGACCAGGAGCTGAAGTACCGCCAGCGCTACGTCGACCTGATCATGAACGAGGAAACGCGCTTCACCTTCCGCGCCCGTTCGGCCATCGTCGCGTCGATCCGCAACTACATGACCGGCCACGGCTTCATGGAAGTCGAAACGCCGATGATGCACCCGATCCCCGGCGGCGCCTCGGCCAAGCCCTTCGTCACCCACCACAACGCGCTCGACATGCAACAGTTCCTGCGCATCGCCCCCGAGCTGTACCTGAAGCGCCTGGTGGTCGGCGGTTTCGAGAAGGTTTTCGAAATCAACCGCAACTTCCGCAACGAAGGCCTGAGCCCGCGCCACAACCCCGAATTCACGATGATGGAGTTCTACGAGGCGTATGCGAACTACCACACGCTGATGGACTTCACCGAAGGCCTGCTCCGCCACGCCGCGCGCGAAGCGCTGGGCAAGGAAGTCTTCATCTACCAGGGCCGCGAACTGGACCTGTCCAAGCCCTTCCATCGCCTGACCATCAACCAGGCCATCCAGCGCCAGCATCCGGAATTCTCCGATGCCGAGCTGGCCGACGCCGAATTCCTGAAGGCCAAGATCAAGCACTTCGGCGAGCCGGTCAAGCCGGGCGGCCTGGGCAGCCTGCAACTGCAGCTGTTCGAAGCCTGTGCAGAAGCCCAGTGCTGGGAACCGACCTTCATCATCGACTACCCGGTCGAAGTGTCGCCGCTGGCCCGCGCCTCCGACAGCAATCCGGAAATCACCGAACGCTTCGAACTGTTCATCGTCGGCCGCGAAATCGCCAACGGCTTCTCCGAGCTGAACGACGCCGAAGACCAGGCCGCCCGCTTCCAGGAACAGGCCAAGGCCAAGGACGCCGGCGACGAGGAAGCCATGTACTACGACGCCGATTTCATCCGGGCGCTGGAGTATGGGCTGCCGCCGACCGGTGGCTGCGGGATCGGCATCGATCGCCTGATCATGTTGCTGACGGACAGCCCGGCCATCCGCGACGTCATCCTCTTCCCCTCCATGCGTCCGGAGTAATTCGTGGCTGCGCTTGCCAACTCGGCGTTGCCGGCGGCCTTGCATAGCGCTGCTATGCGGCGGCCACCGGCGCCTTGATTTGGCTGCGCTCGCTCACGCACCGACCTTACGTTGATTTATGCAAGTTCGTCAGCTTCAGATCGCCCACGACGCCCTGCAGGACCGCCTGGTCCTGCGCGTCGCGACGCAGGCTGACGAGGAATTCCGGGTCTGGCTGACCCGGCGCTTCCTGCGCGAACTGTGGCCGCATCTGGCCAAGTTGCTGGCACATTCGAACAGCAGTGCCCCACTGGCTGCCGACATTGAGGCCATGCCGGCACCGGCCAGTTTCGAACAGCCCTTCCAGGACGACAAGGCGACCTATCCGCTCGGTTCGAACCCCTTGCTGACCAGCGAGATCAAGGTCGACACCCTGAGCGACGGCGGCTATCACCTGACGTTCCGCGAAGGCCGCGAGCGCAGTTTCGAACTCGGCCTGACGCCCGACCTGCTGCAAGCCTTCTGCGCCATGCTGCGAGCTGGCGCGGAGCAGGCGCAATGGGGACTGGCGCTCGACTACGCCGCGCCTGACCCGGTGGCACTCCGCCCCGGCCACCCTCACTCGCGACTGCATTAGTGGACGAACTGGCACCTGGCCGTCTGGATTGCGCAGTGGATGGCCCCCCTCTCCCGCCGGCTGGTGGCAGCATCGAACAAGCAAGGCACATCGCGCTTGTCGGCAATACCCTGCCGCAACGCTGGCAAGGGCGCGACCGCTTCGTCGTCCTCGATACCCATTTTGGCACCGGCCTGAATTTCCTGACCCTGTGGCAAGCCTGGCGCGACGACCCGCAACGTTGTCGCCGCCTGCATGTGGTGGCCTTCGAAAAACATCCCTACCCGGCCGCCGATCTGGCGAGTGCTCAGCGCGCCTGGCCCGAATTGGCCGAACTGGCGGCAGCACTGCAGCAACAGTGGCCGGTGCTCGCCCCCGGGATGCATCGCCTGCGGTTCGCGGGCAGCCAGGTCGTGCTGACCCTGGTCTTCGGCGATATCGCCAGCCAGCTGCGGGCGATCGAAGGTGCAGTCGATGCCTACATCCTTGATGACTTCTCGGCGGACGACAAGGCGGAGCTGTGCCGTTCCCTGTCCCGCCTGGCTGCCCCTGGCGCCACGCTGGCTACCCCGGCCGTCGGCGAAGCAGTTGGCGCTGCACTGGCGGCTGCCGAGTTCGACCTGGAGCAGCGCCCCGATGACGCTTACGGCGCACCGATGGTTGTCGGCCGCCTGCGTGCCCGCCGGCCGCTGCGCCATGTTCCGCCGGCCGAGCGCCGCGCCGTCGTGATCGGCGCCGGCATTGCCGGCAGCACGGCAGCGCATGCCCTGGCCGCCGCCGGATGGCAGGTGACGGTGCTCGAACAGGCTGCCGAACCAGCCACCGGTGCTTCGTGCAATCTGGCCGGCGTCCTGCGCCCACTGCCCAGCGCCGACGACAATCGGCTGTCCCGCCTGACCCGGGCCGGCTACCTGGCTACCCGGGCCCTGCTCGCCAGCCTGCCGGATGCCCGCTGGGCGGCCTGCGGCGTCATGCACCTGGGCCGCGAGCCGATCCATGAAGAACAACAGCGGCGAACCGTTGCCCAACTTGGTTTCCCGCCGGAACTGGTGAGCTTCATCGAGGCCGACGAAGCGTCGCAGCGTCTTGGCTGGCCGGTCGCTACCGGCGGCTGGTGGTTCGCCAACGGCGGCTGGGTGCAGCCTTCCTCGGTCTGCCTGGCGGCGCTGGCCAGTTTCCCGGATCGGCTCAGCGTCCGCTTCAATGCCTGTGTAGACCGCCTGGAAAATACCGGCAGCGGCTGGCGGGCGCTCGATGCGGCCGGCCAGGTGCTGGGTGAAGCGCCGGTGCTAGTCATGGCCAGCGGCGCAGCAGCCCCGCGTTTCGAGCAATTCGCCTGGCTGCCGCAACGCGCCGCCCGTGGCCAGGTGACGCACCTGCTGGCCGGCGCCACCCAGCCGCTGCATCATGTGGTTTGCAAGCTCGGCTATGTGATGCCCGATGTCGACGGCCTGCGCCTGATCGGCGCCACGCTGCAGTACGCCGACTCCGATCCGTCGGTCCGGATGGCCGACCACCAGGAAAACCTGGCGCGCCTCAACTTGGGCCTGCCCGGTTTCGCGGCCGACGTCGCCCCCACCACGCTGACCGGCCGCGTCGGTTTCCGGCCGATGTCGCCGGACCGCCTGCCCATCGTCGGCCCGGTTCCCGACCCGGCGGCAACCCGCCCGAACACCCGCCTGCACAATCTGCCCCGCCAGCCAGGCCTGTGGTGCGTGCAGGGTTTCGGTGCGCGCGGCATCGTATGGTCAGCCCTGATGGCCGACCTGCTCGTTTCGCGCCTGGAAGGCGAACCGCTGCCGCTGGAGAACGATCTGGTCGACGCCTGCGACCCCGGCCGTTTCCTCCTCAAGGCGGCACGCCGGCCCCGCGACGAAGCGGACGACGCCGAGTAGCCATAAGCTTAGATGCCGATGTGATTTGGCCTGCATGCCCGGGAATGGGTAATATTCCGCCACTTCTGCAGTTTTTTCCTTCGCCGATAACAAAGAGAGAGACGCACGCATGAAAATCGAAACCATTGCCGTCCATGGCGGCTACTCGCCCGATCCGACCACCAAGGCCGTCGCGGTACCCATCTACCAGACCACCTCCTACGCTTTCGACAGCACGCAGCATGGTGCCGACCTTTTCGACCTGAAGGTGGCAGGCAACATCTACACGCGGATCATGAATCCGACGCAGGACGTGCTGGAAAAACGCGTCGCCGAACTGGAAGGCGGCATTGCCGGCCTGGCACTGGCGTCCGGCATGGCGGCGATCACCTACGCCATCCAGACCATCGCCGAGGCCGGCGACAACATTGTCTCCGCTGCGACCCTCTACGGCGGCACCTACAACCTGTTCGCCCACACCTTCCCGCAATACGGCATCGACGTGCGCTTCGCCGACCACCGCGACCCGGCCTCCTTCGAGCCGCTGATCGACGCCCGCACCAAGGCCATCTACTGCGAATCGGTCGGCAACCCGCTCGGCAACATCACCGACATCGAAAAACTGGCTGAGATCGCCCACCGCCACGGCGTGCCGCTGATCGTCGACAACACCGTACCCTCTCCCTACCTGTGCCGGCCGATCGAGCACGGCGCCGACATCGTCGTCCACGCCCTGACCAAATACATCGGCGGCCACGGCAATTCCATCGGCGGCATCATCGTCGATAGCGGCAAGTTCCCGTGGGCCGAGCACAAGCAGAAATTCAAGCGCCTGAACGAGCCGGACGTTTCCTACCATGGCGTGGTGTATACCGAAGCCCTCGGCCCCGCCGCCTTCATCGGCCGCGCCCGCGTCGTACCGCTGCGCAACATGGGCGCCGCGATCAGTCCATTCAACGCCTTTCTGATCCTGCAGGGCGCCGAAACCCTGGCCCTGCGCATGGACCGCATCTGCACCAATGCCATCAAGGTCGCCCGCTTCCTGAAAGATCATCCGAAGGTGAACTGGGTCAATTACGCCGGACTGGAAGACCACACAGACTACCCGCTGGTCAAGAAGTACATGGGTGGCCGTGCCTCCGGCATCCTGACTTTCGGCGTCAAGGGCGGGCTGCAAGGCGGCGGCAAGTTCCAGGACGCGTTGCAGCTGTTCACCCGGCTGGTCAATATCGGCGACGCCAAGTCGCTGGCCTGCCACCCGGCGTCGACCACGCACCGCCAGCTGTCGCCGGCCGAACTGACCAAGGCCGGCGTGTCCGAAGACATGATCCGGCTGTCGATCGGCATCGAGCACATCGACGACCTGATCGCCGACCTCGACCAGGCATTGAACGCGGCCTGATTGGCGGCAATGCAGCACAAAAACCGGCCTGGCGCCGGTTTTTTTGTGCTCATGTGCGCCATGACGTATGACCAAGGGCGTAATATTCGAAGCCACCCAACGAAATTCCGGGCCGATATGGTTTCGCCAATGCGAAGCCGTCGCCAGCCCACTCGACGCCCCGACGAAAAAATATGACGCCCCCCAGGCAATTACGCCGACTGCTGATTGCGGGTCTGGTCTGCACCAATCTGCTGGTCGTCGCGTTTTGCGTCTATTTCCTGCATCAGAGCCGGCTCCAGTATGAGCTGGCCGCCGAGCGGCTGACCCAGAACATCGCCAACGCGGTCGATCAGAATATTGCCGGCAGCGTCGCCAAGGTCGACCTCGCCCTGCAGGCGGTGGTCGACGAACTGGAACGCCGGCTGGCCGAGCGGAAATTCGACACGGCCGCCCTGAACGCCTTTGTCGCCCGCCAGCAACAGCGGCTCCCGGAAATCGAAGGCCTCCGGGTCGCCGATGCCGACGGCCAGGTCATCGTCGGCAAGGGCGTGGCCAAGGCCGCCTCGCCCAGTTGGGCCGACCGCGACTATTTCGTCCTGCACCGCGAGCACCCAGAGCACGGGCTGCAGGTGACCGCCCCCCTGCTCGGCCGCGTTTCCGGGCAATACATCGTCGCTTTTTCGCGCCGCTACAACCATCCGGACGGCCGCTTCGCCGGCGTCGTCGCGGCGTCGATCGCCGCCAGCCATTTCTCCAAGATGCTGGCCCAGTTCGATCTCGGGCCCGAGGGCTCGGTCGTCTTGCGCAATGCCGGCCTGCAGCTGATTTCCCGATTTCCCGACATTTCCGGGCAGCCGGCCGGCCAGGTCGGCAACACCGTGGTTTCCGCCGCCCTGCGCCAGCTCATCGACAGCGGCCGCCGCCAGGCCACCTACTACACGCCGGCGGCCTCCGATGGCAAGCAGCGCGTGATCACCTACCGCCATCTGGACAAGGTACCGATGATCGTCCTCACCGGCACCGCCAAGGAGGATTACCTGGCGGGATGGCATGGAGAGCTGTACCTGACTTCGGCCGTAGCCTTGGGTTTCGCGCTGCTCTCTATCGTCTCCGGCGGTTTCCTGTCGCAGCAACTGCGCCAGGGCGAGTTGCGCGAACAGGAACTGCGCCGGAGCAGCGAATACCGCCAGCGCCAGCACGCCAGCATGCGCCGCCTGAACGAGATCGCCGCGCTGTCCCACCTGCCCCTGGGCGACCAGCTGAGCCAGGCGCTGAGCGTCGGCGCCCGGCTGTACGGCCTCGAATTCGGCATCGTCAGCCAGGTCAGCGGCGACACCTACCGCATCGTCGCCCAAGTTTCGCCGCCCGGCACGCTGCACGACGGGCAGGAATTCCCCTACGGCGTCACCTTCTGCAACATCACGCTCGACAGCGGCAAGGTCTTTGCCGTCGCCAACATGGGGGCCTCACCGCTGGCCCGCCACCCCTGCTACGAGACCTTCAAGCTGGAGGCCTACATCGGCGCCCCGGTCATGGTCGATGGCCTGCGCTTCGGCACCGTCAATTTCAGTTCGCCGCAGCGCTACGGCCGGGAATTCGACGAAACCGACGAGGAATTCATCGCCCTGCTCGCCCGCTGGGTCGGTTCGGCGCTGGAGCGCGACCGCGCCCAGCAGAGCCTGGCCGCCAGCGAACGCCAATTGCAGACTATCATCGAGACCGAGCCGGAATGCGTGAAGGTCCTCGCTCTGGACTGCAGCGTGCTGCAGATGAATCGGGCCGGCCTGGCCATGATCGAAGCCGACTCGCTGGAGCAGGTCGTCGGCAGCCGGCTGACCGGCATCATCGTGCCGGCGGACAAGGAGGCCTTCAAGCAACTGCACGCCAGGGTGTGCAGCGGCGAATCCGGGTCACTGACTTACGAGATCATCGGCCTGAAGGGGCGACATCGCTGGCTGGACACCCATGCCGTGCCGATGCGCGACAATGGCGGCAACATTACCGGCATGCTGGCGCTGACCCGCGACATCACCGAACGCAAGCAGGCCGAGGCCGAACTGGAACAACATCGGCGCCACCTCGAAGAACTGGTCCACAAGCGCACGACGGCCCTGCTCGAGACCGAGGCGCGGGCCAGCCACATCATCCAGTCCAGCGCCGACGGTCTCTACGGCATCGATGCCGACGGCCTGATCACCTTCATCAATCCGGCTGCCTGCGCCATGCTCGGTTATACGGCCGAACAGGCCATCGGCTGCCCCTACCACGCCCTCTTTCACCACAGCCGACCGGACGGCACGCCCTATCCGAGCGAGGAGTGTCCGAGCCACAACGCCATACGCTACGGCCATACCGTGCGCGTCGATGACGAGGTTTACTGGCACGCCGATGGCCACCCGGTGCCGGTCATGTATTCGACGCACCCCATGGTCCAGGCCGGCAAGACCATAGGTGCCGTCACCAGCTTTGTCGACATGAGTGCCCAGCGGGCGGCGGCTGAGGCACGCGAGCGGGCGCTGCTCGCTGCCGAAAGCCTGGCCCGGGTGCGCAGCGAATTCCTGGCCAACATGAGTCACGAAATCCGCACGCCG
Source organism: Dechloromonas hankyongensis (assembly GCF_022012295.1). Classification (GTDB taxonomy): domain Bacteria; phylum Pseudomonadota; class Gammaproteobacteria; order Burkholderiales; family Rhodocyclaceae; genus Azonexus; species Azonexus hankyongensis. The sequence continues at coordinate 1,153,049 of NZ_JAKLTN010000002.1, forward strand.
CTCAATGGTGTGCTGGGCTTCGCCGATATCGGCTATCGCAACTGCCAGGACAGCGAAAAGGCGCGCACTGCCTTCGCCAAGATTCGCGCCTCGGGGAAACGCCTGCTCGGCGTCATCAACGACGTGCTCGATTTTTCCAAGATCGAGGCCGGCAAGCTGAGCATCGAGCAAACCGAAGTCCATCTCCGGGAAGTCGTCGACCACGCGGTCGAACTGGTACATGACCGGGCCGACAGCAAACACCTGGAACTCCGCGTCGAACTGGCGCCGGATCTGCCCGAACGCTGCCTCAGCGACCCGCTGCGCATGGGGCAGGTCCTGCTCAACCTGCTCTCCAACGCCATCAAGTTCACCGAGCGGGGTGGCGTCACGCTCGCCTTGTCCTGCACGGCCGGGCAACTCCATTTCCGGGTCGCCGACAGCGGTATCGGCATGACCGAAGCCCAGCTCGGTGACCTGTTCAATCCCTTCCAGCAAGCCGATGCCTCGGCCAGCCGCAAGTTCGGCGGTACCGGCCTGGGGCTGGCGATCAGCAAACGCATCGTCGAACTGATGCACGGCACGATCACGGTCAGCAGCCAGCCCGGCATCGGTACCACGGTCGACCTTAGCCTGCCTTACCACCCATGGCCCGGCGCGTACCCGCACTACCCGGCGGAACCGACCACTGCCGGCGCACCGATCCACCGGCCCCTGTCCGGAATTTCCATCCTGGTCGCCGAAGATGAAGAAATCAACCGGATGATTCTCGAAGCCAACCTGAGCGAGGACGGTGCCCGGGTCGTCATGGTGGGCAACGGGCGGGAAGCGGTGGAACGGGTGATCCGCGACGGGCCGGACGCCTACGATCTGGTCCTGATGGATATCCAGATGCCGGAAATGGACGGCTACGAGGCGACGCGGCAGATCAAGGCCCTCGCCCCGCGATTGCCCATCATCGCCCAGACCGCCCATGCCTTCAGCGAAGAACGCGACAAGTGCCTGGCCGCCGGCATGGTCGGGCACCTCGCCAAGCCCATCGACGCGGAAGCATTGGTGCAACTGGTTCGTCAGCACATACCTGCCTCGTCCGTGACCTGAACGGCCGCCGCCCGTAATTCTCTCGGCGCCGCCTATCCGCCCGCCTCGCGGGCCGGGCGGTCTGAAAATCCGCACCTCGCCCGGCGCAGACCAGCCTCCGCCAACCCTCTGTCAGGCTTGCGAAAGCCTGTTTTGGTTACCGTGGGCGCATGCGATTCAGAATACTCATTTTCTGCCTGCTGCCGCTGGTACCGATGTTGGACGCTGTGGCGGCAAGCGAAGCCCAGGCCGCGCAAGCGATTCATCTCCAGGATTTCGACCGCCTGCTCGCCGAGCGCAACCGTTCGTTGATCGCCGCCCGGCGCGCGACCGCAGCCGGCGAAGCGGGCATCGACATCGCCGCCGGACGCCCCAATCCGGTCGTTTCGCTCAGCACCAGTGGTTTCAACAGCCGCCGCATGAGCACCGGCAGCAATCTCGATACCATCCTGCGCATCGACCAGCCCATCGAACGCGGCGGCAAGCGCGACCTGCGCCTCGCCGTTGCCGACTCCCTGCTCCAGGCCAACCGCTCCGACGAATCGGACATGCTGCGCCAGCAACGCCTGCTGGCCATCCAGGCCTATTTCGACCTGAAGGCGGCCGAGGACAAGAGCCGCTTCGCCGACGAATCGGTGCTGATGGCCCGCCAGGTCTTGGCCAAGGCCGAGCTGCGCGTGAAGGCCGGCGACCTGTCGCCTTCCGATGCCGCCCGCATCCGGACCGATACGCTGAAGGCCGAAAGCGATGCCCACCAGGCGGCGGTCGACCTGCGGCGTTCGCGTCTGGCACTGGCCCAGTTGCTGGCCATGGAAAGCGACGCCCCGCACCTGGCCACCACCGACCCGTGGCCGCAACTGCCCTCCCTGCCGACCAGCCGGCCAGAGATCGAGCAGCGCCCGGACATCGTGGCAGCCCGCCTGCGCCTGGAGGCGGCGGAACGCGCCATCGGCCTGGCCAAGGCGCAGCAGGTCCGCGATGTGACCATCGGTGCCCAGCTCGAACGCGCGCCGGACGACCGCACCAACACGACGGTCGGCTTCGGCGTCAGCATTCCGCTGTTCACCGGCTACGACTATCGCGGCGAAATTCGCCGGGCTTACGTCGATCGCGATTCGGCGAGCGACGAACTCGCCCGCCTGCGCGCCACCGCGGCGGCGGAGTTCGAACAGGCCCGCTTCGCAGCTGAACGACTGAGCGAACGCGCCCGCCAGCTGCGGGACGACGGCCTGCCCTCGGCCCGAAAGGCCAGCGACGGCGTCCAGTTCGCCTTCAACCACGGCGCCGCTTCGGTCCTCGACGTGATCGATGCCCGCCGCAGCCTCTACGCCATCGAAACCGACACCGCCAATGCCCTCGCCGATGCCGCCAAATCGCGTGCCGCCTGGGCCGCCGCCCTCAATCGCCCGGATCTGCCATGACCCATATGCTCAAAAACATTCGCGCCCGCCTGGCGCAGCCTACCTTGCGCCGGATCGCGCCGGTCGCCTTCATCGGCCTGCTCACCTTGGGCGGCCTCTCCGCCTGGCACTCCGCGCAATCGAAACCGGCCGCAACGGCCGAAAAAGCCAAGCCGGCGGCCAATCGCCTGAGCCTGTCCGAAAATGCCGGGCAACTGGCCTTCCTCAAGCTCGAAACGGCGGGCACCGCCCCGTTGCCGGCCAGCGAAGCGATGAATGCCCGACTGGCGCTGGCCGAAGACCAGACCGCCCGCATCTTCCCGCCCCTGGCCGGCCGGGTCGTCAGCCTGCAGGCGGCCCTGGGCGACCCCGTCAAGGCCGGTGCCCCGCTGGCCATCCTCGACGCCCCCGACTTTGGCCAGGCCATCGCCGATCTGCGCAAGGCGGAAGCCGATCACAGCCAGAAACAGAAGGCACTCAGCCGGGCCAAGATCCTGTTCGACGGCGAAGTTCTGGCCCGCCGCGACCTCGAATCGAGCGAAGCCGATGCCCATGCCTCGGCTGCCGAAGTCGAACGCGCCCGCTTGCGCCTGGCCAACCTGTCGCCGGCCGGCAGCCGGATCGAAGGACAGCGCCTGGTGCTGCGCGCCCCGCTGGCCGGCATGATCGTGGACCGCCAGGTCAATCCGGGAACCGAGGTGCGCACCGACGCTGCCAACCCGCTGTTCGTCATTTCCGACCTGCGCCGCCTGTGGCTCAATATCGACCTGCCGGAAAAGGCCGCCGCCTTGGCCAAGCCGGGCGAGGCCGTCAATTTCACGCTGGAAGCCTATCCCGGCACCGACTTTTCGGCCCGCGTCGAGCGGGTCGGCGCCATCGTCGATCCGGGCACCCGCCGCATTCCGGTGCGCGCCGTCGTCGACAATGCCGACGGCCGCCTGAAGCCCGAGATGTACGCCCGCGCCACACTGAGCGCGCCGGATGCGGCCAAGGTGATCCGCCTGCCAGTCGGCGCCCTGCTCACCGGCGGGTTGTCGGCCCACCTCTTCGTGCAGGTCGGGCCGCACGAATTCGAGCGGCGTACCGTCGGCATCGCCCGCCAGGATGCCGAATTCGCCTACCTGACGCCGGAGTCGCCGGTGAGGGCCAGCGACGTCGTGGTCATTCGCGGCGCCCTGCTGCTCGCTTCCGAAATGGCGCAGGGGGAATAAGCGGTGCTGCCACGCTTTGCCACCTTCGTCATCCGCCAACGCGCCTTCATCCTGGTCATGGCTGTGGCCCTCGCGGTCATCGGCTTTCGCGCCCTGCAGGACCTGCCGGTAGAAGCCTTCCCCGATGTCCAGGATGTCCAGGTCCAGGTCGTCACCCAATACCCGGGGCAGTCGCCGGAGGAAGTCGAACGTACGGTCAGCATTCCCGTCGAGCGCGAAATGAGCGGCGTGCCGCGCGCCGTGCAGGTCCGCTCGGTGTCGATCACTGGCCTGTCGGTCGTCACCCTGACCTTCTCGGAAGGCACCAACGACTATTTCGCCCGCAACCAGGTGCTGGAAAAACTGCAGAACGTCAGCTTCCCGCCGGGGATACAACCCCAATTGGCGCCCCTGGCCACCGCGGTCGGCGAAATCTATCGCTACGTGCTGCAGGCCCCCGCCGACATGGCGGCGCGGGAAGTGCGCGCCGTGCAGGACTGGATCGTCCGCCCGGCCCTGCGCCGGGTGGCCGGCGTGGCCGACATCAACAGCTTCGGCGGCGCCGTGAAGGAATACCAGGTGCGCGTCGATCCGACCGCCATGGCGCGCTACACGGTGACGCTCGACCAGGTTTCGCAAGCCCTGGCCAACGGCAACCAGAACGCCTCGGGCGGCCTGATGAAGCGCGGCGACGAATCGCTGGTCGTGCGCGCCGTCGGCCTGTTCGCCAATCTCGACGACATCCGTGCCGCGGTGGTCGTGGCCAAGGACGGCAAGACGGTGACGGTAGGCGATGTGGCCGAGGTTTCGGTGGGCGATCGCCCGCTGTCCGGCATTGTCGCCAACGACGATCAGGATTCAGTCGTCGAAGGCATCATCCTGATGACCAAGGGCGGCGATCCGTCCAAGGTGGTGGCGGACGTGCTGGAGCGGGTCGACGAGTTGAACCACGGCCAGTTGCCCAAGGGCGTTTCCATCAAGCCGATCTACCAGCGCACGGAACTGGTCAAGCACACGCTGCATACGGTGACCGAGAACCTGCTGGTCGGCGCCCTGCTGGTCGTCTCGGTGCTGGTCATCTTCCTGCGCGAATGGCGGGCGGCCCTGGTCGTCGCCGCCATCATTCCGCTCACCCTGCTTTTCGCCTTCACGCTGATGGACCTCAAGGGTGTCCCGGCCAACCTGATTTCGCTCGGCACGGTGGACTTCGGCATCATCATCGACAGCGCCGTGGTGCTGGTCGAGGCGCTGATGGTCCGCCTCGCCGTCCATCACCCGAACGCGGCGATCGAATCGGCCATCGGCCGGCGTTTCGACGCCCTGCGCTCGGTCACCTCCAGCCTGACCAAACCCATCCTGTTCTCGAAAGCCATCATCATCCTGGCCTTCCTGCCCATCTTCACCTTCCAGCGTGTCGAAGGCCGTATCTTCACGCCGGTGGCCCTGATCCTGTCCTTTTCGCTGATCGGCGCCGTGCTGTTCACGCTGACCGTGGTGCCATCCCTGCTCTCCGTCGTCCTCACCAAGGCCGACCTGGCCGAGAAGCACATCGACTGGCTGGTCCGCCTGCAACGCGCCTATCGCCGCCTGCTGACCAAGTGCCAGCGTGCGCCGCGCCAGGCCTTCGCCATCGGCGGCCTGATCGCCGCACTGGCCTTCGCGCTGGTCCCGATACTCGGCAGCGAATTCCTGCCACGCCTCGACGAAGGCAACCTGTGGCTAACCATCACCCTGCCGCCCGGCTCGTCGCTCGATCAGAGCAAGGATGTCGAACGCGCGGTGCGCGCCACGCTGCGCACCTATCCGGAAGTGAAGATGCTGGTCACCCAGGTCGGCCGCCCGGACGACGGCACCGACCCCAAGGGCCCCAACAACATCGAGATCCTGGCCGACCTGGCGCCGCGCGGCGACTGGCGTTTCGGCGACAAGGAAGCGCTGGTCGACGACATGTCGAAGAAGCTGAAAAGCATTCCCGGCCTGCCGACCAATTTCTCGCAGGTGATCCAGGACAACGTCGAAGAGGCGCTGTCCGGGGTGAAGGGCGAAATCGCCATCAAGGTTTTCGGCCCCGACCTCGACATCCTGCAGGACAAGGCCGAACAGATCGCTGGTGTGCTGCGCACCATCCAGGGCAGCCGCGACGTGGCGGCGATCCTGCCCAGCGGCCAACCGGAAGTGGCGGTCCTTCCGAACCGCGTCAAGATGGCCCGCCTCGGACTGTCGATGCGCGATCTCGACAATGCGGTGCAGTCCGCGCTCGGCGGCAATGCCGTCGGCGGTTTCTACGAGGGGGAACGCCGCTTCGACCTGGTGCTGCGCTTCGCCGCGCCCTATCGCAATTCGGTCGAGGACGTCGGCGCCGTCCCGGTCGCCCTGCCCAATAACGCCGGGACCGTGCGCATCGCCGATATCGCCACGGTCGAGGTGCGTGAGGGCGCTTCCCGCATTTCTCGCGAAGCCGGCGGCCGCAACGTCTCGGTCAAGGCCAATCTGCAGGGCCGCGACCAGGGCAGTTTCGTCGCCGAGGCCATTGCCCGGGTCGGCCGGGAAGTCCAGCTGCCGGCCGGCTACCGGCTGGTCTGGGGCGGTCAGTTCGAGAACCAGCAGCGCGCGATGAAGCGCCTGGCCGTCATCGTTCCCGCCTCGCTGCTCGGCATCTTCGCGCTGCTCTTCTGGGCCTTCCGCTCGGTCCGCCTGGCCGGCCTGATCCTCGCCATGCTGCCTTTCAACATCGCCGGCGGCTTCTTCGCCCTCGGCCTGGCCGGGCTGCACCTGTCGATTTCGGCCGCGGTCGGCTTCATCGCCGTGGCCGGCATTTCGGTGCAGAACGGCGTGATCATGGTCGAGGAGGTGGTACGCCTGGTCGATAACGGTTCGTCATTGGTCCGGGCGGTGACCGAAGGCGCCGTGTCGCGCCTCCGCCCCATCCTGATGACCGCCCTGATGGCCGGCCTCGGCCTGTTGCCGGCCGCCCTGTCCAGCGCCATCGGCGCCGAGACGCAACGCCCGTTCGCCGTGGTCATCGTCGGCGGCGTGGTCACCGCCACCCTGTTCACGCTCACCCTGCTGCCGCCGCTCGCCTTCTGGGGCCTGCGCCTACGCAAAGCCGAGACGGACGAGGAGTAAAAGACATGGGCTACAACTTTCCTGACAAGGCCGACAGCTTTCAGCGACAAACCGTTGCAATTGACCCGTTGAATGTCACTGTCCTCGCCCGTATCTTGGCCCTGTCTTCTTCAAGGAGCCTGAACACATGAATACGCAGGAACGCGAACAACTCACCACCTTTCTTTCCGGGCTGACCGCCGCGCAAGCCAGCCACAAGGACAGCGAAGCCGAGGCCCTGATCCGCCAGGCCGTCGAACGCCAGCCCGATGCCGCCTACCTGCTGGTGCAGAAAGCCTTTCTGCTCGAACAGGCAGTCGGCAACTCGCAACGCCGTATCGAGCAGTTGCAGGGCGAACTGGAAACCCTGCGCAGCGCCCAGCCGCGCCCGGCTTTTGCCGATACCGGCAGTTGGGGCAATTCCTCGCCCCGAATGCCGGCGATGACACCGGCCGTGCCGGCCGCCCCGGTGCAGCCGGTGATCGCCCCCTCCTGGGGTAATGGCTGGCTGAGCAATGTCGCGACGACGGCGGCCGGGGTCGCTGCCGGTGCCTTCCTGTTCCAGGGCATCGAGCATCTGGTCGGCCATCACGACAGCAACAGCCTGTTCGGCGGCAACTCCCTGTCTAGCCAGCCGAGCGAAACGGTGGTCAACAATTTCTTCGGGTCCGATCGTGCCGCTGTCGATAGCGACGACTTTTCCGGCTTGAGCGACGGCCTCGCCGGCAGTGACGACAGCAGCTGGATCTGAGCAGCCCACCTTTCCCCCTCGGCCTGAACGCACCTCTCACCGGTTCGTTCAGGTCACCGGAAGGCTCCTGCGGGAGCCTTCCACCTTTTTGCTCCCGCCAGAGCCTTCTCCTTTTCAGCCGGGCTGGCGTCGCCGGCCTGCGGTATCATCGTTTCGCCTCCAAGCCCCGTTATTTGCCGCCCCTTTCCATCGCCCCGACAGACTGACCGAAACCATGCGCGTCCTGCTCATCGAAGACGACACCATGCTCGCCGAAAGCATCTGCGAGGGCCTCGAACAGGGTGGTTTCTCCGTCGATCATGTCGGGGCGGCCGAACCCGCCGAATCAGCGCTGGCCTTGACCCATTACGATCTGGCCATCATCGACATCGGCCTGCCGCGCATGAACGGACTGGAACTGATCCGCCGCCTGCGGCAACGGGGCATCCAGGTTCCGGCCCTGATCCTCACCGCCCGCGACGGGCTGGACGACCGCATCCGCGGGCTGGACCTGGGGGCCGACGATTACATGGTCAAACCCTTCCAGTTGCCCGAACTGCTGGCCCGGATGCGCGCCCTGATCCGGCGCAGCCAGTCGGCCGCCTCGTCCGTCTTGTCTGCCGGAGCCATACACCTCGACCTGGCCCGGCGTATCGCCCTGCTCGACGGCAAGGTGCTTGATCTGACCGGCCGCGAATGGGAAATTCTCCAGCAGTTGATGCTGGCCAGCCCGAATGTCGTGGCCAAGCAGAAAATGGCGGAAAGCCTGAGCGAGTGGGAAAACGAAATCAGCGGCAACGCCATCGAAATCTACATTTCGCGGCTGCGCCACAAGCTGCTGGGAAGCGGTGTCGAAATCCGCACCATCCGCGGCATCGGCTATCGTCTCGATGAACTCGCCCCAACCTGATCCGGCGTCCCGGCGCACCCTGCGGCGGCGCCTGCTTTTTCTGCTCCTGCTGCCGCTCAGCGGCCTCCTGGTAGTCAGCCTGGCCATCGACTACAAGGTTGCTTTCAGTCCCGCCGCCGACGCCTACGACCATGCCCTGGCCGACGATGCCGTGGCGTTGGCCGGCCGCGTCCGTTTCCAGGACGGGCGGCTGCAGGTCGACCTGCCGGCCGCCGCTGAGGCCGTGTTGCGGACCGATCGTAGCGACCAGGAATTCCTGTCCATCCGCGGCCCGAACAATGAACTGCTTACCGGCGACACCGACCTGCAGCCCGCCCCTGCGGAAAAGGGACGTAACCCGCTGCTCAGCGAAGCCGTCTTCCGCGACAAGAAGATGCGCAAGGCAACCTATCGTATCGAAACGACGGCCGGCGAGGTGGCCGTCACCGTGGCCGAAACCACGCACAAGCGCCAGCAGACCGGCTCGCAGATTCTGGCTGCGATGATCGTGCCCAACATCCTGCTCATCCTGACCGTCCTGGCACTGGTCTATATCGGGGTCCGCAAGGGCCTGGCCCCGCTCGACCACTTGAGCGAGGCCATCAATCGGCGTGCCCCGCACGATCTGAGCCCGCTGCCCAAAACCGATGTGCCGGGCGAAGCGGAACCCTTGCTCAGGGCCATGGATGGGCTGATCGACGACCTGCATTCGGCCATCACCGCGCAGCAGGCATTCCTGGCCAATGCCGCCCACCAGCTGAAAACACCGCTCGCCAGCCTCATCACCCAGCTCGAACTGCATGTGCAGGAACTGCCGGCCGAACACCGTAAACGTGGCGGCCGCCTGCTCGATGCCGGGCATCGGCTTGCCCACCTGACGCACCAGTTGCTGGCCCTGGCCCGCTCCGGCCCGGAAGCCAACGATACTCACGAACGGCGCGACATCGACCTCGCCGCCTTGCTCGAATCCAACGCCTCGTCCTGGTACGACCTCGCCCTGCGCAGCAACATCGACCTCGGTTTCGAAACCGCCCCGGCGCACATTTCAGGCAGCGAATGGCTGTTGCGCGAAATGCTCGCCAACCTGATCGACAACGCGCTGCAATACACGCCAGCCGGCGGCCGGGTCACGGCGCGCAGCGGCATCGATGGCCAGGGGCTCCCTTACGTCGAGGTCGAGGACAGTGGGCCGGGCATTCCCGAAGCCGAACGTCCCCATATCTTCGAGCGTTTTTACCGGGCTGACGGCGCACCGGGCCAGGGTAGCGGCCTGGGTCTCGCCATCGTCAAGGAAGTCGCCGACCGGCACGCTGCCGCCATTGAAATGCATGACGGCGAAACGGGCTCCGGCCTGCGCATTCGTGTCGTGTTCAACCTTTAGCATCCCCACGTTTTTCGGACAGCCTATATCCATGACTGACAGCAACCCGACGATAGACCGCCGTCCGAAATTCGTCCGGGTGATCATGGCCCGCTCGCGGCTGGCAAGCAGTGCCGCGACCGGCTTGCTGACCGCCTTGCTGATTCCCGAAACGCTGATCCAGCATGGCGTGACTCGCGCCATCATGGGCTGGAACGTCGGAGCCTGCCTCTATCTCGCCCTAGCCGCGCACATCATGTTCTGGTCGTCGCACGAACGCATGCGGGCGCGGGCCAGACAGCAGGACGAAGGCCGTCTGGTGGTCTTGTCGCTGGTCATCGTCGCCGCCCTGATGTCGCTGGGCGCCATTCTGCTCCAGCTCTCGGTGGCCAAAGATCTGCACGGCACAGCCAAACTGCTGCATATCGGGCTGGCCGGCATGACGATACTGACCTCCTGGGCCTTTACGCAGACCATGTTCGCCCTGCATTACGCCCACGATTACTACAGCGCGGACAGCAGGGGCCTGGCCAAGGCCCTCGACTTTCCGGGCGGCCATGCGCCCGATTACGGCGATTTCCTCTATTTCGCCTGCGTCATCGGCACCTCGGGGCAGACCGCGGATGTTGGCTTCACCAGCCGCTCCCTGCGCCGCATCGGCCTGATCCATTGCGTGCTGGCCTTTTTCTTCAACACCACCGTGCTGGCCCTGACCATCAACATCGCTTCGGGTCTGCTGTGAACGCCGGCCGGTGAGCCAATAGCCCGGGCAAGGCCACGCTCGCTCAAGCAGCACCGACGATCGATACTGTCCGCCGGCTGCGCGTTTATTTGGGTTCTACGCTTGTATCTTCCATCGGCGGCAACACCGGCTGCGGAATACTGACCGCATGCAAAACCCCGGCACAGCAACCGAAAAAGGCCACCACCGCGGCCATGCTGGGCGTCCAGGTATCGGCCAGGCCGCGGGTAAACAGAAACCATCCGAATACCCCGATCGCGGGAATCATCATCAGGCCGCACAAGACGGCACACACCATGGCGATCTTGTGCCCGATGTGGCGCGGCTTGCGGATTATTTCTTCGGTCATTCGGCTTCCTCGACTTTCAACCAGATGGAGCGATTATCCCGGGCATCGCTGGTACCCACGCTGAACGCGCCCCCTTGCTGGCCGGCCGCCTGACGGCCGCCGCCTCCGAGTTCTATCCATTCGCCCAAGGTGCCGGAAACCGTCGTTGCCAGACGCTGCGAGCTGACCGCACCACGGCCATAGGCCGGGTCGAAACTCTCGGCCTGCTGGGAAATGTCGAGGGTAACACGCTGGCCGTTGATGCGCGGCGTGGCGTAGAAGCCGCTGCCGATATCGCGGTAAATGACGCCCTCGTTCACCATGGCGCCGCCCGGCCCAACGACCATCTGGCGCATCGGTACGGCCAGCGAGCGGCCGATCTGGATGAAGGCGCGCCCCCCCTCGACCGTCTGGACCATTTGCGCCGCGCTTTCGCCGCGCACGCTCTTCGTATCCCACACCGTCGCGCCGACATTGCTGCGTCGTGTGCTGCCCAGCGTCACCTGGCCGCCCACTTCGCCACCGCGTGCACTGTCCTCGGCCTGGCGATTCTGCGAGATACGGATGATCAAACGGCGGGCCGGCCGATCCATCGCGGCCAGAGCCCGCTTGATCTCGTCGCGGTTGCGCGCCGAGGCTTTCAGGAACAGCTGGTCGTTCATGCCGGTCAGCGTACCACCCGGCTCGACCAGCGGCAGCAAGGCGGGCAGGATTTCATCGACCGTCTTGCTGCGCAGCTGGATGATTTCCATCTGCTGCGCGCCGGCAATACCGAGCCACAGCGCCAACAGGCCGGCTAGCAGCCATTTCAGGGCAGACCTCATCACTCGCTCCTCATTCGGAAGGAATATGTGGCAAGGCCAGGTATTCCTTCGAATTCATCTCGGTTAGACGGCTGACCGTGCGTTTGAATTCACTGGCCTGGGTGCCTTCCGTGTACAACTCCTCGGCCGCGCAGTCGGCGGTCGCGATCAGCTTGACCTTGTGGTCGTAGAAGACATCGACCAGCCAGGTGAAGCGACGGGCTTCCGAAGCCTGGTGCGAGGTCATCCGCGGAATGTGCGAGAGCAGCACCGTGTGATAGCTGCGCGAAATTTCCAGATAGTCGTTCTGCGAACGCGGCCCGCCGCACAGGATCTGGAAATCGAACCAGATCACGCCATGGCCGCGACGCAGCGTGTCGATATTGCGGCCGAGGATTTCGATATGGCCGCCCTTCTTGCCCTCCTCCCCGGCCACCATCTTGAAGTATTCGAGCATCTTCTTCTCGGCTGCAGCATCGGCCGGATGGTGATAGATCTCGACCTGCTCCAGGGCGCGCAGGCGGTAGTCGATGCCGGCTTCGACCTCGAAAACGTCGAGATGCTGTTTGAGCAGGGCGATGGTCGGCAAAAAGGTTTCGCGATGCAGGCCGTTCGGATACAGCATGTCCGGCGGATAGTTGGAAGTCATCACGACGATGACGCCCTTGGCGAACAGGCCCGTCATCAGGCGACCAAGGATCATCGCATCGGCGATGTCGGAGACGTGAAATTCGTCGAAGCAGAGCAGGCGGACTTCCTTGGCCACCTGCTCGGCGATCTTCAGCATGGGGTCCGGCTCGCCCTTGTACTTGTCGAGATCGCGGTGGATCTGCTGCATGAAGGCGTGGAAATGGATGCGCCGCTTGCGGCGGTAAGGCACCGAGTCGTAGAAGCAATCCATCAGGAAGCTCTTGCCGCGCCCGACGCCGCCCCAGAAATACACGCCCTTCGGCGGCTTGGGCGGTGCCAGCAGGCGTTTGAGCGTGCTGCCGCGATCCACCTTAAACGACAGCAGATTGGTGTATAGCGCCTGCAGGGCATTGGCGGCCGCCATCTGGGCGGCGTCGGCGACATAGCCCCGGGAGTCGAGCAAAGCCTTGTAAGCGTCGAGCATGCCCTGAGCGGCGACGTTCAATTTTTTATGCGGCATTGGTGCAAAATTTCTGCGTTGGGAAAGCTCGTATTTTCGCAAATAAAAAAGGCGGGTGCGTAACCGCAACCCGCCTTTATGGACTATTGAAGCGTAATCAGAAGTTCAGCGTCCGCTTGTCGCAAGCCAGCGCGGCTTCATGCACGGTCTCCGACAGGGTCGGGTGAGCGTGGCAAATGCGCGCCAAGTCTTCGGAAGCACCGCCGAATTCCATCGCCACGACGGCTTCGGCGATGATTTCGGAAGCGTTGGCACCGATGATGTGCACGCCGAGGATACGGTCGGTCTTCTTGCAGGCCAGCATCTTGACGAAGCCGGACGGGTCGCCCATGCCCAGCGCGCGGCCATTGGCCAGGAACGGCACCTTGCCCGCCTTGTACTCGACGCCCTCGGCCTTCAGTTGCTGTTCGGTCTTGCCGACCCAGGCAATTTCCGGCGAGGTGTAGATGACGAAGGGAATGGTGTTGAAGTCGCAGTGACCAGCCTGGCCAGCCATCAGTTCGGCAACCATGACGCCTTCTTCATGCGCCTTGTGCGCCAGCATCGGACCACGCACCACATCGCCGATGGCCCACACGCCCGGCAGGTTGGTGGCGCAGTGACCGTCGACTTCGACGAAGCCGCGGGCATCCAGCTTCAGGCCGACGCCTTCGGCATTCAGGCCGTCGGTGTTCGGCACGCGGCCGATGGAGACGATCAGGCGATCGGCATCCAGCTTCTGCTCCTTGCCGTCCTTGTCGGTGTAGGCGATGGACACGGCCTTCTTGGTGGCCTTGATGTCGCCGATCTTGACGCCAACCTGGATGTTCAGGCCCTGCTTGGTGAACAGCTTGAGCGCTTCCTTGGCAACATCAACGTCGGCCACCGACAGGAATTCCGGCATGGCTTCGAGAACGGTCACTTCGGAACCGACGCGACGCCACACCGAACCCATTTCCAGACCGATGACGCCGGCACCGATGATGGCCAGCTTCTTCGGCACGGATTCCTGATTCAGGGCGCCTTCGTTGTCCATGACGATCTTCTGGTCGACCGGCACGTTGGGCAGGTGACGGGCCTTGGAGCCGGTAGCAACGATGACCTGCTTGGCCAGCACTTCCTCAGCGCCGACCTTGACCTTCCAGTAATCGCCTTCCTTGCCGACGAAAGAACCGTGGCCAGCCAGGAAGGTGACCTTGTTCTTCTTCAGCAGCATCTTGATGCCGCCGGTCAGCTGATTGACCACGCCATCCTTGCGTGCCTTCATGGTCGGCACGTCGATGGTGGCCTTGCCAACCTTGATGCCCTGGGCTTCAAAGCTGTGGTTGGCTTCCTCGAACAGGTGCGAGGTGTGCAGCAGCGCCTTGGACGGGATGCAGCCGACGTTCAGGCAGGTGCCGCCAAGACGCGGCTCGCCCTTCGGGTCAGCATAGGGATTGGATTCGGCGCAAGCGGCCGAGAAACCGAGCTGCGAAGCGCGGATGGCAGCGATGTAGCCGCCGGGGCCGCCGCCGATAACGAGCACGTCAAATTGCTTGGACATGTGACAAACCTTTCAGAATTCAGATGTGCAAAAGCGCCAGCGCCCTTGTCGGGACACTGGCGCCGGCAGACGTCGATTAGACGCCGAGCAGCAGGCGGGACGGATCTTCCAGCGCTTCCTTCATGGTCACCAGACCGAGGACGGCTTCGCGGCCGTCGATGATGCGGTGATCGTAGGACATGGCGAGGTAGTTGATCGGACGCACGACGACCTGACCGTTTTCAACGACCGCACGGTCCTTGGTGGCATGGATGCCGAGGATCGCGGATTGCGGCGGGTTGATGATCGGGGTCGACAGCATGGAACCGAAAACGCCGCCGTTGGAGATGGAGAAGGTGCCGCCAGTCAGATCTTCGATCGACAGCTTGCCATCCTTGGCCTTGGCGCCGAATTCGGCGATCTTCTTCTCGATCTCGGCGATGGACATCTGGTCGGCGTTGCGCAGGATGGGCACAACCAGGCCGCGCGGCGAACCGACGGCGATACCGATGTCGATGTAACCGTGGTAGACGATGTCGTTGCCATCAACCGAGGCGTTGAGGACCGGGAACTTCTGCAGGGCGGCGCAAGCGGCCTTGACGAAGAAGCCCATGAAGCCCAGGCGAACGCCGTGTGCCTTCTCGAACTTCTCGGCGTACTGCTTGCGCAGCGCCATGATCGGACCCATGTTCACTTCGTTGAAGGTGGTCAGGATGGCGTTGGTCGATTGCGACTGCAGCAGGCGCTCGGCGACGCGAGCCCGCAGACGGGACATCGGCACGCGCTGTTCGGTGCGCTCACCCAGGGCCACACCGGTGTTCGGGGCAGCGATGCTGACCGCAGCCGGAGCGGCAGCGGCAACCGGGCCGGCCTTCGGCGCAGCAGCAACGGCATCTTCCTTGGTGACGCGGCCACCACGACCCGAACCGGCGACGTCGCCAGCGGCAATGCCCTTTTCGTCGAGGATCTTGCGTGCCGACGGGCTGGCGGTGCCGGCCGGTGCAGCAGCGGCGGCAGCCGGAGCGGCCTTGGCGGCGGGGGCCGCGGCCTTCGGCGCTTCGGCAGCCGGGGCGGCAGCGCCCGCCTTGGCTTCCGTATCGATGCGGGCGATCAGTTCGCCGGAAACGACGGTTTCGCCATCGCCCTTGACGATTTCGACCAGCACGCCAGCGCCTGGCGACGGGACTTCGAGAACGACCTTGTCGGTTTCGATATCGATCAGGATTTCATCGCGCGCAACAGCTTCGCCGATTTTCTTTTTCCAGGAAGCCAGCGTGCCTTCGGCAACGGACTCGGACAACTGGGGGACTTGAACTTCGATAATGCTCATGTGTGACTCCACTCTGTTGTTTTATTAGTACTCGATCTTGCCCAGTGCGGACTCGATCAAAGCCTTGGTTTGCTCGTTGTGCTTGGCCAGATAACCGACCGCCGGCGACGAAGAGGCAGGACGCGAGACCAGCAGCATCTTCTGCTTGGTGCCGAGCTGCGAATCCAGATGGTGACGCGAGGCGATCCAGTACCAGGCGCCCTGGTTGCGCGGCTCTTCCTGACACCAGACGATTTCGGCGGCCTTCGGATACTTGGCCAGTTCCTTTGCCAGGGAGTCCTTCGGGAACGGATAGAGCTGTTCCAGACGAACGATGGCGATGTCCTTGATGCCCTTTTCGCGACGCGCGTTGACCAGGTCGTAATAGACCTTGCCCGAGCAGAGGATCACGCGCTTGACCTTCTTGGCGTCGATCGCATCGACTTCGCCGATGACGCGCTGGAATTCGCCGTTGGCCAGTTCTTCCAGGGAGGAGCTGGCATCCTTGTGGCGCAACAGCGACTTCGGCGACATGACGATCAGCGGCTTGCGCTGCATGCGGACACCCTGACGGCGCAGCATGTGGAAAACCTGGGCAGCCGTGGTCGGCATGCAGACTTCCATGTTCATTTCGGCGCACAGCTGCATGAAGCGTTCCGGACGGGCGGAGGAGTGCTCCGGACCCTGACCTTCGTACCCGTGCGGCAGCAACATGACCAGACCGCAGGCGCGTCCCCACTTGGCTTCACCCGAAGCGATGAACTGGTCGATGACGACCTGGGCACCGTTGGCGAAGTCGCCGAACTGGCCTTCCCAGATGACCAACTCGTACGGGTTGGCGGAAGCGTAGCCGTAGTCGAAGGCGAGAACGGCTTCTTCGGACAGAACCGAGTCGTAGCACTGGAAGCCGGCCTGCTTTTCCTGCAGGTTCTTCAGCGGATGGTAGGTACCGATATCCCAGCTGGTACGGTTCTGGTCGTGGAAGGCGGCATGGCGGTGGAAGAAAGTACCCCGGCCGACGTCTTCACCGGAAATGCGCACGCCGTAGCCGGAAACCAGCAGCGAAGCGTAGGCCAGGTTCTCGGCCATGCCCCAGTCGACCGGCAGCTTGCCTTCGCCCATGGCGGCACGATCTTCGACGATCTTCTTGACGCGCGAATGCAGCGTGAAGCCTTCGGGAACGGTGCTCAGGCGCTGGGCCAGACGTTGCAGTTCCTTCATCGGCACCGTCGTATCGCAGGTTTCGACGTAGTGCTTGGTCAGGAACGGAGTCCAGTCGATGGTGTTCGGATGCTTGTAACCAGCCAGCACCGGGTTGTACAGCAGCTCGCCCTTGTCGAGGTGAGCGCGGTAGTCAGTGATCATCTGGTCCGGACCGTCGGCAGCCAGCACGCCTTCGGCGATCAACTTGTCGCCGTACAGCTTGCGGGTACCCGGATGCTTGCTGATGATCTTGTACATCAGCGGCTGGGTAACCATCGGCTCGTCCTGCTCGTTGTGGCCGAGCTTGCGGTAGCAGATGATGTCGATGACGACATCCTTCTCGAAGGTCTGACGGTACTCGACGGCCAGTTGGGTAACCAGCGCCACGGCTTCCGGATCGTCGCCATTGACGTGGAAGATCGGTGCATCGACCATCTTGAAGATGTCGGTGCAGTAGTGGCCGGAGCGGTAGTCGCGCGGGTCGGAGGTGGTGAAGCCAACCTGGTTGTTGACCACGATGTGCAGCACGCCGCCGACACCGTAACCGCGGGTCTGGGCGAAGTTGAGCATTTCCTGGTTGACGCCCTGGCCGGCTACGGCGGCGTCGCCGTGCACCAGGATCGGCATGACCTTCTGCTTGCTGCCTTCGCCGCGACGAACCTGGCGGGCATAG
This sequence comes from Dechloromonas hankyongensis, assembly GCF_022012295.1. Lineage (GTDB taxonomy): Bacteria > Pseudomonadota > Gammaproteobacteria > Burkholderiales > Rhodocyclaceae > Azonexus > Azonexus hankyongensis. The sequence goes on from NZ_JAKLTN010000002.1 coordinate 1,170,491, forward strand.
ACGGAACCGGCCACCACCGGGTTGACGATTTCGAGGTGGGACGGGTTGAAGGCCAGCGTCAGGTGGCAGGCGCCGCCCGGGGTGGACACGTCGGACGAGAAGCCCATGTGGTACTTTACGTCGCCGGCCGACAGGTCGCTCTTCTTCTTGCCTTCGAATTCGGCGAAGAGCATGGACGGGGCCTTGCCCAGCGTATTGACCAGCACGTTCAGCCGACCGCGGTGTGCCATGCCGACGACGACTTCGTCGACGCCCAGCTTGCCGCCGGTGCGGATGGCTTCGTCCATCGAGACGATCAGCGATTCGCCGCCTTCCAGCGAGAAGCGCTTCTGGCCGACGTACTTGGTGTGCAGGTAACGCTCGAGGGTTTCAGCAGCAGTCAGGCGCTCGAGAATGCGCTTTTTCTGTTCGGCATTGTAGGTCGGACGCGAACGGATGTTTTCGAGGCGCTCTTGCAGCCAGCGCTTCTCGTCGTAATCCGTCATGTACATGTATTCGACGCCGATGGTACCGCAGTAGGTCTGCTTCAGCGTTTCCAGAATATCGCCGAGCTTGGCGGTGTCCGGCAGGCCCTTCAGCGAACCGACGTTGAAAGTCTGGTTCAGGTCGGCATCGGTAAAGCCATAGAAAGACGGCTCCAACTCGTCGATCTTCGGGCGCGGCAGGCGCTTGAGCGGATCGAGTTCGGCCCAGCGGGTACCGAGCGAGCGGTAGGCCGTGACCAGTTGGCCGACGGCGGATTGCTTCTTGTGCTCGGTGGAAGCGGAAGCCGGTGCGGCCTGGCGGAAACCGCCGTCCTTGGCCAGTTCGGCGAAGGCGGCAATGACCGGCGCGTGGGCGACGTCGCGGGCAACGTAACCCGGCATCTGAGCCAGGCGGTCGAAATAATCGCGCCATTCAGGCGAAACGGAGGTCGGATCGTTCAGATAGTTTTCGTACAGCTCTTCAACGAACGGCGCGTTGCCGCCGAAGAACATGGTGCTGTCGAACAGTTGGTTCATCGTAGTCATAGGCATCCCCACTAGGGTGTTTTTCTTGATTTGTAGCTGCTTTTGTGCGGTGCTACAGGTCTCCGCAGGTAAAAAAAGGGCGGCCACGCGGCCGCCCAATTTTTTCTTTAGCCGCGTTGGGCGAGCGGTACTACATCGCGCTTGGCGGCGCCGATGTACAGCTGACGCGGACGGCCGATCTTGTATTCCGGATCGGTGATCATTTCTTCCCACTGCGTCATCCAGCCGACCGTACGGGCCAGCGCGAAGATACAGGTGAACATTTCGGTCGGGATGCCGATGGCCTTCTGGACGATGCCGGAGTAGAAGTCGACGTTAGGGTACAGCTTCTTCTCAACGAAGTACGGATCTTCCAGGGCGATCTTTTCCAGTTCCATGGCCAACTTGAACAGGCGGTCGTTCTGCAGGCCCAGTTCAGCCAGCACATCGCCGCAGACCTTGCGCATCAGCTTGGCGCGCGGGTCGAAATTCTTGTAGACACGGTGACCGAAGCCCATCAACTTGAAGGAATCGTTCTTGTCCTTGGCGCGATTGATGTACTCGCCAACGCGCGACACATCGCCGATCTCTTCCAGCATCTGCAGGCAGGCTTCGTTCGCACCGCCGTGGGCCGGGCCCCACAGGCAGGCGATACCGGCCGCGATACAGGCAAACGGGTTGGCACCAGAGGAGCCAGCCAGACGCACGGTCGAGGTCGAGGCGTTCTGCTCGTGGTCGGCGTGCAGCGTGAAGATGGTATCCAGGGCATTGACCAGCACCGGGTTCGGCACGTACTTCTCGCACGGATTGCCGAACATCATGCGCATGAAGTTGGCGGTGTAGTCCAGCTCGTTGTCCGGATACATGAACGGGGCGCCGGTGTTGTACTTGTAGGCCATGGCAACGATGGTCGGCAGCTTGGCAACCAGGCGGTTGAAGCTGACGTTGCGGTGCTCGACGTCGGAGAAGTCCATGGCGTCGTGGTAGAAGGCGGACAGGGCGCCAACGACACCGGTCATGACGGCCATCGGGTGGGCATCGCGACGGAAACCGGAGTAGAACTTGGTCAGCTGCTCATGCACCATCGTGTGCTTCTTGATGGTGTTTTCGAAGTCAGTCTTCTGCTTGGCATTCGGCAGTTCGCCGTTCTTCAGCAGATAGGTCACTTCGAGGAAGTTGCAGTTTTCGGCAAGTTGCTCGATCGGGTAGCCGCGGTACAGCAGCTCGCCCTTGTCACCGTCGATGAAGGTGACCTTGGACTTGCAGCTGGCGGTGGAGAGGAAACCGGAGTCGTAGGTAAACAAACCGGTCTTGCCACCGAGCGTGCGAATATCGACGCAGTCGTTGCCGTGCGTCGGAGACATGATCGGGAAATCGACGGGAGCCTGCCCATCGATTGTCAAAGTTGCCTTGCGTTCGGTCGTCATGGTGTCTTCCCTTTACAGGTGTTGATTGTCACTGCACTGCCAAAAAAGCGGTAAACGTTCCAAAGTTAGAACATAAACCTTACTCAACTCTTACGAATCGCCGCCACGATAGGCGCGAAACGAGGATCATCGCACTCGGTCTTGCCGCTGAGCCAGTACCAGAGCTCGTGATCCTCCATATCGGCCAATTCCACGAACACCTGCTGCTGCTCGTCGGTCAGCTTGTCAAACCCGTCATCGAGAAAACGCGTCAGCGTGATGTCGAGTTCGAGAAGCGCACGACGGATACAGCGCCAGCGCAGGCGTTCGTAGTCCGCCCGCTCCATCAGACGGCGCGGCGAACCATCATGTCCTTGATCTTGCCGATGGCCTTGGTCGGGTTCAGACCCTTCGGGCACACGTCAACACAGTTCATGATGGTATGGCAACGGAACAGGCGATACGGGTCCTCGAGATTGTCGAGGCGCTCGTTGGTGGCCTGGTCGCGCGTATCGGCGATGAAACGGTAGGCGGCCAGCAGGCCGGCCGGCCCGACGAACTTGTCCGGGTTCCACCAGAACGACGGGCAGGACGTGGAGCAGCAGGCGCACAGGATGCACTCGTACAGGCCGTTCAGTTCTTCGCGATCTTCCGGCGATTGCAGACGCTCGCGTTCCGGAGCCGGATCGTTGTTGATCAGGTACGGCTTGATCGAGTGGTACTGCTTGAAGAACTGAGTCATATCGACGATCAGGTCGCGAATGACCGGCAGGCCGGGCAGCGGACGCAGCACGATCGGCTGCTTCAGGCTGTCGATGTCGGTCAGACAGGCCAGGCCGTTCTTGCCGTTGATGTTCATGGCGTCGGAACCGCAGACGCCTTCACGGCAGGAGCGACGATAGGAAATCGTGTCGTCCTTGGCCTTCAGTTTGGTCAGCGCGTCCAGCAGCTTGCGGTCGGTCGGTTCGATTTCGACCGAGATATCCTGCATGTACGGCGCGTCATCCTTGTCCGGATCGTAGCGATAGATGCTGAATTGAACCATGCGTTTGCTCATTCTGGACTCCAATTAGTACGAGCGCGTCTTGAGCGCAACAGGCTCGACGGTCAGGGGTTGCATGTTCACCGGCTTGTAGGTGATCGAGTTATCAACCGGCGAGAACAGCGTGTGCTTCAGCCATTCCTTATCGTTGCGGCCATTCGGGAATTCCGCGGTATCCGGCGCGTCGTCGCGGACGTGGGCACCGCGCGATTCCTTGCGGGCTTCGGCGGAGATCATCGTGGCCTTGGCGACTTCGATCAGGTTTTCCATTTCGAGGGCTTCGGTACGGGCCGTGTTCCAGGCCATCGACTTGTCCTTGATCTCGAGCTGGCGAGCGGCCTTTTCGACTTCGAGGATCTTCTCGACGCCCTGCTTCAGCATATCGCCGAAGCGGAACACACCGGCGTGATCCTGCATGGTGCGCTGCATGGCCAGGCGTGTTTCATGCACATTGGCACCGCCCTTGCGGTTGTCGATGGCGGCGATACGGGCCAGCGACTTGTCGGCGGCGTCCTTCGGCAGTTCGCGGTGGGCCTTGCCGGCCTTGAGATCTTCGACAGCGGAGTCACCGGCCGACTTGCCGAAGACCAGCAGGTCGAGCAGCGAGTTGGTGCCGAGGCGGTTGGCGCCGTGCACCGAGGCGCAGGCGCATTCGCCGCCGGCATAGAAGCCCGGAACGACGGCATTCATATCGCCACCTTGCGGCATCACGACGCGGCCAGAGTAGTGGGTCGGAATACCGCCCATCTGGTAGTGACAGGTCGGAACGACCGGCAGCGGCTCCTTCAGGCAGTCGACACCGGCGAACTGCAGGCCGATTTCGTGGATACCCGGCAGGCGCTTCATGATGGTGGCGGGGTCGAGGTGGGTGATGTCGAGCAGGACGTAGTCCTTGTTGACGCCACAGCCGCGGCCTTCCTTGATTTCGGTCGCCATGGCGCGGGAAACCACGTCACGCGACGCCAGATCCTTGGCGTTCGGGGCGTAGCGCTCCATGAAGCGTTCCTTGCTGGAGTTACGCAGGATGCCGCCTTCGCCGCGCACGCCTTCGGTGATCAGCACGCCGGCACCGGCCACGCCGGTCGGGTGGAACTGCCAGAATTCCATGTCTTCGAGCGGGATGCCGGCACGCGCCGCCATGCCCAGGCCGTCGCCGGTGTTGATGAAGGCGTTGGTCGAAGAGTAGAAGATACGGCCGGCACCGCCGGTCGCGAAGATGGTGGCACGGGAGTGGAAGATGACAACCTGGCCGGTTTCCATTTCCATGGCGGTGACGCCGAGGACGTGTCCCTCTTCGTCACGGATCAGGTCGAGAGCCATCCATTCGACGAAGAACTGAGTGTTGGCCTTGACGTTGCGCTGGTACATGGCGTGCAGCATGGCGTGACCGGTACGGTCAGCGGCCGCGCAGGAACGACGCACCGGCTTTTCGCCGAAATTCGACATGTGGCCGCCGAACGGGCGCTGATAGATCTTGCCGTTGTCGGTACGGTCGAACGGCATGCCGTAGTGCTCGAGCTCGACGACCACTTCGTTGGCCTTCTTGCACATGAACTCGATGGCGTCCTGGTCGCCGAGCCAGTCGGAACCCTTGACGGTGTCGTACATGTGCCACGTCCAGTGATCTTCCTCGGAGTTACCCAGGGAAGCGGCCACACCGCCCTGCGCTGCAACGGTGTGCGAGCGGGTCGGAAAAACCTTGGACAGCACGGCCGTCTTCAGGCCGGCTTCGGACAATTGGATCGCGGAACGCAGACCGGCGCCACCGGCACCGACGATGACCGCATCAAACTTCAGAACAGGAATACTCACGCTTACAGCCTCCAGAGAATCGCAGCAGCCCACGCGGTGTAACCCACCAGAGCAGCAATGGTCAGAACGTGCAGGGACAGGCGCAGGCCGGTCGGTTTCACGTAATCCATCCAGATGTCACGCACGCCAATCCAGGCGTGGTAGAACAGGCTGACGAAAAAGAGGAAAGTCAGGAACTTGATGACGCCATTGGCAAAAATACCCTGCCAGGCTTCGAAGGTACCCGGACGCACGACCAGCAGCACTGCGGCGATCAGCACGGAATAGACGGCCATGATGACGGCGGTGGCGCGCTGCGCGATCCAGTCCTTCAGACCGTAGTGGGCACCGACAACGATACGATTGATCACAGCAGAACCCCCCACAGGATCAGGGTCAGCGGGATGCTGACAGCGAAGACGACAGCCGCGGATTGGCGGGCAGCCTCCTTCTCGATACCGACATGCAGGTCGAGCAGCAGGAAACGGATACCGGCGCAGAAGTGGTGAACAAATGCCCACAGCAAACCGGCCAGAATGACCTTGACCGGCAGCATGCCGGCAACTGCCTTGAAGGAGGCAAAGCTTTCAGGAGATCCCAGGCTGGCGCCGAAGAGCCAGAGCATTACCGGGAAGCAGAGGAACAAGCCAACACCGCTGACGCGGTGAAGAATTGAAACCTTGCCAGGCAACGGCAGCCTGATTGTAGTCAAGTCCAAGTTTTTTGGACGTTTCTTGATGGTCATTTCTGCCATGAACGTCATCCCTCGCGTAAAGATGCGGTTATCCGCTTGTACGTGGTTTGAAAAGAACGGTAATTATACATTCAAAACCAAGCCAAAGACGCCACTCCGGGCGCTTTACGACCTAATCCGAAAGCATGATTTCTCTCTCAGCCCAAATCGTTCCGGTAATAATGATGCCGCGTGCAATACAGCCCGCGACGCCACTCCACCGGTTTATTGCCATAGGTGTAAGCCGTCCTCTCAACAAGGAGAAGCGGATCACCCGAACCAACCCCCAACAGCTCCGCACTTTGCGCATCCGCCGCCACCGCCCGCAAATGCTCTTCCGCATTTATCATGCGAACGCCGAAATCGCTTTCGAACAGGCTGTACAGCGAACGGTCACCACCGCGCAGGCGTTCGAGGGTCAAACCATCGAACAGATCGGCCGCCAGATAGATTTCATCGAAAACCACTGGCTCGCCGTCGAAGCGCAACAAACGCTTGACGAGCAGCACGCGATCACCCGCCTTCAAGCCCAGCGCAGCGGCTACCTCAGGTGTCGCAGCGATGGATTCACAGTAGAAGGGATCGCTGACGGTCGGCATTGCCTTGCCGTTATCGGGAACCAGCCGCAAAAAGCGATAAAAGGAACGCGGATCGCTGTGCGTGGCGACAAAAGTCCCCTTGCCCTGGCGACGGACCAGAAGATTCTCGGCCGCCATCTCGTCGATCGCCTTGCGCACGGTGCCTTGACTGACGCTGAAACGCACCGCCAGCTCGCCTTCACTGGGAATGGCATCACCCGGCCCCCACTCGCCCTGCTCGAGACTGCGGATCAGGAAATCCTTGATCTGGCGATAGAGCGGACTGAAGGTCGGCGAAGCGGGGCGGGAAGGACGGGAAGCGTCGCGAGTCATGGGCCGAAATTTCAGCACATTTCGGGCAGACCGTCCACGAAAAGTTGTCTTATATAAGACAGATGATGAATTGACAGGGAAACGCCGAACTTCTAACATCGACAATCTGTTGTTCCGGCTAACCACGCAAGGTCAAAACGAAGCCGGACAAACAAAGACCCGCACAATTTCAACCACGCTTTTCAATACAGGAGCGATTTATGTCCAAAGCCCCCATGCGCGTTGCCGTTACCGGCGCCGCCGGCCAGATCGGTTATAGCCTGCTGTTCCGCATCGCCTCCGGCGAAATGCTCGGCAAAGACCAGCCGGTCATTCTCCAGTTGCTCGACCTGCCGCAGGCTCAGCAAGCCGTCAAGGGCGTCATGATGGAATTGGACGACTGCGCCTTCCCGCTGCTGGCCGGCATGGTTGCCACCGATGATCCGAACGTCGCCTTCAAGGATGCCGACGTCTGCTTGCTGGTTGGCGCCCGCCCCCGTACCAAGGGCATGGAACGTGCCGACCTACTGACCGCCAACGGCGCCATCTTCACCGTTCAGGGCAAGGCCATTGCCGAGAACGCCAAGGAAGACGTCAAGGTTCTGGTCGTCGGCAACCCGTGCAACACCAACGCCTACATCGCTGCTGCTGCCGCCAAGAAGGTTGGCCGCACCAACCCGAACAACTACCACGGCATGCTGCGTCTGGACCACAACCGCGCCCTGTCGCAACTGGCCGAAAAGACCGGCCGCACCGTTTCTTCGTTCAAGAAGCTGGTCGTCTGGGGCAACCACTCGCCCACGATGTATGCTGACTACCGCAACTGCGAATCCAACGGCGACAACGTCAAGGCCCTGGTCAACGATCACGCCTGGAACAACGACGTCTTCCTGCCGACCGTCGGCAAGCGCGGCGCCGCCATCATCGAAGCCCGCGGCCTGTCTTCCGCTGCTTCCGCTGCCAACGCCGCCATCGACCACGTCCGTGACTGGGTCCTCGGCTCCAACGACTGGGTCACCATGGGCGTTCCGTCCGACGGTTCCTACGGCATTCCGGCCGGCATCGTCTTCGGCTTCCCGTGCGAGTGCAAGGGCAATTCCTTCAAGATCATCCAAGGCCTGGAAATCGACGAATACAGCCGCGAGAAGATCAACATCACCCTCAAGGAACTGACCGACGAAGCAGAAGCCGTCAAGGACATGCTGTAAGGCAGTCATTAGCTGCTAGTTATTAGCAGTTAGCAAAATCAGGGGCCGCGGTAAAATACCGCGGCCCTTTTGTTTTTGGCTCAAACCCTACCAACCCGACTCCAACAACCAGCATGCGCCATCCGAAAGCCGTTCTCTTTGCCGGCGAAAAGCCCTTCCCGGTCCTGCCCGCCGTCGATCACTACGCCGGTTCGGAAAAACTGATGCGCAAGGCCCTGCAACTGCAGAACGAACTGGGGCCGATTTTCGACATCACCTGCGACTGCGAAGATGGTGCCCATGCCGGTGCCGAACGCGAGCATGCCGAAATGGCCGCTGCGGTGATCATGAGCGATGACAACCGTTTCCACCGGGTTGGCGCCCGCGTCCACGACGTCACACACCCCCACTGGCAGCAGGACATGGAAATCCTGGTCGGTATCGCCGGCAACCGCCTGCCCTTCATCACTCTGCCCAAGCCGTGCAGCGCCGGGGATGTCCAGGTCCAGATCGAAGCCTTGCGCGAAATCGAGCGCAAGTTCGGCATAGAACGCCGTATTCCGGTGCATGTCCTGATCGAGACGCATGGCGCACTGCGCGAAGTGTGGGAAATCGCCGCCCTGCCCGGGGTCGAAAGCCTCGATTTTGGCCTGATGGATTTCGTTTCCGGCCATCACGGTGCCATTCCCGGCAGCGCGATGAAAAGCCCCGGTCAGTTCGAGCACCCGCTGGTCGCCCGCGCCAAGTGCGAAATCAGCGCCGCCGCATTGGCCTGCGGTGCCGTGCCGTCGCACAACGTGACGACCGAACTGAAGGACATCGAAACCATCCGCAACGATGCACAGCGCGCCCGGCGGGAATTCGGCTATCTGCGCATGTGGAGCATCCACCCCAACCAGATCGTGCCCATCGTTGAAGCCATGCGACCCGATTTTTCCGAGGTACAGGCCGCTGCCGAAATCCTGATCGCCGCCCAGGACAAGGATTGGGGCCCGATCCAGCACGACGGCAAGCTGCACGACCGCGCCTCCTACCGCTACTACTGGGAGTTGCTCGAGCGTGCCCACGTCACGGGCATGACGATTCAGACCGAGGCGAAGAGCCGCTTCTTTGGCTGAGCAACTGCCGATCCTCTATCGCGACGAGTCCATCGTCGTGATCGACAAGCCGCCCGGGCTGCTCGTCCACCGCTCGGAAATCGACCGCCACGAAACCCGCTTCGCCATCCAGATCCTGCGCGACCAGATCGGCCGGCGGGTATGGCCGGCGCACCGGCTCGACCGCGGCACGTCGGGCATCCTGCTCTTCGGCCTGAGCCCGGAGATCGCCGGGCGGCTGGGCCAGCAGTTCGAACAGGGCACTATCGACAAGCGCTATTGGGCGGTTGTCCGCGGCCATCCGCCGACCAGCGGCAGCATCGATCACCCGCTATCGCGGCAGCGTGACGCCTACGAATTCCAGGGCAGCGACAGCAGCACCGAGGCCCAGGCGGCACTGACGCATTTTCGCAAACTGGCGGAAATCGAACTGCCGGTGGCGATCGATCGTTACCCCAGCATCCGTTATGCCTTGCTTGAACTCGAGCCGGTAACCGGACGACGGCACCAGATTCGGCGCCACCTGAAGCACATTTCCCACCCGATCATCGGGGATGCCACGTACGGCAAAGGCCGGCATAACCGTTATTTCGCCGAGGAGCTGGGTTGCGGGCGCCTGTTGCTGGCCTGCACCGGCATGGTATTCGACCACCCGGACAGCGGTGAGCGACTACAAATAAAAGCGCCAGTAGCGGGCGATTTCGCCGCGCTGCTGGCGCGTTTCGGCTGGCCTGGCGGTCAGTAACCGATAGAGGTCTCCAGCTCCTGGAGATGCTTCATTTCGCGCTCCAGATCGACCATATCCTGGCCCAGCGCGTCGCGGGCCGAAACCATGCCGACCGGCGTACCGGCTTTATCGACCACCGGCACGTGGCGGAAGCCGCCCTCGGCCATCATGTACAAGGCGTAGGCCAGCGGCTTGTCGATATTGATGGTCTGCGGGTCGCTCGCCATCACCTTCTCGAGTTGAGTCGAATCCGGATCAAGCCCCGCCGACAGTACCTTGTTCAGGACGTCGCGCTCGGTGAAGATGCCGGCGATCCGGGCATTCTCGACGACCAGCAGGGCGCCGATCTTGTTGTCCGTCATCAGGCGGCAGGCCGCCCGTACGGTCATGTCCTTGGTTGCCGTGACCAGACTTCGGCCATCGAGCAAGTTCCTGATCATTCTTCTGGTCATGATTGTCTCCTTGTCGTCTAAATTTGTAACGCGCTCCCATCATGCAGGATGCAGCGGTAAAAAGATTATCGCGACTTAATGACAATAATTGCAATGGTCACAAAGATGATGACCATGCCGATCAGCTCAATGTTCAATAAAACCTCAACTCATTTCGGCAATTCATACACCACGCGGACGCGGGCATCGGCCTTGGACAACTCGACGAAGCCGATGCCGCCCGGATGGGAGACAACCCACTTGAGGACTTCTTCCGGCGTACCGACCTTGACCGGCGGCTGCAGGCGCCCGGAAAACACCTGCCGGGACCAGTAGGCATTGACTTCCGACAATTCCTTGCCGACCAGCGCGTCGTAGAAACGCGCCCGATCCGGATGCGTATCGACCATGTCCACCGGCTGCGTTTCGACCCCGTTGAAATACTGGCGGCTACGCCCGAAAAAGGCATTGATCACTTCGTTGCGTGTCATCGCGGCCACGCCGCAGCGTGCATTGACGACGACCACCAGCTCGGCACGCACCTCCGCCGCCGGCTGGAGCAGCAGCCAGGAGGTCATGCAGAGCAGGAGCAGGCGACGGATCGGCATGGTCAAAAGATGAAGTCGAAAGTCAGGGAGTAGACATCCATGCTCCCTGACCAACGGCCGGTGGCCGGGTCATTGCGATAGGGGAAGATCGAAGTGGTTTCGCCACGAATACCATCCCACTGTGCCTTAAGCGCCATGTTTCGGGCAAGGTCCCAACGCATGCCGACGATATTCGTCTTCTGGTCGGCGTGCGAATCGGCCATGATTTTGGCCTCAATGGCGTAGCGCCCTGCCTTGTTCCGCTGCTCGGAACGAACCCACGAATAACCGACATACGGCGTTACATCGCCCACCCGGTAGCCGGCCAGGGCGTAACCGCCTTCAGAACTTTCCAGTGCATTGCTGCCTTGTTCGATGCGGTTCAGCATCAACTGTACCTGCAGCGGCCCCTGATCGTAGACCACCCCCAGCGAATAGTAGTCGCTGCGCTTGTTCCTGGTCGCCAGGAAATTTTCTGAAGCGGACGGATCGGGCGAATAGGCCTGCAGAACGCCGGCGAGCGGCAAATCGTTCTTGAAATGGATATTGGCGTAGCTGGCCCTGACCTGCCAGGACGAAAACTGGTATTCGACCGACGCCCCGGTCATCGGGGAGCCCTTGATGTCCCACTGCCGGTCGGCCAGCGGGATCTTGCCATCCGAATTGCCGTAGAAGGCCTTGAAGCGAAGCAGGCTTTCCCCGAGCGACAGCGAATAGGCCGCGTCGCCGCCGTGAATGCTGTAGAACGGCAGATACCAGAAATAATCGCCGGGCGGGCGGACCGTCAGGTAGGAATAGCCGACCCAGCGCGAGTCGGCCAGCATGAAGAATTCGGTCCCTAGACGGCCGAGGCGCAGCGTTACGCTCGGCGCCGGTTCGTAGCGGACATAGGCCCAGGCGATCTCGGGGTTGTACGAACGGTCGTAGCGGTATTTGGCCGTCGCCTGAACGACCGCCGACAGTTGCGGCGTGGCCTGCCATTCGCCCTGCAAGCCGAAAACGCTGTCGTTGCGGCCATCCCAGTGCTTCTTGATGCCGCTGGGCTGCGACAGATCGCGGACGAACTCGAGTTCATCGCTGGTCGTCCGCGCCATGCCCACGGTGCCGAAGCCGTGCAGGCGAAAGCCCGAGTCGCTTTCCGAGGCGGCGGCAAGGGCGGGAAGCGGCAAGGCGGCGCAAACGGCCACGGCAACGCCGAACATCCTTCCCCTTATTTTTCGCTCCACTATCGGCACAGCCCGCGTGACCATCCGTAACCAAAACATCATCGGGCCGAGCGCCCGATTGCGGCCGCCCCAGGGCCGGCCGCACTCCCTAGTCGCTCATGCTTCCGGCAAGGCGATCTTGTTATCGGTGCTGAACTGATAGTCCTTGAAAATGTGCTCGGCTGAAAGAATGCGATAGCTGCCGTCATCGGCACGCAGGGTCGTATCCTTCAGGCGATAGGTCAGCTGGCCGCAGGTCCAGATGTCGAAGTTGCGCATGTGGGTGCACAGGCAGGTCTTGTCCCAGACCTGAACCTTGCGTGCCCCCGGATGCTCGGCAACCTCGCGATTGTAGGAACTGATGTAGGCGCACTTGCCACTGGCGTCGAGCAGATAGCCGTAGGCTTCGCAGTTCGGACGGATGCCATCGCCGATGCCGGGGCTCTTCTTGATCATGCGCATCGGATAGCCGGTCGGCGAAATCTGGTTGACCTCGATATCCTCTTCGCTGGCCTTGAAGTATTCCTGCTTGACGTCGGTCGGCAGGCCGCACTCTTCGGCCACCGTGAAGCGGGTGGCCACCTGGACGGCGGCGGCGCCGTTTTCCAGGAAACCCGTCGCGTCGGAACCGGTGAAGATGCCGCCAGCCGGAATGACCGGAATATCGAGATGCTCATCCTTCAGGTACCGGATGACTTCGGTGACGATGGTCGCCAGGTCGTATTGCGCCCAGTCCATGCCGAAGCCGAGGTGGCCGCCAGCCAGCGGGCCTTCGACGACCACGTAGTCAGGCAGGCGATTGGTGCGCGAGCTTTTCTTCAGGAACAGCTGCAGGGCACGCACCGACGACACGATGATGCCCAGCTTGGCGTCGCGAAAGCGCGGATGATCCTCGATCAGCGCAAAGGAGCCGAGGTGCAGGCCGGCCGCCAGCGTGATACCTTCGATGCCGGCATCGAGCGCGGCGGACATGCGGACCTTGAGCGTCTCCTTGGGCGCGTTCATGGTCAGCTTTTCCATGCAGTTGATGAAGACCAGACCGGTGCCCTGCTTGCGAGCCATGGTGGCTTCGACGTGCAGACGCGTCGCTTCTTCGAGGCGGCCGAGGTCGAACTTGACCGACGACTTGTCCTCGTTCAGTACGTTGTACTTGTAGAGCGCGAGCTTTTCCTTGACGTGCTTGGTTTCATAGCGACGGTCGGAGACCGTGTTGATCATCGCATCCGAAATGTGCCCGACGCCGCCCAAACGGGCTGCTTCCAGGGCCAGATCGGCCGTCGAAATATCAACTCCCATGCCGCCGATCATGATCGGCACGAGCTCATGCTTGCCAAGCCGCAAGCGGAAATCATCCACACGCTTCATCTTTGTCCTTATCGAAACCAGCCGAACAACCCCTCACCTTCGGCCAAGGGTAGGATTTTACGCCATTGTGCGGCGCGATGCGTGACAAGCCCGGTATAAATCAAGTTTGCCGAACCAGAGTGTCGCTAAACTTGTCACTTCGATGCACAACCCGGCCAATGGTTCGCCATGTTTCCACACACTCACCCGCTCTGGCTCGTCGGCTTCCGCCCGTTCTTCATCCTGGCCTGCCTGGCCGGCATGATCCTGCCTGTCGCCTGGGCGCTGATTTTCAGCGGCAGCCTGCCGGCCCCCGCTGCCCCCTTCACCTCCGTGCAGTGGCACGCCCACGAGATGTTCTTCGGTTTCGGCTGGGCCGTGCTCGGCGGCTTCCTGCTCACCTCGACCAAGAACTGGGTCAATATCCGCGGCTACCACGGCCCTGCCCTGATGCTGCTGGCCGGCGCCTGGATCGTCGAACGGCTGGCCATGAGCTTTGGCGGCGGCCTGCCCTTGCCGCTCGCCATGCTGGCCAACAACGCCTTCCTCGGAAGCATCGCCCTCATGCTGCTGTGGACGCTGATCCGCTACCGCAGCCAGGACAGCTATCGCGACAACGCCTTCTTCATGGTCATGCTGCCAGCCTTCCTGTTCGCCAAGTACTTGATGCTCTACGGCAACGACTTCACGGCCGGCTACGGCATGGCCATCGCCCTGTTCCGCCTGGCTTTCCTGGTCATGCTCGAACGCACGCTGACCGGCTTCATGAAGGCCGCCTTCCAGACCCAGATCCTGCGCCAGCCGAAGCTGGACATGCCGATCAAGCTGCTCGGCCTGCTGCTGGTCTTCGAATTTGCCCTGCCCCGCCCGCTGACCGCCGCCCTGTCGCTGGCGCTGGCCGTGCTGCTGCTCATCCGTTTCGCCTTCTGGAAGCCCCAACTGGCCTTCAAGCGCATCGACATCGGCATCATGTACGTCGGTTATCTGGCCATCGTCGGCCAGTTGCTGATCGAGGCCCTCGGCCACGTGATCAATTTCGTATGGATCGGCTCGGTGTCGGTACATCTGTTTACCTTCGGCGCCATGGGTAGCGTCATCCCGGCCATGATCATGCGCATCTCCAAGGGGCATACCGGGCGCAAGGTGGTTTTCGACGGCCTCGACCGCGCCGTGCTCTACATCATGCTCATCGCGCTGGCCGTCCGCGTCGTCGTGCCGCAGTTCGTCCCCGGCGCCTATCTGGCCTGCATCCACGCGGCGGCCACCTGCTGGCTGCTGAGTTTCGGCATCATTGCCTGGCGCTACATCCCGATGCTGATGCAGCCGCGCATCGACGGCAAGGAGCATTGAGCGGCCAGCCATGGGACAATAGCGCCCCGTTTCAAGGAATCGCCGCATGCATCCCCGCAACAAGAATGCCGAAGGTTACGATCTTGCCGCCCTGACGGCCACGTCGGCCGCGTTGGCCAAGCACATCAAGACGACGCCGGCCGGTACGACCAGCATCGACTTCGCCAACCCGGCCGCCGTCAAGATGCTGAACCGGGCGATCCTGATGCACCACTACGGCGTCAAGGGCTGGGACATTCCCGCCGGCTACCTGTGCCCGCCGATTCCCGGCCGGGCCGATTACATCCACAGCGTTGCCGACCTGCTCGCCACCTGCAACCGGAAAACCATCCCGACCGGCCCCGGCGTGCGCGTCCTCGACGTCGGCACTGGCGCCAACCTGGTCTATCCGCTGATCGGCCACGCCGAATACGGCTGGTCCTTCCTCGGTACCGACATCGACGAGGCCGCCCTGGCCAATGCCCAGGCCATCCTCGGCAAGAACCCGGAACTGGTGGCCGATATCGAATTGCGCCATCAGCCGGTGTGGGACAACATCTTCACCGGCCTGCTCCGCTCCGGGGAAAGCTTCGACCTGAGCATCTGCAATCCACCGTTCCACAACTCGCCGGACGAGGTGCTCGCCGTCAGCCAGCGTAAATGGAACAACCTGGGCAAGCCGGGCACCAAGAAGGGCTCGGCCCAGCCTCGCCTCAATTTCGGCGGCGGCGGCACCGAACTGTGGTGCAACGGCGGCGAACGCGCCTTCGTCAAATTGATGATCGAGCAGAGCGCTGGCATTCCCAAGCGGGTGCTGTGGTTCACCAGCCTGGTCTCGAAAGCCGACAACATCGTGCATATCGAAGCCGCACTGAAAAAGGCGAAAGTCGTCGAATCGCGCATCATGCCGATGACACAGGGCCAGAAGCAGAGCCGGCTGGTGGCGTGGACCTTCTGTGCCAACGGCGAGCGCGAAAAGTGGCGGCGCGAGCGCTGGTCGCAGGCTCCCGATCCGACTGCGCCGACCGTCGAACCCGTATAATCGCCGGTTTTCCTAGCCGGGATTCATATCCGTGTCCGACCGTCTCGCCGTTCTGCCCCAATACCTGATTCCCAAGCAGGCCCTGACCGTGCTCGCCGGCAAGCTGGCCTCGGCGCAGGCCGGCAGCCTGACGACGAGCGTCATCCGCTGGTTCGTCGAACGCTACAAGGTCAACATGGCCGAGGCGGCCAACCCGGATATCGCCAGCTACAAGAGCTTCAACGAATTCTTCACCCGTCCGCTCAAGGACGGTGCGCGGCCTTTCGCCGAGGCGGATTTCCTGAGCCCGGTCGATGGCGCGATCAGCCAGTTCGGCCCCATCGCGCGCGACCAGATTTTCCAGGCCAAGGGCCACAGCTATTCGACCACCGCCCTGGTCGGCGGCGACCGCGAACTGGCCGCGCAATTCGAAAATGGCAGTTTCGCGACGCTCTACCTGAGTCCGCGCGACTACCACCGCATCCACATGCCCTGCGACGGCAAGCTGATGCGGATGATCTACGTGCCCGGCGCGCTGTTCTCGGTCAATCCGACCACGGCGCGCGGCGTGCCCGGCCTGTTCGCCCGCAACGAGCGCGTCGTCTGCGTTTTCGAGTCGGCCGGCGGTCCCTTCGTGCTGACCTTGGTCGGCGCCACCATCGTCGGCAGCATGGCCACCGTCTGGCACGGCACGGTCAATCCGCCGCGCCCGGGCGTGGTGCGCGAATGGCGCTACGACAACCAGAACATCGTGTTGAAAAAAGGCGACGAAATGGGCCGCTTTCTGCTCGGTTCGACGGTTGTCATGCTATTCCCGAAGAACACGCTGGCCTTCAACCCGGACTGGGCGCCGGCCGGCGCCATCCGCATGGGCGAGGCCATGGGCCGGCAAGCTGACTGACCAGCACCCTTTCGCTTATTGAAATGCCCCCGGCACAAGAGAACTGGCCGGATGCACCTGGCGAGTACCCGCCGGAAAGATAAACTCGGCGTCGGGCAACAACTCCATGCCCGGTGCCTGACCTGGCGGTCGGACCGCGCCGCGCAATGGCGACAGGTTGGTCAGTTTCAGAGGAACGCCACCATAGTCAACAAGCTCACTGCGACCCACCGACCTGTTGCCGTCAAAGCGACCCTGTGCAGGTCTAGGCATGTCACCCGCGCCAACCGTCAGATTATTGAGCAGCCAGACTTCTGCCGGGACGCCTAGTTTTTCCGTCCACACGCTGACAAAGGTTCCGGCATAGGCATCGTTGATCAGCGTGTTGTGCGCCATGTACAAGGCATTCTCCGGCCAGCGCGCGCCTTCGGCACCATAGGAAACCATGCGTGGATTGTCGGTCCCGGCACTCTGCCCGATAGTGTTACCAATCACGTAGGCGATACCGCCATTAGGGAACTCCAACTCGTAGGAAGCCTTGCCGCCGGCGCCATCGACCAGCATGTTGTAGAGAATGTGGTTCTCCCGGGCGCGGGACTTGACCAGATGGCCGAGGTAACCGTTGGAAAAGCGGCTGCCACGCAGAATGAACTTGCTGATGGTCCCCACATAGAGCAAGTGATGCAGCGATCCTTTGTGTCTCGGAGCATCGCCGAATTCGCTGTCGAGGACTTCCAGCAGTTCGGGAGCACTGGCCGTCAGGATACCCATCTCGTTATCGAAAAAGGCACACCGGCGAACGGTCAGGCTTCCCTTTTCGAAGCGGATGCCGGCGCCGTTGAGATCCGCCACTCTGGCTCCACGGAATTCGATATTCTCGATCCGCACCTTGCCACCGCGTACTACCCATATAGCCTTGTCTTCGGCACTCTTGCCGTCGGCCACCATGATCGGACGCTCGCCACTCCCCCGGATAAGCAGGTTGTTTTGCGTCCAGATTGCCGGCTGCCCGCGATACAGCCCCGGGCGGATTTCGATCACCTCACCGTCACGCGCCAGTTTAGCGGCTTCGGTAACCGAGGCAACTTTCTCACCCGGGCCGACAATCATGGTCGCCGGAACGAGAGCCTGTACGGCGACAGCAGCCTCGGGACGTGCCACCAGACGGCCATCCACGCCTCGGCGAATTTCGCCAAGGTAATCCGGCGACGGCGGCAATTTATCGCTCACTTGCGCCCAGGCAGCATTACCGGACACCAGCCATAGCACCAGACAAGCGAGGGACAGGCGACCTGCGATTGATTGGTGCATAGCGGACTCCTCAGCAGCAATGACAAGCAAATCAGGGGAACGAGCATGAAACGGTGCCGAGATGCATTTGTCAACCGACGCCTACGTGGCAATATTCGTCTTCCGGCCCAAGAGGGGACTCTATCCGGTATCCCCCAACCCTCAGGAGAGTTGAATGACCCGCGCCTCATTCTCAGCACACAACGCCTTGCGCGGCCTGCTCATCGCAGCCGTTCTTGTATTTGCTTCAGGTTTTGCCGTCGCCGAGGCCCCGCAGCAAAAGGTGCAGGTGCCCGGCTACTACCGCCTGATGCTCGGCAATTTCGAAGTCACCGCCCTCTACGACGGCGCCATCGATCTCGATGAGAAGCTGCTGAAAAGCATCACCACCCGCGACATCCAGCACCTGCTCGCTCGCCAGTTCCTGAAAGGCCCCAAGGTGCAGACGGCGGTCAACGCCTATCTCATCAACACCGGCAGCCAATTGATCCTGGTCGACGCCGGCGCCGCCAAGCTGTTCGGGCCTAGCCTCGGCAACATCGTCGACAACCTGAAAGCCGCCGGCTACACGCCGGAACAGGTCGATGCCGTGCTCATCACCCACCTGCACGGCGACCACGTCAATGGCTTGGTCAGCGCCGACGGCCAGCGTGTCTTCGCCCGGGCTGAGGTGTGGTCGGCCAAGGCCGACAACGATTTCTGGCTGAGCGAAAGCGTCGCCGCCCAGGCCCCCAAGGAAGCCCAGGGCTTCTTCAAGATGGCCCGCGACGCCGCCGCCCCCTACCTCGCCGCCGGCAAGTGGAAGACCTTCGACAGCGACCGCGAGTTGCTGGCCGGCGTCACCAGCGTCGACACCCACGGCCATACGCCGGGCCATGCCAGCTACCTGATCCACAGCGACGACCAGCGCCTGCTCATCCTCGGCGACCTGGTGCACAACCATGCGGTGCAGTTCGCCCGTCCGGAAGTCGCCATCGAATTCGACGTCGATCAGAAACAGGCCGTCGCCACCCGCAAGCGCATTTTCCACCGGGCCGCCCAGGAAAAACTGATGGTCGCCGGCATGCACCTGCCCTTCCCTGGCATCGGCCACGTCCGCAAGGAAGCCAAGGGCTACGCCTGGGTGCCGGCCGAATTCGCCCCGCTGTCGAAATAAGGATGACGATGCAAATCTGGGTCGATGCCGACGCCTGCCCGGGCGTCATCAAAGAAATCATCTACCGCGCCGCCGAGCGTCGGCAGATCCAGACCACGCTGGTCGCCAACCAGATGCTGCGCACGCCGCCGTCGAAGTTCATCCGCGCCATCCAGGTGGCGCATGGCTTCGACGTGGCTGACGCGCACATCGTTGCGCAAGTGGCGGCCGGCGACCTCGTCGTCACTGCCGACATCCCGCTGGCGGCGCTGGTCATCGAACGCGGCGCGCACGCTCTCAATCCGCGCGGCGAGATGTACACCACGGCCACCATCCGCGAACGCCTGACCATGCGCAACTTCATGGACGAACTGCGCAGCGCCGGGATCGAGACGGGCGGCCCTTCTGCCTTCAGTCAGGCTGACCGCCAGGCTTTCGCCAACCAGCTCGACCGGTTCCTGGCCCAGATCCCCGTCGCCTGATCCGCCCCGGCCGAAGCTAGGTCGCTCGCCGGACCGGCAGCCGAACGGTGAAGGTGGTTCCCTGGCCGAGTTCGCTCGCCACCTCGATGCGGCCACCGTGTTTTTCGACAATGCCGTAAGTTACTGAAAGCCCCAGGCCTGTCCCCTGCCCGACCGGCTTGGTGGTGAAGAAAGGGTCGAAAATCCGGTCGCGGATTTCCGGCGGCATGCCGCAACCGGTGTCCTGCACGCTGATCGCAACGTGCTCGCCCTCGCGGCGGGTGCGCAGGGTAATGACGCCGCGCCCGGGAATCGCCTGGGCAGCATTGACCAGCAGATTCAGGAAGACCTGGTTCAATTGCGACGGCAGGCATTCGACCATCGGCAGGTCGGCATAGTCGCGCGCCACGTCGGCCTTGTACTTGATTTCGTTCCACACCACATTGAGTGTGCTTTCCAGCCCGGCATGGATATCGACGGCCTGCCATTCCGAATCGCCGGGCCGGGAAAAGTCGCGCAAATCCTGGACGATGCGGCGCACCCGTGCAGTGCCTTCGATCGATTCGCCGATCAGGTCCACCATGTCGTCGCGCAGGAAGGGCAGGTCGATCTCGACCTTGAACGCCGTGATGCGCTCGCGCGAAGCCGACGGCACCTCGTTCTCCACGGCTTCATAGAGATCCAGCAGATACAGTAACTTGGTGATGTATTTGTTCAGCGTGCCCAGGTTCGAATTGACGAAGCCGATCGGATTATTCACCTCGTGCGCGACCCCAGCAGCCAACTGGCCGATCGACGCCAGTTTCTCGGATTGCAGCAGCTGGTTGTGTGCTTCCTCGAGTTTCTTGATAAGGACCCGTTGCTCTTCCCGTTCGTCGGTCAGGTCCCGGTTGATGCGCTCGTTCTCGCGCAGCGCCGCCTCCAGTTCCGCCGTGCGCCGCTGGACCTGCTTCTCGAGCATCACGGCATCCTGGAACAGGCCAAAATTGCTCTGCTTGGTCCCTGCCTCGCGCTCGGCGCGGTTCATCAGGGACTGGACGATCTTGTTCAGGCGAACGATCTCCGCCCGCAGGGCGGCTTCGTCACCGGGGGCCGCGGTCTCAGCCATGGCGCGGCTTCCCGCTGCCGATGGCAATGCCGGTCAAGGTCTGGTTGATATGTACGCCGCCGTACTGCTCACCGTAGGTACTGAAGCCGACTGCGTTATAGCGCCGGAAGACGTCGCCAACCGCTGCCTTCTGGTCTTTCCGGGCAATTTCGAGGTTACGCAGTATGCAGTCGCAGACCAGCGTGCCCTCCAGTTCGCCCAATTCGTCCTCCAGCGTGATGAACGTGGCCTCCAGCTTCTCGAGCAGCCCTTCGCCATGCGCCACGCGCAAGACGACGCCCTCATCGATGGCGCAATAGAAGGTCAGACTGCCGTCCGGATTGGAATGCTGAATCGACCGGACAAAATCGGTCCCGTCGATCATGACCACGACCGGCCAGGTGGCGAAATGGCTGGGCGTCAGTTGTTCCGGCGTCACGCCTATCAGGCGGGCGTACTCGTCCACCGCAGGCAGGCCGTTGATTTCGTGGACGATCCGCTTCGCTGCATCGACTTCGGTGACGACTAGGCGCTCGCTGTCGGCAACAAAATGCTGAGTCCGGATGATATGAAAAGGTAGCCGTGTCGACATCAGGACCAGGACGGCGGCGTCGGTGGCGAAGGCGCCGTCATGGAAAACCCACGTCCGCTCGAACTTGAGGTCATCCCCGGCCGAGCCGCCGATCATCGGGACGGCGCCCAGGCCGTCCTGCAAAGCATGGGTCACCGGTTCTTCGCGCAGGGACAGCCCGTCGATCAGCAGCAACCCAAAGCTATTCCGCGAATACCCTTCGTAGGTCCGCGTTTCGAGCCGCTCGAGCAATCGCTCGGCAAAGTCGCGTCCGGCAGCGATTTCGAAGGCGTGGAGATTATCGATATGCCCAACCTCGGCGACGAAGGCCGAGGCGGAAAAGCTCATCCCGGACAGGCTGTGCTCCTGGTAACCGGCTGGCCCGATTTCGCCCGCCGTGGTGCAGCCGACCACCGTGACCCCGGCAAAGCGGCGGTTCATTTCTTTGGCCAGAGGATCGAGATCGTAGTTGCTGGAACAGAAAAACAGCACCAAGGCCGTCTCCGGCTGGATCACTTGGTTGTGGAACTCCGCGACAGCCTCCGCAGCGCTCTTGGCTACGGAATGCCCGGCACGAATCAGCCCTGCTGCCCCCATTCTGTTCTCCTCATTTACGGTTCAGTCGGCCTGTCAACCAGCCCGAACAAAATCTACAGCAATGACAAAAATAAGCCAACCAACGAGCCTGGAATATCGCCCATGCCAGCGAAGCGCTTGATTTGGCCGAAGTGTATGTAGTTATGCGAAAATCATGCATTCGCCCATCTGCTACTTATTGTGGGGCGACGGCAGCACCTCTAGGCCAGGGCCGGAGCATCTTGATGCGGATCACGAAATGGGTAACTGCGTATCCGAAATAGGAGACAACCGCGGAGTGCTGGTGATGGCCCAGTGGAACGCTGGCGTTGCGTTGAGTATCAACGAAGCCGATGCAGTTCCCTCCAACGCTAAGCATATCTGAGTATGAGGTACATGGCCTTGCTCTTGCAACGCGGTTGCCTCTCCCCACAGACTCGAAGCTCTACAGATAGCGATAGCGGCGAGAGCATTTGCCTACTAGATAAACACCGCAGCAGCCGCTCGAGACCTCAATCAAGACTTTCTTTATTGCAGATAGCGTTGCTTCCAATTCGCTTATAGCCCTTTGATCCAGGAATAGGTATCGGCGTTGCCGAAACGCTTGATGAAACGACAAGCGCTTTCAGTCAGCAATCCATGTCCGTGCAACTGGGCGAGTTCGGTGCTTCCGATATCGTTTAATTCAAGGACGCGCGGACCGCTGTCTGAAAAGGCGAAATCAATGTGCTGGATACGCATCATCGGAATCATCTGGCCAATCATCTGACAGTAGTTGATCACCGCTGACCAGTCTGGGAGTCGAAAACCTGTGAATGGATTGCCCGACACTGGATGTTCACCGAGCAAGTGCGTTTCCGGCCACAACCCCCCGATGACGCGGGAAATGCTGCCGCTGCTCGGGTCGATGTCAGCCAGCAGATTCCCATATTTACCGAGGCTGAAATTGTCGACATGGTTGGGCGGCACAGCAATCTTCCAGATTGCCCTCAGTGGCATTGAGCCCTCGGGCCCGTTGAGGCAGATGACGCGCGCACCACAGATAGCTTTCCAGCCAGTCAGACTTTCGATTGGCTCGGCCAACCGCAATGGTCGCTGGAACAGGTAGCCACACTCCGGACGGTGATAGCGATAATCGACTGTGGTATCTAGACGCTTCAGGAACTCTTCGACGGAAATGCTCCCTCCATCGAGCAGTACCAGCCGGTCCAGTGCCGGCTCGTATCGATCTATATAAGCGCTACCGTAGCCTTGTTGCGAATAGGCCGGCTTGCCAAACAGTGGATAGACACACGGATCACGCAGGAATTCTGCAGCCTCGTCGCGTGTCCGCAGATGCTTGCCAAAGATTCCAGGCAGACGGGCGCATGCCTTGAAGGTAGCTGCCGTCGGGACGACCGGCAGCCCAACGGAGTCGGCA
Source organism: Dechloromonas hankyongensis (assembly GCF_022012295.1). Lineage (GTDB taxonomy): Bacteria > Pseudomonadota > Gammaproteobacteria > Burkholderiales > Rhodocyclaceae > Azonexus > Azonexus hankyongensis. The sequence continues at coordinate 1,193,690 of NZ_JAKLTN010000002.1, forward strand.
AGCGTCATAAACACTATCTTGTCCCAGGCCGGCAGTACCACGTGGCGAGGATTCAGTGCCAAGCTCACCTGCGCCTGCAGGCGCCAGCCAAGAAAATCCTGAACGCCGCGGCCATTCAGGTAGGCTGCATCGTAAAGCTTGTACCAGTAATAGTCACTTAGGCCACAACGGCCGCCCATTTTGCGCAACGCAAGGATTTCTCGTATCTGCCGCAGAGCGCTCTTGCCGGTCTGCTGTTCGGCCATCCGTTGCCAGTTCTTGAACGTGATCAGGCGCCCCTGAATGGTATTGGCTTGGTTCATGACTTCCCCGCGGTTGCAGTCAATGAATAGTCTCACATCATAATGCATGATGCCGTGTTCTATCTCACGGCAAGGCGTTGAATAGCACTTCGACGAGAGGCCAGCCGGCACGATCCGGCCGGCTAGGGCGCACATGGCGGCGATGCGGCGCTTCAGGGTACGGGCATCCTGCCTTCGGCGATCATCCACTTCATCAGAGTGATATTCGAACGCATGCACTCGACCATCGGCTCCTTGTTCAGAGCGACGGCACAAGCGGCGGCGGAACGCTCGGCGTCGGTATCGGACAGGTCGAAAGCCTGCTCGACCTTGAGAGCCATCGTGTCGAGATCAGCACCAACATGGCGCGCGGAAGCCGAGAAAAATCATCCCGACAGGCTGTGCCCCTAGTAACCGGCCGGCCCGATTTTGCTGCGGTGGTGCAGCCGACAACCATGACAATGGCAAAGCGGCGATTCATTTTCCTCGGCAAGGGAGTGGAGATCGCAGTTGCTGTAGCAGAAAACCAGCACAACCACCGTCTCCGGCTGCGTCACCTCAGCATAGAACCCGAAACGACCTCTTCGGCGCTCTTTGCTACGGAATGCCCGGGACGAATTTGCCCCACTGCGCCCATTCGACTCTCCATCGGCAATAGACACAAAATCTACAGAAATGATAAAAACAAGCCAACAAACATGGCTGTAATGTCGCTCACGCCGACGATCATAGTCAATCCAGGCATCGTGGCAATTGCATGTGCGGCAAAAAGCGAGAAAGTGCTTCGGCAGCTGCATCCAGATTATGGTCACCGTGCCGTAGCCGGTCAATTTAACCATCGCAACATAGCAGATCAAACCAGATCACTCGCCCGTTCAATGCACCGGGTGGGACGCAGAGCCAAAAACTATGGCGCCCCCTTCCGATTGGACTAGGAACCGATCCCTGACGCGTGTGGTCTTTCTATGGAAGTCTCGATTTTGTCGAAATTCGGTTTCCATAAGTACCCGGGACGAAAATCAAAATGTGTTACGCCTTGAACTGCCCACTTCGGCAGTTCCGGACGCGGAGTCGTTAATGTCATATCGGATTTGCAATTCATTTGCCGGATTTCTTGCATTTGTACTGATCATGATGGCCGGTACGGCGGTGGGACAGTCGAGCACGCCTCCCGTTAGTCCGCTGCATATTTCCGATTCAACGACCGACGGTACGACTTGGTTGAAGGTGGTCTCCGGTTTGAACAGTATTGCCTGGCGAAACCCGGGCGGCGACTGGCGCGATCGTAATCTCGTGCTTCAGGGCACCATGCCGTGGGCGAGCGCGACGATCAGCAACTTCGACAGGGAGCAGATTCTTAATTTCGACGTTACCGAACTGGTCCGTCGCCACAAATCCACTGGTAGCGATCAATTACCCAACGCAGGCTGGATCGCCTGGCTGCAGTCTGGCACAGCGCTCGGCTATTTCTACAGCCGCGAGTATGGAGATGTGCTGAAACGGCCAAAACTGAAGGTAACGACGAGTACGGGGACCGTTACGCTCAATGCAGGAGCAGATGCCTGGATGGCTTTGTCGGCGCAGACGCCAGTCAACAACACCGCCACTGCGATGTCGGTCGAGTCCGGATCACGGATCGCGCTCTGGTTCGATCTGTCGGGAGTCAGCGGCAGCATCCTTAGCGCCACGTTGACTCTCACCTCTACCACCACGCAGTACGGGGGAGACACCGGAACGATCGGCATTCAGTCAGTCGACCTCCCGCAAACCTCGCTTCCCGGACCATCAGTCCCGCCCCCTGACACGACTGCGCCTTCCCCTCCAACTGCTGTTTCCGGAGTGGCTGCCTCACCGACGCAGATTAACCTCACATGGAGCCCCTCGACAGATAACGTGGCTGTCACTAGCTATCGAGTGTTCCGCGACGGAGCTCTGGTCGGCGAAACGGCGCTAACAGCCTTTAACGACAACGCACTTGCCGCCGATACAACCTATAACTATCGGGTTTCAGCACTCGACAAGGCTGGCAATATTTCCGCCCAATCAAGTGCTGCAACGATCCGGACACCGACGGCCCCGCCAGTTCCACCAACGCCCGGTCAGCCTCCGATCATTCCAGAAACGGCCTTGCGCGTATCCGATTCGATCTATAGCGGAGCTACTTGGCTATACATGATGGGTGGAAATATTAGCGTTCCATGGAAGCACGCGGGCGGCGATTGGAGCGACGCGGCTCGTGTCCTGCAAGGACCGACCCCGTGGGCAACGTCGACCATTGTCGACAAAGATGTCGAACAGGTATTGGCCTTCAACGTGACAGACTTGGTCCGCCAGCATCAAAGCGCTCTCGCCGGCCGCATTCCGAACCGTGGCTGGATAGTCAAGACCATTTCCGGGCCGGCTATTGGCCAGTATTTCAGCCGTGAATCCGCCGATTCGAACAAGCGTCCAATACTTAGAATACAGACGTCGGTCCAGACTTACACCGTCAGTGCCGGGGCCGATGCCATCCTGTCCACATCGGCGCAGACACCCGGCGGCAATGCCGCAACCATCATGACGGTGGGAACGAACGAGCGGATTGCTCTGTGGTTTGACCTGAGCAAGATCACCGGCACTGTGCAAAGCGCGACCCTGTACATGACGTCGACCACAACGCAGTACGGAGGAGGCTCAGCACTTCTCGGCATATACCCGGTCGACCTCACCGAAACCTTCACACCAATTCCGGTACGAACAGGGATCGGTGCGCTCTTTCCGCGCGACGAAGGCATCGAGCGACATGCCGACATTCTTTTTGTCGAGCGTTTCCCTAATCTGGACATGCATCTTCGCGGCTGGTGGTGGGCTGGCGGCGACCCTACAATCCAGAACAATCGGAGCATCGTCGGTGACACTGATCCCCAGGAACCGAACTATCGCCCGCTTGCTCCGGGTGTAAAAGCCTACAAGATGACGATTCCAGCCGGTGGCTTCGGCGGCGACTTTGGCCGCTGGTCCCTGTGGTCCAATCTTGGTTACGAACCGGAAGAGCTCTACATACGCACGTATGCGCGGATCGGCACAGCCTTCGATTCGATGGGCGGCAAATTTCCCTTCGGTTTCGACGGCACCTATATTCGCCGCAATTACCTCGCCATACCGATCAACGGTTTTTACCAGTACCTCGCTACGAATCCGGCAACGGGCCGCGCCTGGATTCGGCCTGACGCGCCGACCTACGCGGGAAATGGCGGTGATACCTCGAACGGCACCAACGGCTGGAGCGCCCGTGGCGGTTTCATCGCGTCGGATTGCGAGAGCACGACGCCGTGTTCGGGCTGGACGCCGAACCCGCTCATTGCTGCCGGTTACCGGGGACTTCATTACTACAGCTACTGGGCCGACCAGCCAGAGGCCAAGGGATCGATCTTCGACTGGCGTATTGGCCTGCTCGGCATCGTTCCGAAAAACACTTGGTTCGTGATCGACAGCTACGTCAAGCTCAATTCGGTGAATGCCGACGGCAGCGGCAATAAGGACGGCATCTTGCGCACCTGGATCAATGGTCAGCTGGCCTTCGAAAAGACTGACTTCCGCGTGCGGCACTGGCCGGGAAATCCTACCGGAGCACGCAACATCAAGCTCGATTCGGTGTGGCTCAACTTCTACCATGGTGGCCTCCTGGCGGCAGTTTCGCCAATGACCGTCTACTTCTCCAACCTAGTTGTTGCTAAGTCGTTCATCGGCCCCTCCGGCTTCGTCGTGCCATAAATCCAGCCGTCACGCATACCGTTCCCCGATCCCGCAAAAAAGCCCCGGCCGGTTTCCCGACTGGGGCTTTTGGCGAACTACACGCAGTACGCTTCGCTTGTCGCGAATTACATCTTTACGGTCGCCGCGACTTCGACGAAGTCCTGGATCTTGTCGAAGTTCATCTAGAGATAGACTTCGGCCGCCTTGGCGTTCACCAGCTTGATCTGCTCCATATACTCCAGCACCGTGACGATGCGGCCGGCCAGAGCCCGGTTGCGGTCTGGCCGACCGCGACACTTTCATTCCGGGGGGAATGCCCCCCGGCATCGTATTATGTTGGCCCGCCGCTGCCATCCCCGGCGCGCCCTTTCCCATTGCACTTCAAAACGCATTTCAGAGGTTCCCCAGATGCATCCCGTCCAAGCCGAAAACCGGAAACCGACAGCCAGCCCTGCCTGCCCCAGCGCAAGCCGGGCTGACTATGAAGCGCAAGAATTGAGTGCCCGATGAGCGCCCCCGCGATCCCCACCGCTGGCACGTCTTTCGCCGACCTGGCGCTGCCACCGGCCATGCTGGCCACCCTGCAGCAACTCAACTATCTGGCCATGACGCCGATCCAGGCGGCCAGCCTGCCGCTCGCGCTGGCCGGCCACGACCTGATCGCCCAGGCCAAGACCGGCAGCGGCAAGACCGCCGCCTTCGGCCTCACCCTGCTCGCCAAGCTGAATCCGAAACGCTTCGCCGTGCAGGCCATGGTGCTGTGTCCGACGCGCGAACTGGCCGACCAGGTGACGCAGGAAATCCGCCGCCTGGCCCGCTTCGAGGAAAACATCAAGGTGCTACCGCTAGTCGGCGGGGCTGCGCTACGCCACCAAGCGACCAGCCTGGAAAACGGCGTCCATATCGTGGTCGGCACACCCGGGCGCATCATGGACCACATGGAACGCGGCACGCTGAAGCTCAACGACCTGACCACGCTGGTCCTCGACGAAGCCGACCGCATGCTGGACATGGGCTTTCACGACGACATCGCCTACGTCGCCAAGCGCTGCCCGAAGGAGCGCCAGACGCTGTTGTTCTCGGCCACCTACCCGGAAGGCATCGCCCGACTGGCCAGCCAGTTCCTGCACCAGCCGCAGGAAGTCAAACTGCTCGAACAGCACGCCGAAAGCAAAATCCGCCAGCGCTTCTACGAAGTGCAGCCGGACCAGCGCCTGCAGGCAGTGGCCACGCTGCTCAAGCACTATCGCCCGGTGAGCGCGCTGGCGTTCTGCAATACCAAGCAGCAATGCCGCGACCTGTTGAACGTGCTGCGCCACGAAGGCATCCACGCGCTGACCCTGAACGGTGACCTGGAGCAGCGCGAGCGCGACCAGGTGCTGATCCAGTTCGCCAACCGCAGCTGCTCGGTGCTGGTCGCCACCGATGTCGCGGCGCGCGGCCTCGACATCGACCAGCTGGAAGCGGTGATCAATGTCGACGTGACGCCCGACCCGGAAATCCACATCCACCGCATTGGCCGCACCGGCCGCGCCGACCAGGACGGCTGGGCCCTGAGCCTGTGTGGCCCGGGCGACAAGCGCCGCGTGGCGACCATCGCCCAGCAGATGAACTGCCAACTGGAATGGGCCAACCTGGGCGAATTGCGCCACGACAGCGAGGCGCCGCTGGTGCCACCGATGGCCACGCTATTGATGCTCGGCGGGCGCAAGGACAAGATTCGCCCCGGCGACGTGCTCGGCGCGCTGACCGGCGAAGCGGGCACAGAACAGAAATTCACGCGGGAACAGGTTGGCAAGATCACCGTCACCGACCAGAGCACCTACATCGCCATCGCCCGCCCCCTCGCCCGTGACGCGGTACGCAAACTCTCCGCCGGCAAGGTCAAGGGCAAGACGGTGAAAGTGCGGGCGCTGTAGGGTAGGTAATGAACTGAGTTTTATAAATTTGTAGCAATACAAAAAAGCCCCCGCCGGTTTCCCGACGGGGGCTTTTTACTGCGGTCGACGCTTAAAAAGCGTCGATTTTCGCAACTTACATCTCGACCGTAGCCGCGACTTCGACGAAGTCCTGGATCTGATCGAAGTTCATGTAGCGATAGACTTCGGCCGCCTTGGCATTCACCAGCTTGATCTGCTCCATGTACTCTTCCTTGCTCACGATGCGGCCGGCCAGGGCGCACATGGCGGCCAGTTCGGCGGAACCGAGGTACACCTGGGTGTCGATACCGAGGCGGTTCGGGAAGTTGCGGGTGGAGGTGGAGATCGCGGTAGAGCCCTTACGGATCTGTGCCTGGTTGCCCATGCACAGCGAGCAGCCCGGCATTTCCATACGGGCGCCGGACTTGCCGAGGACGCCGTAGTAGCCTTCTTCGGTCAGGATCAGCGCATCCATCTTGGTCGGCGGAGCGATCCACAGGCGGGTCGGGATGTCCGACTTGCCTTCGAGGACCTTGCCGGCGGCACGGAAGTGGCCGATGTTGGTCATGCAGGAGCCGATGAAGACTTCGTCGATCTTGGCGCCGGCGACTTCGGACAGGACCTTGACGTCGTCCGGATCGTTCGGGCAGGCCAGGATCGGCTCGGTGACTTCGGCCAGATCGATTTCGATGACCGCGGCGTACTGGGCGTTGGCGTCAGCCTTGAGCAGCGTGCCGTTGGCGATCCAGTCTTCCATGGCGTTGATGCGGCGCTTCAGGGTGCGGGCATCCTGGTAGCCTTCGGCGATCATCCACTTCATCAGCGTGATGTTCGAACGCATGTACTCGACCATCGGCTCCTTGTTCAGGGCGACGGCACAGGCAGCGGCGGAACGCTCGGCGGCAGCGTCGGACAGCTCGAAAGCCTGTTCGACCTTGAGGTTCGGCAGACCTTCGATTTCCAGGATGCGGCCGGAGAAGACGTTCTTCTTGCCCTTCTTCTCGACGGTCAGCAGACCGGCTTTGATGGCGTACAACGGAATGGCATTGACCAGGTCACGCAGCGTGATGCCCGGTTGCATTTCGCCCTTGAAGCGGACGAGCACCGATTCCGGCATGTCCAGCGGCATGACGCCGGTGGCGGCGGCAAAGGCGACCAGGCCAGAACCGGCCGGGAAGGAGATGCCGATCGGGAAGCGGGTGTGCGAGTCGCCGCCGGTGCCGACGGTATCCGGCAGCAGCAGGCGGTTCAGCCAGGAGTGGATGACGCCGTCGCCCGGACGCAGCGCAACGCCGCCACGGGTGCTGATGAAGGACGGCAGTTCGCGGTGCATCTTGACGTCGACCAGCTTCGGATAGGCGGCGGTGTGGCAGAAGGACTGCATGACCAGGTCGGCGGAGAAGCCGAGGCAGGCCAGATCCTTCAGTTCGTCGCGGGTCATCGGGCCGGTGGTGTCTTGCGAACCGACGGTGGTCATCTTGGGCTCGCAGTAGGTGCCCGGCAGAATGCCGGTCACGCCGCAGGCCTTGCCGACCATCTTCTGGGCCAGCGAGTAGCCCTTGCCGTCGTCGGCCGGGTTCTGCGGCAGGCGGAACAGGGTGGACGGGGCCAGGCCCAGCGCCTCACGCGCCTTGGCGGTCAGGCCGCGGCCGATGATCAGCGGAATACGGCCGCCGGCGCGAACTTCGTCGAGAATGACCAGGGTCTTCAGTTGCGATTCGGCGATCGTCGTACCGTTCTTGGTGGCGGTGACCTTGCCGGAGACGCCGTCGACCTTCAGTTCGATCTCGTCGCCCATGTCCATCTGGCCGGCGTCGATTTCGATCGGCAGAGCGCCGGCATCTTCCATCGTGTTGAAGAAGATCGGGGCGATCTTGGAACCCAGGCAGACGCCGCCGAAACGCTTGTTCGGGACGAACGGGATGTCTTCGCCGGTAAACCACAGCACCGAGTTGGTGGCGGACTTGCGGGAAGAACCGGTACCGACCACGTCACCGACGTAGGCGATCAGGTTGCCCTTGGCAGCCAGCTTCTCCAGTTGCTTGATCGGGCCGCGCGAACCGGCTTCGTCGGCTTCGATACCCGGACGCGGGTTCTTCAGCATGGCCAGCGCGTGCAGCGGGATGTCCGGGCGCGACCAGGCATCCGGCGCCGGCGACAGGTCGTCGGTGTTGGTTTCGCCGGTGACCTTGAAGACGGTCAGCTTCTGCGAAGCCGGGACTTCCGGACGCGAGGTGAACCACTCGGCGTCGGCCCAGGACTGCATGACGGCCTTGGCATTGGCGTTGCCGCCCTTGGCCAGTTCGGCGACGTCGTGGAAGTAATCGAAAACCAGCAGGGTCTTCTTCAGGCCTTCGGCGGCGACGGTGCCGCAGGTACCACAGGCCAGCAGGTCGATCAGCGGCTTGACGTTGTAACCGCCGAGCATGGTGCCGAGCAGTTCGGTAGCTTTTTCCTTGGAAATCAGCGCACAGGCTTCTTCACCCTTGGCGACCTTGGCCAGGAACTCGGCCTTGACCTTGGCAGCGTCGTCCACACCGGCCGGCACGCGGTAGGTGATCAGTTCGACCAGAGCGGCTTCTTCGCCAGCGGGAGGATTCTTCAGCAGGGCCACCAGTTCGGTGGTCTGTTGCTTGGACAGGGGCAGCGGGGGGATACCGAGGGCTGCACGCTCTGCAACGTGGGCGCGATAGGCTTCAAGCACGGCGACTTCCTTTCGTAAAGGGTTGCTCTGGGAAACGAATATTTTACGACAATGGCGGCGGCCGAATGGTTCGGCTTTCAGCGTCCCGAGGCCGGCTCGCAAGTCTTATATATTATATGTTATCTCGCCGCATTTGCCAGAGCCTGATGTGCACTTAAGTAGCAGCTTTGCTCAAAACTTGAGCAAAGCAGACAAAGTCCTTGTGAGACAAAGGATTGCAGCACTTGCCCAGGGCTTATCCACAGACTTACCCCATCAAAACGGGGATAAAGAACGTTTATTCGCCCCTTGGCGACAGGCGTTTGCAGCCTTTCCCGCCACGCTACCGCCCCGGGAAAAACGCTTATTTCTTATGCTTCCCTCTCCTGCGCAGGCGGTAAAGCCCCCTCATCGCGGCCCTGGAGGCAACTTCGACAAATTCGCCGAAATTTGACAAATGCGTGAAATAACTCACGATGAATATGACGAAAGTCGTAGATAGTGCTCCCCTCGTATCAGATGCACCACTTAAGAACCAACAAAACAAGGGGCCTCAGATGAACAGCACACGCATTGCACTTGCCTACGATTACGAGGCAGCCGACACGGAAATCGAAACCCTGCCGGCAGAAAACGAAACCCAAGTTGCCGACCTGATCGTTTCCTACCTGGAACAAATGGGCATCGAATACGTTTTCGGCGTTCCCGGCGGCGCTATCGAGCCGCTTTACAACGCCCTGGCGCGCAGCAGCCGACGCGGCGGCCCGCGCCCCATCGTCGCCCGCCATGAAGCCGGCGCCGCCTTCATGGCCGACGGCTATGCCCGCGAAACCGGCAAGATCGGCGTCTGCTGTGCCACCTCCGGCCCCGGCGCGACCAATCTGATCACCGGCGTCGCCTGCGCCTTCGACAACGGCATCCCGATGCTGGTCATCACCGGCCAGCCGTCGCTCCCCTCCTTCGGTAAGCGTGCCCTGCAGGAATCGGCCTGTACCGGCGTCAACACGCTGGGCATGTTCCGCCACTGCACCCGCTACAACTCGCTGATCTCGCACCCCGAGCAGATCGAGTCGAAACTGATCACCGCCCTGCAACGGGCCGTGCGCGCGCCGCGCGGGCCGGTGCACCTGACCATCCCGCTGGACATCATGAAAAGCCCCAGCCCGGTCAGCAAGCCCTCCTACGACATCGCCGACAAGCTCCGCCCGACCTCACTGCTCGATGCCGACGCCACCGACCAGCTGGTCGACCTGCTCCAGCAGTCGACCAATGTCCGCCTGCTGATCGGCGGCTGGTGCGGCGAAGCCATCGGCTCGATCCTGCAGCTGGCGGTCCTGCGCGACATTCCTTTCGTCACCACCCCCGACGGCAAGGGCCTGGTCAGCCCCTACCATCCGCTGTTCCGGGGCGTTTTCGGCTTTGCCGGCCATCCGTCGGCCAGCGCCCTGCTCAACGACGACAGCGTCGACCTGATCCTCGCCGTCGGCACCAGCATGAACGAATGGACCAGCAGCGGCTGGAGCGACTCCCTGCTCAACAGCAAGCTGGTGCACATCGACGAATCGGCCGAACACCTGGCCCGCTCGCCGATGGCCCGGCTGCACGTGCGCGGCCGCCTGCTCAGCATTTTCGACCGGCTGATCGAACGCAGCCACAAAACGCGCGAAAGCAGCGACTCCGAATACCAGCGCCACCGCAACAGCCGCGAAACGCCGCTGCTCGTCACCAGCAACGAAAGCATGCTGGCCGAACCGGAGAAATACACCAGCATGGCCAGCCCCATCACGCCGCAACGCCTGATGTACGACCTGGGCCGACTGTTTCCGCCGAGCACGCGCTTTCTCGCCGACGCGGGCAACAGCGTCGCGTGGTCCACCCACTATCTGAGCCCGGCCGACCGTCGGATCGGCGAGCGCCGCTTGAGCGGCGGCGGTCGCCGACGCGACAACGGTCGCCGCCAGACCGACGCCGGCTGGCTGCGCCTGACCATGGACTTCGCCCCGATGGGCTGGGCCATCGGCGGCGCCGTCGGCACCGCGGCCGGCAACCCGAACGTGCCGGTGGTCTGCATCACCGGCGACGGCAGCCTGATGATGAACGGCCAGGAAATTTCGGTCGCCGTCGCCGAAGGACTGACCGTAATCTTCGTCATTCTCAACGACCAGGCGCTGGGCATGGTCAAGCACGGCCAGCGCCTGGCCGGCGCCGAGCAGATCGGTTTCCAGCTGCCGACTACCGACTTCGCCGCCATGGCCCGCGCCATGGGCGCCGACGGCTATACGGTCCATTCGCCGGAGGACATGGCCGAACTGGACATCGACGCCATTTGCCGGAAAAAGGGGCCGACCCTGATCGACGTCTATATCGACGGCGAGGAAGTCCCGCCGATGAATCTGCGCATGCAGATTCTGGGTACCGAACTCTAGCCCGCAGATGGCAACTAGACCCCGACAAAATCGCCCGCGCAAAAACGAAAATCCGAATATGCAAACCATAAGCACCAAGATCTGGCACGAAGAGGCTGAACCGGGTAATCCTTTCGCTGCCCGAATCGCCCGCTGCGGGGGCTATGACGTCTACGGCGAAATGCTCGGCCGGGCGCGCTGGAGCGACATGCTGTTCCTGCTGTTTACCGGCCAGGCGCCGAGCGCGGCCCAGACCAAACTGCTCGAATCGCTGGCTGTGGCCCTGGCCAATCCCGGTCCACGCGACGCCAGCGTCCATGCCGCAATGTGCGGCGGCATTGGCGGCTCGACCAGCGCTTCCTGCCTGACGGCAGCCCTTGCGGTCGGCGCCGGACTGAACGGAGGCAGCAGGGAGGTATTCCTGGCCATGGAAAATTGGCAGCAATGCGGTTGCGACCTCGACAAGTGGGCCGGCCGGCTCGCCGAGAAACCTGACGAACTTGCCTCGATCTGGCCGACCGCCGAACACGCCGCCGGCTTCGACCCCCACGCCGTCGAAACCGGCCTGCCAATACGCCAGACCCTAGCCGTGCTGGTGGCATGCAGCCCGGGAGAACGGCTCCCCTGGCTCGCCGCACAGCGCCCGGACCTGGAAGCACTGGCTGGCCACCCACTCGCCATATCGGGAGTGGCCGCAGCAGCCATGGCCGATCTCGGCCTGACGTCCGAACAAGGTGAAATGCTTTACCTGTTGCTCCGCTTGCCCGGCGCTGCGGCCCATGCCCTGGAGCAAAAGCAGATCAGCCACCGGAACTTCCCGTTTTTCACGCTGGAGTTGGCTGAAGAAGCAGGCGGAGAGAAATCATGAACGGACCGGAATATCTTGCGCAAAAGGCCGGCAAACTGCAAACCACCATGGGCGGTTTCTTTCCCGGCAGCCATGTGGTGTTTCGCGGCCAGACGCTGCACGACGGCCTCAAGGACATGGACTGGATGGCCTTGTACCTCTTCGGCATCTGCGGACGTCGTTTCACGCCGGCAGAACTGGAACTGGCCAATGCCTTGTGGACCTACACCAGTTATCCCGATGCCCGCATCTGGAACAACCGGGTCGCCGCGCTTTCCGGCAGCGCGCGCAGCACGGGCAATCTGGGTCTTTCTGCCGCCCTGGCCATTTCCGAAGCCCATATTTATGGCCGCGGCAACGAAGTGCAGGCCATCACCTTCTTCATCGCCACGCAAAAGCGGCTCGCTGCCGGTGGTGGCTTGGCTGATTGCCTGCAAGAAGAAATGAAGGCCCATCGGCGCATTGCCGGCTATGGCCGGCCGCTGGTCAATGCCGACGAGCGCATTGCCCCGATCATGGCCCGGGCTGCTGAACTCGGACTCGACCAAGGCCCGCATATCCGGCTCGCATTCGCCATCGAACGTTTCCTGCTCGACAGCGGCCGTAATCTGCGCATGAATTACGGCGCCGTGGTTTCCGCCTTCGGCGCCGATCTCAGCCTGTCGCCGGAAGAATTTTATCTCTTCATGTTCCCGTCCTTCCTCGCCGGCATGCCGCCCTGTTTCCTGGAAGCCAAGCTTTCCGCCGAAGGGAGTTTGTTCCCGCTACGCTGTGCCGACATTGCCTATGATGGCCCCCCGGCCAAGGCATGGCCATCGGAATTCAGGTAGAGAGAACACTGCCCGTGCCCCCACGATGCGTAACCCGCCGGAACATTATGAACGCAACATATTATAAAAAGGCGCTCGGATTGCCAGCTGCGGGTCTTTCCTCTACATTCCCCGCAACAAAAAAATGAGGGGGAAATCCACAATGGGTTCACTACGCATCCTGGTTGGTTTGCTGGCCGCGAGTTGGGCCGGTGCTTCCACAGCCCAGTCGGCCATGGAAGAAGAAGACCTGGCCTTGGCCTATGGTGACAAGAACTTTGTCAGCATCGCCACCGGCACTCGGCAACTGATCAGGAAAGCTCCATCGACAGCGACCGTCATCACCGCTGAAGACATCGCCAACGTTGGCGCCAAGACACTGACCGAAGTACTTGAAACCGTTCCCGGCCTGCATATTTCCCGCAACACGCTGCAAAACAACTACATGCCTACCTACGGCATGCGCGGCATCCTCACCGGCACCTCACCGCACATTCTGATGCTGGTCAACGGCATTCCGAGAACCAGCGTTTACCTCGGCAACCCGGATCAGACCTTTGTCGAATTGCCGGTCGAAAATATTGCCCGCATCGAAGTCATTCGCGGTCCCGGTTCGGCGGTCTACGGCGCCGATGCATTTGCCGGCACGATCAACATCATCACCAAAACCGCCGAAGATATAGACGGCACCTCGATCGGTGTCCGTGCCGGCTCTTTCAACAGTTGGGACAGCTGGTTCCAGCACGGTGGAAAGATTGGCGGACTGGAGATCGCTTCCTATCTGAAGGTCGGCAGCACGGATGGTTCGCGGCGCAATGTGCGCACCGATCTGGTCGGCAACAGCGGCCCGCTGAACAACGGCTATGAAAGCGTGGATGCCCAAATCGATCTCGGTTACGACAAATTCCGCTGGCGAGCCGGTTATACATTACGCGACGACGTCGGCACCGGTGTCGGCATTGCCGGTGCGCTTGACCCGATCGGGCGAGTTCGCAGCGAGCGCATCGCCAGCGACCTTTCCTGGACCGACGAGAATTTTGCCCGCGACCTCAGCCTGACCCTGCAAGGGTCTTACATGCAACTGGCCACCGAAGTGACCACACCGCTGAGAATCGTCCCGGGCGGCATCTTCCCTGGATTTCCCGACGGCATGATCGGCGCCCCGGACAACTGGGAGCGCCAGGCCCGCCTGTCCGCCACCAGCGTCTATTCGGGATTCGTCAATCATCGGATTCGTTTTGGCTTCGGTCACGACCAACTGGAAATCTACAGGACCAGTGAAACCAAGAATTTCACCCAGATTCCCGTACTCACTCCGCTACCGATGTATTCAGCGAGCGGTGATAACCTGTTCCTCTCACCCCACAAGCGCAAAGTCAGCTACCTCTACGCCCAGGACGAATGGAACTTCGCCCGCGACTGGACCCTGACCGGCGGTCTGCGCCACGACAACTATTCCGATTTCGGCAGCACCACCAATCCGCGCCTGGCCCTGGTCTGGGAGGCCCGCCAGGACCTGACGGCCAAACTGATGTATGGCACGGCGTTCCGCGCCCCTTCCTTCATCGAGCAGTATGCGACGGGGAATCCGGTTGCCCTTGGCAATCCGGCCTTGATGCCCGAAAAAATCAAGACGCTCGAAGCGGCTGTGGCCTGGCAAGTCCGACACGACTTGCTGACCAGTTTGAGCATTTTCCACCATGAAATTTCCGATATCATCAATCAGTCGGGCGTCACGTATCAAAATACCGGCAAGCAAAAAGGCAATGGCGGCGAATTCGAAGTCCTGTGGGATGCTTCAAATGCCCTGCGCCTCACCGGGCACTACGCCTATCAGCGCAATATCGACCAGACGACGCGCCAGGATGCCGGCTACGCGCCGCACCACCATCTCTACACCCGCGCCGACTGGCGCGTGTACTCGGACTGGCGCCTAAGCGGCCAGGTCAATTATGTCGCCGACCGGGAACGGCCTGCCGGCGACACCCGGCCGCAGGTTCCGGACTACACCTCGGTAGACCTGACCTTGCGCACCAGCCCGCAGAAACGCGGATGGGATTTTTCCGGCTCGGTCTTCAACCTGTTCAATGCCGATATCCGCGAGCCGACCAAGGCTGCCTCCGGCATCGTCTACGATCTCCCGATGCCCCGCCGAACCTTCTGGCTTCAGGCTCGTTACAGCCTATAATGCGCCAATGACATTGCGCTTTCTTCGCCTCCTTCTGACTCTCCTGCTGGTCGCCTGCACCGTCCAGGCGGAAGCAGGCGTCACGCGCATCGCCGTGATTTTTGCCGAGGCCGACGATCCCAGCCCGGCCAGTTTTACCGGCATGCTCGGCGGCATGGAAAATACGCCGGGCGTCGAAATCATCCGGCTGACCCTGAGGGATCTCGAAGAGCCCCGCCTCAGCCAGTTGCTGAACAACGCGCAACGTGGCGGCCCTATCCGGCTGGCCGCGGCGGGTGGCAACATCGGGCCCATCGCCGTGTTCTACCCGGATATCGGCGAACCCTATCGCAGCGTTTTTTCCAAGATCATCGAAGGGATAGAGGAAAGCGCCCAGGCCAAGGTCAGCAGTTATGCGGTCGGCAGCAATTTCAACGCCCAGGCGGTTTCCGGCGAATTGAAGCGGCAGGATGTCCGCGTGGTCATCGCGCTGGGCCGCAACGGCCTGAAAGCCGCCAGCGCGCTCGACAAGGAATTCGGCGTCATCGCCGGCGGCGTGGTTTCCGTCCCCGACAGCGAAGTCCGCACCGGGGCCATTCTCAGCCTGGCACCTGATCCAGCCTTGCTGTTCGCACGCCTGAAGGCACTGTCGCCGAAAACCCAGCGCGTCTTCGTCGTCTTCGAACCGCGCCAGAACGCCTGGCTGATAAAGCTCGCCAAAGATGCCGCACGCGGCCAAGGCATCGAACTGGTCGCCCAGGAAGCCGGCGACCTGAAGAGCGCCCTGGCGATCTACCAGAACATCTTCGCGACCGCCGATGCCAAGCGCGACGCCCTTTGGCTGCCGCAAGACAGCGCCACAGTGGACGACTCGCTGGTCCTGCCGCTGGTTCTGCAGGAATCGTGGTCCAAGGGCATCCCGGTATTTTCCAGCAACGTCTCGCATGTCAAGCGCGGCGCCCTGTTTGCCCTTTACCCCAACAACGTTGAACTGGGCCGCAACCTGGCCACTTCCGCCCTCGGCATGGCCAGCGGCAGTCCGGTGGCGCGTGGAGTGCTGCCGCTGCGCGACGTCTTGACCGCATTCAATACGCGGACGGCCAGCCATCTCGGCTTGACCCCGTCAAAGGCCCAGCAACAGGGCTTCGATCTCCTTTTCCCGGAGCAATAAGCCCGCTATGGCTTGGCTGTCTGGTTTGTTGCGGCGCATCAGGAAAATCACCTTCCGCAGCCAGCTGGCCATTCTGTTCGCGGTCGGCGTCCTCTGCGCTTCGCTGCTGGCCGCCCTGATCACATCCTGGCAAGGCAGCCGCCAGCTGTATGACGGCAAGCTGGATGACGGCCTGCGCATCACCCGCAACCTTGCTTCGCAAAGCCGACTGGCCCTGGCTTTCGGCTCGACGGAAAACGTTTCGGAAGCGCTGGGCGCCACCTCGGCCTTCCCCGACGTGACGCGGATCGAAATCCGCCACGCCGACGGTCGCATCCTGCTCGAAAAGGGCAAACCCATCGTCGATGAAGCCTTGCATACACCGCGGCACAATGGGCGCGATCCCTACCTGGACGCCGAAAGCACTGCCGGCTGGCGCTTCGTTGCGCCGGTGTGGTCGGTTTCCGGCCCCGACACCCAGTTCGAAACGACGGAGCGCAAGGACATCCTGCTCGGCTTCGTCATCATCGAACAAAGCAAGGCGACGCTGAAAACGCTGGTGAAGGAGGTTTTCATCATCAATTTCGCGGCCGGGATAGCCTTTGCCGCGCTGTTCGTACTCGCCCTCCGTGTGCTCGCCCGGCGCCTGACCAGGCCGCTGGCCAATCTGTCGGACACCATGGCGCGCGCCGAAAAGGGAGAAGTCGGCCTGCGCGCCGATCCTTCAGGCCCGCAGGACCTGGCCGACATGGCCCACGCCTTCAATAGCATGATGGAGGCCCTGGAACAGCGCGAGCAGGAGTTGCGCACCGCCCGCGACAGCGCCCTGCGCTTCGCCAAGCTGAAGGCCGATTTCGCGGCCATGATCAGCCACGAAATCCGCACGCCGCTGAACGGCGTCATCGGCACCCTCAACATGATGAAGATGAGCCGGATGAATCGCGAACAGCAGGAATTGCTGGGCCTGGCCTGGGACTCGTCGCAATACTTGCTCGAACTGATCAACAACATTCTAGATTTCTCGCGCCTGGAAGCCGGCCGGATGGAAGTCGATGCCTGCGATTTCCAGATGCGGCCGCTGGTCGATGGCGTGATGAACATGTTCCACACGCTGGCCGCCCAGAAGAATATAGCCCTAGCCGATTGCGTGGCGGCCGACGTGCCGCCGACCCTGACCGGCGACCCGGCCCGCATCCGCCAGGTTTTGATCAACCTGCTGGGCAACGCGCTCAAATTCACCGAGCGGGGTTCGGTCACGCTGACCGTCGAGTGCATCGACGAAGGCCGCCAGTTGCGCTTCAGCGTCCGCGATACCGGCATCGGTATCGCCAAGGAATTGCAATCGGTCATTTTCGATTCGTTCACCCAGGCCGACACATCGACGACCCGGCGCTATGGCGGCAGCGGCCTCGGGCTTTCCATCTGCAAGCAAATCGTTCGCCTGCTCGGCGGCGAAATCGGCGTCGACGGGACACCGGGCGAAGGCAGCAATTTCTGGTTCACCACGCCCTGCGTCAGCAGTTCGTCGGTTGCTACGCCAACGCCGCAACCGGACAACGACAAGCCGGTCAACCGCAGCGGCCACATCCTGATCGCCGAGGACAATGCCACCAATCAACTGGTTGCGGCCGGCATGCTGCGCATGCTCGGCTGCACCTACGGCATTGCCAAGAACGGCATCGAAGCCGTCGCCGCTTGGCGTGAGGGCGGCTGGGACCTGATCCTGATGGATTGCTCGATGCCCGAAATGGACGGCTTCCAGGCCACCGAGGCGATCCGCAGCCAGGAAGCGGCCGGCGCCCGCCGCACGCCGATCATCGCCATGACCGCCAATACCCTGCCGGCCGACATCGAGCACTGCAAGGCCGCCGGCATGGACGATCATCTGCCCAAACCGCTGACCCTGGACACGCTAGCTACCCGTCTCGAGCATTGGCTCAACTGGCACGCGGACCTCGTGCCGCCGGCCGACACGGCGGACGCCCCGGCCAACGGCAACGCGCCGCTCGACACCGCGGTCCTCAAACGCCTGCGGGAGATTCTCGGCACTTCGGTCAGCGAGGCCATCCGCCCCTTCCTTGAAGACGTTCCGAACTATCTGGTCGAACTGGAAAACGGCATTGCCGAAGGCAATGCAACGACCCTGCGCAACGTTTCCCATGTCATCAAGGGCGCCGCCAGCAACCTGGGCGCGGTCGCCATGGCCGGCGTCGCCCGCGAGATGGAACTACGGGCCGAGGCCGGCGTGCTGAGCGAAGCGAGCGAACTGCTGCTGCGCCTGCGCACCGAATTCGCCGTCATCGAACCCGCTCTGATGTCCGAGCTGGACGAACCGTCGCCGGCACTGCCGAAACTGCGCGAGGACGCACCAGTCGTGCTGGTTGCCGACGACGACCGCAGCACCCGTTCGGCCCTGCGCCACGCCTTGTACCGCAGCGGCTTCCGGGTCGCCGAGGCGGGCGACGGCAGCGAAGTGCTCGACTGGCTGGAATACAACACCGCCGACGCCATCCTGATGGATGCGCTGATGCCGGTGATGGACGGTTTCGACGCCTGCGCCGCGCTGAAGCGCCATCCCCGCTGGAAGGACATCCCCATCCTGATGATTACCGCCCTCGAGGACCGGCAATCGATCGAGCGCGCCTTCGAAGCCGGCGCCAGCGATTTCATCCCCAAGCCCATCCATCTGTCGGTGGTCAACCAGCGGGTCCGCCGCATCATCGAAGCCACCCGGGCCGAGCGCCACGTCCGCCATCTGGCCTACAACGACACGCTGACCGGCCTGCCCAACCGCCTGCTGTTCATGGACTACCTGACCCGCGCCATCGAGGATGCGGCGGCCAATAACAGCATGCTGGGCATACTGTTCCTCGATCTCGACCGCTTCAAGTTCATCAACGACACCCTCGGTCACGAGGTGGGGGACAAGTTGCTGGCCACCATGGCGCAGCGCCTGAAGGGCTGCGTGCGGACCGACGACTGTGTGGCCCGCCTGGGCGGCGACGAATTCACCGTGCTGCTCGACGCCCTGCCCAATTCCGGCGTTGCCGCCAGCGTCGCCCAGAACATCTGCCGCACGGTGTCGGCACCGCTGGTTATCGATGGCCAGGAAATCGTCGTCACGGCCAGCGTCGGCATCGCGCTCTACCCGCAGGACGGGCCGGACATCAACCGCCTGCTGCGCCATGCCGATACCGCAATGTATCGCGCCAAGAGCAGCGGCAGCGGTTTCTGTTATTACGAAGCGGCGATGGAATCCGCCATCTCCGGCCGGCTCAAGATGGAAAACGACCTGCGGCGGGCGCTGGAACGCGACGAAATCACCGTCTTCTATCAACCGGTGGTCGACACCGGCAGCGGCAAGGTCACCGGCGTCGAGGCGCTGGTCCGCTGGCTGCACCCAGAACGCGGCGTGGTGTCGCCCGCCGATTTCATTCCAATTGCCGAAGAAACCGGACTCATCCTGCCCCTCGGCGAACGGGTCCTGCGCAGCGCCTGCCTGCAGGCCAAGACCTGGCTGGACAACGGCATCGCCGACCTCTACGTGGCGATCAACCTGTCATCCAAGCAACTGGAACAGCCCGACCTGCGCAACATCATTTTCAGCGCCCTGAACGAAAGCGGCCTGCCCGCCACGTCGCTGGTCCTGGAAATCACCGAAAGCGTCATGATGGCGCGCGCCGCCGAAAGCATCGACCTGCTGCGCGAATTGCGCAGCCTGGGCATCCACATCTCGATCGACGATTTCGGCACCGGCTATTCCTCGCTGTCCTACCTGAAGCACCTGCCGGCCAATATCCTGAAAATCGACCGCTCCTTCATCCAGGACATCCCGCAGGACGAAGACGCGGTCGCCATCGTCAAGGGCATCACGGCGCTGGCGCATAGCCTGCGCATGAAAGTCGTCGCCGAGGGCGTCGAAACCGTCGCCCAGCAGGAAGCCATGGCGTCGTTGCACTGCGATTACCTGCAGGGCTACCTGTTCTCCAAACCGCTGCCGGCCGAATTGATCGAGACCCAGCTGCATTCCGCCAAGCGCAAGAAACGCCAGGCCAAGAAGCCGCACTAAGCCCTGCCCATTTTTTAGGCAACCCCAGATTCCCCTTCCGGCTCAGCGACTTGGGCAATCTGTCCCGAGCTTATCCACAGACTTACCCGGCAAAACGGGGATAAAAATTGTTTATTTATCGCCAGCCCGATCTGCACAAATTTTAAGCAAAGGACTCGAATCCCTGTCGGCTCAATGACTTGGCAAAACAGCCCAGAGCTTATCCACAGACTTACCCAGTACAAACGGGGATAAACAACCTTTATTTCACCGGGCAACCCGTGATCATAAGGCTTGGGCCATCAGCGAGGCGTTACCGCCGGCCGCCGTCGTATTCACCGTCAGAACCCGCTCGCACAGCAGGCGGTACAAGGCATAGCCGCCATCGGCCTGCGGCGTCAGCACCGGCACCAGCGCGCCGTCGCCGGCGGCCAGGCGTTGGTGGAGCAAGCGGCCCAGCAAGGGATCGCCGGCGTGCAAGACCGCAGCGCAGAGGCCGACTGCGGCCCATGGCCGGCGAGGCCAGGCGGCACTCCGGGAGACCGGCAAGGTGGTCAGTAAATCGCTGACCGCCACCTGGTAGGTGCACAGCTCCGGGGTGGCATCAGCCGGATCGAGCACAACCGGCGTGTTGCCGGTCGCCAGTACGGCGGCAATCTGGCGCAGCAGGCCGGCTTCGTCGTTGGCCAGACAGAACACCTCGCCGCGCGGCCAAAAATCCAGCCGGTTGCATTCGCCGGTCGGCCCGGGCAAATCGGCCCAACAGCCCAGCGGGGCCAGCCCGGCATAGGCCTCACACAGCTCCAGCAGATCGAGTCGGTCCGCCTGCCGAGCCCAGGCGGCGAAATCGGCCAGGGCGGCCAGCCGGGCATCGGCCGGATCACGGATCAGTCCCAAAGTCACGGGATCCGGATTGCCGGTGGCCAGCAGGCGCGGCAGGTAGAACGGCCCGCCGGCCTTGGGCCCGGTGCCGGACAGGCCTTCGCCACCAAAGGGCTGCACCCCGACAACGGCCCCGACCATGTTGCGGTTGATATAGCGGTTGCCGGCCCGGATGCGCCCGGTCACCGCTGCGATGCTTTCATCGATGCGGCTGTGCATGCCGAAGGTCAGGCCATACCCGGTGGCATTGATGGCATCGACGACAGCCAGCGTGTCGCGGGCGGCGAAGCGCAGGACATGGACGACCGGACCAAATACCTCGCGCTGCAGTCGGTCGACACTATCGATTTCGATCAGCGTCGGCGGCATGAAGCAGCCATGTGCGCAGGCGGGTGGCAGCGCCACCTGATGGACCCGCTGCCCGGCCTGGCGCATGGCGGCGATATGCGCCCGCAACCCGGCCAGCGCCGACTCGTCGATGACCGGCCCGACATCAGTGGCCAGTTCGCCCGGGTCGCCCAGCCGCAATTCGTCCATCGCGGCCTGCAGCATGCCGATCAGGCAGTCGGCGATGTCCTCCTGAACGCACAGCACGCGCAGCGCCGAGCAACGCTGGCCGGCGCTGTCGAAGCCGGAGACGATGACATCCTGCACGGCCTGTTCGATCTGGGCCGACGAATCGACGATCATCGCATTCTGGCCGCCGGTCTCGGCAATCAAGCGGGTTTCCGGCGCATGGACCGGGCGCTGGGCCAGGCTGCGGTTGATGATGCGCGCCACCTCGGTCGATCCGGTGAAGATCACGCCTTGCACACGGTGGTCGCCGGTCAGCCGGGCACCGACAATTTCGCCCGCGCCGGGCAGCAGTTGCAGGGCCGGTGCCGGTATCCCCGCCGCCCGCATCAGGCGCACGGTGTGGGCGGCGATCAGCGGCGTCTGCTCCGCCGGCTTGGCGAGCACCGGCGAACCGGCGGCCAGGGCGGCCACCACTTCGCCGACGAAGATGGCCAGCGGGAAATTCCACGGGCTGATGCACACCACGACGCCCGGCACGCCGGCGGCGGGGGCCAGCGTCTCGATCTGCGCCGCGTAATAGCGGCAGAAGTCGACCGCCTCGCGGATTTCGGCGATGGCGCTGCCCCAGGTCTTGCCGGCTTCCCGGATGCACAGACTGATCAACTCGCTGTGTGCCGCTTCGAAACAGTCGGCACAAGCCCGCAGCAGGCGGGCCCGTTCGCCGGCGCCGACCGCGGCCCAAACTGGGGCGAATGCACTGGCCGAGGCCAGCGCGGCCTCGATTTCGGGCGCCGTGGCGGCATGCACCAGCCCGACCACGTCGTCGCACTGTGCCGGGTTGCCGATGGCCGTGCCGGCATCCCCCTCGCCTTCCCCACCGGCCAGCAGGGGCCTGGCTTTCCAGCCGCGTGTCGCGAGCCGGGCAAGGTCGGCCGTCAGCCGTTCGATGCCCGCATCGTCGCTCAGGTCGATGCCGCTTGAATTGCGCCGCGCCGCCCCGTACAGATCGGCCGGCAAGGGTATGGCCGGATGCGGCGCCCCGCCCCAGCGGTCGACCGCAAGCAGCGGCGAGGCGACCAGTTCGTCGATACTCACCTTCTCGTCGATGACGCGATTGACGAACGACGTATTGGCGCCGTTTTCGAGCAGGCGGCGCACGAGGTAAGGCAGCAGGGTCTCGTGCCGGCCGACCGGGGCATAGATGCGGCAGCGCAGATTGTCGCCCTGGCCGACGACATTGCCGTAGAGCGCCTCGCCCATGCCGTGCAGGCACTGGAATTCGTAATCCGTCACGCCGCGGTCGCCGGCCATGCGTTCGACGCAGGCCAGGGTATGCGCGTTATGGGTGGCGAACTGGGGATAGATCACGTCGGCAACGGCAAGCAGCCGGGCGGCGCAGACCAGGTAGGACAGATCGGTGTGCGCCTTGCGGGTGAAGACCGGATACCCGGCCAGCCCGTCGACCTGGGCGCGCTTGATTTCACTGTCCCAGTAGGCCCCCTTGACCAGGCGGATCATCATGCGGCGCTCGGCCAGGCGGGCGATTTCGGCCAGATGATCGATGACCGGCAGCGCCCGCTTCTGGTAGGCCTGGACGACGACGCCCAGCCCCTCCCAGCCGGCCAGCGCCGGTTCGAAGGCCAGACGCTCGACCAGTTCCAGCGACAGCGAAAGGCGGTCCGCCTCCTCGGCATCGATGTTGAAGCCGATCCGGTAATCTGCAGCGAGCGCCGCCAGTGCCAGCAGCCGCGGATACAGCTCGTCCATCACCCGCTGGCGCTGGGCGCGGCAAAAGCGCGGATGCAGCGCCGACAGCTTGACCGAAATGCCGTCGCCGCCGACCACGCCACGAGGGTTCGCCTGGCCGATGGCGTGGATCGCCGCCGCATAGGCCTCGCCATAGCGTTCAGCATCGCGCGCTGTCAGGGCCGCCTCGCCGAGCATGTCGAAGGAGTGGGTGAAACCGCGGGCAGCATTGCTGCGACTGCGTTCCAGCGCCTGTTCGATGCTCTCGCCCATGACGAACTGCTGGCCGAGCGCGGTCATCGCGAATTCGACGCCGCGCCGGATCAGCGGCTCGCCGCCCCGGGCGATCAGTCGGGACAGGGCGCTGCCCAGCGTATCTTCACGGTGCGTCGCGACCAGGCTGCCGGTGATCATCAAGCCCCAGGCCGCGGCATTAACGAACAGGGAGCCGCTGTGCCCGACATGAGCCCGCCAGTCGCCCCGGCTGATCTTGTCGCGGATCAGGCGATCCATGGTTTCACTGTCCGGAATGCGCAGCAGGGCCTCGGCCAGGCACATCAGCGCAATGCCTTCCTGGCTGGACAGCGAAAATTCGTGCATCAGGTGATCGACGCCGCTGGCGCTCCTGCGCTGGGCGCGGACGGCCTTGACCAGGCCCTCGGCACGCCGGGCGACGGCCGCTTCGCCGACCGACAGCGCCCGGTAGGCTTGCGCCAGGGCGGCGACAACGGCCTGTTCGTCGCTGCGGCAATGCCGGGCGATCTCGGCGCGGTGCGCAGCAAGACGAAGCACGGTATGGCGCTCGGCGGACATGGCTGGCTCTTTCGCAATGGCGGCCGGCATGCCGACCGCGTTCAGGATTGGTACAGGCGCAACAGGGTGCTCTTGCCAAACAGGCTTTCGACCAGGTCGACAGCCAGTTCAGCCGTCATGTTCCGATGATCGAGCGCCGGATTGAGTTCCATGATATCAAGCGAGCCGAGGCGGCCGGTATCGGCAATCATTTCCATGCACAACTGCGCTTCGCGATAGGTCGGTCCGCCACGCACCGTCGTACCGACGCCGGGGGCGATTTCGGGGTCGAGGAAATCGACGTCGAGGCTGACATGCAGGTGAGTGTCCTCATCGACCCCGTCGAGCGCCATTTCCAGCGTGCGCCGCATGCCCACCTCGTCGATGTAGCGCATGTCGAACACTTCGACGCCCTGTTCGAGCAGGAAGCGTTTTTCGCCCTCGTCGACGCTGCGGATGCCAATCAGGCGTATGTCGGCCGGGCTGATCACCGGCGTCCGGCCACCGATGCCGGTCAATTCCGCCGGACCATGCCCGCACAGGCAGGCTACCGGCATGCCGTGGATATTGCCGCTCGGCGTGATGGCCGAGGTGTTGAAATCGGCATGCGCATCGAGCCACAGGATGCGCAGCTTGTGCCCGCGTTCCCGGCAATGGCGGGCGACGGCGCTGATCGAGCCGATGGCCAGGCAATGGTCGCCGCCGACCATCAAGGGCAGGCTCCCCTTTTCCAACTCGGCAAAGATCGCGTCGTGCAGCGTCCGGTTCCACGCCGCCACTTCGTCCAGGTGGCGAAAGCCGTCGACCGGCCCGCGCTGCGGATTCAGCGGCCCGGTCACATTGCCCCAATCGCTGACCGGACAGCCGTAACGGGCGATCGCTTCGACGATGCCGGCGACGCGCAGCGCCTCGGGGCCCATACGGGCACCGATGGCGCTGGCGCCGATATCGGTCGGGACGCCGATGATGCTGACCGGTCGCATGTTCATTCCTTTCTCCAATGCAGCATCAGGCAGCAACGGGAACGCCGCTGTCCTCGGCCGGCGCGGAGGCGCTTCCCCGAACCGCCTGCCCTTCCCCGGCGATCAGGCCAAACAGGTTCTTCGGGTCGGGCAAATCCGGGATCAACGCAATCTCCTCGTCCACACCCAATTCAATAGCCAAATCGCGCATGAAACGCAAGGCCGAATAGTCCTCCAGCGCGAAGCCGACCGAATCGAAAATGGTCACCTCGTCGGCGGCGCTGCGCCCGCCCAGCTGCCCGGTCAGCACTTGCCACAATTCAGTCACGGCAAAGTCCGCCGGCATCTGCTGCAGTTCGCCCTCAATGCGCGTCTGCGCTTCATATTCGACGAAGACCTTGCCCATTTCAAGCACGCCGCGATGCAACTCGGTCTTGCCCGGGCAATCGCCGCCGATGGCGTTGAGGTGCATGCCCGGCTCCACCATGTCCGGCGTCAGGATGGTCGCATTGGTCTTGTCGGCGGTCGCCGTGGTCACGATATCGCAGCCGCGCACGGCCTCCCGCGTGCTGGCGAAATGATGAGCGACCAAGCCCAGACGGATCAGGTTGTGCTGCAGTTTGGCGGTCGCCGCCGGATCGGTGTCGAACAGGTGAAACTCGTCGATGCCGAGCAGGCGGTTGAAGGCCACAGCCTGAAACTCGCTCTGCGCGCCGTTGCCGATCAGCGCCATGCGCCGGCAGTTTGGCCGCGCCAGGGCGCGAGCGGCAACGGCCGACATGGCGGCGGTGCGCAAGGCGGTGGTCAGGGTCAGTTCGCTGACCAGCATCGGCATGCCGCTTTCCACGTCGGCCAGCACGCCGAAGGCCATCACCGTCGACAGGCCGAGGCGGTGATTCTTCGGGTGGCCATTCACGTACTTGAAGGCATACAGGTCGTGATCGGAGATCGGCATCAGCTCGATCACCCCGTCGGCGGAATGGCTGGCCACCCGCGGCGTCTTGTCGAATTCCGGCCAGCGGCGGCAATCCTCCACCAGATAGGTGGCCAGGCGCTCCAGGCAGGCTGCCAAGCCCTGGTGCATGATCATCCGGGCAGCGCGCTCGGCGCTCAGGAAACGGGTACGCAGAGGTCTGTTGGCTGGCATGGTCGGCTCCTTGGTTATCGCAGACTCTTGCAACCATCATCTGTGAAATGCATGCCAGGCAAAATAGCAATCATTGCCTTATTTCGGCAGTTGATTGAACATAGTGACACATAATTTTGGCGATTCGACAAAATGGACACTCTGGACCGGCAACTCATCGGGCTGTTGCGCCAAAACGCCCGTACCAGCGTCGCCACGCTGGCCCACAAGCTGAAGGTGTCGCGCGGCACGGTAACCAACCGGATCGCCAAGCTGGAAAACGAAGGGGTGATCGTCGGCTACACCGTGCAACTGCGCCCCGATTCGCAACCGGCGGAAATCCGCGCCTGGATGAGCATCGTCGTCGCCGGCAACGAGACGCGCTCGGTCATCGCCAGCCTGCTCGGCGAACCCGGCGTCGCGGCGCTGCACGACACCAACGGCCATTGGGATCTGCTGGCCGAACTGCGCGCCGAGAACCTCAACGAATTGTCGGAAATACTGGAAAGAATCCGCCTGATCCGCAGCATTCAGACCTCGGAAACCAGCATCCACCTCGCCACCTATCGTGGCGGCAGTATCTGAGAAGCGGGCGGGATCAGAGCGGCGGCAGGCCGCAGCGCTGGCGTGCCCGGTTGCAGGCCGCGTGTTCGGTATCGAATTCCCGACACGGCGACGGGCGGGCATCGTAGAGGGTGCAGCTCACCGCGACGCCGACCTCGCCGGCCAGCGCGATGCAGCGCGGCGCAGCGGCATCGGTTCCGGCCATGCGCACGATGCTGGCCGTCACCGGCACGGTCAGCTCCTGCGGCACGCCCGCCCCCCAAGCGAAGGCGCCGCCGGCCAGTTCGGCCGGATGGAAATCGACACGAAAACTGGCGCAGCAGGCGCCGCAGCTCTGGCAGACGCTCATCGCAAATCCACCCGGCAGCGCCACAGTTCATGGCCCGAGGCCAGGTATTTCTTTTCGAAGGGCGTGATCGGATCGTCCGTCTGCCACGGCTCGGCGTGTACCGGCTGGCCGCTCAACAAGGTCAGTGCCTGCGCCATTTCCTCGATGTAGATGCGCCAGTTGCTGCGGCATTCCAGCTCGCCGCCCAGCTCCCGCCACACCGGAAAAACGGCATGGCCGTGCCAGCGCCGGGCAAGATGGCCGATTTTGGGCCACGGATTGGGATACAGGTTGTAGTGGCGTGCCAGACGGACGCCGTTCTCGGCCAGCAGGCGCCAGAAATCGATCAGGTCGGCACGCACCAGAAGCGCGTTGGGCGGCAGTTCCATCGGCTTGCCGCGGCCGATGCGGTCGCTCGACTGATCGACCCCGAGGACGAAATGGTCGGGAAAGGACTCGGCGATACGTAAACTGCTCCAGCCAACTCCACAGCCAGCATCGAGAATCAGCGGCGCGGCCGGATTCCAGGCGTCGCGCGCCGCCATGGCCGTCGCAAACGCCTCGCGGTTGTAGTCGAGGATGGGCTTGCGGAACGGGTGGGCCAGATGGCGGCGGACCAGCCCGTCGAGATCGTCGTGCGGACCGGTCTGGGCGCTGCTGATGAAGCGGGAATTTCCTTCCATCAGCCTTCCATCAGGCGGCGAGCGGCAGGATATCGTGCCCGGCATCGAGCACGCCGACCTCGATCAGCAGGCGGTCGATGTCCTCGGCGGCCTTGACCGGACGCAGGCGCTGATAGAGCGCCTCGGCCTGCGGATAGTGGCGACGCAGCAGCATCAGCCACTGCTTGATCCGGCCGCCGGCATGCACCGGCAGGACCCGCTGGCGAACGCCCAGCCAGTAGGCGGCGACCGACGGCAGCAATTCCTCCCAGCCACCGGTTTCCTCGCCGCGCACCTTGCGCGGCAGCAGCGGATCGGCCAGCGCACCGCGGCCGAGCATGATGTCGGCGCAGCCCGATTCCTGCTGGCAGCGGCGGAAATCGTCCACCGTCCACACCTCGCCGTTGGCGATGATCGGGATATTGACCGCCGCCCGCACCCGGTCGATCTGCGCCCAGCGCGCCGGCGGCTTGTAGCCGTCGACCTTGGTCCGGCCATGGACGATCAGTTCGTCGGCGCCGCCGGCTTCGATGGCCTGGGCGCAATCGACGGCCAGGCTGCTATCGGCGATGCCGAGGCGCATCTTGGCGGTGAAGGGAATGTCGGCCGGCACCATCGCCCGCACCGCGCTAACGATGTCGTGCAGCAGTTCCGGCTCGCCGAGCAGGGCCGAACCGCCGCGATGGCGGAAAACCGTCGGTGCCGGGCAGCCGAAATTGATGTCCACGCCGGCCGGCCTATGCTTGACCAGGCGACGGGCGTTGGCCGCCATGAAATGCGGATCGGAGCCGAGCAGCTGGACGCGCATCGGCGTCCCGGCCTCGGTCCGGCTACCGTTGTGCAATTCCGGGCAGGTGCGCAGGAAGGTGCGATTGGGCAGCACGCTTTCGGTGACCCGGATGAATTCGCAGATGCCCCAGTCGTAGCCGCCGACGGCCGTCAGCACGTTCCGCATCAGCGGATCGGCGAGGCCTTCCATCGGGGCGAGAAGAATGCGGGACATCGGCTTACTTTCGGCAAGGGCTTGAAAAGGCAGCGATTATAATCCACCCCATGCTACGTATCGTTTTAGACACCAATGTGGTCCTCGATCTCTTTCACTGGGCCAATACCGACGCCGTGCCGATCATGGCCGCCCTCGAAGCCGGCCGCATCCAGTGCTTCGCCGACCAGCGCACCCTCGACGAACTGCAGCGGGTGCTGACCTACCCGCAACTCAAGCTGACACCGGAAATGATCAGCGAGCGTTACGCCCGCTACAGCAGCCTGGTGCAGATGGTTCCCGACGGCGAAGCGCCGCCCCTGCCGCGCTGCAAGGACAAGGACGACCAGAAATTCCTCGAGCTTGCCGCCCGCTGCAACGCCGACGTGCTGGTCAGCAAGGACAAGGCCCTCCTCAAACTGCGTGGGCGGACGAAACTGTCGTTCCAGATCGTCGGCCCGGCTGCGGCATCGCGGCAACTGGCAGCCGACAGCGGCCCGGACACCGCGCCCGACGATCGCTCAGCCGTGCCGGCACTCGGTTAAACTCGCCCCATCCACCCCATCCTTTGCCGCCTCCCATGAAGCTCTTTTCCGCGCTCCTCGTCGCCACGCTGACCCTCATTACCCCGGCCCACGCCAAGACACCGGGCGAAGTCGATGTCGGCAGCGCCCTGCGCGACCTGCCGATGCAGGGGCTGAACGGGCCGTCCAAGAAGGTTTCGGATTTCAGGGGCAAGCCGCTGATCATCAACGTGTGGGCGAGCTGGTGCGGCCCCTGCCGGGCCGAGATGGGATCGCTCGATCGTCTGGCCAAGCGCTACGGCAAGCAATTCACCGTGATCGGCATTTCCACCGACGACTACCCGGAAAATGCCAAGAGCTTCCTGCAGAAATCCGGCACGGCGTTCCCGATGTTCATCGACGACAAGCCGTGGCCACTGGAAAACATGCTCGGCGCCAACCGCCTGCCGCTGACCGTGCTGATTGATGCCGACGGCAAGGTGCTCGGCAAATATTACGGCGCCCACGAGTGGGACAGCCGCGACGCTGTCGAGACCATCGCCAAGGTGTTGAAGCTCAAGCTGTAGGGCAGGCCTTTACTCAACTCGACGGCGGAAAACCCAGGTGGTCTTATCCGACGCCTCCGGCGCGAAGGCGTAACCGTCGTAATCGAAATTCTGCAGCGCCTCCGGCTGGCGCAGCCGGTTGAGCACCGTATAGCGGGTCATCAGGCCGCGCGCCCGCTTGGCGTAGAAGCTGATGATCTTGTACTTGCCGTTCTTCCAGTCCTCGAATACCGGCTGGATGACCTCGCCCTTAATCTTGCGGCCGACCGCCGCCTTGAAATATTCCTCTGAAGCGAGATTGACCGCCACCGGGCGTTCGGCCGCATCGAGTTCGGCATTGATCTCCTTGAGCAGGGTTTCCCCCCAGAAGGCGTACAGATCCTTGCCCGCCTTGTTGGCGAAGCGGGTGCCCATTTCCAGGCGATAGGGCTGCATCAGGTCGAGCGGCTTCAGCAGACCGTAGAGGCCGGACAGGATGCGCACGCCGCGCTGGGCGAAATCAAGATCGTCGGCCGACAAGGTCCTGGCCGAAAGCCCGTCGTACACATCGCCGTCGAAGGCCAGCACAGCCTGCTTGGCGTTGTCCGGGGTAAAGGGCAGCGACCAGTCGGCATAGCGGTTGAAATTGAGCAGTGCCAGCGGATCGGACAAATCCATCAGCTGGGCGATATCGGCCGGCGCCAGCTTGCGCAGCTGGCGGATCAGGGTTTCCGACTGCTTCAGATAGCTGGGCTGCGTGTGGGTCGCAATGTGCGGCGGGGTCTTGTAATCGAGGGCTTTGGCGGGCGATAGCAGGATCAGCATGGTGGGGGATGGAATTCAGGACGTGTTGTGTGCTGCATTTTAACGGCGGACACCCCTGTCCAACGCGTCCACCACTACAAAACGCCACGCCGATGCCACGAAGATGTCTGGACTCCAGGAAGACTTTGGTACGATGCAGCCGCCCTTGTGCGTCGCGCACATTTCCCGCGCTTCAACGGAGATTGCCTTGCGCAAATTCGCCCCCTTGCTGTTCGTCTTCCTCGCGGCCTGCGCCACGGTCGCCACGCTGCGCCTGGACGACCGCTTCGGCCCGGCCGACCCGGCCCGCTTCGACCGCCTCCTCCCGAGCGCCATACCGGCCCCGGATTACTGGCAGGATGTCCGCCCCATCCTCGACCGCCGCTGCGTCACTTGCCATGCCTGCTACGACGCCCCCTGCCAGCTCAACCTGGCCAGTTACGCCGGCCTGACGCGCGGTGCCAGCACCAGCCAGGTGTTCGCCGATCGCCTGCTCGCCGCCGAACCGACCCGCCTTGGCATCGATGCGCAAAGCAATGAGGAATGGCGGCAAAAGGGTTTCTTTCCGGTGCTGAACGAACGCCAGCCGACACCGCAGGCGAATCGCGAAGCCGGCGTCATGGCTCGCCTGCTGGCGCTCAAGCAGGCCCACCCCGGCCCCGCTGGCGGACCGCTGGACGACAAGGACATCGACTTCGCACTCAACCGCCCGCAGGTATGCACGCCGGCCGAGGGTCTGGACGAATACACCCGCCGCCATCCGACGCGCGGCATGCCCTTCGGCCTGCCGCCGCTCAGCGCTAGCGAACACGCGACACTGACCCGCTGGCTGGAATCCGGCGCCCCCTACCGGCCGGCTGCACCGATGCCAGCCGCTTTGACGCGCCAGATCGCCGACTGGGAAGCCTTCCTCAATGCCGACGATACCAAGAGCCGGCTCACCGCCCGCTACATCTACGAGCACTGGTTCATCGGCCAACTGTGGTTCGCCGAGCAACCCGGCCAGTATTTCGAGCTGGTGCGTAGCCGCACGCCACCGGGACGGCCGATCGACCTGATCGCCACCCGCCGGCCCTACGACGATCCGGGCGTCGATCGCGTCTGGTATCGCCTGCGCCGCCTCGAAGCCACGCCGGCCGCCAAAACCCACATGCCGCTGCAGCTCGACGCCCGGCGCATGGACAGCCTGCATGAATGGTTCCTGAAGCCCGACTACACCGTCAGTCGCCTGCCCTCCTATGAGCCGGAAACTGCCTCCAACCCCTTCGTCACCTTCCGCGACCTGCCGCTGGTCGCCCGTTACCGGCTGATGCTCGACGAAGCGCAATTCACCCTGGCTGGCTTCATGAAGGGCCCGGTTTGCCGTGGCCAGTTCGCGCTCAATTCGATCAACGATCATTTCTGGGTCTACTTCGTGGCGCCCAACGAGGCGAGCGCCGGTTTCATGCAGGCCATCATCGATGCCGCCAGCCCGGTTCTGCGCCTGCCGGCGGAGCGCGAAAGCACGGCCGGCCTGCTCGCCTGGAAGGAATACTCCCGTCTCGAACACGAGTACACCGAGGCGCGCAGCCGCGTCACCGCCCGGCTCAAGCAAACCGACACCCGGCCGACGCTCAACGACATCTGGGACGGCGAAGGCCGCAACCCCAATGCAGCCCTCACCGTCTTCCGCCATTTCGACAGCGCCTCGGTCATCAAGGGCCTGGCCGGCGAGCGGCCGCAAACCGCCTTCCTGATCGGCTACCCGGTGCTCGAACGCATGCACTACCTGCTGGTGGCCGGTTTCGACGTCTATGGCAATGTCGGCCACCAACTGGCGACGCGCCTGTACATGGATTTCCTGCGCATGGAGAGCGAACTGAATTTCCTCGCCCTGCTGCCGATCAAGGATAGACAGCCCGTCCTCGACCACTGGTACCGCGAGCGCAGCAAGCCGCACAACGACCACTTCGCCGACGCCGCCCGCTTCTTCCCCCAAGAAACCGGTATCCACTTTCGCAGCAAGGACACCCTGAACGAGTTGTACGACCTGCTCGGCAAACGCACCGCCAAGGCCCGCGACCGCTCCCGCGAGCTGGAGGCCAGCGGCCTGCCGGCAGCCGATCTCGCCGCCCTGCGCCGGCTGTCCGCCATCCGCGGCCTCGCCGCCTCACGCATGCCGGAAGACAGCCTGCTCGTCTATCAAGCGCCCGCCGGCAAGTCTCAGGTCTTCTCGCTGATCCGCAACAGCGCCCACACCAATGTCGCCGAAATCTTCAGCGAGGCCGACCGCCGCCTGCCCGAGGAGGACACCCTGCTGGCGATGAACGGCATCGTCGGCGCCTACCCGAATGCGATTTTCGCGATCAACCGGGAAAACGCCGGCCGCTTCGCCGACGCCGTCGCCGCCCTGCGCAGCGAGGCCGATCTCGCCCGCCTGACCGACGCTTACGGCATCCGCCGCACCGACCCGCGCTTCTGGCCGACCAGCGATGCCATCCACGACTACTCGCAGGCCAGCCGGCCCATCGAATTCGGCATCCTCGACTACAGCCGGTTGGAGAATCATTAACCGAGAGGGCGACTTCACGCCAACAATATGTGTGAAATCCCATGCAAATAGCCATCGAAGCACGCGCAATCTGGGCGATTGTTATCGAATCTACGCAACCCCCACCGTTATAGCGACTCAGCAGCAAATCAAACTGAACGGCAGCTTCGCAATCCCGCGAACGGGTACTGACGGCGGACCGTTAGCTGTCAGGAAGTGCAACGGCAGCTAACTGAGGCTACGGCCGTCCAGAGCGATTTCCAAACAGGAGCTCCTCGGCCAAAGCAGCCATCCGTTTGAGCGACCCGATTGGGCATTTTTCGCTCCACAACCAGAGGTTGGCCAGCTAGCCTGCCGGACTCAAGCGCTATCATCGCAGGGTGGAAGTTTGGAATACCAGGCTCGCCGCCGGCTTCTGCCGCCAGCACGTCGTCGCAACGGATGAAATCGATGCCTTCGAGGTGCTTCACCTCATGCAAGCGCACTGACCCCGGTGTAGGATTAGCGTAGCGGCCCACAGTTGGACACGGGTGAAGGTCCTGCAAGCGGACGCGATTTTGTGCTTTGGGCACGCGCCAATCGCCGAGACCGGCATCGCCGGCCCCCCTTGGTTAGATGGAGAATGAACCATGAAGAATCTGCTGCTGATGATGATTGCAACTCTATTGCTGGCGAGCTGCGCGATTTATACCCCGGGCGGCGCCGTCGTGGTCGATCCGGATGGTCCGGGCCGGGGCGGCCATTGCCCGCCGGGGCAGGCGAAAAAGGGCAACTGCTGAGCGAGGCTACTTGTCGGCAACATCGGTCATTTGCGCAAAGGCCGATAGGGGAGAGACTGCTTTCCGGGAATTGTAGGAAACGCGTGCTCCCGGCCACAAGCGGCCGGTCAATAGGCTGTACGATTTTAGCTTTTTGGGATTTTCTTGTTTGGACCAAGACCAGACGATGAACCGAATAATTGAATCTTGCTAATCAGTACATGCGTAGATAAGCTCAATGTCATTAATCCGCGCAATGACAAATACGTGGTTTTTGGCGACTAAGAAGCTCTTATCTAAGTTGGGAGGTATATGCAACTTGGCCCTGCCGTAAAAGTGCTTATGGCAATTAATGCGATTGTCTTACTTGTCCCCGCTACCTTATTCTACGTTATCGGAGCTATGGGATGGTTTCTTCTCTTTGTCCCGGCTGCGATCTTGACGCTCGTCGACAGCGTGTGGCACAGCGGATGGCCACAAGGTCCATTGTTTCAAACATCGCAAGGCTTTGGCATGCTGGGCTTTACAGCATCGGAGCGGGGCTTGCTGCCACGTGGATAGCTCTTGCGCTAGCGTATTCTGGTATGCGTTTAAAAGATATTCCAAGACTGCTCTGGGTCGGATTTGTTGCTGGCTGGAGCCTTGCGGCCCCGTTGTTATGGTCTGTGTTGCCAACACCGAACTATCTTCAGGATCGGTTGGGCGATTATTTCTTTGTACGTTCGCTTTTTGGCCTCGGGCCATTAATTTATAGCGCCTTTATCCTGCTCTGGCTCTATTGGAACGGAAAGCAAAAAACTCTCCGAAACCCCGTAGCATGGACTGATATTTGGCAGCTTCGGGCCGGTTCAGGCCTCCTTGTCAATTGAAAACGACGTCCGGTTTGGGTCGGGAGCACCAGTTCGACGGAGTAGAAAGCAGACCTTTGACCCCGATTGGCGATGACTGGCGGCTTACCGCCACGTTGCCGCCTGTTGTCGTAGGCATGTGGCCGGATAGCCGTTCAGGCGGTGCTGGGG
This sequence comes from Dechloromonas hankyongensis, assembly GCF_022012295.1. GTDB lineage: Bacteria > Pseudomonadota > Gammaproteobacteria > Burkholderiales > Rhodocyclaceae > Azonexus > Azonexus hankyongensis. The sequence continues at coordinate 1,228,453 of NZ_JAKLTN010000002.1, forward strand.
GCGCTGGAAGAACTCGGCATGGTGCATCAGAATCAGGATATCTATCGCCTGGCGGCATAACCATGCTCAACGAACACGAAGCGGAACTCCACGTCGACCTTGAAGACCCCACCCGCTGACAAAGGTTGGCTCAAAAAGAATGTCTCCAGCCGAAGCTGTCAGGCGCAGTCTGCTGTAAGACTGGGTGTAGTCCCGAGGGTGAAAACCCTTTGGACTACTTCAGGATTTAATCGTTAGGCCCAGATAGGTTGCACTGGTGTTCAGAAATTTGCTTGTTGCGTGTTCGCTCATTTGTGTCTCCTTGTAGTTTTGTGGTGTGCATACTACGAGCGAATAATTACACAGGCATTACAAGCTATTGGGACTCAGCTCGACGTACCGCCTAGCTTCTTCCATCGAATTGAAACGCATCACTCGATGTTTTGCCAGCCCGCAGTTGTTAAAGGCATCCATCAGTTGGAATACCGCTGGGTGACTTCCTACGAACGCAATTCTGAGTTTCGGATTTCTCTGGACTGAAACACTGGCTCGTGCGGCCATGAACTCAATATCAGACTCTGACAGCTGAGACTGGGTTACAGCCAAAAAGTCATGGATGTTGTAGCGCATTTCATCCAAACGGGAATTGCCTTGGATGGCTACTGCTGACTCGTCCATCTCGGCAGTCGTGATGGTTCCTGCCATTTTGCGAACCAGCCCAAATTCTTCCCAAATAATTTCAACCATGACTACGAGCGAATAGTGTTCCCCACGGTAAAGAGCGCACATTATCCAGTAGGTTCAATGCACCTAGCTCACTGAATTCGTACTAGTACCGCCGTTTCACGATGTCTCTGAAGCAGATGCAAGAGCTCTGCTGAAAGCGCAAATTCGCAAACACGTCACGATTTAGAAAGCTCGCTTCGGAGTTAAATACGTCCGCTCCGCTCAAAAATCTGCCGAGGGCAATCGTGGCGATGAATATCTATCGTAGTCGCATGCGGAAGTAGTAGATTGCCCCAAAGCCGTCATTGGTATCTTCAAAGCTCAAATGGCCGGTATGTGGCTAAAACCGGTAATTTGTATTTAGAAGGCCAACGTCCGATAAGGCCGACCGCCCGTCCGCTGATGTCGAGGTATAGCTGTCGTGAGGCTTCTGGGCGTCGTCATGGACTGCATGTCAATGCATGAACAGCGCAATCAGAATGATGATCGGGATGGGGATGCCGAGAAAATACAATATAAGCGAACGCATGGTGGCCTCTTGAAGTCGGATAGCTGAATTGGATGCTCAGGCGTCACGTTGCCGTCCACCGTAGATGGCTGACAAGCTGGCGATAAAGGCACCGCAGAGCAAGGAGACAAATGTCCACAGTGCAGCGTAGGCCGACGCTTTGCGCGCCTTGTCGGCGGCGTCTTTTGCAGCAACTTCAACTTCGTGCAGCTTGGCCTGCGCGCGTGCGTAGGTGTCGGCCACGCGCTTCTCGGCTTCTTGCTGCGACAACCCCGTGCGTTGGGCAACCAGTTGGCCGACGTACCGGACGTCCTCAGGCAGCAGGGAAGCGGAACGGCCGGCGTTGATGAATATACGGCTCACCTCTGCAGCCTCCTTGGGCGTGGTGCCGTCGGATACTTCGGCAGACATTGCAGCCCCGCTCTGACTAGCAGCCTCACTGCTCCCAATCCGGCGAAACAGGGAGTCGACAAAGTAAGCCATTGGTACGCTGTCCGGTGATCCCGTTTTTTCGGATGTAGCAACCCCTGCGGCAGCCATGGCGGCTGTGTTGGCGGCTCCTCCCGCCACCGTGGCTCCAGCCTGAACACCGCTACTCAGGATCGAGCCAATCACCGAAGTCAGCAGAGCGGCAGTAGCCAGCGAGGCCACGGCCCAAGCGAGAAAACCGTGCGCGGTATCGCGGAAATAGACTTCGTCGGTGTGCGTATTCGTCCATTTTGTTCGCAGTCGACCGGCCAGATATCCCCCCATCGCAGAGGAAAGCAACTGGGTAAGCGTCAGCCATAGAATGGTAGAAACCCCGAACGTCGTTGCGTTGACGCCTTCACTCGACCACGGTGATACCGACGAAAGCCCTAATCCGAGGCCAAGAATCAGCATGATCAACGACAATGAGGCGGCGGCAGCTGCGCCGGCAAGGATAGCCCCCCACGCCACGGCGCTACTCAAGGAATGAAGGGAGTCGGAATAGTCGTCAGCCAGGCCGTATTCATGGGGATCAAGAGGCACTGTTGGATTAATAGCCATGGCAGTCCTTATGTTGTGGGTAAGTGAGATGTGTCATGCCCCATAACAGAGGCCATGATTTACAACGTAAACGTTCGGGAAGGCGGAGTCTGTACGGCAACGCACGTGGAAATCCTTGCTCGAGAAAGGACCAAACAGTGCGGTGCAATGTGGGAAGGCACCAGCCTAATGATCGTTCCTTTTTCCTCACTGCCCGAAAAACCTGGGGGAGTAGCCTGCTGTCGCTCACTGCGCATACCCTCACCGACCGCTGAGACCGAGATACAGAAATGGCCCCTCAGGCAGCATTTAGCTTGCCGATTGCGATCCGACACACTCCAGCCAAGACCGTGCTCTCGGGAACTCCGGCAGAAGGAGGTCATGCCGCCACCTCCATCCGGCCCCAAGACGCGGATTAAGGCGCTCAAGCCGATACGCGGCTGGTAAAATCTGGTTTTTGTATTCTGGATTACCGATGAAACGCACCCGCTTTGGTTCGCGCGACCGACTTTCCCGCGAAGCGGCTGAACTGCAACGCCTGGCTGCCGGCCTTTCCGAATCCGGCGGCAAGCTGGAAGACAGCTACTGGGAAACGCAGCTGGCGGAAGTCGTAGACGGCCTGCTCAAGAACGGTGCCGAAGACGACATCAACACTGCGCTCGACCGGCTGTTCGAAGCCAACCCGCGCGCCCACGACGAACTCGCCGACATGGTCGAGTCGCGCGCCGAAACGCATCGCGTGGGCGCCCAGGGCCAGGAATTCGACATCCAGCTCTTCGCCGCCCCGGTCCTCGCCTGGTCGCGCTTCTCCATCCCCGCCTGCTCGCTGCCCAAGAGCACCCTGCAGGCGCTGGCCGTGCAGCTTGGCGCCCATGTCTTCGGTGGCGACGCCAAGCTGGCGCTGGCCGACTTCCTGTTCAGCCCGGACCAGTTGCCGCGCAGCTTCTGCGACACCTGGCAACTGACCAAGCAGTTAGGCGAAGCCGCGCTGGCCGGCGGCCACCTCGGCATCGACACCAACGGCATGCCGGAAACCAACCGCTTCCTGTCCGACGTGCGCTATCTGGTCGGCACCATCGCCATTCCGCGCGGCAAGCCGCTGTTCCGCTGGAACGAGGCCGACGGCAACAAGGACAACGCACTGAAGGAATGGCTCAAGCAGGGCAGCCCCAACCTCGAACCGCTGCTCACCGGCTGCGCCTGGCAGCCGCTACTGCCCGACGCCTACCACGCCGCCTGCCGCAATGCCGACAAACTGTCGCGCCCCTATTCGGTCAAGGCCTCGGTCGCCTTCCTGCAGACCATGCTCGGCCTGATGCCGGCCGACATCCGCGCCGTCGTCGGCCCCTGCTACGACCGCCGGATGGAGGAATACCGCGTCAGCCTCGGCCCGAAGACCGGCGACGAGGTCTATCACGGCATCGTCTGGCCGCTGCTCGGCGCCGAAGACGAAGCCACCGATGCGGCCGGCGAAATCGAGACCGTGCTGCGCGAAACCGGCGTCAAGGAAGTGCTTTTCCTCGACCACCATTTCCCGATGGAATTCTGCGACGACTGCGGCGCCCCGCTCTTCCCCAACCGCGAAGGCGAACTGGTGCACACCGAGATGCCGGAGCAGCCGGCCACCGGGTCGCAAATCCTGCATTGATGGGCATGTCGTCGAACGAAGACTGGCTGGCGCGCAGCCAGGCTGCCGTCTGGCACCCGTGCACCCAGATGCAGCACCACGCGCAGCCCGGCTCGCCGGCCTACCTGCCGCTGGTGCCGATTGCCCGCGGCCAGGGCGCCTGGCTGCACGACTTCGACGGCAAGCGCTACCTCGACGGCATCAGCTCGTGGTGGACCAACCTGTTCGGCCACGCCAATCCGCGCATCAACGCGTCGCTCAAGGAGCAGTTGGAAACGCTGGAGCACGTGATGCTCGCCGGCTTCACGCACCAGCCGGTGGTCGAGCTGTCCGAACGCCTGTCAGCGCTGACCGGCGGCGCCCTCGGCCACGCCTTCTACGCCTCGGACGGCGCCTCGGCCACCGAGATCGCGCTGAAAATGAGCTTTCACTACTGGCGCAACGTCGGCCGCCCGGAAAAAGCCGAATTCCTGTGCCTGGCCGGCAGCTACCACGGGGAGACGGTCGGCGCCCTGGCCGTCACCGATGTCGCCATTTTCAAGGATGCCTACGCGCCGCTGGTCCGCGCCGCCGCGCATGTGCTGCCCTCGCCCGATTTCCGCCTGGCCGAGCCGGGGGAATCGCCGGCCGACGTCGCCCGCCGCGCCGCTGCGGCCCTCGAAAGCCATCTGGAACAACACGGCGAGCGCATCGCCGCGCTGATCGTCGAACCGCTGGTCCAGGGCGCCGCCGGCATGGCGATGTACGACCCGGAATACCTGCGCCTCGCCCGTCAGTTGTGCGACCGCTACGAAGTGCATCTAATCTGCGACGAAATCGCGGTCGGCTGCGGCCGCACCGGCACTTTTTTCGCCCACGAACAAGCAGAGATTCGCCCCGACCTGATGTGCCTATCGAAGGGTATTTCCGGCGGCTACCTGCCACTCTCCATCGTCCTGTGCAGCGACACGTTCTATGCTGCCTTCCTCGACGACTCGGTAGCCCGCGCCTTCCTGCATTCGCACAGCTACACTGGCAACCCGCTGGCCTGCCGCGCGGCGCTGGCGACGCTGGACATTTTCGAGCAGGACGACGTGATCGCCGTAAATCGTGGCAAGGCGCAGCGCATAGCCGCCGCCCTCGCCCCGCTGGCCGGGCATCCGCAAGTCCGCCACCTGCGCCAGCGCGGCATGATCGCCGCCTTCGACGTCGCCACCGACGACCCGCACTTTTCGCGCAAGTTCTACCGCGCCGCTCTCGACCGCGAAGCGCTGATCCGGCCGATCGGCAACACGGTCTATCTGATGCCGCCGTATATCGTCAGCGACGCCGAGATCGACCACCTGGCCCACGCCATCAATGGCGCCCTGGCGGCAGCCCTGTGAGCCGATGAACCAGGCACCGACCGATTTCTGGAGCAAGCTGCGCGCCGAACTGGCCCACCTGATCACGGTCAACCGCAGTGACCGCCGCTGGCCGATGCCCTTCGCCGCGGCGCTCTCGTCCGGCCTGCCGTTGCTGGTCGGTGCCTGGTTCGGGCATCTCGATTACGGCCTGATCTCGTCGCTCGGCGGCCTGGTCTTTCTCTACCTCCTCGAAACGCCCATGTATCACCGCATGGTGGCCCTGCTCGCCTGCGCCTTCGCGATGGTCGCCAGCTATGCCATCGGCGTCTTCAGCCAGCTTTACGCGCCGGCATCGGTCCCGGCCCTGACCGTCACCACCATCGTGGTGACCATGGCCTGCCGCTACTACAACATGCCGCCACCGGGCAGCTTCTTTTTCGTGTTGGCAGCGTCGGTCGGCGCCCACACGCCGGGCGGTATTCTGGAAGTGCCGCTCAAGGTCGGCCTGCTCGCCATGGGCTGCCTGCTGGCCAGCCTGATCGCCTTCATCTACAGCCTGCTCATGCTGCGCCACCAGGCCCCTAAGCCGATTCCCGCCACCCCCAAACCGACCTTCGATTTCGTGGTCTTCGACTCGGTGGTAATCGGCGTTTTCGTCGGCCTGGCACTGACCCTCGCCCAGATCCTGCAACTGGCCCAACCTTACTGGGTGCCGATCAGTTGCCTGGCGGTGATCCAGGGCATGACCCTGCGCGCCGTGTGGACCAAGCAGATCCATCGCATCGTCGGCACCGGCATCGGCCTGCTGCTGGCCTGGGGCGTTTTGCTGCTGCCGCTCACGCCATGGACGCTGCCGCTGGTGATGATCACCCTGGCCTTCTGCGTCGAAATGCTGGTCGTCCGCCACTACGCACTGGCCGCCATCTTCATCACCCCGCTGACCATCCTGCTGGTCGAAGCCGCCACCCTCGGCCAAACCGCCCCCGCCACACTGATTCACGGCCGTTTCTGGGATACCGTGCTCGGCTGTCTCGTCGGCCTGCTCGGCGGCGTCTGCCTGCACAGCCCGCGTTTCCGCGCCTGCCTCGGCCCGCTCATCCGCCGCCTGATGCCTTCCGGCCTGATCGCCGTCACTCCTTCGCCCTGATCGCACCATGACCGATTCCACCCTCACTGCCCAACTCGCCGGCGAGTTGGCCGACATCGCCACCGCCGGCCTGAGCCGCCGCCGCCGCGTGCTGGATTCCCCGGCCGGACGCCTGGCCACGGTCGACGGCAAGCAGGTGCTCAATTTCGCCAGCAACGACTATCTCGGCCTGGCCGGCAACGGCGAAATCGCCGCCGCGATGGCCGCGGGGGCAACGCAGTGGGGCGCCGGCAGCGGCGCCTCGCACCTGGTCAGCGGCCACCTGACGCCGCACGACCAGCTGGAAAATGAAATCGCCGCCTTCACCGGCTTCCCGCGGGCCCTAACCTTCTCTACCGGCTACCTGGCTAACCTGGCGGTCACGCCGACCCTGGCCAGCCGTGGCGACGCGGTATTCGCCGACAAGCTGAACCACGCTTCGCTGATCGACGCCATGCAACTGGCCAAGGCCAATGGCGCCGATGTCCAGCGCTACCCGCACAACGACGTCGCCGCCCTGGAGCGCCTGCTGGCAGCCAGCACCGCGGCGCGCAAGGTGATCGTCACCGATGCCGTGTTCAGCATGGACGGCGACCTTGCCCCGCTGCCGCTGATCTATGCCCTCGCCGAACACTACGACGCCTGGCTGGTCATCGACGACGCCCACGGCTTCGGCGTCCTCGGCCCGCACGGCGAAGGCAGCCTCGCCCACTTCAACCTGCCGGCATCCGAACGCATCCTGCTCATGGGCACCCTGGGCAAGGCGGCCGGCGTCGGCGGCGCCTTCGTCGCCGGTTCGGCCACCGCCATCGAATACCTGCTGCAGAAAGGGCGCAGCTACATCTTCACCACCGCTGCGCCGCCGGCTGTCGCCTGCGCCCTGTCGAAGAGCCTGCAGATCATCCGCGACGGCGACGCCCTGCGCGCCAACCTGATGGCGCGCATCGGCCAGTTGCGCGACGGCCTCGCCGGCCGCGCCCTGCTGCCGTCGGCCACCGCCATCCAGCCTTACATCGTCGGCGATAACGAAGCCGCCGTCGCGCTCGCCAAAGCCTTGTGGGAGCGCGGCCTGTGGGTGCCCGCCATCCGCCCGCCGACGGTCCCCAAAGGCACGGCCCGCCTGCGCATTTCCGTCTCGGCCGCCCATACCGCCGACGACATCGACCAACTGATCACCGCCCTGAAAGAACTCGCATGAGCGCTCCCTTCGTTTTCCTGCCCGGCTGGTGCGTCGGCCGCACGCCGCTCAAGGCCACCGTCGAAGCGCTCGGCGGCCGCATCATCGACCTGCCCGGCTACGGCGAGTCACCGTTGATCAGCGATTTCGACGCCGCGGTCGACGATATCGCCGCCCGCCTGCAACCGGGCACCGCACTGGCCGGCTGGTCGCTCGGCGCCCAACTGGCGCTGGCCGTCGCCGCCCGCCACCCGGACAAGGTCGGCAAGCTGCTCCTCGTCGCCGGCACGACCTCCTTCGTCCAGCGCGATGGCTGGCCGCACGGCATGCCGCCGGCCATGCTCGCCGAGTTCGCCGCCGGCATCGCCGCCGATGTCGAGGCCATGCTGCCGCGCTTCGTCGGCGGCTTCAACCGGGGCGATGCGCGTGCCAAGGCGGTGACTGTCGAACTGCTCAAGCTGGCCGACCCGCGCCCCTCCGGCGAGGTACTGACGACCGGACTGAACTGGCTGCGTGATGTCGATCTGCGCGTCGACGCCCCGCGGGTCCAGGCTCCGACGCTGCTCATGCACGGCGCCGCCGATCCGCTGATGCCGCTCGCCGCTGCCGAAGCGCTCGCCGCCTTGATCCCCGGCGCCCGGCTTGCCGTCTTCGCCGATTGCGCCCACGCCCCCTTCATTTCCAGCCCGGACGACTTCGTCACCCAGGCCCGCTCTTTCCTGAATGACTAAACCTTCCAAGGCGCGCGTCCGACATTCTTTCGAACGCGCCGCCCCGACCTACGATAGCGCTGCCGCGATACAACGCCGCATCTGCGACCGGCTGCTCGCCACGCTGCCGCCGCTGACGGTCGCCCGGCTGCTCGATGCCGGCTGCGGCACCGGCTACGCCCTGCCGCTGCTGCGCCAACGTTTTCCGCACGCCCACGCTATCGGCCTCGACCTGTCGCCAGCCATGCTGCAGCGGATAGCGGCACCCGGCAGCCGCGTCGCCGGCGATCTCGAAAACCTGCCGCTGGCCGACGCCAGCATCGACCTGTACTGGTCCAGCCTCGCCGTCCAGTGGTGCGAGTTACCGCTCGTCCTGCGCGAAGCCCGTCGCCTGTTACGCCCGGCAGGCGCGCTGGCCTTGGCCAGCCTCGGCCCGGAAACCTTCGGCGAATTACGCCAGGCCTTCGCCGGCGTCGACGAATACCGCCACACCTTGGCCTTCCATAGCGCTGACGAAGTCCGGCACATGGCCGTTGCCGCCGGCTTGGCCGCGGTCGATGTCCAACGCCGGACGGAAATGACCCACTATCCCGACTTCAAATCCCTGCTCCGCGCGGTCAAGGCCATCGGCGCCAATCAGGTCGGCCTCGGCCGGCGTACCAGCCTGATGAGCCGCAGCGCCTTCCAGCGCGCCGAAGCAGCCTACGAAGCGCAGCGCACGAGCGACGGCCTGCCGCTGACCTACGACGTCATCACCCTCCACGCCCGAACATGAGCCCAGCCTATTTCCTGACCGGTACCGATACCGAGATCGGCAAGACTTTCGTTACCTGCGCCCTGCTCCACCGCGCCCGCCGCGACGGGCTGGCCGCGGTCGGACTGAAGCCCATCGCCGCCGGCACCGATGCCGCCGGCCTGAACGAGGATGTCGAAAACATCCGCGCTGCGAGCAGCGTGGCGCTGCCCGCTGCCCTGATCAACCCGTATTGCTTCGCGCCGCCCATCGCGCCGCACATCGCCGCCGCCGAGGCGGGCGTGAGCATCGATTTCGCCACCATCAAGGCAGCCTGCACGACCGCCCGGCAGCAGGCCGACTGGGTCGTCGTCGAAGGCGTGGGCGGGTTTTGCGTGCCGCTCGGCGACCGGCAAGGCAGCGACGATCTGACGGTCGACCTGGGCTTGCCGGTAATCATGGTCGTCGGCATGCGCCTGGGTTGCATCAGCCATGCGCTGCTGACGGCGGAAGCCATCGCCACACGCGGCCTGCATCTGGCCGGCTGGGTCGCCAACCGCATCGATCCGGCCATGTCGCGATTCGAGGAAAACCTGGCGGCGCTACGGGCCAGGCTGGCGGCCCCTCTACTCGGCGTCGTGCCGCATGCCCCGGCCGGTGGCGCTGCCGGTGCTGCCGACTACCTGCGCCTGCCGGGCTAGCCCGCAGCCCTAGGCACCGGCCAGTACAGGAAATCCGGCGGACAGCCTATTTCAGCGCTTGCCGAGCGCCGCCGCCACTTCCTTCAGCCGCAGCTGGATGTTACCGATGGCCCCGGCCAGGCCGGCCAGCGTGCCGCTCTTGGCGGTACTTTCGATGGTCATCGCGTCGCCAGCGCCTTCGTCATCGGAGAAAGTAGCCAGCAGTCCCTTGATGGTGTGCGCCTCACGCTGGACACTTTTCAGGTCTCCGGCGGCAAAGGCCGCGGACAGCGCAGCGCAGTTGTTGTCGACATCGTCGAGAAACATGGCGACCATCATGGTGTAGATTTCCTCGTCGCCGCCCAACCGTTGAAGAATGGCGGCCCGGTCTAGCATGAAATTTCCTGCCATATTCGTTCTCCCTGCCGCACTTTCAGCGCGGCAATTCGCAATCAGATCTGTGGAATTTCTTCGTCGCGAAAACGCTGACGAATGTCCAGTACGTCGTCCCAGCCGGCCAGAAAGGCCTCGATGCATATCGGGTCGAAATGTGTGCCACGGCCGTCTTCAAGGAAGCGGCGGGCATCATCCAGGGACCAGGCCCGCTTGTAGGGGCGCTCCGAAGTCAGGGCGTCGAATACATCGGCCACCGCGACGATGCGCCCAAGCAGCGGAATGTGGCTTCCCTTCAGGCCAAACGGATAGCCCGAGCCATCGTATTTTTCATGGTGCGAGATCGCCACCTCGGCCCCCGCGCGCAGGATCTCGGAACCGCTGTCCTTGAGCAGTTCGTGGCCGAGCCGGGCATGGCCCTTCATCACGTCGAATTCCTCTGGGGTCAGCTTGCCCGGCTTGAGCAGGATGTAGTCGGGAATGCCGATCTTGCCAACATCGTGCATCGGCGCTGCTTCGAGAACCAGCTGCTCCATCGACGGACCGAGGCCGAGTCCGCGGGCGATGATCTGCGAGTAATGGGCCATGCGCTGAATGTGGGCGCCGGTTTCCGGATCACGGAATTCGGCGGCCCGCGACATGCGGAAAATCAGCTCCTTTTCCCGCTCGCGAATTTCGCGCGTCCGGTCGTCCACCAGGGCGGCGAGGTGCTCGGCGCGGTCGGCCAGGAATTTCTGGCCGGTACGCAGCGACAGCATGTTGCGCGCCCGGGCGGAAAATTCGATGCGGTCAATGGGCTTGGTCAGAAAATCGTTCGCCCCGCCGAGCAGGGCTTCGTAACGGATGTCCTTCTGGTCGTTGGCGGTAATCATCAGCACCGGAATCTCGTTCCGGCCATGCAGGGCGCGGAAGGCACTGATGAAGCGCAGGCCGTCCATCTCCGGCATCATGTAATCGACGATGACCAGATCCGGCTCGTGGCTTCGGCACCATTCGAGCGCCGCCAGCGGGTTGTCGTAGAGGACGGGAGTGCATTCGCCAAGCTTGAGGACCAAGGCCTTGATCAGCGTCAGATTGATGTCGCTGTCATCGATGATCAGGACGGTATGCATGGGATTTCCGGCTTGCGGGACGGTGGGTGCCGGCAGTATATAATGCCCCGCCATGAAACTGCTCTTCGACCTTTTCCCCGTCATCCTCTTTTTCGCCGCCTTCAAGTATTCGGAAAAGAATCCCGAGACCGCCGCCAGCTGGGTTGCCACACTGCTCGGCTCGGCGCTCGTCGATGCCAAGCAGGCCCCTATCCTGCTCGCCACCGTCGTCGTCATCGCCGCCACCGTGGCCCAGATCGTGTGGGTGCATTTCCGTCACGGCAAGGTGGACAAGATGCTGTGGATCAGTCTCGGCCTGGTCGTGGTCTTCGGCGGACTGACGCTGGTTTTCCAGAACGAAGTGTTCATCAAGTGGAAGCCGACCATCCTCTACTGGATATTCGCGATCAGCATGGCGTTCAGCTCGCTGGTCCTCAAGAAGAATCCGATGAAGACCATGCTCGGCGAGCAGCTGAGCCTGCCCGAAGCGGTCTGGAACAAGGTCACGCTGTCCTGGATTGCCTTTTTCACCGTCATGGGCGTACTCAACCTTGTCATCGCCTTCAATTTTCCGACCGACACCTGGGTCAATTTCAAACTGTTTGGCGGCATGGGACTGATGCTCGTCTTCGTGCTCGTTCAGGGCATGCTGCTGTCCAAATACATCGAGGAAGAAAAATAATGCTCTACGCCTTTATCGCCGAAGACCGCGCCGGCACCCTGGACCAGCGCCTGTCCGCCCGTCCCGCCCACCTGGAACGCCTGCTGGCCCTGCAGGCCGAAGGCCGCCTGATCATCGCCGGCCCCTGCCCGGCCATCGACTCGCCGGACCCCGGCCCGGCCGGTTTCTCCGGCAGCCTGATCGTCGCCGAATTCCCGTCGCTGGAAGCGGCGCGGGCCTGGGCCGATGCCGACCCCTACATCGCGGCCGGCGTCTACGAAAAGGTCACCGTCAAGCCGTTCAAGAAAGCTTTGCCGGCGTGAGTAGCGACACCGTCGAACTGCTGCGCCAGCGCCTGGCGGTCCTGCAGCCGACCGCGCTGGCCATCCGCGACGATTCGCATCTGCATGCCGGCCATGCCGGCGCCCGCAGCGGGGGTGGCCATTACCATATCGACATTGTCGCCGCAGCCTTTGTGGGCAAAAACACAGTCGCCCGCCATCGCATGATTTATGATGCTGCCGGTGACCTGATGCGTGGCCCGGTCCATGCGCTCAGCATCTGCGCCGAAGTACCCAGCGAAGTATAATTTTCCAGTTGTTCCCTCCACCCAAGGATAGATACATGTTCAAGCTCTCCCGTCTGGCTGCCCTGCTTGTCGCTGGCGCCATTGTTTCCGCCCCGGCCCTCGCCGCCGACAAGGGCAAGGCTTTCGCCACCGTCAACGGCCAGCCGATCTCGCAGTCCGTCTACAACGCCTTCGTCGCCGAGCAGAAAGCCCAGGGTACGCCAGAGTCCCCGGAATTGCAGGGCGCCATCAAAGAAGAACTGGTGCGTCGCGAAATCCTCGCCCAGGAAGCCAAGAAGAAGGGGCTGGACAAGAGTGCGAACATCCAGGGGCAGATGGAATTGGCCAAGCAGGCCGTCCTGATCCGCGCCTACCTGAGCGAGTACGTCAAGGCCAATCCGATCAGCGAAGCCCAATTGAAGGCCGAGTACGACGTGATCAAGAACAACCTGGGCAACACCGAGTACAAGTCCCGCCACGTGCTGGTCGAGAAGGAAGAAGACGCCAAGGCCATCATCGCCAAACTGGACAAGGGTGAAAAGTTCTCCGAGCTGGCCAAGGTTTCGAAGGATCCGGGTTCCAAGGACAAGGGCGGCGATCTGGGCTGGAGTTCCCCAGCCGCCTACGTCAAGCCGTTCGGCGACGCGCTGGTCAAGCTGAAGAAGGGCGAATATACCAAGACGCCGGTGCATTCCGACTTCGGTTACCACGTCATCATGCTCGACGACTCCCGTCCGGCCAATCCGCCGCCTTTCGACCAGGTCAAGCAGCAACTGCAGCAGCGCGCCAGCCAGCAGCAGGTCGAAAATCTGGTCAAGGATCTGCGCAGCAAGGCCAAGGTCGACTAAAGCAGCGCTCCGCATGCGAAAATTGCCACCGGCGTGTGGCCGAAATGCCCACCGACGGTGGGCATTTTCTTTTGGGGGAGCGCATCATGTTCAGTCGCCTGAAAAAACTGCTCGGCAAATCGACCGAGACCACAGTGCCGCCGGCCGCCGGGTCCCCGGCTGAACCCGCCTTCACCGATGCCGCCTTCGTCCGCCGCGAAGCCATTTTCGACCGCGACAACCGCCTGTCCGCCCACCTGTTCCGCATGCAGCAGGCTACCGCCGTCGCTGACCGCGCCGTGGCTGTCCAGCGCGATCTCGACCGGCAACTGTTCGATACGCTGAATGCCAGCACCGAGGCCTGGAACCGGACACCGGCCTTTCTGCCGATCAGCTCGGCCAGTCTCGACCTCACCGCGCTGGAAACGCTTGCCGGCGACAATGTCGTCCTGCTCCTGCAACTGGCCCCGGACGCCGAGGCCGATCAGGTCTGCGAAGCCATCGAACAATTGCGCGAACGCGGTTTCCGGTTTGGCCTGTTCCGCCAGCCACGCCACCCGGCCTACGCCACGGTCATTCAGAAAATCGACTACGCCGCCATCGATGTCGCCGGCAGCGACGCCGGCTCGATCCGCGACTTTTCGGCTGCCGTGCGGGCCGGGATCCGCCCCACGCCGCTGCAGCTACTGGCCTGCAACGTCGAAACCATCGACGATCAACAGTTGTGCTTGCAGTGGCATTTCAACCATTGCCACGGCAAGTTTGCCGAACAGCCGGCTGCCGCGCGGAGCGAACCGAGCGGCGATCCACACAAGACACAGTTGCTCAATCTGTTACGCCTCGTCCAGAGCGAAGCCGAAACGGGCGAAATCGCAGCCGCCATGAAGCTTGACCCGTTGCTCAGCTTCCGCATCCTGCGCTACCTGAATTCGCCCATCCTGGCCCTGACCCGGCAGATCGACTCGCTCGAACAGGCCCTGATGATCCTCGGCCGCCAGCGCCTGACCCGCTGGCTCGCCGTGCTGCTCTTCTCGGTCCGCGAACCGCAGCTCAGCGACTGGCTGCTGGTCGAGAATGCGCTGACCCGCGGCCGGCTGATGGAAATCCTCGCCGAGCAGCGCATGCCCGGCCAACCGCACGACCCGCTGTTCCTCACCGGCATCTTTTCCTGCCTGCACCGGCTGCTGCACCGACCGCTGGCCGACATCCTGCCCACCCTGCCCATCGCCGACGAAATCCGCCAGGCCCTGCTCGAGCGCAGCGGCCCCTACGCCGCACTGCTGGCTGTCGCCGAGGCGGCCGAAGCGGTGGACCAGAGCGGCCTCGCCGCTGCCGCCCAGACGGCCGGGGTCACTGCCGATGCGGTAAATGGCGCCCTGCTCGCGGCGACCGCCTGGGCCAGCGAAGTGACCGAATACTGGGAATAAGCCGGCGACTGCCAAAAAACTTGATGCAGGTTGCGGCGCAAGCCTTATGCACATGGCTAAATTGTGCTCCGATGCCCGCCCGTTTCCTTTTCATCCTCCCGCTGCTACTCAGCCTGGAGGCGTTCGCCGACCAGCCCCTGCAAGCCTGGCTCGACACCGCCCTGCCGGGTAGCGTCTTGCGCCTGCCCGCCGGCACCTATCGCGGCCCGGGGGTTATCGACAAACCCTTGACGGTGGAAGGCAACGGCAAGGTCGTCATCGACGGCGGCGGCCGGGGCACCGTACTGACCATCAAGGCCGACCAGGTGACGGTACGCGGCCTGATCCTGCGCGGCAGCGGCGGTTCGCACGACAGCATCGACGGCGGCATCATGGCCGAGGGCAACCGGCTGCTGATCGAAAACAACGTGCTGGAAGACGTGCTGTTCGGCATTTCACTGCACAAGACCAACGACAGCATCGTGCGCGGCAACCGCATTCGCTCCCGCCCGGTCGATTCAGCCGACCGCGGCGACGGGCTGCGCCTGTGGTACAGCACCGGCAACCGCATCGAGAACAACGACATCGCCCAGATTCGCGACGTCACGGTGAGCAACGCGCCGCGCAACCGCTACACCGGCAATACCATCCGCGACAGCCGCCGCGCCTTCAATTTCCTGTTCGCCCACCGCAGTCTGGTGGAAGGCAACCTGCTGGAAAAGAACTCGACCGGTATTGTCGCCCTGAACTCGGACGGCCTGATCATCCGCAATAACCGCATCGTGCACGCCATGGACGCCTCGGGAGCAGGGGTCGCGCTCAAGGAAACCTCGGCCGCCCTGGTCCAGAACAACGAAATCGTCCATTGCGCCCATGGCATCATGGCCGATTCCCCGATGAATCCGATCAACCGCATCGTCTTCATCAACAACACCATTGCCCACAACATCACCGGCGTCTATTTCTACGGCGCCAAGGGCGGCCACATCGCCATCAACAATACCTTCAAGAGCAACCTGTGGCCGGTCACCATCGTCGGCGACGGCGACCCGATGAACGACATCTGGTGGGGCAACAGCTGGGATACCTACGAAGGCTTCGACCTCGACGGCGATGGCTTCGGCGACCGGCCGCACGAATTGCATGTGTGGGCCGACCGGATCTGGCTGGAAACGCCGAAAGCGGCCTTTTTCCGCAATTCGCCGGTCCTCGAACTGCTGGATTTCCTCGAACGTCTGGCCCCGTTCTCGGCGCCGTCGCTGGTCCTGCGCGATACCGCACCGCGCATGCGCAAACCGTAAATGGCTGCTGGCTGGCGCCCGATCAGCTCAACCAGTCGAGCAGGTCGTCGATCAGATCATCGACCGCCCCCAGCGACAGATTGAAGTAGGCGCAAACCGATTCGGCGGCCTTGGTCCATTCCTCTTCGCCCCGACCGGCGTTGTGCAATCGGGTGACGTGTTCGGCCAGGACGTTGATGGCGATCAGCGCACATGAAACATCGGCCACGCTGCCCGGTTTGCCGAAAACGCCGTAGTCGTGGTGGTAGAGCACCCCCTCGGCGATGAAGTCGGGCAGATGCCAGCGCTTGACCAGGAAGTAGCCGACCACCGCATGATTGGTTCCCAGCCCCTCTTCCTCGATTTCGGTAAAAATCCGCTCCTCGCTGGCATTGGCCTTGGCCAGCACCTCTTTGGTCTGCGGGAAACGCTTCATCAACAGCGGGATACCGCAGTCGTGAAACAGTCCGAAGGTATAGGCCACGTCGGGGCGCACGCAGCGCAGGCGCTTGGCCAGTTCGGCCGACACGCGTGCCGTCAGGGCGGAGCTTTCCCAAAAGCGCTCCATCGTCAGGTCCTGCCCGTCGCTGAGGGCTGCCTTCAGCAGATGGCCGACGACCATGTTGAAGACGCTCCGCATGCCCAGGACATTGATCGCCTGCATCACCGTAGGCAATTTATGGCCGGTCGAAAAAGCCGGTGAATTGGCCACCAGCATGACGTGACCGGACAGGGCGACGTCACTGCTGATCAGCCGGCCGACCTCGCGCTGGTCGGGGACATCCTTCTTCAGCTCAGCATCCAGTTCGAGCAGAACGACCGGACACGGCGGGATATCCACCCCGTTGAGCATGCTGTGCATGCGTTTTTCTTCTGGGATTGCGTTCATGTGCACTCGTCTCGCGGCCGCTGCGGAGCGATCACCCCCTGGTGCGGGCTCCTAGCCTGCCAAAGTCATAATACCAGCACGCCGCCAGCATGGGAAAGCCAGCGGTTACAGTTGATACTCGTCACCGCCGCCCTGCATGGCCATTTCGACGACCCGCTTCGACAGATGTGGCGCGAACAGGGCAATCAGGTCGTAGTCGTAACGCCGCAGATAGGTGGCGCGGCGCAAGGCCAGGCGCGTCGTGTTCGACTCGAACAGGTGGCCGGCGTCGAGCGCCACCAGGCCGGCGTCGCGCTGCGGGTCGACGGCGAGGGCGGAAATGATGCCGAGGCCGAGCCCGAGGCCGACGTAGGTCTTGATCACATCGGCGTCAAGGGCGGTCAGCGCGATGTTCGGTTGCACGCCGATGCGCTCGAAAGCGCGGTTGATGCGCGAACGGCCAGTAAAGGCCGTGTCGTAGGTGATCAGCGGCCAGCGCGCCAGTTCGTTCAGTGACAGAGGCTGCGCCTTGAGAATCGGGTGATTGTCCGGGGCAATGACGCAGTGGCTCCACTGGCGTACCGGCAGGGTGATGAGCTGCGCATACTGGTCGAGTGCCTCGGTGGCAATGCCGATATCCGCCTCGCCGGAGACGACCCATTCGGCAATCTGCGTCGGACTGCCCTGGTGCATTTCGAGCTTGACCGACGGATGCTGGGCGACGAAATCGCGGACAACCACCGGCAGGGCATAGCGCGCCTGAGTGTGAGTAGCGGCGAGTACCAGCCGCCCGCTATCGCCGGTCGCGAATTCGGCGCTGGCCCGCTTGAGGTTCTCGGATTCGCGCAGAATGCGTTCGGCAATGCTCAACACCACCTTGCCCGGCTCGGTGACCCCGGTAAAACGCTTGCCGCTGCGCTCGAAAATGGCGATACCAAGCTCGTCTTCAAGCAGTTTGACCTGCTTCGAAATGCCGGGCTGCGAGGTGTACAGGGTTTCGGCGGCCTCCGAGACGTTGAGCCCTTGACGCTGGATTTCGACGATGTAACGCAGTTGCTGAAGTTTCATGGATGCCTGCCAGTCCAAAGTTGCTCCTTGGGAGCAAAAAGAAGCCGCAATCGCTTAATAACCAAAATTTATAACAATCTAACCCAATATTCTTTTTGATTCAAACCGCCGCTGCTACGATGCTGTCCCATGGATTATCTCTATACCCTTTCAGGCTTCGCAGTGGGCGCCATCGTCGGTCTGACCGGCGTCGGCGGCGGTTCGCTGATGACTCCGCTGCTCGTCCTGCTGTTTGGCGTGCATCCGGCCACCGCGGTCGGCACCGATCTGCTCTATGCAGCGATGACCAAGGCCGGCGGCACGGTGGCGCACGGCCGCAAAGGGCATATCGACTGGGCGATTACCGGCCGCCTGGCCGCCGGCAGCATCCCAGCCGCCGCCATCACCATTTTTGTCCTGTCGCAACTGCCCAAGGGCAGCAACGCCATCGGCGCCATCGTGTCGCATGGCCTCGGCTTCGCGCTGCTGCTGACTTCCATCGCCCTCGTCTTCGGCCGCAAGCTGCGCGACTACGCCAGCAAGCATGAGGAATCCGCGCTCCGTCAGTGCTGCCTGGGTAAAATCACGGTCGTCGTCGGCGCCATCCTCGGCGTGCTGGTGACCATTTCGTCGGTCGGCGCCGGCGCGCTGGGCGTCGCCGCCCTGTTTTTCCTCTACCCAAAACTTTCGCCAGTGAAGATTGTCGGATCGGATGTCGCCCATGCCGTTCCGCTCACCCTGGTCGCCGGCCTGGGTCACTGGATGCTCGGTGGCGTCGACTGGTCTTTGCTTGGTGCCCTGCTACTCGGTTCGCTGCCCGGCATCTGGGTCGGCAGCCATCTTTCAGCCAAGGTGCCGGAGCACATTCTCCGCCGCATCCTGGCCTCCATGCTGGTGCTGATCGGCACCAAGCTGGTTTTTGCTTAAGGACGTTTCATGTACAAATACGATGCCATCGACCGTCAACTGATCAACGAACGCGTTGCCCAGTTCGGCGATCAGGTTCGCCGCTGGAAAGCCGGCGAACTGAGCGATGACGAATTCCGCCCACTGCGCCTCCAGAACGGCCTCTACATCCAGCGCCATGCGCCGATGTTCCGCATCGCCGTGCCGTACGGCATGATGAATTCCGCCCAGCTGCGCACCCTGGCCAAGGTCGCCCGTAAATACGACCGCGGCTATGGTCACTTCACGACTCGCCACAACCTGCAGCTGAACTGGCCCAAGGTCGAAGACGTGCCGGCGATCCTCGCCGAGCTGGCCGAAGTCGAGATGCATGCCATCCAGACCTCCGGCAACTGCCTGCGCAACATCACCACCGACCAGTTCGCCGGCGTCGCCGCCGACGAGATCATCGACCCCCGCCCGCTGGCCGAGATCATGCGCCAGTGGACCACCTTCCATCCGGAATTCGCCTTCCTGCCGCGCAAATTCAAGATCGCCATTTCCGGCACCCAGGAAGACCGTGCCGTGACCTGGTTCCACGACATCGGCCTGCATCTGAAGCAGGTCGACGGCCAGGTCGGCTTCACCGTCATCGTCGGCGGCGGTCTCGGCCGTACGCCGATCCGCGGCGAAATCGTGCGCGACTTCCTGCCCTGGCAGGACATCCTGTCCTACTGCGAAGCCATCCTGCGCGTCTATAACCGCTACGGCCGCCGCGACAACGCCTACAAGGCCCGCATCAAGATCCTCGTCCAGGCGCTCGGCGTCGATGCCTTCCGCGAGCAGGTCGAAGCCGAATGGGCGCACGGCAGGGGCGGTCCGATGACAATCACCCAGGCCGAATACGACCGCGTCGCCGCCCACTTCACCGCCCCGGCCTACGAAACGGTCGGCGCCATCGACCTGCCGGCCGACAAGGCCTTCCAACGCTGGCTGGAACGCAACACCCACGCCCACAAGGCGGCCGGCTACGCGGCCGTCACGCTGTCGCTCAAGCAGCACGGCGTCGCGCCGGGCGACATCACCTCCGACCAGATGGAAGCCGTCGCCGACCTGGCCGACCGCTACAGCTTCGGCGAACTGCGCATCAGCCACGAGCAGAACATCATCCTGGCCGACGTCAAGAAATCGGAGCTTTTCGAAGTCTGGGAAAAAGCCAAAGCCGCCGGCCTGGCGACGCCGAACATCGGCCTGCTGACCGGCATCATCTGCTGCCCGGGCGGCGATTTCTGCGACCTGGCCAATGCCAAGTCCATCCCCATCGCCACCGCCATCCAGGCCCGCTTCGACGACCTGGACTACCTGTTCGACATCGGCGACATCGACCTCAACATCTCCGGTTGCATGAACGCCTGCGGCCATCACCACGTCGGCCACATCGGCGTGCTCGGCGTGGACAAGAACAACGACGAGTTCTACCAGGTCACCCTCGGCGGCCGCCAGGGCAACGACGCCAAGCTCGGCAAAGTCATCGGCCCGTCCTTCTCGGCCAACGAAATGCCGGATGCCGTCGAGAAGATCATCAAGGTCTACCTCGAAAACCGCCATGCCGACGAGCGTTTCCTCGACACCTTCGATCGCATCGGCATCGACCCGTTCAAGAACCGCGTTTACGAAGGTCGTGCCCACGGCAAGGCCAAGAACGCAGAAGTGGAGGCCGCATAATGGCGCAACTGATCAAAAACGGCGCCGCCGCGACCGATAGCTGGAATACCCTGGAACTGACCGAAGGCGAAACGCCGGAAACCGTGGCCCTGCCGGCCGGCGAGGTCATCTTCCCGCTCGCCGTGTGGCAGGCGCGCAAGGCCGAGATCGCCGCCCGGCCGCATATCGGTCTACTGCTGCAATCGGGTGACCGCGTCGAGGACGTGGCCGACGACCTCGCGTCCTTCGCCGTCATCGCCGTTCATTTCCCGAAATTCGTCGATGGCCGCGGCTATTCGACCGCCGCCCTGATTCGCCAGCGCTACGGCTACACCGGCGAACTGCGTGCCGTCGGCGACGTGCTGCATGATCAGCTGTTCTTCATGCGCCGCGTCGGTTTCGACAGCTATGCGCTGAAAGACGGCAAGAACCTGGCCTACGCCCTCGAAGCCGGCTTCACGCCATTCGGCGATGCCTACCAGGGTGCCACCACCCAGCCCCAACCCTATTTCCGCCGTCGCGCCTGAGACCCCGAGATGTCGCCCAGCCTGCTCAATATCACCCCGGAACTGACCGCCAGCGTCGCCACCAAGACCGCCGCCGTCAAGGTGCTGCTCACTGACATCGCCGGCAACTGGTCGCCGGCCGCCTTCGCCAACAGCCTGGGCGCCGAGGACATGGTGCTGACCGACCTCATCGTCAAGGCCAAGCTGCCGATCGAGATCTTCAGCCTGGATACCGGCCGTCTGCCGCTGGAAACCTACGACCTGATCGCCGCGGTGCAAAAGCACTACGACCTGAAGCTGAAGGTCTATTTCCCGCAGGCCGAGGAAGTCGAAAGCTACGTCCGCCAACACGGCATCAACGCCTTCTACGATTCGGTCACCCTGCGCAAGGCCTGCTGTTATGCGCGCAAGGTCGAACCGCTGAAGCGCGCCCTGGCCGGCAAGCGCGCCTGGATCACCGGCCTGCGCGCCCAGCAGGCGGCCACACGTGTCGGCCTGCCCTTCCGCGAATACGATGAAGGCAACGGCCTGGAGAAATTCAATCCGCTGTCCGACTGGACGGAAAAGGAAGTGTGGACCTACATCAAGCAGCACGCCGTGCCGTACAACGCGCTGCACGACAAGTTCTACCCCAGCATCGGCTGCGCCCCCTGTACGCGTGCCATTTCGCCGGGCGAGGACGTGCGCGCCGGCCGTTGGTGGTGGGAAAACCCCGAATCCAAGGAATGTGGACTGCACGTCAAGGCCTGATCGCTGCAACGATCCTCTGCCCGACCGACCAAGCCCGGCTCCATGCCGGGCTTTTCTTTTGTGGGCGGTGATGCGCGCTTGGCGAAACCGATTTACCATGTGTCGCACATGATGCTTTTTCGACCCGGAATACTTGCTATGGATAGAGCAAGGGCCGGTTGAAAAATTACTCACATAACACTTACAGACGCCCAGCACCCATCGATGTCAGGTATCGCGCCCAACGAAAAAAGCCAGCCTCGACGCTGGAAGCTTTATCTTTCTGTTTCCGTCCTTGCCCTTGGCGCCGTCGCCGGTACCGTTGCCTGGATCGAGCTGCAGGAGTCCTCCTTCCAGGCCGACTACTTCGCCCGACTGGCCAAGACCTCGACGTGGACCGTCGAACCGGGTGAAGACAAGAGCATCTGGCTACCGAGCAGCGGCCCCTACGAACAGCGCCTCGGTTATGCCCAGCTCAAGGGCTTCCTGCCCCGCATGGCCAGTGCCGGCTTCACCATTACCGCCCAGGCGCGGCAGTCGCAGGGCTTCCGCGACATCGTCAATCAAGGGCATTTCCCGATTTATCGCGAAAAGTCGCGGGCCGGCCTGACCATTCTCGATCGCCACGACAAGGCGCTCTACGACAGCCAGTATCCGCGGGTGCAATACGCCGATTTCGAGACCACACCTTCCGTGCTGGTCGAAGCCCTGCTCTTCATCGAAAACCGCGACCTGCTCGACCCCAATACCCCGAAACGCAACCCAGCCGTCGACTGGGGCCGGCTGACCCGGGTCGCTGCCGGCCAGGCTATGCGCCAGGTCAATCTGGGCGGCGGACGGGCCGGCGGCAGCACGCTGGCCACGCAGATCGAGAAATTCCGCCATTCCCCCGGCGGCCGCACCCACGACACCGACGACAAGTACCACCAGATGATGTCGGCCGCCCTGCGCGCCTACCAGGACGGCGAGGAAACCCTGGCGGCGCGCCGCCGCATCGTGCTCGACTTCATCAATTCCGTTCCGCTCGGCGGCATTCCCGGCTACGGTGAGGTCAATGGCCTGGGCGATGGCCTGTGGGCCTGGTACGGCCAGGATTTTGCCCGCGTCAATCGTCTGTTGGCCGATCCCAGCGCCGACCTGACCGAACGCGCCCAGGCCTTCAAGCAGGCGCTGTCGCTCTTTGTCGCCCAGCGCCGCCCGTCCGGCCTGCTCGGCGACACCACCGGGCGCCTCAACGCCCTGACCGACAGCTACATCCGTCTGCTCGCCGAAGACAAGCTGATCCCCGCCGATTTGCGCGAAGCCGCCCTCCAGGTGGAAATCCACCCGGCACGCCAGGCACGGCCCGGCGAAGAAGTTTCCTTCGTCGAACGCAAGGCGGTCAATGACATCCGCAGCACGCTCAGCGACCTGCTCGACGTCGAAAACCTCTACGCCCTCGACCGCTACGACCTGACCGTCCATACCACCCTCGACGGCCCCAGCCAGCAGGCGGTGACGCGCATCCTCAACCGCCTCGCCGACCCGGCCTTTCTGGCCTGTGCCGGCCTCAAGGAAACCCGCCTGCTCGACAAGGGCGACCCCAAACAGGTCAATTACAGCCTGACCCTCTACGAGCGCACGCCGAACGCCAACGTGCTGCGCATCCAGGCCGACAACCTCGACCAGCCGCTCGACATCAACGCCGGCACCAAGCTCGATCTCGGCTCCAGCGCCAAGTTCCGCACCCTGGTCTCCTACCTGCTGGTCGTCGCCGACCTGCACAAGCGCTACGGGAGCATGCCGACCGAGGAACTGGCCAAGCTGCCGCGTCATCCGGCCGACCGCCTGAGCAACTGGGTCATCGACACCTTGCGTGCCAAGCCGGAGATGACGCTGGAAGCCCTGCTCGAAGCGGCGATGGAGCGCCGCTACTCGGCCAGCCCCGGCGAAACCTTCTTTACCGGCGGCGGCATCCACCGCTTCAGCAATTTCAAGCACGAAGACGACGGCAAGAACCCCAGCGTGGCCGAGGCGCTCGAACAATCGGTCAATCTGGCCTTTGTCCGCATCATGCATGACGTCGTCCATTACCACGCCTACGAGGCGGTCGATGCCCCGGCGCGCGGGCTGCGCGACAAGACCGACGACGAAACCCGCCAGGCTTTCCTCAACCGCTTCGCCGAACGCGAAGGCCTGGGCTTCCTGCGCACCTACTGGCACAAGTACCGCGACGTGGCGCCGGAAGATCGCCTGGAAGTGCTCAGCGACTCGGTTCCCGCCCGCCCCGTGCCACAGGCCGCCGCCTACCTGAGCGTGCTGCCGAAGAGCGACTTCGCCAGCTTCACCGCCTTCATGCGCAAGCAGCTGGGCGACAAGGCCGGCACCGACGCCGGCCTGCGCAAGCTATTCGACGCCCACGCCACCCGCCAATACAGCCTGGCCGACCAGGGCTACCTGGCCCGCGTGCATCCGCTCGAACTGTGGCTGGTCCGCCACCTGCAGAGCGAGCCGAAAGCGACGCTCAAGGACATCGTGCCGGCCAGCGTCGAAGCCCGCCGCGATGCCTCGAAATGGCTGTTCGCCCCGCGCTTCAAGCATGCCCAGCAGGTGCGCATCGACATCGTCGTCGAAGTCGCCGCCTTCGAGCGCATCGCCGAGGAATGGCGACGCCTGGGTTACCCCTTCGAACATCTGGTGCCCTCGCTGGCCACCTCGATTGGCAGTTCGGCCGACCGGCCGGCCGCACTGGCCGAACTGATGGGCATCGTGGTCAATGACGGCATCCGCCGCCCGACCGTGCGTATCGACGAACTGCACTTCGCGACCAACACCCCGTTCGAGACCCGCCTGCAGCGTCAAACCGAAGCCGGCCAGCGCGTGATGCCGGTCGAGGTCGCCCAGGTCACCCGCCGCGCTCTGCTGCGCGTGGTCAACAGCGGCACGGCGCGCCGCATCAAGGACGCCTACAAGGACAACGAGGAAAAGCCGCTGCTGGTCGGCGGCAAGACAGGCACCGGCGACCACCGCTCCAAGGTCATCGGTGCCGGTGGCGAAGTGCGCAGCGCCAAGGTGATGAACCGGGCGGCGACCTTCGCCTTCTACATCGGCGACCGCTTCTACGGCGTGGTCACCGCCTTCGTTCCCGGCTCGAAGGCGGCCGGTTACGATTTCACGTCGGCGCTGCCGGTGCAGATCATGAAGGAAATGGAACCCGCTCTGCGCCCGCTGATCGCGGACCGCCCCGCCGCGGAAGGCAAGTGCAAGGGCTAAGGCCGCCCCACACTCAGGGAAATCCACACTTTGCTGCAATGCAACACAATGGTAGCCTAGGCACCATAAAATAACGCCGTCCAAGCGAGAAACAGCATGAGTGAAATTGATCTGAAGCGCTTCTTCCTCGAGCAGGTCCGTCTGTTCGAAAACTTCCCGGCCGAAAAGGTCGAGGAAATCGTCATCAAATCGCGGCTGGCCACCTTCGAGGGTAACGAGGCGATCCTCGAAACCGGCGACGAGGGCAAGGTTTTCGGCGTGCTGATCAGCGGCCACGCCGAGATTTCGATGACCGACAACACCGGCACGCGCAGCGTGGTTGGCCAGCTCGAAGCCGGCGACGTGTTCGGCGTGCTGTCGCTGCTCACCGGCGAGCGCGTCACGGCCGATGTGATCGCCGGCAACCGCTGCTTCGCCCTGATGATCCCGCAGGACGTGTTCAACACGCACATCCTGGCCAATCCGAAGGCCGTCGCCTATCTGTCCCGCCTGCTCGCCGAGCGCACCCGCGCCATTTCGCTCGACCAGGCCAATGCCCCGGCCAAATCGGACGACCCCTACGCGCTGTCTCTGCACACCAACCAGCCGGGCAAGGTCGTCGTCCTCAATGTCGGCATCAGCCAGATTCATTTCGGCATCTACGATACCGAGGAAAGCGGCGCCGACGTCCATGGCATCATCGACCACGCCGACCAGCAGGCCACCCACATCACGGTCATGGTCGGCCCGCAGCAGAAGAGCATGGAACACGCCCCGTTCAAGCTCTCCGACCTGTTCACGGTGATGCGTGAAGCCACCGCCCTGCTCGGTCCGGCCTTCACCTTCCACCCCGAGGACGTCACCGCCATCGGCCACCGCGTCGTGCATGGCGGCAACCGCTTCTCCAGCTCGGTGGTCATCACCCCGGCGGTCATCGCCGACATCGAGGAACTGGCCGTCTTCGCGCCGCTGCACAACCCGGCCAACGTGGCCGGCATCCGCGTCGCCCAGAAGCAATTCCCCAATGTGCCGCAGGTCGCCGTTTTCGACACCGCCTTCCACCAGACGCTGGCCCCCTACGCCTACCTGTATGGCCTGCCCTACGAGCTGTACAAGCAGCACGGCATCCGCCGCTACGGCTTCCACGGCACGTCGCACCGCTACGTGTCGCTGAAGTCGGCCGAAGTGCTGAAGCGCCCGTTGGGCGAACTGGAAATCGTCTCCTGCCACCTCGGCATCGGCGCCTCGCTGTGCGCCATCGACCATGGCCGCTCGATCGACACCACCATGGGCATGACGCCGAGCGACGGCCTGATCATGCCCAGCCGCTCGGGCAGCATCGATCCGGCAGTGATGATCCACCTGATGGAACAGCACAACATGTCGCCCGAGCAGCTGTCCACGCTGATCAACAGCGAAAGCGGCCTGAAGGGCATTTCCGGCATCTCGAGCGACATCCGCGACATCGAGGCGGCAGCGGCCGACGGTCACCACCGCGCCCTCCTCGCCCACAAGGCCTACTGCTATCAGGTGCGCAAGAATATCGGCGCCTATGTCGCGGCCATGGGCGGCATCGACGTCCTGGCCTTCACCGGCGATGTCGGCGAAATCAGCGCCACGGTGCGCAGCCTGGCCTGCCAGGGCCTCGAATTCATGGGCATCAAGCTCGACGAGGAAAAGAACCGCAACCTCGGCCGCATCGATGACTACGCGGTGATTTCGACCGACGATTCGCCGGTCACCGTCCTCGTCGTCACCAACGACGACGAACGCCTGGTGGCTTGGGAAACCTTGCGCGCCATCGAGCGCAACGCCCTGTTGCTGGCCGCCAATGCCGAAGATACGCCGATTCCGGTCGAGATTTCCGCCCACCACGTGCATCTGTCGCAAGCCGACGTCGAGGCGCTGTTCGGCCCGGGCCACCAGCTGACGCCGAAGAGCGAGCTGTCGCAGCCCGGCCAGTTCGCCTGCGAGGAGCAGGTCCATCTGGTCGGCCCCAAGGGGCGCATCGCCAAGGTGCGTGTCCTCGGTCCGACCCGTAAGGAAACCCAGGTCGAGATCGCGATGACCGAGCAGTTCAAGCTCGGCATCCAGCCGCCGATCCGCCAGTCCGGCGACCTGGCCGGCACGCCGGGCATCACGCTCGAAGGCCCGTACGGATCAACGACCATCGAGCGCGGCGTGGTCTGCGCCCAGCGTCACATCCACATGACGCCGGAAGACGCCATGCGTTTCCATGTCCGCGACAACTACGTCGTCCGCGTGCGCATCGAAGGTGAACGCCAGCTGATTTTCGGTGACGTCGTCTGCCGCGTCAGCCCGAGCTTCCGCCTGGCCATGCATATCGACACCGACGAAGGCAACGCCGGCAACATCCAGACCGGCATGCTCGGCTACATCGAGGAAATCCAGAGCCGGCACTAGGGCGTGGCGCGGTAAGCGATGGGCTGCGCCGCCCCCTTGCCTTTCAGGTTTGCCCGGGCGCAGTCCCGCCGGCGGCGGTGAACAAACCCCCGTCGGGATGAATCAGTGGCGGGCGCGAGCCAGCCACTTGGCCAGCACGCTGTAGAGCTCCACCGGATCGACCGGCTTCGGGATGAAGTCGTTCATGCCGGCGGCCAGACAACGTGCCCGATCCTCGGCGAAGGCGTTGGCGGTCATCGCCACGATGGGAATATCCCGCCCCTTTTCCATGTCGCGCATGTGCCGGGTCGCCGTCAATCCGTCCATGCCGGGCATCTGCATGTCCATCAGGACCAGGTCGTAATCGCCGCCGACCAGCCGGTCGAGCGCCTCCCGGCCGTCGCTGGCCGTATCGACGCGCAGACCGGTTTCGTCGAGCATGGCGACGGCGATTTCCCGATTGATCGGCTCATCCTCGACCAGCAGCACCCGACCCCCTGGGCAGGTCTGGCGAATACGCTCACAAGCACTATCCACCGTCAGCAAGGCCAGATCCCGCTCCGCTTCGCCGTCGGCTGCCGGATGCTTGGCAAAGTGCGCCGTCAGCCAGAAAGTGCTGCCTTGCCCCTCGACGCTGCGCGCTCCGGCATCGCCGCCCATGAGCAGCGCCAACTTGTGGGTGATGGCCAGGCCCAGGCCGGTACCGCCGAAACGGCGGGTAATCGAGTTGTCGGCTTGTTCGAAGGCCTGGAACAGCCCGGGCAGGCGATCGGCCGGGATGCCGATGCCGGTATCGGTCACCTCGAACAGCACGACCAGGCCGCTCTCATCCTCGCTGGCCCGGCGGGCGGTCAAGCGCACGCTGCCGGTCTCGGTGAATTTGATCGCATTGCTGGTGTAGTTGAGCAGCGCCTGCTGCAGGCGGGTCTGATCGCCCAGCACCGACGGCAGGCCGGCTTCGCAATCGACCACGAAGGCGAGGTGCTTGGCCTCCGCCTTGTCGGACAGCATGGCGGCGACGTTGGCCAATGCCCGATCGACATGCAACGGCTCCTGCTCGAGCGCCACCTTGCCGACATCGATTTTGGACAGGTCGAGGATGGCGTTGATCGTTTCCAGCAGGTGCTCGCCGGCCAGCTCAAGCTGCCTCAGGCGCCCCGACTGTTCCGGCGACAGCTTGCCGCGGCGGATCAGGTAGGACATGCCGGTGATCGCGTTCAGCGGCGTCCGGATTTCATGCGACATGTTGGCGAGGAAGTTGCTCTTCGCCCGGCTGGCCGCTTCCGCGGCGCGGCGCGCCTCTTCCAGCTCGGCCGTGCGCTGGGCGACGATCTCTTCCAGGCGCAGGCGATGGCGGCGCAACTCATCCTCGAAAACAATGCGCTCCGTGATATCGCGGCTGATGCCGAAGATGCCGGCCACGCGGTGCTGGTCATCGAAAAGGGGCCACTTGTTGGTAGACACGTAGCCGCGCGTACCCTCGGCGTCGTAATACGGGTCGATCTTGTTGAGCAGCGGCTTGCCCTCGGCAAAGATCGCCTCTTCCTCTTCCTCGTAGAGGCGGGCGGTATCGGCCGGGAAAACCTCGCTGTCGTGCTTGCCCACCATGTCGCGCCAGTCGGCGTGGCCGGTGATCTCGGCCAGGGTTTGACTGCAGAAGCGGAAGCGGCTTTGCGCATCCTTGAAATAGATGAAGTCGGTTGCCTGGTCGAGAAAGGCCTCGAAATCCCGGTTGAAATCCGCCAGTTCGCGCTGCGCCTGCTTGCGCGCCGTGATGTCGACATGCATGCCGACATAGACGAATTCGCCGCTGTGCTGACCGGGAACGGCAAACAGCGTGGACTCCAGCCAGCGCACCTGGCCGTCCCTGTCATGCGCCGAGCCCTCGTGAGGCCCGATGGCCGCTCCCGTCATCTTGACGCGCCCGATGGCGTCGGCAAAGGACCGGCATTCCGCTTCCGACAGCATGAGCCGATCCAGCGTCTGCCCAACCGCCTCGACGGAAGACCAGCCGAACAGCGTTTCCGAGGCGCGATTCCAGTAGGTCACCCGACCCTCGTCGTCATACCACTGGACCGCCACGTTCGGTGTCGTCTCGAGCGTTGCCGCCAGTCGTTGGCGGGCCGAATCGGCCACGCTCCCCGCCCGCTCCACCCGCCGCAGCATGTGTAGCAGCCAGGCCAGCATGCCGAACATCAACACCCCGAGCAGCGCAAAGCCCACACGCAGCCAGCCGTTGTGCGGCGGCATGGCCGACCAGCCACCGCGTGGCACGGCGCCCAATTGCCACGCCCCCTGCGGCAAGGGAATTTCGACCAGAACCGGCGATTCGCCAAACACCCCTGGGCGGCCGAAAAACACGTCGCCGTCCGCCCCCTTGCCATCGCGCCCGCGGATGGCAATTTCGATGCGTTGATCGGCCGGCAGCAGGCCGCTGCGGGAAAACAGGCTGTCCACGTCGATTACCGCGCTGATCATGCCCCAGAAGCGCTCTTCCTTGCTGCCCGGTTCCGTCAGATAGACGGGAAAGCGGGTAATCAGCCCGACGCCGCCCTGAACCAGCTGCACCGGCCCGGCCACGACAATCTGCCGACTGCTGCGCGCCCGCTCGAAGGCCTCGAACTGGGCCGGCAGATCGTGATAATCCTTGCCTACCGCCTTCTCGTTACCGTGCAGGGGATAGATCAGGCTGATCGTGCTCCCTTTGGCCACCGTGATGTTGCGCAGCAAATGACGCCCGGCGAAGAGCGGCTGGGCGGCCTGTTCGAAACGCGACTGGTCGATTCCTGGCTCCAGGGCGATGACGCTGAACAGGCCGCGCACCAGCTGAATGTCGCTGGTCAGGTTGCTCTCCAGCGCATCCTTGACCTTGTTCAGGCGCACGACCACGTCGGCCTTGAGGGCTGCGGCGTGTCGCTCGGCGTTGATTTGCTCGGTAAGATAGGTGGCCAGCAGCAAGCCGCCGGCAAGCAGGACCATGGCGAGATAGAGTATCCGGCGGCTCACATGGCTCCCTGTCCATGGCGCATTTCGATAAACGATTGTACGCAGGAAGTGCGGGAGTCACCAAATCCCCCATGGCCAACATGGTGATCGGAAAGGCCGCCCCGGAAATGGCAGCCTTTCCGGGCGGATCAGCGGGAGGCGATTACTCCGCAGGCGACACGCTTGCCGGAATTGCCGGCCGGCTGCGACTTGTAGTCGTCGGGATCGGCATGAATGACGATGCTGCGCCCCAGTACGCCCGTCGCCCCACTCAGACTCAGGCCGTCGATTTCAGCCGAGATACTGGCCTCGCCATTGGCGTTGGCGACCAGGTTGGGCATATCGCCGCCGTGATGCTCAGGACTAGCATGATGGCCATGCGCCTTGCCGGCCGGATTGAAATGCCCCTTGGCCGTACTGGCGTCGGGCGCGCTGCAGTCGCCGGCCTCATGGATATGGAAGCCATGCTCGCCCGGCGTCAGGCCGGCCACTTGGGCATCGACCCGCAGACGCCCGTTCGTTTCACTGAAGCTGACCTTGCCGCTCACCGCGCTGCCCGAACGCGCCTGCAGATCGGCGCTGGCCATGGGCCCCGCCGCCGGCGTGGCGCAAGCCCCGAGCAGCACGGCCGACAATGCAGTCAAGGCCAAACCGGCATGTGTTTTTTTCATGTTCTTCTCCTACCTGAATTGAATTGTGTGAACGATAGCCCCTCTCGGGCAATTGAACGGACAGGACAAAAGCATGAACGTTCAAACGGTCATGCAGATTGTTTATAACAAATCGAGATAACAAGATGATCACTGGTTCTTAATTGAGCATTAAGCTCTTGCTACAATGCTGACATTCGACAATCCCAGCGGATTACCCAGCAATGAATCAACGCTCTACCCTCTCCCATCTGGACTGGCTCGAAGCCGAAGCCATCCACATCATGCGTGAAGTGGCCGGTCAGTGTTCCAATCCGGTCCTGCTCTTCTCCGGCGGCAAGGACTCCATCTGCATGCTGCGTATTGCCGAAAAGGCTTTCCGCCCGGGCAAGTTCCCCTTCCCGCTGATGCACATCGACACCGGCCACAACTATCAGGAAGTCGTCGCCTTCCGCGACAAGCGCGCTGCCGAACTAGGCGAGCGCCTGATCGTGCGCTCGGTCGAGGACTCGATGAAGCGCGGCACCGTGGTGCTCAAACACGAAGGCGAATCGCGCAACAAGCACCAGTCGGTGACCCTGCTCGAAGCCATCGAGGAATTCGGCTTCGACTGTTGCATCGGCGGCGCCCGCCGCGACGAGGAAAAGGCCCGCGCCAAGGAACGCATCATGAGCTTCCGCGACGAGTTCGGCCAATGGGACCCGAAGAACCAGCGCCCGGAACTGTGGAACCTGTACAACGCGCGCAGCCACAAGGGCGAGAACATCCGCGCCTTCCCCATCTCCAACTGGACGGAAATGGACGTCTGGCAATACATCGAGCGCGAAGGCCTCGAACTGCCGTCGATCTACTTCGCCCACAAGCGCCCGGTGGTCATCCGCCAGGGCGCCATCGTGCCGGTCAACGTGCCGCTGGTTTCCGGCGAGCTGACCAATGTTGCCAAGCCGGGTGAAGAGATCATCGACCTGCAGGTCCGTTTCCGCACCGTCGGCGACATTTCCTGCACCGCCCCGGTTGAGTCCGATGCCGACGACGTCGCCAAGATCGTTCTCGAAACCGCCACCACCACCATCACCGAGCGCGGCGCTACTCGTCTGGACGACCAGACCAGCGAAGCCTCCATGGAACAACGCAAGAAAGAGGGTTACTTCTGATGTCCGCCCAAGTTGAAGATCACGGCCTGCTGCGCTTTCTGACCTGCGGCAGCGTCGACGACGGCAAGAGCACGCTGATCGGCCGCCTGCTGTTCGACACCAAGACCATCCTCGCCGACACGCTGTCCGCCATCGAACGCACCTCCCAGAAGCGCGGCATGGGCGCTGTCGACCTGTCGCTGCTCACCGACGGCCTGCAGGCCGAGCGCGAACAGGGCATCACCATCGACGTCGCCTACCGCTACTTTTCGACCGGCACGCGCAAGTACATCATCGCCGATGCCCCGGGCCACGAGCAGTACACCCGCAACATGGTCACCGCCGCCTCGACCGCCAACCTGGCCATCATCCTGATCGACGCACGCAAGGGCGTGCTGACCCAGACCCGCCGCCACTCCAAGCTGGCGGCATTGGTCGGCATCCCGCATCTGGTCGTCGCCATCAACAAGATGGACCTCGTCGACTATTCGCAGGAAACCTACGAGAAGATCAAGGCCGACTACCTCGACTTCGCCGCCAAGGTCGGCATCGAAGACATCCGCTTCCTGCCGATGTCGGCACTGAACGGCGACATGATCGTCGACCGCGGCGAATCGCTGAACTGGTACGACGGCCCGACCCTGCTCGACATCCTCGAAGCCGCTCCGGCCGCCCACACCGAGCACACCGAGAAGTTCCGCTTCCCGGTCCAGTACGTCTGCCGCCCGCAGGATTCGGCCAATCCGGACCTGCACGACTACCGCGGCTTCATGGGCCGCGTCGAGTCTGGCGCTATCAAGGTCGGCGACAAGGTCACCGTGCTGCCGAACGGTCTCGAATCGACCGTCAAGGCCGTGCAACTGGGCGGTGTGGACATCGGCACTGCCTTCACCGAGCAGTCGGTCACCCTGCTGCTGGCCGATGAAATCGACACCTCGCGCGGCGACATGATCGTCAAGTCGGACGAGGCACCGGCCGCCGTCAAGGAAATCCGCGCCACCGTCTGCTGGATGTCGGAAACTCCGCTCGACCGCGCCCGCACCTACCTGATCCGCCACACGACGCGCGACTCGAAGGCCAAGCTGACCGGCATCGACCACCGTCTCGACGTCAATACGCTGGAAAAAGTGCCGGCTGACAAGCTGGCGATGAACGACATTGCCGAAGTGAGCTTCAAGCTGGCCCAGCCCCTGTTTGTCGATCCTTACCTGGAAAACCGCGGCACCGGCGCTTTCATCGTCATCGACGAGAGCAACAACAATACGGTCGGCGCCGGGATGATCCTGTAAGGCAGGAATTTCCGGCTCCGCACATCAAAACGCCTCCCGACCGGAGGCGTTTTCATTTTCCGTCGAAAGATTTGCGCACACTGCGCGCCAGTTCGAGCAATGTCGGCTTCGCCTTGAGATTGATGCGCTCGCAATGCTCGAGATTGACATCGAACATCAGGCGCTTGTTTTCCAAGGCCAGCGCAATCCCCACCGACTGCAACGCCCCCCTTTCGGTGACCGTCAGGGTCGGCTGATTGCCTAGTATCGATCTGATTTTCGGCAGATTGACCACCTCGCCGGTCCCGACGTAAAGGATGTCGCACAGGCGGATCGGCGTCGGCGTGTTCAGCCGGGCGATGACCATGCGTTGCCCGTTGACGCGCCGCTCGTCGTAGCCCTGCAGCGCGGCGCCGACCTCATCGTCGCCGAGTACGCAGATGTGGAAATTGGCTCGCTTCGATTCCGGCCACTCGAAGAGATGCGCGAAGTTGTACAGGTAGGCAGCTTTCATGTCGGGCTCGGCCACCACCTGGGCATAGGCTGCCTGGCTGATCCAGAACAAGAACAGAGCGAGAAGGGCGCGCATGGTCGGGCTCACAGATCGTAATTGAGCTGCAGCCAGTAGGTGCGGCCATCCATGCGCAGGCTGTCGATGCCGGTACCCGGGGCCCAGGTAAAGGGCGACACGACTTCGTAATCCCGGTCGAACAGGTTGCGGATGCTGAATGATGCCGACAGGCCATGCCAGTTCCGCTCGCTGGAGAAGGTCAGGTTGGCCAGCGCCACGCCGCCCAGCCGGCGCCGCTCGGCGGTCAGCCGCGAACCGACGTACTGGGCTTCCAGACCGGCCCGCACCCAATCGCCGGGCAATGGCGCGGTAAGCTGAAACTTGCCCAGCACATTGGGCGAATTCACGGCATCCTGGCCATTGGTGTCGGACGAGTTCTGCCAGGCGCCGCTGCTGCGGGCACGCACCCCGTTATCCCAGCGTGCCTCGAATTCGAGCTCCAGGCCGCGCGACAGGCTGTTGCCGACCGGTGCGTAGTGCCCCAGGCCATCGACATACACCTGCTGCTTGCTGCGCCGGTATTCATAGAGCGACCCGGTCAGCCGCATGCGGCGATCCAGATCGTGCTGGACGACGAATTCCTTGGCCGCAACGTACTCGGGTACCGCATCCGAGCCGTAGAACGAGCGATCGTCGGCATTGGGCATGCGGAAAGCTTCACTATAGGAAGCCTTAAGCGTGGTACGGAAATCCGGCTGGTAGATCAGCGCCAGGCGTGGACTCCAGTTGGCTTCGAGATCGTTTGCCTTGTCGTAGC
Organism: Dechloromonas hankyongensis; assembly: GCF_022012295.1. GTDB lineage: Bacteria > Pseudomonadota > Gammaproteobacteria > Burkholderiales > Rhodocyclaceae > Azonexus > Azonexus hankyongensis. The sequence goes on from NZ_JAKLTN010000002.1 coordinate 1,263,015, forward strand.
GAGCACCGACATTGATCCGCCAGCGTTCATCGAAACGGTATTCGTCGGCCAGGTAAACGCTGTTCGTGCTGCGCGCGTACGCTTGCTTGACGCTGCCGGCGCTGTTGATGCTCCCATCGGGATAGAAATAGGCACGGCTCAGGTACTGGCTGTAATCATTGCGATATTCCATGCCGAGCATCAGCGAATGGTTGGCAAACCACTTGCCGACGAATTTCTGATCGACGCCCCACCAGTCCGCCCCGTGCTTCCGCTGGGCGAAAGGCGTCGGATCGTCGATGACCCGGTGGCCTTCGTGCGCGTAATGGCCGTAGTAAAAACGCGATGCGGAATACAGATACAGGCCGAGATCCGTTTCGTAACCAGCATTCAGGTAGCTGTTCTCGTCGTCGATGGTAAAAGGCGTGTTGAAGACCGAGTACTGGGTCGCTTTGGTCGGCACCGTTTTGTTGCGGTCGACATAACCGGCTTCGACAGTCAGGCCGTCGTAGGAAAACTTGCCGAAAAAGCGCTTGTTACGCTCGTCGTCGATGCCGTTCGCCCAGCCGTGGTTGGTGATCGGCGTGTCGTAGGCCGGGAAGTAGAGGTTCTGCCCCTGCGAAGTCAGCGCCGAAGCCGAGAGCAGCAGATCGGCACCATTGTCGAAACGCTTGCCGAAGGTCGCGCGTTGCCGGTAGGTGTCGTAGCTGCCCGCTTCGCCGGACAGTTGCAGGGTGTTGAAGTTGCCGCCCTTGCGGGTGACGATGTTGATGATGCCGAGCATGGCATTGTTGCCATAGGTCACCGAACCGGTGCCTGGCACGTATTCGACGCGCTCGACCAAGGCGAGATCAATCAGGCCGGATTCGTCGATATAGGCCTGGTTGAACACGCTGTCCTGCGTCACATAGCCGTCGATGAGGACCATGATGCGGCCGGTATAGTCGCCTGGCGCCCCGAAACCGCGGCCGCCCATGTACTGATAGCGCCGGTCGGAAGTGGTGTACAGGCCCCGCATGCTGCCGATCACGTCGGCGATCGTCCGGTAGCCATAGGCACGGATATCGGCGGCGGTCACGATGGCGACGGCCGACGGCGAATCGCTGATCTGGCGCACCAGTTCCGAGCCGGAAACGACTTCCCGCTGAACCAGTTGATCGAAGGGCACCGCGGCCAGGTCGGCACCGCCGGCGTGCGCCGTCCCCCCCAGCAGTGCGGCGAGGCAGAAGACCCATGGCCGCAGGCGTTTAGTCGATATAGGGACGGGCGAAACAGAAAAGCGCATGGCTGAAATTCGCGGACACCTGCCGACAGCTGCCTGTCGCGCCGCAGGAAATGTCAAAAGGATAGATTCTGCCAGCCTTATTGACTGCCGTTAATCCCAAAAGCGAAAAGAGTCGCAAAATCGTGAATCCCCAGGCAGTTGTAACTGCAATGACGACCTCACGCGACAATGGCAAAATAGCATTTTTCCCGTTTTTCGGTCATTTCCGCACCGAACAGCGCAAATCCCTGCTTTACCCTGCCGCCATCCAGCCCTCGCTCCGGTTTCCCTCGATGAACAAAATCAAAAGATTGCCCCTCGCCCTTGGTCTGGCCGCCGTGATCGGCGGTTTCTGGTACTGGAGCGGCAAAAAGCCATCGGCCACCACCGCGAGCACGGCGAGCACGCCGGTGTCGGTGGTCGTGGCCCGGGCCCAGAGCGGCGAGATGCCGGTATTCCTGAATGTCGTCGGCCGGGCCGAGGCTTACGAAGGTGTCACCATCAAATCGCGGCTGGACGGCCAGATCCTGAGCGTCAATTTCACCGAAGGGCAGGCCGTCAAACAGGGCGACCTGCTGGTCCGGCTCGATCCGGGCGATTTCAACGCCCGCGTGGCGCAGGCCGAAGCGGTGGTGGCCAAGGATCAGGCCCAACTCGCCAAGGCGCAAGCCGACCAAGTCCGCTACCTGGGCCTGAAGGCGCGCGGCTTCGTGTCCGACGAAAAGGTCAATGAAGTGCGCACCACCGAAGTCGCTGCCGCCGCCACCCTGAAGGCTGACCACGCGGCGCTCGAACTGGCCCGTCTGCAACTGTCCTACACCGCCATCCGCGCCCCCTTCTCCGGCGTCGTCGGCGCCCGACTTGTCTTTCCCGGTTCGACCGTCAAGATCAACGACACCGCCCTCGCCGTGGTCAATCGCGTCGATCCGCTCTACGTCAGCTTTGCGGTGCCGGAGCGCCACCTGCAGCGCCTGCGCGACGCGGTCAGCAAGGGGCCGATGAATGTCCAGATCGCCGTGCCCGGCGACAACAGCGCCAGCTTCGCGGGCAAGGCCAGGTTCATCGACAACGCGGTCGATACGACCACCGGCACCATCCAGATGAAGGCGCTGCTCGACAACAAGAGGGGCAAATTGACCCCCGGCCAGTTCCTGAATGTCAGCATGGTGCTCACTACAGTCAGCAATGCCGTCCTGGTGCCCAACGAGGCGATCCAGCAGGGCACCGACGGCAATTTCCTCTACGTCGTGAAGGCCGACAATACGGTCGAAGTCCGCAAGCTCGACATCATCGCCAGCTACCAGGGCAAGACGGCCATCGCCAAGGGCGTCACCATCGACGAAACGGTGGTCACCGACGGCCAGCTGCGCCTGACCCCGGGCGCCACCGTCCAGGCCGGCAACGGCGAAGCCCAGCCGGCGACGTCCGCTGCACCGGCCAAGTAAGGGACACGCATGACCCTGCCCGAACTGTGCATCCGCCGGCCGGTGATGACCACCCTGATGATGGTGGCGCTCCTCATTTTCGGCATCATCGGCTATCGCGCCCTGCCCGTCTCCGAACTGCCGGCGGTTGATTTCCCGACCATCTCGGTCACCGCCAACCTGCCCGGCGCCTCGCCGGAAACCATGGCGGCGGCCGTCGCTACGCCGCTCGAAGGACAGTTCTCGACCATCGCCGGCCTGGATTCCATGACCTCGACCAGCGCCCAGGGCTCGACCACCATCACGCTGCAGTTCGCCCTCGACCGCAACATCGATGCCGCCGCACAGGACGTCCAGTCGTCCATCGCCGCCGCCCTGCGCAAGCTGCCGCCCAACATGCCGACGCCGCCGTCGTTTCGCAAGGTCAATCCGGCCGATTCGCCCATTTTCTACATCGCGATGTCGTCGCCGACCCTGCCCCTGTCGCTGGTCCATGAATACGCCGAAACCCAGCTCGCCCAGCGCTTGTCGACCGTTCCCGGCGTCGCTCAGGTGCAGATCTACGGCTCGCAGAAATTTGCCGTCCGTGTCCAGGCCAACCCGGACCAGCTAGCGGCGCGCGGCGTCGGCATCGACGAACTTCAGCAGGCCATCGCCCAAGGCAACGTCAACCAGCCGGTCGGCCAGCTCGACGGCAGCCGCCAGACCTTCGCGCTGAAGGACAACGGCCAGTTGAACAACGCCGCTGCCTACCGACCACTCATCGTTACCTGGCGTAACGGCGCACCAGTCCGCCTGGAAGACGTGGCGACGCCGATCGACAGCGTCGAGAACACCCGCATCGCCAGCTGGAACGTAGACAAGCGCGCCATCGTGCTCGCCGTCCAGCGCCAGCCGGGCGCCAACACCATCGAGACCGTCGATTCCATCAAGCGCATCCTGCCGTCCTTCCAGGCCAAGCTGCCAGCCGCTGTGACGATGAAGATCCTGTTCGACCGCAGCACCTCGATCCGCCACGCCATCGACGACGTGCAGTTCACGCTGGTGCTGTCCGGTTTCCTGGTCATCCTGGTCATCCTGCTCTTCCTGCGCAACCTGTCGGCCACCGTCATCCCCAGCCTGGCGCTGCCCATCTCGGTGGTCGGCACCTTCGCCATGATGTCGGTCCTCGGCTACAGCCTGGACAACCTGTCGCTGCTCGCCCTGACCCTGTCGGTCGGCTTCGTCGTCGACGACGCCATCGTCATGCTGGAAAACATCGTCCGCCACGTCGAGGCCGGCGAACCGCCCTTCCAGGCAGCGATCAAGGGGGCGAAGGAAATCGGCTTCACGATCATCTCGATGACCATTTCGCTGATCGCCGTGTTCATTCCGGTGCTCTTCATGCAGGGCATAGTCGGCCGCCTGCTGCACGAATTCGCCGTCACCATCTGCGTCGCCATCCTGGTCTCCGGCTTCGTTTCGCTGACCCTGACGCCGATGCTGTGCAGCCGCTACGTCCGGCATGCCGAACCGGCTGCCCACGGCCGCATTTTCCAGTTGTTCGAGCGCTTCTTCGATGCGCTGCTCTCCGGCTACGAAAAAACACTGAAGATCGCCATTAGCCATCCGCGCCTCATCTTGGCCAGTTTCGCCGCCACGCTGCTGCTCACCGGCCTGCTGTTCACCCAGGTGCCCAAGGATTTCATCCCGAGCGGCGATTCCGGGCAGATCATCGCCTTCACCGAAGGCGCGCAGGATGCGTCCTTCGTCTCGATGGTCGCCCATCAGCGCGCCGTCGCCGACATCGTCGCCCAGGATCCGGACATCGCCTCCTTCATGTCCTCGGTCGGCGCCGGCGGCATCCGGCCGACCGCCAATACCGGCACCGTGTTCATGATCCTCAAGCCGGCCAGCGAGCGCAATTCGACGCCCGACCAGATCATCCAGCGCCTGCGCCCCAAGCTCGCCGAGGTGCCGGGCATCAAGGTGTACATGCAGAACCCGCCGGTTATCCGCATCGGCGGCCAGCTCACCGCGGCGCAGTATCAATACACGCTGCAGGACACCGATCTCAACGAGCTGTACCAGTGGACGGCGACGCTGACCGACAAGATCCGCCTGTTGCCCGGCTTCATCGACGTCACCAACAACCTGAACAACCTGAGCCCGGTGGTCGGCGTCGATATCGACCGCGACAAGCTGTCCGCGCTCGGCCTCAGCTTCGGCCAGGTCGAGGACGCGCTGCAGAGCGCCTTCAGCGCCCGCCAGGTATCGACCATCTACGGCTCGACGGCGCAGTATCAAGTCATCCTCGAAGTCGCCCCCGAGTACCAGGCCGATCCGCAGGCCCTGTCGCGCATCTACGTGCGTGGCAACGGCAAGCTGATCCCGCTCGACACCGTCGCCCATTTCAGCCGCAAGACCCAGGCGCTGACCGTCAATCACCAGGGCCAGTTGCCGTCGGTCACCATCTCCTTCAACCTGCTGCCCGGCGTGTCCCTTGGCGATGCGGTCGATCGCATCAAGGCGCTGGAGCGCGACACCCGCGTCCCCGTTTCGCTGACCACCAGCCTGCAGGGCACCGCCCAGGCCTTCCAGTCCTCGCTGCAGGGCCTCGGCGTACTGCTGCTGGTCGCCGTGCTGGTCGTCTATCTGGTCCTCGGCGTGCTCTACGAGAGCTTCATCCACCCGCTGACCATCTTGTCCGGCCTGCCCTCGGCCGGCCTCGGCGCGCTGATCACCCTCTTTCTGTTCAAGGTCGATCTCAGCCTCTACGCCTTTGTCGGCGTCATCATGCTGATCGGCATCGTCAAGAAAAACGCCATCATGATGATCGACTTCGCTCTCGAGCGGCAGCGCAAGGACGGCATGGCGCCGGGTGAGGCCATCTTCCAGGCCAGCCTGATCCGCTTCCGGCCGATCATGATGACGACCATGGCCGCTCTCGTCGGCACCCTGCCCATCGCGCTCGGCATCGGCGCCGGCGCCGAGGTCCGCCAGCCGCTCGGCCTGGCGGTGGTCGGCGGTCTGATGCTGTCACAGGTGCTGACGCTGTACCTGACCCCGGTCGTCTATGTCTATCTCGACCGTTTCACCGACAAGTCCGGCGATCCGGTCGCTATCGAAGCGGCTGCCAATCCGGTCAACTGAGTTGCCTGGTGCAGCGTTTAAGCTATAACGAAACCATGCACCGGATAATTCTCCCCCTTCTGGCCTGCCTGCTGCTCGCCCAGCCGGCCGCCGCCGAAATCTACAAATGCCGCCTGCCCGGCGGCAAGACTGAGATTTCCAATTCGCCCTGCCCCGGCGGCAGCGGCACGATTGCCGTGCGCCCCGACGAATCGGTCCCCGAAGCTAACCGCCAGCAGGCCGAGCGCGACGTCGAACGCATGCGCACCTACGTCGAGAAACGGGAAAATGCCCAGCGTGCCGACGCCGCGGCCGAACGCCAGGCGCAAAGCCAGCGTCCGGTAACCGCCGCCGCGCCGTCGCGCCACTACGGCGACCCGGATGCCTGCCTGCGCGACCTTGCCACGCGGGCGCTGGAAGCGGCACAGCGGGCGCAACTGGAAGCCGAATGCCGCAGCCTGACCAAGCCACCCGAAGCGCAGGTGCCGGTCTATGTGCCGGTCTACGGCGTTCCCGCCCAAATTCATCCACAACCCGTGCCGCGCCACCCCCATCCACATCCGTCTCCGGCAACCGACCAGGCCTTCACCCCGCCGCCGACGATGGTCATCTGCGCCCCGGGCAAACCGTGCAAACGCTAGCCGGGCAAGGATGAAAGCGCCGGTCGTTATCGCTAGCCGGATTACCTGAACTTGCAAGAAACCCCGCAATAATTGCCAGAAAGCCTTCCGAACAGGCATGAATAAGTCATAAAATACTGCCTGTTCAGGGTGTATTTACGTGCCGGCCAACCGGATGCGACGCAATTAAATGGTCGCCGCAGCACAAGGGGACAAGGTGGGAATACTCGATCAAATCAAGGCCCTGTTCGGGCGCCCCGAAGGCACCGAAGCAGCGACGCCGTCGACGGTCGTAGTGACCGGGATCACGACCGAAGCCATGGTCGAGCGCCGCAAGCGGGCCCGCGTCAATGCCCGGGAAGGTACTCGCGTCCTGATCATCGACGACTCGAAGACCATCGTGGCAGCGCTGCGGAAATTCCTACGCTCGGCCGGCTACGAAACTCTCGAAGCCCTTGATGCCGAATCCGGTCTGCAATTGCTGCATGAGCAAAAACCCGACCTGATCTTTCTCGACATCGTCCTGCCCGGAATGAACGGCTTTGCCGCCTTGCGCGCCATCCGCCGTGACCCGGTGACCCGTGACACGCCGGTGATCATGATGAGCGGTAACGAGCAGGCGATGGAACAGTTCTTCGGCACCCGCATCGGGGCCGACGATTTCATGAAAAAACCGTTCTCGCGCTACGAAATTTTCTTCCGCATCGAGCGCCTGCTCGACGAAAACCTCGTTCCCCGCCGCGCCACCGCACACGCCGAAGCGCGCACTGCCGACCTGAGCAGCGCTGGCTGATCAGGTGGCGGCTCCAGGCCCGGGCCGGGAGCCTGAATACATTCACTCAGCTGTTTCGTGCTGGCTGCCGTCCTTGCTCTGGCTGCCAAGGGTCAGTTCTGTGTTCTCGCTGAGCGCGAAGAAAAAGGCTTCCACCGCCTTGGGATCGCCGGACGCGGCAAAGGTGGTGTGGCCGCACTCGCACTGGCCGACCCAGATGGCATCCAGACCGCGCAGGCCGCGCGTGCTGACCGGGTTGATCTGCGTGACGTCGGCGCTGCAATGGTTGCACACCAGCTTTTCCGGGCGTGTGGCCTCGATCTTGGCTTGTGCCGCGGCAACCCGCTGCGCCAGGGAACCCCGTTGTTTGGCCTGTCCCATACCCCACCTCCGCAATTTTCAAAGGCAAGCAGGATACATGAGTTTGCGTCCAGCCGAAGCAGTCGGGCTCACAGGCCCATGTCGGCAAAACGGTGACAGCGCTTGCCGTCTGCCTTGGCCTGGTACATGGCGAGGTCGGCGCAGCGGATGATGCTGTCAGGCGTATTGGCCAGATCGGCGCGCGGGAACAGGCAAATGCCGATGCTCGCGCTGAGCGCGTGGTGCCCCGGTACTTCGGGAATCGGCTGCTCGATCACGGCAATCAGCTTTTCTGCCAGGTGCGCCGCGCTGTCGCAGGAGCCGATGTCCTGGACGAGCAGGAAGAACTCGTCACCGCCGATGCGCGAAATGGTGTCGGTTTCCCGCATCACCGACTCCAGCCGGCGGGCGACGCAGCGCAGGACGATGTCGCCGTGGTCGTGCCCGAGGCGGTCGTTGATATTCTTGAAGCCGTCGAGATCGACAAAAAAGCCGGCATGGCGCGCCGAATCCCGCCGCGACAGCGCCAGCGCCTGCTGGATGCGGTCGTCGAGCAGGTCACGATTGGGCAGGCCGGTCAGCCGGTCGTGCAGCGAACGATTCAGATGCAGCTGCCGTTCGTCGTCGAGCTGGATTTCGCGCAGGAAGAGCTGCCGGCGGTAGTACTCGGACAGGTAGCCGGCGGCGCCGCCGATCAGGTTGGCCGAGATCATGAAAAAGTTCTGGCTGAGCAGGACGGGTTCCGGAAAGGGACGGAAATGGCCGAACAGCACGTTGTAGAGAACCAGGACCAGGACGTTGATCACCAGGGCATGGAGGAAACGCGTTCCAATCAGGTTGTAGGTGTAGAAGGTCGCCAGCATCATCCCCGGGTAATAGTAGGCGCCGCTTTCGACTGGCATATGCCAAAGCATGGCAATCAGCCCGAGGGCGGCCGCCAGGCCGACCAGGGCGAGCGGCAGCTGATTGTATTTTTCAAACAAGGGCAGGTAGGTGAGGGCCAGCACGCCCGCCGGAACGACCAACGCAGCCACCCGTATGACCCAGACCAGCCCGAGTTGATGCAGGGGAACGAACAGGTGGTCGAGCGCCCCGTAGAGAAAGTAGACGAAGCAGCCGACGACGATGGCTGCCCTGCCCTGCAAGCGTAGACGCGGCAAGATATGGCTCACGAACGCCCGCTCCGTGGCGGCGTCGTGAAAACCGAGCGTCAGCAGGTGCATTTTTCTCATTATCGATGCGCCTCGAACTTTCTCTTGTCGGGTGATCCCGCGTTCATGACGGCGAGATTCGCCAAACAGAATAGAGGCTATGACCCGGGGCGCGGCGGCGGGTTTCCCCAATATCGCAAGCTCCGGCGATGTGGCAATATGCCGGAATGCATGCCTTGCCCCATCTTGCCGCCATCGATTGGCTGGCGCTGGTCGTCTTCTTTGCCTGCTGGGCCGGTTATGCCTGGTATTCCGAACACAGCCAGTGGGGCGTCGGCGGGCTGATCCGCACCAGCCAGCACTATCGGCTGTCCTGGGCCTACCGCATGCTGGAACGCGAAGTGCGCGTCGCCGACTCGACCTTGATCGGCAATCTGGTCACCAGCGTCTCCTTCTACGCCAACACCACCATCTACATCATTGCCGGCCTGGTCGCCGCGCTCGGTGCCTCCGACAAGTTGATCAGCTTTACCGCCGACCTGCCATTCGGCAATACCGGCAATCGCGAACTGCTCGAAATCAAGCTGATGCTGGTCCTCGCCAGCTTCGTCTTCGCCTATTTCAAGTTCACCTGGTCCCTGCGCCAGTTCAACCTGCTATCTATCCTGGTCGGCGCCGCCCCTTTTGGCAAAACCGGCGAGCCGGCCATCGACAGCTACGCCCGGCGCGTCGCCGGCGCCAACAACCTGGCCGGCGACGACTTCAACCGGGGCATCCGCGCCTACTATTTCGGCCTCGCCGCCTCCGGCTGGCTGCTCAACTCGGCCGTGCTCGGCCTGTTGTCTATCGTCGTGCTCATCGTGCTGTTCCGGCGCGACTATCGTTCGCCCGCCCTCCACATCCTGCGCGACCAGCCCTGATCAAGTCATGACCCCCCATTTTCCGCTGGCCGGCATCGGCTACGGCCTGCTCGCTTACGTCATCTGGGGCTTCTTCCCGCTCTATTTCCGGCAGCTGGGCCATGTTTCCCCCATGGACATCCTGTCCAACCGCACGCTGTGGGCCTTCGTCTTCGTGGCGCTGCTGCTCACCCTCCGCCGCCGCTGGTCCAGCGTCCGCGGCCTGTTCGCCCAGCCGCGCCATGTCATCCGCCTGAGCGCTGCCGCCCTGCTGCTCGGCAGCAACTGGCTCGGCTTCCTGTGGGCCGTCGATCACCAGCAGGTCGTCGCCGCCAGCCTGGGCTATTTCCTGACCCCGCTGGTCAATGTGCTGCTCGCCCTGCTCGTGCTGAAGGAGCGCCTGAACGGCAAGGAATGGCTGGCCATCGCGCTGGCTGTCGTCGCCGTCGGCAACGAACTGGTGTCGCTCGGCACGCTGCCCTGGATATCGCTGTTCCTGGCCGCCACTTTCGGCTGCTACGGCTTGCTGCGCAAGCAGGTGCCGATCGACGCGATTTCCGGGCTGTGGCTGGAAACCCTGGCCATGCTGCCGATCTGCCTGTTCTACGCGGCCTGGCAAGGCGCCCACGGCCATGCCGTATTCACCGTGGCCGCCGATTCGAGCACGGCACTGCTCATCGGGGCCGGCATCCTGACTGCCCTGCCCCTGATGGCCTTTGCCGCCGCCACGCAGCGCCTTGATCTGGCCACCGTCGGCATGCTGATGTACATCAACCCGACCATGCAGTTCCTGACCGCCGTCTACTTGTTCGGCGAGCCGCTGCAGACCGCCCGCCTGGTCAGCTTTGCCCTGATCTGGATCGGCCTCTTCATCTTCAGCTGGAGCGCCTGGCAGAAATACCGGAAAGCCGGCTGATGTCGCGCCTTCTCCTCTACGCCATCGTTTTCATCGAAGGATTCTGCTCGCTCGGCGCCGAAGTCATCGCCCTGCGCCGGCTACTGCCCCATGTCGGCAGCTCCATCGTGGTCACCGCACCGACCATCGGCTTCTTCCTGCTCGCCCTGGCCCTCGGCTACGCTGCGGGCGCTCAGGTCAGCGCCGACTACCGCCGCATCGTCGCCCGCAACTTTCTGATCTCCGCGATGCTGGCCGGATTGGGCCTGGCCGGCCTGAGCGTGGACTGGATGTTCGCCCATCTGCAACCGGTCCTGATTGCCTACCTGTGCTTCATTGCTGCCATCCTGTGCCCCATCGCCTGGCTGCTCGGCCAGACCGTGCCTATCCTGACCAACCTGATGCAAACGCAGCGCACCGGCGAAGCGAGCGGCATGGCGCTCTACTGGTCAACGCTCGGCTCCTTCCTCGGCTCGCTCACGCTGTCGCTGGTGGTCATGCAATGGCTGGGCGTTTCCGCGGCCGTTGCCGCGTGTGCTTTCGGTTTGCTGATCGGCGTCCTGCTGCTGGCCGGCCGGCAAGCGACAGTGGTGGCGCTCGCGCTGGCCACCGCCGGCCTGGTCGCCGCCATCAACCTCCTGCATGACCTGACGGCCGACACGGCCTACGCCGACTATGTCGTAAACGCCGTCGAAATCGAGGGGCAGCAGGACGCGCGGGCCTTCATGGTCAACAAGTCGCTGGCTTCGCTGATCGATGCCAGCGAACCGCCACATTACACGCGCTACATCGAGCACCTGCGCCGGATATTGCGCGACGACCTTGGCTTCCGCGATCGGGATATCTTGGTCCTTGGCGCCGGCGGTTTCACGCTGTCGCACCGCGAGCCGGCGAACCGCTATACCTACGTCGACATCGATCCCAAAATTCGCGATGTCGCCGAACAGCACTTCCTGCACGACAATGCGCGTGGCGAATTCATCGCCGACGACGCCCGCCGCTTCATCGCCACCACGGAGCGGCGCTTCGATGCCGTGGTCGTCGATGTCTACAGCTCGCACACCTCGATTCCCGGCCACCTGGTCACCCGCGAATTCTGGAGCGGCGCCCGCCGGGTGCTGAAGGCGGACGGTGTCCTGCTCGCCAACCTGATCCTCGACGGCAAGCTGGAGACGCCCTACGCCCGCAACCTGCTGGCGACCATAGAGAGCGTTTTCGGCCGCTGCGCGGTGGATGTGCTGCACAAGGGCAAGCCGCTGGCCAATGTCGAGGTCGCCTGTTTCGCCAGCAGCCAGCCGGCGTCGGTGCAGATCTATCGCGACGAGAAGAACCGCGCCGATCTCGACCGCGCCCGTTCGCGGTAATGCGGTGCGCCGCCGGCCAGCCCCCTGACCGACGGACTATCGCGGCTCAAGCCAGCCGACGTCGCGCCTCGAACAGGCATACGCCGGCCGCCACCGAGACGTTCAGGCTCTCGACGCTGCCGTGCATGGGAATCTTGACCAACTGGTCGCAGTTTTCGCGGGTCAGGCGACGCATGCCTTCGCCTTCCGCCCCCAGCACCCAGGCGGTGGCCTTGGGCCATTCGGCAGCGTAGAGATCGCTCTCCGCCTCGCCAGCCGTGCCGATCACCCAGATGTCGCGCTCCTGCAGTTCGCGCAGCGTCCGCGCCAGATTGGTGACCATCACGTAGGGCACCGTCTCGGCAGCGCCGCAGGCTGTCTTGGCCGCCACGTCGGTCAGGCCGACTGCCCGGTCCTTGGGGGCGATGACGGCATGGACGCCGGCCGCATCGGCAACCCGCAGGCAGGCGCCGAGGTTGCGCGGATCGGTGATGCCGTCGAGCATCAGCAGGAAAGCCGGCTCCTCGAGCGTATCGAGCACGTCGTCGAGATGGGCCACCTTGCGGCCGCCCTCGATGCGCGCCACCACGCCCTGGTGCTTGCCATCCGGCGCCATGCCGTCGAGCCGCTTGCCGTCGGTGGCGATGATGCGGATATCCTGCAATTCGGCGTGCTTGAGCAGGTCGCGGGCACGGGCATCCTGACGCGTCGCATCGACCATGATTTCCTTGATCGAACCCGGATCGTGGCGGAGTTTGGAGATGACGGCGTGGAAACCGTAGATCAGACGGGAGGACATGACTGCTTTCAGAATTCAGGATGGCGGATTCTACCGCGTCGCCAGCCTCGCTCGCTAAACGGCCGGGCTTTGCCGGCCGCCTTTCAACCGTGGTCGATCAGCGCGTCGCTACGGGCCACCCAGCGAGCGAGCAACATATCGTGCAGGGAAATGTGGTTGTTGACCCAGCGCGACAGCAAGGCGTCCAGATCGCGGATGCGCGAAACGATATGCGAGGTGTCCAGCGCCGAAACGATTTCCTGGACCTTGGCGGCGATTTCGGCGTGGTCTTCCATGTGGGCCTCGCACACGTCGCGATCGACCACCTGCATCAGGGAATCGCGCATGATCGCCTCTTCGTTCTTGAAGTGATCGAGGATAAACGCGAAGACGTCGCCGAGCAGGCCGATCAGGCTGCCCTCACAGCGCTCCTGCATCGACTTGGCGCACTCGGCGCAATCCTTGAACGACAGATAATCGCCACAAACCTTGCGCAGGTTGGCAATGGCACCGATCAGAAAGCGGTGCTCGAAGTCGATCAGCTTATGCCCGGTGACCAGTTCCGGCGGCAAAGCCCCCGCTTCCAGCCAATGACCGACGGCATCCGATAACGAATCGACAGAACCGCCTCTCATGTCATGAATCGGCACGCTCCGCAGTTTCGTCATGGCCACCCCGCTATTTGGATAACGCGGTATTTTAATTCGAAACGGATGAAATATGCTCAACGGGATACAGTTTTTGAATATCTAACCGTTAATGACTAATCAGGGCATGCGAGAGCAAGATGCTTAAGGAAAACCAGAAACGTTGGGGCGTCGATCAATGGGCTGCCTACCTGAGCAACCATGATCTCCCTTGCATGCGGCGCTCGAAAACCCGCCTGCTTGAACTGGAAGCCGAGCGCGGGGAAAAATTATCGGCGCGCGACCTTGCCGACATCGCTGCCGCCGATCCTTTCCTGTGCCTTCGCCTGCTCCGGGAGGCCGAAGCGCATCGCGTGCAGCGCCTGGGGCACGAAACCACGACGCCGCTCGCCACGGTCATGCAGTTGGGTAGCGATACCGTCCACCAACTGCTGTTGAATTGCCCGGAAACCGATGAAACGAATGCCGGCCTGGCCGAATGCGAGGCGCGTGCGCACCTGGCCAGCCGCCTGGCGCTGCGCTGGGGAAGCGCGCGCGCCGACGTGTCGCCGGACGAGGTGGCCATGGCTGCCCTGTTATCGGAAATCGGCGAATTGCTGCTCTGGTCCTTTGCCCCCGACCTGCCATTGAACGCCCTCGCCGCGCTGCACTCCGGGCATTCCTCCCGCTCGCTGCAGGCTCAGGTCGATACCTGCGGCTTCCGCTTCAAGGACCTGACCCTGAAATGCGCCACCATATGGCATCTGCCGTCGCTGCTCACGCAATTGATCCGCGGCATCGACAACACCCGGGCCAATTTGTCGCGCCTGTGCATCGACACGGCCCGCCACATCCTGACCGAGGGCGGCAGCAGCCCCGCCCTGCCGTCGGATATCGCCGAAGCCGGGCAGATCATTCCCGGCACCAGCCTGGCGTGGCTCGCCGAGCAACTGCCCGGCCTGGACGAAACGCACATCGCCGGCATCGTTGCCAAGGCGGAAGACCTGCTCAATCCCAGCCATCCGTAGCGACGCGCAAGTCCTGGGTCAGCGCTGTTTGGCGGGCTGCTTGCGCGACGGTTTCGCTGCCACAGCCTTGGTCCGTCCGGCAGTCGGCTTGGCAGCGCCGGCCTTGGCGGACACTTTGGCCGATTTCGCCTTGGCTTTCGGTTTAGCTGCTGGCTTGGCTGCCGGTTTGATTGCCCGTTTTGCCGCTGGTTTGGCGGCAGGTTTGGCCACCGGCTTCACCATCGCCGCCGGTATTTTGGCACTGTCCGCCTTGGGCGCGGCTTTGCGGCCGGCCAGCCGGCGTTCGTCCTGGGCCAGCACGAAATCGATCCGGTTCGATTCAAGATCGGCCCTGACCAGCTTGACGCGCACCCGGTCGCCCAGACGGAAACGCTGGCCGGTCCGTTCGCCCAGCATCTGGTGCTTGATGTTGTCGAACTGGAAATAATCCGACCCCAGTTCGGACACATGCACCAGGCCTTCGATGTAGATCGCGTCGAGCGCCACGAAAATGCCGAAGGCGGTCACCGCCGAGATCGTACCGTCGAACTCCTCGCCGATGCGCTCCTTCATGAAGAAACATTTCAGCCAGTTCTCGACGTCGCGCGTCGCCTCGTCGGCACGGCGCTCGGTGGCCGAACATTGCAGGCCGATATCGTCCCATTCGCGCTCCGGCACGTATTTCTCACCTTCCAGCACGGCCTTGATGGCGCGATGGACCAGCAAGTCGGGATAGCGCCGGATGGGCGAAGTGAAGTGGGTGTAATGGTCGTAGGCAAGGCCGAAGTGACCGACGTTGTCCGGGCTATACATCGCCTGCTTCAGCGAACGCAGCATCACCGTCTGCAGCAGTTGGAAGTCCGGTCTCTGCTTTACCTTCTCGAGCAGGATGCCGTAATCCTTAGCGCGCGGATCGTCACCGCCACCCAGGGCGAGACCGAATTCGCCGAGAAAGGCGCGCAGGTTCTTCAGTTTGTCCTCGGACGGGCCTTCGTGGACGCGATACAGGCAGATCTGCTTGTGCTTCTCGAGGAAAGCCGAGGCACACACGTTGGCGGCCAGCATGCACTCCTCGATGATGCGGTGGGCGTCGTTACGCACGACGGGCACGATGTTCTCGATCTTGCCCTGGTCGTTGAACAGCATCATCGTCTCGGTCGTCTCGAAATCGATGGCGCCGCGCTCGGCCCGTGCCTTGTGCAGCGCGCCGAAAAGCTTGTAGAGATTCTGCACGTGCGGCAGAACGGCCTGATGCGCCTCGGTTTCGGGCTTTTTTTCACCAGACAGCCAGGACCACACCAGGTTGTAGGTCAGTCGGGCATGCGAGCGGAAGACGGCAGGATAAAAACGGTACTTGCCGATCTTGCCCGCCGCGCTGATGTCCATGTCGCACACCATGGCCATCCGCTCGACATCCGGATTCAGCGAACAGATGCCGTTCGACAGCTTTTCCGGCAGCATGGGGATGACCCTGCGCGGGAAATAGACTGAATTGCCGCGCTCCAGCGCCTCACGGTCGAGCGCCATGCCCGGCTTGACGTAATGCGACACGTCGGCGATGGCCACCACCAGCCGCCAGCCGCGCCCCTTCTTTTCACAGAACACGGCATCGTCGAAATCGCGTGCCGTCTCGCCGTCGATGGTGACCAGCGGCAATTCACGCAAATCCTCTCTGCCCTTCAGGTCGGTCTTGCGCACCTTGTCCGGCAGTTTCTTGTTCTCTTCCAGCGCTGCCCGTGAAAATTCGAAGGGCAGGTCATGCTTGCGCAGGGCGATCTCGATCTCCATGCCGGGATCGGCATAGTTGCCGAGCACTTCGATGATCTTGCCGATCGGCTGCGAATACTTGCTCGGCTGCTCGATGATCTCGACCATCACCACCTGCCCGGACAGCGGCTTGTCCTTGGCCTTCTTTTCCGGCGGCACCAGGATGTCCTGTGAAATGCGCTTGTTCTCGGGCACCACGACCACCACGCCATGCTCGACGAAAACCCGGCCGACCACGCGCGTATTCACCCGCTCGGTCACTTCGACGATGCTGCCCTCCGGACGCCCCTTGCGGTCGATGCCGGTGACCCGGACCAGCGCCCGGTCGCCATGCAGCACCTTGCCCATCTGGTGCTGGTCGAGAAAGATGTCGGCACTGCCGTCATCGGGAATCAGGAAGCCGTACCCGTCCGGATGGCCCTGGATCTTGCCCGGCGTCAGGCTGGCCCGCTCGGGCAGGATGTAAGCGCCCTTGCGGTTGCGCATAAGCTGCCCTTCGCGCTCCATGGCCCCCAGGCGGCGCTGGAACATCTCGCGCTCGCTGCCGGCGATATCGAGCAATTCGGTCAGTTCGATGAAACTGAGCGGCCGCCCCTCATCGGCCAGCATTTGCGAAACATACTCGCGCGACGGCAGGGGGAAGTCGTAGCGCGCCGACTCGCGCTCGAAAAATGGATCGGCCCGACGGACCTTGGACAGCTTCTTTCTTGACATTAACGGTATTTCCTCTAGAATGCGCGCTCTTCGCACCTGTGCCCAGGTGGCGGAATTGGTAGACGCACTAGTTTCAGGTACTAGCGGGTAACTCCGTGGGGGTTCGAGTCCCTTCCTGGGCACCAGCGATTTTTGATTGAAGGCTTCGAGCGATCGAAGCCTTTTTTCTTTTCGGCTCCCGCCGAACGGCTGACCGAATTGTCTCACAGCGTCCGCAAAAATCCCGAATGCAATCTCTGTGCGAAAAATGTTTACAGCGGGCGAAAATCATGTAAAATGCGCGCTCTTCGCACCTGTGCCCAGGTGGCGGAATTGGTAGACGCACTAGTTTCAGGTACTAGCGGGTAACTCCGTGGGGGTTCGAGTCCCTTCCTGGGCACCAGCGATTTTGATTGAAGGCTTCGAGCGATCGAAGCCTTTTTTCATTTCTGCGCATGGCATTCCCGTACCCCGCCGACCGCTGTAACAATTGCTAACAGAAGCGTACACAGCATCGGTAATCGCCCCCCTGCCATGACGCGTTATTCGGCTTGTTCCAACGACAATCACGAGCCGAATCATGAAAAAGACTGCCACCCTCTGCCTAGCTGCCGCCCTTGCCATGACCGTCAACACGTCGGCACAGGCCGACTGGGGGCGCCACCGCGGCGATTTCCGCCCGCCGATGCACGAACACCATCACGGCGGCGGCAGTTGGGTAGGCCCGGCTGCCGTGCTGGCCATCGCCGGCCTGGCCATCGGCGCCGCCGCCTACAGCAACGCCTACGCGCAACCGGCGCCGGTCTATAGCGCACCGGTGTACGTCCCTCCTGCCCCGGTTTACAGCGCCCCTCCAGCGCGTAGTGACGTCTGGTACTACTGCGGCTCGTCCGATCAGTACTACCCCTACACCAACGCCTGCCCGGAAGGCTGGCAGGCCGTCCCGGCCCGCTAAAAACAAAACGGGCCCGCCGGGCCCGTTATTCATTGCCTCCGCTGAATGCGGATTACTTGAACGGATGCTGCTTGAGGATGGTCTCGTCGCGCTCCGGACCGGTCGACACGATGGCGATCGGCACTTCGCACAGCTGTTCCAGACGATTCAGGTAGGCCTGAGCATTGACCGGCAGGTCTTCCCAGCGCTTGACGCGGAAGGTGGTGCCCTCCCAGCCCGGCATCGTCTCGTAGATGGGCACGCAACGCGCCACATCATCGGCCCCAATTGGCAGCAGGTCGACCACCTTGTCGCCAAGCTGGTAGCCAGTGCAGATCTTGATTTCCTTCAGACCATCGAGCACGTCCAGCTTGGTGATGCACAGCCCGGTCAGGCCGTTGATGCGGGCCGAACGGCGCAGCAGGGCGGCGTCGAACCAGCCGCAACGGCGCTTGCGCCCGGTCACCGTGCCGAATTCCTTGCCGACGCTGAACATCTGGTGGCCCGGCGTACCTTCGGTGTCGATATCCAGCTCGCTCGGGAACGGACCGCCACCAACGCGGGTGCAGTAGGCCTTGGTGATACCCAGCACGTAATGCAGCATGCCCGGGCCGATACCGGCGCCGGCTGCCGCCTGGCCGGCCACGCAGTTCGACGAGGTGACGAACGGATAGGTGCCGTGGTCGATGTCGAGCAGGGTGCCCTGGGCGCCTTCGAACAGCATGTTCTGACCGGCCTTGTTGGCATCGTAGAGCGCCGCGGAGACGTCAACAACCAGCGGCTTGATGTATTCGGCATCGGCCATCGCCTGGTCGTAGACCATCTGGAAATCGACCGGATCGGCCTTGAAGTACTGGGTCAGCACGAAATTGTGATATTCGAGGACTTCCTTCAGCTTCTCGGCAAAGCGCTCCGGATGGAACAGGTCATAGACGCGCAGGCCGCGGCGGGAAACCTTGTCCTCGTAAGTCGGGCCGATGCCCTTGCCGGTCGTACCGATCTTCTTGTCGGCGCACTTGGCGCCCTCGCGAGCCTTGTCGATGGCCGAATGGTACGGCAGGATGATCGGACATCCCGGGCTGATCTTCAGGCGTGAACGAACGTCGATACCGCCCTTTTCCAGTTCGGCGATTTCGGAAATCAGGTGATGGATGTCGAGCACGACACCGTTGCCGATGTAGCAATCGACGCCGTCACGCACGATGCCGGACGGCACCAGGTTCAGCTTGTAGACGTTTTCGCCGACAACCAGGGTATGGCCGGCATTGTGGCCGCCTTGGAAACGCACGACCCCGCTGGCGTGATCGGTCAGCCAGTCGACGATCTTGCCCTTACCCTCGTCGCCCCACTGGGTGCCCACCACGATGACATTCTTGGCCATTTTTTAGTCCTCTTGTATTGCTTCAATAATCCAGTGTTCGCCGACCAGCGCCAGTTTGCGGTCGCAGAACGGCCCCTCGCAGGCAGTTTCGCCCGGCAAGAGTTCGACGACGATCTCCCCCTGCTCGCGCAGGGTCGCGATATGGGTTGCCAGTCGTACATCCTTGCCGACATGCGGCGCCAGGATGGCGCCGACGCTCTTGCCGGCCGGCACCAGGCGCGCGACTTCGCGCAGGTCCATCGAGAAGCCGGTGGCGGGACGCGCCCGCCCGAACGCCTTGCCGGCACCATCGTAACGCCCGCCGAGGGCGATCGCCGCCGGGTATCCATCGCAGTAGGCGGCGAAAACCACCCCGTTGTGATAGTGGTAACCGCGCAGGTCAGAAAGGTCGATCGAGAACGGCAGCTCCGACGCCCCGGCCAGCAGATGGCGCAAGCCATTCAGCGCTTCGGTAATCGCCGGCAAAGCAGGCAGTTCAGCCGCCGCTCGGTCGAGAACCTCTACGCCACCGTAGAGTTGCGGCAAACGCTGCAGCGCCTCGCGGTACGGCGACGGGACGTCGGCGCAGGCGTCGATCAGGCCCGGCACATCCTTGGCCTGGAGCAGGCTGAGCAGGTTGTCCTCGGCCTCCTGAGGCAAGCCGGCCGCTTCGGCCAGGGCGCGGAAGATACCGACATGCCCGAGATCGATACGGCTGAGCGGCAGCTTGATTTTGTCAAAGGCGCCTGCCATCAAACGCACGACCTCCAGATCGGCCGCGATGCCGGCATAGCCGTAGAGTTCGGCGCCGATCTGCAAGGGCTCGCGACTGGCGGAGATCGTTGCCGGCAAGGTATGCAGCACGCTATCGCAGTAGCACAGGCGGGTGACGCCCTGATGGTTGAGCAGGTGCGCATCGATGCGCGCGGCCTGCGGCGTGATATCGGCACGTACGCCCAGCGTGCGGCCAGTCAATTGATCAATGAGCTTGAAGGTGCGCAGCTTGAGGTCTTGCCCGGCCCCGGTGAGGAGCGATTCAAGGTATTCCAGCATGGGCGGCATGACCAGTTCGAAACCGCGACTGCGGAAGTGGTCAAGCACCGTGCGGCGCAAACGCTCGATGCGGGCCGCCTCGGCGGGCAGTGCATCGGCCAGGTATTCAGGTAACAGCCAGTTCATGAGAAAAGCATCAGAAGGATCAGGCCGATCAGCATCGACGTCAGGCCGACGAAGCGGATCTGCCCATCCGAAAATTGAGTAAGACGGCGAAAGGTTTCACGCCATGCCGCCGGCGCAATGAAAGGCATGGCGCCTTCGAGCACCAGCATCAGCGCGAAGGCGAGGAGCAGCGTAGACGTCATTTGCCCTTGTCGTTGCCACGCCCGGCACTCTTCATGTACTTGAAGAATTCGGAACCCGGTTCGACGACCAGCACGTCGTTCCGGCTCTTGAAGCTGCCGCGATAGGCTTCAAGGCTGCGGTAGAAGGCGTAGAACTCCGCATTCTGGCCAAAAGCCTGGGCATAGGTATTGGTCGCCTTGGCATCGCCCTCGCCCTTGATCTTCTGGGCATCGCGGTAGGCTTCGGCGACGATGATTTCGCGCTGGCGGTCGGCATCGGCACGGATCTTCTCGGCCTCGGCAGAACCTTCGGAACGCAACTCGTTGGCGACCCGCTTGCGCTCGGCTTCCATGCGGCGATAGACCGCTTCGCTGACCTCGGTCGGCAGCTCGACGCGCTTCAGGCGGACGTCGACGATCTGGACGCCGATCTTGCGCGCATCGGCATCGGCCTTTTCGCGCATCTTGTCCATGATCTTCTCACGTTCGCCGGACACCACGTCATGCACCGTCCGCTTGCCGAATTCTTCGCGCAAACCGGCGTTGACCGTCTGGTTCAGACGCGTCTTGGCACGCGACTCGTCGCCGCCCACCGAAATGTAGTACAGCTTGGGATCGACGATGCGCCACTTGATGTAGGAGTCGACCAGCACGTTCTTCTTCTCGGAGGTGATGAAACGCTCCGGTTCGGCATTGTCCAGCGTAATGATGCGCTTCTCAAAATAGCGCACGTTCTGAACCATCGGCACCTTGAAATAGAGGCCCGGTTCAGCAATCGCCCGCTTGACTTCACCGAGCTGGAAAACCACGGCGTACTGGCGTTGATCGACGGTAAACATCGACATCGCCAGAATGACCAGAACGGTCGCGGCCAGCGCGCCCAACAGATTGATGCGCGAGCTCATCAACGGCCCTCCCGATCACGCGAACGCAACGAACCGTCGCGCGAAGTAGACGAATACGAACCACCACCGACCTTAGGCGCATTTTCCATCTGCGGCGGCGCATCGGACGACAGGGGGGCCGATGGGCGGGCCGTCGACGGGGCGACCGACGCTTCCGGTGCCGCCTGGGCGGCGGTGGCGGCAGCGGTAGCCTGCATCAGCTTGTCGAGCGGCAGGTAAAGCAGGTTGCCCTGCCCCTTGGCATCCACGAGAACCTTGCTGGTATTGGCGAAAATCTGCTGCATGGTATCCAGGTACATGCGCTGACGCGTCACTTCCGGCGCCTTGGCGTATTCGGTCACCACCTGCTTGAAGCGCGAGGCATCGCCCTCGGCCGTCGAAATGACGCGCTGCTTGTAACCGTCGGCTTCCTGCAGCAGGCGTGCCGCCGTACCCTTGGCCTTGGGGATCACGTCGTTGGCATAGGCCTGGCCTTCGTTCTTCTGGCGCTCGCGATCCTGGCCGGCCTTGACAGCGTCGTCGAAAGCAGCCTGGACCTGCTCCGGAGGCTGGGCGTTCTGCATGGTGACCTTGGAAATCAGGATGCCGCTTTGGTAGCGATCCAGGATGTCCTGCATCAGCTTGGCCGCCTGGGTGGCGATCTGCTCGCGACCTTCATACAGTACGTAGTCCATCTTGCTCTTGCCGACGATTTCGCGGACTGCGGTTTCGGCGGCGCCCATCACCGCTTCGTCGGTCGACCGGTTGTTGAACAGGTAATCGACCGGATCCTTGAGGACATACTGAACGGCGAACTGGATGTTCACGATGTTTTCGTCATCGGTGAGCATCAGCGCTTCCTTGAGCACCTTGTTGCGCTCGCTACCCCGGTAACCGATTTCGATGGTACGCACGCCGGTCAGGTTGACCAGTTCGTGCGACTGGATCGGATAAGGCAGGCGCCAGCGCAGGCCGGGCTCGGTCGCTTCCTTGAAACTGCCGAACTGAAGGACCAGACCGCGTTGCGAGGCATCGACGATATAGAAGCCGGAAGCCAGCCAGACAATCGCTGCCAAACCGAGCAGCAGCCCGATACCGCCGCCCAGGAAGCGCGGATTGAAATCAATCTGCGGCATGCGCGGACCGTCGCCGCTGCCATTTCCGCCGCCACCGCCGCCGCGCTTGTTACCGAACATGCCATTCAGCCGGCGGTTGAAATCGCGCCAGAGATCTTCCAGATCGGGGGGGCCGTCATTAGGGCGACGCGGGCCGTTGCTGCCCGGTTTGTCACCGTCATCACCACCACGGTTGCCCCACTGCGGGTCATTGAGCGACATGAAAATACCTATGGTCGGAATCATGAATATCGGGGTCAATTAATATAGTCGTTTTGAGCTTCGCGTTCAGCCTGGTCCAACGCTTTCTGTCGGGCCTCGGCCTTGGCGCGCGCATATTCGGCCAACGATTCGCGCAGCAGATCGAGCCCTTCACCTGACCGTGCACTGACACGAACGCGCGCGATATTACCATACTCGTCCGCCTCGACTCCCGGCGAAGCTTCGGTCAGGTCGATCTTGTTCCAGACCACGACCTGCCGAACGCGATCGGCGCCAATTTCCGCCAGCACCTTGTTGACCTCACTCATCTGCTCATCCCGGGCATGACTGGCACTATCGACCACGTGCAACAGGACATCGGCATCGGTCGCGGCTTCCAGTGTCGCATGAAACGCATCGACCAGTGAGTGCGGCAGGTCACGTATAAAACCGACGGTATCGGAAATGACGATATTGCCGGCTCCCGCGATCCACAGTTTGCGCGACGTCGTATCGAGCGTGGCAAACAACTGGTCCGCCGCGTACACGCCGGCATGAGTCAGGGCATTGAACAGCGTGGATTTCCCGGCGTTGGTATAGCCGACCAGGGAGACGCTGAGCACGTCGCCCCGCATCCGGGCCTTGCGCTGCACACCGCGCTGGCGGGTCAGTTTGGCCAGCCTATCCTTCAGCAACTTGACGCGGTTGCCGAGCAGGCGACGGTCAGTTTCCAGCTGCTTTTCACCCGGGCCGCGCATGCCGATACCGCCGCGCTGCCGTTCAAGGTGAGTCCAGCCGCGCACCAGCCGGGTAGACAAATGCTCGAGCTGGGCCAGTTCGACCTGCAACTTGCCCTCGGCACTGGAAGCGCGCAAGGCGAAGATATCGAGGATCAGGCTGGTGCGGTCGATGACCCGGCACTTCAGTGCCCGCTCCAGATTGCGCTGCTGCGCCGGCGATAGATCGTGGTTGAAGATAACCAGATCGGCGTCACCGGCCGCCAGCATGGCACCGATTTCATCGACCTTGCCCTTGCCGGCATAGGTCTTGGGGTCGGGGCTCTGGCGACGCCCGTAAACCTCGGCTACCACGATGCCGCCCGCCGATTCGGCGAGCAGGCGGACTTCTTCCAGTTGATCCTCGAGATCGGGCTGGCCGAAGTCGAGCTGAACGATCACCGCGCGTTCACCGGCGGCGGGTCGTTCAATCATGGGCGTTTCCGGGAGAGAGAAGCGCAACCCCGCCAGAACGGCGGGGCGCTGAACAGGGGCAGATTATTCGGCCGCCTGTTCCTGCTGGAGGTTGACCGGACGGGCCGGCACCACCGTGGAAATGGCGTGCTTGTAAACCATCTGGGTAACCGTGTTCTTGAGAAGAACGACGTATTGGTCGAAAGACTCGACCTGGCCCTGCAGTTTGATGCCGTTCACCAGATAAATAGACACTGGCACATGTTCGCGACGAAGCGCGTTGAGGAAGGGGTCTTGTAACAGTTGCCCTTTGTTGCTCATGGTGTGGACTCCATGGTGGTAGTTGTTATGAGGGTCCTAATGTACCCAAATTCAGGGGGTGATGCCAAAAAATTTGCAGATTATTTCTTGTCTTTGTCGGCAAACGGGTTCTTCGCCGCCACAAACTGGATACGCAACGGCGTTCCCTGCAACTTGAACGCTTCGCGGAAAGTGTGTTCGAGATAACGGCGATAGCTGTCGGTGATATGGTCGACCGCATTGCCGTGCACCACGATGATCGGCGGATTGGAACCGCCCTGGTGGGCGTAGCGCGGCTTCGGCCGGAACATGTTGTGCTTGGCCGGCGCCTGCTTGGCCACGGCATCGATCAGCACGCGCGTCAGGCGCGGCGTGGACATCTTGGCCATGGCTGCCGAATAGGCGGCATCAACCGACTTGAAGAGATTACCCAAGCCGATGTTCTCAAGCGCCGAGACGAAGTGGAACTTGGCGAAATCGAGGAATTTCAGCTTGCGCTGCAGGATCTGGCGGGTCTGTTCGCGGGTGTAGGCATCCAGACCATCCCACTTGTTGACCGCGACGACCAGCGCCCGCCCCGATTGCACGATGAAATCGGCGATGTGCGCATCCTGATCGGAGACGTCAGCCTGGGCATCGACCATCAGGATCACGACATTGGCGCCTTCAATGGACTTCAGCGTCTTGACCACCGAGAACTTCTCGATCGCCTCGAAAACCTTGCCCCGCTTGCGCATGCCGGCGGTATCGACGAGCACGTACTTACGGCCGCCGCGCTCGAAATCGATTTCGATGGAATCGCGGGTGGTGCCCGGCGCATCGAAGGCGATGACGCGCTCTTCGCCGAGCAGGGTGTTGATCAGGGTCGACTTGCCGACGTTCGGGCGGCCGACGATGGCGACGCGTACCGCATCGGAATGCCATTCGTCGTCTTCCGGCTCGGGAAAGCTCTCGAGGGCCATTTCGACCAGCCCGCGCACGCCTTCGCCGTGGGCGGCGGAAATGGCATTCGGTTCACCCAGGCCCAGTTCATGGAAATCGGCCTCGACCATGCCGGCATTCATGCCTTCGGCCTTGTTGACCGCGACGAAGACCGGGCGGTCGATGCGGCGCAGCTTGTTGGCGATTTCCTTGTCGTGCGGCGTCAGGCCGGTACGGCCATCGACTACGAAAATGATGGCGTCGGCTTCGGCGATGGCCTGCTCGGTCTGGCGCGCCATTTCGTGCAGGATGCCCTCCTTGACCAGCGGCTCGAAACCGCCGGTATCGACCACCAGATAAGGCTTCTTGCCCAGCTTGCCGTGGCCGTAGTGACGGTCGCGGGTCAGGCCCGGCAGGTCGGCGACGATGGCGTCGCGCGACTTGGTCAGCCGGTTGAAGAGCGTGGACTTGCCGACATTGGGACGGCCAACCAGGACGAGCGTAGGTTTCATTGCACCTCGAATGCGCTCACTTCGCCACCGGTGGTCTGGACCAGGATGGAGGAACCAAGCATTTGCAGCGGCGCGCGAACCGGCGTGCCATCGGTTTTCTGGCGCGCGGCGAAGCTGCCATCATCGCGGGACAGGAAATGGACGATCCCTTCGCCGTCGGCGACAGCCACCAGGCCGCGGCGGATGGTCGGCGCCGACAGCCGGCGGCCTTTCAGCTTGTCCTGTTTCCATAGGCTGCTGCCGGACAGGCGATCCAGACCATAAACGACACCCTTGTCGTCGGTGATGAACAGATAGCGACCATCGGTGACCAGACCGCTGACCGACGAGATGTCGCGCGACCAGACCATGGCCCCGCCCTGCCCCATGTCGAAGCAGGCGACCCGGCCCTGGAAGGCGACGGCGCAGATCTGGGTGCCATCGACCAGGGGCGCGGCGACGACATCGGCCACGCGATCGAGTTCGGTCGCCCCCTTGGGAGAAGCAACGGCGCCTTCCCAGACCGGCGCACCGTTCTGCAAGGCCAGGGCGACCAGCTTGCCGCCCGGATAGCCGACGAACAGGTAGCGATCGGCGAACACCGGCGAACCGGCACTGCGCACCGACAGCGGCGGCGTCGAGCGCTGGTAGGCCCACTTGCGGCCACCATCGGCAGCATCGAACAGGAAAACCTGGTTGTCGCCGCTCTTCACGGCGACGCCATCATCACCGACCACCGGGGCGGCGAGCACTTCGCTCGACACCTTGGCTTTCCACAAAGCCTTGCCGTCATCGGCCGAGAAAGCGAGGACCTCGCCCTTCGGCGTGCCGACAACCACCAGCTTTCTGTTGGCGCCCACACCGGCCGACAGCGGCTGGCCGGCATCAATTTTCCAGATGGTCTTGCCATCCTCGATCCGGCTGACCGTACCCTTGGCGCTGGCGGCATAAACCGCGCCCTCGACCACGGCCGGGGTAAAGGCATAATCGCCCGCCTTGCCGATACTGGCCGACCAAGCGGCACGCACGTCGGCCGTCGGCTTCAGCGGCGCCAGCACCGGCATCTTGGGAGCCGAGCTGGAGAACGGGTTGATCGCGTCCAGACCATCGGAAATGGTCGCGCAACCAGCCGTCAGCAGGCCGGCGGCGATGAGCAGCAGAAGCAGGCGGCGCGACATCAGGCGGCCTCGCCCAGGCTGTCGAGCTTCTGTTGCAGCAGTTCACGACCGGCCGACGGCTTGTCGGCCGATTTGTCGAGCGCCGACTTGTAGGCGGCGCGGGCGTCGGCCTTCTTGCCCTGAGCGGTCAGCACATCGCCTTTCAGTTCCAGGAAGCGGATGTCGAATGCCGCCGCATGGCTGGACTCGAGCTGCTTCAAGGCTTCGTCGTAGGCCTGCTCGTCGAGCTGCACGGCAGCCAAGCGCAAACGGGCCAGATCGCGGATTTCATTCTTGCCGTTCTCGGCCACCCAGGCGAGTTGGGTCTTGGCGGTTTTCAGGTCGCCGGCGTCGAAGGACTGCTTGGCCGCGACCATGGCGCCCAGCGATGCGTAGGCGGTACGGCCGAACTTCTCGGCCAGTTCACCGGCCGCCGCCTTGACCTTCTGGGCGTCGCCGACGCCGGCAGCCTGCTCGAGCACGCCATAGACCGCCGCCGCCTGGGCCGACTGCCCACCCTGATACCAGTGCCAGCCCTGCCAACCGACGACGCCCAGCGAAGCGGCCATGACCACCCCGGTGACGAGGTTGCCATACATCTTCCACCAGGTTTTCAGGGTATCGATCTGTTCCTGTTCTTCGAGGTCGTAATGCGCCATGCTGCTTATTCCTCTTCGTCCGAATCAATCAGTTGGCCGATGATGGCGTCGGCCAGATCATCGACTTTCAGTTTACGTTGTTCCACGCCTTCTTCGCGCAGGTACTTCAGCTGGGCCTCGCCAGTAGCCGCCTCGTCGTCGCCGATGACCACCGCGAAGGTGGCGCCGCTACCGTCGGCCTTCTTCATTTGCGACTTGAAGGAGCCGCCGCCGCAGTGCAGCAGCACGTCGATACCGTGATCGCGCAAGCCTTCGGCGACGCGGAAAGCCAGCCGGGAAGCCGCCTCGCCTTGATGCACCAGATAAACGTCCGGGGCCGGCGCAGCCGGTTCGCCGCCCGATTCCTTGATCAGCGCGATCAGGCGCTCGACGCCCATGGCGAAACCACAGGCCGGCGTCGACTTGCCACCCAGTTGTTCGACCAGGCCATCGTAACGACCGCCGGCGCAGACCGTGCCCTGGGCGCCGAGCTTGTCGGTGACCCATTCGAAAACGGTCAGGTTGTAGTAGTCCAGGCCGCGCACCAGACGCGGATTGATGACGAAGGGCACGCCGGCGTCGCGCAGCACGCGCTGGACGCCTTCAAAGTGGGCCAGCGACGCTTCGCCGAGATAGTCGATCAGCTTCGGCGCGGCGGCGCACATATCCTGCAAGGCCGGGTTCTTGGTGTCGAGTATGCGCAGCGGGTTGGTGTACAGGCGACGCTTGGCATCCTCGTCGAGGATTTCGGCATGCTCTTCGAAATAGGAAATCAGTGCCGCACGGTGCTGGGCGCGCTCTTCGGGCTGACCGAGGCTGTTGATCTGCAATTCGATGCCATCGAGGCCGAGATCGGCCCACAGACGGGCGCCCATCAGGATCATTTCGGCGTCGATATCCGGCCCGGCGAAGCCGATGGACTCCACGCCGACCTGGTGGAACTGCCGGTAGCGGCCCTTTTGCGGCCGCTCGTGGCGGAACATCTGGCCGATGTAATAGAGACGGCGCGGCACCTGGTTGGCCAGACCGTGCTGGATAACGGCGCGCACGCAACCGGCCGTGCCTTCCGGACGCAGCGTCAGTTGTTCGCCGTTGAGGCTGTCCTCGAAGGAGTACATTTCCTTCTCGACGATGTCGGTGACTTCGCCGATGGCACGCTTGAACAACGGCGTCGGCTCAACGATGGGCATGCGGATCGGACGATAGCCGTAGCCCTTCAGCCACGAACGGATGGTATCTTCGAATACTTCCCAGAATTCGGCTTCATCCGGCAGGATGTCGTTCATCCCGCGCACGGACTGGAGGGTCTGACTCATGCTTGCAGTTTCTTCTTGTAGCTGCGCTGGACGTAGCGCTCGATGATGTCCTTGAATTCGGCGGCGATGTTGTCGCCCTTCAGCGTGACGGTCTTCTGGCCGTCCTCGTAGACCGGCGCCGACGGTGCCTCGCCGGTGCCCGGCAGCGAAATGCCGATATTGGCGTGCTTCGATTCGCCCGGCCCGTTGACGATGCAGCCCATGACAGCCAGCGTCATGTTCTCGGCGCCGTCGTATTGCGCCTTCCATTCCGGCATTTTGGCGCGGACGAAATCCTGCACCTCGCCGGCCAGTTCCTGGAAGAAGGTGCTGGTCGTCCGGCCGCAGCCGGGACAGGCCGCAACCATCGGGGTGAAAGCGCGCAGGCCCATGGTCTGCAGGATTTCCTGGGCGACGATGACTTCCTGCGAACGCGAGCCGCCCGGTTCCGGCGTCAGCGAGACACGGATGGTGTCGCCGATGCCTTCCTGGAGCAGCACGGATAGCGCTGCGGTCGAGGCGACAATGCCCTTGGAGCCCATGCCGGCCTCGGTCAGGCCGAGGTGCAGCGCGTAGTCGGCGCGCTGCGCCAGCTGGCGGTAGATGGCGATCAGGTCCTGCACACTCGACACCTTGCAGGACAGGATGATCTTGTCGCCGGCCAGACCAACTTCCTCGGCCTTGGCGGCCGATTCCAGCGCCGAAGTGACCATCGCATGGCGCATCATCTCGGTCGCATCGAGCGGCTCGGCCCGCTTGCTGTTCTCGTCCATGATGCGGGCCAGCAGCTCCTGATCGAGGCTGCCCCAGTTCACGCCGATGCGTACCGGCTTGTCGTATTTGCAGGCCAGCTCGACCATCTGGGCGAACTGCTCATCCTTCTTCTTGCCGAAACCGACGTTGCCCGGATTGATTCGGTACTTGGCCAGCGCCTCGGCACAAGCCGGATGCTCGGTGAGCAGGCGATGGCCGTTGTAGTGGAAGTCGCCGATCAGCGGCACGTTGCAATTCATCTTGTCGAGATGATCGCGAATCTTCGGCACCGCGGCGGCGGCTTCCAGCGTATTGACCGTGATGCGCACCAGCTCGGAGCCGGCGCGCGCCAGTTCGGCACACTGGATGGCCGTGGCCAGGTAATCGGCGGTATCGGTGTTGGTCATCGACTGGACGACGACCGGCGCGGCACCGCCGATCCTGACGTGCGCGATGGACGTGGCCCGCGTCGGGCGCTTGCTAACTGCAGTCAACGATTACTCCAGAACCAGACGGGCGACATCGCCCTTGGTATGCGGCGCCAGATCGACCGGCTGGCCGCGCCAGAACAGGCGGACCCCCGGCGCGTAACCGATGGTCAGCGACAGCGGCCCCTGGCCGGAAACGGCCTGTTCGGCGCCGCTGGTCAGACGCTGCGAGAAGACGACCTTGTTGTCGCGGTCGCGCACTTCGACCCAGGCGTCCTTATCGACCACAAAGCGGAGTTGCGGCTGCGCCGCGGCCGGTGCGGCATTTTCCGCAGAGGGAGCGGCGGGCGCCGCGGGAGCCGCCGGCGTCTCGGCCGGCACCAACGCCTGCGGATACATGGTCTGCTGTTGGGTCGAGCCCGGCGGGAATACCGGCTCGTTGCCGGCCGGCTGTCCTGCTGCCTGACCTGCGGGCTGTGCATCGGGGGCCGCGGCCGGCTCTGGAGCTTCCTTGCGGGCGACCGAATCGAGCAGCGATTGCACGCTGCTGCGCAAGGCGGACAGATCGGACGGGATCAGGAAATAGACCAGCGCCGCCGCCACGACCAGGCCGGCACCAATCGACATGACTTGGCGGTCGCGCCGCGACGCGCCGGCACTGCTGGAACTCGGCATGGGCGCCGGGCCGCTGTCCTGCTTGCCGAGATTATCGACCGGTTTCT
Source organism: Dechloromonas hankyongensis (assembly GCF_022012295.1). Lineage (GTDB taxonomy): Bacteria > Pseudomonadota > Gammaproteobacteria > Burkholderiales > Rhodocyclaceae > Azonexus > Azonexus hankyongensis. Next base: position 1,293,433 of record NZ_JAKLTN010000002.1, read on the forward strand.
CAAGGACGCTGTCGAGCTGGGCCATCATCGGAGCCGGGTCGAGCTGCAACAGCCGGGCGTAGTTGCGCACGAAACCGCGAATGAAGGTATGGCCGGGCAAGCCGTTCCAGTCGCCGCTTTCCAGCGCTTCGACCTGGCGCGGGCCAAGCTTTAGCGTCTGCGAAATATCAGCGATCTGCAGGCTGCGCGCTTCGCGTGCCTGGCGCAACTGCTCGCCGACCGGCGTTTCGAAAGCGACCGCGGCGTCTGCGTCGCTTACCGGGTCGGGGCTACTAACCTGCTCGTTCATTCAAAATTACCCTTCAGGAACTCCTGATACTCGGCCGAAGACGGATAACGGCTGCGCAGCTGGGAAGCAAAACCGCCTTCCGCCACCTTATTGCCCAGCTTGCGCTCGATGCGCAGGCCCAGCCAGATCGCCTCAGCCGACGGCGGCTCCATCATCTTCAGCGCATCGTTCAGATAGATGCGCGACTCTTCCAGAATATTGCGCTTGTAGAACAGCTTGGCCAATTCCAGGCGGGCCGGCATGGCACCGTCACGCGACATTTGCAGGGCCTTGAGCAGGTAGTTCTGCGCCCCCTCCAGATCGCCCGCCTTCTGGGCACAGGTGCCGGCATTGGTATAAGCGCGGTCCGGCGTCTCGTAGAGCGGGCTCTTCAGGGCGTTGAGGAAGTAGGCGATGGACTGGCGCTCCTTGCCCGTTTCGCACAGGTACCAGCCGTAGTTGTTGTTGACCTCGGGGTCGTTCGGCGCAATGTCCAGCGCCCGGCGGAAGTCGCTTTCCGCCTTGTCGTTTTCCTTGAGCGCCGTGCGCACCAGGCCGCGGATGCTGTACGCCTGGTAGTAGCTGGAATCGGCGTTGAGCGCGATCTGCAGTTCGTCGAGGGCGACGGCGTAGCTACCGGCCTGGAAATACATGGCGCCCAGTTCGGTGTGAATCCGGGCACGGTTGCGCGGATCGGTATTCTTCTGCTCCTGACCGCCGGAACTGTTGTTGATCTGGTATTGCTGCTGCGCCTGCACCGTGGCAGCGCAGCACGCCACCAGGCCGAGGCCCACGGTCAATCGCTTCAGGGATTGCACAGTCACGATCTAGTCTCCACCAGGGGAATCACGCGTCCGGAAGTACGTTTGGTCTTGTCCTTGACCTGCCCGGCCAACTGGCCGCAGGCGGCGTCGATGTCGTCACCGCGCGTCTTGCGCGTCGTGGTGACGATGCCGGCCTGCATCAGGATGTCGGCAAAGCGGCGCACACGCTCCGCGGGCGAACGCTTGAACGGCGAGCCCGGGAAGGGGTTGAACGGAATCAGGTTGAATTTGCACGGCACGTAATTGACCAAGGCCAGCAGTTCGCGGGCATGGCCTTCGGAATCGTTGATGCCGTCGATCATTGTGTATTCGAAGGTGATGAAATCGCGCGGCGCCTTTTCCAGGTAACGCTGGCAGGCGGCCATCAGCTCCTTCAACGGGTATTTCTGGTTGATCGGCACCAGTTCGTCGCGCAGCTTGTCGTTCGGCGCGTGCAGCGACACGGCCAGGGCCACCGGGCATTCCTCGCGCAGGCGGTCCATGACCGGGACCAGCCCCGACGTCGAGACCGTGACGCGGCGGCGCGACAGGCCGTAGGCGTTGTCGTCGAGCATCAGCTTGAGCGCGGCGACGGTATTTTCAAAATTGGCGAGCGGTTCGCCCATGCCCATCATGACGACGTTGGAGATGACGCGCTCGTCACCATGCACGACGCCCAGGGCGTTGTTGGCCTGCCATAGCTGGCCGATAATTTCCGCCACCGTCAGGTTGCGGTTGAAGCCTTGCTTGCCGGTCGAGCAGAAGGCGCAGTCGAGGGCGCAGCCGGCTTGCGTGGAAATGCACAGGGTGCCGCGATCGTCTTCGGGGATGAACACCGTTTCGACGGCATTGCCATTGCCGACATCAATCAGGAACTTGCGCGTGCCGTCCTCCGACAGTTTGTCGGAAACCACGACAGGCGGCGCCACGACCGCCCTCGCCTTGAGCTTTTCACGCAAGCTCTTGGCGATGTCGGTCATGGCATCGAAGTCCGCCACGCCGGAACGATGCATCCAGCGCAAGACCTGCCGGGCGCGGAAGGGCTTTTCGCCCTGCTCGGCAAACCAGGCAGTCAGGCTATCGGCATCGAAATCCAGCAGGTTGACGGTCATCGCTTGCTACTTCAGCTCTGGATTAGCGGCCGGAGTAGGTGTTCATGCCCGGGAAGAAGAAAGCAACTTCCACAGCGGCGGTTTCCGGAGCGTCGGAACCATGAACGGCGTTGGCGTCGATGGATTCGGCGAAATCAGCGCGGATGGTGCCCTTGTCGGCCTTCTTCGGGTCGGTGGCGCCCATCAGTTCGCGGTTCTTGGCGATGGCGTTTTCGCCTTCCAGAGCCTGGATCATAACCGGACCGGAGGTCATGAAGGAGACCAGATCCTTGAAGAAGGGGCGTTCTTTGTGCACGGCGTAGAACTGGCCAGCTTCCTGCTCGGACAGCCAGGTCATGCGGGCAGCGATGACCTTCAGGCCGGCGCCTTCGAAACGGGAGTAGATCTGGCCGATCACGTTCTTCTTGACGGCGTCCGGCTTGATGATGGAAAGGGTGCGTTCGATAGCCATGGGTTTGCTCCGAGAAAGCTAGTCAGTTGAAAAACGGATAATTTTAGCAGACTCGGCGCCCGAGCGCCCGCCTCACCGCCCAGCCTGGTTTTCGACCGCCGCCTTGGTCAGCGGTTCGCGCAGCCAGGCAAAATTGCGCGGCGCGACGTACTGCAGCAACTCCTTGCCGTCGGCATCGACGGTGACGTCGAGCCCCTTGTCGGGATAGAGCAGATGGACGCGCTTGTCCGACACCGCCAGGCGTTCGCCGGGCTGGCCGAAGCGCTGGACCACCGTCATCTCGTCCAGGTTGACCGTCGGGATGATGGCGATGGCACGGATGGGCAGGCTCTCGGCTGCCGCCAGATCGTCCGCGTGCAGCGTGATCTTGCGCGTCGTGCTTTCCATATGCTCGGCCTTGACGGCGCGCTCACGCATGGCGGTAACCTTGGCGGCATCGGCCTCCAGGGTCAGGACGACGCGCGCCAGCACGAAGCCGAGCGGCACCTGGGCGAAATAGGCTTCCAGCGTGCCTTCTTCGTCCGGCCGGGCGATGATGGCGATCTGCACGTCAGCACCGAAGATTCGACGCGCCTCGGCCAGGGTGCTGACGCCCGGCTTCAGAGCGAATACGGTGCTGCCGCCCTGGCCGTCGAGAGTGATCTGCCACGGCAGGTTGGCATTGGGATAGACCCCTTCCTGCTTGCCGGCACCGGGAAACAGGAAGGGCAGCAGCAATGCGGCAAGCACGAAGGCGACAAGATAGAGAGCGAATTTCACGGGGTGGAACATCCTCGAAAACGGCAACCGGGACGGTTGCAGCGAACAATGCGGCGACCGGCGCTGGAGCGCGTTCCGGCGCGGGCATTGTAGTCGAATGTCGCGAGCCGGGCGCCGACTTCCGGCGGCCGGCAGGCTGGGCTCTTCCCGGATGGGCGCTAGGTGCCGCGCACCGGCAGCAGCAGTTCGGTCAGCGTATCACCCAGATAGCGCTCGACCGGCGGAATGGCCGGATCGGGCTGGCAGTCGTCGATACGCAGGCGCTGCATGGCTTCGTACCAGGCGATGTCGAGTGCGGCGCGATCGCCGCTCAGGCGGACGACCCAGGCGCGATGCGCCGGCGTCGTCGCCGTTTCGAGCGCGACGACCTCATCGGCGACCGGGATGCCGATGCGACACGCCGTCGTTCCCTGCTTGACGTTGGTACGCTGAAAGGCCGCCACCGGCTCGCCGGCCGGTGCAATAGCGGCCGCGGCAAGGCGTTGGCGCAAGCGGCCCACGGCACCGTCGACCGCCGTGCGCAGTCCGGAAATCGGCCCTTGCCAGCTTTCGCTCACCTGCCGCGACGCCGGCACGTCGCGCAAACCGAGATACTCGATGCGATAGGCAGCGCCCTGGCCGCCGCGCTCCAGTTGCCCGGCCAGCTTATCCAGACCGTAGCGCAGATCGAGTTCCAGGGCGCCGCGCACGGTAGTCATGAAGGCGCGCAAGGCAAAGGCGACGCGGCCCTTGATGCGCCAGGTAACCAGCGTCCGCCCGTCGCGCTCGGTGAATTCCCAGTGCATCTGCCCGGCGTAGCGGAAGGGTTCGCGCGACACGATGCGCTGCACAATCCGCCGCCCCGGCTCGGCAATCCGCTGCACGATCTCGTAATCGCCGGCCGGCGCCGTCCGCCACGAACAGCGCTGCCCGGCCAACTGCAGCACGATGGCAGGATCATGCTCCAGCCACGGACACCAGCCCGGCCAGGTCGCAAAATCAGCAACCGCCGCATAGACCTCGGCGAGCGGCGCGGCGATTTCTCGGCTGCGCTCGACGCGCAGCCGGCCGCTGTAACGCCCGACGTAGGCCAGGAAGGCGATCAGGATCAGCGCAAGGGCGAACAGCAAAGGCATGGGCATCGGGGAATCCCTGGAGCGAAACGGTGAAAAAAAGCCCGGCCGAAGCCGGGCTGATTCAGGAACGGTGCAGGTTTACATCATCCCCATCGCCTGCGGCAAGACCAGGGTCAGCCACGGCCAGTAGGTAACGATGACCAGGAAGACCACCATGGTTCCCAGCCAGGGCAGCACCGCCTTGGTCAGCTCGGTGATGCCGAGACGCGAGATGCCCGAAGCGACGTACAGGTTCAGGCCAACCGGCGGGTGACAGAGGCCGACTTCCATGTTGACGTCGATCAGGATGCCGAAATGCACCGGATTGATGCCGAGCCGGACCGCCGCCGGGAAGAAGATCGGCGCCATGATCAGGATGATCGACGACGGCTCCATGAAGTTGCCGGCCATCAGCAGCACGATGTTAACCAGGAACAGGAAGCCGTCCTGGCCCAGGTTCTTGTCGAGCAGCCATTCGGCCAGCTGGTTGGGCAGGTTCTCGTTGGCCAGCACGAAGGAGAACAGCACGGCGTTGGTGATGATGTAGAGCAGCATCGCCGACATGTTGGCCGAGTCGCGCAGCACCTTGGGCACGTCCTTCATGCCGAGGTCCTTGTACACGAAGATCGACACCCAGAACGAATACACCGCCGCCATGGCCGCCGCTTCGGTCGCCGTGAAGGCGCCGGAGTAGATGCCGCCGACGATGATGACGACCAGCATCAGGCCCCAGACGCTTTTGCGGAAAGCGACCCAACGGTCCATCCAGCCGGCCCTGGGCAGGCGCGGATAGTCGTTCTTCTTGGCCAGGTACCAGGTCGTGCCGCACAGCATGATGGTGAGCAGGATGCCGGGCAGCAGTCCGGCGACGAACAGCGCACCGATCGAGGTGTTAGTCGAGATGGCGTAGATGACCTTCGGGATCGACGGCAGCATCAGGATGCCGAGCGAACCGGCAGTGATGATGACACCGGCGCCGAAGCGCATCGGGTAGCCGTGGGCGACCATGGCCGGCAGCACGATGGAGCCGATGGCGACCACCGTCGCGACGCTCGAGCCGCAAACCAGCGCGAACATCGCGCAGGCCAGGATGGAAGCCAGTGCCAGACCGCCATGGAAGTGGCCGACCAGCGAGGTGGCGAAGTTGATCATGCGCCGCGCCACACCGCCGTGGGTCAGGAAATTGCCGGCCAGAATGAAGAAGGGCACGGCCATGATTTCCCACTTCTCGATGCCGGTGAACAGCTTGAGGGCCACCGATTCCAGCGGCACGTGCGTCATGGTCAGGATGAAAGTGAGCACGGTCAGGCCGAGCGAGATGGAAATCGGCATCCCGGTCAGCATCAGGGCGATCAGCAGCCCGAAAATGATGGCAGCGTTCATGAGCGATCTCCCTTGTCGTCACGATCGGCTTTTGGTGGATGGTCTTTTTCCCATTCCTTGTCCGACTTGCCCATGCGGGCGTGCTCCATCCCCTCGCCCTCGGCGAACGTCTCACCGACCAGCGGCGGATGCGCCTCGTCCATGCCTTCGACGTGAGCATGATCGTGGTGCGGCAATTCGCCGGTCTTCCAGAACGCCACGCAGACCTGCAGGAAGCGATAGCACATCAGCGACGAGCCGAGCGGGATGGCCGAATAGACCATCCAGGTCGGCCATTCGAGATCGGGCGTGGTCGGGCCTTCGAAGACCTCGCCGGTGTCCATGCCCAGGGCGTGCATGAAGGCGTAGTGGGCGCCGTTTTCCCACACGAAACGGCCGCCCAGAATGCCGATGGAACCGGTGAACAGGGCGCCGGCCAGCAAGCCGAAGATGATGAAGCGGCCCCGTGTCCGCTCGTCCATACGGTTGATCACGACGTCGACGCCGACGTGGATGCCGGTGCGCACGCCGTAGGCGGCGCCGAACTTGGCCATCCAGACGAACATGATGATGCACAACTCCTGCGCCCAACTGAAATTCAGCCCGAGCAGCCAGTCCTGCAGGCCGGGAATCGGCAGGCCGGACATATAGCGGTGGATGACCGACAGGAAAATGAGCAAGGTGGCGCCACCGATGAAGAAGGCGATCAGCCATTCCTCCAAGTGATCGAGAAATTTATTCATTGCAACCCCCTTCGGGTGTTATCCGACGGTACTGCAGGCGCATCCTCCCCTTGCCGGACGCGCCTCCCCGTGCCAAGGATCAGAGGCTGTCCGGACGGAAACCGGTTTCCTTGTAGACGGCCTGAATCGTATCCTTGCCGACCCGCCCTTCCATCTTCTGATGCACCGGCACCATGGCCTTCTTGAAGGCAAGGCGCTCGTCCTTGGTCGGCACGTAGACCGTGGTGCGGCCGCTCTTCTTCACCGCATCGAGCGCGGCGTCGTTTTCGACCTTGGCGATCTGGTTGGCGTAGCGGGTCGACTGTTCCATCGCGTCTTCCAGCTGCTTGCGAATATCGGTCGGCAGGCCATCCCAGAACTTCTTGTTCACGATCACCGCATAGCCCAGGTAGCCATGCTCGGTCAGGGTCAGATGCTTCTGCACTTCATGCATCTTCTGGGTATACAGGTTGGAAATCGGATTCTCGGTGCCATCGACCACGCCCGTCTGCAAGGCCTGATAGACCTCGGAGAAGGCCATCACCTGCGGCATCGCGCCGACCGAGCGCATCTGTTCCTCGAGCACCTTGGACGACTGGATGCGCATCTTCTTGCCCTTCAGGTCAGCCGGCGTCTTGATCGGCGAATTGGCCGAGAAGGACTTGAAGCCGTTGTCCCAGAAAGCCAGGCCGCGGATACCCTTGGGCTCAAGCTTGGCGAGCAGTTGCTTGCCCACGGCGCCATTGGTCACTTTGTGCAGGTCGTCGTAGTTGCCGAAAATGAAGGGCAGGTCGAACACCTCGAATTCCTTGACGCCGAGCGGGCCGAACTTGGCCAGCGACGGAGCCAGCATCTGGACAGCCCCCAACTGCAGTGCCTCCATTTCCTCCTTGTCCTTGTAGAGCGTGGAGTTGGCATAAACCTCGACCTTGACCTTGCCATGTGTCAGTTCGGCCGCTTTCTTGGCAAACATTTCGGCCGCCTTGCCCTTCGGCGTATCGGCCGCCACCACGTGGCTGAATTTGATGACAATGGGTTGCTGGGCATAGGCCCCGAACGAGATGGCACAGGCAAACAGGCCGGCCAGAATATTTGAAATTTTCATGGGTCTCCTCCTAGAAAGGTCGTTTATTACGACTTATTGAAAGTATTACGAAATGGATAATCCGGGCGTATTGTGGAAATCCACAGTGCCGACACCCAAAAACAAAAACCGCCGGACTGGCCGGCGGTTTCTTTATTGCGTTGTGCGCAGGATCAGTTGTGCTCGGTGATCGGCCGCGGCGAATGGGGGATCACCATATCCGGCGCATCGTCCAGAACCAGTTCGGGATTGTCGGCCTCGTCCGGAGTCTCGTTGTTGAGCACAGCGTTCATGCGATCGACGTCGAGGGCCTTGCACCACTTGGCGACGACCAAGGTGGCCACGCTGTTGCCGATGAAGTTGGTCAGCGCACGGGCTTCCGACATGAAGCGGTCGATGCCGAGGATCAGCGCAAGACCTGCCACCGGGACGGTACCGACAGCCGAAAGCGTGGCGGCCAGCACGATGAAGCCGGAACCGGTAACGCCGGCGGCGCCCTTCGAGGTCAGCAGCAGGATGACCAGCAGGGTGATCTGGTGCTGCAGGTCGAGCGGGGTATTGGTGGCCTGGGCGATGAACACGGCAGCCATGGTCAGGTAGATCGAGGTGCCGTCCAGGTTGAACGAGTAGCCGGTCGGCACGACCAGGCCGACCACCGACTTCTGGGCACCGGCATTTTCCATCTTGGCCATCAGGCGCGGCAGGGCCGATTCCGACGACGAGGTACCAAGGACCAGGAACAGCTCTTCCTTGATGTACTTGATCAGCTTGATGATCGAGAAACCGTGGAACTTGGCGATACTGCCGAGCACGACGAGGATGAAGATCACGCAGGTCAGGTAGAAGGCCCCCATCAGGTTGGCCAACTGGACCAGGCTGCCGACGCCATGCTTGCCGATGGTATAGGCCATGGCACCGAAAGCGCCGATCGGGGCAACCTTCATGATTACGCCGACGATACCGAACAGCACGTGCGACAGCTTCTCGATCAGGTCGAACACCGGCTTGCCGCGCTCGCCGAAGGCATGCATGGCGTAACCGAACAGGATGGAGAAGAACAGCACCTGCAGCATGTCGCCCTTGGCAAAGGCGTCCACCACGCTGGTCGGAATGATGTTCATCAGGAAATCCGTCGTCGTCTGCATCTTGCCCGGGCCGACGTACTTGTCGATGCCCTTGGTGTCGAGCGAAGCCGGATCGACGTTCATGCCCGAACCCGGCGCCCAGACGTTGACCACGATCAGGCCGATGATCAGGGCGATGGTGCTGACCACTTCGAAATACAGCACGGCATATCCGCCGGTCTTGCCGACCTTCTTCATGTCTTCCATGCCGGCGATGCCGACGACGATGGTGCAAAAGATGATCGGGGCGATGATCATCTTGATCAACTTGATGAAGGCATCACCGAGCGGTTTCATGTCGGCGCCGGCCGACGGATAGAAGTGCCCCAGCGTCACGCCCAAGGCGATGGCGATCAGGACCTGCACATATAGACTTTTGAATAACGACTTCTTGGCCATGAGTTTGTCTCCGAAATGGCTTATTTAAATTTCACGCGCAGTATTCCCGCTCGCTGCCCTTTCGACCATTGTGGCTATCCGAATTGTGGAAAACCACAATCGGTTCCTCACGAAAAACGTGATGTACCATTTTCGTCATGAAACCATTGATTCCCGCATCGCCAAATAGTTCGCGCCGTATCCGCTGGCTGCTGGCCCTGCCCAAGCTTGGCCTCGTCCTGCTTTTGCTGGCGCTCGTTTCGCTGCTTTGGTTGCTCCATCTCAACGAAGCGGAAGAGGACAAGGCGGCGCTAATCAAGGATGTCCTGTGGCTGGAACAGAGCCTGCAATTCCACCTGAACAGCAACGAGGAACAACTCCAGCAACTGGCCCTCGACATGGGCAATCCGCTCGACCGGCGCAAAACGTTTCGCCTGCGTGCCGAACACATGCTCAAGAACTCGCCCGAAATCGCGCAGATCCTGTGGCTAGACACCAAACGGCAGGTCATCGACGCCTTACCCAACACCACCCCGCCCGACCAGGAAATCGAATCCTTCGGCCCGTCGGCGACGAGCAAGGCCTTCGACGTCGCTGTGCGCCTTGGCAAGCCGCACTACAGCGAGCCCTTCTTTCTCGAAGGCAACCGGGCGCACATCGAGTTGATCATGCCCGTCTACGGGGAAAATCGGCGCATCACGAGCATGCTGGCGCTCCTCATGCCGCTCGACACCCTGCTCGCCAACCAGGTGCCGTGGTGGTTTACCGAAAAATACAAAGTCGAGATCATCGACGACAACGACCTGCTGTACGCCACCAAGACGCGCATCGAAGGCAAAGGAGACCAACGCTACGTAATCCCCTTCGATCCGCCGGGGTCTGGTCTGCTCCTGCGCGTCACCAGCTACCGATCGCCCGACAATTCACTGCAGCGCATCCTGGTCGCCGCCATCGTCCTGCTCGCGGCCGGCGTGTTCTGGAGCCTGTGGCTGGTGCGCGACCTGATGAAGAAGCGCAGCCAGGCCGAAGAAGCCTTGCGTGCCGAACACGCCTTCCGGGCCGCCATGGAGGACTCGTTGACGGTCGGCATGCGCGCCCGCGACCTGGAGGGGCGTGTCATCTACGTCAATCCGGCCTTCTGCAAGATGACCGGCTTCAGCCCGGAAGAACTGGTCGGCGCTACCCCGCCCATGCCGTACTGGGCGCCGGAACAGCTCGAAGAAAGCTATGCCATGCACCAGACCGTACTGGCCGGCGAGGCCCCGGTCGACGGCTTCGAAATGACCTTCATGCGCAAGAACGGTGAGCGCTTCAACGCCCTGGTCTATGAAGCCAAGCTGATCGATGGCAAGGGCAACCACACCGGCTGGATGGCCTCGGTGCTCGACATCACCGAACGCAAGCACGCCGAGGAACTCGCCCGTCAGCAACAGGAGCAACTGCAATTCACGTCTCGCCTGGTCACCATGGGTGAGATGGCGTCGACCCTGGCCCATGAACTGAACCAGCCGCTGGCAGCGATCGCCAGTTACAACACCGGCTGTCTCAACCTGTTCGCCAGCGAGAACGCCAATCCGTCCGAAATCCGCCCGGCGCTCGAAAAAATCGGCCTGCAGGCCCAGCGCGCCGGCAAGATCATTCGCCGCGTCCATGACTTTGTGCGCAAGAGCGAGCCGAAGCGCGCCCCCTGTCAGCTGGGCGAAGTGATCGAGGACTGCCTGGGCTTCGTCGAGGCCGAGGCGCGCAAGCGGCACGTCCATATCGAATCGGACGCCACCCCGCTGCTGCCGGTGCTCGCCGACCGCCTGATGCTGGAACAGGTGCTGCTCAACCTGATCCGCAACGCCATGGAAGCGATGGCCAAAACGGCGGAAGCCGACCGCCTGCTGCGCATCGCCATTGATGTCAGCGGCGACGAATTGCGCATCAGCGTCAGCGACCAGGGCTGCGGCATCGCCCCGGAAGTCCGCGACAAGCTGTTTACGGCATTTTTCACCACCAAGCCGGACGGCATGGGCATCGGCCTGTCCATCTGCCGGTCGATCATCGAGTTCCATCGCGGCCGCCTGTGGGCCGAGGACAACCCCCATTCAGCGACGGGAAGCGGTACGATATTCCACTTCACCCTCCCTATCGAAGCCGCATGAATACTCCCCAAGCCTACCTGGTCGACGACGACGAAGCGATCCGCGATGCCCTTTCCTGGTTGCTCAAGTCGCGCGGACTGCCGAGCACCACCTTCGATTCGGCCGAGAGCTTTCTTGCCGCCTGGAGCAAGGGGATGAGTGGCTGCGTCGTACTCGATATGCGGATGACGGGGATGAGCGGCCTCGACTGCTTCGAGCAGTTGCAGGCCAGGGAATCGACCCTGCCGGTCATTTTCCTGACCGGCCACGGCGACGTGCCGCTGGCCGTCGCCACGCTGAAAAAAGGCGCTTTCGACTTCTTCGAAAAGCCTTTCAACGACAATGAGCTGGTCACCCGCATCGAGGAAGCCATGGCGCTCGACGCCCAGCAGCGCGTCACCAACGCTACCGTCGACTCAGTCAAGGCCCGGCTGTCCTGCCTGACCACCCGCGAACGGCAAATCATGGAACTTGTGCTGGCCGGCAAGTTCAATAAGGTCATTGCCGACGAACTGAACATCAGCATGCGCACCGTCGAAGTCCATCGGGCGAACCTTTTCGACAAGATGCAGGTCAAGACCGCCGTCGAGCTGGCCAACCTGCTCAAAAACGGTAGCTGATGCTTCCCTAAGGTATTTTTTTTCGCTAGCATCACGCCAACTTTCCTGCTGCCATCCCGGCGCAATCAACTCACACCCCATCCCATGAGGAAACCATGAGCGAGCACATCCATTACGTCACCGACGACACCTTTGAAGCCGAAGTGCTGCAATCGCAGCAGCCGGTTCTCGTCGACTACTGGGCAGAATGGTGCGGCCCCTGCAAGATGATCGCTCCCATCCTCGACGAAGTCGCCAACGAATACGCTGGCAAGCTCAAGGTAGCCAAGGTCAACATCGACGACAACCAGGCGACCCCGGCCAAGTACGGCATCCGCGGCATCCCGACCTTGATGATCTTCAAGAACGGCAATATCGAAGCCACCAAGGTTGGCGCACTGTCCAAGTCGCAACTCGCGGCCTTTATTGACAGCAACCTGTAATCTCCGTAGTCTCCCGACCTGAAGGTGCGCCCTGCACCTTCAGGCAGACGCGACAGGCAAGCTGTCCGGCGTCATTCCCCTCCCCCAAGCTTCTGTAATTTGCGCCCTGGCCTCCGGGCACTCGCCCGTTCTTTAACCGGCGCCACATTCCCACATGCAACTTTCCGAACTCAAGACATTACACGTCAGCAAACTGCTGGATATGGCCACCGACCTTGGCATCGAAAATGCCAACCGGATGCGCAAACAGGAGCTGATCTACGCCATCCTCAAGGCAAAGGCCAAGAACGGCGACACCATCTACGGCGACGGCACGCTGGAAGTCCTGCCTGACGGCTACGGCTTCCTCCGCTCGGCCGACACCTCCTATCTGGCCAACCCGGACGACATCTACGTCTCCCCGTCGCAGGTCCGCCGCTTCAACCTGCGCACCGGCGACACGGTCGAGGGTGAAATCCGCACGCCGAAGGACGGCGAACGCTACGTCGCGCTGACCAAGCTCGAGCGCATCAACGGCTTCTCTCCCGAAGCCAACAAGAACAAGATCATGTTCGAGAACCTGACGCCGCTGCACCCGACGCGTCACCTCAAGCTCGAACGTGAGATCAAGTCTGACGAAAACATCACCAGCCGGGTCATCGACATGATCGCTCCGATCGGCTGCGGCCAGCGCGGCCTCTTGGTCGCCCCGCCGAAGACTGGCAAGACCGTGATGCTGCAGAATATCGCCCACGCCATCACCGCCAACCATCCGGAAGTCGTGCTCATCGTGCTGCTGATTGACGAGCGCCCGGAAGAAGTCACCGAAATGACCCGTACCGTCAAGGGCGAGGTCGTCGCCTCGACCTTCGACGAACCGGCCACCCGCCACGTCGCGGTCGCGGAGATGGTCATCGAGAAAGCCAAGCGCCTGGTCGAGCACAAGAAGGATGTAGTCATCCTGCTCGACTCAATCACCCGCCTCGCCCGCGCCTACAACACCGTACAGCCTGCCTCCGGCAAGGTGCTGACCGGCGGCGTCGACGCCAACGCCCTGCAGAAGCCGAAGCGCTTCTTCGGCGCTGCGCGCAACATCGAGGAAGGCGGTTCGCTGACCATCCTCGCCACCGCGCTGATCGATACCGGCTCGCGCATGGACGAAGTGATCTACGAAGAATTCAAGGGCACCGGCAACTCGGAAATCCATCTCGACCGCCGCATGGCCGAAAAGCGCATGTACCCGGCGGTCAACGTCAACCGCTCCGGCACCCGCCGCGAAGAGCTGCTGCTCAAGCCGGACGTCCTGCAGAAGATGTGGGTGCTGCGCAAGCTGTGCTACCCGATGGACGACCTCGAAGCGATGGAATTCCTGCTCGACAAGGTCAAATCGACCAAGGGCAATGCGGAGTTCTTTGACGCCATGCGTCGCGGCTGAGAACTCAAACCGTCGCTCCCAATCAAAGGCATTGCAAGCCCGCGTGTTTTAGAGGATAATCGCGGGCTTCCCAGATCGGCCACATCCGCCGGTCGCTCGCTTAAAGGATAAAAGATGAAAGCCGATACCCACCCGAATTACAAAGAAGTCGCCGTGACCTGCTCTTGCGGCCACACCTTCACGACCAAGTCGACCATGGCCAAGGATGCCTTCCACGTTGAAGTCTGCTCCCTGTGCCACCCGTTCTACACCGGCAAGCAGAAGATCGTCGATACCGCCGGCCGCGTCGAGAAGTTCAACCAGAAGTTCGGCGCCATGCGCGGCAAGGCTGCAGCCTGATCGGCTTGATTTTCGCCGCCTCGAAAGGCAGCCTGTGGGCTGCCTTTTTCATTTCCGGAATACATGCCTGATTTCCTCGCCCTGATCCGTCGCGGCATCCGCCTGCCCCCGTCAGGCTGGATGCTGGCCGGCATGCTGGCCTTCTATGTGCTGGCCGGCCTGTTCGGCCGCGACCCGTGGAAGGGCGAGGACGCCATCCATATCGGCACCGCCTGGCACATGCTGCACTATGGCGACTGGCTGTCGCCCGACCTGGCTGGCCGGCCCTTCCACGAACCGCCGCTTTACTACTGGAGCGCCGCGCTGACCGGCAAGGCCTTCGGCTGGTTCCTGCCGCTGCACGAAGCGATGCGTATCGCCAGCGGCATCTGGGTCACCCTGGCTTTGATGGGGCTCTACTACGCCAGCCGCGAGCTCTACGGCGAGGAATGGGCGGCGGCCAGCCCGATGCTGCTCGCCGGCTGCGCCGGCCTGCTCTTCCATGCCCACGATGCACAGCCCATGCTCATTGCGCTGGCGGCCTATGGCGGCGGCCTCGGCGCCCTCGCCGCCATCGGCCGCAAACCGCGGCTCACCGGTATCTTTTACGGCCTCGCCCTCGCCGCCTGCCTACTCGGCACCGGCATAGCCCCCACCCTGCCGCTGCTCGCCATCGCGCCGGTTGCGTGGTGGCTGTCGCCTGATCGCCCGAAAGCCCTGCACACCCTGCTCATCGGCCTGGCCATCGCAAGCGTGCTGATCATGCCTTGGCCGTTGCTCCTGCTCAACCTGGAACCGGCCCGTTTCCATGCCTGGCTAGCCACCGAACTGGCGCCCTTCACCACCCCGTTTTCGTTTACCGGCCTCGGGCGCTTCATCGGCATGGTGCCCTGGTTCGCCTTTCCGGCCATGCCGCTGGCGGCGTGGACGCTGTGGATACGGCGCAAGGAACTGCAGGTGCCCAACCTGTTGCTGCCGCTAGCCTTTTTTACCATCACGCTACTCCTGCTGGCGTGGGCATTCCGGCCGCGCGAAATTCCCTCCCTGCTCCTGCTGCCGCCGCTCGCCCTGCTCGCCACGCCCGGCGCCTTGGCCTTACGGCGCGGTGCGGCCAGCGCCTTCGACTGGTTCGCGATGTCCACCTTCAGCCTGTTCGCGGTGGTCGTCTGGGTCGGCTGGTCGGCCATGGCGCTGGGCTGGCCGAGCAAGCTTGCCGAACGGGCAGTCATCCTGCGCCCCGGCTTCGTCGGCCAGGTTCACTGGTTCGCCTTGGTCATCGGCCTGACCGCCACCGTCTGGTGGCTATGGCTGATCGTCACCGCCCCGCGTTCGCCCTACCGCAGCCTGACGCACTGGACACTGGGTTTCACCACGCTGTGGCTGCTGGCAACCAGCCTGATCCTGCCTTGGTTCGACTATGGCAAGACCTATCGCCCGGTAGCCCAGGCCATAGCCAGGGCGCTACCCGACAATCACGGCTGCCTGGCCGAGCGCGGCCTGAGCGATACACAACTGGCGTCGATGGCTTATTTCGTCGAGATCGAACCGGTCGCCGAGGACTCGAAGGCAGGCAAGGCCTGCGACTGGCTGCTGGTGGTCGGCGATACGCGCCGCGAACTGGCGGCACCGAGTGGCCAGTGGACCAAGATATGGGAGGGCAACCGCCCGGGCGACCGTAAGGAAAAATTCCGCCTGTACCGCCGCTGAGAGCTGCGCCCGCCGCCTGGCGAGCACAGCCCGGCTGAAACGCTCAGCCCTTCAGGAAATGCTCCCGGTAGTACTTGAGTTCGTCGATGGACTCGTAGATATCGGCCAGCGCCGTGTGCTTGCTTTTTTTCTTGAAACCCTTGTACACCTCCGGCTGCCAGCGCTTGCACAGTTCCTTCAAGGTGCTGACGTCGAGGTTGCGGTAGTGGAAGAAGGCTTCCAGGGTCGGCATGTAGCGGGCCATGAAGCGGCGGTCCTGGCCGATGGAGTTGCCGCACATCGGCGAATGGTTGGCCAGCGAATATTTCTTCAGGAATTCCAGCGCCGCCGCTTCGACCTCAGCCTCATTCATCGTCGATGCCTTGACCTTGTCGATCAGGCCGGAACGGCCGTGGGTTTTCTGATTCCACTCATCCATGGCGGCCAGCGTTGCGTCGGATTGATGCACCACCCAGGACGGCGACTCGGCAACCATTTCGAGATCCGAATTAGTAACCACCATGGCCATCTCAATAATGCGATCGCCATCCGGATTCAAACCCGTCATTTCCATGTCCAGCCAGACGAGGTTGTTTGCATTGCCTGCCATATAATTGCCCGATTCCTTTAAAACCCCGATTTTCGCACAGCTTCGCCGACCTTCGTGACCCAAAACTTCACCCTGACTTTCCTCGCCTTCCTGGCGCTGACCCTGACCATACGCCTGTGGCTGAAGCTGCGCCACATCCGCTTTGTCGCCGCCCATCGCGAGACGCTGCCGCGCGAATTTGCCGAACGGATCACGCTGCCGACGCACCAGAAGGCGGCCGACTACACGGTCGATCGTAGCAAGGCGGCGGTGGTCGGGATCTTTGTCGATGCCGGCCTGCTGCTGGTGCTGACGCTGGGTGGCGGCCTGGCCGCGCTGCACGGTTTCTGGTCGCCGCGCCTCGAAGGCCTGCCCTACGGCCTGGCCATGATTTTCAGCGTGATGTTCATTTCCGGCGTGGTGGACCTGCCGCTTTCGCTGTACAACCAATTCGTCGTCGAGGCCCGCCACGGCTTCAACCGGATGACCCTGGGCCTGTTCTTCGCCGACCTCGTCAAGCAGACGCTGCTCGGTGCCCTGATCGGCGCCCCGGTCATCCTCGCCGTGCTGTGGCTGATGGGCGCCATGGGTGAAGCCTGGTGGCTGTACGTCTGGCTGTTCTGGTCGGCCTTCAACCTGCTGCTGATGTTCGTGTACCCGACGTGGATCGCGCCGTTGTTCAACAAGTTCTCGCCGCTCGAGGAAGGCGAGATGAAAACGCGGGTTGAAGCCTTGCTCACCCGCTGCGGTTTCCGCTCCTCCGGTCTGTTCGTGATGGACGGCTCGAAGCGCTCCAGCCACGGCAACGCCTATTTCACCGGCTTCGGCAACAACAAGCGCATCGTCTTCTTCGACACCCTTCTCACGCGTCTCGATCCGCCCGAAGTCGAGGCCGTACTCGCCCACGAACTCGGCCATTTCCGCAAGAAACATGTACTGAAGCGGATGATCATGATGTTCGCCGGCTCGCTCGCTTTCCTGTGGCTGCTCGGCCAGCTTATCGATGCGCCGTGGTTCTATGCCGGCCTCGGCGTCGACACCCAGAACACCGCGCTAGCTCTGATCCTGTTCTTCCTGGCCATGCCGGTCTTCACTTTCCCGGTGACGCCGCTGATGAGCTGGCTGTCGCGCCGCAACGAATTCGAGGCCGATGCCTATGCCGCCGAACACGCCGCCGCCAGCGACCTCATCCAGGCTCTGGTCAAGCTGTACCGGGACAACGCCTCGACCCTGACCCCCGACCCGCTCCACTCGCTGTTCTACGATTCCCACCCGCCCGCCGCGCAGCGTATCGCGCACCTGCAACTGCAGCCGGGCAAAGCCTGATGGAGGGCCGGGTCATCGCCGCGCACGGCCGGCAATATGTCGTCGAACTGGCCGACGGCAGCTTGCTGCCCTGCTTCCCGCGCGGCAAGAAAAGCGAGATCGCCTGCGGTGACCGCGTGGACCTCAAGCGCACCTCCGATGATCAAGGCGTGGTCGAGGCGATCCAGCCGCGGAGCAGTCTGCTCTATCGCTCCAATGAAATCCGCCAGAAACTGATTGCCGCCAACGTCGACCAGATCGTCATCGTCGTCGCCACCGAGCCCGCCTTTTCCGACGAACTGATCGCCCGCGCCCTGCTCGCCGCCGAAAGCGAGGATATCGCGCCGCTGATCGTACTCAACAAGTGCGACCTGGCCGACAAGCTGCCGGCGGCGCGCGAGCGTCTGGCCATCCTGGCGGCGCTCGGCTACCCGATTCTCGAACTGTCGGCCCGCGACCATGCCGAAGACCTGCGCCCCCATCTGGCCGGCAAGACCAGCGTGCTGGTCGGCCAGTCGGGGATGGGCAAATCGACGCTGGTCAATGCGCTGATCCCGGCCGCCAATGCGGCGACGCGCGAAATCTCGCAGGCCCTCGATTCGGGCAAACACACGACGACGCACGCCACGCTCTACCATCTGGACGACAGCAGCGACCTGATCGATTCCCCCGGCCTACAGGAATTCGGCCTCGGCCATCTCGACCGCCAGGAAATCGAAGTCGCCTTCCGCGAATTCCGCGACCACCTCGGCCAATGCCGCTTCCGCGACTGCCGGCATGACCGCGAGCCGGGCTGCTCCCTGGTCGCCGCCGTGGCGAGCGGCCAAATCGACCCTAACCGCTTCGCCATCTATCACCGCATCGTCGGAACACGCCGCGTGGCCTGATGGTCCGCGCTCCGGGCGTCGGAAAAATACAAAGATGGCAATATTTGTCAGGGACGGAGATAATTCCTACAAAATCGCCACTTTCGGGCGATCTATATCTAGCCTATGGACGCCCGCCAACCGACTATCCTGATCGTCGACGATACGCCGGAGAACCTCAGTGTTCTCGGTGAGTTGTTGCAACCCAGTTTCCGCGTCCGTGCCGCCAACTCCGGGCGACGCGCCTTGCAGATCGCGATGGCGGACCCGACGCCCGACATCATCCTGCTCGATGTCATGATGCCGGACATGGACGGCTATGCCGTTCTGGCCGAACTGAAAGCCACGGAAGCGACGCGCCGGATTCCCGTCATCTTCGTCACCGCCATGGACGGTACGGCCGACGAGGAACGCGGACTGGAACTGGGTGCGGTCGACTACATCACCAAGCCGATCCGCCCGACCATCGTCCTCGCCCGGGTGCGCACCCAACTCGAGCTCAAGGCGGCCCGCGACCTGCTCAGCGACCAGAACGCCTTCCTGGAAAGCGAGGTCACTCGCCGGATGCACGAGAACCAGGTGATCCAGGAAGTCAGCATCCATGCCCTCGCCCGCCTGGCCGAAACCCGGGACCCGGAAACCGGCAAGCACCTGCGCCGCACCCAGGAATACATGCTGACCCTGGCCAACCGTCTGCGCCAGCACCCGCGCTTTGCCGACTATCTCGACCAGCGCACCATCAATGCTCTGGTCCAGTCGGCGCCGCTGCACGACATCGGCAAGGTCGGCATCCCCGACAACATCCTGCTCAAGCCCGGCAAACTGACGCCGGACGAGTGGGAGATCATGAAGACGCACGCCGAACTGGGCAGTAACGCCATCGCCCTGGCCGAGGCCGACGCCGAAACACCGGTCGACTTCCTGGCCGTGGCCAAGCTGATTGCCCGCTCGCATCACGAGAAATGGGACGGCAGCGGATATCCCGACGCCCTGGTCGGCGACGCCATTCCCATCGCCGCCCGCCTGATGGCGCTGGCCGACGTGTTCGACGCCCTGACCTGCAAGCGGGTGTATAAGCCGGCCTTCTCGTTCGACGACGCCTATCGCATCATCGTCGAGGGTAGCGGTGCCCATTTCGATCCGGATGTCGTCGCCGCCTTCGTGGCCGACTACGACAAATTCATCGCCATCGCACAAGCGTACGCCGAATAGGGCGCCGGCCGCCCTCCCGGGATGCCGATAAACCAGCCGACACCGTCATGCACACCATCCCGCCCCTGACCCTCGCCAACATCATGACCTGCGAGGTGCGCAGCCTGCCGCCCGAAGCCAGCCTGCAGACGGCATCGCAGACGATGGCCGACGAGCACATTTCCAGCCTGCTGGTGGTCGCCGACGGCAAGCCGCTGGGCATCCTGACCGAAACCAACATCGTCCGCTCGCTGCACTCCCGCCTGGCCCTCGACATGCCGGTCGCCGCCATCATGTCGCAGCCACTGATCACGGCCCCCGGCGACCTGGACCTGCTCAGTGCCCGCGGCCTGATCGAGGCCAAGGGCATCCGCCATCTGGTCGTCACCGACGGCGGCGGCAACATGATCGGCATCGTCAGCGAAACCGATTTCCGCCTGCACCTGGGCAACGCCGCATTCAGCCATCTGCGCACCCTGGAAGACGTGATGGATCGCAAGATCCCGCATCTACCGCCGGAGGCCCGCCTCGACCAAGCCATCGCCGGCATGGTCGATGACGGTGCCGACTACCTGATCGTCTGCGTCGGCGAAAAACCGGTCGGCATCCTGACCGAGCGCGACATCCCCCGCCTGCTCGTCCGCTTCGGCACGCCGCACGACGTCACACTGGGCGAGGCGATGACCCAGCCGCTGCGCAGCGTACACGTCAGCGCCTCGGTCAATAGCGTGCTGGAGGCGATGACCCGTTTCCACCTGCGCCACATGGTGGTGACCGACGACGCAGGACGCTTCGTCGGCGTCATCAGCCAGCGCCGGCTGTTCGAGCAACTGGCCGTCGAGCGGCTGGAAAATGCGCTGCAGCACGTCCAGCTGGAGCGCGACCACCAGCGCCTGGAAGCCCACCTGCAATTGGCTCTCGACGGGCGCGGCGCGGGCAGTTGGGAATACCAGCACGATACCGACCAGCAGATACTCAGTGACGGGGTTCTGGAAATCCTCGGCTGCACACCGGAAACCGCCCCCCGTTCGCTGCAGGCCTGGCTCGACCTGATCCATCCGGATGACCGCCATGGCGTGGCCGATGCCATCGGCAGCGCGGCGCAAGACCAGAACGAGTCGCAGCCCATCGAATACCGCATCCGTCACACCGCCGGGGCCTGGCGCTGGATCGAGGATCGCCGCTGCATCACCGAACGTCACGCCGACGGCAGTCCGCGCGTCACGGCCGGTGTCATCCACGACATCACCATGCGGGAGAACGACCGGCGGCAGATCAATCGCCAGAACCGGGCCCTGCGCATGATGAGCGGCGTGGCCCAGACCATCGTTCGCCACCACGACCGGCCGGACATGCTGGCCGATGTCTGCAACATCATCGTGGACGCCGGCGGCTACGCCCTGGCCTGGATCGGCGAAGCGCTGCACGACGAACACCGGCAGATCGCCCCGGTCGCCCATTCCGGCACCGACCCGGACTGCCTGGCCTACCTCGATATCACCTGGGCCGATGACGCCAACGGCCAAGGACCGGCCGCTTGCGCCATCCGCACCGGCCAGGCCCGTATCGCCCGCGATAGCGATGCCGATCCGCAGTTGAGCCATTGGCGCGACATTGCCGCGGCGGGCGGCTTCAGTGCCTCCATTGGCCTGCCACTAAGCGTCGAAGGCCGCATTTACGGTAGCCTGAACATCAATGCGGCCGGTTCCGGCGCTTTCGACGACGAGGAGGTCGCCCTGCTCTGCCACTTGGCCGGCGAAATCGAACTCGGCATTGGCATGCTGCGCTCACGCCAGACGCTGGCACACAGCGAGGCGATGCTGCTCCAGGCCCAGCGCCTGGCGCGCATCGGCCACTTCACTTTCGAGGCCGACACCGACACCCTCAACTGCTCGCCCACGCACAACGAAATCCTCGGCGTAGCACCGGCCGAGGTGCTCGACACCCAACGCTGGCTCGCCCTGATCCATCCGGACGACCGGGAGAACGTGGCCGAATACTCGCGCGACCATGTCTTCCGCAAGCGCCAGCCTTTCGATTTCGAATATCGCGTCGTCCGCCGCCACGATGGCGAAGAACGCTGGATCCACACCGTCGGGCAACTGGCGATAGCCGCCAACGGGCGGGTCAAGCGCCTGTTCGGCACCAGCCAGGACGTCACCGAACGTAAGCAGTTCGAGCAGCGCTTGAGCCAGAACGAGGCCGCGTTGAAGGAAGCCCAGGCCATCGCCCATCTCGGCAGCTGGACGCTGGACATCACCAACGACCGGCTGACCTGGAGCGACGAGGTGTACCGCATCTTCGGCCACAGCGACGAAACGCCGCTGCAGCTGGCCGACTTTATCGGGCGCATCCATCCGGAAGACCAGGAGCGCGTCGTCGCCGACTGGACGGCGGCCCTGCGTGGCCGAGATTACGACAGCGAGCACCGCATTGTGATCGGCGAGCGGGTGCGCTGGGTCCGCGAGCGGGCCAACATCCGCTTCGACGAGACCGGACAGGCGGTCTTCGCGGTCGGTACCGTGCAGGACATCACCGAGCGCCACGAAGCCGAGGACCAACTCCGCAAGCTGTCGCTGGCCATCGAGCAGAGTCCGCACAGTATCGTGATTACCAATACCGTGCCCGAGATCGAATACATCAACGATGCCTTCGTCCGCAACACCGGCTATCGCTCCGAGGAAGTGGTCGGACGCAACCCCAGCCTGCTCGGCTCCGGCCTGACCCAGCCCGCCGTCTATCGGGATCTGTGGCAGACGCTGGCCAATGGCAAAGTGTGGCACGGCGAGTTCATCAACCGGCACAAGAATGGCGCGCTGTTCGAGGAAAAGGCGATCATTTCACCGGTACGCCAGCCGGACGGCCGGGTGACCCATTACCTCGGCATCCAGGAAGACATCACCGAGAAGAAGCGCATCCAGACCGAGCTGGAAAACTACCGCCAGCATCTGGAAAAGCTGGTGGACGAACGGACCGAGCAACTGATCCGGGCCAAGGACGAGGCGGAATCGGCCAGCCGGGCGAAAAGCACCTTCTTGGCCAACATGAGCCACGAAATCCGCACCCCGATGAACGCCATCATCGGCCTGACCCACCTCGCCCAGCGCAGCACCACCGATACCGAGCAATTCAAGCGTCTGAGCAAGGTCACCGATGCCGCGCATCACCTGCTGGCCATCATCAACGACATCCTCGACATTTCGAAGATCGAGGCCGACAAGCTGATCCTCGAGCACACCGACTTTTCGCTCGACAAGGTCTGTTCCATCGCCTGCGAATTGGTCACCCCCCGCGCCGAGGCCAAGCACCTGCCCATCCGCTGCGAATTCGATCCGGCCATGCCGCACACGGTGCGCGGCGATCCGATGCGCATCCAGCAGATCCTGCTCAATTTCCTGTCCAACGCCATCAAATTCACCGAAGGCGGCGAAATCATCCTGCGCACCCGCATGCTCGGCCAGAGCGATGGCAGCGTCACCATCTACTGCGAGGTCAGCGACACCGGCATCGGCATCGCGGCCGACAACCTGTCCCGCCTGTTCCAGCCCTTCGAGCAGGGCGACACCTCGACCACCCGCCGTTATGGCGGCACCGGACTCGGGCTGGCCATCAGCCAGCGCCTGGCAGCCGCCATGCACGGCGAAGTCGGCGTCAAGAGTACCGCCGGCTCGGGCAGCACCTTCTGGTTCACCGCCCGCTTGGCGGCAGGCGGCGTCGAACAGCAGCCGGGTAACGGCCAGCTGCCGGCCGCCCACCACCGCCGCGGCGCCCACGTCCTGCTGGCCGAAGACAACGCCATCAATGCCGAAGTGGCCTGCGACCTGCTTGAGGGCGCCGGTCTGAAGGTCGATCTCGCCCAGGACGGCGCCCAGGCTCTCGATATGGCGCGCCGCCAGCATTACGACCTGGTCCTGATGGACATGCAGATGCCGGTCATGGACGGCCTGCGAGCGACCCGGGAAATCCGCCGGCTCCCTGGGTGGGAGAAAATTCCCATCCTGGCCATGACGGCCAATGCTTTCGACGAGGACCGCGAGGTCTGCATGGCGGCCGGCATGAACGATCACCTGGCCAAACCGGTCGCCCCCCATGTCCTCCACGCCACGCTCGCCCGCTGGCTACCCATCCAAAAACCGGTCACCTTGCCCGGCACTCCGCCACCGACCGTGGCGCTGCTCGCCAACATCGAGGGCCTGGACAGCCGTTTCGGCCTGCAGGCCGTACGTGGCAAAGTCGACACCTACCTCCGCCTGCTCGCCAAATTCGCCGAAACCCATGGCGCCGATTTCACCAACCTGCGCCGCACCCTGGCCGAAGGCAACCGCGACGAAGCGCGGCGCATCGCGCATTCGCTGAAGGGCGTCTCGGCCACGCTCGGCGCGGTGCTCATCAACCAGGCGTCGGTCGCCCTCGAACAGGCCATCCGCGACGAACTCGACACCCCCGCCCTGCTGCCGCTGATCGATGCGGCCGAAGACAGCTACCAGGCCCTGCACGAACAATTGGCTACGCTGGGTACGGCCGCCGCCCCACCCACGCCGGTGGCCGACGCGCCCGCCGCCACGGCCCTGCTGGAAAACATCCGGCGCGACCTGCAGCAAGGCGAAATGAGCGTTCAGGAATTGATCCGCCAGCAGGCCGGTACGCTCAAACAGGTTTTCGGCCTGCGCTATCCGCAATTTGAGAACCTGGTGTCGTCCTTCGATTTCGAAGGGGCGCTCGATTTCCTCGACCGCCATGCGCCCGGCGGAAATCCGGGTTGAGATCAGGCTTGTTGCCCATTCCGGCGCCGAGGGAAGCCCAGCGGCCGATGTTCAGGATGCCCGCCGCGCCGGGACTGAGCGCTAAGGCGGCACCCGCTTAAGCGCCGGCCGCTGCGGCGCGCGCTTCCAGCCAGCGCAGCATCCCTTGCCCGGCCACCCGGCCGCTGGCCAGGCAGGCGGTAAGCAGGTAGCCGCCGGTCGGCGCTTCCCAGTCGAGCATTTCACCGGCGCAGAAGATGCCAGGCAGGCCGCGCAGCATCAGACCATCATCCATGGCTGAGAACGTGACGCCGCCCGCCGTGCTGATCGCCTCGTCGAGCGGACGGGTGGCGGTCACCATCAAAGGCAGGCCCTTGATCGCGGCGGCCAGGGCTGACGCCGACTCCAGTTTTTCCGGCGGGTAGGCTTCGCGCAGCAAGGCGGCCTTGACGCCTTCAATGCCGGCCCGCCGGCGCAGGTGGTTGGCCAGGGTATCCCGGCCGCGCGGCCGGTCGAGATCGGCCTGCAGGCGCTGCAGGGTGCGTCCCGGTGCCAGGTCGAGGCTCAGCTCGGCCCGCCCGTCGCGTTCCAGCGCATCACGCAGCGGCGCGGCCAGGGCATAGATCAGGCCGCCCTCGATGCCGCTGGCCGTGATATTGAATTCGCCCTGCCGGGTATGGCCTGCCGCGCTGGCGATCACCGGCTTGATCGGCTGACCGGCAAAGCGCTCGCGGAAATAGGGCGACCAGGCGACCTCGAAGCCGCAATTGGCCGGTTTAAGCGCCGCCACTTCGACGCCGCGCTCGCGCAGCAGTGGGACCCAAGCGCCATCCGACCCCAGCTTGGCCCAACTGCCGCCGCCGAGGGCGAGCAGCACCGCATCGGCCTTCACCGTCACCTCGCCGCCCGGCGTGGCGAAGCGCAGCGCGTCCCCGGCCCAGCCCAACCAGCGATGGCGGACATGGAAATGCACGCCCTGCGTCCGCAGCCGGTGCAGCCAGGCGCGGAGCAGCGGCGCCGCCTTCATTTCGCGTGGGAATACCCGACCCGAGGTGCCGACGAAGGTTTCGATGCCCAGGCCGTGAATCCAGTCGCGCAAGGCCTCCGGGCCGAAGGCGTCGAGCCAGCCCGCCACCTTCCCGGCCCGCGCACCGTAGCGGCCGACGAAATCGGCCAGCGGCTCGGAATGAGTGATGTTCATGCCGCCCTTGCCGGCCATCAGGAATTTGCGGCCGACCGACGGCATGGCATCGTACACCTCGATCTGCAGCGAACCGTTGGCCGACAGCACTTCGGCGGCCATCAGGCCGGCCGGGCCGCCGCCGATGATTGCGACGCGAAGGGCGGTCATTCCTTGTTCGCCCGGGCTGCGCTGGCCGCCGACAGTTCGGCCGGCAGCTCTTCCTCGTCGATGGGGAAGACAGTCACCGCCACTTCCGGTTCGGCGCCACCGCCGCCCAGGATGATGCCCCGCAGCGGCGAAATGTCGGAAAAATCGCGGCCAAAGGACAAGGTGATGTGCTCGGTGTCGGGCAGCAGGTTGTTGGTCGGATCGAAATCGACCCAGTCGTGCTCGCTGCCGGGCGCATAGACCGAAATCCAGGCATGCGACGCGTCAGCGCCGATCAACCGCGGCTTGCCCGGCGGCGGCCGGGTCAGCAGGTAGCCACTGACGTAGCGGGCAGCCAGGCCGAGGGCACGCAGGCAGGCGATCATCAGGTGGGCGAAGTCCTGGCAGACGCCGCGCTTCTTTTCCAGCACTTCGAGGACGGGGGTGGCGACCGTGGTCGCTTCCGGATCGAACTTGAACTCGCGGAAAATCTTCGCCATCAGGGCCTGGGTGCCGACTAGGACGGGCGTTCCCGGCGGAAAGCAGTCGGCGGCGTAATCGGCCAGTTCGTGCTTGACGCGGACATGCGGACTTTCGAACAGGAAGCGCACGGCGTCGAGGTCTTCCGGCCGGGGTTCAGTCGAATCGTAGGCCAGGCGGTCGCGCACCTCTTCCCACGGCAGCGAATCGTGCAGATCAGCCGGTACGTGCGGCTCGACGGCGATGGTCATCACCGAGCGGATGAGCAGCGCGTCGTGCGGGGCATGGAAGGCGACCCAGCACACCGGGTTGCCGAAGGCATCCTGGCCGTCGCGCCGCCAGCTTGGGGCTGGTTCGATCTCGATGCTCTGCTCGTCGATGCGCTGCCAGGACAGGATGCGCGGCGACAGGTGCAGTTGCTGCTGGGACAGCGACACCGCACTGCCATAGTCGTAGCGGGTCTCGTGCAGAACGTGATAGCGGACGGTGGTCATAGCGCCATGGTCTGCCGGCTGACATCGCCGACATGGGTGAAGTAACGCATGCCGAGCCAGTCGGAAAGCTGGCCGGCCGCGCTGTCCAGTTCCCGCAGCAGCCGGGCCAGTTCCTCGCAGGGCGAGCATTCCTGGCAATGGCTGAATTGCAGGTTCTCCAGGCGGCTCAGATCGAAATTGCGCAGGCGCTCGATGGCGGCCGGCAGGTCGCCGTCGAAATCGGCGCCCAACTCGCGCTGCATGCGCTCGAGATAGCGGGTCAGGACGCCGGCCTGGAACAGCACGCCGTGCGGATTGCTGTCGTCGAAAACCAGCAGGTCGACGACCGGCAGCAGTTCGGGCAGGCGCGAATAGCGCGAGCGGTAGGTAATGATCGAGTCAGACAGTTCGAGCAGCCACTCCAGCGAACCGGGCCCGCGCGCCGACGGCATGCGCAGGAAATGGGCGATGCTTTGCGCCAGGAAGGACAGACGCTCCAGGCGGCGGCCGATGATCAGAAAGCGCCAGCCGTCGTCGCGTGTCATGTTGTCCATGGCGAAGCCGGTCAGCGACGACGAGACTCCGAGCACGCGATCGAGGAAGGCGATGGCTTCGGTCAGGGTCGGATGCTTTTTCAGCGCCGCCTGCTGGTCGCGCTGCAGGCGGTTGAGCGAATGCCAGTGGTCGAGCGACAGGCGTTCGCGGACATGGGTCGCCGACCACATCAGGCTGCGGATATTGCCGGCCAGGCTGCCCGCCTGCTCGGGGTCGTAGATGGCTTCGAGCAGGGCGTGCTCGCTGCCTTCCCGGATTTCGTCATCCTCTTCCGGCGACGGCAGGACACCCAGCCGCATCGCCATTTCCATGGCCGAAATCACCGCTGGGGTCTTGGCGCCACCGGCTTCGACGACGCGCGACAGGGCGACGCGCAGCATGCGGGCGCTGTTGTCGAAGCGCTCGGAATAGCGGCCAAGCCAGAAAAGGTTCTCGACCACGCGCGACGACAGGTTGGCGCCGGCCCGCACCAGGTCGCGTACGCCGACAGAGGGCTTGAGCAGCGTGAATTCGCTGACCGGGCCGTCGGTCAGCACCCAGGTATCCTTCGAGGCGCCGCCGCGCTGCATCGAGATGGTGCGCGTATTGGCGCCGGTGGCGACGCGGGCAAGGCCGCCCGGCATCACCGAATAGCCGCCGTCGGCATCGCTCACCGCATAGGCGCGCAGGCCGACCGGCCGGGCGAGCAGCCGGCGCTCGTGCGAGCGGCTCCAGGTCGGCGCCTGCGACAGCTCGATCATTTCCTGGGCGACGTAGGCGTGCGGCCGCGCCTCGATGCGGCGCAGCATCTCGGTGCGCTCCGCGCCCTTCAGCTCGTAGCCGAAGACCGGATCCATGTGCTGCGTCGGGTAGGCCGGCTTGATGACCAGATCGTCGAAATGCTCCTTGACGTAGTCCAGCGCCGGTTTTTCGCCGCACCACCAGGTCGCCACCGACGGCATCATCAGCTTTTCGCCGAGCAGGCGCTCGCAGATGGCCGGCAGGAAGCCCATCAGGGCGCCGGAAGCGAGCAGGCCGCTGCCCAGGGCATTGGCGATGACCACCCGACCGGCGCGCGCCACGTTGAGCAGGCCGGGCACGCCGAGTGCCGATTCGCCGCGCAGTTCGAGTGGGTCGCAGTAGCTGTCGTCCTGCCGGCGCAGGATGACATGGACGCGCTTCAGGCCGCGCAGGGTTTTCAGATAGACGGTATCGCCGCGCACCGTCAGGTCCTGCCCCTCGACCAGCGGGAAACCGAGGTAGCGCGCCAGGTAGGCGTGCTCGAAATAGGTTTCGTTGTACGGCCCCGGCGTCAGCAGCACGATGTGCGGCTGCTCGTCGCCGTCGACCGGCGCCAGCGCGCTCAGGCCGTCGAGCTGGTCGCGGAAGAAGTCGGCGAGGTGCTGGACGTGCAGGTCGCGGAACATCTCCGGGAAGACGCGCGACACCACCAGCCGGTTTTCCAGCGCATAGCCGGCCCCCGACGGCGCCTGCGTGCGGTCGGCGATCACCCACCAGCGGCCGTTCGGCGAGCGTGCCAGATCGACCGCGTAGTTGTGCAGCCAGACGCCGCCCACCGGCTTAACGCCCTGGCAGGGCCACAGGTAGCCGTGCTGGCCATAGACCAGCGCCGGCGGCAGCAGGCCATCGGCGAGCAGTTTCTGCTCGCCGTACAGATCGGCCAGCATGGCGTTGAGCACGGCGGCGCGCTGGGCGACGGCGGCCGACACCTCGGCCCATTCGTCGGGCGGGATGATCAGCGGCAGCGGATCGAGCGCCCACGGCCGGTCGGCGCCGCTGGGGTCGGCATAGACGTTATAGGTGACGCCGTTTTCCTGGATGCGCCGATCGACGAAATCGAGCCGCCGGTGCATTTCGTCGGGGGCCACCGAATCGAGATGGATGAAGAACTGCCGCCAGTGCGGACGAACGCCGCCCTCCGCCGTCAGCATTTCGTCGTAACGGCGGGAACTCTGGGGATAGATGGCGAGGAGCGTGCGGGCCATTGAGCCTTGTCTGACGCGAACAGGCCGGATTCGGCTTACTGCCGGCCTGCAGGTGCGCGGGACGCGTTAATTGGGGTCAAAAACGGCGCAAGTCTAGCGTAAACGGGTGTTCGGCGCTGACCGCCACCGGCTTGGCGACGACCGTTCCCGGCGTATGCCCGAAGCGGAAGAAGCGCGCCAGACGGCGGCTTTCGGCTTCGTAGGCATTGACCGGGAAGACCTCGTAATTGCGGCCGCCCGGGTGAGCCACATGGTATTGGCAGCCGCCCAGCGAACGCAGCATCCAGGTATCGACGATGTCGAAAACCAGCGGCGCATGGACACCGATGGTCGGATGCAGGCACGAGCCCGGCTGCCAGGCCCGGTAGCGCACGCCGGCGACGAATTCGCCATTGGTGCCGGTGGCGGTGAGCGGTACCGGCTCGCCGTTGCAGGTCAGCACGTAGCGGTCCGGCGCCATGCCCTTGACCTTGACCTGAACGCGCTCGACCGACGAATCGACGTAGCGCACCGTGGTGCCGGCCGCCCCCTCCTCGCCCATGACGTGCCAGGGTTCCAGCGCGTGGCGCAATTCGAATTCGATGCCCCTGACGGCGAAATCGCCGTATTTCGGGAAACGGAATTCGAAATGCGGGGCGAACCATTCCTGCTTGAAGGGGTAGCCGGCCTGCTGCATTTCTTCCATCACATCGGCGAAATCCTGGGCGACGAAATGCGGCAGCATGAAGCGGTCGTGCAGCTCCGTACCCCAGCGGGCGAGGCGTTGCGGCGCGTAGGGTTCTTCCCAGAAGCGGGCGACCAGCCCGCGCAGCAGCAGTTGCTGGGCCAGCGACATGCGGGCGTGCGGCGGCATTTCGAAAGCACGCAGTTCGAGCAGGCCGAGACGGCCGGTCGTGCTGTCCGGCGAGTACAGCTTGTCGATGCAGAATTCGGCGCGGTGCGTGTTGCCGGTGACGTCGATGAGCAGGTTGCGCAGCACGCGGTCGACCAGCCAGGGCGCGATGTAACCGCTCACGGGCGGAATCTGCTTGAAGGCGATTTCCATCTCGTAGAGCGAGTCGTTGCGCGCCTCGTCGATGCGCGGTGCCTGGCTGGTCGGCCCGATGAACAGGCCGGAGAACAGGTAGGACAGGCTGGGATGGTTGTGCCAGTAAGCGATCAGGCTGCGCAGCAGGTCCGGCCGGCGGAGGAAGGGCGAGTCGTTCGGCGTGGCACCGCCGAGCACGAAGTGGTTGCCGCCGCCGGTGCCGGTATGGCGGCCGTCGATCATGAATTTCTCGGTGGTCAGCCGCGTGTAATAGGCCGACTCATAGAGATGGGTGGTCTGGTCCACCAGCTGGTCCCAACTGCGGGCCGGATGGATGTTGACCTCGATGACGCCAGGGTCGGGTGTAACGCGGAAATGCGTCAATCGGGGATCGGACGGCGGTTCGTAGCCCTCCATGATGACCGGCAGTTGCATTTCCTCGGCCGTCGCCTCGACGGCGGCGACGACTTCCAAGTAGTCCTCCAGTTTCTGGGTCGGCGGCATGAAGACGTACAGCTTGCCGCCACGCGGCTCGGCGCACATCGCCTGGCGGGTGATCCAGCCGGCGGACTCCTTGAAGCCGGGCGCGGTATCGGCCGGCTTGTCCCACGGATGGCCCTTGCCGCCTTGGTCACCGATGCCGCCCCGACCGAAAGCCGGGCTCTGCATGCGCACCTGGGCGCGCGCCGGCGCCTGCCCGGCGCGCTGCCCCCTGGCCGCCGCCATGTACTCGGCGTGGCTGGCCAGCGGTGCCTGCGCCATCTCGGCATCGGGCGCATTGACGTAGGGGTAGTCGCTCTGCGCCGTCCACGGCTGCGAATCGAGCGGCAGGCGATAGCCGAGCGGCGAATCGCCGGGGAACAGGTAGCAGCGCTCGCTGCGCAGGAACCACGGGCCGGTCTGCCACTGCTCGGAAACGTTCTTCATGATGGGCAGGACGTGGCCGACGGTATGGGTCATACCCTGCGTGAACACCTTCATCAGGCGTTCGCGTTCGAGCGGATCGTCCACCCGCGAATCGAAGGGATCGACGTTGCCCGGCAGGCGCCGTTCGCGCCACAGGTAGTAATAGACGTCCTCGTAGGCCGGGAAGACGTGTTCGGCGGTAACGCCCAGGCGCTCGGCGACCTGCTTCAGGAAACGGCCGGCCTGCTCGGCGCTGGCGCCGTAGTCCTTGCGTTCGTCGGCATAGAGGTCTGGTGCGTTCCAGATCGGCTCGCCGTCCTTGCGCCAGAAGCAGTTCAGCGACCAGCGCGGCAGCTGTTCGCCGGGATACCACTTGCCCTGGCCGAAATGCATCAGGCCGTGGGGGGCGTATTTTTCGCGCAGGCGATGGAAGATTTCCGCCGCGTAGAAGCGCTTGGTCGGGCCGAGGGCGGCGGTATTCCATTCGGCGCCGTCCGGGTCGTCGCTGGCGACGAAGGTCGGCTCGCCGCCCTGGGTGAGGCGCACGTCCATGGCCTGCAGCTTGGCGTCGATGGCGTGGCCGAGACCTTCGATCTCGACCCATTGCTCGTCGGTGTACGGCTTGGTGACGCGCGGCGCTTCCCATACTCGGGTGACCTGCATGTGGTGGACGAATTCGGTTTCGCACTCGTCGATGCCGCCGGTGACCGGCGCCGCCGAGGCCGGTTCCGGCGTGCAGGCGAGCGGGATGTGGCCTTCGCCGGCGAACAGGCCGGAGGTCGGGTCGAGGCCGACCCAGCCGGCGCCCGGCAGATAGACCTCGGCCCAGGCGTGCAGGTCGGTGAAGTCGGCTTCCGGGCCGGACGGACCGTCGAGCGACTTGACGTCCGGTGTCAGTTGGATCAGGTAGCCGGAAACGAAACGGGCGGCCAGGCCGAGATGGCGCAGGATCTGCACCAGCAGCCAGGCCGAGTCGCGGCACGAGCCGGTCTTCCTGGTCAGCGTTTCATCGGGCGTCTGCACCCCCGGCTCCATCCGGATGGTGTAGCCGATCGCCTGCTGCACCTGGGCATTGAGGGCGACCAGGAAATCGACGCTGCGCTTCTTTGCCAGCGGAATGCCCGCCACGTAGGCATCGAACAGTTTGCCGCCGGGCACCTTGTACAGATAAGGCGTCAGCTCGTGGCGCTGCCAGTCCTCGTACTGAAAGGGGAATTCCTCGGCATGCGGTTCGAGGAAGAAGTCGAAGGGATTGATGACCGACATCTCGGCCACCAGATCGACCTCGAAGCGGAACTGGCGGGTCTTTTCCGGAAAGACCAGGCGGGCCAGGTAATTGCCCTGCGGGTCCTGCTGCCAGTTGATGAAATGGGCTTCCGGCGTCACCTTCAGCGAATACGACAGGATGCGGCTCCGCGAATGCGGACAGGGGCGCAGGCGGATGATCTGCGGCCCGAGGTTGACCAGGCGGTCGTAGGAATAGTGGGTGACGTGATTGAGGGCGACGTGTATGGACACGGTGGGTCTCCGGAAAGATGACTGAGGCCCTAAAAGCAAGACACGAACCAGCCCGCAAACCGGCGTTATTGGCATGACATGCCCCCTGCGGCGCACCCAATGCAGGCTTGCTGCGAGCGCAGTGCACCAGCATGGGGCATGGCCGCACCATGCGCCGAGGCGCTCGGCTATGCCGCCCTGAAAACTTATTTTGTTGCAGTGCACCATTTTTGCCAGAAGTACTCTATACTGTGTCCGAACACATCGATTCCCCACTCTTTTCAGGAGACAGCAATGTCCATCAACACCGAACAATTCACCGCCGCCAACAAGGCCACCGTCGACTCCCTGCTGGCTGTCGCCAACACCGCCCTGGCCTCGGCCGAGCGCATCGCCGCCCTGAACCTGAACGCTGCGCGCAGCGCCCTGGAAGACACCGCTTCCGGCGTCCAGTCCGTGCTCGCCGCCAAGGACCCGCAAGCCGCTTTCGCCGCCCAGAAGGCCCTGGCTCAGCCGGCCGTCGACAAGGCTGTCGCCTACGGCAAGTCGGTGTACGAAATCACCAGCCAGACCCAGCAGGAACTGGCCAAGATGGTTGAAGCCCAATTCGGCGACTTCCAGAAGTCCGTTGCCGGCCTGGTCGACCTGGCCGCCAAGTCCGCTCCGGCCGGTTCCGAAGGTGCCGTCGCCGCCATCCAGAACGCCATCGCCGCCGCCAACTCGGCTTTCGGCAACATGAACGCCGTCGCCAAGCAATTCGCCGACGCCGCTCAAGCCAACATCGCCGCAGTGACCAAGAAAGTTCGCTAAATCGCTGCCGTAAGGCAAAATGCGAGGCCCTGCGCAGTCGGCAGGGCCTTTTTACTGTCCAACAACGAGCCATCGAGACGAATGGAGAAGCGCATGTCTGACCAGGACATCGACCGACAAGCCGAACGCATGCTGGAAGCAGCCCTCGGCGGCATGACGCCGCACCAGGCGCTGCTCGAATCCTCGCGCGCCGAGAGTGCCGACGTGACCGCCCGCACCGCCGCCATCGCCAAAAACCGCGAACGCGCGCTGAAACTGTTGGCCGCCCTCGAAGGATCGCTGGACTGAGCGCATTCCCGACGGCGCCAAGACGCCATCGTCGCCACCAGCCCTACCACTCGATATAAGCAACCAAACATCTGACCGACAGTCCAAATCTGTGGACTGGCGTTGACGGAAGCCAACCGGGCACCTAGCGTGAACCAGGAACGCGGTGTCGGCGGCTGAGTCGGCGCCACCCTTTTCGATGAAGTCCGGCACGAGGGGTTTTGGTGAGCAGTAACCCGGCGGATGCAGCGCAGTGCGGCGAGAACGGCCCGTTGGCGGGGGCGTGTGGGAACGCGCATGCCAAAGGCCCGGAACGCCATATCTCGCTGCGCACCAGCCTGATCACCCTGGTTCTGGTCTGCATACTGCCCGGCGTGGCGTTCAGTGCCTATCTGGTCTACGCCAACTACCAGCTGGAAAAACAGAAAATCACCCGCGAGACGGAATTGCTCGCCGGCCAGATCCTGGTCGAACTGGATCGCGAACTGTCGGCCATGGAATCCGGCCTGCGCGTGCTGGCCACCGCCGACTCGTTGAAAAGCGGCGATCTGCAGCGCTTCCACCAGACTGCCCGCGCCGCGCTGAAGTCGCAGATGGCGTACAACTATTTCCTGATCGACCGCGAGGGCCGTCAGGTAATCAACACCCTGCGCCCGCCGTGGGCGGCACTGCCGGCGACGGGCAATCCGCCGCAACTGGAGGAGGTTTTCCGTTCCGGGAAGACGGTCTTGACCGACCTGTTCGACGGACCGGTCACCGGCAAGCCGACCATCGCGCTGGGCGTGCCGGTCTACGGCAAGAGCGGCGAAATCATCTATGCCCTCAATGTCGGCCTGCAGCCGGATTATCTGACCGGGCTGTTGAAGCGCCAGGCCCTTCCCAAAGGCTGGATGGCCGCCATCATCGACGGCGCCGGCACCATCGTCGGCCGCACGCGCGACGCCGAGCGTTTTGTCGGCCAGAAGGTCGTTCCCGAGCTGCGCGAGCGTCTGGACAACAGCCGCTACGGCTCGCTGGCGGTTTCGTCCAAGGAAGGCATACCGGTCACTACCGCCTATGCCCGTTCGGCGCTGTGGAACTGGAGCGTCGCCACCGGGGCGCCCAAGTCGCTGGTCGAGGGCGAAATGTTCCGGCTGTTCGCCGGCATCGCGCTGGCCGCGCTGATCTTCATCGTCATCGGCACCTGGCTCGCGGTGCGCATCACGCGGCGGGTGGTTTCCTCGGTCGAGTACCTCAACGACGCCGCCCTCGCCCTGCGCGAAGGCAAGCCGCTGACCCTGCCCAAGGTGCAGCTGTACGAGGCCGAGGCGGTCGGCCACGCCATCGTTCAGGCCTCGCACCTGATGGCCAAGGTGCATCACCGCGCCTACCACGACCCGCTGACCGAACTGGGCAACCGCTCGCTGTTCTACGAACTGGTCCAGCACCAGTTGGCCGTCGTCGATCGGGAAAGCGGCAGCCTGGCCATCCTGGCCATCGATCTCGACAATTTCAAGGTGGTCAATGACGAGGAGGGGCACGCCGCCGGCGACCACCTGCTCGAAGTGGTCGCCCGCCGCATCGAAGGGACGATACGCGCTTCGGATGCCGCAGCGCGCATGGGCGGCGACGAGTTCGCCATCCTGCTTTTCGACGCCGACCAGTGCAGCG
This sequence comes from Dechloromonas hankyongensis, assembly GCF_022012295.1. Lineage (GTDB taxonomy): Bacteria > Pseudomonadota > Gammaproteobacteria > Burkholderiales > Rhodocyclaceae > Azonexus > Azonexus hankyongensis. The sequence goes on from NZ_JAKLTN010000002.1 coordinate 1,328,849, forward strand.
CCGAGGAAACCGCCCAGCGCCTGGTCGCCCGCCTGTCGGAACCCTACGACGGCGTCCAATGCTATGTCACCGCGAGCATAGGCATCGCCGTCTATCCCGCCGCCGGCAACGATCTCGGCGAATTGCTCGAAAATGCCGACCGCGCGCTGTACGCGGCCAAGCGCAGCGGCCGCAACACCTTCTGCCTGGCCGGCTGCCGGGAGCAGGCCAAGGCTTCCTGACGACGGTACCCGGCCGGAGCGCAGGCAATTTCCGATTGTTCGATAGCCGGCCGTCCGCTATCCTCCAGCCCGCAGCCACGCCCGGGGAATAGTCGTGTTTTACATAGTCGAAAGCAGCAAGTCGTTCTACGAAGCCAACCTCGACCTGGGGCCGGTGGTCGAACGCCTCGGCTTCGTCATCGTGCATCGTCAGGACCTCGGCGAAACCTTGCAGCGGCGCGGCATCGAACTCGACGAAGACTGCCAGGTGCACGAGGTCATCAATTACCGCTACGCCGCCGACCTGCTCAATATCGACATGCGTTTCAGCCTGGGTTGCCCGTGGCGCATCGCGGTATTCACCGAAAACGGCGCCACCAAGATCGGCATCGCCCGTCCGCCGGCGCTGGCCGCCGCCCTCGGCGACCATGCCGAACTCGCCCGTCTGGCGGCCGAAGTCGAGGCCAAGCTGATCCTGATCGTCGACGAAACGCGCTAAGAAGCTACTGATTTACCGCAAAATGTCATTCCCGCGCAGACGGGAATGACAAATATACAGTGCTCCCCTAACTCCCTCCGCCATACCCCATGATCGTCCGCCCCCATCTCCACTGGTTTCGCCTGCTTTTCGTCTGGCGCGGCTCGGTGCTGCCCTACATCCTGACCCGCCTGCTGCCCGTGCTGGCCGTTTCCGTCGCCAGCGTGCTCAGCCAGGACTGGTGGATGAGCGCCCATGCCGCCTCGGCGCTGTCCATTCCGCCCTTCACGCTGATGGGCGTGGCACTGGCCATCTTCCTCGGCTTCCGCAACTCGGTCAGCTACGACCGCTACTGGGAAGCGCGCAAGCAATGGGGCAACCTGCTCATCGCCGCCCGTTCGCTGACCCGCGAAGTGGCCAGCTTTGCCCCCGAGGCCACCGAATTGCAGCGCCGCGTCGCCCGCACCCTGGGCGCCTTCGCCTATGCGCTGAAGCACCAGTTGCGCAGCACCGATCCGCGCGTCGACCTGGCCTGCCGCCTCGATGCGGATGTCCTCGAACAGGTCTGTGCCGCCCGCTTCCCGCCGTCCGCCCTGCTCCTCTGCCTCGCCCGGGACATCGCCACGGCGCAGAAGGCCGGCCAGATCAGCGACCTGCAACTGCAAGCGCTCGACCGCAACCTCAACCTGCTCACCGAAGCCTCCGGCGCCTGCGAGCGCATCGCCAACACGCCCATCCCCTACACCTACCGCGTGCTGATGAACCGCACCGTGGTGGTCTATTGCCTGCTGCTGCCCATCGGCCTGAGCACTTCCATCGGCTGGCTGACCGCCCTGGTCGCCCCGTTCATCGCCTATACGTTCCTGGCGCTGGACGTCATCGGCGAGCAGATCGAGGAACCCTTCGGCAAGGAACCGAACGACCTGGCGCTGGCCTCGATGTGCCACGGCATCGAAGTCTCGGTCTGCGAACTGGTCGGTGAAACGCCGCGCGGCACGGCGCCGGAAGTGGTCGATTACGTCGTTACCTGACGTCAGGAAAAGGACAGGGCGCAGCACGTATAATTCGCCCTTTCCCGTCCGTCCTGCCGCCACCATGTCCAAGCCCTTCCGAATCGGCCTCGTCGTCCTCGCCGCCACCCTGCTCGCCGCCTGTGGCGAACCGGAGGACACCCGTCCCGGACAGCCGGTCAAGCACCGCCAGCAGGCGTTCAAGGAGATCATCAAATCCTTCGAGCCAATGGGCGTCATGCTGCGCAAGGGCAGCTTCGATGCCGAGCGTTTCGACAAGCTGTCGGCCGAGCTGGTCGCCAAGCGCGACGGGCCATGGTCGTACTTCGGGCCGGACACCAACTACCCGCCGACCAAGGCGACCGCCGAGGTGTGGAAGCAGCCGGAAGAATTCGAGAAGGACAAGCAGGCCTTCATCGCCGCCACCGACAAGCTGCAGGAAGCGGTCAAGAGCCGCGACAAGGCGGCGGTCGAAAAGGCCTACGATGCCGTGCACGACAGCTGCAAGACCTGCCACAAGCAGTTCAAGGAACGCTGAGAGACCGCCCCGCCATGCTGCGCCTCACCGAACTGAAGCTCCCGCTCGACCACGCGGCCGATGCCCTGCGGCCGGCCATCTGCCAGCGCCTGGGCATCGCCGATACCGACCTGATCGATTTCTCGCTCTTTCGCCGCGGCTACGACGCGCGCAAGAAATCGGCCATTACGCTGATCTACACCGTCGATTGCACACTGCGTGACGAGGCCGCCGTTTTCAAGCGCCTGGACTGCGACCGCAACATCGGCCCGACGCCGGACATGGCCTACAAGGTCGTCGCCCAGGCACCGGCCGATCTGAAGGAGCGCCCCATCGTCATCGGCATGGGCCCCTGCGGTTTCATGGCCGCCCTGCTTCTGGCCCAGATGGGTTTTCGCCCCATCGTGCTCGAGCGCGGCAAGATCGTCCGCGAGCGGACCAAGGACACCTGGGGCCTGTGGCGCAGGAACACGCTGAATCCGGAATCCAACGTGCAGTTCGGCGAAGGCGGCGCCGGCACCTTCTCGGACGGCAAGTTGTACAGCCAGATCAAGGACCCCAACTTCTACGGGCGCAAGGTGCTCGAGGAGTTCGTCAAGGCCGGCGCGCCGGAAGAGATCATCTACGTCAGCAAGCCGCACGTTGGCACTTTCCGGCTGGTCAAGATGGTCGAGAACATCCGCCAAAACATCGTCGACCTGGGCGGCGAAATCCGCTTCGAGGCCAAGGTAGACCAGCTACTGCGCGACAACAGCCAGGTGGTCGGCGTCGAACTGGCCGGAGGCGAGCGCCTGATGAGCCGCCATGTCGTGCTGGCGGTGGGCCACAGCGCCCGCGACACCTTCCAGATGCTGTACGACGCCGGCGTCTACATCGAAGCCAAACCCTTCGCCATCGGCTTCCGTGTCGAGCACCCGCAGACCCTGGTCGACCACGCCCGCTTCGGCCCCAATGCCGGCAACGAAATCCTCGGCGCCGCCGACTACAAGCTGGTCCATCACTGCAAGAACGGCCGTGCTGCCTACAGCTTCTGCATGTGCCCAGGCGGCCAGGTGGTCGCCGCCACCTCGGAACCCGGCCGCGTGGTGACCAACGGCATGAGCCAGTATTCGCGCGCCGAACGCAACGCCAACTCGGCGCTGGTCGTGAATATCGATCCCGAGGATTTCCCCGGCGATTTCAAGAAGAACCCGCTGATCGGCATGGACTTCCAGCGCCACTGGGAAGCAGCTGCCTTCGTCGCCGGTGGCGGCGACTACAGCGCCCCGGCACAAAAGATCGGCGACTTCCTGGCCGGCCGACCATCCACGGCCCCGGGCACGGTCGAACCGTCCTACCAGCCGGGCGTACGGTGGACCGACCTTGGTAGCTGCGTACCAACTTACGTGACCGAGGCGCTGCGCGAGGCAATTCCCGCCTTCGACCGCCAGATCAAGGGTTTCGCCATGGCCGACGCGGTGCTCACCGGCGTCGAGACGCGCACCTCGTCGCCGATCCGCATCAAGCGCGGCGCTGACTACCAGAGCATCAACACCCGCGGCCTCTACCCGGCCGGCGAAGGTGCGGGCTACGCCGGCGGCATCCTGTCGGCCGGCGTGGACGGCATCAAGGTCGCCGAGGCCGTGGCGCTGTCCATGGTAAACGCAGAAAAAAACCTGGCCTGAATGACGTCCGTGCAGTGCCCGAGTGCTTGGTAAGTGCTCGGCAATCAGCTTCAGTTCGATATTTTGCTTGTCGGCCTTTGCCGACGTTCAAGCATCCAGCCGACAGTCTGCCAAGCGTCAGGGAGCGGATGCTCAAGCTTCACTTGCGCCGAACAGCCGCTTTGCGATTCGGCGAATGCGAACTATTGACACAAAAGCGGACCTTTAATACTGGAGTAGGCCATCATTTGCACTACCCTCGGTGGCTGCCTCGACATACGTTCGGCATACAAATAGCCGTTGGCACCGCAGAGCATTGCGCAGTTGGCATAGGGGCTGGCGGTCAGGTGAACAAGTTGGCCCTTTGCAAAAGTGACGGTCACCGTACATGAGTCCTCGGTATTGTCGCTTCGCGCCACGAGTGCTCGGCCGTTCCATTTCCCAACTCCCGAGAAATCACAGACGTGCAGATCATCGAACGTGAAGCTAACTTCAATTTGAAAGTGTGATGGGTCAATTCGTGCAACTAGCACTCGATCCGTCACAGTGACCCGATCACATTGGGCAGGGTGCCCGCCAGGACATTGACCAACCCAATCTCGAACTTGATGAGGCCGAGTGTACTGTCCGACAAGGCGGCTGGGATGTCTGCTATCGGGAGAAATCGACAATGGCCGAATGAGGCCGACTCCTGCCTAATCCAATTACATCTCAGGCATGATGCCCCACCAATGGCTGCTCTCAAAATTGGACTGAAAGCCTGCGCCCCATTACGGCCGGCTAGTTTTAGCAGCCGTTGGCAGGCTAATCCGGAAGCTCTGCGTCACACATTGCGGCGGTGCTCACCGAATGCAAAGACTGTGCATAAGCGCTACCTTGATTGCCATCACTAATCAGGGAGTCGAATATACACAAGAGATGCGTCAGTTCGTCGCCATGGGCATAGGTGGTGACAAAATGTTCACGACAGTTTGCCGAAGCTTGACTCCAATAGAGGTCGTCCACAAATAGACGCTCTACTTCATTTGCTGCGGCTTGCGGGTCTATAACGACCCGATGTCCCGATATCACCCCCTGTTGCGCGCTGACTTCAGTGAATGCGAGCGTCGGGACACCGCGCGCCCAAGCCTGTAGGAATACATTCGGCATACCTTCGACAGTAGATGTATTGACGACGACCCGTGCCCGATCGAAGTATGGCTCGACTTTGGCAAGAGGCAGAAATCCCATGAACTCAACATTCGACATCGCGTTGGCCGCGCTCCGTATGGCCTCGAAATACGATGCATCGTTGGGACCGTTGCTTCCGCCAATCATTACAAAGCGCCGCTGAGGCAACAGCCGGGCTAGTTCAAGCAAAAGTTCGGCTCGTTTGTGCGGACGGAGCATGGCTACCCAAAGAACGTATTCGCCAGGTCCGGGAGATGCATCCGCTGGCAGTTCATAGCAGCTAGGGATAAGGATCGCCGAGCGGCCATAATGCTCACGGCAATTCCGCTGCTGAATTTTGTTTTGAGCAAGCACCGTATCGACTGCGGCCAATCCGCGCTCGAAGAGCCATCGATCACGGCGGTAGCGGATGAGCTGGTGCCCAGGGATAAAATCCGTATCTAGGGCACCTGCATAGACCGAGTGCTTGCCGTATGTACGGCAAAATCCGGCCATGACTGCCGTAATCACGCCAGCCGAGCGCTGATAGTAGATATCGGCATCTACCTCACGCATTGCTTGCCAAATACTGCTCAAGCGCGGATGCAGGAAGCGTAGTACCGGAAGTCCAGCATCAGCCGAATAAGCACGAACAACTGTTATGTTGTCCACAACGGCTTGTTTCGGCTGGCCGTAATCTAGGCAGATCATGGACACCCGGTAACCGTTGCGCACCAGCAAACGGGCAAGAATGCATTGCTGCACTTCAGCGCCACCCACTACCTCAATGCTGGCTTGCCCGGACAGTACCGGCCATGCGTTAGGGGCGACAAAGCAAATGTGCGGCTTTCGGCTTGAAGTTGGCCCCTGGGAGGTCGGCGCGTCGTCGCGCATGGGACTTTCGGATATACGTCGCACGATGCACGGACCAGACAATGGTTTGGTATCCAATTCGGCGCTCCTGAGTGACAACGTTCACGATGCAGTATCGATGTGCTTCACCACGAGTCTAGCCAGCGCTTTAATGCCGCCCGTTAATCAGCGATAGTTCCAACGGCAGCGACCATTTGGCATATGTCACCGGTAACCAAGCGATGCCGGTCACACAGTTGAATAGCCGAGGACCTTGTTCAGCTGCCATCAGCGTTAATTTCAACGTGCTTGCCTAAACCCGACGGTCTGAGTCCGTGGACGCATTACCTATTGATATTCGATGACGCCCTTGAAAGGCAGCTTGTGGCCGGTAGCACCAGGTGGCCACAGTGCAGATAAGCAGCCGTTGGAAAAACGGAAATATTTGAACGTCGGCATACTGGGATATAGCCCCGAAGGCACCCCCAAAGATCGTCCTTGATCTTCTCGGCATGACCGACGCCTGGGTTCTCGCGATGAGCGAAGCCGACGCGCAGATTGCCGCGTTGGCTTGAGGCCGGCAGCAGGTGCAAAAAGGCCCGGACGCTCCTAGCAAGACTGACGGCAAGGAGCATTCGGAACGGCAACTCCTGGGGAATGGAACGCCGCGGCTCGACCGTTGTCATCTGAAGAATTCCCCAGGGAGTTCGGTCATGCAAGAACGAGAATCGTCGCCGGTCTTTTACCGCTATTTTTTCTTCAGTTGGCTGTTCCGCGACGCCGGCCGGGGCAGTCTGTCCGAGCGCCGCGCTGCGTGGCACCACAACTTGGCCCAAGCGCGCTGGCTGCCGACCTATCTGCGGCGCTGGCTGACGCTGAGCGCACTGTTCTTCTCGGGCGGCGTCGGCGCGGAAGCCATCGGCGGCGTCTGGTCGTGCGCCGCATGCTTCGTTCTCTTTTCGTCGGCGCTGCCGGTCGTCTCGGTCATTATCGTCGCGATGCTCGGCTTCCGCTATTTGCCGAGCCCCTGAACTGCGGTTCGGCGGGCACTTAGTGGGAACAGTTTTCTTAGGCAGGTCTGAGCGGCGGGAATGGCCGATTTCCTACCTGGCACCCCACCCGCATTTGTTGGCCAAGCGCATGGAGTGGGCGTGCGCCTCGCCATCACGCCAGGTAACGCAGCACCAGGCTGGCCCCGCTGACCACCAACAAGCCGTTGAGCAACCTGAACAACTGCTGGCGGCTGATGCGCAGGTCGATGTGGTGGCCGGTATAGACGCCGAGCGCCATGGCCGGCACGAAAGCCAGGGCCGTGGCCAGCAGCTTGAGGTCGAGCAGACCGAGCGACAGGCAGAGCACGATGCGCCAGGCCGTCGACAAGGCGATCAGCGCCGCCTGGGTCGCCCGGAAGGCAGTGCGGCTCTCGAGGGTGCGTTCCAGATAGGCGGCGTAGATGAAGCCGCCGCTGCCGAACAGGCCGCCCAGTACACCGCCGAACAGGCCGTGGCCGAAGGCAAAGCGCGGTAGCCCTGCCTCCTCCTGGCGTTTGATCAGCCCCTTGAGGCCCTGGACGACGACGAAGCCGCCGAGCGCTACGGCCATCAAGGCCGGCGGCAGTTGGGCCAGGACCAGCACCCCGAGCAGTTGCCCGGCCAGCATGCCGGGGAACAGCCGCATGAAGGCGCCCCAGGCGACTTCCTTGCGGGCCCGCCAGCCGCGCAGCGAGGAACCGGCGAAATCGAGGATGGCGAGCAGCGGGATCACCTTGCCGACCGGCATCAGCATGGCCAGCGGCCCGCTGGCCATCAGCGCCGAACCGAAGCCGACCAGGGTGAATACGGCATAGGCGACAACCACCCCGAGCAGCGCCCAGGCCAGGGCGGCGGGATGGTTCGCCAGGTCGAGAAGAAAAGTGAAATCGGGCATGGTCGCCGCCTCCGGGTAATGAACGATTTCATTTTGCGGAGCGATGCGGTATAAAACAAATACCGATTTATTGCCTTATCCATGCCGAAAACGCATGCCTAGCCTGAAGCAGATCCGCTATTTCCTGACCGTCGCCGATCTCGGCGGCTTCACACCGGCCGCCGCCGCCCTGTTCGTCGCCCAGCCCGCGCTCAGCCGGCAGGTCGCCCAACTGGAGGAGGAACTTGGCTTTGTGCTGTTCGAGCGCGAGCCGCGGGGCGTGCGCCTGACGCCGGCCGGCGCCGTCTATCGCGACCGGGTGACTGCCGTCCAGAACCTGCTGGCTGCGGCGGCCGAGGAAGGCGGGCAACTGGCCAATGGCGAAGCGGGCGTGCTGCGCCTGCTGCATTCCAGCTCCATTCCGGCGAGCAGCCTGCTGCCGGTCATCGAACGCTTCCTGCATGCCTGCCCGAAGGCCCGCATCGATCTCGACCGCATCGCTTCCGAACTGCAGGTGACGGAAGTGGCGAGCGGCAAGGCCGACCTCGGGGTCATCCGCCTGCCGGTCCTGCGGCGCGACGCCGGCGTGCGCTTCATCAAACTGCCGGCCGAGCGCCTGTGGGTTGCCCTGCCCGCCGGGCATGCGCTGGCCGGCCACGACAGTCTCTGTATGGCCGACCTGCAGCGGGAAGCCTTCGTTTCCGCCGTCCATCGCGAACGCGGCGGCCTGGCCCGGCTGGTCACCGACCTCTGCCTGCGCCAGGGCTTCGTGCCGCGCACCGCCCGCGTCGTGTCACGCAAGACGTCGATGCTCAACCTGGTCGCCGCCGGGCTGGGCATCGCGGTGATCCCCGAGCGCATGACGACGCAACAGCTCGCTGGCGTGGCCTACCGGCCGCTGCGCGACCCCGAGGCCGTCGCTCTCAGCGCATTGGTGTTGCCGGCGCAGCCAACGCCGCTGGCCCAGGCTTTCGCCGACCTGATGACGCAGGACGCAGCGCCCGAAACAGCCTAGCGCAGCCCGCCGTACTCGTCGGCCAGCCGGTCGTAATGGGCGTGCGCCTCGCTTTCGCGGATGCCGGCTTCGTACCATTCGCGCATCGCCGGATGTGCCCGCAGCGCCTCGCTGTAGGCGGCCGCCACCGGCGGCAGCGGCACGTTGTAGATGTGCAGGCGCCAGACGATGGGGGCATACATCGCATCGGCCACCGAAAAATCGCCAAAGAGGTAGGGGCCGTCGCCGGTGGCGAATTGCGTGCGCGCCTCTTCCCAGATTTCGATCACACGGTCGATGTCGCGCTGGACTTCCGGCGCCGAGGGCTTGCCTTTCAGCTTGAGCTTGAGGTTCATCGGCATCGCCGTGCGCAGCTTGGCGAAACCGGCGTGCATCTCGGCCGAAATGCAGCGCGCCCGCGCCCGTGCCTGGGCATTGGCCGGCCACATCTGTGGATGGCGCTCGGCCAGGTATTCGGCGATGGCGATGCTCTCCCAGACCTGGAAGCCGTCATCGTGCAGGCAGGGCACCTTGGCGTTACCGGCCAGCGGCTTGAGCGCCGCGTTGTAGTCGCGGCCGGCCACCGACACCATGTGCTCGGTGAACGGCAGGCCGAAATGCTTCATCAGCAGCCAAGCACGCAGGGACCACGACGAGTAGTTCTTGTTGCCGATATAGAGGTCGTACATCGCTTTCTCCAGGTTTAAAGTACGCCGGACAGGTGCTTGCCGGCTTCGCGCCGGCTGAGGGCAGACAGCCCCCTGCCCGCGCCGTTCAGAAAATCGACCACGGCCTGCGGCTCGGTGCGCGCGAAATCGCGCAGCGCCCAGCCGATGGCCTTGCGGATGAAGAAATCCGCTTCGCCGGCCTGCGCCAGAGCATAGCCGAACAGCCGTTCGCAGTCGGTAGCGCCCCGCCAGCCGAGTTGATGCAGCAGGGCGATACGGCGCACCCACAGGTTGTCGTGGCGCAAGGCCGCATCCATCGCCTGCTGCGCCGCCGGATCGGCGAGGCGTGCTGCAAGTACGACATCGCCGACCACGCCGGCCAGGCCATCGACGCTGTCCCACCACGACTTGGCCTGGACCAGATCGATGATGGCCGGGATATCGGCCATGCCCAGGGCACGATGCTGGCGGGCGAGCAGATCGACCGCGACGTACTGGCATTCCCGTTCCGGCATGGCCCACAGCGCGCGGGCATGGGCGAGTAGTTCGCTGGCCGTCTGGCGTGGCCGGACCAGGGCGGCCACGGCCTGCCGGCGAACCGGCGTCGGGATGCCGCAAAAGACGAACTGGCCGCGCATGTAGGCCTGCATGGCCGGCGCCCGCTGCGGGTCGGCCAGCGCTTGCAAGGCACGGCGGACCTGTGTCGGCCAATCGACGGAAGGTGCTGCCGGCGCCACTGCATTCGTCACTGCCGGAAACTTTCGGCAACGATGCCGTGGCGGGTCAGCTTGTCGTACAGGGTCTTCTTCGGCGTCTGCAGCAGTTCGGCGACTTTCGCCACGTTGCCGGCACATTGCCGTAGCGCGCCCTCGATGATCTGGCGCTCAGCCGCATCGACCTGCCCGGCCAGCGACAGGACGGAGGCGGAGGCCACCTCGCCGCTAGCCAGCGCATCCGGCATGCCCAGCGCCCAGCGTTCGGCGACGTTCTTCAGTTCGCGCACATTGCCCGGCCAGTCGTGCGCCGACCAGCGGGCCAGATCGGCCGGCGTCCAGCTCGCCGCCGGGCGCTGGAAGCGGGCCGCCGCCTCGTGCAGGAAATGCGCCATCAGCAGCGGCACATCCTCGCGCCGCCGGCGCAGCGGCGGCAGGTCGAGACTGACCACGTTGAGCCGGTAATAGAGGTCGGCGCGGAATTCGCCACTGTCCGACAGCGCCTTCAGATCGGCCTTGCTGGCCGCCACCACCCGGCAATCGACCGGGATGACGGCATTGCTGCCAAGCCGCTCGACGCTGCGCTCCTGCAGCACGCGCAGCAGCTTGACCTGCAGGTTGAGCGGCATCGATTCGATTTCGTCGAGGAACAGGGTGCCGCCGCTGGCGTGCTCGATGCGGCCGATGCGCCGCTTGCCGGCGCCGGTGAAGGCGCCCGCCTCATGGCCGAACAGCTCGCTCTCGAACACCGTTTCGGGCAGCGCGCCGCAATTGATGGCGACGAAAGCGCCGCGCCGGCCGCTGGCCTCGTGGATGGCGCGAGCGATCACTTCCTTGCCGCTGCCGGTTTCGCCGTTGATCAGGATATCGACCCCGGTCGGTGCCAGCGTGCCGACCAGCTGGCGCAGGCGCTGCATGGCCGGTGACTGGCCGATGATGCGCCCGACGCCCCCGGCCTGCTCACCGATACGCTCCTTGAGCTGGCGGTTCTCGACGAGCAGCGCCCGCTTTTCCAGCGCGCTGCGCACGGCGGCGATCAGCCGTTCCGACGGGAAGGGTTTTTCGATGAAGTCGTGCGCCCCCTCGCGCATCGCCTCGACAGCCATCGCGACATCGCCGTGCCCGGTCATCAGCAGCACCGGCAGCTCGCGGTCGAACTGGCGCACCTCGCGCAACAGCGTCAGCCCGTCCTTGCCCGGCAGGCGGACGTCGCTGACCACCAGCGCCGGCGCACCGCCGGCCAGCGCGGCGAGCATGGCCTCGCCGTCGGCAAAGCCGCGCACTGGGATATCGGCCAGGGCCAGCGCCTGCTCGCAGCCCTTGCGGACGGCGGCGTCGTCCTCGACCAGAAAGACGGGGGCTTCAGCCATGAACGACGGCCTTGGCGTAAGTCGGGCGATGCAGGTCGCTGGTCTCCACGCTGAGTTGCACCTCACCGACCGCCTTGCCGATCAGCAGCGGCATCAGCGCGTCGAGCAGACTGTCGGCCAGTGCCTTGCGTTCCTCATCGCTGCGCCCGGACAGCATCGCGACATTGACGTGCAGGAAGCCGCGCGGCGTGTCGCGGACGCCGACCTGATAGCAGTCCAGCCCGAGCGCCCGACTCTTGATGTCGGCTTCACCGAACAGGCCGGAATCGAACATTGCTTCGTTGAGCGCCGACAGCGCCCGGGCCGGATCGAAATCGACCAGGCTGCGGGTGTATTCAAGCGTCAGGTGCGGCATGCGTTTCTCCAGAGGCCGGCAGGCTGAGCAGGAACTCCGCCCCGCCCTCGGGGACGTTGTGGGCGCTCAGCGTGCCGCCGTAACTTTCGACGATGGTAAGCGAAATAGCCAGCCCGAGGCCCAGCCCTTCGCCGACCGGCTTGGTGGTGTAGAAGGCTTCGAACAGGTGGGCGCGCACGTCGTCCGACAGGCCGGGGCCGCGGTCGCGCACAGCGATGCACACGGTATTGCCGTCACGGCGGGTGGCGATGTCGAGCACCGGTTCGGCCTGCCCGGCCATGGCGTCCAGGCCGTTGCGCAGCAGGTTGACCAGCACCTGCTCCAGGCGGCCGGCCTCGGCCACCGCGAGCAGCGGTTCCGGCGCAGCCGTTACGGCGATGCGCGCCCCGATTTCCCGGCGCCGCGGCTCGACGATAAGCAAGGCATGCTCGATGGCGCCGGCCACGGTGACCGGCTGCGGCGTCGGCGCCTCCTTGCGGGCGAAGGTCTTGAGCTGGCGGACGATACGCCCGGTGCGGTCGACCAGTTCGCTGATCATCTGCAGGTTGTCGCCGACTTCGGCGTAACGGCCGCGTTCGAGCAGGGCGCGGGCGTTGTCGGCGAAGGTCTGCAGCGCGGCCAGCGGCTGGTTCAGTTCGTGGCTGATGCCGGCCGACATCTGGCCCAACGTCGCCAGCTTGCCGGCCTGCACGGCGGCATCGCGCGTCTCGCGCAGGATGGCCTTGGTCCGTTCGAGCGCGGCGATCTGCTCGGTAAGGTCGGCGGTGCGTTCGGCAATGCGGGTTTCCAGTTCGGCATAAACGCGGCGCAATTCCTCGCGTCGGCGGGTGCGATGGCGGAAGTGCGCCGCCAGTCCGAGCACGAAGGCAGCCGCAAAAGCCACCGCCGCCCCGCCCCCGGCAGCGGCCGCGCGCGCCTCCGCCGGATCGCCGAGCTGCACCACCTGCCAGCCCAGCGTGCCGACCGGCCGGGCGTGGATGAGCCGCTCGCGCGGCGTCTCGCCGGGCAGCGCGACGCGCACCGGCTGCATGGCATTGAGCGGTAGCGGCTGGTCGGCCAGCGGCTGCAGCGGCTGGCCGCCGTATTGCTGCGTCTGGCGCAGGCGCTCGGTCACCGCATCATCGAGCCGGGCTAGCACCCGATAGCGCCATTGCCGGTTGGCGGACAGGAAGACGATCCCGTCGCCGTCGGCCAGCAGCAGCGTATCGCCGCCCTTGCCCAGGGCCTGCTCGATGCTCTCCAGCCCGAGCTTGAGGACGATGACGCCGAGCGTCTTGCCTGCCTCGCGCACCGGCGCCGCCAGGAAATAGCCGGGCTCGCCAGTCGTCACGCCGACCCCGTAGAAGCGCCCCAGCCCCTTGTCCAGCGCATCGCGGAAATACGGCCGGAAAGCGTAGTTGTGGCCGACGAAGCTCTGCGGCTGCCGCCAGTTGCTGGCCGCCACGGTCTTGCCGCGGGTGTCGATCAGAAAATTGACGGCGACGGCCGCGCCTTGCTGCGCCGCTTCGAGATAGGCATTGGCGGCGGCGATGCGCTGGGGGTTGTCCGGCTCGCGCAGCACGGCGGCGAGTGAGGGATCGAGCGCCAGCAGGCCGGGCAGCGACTCATGGCGCGACAGCGTGGCGTCGAGTGACAGCGCGAAGGCGTCGAGGCGCTGGGCCGCCTGCCGCCGGTCGTTGTCGAGATGGATGGCGAACAGCGTCCGGTAGCTCAGCCAGCCGAGCAGCAGGCACAGCGCCAGTGCCGCGCCGGACAGAAGCAGGACGCGGCGCTGCGGGCGGATGGCGGAGTCGGGAGCAGTCACGCCGCCATCCTACCGGCTTGCCCGGTTTTCAGTCGACCGCCGCCAGCTTGAGTTCGGCATTGGCGTGGCGTTGCTGCTCTTCCATGACCAGATGGCCGAGTTCGCGCTTCAGGTCGTTGAAGGCGGCCGACGACGGGTCGCGCGGCCGCGGCATGTCGACCTTCTGGTCGCGCTTGACCGTGCCCGGCCGATAAGTCATGACCACGATGCGGTCGGCCAGGTAGATCGACTCCTCGATCGAATGGGTGACGAACAGGATGGTCTTGCCCAGCTTTTCCCAGATGCGCAGCAGCTCGTCCTGCAGGTTGCGCCGGGTCAGCGCATCGAGCGCGCCGAACGGTTCGTCCATCAGCATGATCGGCGAGTCGAGAGCCAGTACGCGGGCGATGGCGACGCGCTGGCGCATGCCGCCGGACAGGTCCTTGGGGAAGCGGTCGCGAAAATCCTTGAGGTGCAGCAGGTCGAGCAGTTGGCTGACCGTCAGGTCGATCTCGGCCTTGTCCTTCTTCTGGACCTCGAGGCCGAAAGCGATGTTCTGGGCCACGGTCATCCACGGAAACAGCGCGTATTCCTGGAAGACCATGCCGCGGTCCGGCCCGGGCTTGAGAATCGTCCTGCCTTCGATGACGACTTCGCCGGCCGACGGCGGCTGGAAACCGGCCACGGCGTTGAGCAGGGTGGATTTGCCGCAGCCTGAGGGTCCGAGCAGGCAAACGAACTCGCCAGGGCGGATGCTCAGGTTGATGTCCTTCAGCGCGACGACATCGCCGCCCGGGGTCTTGAATACTTTCTGGACGTTGCGCACGTCGATATGGGTTTGCATGGTGTATCCCCTAGCGTATGAGTTTGCCGCCGGCGCCGATCATGGTCAGTTCGACGAAATCGCTGCCTTCGTGCTTGCCGGAAGTGAAATTGATCTGGTAGCCGCCGAGTTCGAAGGGCGCCGCGGACAGGGCCTTGACCAGCCCCTGAGTCGTCGGTTTCGGGCCGGCCCGCTTCAGGGCCTCGACCAACACCTTGCCGTAGAGGTAGCCCTCCATGCTCGACACGCTGGGTTCGGCGTCCGGCTGGTACTTCTTCAGCAGCCCCTGGTAGGCGCGGGTCACCGGCATCACGCCGGAAGTCGGGAACGGCACCACCTGCGTAATGCCCAGGCCGCGCGCCCGTTCGGCCCCGATGGCGGCGACCACTTCGCGGTCGTTGTTCACCGACAGGGCATAGAGTTGGGCCAGGCCACCCTTTTCGCGGTAGGCCTTGACGAAGGTGGCAGTCGCCTGGCTGTTCGAGACCAGCACGATGGCCTGCAGGTCGGGCGCCTTGAGCAGGGTTTCCACCGCTGCTTCGACCTTGGTCGTGTTCTTCTCGTAGCCGGCGCTGGCGAGCAGCGGCAGCTTGCGCTTGTCGAGGGCGCGCTGCACCGCCTGCAGACCGTCCTGGCCGAAGGGATCGTTCTGGTACATGACGCCGAAACGGGTGTTGCCGATGGTGCTCGCCACCTCGACCAGCTTTTCCACCTCGGCAGCGTACGAGGCCCGCAGGTGATAGACCAGCGGATGGCCGGGCTGGCGCAAGGAACTGGCCCCGGTGCGCACGCCGATGACCGGCACACCGATTTCATCGACGATGCCCTCCTTGATCAGTGCTGCGACGTTGCCGGTGCCGACAAGGCCGAGCAGAGCCACCGGCTTCTCCGGACGCTTGGCGACTTCGCGGGCCAGGCGCACGCTCTCCTCAGCCTTGTAGGCATCGTCCAGCGTCTCGAAGACGATTTTCTGGCCATGCACGCCGCCGGCGGCATTGGCCTCGGCGAAGGCGAGCTGGGCGCCCTGCTGCAGCTGCTTGCCGGTCCCGGCGAGCGGGCCGGACAGCGGGGCGATCTGCACGACGCGCAACTGGGCTTGCGCCACGCCGGCCGCCACGAGCAGCAATGCGGGCAGGAATCTGACGAGCTTCATGTTCAGTGCTCCAGGCCGCGGTGCCAGCGCAGCAGATGGTTGTTCAGGCGGCTCACCGCAGTGTCGATGGCCAGGCCGAGCAGGCCGATGGTGATCATGCCGGCGATGATCTTGTCCGACCACATGAATTCCCGGGCTTCGAGGATGCGGAAGCCGAGGCCGTCATTGACCGCGATCATCTCGGAAACGATGACCACGATGAAGGCGGTGCCGATGCCGATGCGCACGCCGGCGAGGATGTAGGGCGTGGCAGCGGGCAGGATGACGCGGGTGAACATCGTCCATTGATTGACGCCGAGATTGCGCGCCGCCCGCAGGTAGATGCCGTCCACCTGCCGTACGCCGGCGATGGTGTTCATCAGCACCGGGAAGAAGGCGCCGATGGCGATCAGGAAGAAGGACGGCGGATTGCCCAGGCCGAACCACAGGATGGCCAGCGGGATATAGGCGATGGGCGGAATCGGCCGCAGGATCTGCATCAGCGGATTGAACAGGGCATAGACCCGGGTGCTGGCGCCCATCATCAAGCCGAGCGGCAGGGCCAGGCCGGCGCCGATCAGGAAGCCGGCGATGACGCGGAAGAGGCTGGAATAGGCGTCGTGCAGCATTTCGCCGGAGAGCAGCCAAGTCAGGGTGCTCTGCCCTTCCACCGGCTGCTGAGCCGGCAGCAGGTAGGCCCACCACTTGGCGGCGACGGCCGACGGCGCCGGCATCACCACCGCCGAGAACAGGCCGGCCCGCGAACAGGCTTCCCACAGGATCAGGACCAGTACCGGCACCAGAGCGCCGTGGGCGAAGTTTTTCAGTTTCTGCATGGCGGCCTCACATCACCTTCAGGTCGGCCTTGGCCTTCTGCAACAGGTCGAGCTTGACCCACTCGGCGGCTTTGGGCGGCTTGGCCATGCGTCCTACGCCGTACTTGTTCATGAACTCGGTGGTGATGTCGATATGCTCGAGCGTCACGTCGTAGGTGTAGTCGGCATTGTCCATCGCGTCCTTGAAATCCTGCGACGTGATCTGGCCCTTGAACATCTGCTCGCGTACGTACTTGTCCGCCAGCGCCGTGTCCTTGTTGAACAGTGCGGTGGTCTCGACGAAGCACTTCATCAGACGCTGTGCGACGTCCTTCTTTTCGTTGTACATCTTCTCGGTCATCACCAGCAGGCGGACCGGCTCGCCCATCCGGGTCGAGTACGGCTTCATGATCTCGACGCCGAACTTCTTGTTCAGCGCCTGCGACGACTGCGGTTCGGACTGGCACATGGCGTCGATCTGCTTGGCGGCCAGCGCCTGGTTGAGGTCGGCGAAAGCGAGGAAGACGATCTGCACGTCCTTGCCCGGCTTGTCCGACCAGGTCAGGCCGGCTTTTTCCAGTTCGGCGTAGAGCAGCAGTTCGTGTGCGCCGCCACGGGTGACGCCGACCTTCTTGCCCTTCATGTCGGCCAGCGACTTGATGCCGCTATCGACGCCGGCGACGATGCGCGCCCCACCCTTGGCGAAGCCAGCCACGGTGACGATCGGCACGCCGTTGGCACGGCCGGAAATGGCGCCGTCGGACGCCAGCGCGGCGATGTCGATTTCACCGGCGACGATGGCCGGCATGATGTCCGGCCCCTTCGGAAACATGCGCTCCTCGACCTTCAGGTTGTACTTGACGCAGGCCTCCTTCATGTACGACACGGCACCGTAGTGGGCGAACTTCAGGTTGCCGAGGCGGACCACGTCGGGCGTCTGGGCGTGGCCGACCAGCGGGGCGGCAAGGTACAGGGTGGTGATGAGGGCAAGGGATGTGGTTTTTTGCATGGGGATCTCCTCCGGATTCAATCAGGACCGCAACGCGGACAGATCCGATATCGCACAACACATGCCAGTCCAGAATAGAACACACGTCAATGAATTCACAAGGGAAGTTAGACGACCAAGCAGGCCGTTCGTGCAGTTTTCCGGATAGAGGGTGCAATTCTGTGCGGAATTTCGCACAGAATCGCCTCGCCTTTTGCAGCGTGGCGCAGCGAAAGATTTTCCGTACGCCACGCCAGCGGCGGAAAGCGGCCATGGGAGCATGGTTTCGGCCTACGCAGCGCAACACCGCTGCACCGAAACATGCAAGCGTGCTGTAAGCAAATCCCCGTAAGCTGACTGCTGACTTGGAAAACATTCGTTTGTTTACAATGACGTGCGCACGCACATCGGCTTCAACAAAAACCACAAACGAGTTGACCCAAGTCAATAGATATTTATGTTGCAATGCAACAATATTCAAAGAACATTGTTACAATTTCATCGCCGTAATTATTAATTTCTTTCGCAAGGAGCTTCCCATGTCTATCAATCCCGAACAATTCGCCGCCGCCAACAAAGCCGCCGTCGATTCCCTGCTGGCTGTCGCCAACACCGCCCTGGCTTCCGCCGAGCGTATCGCCAGCCTGAACCTCGAAACCGCCCGCTCGGTTCTCGAAGATTCCGCCGCCAACGCCAAGGCCCTGATCGGCGCCAAGGACGTCAAGGACGCCGTCTCCATCCAGGCCTCCCTGGCCCAGCCGGGTGTCGAAAAGGCTGTCGCCTACGGCAAGTCGGTCTACGAAATCTCGACCCAGCTGCAAGAGCAAGTCAGCAAGATGGTCGAAGCCCAGTTCGGCGAATTCCAGAAGAACGTTACCGGCATGCTGGAAAAGGCCGCCAAGTCCGCTCCGGCCGGTTCTGACGTTGCCGTCGCCGCTGTGCAAAGCGCCATCGCCGCCGCCAACTCCGCCTTCGACAACATGCGCAAGGCTGCCCAGCAAGTGACCGACCTGACGCAAAACAACATCGCCGCTGCCACCAGCGCCACCGTCAAGGCCGCCAAGAAGGCTTCCGGCAAGTAATCTCGCCGTACCCTCAGCAGGAAAAAGCCCGCGTCGATCGCGGGCTTATTTTCTCTGGGGAGCACGCCTGCATAGAATTTCGAGATACGGATATTCATTCGTGCAGCGATCATTTGACCTAGCGCAAGCTCGGGCGGGCACGACGAAAATAGTATGCGCGACGCGCTGACGCGGCATGGCCGCGCTATGGCTGGCAAACGCCAGGGGGGCGACGCCGCGTGGCGTGATTTGCCTTGAATATTCAGGATGGCGTTTTGGCCACCCATCATCTTGTGGATCAGGAATGATGAATCTAGTGGGAAAACTGGTTTGGCAGCGGGAATACGATACCGGCGTCACCGAGATCGATTTGCAGCACCGTACCCTGTTCAGGATGTTCAACAAGGTGAATCTCGAGCTGCGGGATGACAGCGGCCGCGACGTCTGGGAACAAGCCATCCACGATTTGCTGGGCTATGCCCTGTTTCACTTCTGGTGCGAAGAGGATCTGGCGACGCGCTATGGTTATGATCAGGAAAAGCACGCCGACGCGATAGAGCATTTCAACGAGCACCTTGCCTTCGCCGAGGCGATGAACGACATGCGTTCCCGCCTTCGCACCGGCGAACGCATTTCCAAGGCGGCACTGATCGATTTTCTACGCGACTGGCTGTCCCGCCACGTTACCGACAGCGATCAGTGGCTGCTCGCATTCATTCTCGACAAACAGCGTCAAGCAGGCCTACACGCCATCGAATCGGCCAAGCGGAGCGCTGTACACTCATCGGGCGAGTGCACCGCCGCCTGACCCTGCTCCGGGCGAACGCTAGCGCAACGTGTGGAGATAGAGGGACTCGACCCGCTCCCGCGCCCACGGGGTCCGCCGCAGGAATTTCAGGCTGGAAGCGATGCTCGGCTCGTGGTTGAAGCAGCGTATGTCGATCTGGCGACCGAGTTCGGCCCAACCATAATGGGCGACGAGATGGTGGAGTATCGCCTCCAGCGTCACGCCGTGCAGCGGGTTGTTCGGTTGTTCTTGCGTCATCTCTGAACTGTATGGACTCGATCCGCCCCCGGTTCGTTTATATCGCTAGCCGGCCATCGCCGCATGCGACCTGGCAGTGCCGTTGGTGATCACCGTTTGCGCTGCTTGGGCATCGGCTTGCGTTGCCGCTGGCCGGGGCGTGCCTGGGCCTGTTCGGGCTTCGGCTTGGGGACCAGCAGGTTCTTGGCGGTCGTGGCTGCCGCCGCGCGATGGGCGAGCATCGCTTCGCGCAGACTCTCGGGCGCAATGGCGATGGCCGCCCCCTCGCTTGCTACGTAGGATGCCAGCAAGCCGCGCAGCGCGATCAGGCGATCCGCCATATCGCCCTTGCCCGGCAAGGCCTCGATCAACTGCTCGGCACCCGGCGTCAAGGCCAGGCCGCCATCGCGCTCGACCAGCAGACCGCATAGGCCGAGGCGGGAAAACGCTTCGCTCAGCTTGCCCTCGGCCGGAATATTGCCCTGGACAAGATCGATGGCCGCCATGATTTCCAGCAGCTCGGCAGGGCGGCGCTTGGCGGCCAGGGCCGTGGCAAGCAGGAGAAGCGGATCGTGATCGTGAATCGGGTACATGGGCAGCCTTGATGAATGGGCAAAAGGCAGCCGGAAATCGGTTTGCCTTTGCAAGGCTGGCAGTTTAAGGCCAGCCACCCGAAATCATCCGATTGATTTGCCGCAATTCAGAAAATATCGCCCGTTCAGTGGCTTGAGGCCCACATCAGGCGACACCAAGAAGAAGGCCCGACGTCACCGGGCCTACCTGCCATGCTCGCGCCAGCGATCAGGCCGCTTCGGCCATCGGCACCAGGAAGTCCTTGCTGATCCCGTCGCCGAGCAGATAGATGCGATCCATGAAGTCCTCCAGCCATTCGTGCAGGCCATGTTCGAGGATATTGCCGATCCGCCCGTAGTGCAGTTGGGCGTGCAGCAGACCGGCCTGGCGGGTGGTCTCGCCCGAGTGCTGGTTGGCGATCAGGTCGAGGGTCTTGATCACGCCGTTCATGCAGAAATGCAGCGAGCGCGGCATGTCCTTGTTGAGGATCAGCAGCTCCGCCACGCGGTCCGGCGTGATCACGTCGCGATAAACCTTGCGGTACACCTCGAAGGCCGACACCGAGCGCAGCAAGGCCGCCCACTGGTAGAAATCGGTCGCCCCCTCGTCGCCATGCGGGCGCAGCACGTGGTACTTGAAATCGAGGATGCGCGCCGTGTTGTCGGCCCTTTCGAGCAGCGTGCCGAGCCGGATGAAGTGGTAGCCCTCGTCCTGCAGCAAGGTGCCGAGCGTCGTGCCGCGCGTCAGCGACGAACGCATCTTGACCCATTCGAAATACTCGCTGATGCCGGCGCTGACCAGTTGCTCGAAGCTGCGCCCACGCGCCTCCAGCCACGTGTAGTTCAGCGTCTCCCACATTTCGGTAGTCAGCGTGCCGCGCACGGCATGGGCATTTTCCCGCGCCATGCGCAGGCAGCTATGGATGGACGAGAAATTGTCGGCATCGCTGACCATGAACTTCAGCACGTTCTCGCCATTGACCGCCGAATATTTGGCGGCATAGGCTTCCTCGAGGCTGTTCAGGGCGATGATGGCATTCCAGCTCTGGTTGGCCGCTTCCTCGGATTGCGGCACCAGCGACATCTGGTAGGTCACATCGAGCAGACGGGCGAGATTCTCGGCGCGCTCCATGTAGCGCGACATCCAGAACAGGTGATCGGCAGTACGGCTCAGCATGATTAATCCTCCAGAACCCAGGTGTCTTTGGTGCCGCCGCCCTGCGATGAATTGACGACCAGCGAGCCCTTGGTCAAGGCAACGCGGGTCAGGCCGCCAGGCACCATGTTTATGCATTCGCCCGAGGACAGCACGAAGGGGCGCAGGTCGAGGTGGCGCGGCGCAATGCCCTCCTCGACGAAGGTCGGGCAATTGGACAGGGCCAGCGTCGGCTGGGCGATGTAGCCCTCCGGCTTGGCGATCAGCAATTCTCGGAAGTGCGCGATCTGTTCCTTGCTCGATGCCGGGCCGACCAGCATGCCGTAGCCGCCGGCGCCATGCACTTCCTTGACCACCAGTTCCGGCAAATGATCGAGCACGTACTTCAGGTCGTCCGGTTTGCGGCACATGTAGGTCGGCACGTTGTTCAGCTTCGGCTCTTCGCCGAGGTAGAAACGGATCATGTCCGGGACATACGGGTAGATCGACTTGTCGTCGGCGACGCCGGTGCCGACCGCATTGGCCAGTGTCACGTTGCCGGCCCGATAGGCCTGCATCAGCCCCGGTACGCCCAGGGCGGAATCGGCACGGAAAACCTGCGGATCGAGGAAATCGTCATCGATGCGGCGGTAGATCACATCGACGCGCTGCGGCCCCTGCGTCGTGCGCATGTAGACCACCTCGTCCTTGACGAAGAGATCGCGCCCCTCGACCAGTTCGACGCCCATCTGCTGGGCCAGGAAGGTGTGCTCGAAATAGGCGCTGTTGTAGGCCCCCGGGGTCAGCAGCACTACCGTCGGATCGGAAACCCCCTTGGGCGACACCGCGCGCAGCTTCTCGAGCAGCACGTCCGGGTAGTGCTGGACCGGCGCCACCTTGTGCCGGGCGAACAGTTCGGGGAACAGCCGCATCATCATCTTGCGGTCTTCGAGCATGTACGACACACCGGACGGCACGCGCAGGTTGTCTTCGAGCACGTAGAACTCGCCGGCGCCGGCCCGCACGATGTCCACGCCGGTAATGTGCGCATAGATCCGGCCCGGCACATCGACGCCGCGCATGATCGGCCGGTACTGGGCATTGTTCAGTACCTGCTCGGCCGGAATGACGCCTGCCTTGAGGATTTCCTGATCGTGGTACACGTCCCACAGGAACATGTTGATCGCCTTGACCCGCTGGCGCAGGCCGGACTGCAGGGCCCTCCATTCGGCTGACGGAATGACACGGGGAATGATGTCGAAGGGGATCAGGCGCTCCTTGCCGGCCTCCTCGCCATACACGGCGAAGGTGATGCCGACGCGGTGGAAGGCCAGATCGGCCTCGGCCCGCTTGCGTTCGATGCGCTCCGGCGGTGTCGCCTTGAGCCAGTCTTCATATCCCTTGTAATGCGCCCGGACGCCGCCTTGGGCGTCGTACATCTCGTTATAGAAGTTCATTTTGGACTCGTCGCTGAGGATGCTCTCACACCGGATTCAGCAGGTTCCATGCCACCTGCAAATGACCTTCAAATCATACGCTCGGTACTACTTTGCGACTATTGACGCACTGTAAAGGTGCGCCTCGAATTCATGATGGTGCAAATAAAAAAACCCGCTGGATCGCTCCAGCGGGTTTGGTACAAAACGTACTGCGAACGGCTTAGACGCGTTCGAAGATCACGGCAATGCCCTGACCGCCACCGATACACATGGTGACCAGGCAGTACTTGCCGCCGATGCGGTTCATTTCGTAAATCGCCTTGGTGGCGATGAAAGCACCGGAGCAGCCGACCGGGTGGCCGAGGGCGATGGCGCCGCCGTTCGGGTTGGTCTTGGCCGGATCCAGGCCGAGCACCTTGGAAACGGTCAGTGCCTGGGCAGCGAAGGCTTCGTTGGATTCGATGACGTCCATCTGGTCCAGGGTCAGGCCGGCCTTCTTCAGAGCCAGCTTGGTCGCCGGGATCGGGCCTTCACCCATGACGTCGTTCGGCACGCCGGCAACGGCGTAGGAGACCATGCGGGCGATCGGCTTCTGGCCGGCAGCGGCAGCCTTGGCAGCATCGGCCAGGACGAAGAAGGCAGCGCCGTCGTTGATGCCGGAAGCGTTACCGGCAGTGACCGTACCGTCCTTCTTGAAGGCTGCCTTCATCTTGGCCAGCGATTCCATCGTCGTGCCACGCTTCAGGTGCTCGTCGGTGTCGAACACGACTTCGCCCTTGCGTGTCTGCTTGACGATGGGCAGGATCTGCGACTTGAAGTGGCCAGCGTCGATGGCGGCAGCGGCACGGCGCTGCGATTCGACGGCGAAGGCATCCTGGTCTTCACGGGTGAAGCCGTGCTTGGTGGCCAGGTTTTCTGCGGTGATACCCATGTGGCCGACGCCGAACGGGTCGGTCAGCACGGCGACCATGGCGTCGATGGCCTTGGTGTCGCCCATGCGGGCGCCGGAACGCAGCGTCGGCATCAGATAGGCTGCCTTGGACATCACTTCGACGCCACCGCCGATACCGTAGTCGCAATCGCCGAGCAGAATGTTCTGGGCGGTGGTGACGATACCCTGCAGGCCGGAGGCGCACAGACGGGAAACCTGCATGGCGACGGAGTCCATCGACAGGCCGGCCTGGATGGAGGCCACGCGGGACACGTAGGCGTAACGGGAATCGACCGGCATCGTGGTGCCGACGGTCACATAGTTGATCTGCTGCGGATCGACGTTGGAACGGGCGATCGCTTCTTTCATGACGGTGCTGGCCAGATCGCACGGATCCATGTCAGCCAGAGAACCACCGAAGGCACCGATGGGGGAACGAACTGCGCTCAGAACGACAACATCTTTGCTCATGAAACACCTCCAGATATAGATTATTCAGCCCACCAGACTAGCGAGCCCCAGCAAAAAGAGCAACAACATCCACACGACCGTGGCTCGCCAGACGAGGCCCACGGCACTTTGCATGAAATCTACGTCGGCTGGATCGCCCAGCCCCAATTCTGCGCGGTCGGAGACCTCGACGCCATCGACCACCGGCCGGCCCAACTGCACGCCCAAAGCCCCTGCCCCGGCTGCCAGCACGATGCCCAGATCGCGGTCCGGCCATTGCGCCGGCTGGGTGCGCCAGCAGTACGCCGCATCCTCGAAGTCGCCGACGATGGCAAAAGCCGAAGCGGTCGCGCGCAGCGGCAGCCAGTCGATGATACCGAAAACCTGGCGCGAAAATAGCGTAAATGCATTTTCCTGGTCGATCCGCTCGGCATTCCAGCGATCGCGGACGATCAGCGCCAGCCGGTAGAGCAAGGCGCCGCACGGTCCGGGCAGCAGGACGAACCAGAGCAGCACGGCAAAGACATGGCGGTGCGAAGCGGCCAGCGCCCCTTCGATGGACAGGCGTGAGATGTCTTCCGAACCGAGGTTGTAGGTCGAACAGCCCTGCCATTCGGCGAGCAACTGGCGCGCCCGTTCAAGGTCGCCCAGGCGCAGAGCCAACTGGATCTCGGTGTAATGGTGGCTGAACTGGCGGAAGCCCATGGTCAGGTAGAGCACCGCCACGTTGAGCAGCAAACCGAACAGCGGACTCAGCGCGTATAGCGCAGCATAGACGAGGCCGACCAGGGCCACCGGCAAGAGGACGGCGAAGCACCAGGCCAGCACACCATGGCGATAGGCACCTGCATTGAAACGGGATTCGATGAAATCCGCCCAGGCGCCCAGCGGCTCGGCAATGATGCGACGGTAATCAAGGGGCTGCAGTTGCTCGATGAGAAAAACTGCAATCAGCGAGAGGAGACTCATGTGGGGCTAAGCATTGCCGTATTCGGCTTATTTTCATATAGCAAAGTGTCACGATACCACAAGCTCAGGCGACGTGGAGAAGGCCTAGCCGCTCGGACAGCGAGCGGATCATGCCCGCCGTTGCGCCCCAGATGAAATACTCGCCGTAGGGCATGGCGAAATAATTGCGCAGCGCCCCGCGGTAATGCAGCGAATGCTGCTGGTGATTGGCCGGGTCGAGCAGAAATGACAGCGGCACCTCGAAAATCTCCGCCACTTCGAAAGGGTCCGGCTGCAGGTCGAACGGTGGCCTGACCAGCGCCACCACCGGCGTCACCCGGAACCCGGTGCCGGTGCGGTATTCCGGCAGGAAACCGACAATCTCGATCCGCTCCCGCGCCAGGCCGATCTCTTCCTCGGTCTCGCGCAGGGCGGTATCCGTCGGCGACCGGTCATGTTCCTCGACGCGGCCGCCGGGAAAACTGACCTGCCCGGCGTGGTCCCGCAGATGGGCCGTGCGCTGGGTGAGCAGAACGGTGTAGCCGTCATCGCGCAGGACGATAGGAAACAATACCGCCGCCGGGGTCAGCGGCAGGTCTGCTGCGCCATCTTCCTGCACAAACTCGCCGGCCAGCGGCTCGGGAAGCAAGCTGGCCCGCAAACGCTCCAGATCAACCGTCATTTCGCCGCGGAGTCTTCCTCGATTTCGGCATTGACCGACGCCAGCGCGTCCTGCAACGTTTCTTCGGACAAATCGTTGATCGACGTGGCGACCAGGTCGGCCGACTCGACCGCACCGACCGGCAGCCGCTTGCTGTCCAGGCTGGCGATCAGTACCGCCGCCGAACCGGCCACGCGCAACAGCGCCTGGCGCTCACCCATCAGCATTTCCAGCTCTTCGCGCAGCAGCGCTATTTCCTGATCTCGTTGCGGCATCTGCTCTCTCCTAGAATCGTTTTTTAAGTGTCATGGTACTGCCGTCGCGCTGCATTTCCATCCGGTTCAAAAAGCTCATGCCCAACAGGGCAATCGGCATGTCGGTCTGATGGATCAGCGCGCCCACGTTGTGCAAGGTCACATCGCCGATGCGCACGGTATCGAGTTGCACCTTGCTCACCACGGCCTGTCCATTGGCCGTATTGGTCAGCGTTTTCTCGCCACGATTGAAATCGACACCAACCCGCCGTGCATCGCTCATTCCCAGCGAAATCATCGTCGCTCCGGTATCGACCAGGAAGCGGACCGACGTCCCGTTGATCGTGCCGGTGGTGAAGAAATGGCCCTGCCCGTCCGCCGTCATGACGATCTTGCCGGAGCCATCGCCATTCGCCGCGCCGACGGCATACTGCCCGACGCGCAAGGGGCGCTTCTTGCCACCGATCTCGATCATCACCTGATCGCCCTGAACGGATAGTACCTTGACGCCATCCAGAGTCTGCCCGACCGGGACGGCCTGCGGCTCGCTGCCGTTGATCATCAGCATCGCCTTGCTGCCCATGATGCCGGCCAGGCCGACTTCCTGGGCCACAGCGACAGGGGACATCGAGAAAAAGAGCGCAGCGAGCAGCGTAGAATGACAACTCACTTTCGAGGACATTTTCCGCACCATGAAACCCGTTGCCATCTTCCGCCACTCCCCTACCGAAGGTCCGGGCTATTTTGCCATATTCCTTGAGCAGCACGGGATTCCCTGGCAATTGATCGCCATTGACGAAGGCGCCGCCGTGCCGGCCAAACCGGACGACTTCTCCGGCCTCTGCTTCATGGGCGGCCCGATGAGCGTCAATGACCCGCTGCCCTGGATCGAGCCGGTGTGCGCGCTGATCCGCTCGGCTGTCACTGCCGACATCCCGGTCATCGGCCACTGCCTGGGCGGCCAGTTGATGAGCAAGGCGCTCGGTGGCGAGGTCACCCGCAATCCGGTCAAGGAAATCGGCTGGGGCCAGGCCTTCGGCGAGGCCAATGCTACCGCGCGGCACTGGCTGGGCGACTTGGCCGGCAAGAGCGGGATCGTTTTCCAGTGGCACGGCGAAACCTTCAGCATCCCGGGCGGCGCGACGCGCCTCTTTTCCAACAACTACTGCGCCAACCAGATGTTCGCCCTCGGCCCCCACCTGGCCATGCAGTGCCATGTCGAAATGACGCCCGAAATGATCGCCAAGTGGTGCGAACAATGGGCCGACGAGGCGAATGCCGTAGCCGATCAGCCGAGCGTGCAAACCCCGCAGGCCATGGAAGGCGAAATCGCCGCCCGCCTGCCGACCATGCGACAGTTGTCGGAACAGCTGTATTCGGTGTGGATCAAGGGCCTGGCCCGCTGATCAAGACAAAGGGCAGCCGAAGCTGCCCTTTTCGTTTTATCCGGCCGGATCAACCGGTCAGTCGCGGAAATTGCCCGCCTTGATCGGGAAATCGGTCACTTCCTTGCGGATCAGGGAAATGCAATCCTGCAGGTCGTCACGCTTGGCGCCCTGCACGCGCACCGCATCGCCCTGGATCGAGGCCTGCACCTTGAGCTTGGCATCCTTGATCATTTTGACGAGTTTCTTGGCCAGTTCGGTCTCGATACCCATCTTGATTTTCAGCTCCTGCTTCACCTTGTTGCCGGACACCTTCTGTACCGGCTGGTGATCGAGGCGCTTGGTGCTCTCGACTTCTTTTTTCTCCATGGCCGGGAACAGGATGTCCTTGATCTGGTCGAGCTGAAAGTCCGAATCGCCGTGCAGGGTGATGACCTTGTCCTTCTCGTTGAACTCGACCTTGGCCGAGGTACCCTTGAAGTCGTAGCGGTTGTCGATCTGGCGAACGGCGACGTCGATGGCGTTCTTCAACGCCACCATATCGGCTTCGGAAGTGAAGTCAAAACTGGGCATGAAATCTCCTGAAATCAAAAGCCCGGCGACGGCCGGGCTGGTTGGCTCACCGGCTGTTTAGCCGAAGTGGCAAACGTAGTGGTAAGGCTCGTCGCAGGCGATTTCGAAGCTGGAATTGCCCGGCACGTTGAAGGACTGGCCATCGCCGTAGGTCTTCCACTCGCTTTCGCCTTTCAGCTTGACGCGGCAGGAACCGCCGACACCTTCCATGATTTCCGGCGCACCGGTATTGAAGGTCAGGCTGGACGGCAGGATCACGCCGACCGTCTTCTTGGTGCCATCGGCCAGCACCACGGTGTGGCTGACGCACTTGCCATCGAAATAAACATTGGCCTTCTTGACCACCGAAACGTTGTCGTATTGCGACATTTAAATACCCCAGAGTTTTTGAATGATTCCCTTGGCGATGAAACCGACCATGCCGAAAGCCAGCACGAAGAAGAGCACGAAGGTACCCGTCTTGCCGGCCTTGGACTTGTAGGCGATCTCGCCGATGATGAACAGCATGAAGAGAATGAAGGCACCCACGCCCCAGGTCGAGAAGAAATCCGCGATCTGTTCTTCGTTGAGTCCGAAAACGGTGCCTTCCATCGCTTAGCCCTTCTTCTTGGCGGCCGGCTTCTTGGCGACAGCCTTGGCCGGTGCAGCAGCTTTCTTGGCCACCGGAGCGGCCACGGCCTTCTTGACCACGGCCTTGGCAGCTACCGGCTTGGCGACGGCTTTCGGTGCAGCCTTGGCGACCTTGGCTGCCGGCTTGGCTGCCGGTTTAGCGGCAGCGGCCTTCTTCGGCGCCGCCTTCTTGGCAGCGGCCGGCTTACCGGTCTTCTTCGCCGTCAGGTTGGCCGCAATGCGCATGCGCAGGGCGTTCAGCTTGATGAAGCCGCCAGCATCACGCTGGTCGTAGGCACCGGCGTCGTCTTCGAAGGTAGCGATGGTCGAATCGAATAGCGAATCGGTCGCCGAATCGCGGCCGACGACGATGACGTTGCCCTTGTACAGCTTGAGGCGAACGGTACCGTTGACCGTCTGCTGGGTGTGGTCGATCAAGGTCTGCAGCGCCTTGCGCTCCGGGCTCCACCAGTAGCCGTTATAAATCAGGCTGGCGTAGCGCGGCATCAGGTCGTCCTTGAGGTGGGCGACTTCGCGGTCCAAGGTAATCGATTCGATGGCACGGTGGGCGCGCAGCAGGATGGTGCCGCCCGGGGTTTCGTAGCAGCCGCGCGACTTCATGCCGACGTAGCGGTTCTCGACCAGGTCGAGACGGCCGATGCCGTGCTTGCCGCCCAACTCGTTGAGCAGGGCCAGCACTTCGTGGGCCTTCAGCTTCTTGCCATTGACGGCGACCACGTCACCCTTGGCGAACTCCAGATCCAGGTATTCAGCCTTGTTCGGAGCCTTTTCCGGCGACACCGTCCACCGCCACATCGACTCTTCGGCTTCGGCCGCCGGGTCTTCCAGGTGACGGCCTTCGTAGGAAATGTGCAGCAGGTTGGCGTCCATCGAATACGGCGAGCCGCCCTTCTTATGCTTCATGTCGATTTCGATACCGTGCTTCTCGGCATAGGCCATCAACTTTTCGCGCGACATCAGATCCCACTCGCGCCACGGGGCGATGACCTTGATGCCTGGCTTCAGCGCGTAGGCACCCAGCTCGAAACGTACCTGGTCGTTACCCTTGCCGGTGGCGCCGTGGCAGATGGCGTCGGCGCCGGTTTCGTTGACGATCTCGACCAGGCGCTTGGCGATCAGCGGACGGGCGATGGAGGTACCGAGCAGGTACTCACCCTCGTAAACGGTGTTGGCGCGGAACATCGGGAAGACGAAGTCGCGGACGAACTCCTCGCGCACGTCGTCGATATAGATGTTCTTCGGCTTGATGCCGGCCTTCAGTGCCTTGGCGCGTGCAGGTTCGAGTTCTTCACCCTGGCCGAGATCGGCCGTGAAGGTGACCACTTCGCACTTGTACACGTCCTGCAGCCACTTGAGGATGACTGAGGTATCCAGACCGCCCGAATAGGCCAGCACAACCTTCTTGATATCGCTCATTTGCGTTCCCTTGTTTCGATTTTGATTTAATCCAGCCGCTCAGCCCTGAATACGGCCCAACAGCAAATACTCCATCAACGCCTTCTGGACGTGCAGGCGGTTCTCCGCCTCATCCCAGACCACCGATTGTGGTCCGTCGATCACTTCGGCCGTCACTTCCTCACCGCGATGCGCCGGCAGGCAGTGCATGAACACGGCTTGCGGGTCGGCCACCCGCATCATGTCGCCATCGACGCACCAGTCGGCGAAGGCCTTGATCCGCTCCTCGTTCTCGGCTTCGAAGCCCATCGAGGTCCACACGTCGGTGGTGACCAGATCGGCGCCGCGGCAAGCGTCCATCGGATCGGCGAAAATCTTGAAGCGGGCCGGATCGATTTTGCCGACCAGTTCCGGCTGGATCTCGTAGCCCGGCGGGGTCGATACATGAACCTTGAAATCGAGCACTTCGGCCGCCTGCAGCCAGGTGTTGCACATGTTGTTGGCGTCGCCGACCCAGGCCACGGTCTTGCCCTGGATGTCGCCGCGATGCTCGATGTAGGTATAGATATCGGCCAGTATCTGGCACGGGTGATATTCGTTGGTCAGCCCGTTGATCACCGGCACGCGCGAATTGGCCGCGAAACGCTCGATAATCTCTTGCTCGAAGGTGCGGATCATCACAATGTCGCTCATCCGGGAGATGACTTGCGCCGCATCCTCGACCGGCTCGCCACGCCCGAGTTGGGAATCGCGAGTATTCAGGTAGATCGCCGAGCCGCCCAGCTGCTGCATCCCGGCCTCGAAGGACAGACGCGTCCGCGTGCTGGCCTTTTCGAAAATCATCACCAACGTACGGTCGGAAAGCGGCCAGTACTTCTGGTAGGACTTGAACTGGTTCTTGATCCACGCCGTGCGTTCGAACACGTAGTCGAACTCGTCGCGGGAGAAATCCTTGAATTGCAGAAAATGTTTGATTGCCATGATTAAGCAGCCAGAAATGCCTTGATCAGCGGCGCGGTGCGCACCACCAGCTCGCGGGCGTCGCTTTCGCTGAAGATCAGCGGCGGCAGGAAACGGACGACGCTATCCGCCGTCACGTTGATCAGCAGGCCGGCCTCTAGGCCCCGGCCGACCAGGGCGCCGCACGGACGATCGAGTTCGATGCCGATCATCAGGCCATGGCCGCGAATATCGACTACCCCCTTGGTGCCAGCAAGCGCTTCGCCGAACAGCTGGCGAATCTGGCTACCGATATGCGCAGCGTTGGCCAGCAGGCCGTCCTGCTCGATGACCTCGATGGTCGTCAGCGCAGCGACGGAGACCAGCGGATTGCCGCCGAAGGTCGAACCGTGGTTGCCCGGCCCGAAGAGGCCAGCCGCCTTGCCGCGCGCCAGACAGGCACCGATCGGCACGCCCGAGCCGAGGCCCTTGGCCAGAGTGGCGATATCCGGTTGTACGCCGACCTGCTGGAAGCCGAACCAGCTTCCGGTACGGCCCATGCCGCACTGCACTTCGTCGCAGATCATCAGCCAGTCGTGGCTATCGCACAGCTCGCGAACGCCGCGATAGAAGGCCGGATCTACCAGATGAATGCCGCCCTCGCCCTGAATGACCTCGAGCATGACGGCAACGATATTCTTGTGATGTTCGGCGACGTTGCGGATCGCCTCCAGATCGCCATAAGGCACCCGGACGAAGCCGCTCACCAGCGGCTCGAAGCCGGCCTGCGCCTTGCGATTTCCGGTCGCCGACAAGGTCGCCATGGTGCGGCCATGGAAAGCCTTTTCCATGACGATGATGGTCGGCATCTCGATGTTCTTCTTGTGGCCGAAGAAACGCGCCAACTTTATGGCCCCTTCGTTGGCTTCGGCACCCGAATTGCCGAAGAACACCTCGTCCATGCCTGACAGGGAACACAGCTTGTCGGCCAGTTGCTCCTGCTCGCGAATGCAGTACAGGTTAGAGGTATGCAACATGCGACCGGCTTGGGCGGAAATCGCCGCCACCAGCCTGGGATGGGCGTGCCCCAACGTCGAAACGGCAATCCCGGACAGGGCATCCAGGTACTCCTTGCCTTCGGTATCGGTAATCCGGGAGCCCTGGCCGTGACTGAATGTCACCGGCAAACGGGCATAGGTATTCATGACATGCGACATGAGGCAACCTCATAAAACGAAAACGGCGGCAATTGCCGCCGAAACGACCACCACCCGACGGGTCATACAACCCAGGCCAAGCAGCAGAAAGCCGAATTTTATGAGAAAAACAAGGCATTGTATAGAACGCCGCTCGCCCACCAAGCCCCGCCGCATCGCGCCCTGTGCGCCATAATTATGGAAAGGTTAAGCGCTTCTGCTAGAATGCGCCCACGCAAGGTCGTATCGCCCGAAAACGCAGAGTAGAACAATGACAAACCTAGAATCGACCACATTCATCATTGTTGGCCTCACCAAAGAAGGACGCAAATTTCGCCCCAGTGATTGGGCCGAACGCCTATGCGGCGTCATGTCCGCTTTTGGTGCCGAGCGCAAGATGAAATACTCCCCTTACGTCGGCCCCGGAGATTACAACGGCGAAAAAGCTGTCTTCGTTGACGGCCGCCTGGGCGAACTAGAACCAATGGCTTACCGCTTCATGCTCAATTTTGCCCAGGACAACGACCTGCAAATCGTCGACGGTGTTTGCTCGATCGACGGCAAGAAATAAGCAGCAGTAATCAGAAACGGCAGAAATAAAAAAGGCGCCCGCAGGCGCCATTTTTATTGGGGCAATCTACCGCGATTAGGCAGCAGCAAGCGCCTTGATCTGAGCGGACAGACGGCTCTTGGTACGGGAAGCCTTGTTCTTGTGAACAATCTTCTTGTCGGCAATGCGGTCGAGCACTGCGACGGATTGCTGGAAGACGCCCTGTGCGGCGGCTTTATCACCAGCTTCGATCGCCTGGCGCACGCGCTTGATCGCGGTACGCAGGGTCGAACGCAGGCTGGCGTTGTGGGAGCGCTGCTTGTCAGCTTGACGGGCGCGCTTGCGGGCTTGTGCGCTGTTGGCCATGAATGAATTCCAATGGTGTTTCGATAAACCGAGGATTCTAACCGCACTGAGAACAAAAAACAAGATGCCGCATTGAAATCAGTGATGCATAGCCAAAATATACGCCGCTCATCGCCCCCAGCGGACCGTTGATTGATCCTGATATACACAATCCGAAAATCGGAGTCGATAATTCAAAATAAGGAGATGATCCATGAGGAAACAAAGCCTTCCGTTACCTAAAGGTTTCACGATAATAGAGTTGGTTATCACCATCGCCGTTCTAGGCATAGTGATAACTTTAGCAGCTCCGTCGTTTCAGCGAACGATCGCTGCCAATCGCGCCCAAGCCGTTAGCATGGACTTAGCGTCTGCTTTAATGCAAGCACGAGCTGAAGCAGTCAAAAGAGCAACCAAAGTTACTCTTTGCAAGAGTGTAGACGTCGCTAGCAATGCGAACCCGACCTGCACATCGGCCTCAGGGACATCCTGGGCCAATGGCTGGGTTTCCTTTACGGATGCCGGTACCGCCGGAAGCATTGACGGAAGCGACGCAAGACTAAAAATGGCGCAGCCCAATATTGGCTCTGGCACCCTCACTAGTTCAGATAGCAACTTTGGCAACTTTATATCGTTTGACTCCAGAGGGGCCGTCATCTCCAGCGGGGGAGCGTCAACAACAACATTCTCAATTTGTATAACCCCCTCGTTGCGAACGATTCAGATCTCTCCAATGGGTCGCATTCATACAGACTCAGGAAGCTGTTGACATGACTTCAAGGCCACCTCTCTCCTTTCATCATCAACAAAATGGCATGACGATGATCGAAACTCTAATCTCGATTGTCATTATCGCTATCGGCCTGCTGGGCTATGCCGGCCTTCTCCTGCAATCCAACAAGGCCAATCTGACATCCTATCAGCGCAGTCAGGCAACCTTACTGGCCTATGACATCGCCGATGCCATGCGTGCAAACCGCAGCAGCGCGCTAGCCGGACAATACAACATTGCCATGGGTTCTGCTGCCTCAAGCGGATCTGCTGTATCCACGCAGGATCTCGTACGGTGGAAATCGAATCTCTCGAAGGCGCTTCCGTCTGGTGACGGATCCATCCAAGTCAACGGAACAGGCAGCGCAACGATAACGATACAGTGGTCGAATACTAGCCAAGTACACGCTGGCGAGGACAGTAGCACCACATTCGTCACCCAAACCAGGATCTAGGGATTACAGAGCAATGGCGCCAAGAATCCATCCCCATTCCGCAAAGCAAGACAGCCCTGTTCTTGCCGCTGGCTTTTCCTTGGTCGAGCTAATGGTTTCCATGGCTGTCGGCTTAGCTTTGATTCTCGTGGTCAGCTACACCTATGTCGGTAGCAAACAAACGTTCAGGACACAGGAAACACTATCGCGCATGCAGGAAACAGCTCGTTTTGTCTTTGAAACCCTCGGCTACGACATTCGGATGGCCGGATTCACAGGTTGCGGCAATACCGCGACCGCCGTCAATACACTCAACGATTCCGCCGCTTGGGACAAAGACATTCTTAACTCCCCGCTAATTGGCTATGAAGGGGGAGTCAGCACCTTCCCCTCAGGGGTTGCTGGCAATGTTCTTCGCGGTGATTCGCTAACTGTGCTGCGTGGCGATGGCTCTGATTACACAGTCGCCTCTCACAATCCTTCCGCAGCATCGATGCAACTTACAGCCAACCATGACATCAAGCAAGGAGAAATCCTGATCGCCACCGACTGTCAACACACAGCCATCTTCCAGATGAGCAACGTCAATAATAACAATACTGTTTCCGTGGTTGACCACAATACTGGAAGTGGCATTAGTCCCGGAAACTGCACCAAAGGCCTAGGATCGCCGCTTCTCTGTACTGCACTCGGAACACCCTATACCTTTGGGCCGGGATCAAAGCTTCTTCGCATGAGTAGCGTGAATTACCACATCCGTTCCAATGCCTACGGGGAACCCGCTCTCTATCGGCTGCGCTTGGGTGCCAACTCCAGCGGGGCAGCAACTCAATTTCCAGAAGAACTGGCCGAAGGCGTTGAAAATATGCAGATCACCTATGGCATCGATGCCGGCACAGACAAACAGGTGGACCAATACGTCAAGGCTGACGCTGTCACCGATTGGTCGAAAGTATTAAGTGTCCGCATTTCCTTATTGATCGCTTCAACCGGAACTACGACATACACGACAGAAGCTCAGGCATACACCTACGACGGTGCGGCAGTGACGCCTACTGATCGGCGCCTAAGGAAGGTTTTTGACATGACAATTGCTGTCCGGAACAGACTGCCATGACACGCCAGCACATACACTTGAATCCTGCTCGCTCTCAACAAGGCGCCACCTTGATGGTTGTGCTGATTTTTTTGATGGTACTTTCGATGCTGGGTGTGGCAGCTGTTCAGAACAACATATTTCAGGAAAAAATGTCCGGAAACACCCGTGACCGTGAGCTTGCCTTCGAAGCTGCGGAAGCGGCGGTACGCGATGCCAGTGCAAACATAATCTCTTTAAGGGCCGGCCCATGGACTGGCGGAGGGGGATTAAGCACTTACGATGCGAACAATGCAAACGATTCGACATATTGGAATACGTCAAGTAACTGGTCGAGTTACCGTAATCCGTCGGCAACGGTGGCCAAGGTCGCCACTCAACCTCAATATCGTATCGAGAAAAAACCGAACATCGGGACTGTTGAATATTATCGCGTGACTGCTCGCGGCTTTGGCGCAGACAGCACGACGATTGTGATTATTCAGGCTGAATTCACCTATACCCCTTGAGCGAGAGACGATCATGAACGATATGTTTACGAGCCGTTCTTCCCTGCGGAAAACGCTACTGTCAATTTCATTTGGCTTTTGTGCATCCGCATTTGCTGTAGATGTCGCCAATACCCCCCTCTTTTTGACCGTCGATGTCCCACCGAACCTGATTCTGACACTCGACGACTCAGGCAGTATGGCACGCGCATTCACACCGGACCTGTGCGGCAATCCGGATGACGTCTGCGACAACAATCCGGATACCCGTTTGAATGATCGTTTTGTGAAATCAGCGCACTTCAATCCACTTTTCTACAATCCGAATATCAAATACGAAATTCCTAAGGATGCCAACGGCAATTTCGTTAATGCCGGAACTCAAACAAGTTTTACCGCTGCTTATCTCAACGGATTCGATCCAGCCTTCGGAACAATTGATTTGAGCTCGGGCTATCGTCCCAGTGCAGGCCTTCATATCAATACAGCCCATAAAAACCATCGGCTGATGAACCACTATCTTAGTGGCACAACAGGGGACGTCCGTTGTTCATCCGCGAACAAATGCCAGTACACCACCAACAAAGGGGGAAATTGGACCAACATGACTTCTGCCACGTCCTGCGCTGGCAGCAATGCAACATGTCAAGCCTATACCATGCCGGCGTATTACTATGTATTCGACACCAGTGTTTCCGGGTGCTCGGCTACAAACGTCGCAAACAAGACGAATAACAACTGCTACAAGATGGTGGTAGTCGGCAGTACTTCAGGAACCGGAACCGTTGACCTTAATGGTGACGGCGCTCTCAGCAATGCCGACAAGGATGAACGGCAGAATTTTGCCATCTGGTATTCCTATTACCGGACGCGCAACCTTATGACCATCAGCGCCGCTGCTCGTGCTTTTGCCAACGTTCCAGCAACTACGCGCGTGGGCTGGCAGGGCCTTAATAGTTGCCGAGGAGGCAACTCCAGTTTTGTCACTGCCGACTGCGAAGGCTGGGAGACGACAACCACCAATTTTTCCAATGCTATCAAGCCGTTCACCGGAACCCATCGCAGCAACTTCTACTCGTGGCTTTTCCGCCTCCCAATGAACCCCAGCACGCCACTGCGTACTGGCCTGAAGCGTGTCGGCGATTATCTGACGGTGAACAGCAATACGGTCGCAGCCCTAGCCAACACGCCATATGATCATTTCACGGAGACCTATACGGCGACCTATCTACCGATATCTTGCCGCAAGAATTTCCATATCGTCATGACCGATGGCATATGGGGAGACGCGCTGACAACGAACAACGCCGATAACGCGTCTGCGACCCTGCCTGATGGAACCACGTACACTCCCATTGCCCCGTTCAGCGCCACCGAAGCAGACACTCTAGGGGATATCGCCTTCTATTTCTGGAAAACCGATCTTTCTTCAGGGACCAATGGCCTGAACAATTCCATCATCCCAACCTGGCATGACCGCTCAGGCACCGATACCGAGCAATATTGGAACCCGGTAAACGACCCAGCCACTTGGCAGCACATGGTGAACTTCACTGTTGGTCTGGGTTTGACACCTTTCCTAGAATCCCTCACTCCGAGCTTAACTTATGGGAATGAGGGTTATGGCGGTAGCTATCCAAATATCAAGGCCGGAACGTTGTCTTGGCCATCGGTTGCATCCGATGGTGGCAAGGTAGCGGATCTCTGGCACGCCGCCATCAATAGCCGCGGCAAGTTCTTTAGCGCCGACGATCCCTCCGCGCTTAACGAAGCGTTTACATCGATCATACGCAGTGTCAGCGATGCCACCCCCTCTGCTGCATCGCTTGCGGCCAATTCGACGCAGTGGCAGGCCGGCTCTATCGTCTATCAAGCAAAATTCAACTCCCGCGATTGGAGTGGCAATTTCTTAGCGTTGCCTGTATCAAGCACCGGCGTCGTCGGAACTGCCTACTGGGATGCTGCCAATCTGCTACCTACACCAGCCAATAGAAAAATCTACACATTGAATGGATCGTCTAAAGAGGAAGCGCGCTGCACTGGTAACGGCACATTCCAAACAACGCTGAACAGCTCAGATAATCGCTGTGCTGACCGACTAAACTGGCTGAAAGGGGATACCAGCAAGGAAGCACGTTTCTACAACTCTTCATCGAACCCTACCGCTACGCTGCGTAATCGCACGGGTAGCCTTCTCGGCGACATCATTAACTCTGACCCCTTATACGTTGAAAAAACGGATTTCGGGTATGCCAACAGCGCATCCACCAGTTTTACCGAAAAGTCGACTTATGCTGCGTTCGTTACTTCGGTATCCAGTCGCATTCCTTTTGCCTACGTCGGGGCCAATGACGGCATGTTGCACGCTTTCCGCTCTGATACAGGAAATACTGATTCCGGCAAGGAGTTGTTCGCCTATATCCCCAAAGGCGTCTACTCCAACCTTGTCTCCTTAACCGACCCTAATTACAGCCATCGTTATTATGTTGACGGCGCTCCAATGGCTGGTGACGCCTATTTCAACGGATCGTGGCACACTACACTCGTCGGCGGTCTTAATGCCGGCGGCAAAACGATCTATGCGCTGGATATCACCAGCCCTACTACGTTCAATGCCAGCTCAATTCTCTGGGAATATGCCGATGCCGATGACCTTGGTTATACGTTTTCACAGCCTCAGATCGGGCGCTTGAACAGCGGACACTGGGTTGCAATATTTGGCAACGGCTATAACAGTGCAAATGGCAATGCTTACCTTTATGTAATCGAATTGGGTTCTGGCACCTTGCTTGCCAAAATTCAAGCTGGTTCGGCCACAAATAATGGACTATCGACTCCCATTTTATGGGACAACGATGGCGATAAGATAATTGATTACGTTTATGCAGGAGATTTACAAGGCAATATTTGGAAGTTCGACCTTACAGCTAACACACCTACCTCCTGGGGAATAGGCAATGGCGGCACCCCTTTATTCACTGCCGTAAACGCTGCCTCTCAGAGCCAACCTATAATCGCACAGCCTAAAATCAGCCAACATCCGTCTGGTGGCGTAGTTATTCTTTTCGGAACGGGCAAGTATATTGGCGATAGCGATGTCAGCACGACACAAATCCAATCGTTCTATGGCATTCGTGACTCCGGTCTGGACCGGACAATCGCCCGTAGTGAATTACAAGCCCAAACCATTGATAACGAAGCAACAATTGGAACATCACTCATCCGCATCACGAGCAATAACACTGTTGATTACTCCGGATCTCCTGCCAAGCAAGGCTGGTATATGGATTTAGTCTATCCAAGCAATGCCACAAGTAGTGGAGAACGTTCTGTATCAGCAGCCAGCCTATTGGAGGATCGGGTTATCTTTACAACGATTATTCCTTCTCGTGACCCTTGTGCCCCTGGCGGTGAAAGTTGGCTGATGGAGGTATTGGCTCTGACAGGGCAACGGCCAAACAATACGGTGCTGGATACCAACAACGATGGCTCATTTAATAGCGGCGACAACTACGGCTCGAGCCCTGCATCCGGAATGAAATCTACGATCGGCATGATCAAGGTTCCAGCCATCATCAAAAATGGTGAGACAGCCTTCAAGATTCTGACTGGAACATCAGGTGGATTCATGACCATCAAGAATAAGATTCCGCCACCAGCGCCAGGGACAATCAATCAACTCTATTGGCGACAAATACAGTAATTTAATTAGGAGATTTAAGTGAGACAACACGCCGCTATTGCTAACGACTTCGGCTTCACGCTAATCGAACTGATGATCACCGTTGCCATCATTGGAATTCTCGCGGCAATTGCTTACCCTTCATACGATTCGTATCTGCGACGCGGGGCACGTGCTGATGCGCGTGCTGCGTTGCTTGAGAACGCACAATATCTGGAACGCAACTTTACCGAGGCATCCCGGTACGACAAGAAATCAGACAACACGACGGCTGTAACGTTACCCGTAGTCAATTCGCCACGTGATGGCGGTGCTGTCTACACCATATCGGCTACTACCTTGACTAGCAGCACTTACACCTTATCCGCCACTCCGGTTGCAGGTGGGAGGATGGCTACAGATGGATGCGGAACGTTAACTTTAAACCATCAGGGCGTCAAAGGCGTAACCAGTGCCACCCTATCCGCCAGTGACTGCTGGAACAGGTGATAGATATTCGCAGGAAGAGGAACTTATCCGCCCCCCGTCTCACCATAAATACGATGAAAACTAAAGCAGGATGATCGGGCATACCGACAGAAACAATAGAATTTTGGCGTGCCCGGCAAACAAGTTAATCCTCCCGCTAACCTGCTCCTTGGCAATTCATTCAGCATTGCTTCTTGACTGTCATCTTTCGTCACAAAAAGCGTCTGCAACTACTCATCGTCGACTCTTAGTGACTCTAAACAGCTTTTCTAAAAACGATAGGAGCGTTGCCGAACTACCGAAACACAACGACTCTAGGACAGTAGATGAAATGCCATCTCATGGAAAAATCTCCCGAGATCCATCATCACAGAAGCGGCTTCCTTCAACTATCAATATTCTTCAGCCAGAGCTTCGTATTGCCCGGCCCAAGCTTTTGATAGCCCCAGAACATCGTGATGGCTTGGCTTTTGCCAGCGATGATAAAGGTTACGCAAATTTTGAATTGGAGATTGGATCTGACGGCACAGTACTTAATGCAAGAACAATCGATTCAAATCTTCCTGATGATTTTTTAAAAATAATAGAATCAAGTACCTTTGACGCAATTTTTAAACCAGCCGTTGAAGGTGGAAAGAAGGTAAAAGGAAAGGCGAATTTACGTTTCGAATTTCATCCTGCGGAACCAGTAGATCTTCGTTATGAATGGATTCCGGACTTTGAGCCTAACAGTGGGTAATCCAGCCTTATAGTTGCGTCAACTCCTTTGGCAGAGGGAATGAAACGCCTTCTTCTACGCCCGGCAACTGAGTAATTGATGCACCAGTGAGCGTATTGATTCGCTCTAGCACACGACTCACCAAAATCTCAGGAGCAGAAGCCCCGGCAGTAATGCCGATACTCTTTTTTCCCACTAGCCAGCGCACATCTACCTCGTCTGGACCATCAACTAAGTGGGCATCAATCCTCCTAGATACTGCGACCTCCTTCAGGCGCCGCGAATTTGAACTATTCGGGCTACCGACAACAATCACCAAGTCACATTGCTCTGCCAACTCCTTAACGGCATCCTGCCTATTTTGAGTGGCATAACAAATGTCATCTTTTTTAGGTCCCTGAATTTCAGGAAAACGCTGCTTCAGGGCTTCGATGACCACGGTAGCGTCATCTACAGAAAGCGTCGTCTGGGTTACATAGGAAAGGGAGGCGGAGTTCATAACACTCAGTCGAGCAACATCATCGACAGTTTCTACGATGTACATCCCCCCCTCGCTCTGCCCCATCGTCCCTTCCACCTCGGGGTGCCCCTTGTGGCCGATCATGACGACTTCACGGGTCTGGTTGCGCATCTTGCCGACTTCGACATGCACCTTAGTAACCAGTGGACAGGTCGCATCGAACACCTTCAGGCCACGGGCTTCGGCATCGGCGCGGACGGCTTTGGAAACGCCGTGGGCGCTGAAAATGACGGTGCTTCCGGCCGGCACTTCATCCAGCTCCTCGACAAAAACCGCCCCCTTGGCGCGCAGGTCGTCGCAGACGAACTTGTTGTGCACAACTTCGTGGCGCACATAGATCGGGGCGCCGAATTTTTCCAGGGCGCGTTCGACGATGGCGATGGCGCGTTCGACGCCGGCACAGAAGCCGCGGGGGTTGGCGAGGATGATTTCCATTACATGATTCCGATGATTTTCACCTCGAAGCGGATCGTCTTGCCGGCCATCGGGTGATTGAAGTCGAAGAGCGCGTGGGTGGCGTCCAGTTCGCGCAGGAAGCCGGCAAAGGTGCCGCCGTTCGGCGCGGTGAATTCGACGACGGAATTTTCCTTGAGTTCCATTTCCGGCGGCAGGCCATTTCGCGCAATGCGCTCGACCAGACGGGCATTGTGCTGACCGAATGCTTCGTCCGGCGGCAGTTCAAAAACGAAATGCTCCATCGCCGGCAGGCCGACCAGAACCTTTTCCAGATTTTCGGCCAGTTGCCCGCTCCCCATTTGCAAGGTAGCCGGACTCATGTCGAAGGTGGACAGGAATTCCTCGCCATCCTGCGCCGTAATGCGATAGTGGAGCGTCAGATAGCTGTCGGAACGGACGGTATTACTCATCGGAAGTCTCTTTCCTGGTGAAAAGCGTGGCGCCAACCATCAGGACCGCGCCCAGCGTAATCGCCGAATCGGCTAGGTTGAAGGCCGGCCAATAGTAGCCGGCGGCGTGCCATTGGATGAAGTCGACGACGGCGCCGAAACGGACGCGGTCAATGACGTTGCCCAGCGCCCCGCCCATGACTAGGGTCAGGGCCAAGGCCAGGAGTTTTTGCGTCGGATGCCTTTTCAGTTCCAGGGCGATCCAGCCGGAAACGCCCAGGGCCAGCACGGTGAAGAACCAACGCTGC
This sequence comes from Dechloromonas hankyongensis, assembly GCF_022012295.1. Taxonomy (GTDB): domain Bacteria; phylum Pseudomonadota; class Gammaproteobacteria; order Burkholderiales; family Rhodocyclaceae; genus Azonexus; species Azonexus hankyongensis. Next base: position 1,371,062 of record NZ_JAKLTN010000002.1, read on the forward strand.
CAGCCCGGCTGATCGGCGAGGAAGCTGAAGGCCGCTCCCGGATTGAAGGTCAGCACCCAGTTCCAGAAAGATGCAACATAGATGGTTTCGCCAAACTGGATATGGCTGAGCACCAGCCATTTGCTGAGCTGGTCGAGAACAACAACGATCGCGGCCAGCCCGTACCACCCATTCGCCGTCCTAGGCACTGACACGCGCCTCGCCGTCGCCATGCAGGTTGCTGACGCAACGGCCACACAGGCCCGGATGCTCGGCATGGGCGCCGACATCGTCGCGGACATGCCAGCAGCGCTCGCACTTGGCATGTTCCAGCGGTGTCGCCGTCACCGATTCGGCCTCATCGCCGATGACCGTGGTCGCTGAGCAGATGAAGATGAACTTGAGATCGTCGCCGAGCGAAGTCAGCGCGGCCAGCTTGTCGCCGGCGCAGCGGATTTCAACGGCTGCCTGCAGCGCCGAACCGATCTTGCCCGCTTCGCGCTGCGCCTCCAGCGCCTTGGTCACATCGGCGCGTGCGGTGCGGATCTGGCTCCACTTGGCCAGCAGATCGCCTTCGTCAGCCGCCACCGGCAGCTCGTGCCAGAGCTGGAACATGATCGAGTCGTCGTCCTTGCCGGTCAATACCGCCCAGACCTCTTCGGCCGTGAAGGAGGTGATCGGCGCCAGCAGGCGAACGAAAGCCTGCGTGATGTGCCACAAGGCCGACTGGGCCGAACGGCGGGCAACCGACTTCGGCGCCGTGGTGTACAGACGGTCCTTCAGGATATCGAGGTAGAAGCCGCCCAAATCTTCGGAACAGAAGGTCTGCAGGGCCTGGACGACACGATGGAACTCGTATTTGTCGTAGTCGGCGCGGCAGCCTGCTTGGAGCTCGCGCGTCAGCGCAAGTGCGTAGCGGTCGATTTCCAGCCATTGCTCGACCGACAGCATGTCGGCGGCAGCATCGAAGTCGGAAACGTTGGCGAGCAGGAAGCGTAGCGTGTTGCGGATGCGACGGTAGCCTTCGACGACGCGCTTGAGGATTTCGTCGGAAATGCTCAGTTCGCCGGAATAGTCGGTCGATGCCGTCCACAGGCGCAGGATGTCGGCGCCCATCTTGTCGGAAACCGTTTGCGGCGCGATGACGTTGCCCTTGGACTTCGACATCTTGTGGCCCTTGCCATCGACGACGAAGCCATGGGTCAGCAGCGCCTTGTACGGCGCGCGGCCATCGATGGCGCAGCCGGACAGCAGCGAGGACTGGAACCAGCCGCGATGCTGGTCGGAGCCTTCGAGATAGAGGTCGGCCGGATGCGTCGACACCGCAGCATGCGAACCGCGCAGCACATGCCAGTGCGTCGTGCCGGAATCGAACCAGACATCCAGCGTGTCCTTCATCTTGACGTACTGATCGGCCTCGGCGCCGAGCAGCTCGGCGGCATCGAGGCTGAACCAGGCTTCGATACCGGACTTCTCGACGCGCCGGGCGACCTGCTCGATCAGTTCTGCCGTACGCGGATGCGGCTGACCGGTTTCCTTGTGCAGGAAGAAGGGGATCGGCACGCCCCAGTTACGCTGGCGCGACACGCACCAATCCGGGCGGGTCTTCATCATGCCTTCGAGACGGGCACGGCCCCAGGCCGGGAAGAATTGGGTTTCATCGACGGCACGCTCGGCAATCCAGCGCAGGGTCGGTTCGCTCTCGTCCTTGCGGTTTTCCATGCCAATGAACCACTGCGTCGTGGCGCGGAAAATAATCGGCGTCTTGTGGCGCCAGCAATGCGGATAGCTGTGCTGGATGCGTTCCTGCCTGAGCAGACGACCGCGCGCTTCCAATTCGCCGAGCACGAGCGGATTGGCTTCCCACACGCTCTGGCCAGCCAGTTCGCCGGTCGACAGTGCGGGCACGGTGGAGATGAACTTGCCGTCGTTGCCGACCGGGTTATTGACCGGCAGACCGTACTTCTTGCCGATGTTATAGTCGTCCACGCCGTGCGCCGGCGCGGTATGGACCAGGCCGGTACCGGCCTCGGTCGTCACGTGAGTGCCGCAGATGATGGCGACATCGCGGTCCTGGAACGGGTGCTTCAACGACACCTGATCGAGCGCACTACCCTGGCAGGAAGCGACGACCGCACCTTCCAGGCCATAACGCTTGAGCGCAGCCTCGGCCAGTTCGCGAACAAGGATCAGCCCGCCCTTTTCCGTCTCGATCAGATCGTAGGTCAGTTCCGGATGGACGCTGACCGCCTCGTTAGCCGGCAGGGTCCACGGCGTCGTCGTCCAGATCACAGCGAAGGCCGGACCACGCAGGTGGGTCAGGCCGAACGCAGCCGCCAGCTTGTCGGCATGGTTTTCATGCACTTCGAAAGCGACGTCGATGGCCGGCGAATTCTTGTCTTCGTACTCGACCTCGGCCTCGGCCAGGGCCGATCCGCAATCCAGACACCAGTTAACCGGCTTCAAGCCCTGGTACAGGTAGCCTTGCTCCAGTATCTTGCCCAGGGCGCGCATTTCGTCGGCCTCGGCCTGGAAAGCCATGGTCAGATAGGGATTGTCCCAATCGCCCAGCACGCCGAGGCGGATGAAATCCTTCTTCTGGCGCTCGACCTGCTCGGCGGCGTAGGTGCGGCACAGTTCGCGCACCTTGTCGGCGGGGATGTTCTTGCCGTGCAGCTTCTCTATCTGATGCTCGATCGGCAGACCGTGGCAGTCCCAGCCCGGCACGTAGGGGGCATCGAAGCCGGACAGGGTTTTCGAACGAACGATGATGTCCTTCAACACCTTGTTGACCGCATGGCCGATGTGGATGTCGCCGTTGGCATAGGGCGGGCCATCGTGCAGCACGAAGCGCGGGCGGCCGGCGCTGATTTCGCGGATGCGCTGGTAGAGCTTTTTCTGCTGCCACTGGGCGACCCATTGCGGTTCGCGCTTGGGCAGGTCGCCGCGCATCGGGAAGGCGGTATCCGGCAGGTTCAGGGTGTCTTTGTAATCAGCCATTTTGCGTGCTCACAGCTTGAAGTAGGCCCGCGCCGCCGCGGCATCGGCCGCGATCTGCGCCTTGAGGGCGTCGAAATTGGGAAAACGTTGCTCGTCGCGCAGCTTGTGCACAAAACGGACGGCAATATGCGCGCCGTAGATGTCGCGATCGAAATCGAAAAGATGTGCTTCCAGCAGCGGCCGCGATCCGCCGACAGTGGGGCGGACGCCGAGATTGGCGACCCCCGGCAGGGCGCGCTCGCCGAGGCCGCTAACCTCGACCGCGAAGACGCCCGACATGGGCAGCGGATTGTGTTTGATGCGCAGGTTGGCCGTGGCAAAACCGAGCTGGCGACCCAGTTTCTGGCCATGCAGAACTTGTCCATCCATGACATAGGGACGACCCAGCAAGCGTGCCGCATGCTCCATGTCGCCGGCGGCCAGCGCCTTGCGCACCCCGGAGCTGGACACCCGCTCGCCATCGATCAGCACGCTGCCCATGGCCTCGACGGTGAAGCCATGGCGGGCCCCGGCCTGTTGCAGGAAAGCATAATCGCCAGTCCGCCCCTTACCGAAGCGGAAATCGTCGCCGATGATCAGGTGCTTGACCTGACAGCCCTTGACCAGGACCTGATCGACGAATTCTTCGGCCGACAGGGCCGCGAACCTGGCGTTGAAGGGGCAGACCATGGCCTGGCTGGCACCGCAATCGGCCAATAGCTCAAGCTTCTCGCGCACCGTCGTCAGGCGGGCGGGAGCCGAACCCGGAGCAAAAAACTCGCGTGGATGCGGCTCGAAGGTGAGCACCATCGGCACTAACTGACGCTCACGCGCCAACTCTGCCAAGCGACGCACCAAGGCCGTATGCCCCAGATGAACGCCATCGAAATTGCCGATGGCGAGCACGACGGGGGATGGAACGGGACGCGAGTGACCGCGAAAGACGCGCATGGATCAGTGGGGAGGAAAAACGTTGAATTATAACGGTTTGCGGCGCCCACAGGGTACGGCGAGATCAGCCCGGCGCCTGCCGCGCAGCGGATGCGTGGCGAACACCGCGCCGCCCTTCGCCGCAATCGATCGGTTTACGCTAGCCATCCGCCACCTCACGGCCCGCATCGGCTTCAGTGGCCTGCGACAACGGAACAATTGCCGCCAGGAAGATTACTGGCAGCGACATCGCCAAGGGCGAAGTCGAGCTGTTCAGGAAACCCGGTACGGGTTAGCCGAACAGCGCCAGTTTGGCTTTCGGCCCCGGGGGATGCTTGATGAAATACTGCCGGATGCCGCGCACAATCGCGCCGGCCAGCTTTTCCTGATAGGCGTCGTCGTTGAGACGCGCTTCTTCTTCCGGATTCGAAATGAAGGCCGTCTCGATCAGGGCCGATGGAATGTCCGGCGCCTTGAGCACGGCGAAGCCGGCCTGTTCGACGCTAGCCTTGTGCAGGGTATTGATCGAACCCAGTTCGCCGAGCAGGTACTTGCCGAGTTTCAGGCTGTCGTTGATCGTCGCCGTCTGCGACAAATCGAGCAGGGTACGGGCCAGGAACAGATCCTTGCTGCCCAGATTGACGCCGCCGATCAGGTCGGCCTGGTTTTCCTTCTGCGCCAGCAGGCGGGCCTGCGTGCTCGACGCGCCCTTCTCCGACAGCACGAAGACCGATGAACCGCGGGCATCCGGCTTGATCCAGGCATCGGCGTGGATGGACAGGAACAGATCGGACTGCACGCGACGGGCCTTCTGGACCCGCATCTGTAGCGGCACGAAGAAATCGGAATCGCGCGTCAGCACGGCGCGCATGTTCGGCTCGGCATCGATCCGCGCCTTCAGGCGACGCGCCACTTCGAGCGTCACGTTTTTCTCGTAGGTGCCGGCTTTACCCACGGCGCCGGGATCTTCACCGCCATGCCCGGGATCGAGGGTGATGGTCACCAGGCGATCGACAATCGGCTTGCCCGACTTCTTGCTGGTTTGCACCTCGGGGGCTTCGATCGGGGCTTTCTCGGACTTTTTCGCCGGATCGTCCGACCGCTTGTCGGCGATCTGGAAATCCGGGTCGTTCTTCAACGGCTCGACGGCCTCCTTGCGCCCTTCGAGCAGGGCCATCATCGGGTCGGGCGGATTGACCGGATAAACGTCGAGCACCAGACGCCGGCCGTATTCTCCGGCCGGCTCCAGCGTGAACACCTGCGGCACTACCTTGGTCTTCAGTTCCATAACCAGGCGGACCACCCCCGGCTTGAAGCGGCCGGCGCGCAGCAGCTTGATGTAGGGATCATCGGTCGCCACCTTGCGCGCAAGGCTGTCGAGCACGCTGTTGAATTCGACACCCTCGATATCCACCACCAGGCGATCAGGATTCTCCACCGTGAAATGCGTGAAGTTGAGCGGTGCGTCGTGTTCGAGGGTAACGCGGGTGTAATCGGCAGCCGGCCAGATGCGCACCGCAAGCACGGAAGGCATCTTCGCCGCGGCACCGGCCAGCGGCGAAACGGACAGGATCAGCGAGGCGCCGGCGTAACGGAGGAGCTGGCGGCGCCCATGGCTCGGTTGAGCACGCTTAGGCATTCCTGCCCTTTCGGTGTATTCGCCACGGCTTCGAGGACACGCCCGACACCTGCATGATAAAGGCGCAGCCGCAGGTCTGCCGGCGGAAGGCTGCCTTGAGCACGTTCCGGCCATTCGACCAGGCAGACCGAAGCGTCATTAAAGTATTCATCAAAACCCGCATCGAGAAACTCCTCGGGTGACTCGAAACGATAAAAATCAAAGTGATATAAGTATAAGCTCGAAATTACGTAAACTTCAACCAAGGAATAGGTCGGACTCTTGACCGGACCGGCGTGGCCCAGCGCCCGAATCAGGGCTCGCGATAGGGTGGTCTTGCCGGCCCCGAGGTCGCCTTCGAGGAAAATCACCATGCCCGGCTGCAGCCCGGGCGCCAGGCTTTCACCCAGACGCTGGGTAGCCGCCTCGTCGGGCAATTCGAAAACAGCGGTAACATCGGGGCTATGCACGATCAGGACTCCACAGTGGATTACGCGGCGCTCAAGGAAAAAATCCGCGAGGCCGGACAGCAATTGGGCTTTGCAGCCATCGGCGTGGCCCGCGCCGAACCCGGTGACGCGGTAGCCGGCTTGCGCGCCTGGCTGGCCGAAGGCTGCCATGGCGCCATGGATTATATGGCCCGCCATGCCGAATTGCGCGCCCGGCCCGACCTGCTGCAGCCGGGCACGGTCACCGTGATCAGTGCCGCCGTCGATTACCTGCCCCATGACAAGATCGCCGATCAGCCAGAACAGGCGGCGATTTCCCGCTACGCCCAGGGCCGCGACTATCACAAGGTGGTCCGCAGCCGTCTGCAGAAACTTGCCGACACCGTCGCCGAAGTGGCCGGACCTTTCGGCTACCGGGCTTTCTCCGATTCGGCGCCGGTCATGGAAGTCGAATTCGCCCGCCAGGCCGGCCTGGGCTGGCGCGGCAAGCATACCTTGCTACTCTCACGGCAAGGCTCCTGGCGCTTTCTCGGCGAAATCTATACCGATCTGCCGTTGCCGCCCGATGCGCCGATCGAAGACCATTGCGGCAGTTGCACCGCCTGCCTGCAAGCCTGCCCGACCCAAGCCATCGTCGCTCCCTACAAGGTCGATGCCCGGCGCTGCATTTCCTACCTGACCATCGAACTGGATGGCGCCATCCCCGAGGAATTCCGGCCGCTGATCGGCAACCGCATCTACGGCTGCGACGACTGTCAGCTGTGCTGCCCATGGAACCGTTTCGCGCAGCTTGGCGACCGCGAATTCGCTCCGCGCCACCGGCTCGACGAAGCCAGCCTGCTCGAATTGTTCGCCTGGACCGAGCAGCAGTTCAACGACCGGCTGGCCGGCAATCCGATCCGCCGCATCGGGCATGAACGCTGGCTGCGCAATATTGCCGTCGCCCTCGGCAACGCCCCGGCCTCGCCGGAAATCCGCCAGGCCCTGCAGGCTCGCGCCGCCCAGGCAAGCGAGATGGTGCGCGAACACATCGCCTGGGCACTGCGTCGGCAAGATCAAGAATCAGTTGGCGCGAACTGACGCACCGGGCGGCGCGCTGGTTATCTGAGAACGATCGTGATCCGGGGTCGCGTCGGGCGCAGGCAAGGTCGGACCCGGCACCGCCGGTGCCAACACCGGTCGGCGCATTTGCCAACCGAGACTAGCGCCCGCCACGGTGGTTAGCGTGACAGCAACCAGTATCGCGATGCCTGTCCTCGGACTCTCAGTCATATGGTGTCCGTGCTCAAAGCAACGGCCTCAACGAGCGACCGGCCGTCCCGGATCGGCACACCACTCGCTCCACGAGCCGGCATACAGACGAGAACCGGACAGCCCGGCGATTTCCATCGCCACCATGTTCAGACAGGCGGAGACACCCGAGCCGCACTGATGGATCACCAGATCCGGCGGCGACCCGGCGAGGATGGCCAGCCATTCCGCGCGCAATTCGGCGGCCGGCTTGAAACGGCCATCGGGCAACAGGTTGTCCTTGAAGAAGCGATTGACCGCCCCCGGGATATGCCCGCCGACCGGGTCGATGGTCTCGTTCTCGCCGTGGAAACGATCCGCGCCGCGGGCATCGACCAGGTGCATGTGCGGCGTCTCGATCCGCTCCTGCACATAACCGGCATCGACCTTCAAATCTTGGGCACGAGGAACAAAGAGCCGCTTTTCAAGGGTCGGCAGCACGGCCGTCAGCGGCTCACCCGCCGCCTGCCAAGCCTGCACGCCGCCATCAAGCAAGGCCACGGCATCGTGCCCCAACCAGCGCAGCAGCCACCATAGGCGCCCGGCGATCATGCCCTGCGCATCATCGTAGACGACGACCTGGGTAGCACTACCGATACCAATGCCGCCCAGACGTTCGGCCAGCCGCTCCGGATCGGGCAAGGGGTGGCGACCGTTGCTACCGGTCAGCGGACCAGACAAGTCGCGGTCGCAATGCAGGAAGACGGCCCCGGGAATGTGTGCCTCGGCATAGGCGCGCTCGCCGTAGCCGGTATCGGACAACTGGTGGCGGACATCGACCACCAGCCAGTTCGGATCATCGAGATGCGCCTGCAGCGTGGCCACATCGACCAGCGTCGTGTAGCTCACCGCTTATTGCTCCAGCCAGCCCTTGGCCTCGTCGGCATTGTCGAAGACCTCGACATCGGCCTTGACGAAAGTCTGCGAAATCCAGGCGCTCCACGTCACCCACTGACTGTCGGTGACCACGGCGACGCGCTTGAAATCGTCGGCATGGGCACGCGAGAACTTGACCTCTTCCCAGGCCACATCGAGCGTCAGCCCGACCATCTGGCTCAGGTCGAAATACAGATCGACCGGCCCTTCGAACTTGACCTTGTAATTGACGACCTCTTCGAATTCCTTGTAGTCGGCCAGCGTGAATTCGCCAAACACGGACACATTGACGCGGCTCGCTTGGTGGTCGATGACGATCATGGTTTGCTCCTGGTAGTCGCTCGTTGTTAGTTATCAGTTGCCAGTCGCCGGCCGAAAGCGCCAAATGCCCGCCCTGAGCGGCTCGCAGCAAACGACCGATAACTTACAGCTAGTCTAATCCTGCTCGACCGGGCTGGCACGCGAAAAGTGCGTGGCGGCGATGCCGGACAGGATGATCAGCCCGATCGCCGCCCAGGCCGAGGCATCCAGCACCTCACCCCAGAGCAGCATGCCGAACAGGCTGGAGAAGATCACCGTGCTGTAGGCCAGCGATGCCGACATCAGCGTCTTGCCGCGCGAATAGGCGCGCGTCATGGCCAGCTGGGCACAGGTGGCGAAGCTGGCCACGCCGAGCAGCAGCAGGCCGCTGTGCATATCGACCGCATGAATCTCGCTGAACAACAGCCATAGACCGGCGCCGACCGACGACACCAGCGAGAAGTAGAACACCGTCCGCGTTTCCGGTTCGCCGCGCGCACCCAGTTCGCGGACGCTGAAGTAGGCCATGCCGGCCAGCACGCCGGAACCGAGGCCGACCAGGCCGCCGAACAACTGGTCGGCATGGAAGGTCGGTTTGAGCAGCAGGACCACGCCAAGCAAGCCGACCGCCAGTGCGCCGAGCATGCCGTGCCGCGTCTGCCAACCGGCCAACGCCAGGTAGATGGCGAGGAAGATCGCCGAGGTGTAGTTGAGCGTCACCGCCGTCGCCAGCGGCAACAGCGTGATGGCGTAGAAATAGGAGAGCAGCGCCAGAAAACCGACGATACCCCGGGTGATTTGCCAGCGCAGATGCGGCGTCGGCAAAGGCACGCCGCGCAGGCGGACCAAGCCGTACATCAGGATCAGCGAAATGAAGCTGCGATAGAAGGTGATCTCGACCGCCGAATGCGTCGCGGCGGCCAGCTTGACGCAGACGCCCATGCAGGCGAACAGCAAGCTGGCGGCGATCATCCACAAGGATTGCATTGGTTAGCGGCGAGTTGTCAGTGATGAGTTGTTAGCGGGCAGCAAAAAGGCGCCGGGGTATTCCGGCGCCTTTTGCGGCAGCCCACGGGGAAAACGGCCAAAATCACCGCGCCTCGATATCCTTCTGCATGATCCGGCGATAGAACTCGTGGAAGTGCTGCATGCCGTCCTCCATCGGGCTCTGGTACGGCCCGACTTCGTTGCGCCCTTCGGCCAGCAGCGCCTTCCGGCCACGGTCCATGCGCTCGCCGATGTCGTCGTCCTCGATGGCGGTCTCCATGTAGGCGGCACGCTCGGCCTCGATGAACTCACGCTCGAAATCGACGATTTCCTCGGGGTAGTAGAACTCGACGACGTTCATCGTCTTGTCCGGTCCCATCGGGATCAGGGTCGACACGACCAGCACGTGCGGATACCACTCGACCATGATATTCGGGTAGTAGGTCAGCCAGATGGCCCCCTGCGGCGGCGTCTCGCCCCGGTCGCCATAGTATTCGCGAACCACCTTCTGCCACTTGTCGTACACCGCCGAACCGGACTTCATCAGCGAAGTGATGCCCACCTTCTGCACCGAGTACCAGTCGCCGAACTGCCAGGAAAGGTCGTCGCAGGTGACGAAATTGCCCAGCCCCGGGTGGTAGGGCACGACGTGGTAGTCCTCGAGATAGACCTCGATGAAGGTCTTCCAGTTGTAGTTGCACTCGTGCATCTCGACATGGTCGAGTTTGTAGCCGGTGAAATCGAGGTCGCGGGCGACGTTCATACCGCCCAGGTCGGCATTGGCCGAGCGCGGCCCCTTGAAGAGCAGGCCGTTCCAGTTCTCCAGCTTGGCCTTGTTCAGGTTCAGGCAGGGATTCTGCGGAAAGTGCGGGGCGCCGATCAGCTCGCCGCCCTGTTCGTAGGTCCAGCGATGGATCGGGCAGACCACCGGCCCGTTCAGCGTGCCGCTACCCTGCAGCATGATGGCCTGGCGATGGCGGCAGACGTTGGACATCTGCCAGATACCGGCATTCTTGCCCTCGGCACCGCCGTTGATCAGCATCTGGCCGTGATCCTTCCACTCCAGCGAACGGTAGCTACCCGCTTCCGGCACCATCAACTGGTGGCCGACATAACCGGGACCGGCATCGAAAATGAGCTTTTTCTCCAGCTCATGAATCGATTGATCGAAGTACCAGTCCACAGGCAGTTGCGAAACTGCGGGGGCCAAACGGGACAGATTCGCCACGTCAGACATTCCACGCTCCAGCGGGTTGAAAAAACAGGATTTTACCCCGCCGCGCATTTGACCTGAAGCCCCTGGATGGAGTATTTTCGCGTGTTTCCCCGAACGCCTCTGACATGGATCAAACGCCCATCGCCGACATGAAATTCGAGACGGCCCTTGCCGAACTCGAAGCCATCGTCTCCAGCATGGAAGGCGGCAAGCTCGAACTCGAAGCCTCCATCGCCGCCTACAAGCGCGGCATGGAGCTGATGAAGCATTGCCAGGCCCAGCTGGCCGATGCCGAGGAGCAGGTCCGCGTACTGGAAAACGGGGAATTCAAGCCAGTCGACCGTAATACGCTGGAGGCCCAGTGAACACCCAGCCCTTCGCCGAATGGATGGCCGTCACCCAGGATCGCGCCGAATCCGCCCTCGGCCGCTTCCTGCCGGCCGGCGACAGCATACCGGCCCGCCTGCACGATGCCATGCGCTACGCCACCCTCGGCGGCGGCAAGCGCGTCCGTCCGCTGCTCGCCCACGCCGCCGGCGAACTGACCGGCGCCACGCCGGAAGCGCTCGATGTCGTCGGTTGCGCCGTCGAGATGATCCATGCCTATTCGCTGGTGCACGACGACCTGCCATGCATGGACGACGACGTGCTGCGCCGCGGCCGCCCGACCTGCCACGTCGAATTCGACGAACCGACCGCCCTGCTGGTCGGCGACAGCCTGCAGACCATGGCTTTCGAGCTGCTGGCCAGCCAGGCCATCGGCGAGCCGAAGCAGCAACTCGAAATGATCGCCCTGCTCGCCCACGCCAGCGGCTCGCGCGGCATGGCCGGTGGCCAGGCCATCGACCTCGCCTCGGTCGGCAAACCGCTAACCCAGCCCGAGCTGGAACTGATGCACGCGCTGAAAACCGGTGCCCTGATCCGCGCCGCCGTGCTGCTCGGCGCCCTCGCCGGCCAGCCGCTGTCGGCCGACGAACGCAACAACCTCGACCGCTTCGCCAAGCGCGCCGGCCTGCTCTTCCAGGTCGTCGACGACATCCTCGACTGCACGGCAAGCACCGCCACGCTGGGCAAAACCGCCGGCAAGGACGAGGCCGCCGACAAGCCGACCTACGTCGCCCTGCTCGGCCTGGAAAACGCCCGCGCCTATGCCGACGAACTGCGTGCCGATGCCCGCGATGCCCTGGCCATCTTCGGCGACCGCGCCACCCGCCTGAACCAGTTGGCCGATTTCATCTGCCACCGGCAATTCTGAACGGAACACATGAGCTATCCGCTGCTCGACACCATCCAATCCCCGGCCGACCTGCGTCGCCTGGAGCGCAAGCAGCTGCCGCAACTGGCCGGCGAACTGCGTGAATTCCTGATCGAATCGGTCTCCCAGACCGGCGGCCACCTGTCGTCCAACCTCGGCACCGTCGAGCTGACCATCGCCCTGCACGCCGTCTTCAACACCCCAGACGACCGCCTGGTGTGGGACGTCGGCCACCAGTGCTACCCGCACAAGGTACTCACCGGTCGCCGCGAAGGCATGGGCAAGCTGCGCATGCGCCATGGCGTCGCCGGTTTCCCGAAACGCTGCGAAAGCCCGTACGACACCTTCGGCGTCGGCCATTCGTCCACCTCGATCTCGGCCGCGCTGGGCATGGCCCTGGCCGCCAAGCACAAGGGCGAGGACCGCAAGGCCATCGCCATCATCGGCGACGGGGCGATGTCCGCCGGCATGGCCTTCGAGGCGCTGAACAACGCCGGCGTCGCCGACGCCGACATGCTGGTCATCCTCAACGACAACGAGATGTCGATTTCGCCGCCGGTCGGCGCGCTGAACAACATCCTGACCCGCCTGACCTCGAGCAAGACCTACAACGTCGCCCGCGAAGCCGGCCGCCACATGCTCGGCTTCGCCCCGCCGCTGCTCGAGCTGGCCCGCCGCGCCGAGGAGCACGTCAAGGGCATGATCGCCCCCGGCACGCTGTTCGAGGAATTCGGCTTTCACTACTACGGCCCAATCGACGGCCACGACCTCGACGCCCTGATTCCGACGCTGGAAAACCTGAAGAAGCTGAAGGGGCCGAAGTTCCTGCACGTCATCACGCGCAAGGGCCAGGGTTACAAGCTGGCCGAAAACGACCCCATCCTCTATCACGGCGTTGGCAAGTTCTCGGCCGAGCAAGGCATCGCCACCGGGAGTGGCGGCAAAAGCGGCGGCAAGCTGACCTACACCCAGGTCTTCGGCGACTGGCTGTGCGACATGGCCAAGGCCGATTCCCGGCTGGTCGGCATCACCCCGGCCATGCGCGAAGGATCCGGCATGGTCCGCTTCGCCTGCGAGCACGCCGACCGCTACTACGATGTCGGCATCGCCGAGCAGCACGCCGTGACCTTCGCCGCCGGACTGGCCTGCGAAGGACTGAAGCCGGTCGTCGCCATCTATTCGACCTTCCTGCAGCGCGCCTACGATCAATTGATCCACGATGTCGCCTTGCAGAACCTGCCGGTCGTCTTCGCCGTCGACCGTGGCGGCCTGGTCGGGGCCGATGGCCCGACCCACCACGGCACCTTCGACCTGTCCTACGTCACCTGCATTCCGAACATGGTGGTCATGACGCCGAGCGACGAAGCCGAATGCCGGCGCATGCTGTCCACCGCCTACGCCCTCGACTGCCCGTCCATGGTGCGCTATCCGCGCGGCAGCGGCACCGGCGCCATTCCATCGCCGGAACTCGACACCGTGCCGCTAGGCAAGGGCGAAATTCACCGCCATGGCCAAACAGTCGCCCTGCTCGCTTTCGGCACTTTGCTGGGCGCCGCCCTGGCTGCCGGCGACGAACTGGACGCCACCGTGGCCAACATGCGCTTCGTCAAACCCATCGATGCGGAACTGATTGTCGAACTGGCCGGGAACCATTCCCTGCTTGTGACTATCGAAGAGAGCGCCGTGATTGGTGGCGCCGGTTCCGAAGTCGAACGGGTGCTGGCGGAACATGGATTGACCGTGCCGGTGCTGCGCCTCGGCCTGCCCGACCGTTTCGTCGATCACGGCGAACAAGGCCAGTTGCTATCCGAGCTTGGCCTCGACAAGGAAGGCATCGTACGGACGATCCAGCAGAAACTCGGCGCCCATGCCGACAAACAATAAATCAGCGAGAGAACAGCAAATGAGTGCCCCCACCCTCAACATCCCCGACGTCCAGAACTCTGTCGATACGCGCCACATCGCGATCAACAAGGTCGGCATCAAGTCCATCCGCCACCCGATCAAGGTGCAGGACAAATCGACCGGCGTGCAGCACACCATCGCCATGTTCAACATGTATGTGGGACTGCCGCACAATTTCAAGGGCACGCACATGTCCCGCTTCGTGGAAATCCTGAACGGCCACGAACGCGAAATCTCGGTCGAGAATTTCCCGACCATGCTGCGCGACATGGTGGTCAAGCTCGAAGCCGAAACCGGCCACATCGAGATGAATTTCCCGTACTTCATCAACAAGACCGCCCCGGTTTCCGGCGTGCAGAGCCTGATGGACTACGACGTCACCTTCATCGGCGACATCTGCCACGGCGAGATCACCACCTCGGTCAAGGTCGTCGTGCCGGTCACCAGTCTGTGCCCGTGCTCCAAGAAAATCTCCGAGCGCGGCGCCCACAACCAGCGCTCGCACGTCACCGTCACCGCCCGCACCAATGATTTCGTGTGGATCGAGGAACTGGTCCAGCTGGTTGAGTCCGAAGCCTCCTGCGAACTGTTCGGCCTGCTCAAGCGCCCGGACGAAAAGTACGTCACCGAGCGCGCCTATGACAATCCCAAGTTCGTCGAAGACATGGTCCGCGACGTGGCGGCCCGCCTCAATGCCGAAAAGCGCATCGACGCCTACGTGGTCGAATCCGAAAACTTCGAGTCCATCCACAACCACTCGGCCTACGCGCTGATCGAGAACGACAAGCTGAATCCCGGCACGCACCCGTAAAGCGAGCCAAACAGACCAAACAAAACGGGGCGCCGCAGCGCCCCGTTTCTTTTGAACCTTCGGAAAGCCGATCAGGCCTTCTTGAAATCCAGCTTTTCCTTGATACGGGCGGACTTGCCGGAACGCTCGCGCAGGTAGTACAGCTTGGCACGACGGACATCGCCGCGGCGCTTCAGCTCGATCGAAGCAACCAGCGGGGAATAGGTCTGGAACGTACGCTCAACGCCTTCGCCGGAAGAGATCTTGCGGACGATGAAGTTGGAGTTCAGGCCACGGTTACGCTTGGCGATAACCACGCCTTCGTAAGCCTGCAGACGCTCGCGGGTACCTTCCTTGACCTTCACCTGAACGACGACGGTGTCGCCCGGGGCGAATTCGGGAATGGTCTTGCCGGCGCTGACGCGGGCAATTTCTTCTTGCTCGAGTTGTTGAATCAGGTTCATGTGAGATCCTTAAATTTTATAAACACTTACTCACCGCATTGCTCCTCTCCGGAAATTTCCGTGAGGAGTTGCGTTTCCTCCGCGCTTAACACGCGGTGCACCAGCAAATCCGGCCGGCGCTTCCGGGTTCGTGCCAGCGACTGCTTGAGCCGCCAGCGACGAATTCTTTTGTGGTCGCCGGACAGCAAAACTTCCGGCACCGCCTCGCCCTCGTAAATTTCCGGGCGGGTGTAGTGCGGACAATCCAGCAAACCACCGACAAACGAATCTTCCACCGCCGAAGCGGCATCTCCGAGCACGCCCGGCAACTGGCGGACGACGGCATCGATCAACACCATCGCCGGCAACTCGCCGCCGGACAGCACAAAATCCCCGATCGAAATTTCCTCATCGACGCAGCGCTCGATCAGACGCTCGTCAATTCCTTCATAGCGACCGCACAGAAGGATCAGACCTTCCTCACCAGTCGCCAGCTGCATGACCCGCTCATGGGTCAGCGGCGCGCCTTGCGGCGAGAGGTAGATGACCCGGCTCTTCGCCAGCCCCGCCTCGCGCTGCTGCACCTTGGCTGCGGCAATCGCCTTCTCCAGCGGCCCCGGCTGCATCAGCATGCCCGGTCCGCCACCGAAGGGGCGATCATCGACCCGCCGCCAGGCATTGTCGGCGAAATCGCGCGGATTCCAGCCTTGCCAGACCCAGCGCTGCTCTTCCAGCGCCCGACGGGTGATGCCACTGTGCGTTACCGCCGCAAACATCTCCGGGAAGATGGTCACGCAGTCGAACCGGATCACCAGTCGCTGCCCCACTCCACGCGGATCAGTCCCGCTGCCTTGTCCACCGCCAGCACCACCGCCGAGACAAACGGCAACAGGCGTTCGGCACCTTCTTCACCAACAACACGCAACACATCATTGGCGCCCGTTTCGATCAACCCGGCAACCTTGCCGAGTTTCTCGTCTGCGGCATTGACGACTTCCAGGCCGATCAGATCGCCCCAATAGAATTCGTCTTCGTCGGTCGCCGGCAATGCATCGCGCGGCGCCCCGACCAATACACCCTTCATGGCTTCGGCGGCCGTGCGGTCGGCGATGCCGTCAAGCAGCACCACCACTCCGTCACCGTGAACCTTCAAGCCTTGCAGCTTGCATTCACGCCACGGCTCGCCTTCCCTGGCAATCCACCAGACCGGCATATCTGCCCAATCCAGCGGATCATCCCCGAAGGGGTACAACCTGAGCCAGCCCCGAATCCCGTACGGGTCGGCCAAGCGACCCAGAACGACGATATCGTTGCCAGTCAAAGCCAAAACGACTTAGGCAGCCTTGGCGGCGTTTTGCTTGACCAGACGGGCAACGGTCGGCGACAGTTGGGCGCCGTTCTTCAGCCAGTGCTCCAGACGGTCGGTAGCGATACGCAGGCCCTCGGCATTGCCGGAAGCAACCGGGTTGTAGAAGCCGATACGCTCGACGAAACGGCCGTCACGACGGTTACGGGAATCGGTAACAACCATGTTGTAGAACGGACGCTTCTTGGCGCCACCACGGGCAAGACGGATAACAACCATGAGAATACTTTCGTTAGCTGGAAAAAAGACCGGAGATTATATCGCTTTATCAAGGAAAAACAAGCCACTTAGACAGGTGAAGAACAGGCTTTTTTCGCCCTGCCCGCCTGTAGCCGACAGGCGGCAATGGCAAAAATGTAAATTTTTGTTATTCTGAGAAACTTATGAAGCAAGCTTCGGAAAACACTTCAGCCGCCAACCCGGAATCCAGCATCAAGGGCATTCTTGCCTGGCTGGCCCTCGCCCATGGCCGCACCGGCGCCGAAGATGCGGACCAGCTGTATCGGCAACTGCTCCTGCTGCGCGACACGCCGGTTCCCTGCCCGCAGCGGCTCAAGCTCCTCGACCTGCTTTACGGCCAGGCGCAGCGCATCACCAAGGCCGAACTGCCGCGCCTCAATGAAATCAGCCTGCCCATCTCGCGCAAGCTGCGCCACCGGGTCCGCACCCTGCTGGATATCCTGGAAACGCTGACCCAGGATTACTTCAACACCCTGGCCGAACTGTTCGATCCCCGGGGCGAAAGCTCTTCCCGCCTGCCGCACACTTCGCTGCGTCGCGCCATGCATGCCATTGCCTGGCAGGTACGAATCGCCCACATGATCGCCTCGCCAACACCGATCGGACTGTGGCAACAATTGCACGCCGCTTATCGCACCGCCCGACGACTGGGCCTTGAAGAGCTCCCGGGACCTAATAACGGGCCGACCATCCGGCGTATCTACACCTCCATCCTGCTTGCCGCCATCGCGCAGCCGGTGTCGTTTTCGGCCGAGGAACTCGAGTTCATCAGTGACTACATCGACAAATGCACGCCGGATGTCGCGCTGCTCGATACGCCACCACGCGAAACTCGGGGAATCTTCTGGATCGATCCCGACAAGGACTTCCCCGCCCACGCCCTGATCCGGCGCATTCCAAGCCCCGACGCCGAGGTTCTGTACTTCTCCTGCGACGCCCTGGCTGAGCAGGCATTGCAACATCGCATGGAATTGCTCAAGGGGATACCGGCCGATTTCATCGGACTGCCCAAATTTGCTGGAACGCACACCGGCCCCGGCGTCCTACTGCGCCTCAACCAACTCTGGGGACACCCGGCCAAACGGCGCTTCCCGCGGCGACGCCAGTCCTACCGCGCCAACCTGAGTTCCGGCCTGGACAATCTCTGGCAGCTGATGAAAACACCGGGCAGCAAGGTCGATCAGAGCGAATGGATGGTCACCAACGAGAGCCCCGAGGGTTATGCCCTGATGCACATGTCGGGGCATACCGACGATATCCGGGTCGGCGACATCGTCGCCCTGCAGACGACCGACGAACGCGCCGATGCCAGCCAGATCTGGCACATCTGCATCATCCGCTGGGCCATTTCTGAAAATCCCGAGCATATCGAATTGGGCCTGCAACTGCTGGCGCCGAAAGCCACTTCGGTCGAACTAGCCAGCCCTCTCGAACTCGACGCCGGCAAGGTGCACGCCCTGATCCTGCCGGCCACACCGCCGCTGCGCACCAGCCAGTCGCTGATCGTGCCACCCGGCCTGATCCGCGAAAACACCAAACGGATTGTCGTGCTGGTGGACGACGAAAACCTCAGCGTGCGCGAACTGCAGGCCACACGCCTGTACGAGCAGACTGGCTCGATCGAGATTTTCAGCGTTTCGCCGGACGGCTCAAAGTAGCCACGATCAAGCCGCCAAAGAGCACCACCGCCCAGGACAGGTGCAGCCAGACGAGAAACACCGGAAAGGCGGCAAAGGCGCCATAGATGCTTTTCAGGGTCGCCGAACCGACCAGGAACAGCTCAAAGCCTTTTTGCATCAGCGAAAAGGCCAGGGCCGCGAAGATGCCGCCGGTCGCCGCCGCCCGCTTGGTGACCTCGGCATTGGGCACAGCGTAGTACAGAAACGAAAAAAACAGCCCAAGCAGCAGCATGGCGACGATTTTCAGCGCGATGCGGCGAAACCACAGCGGCTCATCGAACAGCCCGAGCGATGTCGTGACGGCAAACGACATCACGCCGGCCACTGCCCCCAGCACGAACGGCCAGACCATCATCGCGAAGGCGTAGAGACGGACACGCGCCAGGAGAGGACGTGGCTTGACCTGCCACAGATGATTGAACGCCCGCTCGATGGTATTCATCAGCATAAATGCCGTTACGGCGAGCAAGCCGATACCGGCCAGCGTCAGCTCTTGAGCCTTGTGGGAAAACTTGCCGATATTTCCGGCAATCGCCCCCGCCGCACCACTCGGCAACAAAGCCTCGCGGATCAGCAGATCGAGCCGATTGACCAGCAGGTCGAAAAACGGGATTGCCCCGGCAACCGCCAGCACGACGGCAACCAGCGGCACCAGGGCCATCAACGTCGTGAAAGCCAGCGCCGAGCTGGTCTGCATCATGTGTTCGCTGCGGAATCGGCGAAAGACGCCAAACAGGCCAGCAGACCGGGACACGGCCGGTCGGGATCGGGGTCGCTTGTGCATGGGGCCGTATAATAGCCGACCGCGCAAGATATCCCTGCCACCGCACAGCCCGTGTGGCCCTGGGCAAACGCCTTGCCCAACCGACAGAGAAACCGAATCCCCCGTGAATGCCCAACGCTACCAAATCACTGCCAGCACCAGCCTGATCCTGCTGATCGCCCTTTGCCTCGCCTGGGAAGGCTGGCTCGCCCCGCTCAAGCCGGGTGGCTCCTGGATGATCCTCAAGGGCGCATTCCTGCTCTTCCCGCTATTCGGCATCCTGCGCGGCAAGCGTTACACCTATAAGTGGCTGTCGCTGTTCATCCAGCTCTACCTGATGGAAGGGCTGACGCGCGCCACCAGCGACAGCGGCCTGTCGCAAGGGCTGGCGACCGGCGAAACGCTGCTGTCGGTGGTGCTGTTCGCGTCGGTCGTTCTCTACATCCGGGCCACGCGCGCCGCACCGGACAAAGAAAAAGCCGCCCAGTCGAACTGAAGCGGCTTTCGGTCGGGGCTCCGTCGAGACCTAGACGTCGCCCTGGGCCTTGACCTTGTCCAGGCTGGAATGCAGTTTGTTCAGCGCATTCAGGTAGGAACGGGCCGAAGCGATCACGATGTCGGTGTCCGCACCGTTGCCATTGACGATACGGTCGTCCTTGGACAGCCGCGTCGTCACCTCGCCCTGCGCATCGGTTCCAGTGGTAATGGCATTGACCGAGTAGAGCAGCAGCTCGGCACCGCTGCCGACGATGCTCTCGATCGCCTTGAAGGTCGCATCGACCGGACCGCCGCCGCTGGCTTCGCCCTTCTTCTCGGCACCGCCGACATTCAGGATCACCTTGGCGAATGGCATCTCGCCTGTTTCCGAACAGACGTGCGAGTAGACCAGCTTGTAGTGCTCCTGATCCGGCGTCACCACCTCTTCGGAAACCAGGGCGTGCAGGTCTTCGTCGAAAATTTCGTGCTTGCGGTCGGCGAGTTCCTTGAAGCGGGCGAAGGCGGCATTCAGCACCTCGTCGCTTTCCAGCTCGATGCCCAGTTCCTGCAAGCGAGTTTTGAAGGCGTTGCGCCCGGAATGCTTGCCCAGCACCAGCTTGTTCTGCGTCCAGCCCACATCCTGGGCGCGCATGATCTCGTAGGTTTCGCGATGCTTGAGCACGCCATCCTGGTGGATGCCGGATTCGTGCGCGAAGGCATTGGCGCCAACCACCGCCTTGTTCGGCTGCACCGGATAACCGGTGATCTGCGAAATCAGCTTGGAGGCCGGCACGATCTGCGTCGTATCGACACGCGTCTCGACCGGGAAGATATCCGGCCGCGTCCGCACGGCCATGACGATCTCTTCGAGCGCGGCATTGCCAGCCCGCTCGCCCAGACCGTTGATCGTACATTCCACCTGGCGCGCTCCGAAGAGCACGGCGGCCAGCGAGTTGGAGACGGCCAGCCCGAGGTCATTGTGGCAATGCACCGACCAGACGACCTTGTCGGAATTGGGCACACGCTCGATCAACTGGCGCATGGTTTCCGCATACTGGAACGGGATGGCGTAACCAACCGTATCCGGCACATTGATGGTCGTGGCGCCGGCCTTGATCACCGCCTCGAAAATGCGGCACAGGAAATCGATTTCGGAACGCCCGGCATCCTCGGCCGAGAATTCGATGTCGTCCGTGTACTGGCGCGCCCAACCGATCGATTTGACCGCCTGTTCGACCACCTGGTCCGGCGTCATGCGCAGCTTCTTCTCCATGTGGATCGGCGAAGTCGCGATGAAAGTGTGGATACGAGCGGATTTGGCCGGCTTGATCGCTTCGCCGGCGCGGTTGATGTCGTTCTCGTTGGCTCGCGCCAGCGAGCAGACGGTCGAATCCTTGATCGCCTGGGCGATGGCGTGGATGGAGTCGAAGTCGCCGGGCGAAGCGGCAGCGAAACCCGCCTCGATCACATCGACCCGCATTTTCTCGAGCTGGCGGGCGACGCGGATCTTCTCTTCCTTGGTCATCGACGCGCCCGGACTCTGTTCGCCGTCGCGCAGGGTCGTATCGAAAATTACCAGATGCTGTTTCATGGGAACTCCGGGAATTACTGGGGCTTGCGTTTGAGCAGGCCGATGGCGGCCTGGACATAACCGGACAGGCCATACAGGACGAAGAAACCGAACAGGGCGATTTCCGGGCTGTAGGCGACCAGCGCAAAACCGAGGGCGATCGCCGCGATCACGAAGAAGGGCACACTCTTCTTCAGGTTGATGTCCTTGAAGCTGTAGAAACGGATATTGGACACCATGGTCACGCCGGCGAAGATGGTCATCACGCACGCCAGCCAGCGCACATCGCTGCCGGCCACGCCGCTCTCAATGCACACCCAGACCAGACCGGCCACCAAGGCCGCGGCAGCCGGCGACGGCAGGCCCTGGAAGTAACGCTTGTCCATCACTTCCAGCGTGGTATTGAAGCGGGCCAGACGCAATGCCGCGCCGGCGCAGTAGATGAAAGCGGCGATCCAGCCCAGCCGCCCGAGATCGCGCAAAGCCCACTCGTACATCACCAGGGCCGGCGCCGCGCCGAAGCTGACCATATCGGACAGCGAGTCGTATTCGGCACCGAAAGCCGACTGGGTATTGGTCAGTCGCGCCACCCGGCCATCCAGGCCGTCCAGAACCATGGCGATAAAGATGGCCATGGCCGCTCGGGCGAAATCACCCTGCATCGCCTGCACGATGGCGAAGAAGCCGGCAAACAGGGCTGCCGTAGTGAACAGGTTGGGCAGCACGTAAATGCCACGCCGTTTGACTTCGGGATTGAATAGCGACTTACGGGGTTTGAGTTCGGTCATGGGGCTTGTCTGAACGGGCAACCCGAAGAGGATACACCCGGAAAGCATAGAAATCCGCAAACAACTCGGGCGGTGCAGTTTCCCACACCGCCCGAAGCGAGGACAAGGCTGAACGCTAGCGCGCCGGCTGTACGGAAGTACGGCCGGCGCGGGCAATCAAGCCTCGCCGAGCCGACGACTGGCCAATTAGTTCTTGGACTGGTCGACCAGCTTGTTCTTCTTGATCCACGGCATCATGTCGCGCAGCTGGCCACCGACCGTTTCGATCGGGTGCACTGCGTTCAGACGACGGCGGGCAGTCATCGAAGGATAGTTGGTCTTGCCTTCCTGGATGAACATCTTGGCGTATTCGCCGGTCTGGATGCGCTTCAGGGCGTTGCGCATGGCGACGCGCGACTCTTCGTTGATGACTTCCGGACCGGTCACGTACTCGCCGTATTCGGCGTTGTTCGAGATCGAGTAGTTCATGTTGGCGATGCCGCCTTCGTACATCAGGTCGACGATCAGCTTCAGTTCATGCAGACACTCGAAGTAGGCCATTTCCGGAGCGTAGCCGGCTTCGGTCAGGGTTTCGAAGCCCATCTTGACCAGCTCGACGGCACCGCCGCACAGCACGGCCTGTTCACCGAAGAGGTCGGTTTCGGTTTCTTCGCGGAAGTTGGTCTCGATGACGCCACCCTTGGTGCCGCCGTTGGCAGCAGCGTAGGACAGGGCGATGTCCTTGGCCTTGCCGGACTTGTCCTGGTAGATGGCGATCAGGGACGGCACGCCGCCACCCTTCAGGTACTCGGAGCGCACGGTGTGGCCCGGGCCCTTCGGGGCAACCATGATGACGTCCACGTCAGCGCGCGGCACGACCTGGTTGTAATGCACATTGAAGCCGTGGGCGAAAGCCAGGGCAGCGCCCTTCTTCAGGTTCGGGGCGACTTCTTCGTTGTACACCTGCGGGATATTCTCGTCCGGCAACAGGATCATGACGACGTCGGCGCCCTTGACGGCCTTGGCGATCTCTTCGACCTTCAGACCGGCCGCTTCGGCCTTCTTCCAGGAAGCGCCATCCTTGCGCAGGCCAACGGTGACCTTGACGCCGGAATCCTTCAGGTTCTGGGCGTGGGCATGGCCCTGCGAGCCGTAACCAACGATGGTGACCTTTTTGCCCTTGATCAGCGAGAGGTCGGCGTCCTTGTCGTAATAAACTTTCATGAAATCCTCTTTGGTGACAGATAGTTAGACTTTGAGAATACGATCGCCGCGACCGATGCCACAGACACCGGTACGGACGGTTTCGAGAATTAGGCCGGCGTCGAGCGCGGCGATGAAGGAGTCGAGCTTGGAGCTTGCGCCGGTCAGTTCGATCACATAGGTCGATTCCGTGACATCGATGATGCGGCCACGGAAAATATCGGCCATCCGCTTCATCTCTTCGCGGTCCTTGCCGGTGGCGCGAACCTTGATCAGCATCAGTTCGCGCTCGACGTGCGCAGCTTCGGAGAGATCGACCACCTTGACGACATCAACCAGCTTGTTGAGCTGCTTGGTGATCTGCTCGAGCACCTCGTCGGAACCCCAGGTCAGGATGGTCATCCGCGACAGCGACGGATCTTCGGTCGGCGCCACGGTCAGCGATTCGATATTGTAGCCGCGGGCGGAGAACAGGCCGGCCACGCGGGAAAGTGCACCCGATTCGTTTTCGATCAGGATGGAAATGATATGACGCATTTTTTCTTTTCCTCCCCCGCTCAGATATCTTCAGCGAGGATCATTTCAGTCAGGCCCTTGCCGGCTGCCACCATCGGGAACACGTTGGCGCCCGGATCGATGATGAAGTCCATGAATACCAGGCGATCCTTGTATTCCGTAAAGGCCTTGCGCAGCGCCGGCTCGACGTCTTCCGGCTTCTCGATGCGCATGCCGACGTGGCCGTAGGACTCGGCCAGTTTGACGAAATCCGGCAGCGAGGTGACATACGACTGGGAATAGCGCTTGGAATAGAACATTTCCTGCCACTGACGGACCATGCCCAGCATGCCGTTGTTCAGGTTGATGATCTTGACCGGCAGTTCGTACTGCTTGCAGGTCGACAGTTCCTGGATACACATCTGGATCGAGCCTTCGCCGGTCACGCAGGCGACTTGCGCACCCGGGTTGGCGAGCAGGACGCCCATACCGTACGGCAGGCCGACGCCCATGGTGCCCAGACCGCCAGAGTTGATCCAGCGGCGCGGCTTGTCGAACTTGTAATATTGCGCGGCGAACATCTGGTGCTGGCCGACGTCGGAAGTGACGAAAGCATCGCCGCCGGTTACTTCGTAGAGCTTCTCGATGACGTACTGCGGCATGATGTAGTCGGCCTGCTTGTAACGCAGGGATTCGCGACCGCGCCATTCGTCAATCTGCTTCCACCAATCGGCAACCTCGGCATCGGCCGTAAAGCCGCCGTCGATCAGCTTGAGGATTTCGTCCAGGACATCGTTGACGTTGCCGACAATGGGCACATCGACCTTGACGCGCTTGGAAATCGACGACGGATCGATATCAATATGGATAACGCGGCGCTTCTCTTCACCGAAGTGGTCCGGATTGCCGATCACGCGGTCATCAAAACGGGCGCCGATGGCCAGGATCACATCGGCGAAATGCATCGCGTTGTTAGCTTCGAAAGTGCCGTGCATGCCCAGCATGCCGATGAACTGCTTGTCGGTCGCCGGATAACCACCGAGACCCATCAGGGTGTTGGTCACCGGGAAATTCAGGGCGCGGGCCAGCTGGGTCAGCTTCTCGGCTGCGTCGGACAGGATCACGCCGCCGCCGGTGTAGATGATCGGACGCTTGGCTTCCTGCAGGATCTGCACAGCCTTCTTGATCTGCCCCAGATGCCCCTTGACCACCGGGTTGTACGAGCGCATCTGTACCGACTTGGGATAGTCGAATTCGCAAACTTGGGCGGTGATGTCCTTGGGAATGTCGACGACGACCGGGCCCGGACGCCCGGTGGAGGCAATGTGGAAAGCCTTCTTGATGGTCGCCGCCAGATCCTTGACGTCCTTGACCAGGAAATTGTGCTTGACGCAGGGGCGGGTGATACCGACGGTATCGCACTCCTGGAAGGCGTCTTGACCGATGTACTGGGTCGGCACCTGGCCGCACAGCACGACCATCGGGATCGAATCCATGTAGGCGGTGGCAATGCCGGTAACGGTGTTGGTCACGCCCGGACCGGACGTCACCAAGGCGACGCCGACCTTCTGCGAAGAACGCGAATAGGCGTCTGCCGCATGAACAGCGGCCTGCTCATGGCGAACCAGAATGTGCTTGACCTCCTCCTGTTTGAAAAGGGCGTCGTAAATATGCAGAACGGAACCACCTGGGTAACCGAACACATAGTCGACCTTTTCTTCTTGCAGGCACCTGATTACAATTTCTGCACCGCTGATCATCATTCTTGAGCCCAAAAAAGCTGTTGCCTAAAAGGGCGTAACCTTAATCGACCGACCCTTTTCGGTCAAGGTTTCCTGGCATATCCACATACCGCTCTAGACCTTTTGGAAGAGACAACCCTGGCATCACCCCAACAACTTTCCTGCTTTCTCGAATCGATTGAGCGCCGGGCCTTCAAGCAGGCGATGTTCGCCGTCCATGACGAAGAAGCGGCACTCGACATCGTGCAGGACGCCATGCTGAAACTGGCTGAAAAATACGGGGATCGGCCGGACGAAGAGTTCCCGATGCTTTTCCAGCGTATCCTGCAGAACACGATTCGCGACTATTACCGGCGCAGCAAGGTTCGCTCGATGTGGACCACCCTGCTCTCCGCCTTTTCGCCGGACGACGACGAGGATCACGACCCGCTCGAAACGCTGGCCGCCGACGAGGACGACACCGGCCCCAAGACGCCTGAGAGCAAGCTTCTTCAAGCCCAAACGCTGAACCTGATCGAAGATGAAATAAAAAAATTGCCGGCGCGTCAACGCGAAGCCTTCCTCATGCGTTATTGGGAAGACATGGACGTCGCCGAGACCGCAGCGGCGATGGGCTGCTCAGAAGGCAGTGTCAAGACCCATTGTTCGCGTGCCACCCACACGCTGGCAACCGCCCTGTCGGCAAAAGGCATAAAGCTATGAACGAAGAACGTTACGCATATCGCGTTCGGCAAGCGCTGAACCACGGATTGAAGGACATTCCGCCGGCCACATCCCGGCGGCTGGAAGCCGCACGCCATCTCGCCCTGAGCAAGCAGAAACAGCTCGCGCCGCAGATGGCGCTCGCCGGGCTGGGTGGCTCGCATTTCCGTATCGGCTCGCACATCCCGTACTTGAAGCAGATTCTCGCCGTGCTGGCCTTGCTGCTCGGCATGTGGATTTCCTTCTACTGGCACAGCGTCCAGTATGTTACCGCTCTGGAAGAAGTGGATAGCGCCCTGCTTACAGACGATTTGCCCCCTGACGCTTTCCTGGACAACGATTTCTTCGAATGGCTATTAGACGACTCGTCGGAGGAGTAATCCTCGCCGCCACACTGAATGCCACCATCGCCGCCGAACCACCGACGACGGTGGTCATCGGCACGCCCCCGCAGCCAGGCTGGAGCCAACTGAATAATCAGCAACGGAACATTCTGGCCCCCCTGGCCAAGGACTGGGACAGCCTAGAAAACATCCGGAAGAAGAAATGGCTGGGCATCGCCGAACGCTACCCCGCCATGAAGCCGGACGAACAGCAACGCATGCAGGACCGCATGCGGGAATGGGCCACGCTATCGCCGGCCGAGCGCAACAAGGTACGCGATACCTACAAGGACTTCACGCAACTGCCAGCTGAGCAAAAGCAGGTGGTCAAGCAAAAGTGGGAGGCCTATTCCAACCTCCCTCCCGAGGAGCGGCAACGCCTCCGCGAAACCGGCAAGTCTTCGAAGTTGCTGGCGCCACCACCTGTGCAAGCCACCTCGGAAAACGCTGGGCAATCAGCCACCCCGGCTAGCGCACAAAACCAATGACTGCCGCACTCCCGGGTTTGCGGCGGCGTCTGGCCAGCATGCTGTATGAAGGGCTGGTCGTTTTCTCGATTCTGCTAATCGGCTTTCTGCTGCCCCAGATCGTGCTGTCCGGCTTTGGCTGGATCGTCGGCGCCAAGGCACTGTGGCTGCACGTCTTCCTGCTGCTGATGGCCTATTTCGTCTGGTGCTGGCTCAATGGCGGGCAGACCTTGCCGATGAAAACCTGGAAACTGCGTCTGGTAGCCGAGAATGGCCGGCCACTGCGCCCGCTGCAGGCCGTTCTACGCTATCTCGCCGCCTGGCCGAGCATCCTGTTCTTTGGCATCGGGATTCTTTGGGCACTGGTCGACAAGGACCAACAGTTCCTGCACGACCGGATTGCCGGCACCAAGGTCACCGCCGCCGGCTGATCAGCGGCGCTCGACCCACCACAGCATTCCCGCTGCAACGAGTAGGAAAAGCGCCGATGGCGCCGTGGCGCTGAACAGCGGCGACCACGAATTGATCGCCCCCAGGTTGGAAGCAAGCCCGTTCAGCGCATAGAAGAGAATGCCCAGCATGACGCCGGAAAAGATCTTCAGGCTGACGCCGCCCACCCGATTGTGCGAATAGCCGAACGGCAAGGCCAGTGCCACCATCACCAGCGCTGCCAGCGGATAGAACACCTTCTTCCATAGGGCGATCTGGTAACGTTCAGTCTTTTGCTTGTTGTCGCTCAAATGCTTGGTGTAGTTGAGCAGACCGAACAGCGACATGCGCTCCGGCGACACCATCAGCGCCGCCAGCAGATTCGGCGTCACGTTCGACCGCCACTCGCCGCCAGGACTGGTTTCGACGTGCGCCGAATCGCCGTCGAGCACGGTTCTGACCACATCCTGCAAACGCCAGCGATCTGGCAATTCGAATTCAGCCTGCCGGGCATCGGTGACCGATTCAAGCTGATTTGAGTTGTCGAACTTGTAGATCCGCACGCCTTGCAAGGGTGCATCCGGCGTCGCACTGCGGATGTTGATGAAGCTGCGCCCATCCTTGACCCATAAGCCGCTGTCAAAGCCGCTCTGGGCGATCACCGTGCTCAGCGCCTTGGCGCGGATTTCACGCCCCAACCTTTCGCTGAAAGGAACCAGCGCCTCGCCGACAACGAAAGTCAGGATGGCGAGCAGCAATGCTGCCCGGAACAGTGTTTTCAGCAAATCGCCGGTGGCTAGGCCGGAAGCACGCAGAACGGTGATTTCAGAATGGCGCGCCAGCGTCGACAAGGCATACAGTGCTCCGATCAGCGTCGCAATCGGGATCAGTTCATAGATCAGACCGGGCATGCCCAGCGCCACGAACAGTGCCGCATGAAAGACGGTGTACCCGACCTTGCCGACACTGCGCAGTTCGTCGATGAAGTTGAAAAAGGCGAACAGCGCTAAAAAGGCGGCGAGCACAAGGAACACCGCAGCGAATGTCTCGCGTATCAGGTAGCGCTGATAAAGATTCAGGCGAAACATCAATTTCCCCAGCGCTGCCATGGCATGCGCACGACAATCCGTTTGTAGAACAAGGCCAGCAAGGGCAGCAGCATCACGGCGTGAGCGGCCCACACCCCGACCCAGAACGACATCTTGCCCTGCACCACCCAGGCCTGGCTGACCGACAGCAGGTTGTTGTAGATGGCGTAGATCAGGATGGCGATCAACATGTTCGCCGAGCGCCCGGCCCGCGGATTCACATAGGAAAGCGGAATGGCCAGCAGACAGAGAATCAGCGCCGACACAGGCAGGCCGATGCGCCACAGCAGTTCGCCGCGCGCCACATTGCTGTCTTCGAGAACCAGTTGGGTGATCGGCATGCCTTTCGGCGACGGTGCCGACGATGCCGGTTCGCCGTCCTCGACCCGCGCCCGATAGCGCTCGAATTCCATGACCTTGAAGGCCGGACTACCGGGCTCGACCTCGTAGCGCCGCCCATGCTCGAGCACGACGAAACGGTCGCCATTGCCGGCGGTTTCCTGGAAGCCGGAATCCGACATGATCACGCCCAACTTGCCTTCCTGGTAGGACGCAACAAAAACGTTGCCGACATTGGTGCCATCGTCGCCCACACCTTCGACGAAGAACACCCGCTGCCCCTTCTTCACTTCGCGGAAGGCGCCGGGTGAAACCTGGGATATTTCGCTGCGCGCTGACAGGCGTTCGCGATATTCAGCCGAACTGGAATTGGCCCACGGCGCGAGAAACCCCGACACGGCGGCGATGGCGACGATGATCGGTAGCGCGAAACGCAATACCGGCGGAATCCAGCCGGTCAGGGGCAAGCCGGATGAAAACCAGACGACCATTTCGGAATCCCGATAAACGCGGGACAAACTGAGCAAAATGGACACGAAAAGCGTCAGCGACAGCAGAATGGGCATGAAATTCAAAGCCGCGAACCCCAACAGCGACGCCACTGCTTCTGGCGCAATGCGTCCGCCCGCTGCCTCCTTGAGCAAACGGATCAAATGGGTAGAGGTCAGAATGGCCAGCAGTGCAACGCTGATGCCGACAGCTGCCTGGGCAAATTCGCGCCGGGCGGCGCGCTCGAATATCATGCTTTGACGAAACCGAAAAAATGCGAGGATAATCCCTCGAATACTGATATTTCCTTGATCAGGAGCAGCTTGTGGAATTTAGCATAAAAAGCGGAAGCCCGGAAAAACAGCGTAGTGCCTGCGTGGTCGTCGGTGTTTTCGAATCGAGGAAACTGACCCTCCCTGCCGAACTGCTCGACAACGCCTCTGGAGGCTACATTTCGGACATCGTCCGCCGTGGCGACATGGAAGGCAAGGCGGGCAGCACCCTGCTGCTGCACAACGTCCCGTCCACCCTGTGCGACCGCGTCCTGCTCATCGGCTTGGGCAAGGAAAAGGAATTCCGCGAAAAGGAATTCGCCGGCGCCGTCCGCACCGCGGTCAAGGTGCTCAACGAAACCGGCGCCTTCGACGCCACGCTGTTCCTGACTGAACTTCAGGTAAGGAAACACAGCATCACCTGGCGCGTTCGTCAGACGGTTGTCGCCGCCCTGGATGCGACTTACAAGTTCGATCAGTTCAAGAGCAAGAAGGAAGAAATCCGCCGGCCGCTGCGCAAGCTGACCATCAGCGTCGAACGCCGCAACGAACTGGCGCCGGCCGAAGAAGGCCTGCAGCAGGGTCTGGCCATCGCCGAAGGTGTAGCCCTGACCAAGACGCTCGGCAACCTGCCGCCCAACGTCTGCCACCCGACCTACCTCGCCGAACAGGCCCAGAGCATGGCTAAAGCCCTCCAGGTCGACTGCGAGATTCTCGAACGCGCCGATATGGAAAAGCTCGGCATGCACTCGCTGCTCGCCGTCGCCCGCGGATCGCATCAGCCGCCGAAGCTGATCGTGCTCAGCTACAAGGGCGCCAAGACCAACGAAAAACCGATCGTCCTGGTCGGCAAGGGCGTTACCTTCGACACCGGCGGCATTTCGCTGAAACCGGGTGCCGACATGGATGAAATGAAGTACGACATGTGCGGCGCCGCCAGCGTACTCGGCACCATGCAGGCCGTCGCCCGCATGGCCCTGCCGATCAACCTGACAGTCGTCGTTCCGGCCACCGAAAACATGCCGGGAGGCAATGCGACCCGGCCGGGGGACATCGTCACGTCGATGTCCGGCCAAACCATTGAAATCCTCAACACCGATGCCGAAGGCCGCCTGATCCTGTGCGACGCCTTGACCTACGCCGAGCGTTTCGAGCCCGACACTGTGATCGACGTCGCTACGCTGACCGGGGCCTGCGTCGTGGCCCTCGGCCAGGTCGCCACCGGCCTGTTCGCCAACAAGGATGCCTTGGCCCGTGATCTGCAGGACGCCGGTAACGAAGCCAACGACCGCGCCTGGCACATGCCGCTGTGGGACGACTACCAGGATCTGCTGAAGAGTCCCTTCGCCGACATGGCCAACATCGGCGGGCGTTACGGCGGCGCCATTTCGGCCGCCTGCTTCCTGTCGCGCTTCACCAAGAAATTCGACTGGGCCCACCTCGACATTGCTGGCACCGCATGGAAATCCGGCGCCGACAAGGGCGCCACCGGACGCCCCGTGCCCCTGCTCACACACTATCTGTTGCAACGCGCAGGCAAGCTCAATTGACCCAGGTTTTCTTCTACCACGGCGCCAGCGACCGGATCGCTGCCGCCTGTGCCTTGCTCAGCGGTGCCTACGCAAAGAAAAAACAGATGCTGGTCTATGCCCTCGACCCTGAGGTCGCAAGCAGCCTCGACCGCATGCTGTGGACCCATTCGGCACTCAGCTTCGTGCCGCACTGCCGCGCCGACTCGCCGCTGGCCGCCGAAACCCCGATCCTGATTACCGACAAGCTCGAGACCATCGCGCAGGATGAGCGTCTGATGAACCTGAGCCGTGAAATCCCACCCGGTTTTTCGCGCTTCGAAAGCCTGATCGAAGTGGTCGGCCAGGACGAAGACGACCGCAACGCCGCTCGCGACCGCGTCAAGTTCTACAAGGATCGCGGCTACGAGGTCCGTTACTTCGACCTCAGCGACCGTTAAGGAATCGTCGTGCCCAGCCCTATCCTCGCCCGCGCCGATGCCCTGATGCACCGCAAACGCCCGAACGAAGCGGGCTTTGACGACGTTCCGATATTGACCGACGCCATCGGCGACGATGACGACATTCCGGTGCTGCTCGAGGTAGCACCGGCCGCGCAGGATGCCGTGGCTCCTCCCCTGGAGCCGCACGAGGAGCAGCCCGAGGACCCGATCGAAACCCCGCATCCGGAAGCCGACATGGCGCCGGAAATAGCGGTAGCGGCCAGCGACGACAAGGCCGTTCCGGTCGCCCCCCTGCCCGGGGCAACCATTGCCTCCGATGCCGCCCTGCGCGAGCAACTGGCCAGCGAACTGGCCCGTCGCGTCGAACAGCGCCTTGCCGCCGAACTGCCCCGCATCATCGAATCAACCTTGCGCGAGTTCCTGGCCGAACAGGAAATGATCGCCGCGTCATCGCCGCGCGACTGAATTCGGGCGAAGCCGGGGCTGCGCTCCGGTATAATTTCCGGTTTTCCCCCTTTTCCGACAAGTCCATGGAACTCGCCAAAGCATTTGAGCCGGCTGATATCGAACGTCGCTGGTACCCCGAGTGGGAAGGTCAAAATTACTTCGCGGCCGGCGTCGACCGCAGCAAGACCGACAATTTCTGCATCCTGCTGCCGCCGCCGAACGTCACCGGCACGCTGCACATGGGTCACGGCTTCAACCAGACGATCATGGACGCCCTCACCCGCTACTATCGGATGCGCGGTCACAATACGCTGTGGCAACCGGGCACCGACCACGCCGGCATCGCCACGCAGATCGTTGTCGAGCGCCAGCTGGACGCCCAGGGCATTTCGCGCCACGACCTCGGCCGCGACAAGTTCCTGGAAAAGGTCTGGGAGTGGAAGGAATACTCCGGCAACACCATCACCAAACAGATGCGCCGCATGGGCACCAGCCCTGACTGGAAGCGCGAACGCTTCACGATGGACGCCGGCCTCAACAAGGTGGTCACCGAAACCTTTGTCCGCCTCTACAAGGAAGGCCTGATCTACCGCGGCAAGCGCCTGGTTAACTGGGACCCGAAGCTGCACACCGCCGTCTCCGACCTCGAAGTCGTGCAGGAGGAAGAAGACGGCTTCATGTGGCATATCCGCTACCCGCTGGCCGATGGCTCGGGCAGCCTGGTGGTCGCCACCACCCGTCCGGAAACCATGCTCGGCGACACCGCCGTGATGGTGCACCCGGAAGACGAGCGCTACAAGGCGATGATCGGCAAGATGGTCAAACTGCCGCTGACCGAGCGCGAAATCCCGATCATTGCGGATTCCTACGTCGATCTCGAATTCGGCACCGGCTGCGTCAAGGTCACGCCAGCCCACGACTTCAACGACTACGCCGTAGGCCAGCGCCACGGCCTGCCGATGATTTCCATCCTGACCCTGGATGCGAAGATCAACGATGCCGCCCCGGAAAAATACCGCGGCCTGGATCGCTTCGACGCCCGCAAGGCCGTCGTTGCCGACCTCGAAGCCCTCGGCATCCTGGAAAAGACCGACAAGCACAAACTCAAAGTGCCGCGCGGCGACCGTACCGGCGTCGTCATCGAACCGATGCTCACCGACCAGTGGTTCGTCGCCATGTCCAAGCCGGGCGCCGACGGCAAGTCGATCACCGAGAAGGCCCTCGAAGTCGTCCATTCCGGCGAAATCAAGTTCTACCCGGAAAACTGGGTCAATACCTATAACCAGTGGCTGAACAACATCCAGGACTGGTGCATCTCCCGCCAACTGTGGTGGGGCCACCAGATTCCGGCCTGGTATGGCGTCAATGGCGAGGTCTTCGTCGCCCAGAATGAGGAAGAAGCCCGCAAGCAGGCCGACCATGCCGGTTATGCCGGTCAGCTGACCCGTGACGAGGACGTCCTCGACACCTGGTACTCGTCCGCCCTGTGGCCGTTCTCGACCCTGGACTGGAGCGGCGACGAAGCGACCGACGCGACCAATCAGGTGCTGCAGCAATACCTGCCCTCCTCCGTGCTGGTCACCGGCTTCGACATCATCTTCTTCTGGGTCGCCCGCATGGTCATGATGACCAAGCACGTCACCGGCAAGATTCCGTTCAAGCACGTCTATGTGCATGGCCTAATCCGCGACGGCGAAGGCCAGAAGATGTCCAAGTCCAAGGGCAACGTGCTCGATCCGATCGACCTGATCGACGGTATCGACCTGGAAAAGCTGATCGAAAAGCGCACGACTGGACTGATGAACCCGAAGCAGGCCGAAAGCATCGCCAAGAAGACCAAGAAGGAATTCCCGGAGGGCATCCAGTCCTTCGGCACCGACGCCCTGCGCTTCACCTTCGCCTCGCTGGCCAGCCCGGGCCGCGACATCAAGTTCGACCTGAACCGCTGCGACGGCTACCGCAATTTCTGCAACAAGCTGTGGAACGCCACCCGCTTCGTGCTGATGAATGTCGAAGGCCATGACCTGGCCCTCGAACACCAGCAGGGCGGCCCGGCCTGCGGCGGCTCTGCGCCGCTCGAATTCAGCTTCGCCGACCGCTGGATCGTCAGCCAGCTGCAGCGCGTCGAGCAGGAAGTCGAACAGCATTTCACCGACTACCGTTTCGACCTGATCGCCCAGGCCGTCTACAAGTTCATTTGGGACGAGTTCTGCGACTGGTATCTGGAAATCGCCAAGGTCGAAGTCCAGACCGGCAATGATGCCCAGCAGCGCGGCGCCCGTCGCACCCTGGTGCGCACACTGGAGGCCGTACTGCGCCTGGCCCACCCGTTGATCCCCTTCATCACCGAAGAACTGTGGCAAACCGTGGCGCCGATTGCCGGCCGCAAGACGCACGACTCGATCATGCTCGCCGCCTATCCGCGCGCCGAGGAATACAAGATCGACACCGCCAGCGAAGCCAAGGTTGAGCGCCTCAAGGCCCTGGCCTACGCTTGCCGCAACCTGCGTGGCGAGATGGGCATTTCCCCGGCCCAGCGTACACCGCTGATCGTAGCCGGCGGCGGCGATGAAATCCGCGAGTTCGCCCCCATCCTGCAAGCTCTGGGTAAGCTGTCCGAGGTACAAATCGTGGACGACATGCCGGCCGACGCCGTGGCACCGGTCGCCGTGGTCGGCGAGACGCGCCTGATGCTGAAGGTCGAGATCGACGTTGCCGCCGAACGCGAGCGCCTGAAGAAGGAAATCGAAAAGCTGGAGAAGCTGATTTCCATCGCCCAGGGCAAACTCTCGAACGAAGGCTTCGTTGCTCGCGCCCCGGCCGCCGTTGTCGAACAGGAAAAACAGCGGGTTGCCGAATTCACGGCGACGCTGGAACAACTCAAACCGCAACTGGCCAAACTGGGCTGAGTAAAGAGAGAAAAATGGAAGACAAACGCGGCTTCTTCGCCACGATATTCACTGCCCTGATGATTTTCTCCGGTCTGGTCGGTGTGTGCACCGTCGCCTTCATCAGCTCGTGGCCCTGGGAAAAGAAGGACCCGGTCTGGAAGCCCGCGTTCCGCATCGTAGCCGTCTGCGCCGCCACCAAGGAACCTTGCGGCATTGCCTACGGCGATTTTGCCGAGGCCAAGGCCAAGGGCCTGTACGCCTCGCTGGAGCCGGCCCAGCCGGCCGGCGACGTCGAGGAGGAGAAGAACTGGCTGAAGTGGAAGAAGGAAGACGGCATCTACGAGGTCAAGGCGTCTTCCTGGTATTTCCAGAACACCATCCGCTACAAGCTCGAGAACGAAACGCCGGTGCTGGTTGCCTACCAGGATGTCGATGTTTCCAGGGCCTTCACCTATGGCATTGGCGCCGCGCTGTTCATGATGGCCGGCCTCTACCTGCGCAAGCTGCGCAAATAAACCGCCAGACCAGGCCTGAAGACTGCGGTTTTCAGGCCTGGCGCAGCGCGACCCGGACCAGTCCGCGCAGCGCGTTGCCCAGCCAGAAACCATCCTCGAGGTCGGCCGGCCACAGGATCTGCTCCCTGGCCCGCCCCTCCGCCAGTAGTTCCGCCCGCAGCACGCCGGGCAAGGCACCACTACTCAACGGTGGTGTCAGCAGGATGCCCTCCCGCTCGACAAAGACGTTACTGCGCGCCCCTTCCGCGACTTCGCCCCGTTCGTTCAGGAACACCTGATCGAATACGACCGGCTCGCCGACAATCGCCATGAGCGCCTCGTCGTAAAGCGCCCGGTCCGTCGTCTTGTGCCGCCGCAAGGGATAAGCCGAGTCGATCGGCGTTGCGGCCAGCACGGCATGGCGAATGCCCGGCGGCTCCCCGGCCAGCGGAAAGGAAGCCACTTGGCAGTCGCCGTCCTTGGCCAGCGTCAGGCGGACGCGCCATGTTCCATTCTGTGGCTGCGCCGCCAAGGCCGCCAGAACCTGCGATTCATCCAAGCCAAAGCCCAGCCAACCAGCCGAAGCGTGCAGACGGTCGAGGTGCCGTTGCAGTCGTGGATAAACCCCTTCCTCGCGGCGCAGGGTTTCGATCAGTTGCAGGCCCGGATCGTCATCGCGCAGGAAGCGGGCTTTCAGATGGCACTCCGCCCATTCGGCACCGATTTCGGAATCGGCGACTATGCCGCTGCCGACGCCCAGCCTGCCCTTTCCTCCGGCCTGCAAGACCAGGGTGCGAATGGCGACGTTGAGCCGGAAATCGCCGTTCGGAGCGAGCCAGCCCAGGGCGCCGGTATAGAGTCCGCGCGGTGTCGACTCGAGATCGGCGGCGATCTGCATGGCCCGGATTTTCGGCGCCCCGGTAATCGAGCCGCAGGGAAACAGCGCGCGCAGGATGTCACCGAATGAGACCTGCGGACCAACAGTGGCCGACACTTCCGACACCATCTGCCACACCGTCGGGTAGTCCTCGATATCGAACAACCGGTCCACCACCACGCTGCCGTGCTGTGCCACGCGCCCCAGGTCGTTGCGCAGCAGATCGACGATCATCAGGTTTTCGGCGCGATCCTTGGTCGATTGCCGCAACTGCTCGGCGGGCGCGCTACGCGGCGCCGTCCCTTTCATCGGCCGGGTCATCAGGCGATTGCCGACGCGTTCGAGAAACAACTCCGGCGACAGCGAAACCAGCGCTTCCTTGCCGTCACCGACAAAACCGCCGTAGCGCACCGGCTGGCGCTGGCGCAAGCGGGCATACAGGGCGGCCGTCGAGCCGAACCAGTCGAACGACAACGGAAAGGTGAAATTGACCTGATAGCAATCGCCGGCCGCAATCAGTTCCTTGATGCGTTCGACCGCCACGGTATAGCCAGCTTGTTCGATGGCTGCGTGCAACCCGCCGATCCCGCTGACCGCTCCCGCCGCACGTTCATGCAGCCAGTCGTCGGCTTCCTCGGCGACCATCGAAACCCGTTGTGCAAAGCGCCAGAAACGGGCCAATACCTGCGTACCCGGCATCCAGCCCGCCGGCGCCGACTTCGGTTCGAGCAAATAACCCAGTTCGTATTCGAGAGCCACAACGACCCAGCCCGGCGCTGCCTGCAGCGACTCCAAGGTGCGTGCCAGTGATGCATGGTCACGGACTTCGAAGCAATCGATCAGCCCGTCGAAACGCCAAGCGGCAGGTTCGCCTGCCGGCGCCTGCCTGTCTTCAAAAAAAGCGGTGAACGGGGTGTTTATTTGCGCTTCAGGAAGAACTCGAAAACCCGGTTTTCTTCCTTGTGCTCGAGCAGTTCGTTACCGGTCTGCTTGGCGAAGGCGGGAAAGTCCTTCAATGAGCCTGGATCGGTCGCCACAACGCGCAGAATCTGGCCCGAATCCATTTCAGCCAGAGTCTTCTTGGTGCGCAGGATGGGAAGCGGGCAATTCAAGCCCTTTACGTCGAGATCGCGATCGAATTCCATGGTCGTTCAGCTGAAGAGTCAAGTTTCGATTTTAACCCTAATTGCGTTTTTCCTTGAGTTCGTCGATCTGGCGGCGCTTCATCTCGCGCAGACGGGCATCGATCGACGACATTTCGTAGAAATTGGCATCTCCGGCCTTCTGCGCCAGCATCAATTGCTCGACGGCGCCTGCCGTCTGCCCCTGCAGGATGAAGACCTCGGCCAGGGCGCGGTGCTGCATGGCACGCCGCCCCAGGCCGGCATAACTCTCGGCGCGCAGCTTGTGCAACTGGACATCTTCGGGATAGTTAGTGAGCTGGGCTTCGGCAAAACGCAGCGAATCGTCGAAGCGGCGTGCCCCGGTCAGCGCTGCACCATAGCCATAAACCAAGGCCAGATTGAGCGGATAGCGCACCATCGCATCGCGGTAGATGGCCAGCCCGCCGGTCGTGTCGCCCTGTGCTAGACGCAAGTCGGCCCGCAGGTGCTCCAGCATCGCCGCCATCACCTTCAGGCGCCGCGCGGCCTCGAGTTCCTTCTCGGCCCCGCTCCAGTCGCGAACCCGGTAGCGCGCATAGGCGAGACCGAAATGGATCGCTCCCTCGGAAGCGAATTTCTTCTCCTGCAGCAGCACTTCCATGTCCTTGACGGCATCGCGCGGCGTCCCCTGCATGGCGCGCACCTTGGCGCGGACCAGATGGAAATCGACGCTGTCGGTCACCTGCCGATAGGGCACGGCCTGCTCGCGGTTCTGCATGTCGGTTAGGCGTTCGCCGGACAACGGGTGGGTGCGCAGATAAGCCGTCGCATTGTTCTCGTAGAGGCGCACCGCCTGCTGCAGGCGGGCAAAAAATGCCCCCATGCCGCGCACGTCGAAACCCGCCTTGCGCAAAACGTCGAAACCCTGGCGATCGGCCTCGCGCTCGAAATCCCGCGAAAACGCGAGTTGCGACGAAATCGCCCCGGCCTGCGTAGTGGCGATCGCAGCGCCGGCCACCTGGCCGCTCGAGCGTGCGGCCAGTAGGGCCAGCGCCATGGCCACCATGGAGGCCATGCTGACCTGCTTGGATTGATAAATCTGCCGCGCGATATGGCGTTGCGTGACGTGAGATATTTCGTGGCCGAGCACCCCGGCCAGTTCGGACTCGGTCTGCGCCGACAGGATCAGGCCTGTATGCACGCCGATATAGCCACCGGGCATGGCGAAGGCGTTGATGTTCGGGTCGTTGATCGCGAAGAAGAAAAAGCCGAATCCCGGATCGTTGCTGACCGCCGCCAGGCGCCCGCCCAGCTGGTTCAGATAGACTTCGACGTCGGCGTCGTCAAGATAAGCCGGTTCCCGCCAGCGAATGTCGTGCATGATCTGCAGGCCGATTTTCTTCTCGGTGTTCAGGGAAAATTCGCTGCTGGCGATATCGCCCAGTTCGGGCAACTCGTCGGCATACAACGGCTGGATAGCCAGCGCACAAGCGAGGGTCAGGGCGACAAATCGTTGGGGAAAACGCATGGTGCTATGATAGCGCAGCCTTGAATACCGCCATTCCGGTGGTTCGTAACCAAACGTAACGCCAGTGACCAATTCCACCCTGACTCATTTCGACAACGCCGGCCAGGCCCATATGGTCGACGTCGGCGCCAAAGCCGAAACCGCTCGCGTGGCCCGCGCCGCCGGCAGCATTTTCATGCAACCCGAGACCCTGGCCCTGATCCGCGACGGCTCGGCCAAAAAAGGCGACGTGCTGGGTATCGCCCGCATCGCGGCCATACAGGCCTCGAAGCGGACCGGCGACCTGATCCCGCTGTGCCATCCGATCGCACTGACCCGCGTTGCCGCCGAATTCACCGTCGACGAGACGCAAAACGCCGTCCATTGTGAAGTGACCGCCGAATGCTACGGCCGCACCGGCGTCGAGATGGAAGCGCTGACCGCCGCTTCGGTCGGTCTGCTAACCATTTACGACATGTGCAAGGCCGTCGATCGCGGCATGCGCATCGACGGCATCCGCCTGCTCGAAAAGAAGGGTGGCAAGTCCGGTCACTGGCACGCTGAATAAACATTCCGACAACATGTTCGAACTGCGCAGAAATTTCCTGAAGGCTGGGGCCTCCGCCGCCCTCCTCTCCCCATTGCTGGGCACCGGACTGCTGATGCCGACCCGCGTTCTGGCTGCCGAATGGAACCGGCCCGCCTTTACCTCCCGCAATGTGGGCGACGCGCTGAAGAACTATGGCAGCGCCACAGCAACGGAAACCCGTGACATCGTCATCAATGCGCCGGAAATTGCCGAAAACGGCGCCAAGGTGGAAGTCGAAGTCAGCTGCAATGTCGCCAATACGCGCAGCCTAGCCATTTTTGCTGACAAAAACCCGATGCCACTCTGTTCGGCCATCGAATTCTCCGGTCCCGTCCTGCCTTACATCCGCGAGCAGATCAAATTGTCGGAAACCACCCGTATTCGTGTCGTCGCCAAGACCGGCGACGGCAAGTCCCATGTCGCCTTCCGCGAAATCAAGGTGACCCTCGGCGGCTGCGGAGGCTGAACATGGGCGAGCCGATCAAAATCCGCGCCCAAAATCAGGGCGAAACGAGCGATGTGCGCATCCTTATGCAGCATCCAATGGAAACCGGGCTGCGCAAGGATGACAAGGGACAAACCTTTCCCGCCCACTTCATCCAGACTTTCACGATCAGCCTGAATGGAAAAGCGATCATCGATGGCCAACTGAATACCTCGATCTCCAAGAATCCGCTCTTCACTTTCAAGGTGCGCGGCATCAAGGCAGGCGACAAACTGGCCGTGGGCTGGATTGACAATACTGGCGACAAGCGCCAGGACGAAATTACCGTCGGCTGACTTTACAGTCCGCCAAAGCAGGGACGAAAAAAGCCCGCCTGAATCAGGCGGGCTTTTTGATTTTATCTGTATCCGAGTTAAGCGCTCTGGATATTGGAAGCTTGCTTGCCCTTGGGACCCTGCACGACGTCGAAAGAGACCTTCTGGCCTTCCTTCAGGGTCTTGAAGCCATTCATATTGATGGCGGAGAAGTGTGCGAAGAGGTCTTCGCTGCCATCATCCGGAGTAATAAAGCCAAAACCCTTGGAATCATTGAACCACTTAACGGTACCGAGTGCCATGTTTGCTACTTTCTTACAAAAATCGAACAAATTTCCGGGTCTCCCCGACTCCCTGTTTGCGCTCAACAACCCGGTGCTCACGGCAATCCCGATGCAGCTTGAAGCCAAACACTATGGCTTTCTACGCGACTTGAAATATGTCGTCAACAAGTTTCTATGCCGCAGCGCAGCATATCTCAGGCAGGCGAATTGCTTGCTCCATACTGGAAAACGAGTAGTTCACGACATATGACGTATTGCACATTGAGTCGGACTGTATAGAATCGAATGCATGGCTACGAAGTTTCAGGAAGGCGGACAACTCGAGGCCCAGCGCAGCAGGCTGGGGCCGCCGAAGATGTACAAGGTGGTGTTGCTGAACGACGATTACACACCGATGGATTTCGTCATTACCGTTCTGCAGCGTTTTTTTTCTCTGGACACTGAACAAGCGACGCGAATCATGCTCCAAGTTCACAATGA
This sequence comes from Dechloromonas hankyongensis, assembly GCF_022012295.1. Classification (GTDB taxonomy): domain Bacteria; phylum Pseudomonadota; class Gammaproteobacteria; order Burkholderiales; family Rhodocyclaceae; genus Azonexus; species Azonexus hankyongensis. The sequence continues at coordinate 1,411,953 of NZ_JAKLTN010000002.1, forward strand.
AGGTCGAGGCGTGTGCGGCGTTTACCCGCGCGACATCGCTGCAACCAAGGTGGAACAGGTACTCGCATTCGCCCGTCAGCATCAACACCCGCTCGCGTGCATCATGGAGGAAAACGAATGATTGCCCAGGAACTCGAAGTCAGCCTGCACATGGCCTTCGTCGAGGCGCGTCAAAAGCGCCACGAGTTCATTACCGTCGAACATCTCCTGCTGTCGCTGATCGACAATCCGTCGGCGGCTGAAGCCCTACGTGCCTGTGGTGCGAAAACCGACACGCTGCGTAAGGATCTCGCCAATTTCATCGACGAGCACACGCCCACCGTGTCCGGCGAAGACGACATCGACACGCAACCGACCCTGGGCTTCCAGCGCGTCATCCAGCGCGCCATCCTGCATGTACAGTCGTCTGGCAAGAAAGAGGTCAACGGTGCCAACGTGCTGGTCGCCATTTATGGCGAAAAGGATTCACATGCCGTCTACTTCCTGCAGAAGCAGGGCGTGACGCGGCTCGACGTGGTTAATTACATCTCGCATGGTATCAGCAAGGTGCCGCAGCAAAAGGCCGCTCCCGAAGGCGAAGTCGAGACCGAAGGCGAGAAGGGCGAAGCCGGACCGCTCGAGCAATACACCATCAACCTGAACGCCTTGGCGCTGCAAGGCAAGATCGATCCGCTGATCGGCCGCGACAAGGAGTTGGAGCGCGTCATCCAAACCCTGTGTCGTCGGCGCAAGAACAATCCTCTGTTGGTTGGCGAAGCCGGTGTGGGCAAGACGGCCATTGCCGAAGGCCTGGCCCGCAAGGTGGTGGAAAGCGACGTGCCGGAAATCCTGGCCAAGGCCAATGTCTATTCCCTCGACATGGGTGCGCTGCTGGCCGGAACCAAGTACCGCGGCGACTTCGAGCAGCGACTGAAGGGCGTGCTCAAAGCCCTGCAGGACAACCCGCATGCCATCCTGTTCATCGACGAGATCCATACGCTGATCGGCGCCGGTTCCGCCTCGGGTGGCACGCTGGACGCCTCTAACCTGCTCAAGCCGGCGCTGTCGTCCGGCCAGTTGAAGTGCATCGGCGCGACGACCTATACCGAATTCCGCGGCATTTTCGAAAAGGACAGTGCCCTGTCGCGTCGCTTCCAGAAGATAGACGTCAATGAGCCGTCGGTGGCCGAAACAGTGGAGATCCTCAAGGGCCTGAAGGCGCGCTTCGAGGCGCACCACGGCATCAAATATTCGGCAACAGCCATCTCGTCGGCCGTCGAGTTGTCGGCCCGTTACATCACCGATCGCCACCTGCCGGACAAGGCCATCGACGTGATCGACGAAGCCGGTGCCGCCCAGCGCATCCTTCCCAAGTCGAAGCAAAAGAAGGTCATCAACAAGACCGACATTGAGGAAATTGTCGCCAAGATCGCCCGCATTCCATCGCAGCACGTCTCGCTGGACGACCGCGGCGCGCTGAAGAACCTCGACCGCGACCTGAAGGCCACCGTCTTCGGCCAGGACAAGGCAATTGATGCGCTGGCCAAGGCGATCAAGATGGCGCGTTCCGGGCTGGGCAATCCCGGCAAGCCGATCGGTTCCTTCCTGTTCAGCGGCCCGACCGGCGTCGGCAAGACTGAAGTCGCCAAGCAGTTGGCCTATTGCCTGGGTGTCGAACTGCAGCGCTTCGACATGTCGGAGTACATGGAGCGCCACGCCGTTTCGCGCCTGATCGGCGCCCCGCCTGGCTATGTCGGCTTCGACCAGGGCGGCCTGCTGACCGAGGCGATCACCAAAAAGCCGTACTGCGTGCTGCTGCTCGACGAAATCGAGAAGGCGCATCCGGATATTTACAACATCCTGTTGCAGGTCATGGACCACGGCACGCTGACCGACAACAACGGGCGCAAGGCGGATTTCCGCAATGTGGTGATCATCATGACCACCAATGCCGGCGCTGCCGATCTGCAGAAATCGAGCATGGGCTTCACCGCGTCGAAGCAGACCGGCGACGAAATGGCCGAAATCAAGCGGTTGTTCACCCCGGAATTCCGCAACCGTCTGGATGCGACCATCTCCTTCGCGCCGCTTGATCACGAGATCATCCTGCGCGTGGTCGACAAGTTCCTGATGCAGTTGGAAGAGCAACTGCACGAGAAGAAGGTCGAGGCGCACTTCAGCGATGCGGTGAAGGAAATGCTGGCGAAGAAGGGTTTCGACCCGTTGATGGGTGCCCGCCCGATGGCTCGCCTGATTCAGGACACCATCCGCTCCGCCCTGGCCGACGAACTGCTGTTCGGCAAGCTGGCCAATGGCGGCCACGTCAACGTCGATCTCGACAAGGACGGCAAGATCGTCCTCGGTTTCAGCGAGGAAAAGGCGGAAGCGACCGTCTGATAATTGCCATCCACCCCAAAAGCCGTGCACCATTGCACGGCTTTTTTTATTTCAAGGACTCCACCATGACCTTCAAGACCCCCGACCTGTGCGATGAATTCGAGGCCGAACTCGGCAAAAGCGTTCGTGTCGTCGCCCCGATGTTCCAGCGCTATGGCGGCCGCACCAGTTTTTCCGGCGAGATCGTGACGCTCAAGCTGTTCGAGGACAATTCGCTGGTTCGCGAACTCTTCGGCGAGGATGGCAAGGGCAAGGTTCTGGTCATCGACGGCGGCGGTTCGCTGCGCTGCGCCCTGGTCGGCGACCAGCTGGCCATCCTGGCTCACAAGAACGGCTGGGAAGGCGTCGTGGTCTACGGCTGCATCCGCGACTCCGGCGACATCAACGGCATCGACATCGGTGTCCGGGCGCTGAACACCCACCCGCAAAAGACGCTCAAAAAGGGCATTGGCGACCGCAACGTGGCCGTCACCTTTGGCGGCGTCACCTTCAATCCCGGTGAATATCTCTATGCCGACGAGGATGGCGTCCTAGTCGCGGCCAAACCGCTGATCGGGTGATCAGCACGGCAACGGTGCCTGCAGGCACCGTTGCCACAAGCACTCAGGAATCGAGCAGCGCCACGCTGTCGCAGCCGACGCGAACGTTGCCCCAATGCTGACCGCCAACCATGATCGGCATGGCGATGTCGCACAGCACCTCACCGGTATCGCGGATATAGGTCTGCAAGAGCATGGGCTGGGTGTTGCGCGCCGCCCGCAATTCGGTTGGCGCCTCGAACTTGCGGCAAGTGCGGTTGCCGACCAGATCGGTCTGGTAGTCGCCTGTCATCGGCTTCGAATATTTGGCGTTGTGGGCGGTCAGAAAGCCGTTGACGTCGACGCCGACCGCATAGGCGCCGCCCTTGATGCTGTTCAGCGCATCGTCGAGCATGCGCTGGCATTCGCGCATATAGGCATCCTGGTAGCTCACCGAGTATTTCTGCGGATTGGTTCCGGCAACGGGGCGATAGTCGCGGTCGAAGACGTTGATACCCCGCGCCTTCATGCCCTCCAGGCTGGTCTGCAGCTGATCGCGGAATTCCTTGACGCGGTCGATCACGATGTCGAAAGCGCCACGGCCGATCTTGAAGCGCGAAACCAGTTCCTGGACGCTCTCAGTGGCCTGGCACAAGGTAAGGGTGGACTTCTCGGAATCCTTCATGCTGCCGCAGACGTTGTTCGACAGATCATGCACCTGCGTTACCGCCTCGTGCACCTGGCCGTTGGTTGCGGTCAACTGTTCCATGGCCGCGGCGATCTGGTTCAACTGATCACCGGTCCGCTCGAAATCGCCGACCATGCGCTGGAATTCGCCTGACGAACGCTCGACCACCTGACGCGTCTGCTGGATGTCGTGGTTGATCACCTCGTTTTCGCTTTGCGTCTCGCGGACCAGCGAAATCATGCTGCCGATGTTGTCGGTGATTTCCTGCGTCGCAACATTGACCCGTTCGGCCAGCTTGCGGACCTCATCGGCCACCACCGCAAAGCCGCGACCCATTTCGCCGGCGCGGGCTGCTTCAATGGCGGCGTTCAGCGCCAGCAGATTGGTCTGGTCGGCGATATCCTTGATCAGGCCGGCGATCTGCCGGATGCTGTCCGAGCGCTCGGCGAGATGGCCGACCGTATCGTTGAATACGCCCAGCTTGTCGCTGACCATGACGACCTTGGTGACGATCTCGTGCATCTCGTTCAGCGACGAGCGCGCCGTCGCCAGGTTGGCATCGGTCGAATGCGAAATCAGTTCGGTCGAACTCGACACCTCGTGAATGGCCTGGATCGCTTCGGTACTGGCGCCGAAGACGGCGCCGGCGATCTCGCCCTGCTTGCCGGCCTGTCCGGCCGTATAAGCCACGGTCCGTTTCACCACCACCGCTTCGCGGGCGATATTGACACTCATTTTGCGCACTTCGCTGATGATCTCGCGCATCTTGTCGGCAAAGCGGTTATAGGATTCTGCCAGGGTGCGCAATTCGTCGTGGCTGATGGTCGGCAGATTGCGCGAGAAGTCGCCTTCGCCACGGCCGATTTCGTCGAAGATGGTCGAGATCAGCCGAATGGGGCGCAGGATCAGGTAGCGGATATAGGTAATCTGCATCACGTTCCACAGCAATGCGAAGATGGTCAGACCGATCATCAGCATCAGGCCGTGGTCGAGCATGGCCGAAATCTTCTGCAAGGATTCGGCACTGGCCCCCGAGCCGCGCAACACCTCGTTCACTTGGCTTTTCTGGCTGAAATAGATTCCCAGATAGCCCAGATCGACGAAGAAGAGCAGCAAAAAGCTCATCAGCTTCTTGGTCAGGGAGTTCCAGAAGGTTCTCTCATTCCAATCATATAGCTGTCGCAATATTTCCATATATCAACCAATAAAATACGAAATTTGTCGGATTCAACACCCCTTTCGGGTAGGCGTCAAGGCGGTAGTTTCCCCATTATTACAATGTATTACATACCTCGGCGGATACCTCGACGAAAAATTGCTGCGACGCGTTTCACTGCACCAAACATGTTTTCACATCGTGAAAATAAATGCACAAGACCATGTTTTCACACGAAAACATATTGTCTTATGTCTTATATAAGACTCTTGCTGCCCTGCAAAAAACTATCTATACTTCACCCATCGACGTTGCACCGGCTTCATCAGGTTCAACGCCGTTCCCCCAAAACCAAATCTCTTGAGGAATTCACATGAGCACTCGCGAACAGCAAATCGCCGCCCTCGAAAAAGACTGGGCTGAAAACCCCCGCTGGAAGGGCATCAAGCGCGGCTACTCCGCTGCTGACGTCGTCCGCCTGCGCGGTTCTTTCCAGGTCGAACACACCCTGGCCCGTCGCGGTGCCGAGAAGCTGTGGAACCTCGTCAACAACGAACCGTACGTCAACTGCCTGGGTGCCCTGACCGGCGGCCAAGCCGTTCAACAAGCCAAGGCTGGCATCAAGGCCATCTACCTGTCCGGCTGGCAAGTTGCCGCCGACAACAACGAATACGCCGCCATGTACCCGGACCAGTCCCTGTACCCGGTTGACTCCGTGCCGAAGGTTGTCGAGCGCATCAACAATGCTTTCAACCGCGCCGACGAAATCCAGTGGTCCAAGAACATCAACAAGGGCGATGCCGGTCACGTTGAATACCACCTGCCGATCGTTGCTGACGCTGAAGCCGGTTTCGGCGGCGTGCTGAACGCCTACGAACTGATGAAGGCCATGATCCGCTCCGGCGCTGCCGGCGTGCACTGGGAAGACCAGCTGGCTTCCGTCAAGAAGTGCGGCCACATGGGCGGCAAGGTTCTGGTCCCGACCACCGAAGCCGTGCAAAAGCTGATCGCTGCCCGTATGGCGGCCGACGTCTATGGCGTGCCGACCCTGGTCATCGCCCGCACCGACGCAGAAGCTGCTGACCTGCTGACCTCCGACTACGACGAGAACGACAAGCCGTTCCTGACCGGCGAACGCACCGCCGAAGGCTTCTACAAGACCAAGAAGGGTCTGGACCAAGCCATCTCCCGCGCCATCGCCTACGCCGACTACGCCGACCTGGTGTGGTGCGAAACCGGCACGCCGGATCTGGAATTCGCCCGCAAGTTCGCCGAAGCCGTGCATAAGGTTCACCCGGGCAAGATGCTGGCCTACAACTGCTCGCCGTCCTTCAACTGGAAGAAGAACCTGGACGATGCCACCATCGCCAAGTTCCAGCGTGAACTGGGCGCCATGGGCTACAAGTACCAGTTCATCACCCTGGCTGGCATCCATTCCATGTGGTACAACATGTTCGACCTGGCCCAGGACTACGCCAAGCGCGGCATGTCGGCCTACGTCGAGAAGGTCCAGGAGCCGGAATTCGCTGCCCGCGACCGTGGCTACACCTTCGTGTCGCACCAGCAGGAAGTCGGTACCGGCTACTTCGACGACGTCACCACCGTGATCCAGGGCGGCAAGTCCTCCGTCACCGCGCTGACCGGCTCGACCGAAGAAGAACAGTTCCACTAATCGGACTTACGATTTAGGTATCCCGCTGCCCATCCGGCAGCGTTCAGAGGCCGGCTCCTACCAGAGCCGGCCTTTTTTTCTGCCCGGACGGGAGGAGCCGTCGGCCATAGGCGGCACCGGGGAAAACGGCATTGCTGCACCGCATCAATGCTGTCAAAATATGCCAAATACAATTATCTAAGGGGGTCGCATGCTGTCGCAATTGAAAATCCGCCATCGCCTGGCCTTGCTGGTCGCTGGCGCCCTGGTGCTGATGCTGGCTACGGCCGGCTACGGTCTGCACGTGTTGCGTAACTCGATTCTGGAAGACAGGCGGGCGGAAACCCGTGAAATCGTCAATACCGCGTACAGCATCGCCGAACATTACGGCAAGCGCGCCGAATCCGGCGAACTGCCGCTGGAAACCGCCCGCGAAATGGCGCAAGCGACTATCGCCGCGATGCGCTACGAGGGTGACAACTATTTCAGCCAGTACGACACCAGTTACCACATGGTCCGCCACCCGTTCAAGGCCGAACTGAACGGCAAAGACCTGAGCGAACTGAAGGACAGCACCGGCAAACGCATCGTCTATGAACTGGTCGAGGTGGCCAAACGGGGCCAGGGCGAATTTGTCGAATACCTGTGGCCGCGCGGCGCCGACAAGACACCGCTGCCCAAGCTGGCCACCGCCCGCCTCTACGCGCCCTGGGGTCTGGTCATCCAGTCCGGCATCTACATCGACGACGTCGATGCGCAGTTCCACCGACAAGCGGCCATCATCGGCGGCGGCATCGCCCTCGGCATGCTGCTGCTGGTCGGTCTCTCATGGTGGATCGCCATCGGCATCAGTGCGCCGCTCGCCCACCTCAATGGGCGCATGGACGAAATCGCCGCCGGCGGCGACCTGCGCGAACCGATCCGCGTCGCCAGCGGCGGCGAACTCGGCGCCATGGCGCTCGCATTCAACACGCTGATGCAGCGCATCGGCGGCGTCATCCGCGAGACCGCCGACGGTTCGCAGCAATTGCGGGCAGCGTCGGAACAGCTGTCGTCGAGCATCCGCCGCATCGAGCAGAGCAGCGCCCGGCAAAGCGATGCGGCGGCGTCGACGGCGGCAACCGTCGAGCAGATCACGCAGAGCATCGGCAGCACCACGGTCGGCCTGCAACAACTGTCCGGCTTTACCGACCAGTCGCGCACGCTGACCCAGGACGGGCGTCATGTGGTCGACCGGGCGGCCGGCGAAATGGCTCGCATCGCCGACTCGGTAACCACCTCGGCCCAGGCCGTCGATCAGCTCGGCGCGGCATCGCGGCAGATTTCCGATATCGTCGCCGTCATTCGCGAAATCGCCGACCAGACCAACCTGCTCGCCCTCAACGCCGCCATCGAAGCCGCCCGGGCCGGCGAAAGCGGGCGCGGCTTCGCCGTCGTCGCCGACGAGGTGCGCAAGCTGGCCGAACGTACGGCCCAGTCTACGCAACAGATTTCGCAGATGATCAGCGGCATCCAGGGGCAGACCGAGCAGGCGGTCGCCGGCATCCGCGAGGTTTCCGACATGGCCCTGCACGGCGTCAAGCTGGCCGGCCAGGCCGGCGACGCCGTATCGCGCATCGACGGCAGCGTCGGCGAAGTCCGCCAGGTGGTCGCCGACATCGCGCACGCCGCCAACGAGCAGCACCAGGCGAGCAACACCATTTCCAGCCACATCGAGGACATCTCCCGCCAGGCCCACGACAACGCCACGGCGATCCGTGATGTCGCCGCTGCCGCCCTCGGGCTGCAACGAATGGCCGAAAGGATGCAGGTCGGGATCGCCTACTTCAAGGCCTGAACCACAACGCCGGCGGCAGGCGCTGGCGCACCTTTCCGATTGCTACGGAAACCCTGCATTGCGGCTCATTTAACGAATGAGCCGCACTCATGATTCCGAGTCTGTTGATTTTGTTATCGCCTCATTAGAATTGACGAAGGAGGCTCGTTCAAATCGCCATACATGAGGAATGATCATGCCAGTCAGCCTTGCGAAAATCCCGTCCGTCGACCTGTTTCGCGGTTTCGTCGCGGTAGGGCGGCGCATGAGCATCACCTTGGCCGCCGGCGATCTGTTTCTGACGCAGTCGGCCGTCAGCCGGCAGATCCAGGGCCTGGAAACGGCCCTCGGCATCAAGCTGTTCGAACGCAGCCATCGCGCCATCCGCTTTACCCCGGAAGGCGAGCAGCTTTTTCTGGCCGCCGACAGCGCCATGCAGCAACTTCAGGATGCCTTGGGCGTGCTGGAGGACAGCCAGCGCCAGCGACCGGTGACCGTGACGGCCAGCATCGGCGTTGTCGGCCTGTGGCTGCTACCCCGTCTGGGTGCCTTCCAGGCGCAGCACCCGGAAATCGAGGTTCGCCTGTCGGCCAGCAACCATCTTGTCGATTTGCGCAAGGACGGCCTGGATATCGCCATACGGTATGGCCAGGAATCGACGATGCCGCCCGGGGCGACGCGCTTGTTTGGCGAAGATATTTTCCCGGTCGCCCACCCCAGCTTGGGACTAACCGGACTGGACCCGGCAGCGATCGCCCGGTCCACTTTGCTCGAATTCGAAGGCGACCCATCGCCCTGGTGGCAATGGAACGCCTGGATCGAATCGCAAGGTTGGGCCGGCATCAAGCCGAAGAGCGTCATCCGCTTCAACCTGTACGACCAACTGATTCACGCGGCCATCGCCGGCCAAGGCATCGCCCTGGGGCGTGGCCAACTGATCGCACCGATGCTGGCCGACGGGCGCCTGGTTGCCTTGCCCACACCTTGTCCGGGCCCCAAGTCCAACAAATTGTATTGCCTGATCCAACGGGACGCCAAGCCGGGCAGGCCTGTGCAAATTCTGATCGACTGGATACGCGGCGAGGCGCGGATTACCGACTCGACGGCTGCCCGATGAGCCGCCCCGGAATCTCTTCGCTCACCCTGCCATCGCGCAGCCAGGCTAGCGGAATGCGCCACAGCGAGTACATGTAACGGGAATTGAAGAAGGCGAAGTGCCCAATGGCCTGCTCGCCCAGCGCGCCGGGCTCGATGCGCAGGTGGGTCGACGGACTGTTCTTGTAGTAGCCGAGGAGGCGCTGGATGGCTGGAACGGTTCCAAACTCGTCGTCGCTCATCGACAGCGCCAGGGTCGGCCCGGTCAGTCGGCCAAAGGATTCGACCAATTGCGCCCGCTCGTCCGACGACAATGCCTGCGGACCGGATTTGTAGATGTCCTCAAAACGCGGGCGGGGGGCGACCCAATCCCGGACCACGCCGCGTGGGGTATCTTCCAGCCAGCCCAGCCGCTTGCCGGGAAAGTAGCCGAAGATGGCAGTCAGCACCGGCATGACGACATGCCAGCGCAGGTACATGGCGAGCCGCTTGTGCCGGGCGTAGTCCCGCCAGTAGGCGAATTGCGAGCCCATGGTAAAAACGCGGGTGATCAGATGATTCGACGGCGCCATACCGACCAGGAAACCGCCCACGCTGTGCGCAGCGACCAGAATGGCGTGCCCCTTGAAGCAAGCGCCGGCAAATTGCAGAACCCCCTCGAAGTCCTTGCTGCCCCAATCCAGCCAGCTCGCGTCGAAACCACGCATTTCACTGGGCCGCGAGCCGCCGATGCCGCGGTAATCGTAGGTGATGACGTTAAAGCCGTGGGCGTGGAGAAAGTCGGCAAAACGGCTGTAATAGCGGCTGTGCACCGAGGTGGCGGGATTGATGATGACGACCGGTGGCGGCGCTTTGCCATCCTCCAGCGCATGCACCCAGGTATGGGCCTGCAACGGGAAACCATCGACCGCGGGGATGGTGATTTTGAGCGGGGTGCAGGATTTCGAAGTCATGGCAGCGTTGCAACAAGTGTCTGTAAGGTGCTTTTACCTTACGTTCGATTGCCGCTGCGCTCAAATGACTTATTTGCCCATACGCATTCCCGGAGAGCATGCATCGCCGGTGCAACGGTGAGGACTGAGGCTGCTATCGGGAATCTCGCGTCAAACCGAATCTTCGTCGATCACGACATCGGCAATCCAGTGCCGACGCCGCCTCTCTAGCCGGGCCGCCACGCTCTCGCCATCGAAGCTGGCCGACTCGTAGTGCAGCAGCGCCGTTGCGCTCCCCTGCAGCATACGGGTATTGACCACCGCATAGACTCGGCCGTCAATCTGGCTGGTCACAATAGGAATGTCGCCACAACTGGCACAGATATGGAATTGAGCCGTTTCCGTGGCAAAACTATGGCGGGTGACCAGCGTCGGACGCTTGATGCGTACCATCAGCTTGCCGGAGGAACAGGCGGTCCACGCCGCGGAATGAGCGACGCAGAACGAACAGGAGCAGGCCCGGGCCGGTATCGCTACCGGATCAGGCGTCCAGTCGAGCGTGAATGAAATATTGCCGCACCGGCAACGACCCAAAATCTGCATGGCGCCTCCCCGGTCATCGAGTTTACCGATTTCTGTACCTGTGCGGATAAAGACGGCGCCGAATGAGCGTCAAGATGATGCACATGGCAGATTGGCCAGCCCCGGATCACGGATATCGCAGAAATTTCGCTCGGTAACCGCCCATTGGCCTATGAAGAGGGAGAGTCGGCAAGCCGACCATCCCTTTCGGCGCAGCAACTGTGCTCCATAATGGAGCACACTGCTCACTTCTGAAGCACACCCCAGGGCAACATACGGGACAGCGTTCCGTCGCGCAACAAGGCATGCTTGATGGCACCGGCCACATGCAGGCCGATCAACGCTGCGCCACCCCAGACAAAAACGACATGCAGCAGCTTGAAAGTAGCGTTCAAGCCCTCGTCCGGCCAGCCCAGGCGGGGCATCTCCAGGCCGAAGAACTTCACCGGATACTGGGTGAACGACGATGCCAGGAAACCGGCGAGCGGCGCGAAGAGCAGGAAAACATAGAGCAGGTGGTGCACTGCCGTGGCCAGCCGCGCCTCGGTGCCGGTCGACAGCGGCGCCAGGGCCGGACGTCCGGCCCGCCACAGCAGGCGCACGGCCAGGAGCAGCAGGGTGAGCAGGCCGAGCGACTTGTGCAAGCCGTAGGCCGCGCTGCGTTCCGCGCCCTTGGGCAGATCGATCATCGTCCAGCCGAGCCAAAGCAACCAGATGACGATGGCCGCCTGCACCCAGTGGAGCACCATCGCCGGCGCGGAATAGCGCTGCGCACTCATCGGATGCTCACTCCCCACGGCAGTTCGCCGACTTCGATATCGGCGGTTTTCTTCAGGTCGGCGGTATCGATCACCGACACGGTGCCGGAACGGCCGTTGGCGACATAGAGCTTGCCGCCGTCCGGCGTAATGGCCATGTTCCACGGCCGCTTGCCGACTTCGATGGTGGCAACGATGTTGTTGCTCGCCACGTCAATGGCCATCACCGACGGATCGCGGCCATTGGAGACGAAGACCCGCTTGCCGTCAGGCTGCACGGCGATCCCGTTCGGATACTGCCCAGCCGCGATTTCGGTAAGCACGCTGCGGCGCTGCACATCGATCACATAGACTTTGCCGGCCAGCTCGCTCGCCACATAGGCCCGGCTGCCGTCGGGCAGAAAGCCGATACCGCGCGGCCGCTTGCCGACCGGAATGCTGCCCACCTGCTTGCGGACCTTGAGATCGATCACATCAACCTGCTCGGCTTCCTCGGCGCTGACATAGAGCCAGCGACCATCCGGGCTGAACACCGCATGCTCCGGGTTCTTGCCCTGCACCTTGATACGCGCCTGCTGACGCCCGTCAGCGGCCGCCAGCAGGGCGACACTGTTGTCGTCCTCGACCGCCACGGCCAGTTGCTTGCCGTCCGGCGACAGGCTGACGCCTTCCGGCGAATCGCCGACCCGCACCGATTTCAACAGCTTGCCGGCCACCGTATCGACAATCAGCAGGTTGCCCGTCTTGCCGTCGGTCAGATAGAGGCGCCCTTCTCCGGCGGCAACACCGCGCGGCCGTTCGCCCAGCGGCAAATCACGCAAGCGCTGGTCGGTAGCCGTATCGATTACGCTGACCGTAGCGGACTTTTCATTGGGCACATAGGCCAGCGGACCGGCCAAGGCCGGTCCACCGAAGGCAGCCAGCAAGGCCGCTCCAAGCAGGGAATAGAGTCGCATGAAGGCTCTCAGACGGGTTGGTGGGAAATGCCGTGACGCTTGAAGATTGCGGCAATGCTACCGTCGTTCTTGAGTTCGGCCAAGGCGGCGCCGATGGCTTCGGCCAGCGACTGATCCTCGACCTTGACCGCCATGCCCACCGCCCAGCCGTCCATTTTCAGTTCGGGAAAATGCGGCGTATCGATGACGACCTTGCTCTGCCCTTGCAACGCGGCTTCCACTTCGGCACGCTGGCCGAGCACGGCGGAAACCTTGCCGTCGACCAGGGCCTTGCCGGCTTCCGCCACCGTCTTGAAATGCACGACATTGTCGCGCAGGCGGCCATTGAGCACGGAGAGCAGGAAGGAATCAGCCAGCGACGTGGTCTCGACCCCGACCTTCTCGCGGGTAAAGATTTCCAGCGCCACCGCTGCCGAGCCGGACGGCGCCTTCGGAATACGCTCCGGATTGCGCGCCAGGGCAAGGGTTTCGCGATGATAGGCGCCGAAGATGCGGACCTTGTCATTGGAACGGGCCAGATACTCGTCGACCGGCACGTGCATCATCACGTCCGACGGCGGCGTACCGAGGTAATGCCCCTTCCAGACCATGTTGCGCAGGTCGTCGTTCATATCCTCGTCGGCGTTGTAGCCGACGATCTCGGCCGTCACCCCCAGCTTGGCGGCGATGGCGCGGGCGATGTCGGCGTCGATGCCCTTGCCGCCAGCCATCGCGTAGGGCGGGAAGTCATTGTAGACCGCCACGCGCAGACGACCCTTCTGGCGAACCGTGGCCAAGGCGTCCTGAGCCGAAGCCGGCAGGGCAAAGGCCATGGGCAGTGCGGCACAGGCCTTCAGCCAGAGACGGCGATTATTCTTCATGAACGGTTTCCAGCCAGGTACGGATGGCCCACATCGCTTCCTGCGACAGGGTGCCTTCGAACGGCGGCATGTAAACACGGCCGTCGCGCACGGAACCACGACGGATACGCTGCAGGAAGACTTCGTCGCCTTCGTCGCCGAGCGGCAGGTAGCGCAGGTCCGGGGCGATGCCGCCGGAAATGGCGCCCAGTCCGTGGCAGCGGGCGCAGTTCTGGTTGAAGGCGGAATCGCCGATGCGGATCGCCGTCTTGTCCTTGCGGTACGGGTTGCTCGGCAGGAAATCAGCACCGAGATTCTTCAGGCCGGTCGTATCGACGGCTTGCGGCACGACGTCGCCGTGGGCGAAAACCTGGGGTGCGGCGACGCCGATGAACAGGGCTGCGGCGATGGCGCAGAAGGTACGGGAAGCGTGTTTCACAATGTCTCCTTGATTGAGGTCAGGTTACTGCCGTTGTGCCTAGTCTTCTGCAAACCCTGTGCCAGGCAACCGGCAATGCGAGAAAAGCATTTTTTATCGCACCTTATAGTGAAAATCGGACAAAATGGACAAATTACTGAACGTGTGGCACGCCACTTGCTCAAAGAAAGTACGCACTGCTCACCACGTTGCTAATAAACAGGGCAGGTGTTACGTTTTGGAACAATACAATAAAAATCTGGAGCATCCGGAGGAGCGATGGGACAAATACAATTGCTGGCCGACGAGCACGACCAGCGGCTGCAACAGGCACGACAGCTGTTCTTCGATCAGGGCACCCTGCCGGACGGTCTCGTCGACCCGATGATCCTGCGCTCATGGGAGCGCTGCCGGCGGTTCGGCCTGGACGACACGAGTTACGCTCCCGTAATGGACGCAATGGATCGCGTCGCGCTCAAAACCGAACAAGATCGCAACCGTTACCTGCTGGTGCAGGGCCGACCGATCATGGAGCATGTCTTCGAGCAGATTCGCGAATCGGGCAGCATGGTCATCCTGGCCGACGCCAACGGCCTGCTCCTGGAAACCGTCGGCGACCCAGACTTCGTCAGCCGGGCCGACCGCGTCGCCCTGCTCGCCGGCGCTTCATGGGATGAAAACCAGCGCGGCACCAATGCCATCGGCACCGCCCTCTCCGAAGAAGCCCCGGTCGCCGTGTTCGGCGGCGAGCACTTTCTCGAACACAACGGCTTCCTGACCTGCTGCGCCAGCCCGATTTTCGGGCCGGACGGCCGCCTAATTGGCGTTCTCGACATTTCCGGCGACTACCGCAGCCACCAGCGCCATACGCTGGGACTGGTCCGCCTGTCGTCGGCCATCGTCGAAAAGCGCCTGTTCGAATCGGTGCACGCCCGCGATATCCTCGTCTGCTTCCACGGCCGTGCCGATTACCTGGGCAGCCCGAAGGAAGGCATCGCCGCCGTGTCACCGGACGGTCAGGTCCTCGCCATCAACCGCAACGGGACTGAACTGCTCGGCATCCGCCAGGTCGATGCCGTGCGCCGCGACTTTTCGATGGTCTTCGAAAGCAATCTGGCTACACTGGTCGACCGCCTGCGCCACAACCCGCAAGCGACTTGCGAAATCAGCGTCAATGGCAAGGCCTTCCACGTCCAGCTGCGCGGGCAGTTGCCGCCGCTCACCGTGGCCGGCCGCGTCTTCGACGAACCGGCGGCTCCCCGGCCGCTCCGCCGCCCCGATGGCGGCAGCGCACCGACCCTGACCCTCGATACGCTGAACACCGGCGATACGCGCCTGCAGGCGGCCATCGAACGTGCCCGGCGCATGCTCGGCCGTGACATTCCCATCCTGATCCAGGGCGAATCGGGGGCCGGCAAGGAAATGTTCGCCAAGGCCTTCCATAACAGCGGCCCCCGCCATGACGCCCCCTTCGTCGCACTGAACTGCGCGTCGATCCCGGAAACCCTGATCGAGTCCGAACTGTTCGGCTACCAGGGCGGCGCCTTTACCGGCGCCCGCAAGGAAGGCGCCCCCGGCAAGATCCAACAGGCTCACGGGGGCACCCTGTTCCTCGACGAAATCGGCGACATGCCGCTTAACCTGCAGGCCCGCCTGCTGCGCGTGTTGCAGGAACGCTGCGTGACGCCGCTGGGCAGCACGCGCTCCATCCAGGTCGACATCTCGCTGGTCTGCGCCACCCACCGCAAATTGCGTGAGGAGGTCGCCCGTGGCACTTTCCGCGAGGATCTCTACTATCGCCTGAACGGCATGAGCGTCACCCTGCCCGCCCTGCGCGAGCGGACCGACATCCGCATCATGGTAGCCAAGCTGGCCGCCGCCGAAACGGCGTCGCGCAGCAACCCGGTCCGCTTCTCGGAAGGGGCGCTGCAGGCGATCGAAGGCTATGCCTGGCCGGGCAACATCCGCCAGCTGTTCAACGTCATCCGGGTGGCCATCGCGCTGCTCGACGACGACGAAACGCTGATTACCGAGACCCATCTGCCGGAAGAACTGTTCGAGACCTCGCCGCTGACGCCGAGCGCCAGCGCGCCGAACTACGACCCGTGGGCGGCAGCGCCGCTCGAGGGGGCCAACAGCCTGGATGCGATCAGCCGTCAGGCGGCGATGCGGGCGCTGGAAGCTGCCGGCGGCAATATCTCGTCGGCCGCCCGCCAGCTCGGCATCAGCCGCAACACGCTGTATCGCAAACTGGGGCGCATGTAAGCCGACTGCACCGCTGCGGCGCGGCGGTGCGAAGTCAAAACAGAACGAGGGGATTGCGCGTCAGCGCCACGCTGACGATATAGGCATAGGCGAGCAGCGCCAGCCCGAAGTAGCGGGTGCGGATCGCCTTGGTCCGACCGCGCTTGAGCGCCATCATGCCAAGCCCGATGTAGGCGATCAGGCCAAACAGCTTGGCGGTCAGCCAGCCATTGACGAAGGGATACTGGCCGCTCAGCCAGGCCATGCTCAGCGCGCTGCCGAGCAGCAAGCTATCGATGAGATGGGGCAGCACGCGGGTCAGCCGATGCTGGCGCAGCGGCGACTCGCGCAGCATCCACCAGCCGCGCAGGGAGAAGCCCAGGCCGCTGAGCACGACGCAGGTCACATGCAGATGTTTGAGCGCCAGGTAGCTCATCCGGGCGCAGCCGTCCCGGCCAGCTTTTTCGCCAATTTCTCGGCCATATCGGCCTGCGCCTGGCGATAGCGCCGGGCGGCGCCGATCACGTTCCACCACAGCCAGCCGTTGGCCAGGGCAAAGGCCAAACCAGCCGGCCGGGCCAGCCAGTCCGGGACAACCACGGCTCCCAGCAGCAGGACCAGGGCAGCGCCGTAGGCCAGCATCTGGCGGTCAGCATCGGCGTCAGGCAGGATCTTGTTCATGGCCGGGGCCGGTACCTTGGCCTGGCCGTAGTTCTGCAGATTCATCCAGGACATGAAGGCGACGATCTTGTACAGCATGCCGGTGATGAAGGGCAGAAAGCCGCCAGCGACGATCAGGATACCGAAGGCGAGCGTCCATCCGGCGAGTTCGCCGGCTGCCGGCCATACGGAAGCAACCACCAGCATCAGCAAGGCGACGACGCCTGCCCCCAGGCCCAACTGCCAGTAACGATAGGTGGCATCGGCCCGCGCCCGGCGCCGCTTGCCCTGCAGGCGCATGGTCAGCCCGCAGAAGGCGAGGCCGACGACGGCGGCCAGCCCCTGGCTGAGACGGACCAGCCAGACCTGATCGGCGAGCACGGCAACGCTCCACAACAGCAGCAGGACGAGCATGGACACCGGGAACCACCAGCTCGGCCGCGCCGGATAGCCCGGCGTAAGCTGGAACATCGGCACCACGACATAGGCCATGGCGGCGAGCAGGACGCCGGCCCAGCCGCCCAGTCCCCAGCCGGCGTGCAGATCGACCAGCGCGGCTAGCGGCAAGGCCCAGCCGTGCGCCAGCGCCAGTGCCATCAGCACACCGAGGCTGACCACCCCGGTCAGTCCGAACAGAGCCAGTTTGAGACCGCGGATGGTCGGACTGGTCGACGGCACGCCGAGCAAGCGGGGCAGCGTGGAGAGCAGGAACAGGGCTACCGTCGTGCCAAGCACCAGCGCCGCGCTGCTCAGCAGCCACGGCGCACCGACCAGAAAACCGGTAGCCAGCAACAGGACACCGGCGGTCAGGCCGACATGGACGATGCGGGCCACGGCCAGCGGCCGGGACAGACCGGCACCGGCGACCACCGGCAGGATCTGGATCATGGCCCCGAGCATGACCTGCAACATGAAGCCGACGGTGATCAGATGGGTGGCGGCCAGGGTGCCCGGCATCCAGCGCGAGCCGAACACGCCCGGGCCTTCCCAGGCCACCAGCAGGCCGGCAAGGACGGCAAAGAACGGCGCCGTCAGGAAGAAGCGCAGGGGCGCAGCAAAAGGCGGCGCGTTTTCAAAGGACAGCATGACAGAGCCGAGGCTGAAACCGGACAGGCGCCCGGTCAGCGCGTGATCAGGATTTCAAAGGTACCGTCGGGCAACATTTCGGTTTCGAAAGCGTGACCGTTCTGGCGCAACACCTTGTACAGCGGGTGCGGCTCACGGAAGAGCAGGAGCAGCATCTTCTCGCCGACCGCGATGGTATCGAGCATTTCCATGGTCGCCACGAAGGGGCCAGGCGGCTCCATGTAGCGGGCATCGATGACATGGGGGGTCTTGGGATGAGTCATTCCGGGCACAGCTCCGTTTCAAGGCGCTCTAGAACGGCCGGCAATTCGGCCCACAGGTGTTGGTCGCACATCGGGTAGAGGATATTCTCCTCCTTCATGTTGTGCTGCTGCATCATGATCAGCAGGCTTTCCGCAATACCAAGATATTCGTCGGTATCGCCGGCTTCGAGGGCGCCCAGGGCCTCGTCGAGCAGGGCACGCATCTGCTCGTGCTCCATGCGCATGACCTGGGTCGGCCCCATGGTCATGCCGGTCTTGGCTTCGAAGGTTGGGAACAGGGTTTTTTCCTCGCATTCGAGATGGGCCCGCAAGGCCGTACGGAAATGCCCGAAGGCGGCGCGCGCCGCTTCCAGATTCTTGTTGCCCAGCGCCTGCTCGGCCTCGGCGAAGTAGTCATCGCAGCGACGATGGTCGTCGCTCATGAAAGTACGTATTGTGGTCATGACAGCTCTCTTGGGTATGTGTTCTGTGTTCAACATTCTCGGGGCTTGCCGCGAATGCACACCTTGACCACGGTCAAATCCGCACACAATCAGTCGCCGGCAACGCCGACCTGCAATTCGTCGAACCAGTTGATGAAGCGCTGGACATCGGCCCCCTGATAGATCGCCCCGTGCTGCGGGCACAGCATGTCGATATCCATCTGCGAGACCCGTTCGCACCAGCGGCGCTTGGCTTCGTTCGAGCCCATCCAGCGTTTGTGGAAGGCCTCGGCATGACGGATGTGGCGGTCGAAATTGTCGACGAACAAGGCGTCCTCGCCCGGCGGCAGCAGCGCCGCCCCGATGTCGCCGGAAAACATCACCCGGGCGATCTTGTCGTAGAGATTGAAATTGCCGGACGAATGCAGGTAATGCGCCGGGACGGCACGCAGCATCAGGCCGTCGAGCGAAATATCGCCCCCCTCGTCTGGCAGGCTGACGAAGGTCTCGGCGCTGCCGCCGAAATGCGGAATGAAGCCGCTCCACAGCCAGCTGACGTAGCAGCGCATGGCCGGGTTGAACTCCAGCCACAGGGCTAGCGACGAGCAGGTGTCGGGGTCCTGGTGCGAGGCGAAGATGCCGGCCAGCGCCGTCGGGTCGAATTCCGCCGACAGGGCCGAAAAAACGGCGGGGAAAATCTCGGCGCCGCCTGGATCGAGCAGCAGGCCCTTGCCATCATGGGTGACCAGGTATTCGTTGGTATCGATCAGGTAATCCGGTTTCGCCGGATCGCGAACGATAACGATCCATTTGTGATTGCCGTCCTGAAAGATCGTCTTGGTTTTTTTCACGCATCCACTCCCGCATCTACTCCGGTTTCCCTACGCCCGTGTCGCTATTTCCCTATTTCCCGGTAAAAAAGGGCGAACGGCGCAAGGACTCCAGCGAGGTGCGGATTTCCTCCACAATGCCGTCGAACTCGCCGGACACCTGGGCCAGCGGCACGGCGAACGACTGGCCGTAAGCCGCCTCAATCTTGGCCGACTTGGCCAGCACGCCGCCCAGCTCGACCAGGCGGAAAGCGTCGTCGAGCACCCTCTTGAGCTGCTTGCGCTGGCGGGTCAGGCTTTCGGCATGCCGGTCGTTCTTGACTTGCCGGGCGGCAAGAACCGCTCCCAACTGAGCCCCCGGCGACATCTCGGCGGCCTGGCGCAGCAGGCGAGTCTGACGAATATCCTGCAGCATGCGGGAAACCTCGCCGACACAGCCGTAGATCAGCCCGTTCAACGCCGCCATGCAGTCGCGCAAGTCCTGCGAAAACACCCGCAATTCGTTGGACAGCACGCCGAAACCACGGGCCGCGGCGCCGGCCCGCTTGGCCAGGAAGATGGCGTTGAGGGCCATAATATTGATCTTGAAGGCGACCGTGACGACCGCCTTGATCTCTTCATTGATGCCCACGATACGCAACAGGTCGGCGCCCGCTGGCGGCGTCTTGTCCCCGGTCGTCGCCAGCGCTGTCGTCATGGTTGTCCTGCGTTTGTCCTCGGCAGCCGGCAATGTACCAAGTCAGGCCGGCGCCGACCAGCCTGAACACCAACCTACTTTTCCAGCACGTAGGTCCCCGGGGCGCCGGCCAGCGACGGGAATTTGCGGTTGGCCGCCGGATACGCCTCGACCAGTTCGCCAGTCCGCTCACCGAGCCAGGCCGTCCAATCTTCCCACCACGTTCCGGAACGCTTCTCGGCACGCTCGAACCAGTGCTCCCAATGCTCGTTGCGTGCCGGCTCGCCGATCCAGTAGGCCCGCTTGGGCGGATTGGCCGGCGGGTTGACGATGCCCAGGATATGGCCCGAGGTGGACAGCACGAAGCGCACCGGCGCCTCGACGTTGATGTACTTGCGGATGCGGTAGCACTGTTTCCATGGCGCGATGTGGTCGTCCTCGGCGGTCACCGCATAGAGCGGCTGGACGATGTTATCGAGGTCGATGGCTTCGCCGGCGATGGTCAGCTTGTCACGTTTGATCAGGTTGTTGTTCAGGTAGAACTCGCGCAGGTAATAGGCGTGCATGGCCTGCGGCATGCGCGTCGTGTCCATGTTCCAGAACAGCACGTCGAAAGCGGGGAGCGGCTCGCCGAGCAGGTAGCTGTGTTCCCAGTAGTGCCAGATCAGCGGGTTGGAACGCAGCAGGCGGAAGGAACTCGCCATCTCGCCGCCGTCCAGATAGCCCTTCTTGGCCATCGATTCCTCCAGGGCGCCGATGCTGGCCTCGTCGATGAAGACGTCGATGTCGCCGGGATGGGCAAAATCGGTCAACGTGGTAAACAGCGTCCAGTGCGCAACCGGTACGTTGTCCCGGCCGAAACGCTGGTTGGCCCAGGCCATGTAGGTGCTGACCAGCGTCCCGCCGATGCAGTAGCCGACCAGATGCACCTTGGGCTGCTTGCAGAATTCGCCAGCGACGCGCACCACTTCATTGACGCCCTCGAGCAGGTAGTCGTCGAAGCGCACGCCGGACATGTCGGCGCCCGGGTTCTTCCAGCTCGTGATGAAGACCGAAAACCCCTGATCGGTCAGGTGCTTGACCATGCTCTTCTTGGCCGTCAGGTCGAGGATGTAGAACTTGTTGATCCACGGCGTGATGATCACGATGGGCATGGCCCGCACCTTGTCGGTGGTCGGTGCATAGTGAATCAGCTCGACCAGCCGGTTGCGGAAGACGACCTTGCCCGGCGTCGTCGCCAAGTCTTCGCCGACGGTGAAGGCTTCCGGCTCGACCATCAGGATGTTCTTGGCCTTCAGGTCGCGCAGGAAATTTTCCCAGCCCCGACGCAAGCTCTCGCCGTTGGTTTCGACAAAACGCTCCATGGCCACCGGATTGAGCCAGAAGAAATTGGTCGGCGCCACCATGTTCAGCCACTTGCGCAGCCAGAAGGCAGAACGGCGGCGTTCCCGGTCGGACAGCCCCGGCGTTTCGAAGAACATGTCCTCGAGGCGGTGAGTCAGCGCGATGTACCACTCCTTGACGATGTCCCAGGTCGCCGACTCGGTCCATACCGGATCGGCAAAACGGGCGTCGTCGGCGTGCGGCTTGATGACATCCTCGGACGGCATGCCGAGCGCCCGGCGCATGACGTGGGCCTGTAAGGCCAGAAGGTCGCCCGACAGGGCGCTGGCGGCTCGGGCCAGCTCCTGCGGATGCATCAGCCAGGCCATCTGGGCGGCGAGTAGCGAGCTGGTCACCCCATACGGATCGACAGCCTTGCTGACCGCGCTGCCCAGAGCCTCGAGCGGGCTCTCGCTGCGGATATCGACGCTGTTGTGCTTGCCATTTGAATTACCGGACATGATGCCTTCCTTTAATGACCTTATAGTCAGTTATATTACATCGTGAATGATTCGCCGGGATGCGGCAGATGCACCTCCGGCCAGCCCAGTTGCTCGCCGACGGCTCGGGCGAAGTTCGCCGCAGCCCCCGCTTCGCCATGGACGACGAAAATCCGCTTGGGCGGCTTGCAGAAACCGCGCAACCAGCTGAGCAGTGCCCCCTGGTCGGCGTGGGCGGACAAGCCGCCGACGGTATGGATGTGAGCGCGGACCGGCACTGGTTCGCCGAACAGAGTGACCAGCCGCGCCCCATCGACCAGGCGCCGGCCGAGCGTGCCGGCCGCCTGAAAACCGGCGATCAGTACCGTACATTCGCGGCGCGGCAAGTTTTCGCGCAAGTGGTACTTGATCCGCCCAGCTTCGCACATGCCGCTGGCCGACAGGATCACCGCGCCGCTGCGGATGTCGTTGAGCGCCTTGGAGCGTTCGACGTCAGCCACGAATTCGATACTCACCTGGTCCGGATGCGTCTGCAACCAGAGCAGCAATTCGCGCGTCTCGTCGTCGAGAAGATCCGGGTGGGCCAGCGTGATGCGCGTCGCCGCATTGGCCATCGGCGAATCGACATAGACCTTGAGCGGCGACAGCCGCTTGCGGCGGACCAGATCGACCAGCAGGTAGATGATTTCCTGCGTCCGGCCGACCGCGAAAGCCGGAATGATCAGGTTGCCGCCGGCCGCCCGCGTCCGCTCGAAGGCCGCGACGATTTCATCCTCGGTTTCGGCCAGCGAACGGTGGGCACGGTCGCCGTAGGTCGATTCGATCAGCACGACATCCGCTTCCGCCGGCGGCGGCTCGGGGTCGTGCAATACCGGGCGATTGGCCATGCCGAGATCGCCGGAGAAAACCAGCCGCCGGGGCTTGCCTTCACCGGTAACGGTCACCTCGAGCGAGGCCGAACCGAGGATATGCCCCGCCTCGTGGAAACGGACGCTGACCGTCTCGGCCGCCCGGAGCTGGTGGCCATAGGTGACGGCGTGCAGTTGCTTGAGACTGGCCAGGGCCTGCGCCACGGTATACAGCGGCGCCGGAATGCCGCGCTCGCCCTTGCCCCGCCGGTGGCGATGGCGCAGTTGCCACTCCGATTCCTTTTCCTGAATGTGGGCGCTGTCGGGCAGTAGTACTTCGAGCAGATCGATCGTCGCCTGCGTGGCGTAGATCGGCCCGCGGTAGCCGAGCATGACAAGGCGGGGCAACAGGCCGGAATGGTCGATGTGGGCGTGGGTGAGCAGCACGAAGTCGATCCGTCGTACGTCGAAGCCGAAATCGAGCGCCCGCTGGTTCTTCTGGCGGGCCTCCGAGCCTCCCTGAAACATGCCGCAATCGACCAGGAATCGGACATCGCCGGTTTCGACCAGCGTGCAGGAACCGGTCACTTCACCGGCCGCCCCCAGAAAGACTAAACGCATGTTTGTATTCCTCACGACTTGGTTGTAGCATGAACCTCAAGAAGGCGGAATGCAACGCCAGCGGGTCATTTCAGGAGGTTACGCAATGTTCAAGCATATCTTCGTCCCGACCGACGGATCGGAATTGTCGCGTGCCACCGCGCAACGCGCTGTCTCCTTCGCCAAAGAGGCCGGTGCCAAAGTCACCGTCTTTTTCGCCAAGCCCGAATATCCCATCGCCTATTTCGGCGAAGGCGCCTTGATCGACCCGACCACCCCGGAAAAGTTCGCTGAATTGGCCGATCAACAGGCCGCCGAATACCTCGGCGAAGTTGCCAAGCTGTGCGCCGCCGAGGGCGTCGAATGCGCCACCGTATCGGCAGTCAGCGACGTTCCCTACGAAGCGATCATCGAAGCGGCCGAGAAATCCGGCTGCGACCTGATTTTCATGGCCTCGCACGGCCGCCGCGGCATCAGCGGATTCCTGCTCGGCAGCGAAACGAACAAGGTCCTGACGCACTCCAAGGTGCCGGTTCTGGTCTATCGCTAGGGAATGGAGCCAGAAGGGGCAGCGCAGCCTCGTCGGCTGCGCCTATTGTCCCCTTCAGCGGACCGAACAGCTATTGTGTCCGGGCAGTATGCGGCACAGCAGCTTGCCGCTGTCGGCATCGATGAAATCGACTTCGTCGAGATGGCCGACCAGATAGCGCTTTTTCAGCGTGAAGTCGGTCGGGCGCCCGTAGGTCGCTTTCCAGAAAGTCGTGCTTTCGCTGATCACCGGCTCGATCAGCGTGGCCTTGGCGCGCAACCCGACATGGCCAGTGGCAGCGGCCGGTAATTCGGCCGAGAAACCGGCGTCGTCATCCACCGCCCGGGCATAGAAATCGTAAAGGTTCTCGAAGGCGAGGAAATAGTCGTAGCGCCAGCTCACCTTCATCTGCTGCGGCGTGCCGATCTTGTCCTCGAACTCGTAGGTACCGCGTTCCACGTCCACCGACTGCAGCGGCAGGAACTTGAAGCGGTAGTAATCCTCGATCTCCGGATTGGCCAGCGGCTGCCAGCTCCAGCCTTCGGCGATCTGGTTGAAGGCCATGCGATAAAGGGCCCGAGCACGATCGCCGCTCACCGCGACATCGAGCGCGCTGCCCGGCAGATCGACATCGACCTCGATGTGCCGCCCGACGCTGGCATGGCGACTATCGGCGGATAGGCCGGCCAGGCCGACAAACTGCTGTTCGGCCGTCTCAACCGCCTGCGCAGACCCAAAAAAGGCGGCGACCGAGGTCGCCGCAAGCATATATCTGAGGAAAAACATGTCGACTTGGAAAACATCCCTGTGGATGAACAAGTGAGACCGATAATCCGCTCATCCCGGCCCAGCGCCCATGATGCGCATCAATAAATCCCCATTCGGTCGCACTAATGTCGATGGCGATGGCTCAGCCCGGGCCGGCAACAAAGCGAAGCGCAACGCCGTTGTTGCAATAGCGCAGACCGGTCGGCGGCGGGCCGTCCTTGAAGACATGGCCATGATGCCCACCGCAGCGAGCGCAGTGATACTCCGTACGCGGCACAACCAGCTTGTAGTCCGTCTTGAATTCGACATGCCCGGGCAGCACGTCGTAAAAGCTCGGCCAGCCGGTGCCGCTGTCGAACTTGAATTGTGACGGGAACAATTCGAGGTCGCAGGCGACGCAGACGAACATGCCCTTGCGTTTCTCGTGGTTGAGTGCACTGGTGAAGGAACGTTCGGTTCCCTCCTGGCGCAGGATTTCGTATTGCTCGGGGTTAAGTCGCTTGCGCCACTCGGCATCGCTCCTGGCAATTTGTCCAATGGCCTCGCCCGCCAGCGCTGGCCGGGCCATACTCGGCAGGAGCAGGACTCCCGCTGCATTCAGTATTTGCTGAATCATTGTCCGTCTGTTCATGACAGTACCTCCATGACCTGTAGTTCGGACGCTGGCTGGAAATGGTTACAACCGGAGATCACATAAATTGCCGCCGTCCCGACATCTGAATGTCGGCGAAGGCCAATTGACAGCGTTATTGCCGTGCGGCAGCACTCCATCCGGCCAAAGTCAGCTCCTGTTTCATCAAGCTCGCCAGCAACGTCATCGCCACATCGACCCGGCCTAGCGCTTCGACCGTCAAGCCTTCGCCCAGTTCGAAATGCTCGCCGCGCACGCACAGAACGAAGGCTGGCGGTGGTTCCCTGCTCTCTGTCTGGCGATAGACCTGCAGCACGGCTGGCGGCGGCAGGGCGTGGGTGGAGTGGCTGGGGATGGCGGCCGGGAAGATGCGCTCGAAAACATAAGGTGCCGGGGTGTTTTGGCCGGCATCGATGAACAGCGCCAGTTCCCGGCCTTCCAGGTCAAGGGCGTGTTCGATGTTCAGTTGGAAGTCTTCGATCAGTTCGACCCGCTCGGCCAATTGCTCTTTTTCCAGCCATTTTTGTAGACGGCCGAGCAGTTCCGGGCCGATGGCATCGTCACCGCGGCTCGGATTACCAATGGCGAAAACAACCACGGGGGCCGTCATGCGCGGCTCAGGCGGTGCACTGGGCTGCCGTCGGCATCGACCAGCTCGACCTCCAGCGGCATCTTGCCCAGCGCGTGGGTAGCGCAGGACAGGCAGGGGTCGAAAGCACGGATGGCGACCTCGATGTGGTTGAGCAGGCCTTCCGTCACTTCGCGGCCGTGCAGGTAGCGGCGGGCGACGTGGCGGATGGCTTCGTTCATCGCCTGGTTGTTGTTGGTCGTCGATACGATCAGGTTGGCCATGGTGACGATGTCGTTCTCGTCGACCTGGTAATGATGAAACAGCGTGCCGCGCGGTGCCTCGATGACACCGACGCCTTCCATCTGGTGCTCGCCCTCGACCATCAGGTCCTTGGACAGCAGATCATCGTCGTGCAGCAGCTCCTTGATCACTTCGGCGGCGTGCAGCATTTCAATCATCCGCGTCCAGTGATAGGCCAATGGGGCGTGCAGCGGCGAGCCGCCGGCGTAGTCGACGAACTCCTTGCGCTCGTGCTCGGCGAAGGGGGTAGAAATCTGGTTGCAGTTCTGCACCCGGGCCAGCGGGCCGACCTTGTACCAGCCGTGTTCCTTGCCGATGGAACGGATGTACGGGAACTTCATGTAGCTCCACGAGCGCACTTCCTCCTCGATGACCTGGTTGTAGTTCTGGTAGTCGAGATGGTCGAAGATCAGCTTGCCGTTATCGTCGCGGGCGCGCAGCGTGCCGTGGTAGAAGTCGAGGTCCCCGCTGTGGCCGACCAGCGACATGAAATTGGAGCGGAAGATGCCGAAGCTGTTGTACAGCCCGGGGTCCTGGGTATGCACCTTCTGGATCAGGCGCACCGCATCGCGCGACCATTGCACGATGTGGTAGATGTCCTTCAACAGTTCGTCACGCTCGGCCACGGTCAGCGACTTGTTCACGCCGCCCGGCACCGCCCCCGTACCATGCACCCGCTTGCCGGCCGTGACGCGGATTACCTCCTGGCCGAACTTGCGCAGCAGCACGCCGCGCTTGGCGGTTTCCGGATGCTCCATGGCGACGCCGACGATGTTGCGCTTGGTCACGTCGCTGTCGAAGCCGAACAGCAGGTCGGGCGAACAGAGGTGGAAGAAGTGCAGCGCATGCGACTGCAGCATCTGGCCGTAGTGCATCAGGCGGCGCAGTTTTTCGGCGGCCGGGGTCAGTTTCTTGGCGCCGACGATGACATCCAACGCCTTGGACGCCGCCAGATGGTGCGACACCGGGCAGATGCCGCACAGGCGCTGGACCATGACCGGCACTTCCCAGTAGGGCCGGCCCTGGATGAATTTCTCGAAGCCGCGGAATTCGACGATGTGCAGCCGCACCTGATGCACCTTGTTCTGCTCGTCGAGCAGGATGGTCACCTTGCCGTGGCCCTCGACGCGCGATACGGGGTCGATGGCGACACGGCGCAGGGTTTCGGGGTGTTGGGCAGTTTCAAGTTGGTAGGTCATGGTGCCACCTCGGTTAATCGTAGTGCATCAGGCCGTGGCCTAGTTCGGGCTCGCGGCCGGCCAGCAGATCGGTCAGCACCTTCCAGATCGCGTCGCCGGAAGGCGGGCAGCCGGGGATGAAGTAATCGACCTTGACCACCTCGTGGATGGGATGCACCTGGTCGAGCGGCAGCGGCAGTTCCGGATCGTTAGGAATCATGCCGTTGGCCAGCCCCGGACTGGTGTGATAGACCTCCTCGAGGATGGTGGTCAGCGGCAAGTGATTGCGCTGCGCCGGCAGGCCGCCGTTGATGGCGCAGGCGCCGATGGCGATCAGGGTTTTGCAGTTTTTGCGGAACTCGCGCAAGACGTGCACGTTCTCGGCATTGCACAGGCCGCCCTCGATGATGCCGATATCGCAGTCCGGGCTACAGGTCTTGATATCGGTGAGCGGCGAACGGTCGAACTCGATGTGTTCGAGCAATGTGAACAAGCGCTCGTCGATGTCGAGAAAGGACATGTGGCAGCCAAAACAACCGGCCAGCGAGGTGGTGGCAACCTTGAGCTTCTTCTTGGCAGTCATGTCACTTGCCCTCCGCCACGGTTTCGGCAATCGGCGCCTTGTCGTAGGTGCGTTCGCCGATGGGCACGGCAAAGCCCTGCCGCTTCTTCAGGATGACGCCGACCGGGCAGACCTGGGCCGCCTTGTCGGCCAGCGTGAAGTCGGTGTCGCCCAGTTGACCGGATTTGGCATTGACGATCAGGTGCGTCCGGATGCCGCGCCCGGACAGCGCGAAGACGTTCTTGCCATCGACGTCGCGGCTGGCCCGCACGCACAGCGAGCACAGGATGCAGCGGTTGAAATCGAGCAGCACTTCCGGGTGCGAGGCATCGACCGGCCGGCTCGGGAAGAAGTGGTCGTAATGCGGACTCATCATGCCCAGGTGGTAGGCCGTCGCCTGTAGCTGACAGTTGCCGCTCTTTTCGCACGACGGGCAGAAGTGATTACCCTCGACGAACAGCATCTGGGTCAGCGCCCGGCGTTCGGCGTTGATTTCCTCGGTATCGCTCTCCACCACCATGCCGGCCGCGGCGCGCATGGTGCATGACGCGGTATGGCGGCCATTGACCTTGACCGTGCACAGCTTGCACGAGCCGTGCGGCTTGAATTCCGGGTGGTAGCACAGGTGCGGGATGAATACCCCGGCCGCGCTGGCCGCCTGGATGATGGTCTGCCCTTCGGTGAAGGGAATGGCCTTGCCGTCGAGGGTAAAGGTCAGGCTCATGTTGCACCTCCGTGTTCGGAACTCAAATGCGCTGCGGCATCGTCGCGCCCGGTCATCTGCCGTGCCGCAGCCAGGGCCCGGTCGAGGTCGAAGGCCGGCGTGAAGTCCTGCTGATTCATACGCTTCTCGTAGGCCGGGCGGAACTTGGCGATGGTGTCGAGCACAGGATTGCACGCCGTATGGCCGAGGCCGCAATGGCTCATCGACTGCAGCAGCTGGTTGAGCTTTTCGATTTCGCTGAAGTCGTAGGGCGAACCGGCGCCGTAGTGGAGCTTGTCCATCAGGTTCTTGAGCAGCGAGGTGCCGACCCGGCACGGCGTGCAGAAGCCGCAGCTCTCATGCTGGAAGAAATGCACGTAGTTGCGCGCCACCTCGAACATGTCACGCCGCTTGTCGAACACGGTGAAGGCCCCGGCGGTCGGAATGTCCTCGAAGCCTATGATACGGTCGAACTCGGCTTCGGCGACACAGATGCCGGACGGTCCGCTGACCTGCACGGCCTGCGGATCCTTGGCCCCGCAATCGGCCAGTACGTGGCGCACGCTGACGCCGAAGGGGTATTCGTAGAGGCCCGGCCGCTCGCAATCGCCGGACACCGACAATATCTTGGTCCCAGCCGAATGCTTGGTACCGATGCCGGCGTACCAATCGCCGCCCTTCAGCGCGATCATCGCGGCCGCGGCGAAGGTCTCGACGTTATTGACGATGGTCGGCTGGTCCAGGTAGCCGTTGGTCACCGGGAAAGGCGGCCGGTTGCGTGGCGTGCCGCGCTTGCCTTCGAGCGACTCGATAAGCGCCGATTCCTCGCCGCAGACATAGGCGCCGGCCCCGACATGGATCTCGATATCGAAATCCGCCCCCGGAATACCAAGGATGTTCTCACCGAGCAGCTTTTCCCTGCGGCGCCGGGCGAGCACAGCATTCAGGTGGTCGAGCAGGTAGCGGTACTCGCCGCGCAGATAGACGAAGCCCTGGGTCGCCCCTACCGCGTAGGCCGCCACGGTCATGCCTTCGACCACCAGATCGGCGTACTTGGCGAGCAGCACGCGATCCTTGAAAGTACCCGGCTCGCCTTCATCAGCATTGCACACGACGATGCGCCGCTGGCCGGTCTTGAGCGGCGCGTTGCGGCAGGCCTCCCATTTCAGGCCGGTGATGAAGCCGGCACCGCCCCGGCCGCGCAGATTAGCCCGTTTGATTTCATCGAGTACGGCGACCGGCCCGCCGATACCGCTGGGCAGGCCTTCGCGCCACGAACGCATGTTGGATGCCATCAACCCTTCATCCGGTGCCCGCGCCCGCGCGGCGAGCAGCGCTGCGCCGGGCTGGAAATCGGCGCTGAGCAGGATGTCGACCCGTCGGATGTTGTCCTGGACCTTGAAAAATTCGGCCGGCCAGTCGCCCAGCGGCACCTTGTCGCAGATCAGTTCGGCGATCCGGTCGATGCGCTCGGCGGTCAGGCCGGCGATGGCGAGGTTATTGACCAGCAGCGCCGGACCCTGGTCGCACATGCCGGTACAGGCCGTCTTGCCGACGCTGACCAGGCCGTCTTCCGACACCTTGCCGCGCTCGACCCACAGGCTGTTGCACAGGCGCTCCATCAGCGCCCGGTTGCCGAGCATGCGGTCGGTAATGTTGTCAGAAAACAACACCCGGTACTTGCCGCGCGGCGCGGTATAAAAGAAGGAATAGAAACCGGCAACGCCTTCGATCTTGGTGCGCGGAACGCCGAGAGTCGTTTGCAGGCGGTCGATGGCTTCCGGTGAAATCCAGTCGCAAACCTCCTGAATTTCGCGCAGGATTTGCACCATATTGGCAGGATCGCGCCGATAACGCGCCACGACCCGATCAACAACGCCGGCAACCGCTTCGGCATGCATTTCATTGAGTGCCACGACAACCTCCCGGAAAGGGCGTATGACAAGGGAAAGACTAGCACTGCTACATGATGGTTTCTTGTCTTAGATCAAACGGGGAGGCACCGGGGTTAAACATTCGGTAACCCGCCTATGTAAGAATATTGCTGCAGTACAGCATCAAACGCAGCGCACCAAATCAGCAGTATCAGAAAAGATTGATGCAGCGCACTAGTCCCCAAACCGCATTGGAAGGATTGAACAGCATGAATACCATCAACGAAACCGCCGTTGCCTCCGCAAGCAACGCCGCCCTCCCGCTGGCCGGCAAGAAAGGCCTGATCACCGGCATCGCCAACGACAAGTCGATTGCCTACGCCGTCGCCAAGGCCATAGTCGCCCTCGGCGGCGAAGTGGCACTGACCTACCAGAATGACAAGACCGCCCGCTACACCCAACCGCTGGCCGAAGCCCTCGGCGCCAAGCTGTTCGTCAAGCTCGACGTGGCCGAACCGGGCAGCCTGGAGAACGTCATCGCCCAGTGCGGCGAAACCTTCGGCGAAATCGACTTCGCCATCCATTCGATGGCCTTCTGCAATGCCGACGATCTGCACGGCCGCGTCATCGACGCCACCGAAGAAGGCTTCGACGCCGCCATGAACGTCTCGTGCCACAGCTTCCTGCGCATGGCCAAGGCCCTGGAGCCGTTGATGGCTCACGGCGGTTCGCTGATCACCATGTCCTACCTCGGCGCCGAACGCGTCGTCCGCAACTACGGCGTGATGGGCATCATCAAGGCCGCCCTCGAATCCGCCGTCCGCTACATGGCCTACGACCTCGGCCCCAAGGGCATCCGCGTCTTCGCCGTGTCGCCCGGCCCGATCATGACCCGTGCCGCCTCGGGCATCGCCAATTTCAACACCCTGCTCGAAAGCGATGCCGAAAAGGCCCCGCTTGGCCGCACCGTGACCATCGAGGAAGTCGGCGCCCTGACCGCCTTCCTGTGTACCCCGGGCTCGTCCGGGATGACCGGCCAGACCATCTACGTGGACGCCGGCGCCCACATCGTCGCCTGATCGCAGCACCCCTCGGGCTCCGCCGAAGCTTGGCGGAGTCCGGCGAACCGGAAAGAAGCGTTCAGGAGCCGTCGCCCGCAGAACCGTGGAGAGCATCATGGCTGAAATCGAAGGACTACTCCCCGACCCCGTGCCGGATCACCCGCTGCTGCGCGGCCGCCGGGAAATCGGCCGCGGCGAGAGCACCATCGTCCTCGAAGCCGACACCGTCGATGGCCAGGAGCGCGTCTACAAGGTGCTCTCCTCGCCCACCGACTATGCTTACTACACCGCCGAGGATCGTCCGACCGGCCACCATTTCCCGGTGGTCTTCGCCGACCACGGCACGGCCGGCCGTTCCAGCCGCGGCTTTCCATTCCACATCGTCGAGGTCGAGCGGCTCTACCCGCTGCCCGGCACCGGTGAAGCGGCCGAGGTGGCGACCCGGTTGTCCTCGTCCTACTTCG
Organism: Dechloromonas hankyongensis; assembly: GCF_022012295.1. Classification (GTDB taxonomy): domain Bacteria; phylum Pseudomonadota; class Gammaproteobacteria; order Burkholderiales; family Rhodocyclaceae; genus Azonexus; species Azonexus hankyongensis. Next base: position 1,443,831 of record NZ_JAKLTN010000002.1, read on the forward strand.
ATGCCTGCCTGATGTGGCGTAATCTGGCTCAGGACATGGGGCGCATCGCCCTGCACCACCTGACGGTGACGCCGATGGGCTGGAGCGACGCGGTGAAGGACTCGCTGCAGGCGCTGGAGGTCTTCTCCGGCGACTACGGCGCGCTGCCTGACCTGATCAAGGCCGACAACCTGATGATGCGCAAGGACGGTACCCTGGTCTTCTCCGACCCGGTATTCATGGAGTAACAATGACTGTCAGCAAGGTCCAATACACGTCGCGCAAGCTGGCCGAGCAATTGCGCGGCTCCCCCTACATGGCGGTCATTTCGATCACCGACCCGACGACGCCGGAAGCCAAGCTCGATCCGCTGTTCCGCCACGTGCTGCGCCTGTCCTTCTTCGATGCGGTGCCGGCCGACGAATACATGCCGGCCCTGCCCGGCCTGTTCGATCACCGCATGGCAGGACAGATCAGTGCCTTCATCGAGGAACTGCACGCTGCCCCGTTTGAAATCTCGCTGATGGTGCATTGCGAATACGGGGTCAGCCGCTCGGCCGCCGTCGCCCTGTTCGCCGAGGCGCTGACCGGCGCGCCGCTCGATGCCCGCGAATTCACCTACGAGGCGAACCAATGGGTGATTGATCTGCTCGAAGCAGGTCACGCCGGTCTTTCCATCGATATCCCCACCCCGCTGCTCAGCCGCGAGCGCCGGCATGCCCAGCGCGCCTGAGCATCCCGCTAGCGCTGCGCCGCAGCCCACCCCACAACTACTGATTGCTTGAGCAACTGGAGCAAGCCCGCATGAGCCAACTCGCCCAAACACGTTATCTGGCCAACAAGACTTTCGAGGAAATCCGCATCGGCGATTCCGCGTCGCTGACGCGCACGCTGATGCCGGAGGACGTCAAGCTGTTCGCCGTCCTGACCGGCGACGTCAATCCGTCGATTGTCGACCCCAAGTATTCCGAAAGCGGCATGTTCCGCGAAGTCATCGCCCACGGCATGTGGAGCGGCTCGCTGATCTCGACCGTGCTCGGTACCCAATTCCCCGGCCCGGGCACCATCCTGGTCGACCAGAGCCTGCATTTCGCCCGGCCGGTGACCATCGGCGACAGCATCACCATCACCGTCACCGCCAAGCAGAAGTTCGAGCACAACAAGCACGTCATCTTCGATTGCGTGTGCACCAACCAGGAAGGCCTGCAGGTCGTGCGCGGCTCGGCCGAAATCCTCGCCCCGCTGGAAAAGGTGTCGCGCCTCGAAGAGGTGCGCATGCCGGAGATCCGCATCGACGACAAGCACGAGCGCTACACCCACCTGCTGCAGCGCGTGAAGGGCCTGGAACCGATCCCCACCGCCGTCGCCCACCCGTGCGACCTGGAGTCGCTGAAGGGCCCGGTCATGGCCTTCCAGGCCGGCATCATCGAACCCATCCTGGTCGGACCGGAAAACAAGATCCGCGCCGTGGCCGAGGAATTCGACCTCGACCTGTCCGGCATCCGCATCGTCCATGCCGCACACAGCCACGATTCGGCCGCAGTGGCCGTATCGCTGGTCCGTACCGGCGACGCCGAAGCACTGATGAAGGGCAGCCTGCACACCGACGAGTTGATGGGCGAAGTGGTCGCCCGTGCCAATGGGCTGCGCACCAGCCGGCGGATCAGCCACGTCTTCGTGATGGACGTGCCGACCTACCACCGCCCCCTGCTGATCACCGACGCGGCGATCAACATCGCGCCGACGCTGGAGGAAAAGGCCGACATCATCCGCAACGCCATCGACCTCGCCCACGTCATCGGCATTCCCGAACCCAAGGTCGCCATCCTGTCGGCGGTCGAGACCATCAATCCGAAAATCCAGTCCACCCTCGACGCCGCCGCCCTGTGCAAGATGGCCGACCGCGGCCAGATCAAGGGCGGCCTGCTCGACGGCCCGCTCGCCTTCGACAATGCCGTGTCCATCGTCGCCGCCAAGACCAAGGGCATCAAGTCGGCGGTCGCCGGCCATGCCGAAATCCTCGTCGTGCCCGACCTGGAATCCGGCAACATGGTCGCCAAGCAGCTCGAATACCTCGCCAATGCGCTGACCGCCGGCATCGTGCTCGGCACCAAGGTGCCCATCGTGCTGACCAGCCGCGCCGACAGCGCCGAAACCAGAACCGCATCGTGCGTCATCGCCGCACTGATCGCCCACGCCAACCGCAAGAACGGAACCACCTGAAATGAAGCAAGCCATCCTGACGATCAACGCCGGTTCGTCGTCCATCAAGTTCGCCCTCTTTCCGCTCGCCCACCCGATCTCCCCGGATGCCGAAGTCTCCGGCCAGATCGACGGCATCGGCACCAACGCCACCAAGATGGTGGCCAAGGACCGCGCCGGCGAGAAGATCGCCAACCAGGCCATCGCCGGCGAACAGGTCAGCCACGACGTCGCCTTCGACGCCCTGCTCAAGTGGTTCATGGCCACGCATAGCGGCTGGCAGATCGTCGCCGTCGGCCATCGCGTGGTGCACGGCGGCGAGCGCTATTCGGCACCGACCGTCGTCGACGCCACCGTCCTCGACCACCTGACCAGCTTCATCCCGCTCGCTCCATTGCACGAGCCGCACAACGTCGCCGGCATCCGCGCCCTGCAGGCCCTGCTCCCGAACGTGCCGCAGATCGCCTGCTTCGACACTGCCTTCCACCGCAGCCAGCCGGACGTCGCCCAGACCTTCGGCCTGCCCCGCGCCCTGTCGGCCGAAGGCATCAAGCGCTATGGCTTCCACGGCCTGTCCTACGAATTCATCGCCCGCGCCCTGCCCCAGCATTCGCACCGCGCCGCCGGCCGCGTCGTCGTCGCCCACCTCGGCAACGGGGCCAGCATGGCGGCCATGGTCAATCGCAAGTGCGTTGCCACCACCCTCGGCTTCTCGACCATCGACGGCCTGCTGATGGGCACCCGCTGCGGCAACCTCGACCCCGGCGTCGTGCTGCACCTGATGGAAACCAAGGGCCTGACGGTCAAGGACATGACCAGGATGCTGTACAAGGAATCCGGCCTGCTCGGCGTGTCCGGCATCAGCCAGGACATGCGCACCCTGCTCGCCAGCGACAAGCCGGAAGCCGAAGAGGCGGTGAACCTGTTCTGCTACCGCATCGCCCGCGAACTCGGCTCGCTGGTCGCCGCCTCCGGCGGCATTGACGCCCTGGTGTTCACCGGCGGCATCGGCGAGCACGCCGCCGAAGTCCGCCGCCGCGTCTGCCTGCAATCCGAATGGCTGGGCATCCGCCTCGATCCGGAAGCCAACGCCCGCCACGACATCGTGATCAGCGCCGGCAACAGCAGCGTCGACGTGCTGGTCATCCCGACCAACGAAGAGTGGATGATGGCGCACCACGCGCAGACCCTGCTCGCCCTCTGACAGAAATTTTTTCCGCCCGCCCCGGTCTCACGAAAGTGGTCCGGGGCGTTGTTTTTTCGGGCTTTTTAAACCATGACAGCGTCACGCCTCGCTTAAGGCAGAACCACTGCATCTAGTCAAGATATTGTATCGACCCACTAGATATAGTAGATTCCCTCCATTCAAAGACTAGAACCGAAACTGTTGAGAGGAGCCTTCAATGAGCAAAGTCGCAGAGCAGCTTTCACTGACCGATATTCCCGCGCCGCCCGAATTCGCCCCCCTGCCGGAACAGGAAATTTCCGGCGAGGTGCTGATCGAAAAATACGCCAAGGGCAAGGAAACCAACGTTCACGACGTGCGCAAGCGCGTCGCCTGGGCGCTGGCCCAGATCGAGCAGGAAGCTGATCGCGCACACTGGGAAGCCCGCTTCCTGTGGGCCCAGGAAAACGGCTTCATCCCGGCCGGCCGCATCAACTCCGCCGCTGGTACCGACCTGCAGGCCACGCTGATCAACTGCTTCGTGCAGCCGGTCGGCGATTCCATCGTCGAAAACACCGATGGCCGTCCCGGCATCTACACCGCGCTGGCCCAAGCCGCCGAAACGATGCGCCGCGGTGGCGGCGTCGGCTACGACTTCTCGTCCATCCGCCCGCAGGGCGCCCGCGTCAAGGGCACCCAGTCGCGCGCTTCCGGCCCGGTTTCCTACATGCGCGTCTTCGACCGCTCCTGCGAAACCGTCGAGTCCGCCGGCGCCCGCCGCGGCGCCCAGATGGGCGTGCTGCGCTGCGACCATCCGGATATCGAGGACTTCATTCACGCCAAGGACCACGGCGACCTGACCAATTTCAACATTTCCATCGGCGTCACCGACGGCTTCATGGAAGCGGTCGATGGCGACACCGATGTCGAGCTGGTGCACCGTGCCGAGCCGAATGCCGACATGCGCTCGGCCGGCGCCTACCAGCGCGAAGACGGCATGTGGGTCTATCGCAAGGTGCGCGCCCGCGACCTGTGGGACCAGGTCATGAAGTCCACCTACGACCACGCCGAGCCGGGCATCCTGTTCCTCGACCGCATGAACAAGGACAACAACCTCAATTACTGCGAAGTGATCGAGGCGACCAACCCGTGCGCCGAACAGCCGCTGCCGCCGTACGGCTGCTGCTGCCTGGGCTCGATCAACCTGACCCTGTACGTCAAGAACCCGTTCTCCGAGCAGGCCGAGTTCGATTTCGACGCCTTCGCCGAAGTCATCCGCGTGTCGACCCGCATGCTCGACAACGTGCTCGACGCCACCCACTGGCCGCTCGAGCGCCAGCAGCAGGAAGCCGCCAACAAGCGCCGCGTCGGCCTCGGCTTCACCGGCCTCGGCGACATGCTTGCCATGCTGCGCCTGCGCTACGACAAGGCTGAAGCCCGTGCCATGGCCAGCCGCATCAGCGAATTCATGCGCGACACCGCCTACCTGTACTCGGCCGAAATGGCCAAGGAACGCGGCGCCTTCCCGCTGTTCAACGCCGAGCTCTACCTGTCCGGCGGCAACTTCGCCTCGCGCCTGCCGAACGAGGTCAAGGCCGAAATCCGCAAGCACGGCCTGCGCAACTCGCACCTGCTGTCCATCGCCCCGACCGGCACCATTTCGCTGGCCTTCGCTGACAACGCCTCGAACGGCATCGAACCGCCCTTCTCGTGGACCTACAACCGCAAGAAGCGCATGCAGGACGGCACGATCAAGGAATACTCGGTCGAGGATTACGCCTGGCGCCTGTACAAGCACCGTGGCGGTGATGTTGCCAACCTGCCGGACTACTTCGTCACGGCCCTGGAAATTTCCGCCAAGGCCCACAGCGACATGGTCGCCGCCGTCGCCCCCTACGTCGACACCTCGATCTCGAAGACGGTGAACGTGCCGGCCGACTACCCGTACGAAGACTTCCAGGACCTCTACATGCAGGCGTGGAAGGCCGGCCTCAAGGGTCTGGCCACCTATCGTCCGAACAGCGTGCTCGGTTCCGTCCTGTCCGTCACGCCGGAACCGACCGCCGAGGCGGCCGCTGCCGCCGACGCCAAGGCGCCGCAGGACTTCGTTTCCGACGCCAACCGCCGCCTGTCGATCAAGAACCTGCCGGCCCCGGTGCTCGCCAGCCTGCGCTGGCCGGGCCGCCCGAACCTGCCGGAAGGCAACCTGTGCTGGACCTACATGGTCGATTCGCCGATCGGCAAGTTCGCCCTGTTCGTCGGCCATGTCGAACAGGAAGGCCGTGCCTGGCCGTTCGAAGTGTGGGCCAACGGCCCGGCCGAACCGCGCGGCCTGGGCGCCGTCGCCAAGACGCTGTCCATGGACATGCGCGCCAACGACCACGGCTGGCTGCAACTGAAGTTGGAAGCCCTGGCCAAGATGCCGGGCGACGCCTTCGATATGCAGATGCCGCCGCATGGCGAACGCAAGCGCATGCCGTCCGTCGTCGCCGCCATGGCCCAGGTCATCCTGTGGCGCGGCGAACAGCTCGGCGCCTTCGGCCACGACGGCCCGACGCCGGTCAAGGATGCCCTGTTCAGCACCAAGGAGCCGAAGACCGGCACCGACGGCACGCTGTCCTGGACCGTCGACGTCAGCAACACCTCGACCGGCGAAGACTTCGTCCTCGGCCTGAAGGAAATCACCCTGCCCGACGGCAGCTCGCGCCCCTACTCGATGTGGCTCTCCGGCAACTACCCGCGTGCCCTCGACGGCCTGTGCAAGCTCCTGTCGCTCGACATGCGCGTTCTCGACCCGGCCTGGATCGGCATGAAGCTGCGCAAGCTGCTCGACTACTCCGAGCCGTTCGGCGACTTCATGGCCTTCGTCCCGGGTTCGCGCAAGCAGCAGACCTACCCGTCGACCGTCGCCTACATCGCCCAGCTGATCATCCACCGCTACGCCATGCTCGGCATCCTCGACGAAGCCGGCTTCCCGCTGCAGCAGATGGGCATTCTGGAAGCACCGGAAGACACCACCAGCAACAAGGTGCTGCCGACCCAGGGCAAGCTGTGTGGCGAGTGCGGCAACCACACGATGATCCGCAAGGACGGCTGCGATTTCTGCACCGCCTGCGGCGCGGTGGGCACCTGCGGCTGACCTGAGAAACGCCGGGCTGAATGCTGTCTTGCTAGCGACAGCATAAGCTGCAACAAAAAATGAAGCCCCGGGATCGCTGATCCCGGGGCTTTTTTTGATCTGTTATCCGACTGGCCAAGCACCTGGCAATCACTGGGCGATGGGAGCCGCCTGGCCACGACGGCGAAGCTCATCCCGGGACACTTAACGCAGTTTGCGGTACACGGCCGGTTGTCTCGAGGAACCTGTATGCAAAAATCACACAGCCACCCTCAAGGCATAAATTGACAACGGCATTTTCCGCAATACGTCAAGAAGCCCGGACAGCAATAATCCCGGACTTTTTTGCCGCCGGATCGGCTCGGAATAAGGCTCGCCGGCCTGCCGACCGACTTGAAAGCGACCTCTGAATTTTCATCTGACTGGCGTATTTATCATGTAGATTAGAGAAAAATTGTTCCAGTCCATGATCTGGATCATCCTCCCCTCCGCTCTGTAGATAGGCGTTTTTCGATGCACCGTCTCCCTGAGTCTGTCCAAGAATCCATCGACCGAGGTCACATCCCGTCTCCGCCCGAGATTCTGTTGCGGCTGATGCGGACGGTCGATGACGAACAGGCGACCGTGGGGGATCTGGCCAGCATCGTCGAGCAGGACCCGGGATTGGCCAGCCGCATCCTGAGCGTCGCCAACTCCCCGGCATTGCGCCGGGGCCGGGAACTCAAGAGCCTCGATACCTGCCTGGTCGCTCTCGGCACCCGCCTGGTGCACTCGCTGGCAACCTGCCTGTCCATCCAGCGGCTTTTCGACCGCAACCCCAATCTGGACGCCACCGACATCGCGGACTTCTGGAGCCATTCGCTGCTGGTCGGCGAACTGGCGCGCGGCGTGGCTGAACTCGCCGAATATCCGCATCCGGACGAAGCCTATCTGTCCGGGCTGCTACACGACATCGGCGAACTGATCCTGCTGTCGGCCATCGGCGAGCCCTATCGCCGCTTCCTGATCAACTCTGCCGAAAACCCGCAGCTTCTCGCCGAGGAAGTCCAGCTGTTCGGGACTACCCATGCCGACGTCGGCGGTTGGCTGATCGACCACTGGGGACTGAATTCCGTACTGGCCGACGGCACCGCTTTCCATCATGCGTCGGCGGCCCAGATCCTGACCGCCACCGCGCTGCCGCAGATGGTCTGGATTGCCCAGGCGCTGAGCGCCAACATGGATGATTCGCCCGAATTCGGGGTGGTCGTCAATGGCAGCAGCCTCAAGCTCGAGCGCTCCGCCCTGTTCGCCGAGCGCGACCGTGCCATCCAGCGTACCCGCCAGATTGCCGAGGCGCTGGGAATCACCGTTGCCGACGAATTCCCGAAGCGGCACCACGCAGCGGCCGCCCCCCCCCAGCCGGCTCAGTCCAGTGCCGCCGAAGAGGACATGGCAGCGCTGGTCGGCGGCATGGCCATGCTGCAGCCCTTGCAGCAGGACCTCTTCCAGCTGGGGAGCGATACCGAAGTCCTGCTCGCCTTACGCGAATCGGCCCGCATCCTGTTCGAACTGCCGAAAGTGGCCATCCTGCTGGCCAACGACAAGGGCGATGCCTTGTCCGGCGAAAAAGTCGGGGCACAACCCGAACTTTTCCGGCAGCTTTCCATCCCGTTGGCTGCATCCCGCTCGCTGGCCGCGGCAGCCGTCATCGAACGCCAGGTACGGACCAGCTTCGAGCAAACCGAAGCGCTCCCGTTGCTCGATTTACAACTGGCCCGCGCCCTTGGTACTGAAGGTCTGCTCTGCATCCCGATGCTGGCGCGCAGTCGCGTGATCGGCGTGATGGTGTGCGGCCTGTCGGAAAAACAATACGGCCGCCTGCAGCGCCGGATTCCGTGGCTGGCCAATTTCGGCAAGATCGCCGCGATCAGCCTCGATGCCGTGCTCGAAGCCGGCCGCCATCGCCAGCAGGTCGAGGAAGAACTGACCCACCAATTCACCCGCCATGCGCGCCAAATCGTCCATGAGGCCGGCAACCCGCTGGGCATCATCAAGAGCTACCTGAAAATCCTCGAACGCAAACTGCCGGAGGACGGGGTTCGCCAGGAACTCACGGTTCTGACCGAGGAAATCGACCGGGTGGCCAATATCGTCGGCCACATGACGCACGCCCTCAAGGGCAGCGCAGAAAGCACCAGCCTCGATCTGGTCGCCGTCCTCAACGACTTCCTGGTCCTTTACGCCGACACGCTGTTCAACACCAAGGGGATACGCATCGAAACGGTACTGCCGCAGGCCGAACTGCCGGTCCGCATCAACCGCGACAGCCTGAAGCAGATCGTCCTCAATCTGTGGAAAAACGCCTCGGAAGCCCTGGTCGCCGGGAAATACGTCAAGGTTTCAGTCAGCGACAACATCATCCACGACGGTGCGGGCTATGTGCAGTTGCGGGTCGACGACAACGGGCCGGGCATGCCCGAAGAGACCATCCAGTCCCTCTATCGCCCGAAACCCATTTCCGATACGGCACAAAGAGGACTCGGCCTGTCCGTGGTCGGCAGCCTGGCCAAGAAGGAGGGTGTGCTGATCACCTGCCGGAGTCAGATCGGCGCCGGCACCAGCATTGCGTTGCTGATTCCCAAGGGCGGCGCCCCGGTGGCAGGACAACCGGCATGAACGCCATCACCGCCCTGTACGAACTGGCCCGGATTCCCAGCCTGCAGACGCATCAGAACATCCTGATCGTCGACGACGAATCGCGCTTTCGCCTTGCCTACCGGGAATTGCTGGCCGACGACGAGCGGACGATCGACGAAGCCAGCACCGGCCAGGAAGCCATTGCCCGGCTCAAGGAAGGCCGGACGGACCTGGTCATCCTCGACCTTAAGCTGCCCGATATTTCCGGCCTGGAAATCATGGAGTGGATGACGGCGCACAATATCGACGCCTCGGTGATCGTGTTCAGCGCCGACAAGTCGATCAACTCGGCGATCCATGCCCTGCGCCACCGGGCCTTCGAGTTCCTGCGCAAGGATTGCGATCCGAACGACATGATCCATGCCGTCGACCGGGCGCTGGCCAATCGCCAACGCGACCAGGAACTCGCCCTGGTCTCCGCCCAGCTCCAGCATTCCGAGCGCTTGCACCGCTTCCTGGTCGAGCAGTCGCCGGACATGATCTTCACGCTCGATCGCCAGGGCCGCTTCACCTTCATCAACGGCCGGGTCAGCACCCTGCTCGGCTACGAGCCCAGGGAACTGGTCGGGCAGCATTACACCAGGGTGGTCGATCCGCGTGACTACGAGCACGTCCAGTACGCCTTCAACGAAAGGCGGGTCGGGGAACGGGCCACCAGCAACATCGAAGTGCGTTTCAAGCGCAAGCCGTCGACGCCGCGGGCGCGCAACGGGGCGGTGGTGACGACGATACTGAGTTCGCAGGGGGTCTATGAATCGCACCCGCTCGGCCAGCCGGGCGCCTTCCTCGGCACCTCGGGCGTGGCGCGCGACATTTCGGAACGCAAGAAAGCCGAGCAGACCATCGCTTTCCAGGCATTCCACGATCTGCTGACCAAGCTGCCCAACCGGACGCTGTTCGTCGACCGCCTCGAGATGGCCATGGTCCAGGCTTCGCGGCGCAAGGAAAAGCTGGCCGTGATGTTCCTCGACCTCGACCGCTTCAAGCTGGTCAACGACACCTACGGCCACCAGGTCGGCGATCAGCTGCTGCGCGAATTCGCCGTGCGCGTCCGCGCTTGCCTGCGCACCGGCGACACCCTGGCCCGGCAAGGCGGCGACGAATTCACCGCCCTGCTACCGACCATCAGCAACAAGGAAGACGTCAGCGTCGTTGCCGAAAAAATCCTGTCGGAGCTGCGCAAACCCTTCCTGCTCGGCGAAACCCAGTTCCTGGCGACGACCAGCATCGGCCTTGCCGTCTATCCGGACGACAGCGCGAACGCCGAGGAACTGATCCGCTGCGCCGACATGGCTATGTACCAGGTCAAGGGGCAGGGGAAAAACGGCTATACCGCCTTCCAGCCGCACATGCACACGGCCAACCTGGACCGCCTGTCGGTGGAAAACGATCTGCGCAAGGCGGTCAAGGAAGGCAACCAGTTCGAATTGCATTTTCAGCCGCAGATCGATGCCGACCTGGGCAAGGTGGTCGGCCTCGAAGCCCTGATTCGGTGGAACCACCCACGCGCCGGCATGATCAGCCCGGACGTTTTCATCCCGATCGCCGAAGAGACGGGACTGATCATCGCCATCAGCGACTGGGTGCTGCGCGAGGCGTGCGCGCAATTGGCCCATCTCAAGCAGCACGGTTTCGGCGAAATCCGCCTGGGCGTCAATCTGTCGCCGCGCGAGTTCGACCGCGTCGATCTGCTCGAACGGATTCGCATCCCGCTCGACGAATTCAGGATTGCGCCGGAATCGCTGGAGATCGAGATCACCGAAAGCCTGCTGATGAAGGACGTGGAGAATATCGTGGCCCGCGTGAAACGCCTGCGCAGCACGGGGGTACACATCTCGATCGACGACTTCGGCACACGCTATTCGTCGCTCAATTACCTGCGCCGCTTTTCGGTCAACCGCATCAAGATCGACCAGTCCTTCGTGCGCGACCTGCGCACGCCGCACGATTCCTTCGCCATCATCCAGGCCATCGTCGGCATCGCCCGCAATTTCAACCTGCACGTCATCGTCGAAGGCGTGGAAACCGAACAGCAGGTGGCCATCCTCAAACAGCTGGGCTGCAACGAAATGCAGGGCTATTTCTTCAGCCGGCCCTTACCGTCGGCAAAGCTGATGGACTTCCTGAAACTGGCGAACCGCTCGGGGAGCGGCGAGTCATTCGCCCCCCGCCCCGGCTTTCACACCGAAGGCCGCGACCACATCCAGGCCAGCACACAGAACCCGACGCCGGCCGGCACATAGCGCCAGGGCTCGGGCAGGCCATACCAGCCGCCGACCGCGCTGATCGCAAGCAATACGGTCGCCGCCCGCTTGGCTACCCGCGGAATGGCGCCATGATCGCGCCAGGCGCGGATGGCCGGACCGGCCTGCGGATGCGCCAGCAACCTGGCTTCCCACTCCGGATGCGAACGGGCGAAGAAATAGGCGGCCAGCAGCAGGAAGGGGGTCGTCGGCAACAGCGGCAGGACCGCGCCGATAATACCCAGCCCGACGGAAACGATACCGAGCACCCGATAGACCGGGGTCTTCATCAGCGCAATTCCCAGTAGCTCGGCCGGCTGTAGTTGTCCTTGAGCAGGTCGATGAACAGGCGCACGCGCAGCGGCAGGTGGCGGCGTTGCGGAAATACCGCGTAGATGCCCATCGGCGGCGCCTGCCAGGCGTCGAGGACCGAGGTCAGCCGGCCCTCCTTCAGATCGCGCACGACCTCCCACAGCGAACGCCAGGCCAGGCCGCGCCCGGCCAGCGCCCATTCGTGCAGCACGGCGCCATCGTTGCACTCGAAGCTGCCGCCGACCTTTATAGTATCGACCTCGCCGCTGTCCGGATGACGGAAGATCCAGCCCCGCTGCTGGCCGAGCGACAGGCAGTTGTGCCCGGCTAGGTCTTCCGGCCGGCGCGGCACGCCGTGCTCGACCAGGTAGGCCGGGCTGGCGACGACCATGCGCCGCATTTCCCCCAGGCGGACGCTGACCAGGCTGGAATCGGTCAGTTCACCGATGCGAATGGCGCAGTCGATATTCTCGTTGATCAGATCGACCAGACGGTCGGACAGGTTCAGATTGACCCGCACCTCCGGGTTGGCGCGCATGAAGTCGCCGACCAGCGGCGCCACGTGCTGCCGGCCGAACCCGGCCGGCGCCGATACCTTGAGATAGCCGCTCGCCTGCAGGCCGCCGAGCGAGACCGCGGCTTCGGCATTGGCCAGATCGTTGAGCAGTTTCTGGCAATCCTCCAGGAAGGCCTGCCCCTCGAAGGTCAGGGTCAGCTTGCGCGTCGTGCGCAGCAGCAAACGGACCCCCAAGCGACTCTCCAAAGCATCGATACGGCGGCCGATAATGGCCGGCGTGACGCCTTCGAGCCGGGCCGCTGCCGACAAACTGCCGCGAGTTGCGACGCTGGCAAAGGCTTCGATCTGTTTGAGACGGTCCATTTGATACTCAAAGTAAAAGATGAATTGATTCTATTCCCCTTTTAAGTCCTATAGAAGACTTCTAGAATTCATTCATCGCAGTATCCCAATTACCCTTTCATCAGGAGTTCAGCCATGGCCATCAATCTGCCCGCCGGCGTGCAAATCAACGCCCCGATCAAGCCCGAATGGGAATCCATCCTCACCACCGAGGCGCTGGAATTCGTCGCCAAGCTGCACCGCGCCTTCGAAGCCCGCCGCCAGGAACTGCTCAAGGCCCGCGTTGCCCGCCAGGCCCGCATCGACGCCGGCGAAATGCCGGACTTCCTGCCGGAAACCGCCCACATCCGCAACGGCGACTGGAAGGTCGCCCCGGTGCCGGCCGCCCTGCAGTGCCGCCGCGTCGAAATTACCGGCCCGGTCGAAGCCAAGATGATCATCAATGCCTACAACTCGGGCGCTGACTCCTACATGACCGACTTCGAGGATTCCAACAGCCCGAACTGGGAAAACCAGATCCAGGGCCAGATTAACCTGTACAAGGCCATTCGTCGCGAACTGTCGTTCAAGAACGAAGCCGGCAAGGAATACAAGCTCAACGACAAGATCGCCACCCTGCAGATCCGTCCGCGCGGCTGGCACCTCGACGAGAAGCATGTGACCGTTGACGGCCAACGCGTCGGCGGCGGCATTTTCGACTTCGCGCTGGTCTTCTTCCACAACGCCAAGGAGCAGATCGCCCGCGGCGCCGGCCCGTTCTACTACCTGCCGAAGATGGAATCCCACCTCGAAGCCCGCCTGTGGAACGACATCTTCGTGATGGCCCAGGACCACGTCGGCCTGCCGCAAGGCACCATCAAGGCCACCGTGCTGGTCGAAACCATCCTCGCCACTTTCGAGATGGAAGAAATCCTCTACGAACTGCGCAACCACTCCGCCGGCCTGAACGCCGGCCGCTGGGACTACATCTTCTCGTGCATCAAGAAGTTCAAGAAGAACAAGGACTTCTGCCTGGCCCAGCGCGGCGCCATCACCATGGAAGTGCCCTTCATGCGCGGCTACTCACTGGCTCTGGTCCAGGCCTGCCACAAGCGCGGCGCTCCGGCCATGGGCGGCATGTCGGCCCTGATCCCGATCAAGAACGACCCGGTCGCCAACGAAAAGGCGCTGGCCGGCATCCGCCACGACAAGACCCGCGATGCCAACGACGGTTTCGACGGCGGCTGGGTGGCCCACCCGGGCCTGGTGCCCATCGCCATGGAAGAATTCGTCAAGGTGCTCGGCGACAAGCCGAACCAGTTCGAGAAGCAGGTTGAAGGCAAGTTCGGCCCCGAGCAGTGGCTGGATTTCCGCCCGAACACCCCGATCACCGAAGCCGGCCTGCGCAACAACATCAACGTCGGCATCCACTACCTCGGCTCCTGGCTGGCCGGCAACGGCTGCGTGCCCATCCACAACCTGATGGAAGATGCCGCCACCGCCGAAATCTCCCGCTCGCAAGTGTGGCAGTGGGTGGTGTCGCCGAAGGGCATCCTCGACGACGGCCGCAAGGTCACCGTCGAAATGGTCCGCCCGATGATCGCCGAGGAACTGGCCAAGGTGAAGGCCACCGTTACCGCCCAGGGCGAGGACACCGCTTCCTACGACCAGGCCGCGGTCATCTTCGACAAGATGTCGCTGACCCCGGAATATCCGGAGTTCCTGACCCTGCCGCTGTACGAAGCGATGGCCTAAGCCGCTTTTCGATAAGAAAATGCTGAATTACGGCGCCTGCGGGCGCCGTTTTTCATGGCAACTAGGATTTTTCCTACAATTGCCTCCCGTCGCGGCAAGGACTCGGACATAATTGCCCCTTTCAGCAATATTGTTTCTCGGACACCGCCGTGAATCTCAACGCCAAGGTCACCCTGTTCTTCATCGGCATCGCCGCCGGCCTGCTCGCCGTGCTGGTCGCCATCAGCCTCTACGCCTTTCGCAGCTTCTCCATCGCCTCGGCGACCGAACATATCCGGACGGCCGGCGAGATTGTCCGCGTGCATCTGACGGAATCGATGATCAACGGCGTGATCGACAAGCGCGAGCGCTTCCTGCAGCGCCTGGTCGAAGTCCAGGGGCTGACCTCGGCCCGCGTCATCCGCTCGCCGGAAGTGCAGAAACAGTTCGGCCAAGGCCTGAGCGTCGAGCTGGTGGCCGACGAAGGCGAACGCCAGGTCCTGAAAGAAGGCAAGCCGCGTTTCGAGCTGATCACCGTCGGAGAGGAAACCCTGTTCCGCGGCACCATTCCCTACATCGCGACCTCCACCGGCAACCCGAACTGCCTGCAATGCCATAACGTCCAGGAAGGCGCCGTGCTCGGCGCGGTGAGCATGAGCATGTCGATCGACGCCTTGCGCTCCAAGGCCCTGTACACGGTGGCCGGCATTGCCGGGGCGGTAACCATCTTCGCCCTGCTTCTGGTCCTCCTGCTGCGTCGCCTGCTGCGCCCCATCTCGGAAACCGCGCTCGCCGTCGAGGATGCCGTACAACGCGCCCTGCACGGCGATTTCAAGGCCCATGTCGAGCGCAAGACCAATGACGAAATCGGCCAGATCGCCAACGACATGAACCGTCTGCTGACCTTCCTCGACGACGGCTTGAACCGCATCGGCAACAACGTCGCCCGCTTGACCGAGCGCACTCCGGCGCCGGGCGAAAACCTGCTCACCGCCACCATCGACATGGTCGAAGGCCTGACCCGTGCCGCGCATTTCAAGCAGGCCATCGAAGAAGACGAGGTCAAGAGTGAGATTTACCAGCGCCTGTCCGACACGCTGAAGAGTGAATTCAAGCTGCAGGAATTTTCGCTGTACGAGATGAGCAGCAATAAAAAGCAGATGCACAGCGTGATCGTCGACGGCGAGCTGGCCGATGCCTGCCGCTGGTGCGACCCGCAGATCCTGGTCCGCCCGGAGGCCTGCCGGGCGCGGCGTACCGGCCACCTGGTCGATGGCATGGAGAACCCACAGATCTGCACCTCCTTCCGCCCGCCCGAGGAAGCCGGCGATCGCCGCTACGTCTGCTTCCCGGTCATCCAGTCCGGCTCGGTGGGAAGCGTGCTGCAATTGCTAAGCACCCCGGAGGAGCAGGCCGCCCTGAAGGCCAAGGTCCCGCTGGTCAGCGTCTACCTGCGCGAAACTGCACCGGTGCTCGAAACCAAGCGCCTGATGGAAAGCCTGCGCGACTCGACGCTGCGCGACCCGATGACCGGGCTGAATAACCGCCGCTTCCTCGAGGAATATGTCGAGACCCTGATCTCCGGCGTCCAGCGCAAGCGTTCCACCGTGTCGATCCTGATGCTCGACCTCGACTACTTCAAGATGGTCAACGACACCTACGGCCACGATGCCGGCGACTCGGTGCTCAAGGGCCTATCCAACGTGCTCAAGCAGTCGGTGCGCGCCTCCGATCTGGTCATCCGCTACGGTGGCGAGGAATTCCTGATCATCCTGCTCGATACCGCCGGTGCCGCGGCCGAGCGGGTGGCCGAAAACATCCGCACCGCCGTCGAGAACCTGAAAGTGCAGGTTTCCGGCGTCGTGCTGCAGAAGACCATTTCCATCGGCATCGCCGACTTCCCGACCGACAGCGACACCTTCTGGCAGGCCGTCAAGTTTGCCGACGTGGCGCTCTACCAAGCCAAGGAACGCGGCCGCAACCGTGTCATCCGCTTCGATCCGTCGATGTGGAACGAAACCAAGGACTACTGATCCGGGCGGCCGATCTCCGCAAGGATGCATCGGCCGGAGAAGATAAGGGAAGTCCATGATTGCCGACCAGCAAGGCGTGGCGGCATTCTGCCGATTCGACAATTAGAATGATCGGCCCAAGGCCGATTCGCCGGCCGCCCCTCATCGCGAAAACACTGTGGATATCCTGATCGACATCATCCTCAAGGCCGGCCGCTCGGCGGTCGAACTGTCCCTGTTCATCCTGTTGCCGGTGATGGTCGTCATGCTGTCGCTGATGCGCCTGCTCGAAGCCCGCGGCGCGCTGGACTGGGTGGTTCCCAAGCTGGGGCCGCTGCTGCGCCCGTTCGGCCTGACCGGGCTGGGTGTCTTCGCGGCGCTGCAGATCAACTTCGTCAGCTTCGCCGCGCCGATGGCGACGCTGACCATGATGGAACAGCGCGGCACCAGCGACCGCCACCTCGCCGCCACCCTGGCCATGGTCCTGGCCATGGCCCAGGCCAACGCGGCCTTCCCGATGCTGACCATGGGCCTCAAATTCGGTCCCCTGCTCGCCTTCTCGCTGCTCGGCGGCCTCGGTGCTGCGGCAGCCACCTACTACCTGTTCGGCCGCCATCTGTCGGCGAGCGAGGCGAGCGTCGACGAGACCCTGAATCACCCGGTCGCCGACAACGCCAAGGGGGTGCTCGACGTAATTAACCGCGCCGGAGCGGAAGCCTTCAAGATCGCCGTCGGCGCCATCCCGATGCTGGTGCTGTCGCTGGTGGCGGTGACCGCCCTGAAGAAATTCGGCGCCATCGACGCGCTAACCAGCCTGATTGCGCCGCTGCTCCAACTGGCCGGCATCGACCCGATCCTGATCCTGCCGTCCCTGACCAAGTACCTGGCCGGCGGCACGGCGATGATGGGCGTCATCGACGACATGCGGCGGGCCGGGC
The DNA here is from genome assembly GCF_022012295.1 of Dechloromonas hankyongensis. Classification (GTDB taxonomy): domain Bacteria; phylum Pseudomonadota; class Gammaproteobacteria; order Burkholderiales; family Rhodocyclaceae; genus Azonexus; species Azonexus hankyongensis. The sequence goes on from NZ_JAKLTN010000002.1 coordinate 1,461,051, forward strand.
AGGTCAGCGTCCAACTGCTCAACGCCAGCGCCGGCTTCCTGATTTCCCCCTTCGACCTGCCCGGCGTCGCCGTCCTCATATCGGCCGGCCGGCGCGTCGCGACGGTGTGGAAACCGGCCGCCGTCGGCGCCTGCGTCGGCGTGGCCATCCGCACCCTCGGCCACGCCTACTTCGCCTGAGCGAACACAACCGTCATTCCCACGACAGCGGGGATCCATGGCCGCGAATCGACGGCCAATTAAAGACTTTTTGTAAAACATAAACAGACTTTTTGCCGTCTATTGCTTACCGGTGATAAGCAATAAACTGCGCGCATCGTTTCCGGAGATCGCGCCATGCTTTCTGCCCTCACCCAATTGCTCATTTTTCAGCTGGCCGGCGAAGTGCTCGCCCGCGGACTGGACCTGCCCATCCCCGGCCCGGTGCTCGGCATGCTGTTCCTGCTCGTCGCGCTGATCCTGCGCGGCGGTCCCAGCCACGACATGCAGGGCACCAGCCAGAATCTGCTCCAGCACCTGTCGCTGCTCTTCGTGCCGGCCGGCACCGGCATCATGGTCCATCTGCATCGCGTGGCCAACGAGTGGCTGCCCCTCGTCCTCTCCCTACTGATCAGCACGGTCGCCACCCTGGTCGTCACCGCCCTGGTCATGAAGCTGTGCCAGCGCCCAGCCGCCACCACCGGAGAACAGCCATGAGCGCCAACATCGGCCAGATCTGGGTCTATCTGTCGGCCTCCCCGCTGCTCGGGCTGACCGTCACGCTGATCGCATATCAGCTTGCCTTCCAGCTCTACCGGCGCTCCGGCACCAATCCGCTGGCCAATCCGGTGCTCATCGCCGTCGCCATCCTGGTCCTTTTCCTCAGCGCGACCGGGACCAGCTACGAAACCTATTTCGCCGGTGCCCAGTTCGTGCACTTCCTACTCGGGCCGGCCACCGTTGCCCTGGCCATCCCGCTCTACATGCAGTTCAAACGGGTGCGTGCCATGCTGATTCCGGTACTGGCCGGCCTGCTCGCCGGCAGCCTGACCGCCATCGTCTCGGCCGTGCTGGTCGGCCGGCTGTTCGGGGCCAGCCAGTCCACGCAGTTGTCGCTGGCCCCCAAGTCGGTGACGACGCCCATCGCCATGGGGATTTCCGAGCGCATCGGCGGCATTCCGTCGCTCACCGCCGTGCTCGTCATCATCACCGGCATCCTCGGGGCGCTCGGCGCACGCTACGTGTTCGACCTGATGAAATTGCGCGACCCGGCGATTCGCGGCTTCGCCATCGGCATCGCCTCGCACGGCATCGGCACCGCCCGCGCCTTCCAGGTGAACGAGCAAAGCGGTGCTTTTGCCGCACTGGCCATGGGACTCAACGGCGCACTGACCGCCATGCTGGTACCCAGCGTGGCGAAATGGATCAGCTGAAACGCAACACTCCGGCGCAGCACGCCGGGCGACGCCGCGGACCATTCCGCCGCGCCGCCGGCGTCCCTGCCGCACCCCGCTAAGGGTAAGTACCAATGGCCGGCGAACCGCGCCCGGCAAAGAATTGAGGCATGTTTCCGCAACTCCCCGCCAAATCCCCGAAGCAAACCTGGCTATGGCTGGCTCCTTATGCGGCGATCGGCGTTTTCGCGCTCGCCATGCTGATCGTGACCGCCTTGCTGCAGTGGCGCGAACTCGATACCGCACGCTCGGCCCTGGAGGGCGACATGCACTGGGCCGAGCGGACCATCGAATCCCGCCTCCATGCGCATCAGGACTTTCTCTCCGAACTGGGCCGCGAGCAGGAATTCAAACAGCTGACCTACGAGTCCTTCCAGGTCCGCGCCTCGCGTTATGTGCGCGAAAACCCCGAAATCCAGGCCATCATCTGGGTCGATACCGACGGCAAGGTGGAATGGGTGGCGCCCAATGAAGCCACCGCCACTTTCGTCGGCGAGCAACTGGACGGCACCCGACTCACCGCCCTGCAGGAAGCGCTGCGCATCCGCCGCGAACTGGTGTCGGCGGATTACCGCGACGCCAACCAGCGGCCGGCCCACGACATCATCCTGCCCGTCCAGCGCGGCAGCGCCGACATCGGCGCCTTCATCGCGCTGCAATCGCTGGAAGGACTGCTGCGCGCCACGCTGCCGGCGGTCTTCACCGCCCGCTACAGCCTCACTGTGGTCAGTGCCGACAACCGCGAGGTGTTCAACAACTCCTCGGTCAAGCCAACTGACCGCCAGCTATCGGGCGCGATCAACCTCGAACTGCCGAACAACCGCCTCGGCCTGAATATCGTCGCCTATCGCGGCGGCGGCGCCTGGCTGCCCTTCCTCCCGGCCGCGTTGATCATCGTCCTGACCCTGATCGCCACGGTCACGCTGATCCAGTTGCGCCGCCATGCCCGGCACCGCGCCGCCACCGAGGAGGAATTGAGCGCCGCGTATGCCTTTCGCCAGGCGATGTCCAATTCGATGGTCACCGGCCTGCGTGCTATCGACCTCACCGGCCGGATCACCTTCGTCAATGCCGCCTTCTGCCGGATGACCGGCTTCGACGAAAGCGAACTGGTCGGCGTCAGCCCGCCCTACCCCTACTGGCCGCCGGAGGAATTCGCCAAGCTGCAGTACAACATCGATACCGCGCTGGCCGGCAAGGCACCGCCCAGCGGTTTCGAGATGCGCATCATGCGCAAGAACGGCGAGCGTTTCGACGTCCGCCTCTATTTCTCGCCGCTGATCGACACCAATGGCGGGCAGATCGGCTGGATGGCGTCGATGAACGACATCACCGAGCCGAAACGGGTGCGCGTCGAACTGGAACGCGCCCACGAACGCTTCGTCACCGTCATCGACGGCCTCGATTCGGCGGTGCACGTCGCCGATGCGCGGAGCGGCGAAATCCTCTTCGCCAACCGCGCCTTCCAGAACATCTACGGCTTCGATGCCATCGGCCGCGATACCGAGCAGGTCACCGCCCCCTGCCGCCCGGCCCCGGAAGCCTTCCTGCGCGACCCGCAACAGATCACCGGCGATGAACTACCGTGCGAAATCTACGATGGCGAAATCCAGCACGCCTTGTCCGGCCACTGGTACCACCTGCACGAGCGGGCCATCCGCTGGGTAGACGGGCGCACCGTCCGTGTCCAGGTCGCTGCCGACATCACCGACCGCAAGCACATCGACGAAGTGAACCTGCAGCAGCAGAAACGCCTGGAACAGACCTCGCGCCTGATCACCATGGGCGAAATGGCTTCGTCACTGGCCCACGAACTGAACCAGCCGCTCTCGGCCATCGCCAATTACTGCGCCGGCTGCGTCAAGCGCATGCAGGCCGGCAACTACAAGCTGGACGACCTGCTCACCGCCATGCAAAAGGCATCGACCCAGGCCGAACGGGCCGGCAAGATCATTCGCCGCATGCGCGACATGGTCAAGAAAGGCGACCCCAACCGGCAGCCCATCGCCCTGCCCGAATTGATCGACGAAGCCCGCGCCTTCGCCGACATCGAGGCGCAGCGGACCGGGACACAAATCATCGTCGCCCTGCCGGAACACTTGCCACGCATCGTCGTCGACCGCATCATGATCGAACAGGTGCTGCTCAACCTGGTGAAAAACGGCATCGAGGCGATGAGCGACGTGCCGGTGGAACGCCGGCAGCTGACGCTGCAGGCGAGGCTGCTCGACGAACGGATGCTCGAAGTGACGGTGGCCGACCACGGTCACGGGTTGGCGACGGAGGATGCGGAGAAGATATTTGCCCCCTTCTACACGACCAAGCCCGAAGGCATGGGCATCGGTCTGGCCATCTGCCGGTCGATCATCGAATTTCACCAGGGCCGGCTGTGGGTCAGTCCGCGGCGCGAGGGCGGCACCGAGTTTCATTTTACGGTACCGATAGAGGAAAGCAGCGGGGGAGAGCAATGAGTGAGCTGATGCAAACCATCTATGTCGTCGACGATGACGAGGCCATGCGCGATTCGATGACCTGGTTGCTCGAAGGGGAAGGCTATCGGGTGGCGTGCTTCGATTCGGCCGAGGCTTTCCTGAAGGCCTGGCGCAACGACATGTGCGGCTGCCTGGTACTCGATGTCCGCATGCCGGAAATGAGCGGCCTGGAACTGCAGGAGAAACTCGACAGCCTGGGCTCCCAACTGCCGGTCATTTTCGTCACCGGCCACGGCGACGTGCCGATGGCCGTCGGCGCCCTGCAGCGCGGCGCCTGTGACTTCATCGAGAAACCCTTCCACAACGAAGACCTGCTGTCGCGCATCGTCCGCGCCCTGGCCCTCGACAACGAACTGGCCGCCCGCCGCCAGCGCGACGGGGCGATTTCGTCGCGGCTCGAGCAACTGACCCAGCGCGAACGCGAGGTCATGGACCTGGTCGTTGCCGGCAAGCTCAACAAGCAGATCGCCGACGAACTCAACATCAGCATGAAGACCGTCGAAGCACACCGGGCGCGGGTCATGGAGAAAATGAACGTGCGCACCCTGGCCGAACTGGTCAAGTCGGTGATGACCGTCAATTAGGCCGGAAATCTGCCACCCTGGCAGTGCCCCCGGCCGCCGGGCTCAAAGCGGGATGATGTCGTCGCCGCCGATGCCGATATTGCCCAGATAGTGCGTGTTCTGGCGCACTTCCTTACGTCGCAGGAGCTTTTCCTGGACCTTGGCCGGCAGGTCGGTAAACAGGATCACTTCCTTGCTGATCAGCAGCTCGATCAAGTCCTCGGTCACCCGGACGAAATCGCGGTCGAGCTGGTCCAGTTCGTTCTGCCGCCAGCGATTGTGGATGAACTGAAGGACGTCGGGATGATCGGTCGGCAGCGCTTCCTGCGCATTGTCGACCGGCATCGGATGCAGTTCGCTGATCTTCCCCTCGCCATCTCTCGCTGCGTACAGCATGCCCTTACCTCGTTCTCTCGTTGCGCAGAGTCTGCATCAGCCGACCGGCCTTGGCAATTGGACCTCCGTCCAGTGATCGCACCGTCGCTCAGTAATTCTTGACCTTCCCCTTGGGCGGCATTTTGGGGGTCCCGAAATAAGTTGCCGGCGGCGCCTTGTAGCCCGCCGCCTTGCCCTTGTCGTCGTAAATGATATTGGCCGACTGCTCCTGCGGCTTGGCCCGACTGGCAGTGATTTCCATGGTCGCCGCCCGCGCCGGACCGCTGCGGTCCATCTCGGAACGGACGATGCGCATCCGTTCGACCGAAATCCGCTTGTCCACCGCTTCGGTCGAAAAGCCACGCTGGACCAGGGTTTCCCGGATATTGAGCAGGTTCTCGAGTTCCTTCGACGTGCGCAGCGAGCGTACCGGCTCGCCCCAGCTTTCCTTGGGCTTGGTGACGGCGATGTTGAACTCGTCCGGATTGCTCACCATGCGGGCGATTTCCAGACGGTTCTGGCGCATCGCCCATTCGAGCGCACCATCGCCCCAGTCGTTTTTCGGCGTCCGATCGGCGCCCTTCTCGATCAGCTTGCGCGCCAGGTCGGGATGCCCCTCGTAAACCGCCATCATCAACACGCTGGAGCCATTGGTACTGCGCGCATTGATGTCGGCACCCTGCGCCATCAGGTAGTCCGCCACCTCGGCATGGCCAGCGAAGACCGCGTAATGCAGCGCCGACCACTGGCGCCCTGCGGCATTGATGCGTGCCCCGCGCTCAATCAGCCATTTGACGGCGTCCAGTTGACCGCGCCAGGCCGCCAGCGCCAGGGCCGATTCGCCATTGGCGTTGAGCTTGTCGATATCGGCGCCGCGCGAAATGAACAGGCGCATCAGCTCGATCTTGCCCTCCCACGCGCCAATCATCAGCCCGGTACCGATCCGGCTGCCCAGGTAATCCGGCGGCATCCCCGCATCCAGCCATTGCTCGGCCTGGCGGATATCGCCCAGTTCCATGCTGTTGGTGAAGGCCACCGGGTCGGGCGGCATGCCGCCCGCCGAAAAAACAGGGGACGCTGCCGACAGCAAGCCGCCCATCCCGATTATCATGGCGACCAGTCTTTTCGCAGTCAGTTTCATTGCACTTCCATTGCCTCAGGCCAGTCCCCATTTTCTCATGATCAGAGCCGATTTCCGGTTATTCGCGGCGCTGGCGCTGTCGCTCTGTCTGCATGGGCTGCCTGTCCTGCCCGAGATGCTGGCGGCTACCCGGCGCCCCCCGCCGGCACCGCCCATCCAGGCCACGCTGCGCACCCTGCCGCCGCCCACGGCAGCCCCCTCGCCCCCCCTGCTGCTACCGGAGCCGCCGCCGCGGCATAGCGAACCGCCTAAGCCGCATCGGCAACCCACGCCGGCGCCAGCCGGCCCGAAAACGTGGACACAGGTCGTTCGCGAGCAGCTGAAAAAGCTCGACGCCGCCGGCCAGTTCTATCCGCCCGAAGCCATCGCTCGCGGCCTGGAAGGCGAGGCGCTGGTCTTGCTGATCATCGACGAAAGTGGCCAGGTGGTCGCCACCCGGCTCGAGCAAGGCAGCGGCCACCCTATCCTGGACGACGCCGCCCTGCGGGCGGCCCGCTCGCTGAAATCCTTGCCCGCCGACGCCCCCCGTCAGACGGTCCTTCCCGTCCGCTTCCGGCTCAAATAGGCCGCGGCAGTGCCTTCGCAGCTACAGAGGTATAATATTGCTAAAAATCAATAAATTATCACTATCGTCATAGATACGGGGAGAATTAAAATGGGTTTATTAAATAGGCTAAAGCTTTCCTCGCGAATGCAGCTGCTGGTCGGCCTGACCTTGGTCGGCCTGCTGGTTCTCTGCGTCACGACCCTTTACCAGCTCAAGGACACGATGCTGGAAGATCGCAAGGAAAAGACCAAGAATCTGGTCGAGGTCGGCATGGGCATCATCGCCCACCAACACAAGCTGGCGGCAGCCGGCGGCGTTGCCGAAGAAGATGCGAAGAAGGCGGCCAAGGAAGCGCTGCGCAACCTGCGCTACAACACCAACGACTACTATTTCATCATCGACGCCGACAACAACTACGTCCTGATGCCGCCCAAGCCGGAAAACGAGGGCAAGAACGTCAGCGACGGCAAGGACGCCAACGGCAAGTTCCTTTTTCGCGAAATCAACGCAGCGGCCAAGGCGGGCGGCGGCTTTGTCGATTACTGGTTCCCCCGTCCCGGCCAGACCGTGGCGGCACCCAAGCTTTCCTACGCCGCCCGTTTCGAGCCGTGGGGCTGGTCCCTCGGGACCGGCATTTACATCGATGACGTCAATGCCGAATTCCAGCGCAACGCCCTGCTGTTCGGCGGTATTTCGCTGGCCCTGCTGATCACCCTCAGCGTCATCGGCCTGCTGATCGGCCGCAGCGTCACCCGCCAGCTGGGCGGCGAACCGACCCTCGTCGTCGACATCATGCAACGCGTGGCAGCCGGCGACCTGACGGCCAGCGCCGAATCAGCACAGAACGGCAGCCTGCTCCACTCGCTCGACCGCATGGTCGCTTCGCTGCGCCAACTCGTCAGCGAAATCAATCGCGATGCCAACATCCTGGTCGATAACGCCCAGCATATCGCCACCGCATCCGACGAGGTGACCAAGGCGGCCGAACACCAATCCGACGCCACGTCGGCCATGGCCGCGGCGATCGAGGAACTGACCGTCAGCTCCAACCATATTTCGGATAGCGCCCGGGAAACCTCGGCCGATTCGCGGGAAGCGGTCGAGCTGTCCACCCAGGGCGCCGAGCGGGTCGGCCAGGCGACCGATGCCATCCAGCAGGTCTCGTCCACCGTCAGCGGCGTCGCCGAACGGATCCGCACGCTGGAAAGCCGGGCCGAACAGATTTCCAGCATCGCCAACGTGATCAAGGACATCGCCGGCCAGACCAACCTGCTGGCGCTTAACGCCGCCATCGAAGCGGCGCGGGCCGGCGAACAGGGACGCGGCTTTGCGGTCGTCGCCGACGAAGTGCGCAAGCTGGCCGAACGCACGTCCAGCGCGACGACCGAGATCGAGCAGATGATCGTCGCCATCCAGGCCGACACCAATGGCGCCGTCGAAGCCATGAATGCGGCGCTGCCGGAAGTGCAGCTTGGCGTGCAGCTGGCCGAATCGGCCACCGGTTCGCTGCGCGCCATCCAGGAAGGAGCGCGGCGCACGCTCGATCGCGTCGGCGAAGTGGCCGACGCGACGCACGAACAAAGTGCTGCCAGCACGTCGATCGCCCAGCGGGTCGAGCAGATTGCCAACATGGTCGAGGAAACGACGACGACCATACGCGGCACCACCGCCACGGCCCATCAGTTGGAAGACATCGCCAACAACCTGAAGAGCCTGATCAGCCGCTTCCGGGTCTGATCCCGGCTTGCTACGCTCCGGCGCGGCTCACACCGCGCCGGCCGCCCGCAACTCGGCAATACGCGCCGCAGGGTAGCCGAGTTCGGCCAACACGGCGTCGGTATGCGCACCCAGGTCCGGCCCCAACCACTCCGTTCCACCTGGTGTCGCCGACAACTTGGGGACGATGCCGGGAATGCGGAAATCCTTGCCATCCGGCAATTTGGCGGCTTCGAACATGTGGCGGGCGATGAATTGCGGGTCGGCGAACATGTCGACGGCCGAATAGACCCGTGAGGCGGGCACTTCGGCCGCAGCCAGGATAGCCAGCACTTCGCTTTCGTCATGGTTGGCGCACCAGCGGTCGATCAGACCGTAGACTTCGTCGCGCCGCGCATCGCGGCCGGCGTTGTCGGCCAGACCAGGATCGTCGGCGAGGTCCTGGCGCCCGATGGCGGCCATGAAGCGCTTGAAGATGGCATCGCCGTTAGCGCCGATGGTGACGTGCTTGCCGTCGCGCGTGGTGTGGGTGTTCGACGGCGTGATGCCGGGCATGATGTTGCCGGTGCGCTCGCGCACGAAACCGAAGACGTCGAACTCGGGAACCAGCGATTCCATCATGGCGAACACCGCTTCGTAGAGCGCGACATCGACCACCTGTCCGGCCCCGCCATTGACTTCCTTGTGGCGCAGCGCCATCAACGCGCCGATCGCGCCCCACAGCGCGGCGATCGAATCGCCGATGGAAATCCCGGTGCGCACCGGCGGCCGGTCCGGGAAACCGGTGATGTAGCGCAAGCCACCCATCGACTCGCCGACCGCGCCGAAGCCCGGCTGATCCTTGTACGGCCCGGTCTGCCCGAACCCCGACAAACGGACCATGACCAGGCCGGGATTGTCGGCTTTCAGCTGCTCCCAGCCCAGACCGAGCTTTTCCAGCACGCCCGGACGGAAGTTCTCGACCAGTATATCGGCCCCGGCGATCAGCTTGCGCACGAATTCGCGGCCCTCCGGATGTTTCAGGTTGGCGGTCACCGATTTCTTGTTGCGCGCCTGGACATACCACCACAGCGACGTCCCCTCGTACAGCTTGCGCCATTTGCGCAGCGGATCGCCGCCGTCCGGGGATTCGACCTTGATCACCTCGGCCCCGAACTCGGCCATGATGCGTGTGCAGAACGGCCCAGCGATCAGGGTGCCCAGTTCGACCACGCGCAGGCCGGCCAGGGGCTTTGCCGCTTCACTCATGTCAGGGCTCCCAGTGTTCGACATGCATTTTCTTTCCGAGCAGGCGATCGACCGTGACTCCCACCGCTTGCGGTGCACCGCTGGTCGCCAGGCGCAGTTGCCCGCTGCCGCCGCCGAGCAGATTTCCGGCTGCCAATAGGCGCTCCAGTTGGCGCGCCACAGCCTCGCCGGTATCGAGCAAGGCGACGCCGGCCGGCAGGCGCCGGGCAATCGCGGCGGCGACCCATGGGTAGTGCGTGCAGCCGAGCACGACGACATCCGCTCCCGCCTCGGCGACCGGCGCGACAAAGGTGTCGAGCAGCTGTTCGACCGCCGCGCTGTCCGGCCCGTCGGTTTCAATGGCCTCGGCGAGGCCGGGACAGGCTTGCGCCACCACGCGATGCTGCTGGGCATGGTTGCCGACCAGCCGCTGGAAGCGCTCGCTATGCAGGGTCCGCGTCGTCGCCAGCACGCCGATGACGCCGGTGCGGCTCTGCGTCACCGCCGGTTTGACGCCCGGTTCGAGGGCGACGATGGGCAAATCGACCGCCGCGCGGATCGCCTCGGCCGCCGCTGCGGTGGCGGTATTGCAGGCAACGACCAGGGCCTTGGCGCCATGCCGCACCAGCGCTTCGGCGATCAGCACGCCACGCTCGCGGAGAAAGGCTTCCGGGCGGTCGCCGTAAGGCAGATAGCGGGTATCGGCAAAGTAGAAGAAATCTTCCTGCGGCAGTCGTTCGCGCAGGGCGCGCAGCACCGTCAGCCCGCCAAGGCCGGAGTCGAAGACAGCGATGGGTTGCGAATTCACGAGAAGATAGCCGATGGGAAAAGGGCCTCAGCGCCCTTCGGGAAGGCTGTGCAGCATAGCACCTAACAGGTTCAGATCGACTGGCTTGGTCAGGAAATCGGTCATCCCCGCCGCCACGCAACGTTCCCTGTCCTCGGCAAAGGCGCCGGCAGTCAGCGCGATGATGGGCAGCGGGCTCCGCCCCTGCTCCGCTTCCCAGCGGCGTATCCGGGCCGTCGCCTCGAAGCCGTCCATGATCGGCATCTGGCAGTCCATCAACAACACATCGGGCGCTTCGCCGGCGGTCACCCGGCGTACGGCTTCCGCGCCGTCGTGCGCCATGTCGCTGTGAAAACCCAGTTTGCTCAACATGGCCCCGACCACCTTGCGGTTGGTGGCATTGTCATCGACCACCAGGACACGCAGGGCCCGCCCGGCCGGCACATCGCCCCCCGCCGCCACGGGGGCAAGGCGCGGCGTCCGGCGGCGCTCGACGTCGCTGCCGACCATGCCCGCCCGAATGGTGAAGCGCACCCGGGTTCCCTCCCCTTCGCAGCTGTCGATACCCACCTCGCCGCCCATCAGGTCGACCAGATTGCGGACGATGGACAGGCCCAGGCCGGTACCGCCGTAGTGGCGCGTAGTCGAGGCATCGACCTGCGAAAACGGCTGGAACAGCAGCGGCAGCTTGTCGGCCGGTATGCCGATGCCGGTGTCGGTCACCGTAAATTCGAGCACCACGCCGTCGGCATCGGAGGACAGCACCTTCCCGGCAAGGATCACGCCGCCCCGGGCGGTGAATTTGATGGCATTGCCCACCAGGTTGGACAGCATCTGGCGCAGGCGGACCGGGTCGGCGGTGAAGCAGGCGTCGGCATCGCCGGCCCAGTGCACATCGAGTTGCAGGTCCTTGCTGCGCGCCTCTTCGCCAAACAGCATGGCCATCTCGTCCAGCAGATGGGCGGGGACGAAGGGCAGCGCCTCGAGTTCGACGCGCCCGGCCTCGATTTTCGACAGGTCGAGGATGTCGTTGAGCAAGGCCATCAGGGTCTGGCCGGAATTGACGATGACGCGGAGATAGTCCTGGCGCTCGCTCTCCTGCAAATCCGGCATCATCAGCAATTGGGCTGTGCCGAGAATGCCGTTCATCGGGGTTCGTATCTCGTGCGACATCGTCGCCAGAAACTGGCTCTTGGCCTGGTTGGCGGCTTCGGTGCCATGCAGGGCATGCTCCAGTTCCTCGGCCATCTGCCGCATCTGGGCCGCCAGGCGCAGGGAGCTGTCGAGACGCTCGTGAAAGAAGCGGGAACTCTGCAGCGCCGCGATGAGATAGAGCGTGGAAACGGCGGCCAGGATCCAGTCGCCGGCGCCGTGGAAATCGAATGACGCGGTCAGGATGATCGCCCCCATGACGGGCACGGCATAGCTGCGAAAAGCCCGTGGCACGGCCGATAGGAGCGGCACGGCACCCGAGACCATGCCAGCCAGGACCAGCGCGACGAGCAGGCGCGTATAGCCGGGCTCGACCAGCATCATGGCGACGCCGCCGGCACTCCACAACAAGGCGGCGCCAAAAGTGGCTGCGATGGCCCGGCGCTGCCACAAGGCGACCGCCCCGGCTTCGGGCGAAACGGCGAAAAAGCGGCGGGCCAGCCCGTAGCGCGCAGCGGCAACGCTCACCGCCAGCCCCCACCAGACGATGGCCCAGGTCGGCGGATGCAAGCCACCGATCAGGTACAGCAACAGGCAGGCATTGATCGCCACGACGGCCTGGGCGAGACCCGTATTGCGAAACAGCAGGCGCGTCTTTTCCAGATCGACATCGTCGGTGGCGAAAGCGGCCGGCCGCGACGAGGCCGAAGGAACTTGGCGAGGTGATTCTGTCATTTCTCGGAAACCGGGTTGGACGGCCCATTCGCGCAGGCGACGGGGGACGCTCGCCGGCAGTGTCCCTGCAAATCAGCAGACGGTCAATGCCGGCCAGGACGGGTCAGCAAACGTGCGGGCAGAAAAAAGGCCCCCTCGCGGAGGCCTCGTGCGCAGCTCGCCGTGCAAGCCGCCTATATGCGGGCGATCATCGCGTCGCCGAACTCCGAGCAGGACAACTCGTTGGCGCCGTCCATCAGGCGGGCGAAGTCATAAGTCACCTGCTTGTCGCCGATGGCGGCTTCCATGGACTTGATGACCAGATTGGCCGCCTCGACCCAGCCGAGATGGCGCAGCATCATTTCGGCCGACAGAATCAGCGAGCCCGGGTTCACCTTATCCAGACCGGCGTACTTCGGCGCCGTGCCGTGCGTCGCCTCGAAGCAAGCGTACTGGTCGGAGATATTGGCGCCCGGCGCGATCCCGATGCCGCCGACCTGGGCGGCCAGGGCATCGGAAATATAGTCGCCGTTCAGGTTGGTGGTGGCGATCACGTCGTACTCGGCTGGCCGCAGCAGGATCTGCTGCAGGAAGGCGTCGGCGATGGAATCCTTGATGATGATCTCGCGGCCGGATTTCGGATTGCGGATCTTGCACCACGGGCCGCCGTCGATCAGCTCGGCGCCGAACTCCTTCTGCGCCAGCTGGTAGGCCGTGTCGCGGAACAGGCCTTCCGTGAATTTCATGATGTTGCCCTTGTGCACGATGGTCACCGACTTGCGATCATTGTCGAGGGCGTACTTGATCGCGGCACGGACCAGGCGCGACGTCCCTTCGACCGAGATCGGCTTGATGCCGATGCCCGAGCTTTCCGGAAAGCGGATCTTCTTGACGCCCATTTCCTCCTGCAGGAACTTGGTCAGCTTCTTGACGCCTTCCGAGCCGACGGCCCATTCGATGCCGGCGTAGATGTCCTCGGTGTTCTCGCGGAAGATGACCATATTGGTCAGTTCCGGATGCTTCAGCGGCGACGGTACGCCCTTGAAATACTGGACCGGACGCACGCACTGGTAGAGGTCGAGTTCCTGGCGCAGCGCCACGTTCAGCGAACGGATGCCGCCGCCGACCGGTGTCGTCATCGGCCCCTTGATCGACACCGAGTATTCCTTCAGTGCATCGAAGGTTTCCTTGGGCAGCCATTCATCCGAACCGTACAGGCGGGTCGATTTCTCGCCGGCATAGACTTCCATCCAGTGAATCTTCTTCTGGCCACCATAGGCCTTCTCAACGGCCGCATCGATCACCTTGATCATCACCGGCGTGATATCGATGCCGATGCCGTCGCCCTCGATGAACGGAATGATCGGGTTATCCGGAATCGCCTGCCCCGGAACGATTTTCGAACCACCTTGCGGAACCTTGATATGAGAAGTCATATTCACTCCATGCGCTGTTATTGGACGGCGACTGCCGAAAGTCGAATCCACCCTCTGCGGTGGCACCGGGCAATGCGTCACCCACCCCGGTAGCGCGTGTGATTATGCGGTAAAAGCCGCAGCCGTGTCAGCCAGCGGCCGGCAGCGGCCCAAACTGCCCAGACCAAAGAAAAAGGCCCGGCAAACCCATGGGGTCTGCCGGGCCTTTTGCGACTGCTTCAGCTTAGGCGGAAGCGACCTTGATGGCGGCGTTCAGCGTCGGGCTCGGACGCATGATGGCCTTGGTCTTCTCCGGATCGGCCTTGTAGTAGCCGCCGATATCGACTGCCTTGCCCTGCACCGTCTTCATCTCAGCGACGATCTGCGCCTCGTTGTCGGCCAGGGTCTTGGCCAGCGGCGCGAAGTGAGCTGCCAGTTCCTTGTCCTCGGTCTGGACAGCCAGTTCCTGCGCCCAGTACATGGCGAGATAGAACTGCGAACCGCGGTTGTCCAGCTCACCGGTCTTCGGCGACGGCGACTTGTTATTGTCGAGCAGCTTGCCGGTGGCGGCATCCAGGGTCTTGGCCAGCAGCTTGGCCTTGGCGTTGTTTTCCTTGATGCCCAGCTCTTCCAGCGACACGGCCAAGGCGAGGAACTCGCCGAGCGAATCCCAGCGCAGGTGGTTTTCCTGGGTCAGCTGCTGGACGTGCTTCGGAGCCGAACCGCCGGCACCGGTTTCGTACATGCCGCCGCCGTTCATCAGCGGGACGATGGACAGCATCTTGGCCGAGGTGCCCAGTTCCATGATCGGGAACAGGTCGGTCAGGTAGTCGCGCAGGATGTTGCCGGTCACCGAGATGGTGTCCAGACCACGAGCCACGCGTTCCAGCGTGAAGCGCATGGCGCGAACCTGCGACATGATGCGGATTTCCAGACCGTTGGTGTCGTAATCCTTGAGATAGGTTTCGACCTTCTTGATCAGTTCGGCTTCGTGCGGACGGTACGGGTCGAGCCAGAAGACGGCCGGCGTGTTGGAGTTGCGGGCGCGGGTGACGGCCAGCTTGACCCAGTCACGGATCGGGGCGTCCTTGACTTGGCACATACGCCAGATGTCGCCGGCTTCGACGTTCTGCGTCAGCAGCACTTCGCCGGAGTTGTTATCGACGATGTTGGCGATGCCGTCTTCGGCCATTTCGAAGGTCTTGTCGTGCGAGCCGTATTCCTCGGCCTGCTGGGCCATCAGGCCGACGTTGGGCACGGTGCCCATGGTGCGCGGATCGAAGTTGCCGTGCCACTTGCAGAAGTTGATCATCTCCTGATAGATGCGGGCGAAGGTCGATTCCGGCATGACGCACTTGGAATCGTACTGCTTGCCGTCGGCGCCCCACATCTTGCCGCCCTGGCGGATCATCGCCGGCATGGATGCGTCGACGATGATGTCGTTCGGCGAGTGGAAGTTGGTGATGCCCTTGGCCGAGTCGACCATGGCCAGACGCGGACGGTGTTCCTGGCAGGCGTGCAGGTCGCGGATGATCTCGTCGCGCTTGGATTCCGGCAGCTGCTTGATCTTCTCGTAGAGGTCGACCATGCCGTTATTGACGTTGATGCCCAGTTCCTTGAAGGTCTTGGCGTGCTTCTCGAAGGCTTCCTTGTAGTAGATCTTGACACAGTGGCCGAAGACGATGGGGTGCGAAACCTTCATCATCGTCGCCTTGACGTGCAGCGAGAACAGGATGCCCGACTGGCGGCAGTCTTCGAGCTGGGCTTCGTAGAAGTCGCACAGCGCCTTCTTGCTCATGAACATGGAGTCGATGATCTCGCCTTCGAGCAGCGACAGCTTCGGCTTCAGCACGGTGATCTTGCCGTCCTTGGCGATCAGTTCCATGCGCACTTCGCGCGGCTTGTCGAGGGTCATCGACTTTTCGCCGTGGTAGAAGTCGCCGTGGTGCATGTGGGAAACGTGGGTCTGCGACCACTGCTTCCATTCGCCCATCGAATGCGGGTGCTTCTTGGCGTAGTTCTTGACGGCGCCCGGCGCGCGGCGGTCGGAGTTGCCTTCGCGCAGCACCGGGTTGACGGCGGAACCGAGGCACTTGCCGAAACGGACCTTGAGAGCCTTCTCGTCGTCGGTGGTCGGGTTTTCCGGATAGTCGGGGATCTTGTAGCCCTTTTCCTGCAGTTCCTTGACGCAGGCCTTCAGTTGGGCGACGGAAGCCGAAATGTTCGGCAGCTTGATGATGTTGGTGTCCGGCAGCAGGCACTTCTTGCCCAGTTCGGCCAGTGTGTTCGGCAGACGCTGCTCTTCAGTCAGGAACTCCGGGAATTCAGCGATGACACGGGCAGACACGGAAATGTCGGCCTTCTCGATCTCGATGCCGGCCGGACCGGTGAAGGTGCGGATGATCGGCAAGAACGCGCACGTCGCCAGCAGCGGCGCTTCGTCGGTCAGCGTGTAAATGATTTTTGACTTTCCACCAGCCATGAATATCCCCTTGCGTTGGATTGAGTTTTTGGGGCCGAGGGTTACTTTCGACCCTTTGTGAACCGGTTTGCAGAAGCAAAACATTGAGAGTATCGGCCGCCATCGCATCTCAGTCAACGAAATGCCTTTTCACATTGCGATTTCGCTTCAAATTCATACACATCCATGCGCTTGGCCGATGCTAATATTTGGCCAGCCACCAGCCTTCTCCAATCATGAAAATATCCGTCGGCCTCTACGGCACCAATGCCCACCAGATAGCCTTGGCCATGATTCAGGGTTTCAACAAGCACTACACCCTGTTCCGCCAGACCAGCCGCGAAGCCAAGACTCGTTTCGAGCAGGGCGACTGGCTGGGGGTACACAAGGCGGTCCGGGAACGCATCCGCTTTTACGACGACCGCGTGGACGAGTGCGTCGAACGCCTGCGCAACGAATTCGATGCCGCCTCCATCGACGACTCGACCTGGCAGCAGGTCAAGCTGCTCTATATCGGCCTCCTGCTCAACCACAAGCAGCCGGAACTGGCCGAAACCTTCTTCAATTCGGTGACGACCAAGATCCTGCACCGCAACTATTTCCACAACGACTTCATCTTCGTCCGCCCCAGCATTTCGACCGAAAACATCGAGGGCGACGACACGCAGACCTATCGCAGCTATTACGCCAAGGAAGACGGTCTGCGCGGCGCCATGCGCAAGATCGTCCTCGATTTCGACTGGCACCGGCCCTTCGCCGGCCTGGAGCGCGATATCGACCATGTTTACCAGGCGGTCTACGGTTTCCTGAACGGCATGCCACGGCGCGAGGTCAATTTCCAGATCCAGGTGCTGGCCTCGGCCTTCTACCGCAACAAGGCGGCCTACATCATCGGCAAGGCCATCAACGGGGCGGCCGAATATCCGTTCACCATCCCCATCCTGCACGATGCGGACGGCAAGCTCTACCTCGACACCATCCTGCTCGACGCCTGGCGGATCGGCCTGCTCTTCTCACTGTCGCGCGCCTACTTCATGGTCGACATGGAGGTGCCGTCCGGCTACGTGCAGTTCCTGCGCTCGATCATGCCGATCAAGCCGCGCTCCGAGATTTACATCATGCTCGGCCTCGGCAAGCAGGGAAAGACGATGTTCTTCCGCGATTTCATCTATCACCTGCACCATTCGGAAGACCAGTTCATCATGGCCCCCGGCATCCGCGGCATGGTCATGCTGGTGTTCACCCTGCCGTCCTACCCTTACGTCTTCAAGATCATCAAGGACGTCTTCGGCACCCCCAAAGAGACGGACCAGGCCACCGTCAAGCGCAAGTTCATGATGGTCAAGCAGGTTGACCGCGTCGGGCGCATGGCCGACACGCTGGAATTTTCCAATGTGATGTTCCCCTTGAAGCGGTTCGACGACGAGGTGCTGGCCGAACTGCAGAAGCTGGCGCCGTCGAAATTCGAGGTCGATGGCGACCAGCTGATCATCAAGCACCTGTACATCGAGCGCCGCATGGAGCCGCTCAACATTCACCTCGACCGTATGGACAAAGCCAATAACCTCGACGGCATGGAACACGCCATCAAGGAATACGGCAGCGCTATCCGCGAGCTGGCCCAGGCCAACATCTTCCCGGGCGACATGCTGTGGAAGAACTTCGGCATCACCCGTTTCGGCCGCGTCGTCTTCTATGACTACGACGAAATCGAATACATGACCGACATCAACTTCCGCAAGATCCCGCCGGCCCCCGATTTCGAAACCGAGATGTCCGGCGAAGTCTGGTACGCGGTAGCCCGGAACGACGTGTTCCCTGAAGAGTTCGCCACCTTCCTGCTCGCCTCGCCGCAAGTCCGCAAGATATTCATGAAGCACCACAAGGATCTGCTCAGCACTAAGTTCTGGCAGGATGCCCAGGCCAAGATACGCGACGGCCACGTCGAAGACTTCTTCCCTTATCCGCAGGAACTGCGCTTCATCAACAACCAGCCATCCCAACAAGCACAATAGATAAGGGATCACTGACCAATCAATCAGAAATTCTGACTACTCACCTCATAACAACTCACTTATCTTCGGTACAACAACATTAATCGAATGATGACTTATGGCCGCGCTTGCCGCGCCCCTCCAGCATCGATGCACCCAAGATTCCAGATTATTCAAACCTCAAGGAGAACCACATGCCGCTTACCCTGGCGGTTGCTCGCGAGAGTGCCGACGGTGAAAACCGAACTGCACTCTCTCCCGAGACAGCCAAGAAATTTGCCGCGCTCGGTGCCCGGCTCCGCATGGAGCAGAGCGCCGGCGTCAACAGCCACTTCCTCGATCCCGACTACTCCGGTGTCGACTTCGTTCCCGGCCCGACCGAAGCCTATGCCGGCGCCGAGCTGATCCTGCGCGTCACCCCGCCGAGCCTGGAAGAGATTGCCGCCCTGCCCGAAGGCGCGGTGGTGATCGGCCTGCTCAAGCCCTACGAATCGAAGGAACGCCTGGCCGCCCTGAATGCGAAGAAGATCACCGCCTTCGCCCTGGAGTTGCTGCCGCGCATCTCGCGCGCCCAAAGCATGGACGCGCTGTCCAGCCAAGGCGCCTGCGCCGGCTACCAATGCGGCCTGATTGCCGCCGCCCGGTGCACCAAGTTCTTCCCCATGCTCACCACCGCCGCCGGCACCATCCGCCCGGCCCGCGTGCTGGTCATCGGTGCCGGCGTCGCCGGCCTGCAAGCCATTGCCACCTGCAAACGCCTGGGCGCCATGGTCGAT
>NZ_JAKLTN010000003.1 GCF_022012295.1 Dechloromonas hankyongensis
ACCCAGCAAACCCTCGGCAAACACAGTCTATACAGAGAACCCAACCACAACAAAAAAGGCAGCCAAAGCTGCCTTTCATTAAAATTAAACAAAAACCCGTTACATCAAGCAGAGAACGAAGAGCCGCATCCGCAAGTGGAACTTGCGTTGGGATTCCGAATAACAAACTGCGAACCCTCTAGCCCTTCGGAGTAATCAATCTCGGCGCCAACCAGATACTGATAGCTCATCGGATCGATCAGAAGCGTGACACCATTTTTTTCCATCGTGGTGTCGTCTTCATTAACTTCTTCGTCGAAGGTGAATCCATACTGAAAACCCGAACAACCACCGCCCGTCACAAACACACGCAATTTCAGAGCGGGATTTCCCTCTTCCTCGATCAACTCCCGCACTTTCCCTGCAGCGCTGTCGGTAAAGTTAATAGGAACTGCCATTTCGGTAACTGCGTTCATGAACAAGACTCCAGAAAAAATTCGTGCACGATTATGCGAGCCCACACAACCGGTGGTCAACGGCATTAGGCCAACTCGGGTGGTTTTAGTTCCTCAGCCTTTCGCACAGCATTAACCAGACGACCTTCAATAACAGCCCCTTGGTGCATTTCGATTGTCGCGTACTCGACATCACCTACGATGCGCGCCCTGGACTGCATCTCCAATGCCTCCGTGACGACAACCGGACCGACGACCGTTCCGTTTGTCACCATATGGGCAACCGAGACTGCCCCTTCTATACGCGCATGCTCGCTCAAGACCAAGGTTGAAGAGGACGCCCCTTCAGCCGCCTGGACGCTGCCTTTTAATTCCCCATCAACCCGCAACCCTCCCGTGAAATAGAGCGCCCCCTCAATGCGCGTCCCCGCGCCGATCAAACTATCGATACGCCCATGCAGCTTGCTTTCAGGCTTTTTACCAAACATTGAACACCTCTATAACTGAGCCACCCGTTTAGACTTTAATACATCCCCCTGATACAAGCGGGCCTCAACCCCTTGCAGCACAGCCCCGGTCGGCAACACAAAACCACCCTCCCGACGCAAAAAATGCCTGATCTCGACCACCCCGTCACGCTTCAGGTCCTTCGGCTCCGGGACAAGCATCCGAGCACTTCGCCCCGAATGAGCGTATTGAATTTCTAGCTGAAGGAAGCCACGAAATTCCGGCAACTGCTTGTCAGGCTGATAAACCATCAACAAGCGATATTGATATCGACCACCACCAGCCACCGCAACCTTGAAGTTTTCAACCCGAACTGCGGCCGTTTCGCCTGCCGCAGGAATCAAGCGCTCAAAGAGCAACATATCTTCTTTCAGCATTGCGTTGTCAGACTCCAGCGCCTTGATTCTGGACAGCAATTGCTGCCGCGCCGCTCGTTCTATATTGACCGCGCTTTGCTCCGTTCCGGTAGAAGAACGCAAAACACTTAACTCATCACTTTGCGCCAGGAGTTGCTGACGTGACTCCGCCAACTCTCGCCCGAGTTGCCCCGCTTCATTGCGCTGAGCCATGAGCCAGCCGAGCGAAACCATCAACAGCGCAAACAAGGTAAGTGACAACACATACCATCGTAGCGGCAGATGGCTACGCACGACGACCTTTGGCGCAAGAATGCCGAAACGGCGCCTGAACTTCCGAATTCGAAGAGTAACTGCGGGTGTTGGCATCGATGAAAACGCAAGCAGACCGGCCATGGCATGAACCGCAACGAAAAACCTTGACGCCACACCTAAGCCGAAAGGCGCAACGATATCACTATCGAAAAACTGGCATCAACCAATTGACGTTGAAAACACCGCTTGCACGGACGGAAAGCACTATCTCGCCTTGAATACAGCAGAAAATTGGTTTGGAATTAATGAAAGCGGCCCGCAAGGTCAGTCACGAGCACGGCACGGCACATCGCACATCCTGGACGCACAAACGTCCCCATGAAATCCATAAAACAAAAATGCCCGCCATCTTGCGATAACGGGCATTTCTTGAATCAGCGAACTTTACACAACCGACTCGATTCGCTCTTCCTAGCAGCGCTGAATTAGCGCTTGGAGAACTGCTTACGGCGACGGGCCTTGTGGAAGCCGACCTTCTTACGCTCGACTTCACGAGCATCCCGGGTAACGAAGCCTGCCTTCGACAGCGCCGGCTTCAACGCTGCATCGTACTCGATCAGCGCACGGGTTATGCCGTGACGGACAGCACCAGCCTGACCCGACTCACCACCACCAGTAACGTTAACCTTGATATCGAAACCGTTCAGTTGCTCAACCAGCTCCAGCGGCTGACGAACAATCATGCGACCAGTTTCGCGAGAGAAGAACTGGTCAACCGGCTTGCCATTGACAACGATGGCGCCAGAACCGCGCTTCATGAAAACACGAGCAACGGCGCTCTTGCGACGACCGGTACCGTAGAAATAACCTTCAGCCATGATACCCCCTTAGATTTCCAGAGCCTTCGGCTGCTGGGCAGTGTGCGGATGCTGGTCGCCGGCGTAGCACTTCAGCTTCTTGAGCATGGCATAGCCCAGCGGACCCTTCGGCAGCATGCCCTTGACGGCGGTTTCCAGGGCACGGCCCGGGAAGCGTTGCTGCATTTTCTTGAAGTTGGTTTCGTAGATACCGCCCGGGTAACCGGAGTGGCGGAAGTACTTCTTGTCTTCAGCCTTGTTGCCGGTAACGGTGAGCTTTTCAACGTTGGTAACAACGATGAAATCACCGGTATCAACGTGCGGGGTATAGATAGCCTTGTGCTTGCCGCGAAGGCGACGAGCGATTTCGGTGGCGAGGCGGCCGAGCACCTTGTCTGTGGCGTCTACCACAAACCACTCGCGCTTCACCTCATGTGGCTTGGCGGAAAACGTTTTCATGTGTGTGCCGTCCTGAAAAAAATGGGCGCAGATTGGAGAAAGGCGCGGATTTTAGTCGACTTTTTGAGCCGATGTCAATCCTTTTCAATCACTCTGACAAATAGGCAAAAAAAACGCGGCTCGCTGAGCCGCGTTAAATCCACACCAAAGGAGGAGGGTGGAGGAGACAAATCTGAACCGAAGAACTTCTCGCTACTAAGTCACTACAGTTCGTACGCTTCACATTCTGCCCGAACGCCGAAAGTCAGGCAAGAAATATTTGTGCGCCGCACAACTTATATTCAAATACGTCGATCAATTTCATTTATCAAATATAACAATCTGTAATTACGGTAGTTTTATATTTCCTACGGCGAATATTTAGCATTGATAAATCAAAACGCCCCGCTTAAAGCCTGCGATATGATATTGATCAAATGCTGCACCGCAACAATCGCCACCTCGATTCAATCATTTAGCAATTCCGTTAGAATTCGGCACCCCTACAGGAGATCGAAATGGATTGCACAGTGAGATGGATGGGCAACGACGCTGGGATGTCGTTCGTTGCCGAAACAGGTAGTGGACACGCCGTCGTGATGGACGGCGCGCCGGAAGCCGGCGGCAGAAACATCGGCTTGCGCCCGATGGAAATGGTGCTCGCCGGAACCGGCGGCTGCTCAGCCTTCGATGTTGTGCTGATCCTGAAAAAAGGGCGCCATCAGGTCAGCGGCTGCGACGTCAGCCTTCATGCCGAACGCGCCGAAACCGATCCGAAGGTTTTCACGCGCATCCACTTCCACTATCGCGTCAAAGGCCGGAATCTAAAAGCCGACGCCATTGCCCGGGCGATCGAACTGTCGAAAGAGAAGTATTGCTCGGCATCCATCATGATCGGCAAAACAGCTGAGATGACCACCGACTTCGAAATTATCGAAGAAGCCTAGTCGCCAGACAGGCTTAGATGCGATAGGCGGTGAAAGTCATCACCTTCGCCGCCAATTTCATCGCAAGCTTGACTGGCGCAGGCAAGGCCGCCGCACCGTGCCGTACTGCCGCTTCGGCATGCTGGATTTCGTCGAGCCGCATCTGATCGACGATGGCGCGGGATTTAGCATCCTGCTCGGGAAGACAGCGCAAGTGGCCATCGAGATGCGCCTCGACCTGGCGCTCGGTCTCGGCCAGAAAGCCGAGATTCCACTTGTCGCCCAAGGCCCCGGCCACCAGCCCAAGCGATAGTGAGCCGGCGTACCACAGCGGATTCAGTAGGCTCTTTCGCCCACCCAGCTCAGCGATCCGCTTTTCCGTCCACGCTAAGTGCTCGGTTTCTTCCGTGGCCGCACCGCGTAGCGCGTCTTTCAACACTGGATCACGCGACGTCAGCGCCTGCCCCTGATACAGAGCTTGGGCACATATTTCACCGCAATGATTGACCCGCATCAGCCCGACAACCTGACGCCGCTCGGCGGTGTTCAACTCCGGCTCGGGAAGTTCCCGAGCCGGATGCGGACGGACGGTATACGCCGGCGCAAATACTGAGCGCAGGGCACGATCGAACTCCAGGATCAAGGCATCAGGAGACATGGCAACACTCACCGCCGGACGACATCTGGGTGCCCGCCGCGAACCAAGGCATCGCGCGCCTCAGCTGCACTGCGCACCGCTATGCCGTTGGGGCAGAAATATTCGAGAAACAAGGCCGCGTGCTGCCGGTTGGCATAGGCGTCCTGAACTCGCGCCCATTCGCTCTTGCGGGCCTTGGACCACGTTCCGTCCAAGCGACCGGAGGCATAGATGCGGCGCGCCCGTGCGTCACAACGCATCCCCTCGAAAGTGACATTTCGCCCACCTTCCGGCGTCTCGACCACCATTACGTAGCGGATTACGCCATCTGCCCCAACGCTCAGGCTTGCGCCATCAATATAGAACTTGTTGGCGGTCGCCGCGCTGACATACAAAGGCAGCAGATTGCCGCGCACGTTGGCCGGCGGAAATGGCGCTTCGATTTCCTGCCACTGCTTCGGCTCATATTCGTCATCATCCTCAGCCATGGCCGAAGAAGAGCAAACCGCCCCTTGCAGCAGCACGAGAAAAAGGGCTAACAAACGAACGCGCATGATCATTTATCCTCGTCGGCTTCGACAGTTTCCGTCCCACCGGCAGGAAGCTCGCGGCGATGGCGCTGCCCCTTGCGGTCGAAATCCAGGAAGCGGACGAGCTCGTTCAACGCCTGCTCATAGACAGTACGCTTGAACTCGATGACCGCATCAAGCGGCACCCAGTAGTCGTTCCAGCGCCACGCATCGAATTCAGGTTTACTGGTTGCCCGCAAACTAACGTCGCTATCACGCCCGACCAACCTCAACAGGAACCAGATCTGCTTCTGGCCTTTGTAGGAACCGCGCCATTCGCGCCGGATCCAGTGTGTCGGCACTTCGTAACGCAACCAACCTTTGGTTCGCCCGAGGATACGCACATGCTCGGGCAAGAGCCCGACCTCTTCATACAGTTCACGATACATGGCTTCTTCCGGCGCTTCGCCTCGCTTGATGCCACCTTGCGGAAACTGCCAGGAATGCTCCCGTATGCGCTTACCCCAGAAAACCTCGTTCTTGGCGTTACAAAGAATGATGCCGACGTTCGGGCGATAGCCTTCACGGTCGAGCATAGAAATCCTGCAAAATTAATAGTTACCCCAATTCTTTCACAAAGGGCGGTCACATGCAAAGAAGCCGGAGCGTGTAAAATCGAGGTTTAGCAACGAATTCAAGAGCATCCCATGCGCACTTCGCAGTTCTTTTTCACCACCCTCAAGGAAGCTCCGGCCGACGCCGAAGTGATCAGCCAGAAAATGATGTTGCGGGCCGGCTATATCAAGCGTGCCGCCGCCGGCATCTACACCTGGATGCCGCTCGGCCTGCGCGTCTTGCGCAAAGTCGAAAATGTGGTGCGCGAGGAAATGAATCAGGCCGGCGCCCTGGAATTGTTGATGCCGGCTGTCCAGCCGGCAGAACTGTGGCAGGAATCCGGCCGCTGGGAGCAGTACGGCCCGGAATTGCTGCGTTTCAAGGACCGTCACCAACGCGAATTCGTCATCGGCCCGACACACGAGGAAGTCATTACCGACGTCGTCCGCCGCGACGTCAAGAGCTATCGCCAACTGCCGATCCACCTGTATCAGGTGCAAACCAAGTTCCGCGACGAAATCCGCCCCCGTTTCGGCGTCATGCGCGGCCGCGAATTCCTGATGAAGGACGGCTACTCGTTCCACAGCTCGTTTGACGACCTGAAGCGCGAATACGGCAACATGTACGACACGTACAGCCGGATCTTCACCCGCCTCGGACTGAAGTTCCGTGCCGTCGCCGCCGACACCGGTTCGATCGGCGGTACCGGCTCGCATGAATTCCACGTGCTGGCCGATTCCGGTGAGGATGACATCGCTTTCTGCCCCGATTCCGATTACGCCGCCAACGTAGAACTGGCCGAGGCGCTCGCCCCGGCAAGGTCCCGCATGGCTGCCGCCAAGGCGCTCGAGAAAACCCACACGCCCGGGAAAATGGCGTGCGCCGACGTAGCCAAATTCCTCGAACTACCGCTCGGCCAGATTGTGAAATCGATCGCCGTCATCAGCGAGAAGGAAGACAGCAAGCAGACTTTCGCCCTGCTCCTGTTACGCGGCGACCATGAGTTGAACGAAATCAAGGCCAGCAAGATTGCCGCGATCAATCCCTTCCGTTTCGCCACCGAAGAAGAAGTCATCGCGCATCTCGGCTGCAAGCCAGGCTTCATCGGCCCGGTCGGCATCGACCGGGAAAAAGTGGCTGTCTTTGCCGACCGCAGCGTCGCGGTGATGAGCGATTTCGTCTGTGGCGCCAACGAAGCCGGTTATCACATGACCGGCGTCAATTTCGGTCGCGACCTGCCGGAACCCGAGATTTTCGACCTGCGCAACGTCGTCGCCGGAGACCCCTCGCCCGATGGCAAAGGCATGCTGGACATCTGCCGCGGTATCGAGGTGGGCCATATCTTCCAGCTGCGCCAGAAATACGCCCAGGCGCTCGGCTGCAGCTATCTCGACGAGAGCGGCAAGAGCCAGGTGATGGAGATGGGCTGCTATGGCATCGGCGTGTCGCGCATCGTGGGCGCTGCCATCGAGCAGGGTAACGACGAGAAGGGCATCGTGTTGCCCGCCGCCATCGCACCGTTCGAAGTCTGTATCGTGCCCATGGGCTATCACAAGAGCGAAGCGGTCAAGGCTGCCGCCGACCAGCTCTATGCCGACCTAAAAAAGGGCGGCTTCGATGTCGTGCTGGATGACCGCAACGAACGTCCTGGCGTCATGTTCGCCGACATGGAACTGATCGGTATCCCGCACCGTGTGGTCATCGGCGAACGCGGCCTGAAGGACGGCCAGTTCGAATACAAGGGACGTCGCGACGCCGAGGCAACGATGATCGCCCAGTCCGACATCGTGGCTACCCTGCAAGGGAAGCTGTGCGCCGTCTGATTGTCGCGCTGTTGTTGTGTGGCGCGTCGGCGGCCTACGCCGGCGCGCAGAAGTACGAAGCACTGTCAGCCAGCGCGCAGGCCGCCCTGCACAAGGCAGTTTCCGATTCCCGACCGAGCGTCAGCTCCTTCAAGACACCGATGGACGCGGTCGACTGGCTGGCCGCCATGTCGCCGCGCCTGGAAAAGCGCATCCCTAACCGCGAGTACCGGATCGACCTGCTGCGCAGCGTGCATTATGAAGCGACGCGAGCCGGGCTCGATCCGCAACTGGTGCTCGGACTGATGCAAGTCGAATCGGGGTTCCGCAAATATGCAGTTTCGTCGGCCGGAGCCCGCGGCTACATGCAGGTCATGCCCTTCTGGGTCAAGCTGATCGGCCGCCCGGAAGACTCACTGTTCGATCTGCGCACCAACCTGCGCTACGGCTGCACCATCCTGCGCCACTACCTGGATATCGAAAAGGGCGACCTGTTCCGCGCCCTCGGCCGCTACAACGGCAGCCTGGGCAAGCCGGAGTATCCCAATATGGTTCGCGCCGCCTGGCAGAACCAGTGGGGTTACGAGAAGGCTGCCCGCTTGGCGCAGGCGGCCAACTGATCAGCGCCCCATGCCGCCCATGCCGGGCAGCATACCTTTCATGCCGCGCATCAGTTTGCCGATGCCGCCCTTGGAAAGCTGCTTCATCATTTTCTGCGTCTGCTCGAACTGACTGAGCAGGCGATTGACTTCCTGAACCTGAACGCCGGCCCCTGTCGCGATACGGCGCTTGCGGCTGGCCTTGATCAGTTCCGGCTTGGCCCGCTCCTGGGGCGTCATGGAATTGATGATGCCCTCGACGCGGCCGATGATCTTGCCCTCCGCCCCGGCCGGCAAAGACCCCGCTGCTTGGGCGATCTGCGCCGGCATCTTGTCCATCAGGGCCGTAAGGCCGCCCATGTTGCGCATCTGGGCCATCTGCTCCTTGAAGTCGTTCAGGTCGAAGCCCTTGCCGGACTTTAGCTTCTTGGCAAAGGCAACGGCCTTTTCCTCGTCCAGCCCCTTGCGTGCCTCCTCGATCAGCGACAGCACGTCGCCCATGCCAAGAATGCGTGAAGCCATTCGCTCCGGATGGAAGGCCTCCAGACCGGTCAGTTTTTCGCCGACACCGGCAAACTTGATCGGCTTGCCGGTGATGTGACGCACCGACAACGCAGCACCGCCGCGCGCATCACCGTCCAGCTTGGTCAACACCACGCCGGTGAGCGGCAAGGCTTCGTTGAAGGCTTTGGCGGTATTAACGGCATCCTGACCTAACATGGCGTCGACCACAAACAGCGTTTCGATCGGATTGATCGCAGCATGTAGACGCTTGATTTCCGCCATCATTTCTTCGTCGATGGCCAGACGACCGGCGGTGTCGACCAGCAGCACATCATGGTAATGGCGCTTGGCCCAGTCGATCGCTCCGGCTGCGATGGCCTCCGGCTTTTCACCGACGGTCGACGGGAAGAAATCGATTCCGGC
Source organism: Dechloromonas hankyongensis (assembly GCF_022012295.1). Taxonomy (GTDB): domain Bacteria; phylum Pseudomonadota; class Gammaproteobacteria; order Burkholderiales; family Rhodocyclaceae; genus Azonexus; species Azonexus hankyongensis. Next base: position 8,863 of record NZ_JAKLTN010000003.1, read on the forward strand.
CTGACCGGCCACCGATTTCAGCTGCTCGATAGCAGCCGGACGATAGACGTCGCAGGAAACGACCAGCACCTTTTTCTTGTGGTTTTCCTTGAGGAACTTGCCCAGTTTGCCGACCGTCGTCGTCTTGCCCGCGCCTTGCAAACCAGCCATCAGGACGATGGCGGGCGGCTGGGTGTTGAAATTGATACCCTCATGCGCATCACCCATGATCTTGGTCAGTTCGGCATGAACAACGCCAATCAACGCCTGCCCCGGACTGAGCGAACCGATCACCTCTTCGCCGACTGCCTTTTCTTTGACCGCTGCCACGAAATCCTTGACCACCGGCAGGGCGACGTCAGCCTCCAGCAGTGCCATGCGGACTTCGCGCAGGGCTTCGGAAATATTGGACTCGGTCAGGCGTGCTTCGCCCTTCAGCGTCTTCATGACGCGAGCAAGGCGATTGGTCAGGTTATCAAGCATGTCAGTTGGGCTTCTAGTAGAATTCAAGGATGTCCGACATTGTAATTCAGCTTCTGCCGCACATCCTCGCTGCCCTGATTTATGGCGCCCTCGGTTTCCACTTCTGGAACACCCGCTGGCGCGAAAGCGAGGGACAGTGCGTCGCCTGCCCCATGCAAACCTGGGAGCGCACTGCCATTGCCGTGGCGCTCGCCATTCACGCCGGCGGGCTCTACGATGCCCTGTTCACAGAGGCCGGGATGCGTTTCTCATTCAGCTTCGCGCTATCGCTGATGATGTGGCTGGCCGTCCTAATCTACTGGCTGGAAAGCTTCATGGCCCGCATGGAAGGCATGCAGCCGATGGTCCTGCCCCTGGCTGCCGGCTGCGCGATATTGCCGGTGCTTTTCCCGAACGTGCATCTGGTCGCCCACGCCAACGCGACCGGCTTCAAATTGCATTTCCTGACGGCCATGCTGGCCTACAGCCTGCTCACCCTGTCCGCCCTGCACGCCATCTTCATGGGCTTTACCGAGCGCTCGCTGCACAACCGTTCCCTGAAACGCAGCCTGGCCAGCCTGCCGCCCTTGCTGGCCATGGAATCCCTGCTTTTCAAGATGCTGCTGATCGGCTTCATCCTGCTTACCCTGACCGTCGGCAGCGGCGTGTTCTTCTCCGAAGCGCTGTTCGGCAAGCCTTTGTCGGTCGATCACAAGACCCTGTTTGCCTTCGCCTCCTGGGGCATTTTCGCCACCCTGCTGATCGGGCGGCACGCCTGGGGCTGGCGCGGCAAACGGGCCTTGCGCTGGACGCTGGCTGGCTTTGCACTGCTGATCCTTGCCTACGTGGGTAGCCGTTTCGTTGCCGAAGTGATTCTTGGCCGGGTCTGAGTCGGCCATGACCGATATTCCATTAGCCGCCCTGCTCGGGGCTCTGGTTGTATTGCTGATTTTTTCCGGAATTTTTTCCGGCGCCGAAACGGCGATGATGGCCGCCAACCCCTATCGTCTGCGCCACGCCGCACAGAATGGGCACCGCGGGGCCAAACTGGCGCTGGCACTATTGGGGAAGACGGACAAGCTGCTCGGCCTGATCCTTCTCGGCAACACCCTGCTCAACGCCGCCGCCGCCACCCTGACCGGCTATATCGCCCTCGCCCTTTTCGGCGAGTCGAAGTGGGCGCTGGAAATCGGGACTTTGTGCATCACCTTTGCACTGCTTGTCGTCGCCGAAATTTCGCCCAAAGTTATCTGCGCGACCTACGCCGACCGTTTGGCGCCACTACTCAGCTACATCCTGACGCCGCTGCTACGCCTAGCCTACCCGATCATCTGGTTCGTCAACCTGTTCGTGACCGCGCTGCTCAAGAGCATCCGGCTGGCGCCGAGCGGCCTGCATGAAGAGACCAAGCTGTCGCCCGAGGAATTACGCAGTCTGGTGCTGGAATCGGCCCACCTGATGCCCAAGAAGCACCACACGATCCTCTCTAGCCTGTTCGAACTGAACAACATCACGGTCGAGGATCTCATGACCCCGCGCGGCAGCATCGAGATCCTCGATCTCGACCTACCCTGGGAAGAAGTGAGGAACCAGTTGGCCACTAGCCACCACAGCCGACTACCGGCTTGCCGAGAGTCGCTGGATCAGTTGATCGGCATCCTGCCTGTTCGCCGCCTGCTGGCCAGCATAGGCGACAGCGCCTTCGACGAGGCCTCGCTGCTGCAACAAGTGCAACCGCCCTACTACATTCCGGCAGGAACGCCTGTTTTTTCGCAGCTGGCTTTCTTTCAGGAGAACCGCCAGCGCATCGGTTTTGTGGTCGATGAATACGGCGAGATTCTTGGCCTGCTGACTCTGGAAGACATCATCGAGGAATTTGTCGGCGACTTCACCACCTCGATACCCGGCCTCGGCCAGGAGCTTCGCTGGTCCGATGAGGGCGATACCATCGTCGAAGGCTCACGTCCGTTGCGCGACATCAACCGCATGCTGGGACTCGACTTCCCGTTGGACGGCCCGAAAACCCTGAACGGCCTGATTCTGGAGCACTTTCAGGATATCCCCGAGTCCGGTATCAGCATCAAACTAGCCGGGATTGCGGTTGAAATTCTGCAAACCCAGGACCGTAGCGTGGTTACCGTACGCATATTCCGTCCCGAAGCAGCCTGAATGGCCGTCAGACAACCTTTACAAACAGGCGCCTGCGTAGCATTATCGACCGATCTAAACGGCATTTAAGCTCAATCGATGGCAGCAACTCCTCAAAATCCTCCACTCAGCGGCCTGGCGCGTGCGCTTGTCCAGGCCGGGCAACTCAAGGAGGTCGAGGCGGAGCAATTGCTGTCACAAGCCCAGAGCAGCAAGACCTCACTGATCGAGCAAATCATTGCCAGCCAAAAATCCAGCGCGCTGGATATTGCCCGTTTTGTCGCCGACACCTTCGGCTATCCTTTGCTGGACCTGAGTGCGTTCGACGAAGCCCACATTCCGGCCGATGCTATTGATCGCAAGCTGATCGCCACCCACAAGGTCATCCCGCTCAACAAGCGGGGGAATCGGCTATCGGTAGCCATTGCCGACCCAACCAATCTGCGGGCGCTGGACGAAATTCGTTTCCAAACCGGACTGGCCGTTGACCCCATTGTCGTCGAACAGCCCAAGTTGGCTCCACTGGTGGGCAAATACGCCGAGAGCGCAGCCGAAGCACTGAAAAACTTCACCAGCGAAGACATCAATCTCGACTTCCTCGATGAAGAAGCCGCCAAGAATGATGATGCTGGCGGCCAGGAGATCGACGACGCCCCGGTCGTCAAATTTATTCAAAAGATACTGCTCGATGCCATCAACGACGGCGCCTCGGACATCCATTTCGAACCTTACGAAAAGTTCTACCGGATTCGTTTCCGTGTCGACGGTCTCCTCCGCGAGGTTGCCACCCCTCCGCTGGCCATCAAGGAAAAGATCGCCTCACGCATCAAGGTCATCTCCCGCCTGAACATTGCCGAAAAACGCGTGCCGCAAGACGGGCGGATGAAACTAGTTCTGTCCAAAACCCGCGCGATCGACTTCCGGGTCAGCACCTTGCCAACCCTGCAGGGCGAAAAAATCGTCATGCGTATCCTTGACCCGACGTCCGCAACGCTCGGCATCGAGGCGTTAGGCTACGAGCCGGAACAGAAAGCGGCGCTGATGGATGCCATCGGTCGTCCCTACGGCATGGTACTGGTCACCGGCCCCACCGGCTCTGGCAAGACCGTTTCGCTTTATACCTGCCTGAATATCCTGAACAAGGACGGCATCAATATTTCGACTGCCGAAGACCCGGCCGAAATCAATCTAGCCGGCATCAACCAGGTGAACGTGGACGATCGTGCCGGACTAACCTTCCCGGTAGCACTGAAGGCCTTCCTGCGCCAGGATCCGGACATCATCATGGTCGGTGAAATTCGCGACCTGGAAACCGCTGAAATTTCGATCAAGGCGGCCCAAACCGGCCACCTAGTGCTGTCTACGCTGCACACCAACGACGCCCCGCAGACCCTGACCCGTCTGATGAACATGGGCGTCCCCACCTTCAACATCGCCTCCAGCATCTTGTTGATTACCGCTCAACGCCTCGCGCGCCGGCTGTGCAACTGCAAAAAACCCATGGAAGTCCCCAAGCAGGCCTTGCTAGATGCCGGCTACTCCGAGGGCGATCTCGATGGCTCGTGGACACTGTATGGCCCAGGCGGCTGCGAACGCTGCAAGGGAACAGGCTACAAGGGGCGGGTCGGCCTCTACCAGGTTATGCCCATCTCGGAAGCGATGCAGCGCATGATCATGAGTGGCGCCTCCTCCCTCGATCTAGCCGTTCAGGCCAAAGAGGAAGGAGTCAAGGACCTTCGGGAATCCGGACTATTGAAAGTCAAACAAGGGGTCACCTCGCTTGACGAGGTTCTCAGCACCACCAACGCTTAACAAAAAGGAATCTGCATGGCTACCGCACGACCCAAGGCCTCGGCAGTCAAGGAAAACACCTTCCAATGGGAAGGCAAGAACAAGGATGGCAAAGCCGTACGCGGTGAAATGCGTGCCGCCAGTGAATCAGTCGTTCAGACGACGCTGCGCCGCCAAGGCGTCACCAATACCAAGGTCAAAAAGCTCCGTTTCAAGACCGGCGGCAAGGTTACCGACAAGGACATCACGCTGTTCACCCGCCAACTGGCCACCATGATGAAGTCAGGTGTTCCGCTTCTGCAGTCTTTCGACATCGTCGGGCGCGGACATGCCAATCCGGCGGTGGGCAAGCTGCTGTTGGATATCAAGGCCGACGTCGAGACCGGCAGTTCACTATCCCAAGCATTTCGCAAATTCCCGCTCTATTTCGACACATTGTTCTGCAACTTGGTCGCCGCCGGCGAGCAAGCTGGCATTCTCGACACGCTTCTTGACCGGCTGGCAACGTACAAGGAAAAGATTCTTGCCATCAAGAGCAAGATCAAGGCAGCCCTGTTTTATCCGGTTGCTATTATCGTTGTCGCTTTCATCATCACGGCGGTAATCATGATTTTCGTGATCCCTGCCTTCAAGGACGTATTCAAGAACTTCGGCGCCGACCTTCCGGCACCAACACTATTTGTCATCGGCATTTCCGATTTCTTCGTCGCCTATTGGTGGGCCATCTTCGGCACCATCGGCGGCGGACTTTACGCCTTTCTTGAAAGCTGGAGGCGCTCCGAGAAGGTGCAAATGGCCATGGACCGCCTGCTGCTTCGCATGCCCGTATTCGGCGACATCGTCCGCAAATCGGTCATCGCCCGGTGGACCAGAACGCTGGCCACCATGTTCGCAGCCGGCGTTCCCTTAGTCGAGTCGTTGGAATCTGTTGGCGGTGCTGCCGGGAACCACGTGTACAAAGTGGCCACCAAGCAGATCCAGGGCGAGGTGGCCACCGGCACCAACCTGACCACCTCAATGATGAACACTAACCTGTTCCCCAACATGGTCACCCAGATGGTTTCGATTGGCGAAGAATCCGGCTCGCTGGATTCCATGCTGTCAAAGGTCGCCGACTTCTTCGAACAGGAAGTCGACGATGCCGTGGAAGCCATGTCCAGCCTGATGGAACCAATGATAATGGTGATCCTCGGCACGCTGATCGGCGGCATGGTGGTCGCGATGTACCTGCCCATCTTCAAGCTCGGGTCTGTCGTTTGATGATGCCGGAAACCTTGGGCGGCCTGGCTGCCGTAGCCGGGCTGCTCGGCTTGTGCGTCGGCAGCTTCCTGAATGTCGTGGTTCATCGCCTTCCCAAGATGATGGAGCGGGAATGGGCGGCTCAATGCGCCGAATTGTGTGGCGAGAATCCTCCTGATGCTGCAGCGCTCTCCCTGTCCAAACCGCGCTCCCGTTGTCCATCCTGCGGACACCAGATTACCGCGCTAGAGAACATCCCTTTGCTCAGCTATCTGCTGATCCTGAAAGGCAAATGCTCCTGCTGTGGCGTACGGATATCGCCCCGCTACCCCATTGTCGAAGCGCTGACCGGGCTCATCTCAGCCTATGCCGCGTGGCACTTCGGCCCGACCTGGCAGACCGTCGGCGCCCTGCTACTCATCTGGGCATTGATCGCCCTTTCCGGCATCGATCTGGATACCCAGTTGCTCCCCGATTCGATCACCTTGCCGCTCCTGTGGTTCGGCTTGGCATTCAACCTGTGGGCCGCCTACTGCGATCTGCCGTCTGCCGTCATCGGCGCCATGGCCGGCTATCTGGCGCTGTGGAGCGTCTTCTGGCTGTTCAAGCTGGCCACCGGTAAGGAAGGGATGGGCTACGGTGATTTCAAGCTACTGGCCGCACTCGGCGCTTGGCTGGGCTGGCAAATGCTGCCGGCCATCATCCTGCTATCTTCCATCGTCGGTGCTGCGGTGGGCATTACCCTGATTGTCGTGGCACGCCATGGCCGCAACATCCCCATTCCGTTCGGCCCCTATCTGGCAGCAGCCGGAGTCATCGCACTATTCTGGGGTCAGCAGATCACCCGCACCTATCTCGGCATGATCGGTTGAAATCCGCGCATCAGCCCTGATATAACCAAGGTCAACTCTCGGTTATAATTCAAGGTTTTGGAGGACTCCCATGCCGATTTACGAATATCGCTGCGACTCCTGCGGTTTCCAGAAAGAACATCTGCAAAAGATGAGTGACCCGCAGCTCACGATCTGCCCGGAATGCGGCAAGGACAGCTACAGCAAGCAGCTGTCTGCGGCCGGCTTCCAGCTTAAAGGCAATGGTTGGTACGCCACCGATTTCAAGGGTGGCAGCCAGAAGGCCGCCACCCCGCCCCCATGCCAGACCGGGGAAGGAAGCTGCTCATCGTGCGTGGCCAACTGATCAAACGCTACTTCATTACCGGATTGCTGATCTGGGTCCCGCTGGTCATTACCGGCTGGGTGTTGTCGCTCATCATCAGCACGCTGGACCAGTCGCTCCGCCTGCTGCCGGAAGCGGTCCACCCGCAGCACATCTTCGGATTCGCGATTCCTGGGGCCGGCGCCGTCCTGACCTTGGCGATGATCCTGCTGACAGGCTTGCTCGCCGCCAATTTCATTGGCCAGAAGCTGGTTGTTTGGTCGGAAAAAATCCTGGCCCGCATCCCGGTCGTCAATTCGGTCTACAACAGCGTCAAGCAGGTTTCCGACACCCTGTTCTCGCCCAACGGAAATGCCTTCCGCAAGGCGCTCCTCGTGCAATATCCGCGCGAAGGCAGCTGGACGGTCGCCTTCCTGACCGGCGCCCCGGGCGGCGACATCGTCAATCATCTCAAGGGTGAGCATGTCAGCGTCTATGTGCCGACCACGCCCAACCCGACCTCCGGCTTCTTCCTGATGATGCCGGTCAAGGATGTCGTCGAACTCGACATGACCGTCGACGAAGCACTCAAATACATCATCTCGATGGGTGTCGTGGCGCCGCCGCCACACCCGCGCGTTGTTACCAACATTTAAGCAACCCCACGGAATCTTCATGCGTACCCATTACTGCGGACAACTCAACGCCTCCCTCGACGGCCAGATCGTCACCCTGTGCGGCTGGGCCCACCGTCGTCGCGACCACGGCGGCGTCATCTTCATTGACCTGCGCGACCGCGAAGGCCTGGCCCAGGTCGTTTGCGACCCGGATCGCGCCGAGTCCTTCAAGATCGCCGAATCCGTCCGCAACGAGTTCTGCCTGAAGATCACCGGCAAGGTCCGTCCGCGCCCGGCCGGCACGACCAATGCCAACCTGGCTTCCGGCGAGATCGAGATCCTGTGCCACGAGATCGAAGTCCTGAACGCCTCCGTCACGCCGCCGTTCCAGCTCGACGAGGAAAACCTCTCCGAGAACGTCCGCCTGACCCATCGCGTCATCGACCTGCGTCGCCCGCAGATGCAGAACAACCTGATGTTGCGCTACAAGACGGCGCGCGCCTTCCGCCGCTTCCTCGACGACAACGGCTTCATCGACGTCGAAACACCGATGCTGACCAAATCGACGCCGGAAGGCGCCCGCGACTACCTGGTGCCGTCGCGCGTCCATCCGGGCCAATTCTTTGCCCTGCCGCAATCGCCGCAGCTCTTCAAGCAGCTGTTGATGGTCGCCGGCTACGACCGCTACTACCAGATCGTCAAGTGCTTCCGCGACGAAGACCTGCGCGCCGACCGTCAGCCAGAATTCACCCAGGTCGATATCGAGACCTCGTTCATGAGCGAGGCCGAAATCACCGCGCTGATGGAAAAACTGATCCGTACCGTCTTCAAGGAAGCGATCGACGTCGATCTGCCAGAATTCCCGCGCATGACCTACGCCGAAGCCATGCACCGCTTCGGTTCGGACAAGCCGGACCTGCGCGTCACGCTCGAGTTGACCGAAGTCACCGACGCCTTCAAGGATGTCGCCTTCAAGGTCTTCGCCGGTGTCGCCAACAGCGAGGGCGGCCGCATCGCCGCCATGCGCATTCCGGGCGGCGCCACTCTGACCCGCGGCGAAATCGATGCCTACACCCAGTTCGTCGGCATCTACGGCGCCAAGGGTCTGGCCTACATCAAGGTCAACGACGTCACCCAGATCAATGAAACCGGCCTCCAGTCGCCGATCGTCAAGAACCTGTCCGAAGCCTCGCTGAAGGCCGTCATCGAACGCACCGGCGCCCAGTCCGGCGACCTGATCTTCTTCGGTGCCGACAAGGCAAAGATCGTCAATGACGCCCTCGGCGCGCTGCGCATCAAGATCGGCCATGAAAAGGGCTTCGTCACCAGCGCCAAGTGGGCACCGCTGTGGGTCGTCGATTTCCCGATGTTCGAGTACGACGATGAATCGAAGCGCTGGACCGCCTGCCACCACCCGTTCACCAGCCCGAAGGACGAGCATCTCGACCTGCTGGCCTCTGATCCGGGCAAGTGCCTGGCCAAGGCCTACGACCTGGCACTGAACGGCTGGGAACTGGGCGGCGGCTCGGTGCGTATCCACCGCGCCGAAGTGCAGGAGAAGGTTTTCTCCGCCCTCAACATCGGCCCCGACGAACAGCAGGCCAAGTTCGGCTTCCTGCTCGACGCGCTGAAGTACGGTGCTCCGCCGCACGGCGGCCTTGCCTTCGGCCTCGACCGCATCGTCACCATGATGACCGGCGCCGAGTCGATCCGCGACGTGATCGCCTTCCCGAAGACCCAGCGCGCCCAGTGCCTGCTCACCGACGCGCCGTCGGCGGTTGACGAGAAGCAACTGCGCGAACTGCACGTCCGCCTGCGCCAGAAGGTCGAAACCCAGGTCGAAGTCGCCCAGGGCTAAGTCGTAGCCATGCCAATCTGGCTGCGCTTCCTTCTCGTCCTCTGGCTGGCGGTTGGAAGCGCATTTGGTTTCAGTCGCGACAATTCGACCTCCGATAGCGTATCGGTAGCCGAATTGCCGCGCGAAGCCCGGCAGACCCTGGCGCTGATCCGGGACGGCGGGCCCTTCCCCTACCAGCGCGACGGCATCGTTTTCGGCAATTTCGAAAAACGCCTGCCGCTTGAAGCGCGCGGCTATTACCGCGAATACACCGTCGAATCCCCTTGGCGCCGCGACCGCGGTCCACGGCGGATCATCGCCGGGCAACGCGGCGAGTTTTATTACACCGACGATCACTACCGGACATTCCGGCGTATCAGGGAATAGCAGGTCAGCCATGGGCGATCACGTGTTCAGCAAAATCGACACCTCCGGCGTTTACTCGGTTGCGCCAGAGCGGCGTGCAGTGGCCGAAACGGCCGCCGCCAAAGAACATCTACACCTACTGAAGGCAAGCATCCCATCGCAAGCAAACAAGGAGCAGGCACTCGTCCAACTCGGCGCCGACCTCGATTTTCCTAGCTGGTACGGCGCCAATTTCGACGCCCTGTTCGATTGCCTGACCGACCCGGACTGGTGCCCGGCGAAAGGCCACGTCATCCTGATCACCGGCATGGGCGAACTGCGCACCAGCGACCAGGAAGCCTTCACCACGCTGATCGATGTTTTCCAGGCCGCGGCTGAATCGCGCCAGGAAGCCGGCTCCCCGTTCTGGATATTGCTCGACAGCCCGGCCCGCGGCATTGCCGTATTGCCCAAGGCATGACGACACCGAAACAACCTGTCTCGGTTCTCGTCGTCATCCATACGCCCGAGCTTGACGTCCTGCTGCTGGAACGGGCCGCCCACCCCGGCTTCTGGCAGTCGGTCACCGGCAGTCGCGAAGGTGACGAAAGCCTGATCGACACTGCGCGGCGTGAAGTCGGCGAGGAAACCGGAATTTTGCGTCCGACCATGGAATTCAAGGACTGGTCGCTGACCAACACCTACGAAATTTTTAGCGAGTGGCGACACCGCTACGCTCCCGGCGTCACGTCGAACGTCGAGCACGTGTTCAGCCTGTGCCTGCCGCAGCGCATCACCATCACTCCCAACCCCGACGAGCACCGTGACTGGCAATGGCTCCCCTGGCCGGAAGCCGCCGAACGCTGTTTTTCGTGGAGCAACCGGGATGCCATTCGGATGCTCGAGGAACGCTATCCGGACTCTTGAAAGCCGCCAAAGGACTCCTATATTAGGTTTACCCAAACTTGATCCACTCAGGAGATAACCATGGCCAACATTACCCGTACCGATCCTCTCGACGAGCTGTTCCGCGGTTTTTTCGTGCGTCCGGTCGACTTCAACCGCGCCCCAGCCCAGGCCCCGTCCATCAAGATGGATGTCCACGAGGAAGGTGACAATTACCTCGTCCACGCCGAATTGCCCGGCACCAAAAAGGAAGACATTCACGTCGTCGTGGAAGGCAATCTCGTCTCGATCAGCGCCGAAGTGAAACAGGAGAAGGAGACCAAGGAAGGCGATCGCCTTTTGCGTTCCGAGCGCTATTTCGGCAAGGTGTCTCGCTCCTTCCAGTTGGAACAGGATCTTGACGACAGCAAGGCGAGCGCCACATTCAATGACGGGGTGCTCGAGCTGACCCTGCCCAAGCGCACAGCCAGCCCGAGCAAGCGCCTGACCATTACCTGATCCGGCCGACCTCGCCGCAAAGGCCGGACCCCGTTCCGGCCTTTTTCTTTGTACAATCCGCGGCGATTCCATCTGGAGCCCGCCATGAGCATCAAAGACCTCCCCCCCGGCATCAAGGCCGCCGTTCTGGCCGAAGCCCTGCCCTACATCAAGCGTTTCCACGGCAAGACCATCGTCGTCAAATACGGCGGCAACGCGATGACCGACGAGCATCTGAAGAGCTGCTTCGCCCGTGACGTCGTCCTGCTTGAGCTCATCGGCTTCAACATCGTCGTCGTCCACGGCGGCGGACCGCAGATCGAAAACCTGCTCAGCCGTGTCGGCAAGAAAGGCGAATTCGTCCAGGGCATGCGCGTCACCGATGCCGAAACGATGGAAGTGGTCGAAATGGTGCTCGGCGGCCAGGTGAACAAGGACATCGTCAACCTGATCAACCAGCACGGCGGCAAGGCCGTCGGCCTGACCGGCAAGGACGGCAACTGCATCCGCGCCAAGAAGCTGATGCTGGAAAACAAGGACAACCCGGGCGACCTGATCGACGTCGGCCAGGTCGGTGAAATCACCAAAATCGATCCGTCCCTGATCGATCACCTCGACAAGGGCGCCTTCATCCCGGTCATCGCCCCGATTGGCGTCGGCGAGGAAGGCGAAACCTACAACATCAACGCCGACGTGGTCGCCGGCAAGATCGCCGAAGTGCTGAAAGCCGAAAAGCTGGTCCTGCTCACCAACACCCCGGGGGTACTGGACAAGGCCGGGAACCTGATCACCGGCATCACCCCCAAGCAGATCGACGAAATGGTCGAAGACGGCACCCTGTCCGGCGGCATGCTGCCAAAAATCGGCTCGGCACTGGATGCCGCCCGCAACGGCGTCAAAGGTGTGCACATTATTGATGGCCGCGTCGAACACGCGCTGCTCCTCGAAATCCTGACCGACCACGGCGTCGGGACCATGATCAAGTCGCACTGATCGATACCGCCCCACCGCGAAAGCCCGCAGCAGCGCGCTTTTTCAATGGCACTACCGCTCTCTCGATGAACAAACCCGTCTGGCTCTTCGACCTCGACAACACGCTGCACAACGCATCGCCGCACATCTTTCCGCACATCAATCGGGCCATGCGGGAATACATCGAGCGCCATCTCGGCGTCGATGAGCACGAAGCCAGCCGTATCCGCCAGGACTACTGGGCGCGCTATGGCGCCACCCTGCTCGGGCTGATGCGCCATCACCGCACCGATCCGGATCATTTTCTGCAGGCCACCCACCAATTCCCCGATCTGCAGCGCATGGTCGTCTTCGACAAGCCCCTGATCCATGCCCTGCACCGCCTGCCGGGCCGCAAGATCCTTTTTTCCAACGCGCCCCGCCACTACGCCGACGCGGTTCTCGCCATCACCGGCTTGCGCCCCTGTTTCGACGCTGTCTATGCGGTCGAAAACCTCCGCTACCGGCCCAAACCGATGCGCGCCGGATTTCTCACCCTGCTCCGCGCCGAGCGTCTCGACCCGCGCCACTGCATCATGGTTGAGGACAGCCTGGCCAACCTGGTCACCGCCAAGAAACTGCGCATGAAGACGGTGTGGGTGAGCGCTGGCTTACGCCAGTCGCCCTTTGTCGACGTCAAGATCAACAGCGTCCTGGAGTTGCCGCAACGCTGCGCTCGTCTATAATTCCCTCGCAAAATGAATAATTCAGGAGAGGGACATCATGGCGACCAAACCGGGCGAACGCCGCCTGCACATCCTGCAGACGCTGGCCGAAATGCTGGAAACCCCGAAGGGGGAAAAAATCACCACGGCCGCCCTGGCCGCCCGGCTGCAGTGCTCCGAAGCGGCCCTCTATCGCCACTTCGCCAGCAAGGCCCAGATGTTCGAAGGCCTGATCGAATTCATCGAGGCCAGCCTGTTCGGCGTCATCAACCAGATCACCTCGGAGGAAGGCGAAGGCCTCAAGCAGGTCGAGCTGATCATCGGCCTGCTGCTGCGTTTCGCGCAAAAGAACCGCGGCATGACCCGCGTCCTGATCGGCGACGCCCTGGTCAATGAAAACGACCGCCTGCAGGCCCGCATCAACGGCCTGCTCGACAAGATCGAGGCCGCCTTCAAACAGGCGCTGCGCATCGCCGCAACGCAGGAAAACCTGAAACCGGACGCCGATTTCGGCGCCCTGGCCAACCTGTTGCGCTGCTATGCCGTCGGCCGCTGGGAACAATACGCGCGCAGCGGTTTCAGCCGCGAACCGCTGGCCCAATGGCCGCAGCAGTGGCCCATGCTCTACTTTGCCTGCCTGTCCCAATCCGGCGCGCCGGGAGCATGAGAACTGTTGTTGGCCCTTAGCAAAAGCAAAGGGCGCCTATGGCGCCCTCTAACTTCGCTAACAACCAAGGACTACTGACTAGCAACCAGCTTTCAGGTATTCCGCCGCATCGAGTGCGAAATAGGTCAGGATGCCATCGGCACCGGCCCGCTTGAAGGCGAGCAGGCTTTCCAGCACGCAGGCCTTTTCGTCCAGCCAGCCGTTCTGCGCCGCCCCCTTGAGCATCGCGTATTCGCCGCTCACCTGGTAGGCATAGGTCGGCACCTTGAACTCGTCCTTCACGCGGCGAACAATGTCCAGATAGGGCATGCCCGGCTTGACCATGACCATGTCGGCGCCTTCCTCGAGGTCGAGCGCCACTTCGCGCAGCGCCTCGTCGGTATTGGCCGGGTCCATCTGGTAGGTGTATTTGTTGCCCTTGCCGAGATTGCCGGCCGACCCGACGGCATCGCGGAACGGGCCGTAGAAACTGGAGGCGTACTTGGCCGAATAGGCCAGGATGCGGGTATAGATCTGGCCGGCCGCTTCCAGGTCGGCGCGAATCCGGCCGATACGGCCGTCCATCATGTCGGACGGCGCGACCACGTCGGCCCCCGCATGGGCATGGCACAAGGCCTGTTTGGCCAGCACCTCGAGGGTCTCGTCGTTCAGCACATAGCCGCTGGCGTCGATCAGGCCATCCTGGCCATGGCTGGTGTACGGGTCCAGCGCGACATCGGTGATCACGCCGAGATCGGGAAATTCGCGCTTCAGCGCCTGGACCACGCGCGGCACCAGACCATCCGGGTTGTAGGCTTCCTCGGCGCCGAGCGACTTCAGCGACGCATCCACCACCGGGAACAGCGCGAGTGCCGGAATCCCCAGCTTGACGGCGCGCTCGGCCGTCTTCAGCAGCACGTCCGGCGACTGGCGCTCGACGCCGGGCATCGATGCCACCTTCTCGACCCGTCCTGCGCCTTCGAGCACGAAAACCGGGTAGATGAAGTCATTTGCCGTCAGCACCGATTCGCGCATCAGCCGCCGCGAAAAGTCATCGCGCCGCATCCGGCGCATCCGGGTTCCGGGGAAACCACCTGTCACTACTGCCATATTGCAACCTCTACAAATTCGGATAACAAATTTTCAGACACCATGGAACTTATCGCTTTGACCCGCGTCAGAGTACGCAGATGGCACGCGCTGTCTCCCGCTTCACCTCCCTGAGCGGGTGCCTTGACTACGTTAGGGCATTTTGGCCCCCGGACCCCCCTTATCCGGGGGCCCTTTGTTTTCCTTGGTCTTGATTTCGATCTCCAGCCAACCGGCCAATGCCCGCTCGGCTTCCTCGACGCCGGTCTTCTTGAGGCTGGAAAACAGCTGCACCGAATACAGATCGGCATCGCCCCAGGTCGCGATTTCCGCTTTCACCGATCGCAGAACCTTGGTCTGCTCCTGGCGGCTCAGCTTGTCGGCCTTCGAGAGCAGAATGTGGATCGGCCGGCCAGTCGGCCGGAACCAGTCGATCAGGCGCACATCGAGGTCGGTGAACGGCCGGCGCGAATCCATGATGACCACCAGTCCGACCAATTGGTCGCGCTTGCTGAGATAGGGGCCGATCAAGCCTTCCCACTGCGAGCGGATCGCTTCCGGCGCCTTGGCAAAACCGTAGCCGGGCAGGTCGACGAAATACTTGCCTTCGGCCAGGGTGAAATAGTTCAGGTGTTGCGTGCGGCCCGGCGTCTTACTGACGTAGGCAAGCCGGACACGTCCGGCCAGGGTATTGATGGCGGAGGATTTTCCGGCATTGGAACGGCCGGCGAAAGCGACTTCGCGGACTGCATCCTGGGGCAAATCACGGAGATTGGCGACGGTCGTCAAGAAGACCGCGTTCTGGAACAAGGGCATAAAAAACTCGGAAGACCCGCCTAGGAGAGGGGGAAGTGATATAGAATAACAGGTTTGTAACTTCCGTTCCGGCCAAAGCGCCCGTAAAACGCGCATTAGGAGTTCGAAAATGATTCGTACCGCGGCAATGGCAATTCTTCTTGCCACCAGCTTCATCACCCACGCTTCCGAAGAAGCACACGCCAAGGCCGACCCGGCCAAGGGCAAGGTCATCGCCGAAACCATCTGTGTTGCCTGCCATGGCGCCGATGGCAACAGCGCCGCCTCTGCCAACCCGAACCTGGCCGGGCAAGTTGAAGAATACATCTACAAGCAGCTCAAGAACTTCAAGGCAGTCGACGGCAAGCCGGCTGCACGCAACAACCCGATCATGGGCGGCATGGCTGCTCCGCTGTCCGACGAAGACATGAAGAACGTCGCCGCCTGGTTCTCCAGCCAGAAGATGAAGCCGGCTGCCGCCAAGGACGAAAAGCAGATCGCGCTGGGCCAGAAGATCTGGCGTCAGGGCGATTTCAAGAAGGGCATCCCGGCCTGCGCCGGCTGCCACGGCCCGGCCGGTGCCGGCCTGCCCGCCCAGTACCCGCGCCTGGCTGGTCAGTTCCAGGAATACACCGAAGCCCAGCTGAAGTCCTTCCGCGTCGAAGAGCGTGCCAACGATCCGGAAAAGATGATGCGCATGATCGCCGCCAAGCTGTCCGACGCCGAAATCAAGGCTGTTGCCGAATACGCCGCCGGCCTCCGCTAAGAGACTGGTCGTACCCCGGAAAAGGCAGCTTCGGCTGCCTTTTTGCTTTTATGCCCTTTTATGCCGCTTGGCAGCAGAAGCCGAGCAGCATAGACTGACCACTCCTTCCCACCTCGGACCAGGAGACAAGACCAATGAAAACGCTCAAGCAACTCCTCGCATCCCGTACTCGCCCACTGGCGGTCGTCGCCCCTCAGGACACGGTCTATCACGCACTGACGGTGATGGCCCAGCACGATGTCGGCGCCCTCCTCGTGCTCGACGGCGAGCAACTGGTCGGCATTTTTTCCGAACGCGACTACGCACGCAAAATCATCCTGCACGGCAAGAGTTCGAAGGAGACGCAAGTTCGCGAAATCATGAGCGATCGCGTCGCCTACGTCACCCCGGCCACGACCATGGACGAATGTATGGCCCTGATGACCGAAAAGCGTTTCCGTCACCTGCCGGTCCTGGTGGAGGATGGCAGCGTCGTCGGCATGATCTCGATTGGTGACCTGGTCAAGGAAACGATCAGCGACCAGCGTTTCCTGATCGACCAACTGGAACGCTACATCGCGGGCTGATATGGCTGCCGAAAGCATACATTTCCGCATCCTCGAAGACATCGCCCGCGACCTGTCGGGCGACGTCAATTTTCCGACCTGCCTGGATGCGGCCATGCTGGTCCGCAATACGCTGCGCGACCCGTTGGCCGATCTGCAGCTGGTCGTCCGGGCAATCAGCGCCGAACCGCTGATCTCGAGCAAACTGCTGCGGCTGGCCAACTCGGTGGTCTACAACCCGTCCGGTGCGACGATCACCGATCTGCAGATGGCGGTGGCCCGGCTCGGCTTCGAAGTCGTGCGCACCACCTCGCTGGCCGTCGCCATGGAGCAGATGCTGAAGTCGCGCAACCTGTCGGCCTACGACCGCATTTCCCATGCCGCCTGGGAACACTCCATCCACGTCGCCGCCATCGCCCGCGTGTTGGCCCGGCGCCTGGGCCGGATCAATCCGGACGAAGCCATGCTGGCCGGACTGGTCCACAACATCGGCATCTTCTACTTGCTCTATCGGGCGGCCGAATACGCGGAATATCGCGACGACCCGACCGCCATGGTCGAATTGCTCGCCGGCTGGCACGAAAGCATAGGCGAGAGCCTGTTGCATATCCTAGGCATGCCGGAGCAGATTACCGACGCCATTCGCGACCACGACCACCTGCGTCACGTCGAAACCCCGTGCACGGTGCGCGACGCGCTCTATTTCGCCAATCTGCTGGCCGACGACGACATGAGCTGGCTGCCCAGCCCGCCGCTCTCAGCCGCCGACGAGGAATCCCGGCAGGCCGACCGCGAACGCTATGCCGACCTAATCACAGAAGCGAAGGAAGATATCGAGCAGCTGTACGCCTCGCTGGCCAGCTGAACCGATCAGCGCAAGGACGGTCCTATCCGGGCAATCAAAAGTCGCCGGGTTCTATACCGGCATGGACCAGCGCAAATACTTCTGACATGACACACCCTCCCGACGCCCGGCATCTAGGGCAAATCAAGGCCGCCCTTTTCCTGGTCTGCCTGCTGCCTTTTGCTCGCCTGCTATGGGCCGTTCACACTGACGACTTCGGCTCCAATCCGGTCGAGTTCGTGCAGCGCTGGACCGGCACCTGGACCTTCAACCTGCTGCTCGTCACGTTATGCGTCACGCCGCTGCGCGCCATGACAGCATGGCATTGGCTGATTCGCCTGCGCCGCATGCTCGGACTATTCTGTTTCTTCTACGCCACCCTGCACTTCCTGTCCTTCATCGGATTCGATCACGCCTTCGATATCACCGGCATCGGGCTGGACATCGTCAAGCGCCCCTTCGTCACGGTCGGCTTCGCCGCTTTCCTGCTTCTGGTGCCGCTGGCGGCAACTTCGAACCAATGGGCCGTCCGCCAGTTGGGCGGACGCAAATGGCAGGAATTACATCGCAACATCTACCTGACCAGCATCCTGGCCTGCATCCACTATTTCTGGCTGGTCAAGGCCACTGCCTTGCTGTGGCCGCTAGCGTATTCGGCGGTGGTCGCCCTACTGCTCGGCTGGCGCATTCGCGAACGGCGGCGGAAGGCGATCCCCGCACCGCGCGTTCAGCCGGCCAGTCCGCTCAGGTTCTTCAAGCAGAAGCCGGACTGATCCGGCCGGAGTTCAGCCTTTGCGCGGCAGGTCGAAACGGACGATGGCCCGGCCATCAGGCGTCTGCTTGGGGGCCGCCTTCCAGGCGTGACCGTAGACGATTTCGAAGGTCGCCGGCAGCTTACCGTCGCGGCGCAGTTTTTCGTAGGCCTCCCGGGCCGACGCCCACGATTGGCGCCCGGTCAGGCCGTGGCGCCGGGCTTTCATGGCGCACATCGAGCCGGCCGCCCGCAATTCGGCAAACAGGGCATCGAGATCGTCGTAGGTCAGGATGATGACTTCCATGTCCATGACCGGGTCGGCAAAGCCGCAGCCGATCAGCATGTCGCCCAAGTCGTGCATGTCGGCAAAGCGCTGGGTATGCGCATAGCCATCGCTGAATGCCGAGCGCAGCTCCTTCAGCGTATCGGGACCCAGCGTCGAGAACATCAGCAGACCGCCGACTTCCAGCACGCGATGCGCTTCGGCCAGGGCCGGTATCGGATCGTCCAGCCAGTGCAGCAGCAGGTTTGACCAGACCAGGGCGGTCGACCGTGACGCCAGCGGCAGATGGGCGGCGTCGGCTGCCAGACGAAGCGGATCGGCGCTTTTGCCTATCCCCAGCCAGCGTTGCCAGCCCGCCCGCTGCGGACGGCCGGTGGCCAGCATGGCTGGCGAAACGTCGAGCCCGATCAGTTCGGCATCGGGATAGCGGGCGCTCAGCGCCGGAAAGCTGGCGCCCCGGCTGCAACCCAGGTCGAGAATGCGCTTGGGCTCGAGCGTGACGTAATCGAGTCGCTCCTGCATGCGGCGGTCGACTTCGCGGGCGAAGAAATCTCCTTCGTTGTACGACGCCGCGACGCGGGAAAAACGTCGACCGACCTGCTGCCGGTCGACGAAGGCAGCGCTCAAACCGCCTTGATGCCCAGACGGGCAAACAGGGCGTCGTCGCGCTCGATATCGGGGTTGCCCGTGGTGAGCAGGAAGTCGCCGTAGAACATCGAGTTGGCGCCGGCCAGGAAGCACATGGCCTGCAGTTCGTCGCTCATTTCCTGACGACCGGCCGACAGACGCACCCACGAGGTCGGCATGGCGATGCGGGCAGCGGCGATGGTGCGCACGAATTCGAACGGATCGAGGCGCGGATTGTCGGCCAGCGGCGTACCGGGAATCGGCACCAGGTTGTTGATCGGCACGGATTCCGGCGGCTTCGGCAGGTTGGCCAGCTGGACGATCAGCGCCGCGCGGTTCTTGCGCGACTCGCCCATGCCAATAATGCCGCCCGAGCAGACATTGATGCCGGCGTCGCGTACCTGATCCAGCGTGTCGAGACGGTCGTCGTGGGTGTGGGTCTTGATCACCTGGCCGTAGAATTCCTTGTCGGTATCCAGGTTGTGGTTGTAATAGTCGAGGCCGGCTTCCTTCAGCTTCTCGGCCTGGCCATCCTTCAGCATGCCCAGCGTGACGCAGGTCTGCATGCCCAGCGCCTTCACCTCGCGCACCATGTCCAGCACGCGGTCGAGGTCGTTGTCCTTCGGGCCGCGCCAGGCGGCGCCCATACAGAAACGGGAAGCCCCCTTGTCCTTGGCGGCCTTGGCCGCGGCGACCACCTCATCGACCGGCATCAGGCGCTCGCGACCGGTTTCGGTGTCGTAACGGGCCGACTGCGAGCAATAACTGCAATCCTCGGAACAACCGCCGGTCTTGACCGACAACAGGGTCGAGCGCTGCACTGCATTCGGGTCGAAATACGTACGATGCACTTCCTGGGCGCGCCACAGCAAATCCATCAAGGGCATTTCGTAGAGGGCGAGCACTTCCTCGACGGTCCAGCGGGGAGCGACTGCGGGCTTGGAATCACAGGAAACGGCGGCGAGGGAGCTAGCTTGCATGAGAGGCCTTGCGTGAGAAAATGCTATAAAAATCAGATACGAAACGTACCGGTAATTATGAATTATCGCGGACACACCGACTGAATGTCAATTTTACCCTACCCCATCGCCGTCAAGGCGTTTGCCGACCGGCTGGCCAACAGCCTGCTGCCGGCGAGCTGCCTGCTGTGCGGCGCCGACAGCGGCAAGGAGTTGATTTGCCCGGCCTGCCATGCCGATCTGCCGCCCTTGCCGGCGCAGCGCTGCCCGCTGTGCGCCGACCAGACCACGCACGGCGAACGCTGCGGCGCCTGCCTGAAAGACCCGCCGTACTTCGACGTGACCATTGCCGCCTTCCGTTACGACTTCCCGGTCGACCGCATCGTGCATGCGCTGAAATATGGGCATCAATTGGCCATCGCCGGCTGGTGCGCCCGGCAATTGATTGCACCGCTCAAAGACCGTGCGTTCGACCGATTGGTTCCCTTACCCCTCCATCATGAGCGATTGCGCCAGCGCGGCTTCAACCAGTCCGCGGAAATTGCCCGGACACTCGCTGCCCGCCTCGCCCTCCCCGTCGATCTTGATACCGTTTTGCGCACCCGCGCCACGCCGCCACAGGCCGATTTACCGCACCCGGAGCGGCAGCGCAATGTGCGCGGCGCCTTCGAATGCCGCGGCGACCTGAGCGGCCAGCGCCTGCTGCTGATCGACGACGTGATGACGACGGCAGCGACCGCCAACGAATGTGCCCGTACCCTGAAGCTGCATGGCGCAGCATCGGTCACCGTCGCCGTCGTCGCCCGCGCCTTGAAGAACTGAATTCATGCTTTAATCGGCGCCTTTCACTCTCGGAACCCCACCGCGTGCTTGCCGTTGTTCTCTTCCAGCCGGAAATCCCGCCCAATACCGGCAACATCATTCGCATGTGCGCCAATACCGGTGCCGAACTTCACCTGGTCGAGCCACTCGGCTTCGATATCAGCGACAAATCCTGTCGCCGGGCGGGACTGGATTATCACGAATATGCCCGAGTCGCCCGCCATGCCGACTGGGCTGCCTGCAAAGCCGCACTGGCGGGGCGGCGCTTGTTCGCGATGACCACCAAAGGGAATGTCAGCCCCTATACGACGGCCTTCCAGCAAGACGATGTATTCGTATTCGGCCGCGAGACCAGCGGCTTGCCGGCGGAAATCATGGCCGAGTTTGGCCCGGAAAACCGCCTGCGCCTGCCCATGCTGGCCGGACAGCGCTCCTTGAACCTATCCAATGCTGCTGCCGTCACGGTTTTCGAGGCGTGGCGGCAGCTCGGCTTTGTTGGGGTCGGCTAGACCAACTCTTCGCGCGGATCGCGCGCCATCAATTGCTCGACAGCCTGGGCGGCAGTCAAACGGCCGTCCAGCACGGCGGCGACCGCAACACTGATCGGCATATCCACCGCCAGCTTCGTCGCCAGGCGGTCGACCTCGCGGGCGGTATAGACGCCTTCGGCGACGTGGCCGAGTTCCTCGAGAATCTGCGGCAGCGACTTGCCCTGCGCCAGCGCTAGGCCGACCCGGCGATTGCGCGACAGGTCCCCGGTACAGGTCAGGATCAGGTCGCCCATGCCGGCCAGCCCCATGAAGGTCTGCCGTACTGCCCCGAGAGCCAGGCCGAGACGGGCGATTTCAGCCAGCCCGCGGGTCATCAGCGCGGCGCGGGAATTCAGGCCGAGGCCGAGCCCGTCACACACGCCGGTGGCGATGGCCAGCACGTTCTTGACGGCACCACCGACCTCGACGCCGACCAGATCGTCATTGGCATAGATGCGCAGGCGCGTCGTATGCAGCTGGCGCGCCGTTTCCCGGGCGAAGGTGGCATCATTCGCCGCCAACGCAACCGCCGTCGGCTGCCCGGCCGCCACTTCCTCGGCAAAGCTCGGGCCGGACAAGGCGCCACAGCGCACGGCCTGACCGAGGACCTCGGCAACGACCTGGTGCGGCAGCTTGCCGCTCCCCGCCTCGAAACCCTTGCACACCCAGAGGACCGGCGTCGTACAGGTGAGCGCCTTGAGGCGTTCGGCGGTCGGCCGCAAGCCGGCGATCGGCGTGGCGATGACCAGCAGTTCCGCGCTGCCGACCGCCGCCGCGAAATCGGTCGTTACGGCAACCGAGTCCGGCAGGCGATAGCCGGGAAAGAAACGATGGTTTTCGCGTGTCGCCAGCAGGTCGGCAGCGACATCCTCTTCGCGCGACCACAGCGTGACTGCATGTTTTCCGGCAAAGGCGATGGCCAGCGCGGTGCCCCAGGCACCGGCCCCAAGCAACGTAATGTTCATAGACCCCAGACCTGCGTGGCGCGGATATAGCCGGTTGCCCCGTCGCGATGACGGACCTTGGCCCAGCCGGGAGATGCCGGCTCGATGAATTCGACGGCAACCCACTTGTCGAGCTCGACCAGCACTGCCGCCTCGTCCTTGTCGGACTGGCGGATCTCGGCGCGGGGCGCGGTAACCACCAGGGTGCGCTTGTCGCCCAGGCTTTTCGCCTCGATCCAGGCCAGCGTCCCTTCGGCATCACGTACCTTGAGCCAGCCGTCGAGGCGAACCACGATCTCAACCGGCGTCTGCGCCTTGATCAGGTACAGCTTCTTGCCGGCCTGCGACGGCGCATCGTACAGAATGGCGGCCGGCACGCTGACCGAACGATAGTCGATAGCCAGTGCGGCGCCGGCTACACCGATCAGCGAAAGAGCGACAAGCGCGCGGCGCCACATGGCCTTCATCCTTACTGGATGGGCGTTTCGGCCGGGGCGCCGGCTTCGGCCTGCTGCTGCAGACGCTGCATGTACATGCCTTCGAAATTGACCGGCTGCAGGACGATGGGCTGGAAGCCGGCGCGGGAAACCGCATCGGACACCGCTTCGCGGGCATAGGGGAACAGGATGTTCGGGCAGGCGACGGCGATCAGCGGCTCCATCTGCTCTTCCGGCACATTCTGGATGCGGAAGATGCCGGCTTGGCCAACTTCAACCAGGAACACGGTCTTTTCACCCATCTTGGCGGTCACGGTGACCGTCAGCACAACTTCGAAGACGCCTTCGCCGACGCCGCGGCCGCCGGTGTTGAGCTGGATCTCGATCTGCGGTTGCTCGCGCTCGAGGAAGATTTCCGGCGCATTCGGCACTTCGAGCGACAGATCCTTGACGTACAGCTTTTCGATACCGAAGACCGGTTGAGCGTTTTGTTCCATGGTTTTCTTTCTGAGATTGAATCGTTTCGGGTCAGCTTTCGAGCAGCGGCTTCAATTGGCCGGCCGCATCGAGCGCATGAAGATCGTCACAACCACCGACGTGGGTATCGCCGATGAAGATTTGCGGCACGGTGCGCCGCTGGGTTTTCTGCATCATTTCATCGCGTCGTTCGGGATCGAGATCGACACGCACCTCCTCGATCTCGGTCACGCCCCGCGCCTTCAGCAACTGCTTGGCACGCACGCAATACGGGCAAACGGCCGTCGTATACATCAGGACACGGGCGTTCATTTCTTCTTGCCCGCCTTCTTGATCGGGTAACCGGCACCGACCCAGGCGTCCACGCCGCCGGCCAGGTTGTACAGCTGGTCGAAGCCCTGCTTCTTCAATTCGCTGCAGGCCTTGTTCGAGCGCATACCGGAGGCGCAGCACAGGATCAGCGGCTTACTCTTGAACTTTTCCAGTTCGCCGACCCGCTCGCCCAGCTTGCCGGCCGGAATGTTGATCGCATCCGGCAGATGGCCGCCGGCAAACTCTTCAGCTTCGCGCACATCGACAATATGAGCGTCTTCGCGATTGATCAGCTGCGTCGCCTCGCCGGGCGACACGCTATTGCCGGACGGGCGGGCAAAGAGCGGCCAGAGCAGCGACGCGCCGCTGACCACGACCAGCGAGATGAGCAGGATATTCTGGTTGATGAATTCCATCGGCATCGCTCAGTCCTCCGTTCCGCAAAAGACTTCGCGCATCATGCCGACGAGCTGCAGCGTGCGCTGATCGCCGACCCGGTAAAAGACGCGATTGGCATCCTTGCGGGTGACCAGCACGCCTTTTTCGCGCAGGATCGCCAGGTGCTGCGAAATATTGCTTTGCGAGGTTCCCACCGCATCGACAATTTCCTGTACGCAGGCTTCCTGGTCGCCAAGAACGCACAGAATCTTCAGGCGCAGCGGATGCGCGATGGACTTCAATGCACGAGCGGCGAGCTCTATGTGTTCCTGCTTGTCGATCAGACTGAAGGAGGGCTTTTCCAAGATAAAACCTCGTTATCGGTGAATGGCACATTATAAAATAGCGATTCCCGTTTGGCTTAATCGATATCAATCTCAATGCTCCCCGGAAATCCGCTGTTCGACAGACGCCGTCTCGTGCGGTTCGACAAAGGGCTGGCGGTCGGGCTGATTGCCGCATGGCTCGCCAGCGCCCCCCCGGTCTGGGCCAAGCCGCCGGCCGAACGCAACGAACGCAAAGCAGCGCCGGCTGTTGCGGCACCAGAAATTGCCGAAAAGCAGGCCGACCTCGGCGAATTGCGCAGCAGGATCGAAGGTTTGCGCAAGGAGCTGTCGAGCAGCGAGGAAAGCCGGGCCGATGCCGGCGACCGCCTGCGCGAATCGGAACGCCTGATTTCCCGCCTGCAGCGCGAACTGCACGAACTGAACGAACAGCGCAGCCTACTCCAGCGCAAGCAGAAGAACCTCGAGCAGCAGTCGCAGGAACTGAGCGCCACCCTCGGCCAGCAACAATCCCAGCTCGAAAAGCTGCTCTACAAGCAATACCTGCGCGGCACACCCGATTCGCTGCAGCTCATCCTCAATGGCGACGACCCGAACCAGATGGCGCGCGACCTGCACTACCTGTCCGCCATCGCCCTGACCCGCGCCGAGTTGATGGGCGAAATCAACGCCACGCTGGACAAGAAAAAATCCCTGGCCGCCGACGCCAAGGAGCAGGCCGCCGAGCTGGCCCAGATCGAAGCCGAGCAGCAGAAGCGCCACGCCGAACTGCAGAAGCAGCGCGAGGAACGCAAGAACCTGTATGCGCAGATTTCCAGCAAGGTCAATGCGCAGCGCAAGGAAATCGGCAACCTGCAGCAGAACGAGAAACGGCTGACCAACCTGATCGACCGCCTGTCGAAGATTCTTGCGGCACAAGCCGCGCAGGCCGCCAAGGCGGCACAGGCGGCCAGGGCAGCCGAAGCGGCGCGCGCCGCCGAAGCCGCCCGGCTTGCCGCCCTGCAGCAGAAGGACAAACATCGGCCTACCGGCACGGAAGACAAAGAAATCGCCCGCCCGCCGGTGGTCGCCGAAACACCTCGCCCCCGCCCGGCCGAAGCGGAGAATCGCTACGAACCGGCGGCCAGCGACGGCAGCTTCGCCCGCCAGCGCGGCAACCTGCGCCTGCCGGTGCGCGGCGCGGTGTCCGGCCGCTTTGGATCGCCGCGCGACGGCGGCGGCACCTGGCGCGGACTGTTCATCAAGGCCGGCTCGGGCAGCGAGGTGAAGGCCATCGCCGGCGGACGGGTGGTTTTCTCCGAATGGATGCGCGGCTTCGGCAACCTGCTGATCATCGACCACGGCGATGCCTACCTGTCGATCTACGGCAACAACGATTCCCTGCTCAAACAGGTGGGGCAAAGCGTGAAAGGCGGGGAAACGGTGGCCACCGTGGGGAATAGCGGGGGCAATCCGGAATCCGGTTTATACTTTGAGCTCCGCCACCAGGGGCAACCGATCGACCCGATGAAATGGGCAAGTTTGAAATGAGCAAAGCGAAAACCATCAGTCTGACCGTCGGCGCTTTCGTCGCCGGGGCCCTCATCAGCCTGCACATTCCAGCGCTGGCGGAAAAGGAAGCCAAGCCCGGCCTGCCTATCGACGAATTGCGGACCTTCGCCGAAGTCTATAGCGCCATCAAGCAGGGCTATGTCGAGCCGGTTGAAGACAAGAAGATGATCACCAATGCCATTTCCGGCATGCTGTCCAACCTCGATCCGCACTCGGCCTATCTCGACGCCGACGCCTTCAAGGACCTGCAGGTTGGCACGCAGGGCGAATTCGGCGGCCTGGGCATCGAGGTCGGCATGGAAGACGGCCTGGTCAAGGTCGTTTCGCCGATCGAGGACACCCCGGCCTACCGCGCCGGCGTCAAGGCCGGCGACCTGATCTTCAAGCTCGACGAGACGCCAGTGAAGGGCCTGACCCTGTCCGAAGCGGTCAAGAAGATGCGCGGCAAACCGAAGACCCCGATCAAGCTGTCGATCATCCGCAAGGGTGAAACCAAGCCCATCGAACTGACCCTGATCCGCGAAGTGATCAAGGTACAGAGCGTCAAATCCAAGCTGGTCGAACCAGGCTACGGCTGGGTGCGCGTCACGCAATTCCAGGAAAACACCATCGCCGAGCTGGCCAAGCACGTCGCCGGCCTGTACAAGGACGGCAACAAGCTGAACGGTCTCGTTCTCGACCTGCGCAACGACCCGGGCGGCCTGCTCCATGGCGCCATCGGCGTTTCCGCCGCCTTCCTGCCGCCGGACGTCAAGGTGGTGTCTACCGACGGCCGCACCGAGGACGCCAAGCAGGAATTCAAGGCCCGCACCCAGGATTACCAGCGCGGCACCAAGGAAGATCCGCTCAAGCTCCTGCCGGTCGAGGCCAAGAATGTGCCGATGGTCGTGCTGGTCAATGGCGGCTCGGCCTCCGCCTCCGAAATCGTCGCCGGCGCCCTGCAGGACCACAAGCGCGCCGTCATCGTCGGCACCCAGACCTTCGGCAAGGGCTCGGTACAGTCCGTGCTGCCGCTCCCGGGCAATACCGCGATCAAACTGACCACGGCCCGCTATTACACGCCGTCGGGTCGTTCGATCCAGGCCAAGGGCATCACGCCGGACATCATCGTCGAAGAGAGCGCCAACGGGACCGCTGCCGGGGCCGCCATGCGTATCCGCGAAGCCGACCTCGACCGCCACCTGACCAACGACCGCGACAAGGAAACGCCCAAGGCCGAACCCAAGCCGCAAGCCAAGACACCGGCCAAGTCCGGCAAGGACAAGGGCGGCAAGGAGGAGAGTGAAGACGAACTGCCGCCGCGCCTCGAATACGCGACCAAGAGCGACTACCAATTCCAGCAGGCGCTGAACCTTCTCAAGGGCCTGCAGATCATGCAAAATAAGGCACAGTAACTCACCAAACGGGAGGGAACATGCTAGGTACTGACCTCAAGAAGAAACGGGAAATCCTGTTCTCCAAGTTCCCGCCCGGCCAGGTGCCGGAGGCCGCCGACGACTTGCAACGCCTCGAGCATCTGGAGGTCCAGGCCAAGCATGAAGATCGCGCCGTGGGCGTTGCCTACGACCTGCAAGTACACACCCTGCGCGAACTCGACGAAC
The DNA here is from genome assembly GCF_022012295.1 of Dechloromonas hankyongensis. GTDB lineage: Bacteria > Pseudomonadota > Gammaproteobacteria > Burkholderiales > Rhodocyclaceae > Azonexus > Azonexus hankyongensis. Next base: position 36,199 of record NZ_JAKLTN010000003.1, read on the forward strand.
ACCTGGTCGACAAGGGTTATCACCTCGACAACACCTTGTTCACCAAGCTGACCCGAGCCCTGATCTATTACGTCGAAGATACCCAGTTGCACAACATCGGCGCCCCCGAGAAGCGCCTGAAGCGCTCTTCCCAGGAAGCTTATGTTCATGCCTGGGAACACCATCCGCACGGCGACCATGACGACACCCCGCCGGAGTGGCGCGAATACAAGTAGTTATTAGGACCGAGGACCGAGTTGTTGGCACAACCACTCGGCCCTGATAACCCGATCCTCGATCCTGAATGACCGACGAACAGCTACTCCGCTACAGCCGCCATATTTTGCTCGATGCCCTGGGGATCGAAGGCCAGGAGCGCATTCTGGCCACGCACGCATTGATCGTCGGCGCCGGCGGACTGGGCTCGCCGGCCGCGCTCTACCTGGCCTCGGCCGGCATCGGCAAGATCACCCTGGTCGATGACGATACGGTCGACTTCACCAATCTGCAACGGCAGATCCTACATACCCAGGCCCGCGTCGGCACGGCCAAGGCCGAATCGGGCAAGCAGGCCCTGCAGGCGATCAATCCGGAAATCGACATCGTTCCGTTGCAGCAGCGTCTGTCCGGCGAAGCGCTCGACGCCCTGGTCGCTACCGCCGATATCGTTCTCGACTGCACCGACAATTTCGCGACGCGGCACGCCATCAACCGGGCCTGTGTGCATCACAAGAAGCCGCTGGTGTCCGGCGCTGCCATCCGTTTCGACGGCCAGATCAGCGTCTACGACCTGCGCCAGGACGACTCGCCGTGCTACCACTGTCTGTTTCCGGAAGGTGAGGACGTCGAGGAAGTGCGCTGTGCGGTGATGGGGGTATTTGCGCCGCTAACCGGTATCGTCGGCACCATGCAGGCCGCCGAGGCCCTCAAGCTGGCCGCCGGCATTGGCGAATCGCTAAGCGGCCGACTGTTGCTGCTCGATGCGCTAGAAATGGAATGGCGCAGTATCCGCTTCAAGAAGGATGCCGGCTGCGCGGTTTGCGGACCTACTGAGGACGGGCAATTACCCGGATATCTGCCCCGATCTGACGCAGATCGCGGATCTGCAGACGGCGCTTGCCGTCTAGCGTAGCCAGTTCCGGCAGGTTGAACAGGCCGCTGGCCTCGTGGCCGATCAGGCACGGCGCCAGGTAAAGCAGCAACTCATCGACCAGGCCTTCGCGCAGCAGCGAACCGTTCAGCTTGAAGCCGGCTTCGGCATGCACCTCATTGATGCCACGCTCGGCGAGCGCGGCGAGCAAGGCCGCCAGATCGACCTTGCCGGATGGATTGGGCAGGATCAGCACCTCCGCCCCGGCGGCACGCAGTTGCTCAATTTTCCTGGCGTCGTCGACCGCACCGGCTATCAAGGTCGGGCCGCCTTGCAGGATGCGCGCCGCAAGCGGCGTTTCCAGCTTGCTATCGACCACGACGCGCAAGGGCTGGCGGGTCGTTTCAACGTCGCGCACGTTCAGTTGCGGATCGTCGTCGCGCACCGTGCCGATACCGGTCAGGATGGCGCACGCCCGCGCCCGCCAGGCATGACCGTCACGCCGCGCCTCAGGCCCGGTGATCCACTGGCTGATGCCATTATTCAGAGCAGTCTTGCCATCCAGGCTGGCCGCCGCCTTGACGCGCAGCCAGGGACGACCGCGGGTCATGCGCGAGACGAAACCGATATTCAGTTCGCGCGCTTCGTTTTCCAGGAGGCCGCTCGCCGTGGCGATGCCGACGGCCTGCAGCAAGGCCAGGCCCTTGCCGGCGACTAGCGGATTGGGATCGGTCATCGCCGCAACGACACGTGATACACCTGCCGCGATCAGGGCTTCGGCGCAGGGCGGCGTGCGGCCGTAGTGGCTGCACGGCTCCAGCGTCACGTAGGCGGTCGTCCCCTTGGCCTTGTCACCGGCGGCACGCAGGGCATGCACTTCGGCATGCGGTTCGCCAGCCTTCTCATGCCAGCCTTCGCCGACGATTTCACCATCACGAACCAACACGCAGCCGACCCGCGGATTGGGCGACGTCGTCCACAAGCCGCGCTCGGCGAGTTGCAAGGCGCGGGCCATCATGCCGTGATCGACGGCAGTAAAGCTCATTTTTTCTTGGCGGCGGGGGAAACTTCGCGGATGGCGCGGGAGAAGGCATCCACGTCTTCGAAATTGCGGTACACCGAGGCAAATCGGATGTAGGCCACCTTGTCGAGCTTCTTCAGCTCGCGCATGACCAGCTCGCCTAGTTGCTGAGTGCTGACTTCACGCTCGCCGGCCGACAGCAGCATTTCCTCGATATCGGCGACGGCGGCATCGACCGACTCGATGGACACCGGACGCTTGCGCAGCGCCAGTTCCAGGCTGGCGCGCAGCTTGGCCCGCTGAAACTCGGTGCGCAGACCGTTTTTCTTGACCACCTGTGGCAACTGGATTTCAGCGCGCTCGTAGGTCGTGAAGCGCTTGTCGCAGGCATTGCACTTCCGGCGGCGGCGGACGACATCGCCTTCGTCATTCAGACGGGTATCGGCAACCGCCGTGTCTTCCGCGCCACAGAAAGGACATTTCATAGTGCTTAGCTGTTAGATATCAGGAACCGGAGGGAGGATCGGCCGGGTTTGCTAACGCTCGACCCTCAATCCTCGTTCCTAATTACTCGCCGTAGACCGGGAAGCGCTTGCACAGGGCGGAGACCTTCTCGCGCACCGTGGCGGCAACCGCGTCGTCGTTCGGGGCGTCGAGCACGTCGGCGACCAGGTGGGCAATCTGCTCGGCCTCGATTTCGGTGAAGCCGCGGGTGGTCATGGCCGGCGAACCGATACGGATGCCGGAGGTGACGAACGGCTTCTGCGGGTCGTTCGGGATGCCGTTCTTGTTGACCGTGATGTGGGCACGGCCCAGAGCGGCCTCGGCGTCCTTGCCGGTGATGTTCTTGGCGCGCAGGTCGACCAGGAAAACGTGGCTCTCGGTACGGCCGGAGACGATGCGCAGACCGCGCTCTTCGCCGAGCACGCGAGCCATCACGCGGGCGTTGTTGATGACCTGTTCCTGGTAGTTCTTGAAGGACGGCGAAGCGGCTTCCTTGAAGGCGACAGCCTTGGCAGCGATGACGTGCTCCAGCGGGCCGCCTTGCAGCCCCGGGAAGATGGCGGAATTGAGGGCCTTTTCGTGCTCGGCCTTCATCAGGATCACGCCGCCGCGCGGACCGCGCAGGGTCTTGTGCGTGGTCGAGGTGACGACATCGGCGAACGGCACCGGGTTCGGATAGAAACCGGCGGCGATCAGGCCGGCATAGTGAGCCATGTCGACCCAGAAAATGGCGCCGACTTCCTTGGCGATCTTGGCGAAACGCTCCCAGTCGATACGCAGGGCGTAGGCAGAGGCACCGGCGACGATGATCTTCGGCTTGTGCTCGCGGGCCAGCGCTTCCATCTTGTCGTAGTCAATCTCTTCCTTCTCGTTCAGGCCGTAGGAAACGACGTTGAACCACTTGCCGGACATGTTGAGTGCCATGCCGTGAGTCAGGTGACCGCCTTCGGCCAGGCTCATGCCCATGATGGTATCGCCCGGCTTGGCGAAGGCCATCAGCACGGCCTGGTTGGCCTGCGAACCCGAATTCGGCTGGACGTTGGCGGCTTCGGCGCCGAACAGCTTCTTCAGGCGATCGATGGCGATCTGCTCGGCGACGTCGACGTGCTCACAGCCACCGTAGTAGCGCTTGCCCGGGTAGCCTTCGGCGTACTTGTTCGTCAGCTGGGAGCCTTGGGCTTCCATGACAGCCTTGCTGACGTAGTTTTCGGACGCGATCAGTTCGATGTGGTCTTCCTGACGCTGGTTCTCGGCTTCGATAGCCTTCCAGAGTTCGGGGTCAACTTTTGCCAGGGTGTCTTTCGCGGAAAACATGGGGATAGCCTCAAGCCATTGAAGAAAAGGGGGAAGATTTTATCACGAAGGCAGTTCGTCAAGGGCGCCCGGCTCCAGATGGTCGGTTTCGCCCCAGGTCTCGAGCTGCCAGACGCCATTCAAGACGGATATCCAGTTGATGCCGGCATTGGGAATCAGGAAATCGCGCGGCATTTCGAGCGGATTGCCGCGCACGAAGCGGTTGATGACATCGAGCACGCCGCCGTGCAGGACCACTGCCACATTCCGCCCGGGATGGGCGGAGGCAATTTCCTGCAGCTTGCCGGTGACGCGGGCGAACATCGCTTTCAGGCTCTCGCCGTTCTCGAAGTCGTAATCGGCATTGCGCCCCTCGAAGGCGGCATAACCGGCCGGGTGATGGGCCTTGGCCTCATCGTAGGTCAGCCCCTCGAAAACGCCATAGCGCCGCTCGCGCATTTCCGGCACGGCAGTCGGAGCCAGGCCGATTTCGGCGCCGATGGCCTGCGCCGTCGTCCACGCCCGCTTCAGGTCGCTGCTGTAGAGCGCCACCAGGGCGGCCCCTTTCAGCCAGCGCCCGGCAGCGACGGCCTGCCGGCAGCCGGTTTCGTTGAGGCCGATATCGATCTGCCCCTGAATGCGCCGCTCGGCATTCCATTCGGTCTCGCCGTGCCGCACCAGACAGATGCGAGTTGGCGCGCTTGTAGGGATTTCCATCATTTCGCCCTTGTAACCATCACTATAGATTTGCAACTTAGGGGCAACCCGAGCCGCTCTGAGAAGCCGGCCATATTTTATCAATCAATCGAGGAGGACTTTCGTGACCCTTCTGCTCAAGCTCTCGCAGCTGATCGATCGGCTCAACGGGTATGTTGCCAAAGGCGCATTCTGGCTGGTCCTGCTGATGACCATCGTCAGCTCAGCCAACGCCGTCGTCCGCTTTCTTTTTGACTACAGTTCGAACGGCCTGCTGGAAATCCAGTGGTACCTGTTCGCCGCCGTTTTCCTGCTTTGCTCGCCTTATACGTTGCAGAAGAACGAGCACGTGCGGATCGACGTGCTATCCGGCAAGTTGTCGCCGCGTGGCCACGCCGTGATCGACATTATCGGCAGCCTGTTCTTCCTGCTGCCCATGGTGGTGCTGATTCTCTGGCTATCGCTGCCGCTGATTGCCGAATCGATCAAAATTAACGAAATGTCGGCCAACGCCGGCGGCCTGATCCGCTGGCCGGTGAAGATCCTGCTGCCGATCGGCTTTACGCTGCTCGCCTTGCAGGGCGTATCGGAACTGATCAAACGCATCGCCTTCCTGGCCGGTCGTATCGATGACCCGAACCACAAGGATAAGGGCCCGTCGGCCGAAGAAGAACTGGCTGCCGCCATTGCCGCCGCCAAAGCCAAGGAGGCCAAATAATGGAATGGGTCATCGCCAATATGGCGCCGTTGATGTTCGGCGCCCTCGTGCTGTTCCTCCTCTTCGGCTATCCGGTCGCCTTCGCACTGGCTGCCAACGGCATCGTCTTCGGCCTGCTCGGCATCGAGCTCGGCCTGCTCACCCCGGCCCTGTTCCAGGCCCTGCCCGAGCGCATCTTCGGCATCATGGCCAACGACACGCTGCTCGCCATTCCGTTCTTCACCTTCATGGGGCTGATACTTGAACGATCCGGCATGGCCGAGGACCTGCTCGACACCATCGGCCAGTTGTTCGGCCCGATGCGCGGCGGCCTGGCCTATGCGGTGATCTTCGTCGGCGCCCTGCTCGCCGCGACGACCGGCGTGGTCGCCGCCTCGGTGATCTCGATGGGCCTGATCTCGCTGCCCATCATGCTGCGCTACGGCTACGACAAGCGCCTCGCTTCCGGCGTCATCGCCGCCTCCGGCACGCTGGCCCAGATCATCCCGCCGTCGCTGGTCCTGATCATCATGGCCGACCAGCTCGGCCGCTCGGTCGGCGACATGTACGAAGGCGCAATGGTCCCCGGCCTGGTGCTGACCAGCCTGTATGTCGGCTACGTCGCCATCCTGTCCATCCTCAAGCCCAACACCTGCCCGGCCCTGCCGCCGGAAGCCCGCACCTTGCGCGGCTTCAAGCTGATGCTGCGTGTGCTGACCACGCTGGTGCCGCCGCTGGTGCTGATCTTCCTGGTCCTCGGCACCATCTTCCTCGGCATCGCCACACCGACCGAAGGCGGCGCCATGGGTGCGGCCGGCGCACTGATCCTGGCCATCGCCCGCAAACGGCTGTCGTTCAAGCTGCTCAAGCAGGCCATGGAAACCACCGGCAAGCTGTCGTCCTTCGTGGTTTTCATCCTGGTCGGCTCGACGGTGTTCGGCCTGGTCTTCCGCGGCGTAAACGGCGACCTGTGGGTCGAACACCTGCTGCTCGGGCTGCCGGGCGGTCAGGTCGGCTTCCTGATCGTGGTCAACATCCTGGTTTTCGTGCTGGCCTTCTTCCTCGACTTCTTCGAACTGTCCTTCATCATCGTGCCGCTGCTCGCGCCGGTCGCCGACAAGCTGGGCATCGACCTGGTCTGGTTCGGCGTCCTGCTGGCGGTCAACATGCAGACCTCCTTCATGCACCCGCCGTTCGGCTTCGCGCTGTTCTACCTGCGCTCGGTGGCCCCCAGCTCGATCAAGACGACGGACATCTACTGGGGGGCCATCCCCTTCGTCTGCATCCAGATCATCATGGTGGCGATCATCATCGTCTTCCCGAACATCGTCAGCTACGGCGATCCGGCCGAGCGGGCGCGCATCGAGCAGCAGGGCGAGAGCGGCGGCGCCGATCTCGAGTCGCTGATGCGCGGCGAAGCCGGCAGCAGCAGCGACAACAAGGACAGCGACAACAGCGCCGACCTGTTGAAGAATCTGCAAAGCAACGACAAGTAAGCTTTCGACAAGACGTAATCCCATTTGGCGGGGCTTCGGCCCCGCTTTTTTTCGTTATGAATCCTGACTATCATGCTGATCGGCATTGATCATTGGCCGGCGCCACAGCGGCGGAGGACAATTCACCCATCAATTCACGACATCAGGAGATCACCATGGATATCGGAATCACCAAAAAAGATCGCGAAAAAATTGCTGACGGGCTGTCGCACCTGCTGGCCGACTCCTTCACGCTCTACCTGAAGACCCACAATTTCCACTGGAACGTTACCGGGCCGATGTTCAACACCCTGCACGTGATGTTCATGGACCAGTACACCGAATTGTGGAACGCCCTCGACCTGATCGCCGAACGCATCCGCGCCCTGGGCGTCGCCGCCCCGGGAACCTACCGCGAGTTCGCCAAGCTAACCGTCATCAAGGAAAGCGAAGGCAAGGTCAGCGCCGAAGAGATGATCAAGCAACTGGTCGCCGGCCAGGAGGCCGTCACCAAGACGGCGCGCAGCATTTTCCCGCTGGTCGACAAGGCCGGTGACGAGCCGACCGCCGACCTGCTGACCCAGCGCATGCAGATCCACGAAAAGAATGCCTGGATGCTGCGCAGCCTGCTGGAAAACTGAGCGGAACGAACGGCCATGAAAAAACCCGCGGAATCCGCGGGTTTTTTGTTGGGGCGACGGGCGCTTACTTGTGCGATTGCAGGAAGCGGTCCATGCGCATTTCGGCGACGCTGAACCAGGCGTTCTGCGTCTTCCGGTATTTCTCCCATTCCGTATAGATCTTCTTGAACGCCGGGTTCTTGGCGGATTCGTCGGCGTAGATCTGCTGGGCCGCCTTGTACGCGGCATCGAGAATCTCGTCGGAGAAGGAATGCAGCTTGACGCCGCTCTGCAGCAGCTTGGACAGGGCGATCGGGTTCTTGTGGTCGTATTCGGCCATCATCGTCACGTTGGCTTCGAACGCCGCGGCCTGGAAGGCTTCCTGGTACTCCTTCGGCAGCTTGTCCCATTCCTTCTTGTTCACGAAGAAGTGGATGGTCGGGCCGGATTCCCAGAAGCCCGGGTAGTAGTAGTTCTTGGCGACCTTGTAGAAGCCGAGCTTCTCGTCGTCGTACGGACCGACCCATTCGGCGGCGTCGATGGTGCCTTTTTCCAGAGCCGGATAGATGTCGCCGCCGGCGATCTGTTGCGGCACGACGCCCAGTTCGTTGAAGACGGTGCCGCCAAGGCCGGCAATCCGCATCTTGACACCCTTGAGGTCAGCCAGCGTCTTCACTTCCTTGCGCCACCAGCCGCCCATCTGGGTACCGGTATTGCCACCGGCGAAGGAAACGACGTTGTAGTTGCCGTAGAACTCGTCGAGCAGCTTCTGGCCGCCGCCATAGTAGATCCAGGCGTTCATCTGGCGGGCGTTCATGCCGAACGGCACGGCCGTGCCGAAACCGAAGGTCTTGTCCTTGCCGACGTAGTAGTAGGAGCAGGTGTGGCAGCACTCGACGGTGCCCTGCTGCACGGCGTCCAGCGCCTGCAGGCCGGGAACGATTTCACCGCCGGGGAAGACGCGGATGTCGAACTTGCCATTGGTCATGGCACGCAGTCGGTTGGCCAGGACGTCGGCACCGCCGTAGATGGTATCCAGGCTCTTCGGGAAGGACGAGGTCAGGCGCCACTTGATGGTCGGCGCCGATTGGGCGATTGCGGGAGCAGCCAGGGTGGTTGCCGCGCCGGCAGCGGCGCCGACGGAAGCTTTTTTCAGGAAGTCACGGCGTTGCATATTGTCTCCTCTAAACGGGTAAGTCACGTCAAGCCTATTGGCTGAGCGTATTCTTCATCATTCCAGAAGATTTTACGAATAGTGGAAAACCCTTAGCCTACTCGCCTGCCACCGTCATGCGGTCGAGCAGGATGGAGCCGGTCTGCTTGGTACCCCGCACCTGCACGTCATTGCCGACCGCAACGATGCCGGCCAGCATAGCCTTCAGATTGCCGGCGATGGTGATTTCCTCGACCGGATGGACGATCTTGCCGTTCTCGACCCAGTAGCCGGCGGCGCCGCGCGAATAGTCGCCGGTTACGTAGTTGATGCCGTGGCCGAGCAGTTCGGTGACCAGCAGGCCGCGCCCCATCTGGGCAAGCAGGCCGTCCAGGTCGTACTGTCCGGGCTGGATGATCAGGTTGTGGCTGCCGCCGGCATTGGCCGTGGTGTGCATGCCCAGCTTGCGGGCCGTGTAGGCGCTCAGGAAGTAGCCTTGCAGGATGCCGCCGGTGACGATGTCGCGATCGCGGGTCGCCACGCCGTCGCTGTCGAAGGCGGCGCTGCCCAGGCCGCAGGGAATATGCGGTCGTTCGGCGATATGTACAAAATCGGGCATGACCTTCTTGCCCAGGTGATCGAGCAGGAAAGAGGCCTTGCGGTAGAGCGCGCCGCCGCTGGCGGCATGGACCAGGCTGCCGAGCAGGCCGCCGGCCAGCGGCGCCTCGAAGACGACCGGATATTCGCCGGTCTTGATCTTGCGGCCGCCGAGGCGGGCCACCGCGCGCTCGGCGGCGATGCGGCCGACCTGCTGCGGGTCGTCGAGACGCGTCGCGTCGCGGTGCGTGGTATACCAGTCGTCCCGCTGCATGGCGTCCTGCTCGCCGGCGATCACCGAGCAGGAAATGTAATGGCGCGAGGTCGGATAGCCACCCATGAAGCCCAGGCTGTTGGCCGACACGAAATGTGCCTGCTGGGTCGAGATCGACGCCCCTTCCGAGTTGCTGACCAGCGGGCTGGCGTCGAAAGCCGCCTGTTCGCAACGGCGCGCCGTTTCGATCGATTCCTCGACGCTGAGCGCCCACGGGTGGTAAAGATCGAGGTCGGGACAATCCTTGGCCATCAGCGCCGCGTCGGCCAGGCCGGCACAATCGTCCTCGGCGGTGAAGCGGGCGATATTGAGCGCCGCCTCGACCGTTTCGCGCAGCGCCTGCGCCGAAAAATCGGAGGTGCTGGCGTAGCCCTTGCGCTGGCCGGAATAGACGGTGATGCCGATGCCCTTGTCGCGATTGAATTCGATGGTCTCGACCTCGTCGCAACGCACCGAGACCGATTGCCCGAAGCCCTCCGAGACATCGACTTCGCAGGCCGTCGCGCCCTTGGCGCTGGCGTGTTTGAGCACATCCTCGGCAAGTTGCTGCAGGGTGGCGAAGGCGTAGGAAAATGCGGCGGTTTCGGACATGAGAGGGGCGTCTGAACGGGAAAATCGCTATCATAACAGCCCGCCCTTGACCGCCCCTGATTGGTTTCCATGCAAGACGAAGATTTCACCGAAGACACCGGCCGCCCCTCGAAAACCAAGCAGAAGGAGGCGATGCATGAATTGCGCGATCTGGGAGCCGAATTGGTCGAGCTTTCGGTCGGACAGCTAAAACGCATCAACGTGCCGGAAAATATTTTCGACGCCGTGCGCGAATGCCAAAAGATCACCGCCCACGGCGCCCGCCGGCGGCAGATCCAGTACCTCGGCAAGCTGATGCGCGGCGTCGACGACGAGCCGATTCGCGCCGGGCTGGCCTTACTGCGCGGCGAATCGTCCGCCGAAACGGCCCGCCTGCACCGCCTGGAGCGCTTCCGCACCCGCCTGCTGGAAGACGAGGCCGTCCTCACCGAAATTGCCGCCCTATGGCCGGGCGTCGACCTGCAGCACCTGCGCACCCTGCGCCGCAATGCCTTGAAGGAAAAGGAAAACAACAAGCCGCCGAAGAACTTCCGCGCCATTTTCCAGATCCTGCAGGAACTCGATCAGAAGGGCACCCCGGCTGCTGAGGAGAGCGACGATGAATGAGGAACTGATGGTCGGCCTGGTCTCGATCAGCGACCGCGCATCGACCGGCGTTTATGAAGACAAGGGCATTCCGGCCCTGCAGGAATGGCTGTCGTCGGCCCTGACCTCGCCGTGGCGGGCTGAAACCCGGCTCATCGCCGACGACCAGCCGACCATCGAGCAGGCGCTGATCGAACTGGTCGATCAGGCCGGCTGCCATCTGGTGTTGACCACCGGTGGCACCGGCCCGGCCTTGCGCGACGTCACCCCGGAAGCGACGCTGGCCGTCGCCGACAAGGAAATGCCGGGCTTCGGCGAGGAAATGCGCCGCATCAGCCTCAACTTCGTGCCGACTGCCATCCTGTCGCGGCAGGTCGCGGTCATCCGCAAGCAGGCGCTAATCATCAACCTGCCCGGCCAACCGAAGTCGATCAAGGAAACCCTGGAAGGCGTCCGCGCCGCCGACGGCACGGTCAGCCACGTCGGCATCTTCGCCGCCGTGCCTTACTGCATCGACCTGATAGGCGGCCCTTATGCCGAAACCAACGAAGCCGTGATCAAGGCCTTCCGGCCCAAGTCGGCGATCCGCCCGAAGTAGGCCGCCCGAAGTAGGCCGCCGGAAGCGTCAGGCGGCGCCGAGCACGCTCTGGCGGTAGCGCGCCAGTTCGTAATCCGGCGTCTGCTCGACCATGGCCACCGGCTCCAGCACGAAGCGCTGGCCGCCGCGGGCATATTCCAGCGACTCGCGCGGCGAGAAGGAACCGAAAGGCAGAATAGCGCGCAGCTCGCCGGGTTCGCAGCCATCGCGCAGCAGCAACGCCGGCGTCGTGGCCGCCGCGCCATAGCTGGAAGCCGACCTGACCCGCACCTCCTCGGCATCGACCTGGCGGGCCAGCGCCTCAATCCCCACCCGTGCCTCGTTTTCGGCAAGCCGCTGATAGCGGCGGACGACGCCGACCAGCCAGTTGTCGCCCCCCTCCGGTTGCAAGGCGACCAGAGCGCCGACCTTCAGCCATTCGCCTGGCACGTCGCCGAGAACGGCGCCAAAACCGCCGCGGCTAACGTTCTCAACTACCCAGCTCTCGACCGGCAAACCGGCCGGACGGCCGCCGAATTCGCCGGAAAAGACGACGAAGGCATTGACCAGTCCGTGCAAGACCGACATCCGGTGCATGACTCGATGCCGAACGTGCTTGCGCTGCGGCGGTATGGGCGCCAGGTAGCTGGATAGATGCGTGAGCACCCGGATCAGCAGCTTGGGGTGATACTGCCCGCCGAGGTCGATGGCCGGCGGCACGTCGCCACCCCGTTCCAAGTCATCAAGCAGCGCTCGCATCGCCTGGTGGGCGTCACCGGGCTTGATGAAGCGCTGCGTCGGCGTGGCATACTCCGGCATCCGGGCCAGGCGTTGCGGCGCCTGGGCCTGGCGCAGATCGCACCAATACACGCTGTCGATCAAGGCGGTACGCGTGAACACGAAGCCGCTCAGGTAATGGCCGATTAGCTTTTCGGCGATTTCGATTTCGAGCGGCAGCAAACTGCCCAACGAGGCGGCCTGGAAAACCATGACCCGCTCGTACTCGAGCACGGGTGAAGACATCCCGGCCCGGCCGGGCATGGCAACCGAACGCTCGGCCACGCCGCCCTCCTCGGCGGCGAGCAATGCCTTGCCGAGAGGCCGCCACGATTCCGTGCGCAACGGACCGTAGTGGAACTGCTCCCACTTCAGCACACAGCCGAGAGCCGCGATCAGACTGGCCGACAGCGCCGGCAACACCGATTTCGGCAATTCTCCGGGACGCGGCTTGTCGGTAACCTTGACCAGGCACCGCTCGTAGGCGACCGACAGCAAGGTCCAAAAACCGTAATTGATCGACCACAGGCGCTTTTCCTCGGAACGGGACAGCCGTGCCGCCTGGAAATATTCGCGCGACAGCCGCTTCAGATGCGGCCAGGCGGTTTCCTCGAGGGCCTGCGCCACTTCGTACAGGCGATCCACCGGAAAGTCGTCGACGCCGGTGACCGATTCTAGCCAACCGGTAATCTCGTCCAGCGCCTTGAAGGCATTGTCCTTCGGCAAGTCGTTCAGGATCTTGCGCATCTCGCGCGGATTGGCCAGCGGATGATCGTTCTTTTGGCCAAAAATACCACCCAGCGTGGCTACCTTATCGAACACGACGTTCCCCGTTTTCAATGTGTTTGCAGTGCAAATTGCAATTTTTACACCAAAAGGCGGGTATTTTTTCCATCTGCGACGAATTTTGTATCTTTACATTGCGTGCACGCCACTGCCCCGACCGGCGGATCAGCAAGTAAAATGCTCTTTTCGTCTCTTCATCCGGATACTCACCCCGATGCAGCAATATCTCGACCTGATGCGCCACGTGCTGGAACACGGCAACGACAAGTCCGACCGTACCGGCACCGGTACCCGCTCGGTCTTCGGCTGGCAGATGCGTTTCGACCTGAGTCAGGGCTTCCCGGTCATGACTACCAAGAAGCTGCATCTCAAGTCGATCATCCACGAACTGCTGTGGTTCATCCAGGGCGATACCAACATCAAATACCTGCAGGACAACGGCGTCCGCATCTGGGACGAGTGGGCCGACGAAAACGGCGACCTCGGCCCGGTCTACGGCAAGCAATGGCGGCGCTGGGAAACGCCGGACGGCCGCCTGATCGACCAGATCACGCAACTGGTGCACAGCCTGAAGAACAATCCGGATTCGCGCCGCCACATCGTCTCCGCCTGGAACCCGGGCGACGTCGACAGCATGGCCCTGCCGCCCTGCCACTGCCTGTTCCAGTTCTATGTCGCCCACGGCAAGCTGAGCTGCCAGCTTTACCAGCGCTCGGCCGACATCTTCCTCGGCGTTCCCTTCAATATCGCCTCGTACGCGCTGTTCACGATGATGCTGGCGCAGGTCTGCGGCTACCAGCCGGGCGATTTCGTGCATACCTTCGGCGACGCCCACCTCTATTCGAACCACGTCGAGCAGGCCAGGCTGCAACTGAGCCGTGAGCCGCGCCCCTTGCCGACCATGTGGATCAACCCGGAAGTGAAGGACCTCTTCGCCTTCCGCTTCGAGGATTTCCGCCTCGACGGCTACGACCCGCACCCGCACATTCCGGCACCGGTCGCCGTCTGAAAATATTCCCCGGCGGCGCCAGGCGGCCGCCCGGTTGGCAAATCTCAGTTGGCAACCTTCACCCAGCCCTTGGCCTCCATGCAGGCGTGCATGCGGCGAACGCTGGCGTTAGTCACCATGCCGTCGGTTCCGGAATAGGTTTGCGCCTTGCATTGTGTTTCATCCGCCTTATAGTCGGCGTCGCTCGCCCCCGGTCTCGCCCAGTGCCAGGACGGAAACAGGGCGCAGGCGGCGAGCGGCAGGAACAGGGCAAAGGCCAGGGCGTGTCGGGGGAAAATGGTCATGTGTCGCGTCGACAGGAATGAGGCGCCCATCTTACACAGTCGGCCGTACCGCAATGCACAAGGCGGCGAGCGGCCGATACCGGTAGAATCGCGGCCATCATGCGCGAACGCCTTCGCTCCCTCCTCCACCGCCCGAGCACGCTGGCTGGCTTGTTCGGCGTTGCGGTCGGCATCATCCTGTGTGCCAGCGCTGCGCTGCTGGCCTGGAGCCTGCGCCAGGAAGCCATCGAGGAATGGCAGACCCAGCTCGGCAACATTTCGCTGACCATCGGCGAAAACGTCGCGCAGTCGCTGTCGTCGGCAGACCGGGTGCTGCTCGGCATGGTCGAGCGCATCGAAGCGACCGGCATACGTTCCGCGGAGGACGTGCACAAACAGATGTCCAGCCAGGCCGTCCATCGCATGCTGCGCGACAAGATCGAGGGTCTGCCGCAGATCGACGTGGCAACCATCACCGACCGGGACGGCAAGGTCGTCAATTTCACCCGCTCCTGGCCGCCCCCGCCGATCGACCTGTCCGATCGCGACTATTACCAGGCGCACATCGGCAACCCGGCGATCAAAACCTACGTCAGCATGCCGGTCAAAAACAAGGGCAACGGCAAATGGACCTTCTACCTGTCCCGGCGCCTGAACGATGCCGACGGCCAGTTCATGGGCATGGCACTGGTCGGCCTGTCGGTCGACTTCTTCGAGGATTTCTTCCAGCACATCCACCTCGGGGAAGGGGCATCGCTTTCCATGCTGCGCCGGGATTTCCGTTATCTCGCCCGCTGGCCGCACAACGATGATGTGCTCGGCAAGCCCAACCTGAGCGGTTCCTCGCATCTGGTCATCGAGGTCATGCAGCAGCAGAGCGGCGTCGTCATCACCGAAGGCGAGCGCCTCGCCACGGGCAGCGTCGTCGAGGCCCGCATGGGTTCGCCGCGGCTGCTCGACCAGTTCCCGATCATCGTCAATGCAACGATTACGGAAGACCTTTATCTCGCCAGCTGGCGACGGTCGGTATCGGCCATCGTGTTCGTCGTCGGCGGCAGCCTGGCCATCCTGATCCTGATTTTCGTCCTGCTGGCCCGACTGCTCAGGCAACGCGAAAACGATGCGAAAAACCTGCTCGCCCTGAAGCAGCAGGCGGAAACCGCCAATACCGAGAAGAGCCGCTTCCTGGCCACCATGAGCCACGAAATACGCACGCCGCTGAACGGCGTGCTCGGTATGGCCCAATTGCTGCTGATGGAAGAGGTTTCCGAAGCCGAGCGCCACGAATATGCCCGGACCATCATCAGTTCCGGGCAGATCCTGCTCGCCTTGCTGAACGACATCCTCGACCTGTCCAAGATCGAGGCCGGGAAATTCGAACTGCAGAACGAGGTCTTCAGCCCGCAGCAAATCCTCGAGGAAACCGCCAGCCTGTTTGCGCAACTGGCCCTGGCCAAGGGTCTGGCCCTCGACTCGGCGTGGCTAGGCCCGGCCGACCGGCGCTACCGGGGCGATCCGATCCGCCTGCGCCAGATCCTGTCCAATCTGGTCGGCAATGCCATCAAATTCTCCCATCAAGGATTCGTGCGCATCGAAGCCGACCAGATCGAGTCGGCGGACCACAAGGCCATGCTGGAATTTTCGGTCATCGACAGCGGCATCGGCATTCCGGCCGACAAACAGGCACTGCTCTTCCGCCCCTTCACCCAGGCCGACACGTCGACGACGCGCCAATTCGGCGGCACCGGGCTGGGCCTGTCCATTACCCGCAACCTGGCCCGCTTGATGGGCGGCGAAGCCGGCGTCAACAGCGAAGTCGGAAAAGGCTCGCGCTTCTGGTTCCGCATTCCGGCCACTTTCCAGCCCGAGCACCAGGACAGCCGCAAAACGCCGCGCCCCGCACCGGTCGGCCGTACGGAGACCAACCTGAGGGCGAGCGGACATGTGCTGGTGGCTGAAGACAATGCGACCAATCGCAAAGTGGTCGAAGCCTTGCTCAACAAGCTGGGCATACGCTCGGTCAGCGTCCGGAACGGACAGGAGGCGGTCGAACTCGTCACCAGCAGCGAGCGGCCCGACGCGGTACTTATGGATATCCAGATGCCTGTCATGGACGGCCTGAGCGCCACGGAGCATATCCGGCGCTGGGAGCTGGAAAGCGGGCAGGCCCGCCTGCCGATCATCGCGCTGACGGGAGGCGCCTTCGAGGAAGACCGGCAACGCTGCCTGGAAGCCGGGATGGATGATTTCCTGACCAAACCGCTCAAGTTCGACCAACTGTCATCAGTCCTCGTCCAGTATCTCGGACAAGTCGACGAGTGAAGCGCCGCACGGCTTAAACCACGCCAAAGCGTCTGGCAATGCTGCATTCGGATCGTTCAGGGCAGTATCATAAGCCCCCAAAAAAGTGACAGGATTCCAGCCAAGCCGAGCCGAGAGCTTCCAGCCCCCGCCCGGATTTGAGAAAATCATGCCGGCTACCGAAATCCACGACCGGACGAACGCAGCCGCGCCTTCCCGAACCACCTTTACCGGCCCGCCCGCGCAACCGGACTGACGACCTGGCTATGACACTGACCCACACCCCGGCCTGGCAAGCGCTCGCCGCCCACGCCGAAGCCCTGCGCCTGCAGCATCTGCGCGACCTGTTCGCCACCAACGGGCAGCGCTTCGAGCGTTTTTCGCTCAAGCACAACGGCTTGCTGCTCGATTATTCAAAACAGCGCGTCACCGGCGAAACGATGGCCTTACTGCGCGACCTCGCCGCAACGGCCGATTTCAGCGGCTGGCGACGCCGGATGGTGGAGGGCGAAGCGATCAACCACACCGAAGGCCGGGCCGTCCGTCACATGGACTTGCGTGCCGGCGACGCGGCGCCGCCTGAAGTCAAGGGCGTGCTGCAGCGCATGGCCGAATTCTGCGAACAGATCCACAGTGGCAGCTGGCGCGGTTTTTCCGGCGAGCGCATCACCGACGTGGTCAATCTCGGCATCGGCGGCTCCGACCTCGGTCCACGCATGGCCGTCCATGCGCTGGCCGCTTGGCAGCAGCCCGACCTGCGCGTTCATTTCGTTTCCAACCTGGACAGCGCCGACCTGGCCAGCCGGCTGACCCGCCTCAACCCGCGCAGCACGCTGTTCATCGTCGCCAGTAAGACTTTCACGACGCTGGAAACGATGGCCAATGCACGTACCGCAAGAAACTGGATACTGGCTGCCGCCAACGACGACAAGGCCATCGCCCGGCATTTCGTCGCTGCATCGAGCAATCTTGCCGCCACCGCCGAATTCGGCATCGCAGCGAAAAACGTCTTCGAGTTCTGGGATTGGGTGGGTGGCCGCTTCTCGCTGTGGTCGGCCATCGGCCTGCCGATTGCGCTGGCTGTCGGCTACCGCCATTTCGAACGCCTGCTGGCCGGGGCACACGACATGGACGAGCATTTCATCAATGCACCGGCCGACGGCAACCTGCCGTTGACCCTGTCCCTGATCGCGCTGTGGAATACCAATTTCCTCGAGGCGCATAGCCAGGGGGTGTTCCCGTACAGCCATTCGCTGGCCCTGCTCCCCGCACACCTGCAGCAGCTCGAAATGGAGAGCAACGGCAAGCGCGCCAACCGCGATGGCCTGGCCATCGACTATCCGACCAACCCGATTCTGTGGGGCGCCGCCGGCACCAACGGCCAGCACTCCTTTTTCCAGTTGCTGCATCAGGGCGGTGCGCTGGTCGCCAGTGACTTCATTGCGCTCGGTCAATCGGATTTCCCGCTGCCCGGTCACCACAGCGGCCTGCTCGCCAGCTGCCTGGCCCAATCATCGGCCCTGGCTTTCGGCCAGACGGTCGATGAGGCACGGGCGGCCGGCATCCCCGAGCACCTGCTGCCTTTCCGCCGCTTCCCCGGCAACCAGCCGTCGAATACCCTCGTACTACCCGAACTGAGCCCCTACACCCTCGGCCAGCTGATTGCGCTGTACGAGCACAAGGTATTCTGCCTCGGCGTGCTGTGGAACCTCAATTCCTTCGACCAGTGGGGCGTCGAACTCGGCAAGCAACTGACCGGCCGCCTCGCCCCCTGCCTACGCGGCGAAACCGGTACCGACGCCCTGGACGCCTCGACACGTGGCCTGATCACTCACCTACGCCAGTTCCGGACCTGACCCATGGCCGAAATCGTCATCATCGCCGCCGTTGCCCGCAACCGCGTGATCGGCAAGGACAACACGCTGATCTGGAACATCCCGGCCGACATGGCGCATTTCAAGGCGCTCACCACCGGGCAGACGGTGATCATGGGGCGCAAGACCTGGGAATCGCTCCCGCCGCGTTTCCGCCCGCTGCCCGGCCGGCGCAATATCGTGATCAGCCGCCAGGCCGATTACACCGCCCCCGGCGCCGAGCTGGCCGGTTCGCTTAGCGCCGCGCTGGACTTGGTTGCCGGTTCGCAAACCGCCTTCGTCATCGGCGGCGAGCAGATCTACCGGCAGGCGATGGCGGTCGCGGATCGTCTGGAAATCACCGAAGTCGATCTCGAACCGGAAGGCGATGCCTGGTTCCCCGAAATTCAGGCGGCCGACTGGAACAAGGTGGCGACCGCCCCCGGCGACGGCTACGCCTTCGTCACTTACCGGCGACGCTGACCCGCCACCATCAATAAAAATGCCCGCCGAAGCGGGCATTTTCACATCGGGCCGATCCGCTCAGCGCACGCAATCGACGTAGTAGCGACCGTCCTTGCCCTTGACTAGGCCGTGCACATCGGTCTCGAAGCCGGGGAAGGCGGCGTTGAACTCACGGGCGAATTTCAGGTAGCTGCAAATCGTCTTGTTGAAGCGCTCGCCCGGAATGAGCAGCGGAATGCCCGGCGGGTAGGGCGTCAACAGCACGGCAGTAACGCGGCCTTCCAGTTCGTCGACCGGCACGCGCTCGATCTCGCGGTGCGCCATCTTGGCGAAGGCATCGGCCGGACGCATGGCCGGCACCATGTCGGACAGGTACATCTCGGTGGTCAGGCGGGCGACGTCGTTCTGCTTGTAGACGTTGTGGATCTGGGTGCACAGGTCGCGCAGACCGACGCGCTCGTAGCGCGGATTCTTCTGCACGAACTCGGGCAACACCTTCCACAGCGGCTGGTTCTTGTCGTAGTCGTCCTTGAACTGCTGCAGCGCGGTAACCAGCGAATTCCAGCGGCCCTTGGTGATGCCGATGGTGAACATGATGAAGAAGCTGTACAGGCCACACTTTTCGACGATAACGCCATGCTCGGCCAGGTACTTGGTGACGATGGCGGCCGGGATGCCGAACTCGTCGGCAAAGTCGCCGTCCACGTCGAGGCCCGGGGTGATGATGGTCGCCTTGATCGGGTCGAGCATGTTGAAGCCGTCGGCCAGGTTGTTGAAGCCGTGCCAACGCTCGCCCGGCTTCAGCATCCAGGAATCGCGCTCCTCGATGCCTTCTTCGGACAGATCGTCCGGGCCCCACACCTTAAACCACCAGTCAGCGCCCCACTCCTCGTCGACCTTGCGCATGGCGCGGCGAAAATCGAGGGCTTCGGCGATCGACTCCTCGACCAGCGCGGTGCCGCCCGGCTCTTCCATCATCGCCGCCGCCACGTCGCACGAGGCGATGATCGAGTATTGCGGCGAGGTCGAGGTATGCATCAGGTAGGCCTCGTTGAAGATGTCGCGGTCGAGCTTATTGTTCTCGGCGTCCTGGACGAGGATCTGCGAGGCCTGCGAGAGGCCGGCCAGCAGCTTGTGCGTCGATTGCGTCGAGAAGACCATCGATTCCTTGCAGCGCGGCCTGTCGGCACCGATGGCGTGGTAATCGCCGTAGAAGTCATGGAAGGCGGCGTGCGGCAGCCAGGCTTCGTCGAAGTGCAAGGTGTCGATCTTGCCATCCAGTTCGGCCTTGATTTCCTCGACGTTGTACAGGATGCCGTCGTAGGTCGACTGGGTAATGGTCAGCACGCGCGGCTTGGCGCTCTTGTCGGCGATGAACGGGTTGGCGGCGATCTTTTTCTGGATGCTGTCCCAGGCGAATTCGCTCTTCGGAATCGGCCCGATGATGCCGAAGTTGTTGCGGGTCGGCATCAGGAAGACGGGAATCGCGCCGGTCATCATGATGGCGTGCAGGATGGACTTGTGGCAGTTGCGGTCGACGACGACGATGTCGCCCGGCGCCACGGTCGAGTGCCAGACGATCTTGTTCGACGTCGAGGTGCCGTTGGTGACGAAGTACAGGTGGTCCGAGTTGAAGATACGGGCGGCGTTGCGCTCGGAAGCGGCGACCGGTCCGGTATGGTCGAGCAGCTGGCCGAGTTCTTCCACCGCATTGCACACGTCGGCGCGCAACATGTTCTCCCCGAAGAACTGGTGGAACATCTGGCCGACCGGGCTCTTCAAAAACGCGACGCCGCCCGAGTGGCCCGGGCAGTGCCAGGAATAGGAGCCGTCAGCGGCGTAGTGTGTCAGGGCGCGGAAGAAGGGCGGCGGCAGGCTGTCGAGATAAGCATTGGCCTCGCGCTTGATGTTGCGGGCGATGAACTCCGGCGTGTCTTCGTGCATGTGGATGAAGCCATGCAGCTCGCGCAGGATGTCATTTGGAATGTGGCGGCTGGTCCGCGTTTCGCCGTGCAGGAAAATGGGGATTTCCGAATTCTTGTGGCGAATTTCACTGACGAAGGCGCGCAGCTCGGCCAGCGTCTCTTCCGGCTCGAGGGCCAGTTCCTCGTCGTCGATGGACAGGATGAAGGTCGAGGCCCGGCTCTGCTGCTGGGCGAAGGAAGTCAGGTCGCCGTAGCTGGTGACGCCCAGCACTTCCAGGCCTTCCTTCTCGATAGCGTCGGCCAACGCCCGGATACCGAGGCCCGAGGCGTTCTCGGAGCGAAAGTCTTCGTCGATGATGATGACGGGGAAGTGGAAGCGCATGGTGAATCCTTGAAAAGCGGCGACCCGCCGCAGCGGGTCACAGAATAAGACGGGTTCGTTACGGAAGTACGAAAGCGCGGTCGTCGGATCAGATCTTGGGCAGGGTCACGCCTTCTTGTCCCTGGTACTTGCCGCCGCGATCCTTGTACGAGGTTTCGCAAACTTCGTCTGACTCGAAGAACAGCACCTGGGCGCAGCCTTCGCCGGCGTAGATCTTGGCCGGCAGCGGGGTGGTGTTGGAGAATTCCAGGGTGACGTGGCCTTCCCATTCCGGCTCGAACGGGGTGACGTTGACGATGATGCCGCAGCGGGCATAGGTCGATTTGCCGAGGCAGACGGTCAGCACCGAGCGCGGAATGCGGAAATACTCCATGGTGCGTGCCAGCGCGAAGGAGTTCGGCGGGATGATGCAGACGTCGGACTCGATCTCGACGAAGGATTTCGGATCGAAATTCTTCGGATCGACCACCGTCGAATTGATGTTGGTGAACACCTTGAATTCGCGGGCGCAGCGGATATCGTAGCCGTAGCTCGAGGTGCCGTAGGAAACGATCTTCTGGCCATTGGCCTCACGCACCAGCTCGGGTGCGAAGGGCTCGATCATGCCGTGCTCTGCCGCCATGCGGCGTATCCACTTGTCTGATTTGATGGCCATTTTTTCGGTTCCGGTCGACAAAAAACAAAGGCGGGATTTTACCCGCCTTTGCTGGCCAAATTGTCTACAAATTACGTGTTTTGAACGACGATATTCGGGAACTTGGAGGTCATGTCCTTGGCCTTCTCGCCGATCTTGACCGCCACGCGGCGGGCAATGTCACGGTAGATTTCGGCGGTACGCGAATCCGGCGCCCCGACCACGGTCGGCTTACCGCCGTCGGCCATCTCGCGAATGGCCAGTTCCAGCGGCAGGCTGCCGAGGAATTCGACGTCGTAGTCGGCGCACATCTTCTCACCGCCGCCAGTACCGAAAATATGTTCCTCGTGGCCGCAGTTCGAGCAGATATGGATGCTCATGTTCTCGACAATGCCGAGGATCGGCACATTGACCTTCTCGAACATCTTCAGGCCCTTGCGCGCATCGATCAGCGCGATGTCCTGCGGCGTGGTAACGATCAGCGCGCCGGTCACCGGCACCTTCTGGGTCAGCGACAGTTGAACGTCACCAGTGCCCGGCGGCATGTCGACGACCAGGTAATCAAGGTCGCGCCAGTTGGTCTGGCCAAGCAGCTGGTCGAGCGCCTGGGCGACCATCGGGCCGCGCCAGACCATGGGCGTTTCGACATCGACCATGAAGCCGATCGACATCGCCTGGATGCCATAGGCTTCCAGCGGTTCCATGCTCTGGCCGTCCTTCGATTCCGGCTGCTGGCCGGCCAGGCCGAGCATTTGCGGCTGCGACGGGCCGTAGATGTCGGCGTCGAGGATGCCTACGCTGGCGCCTTCCTGGGCCAGGGCCAGTGCGAGGTTAACAGCGGTCGTGCTCTTGCCGACGCCGCCCTTGCCGGAAGCGACGGCGATGATGTTCTTGACGCCCGGCAGCAGCTTGACGCCCATCTGTACCGAGTGGGCGACGATCTTGGTGAACACGTTGGCCGACACGTTGCCGATGCCCGGCACGGTGCGCACTGCGGCGATGACCTGCTTACGGATGGCGTCGATCTGGGTCTTGGCCGGATAGCCAAGTTCGATGTCGAAGGAGACGTCGTCACCATCGATCTTTATGTTCTTCGCCGCCCGGCCGGTAACAAAATCCTTGCCGGTATTGGGATCGACCGCAGCAGACAGCGCAGCCTTGATTTGCTGTTCAGTAAAACTCATGGAAACTCCGGGTTGAATGGACGGCCGGGAAATACCCGAGCAATTTTGTCCAGTATAACCGAAACCTGAAACGCGAATCGGCTTCCCTGGACGATATCGAGATGGTAACCCGCTGCTTCGTCGCCCGGGCGCAACAGATCGCCCGGCAACAGCGCCTATGTCGTTAGCCGCTACGCGACAGCCCCGTCGCGGTAAAATCGCGCTTTATCTTCGAAAATTCCGCTCCCATGTCGCGCAAGATCCTCGTCACTTCCGCCCTGCCCTACGCCAACGGCGCCATCCACCTTGGCCACCTGGTCGAATACATCCAGACCGACATCTGGGTGCGTTTCCAGAAAATGGCCGGCAACGAGTGCTGGTACGTCTGCGCCGACGACACGCACGGCACCCCGATCATGTTGCGCGCCGAGAAGGAAGGCATCACCCCGGAAGCCCTGATCGAACGAGTACATGGCGAGCATTACCGCGATTTCTCTGGCTTCGGGGTCGGCTTCGACAATTACTACAGCACCCATACGCCGGAAACCCGCGACTGCGCAAACGACATCTACCTGAAGCTGCGCGACGCCGGGCTGATCGAGGTGCGTACCATCGAGCAGTACTTCGACCCGGTCAAGCAGCTGTTTCTGCCCGACCGCTTCATCAAGGGCGAGTGCCCGAAGTGCCACGCCAAGGACCAGTACGGCGACAACTGCGAGGTATGCGGCGCGGCCTATGCGCCGACCGACCTGATCGAGCCCTTCTCCGCCATTTCCGGCGCCAAGCCGGAGCTGCGCAACTCCGAGCATTACTTCTTCAAGCTGTCCGACCCGCGCTGCGAGGCTTTCCTGCGCCAGTACACCGGCAAGGACAACGGCGTGCTGCAGGCCGAGGCTGCCAACAAGATGCAGGAATGGCTGGGCGCCCCGGGCGACAACAAGCTGACCGACTGGGACATTTCGCGTGATGCACCGTATTTCGGCTTCGAGATTCCCGACGCGCCGGGCAAGTACTTCTACGTCTGGCTCGACGCCCCGATCGGCTACATGGGCTCCTTCAAGAACCTGTGCGCCAAGAAAGGCCTAGATTTCAACGAATACTTCAAGCCGGATTCGAGCACCGAGCTGTACCACTTCATCGGCAAGGACATCCTCTACTTCCACGCCCTGTTCTGGCCGGCCGAGCTGCAGCACGCCGGTTTCCGCACGCCGACGAAAATCTTTGCGCACGGTTTCCTGACCGTCGATGGCGCCAAGATGTCCAAGTCGCGCGGCACTTTCATCACCGCCGAAAGCTTCCTGAAAACCGGGCTGAACCCGGAATGGCTGCGTTATTACTACGCCGCCAAGCTCTCCGCCACGATGGAAGACATCGACCTCAACCTCGGGGATTTCTGCGCCCGCGTCAATTCCGACCTGGTCGGCAAGTACGTCAATATCGCCAGCCGCTCGGCCGGCTTCATCGCCAAACGCTTCAACGGCCAGCTGGCGCCGGCGGCAGCCGACCTGCCGGCGATCAAGGCGATCCAGGCAGCCGCCGGAAAAGTCGCCGAACTGTACGAAGCCCGCGAGTTCGGCAAGGCCATGCGCGAAATCATGGCGCTGACCGATGCCGCCAACCAGTACGTCGATAGCGTCAAGCCGTGGGAACTGGCCAAGCAGGAAGGCAAGGAAGTCGAACTGCACGCCGCGTGCACCAATGCGCTGAACCTGTTCCGCCTGCTCACCATTCTGCTCAAGCCCATCCTGCCGGTGGTTGCCGGCAAGGTCGAGCAGTTCATGAACATCGCCCCGCTGGCGTGGACCGACACCCAGAGCCTGCTTGCCGGCGGCCACGCCATCAATGCCTACGAACACCTGATGACGCGCATCGACCCCAAGCTGATCGACAAGCTGGTCGAAGCCAACAAGGAATCGCTGGCCCCGACGCCGGAACAGCAATCCCAACAGCGCCACGGGGAACACCAGCAGAAGGAAGCAGCCAAGGATGCCAAGGTCGTTCCCGCCCCAGCCAGCGAGGGACTGTGCTCCATCGACGATTTCATGAAAATCGATCTGCGCATCGCCCGCATCGCCAACGCCGAACACGTCGAAGGTGCCGACAAGCTGGTGCGCCTGACCCTGGACGTCGGCGAGGAAAAAACGCGCAACGTCTTCGCCGGCATCAAGGCCGCCTACGATCCGGCCCAGTTGATCGGCCGACTGACCGTCATGGTCGCCAACCTGGCGCCGCGTAAGATGAAATTCGGCCTGTCGGAAGGCATGGTGCTGGCCGCCTCGGACGGCGAGGGCAAAACCCCGGGACTCTTCCTGCTGTCGCCGGATTCGGGCGCTCAGCCGGGTATGCGAGTCAAGTAAGCCGGAGAACAGGAATGCGGCAAGGTATGAACACCGCATTCCTGCTGCAGTGCAGCAATCCAGCGTTTTACTTCAAGTATTACTTTAAGTTAAACGCCCAATTCGGCCCCAGGATTTGTTCTTTTCAAACTATCCACAAAATCTGTGGATAAGTCTGTGAATGAATATGGGCGGCACGCACTAAGTCACCGTTTCACAAGGACTTTCCTTACCCTGCCCGAAACTTGAGCTCAGCCGTAACGCATTGATTTATAAGCCATAAGCCGACAGAGGCAATAAATTAACAAATTCGACATCCGTCGATTGTCAACAGTGAAATACTCGCACCGACACTGTGCATAACTCCGAACTTGACTTCCGGCTTGTCAAGTCCCTTGGAAGACTTTTTTTCATAGCGAGAACAGTTCGGTAAACGCCAGCTCGACTCCATGACGCGCCCCTCTCTTCCCCGCCTGACCGCCCGTATCGCGGCCTATGCCTTGGCCGACATCTTCGGCCTGTTCTGCGTCGTGACCGGCGCCAGCTGGTTCGCGGCCGGCAAAGGCGCCGTCGTGGCCAACTTCCCGAATTCGCTGGCCGAGGCGGTGGCGTGCACGGCCGGCGGCGCCGCGGTGATGGTTTGGGCAGTCGCCCGCATCCGGCGCGAAATCGCCCGCCAGGCACCCCGGCTCACAGCGCGCGGCGATGCAGATAACGCCGCACGGCATCCGGACAAGCTTGGCCGGCCCGACGAAGACGGCAAGTAGCCGGCCACGCCGGCAGCGCTGAACCCTAGTCGCCGGACTTGCTGCCCGGCTTGAGCCAATCGGGCAATTCGCGATTGCCGGCGTTGTCGATGATGTATTGGCGGATCAATTTGCGCACGACCTGCGACGACGTCAGGTCGTGCTCGGCGCAGATTTCCTCAAACAGCTTTTTCTTGCGCGGATCGATCAGCAAGGTCAGGCGGGCAGTACGGTTCTCCATGAACATCGCTCTTGTTAAATTTGTATCGCATCATGTTAACATATGATTAACATTGACGATTAATAGGACGCTCATATAATGCACCGCTTACTCCCAGAGCGCGTGCCATGAAAATCGCCTTTCGCCCCAAGCTCCTCGATTGCCTGCCCGGCTACAGTCGGGCCCAGCTGGGCAAGGATCTGGCCTCGGGGATCACCGTCGGCGTCCTCGCTCTGCCGCTGGCCATGGCCTTCGCCATCGCTTCCGGCTGCTCGCCGACCGCCGGCATCTGGACGGCCATCGTCGCCGGCTTCCTGATCTCTGCCCTGGGCGGTTCGCGCGTCCAGATCGGCGGCCCGACCGGCGCCTTCATCCCTATCATTTATGGCATCGTCGCCCTGAACGGTTTCGTCAACCTGCTCGGCGCCACCATGCTGGCCGGCGCCTTCCTGCTCGCCATGGGGCTGGCGCGCATGGGGCAGCTGATCCGCTTCATCCCGGTCACCGTCGTCATCGGCTTCACCAACGGCATCGCCGTGGTCATCTTCCTCGCCCAGATCAAGGATTTCTTCGGCCTCAAAATCGACAGCCTGCCGGCCGAATTCTTCCAGCGTATCAAGACCCTGGCCGCCTACGCGCATACGGTCGATCTGCCGACACTCGGCCTGGCCTCAGCCTGTTTCGCCTTCCTGCTCTCCTACAACTGGCTGGCGCAACGGCTTGCACTGCTGCGCCGGGCGCCGGGGCCGCTCGTCGTGCTCGTCGTCGGCACCCTGGTTTCCTTCCTCTTCGACCTGCCGGTGGAAACCATCGGCAGCCGCTTCCACGGCATTCCACAGGAATTGCCCAGCTTCGGCCTGCCGGCCCTGTCCATCCACGACTTCGGCAAGCTGATCTCGCCGGCCATCACCATCGCCCTACTCGGCGCCATCGAATCGCTGCTCTCGGCCCGTGTCGCCGACAGCCAGATCGACGATCGCCACGATCCCAACCAGGAGCTGGTCGCCCAGGGCCTGGCCAATCTCGCTGCACCGCTGTTCGGCGGCTTTGCCGCCACCGGCGCCATCGCCCGGACGACGACCAACGTCAAGACCGGCGGACGGACGCCGATCGCCGGCATCATCCACGCCGCCGTGCTGCTCGGCATCGTCCTGCTCGCCGCGCCACTCGCCGCCTACGTGCCGCTCGCCACGCTGTCGGCCATCGTCATGGTCGTCGCCATCAACATGGGCGAATGGCACGAATTCGTCGAACTGAAGCGCTATACATACAACTACCGGATCATCCTGCTCGCCACCTTCCTGGTCACCGTGCTGTTCGACCTGACCATCGCCGTCGAACTGGGCATGGTGCTGTCCAGCCTGTTCTTCATCTACCGGATGTCGGAACTGACCCGCATCGAACGCCTGCCGATGGGCGAGGAGGCGCACGATCCGCGCTTTCTGTACCCGGATGGCAGCATGCGCGTCGCCACCTGGCAGCTGTTCGGCTCGTTGTTCTTCGGCGCGGTCAACAAGCTGGAGGAACTGCTCGACCCGCGCGAAGGGCACCCGGAAGTGGTGGTCCTCGACATGACGCGCCTGATCCAGCTCGACACCACCGGCCTCGAAGGGCTGGAGAATCTGCGCGACAAATTGCAGAAACGCGGCTGCACCCTGCTCGTTTGCGGGCTAAACTCGCAGCCCGGCTCGCTGCTCTACCGCTCCGGATTCATCGACCACCTCGGCGACGACAACGTCTGTCCCGACCTCACCGCCGCGCTCCAGCGCGCCTACATCCTGCTGCCCAACCTGCTGGGCGGCTTCGAAGAAGATTACTGAAGGGAACATCATGAGCCTGCCCCACTGCCCGCAGTGCAATTCCGAATACACCTACGAGGACGGCGCCAACTACGTCTGCCCAGAATGCGCCCACGAGTGGCCGCAACAGGCCGCCGAAGCGGTCGAGGAACAGCGCGTCTGGAAGGACGCCAACGGCAACGTGCTGCAGGACGGCGACTCGGTCACCGTCATCAAGGACCTGAAGATCAAGGGCTCGTCGTCGGTGGTCAAGGTCGGTACCAAGGTCAAGAATATCCGTCTGATCGAGGGCGATCACGACATCGACTGCAAGATCGACGGCATCGGCGCCATGCAACTCAAGTCGGAATTCGTCAAGAAGGCCTAAGCCTCGACAGTTCGGTTCAGCGGTTCAGTCCCGCCGCCCAGGCCTCGGCCGCCGGGCGGACGATCTCTATCCACGGCCCGGGATAGATTCCGATGCTGACGATCATGACGATCAGCGCCACCAGCACGGCCCATTCGCGCGGCCGCAGATCGCTGGCCTGGGCCACCCCCGCCTTGTCGACCGGCCCGAAGAAGGCCTTGCGGTAGAGCGACAGAAAACCGCCGGCGGCGATGGAAAGCCCGAACAGCGCCGCCATGCCGGCTCCGGTGTGGCTCTGCAGTGCGGCGATGATGAGCATGAACTCGCCCGGGAAGCTGCTCGTGCCCGGCATGCCGACCCCGGCCAGGCCGCAGATCAGGAAGCCGGTGGCGAGCAGCGGCATGCTTTTCGCGGCGCCGCCCAGGGCATGGATATCGGTCGAACCGGTCCGCTGGCGCAGGAACTCAAGCAGCAGGAACGCCCCGCCAGTCGCCACAGAAAAGCTGAGCAGCAGCGACACCGCGCCCTGCGCACCCTGCGCCGTATAGGACGCCAGCCCGAGCATGGCCAGGCCGACGTGGCAGATGCTGGCGTAGGCCAGGCTGACGCGCATATTGGTCTGCGCCAGCATGCCGACCGCGCCGTAAAGGATGGCCACCGTGCCAAGGCCGGCGAGCAGCCAGTGCAGCTCGAGCGCCACGTCGGGGGCGAGCGGCACGGCAAAGCGGATCAGGCCGAAGGCGCCGAGCTTGAGACCGACCAGCAGCGCCGTCAGCGACCCCGGTGCGGCCAAAGCGAACTGCGGCAGCCAGGTGTGCAGCGGCACCAGCGGCACCTTGACCCCGAAACCGAGCAGGCAGAGCAGGAAAACCGCCAACTGCGTAGTGCGCGCCAGGGGCGCAGCGAGCAGGGCCTCCAGGTCGAAGGTCGGCACCGGCTGGCCGGCGGCCAGGATGACGAAGGCGAGCAGCAGCGGGATGCCGCCGGCCAGCATGATCAGGAAATAGCGCGTCGCCGCGGCGGCCGCCCCCGCCGTGACGCCCCAGCGCCCGAGCAGGAAATAGAGCGGGACCAGGGTCGCTTCCCAGAAGACGAAGAACAGCACCGTGTCGAGGGCGCAGAAAATGCCGAAGGTCGCCGCCTGGAGCAGGAGCAACAGGCTGTAATGCAAGCGCGGCGCGTCCTGCACGGCGTTCCAGCAGGCGACCAGCGAGCCTAGAAATAGCAGGGCGGTGGCCGGCAGGAAGAGGATGGACAGGCCATCGACGCCGACCCGGTAGTGCACGTTCAGGCTGGCGATCCACGCGACGCGCTCAACCAGCTGGAAACGCCCCCCGGCCGGATCGTAGGCGACCAGCGCGGCGACACTGAGGGCCAGCGACACGAGCATGCTCAAGGCCACCAGCCGGCACGCCAGGCGGGACGGCAGCAGCCACAGCAGTCCGGCCGCCGCCAGGGGCAGGAAGATCAACAGCGACAGCAGCGGCAGGCTCATCGGGCGAACCTCGCGGCGGCCGCCTGGCTGGCCGTTTCGGTCAGATACAGCCAGGGTTCGGTGAAGAAGCCGATGGCCAGCAGGGCGATGAGCGCAATGCCGCACACCACGTACTCCATGGGCAGCGTGCGGTCCACGTCGTGGCCGCCGGCCTTGGCCTGCGACAGGAAGGCGCGCTGGAAGGCCCAGAGCAGGAAGCCGGCCGCCGCCACGTTGCCGAGCGCAGTGGCGACCGTGGATAGCGCGCCGAATTGGTCGATGGAAGCATCGAGGATCAGGTGGGCGGCGTCGAAGCCCGGGGTCCCCGGCATGCCGACGATGGCCAGGCCGAAAGCCAGGAAGGCGACGGCGAGGAAGGGAATGCGCTCGAACAGGCCGGACAGCTCGTGCAATTCGGTCGTTCCGGTGCGCCGGAAGACGAAACCGACGATGAACCACATGCCGGTCACCGCCAGCCCGAAGTTGGCGGCGAGCAGTACCGTGCCCTGGATGCCGGCCTCGTGCAGGCTGAACAGGCCGATGACCAGCAGGCTGGTGTGGCTGACCACGGCGAAGGCGAGCAGGCGGCGCAGGTTGCCCTGCTGGAAGGCGAGGGCCGCGGTGAAGAAAACGCCGGCCATGGCGAAGCCGACGACGTAGGGCTGCCAGGTCTGCACCGCCGCCGGGGTGAGCGGGAGCACGAAGCGCAACATGCCGTAGATGCCGACCTTGACGCCGACCATCAGGGCCGGGGCGACGGCGATCAGGCCGTGCTGCGCCATGTTGGGCAGCCAGCCGTGCAGCGGAAAGAGCGGGGTGCGCACGGCCAGCCCGTAGAACAGCAGGTAGAAGGCCGCCGTCTGGAACTTGCCGACCGGGATGGCGCCGAGCAGGTCGAACAGGTCGAAGCTCCACCGTCCGCCGGTGGCCTCGGCATGCCCCCAGCCGAGCACCACGCAGCCCGCGGCAAAGAGCGCCCAACCGAAGCCCTGGTACTGGACGAAGCGGGCCAGGGCCTGGATTTCGGCCCGCGACGACGCCCAGCGGCGCAGCAGATAGACCACCGCCCACAGTTCCAGCCCGGAGAAAGCGGCGAACCAGGCGACATTGACGGTGACCAGCATGCCAACCAGCCCGGCTTCGGCAATGAGCAGCACAGCGAACAGGCGGCCCGGCGAAATCATGCCGCGGCTCATGCCGTACAGGGTCATCAGGAAAGTCAGCAAGGCGCCGGACAGGATGAAGACCATGCTCAGGCCGTCGACCGCGACATGATAGGCCAGCGGCGCGAAGCGCTCGGCCAGTTGCAGGGCCGGCGACGTCGGGTTGAGGTGGCTGACGGCGACGACGGCGAGCAGCAGTTCACCGAGCGCGAAGGCCTTGCCGAGCACGACGGCCGTCAATCTTTCCTTGAAGGCGAAGACCACCGCGGCGCCGAACAGGGGCAGCGCCTGCAGCATCAAGACCAAGGGCAGCGCCGCCTGCTGCGGCCAGAAGATTTCGCTGAAACCGCCCAGAGTCGCGCCCATCACAGGATCACCACGAAAGTCGCCATCACCGCCATCATCAGGTAGCGCGGCTGCTCGAGCAGGCCTTCGACCGTCCGCAGATAGGCCCCGGCCCGGTGCAGCAGCCTTTCGGCAGCGCCGCCCTTGCCGCGCAGCAGCAGGCGATACTCGATGTGCTGCAGGCTGTCCGAGACCTTGGCCAGCAGGCGGCCGGGCAGCCCGTCGACCAGGACCAGCGGCCGGTCGTGGTGCAGGACCTTGCCCCGCCCCGGCTGGCCGATGGCGTGATCGATGAAATGCTCCTCCAGGCCGCGCACGTCGCGCGAGAAGGCCTGGGTCGGTTCGACGAGCAGCGTGTGGGCCAGCTTGTCCAGCCAGAAACGCTGCACGGCGATGGTGTACAGCAGCTGGTTGTTGCGCAGCCAGGCCGGCGGCGGTGGCGGCCGTTCGCGGGTGATCGCCAGCCACGACGGCGCGAGCAGGAATTGCCAGATGCGCCAGCCGGCATGCAGGCACAGATGCACCAGGGCCAGCGTTGTCCAGCCCAGGCCGATGGCGACGAACATCAGCGCCACCTGGAAAACCACGGCGAAAATCAGGGCCGACTTGACGTCGGTCTGCACCAGGCCGCACAGCCAGGCGTAGATCGCCGTCAGCGTGCCGGCGATGACCAGGCCGAGCATCACGTCCGGCACCTGGACGAGTAATGGCTCCAGGCGCAGCAGCAGATAGACGCCGGCATGCACCATCACCGCACCATAGAAAATGGCCGAAGACGGCGTCGGCCCTTCCAGCGCCCGGGTGATCCACGCCGAGAACGGCAGCTGCGCCGACTTGGCCAGTGCGGCGATAACGAAGCCGATGACCAGCAGGCGGTCGTTAACCACGCTGATTTCCCTGGCCCGGGACAGCGCTGTCCACTCGAAACCGCCGAGCCAGGCCGCGGCCAGGCCGAGGGCGAGCAGGAAGCCGGCGTCGCCGGCGCGGTTGGTGACGAAGGCGAACAGCGCATTGCCGGTCGCCACCGGCCGCTGCCAGGCGTAACCGATGAGCAGAAAGGACGAAA
Organism: Dechloromonas hankyongensis; assembly: GCF_022012295.1. GTDB lineage: Bacteria > Pseudomonadota > Gammaproteobacteria > Burkholderiales > Rhodocyclaceae > Azonexus > Azonexus hankyongensis. The sequence continues at coordinate 68,404 of NZ_JAKLTN010000003.1, forward strand.
TGCCGCACATCTCCCAGCCGACGAAGGCGAGCAGGCCGTTGCCGGCGAGCAGCACGAACTGGATGCCGGCCAGGAAGAAACCCAGCGCGATGAAGAAGCGATGGAAACCAGCCTCGCGGTGCAGGTAATTGGCCGAGAAGCGGGTGACCAGCCAGCCGATCAGCGCGGTCAGCGTGCCCAGCGACAAGGACAGCGTGTCGAGCATGAAGGAGAAGGTCGCCTCCCAGTTGCCGTTGCCGAACCAGTTGCCGTTGCCGAACCAGTGGCCGTTGCCGAACCAGTGGCCGTTGCCGAACCAGTGGCCGAGCCGCAGATGCCCCGGCGCGCCATGTACCAGCGACAGCGCATCGATGGCGAGCAGCAGGGCCAGCCCGCCGAAGGCGGCGAGCGACGCCAGGCGCGCGGTCAGCGGCTCGGCGGCGTCACCCATCGCCCGGCCGAGCAGGACGCGGGCAGCGGTGACGACGACCGCCAGCAAGGGCAAGGCCGGCACCAGCCAGACGGCGCGGGCGAGATGGTCGAGCAGCGGCATCAGGGCGCCCCGCCAAGAATGAGGGCCGGGGCGAGCGGCGCCGATTCGCCGGCGAACCAGTCCACCGAGCGCCCGACCTGCGGCAGTACGGTGCTGCCGGACCACGGCAGCCAGCCGCGGCGCGGGCAATAGTGCTGGATTGCGCCGCTGATCGGATCCTTGGCGGCAACGACGATCCACGCGTTGACTATCAATTCGTGCAGGGCCGCCTGGCGCTGCACGATGGCGCTCAGCACCTCAGTCGTCTGCTCGACGACGACGAGCAGGCGCATCGGCTCGTGGATTTCGACCATCTGCCAGGGCAGCCCGGTGCGCAGGTCGGAATCGGCCCCTTCCATGACGCCGAACAGGCCGGTCACGTTGTGGGTGATTTTCGAGCCGCATCCGAAACGCTCGTTATCGACCGACGAAAAATAGTATTCGAGAGCTATCCCGGCGCCGACCGGGCCGGCGGCGAGCAGGATGCTTTCGACGATGCGGCCGTCGGCGTCGTCCGCCGTCGGATCATAGGAAATCAGGAACACCCGGCGATCGAGGAACAGGCCGCGACTCATCTGCCGGCGGCCGATGAAGGCGGCGGCATTGGTGGCATGGCCGAGTTCCGGCCGGGCCTGGGCGATGTCGTGGGCGCGGCCGACGACATGCCGGCGCGCCTGCCACGGCGACGGCCGGGTCGGCGCCGAAGCCAGCCGCCGGCAACGCTCGGCGGCATGCGCCCGACAGGCTTCGCCGATCTGGCCGACCAGGGCATCGAGGGCCGGCTGGAAACGCGGCGGCACCCGGTCGAGGTCGTACCACTCGACGCCGTCGTCGCAGGTGTTGTGCTCTGCCGCCACGAACCAGGTGTCGTCGCAGATGACCAGGCCGCGATCGATGAGGCCGGCACGCACCTCCGGCCGGTTGGCCAGCGCCGCGAAGACACGGGCGTTCGGCCCGCCGTGCTTGCCCGCGCAGGCGCCGCAATCGTAGGCCGACAGGTGCGGATTGTTGCGGCTGTCCGAGCCGTGTCCGAAAAGCAGGACCAGCGGTGCGAAATCGGCGACCAGGCCAATCATGCGCAGGAAGGCGGCAAGCTGCCCGACCTGCGCGTCGACGCTCCACCCCATTTGCGGCTGCTCCGGCGTCGCCACGCCCACCTCGTCGGCGGTCAGCCCGAGGCGGGTCGACACCCGTCCCTCGTATTGCTCCCGCCAGCGACGCAGGCTTGCGCCAAACCAGCCCGGCGCCACTGTCGCGGCAGTCAATGCAGCGAGTGCCGGCAGGCTGCCCAGCGCGGTCAACAACGGCCCGGCCAGCGCCCGGCGCCGGGTTGTCTGGAAGAAGCGCTCGCGCCAGCGCAGGCGCCTTTCGCGGCGAGCCGCATGGCGCGCGGCCAGCGCCCCGGCGCCATCGGCCGGCCATTCGCGGATCAGGTGCCGCGGCTGGACGACGACCGGGCACAGCGCGCTCTTCTCCGCGTCGTCCAGCCCCTGCCAGTACATCGGCACGCCGAAGAAGCCGGCGGCGCCATAGGTCGCGACCTGCGGGGCGATTTCCTCCAGGTGGCGGCGCGTGCCTTCCTCGCGGTCGTCCATGCACATCACGACCTGGGCCGCCGGCTGCACCGGGCTGCAGTGACGTCCATGGTTGGCGGCCAGGGCGCCGAAGATCTGTTCGCGGTAATGCCGCTCGTAGGCGAGCAGCCAAATCTGGCCGCGCTGCAAGGCGGTCAGGCTGGCCATGCAGGCCTGCATGGCGGCGAGGCCCACAGCGCCCAGCACTTCGACATCGGCCGGCATCAGCCCCAACTGGCGGCAGCAGGCGGTCAATTGCCAGGCCCGGTCGTCCTGCTCCCTGGCCTGCATGACCGGCTCCAGGCGCTCGGCCAGATGCTGCCAGGCCAACTCATCGACATGACCGCTCCGCGCCCGCTCGACCAGGTTCGCCGCCTCGCCTTGCAGGTCCTCCGGCAAGCGGGCGTCGGCCACGGCCAAACGCACCGCCAGCTCCTGCGGCCGGGCCAGGAAGTGCTCGCGCAGTTCGGTAAGCCCCATTGGCCAGCCGACCAGGCGGCGGACGAGGTCGTCGAGCAGCAGGCGTTCGAGCAGCACGCGCACGGCCAGGTAATCGAGCATGGCGACCGGCGTGCCGTCGCCGCGCGCCGGATTGCGCTCGCGCCACAGGAACATGCCCGACCAGCCGGGCAATTCGAGACTCAGCCGCTCGAGATAGCCGGACCACAGGCTTTGGTCGGACAGCAGGCGCGGCAATTCGTCGACCAGCACGTCGAGCGGCTGATCCGGCAGATGCAGGATTTCGTCACGGACATTGGGCAGTTCGTCCATTTCCCAGGCCAGATCTAGGCCGGCGCTGGCCCGCCAGGCGGCGAAGAAGCCCTGTGCGCGGGCCGGATTGCGCCAGGCGGCGACACCGAGGTCGAGATGGGCGGCGAGATGGCGCTGCAGGATGGCGCGCACCCGTTCCAGCACATCCTCGCCGGTCAGCGTGGCGAGCACGCTGCGCCAGCTGCGCTGCCGGCCGACCTGGTCGACCAGCGCCGCCCAGGCCGTCGCCGGGCCGGCACCATGTTCCGCCGGCGACTGTGCCGGACCGGACGTCAGCTTGCTGCAGCAGGCGAACAGCGCGTCGTCGTCAAGACCGGTTTCGCGGCGCAGCCAGTCGAGGCGGTTCGCCTCGACACCGTCGTCGCCGGCCATCAGGCTGGCCAGCAGCACGTCGCGTCGGGTCAGACCACGGACCAGCGGCGTATCGAGGCCGTCCACGCCGGCCTCGTCGAGGACCGTCGACAGATCATCCTTGTCGATCCGCCCTTCGGCCAGGCACTGCCGGAAGCGCGACTCCGGCCAGTAGGTCCGCGCCCCGGTCAGGGCCTGCGCGGCGGCCAGCGCCTCGGCAAAGGGCAGATGCTGGAAGCCGTGCAGGGTGTTGTGATGGACGAAATCGCGGATCGGCGCCTGGGCCGGCAGGACATGGGCCAGATGCTCGACCCAGTGGGCCAGGCGTTCGCGGATGGGCAGGTCGTGCTCGGCGCCCATGTCACACCCCGAAGCGCCCGGCGACCAGGCCGATGCTGCCGGCGACCAGATCGAGCAGGGGCGCCGGCCACAGGCCGAGGACGACGATGCAGGCGGCGAGCAGCCCGGCGGCCACCGTCTCGGTCCGCGTCATGTCGTGCAGTTCCATGGCCGGCCCTTTCAGACAGAGGCGGCCGACGACGCGCAGGCTGTAGGCGGCGCCGACCAGCATGGCCAGACCGAGCAGGATGACCCAGCCGCCCCAACGCGCATAGCCGGCGACCAGGGCGTGCAGTTCGGCGATGAAGCCGGCGCTGCCTGGCAGGCCGATGGCGGCGAGCAGGCCGAAGGCGACGAAGAAGGCGAAGCGCGGCGCCCGGCCGAGCAGCGAGCCGTAATCGGCCAGGTCGCGGCTGTGCGTGCGCTGGTAGAGCAGGCCGACGATCAGGAACAAGGTGCCGGCGGTCAGCCCGTGCGCCACCATCTGCACCACCGCACCGGTCAGGCCGGTGACGTTGAGCGTGGCGATGCCGAGCAGCACGACGCCCATGTGCGAAATGGACGAATAGGCGACCATCGCCTTCAGGTCCTGCTGGCGCCAGGCCAGGATGCCGCCGTAGAGCAGGCTGACGAAGGCGAGGATGGCCAGCCAGTCCTGCGTCGCCAGCAGCGCGGCGGGCAGCGTGTCGGCGGCGCGGATCAGCCCGTAGGCGCCCATCTTGAGCAGCACGCCGGAGAGCAGGATGGACACCGGGCTGGGCGCCTCGACGTGGGCCAGGGGCAGCCAGCCGTGCAGCGGGAAGACCGGCATCTTGACGCCGAAGCCGATGAACAGGCCGGCGAAGATCAGCAACTGGGTGTTCAGCGGCAGCTCGCGGCCACCGGCGGCCATGTCGGCCATCGCGAAGCTGTGTCCCGGGGCGGCGTCGTAAAGAAAGAGCAGGGCGACCAGCATGAATACCGAGCCGCCAAGCGTATATAAGAAGAAGTTGAGCGCCGCGCGCTGCCGGTTCGGCCCGCCCAGCCGGTCGATCAGGAAGAACAGCGGGATCAGCGTCGCCTCCCAGAAAACATAGAACAGCGACCAGTCGCGCGCTGTGAACACCCCGAACATGGCCGACTCGAGCAGCAGCACCAGCACGAAATAGAGCCGCGCCCCCTCTTCCATGCGCCTTGAGACGAGCACGGCGATCAGCGACAGCAGCGCGGCGAGCAGCACCATGGCCAACGAGATGCCGTCGACGCCCAGCGAGAAGTAGGAACCGAGCCGGACATTCCAGGCCCGGCTTTCGAACATCTGTACCGCCGCCCCGGCCGGATCGAACTGCGCGGCAAGCCACAGCGCATAAGCAAGCGCGGCCAGCGCGAAGGACATGGCCACCTGCCACAAGGGCAAGGCGCGGCGTGCCGGCAACACGGCCAGCACGGCAGCCCCCGCCACCGGCAGAAAGACCAGCGCCTTCAGCATGACTTGGCCCCTCCGCCAGTCTGCTCGGCATTCATTATTTTCATGGCGGGATTATGCCAGCGACCCGGCCATGACAGGCAAGTCGGAACCGGCTGTTTACCCTTGCTGCAGCGCGCCATTGGTTTGACATGGCATGCCCGCTTCGCTAAATTGAATGTTTCCCCCCAACCTCGAAACCAATCACGATAAGGAGTTCCCCATGGCCGTTCTCGTTGGCAAGCAAGCCCCGGATTTCACCGCAACCGCTGTCTATGGCAACAACGAAATCAAGGAACTGAAGCTCTCCCAGTTCAAGGGCAAGCCGGTCGTCCTGTTCTTCTACCCGCTCGACTTCACCTTCGTCTGCCCGTCCGAACTGATCGCCTTCGATCATCGCCTGGAAGAATTCAAGCAACGCGGCGTCGAAGTCGTCGGCGTCTCCATCGACTCTCAGTTCACCCACCTGGCGTGGAAGAACACCGCCGTCAAGGAAGGCGGCATCGGCCAAGTCGGCTATCCGCTGGTCGCTGACGTCAAGCACGAAATCTGCCGCGCCTACGACGTCGAACTCGAAGCTGCCGGTGTCGCCCTGCGCGGCTCCTTCCTGATCGACAAGAACGGCGTGGTCATGCACCAGGTCGTCAACATGCTGCCGCTCGGCCGCAACATCGACGAGATGCTGCGCATGGTCGACGCCCTCCAATTCTTCGAAGAGCACGGCGAAGTCTGCCCGGCCGGCTGGAACAAGGGCAAGCCCGGCATGGTCGCCTCGACCGAAGGCGTTGCCGCCTACCTGGCCAAGAACGCCAAGAAGCTGTAATACCTGCCGATCGCCCGCGAAACGGGGGCGAACGTCAAAAAAACCCCGGGCTTATTCCCCGGGGTTTTTTTCATTGTGGTTTCGCCAAGTATCAGGATAAAATTTGACGAATTTGTAATTTCAGCAAAGACGAATTAATCATGGCGGATTCCGAATATCTCAGTACCCGGCAAGCGGCCCTGCGCCTGGGCGTTTCGCTCGGTACCGTGCAAAACATGGTGGAAAGCGGCGCCTTGGAAGCCTGGAAGACTGCCGGCGGCCATCGCCGGATTCCCGTCGCCTCGGTCGATGCCCTGCTCGCCCGTCGCCGCAGCCTGACGCCGAGCGCCCAGGAAAGCAGCGGCCAACTCGACATCCTGATCGCCGAAGACGACCAGACCCTGCAGATGCTCTACCAGATGACCATCGACGGCTGGGGCCTGCCGATCAAGCTGCGTATCGTCGCCAACGGCTTCGACGGCCTGCTGCAGGTCGGCCAGCGCGTGCCGGACATCCTGATCGCCGACCTGATGATGCCGGGCATGGACGGCTTCGAAATGATCCGCCGCCTGCGCGCCAACCCGGACCTCGCCCGCATGGACATCATCGTGGTCAGCGCCATCGATCGCGAGGAAGTGCTCAAGCGCGGGCTGCCTTCCGACATCACTCTGTTCGGCAAGCCGATTCCCTTCCACGAGATCAAGGGTTTCCTGCTCGGCCGTCTGGCTTCCCGGCAACGCAGCGCTTGAGCGCCGCGCATGTGCCGGAAGGGCCGACGCCAGCACGATTCGCCAGCCGGATCGGCTGGCGTTTTCACAAGGCGGCGCGCCATCCGCGCCGCCAGCGGGACACATGCCTTGCTTACCCGCAACGGCCATCTCCATCCCGGACAATGCAAATACCATTTGCTGCATTTTTATTGTTTCTCGGACCATGCGCAGCCATGGCTTGCCGAGAGTAGCGAGGCCGACCATGCGGGGGTATGATCAGCGCCAGCTTTTGCCCCCTCTGGCGGGCCATAAGAAAAGAAATCGGAGACATTGAATGGGATTCTTTGGAAATAACGCGGCCCTCAACAAAATCGACCGCGACATCTCGGCTGTTGCCGAAGGCCAGGCCAATCTGTCGCTGGTCGTCGGCACCACCGGCAACGACGCCAGCGGACGTATTTCGGCCAACATCAACCGCCTGTTCGGCCGCGTCCGCACCCTGATTTCGCAAGCCCGGGAGCGTAGCGTCAGCATCGCCGCAGACGCCGCCCGCATGAACCAACTGGTCCAGCAGACCGACGACGCGGTGCGCCGCCAGGAAACGCTGGCCGCCAATGTCTTCGAGTCGAGCAACCGGGTCAATCTGGCGGTCAGCGAAGTGGCCATGAATTCCGATGCCATCCAGGCTTCGACCCAGAACAACCTCGACCTGGCCCAGCGCTCGCTGGAGCAGATGGAAACCGTGGCCTCGACCATGCGCTCGACCAATGCCCACATCGAGCATTTCTCGTCCACGGTCAACGAACTGCACACCAGTTCGATGAAGATCAACGAAATCGTCTCGCTGATCAACGACATTTCCGACCAGACCAACCTGCTCGCCCTCAACGCCGCCATCGAGGCGGCACGGGCCGGCGAAGCCGGGCGCGGCTTCGCGGTGGTCGCCGACGAGGTGCGCAAGCTGGCCGAGAAGGTCAAGACCGCCACCCAGGTTATCGGCCAGAACACCCAGTCGATGATCAACCTGGTGTCCGACACCTCGGAAAAGACCAAGACCATCGTCGGCGAAGTGACCAAGGCCAACGGCTACATCGAAACCTCGGCAGCCGACCTGACCACCATGGTCGGTGATTTCAAGCTGACGACCGGGCAACTGACCACCATTTCGACGGCCATCTACAACCTGCGCGAAAGCAACCAGGCCATCCACAGCGAGGTCGAGGAAATCCGCGACCATTCGCGCGACATTTCCGGCCGTATGAAACAGTGCCTCGGTTCGGCCAAGACCCTGCGCGAATCGACCGAAGACCTGCAATGCACGCTGGCCGATTTCCGCACCGGCAATAGCATGTTCGATACGCTGCACGACAAGTGCGCCGATTTCCGCGACAACGTCGCTGCCATCCTGCAAAAGCTGGCCGACCGCGGGGTCAATATCTTCGACCAGTCCTACAAGGAAATCCCCGGTTCCAACCCAAAACGCTACACGACCGCCTACGACAGCCAGTGCGATGGCGAACTGACCCGCCTGTACGACGACCTGCTGCGCGAAGTGCCGGGGCTGGTGTATTCGCTGTCCATGGACAGTAACGGCTACGCGCCGGCCCACAATTCGTCCTGTTCGCAGCCGCCCAGCGGCGACCCCGTCATCGACCTTGCCAAGTGCCGCCACAAGCGCATCTTCAACGACCCGGTCGGCATGAAGGGGGCCAAGAACCAGATGACTTCGCTGTTCCAGACCTACGTGCGCGACACCGGCGAAATCCTCGCCGACCTGACCATGCCGATCATGCTTAACGGCCGGCACTGGGGCGCCGTACGGATCGGCTTCAAGACTGATCTCGTCAAGTAGATAGTCAGGTCCACGCTCCGGAAACGAACAAGGCGCCCGCGGGCGCCTTGTTTTTTGGCCATCCGGTCGTCAGCGGAGGCTCAGGCAGCTGCTCCGAGGCAGACGGCACGTATGCTGGCCAGATAGTCGGGCACCGCCGCATCGCCTTCCGCCGGCGCCCAGGCGGCCCGCTCCTCGGGTGCTATCGGCACATACGGCCCGGCCTTGGCCTCGAAGATGACGGTTCCCGGCTCCAGCGCCAGGACGCTGTGGAACACACCGTGCGGCACGTCGACACCCACTGCGTCACCGCCCGCCGCCAGCACGGCGCTGCGCTGGACGCCGCCCTGGTCGTCGAAAAAGACGACGCCTAGGCGCCCGCGCAGGACGAGCAGGGTTTCATCCTTGGCCGGATTGAGATGGCGGTGCGGCGGCACGTAGGAGCCGGGTTCGATGGCGACCAGCAGGCGGTGCGCCGGGTAGACGTCGTCCGGATGGAAATTGCGATGCACGCGCCGGCGCGGCGCCTGGCCGGCCGCGGCGCTGAGCTCGGCGAACAGGGCCTGGTCGATGAGCCTGAGCATCAGTACACGATCTCGACGTTTTCCGGCTGCAACCAGCCGCCCAGCGCTTCGATCAACGGATCGTCGAGGCGAACGCGGGCCTCTTCACCGAGCACCATTTCGCATTCGGCCACCTCGTTGCGGTAGCGGATGCGCACGGCCGCGGGACCTGGGGCGAAGGGCGTCAGCAGCGACTTCAGCTTGCCGGCGTCCGAGTTGCCATTCATTTTCAGCAGCAGGTGCTTGGCGAAGCGGGCACGCGCCTCGCCCATGGTCATCAGACGTTCGGCAACGACGGCATTGCCGCCGGAGAATTCGTCGTAACGGACCTTGCCCTCGATGACCAGCACCTCGTCGGTGACGATCTTGTCGCGCTCGGCCTCGAACAATTCGTTGAATACCGAGACTTCGACCATGGCCGTGCCGTCGTCGAGCTGCACGAACAGCATCTTGCCGCGCCGGGTCATCTGGGTGCGGATGCCGACCACGATGCCGGCGATGTTGGTAAATTCCTTGGCCGGTTCGAGGCGGTTGAGCGGGCGGCGGATGAAGCGCGACAATTCCTTCTTGCAGGTGTTGTACGGATGCCCCGAGAAGAAGAAGCCAAGCGCCGTCTTCTCTTCCATCAGCTGGGTCTTTTCGTCCCATGGGCGAACGTTGACGTATTCCGGCGCGTGCTCCTCGGCCACCTCGGCAATGTCGAACAGGCTGGTCTGCATGGCGTTGCGCTCGGCATGCTCGGCGAAATCCATGGCCACGCCGACCGTCGCCAGCAGCTTGTGGCGATCGGGGACCGGGGTGTCGCCGGCGGTCAGCGGCGCGATACAGTCGAAGGCGCCGGCGCGGATCAGCGCCTCGATGGTGCGGCGATTGACCATGCGCTTGTCGCAACGCTTGCAGAAGTCGAACAGGTCCTTGAACGGCCCGCCTTCCTCGCGCGCCTTGAGAATGACGTTGACCGCCTGCTCGCCGGTGCCCTTGACCGCCCCCAGACCGTAGCGGATGGTCTGCCGGTCGACCGGCTCGAAGCGATACGGCGAGGCATTGACGTCCGGTCCGAGCACCTTCACCTTGTTGGCGATCGTATCCTCGTAGAAGATCTTCACGGTGTCGGTGTTGTCCATGTCGGAGGACATGGTCGCCGCCATGAAGGCCGCGCAGTGGTAACGCTTGAGCCAAGCCGTGTGGTAGGTGACGACGGCGTAGGCAGCGGTGTGCGACTTGTTGAAGCCGTATTCCGCGAACTTGGTCATCAGGTCGAACAACTGCTCGGCGAGCGCCGGATCGTAGCCGCGCTCCTTGGCGCCGGCGGCGATGGTCTCGCGGTGTTTGGCCATTTCCTCGGGTTTCTTCTTGCCCATCGCCCGGCGCAGCATGTCGGCGCCACCCAGCGTGTAGCCGCCGATGATCTGCGAGATCTGCATCACCTGTTCCTGGTACACGATGACGCCGTAGGTCGGCGACAGGCAGGCGGTGAGGTCGGGGTGGAAATAGTCGATCTTCTGCTGGCCTTTTTTCCGCAGAATGAAGTCATCCACCATACCGGAGCCGAGCGGGCCGGGACGGTAGAGCGCGAGCACAGCGATGATGTCTTCGAAACGGTCGGGCGCCAGCTTCTTGAGCAGCTTCTTCATGCCTTCCGATTCGACCTGGAAGATCGCCGTCGTATTGGCGTCCTTCAGGATCTGATAGGCCCCGGGGTCTTCGAAGCCGAGCGACATCAAGTCCAACTTCTCGCCGGTCATGCGGCGGATGTACTCAACGGCCAGTTCGATAATGGTCAGGTTGCGCAGGCCGAGGAAGTCGAACTTGACCAGGCCAGCCTTCTCGACGTCGTCCTTGTCGAACTGCGACACCGGCGAGGCGTCGGCGCCGGTCGCCTGGTACATCGGGCAGAAATCGGTGATCTTGCCCGGGGCGATCAGCACGCCGCCGGCGTGCATGCCGACATTGCGGGTCAAGTCTTCGAGGCGGCCTGCCAGGTCGAACAGTTCGCGGATGGTTTCACCGTCGCCGTCGCCTTCCATCATCTGCTGGAGCTGCGGTTCCTGCTCCAGCGCCTCGGCCAGCGACACCGGCTTGTTCTGGACGATGGGAATCAGCTTGGAAATACGGTCGCACATCGAGTACGGCAGGCCGAACACGCGGCCGACGTCGCGGATCACCGCCTTCGACGACATGGTACCGAAGGTAGCGATCTGGCTCACCGCATCGGCGCCGTAGTGCTCGCGCACGTACTCGATGACGCGCCAGCGATTGTCCTGACAGAAGTCGATATCGAAGTCGGGCATCGACACCCGTTCCGGGTTCAGGAAGCGCTCGAACAGCAGGGCGTAGGCCAGCGGATCGAGGTCGGTGATGCGCAGCGAATAGGCGACCAGCGAACCGGCGCCGGAACCCCGGCCAGGACCGACCGGCACGCCATTCTGCTTGCCCCAGTTGATGAAGTCGGCCACGATCAGGAAGTAGCCGGGGAAGCCCATCTGCAGGATGGTCTTGCACTCGAAGTCGAGGCGTTCGTCATACTCCGGCCGGCGCTGGGCACGCACTTCGGGATCGGGGTACAACTCGGCCAGACGCACTTCCAGCCCCTTCTTCGCTTCCTGCACCAGGAAGTCGTCGAGCGACATCCCTTCCGGCGTCGGGAACAACGGCAAGTAGTTCTTGCCCAGCGTCATTTCGATATTGCAGCGCTTGGCGATTTCCAGCGTGTTTTCCAGCGCCTCCGGCAGGTCGGCGAACAGCTCCGCCATCTCGCCCTGCGTCTTGAAATACTGCTCCGCGGTGTAGATCTTGGGCCGGCGGGTATCGCCCAGCACGTAGCCCTCGGCGATGCAGACGCGCGCTTCGTGCGCCTGGAAGTCGTCGGGCTTCATGAACTGGATCGGATGCGTGGCGACCAGCGGCAGGCCCGTCTCGCCGGCCAGATCGGCAGTCTGCTGGACGACGGCCTCCTGTTGCGGCTGGCCGTAGCGCTGCACTTCGAGATAGAAGGCGCCGGGGAAAATCGCCTCCCAGGCCTTCGCCCGTTCGCCGGCGAGGTCGAAATTGCCGTTGAGCAGGGCCTCGCCGACATCGCCGAGATGCGCACCGGACAGGGCGATCAGGCCATCGCAGCCGACTTCGGCGAACCATTCGCGGCGGATTTCCGCCCGGTCGCGGCGGCCTTCGACCAGATAGGCCTTGGTCAGCAACTCGCACAGCTGCCGGTAGCCCTCGCGATTGCGCACCAGCAGCAGTAGGCGATAGGCGTCCTCGGGCGCCTCCGGGTTGGCAATCCACACGTCCGCCCCAGCCACCGGCTTGACCCCCTTGCCACGCGCCCCGGTGTAGAACTTGACCAGCCCGAACAGGTTGGCCAGATCGGTCAACGCCATGGCCGGCATGCCGTCGCCGGCGGCGCGCTTGACGGCATCGCCGATGCGGACGATGCCGTCGGTTACGGAGTATTCGGAATGCAGGCGGAGGTGGACGTAGCGCGGGGAATTCATGGCCGCAATTTTACCGCGCCGACGGGTGGCCGTCCGAACCAGCTTGGGCTAGATTAGCGGTTTCGAATAAAACCACCGGGAGACAAACCATGAGCCAAGAAGAAGCCCTCGTCCTGCGTAGCGACCGTACCGACGGCCTGACCACGCTGACCCTGAACCGTCCCAACGCCTTCAATTCGCTGTCAAAGGACCTGCTCAGCGCCCTGCAGACCGAACTCGATGCCATCGCCGCCAGCGAGACCGTGCGCGTCGTGGTCATCTCCGGCGCCGGCAAGGCTTTCTGCTCCGGCCACGACCTGAAGGAAATGCGCGCCAATCACAGCAAGGCCTACATGCAGGCCCTGTTCAAGCAGTGCGGTGAGTTGATGCTGACCATCACCCGCCTGCCGCAGCCGGTCATCGCCCGGGTGCACGGCATCGCCACCGCCGCCGGCTGCCAGCTGGTGTCGATGTGCGACCTGGCGGTGGCCGCCGATGTGGCCAAGTTCGCCGTTTCCGGCATCAACGTCGGCCTGTTCTGCTCCACCCCAGCCGTCGGCCTGGCTCGCAATCTGGGCCGCAAGGCGGCGCTCGAAATGCTGCTCACCGGCGATTTCATCGACGCCATGGAAGCCAAGGCCAAGGGGCTGGTCAATCGCGTCGTGCCGCTTGACGCGCTGGATGCTGAAATCGAGCGCCTGGCCGGCAGCATCCTGGCCAAGAGTGCCGTCGCCATCAAGACGGGCAAGGGCATGTTCTACCAGCAGCTGGAAATGGGCCTGCGCGAAGCCTACGCCTATGCCGCCGAGGTGATGGCCTGCAACATGATGAGCGAGGACGCCGGCGAAGGCATCGATGCCTTCATGCAGAAGCGGAAGCCGGTTTATAGCGGACGGTAAGCAACGCGCCGGGTGCCGCCTCAGCGCATGACCAGCCACTCGCCCTCGCGCCATACCGGCATGGCGAAATTGAACAGGTCGGCATGGGCGGCCAGTTCGAGATCGCCGCGCCGCAGATGGGGCCAGGTGCCGGCCGTAAAGCGGCGCCCGAAATCGGAATCGCGGACCCGCTGGGCGAAGCTATCCGGGTTAACCGCCTCGCCGCGCAACAGGGCCTCGATGTAGTCGGCGCAGGCGATATCCTCGTCGCCATCGCGATCCACCCACTCGCCGGTAATGACAAAGCACACCTCGGCGGCACCGGAGGCGCGAATGGCCTTGGCCGTCGCCCGGGCGCATACCAGGCTGGCGGCATAGAGCCGGCGCGCCTGGCGGAAGCGCTGCAGGCCACGCACGCCGGCCGCCGTGGTCATCACCACGTTTTTTCCGGTCAGGTCGGCCTGCATCAGTTGCCAGGGCGAATTGCCGAAATCGAAGCCTGGTACCGGATCGCCGCCGCCGACCGCACCGACCGACACGGCATCGGGCATCTGCGCCAGCCGGGCCACCGTCGTCGCCACGCCTTCGACCGGATAGACCGCCCGCGCGCCATTGGCCAGCACCACCGCCGCCGTCGTGAATGAACGCAGCACGTCGATCACGACAACCGTGTCGCCGCTACAGGCTTGATCCTGCAAGCGGTTGAGGAAGAAACGCGAAAATCTCATGGCTGGAGAGTTCCTACGCATTTATCCAGAATAGCCGCTTCCGGCGCGCGCCGCAAAACGGCGGCACCGCGTCCATCACCTGGACGGAATACCAATTCAGGCATCCGTCATTGCACAGCAGGGGTTTGTCGGGCGATAGCGACACAATCAGCACCAGATAAGCGCCGTTGCTGACCGCATCGAAGAAAGATATTTCCTACGTCATGCGAGTGGACTACACTCCGATGACGTATCGATAGCACCTCAAGCTGCACGCTCCGCTTCACGCCGGTTGCTGCGCTTTGCCGGCAACCCTCCGCTCCTCCACCGAACACGGAAGGATACGCATCATGGCAAAAAGAGCACTTTGTATCGGTATCAACAACTACCCGGGGACCGGCATGGACCTGCAGGGTTGCGTCAATGACGCGAACGACTGGGCGGCCGAACTGGCCGCTCGCGGTTTCAAGGTTTCCACCCTGCTCGACGACCAGGCGACCAAGGCCGCCATGGTCAAGGCCATGAGCGAGCTGATCGGCAAGGGCGCCAAGGGCGACACGCTGGTCATCACCTACTCCGGCCACGGCACCTACCAGCCGGACACCGACGGCGACGAAATCGACGGCCTCGACGAGGCGCTCTGCCCCTACGACCTGCAGACCAGGGGCGAAGCGCTGATCGACGACGAGATCCACGCCATCTTCGCCAGCCGCAAGTCCGGCGTACGGCTGATCCTGATCTCCGACTCTTGCCATTCCGGCACCGTTACCCGCGCCGCCAAGGCCGAGAAGGACGCCGACAGCCGGCCGCGCTTCATGCCCATGGGCAACTGGCTGCCCAATAAGGAACTGCCGAAGAACCGCGCCGGCAAGGTCGCCGCCACGATGACCGGGCCGTCCGGCACCTCGCCCCTGCTCGCCGCGGCGAGCACCAACCGGCTCGGCGACCTGCTGCTCTCCGGCTGCAAGGAAGGCCCCAACAACTTCAGCTACGACGCCCGGATCAAGGGCCGCTTCAACGGCGCCTTCACCTACTACGCGCTGAAGGCGCTCAAGGCGATGAAACCCGGCGCCACCTACGCCGAGTGGCACAAGGCCATCGCCAAATACCTGCCGTCGGCCAGCTACCCGCAGTCGCCGCAGATCGTCGGCAGCGCCGGCGCACGCAAGGGCAAGATTTTCGAATAAGCCCGCCCCACCTGGCCCGACAGAGGAGAGTGCCATGGCCCAGCGCATGTTCAAGCTTCGCGGCGTCCGCGAGGAAATCCGCCGGCGGGGAGCCGGCGGTCCGCAACCGCAGTTCAGCCTGACCCCGGGCACCGCCCGCGACGGCGGCGGCGATGTCGTCGAGGTCAGTGGCGACACCGTCGTTCGCGTCGAATTGGACAACGGTTTCGTGCTGTGGAGCCGGATGGATGACCTGTCGCGCGACTTCGGCGTGCCCCCGGCCCGCGACGGCGACGGCACCTGGGAAATCGCCCGTCTGGCGCCGCGCCGGGCAACGAGCAGCGAGCGCGGCCTGACCGGGCTGGCCGTGCGCATCCTCGATTTCTTCGGCATCGACCTCGCCGAAAAATCGGCCGGCGCGCTCGGCAAGCACTTCGAGGAAAAGCTGATCGGCAAGCACCCACCCGGCTTCTACCGCCTCGACCTGGGCGGCGATTTCGCGCTGAAGGCCGTTGCCGATAACGACGCCATCGCGGCCGATGCCGGCCCCATCCTGGTCTTCCTGCACGGCACCGCCTCGTCGACCGAAGGCAGTTTTGGCAAGCTGTGGGACAGCGGCAACCTCGAAGGCGCCCGCCTGCGCCAGTCCTTGCTGCCGCTCTACGGCGATCGCGTCTTCGCACTGGAGCACCGCACGCTGACCGAAAGCCCGATCGCCAACGCGCTGGCCGTGGCCCAACGCCTGCCGGCCGGCGCCGACGTGCACCTGGTCAGCCATTCGCGCGGCGGCCTGGTCGGCGAAGTGCTCTGCCTGGCCGGCTGCGCCGACCTGGCGGCGACACTGACGGCGGAACAGGTGCACACCCTGTTCGCCGCCGACCGCACGCTGGCCCCCCAACTCGGCCTGCTGCCGCTCAGCAACGAGCAGATGAAGGCGCGCGACACCGCCTACGATGCCGAACGCCAGCGCCTGCTCGACCTCGTCGCGGTGCTCGAGCAGAAGAAGCTGCGTATCGGCCGCTTCGTCCGCGTCGCCTGCCCGGCGCGCGGCACGACGCTGGCCTCCGGCCGTCTCGACCGCTGGCTGTCGGTACTCGACTACGTGGCGACGGCGGCCACCGGCGACGGCCTGTTCACCGGCGGCCTCGATTTCCTGCTCGCCGTGGTCAAGGAACGCACCGACCCGCGCACCCTGCCCGGCGTCGAGGCGATGATGCCCGGCTCGGCGCTGACCCGCCTGCTTAACAACACGCCGGAACTGGTCACCACCGCCGACCTGTCTGTCATCGCCGGCGATATCGAGGCCGGCGACGGCCTGTGGAATTCGCTCAAGGTGTTGGCCACCGACTGGTTCTACCGCAACGAACACGACCTGGTCGTCGATACTGCGTCGATGGGCGGCGGCCTGCTCCGCCTCGGCGGCGCCGCCCGCATCCGCCAGGACCAGGGCGCCAAGGTCAATCACTTCCGTTACTTCACCAACGACCAGAGCGTGCGCTGGCTGAGCGCCGGCCTGACCCGCGCCGACGGCGACAGCGGCGGCTTCCAGCCGCTGGCCCCCAAGCCGTCCGCCGCGCCGCGCTGCGCTGCCGCCATCGTCCGCAGCCGCAGCGGCAACAAGCCGCGGCCGATCGCCGTCGTGCTGCCCGGCACCATGGGCAGCGAACTGACGGCCAGCGACGATCCGGTCTGGCTCAACTACTGGGCGCTGCTTCGCGGCGGCCTGAAGAAGATCGCCATGGGGCGCGACAACATCGCGCCGGTCGGGCTGGTCGATCAGTTCTACGGTCCGCTGGTCGAATTCCTGGCCCGCAGCCACCAGGTCGAAATCTTCCCCTACGACTGGCGCTACTCGGTGCGCAAGGCCGCTGCCCGGCTGGCCGTCATGCTCGAGCCGCTGGTCAGCCAGGCCGAACGCTCTGGCCAGCCGCTGCGCCTGGTCGCCCACTCGATGGGCGGCCTCGTCGTGCGCTCGATGATCGCCGACGGCGGCGCCGGCAGCGCGCTGTGGAAGCGCATCACCCGCCTGCCCGGCGCCCGCTTCCTGATGCTCGGCACGCCCAACCTTGGCTCCTACGAAGCCGTGCGCTGGCTGACCGGCTTCAACCCCACGCAAAGCAAACTGTCCCTGCTCGACATCACGCAGAGCACCGACCAGATCATCAACCTGGTCTCGCGCTACCCCGGCCTGCTCGAATTGCTTCCCTTCGCACCGGACGACCCGGACTTCACCGATGTCAGCCGCTGGCAGAAGCTGCGCCAGGATATGGGGGCGCAATGGGACACCGCCCAGGCGGCCGACCTGCAGGAAGCCGGGGCGACCTGGGCCTTCCTCAAGACCGCCGCGCCCGATCCGCGCTACATGGCCTATGTCGCCGGCTGCCAGCCGGCGACGGTGATCGACTACCAGCTGACGCCGGGCGAAGTGCTGTTCCGCCCCGACCTCAAGCGCATCGAATTCATCGCCACCCGCGAGGGGGACGGCACCGTGGCCTGGTCCTCCGGCCGCCTGCCCGGCGTTCCGCTGTGGTACGTCGACAACACCGCGCACGACATGCTGTGCGCCCAGCCGAAGGCCTTCCCGGGCTATCTCGACATCCTGGTCAATGGCCAGACGACGCTGCTGCCCACCACGCCGCCGGCGCGCAGCCGCGCCGCGGCTGGTGAGGAACGCTTCGTGCTGCCGGCCAGCCCGCCGGCCGACGGCATTCCGGCACCGGAAGACATCGCCAGCCTCGGCTTCTCCGGCCAGCTGCCGGAAAGCGTCGAAGGCGAACCGGTCACCGCGCCCGTCACCATCAGCATCCGCCACGGCAACCTGAGCTACGCCCGCCATCCGGTACTGGTCGGCCACTATACGGGCGACACCATGATCAGCGCGGAAGCCGCCCTCGACCGTCAACTTGCCGGCCGCCTGACCCGGCGGCTCGATCTCGGCATCTACCCAGGCCCGCTCGGCAGCCACAGCACCTTCTTCAACGACTCGCCGGCCGCCAAGCCGATGGGCGCCATCGTCGTCGGCCTCGGCGAGATCGGCGCCCTCAGCCCCTGCCTGCTCGAAACCTCAATCCGCGCCGCCCTGCTCGATTACGCGCTGAAAGTGGCCTACTGGCCCGATGCCCGCTTCGGCGAGGAAGGCCGGCCGCGCTCGGCCGCCGTCACCTGCCTGCTGGTCGGCACCGGCGGTGGTGGCATGCCGGTCGGCGATTCGCTGGAGGCCATCCTGCGCGCCGCCCTCGCCGCCAACCGGGCGCTGGCCGAGCAGAAACTCGATGGCCGCGTGCTGATCGACCGCCTCGAACTGCTCGAACTGTACGAGGACGTCGCCATCTCGGCCGCCGAGGCGCTCGGCCGCATCCTGCAGAACGAACAACTGGCCGCCGCCATCACTTGGCCGGCCGGCGCCGTCGAAACCGCCCAGGCCGGTCGCCGGCGGGTGCGCTTCGACGGAGCCAACGAGTGGTATCAGCGCCTCGAAATCGTCCGCCAGGACGACAAGCTGCGCTTCCTGTTCCCGACCGACAAGGCGCGCGCCGAGGAAACCCTGGCCACCGGCCAGCTCGCCTTGGCCGAGGCTTTCGTCCAGGCGGCCAGCCGCGACACCGGCCGCAATACGGAAGCGACCAAGACCCTGTACGAAATGCTGCTCCCGCTGCGCCTGCGCGAACTGGCGCCGCAACAGGGCAACCTGGTCATCATCGTCGACCGGCAATCGGCACGCTATCCGTGGGAACTGCTCGAAAACCGCTGGAGCGACGGCGAACGTCCGCCTTCCGTGGGGGCCGGCTTCGTCCGCCAGTTCCGCACCGAGAGCTTCCGGCAGCGCCCGGTGCGCAGCCCCGGCAACACCGCCCTGGTCATCGGCAACCCGGACCTACAGGGGTGTGCGGACTTCTGCGACCTGCCCGGCGCCCGCGACGAGGCGCAGGCCGTTGCCGACCAGTTGTCGAGCGACGGCTACGACGTCACCGACTGCATCGACCAGGCGACCACGCCGATCATGGAGATGCTGCACAAGAACTGCTGGCGCATCCTGCACCTCGCCGGCCACGGGGTGCACGAATATGCGCTGACCACCGGCAAAATTTCCGGCATGGTGATCGGCCCGAACAGCTTCCTGACCCCGGGCGACATCGCCCAGATGCGCTTCGTGCCGGAACTGGTCTTCATCAACTGTTGCCATCTCGGCCGCCTCGACGGCGCCCGGCCGCTCGACCGTCTCGGGCTGGCCGCCAACCTCGGCGAGGAATTCATCAACATGGGCGTGCGCGCCGTGGTCGCCGCTGGCTGGGCGGTCGACGACCGGGCCGGCCAGGCCTTCGCCGCCACCTTCTATCGCGGCATGCTGGCCGGCGAAACCTTCGGCGAGGCCGTGCGCGCCGCCCGGGAAGACGCCTGGCTGCGCTTCCCCGACGTCAATACCTGGGGCGCCTACCAGTGCTACGGCGATCCCGATTTCCGCTTCTACCGCGACGGCGCCGCGCCGCGCCACAACCTGACGCCCTTCGCCACCGCCCACGAACTGGTTGCCGAACTGGAAAACCTGACCGCCGACCTGCGTGCCGGCGCCACCGACGATGCGGCCGGCAAGCTGGAACGCCGGCTGGCGCGCATTCCGGCCAACCAGAAGGACGGCTGGCTGGCCCGCGCCGAGGTGCAGGCCGCCCTCGGCCTGGCCTGGGGCGAAGCGCGTTGCTGGTCGGAAGCCATCGCCTGCCTGGAAGCGGCACTGACCGCCGACAAGGGGGAGTGCTCGATGAAGGCGCTCGAGCAATACGCCAACTTCCGCGTCCGCTACGCCGCGGAACTGTGGCAGAAGGCCGCCCGGCAAACGGCCAAAAACCGTGAAAAGACGCGCCAGGAGCAGGCCGGCCGCATCGAATCGGCCATTCTCGACCTCGATACCCTGTGCCGCCGCGCCCCGACCGTCGAGCGCCTCAACCTGCTCGGCAGCGCCTACAAGCGCCTGGCCCTGATAGAGGACGAAGGCCCGCGCCGCACCGAGGCCCTGGTCAACATGGCCCAGCACTACCGCCTGGCCTACGAGCGCAAACGCGATGCCTACGCCTTCACCAACTGGCTGGCCGGCAGCCTGCTCACCCGCCAGCATGGGGAAGCGCTGGGCACGGCCGATCCGGCCACCCTGCAGCGCGATCTGGAAGCGCTGCTGCGTGAGCTGGCCCAGCGCAACGATGCCGACCCCAATTTCTGGGACAGTGCCAGCCTGGCCGACCTGCAACTGATGCGCCTCCTGATGCAACCCGCCGCGCCGCGTAGAAAACGCGGCGACACCACCCTGCCGCCGGCGATGGGCGTGCTCGCCACCTACCGCAACGCCATCGCCCGCGGCGCCAGCCCGCGCGAAGTGTCGTCGGTCGCCGAGAACATCGCCTTCCTGATCGAGCTCTGGTCGCCTGGCGACAAGCCGAAACAGCGCATCCTGCAACAAATCCAGGAGAACCTGTCATGAGCCCGCGCCAGAAGAAAGCCACCCCGGCCCCGGCCAAGACCGCCCCCCGCCCACGAGCCGTTCCGCCGCTGGTGGCCCGCGACCCTGCCGCGCCGGACTACTCACGCACCCCGCTCGACCAGATCCCGCTGACAGGGCTGCCGCCGCGTGCCCTGATCGCGCCCAATTTCCGGATGTACGAGCTCACCAAATCGGACCTTGCCGCCCGCCTCGGCATCGACAATGCTTTCGCCAGCGAGGCCGAACTGCGCGCTGCGATCCATCTCGCCCGCAACGTGTTGCAACCGATCCGCGACGCCTTCGGCTCCTTCTCTCCGAACAGCGTCTATCGCGGCCAGCGCCTGGAGCGCGCCCTGAAGAACAAGCCGGCGTCGTGGCTGAGCACCAGCCAGCACGCCAAGGGCGAGGCCTGCGACATCGAGATCGTCGGCAAGCCGACGCTGGAACTGGCGGCCTGGGCCAAGGCCAACCTCGCCGATTTCGACCAGATCATCTGCGAATGCTACGACCCGGCCAAAGGGCCGAACTCGGGCTGGGTGCACATTTCGCTCAAGCCGCCGGGCGCCGGCAGCAATCGCCAGCAGTGCCTGAGCTATGTGCGCGATGCGGCGAGCGGCCGCCTGGTCTATGTGAACGGCCTGAGCGCGATGGCCTGACAGAAATGAAATAGCCATGCTGCCCGGCAAGATCGCCTTCCTGCTGATCGTTGCCACGGCGCTATCCTTCTTTGGCGCCCTGATCGTCGCCGCGCGCTACCGGGCAGCGATGCAGGCGCTGATGAAGGCGCCGCTCGATGCGCCATCCACCACCACGAGCGGCACAGCCAAGCCGCTGCCGTACTCCGCCGACACGCCGGCCATTCCGGTCAGCCTGGCCGACAATCGGCAGGCGCAAACCCGACTGATCCTCGGTTTCCTCGGCCTCACCTTGCTCATGGCCCTGACCCGGACGCTGCTCATGCAGATCGTCTCCGATGGGCCGATCACGATCAAGACCGTGTCCACCCTGTGCGCCGCCTATGCCTGGCCGGTGGTGCCGGTGATCGCCGTGCTCCGCCGCTGGCCGCGCTGGCGCTTCGTCGGCGTACTGCTGCTGTGGTTCGTCGCCGCCGTCATGCTGCTCAGCTGGCGGACCAACGAAAACGTCAGCTTCGCGCAGGTGCTGTTCTGGCTGTCGCTCGACATCGGCCTGCCGCTGATCGTCGTTTCCGCGCTCTGCCTGGGCAGCGCGACGCGTGCCGTGGCGCCGTGGCTGGCGCCGCTGTTCATACTGTTCTGCTGGGCCTCGCAGGCCGGCGTCGACCTGCTCGCCGCCCTGGTCGACGCACAAAGCCCGCTCGCCTACTGGCTGGCCGGCCACATCGGAGCCATCACCGCCATCGCGCTGTTCGCCCTGACGCCCTGGCTGTTCGCCTGGTGGCCGGCGCGGGCCCTCGGCCGCTGGCTGGCCGACGCCTATGCCGCCCGCCGCATCTCGGAGCTGTTCTACCTATTCACTGCCGTCTGGGTCATCGCCCTGGTCGGCCCGGCACTCGGCGCCATCGCCAGCGAGGGCTGGGGCGCCCTGCTCTATTTCCTGCCGCTGGCCTGGGTCCCGCTCGCCGGCTGGCTGTTGCGCCAGGGTGCCGCCCAGCGCCCCGCCGGCCGGCCGCCCACCCTGCTCGTGCTGCGCGTCTTCCAGCAGGACGCCAATGTGCAGAACCTGTTCGACGGCGTCATCGAACGCTGGCGGCTGAGCGGCAATACCGTACTCATCGCCGGCACCGACCTGATCGACCGCACCATCGACGCCGAGGACATCTTCACCTTTCTCGACGGCCGCCTGGCCGAACGCTTCATCCGCCGCCCTGAAGAGGTCGGCCACCGTCTTGGCGCCTTCGAATGGCAGCCCGATGTCGAGGGACGCTACCGGGTCAACGAATGCTATTGCCACGACACCACCTGGCAACAGGCACTGGCCGAACTGCTGCGGGTCAGCGACGTGGTGTTGATGGACCTGCGCAATTTCGTCGCCGCCAACCGCGGCTGCCTGTACGAACTGCAGACCCTGGCCGCGCTGCCCGCCTTGCAGCGCGTCGTCGTCCTGGTCAATGAGCGGACCGAAGTGGAGGCTGCCCGGGCGGCCACGGCGGCGGCACCGGCAGGGCGCTTCGTCTGGCTCCGGCAGGCGAACGCGACGCCGCCGGCCGCCGAAGAAGTACTCGCTGCGCTTCTCGACTGAAGGTCGGGCCTAAGAGGCGCCGCTCAGGCCGGCGGCTGCCAAACCACCGGCAGCAGTTCGCGCGCCGGCCGGCCGATGTAGTAGCCCTGGGCGAGATGCACTTCCATCCGCTCCAGTTCGCCCAGCACTTCGGCCGATTCGACATATTCGGCGACGACGGTGATGCCCATTTCGCGGGCCAGCGAACGGATGCTGGTGACGAAGGTGTGATCCTTCTCGTTGTGCAGCATGTTGGAAATGAAATCGCCCTCGATCTTCAGGTAGTCGATCGGGAAGCGGCGCAGGTAGTGGAAAGACGAGAAGCCGGAGCCAAAGTCGTCGATGGCCAGCTTGAAGCCGTCGGCCTTCAGCTCGGACAGGAAGCGTTCGAGCAGCGACAGGTTCTTGACCGTATCGCGCTCGGTGATTTCGAAGACGATGTGGTCGGGGGAAATGCCGCTGGCCGCGACGATGCGCCGCAGATCGCGGGAAAACTCGCTGAACACCAGCGCCCGCGGCGACAAGTTGACGAAAATCTCCCCCTCGTGGCCGCGCTCGGCCAAGGTCGCCAGGGCCTGTTCGAGGACCAGCATGTCGAGGCGGTGGATGACGCCGATGCGCTCGGCAATCTCGACGAACTCGTCGGCACGGATGATCTGGCCGTCGAGTTCGATGCGCGACAGAACCTCGTAGGCGACGATACGACGATTGGCGACATCGAGGATGGGCTGAAAATAGGGGACGACGCGGCGGTGCTCGATGGCGTCGAGGACCATCACGCTCTTCTGCGTGATGTCGCGGAAGACATCGACGATATCGTCCTTGGTCGGCACGGCAACCTGGTCCTTACCGGCGGCCTTGGCCCGATACATCATGTTGTCGGCAAAGAGCAGCAGGTCCTTCGGATTCTCGGCATGATCGGGGTAGATAGCGATGCCGATCGATGCCGTGACGCGCAGCCGCACCCCATCCGGCGTGAGCACTTCGAGTTCCTCGATCGCCTTGCGGACCCGTTCGGCGACCGTAACCACCGCTTCCTGCGAGGCTTCCGGCAGCACGGCGACGAACTCGTCGCCGCCGTAGCGGGCGAAGATGTCGCCATCGCGCAAGGCGCCCTGCACCTGCCGGGCGAAGCGTTGCAGGTAGGTATCGCCGACGGCGTGGCCGTAGTTGTCATTGACCAGTTTGAAATTGTCGACGTCGATGAGCAGCAGGCCGAAGCGGTAGCCGTGGCGCTGGGCGCGGCCGACCTCGTAGGCCGACAGCTCCCAGAAGACGCGCTGGTTGAACAAATCGGTCAGCGGATCGCGGGTGGCGTAATACTCGAGGTCGCGGGTGTATTTGTAGATCGCCTTGACCGAACCGACAACGTTGAGCAGGGTGGACAGCACGCTCTCGACGACCAGGTAGCGCGTTTCGTCGTCCAGCACCCCGGCATGGACGCCGATGCCGACGATGCCGCCGATTTTCGGCTTGTCGACGAAGAAGGATTTGACGCGCAAGGCGACCTCGGCATCCGACAGGGTGATCGGATGGCCGTCCTGGTTGGCGACGTGATGATGGATGTTGCACGAGCCGACATCGGGAAAACTCGGCAGGCTGGCCAGTTCGTCGCGGATGTAGTGCTCCATCTTGGCCTTGGTTTCGCCGGAAACCGGGCCGTACCAGAAGACCTCCAGATCGAACATCTCGTCGTCAATCTTGAACAGGGAGAACAGGGTATGCGCCGGCAGCACGCTGTTGATGTCGATGAGCAAGCGGCCGACGTATTCGCGCCAGTCGCGGACCACTTCCGAGGTGATGACGAAACGTTCGAGCAGGCCGATCTCGAAACTGAGGATGTCCTTGTCCACCGCCACTGTGCGCAGGCGAGCCAGCACGCCGCCGAGGGCGCCGAGGATGCGGTTGAATTCGACGAAGCCGAGATCGTGGTCGGCGACCGCGATGCGGCGCAGGTCATCGACCGCCTGGACCTGCTCGAAATCCGCCTGCAGACGCTCGACGGCGCCCTCGATGCGGCGCCCGACCCACCACACTGCGAGCGCGGCGACGATCAGCGCCGCCGGCAGCAGCGGGGCAAAAGCAGTCAGCAACTGGCGCCGCGCATCGGCCAGCAGACCGGTGAAATCCTGGCGCACTTCGACGGCGCCGAGCACATCGCCGGCCCGGACGTTGATATGGCAGCGCAGGCAGCGCTCTTCGGCGATCAGCGGATAGATGTGGCGGGCAACGTGATCGTTGTCCAGCTTCCGGACATCACCGCTGCGCATCGCCTGCTGCAGTTCGTCGTCGAGCGGCGGTTGATTGATATTGCCGAACAGTTCGCTGACCCGCTGGCTGCGATAGATCTGCACGGATAGGCCGTTGGTTCCCGCCTCGGCCGTGCTGTGCACAAAGGCATCGGCTTGGCTGCGGCTCCAGCCCTGGCTCATCAGCTGGTACATCGCGGCGAAAGTGACCTTGGCGGCCGCCTCCGAGGTTTGCTCCGCATTGGCGCGCAGGACTTCGCCGAAAATCCTGTCGAGCAACAGGTACGATCCGCCGAAAAACAGGACCGACACGACGATAGACGCACCGAAAATGAAATTCCTGATCCGCATCCGTTTGGACTCCCTAGCCAAGCCAGCCGATACCAGCCGGGACAATCCCCCCGATTGCCCCTTCCAGACTGCAAACAGCTCAACACTCTACACTGTTCCGAAATATCCCTGTAGGGTTTTCAGCGCCAGACGAAATGCCGGAATTCCGCAGCCAGTCGCAGTCCACGAAAATCATGCGTCATTTCACCCCCGAAAATCCTTGCTGGAAGTCAAAATGACGGGCAGGTCGCTACTGCTTGCCGGCAACCACGGAGGTTGAGAGGCCCAACAACTAACGACCAACCGCCCGCAACTCGGCGCGCAGCGCCGCAATGATCGAATCGTAGCGGTGCGGATCGCTGTCCTTGCCGGCGCCATAGACAGCCGAACCGGCAACGAAGGCATCGACGCCGGCGCGGGCGATTTCGGCGATGTTGGCGGTGTTCACGCCGCCGTCGATCTCCAGCCGGATGCGCCGGCCGGTTTCGCGTTCGTAGGCGTCGAGCCTAGCGCGTGCCTGCCTGGCCTTGGCCAGGGTGCCGGGGATGAACTTCTGGCCGCCGAAGCCGGGGTTGACGCTCATCAGCAGCACGACGTCGATTTTGTCGAGCACGTAGTCGAGGTAGTCGAGCGGCGTCGCCGGATTGAAGACCAGGCCGGACTGGCAACCGCCGTCGCGGATCAGGGCTAGGCTGCGGTCGATGTGTTCGGAGGCTTCCGGGTGGAAGGTGAGGATGTTGGCGCCGGCCTTGATGAAGTCGGGAATGATGCGATCCACCGGCTTGACCATCAAATGCACGTCGATCGGCGCGGTCGTGCACGGGCGGATCGCTTCACAAACCAGCGGCCCGATGGTCAGGTTGGGGACGTAGTGGTTGTCCATCACGTCGAAATGGATCCAGTCAGCGCCGGCTGCGATGACGTTGGCCACCTCCTCACCCAGCTTGGCGAAGTTGGCGGACAGGATGCTCGGGGCGATGACGTAGTCGGCTTGGCGCATGAATGCCTCCAAAAAAAGGCGGCTCCAGACTGCGGGGCCGCAAGACGCAAAGTACAGCAGAGTGAAACTGGTTTGCCGAACGACCTCAGCGGTAGCGGGCGAGCATTTTTTCCAGCGGCAGCGGCTTGATGCGCCCGGCCTGCCCGGCGCTGCCGAAGGCCTCGAAGCGCTGGCGACAGAGGTCGCGCGCCGCCACCACCGCTGCCTTGAGGAAGGCGCGCGGGTCGAACTCTTCCGGTTTCTCGGCCATCGCCTTGCGCATGGCGCCGGTCATGGCGAGGCGGATATCGGTGTCGATATTGACCTTGCGCACGCCGTGGCGGATGCCCTCGACGATTTCCTCGACCGGCACGCCGTAGGTTTCCCGTATCGTCCCGCCGTACTGGCGGATGGTCGCCAGCCATTCCTGCGGCACGCTGCTCGAACCGTGCATGACCAGGTGGGTGTTCGGAATGCGCGCATGGATGGCCTTGATGCGGTCGATGGCGAGGATTTCGCCGGTCGGCGGCCGGGTGAACTTGTAGGCACCGTGGCTGGTGCCGATGGCGATGGCCAGCGCATCGACGCCGGTCTTAGCGACGAAGTCGGCGGCCTCGGCGGGATCGGTGAGCAGTTGCGCATGATCGAGCTTGCCGGCGGCGCCGATGCCATCCTCCTCGCCGGCCTCGCCGGTTTCCAGCGAGCCGAGGCAGCCCAGTTCGCCCTCGACCGAGACGCCGATGGCGTGCGCCATGTCGACGACGCGGGCGGTGACCATGACGTTGTAGGCATAGGTGCTCGGCGTCTTGCCGTCCGGACACAGCGAGCCATCCATCATCACGCTCGAGAAGCCGCTGCGCATCGACTGCTGGCAGACAGCGGGCGACGTACCGTGGTCCTGGTGCAGGCAGACCGGGATGTCCGGGTACTGCTCGATGGCCGCCTCGACCAGCTTCCTGAGGAAAGGCTCGCCGGCGTACTTGCGGGCGCCGGCCGACGCCTGCAGGATGACCGGGCTGTCGCAGGCTTCGGCCGCCTGCATGATGGCCTGTATCTGCTCCAGGTTATTGACGTTGAAGGCCGGCAAGCCGTAGCGGTGCTCGGCGGCGTGGTCGAGCAGTTGGCGCAATGAAATGAGAGCCATGTTGTCTCCTCAGTGCAGACGCGTTTGGGTGACGTGGCGCACCAAACGTAAGAGGTTGCAGGTATAGCCGTATTCGTTGTCGTACCAGGCAACCACCTTGACGAAATGGGGGTCGAGGGCAATGCCGGCGTCGGCGTCGAACACCGAGGGCAGGCCGCAGCCGCGGAAGTCGGTGGACACCACCTTGTCGCGGGTATAGCCGAGCACCCCCTTGAGCGGGCCGGATTCGGAAGCGGCCTGCATGGCGGCACAGATGACTTCGTAGCTCGCCGCGCGCTCCAGCTCGACGGTCAGGTCGACCACCGAGACGTCGGAAGTCGGCACCCGGAAGGCCATGCCGGTCAGCTTGGTGTTCAGCGCCGGGATCACCTTGCCGACCGCCTTGGCGGCCCCGGTCGAGGACGGGATGATGTTCTCCAGAATGCCGCGCCCGCCGCGCCAGTCCTTGCCGGACGGGCCATCCACCGTCTTCTGCGTGGCGGTGGCGGCATGCACCGTGCTCATCAGGCCGCGCTTGATGCCAAATTTTTCATGTAGCACCTTGGCGACCGGCGCCAGGCCGTTGGTCGTGCACGACGCCGCCGAGACGATGGCCTCGCCGGCATAGCAGTCGTGATTGACGCCATAGACGAACATCGGCGTTTCGTCCTTGGCCGGCGCCGACTGCACCACCTTCTGCGCCCCCGCTTCGAGGTGCTGGCGGCAGCTGTGCTCGGTCAGGAACAGGCCGGTCGCCTCGATCACCACGTCGGCGCGCACGCCGGCCCAGTTCAGCTCGGCCGGATTCTTGACGGCGCTCAGCCGGATACGGCGGCCATCGACGATCAGCTTGTCGCCGTCGACCACGATGTCGCCGGCGAACTTTCCGTGCACCGAGTCGTGCTTGAGCATGTAGGCGAGGTACTCCGGCTCGAGCAGGTCGTTGATGGCGACCACTTCGAGATCGGCGAATTCCGCCTGTTCGGCGATGGCCCGGAAGGCCATGCGCCCGATGCGGCCGAAGCCGTTGATGGCAACCCGAATGGGCATGGTGTGTCTCCTTGATGATGTGAATTCTGGGCAAAACCGCCCCCGCGCACCCGGAACAGGGCGCGTTGGCATAGGTATAGGGAAGGCCCGGCGGAAGCCGGCGTGGATCAGGCGCTAGAAGTCGCCATCGGCGCCTCCGGCCCGCACGACGGCGCGCAGCACGGTCTGCACCAGGTTGTCGGCGGTCAGGCCGAAGTGCTGGTAAAGCGCCGGGGCGGGGCCGGATTCGCCGAACTCGTCGATGCCGAGCACTTCGCCATCGAGCCCGACGTACTTGCGCCAGATGTCGGTCTGCCCGGCCTCGACCGCGACGCGGGCGATTTCCGGCGGCAGCACGGCGTTTTTCCAGCTCGCCGGCTGGCGGTCGAAGCGCCGCGTGCAGGGCATCGACACCACGCGCACGGCGACGCCCTGCGCCTTGAGTGCAGTCTGCGCCTGCATGGCCAGCATCACTTCCGAACCGGTGGCGATAATCACCGCCTGCGCCGGGCCGTCGGCCTCGGCCAGCACGTAGCTGCCCCGGCTGGCACCTTCCGCCCGGCTGGCTTCGCCACCATACTGAGGGAGGTTCTGGCGCGACAAGAGCAGGGCGGAAGGTCCGTCGCGGCGTTCCAGCGCTTCGCTCCACGCGATGGCCGTTTCCAGCTCATCGCAGGGGCGCCAGACATCGAGTCCGGGAATGACGCGCAGGCTCGCAGCATGTTCGATCGGCTGGTGGGTCGGCCCGTCTTCGCCGAGGCCGATGGAATCGTGGGTCAGGACATGGACGACGCGCTGTTTCATCAGCGCGCTCATCCGGATGGCGTTGCGGGCATAGTCGGAGAACACCGCGAAGGTGCCGCCGTAGGGAATCAGGCCGCCGTGCAACGCGACGCCGTTCATGATCGCCGTCATGCCGAATTCGCGCACGCCGTAGGAAATGTAGTTGGGAACCTCGCCTTCGGCCGCTGCGTGCAGAGCGCGGCTGCCCTTGCCAGCGGTCAGGTTGGAGCCGGTCAGGTCGGCCGAACCACCAAGCAGTTCCGGCACGCGGTCGACCAGGAAATCGAGGCTGTTCTGCGACGACTTGCGGGTGGCGACCGCGCCATCCTTGGCGCCGGCCACGGCGAGCAGCGACTTGCGGATTTCCGGCCAGTTTTCCGGCAGGCCGCCGGCCTGGGTGCGCTCGAATTCGGCCGCCAGGTCCGGGTACTGGCGGCGGTAGGCGACGAACTTAACCTGCCATTCGGCTTCGGCGGCAGCGCCCGACAGCCGGGCATCCCAGGCTTCACGCAGGGCGTCCGGCACTTCGAACGGAGCATGCGGCCAGTTCAGCGCGGCGCGGGTGGCGGCCACTTCATCGGCACCGAGCGGCGCGCCGTGCACGTCGTGGCTGCCGACCTTGTTCGGCGCCCCCCAGCCGATCTGCGTGCGGCAGACGATCAGCGTCGGCTTGCCGGCGGCCTTGGCCTCGACGATGGCGGCGCCCAGCGCGGCAGCATCGTGGCCGTCCACCGGACCGACGACATGCCAGCCGTAGGCGCGGAAGCGGGCAGGGGTGTCGTCACGGAACCAGCCCTCGACATGGCCGTCGATGGAGATGCCGTTGTCGTCATAGAAGGCGACCAGCTTGTCCAGCCCCCAGACGCCGGCCAGCGAGCAGGCTTCGTGGCTGATGCCTTCCATTAGGCAGCCATCACCGAGGAAGGCCCAGGTGCGGTGATCGACGATGTCGCACTCCGGCCGGTTGTAGCGCTGGGCCAGCAGCTTCTCGGCCAACGCCATGCCGACGGCGTTGGTCAGCCCCTGGCCGAGCGGCCCGGTGGTCGTCTCGACGCCCGGCGTGTGGCCGACTTCCGGATGCCCGGCGGTCTTGCTGCCGAGTTGGCGGAAGTTCTGCAACTGCTCCAGCGGCAGGTCGTAGCCGGTCAGGTGGAGCAGCGCGTAGAGCAGCATCGAGCCGTGGCCGTTGGACAGCACGAAGCGGTCGCGGTCCGGCCACTTCGGGTTGGTCGGGTTGTGCTTGAGGTGGTCGCGCCACAGCACTTCGGCGATGTCGGCCATCCCCATCGGCGCGCCGGGATGGCCGGACCTGGCCTTCTCGACGGCGTCAATGGCGAGGAAGCGGACGGCATTGGCCAGTTCGCGGCGGAAGGTGATTTCGGTCTTGTCGCGTTCCATGGCGTTCTCCTCAGGCGCGGCGCTTCTGGTCCATCAGGCGGAGGACCATGGGGGTGAAAATCATCTGCATGGCCAGGCCCATCTTGCCGCCGGGCACGACCAGGGTGTTCGGGCGGGTCATCATGGAACCGTGCAGGATGGAGAGCAGGTACTGGAAGTCGATGCCCTTGGGGTTGGCGAAGCGGATGACGACCATGCTTTCGTCGGCCGTCGGAATGTCGCGGGCGATGAAGGGGTTGGAGGTATCGACGATGGGCACGCGCTGGAAATTGACGTGGGTACGGCCGAACTGCGGACAGAGGTGGCTGACGTAGTCCGGCATGCGGCGCAGGATGGTGTCCGTCACCGCCTCCTGCGAGTAGCCGCGCATCTTCTGGTCGCGGTGCAGCTTCTGTATCCACTCGAGGTTGATGGTCGGCACGACGCCGACGCAGAGGTCGACCTGCTTGGCGATATTGATGCCTTCGCCGGCCCATGCCCCATGCAGGCCCTCGTAGAACATCAGGTCGGTGCCGTCGGGAATGTCCTGCCACGGCGTAAAGGTGCCCGGCTCCTGTTTCCACGGCTCAGCCTCACCGGCATCGTGCAGGTACTTGCGCACCTTGCCGCTACCGCTGCTGCCGTAATCGACGAACAGTTGCTCCAGTTCGCCCAGCAGGTTGGCTTCCGGGCCGAAGTGGCTGAAGTTCAGGTTGCCGAGCGCTTCCTGCGCCTTCATCTCGGCCCGCATGCTCAGCCGGTCGTAGCGGTGGAAGGAATCGCCCTCGACGATCTGCGCTTTCAGCCCTTCGCGCCGGAAGATGTGCTGGAAGCTCTGCATCACCGTGCTGGTGCCGGCCCCGGACGAGCCGGTGATGGCGATGATGGGGTGTTTGACGGACATGGATGTCTCCTGCGGATGTGAATTCTGTGCCCGGCAAAGCCGCCACCAAGGGGCGCTACGCCGGCATTCCCAAAGGCTGCCTCAAGCGTTGTCGCGAAACAGGGATCGTTCTGAAAACAGCGGAGAGACGAAGGGCCGGTCGGCACCGGTGTCGTATTCCTGGTGGTAACGCTCGACGCGCTCGACCTCGTTCTTCGAGCCGAGGATGACCGGCACGCGCTGGTGCAGGCTGTCCGGCGCCACCTCGAGGATGCGCTGGCGGCCGGTGCTCGCCGCGCCGCCGGCCTGCTCGATCAGCATGGCCATCGGATTGGCTTCGTAGAGCAGGCGTAGGCGACCGGGCTTCTTCGGGTCCTTGTTGTCCTTGGGGTACATGAAGATGCCGCCGCGGATCAGGATGCGATGCACCTCGGCGACCATCGAGGCGATCCAGCGGGTATTGAAATCCTCGCCGCGCACGCCCGACTTGCCGGCCTTGCATTCGGCCACGTAGCGCTGCACCGGCGGCTCCCAGAAGCGCTCGTTGGAGGTGTTGATGGCGAATTCGCGGGTGTCTTCCGGCACGCGGATATTGGCGTGGGTGAGGATGAAATTGCCGCTCTCGCGATCGAGCGTGAAGCCGTGCGTGCCGTTGCCCAGGGTCAGCACCATCATGGTCGACGGGCCGTAGATGGCGTAGCCGGCAGCGACCTGTTCGCAGCCCGGGCGCAGGTAGTCGCCAAGCGCCGCGTCGCCGGCCGTCGACCGCGCGAAGATGGAGAAGATGGTGCCGACCGAGACATTGACGTCGCTGTTCGACGAACCGTCGAGCGGATCGAAGACCAGCAGGTAACGGCCGCGCGGATATTCGGCCGGAATCGGATACGGATCGTCCATTTCCTCGGACGCCATGCCGGCCAGTTGCCCCCCCCACTCGCAGTGGTGCAGGATGGCCTCGTTGGTCAGGACATCCAGCTTCTTCTGCACCTCGCCCTGGACGTTGGTGCTGTCCAGTGCGCCGAGGCTGCCGCCGAGCGCCCCCTTGGCGACCATGGCCGAGATGGTCTTGACGGCGGCGGCGACGTCGATGAGCAAGGCGCCCAGTTCGCCATGGCTGGCGCGGGTGTGTTCGATGACGAACTTCGAGAGGGTAGTGCGACCGAATTGCATGGTTGTCTCCAATCATTCTTGTGTTACCGCATTGGTAGCCACGATAAGTGACCCGTTAATTAAGTAACAGTCAGATTTTTTTAATGGCACAGTAAGGCAACACTTACCTTCAAATCGTCGTCCCAGGCGCCCCAAAACTCCGACTCGATAACGGACGCTGAAGTCGGTCTTCACTATTCCTGACTGGCCGGCGCGGCAGCGGCGGATTACCTTTCCCGCCATGAACACACCCCTGCAAGCCCTGATCTTCGACGTCGATGGCACCCTCTCCGAAACCGAGCGCGACGGCCATCGCCCTGCCTTCAATGCCGCCTTCGCCGAGCACGGACTGAACTGGTATTGGGATGAAAGGCTGTATGGCGAACTGCTCGCCATCACTGGCGGCAAGGAGCGCATGCGCCATTACGCCGAGCGCTACGCCCCGGAAATCGCCGCCCGTCCAGATATCGACACGCTGATCAGGCAACTGCACGCCGCCAAGACCGCCCATTACGTCCGCCTCGTTGGCGAGGGTCGCCTCAGCCTGCGCCCCGGCGTCGCCGAGCTGATCGCCGCAGCCCGCGCCGCCGGCATCCGCCTGGCCATCGCCACCACCACCTCGCCGGAAAATGTCACCGCCCTGCTCGACGCCAGCCTGGCCCCCGGCTCCAGCGCATGGTTCGAAGTCATCGGCGCCGGCGACGTGGTCGCCGCCAAGAAACCCGCTCCCGACATTTACCACTGGGTACTTGAACGCCTCACCCTACCCGCCAGCGCATGCCTGGCCATCGAGGATTCGGAAAATGGCCTGCGTGCGGCGCAAGGCGCCGGACTTCCGTGCCTAGTCACGGTCGGCGAATACACGCGAGGGCAGGATTTTTTGGGGGCGGCGGCAGTCGCGGCCAGCCTGAGCAATATCTCCCTCTCCCACTTGCTGCAATAGCGGATTGCGAGCACAACCTTCGGCTAAAACACCTAAAATGCAATCGACATTTGCAACCATGAGGCTAGGTGTTTTATGGAGCAGGACGAATATGCTCAACTTCAAGAGCTGTCGGATCGAGAGCTTTACGATTTCGTAACCGAGAAAGACTCATCCCAACGCAAGTGGGTCGCACTCCACCTGCTAGAACAGAGACGGAATGCCGTCCTTACGTCGGCAGCAAAATCTTCGGCCCGAGCCGCTTGGCTGGCCGCAGCCGTTGCCGGCATCTCAGCGATCATTGCGGTTTTGGCCTATTTTGGTGGCAAATCAAGCTAGCAATTCGCTCAAGTTGCACTCAATTCTGGGCGGCCATTTTTAATAGCATTACAGTTCAGCCTCTATGGAATTGTAGGCTGCCGCAGATAACTGCGGACGCAAGTCGTCCGGCAGCGTCCAAATCCCAATATAAAATCCTCTCTCCACAAAAATTGCCTTAAAGAAGGAACCCCAATGTCCGGTCACGGTTTTCACGTTCATGGCCCGCACGACCATGAGGTCGAGCATGTCGCCCAGCATGGCGGCGACAATTTCACGTCGCGCATCGCGGTACTGACCGCCGTACTGTCCACCATCGGCGCCATCTTCGGTTACATGGGAGGCCATTCGCAGAACGCCGCGCTGCTCTACAAGAACGATGCCGCGATCCAGAAGACGGCCGCTTCCAACCAGTGGAACTACTACCAGGCGAAGAGCAACAAACAGAACCTGGCCGAACTGTCGGTGACGCTGACCACCGGCGAAGCTCAGCAGAAATTCCAGGCCGCCATCGAGCGCTACAAGAAGGAAAAGGAAGAAATCAAGGTCGAAGCCGACAAGCTGGAAGCCGAAGCCAAGGCCTCCGACGAGCACAGCAATAAGGAAATGCACGTTCATGAACGCTGGGCGTTGGCCACCACGCTGATCCAGATCGCCATCGCGCTGTCCGCCATCACGCTGCTCACCCGCAAGCGCTGGATGCTGGTCGGCGTCTACGGCGCCTCGGCCCTCGGCCTGGTCGCCGGCGTCATGGGCTACCTGCACCTCTGACCGGGTGAGGCATTTCGCCCACCTGCTGGCCGGACTGGCCGGCTGCCTGCTGGCCGCCGTCGCCCTCGCCGGCGAGCCTTGCCGCATCGCCTTCGACATGGGTTCATCCGGCATCCGTGCTGGGGAATCCGGTCGTACCGAGGTGATGCGGGCGGATATCGACTACCTCGCCCCGCTGTCGGCCGGCCGCGGGCTGGCCGAAACCCTGCCGCCGACCATCGCCGCGCTACGCAACCTGCCGGCCCAGGGCAGCTTCGACCAGGACTGCCCCCGACTTGGCGGCGGCTTTTCTGCCTGGCGCATCGCGGCAAAGGAAGACCGACAGAAACTGGCCGACGACCTGGCTGCCATCCGTGCTGACAGTGGCGTCGCCGTGCTGGTCATTCCGCAGCGCCAGGAAGGCGCCTACGGCTACCAGGGCGCCCGCCAACTGCTCGGCGACAAGCTGACGACCAGCCACATTCTCGATATCGGCGGCGGCAGCCTGCAGGTGGCCGGCGAACGCGACTCCTTCGGCGCCCTGTTCGGCCAGAAGCTGTGGCATCGCGAGCTGTGCAAGGCGCTGCGCAACAGTTCCGAACTGCCGTGTGCACTGCAGCCGATGACGCCGCAGGAACTGGATTCCGCCCGTTCCCTACTACGCGACCGCCTGCACGGCATCGTCCGCGACCTCCCGCAAGGCGCCACACTGACCGCCATCAGCCGCCCGGTGACGCGCGGCGTCGCGCCGGCCGTGGCCCGCCTGTTCAACCGGCCGGCCGGCCTGACCGAGATTTCCCCGGCCATGCTGCGCGCCACGCTGGAACTACATGCCGGCCTAAGCCTCGACGCCATGGCCGAACGCCTGGGCAGCGAGCGCAAGCATGCCGCCTACCTGATCTCCGACCTGCTGCTGGTCGAGGGCCTGATGGAAGCCACCGGCGGCCACGATCTGCGCATCGCCGAAATCGACCTCACCAACCTGCCCGGCCTGCTCGCCGACGACCGCGGCTACCGCTGGGCAGCCCGCCACGATTGCTACCTGCAGCGCCTGCGCAGCCTGGGCGTCGCCGCCTATTTCAGCGATCCGGCGACCTGCGCCGCCCGGCCGGCAGCACACTGAAGGCATGGACAACCTGCTCTACTGGATCGGCCTCGTTGCTGTTGCCGTCAATGCGCTGACTGGCGTACTCGATGCCGGACGCAAGCGCATGGATCTGGTCGGTGCGGTGATGGTCGGCACCGCCACGGCGCTCGGCGGCGGCACGGTACGCGACGTACTGCTCGACCGCACGGTGTTCTGGATCAGCGACCAGACCTACCTGCTGGTCGCGATCGCCACCACCCTGGTCGTCTTCTTCGCGGTACGCGGCCTGAAACTGCCGCAACGCCTGTTCCTGATCCCCGACGCTATCGGCCTGGCGCTGTTCACCGTTGCCGGCACGCAGATCGCACTACACTGGCATGCCCCGTGGCTGGTCGCCAGCCTGCTCGGCGTCACCACCGGCGTGGTCGGCGGGGTGCTGCGCGATGTGCTGTGCAACGAGGTACCGCTCGTCTTCGTGCGCGGCGAACTGTACGCCTCGGCGGCCTGGGCCGGCGCGCTGGTCCTCATCGGCCTACAGGAACTTGCCGTCTCACCGGTGGTCGCCGCCTGGGCCGGCATGGCCGTCATCCTTCTGGCCCGGCTGCTGGCCATGGCCTTCCGCATTACCCTGCCGACCTACACGGAACGCCAGTAGGCCACCCATGAATTTCCTCGCCCACGCCGTGCTGGCCGGCGACGACCCGGCGCTGATCGTCGGCGGCGTGGTCGGCGACTGGATCAAGGGCCCGCTGCCCGGCCTGCTGCCGCCCGATCTCGCCCGCGGCGTCGCGCTGCACCGGGCCATCGACAGCCATGCAGAGACGCACCCGGCCTTCCAGCACAGCCGCAACCGGGTCGCTCCCGACCGCCGCCGCTACGCCGGCGTTCTCGTCGATATTTTCTACGACCACCTGCTGGCCCGCGACTGGGCAGAGCTGCGGCCCATGCCGCTCGACCGTTACTGCGCCGGCGTCTATCGCCACATCGAAGCCCGCCTGACCGACCTCCCGGAGTTGGCCCGCCCTGCCATGGCGCTGATGGCCGGCGAGGACTGGCTGAGCAGCTACGCCGACCTGGCCGGCATCGCCGACGTGCTGCAGCGCATGGCGCGCCGCGCCCGCCAGCCGAATCCGCTGGCCGGCGGCGAACACGCCTTCACCGCCGACGCCGCCGGGTTCGCCGAGGATTTCGCTTGGTGGTACGCCGATGCA
This sequence comes from Dechloromonas hankyongensis, assembly GCF_022012295.1. Classification (GTDB taxonomy): domain Bacteria; phylum Pseudomonadota; class Gammaproteobacteria; order Burkholderiales; family Rhodocyclaceae; genus Azonexus; species Azonexus hankyongensis. The sequence continues at coordinate 105,380 of NZ_JAKLTN010000003.1, forward strand.
CAGCGCTTCGCGGCACAGTGGGCATAGGCGCACCGGCTTTCTGAGACCCCACGGACCTTGCCGCCGTCTCATGGCGCGCAAATTGCTCCTAACCAGCACAGGCAACGCTGCCTATTCCTCGTCGTAGCACCGCAGCTACGCGCCGATTGCAGGCCCTCCGCGTCTTCCCAGGGCAATCGCCCGAGACCGGAGGCTCACCCGATCGCCCAGGCCCCGCCCCGATCTGGTGTGCCAATCGGCAAACGCGCACTGCGTTAGTGCATCCATTCACTGTCCACCTTCTGCCCGGCATGCCCCGGCAGCGGGAGGGCGCGAATTCGAACCAACGACAAGAAGACCCATGAGCAAGCCCCGCCGAACCCGCATCAAACACGCCATCAATCCGATGGCGATCCGCCTGTCCGAACCGGAACTCGTCCAGATCATGCTCCGGCCGCACATCCACCTGAGCCTGCTGCTGAGCGAAGGACAGCCGAACCCGTACTACCTGTCGTCCATCATCGGCGTGTTCAACGTCGCCATGGCCCTCGCCTACATGCACAAGGACATTCGCTCGATTCACCTCTACGAGTCGATCCAACAGCCCCTGCTCGACGTCGCCGCCACCGGCATTTCGACGGCGGAGCTCGGCCTCCGACTGAGCCGGGTGTTCGCCATCGCCGACCAGTACATCGCCGCCCAGGCCAAGACCGACATCCTGCGCGCCATCCGCCTGGTCGAGCACCAGTTGGCTCACGGCGACGAAAACACCCTGCTCCAGGCGAAGTCCTGAGCATTTCCCGCGTTCCACAACCGTGTCGGCGGATTCTCTCCCCGGCGACATGGTTCGGGCCGGTGCTGTTTGTGCCAGCACCGGCCCACCCTTCCCCCGGCAACACATCAGCCATGGCTGAACATTTCGATAAAAATACGTGACTATTATTTATCAATAGCCCCGCCTAGCATTCAGTCCATCGCCCCGACCACACCAAGGAGAGACAAGATGGACCAATCGAACCGTTACGCCGACCTCAGCCTTAAAGAAGCCGACCTGATCGCCGGCGGCCAGCACATCCTGTGCGCCTACCGGATGAAGCCCAAGGCCGGCCACGGCTACCTGGAAGCCGCCGCCCACTTCGCCGCCGAATCATCGACCGGCACCAACGTCGAGGTATGCACTACCGACGACTTCACCAAGGGCGTCGATGCCCTGGTCTATTACATCGACCCGGCGAGCGAGGACATGCGCATCGCCTATCCGCTCGACCTGTTCGACCGCAACATGATCGACGGTCGCATGATGATGGTCTCCTTCCTGACCCTGACCATCGGCAACAACCAGGGCATGGGCGACATCGAGCACGCCAAGATGGTCGATTTCTACATGCCGCGCCGCGCCATCGAGCTGTTCGACGGCCCGTCCAAGGACATTTCCGACCTCTGGCGCATCCTCGGCCGCCCGGTGAAGGACGGCGGCTACATCGCCGGCACCATCATCAAGCCCAAGCTCGGCCTGCGCCCCGAGCCCTTCGCCCGCGCCGCCTACGAATTCTGGCTGGGCGGCGATTTCATCAAGAACGACGAGCCGCAGGGCAATCAGACCTTCGCGCCGATGCAGCAGACCATCCCGCTGGTGTACGACGCCATGAAGCGCGCCATGGACGAAACCGGCGAGGCCAAGCTGTTCTCGGCCAACATCACCGCCGACGACCACTACGAGATGGTCGCCCGCGGCGAATACATCCTGCGCACCTTCGGCCCGGATGCCGACAAGGTCGCCTTTCTGGTCGACGGCTACGTCGGCGGTCCGGGCATGATCACCACGGCGCGGCGCCAGTTCGCCAACCAGTACCTGCACTACCACCGCGCCGGCCACGGCGCCGTCACCTCGCCCTCCGCCAAGCGCGGCTACACCGCCTACGTGCTGGCCAAGATGAGCCGCCTGCAGGGGGCGTCCGGCATCCACGTCGGCACCATGGGCTACGGCAAGATGGAAGGCGACAAGGACGACCGCGCCTGCGCCTATATCATCGAACGCGACAGCTACACCGGCCCGGTGTATCACCAGGAGTGGTACGGCATGAAGCCGACCACGCCGATCATCTCCGGCGGCATGAACGCCCTGCGCCTGCCCGGCTTCTTCGACAATCTCGGTCACGGCAACGTGGTCAATACGGCGGGCGGCGGCGCTTACGGGCACATCGATTCGCCGGCCGCCGGGGCACGGTCGCTGCGACAGGCTTACGATTGCTGGAAGGCGGGAGCCGATCCGGTGGAGTGGGCGCGCGACCACTATGAATTCGCCCGGGCGTTCGAATCGTTTCCGCAGGATGCGGACAAGCTTTATCCGGGGTGGCGGCATAAGTTGCGGCCGGCGGCATAAGGTTCGGGAAGCCTTACGGGGCGGCGGCGCCGCCCTAAGATGCCGTTGGCCTGAGGATCAGGGGATTTCCTTTTTTGTTGGCGTGGGGTTCCGCCCTTGTGGGGCGTCTCACTTTTTCTTGCTTCGCCAAGAAAAAGTAAGCAAAAAGAAGGCGACCCTGGGTCGGTGCCCCCTTCGGGGGTTCCCTGCGCTACTCGAAACGCCGGGCGGCTTGCCTGAACTCGCCTGCGGCTCAAACAAGGCAAGCCGACTGCTCCCGGCATTTCTGCGTTGCTCGGCACCTCTCAAGGGGCCCGGCAAACCATCCGTAATTCCATGTTGCCGCTTGAGCAGCGACGCCTTTCGGGTCCCCATGTGGAGCGCCGAGCAACGGAGAAGGGCCGGGGGCAGTCGGCGAGGACTGTCTGAGGGGCGCAGCCCCGAGTTCCGCAGCCGCCCGGCGTTTCGAGTAGCGCAGGGAAGTCGGCAACGCCGACCGCGTAACCTGGGGTCGCCTTTTCTTTGCTTACTTTCTTTTGGCGAAGCAAAAGAAAGTGAGACGCCCTCAAGGCGGAAAACAACGCTAACAAAAAAACCAACCACCAGCATTAAACTAACGCTTATCAAACAGCCATAAAAAGCAAATCTCCTTGAACATGAACTTCGTCCGCACCCTGACCCTGCGCCAGCTGCAAATCTTCGTCGTCGCCGCCCGCCACCTGAGCTACGCCCGTGCTGCCGAGGAACTGCACCTGACGCCACCGGCCGTGTCGATGCAACTCAAACAGCTCGAGGACAATGTCGGCCTGCCGCTGTTCGAGCGCATGGGACGCGGCGTGGCGCTGACCGATGCCGGCGACCTGCTGATGCACCATGCGCTGCGCATCCTCGGCGAAATCAAGGATGCCGAGGCCAACCTGCAGGGGCTGCTCGGCGCCGAGGTCGGCCAGTTGTCGGTCGGCCTGGTCAGCACCGCCAAGTACTTCATGCCACGCCTGCTCGCCAAGTTCTCGCAGGCGCATCCCGGCATCGAGGTGCAGTTCTCGGTCGGTAATCGCGAAAGCCTGCTCCAGAAACTGCAGGACAACGCCATCGACCTCGCCGTCATGGGCCGCATCCCGACCGAAATCGACGCCCATGCCGAGCCGATGGCCAACCATCCCTACCTGTTGATCGGCCCGGCCGATCACCCGCTGCGCGAGGCCCGCCGCTTCGACATGCACGAGCTGCGCCACGAAACCTTCCTGCTCCGCGAAGAAGGCTCCGGTTCCCGCCGGGTGGCCGAGGAAATGTTCAAGAACCACCTGTTCACGCCGGCCCGCACCATCAGCATGGGCAGCAACGAGACGATCAAGCAGGCCGTGATGGCCGGCATGGGTGTCGCGCTGATGTCGCTGCACACCCTGCCGCTAGAACTAAAGACCGGCGAGGTGAGCATCCTCGACGTGCTCGGCACGCCCATCGAGCGTACCTGGTACGTGGTGAACATGAACGCCAAACGCCTGCTGCCGGCCGGCCAGCGCTTCCGCCAGTTCCTGCTCGAAGAATCCGCCCCCGCCCTCGAACAGGAATTCAGCCGCCACCTGATTGCTCGTGCAGCAAGCTGATTTTGTTACGCTACAATCTGGTGCACTGCAACAATGACTTCGACGACGCCGATCATGCATCCTCGCCTTGCGCTTTCCGAGCTGCAGGAGCATCCGCTCCGCCAGCGCCTGAACAACGAATTCCACGCCCGGCCGCCGGTGCCGCTGGTCGGCGCCATGCTGGTGTCGCATCTGGTCTTCAAGCACAGTGCCGAGAAAGCACCGGCCGCCCGCGACAACCTGGCCAAGCTGTGCCAGGGTCATGTCTGCAACTCGATCGAGAGTTCCGACTCGCACCTGATGATCGACACCGGCGCCTTCCGCATGCGCTGGGAGCTGCATACCGAGTTCTCCAGCTACACCTTCTTCCGCCCGCTGGCCAGCGGCGAGGAACTGCACCCCGACGTCACCGCCTTCGATGCAGTGCTGCCCGAGTGGTTCACCGGCATCCCCGGCAAGCTGATCGTCGCCACCCATGTCGAACTGCGTTCGACCGAGGAAATCAGCCCCGACTCCATCCTCGCCAGCCTGACCCCGAACGGCCGCACCATGGTCGCCGCCAAGGTGGCCGACGATACAGCCTGGATTTTCACCGATTTCAAGATCGACAACGGCTTCTCGCGCTTCCTCGTTCTCAACGAAGGCATGACCCAGCGCCAGACCGGGCGCACCGTGCAGCGCTTGGTCGAGATTGAAACCTACCGCCTGATGGCCCTGCTCGGCCTGCCGGTGGCCAAGGAAGTCAGCCGCTGGCTCTACACCGGTGAGCGGGAGCTGGCTGAGATGATGGACCGCATCGGCCAGGCGCGCAGCGCCCAGGACGAGCGCGACATCCTGGCCGCACTATCGGCACTGGCTGCCGGCGTCGAACACTCCGTCGCCCGCACCACCTTCCGCTTCGGTGCCTCGCGCGCCTATCACGGGCTGGTCATGCAGCGCATCGAGGAACTGCGCGAAACGCGCATCTCCGGCCTGCCGACCTTCTACGAATTCATGCAGCGCCGCCTGCTGCCGGCGATGAACACCTGCGAAGCGATCAGCCGCCGGCAGGAAGAACTCTCCGCCCGCGTTGCGCGGAATTCGCAGCTGCTGCGCACCCGCGTCGATATCGAGCTGGAGCGCCAGAACCAGGAACTGCTTGCCCAGATGAACCGCCGCGCCAAGCTGCAACTGCACCTGCAAGAGGCGGTCGAGGGACTGTCGGTGGTGGTGCTGACCTACTACGGCTCGCAACTGGTGCAGTACATCGCCAAGGGGACTAAGGAACTCCATCACCTGAATACCGACGTGATTACGGCGATTTCGATTCCGGTGATTGCTGGGTTGGTGGCTTGGGGGACAAGGCGGATGCGGAGGAAGTTGGCGCGCGAAGTTGGCGAGGCGGCCTGAGTCGCTGGGTTGGCGCGGTTTTCTGCGCCTAAGGTGGCTAGATTAGCTACCGTTGCTTTCCGCCTTGAGGGCGGGCGTACTTTTTCTTGCTTCGCCAAGAAAAAGTAGCCAAAAAGAAGGCGACCCCCGGGTCGGCGCCGGGCTACGCCCGGTCCCTTGCGCTACTCGGCAGGCCGGGCGGCTGCGGAACTCGGGGCTGCGCCCCTCAAACAGTCCTCGCCGACTGCCCCCGGCCAGCCTGCGTTGCTCAGCGCCTCTCAGGGGGACCCGAAAGGCGTCTCGGGACCAGGCACCATCCGAAAAGACAAACGCTACGATTAGCCGAGAAGCTGAATCACTGGTCGAACCCGGATGGTTCACCGGGCCCCTTGAGAGGTGCCGAGCAACGCAGGGTCTGGCGGAAAAAGGGCGAGGACTGTCTGAGGCCCGCAGGGCCGAGTTCCGCAGCCCCCGCCTGTCCCGAGTAGCGCAGGGAACCCGCGCAGCGGGCACCGACCCAGGGTCGCCTTTTCTTTGCTTACTTTCTTTTGGCGAAGCAAAAGAAAGTAAGACGCCCCGCAAGGGCGGAACCCATCGCCGGCAAAAACCGGTGCGCTACATCAGCCCCCAAACACCAAACCCAGCTTAATTTATAATGCGCGTTTTGCTCATTTCGGGACCCCGATCGTGACCGCTCCGCTCTTCGAATCCACCATCACCAGCCTCCCCCTCCTCAACAAGGGCAAGGTCCGCGACATCTACGCCGTCGATGCCGACAAGCTGCTGATCATCACCACCGACCGCCTGTCCGCCTTCGACGTCATCCTGCCCAACCCGATCCCGCGCAAGGGCGAGGTGCTGCAGGCCGTGGCCAATTTCTGGTTCGACAAGCTCGGCCACATCGTTCCGAATCAGCTGACCGGCATCGATCCGGAATCGGTCGTCGCCGAGAACGAGCGCGACCAGGTGCGCGGCCGTGCCGTCGTCGTCAAGCGCCTGCGCCCGCTGCCCATCGAGGCCGTCGTCCGCGGCTACGTCATCGGTTCCGGCTGGAAGGACTACCAGCAGACCGGTGCTATCTGCGGCATCGCGCTGCCGGCCGGCCTGAAGATGGCCGCCAAGCTGCCGGCGCCGATTTTCACACCGGCCACCAAGGCTGCAGTCGGCGACCATGACGAGAACGTTTCCTTCGCCACCGCCCAGGCCAACTGCGCCGCCGATCTGGCCGACGCGCTGGCCGGCACCGGCAAGAACGGCGCCGGCCTGGCCGACGAGGCCCGCATCGCCGCCATCCGCCTGTACGAGGAAGCTTCGGCCTACGCCCGTGGCCGCGGCATCATCATCGCCGACACCAAGTTCGAGTTCGGCATCGACGCCGCCGGCACGCTGCACCTGATCGACGAGGCGCTGACCCCGGACTCGTCGCGTTTCTGGCCGGCCGACCAGTACCAAGAAGGTATCAACCCGCCGTCCTACGACAAGCAGTACGTCCGCGACTATCTGGAAACCCTGGACTGGGGCAAGGTCGCCCCCGGCCCGAAGCTGCCGGCCGACGTCGTCGCCCGCACCAGCGCCAAGTACATCGAAGCCTACGAGCGCCTGACCGGCAAGACGCTGTAATCGAAATCGCCCTCCGGGGCGATTTTTGCTGAACCCGGCCGCAACGGCCGGGTCAAAATGGCTGTCACCATAAGGGGAGGCAGACATGAGACACGTATCCGATTTTCACGGCAGCGGATTGCCGATCCCTGGTGTCCGGCGCATCGCGATGGATCGCCCGTTCTACTGGCTGCGCGCAGGTTGGCGGGACCTCAAGGCCAACCCCCTGCCCTCGTTGGCCTACGGCCTGCTGTTCGCCCTGTGCGGCGACCTAATCATTCTAGCCACGCTCGACCGGCCGCATCTGCTGACCGTATCGATTTCCGGCTTCTTCCTGGTCGGCCCGCTGCTGGCCGCCGGCCTGAACGAACTGAGCCGGTGCAACGCCGACGGCGAAAAACCTTTCTTCATCGACACACTGCACTGCTTCCGCCGCAACGGCGAGTCGCTGGCCATCTTCGGGCTGCTGCTGGCGCTGGTCGGCTTGATGTGGGAGCGCTTCTCGGCCATCGCCTTCGCCCTGCTCGGCAGCGAAACGGGCATCGATGCCCACGCGTTCATCGTCAGCCTGCTCCTCAGCGGCGAACATACCGCTTTCATCGCCACGTGGTTCGCGCTGGGCGGCGTTCTCGCCCTATGCGTCTTCGCCATCTCGGTCGTCTCCGTACCGATGATGCTCGACCACAACGCCGACATGCCGACCGCCACCGTGACCAGCGTGCGCGCCTTCCTGCTCAATACCGGCCCGCTGCTGTTGTGGGCGGTGATGTTGGTCGGCTTGACCCTGCTCGGTTTCGCCACCCTGCTCTTCGGGCTGGTGGTGATCATGCCGATTCTCGGCCATGCCACGTGGCACGCCTATCTCGACCTTGTAGAATAGGCTGCTGAACAACGCCAATCCACGGGCGGCGTAGGCCGCCCGTTTTTGTTACCCGACGACCATGACCTCTACCGCCAATCCGCTGCTCGATTTCTCCGACCTGCCCCGCTTCGACCTGATCCAGCCGGAACACGTCAAGCCGGCCATCGAATCCCTGCTCGCCGACGGCCGCACGCTGATCGAACGGCTGACTGCAGAATCCACCCCGGCCACCTGGACCGATTTCGCCGGCGCCTTGTCCGACGGCCTGGAAGGCTTCGGCCGCGCCTGGGGCATCGTCGGCCACCTGCATTCGGTCAACGACGTGCCGGCCTGGCGCGAGGCGTACAACGAAATGCTCCCGGAGGTCTCCCGCTTCTATACCGAACTCGGCCAGAACCTGGCCCTGTTCGACAAGTACCGCGCCCTGAAGGGCCGTCCGGAGTACGCCACGCTCAGCCGCGAGCAGCAGAAGATCATCGACAATGAGATCCGCGATTTCCGTCTCAGCGGCGCCGAATTGCCGGAAGACCAGAAGCCACGCTACCAGGCGATCATGGAAGAACTGTCGCAGTTGGCCGCCAAGTTCTCGGAAAACCTGCTCGATGCGACCAGCGCCTTCGCCGAGATCATCACCGACGAAGCCCTGCTCGCCGGCCTGCCCGACGACGTCAAGGAAGCCGCCCGCTTGAATGCCGAGAAGGCCGGTCTCACCGGCTGGAAATTCTCGCTGCACGCGCCGTCCTACGGCCCGGTCATGCAGTACGCCGACAACCGCGAGCTGCGTGCCCGCATGTACCGCGCCTTCGCCACCCGCGCCGCCGAATTCGCCGACGGGTCGAGCAAGCCGGAGTGGGACAACACGCCGATCATGAAGCGCCTGCTCGAATTGCGCGCCGAAGATGCGCACATGCTCGGTTTCGCAAACTTCGCCGAAGTCTCGCTGCTGCCCAAGATGGCCGATACCCCGACCCAGGTCCTCGCCTTTCTGCGCGACATGGCGGCCAAGGCCAAGCCTTTCGCCCAGCGCGACATGGCCGAACTGCTCGCTTTCGCCAAGGACGAGCTGGGCATCGCCGATTTCCAGCCGTGGGACGCCGCCTATGTGTCCGAAAAGCTGCTCCAGGCCCGCTATGCCTTCTCCGAACAGGAAGTGAAGCGGTACTTCACCGAGCCCAAGGTCGTCGCCGGCCTGTTCAAGGTCGTCGAAAGCCTGTTTACGGTCAAGGTAAAGCCGGACAACGCGCCGGTGTGGGACCCCGACGTGCGCTTCTACCGCATCGAAACGCCGGCCGGCGAGCTGGTCGGCCAGTTCTACATGGACCTCTACGCCCGCGAAACCAAGCGCGGCGGCGCCTGGATGGACGAGGCCAGGTCGCGTAAGCGCACCGCCGGCGGCATGCAAAAACCGATCGCCTACCTCAACTGCAACTTCGCCCGCCCGGTCGGTGACAAGCCCACCACTTTCACCCACGATGAAGTGATCACCCTGTTCCACGAAGCCGGCCACGGCCTGCACCACCTGCTGACGCGTGGCGAGGAACTGGGCGTTTCTGGCATCCACGGTGTCGAATGGGATGCTGTCGAACTGCCATCGCAGTTCATGGAAAACTACTGCTGGGAATGGGAAGTGCTGCAGGGGATGACCGCGCATGTGGATACCGGCGCACCGCTGCCGCGCGCGCTGTACGACAAGATGTTGGCCGCCAAGAATTTTCAGAGCGGCATGATGACGGTACGCCAGCTCGAATTCTCGATTTTCGACATGCGCCTGCACTGCGAATTCGATCCTAAGGGCAACAAGACCGTGATGGACCTGATCCGCGAAGTGCGCGACGAGGTCGCCGTGCTGATACCGCCGGAATGGCACCGCTTTCCGAACAGCTTTTCGCATATCTTCGGCGGCGGCTACGCGGCCGGCTACTACAGCTACAAGTGGGCGGAAGTGCTGTCTGCGGACTGCTATGCGGCTTTCGAGGAAGCCGGCAATCCCTTCGATCCGGCGGTCGGCAAGCGCTACCTCGATGAAATCCTGGCCATGGGCGGGTCGCGCCCGGCACTGGAAAATTTCCGCGCTTTCCGCGGCCGCGACCCCAGCCCCGATGCACTACTCCGTCATAGCGGTATGATTGCGACCTGAGCGGTTCGAGGGAGAGAACAACCATGCGTTACCTGCTGATGCTTTGCCTGGCCATGACCGGCGCTTCGGCCACTGCTGAAACCTACCGCTGGACCGATCCGAACGGCAAGACAGTCATTTCCGACTCGCCGCCGCCGGGCCGGACCAAATCGGTGCTCAAGGCCGGTGCCAACGCCGAGCCGGGCGACAACCTCCCCTTTGCCGTCAAGAAAGCAATGGAGGCCTTTCCCGTCACGCTGTACTCGGCCGCCGAATGCACCAACGACTGCAAACTAGCGCGCGACCTGCTGAATAGCCGCGGCGTCCCGTTCACCGAAAAAGCGGTGCAGACGCAGGCCGAAATCGACGAACTCAAGCAACTGATCGGCGAGGCCGCGGTGCCGGCGCTCAAGGTCGGCAAGCAGAGTTACCGGGGCTTCGATGCGGCAGCCTATAGCAACCTGCTCGACCTCGCCGGCTACCCGAAAACCGCCCCCTACGGCAGCAAACCTGCGGGCGCCCTGAACAAGTGAAAATCGCCACCTGGAACGTCAATTCGCTGAAGGTCCGCCTGCCCCACCTGCTCGACTGGCTGGCCGCCGCCCAGCCCGACGCGCTGTGCCTGCAGGAACTGAAGCTCGAAGACCACAATTTCCCCAAGGCTGAGATCGAAGCCGCCGGTTATCAGGTCGCCTTCTCCGGCCAGAAGACCTACAACGGCGTCGCCCTGCTTGCCCGCCAGCCTATCCACGATGTCGTTTTCGGCAACCCGCACTTCCCGGACGAGCAGAAGCGCCTGATCAGCGGCACGGTCGGCGACACGCGTATCGTCTGCGCCTACATGCCGAACGGCCAGGCGGTGGGCAGCGACAAGTACGACTACAAGCTGCGCTGGCTGGATGCCCTGGCCGTCTGGCTCGGCGAGGAAATGGCCAAGTATCCGCAACTAGCTCTGTGCGGCGATTACAACATCGCCCCCGACGACCGCGACGTTCATGATCCGCAGCGCTGGGCCGGCGAAATCCTGTGCTCGGAACCCGAACGCGCCGCGTTCCAGCGCTTCATCGGGCTCGGCCTCGCCGACAGCTTCCGCCTCTTCGAGCAACCGGAGAAAACCTTTTCGTGGTGGGACTACCGCATGCTCGGTTTCCAGAAAAACCAGGGCCTGCGCATCGACCATGTCCTGCTCTCCGCGCCCCTGGCCGCAAAATGCTCGGCTGCCGGCATCGACCGCGCCCCGCGCAAGCTGGAGCGCCCGTCGGACCATGCCCCGGCCTGGGCGACGATAGCCTGACCACAATGCCGACGGCAGCGACAACCACCGAGCGCTTGCTTAGCCTGTATCCGGCCCTGTCCGGATTGCCGGCCGAACGGCTCACCGCCCTGACGCAGGCGGCGGCCGTCATGCACATCCCGGCCGGCAGCCAGGTCTTCGCAGAACATCAGCCCTGCCAGGGCTTTCCGCTGCTGCTCGAAGGCAATATCAAGGTCATCAAGCTGGCGGCCAGCGGTCGCGAACTGATGCTCTACCGCGTCATTCCGGGCGGCTCGTGCATCATCAGCTCCAGTTGCCTGCTCGGCCATACCGACTACAACGCGCGCGGCGTCGCCGAAACGCCGCTCACCCTGCTTGCCTTGCCGGTCGACGAATTTTCGCGCCTGCTGGTCGAGCATGCGACGTTCCGCGACTTCGTCTTCCATCTGTTTACCGAACGCATCGCCGAACTGATGCAACTGGTCGAGGAAGTCGCCTTTGCCCGCCTCGACCAGCGCCTGGCCAAGCTGCTGCTGGCCCGCCATGACAATGCGCTGAATGTAACGCACCAGCAGCTGGCCGACGAACTGGGCAGCGTGCGCGAAATCGTCAGCCGCCTGCTCAAGGGCTTTGCCGCCCAAGGGCTGGTCGCCCTCGGCCGCGAGCAGCTGACCATCGTCGACCGCCCCGGCCTGCAGAAAATCGCCGCTGTGTGACCAAAGTTACATACCCCGTCATATCGGGACGTTAAAGTGCCTCCGTCCCAACCAATCTGACGGAGAAAACACCATGGCTGCAAATGTTGGCGGTATCGACAAAATCCTGCGTATCGTGGCCGGCGCCGGCCTGATCGGCGCCACCGTGGCCGGCATCCTGCCGGCCTGGGGCTATATCGGCATCGTGCCGCTTGCAACGGGGCTCATGGGCTGGTGCCCGGCCTATTCGCTGCTCGGCATCAAGACCTGCCCGGCGAACAAGTAAGCAACCGTCCGGCAATAAAAAACCCGCTGCGGCGGGTTTTTTGTCGTCTGGCGTCAGCTCAGGTAATTGGCGATCCGGACATAGCCCTCGACCGGGATATCCTCGGCCCGCCGCGTCGGATCGATGCCCAGGGCGGCAAAGCCCGCATCGTCCAGCGTCCCCTTCAGGGTATTGCGCAGCATCTTGCGGCGCTGCGAGAAGGCGGTCAGCACTACCTGCGACAGCTTGCCCAGGTTTTTGGCGTTGAGCTCGGCAGCCGGCTTGGGAATCAGCCGAACGACAGCCGAGTTGACCTTGGGCGCCGGATCGAAGCTTTCCGGCGGCACGTCGATCAGCCATTCCAGCCAGAAACGGTATTGCAGCATCACCGACATACGGCCGAAATCGGCGTCGCCCGGCTCGGCGACCATGCGCTCAACGACTTCCTTCTGCAGCATGAAATGCATGTCGTAGACGTTTTCGGCGTAATCGGCGAGATGGAAGAGCAGCGGCGTCGAGATGTTGTAGGGCAGATTGCCGACCAGGCGCAGGTTCTGGCCGACGCTGGCGAAATCGAAGGCCAGTGCATCGCCTTCATGGATAGTCATGCGGTCCGGGCTGTGCTGTTTCCTAAGACGTGCGATCAGGTCGCGGTCGATCTCGACCACATGCAGGTGATCGACCCGGGCCAACAGAGGTTCGGTAATCGCGCCCAGACCGGGACCGATCTCGACGACGGTATCGCCGCGTTGCGGATTGATGGCCGACACGATGGCGGCGATGATGCCGCTATCGACCAGGAAATTCTGGCCGAAGCGTTTGCGGGCGACGTGGCCTTTCATGGGATTTTCCTTTGTGCCATGCGCGCCGCTTCGGCGACCGCCTCGAACAGGCTGCCGGGGTCGGCCTTGCCGGTGCCGGCCAGCTCGAGCGCCGTGCCGTGATCGACCGAGGTACGGATAATGGGCAGGCCCAGCGTGACGTTGATGCCATGGCCGAAGGTCGCGTACTTGAGCGCGGTCAGCCCCTGGTCGTGAAACATGGCGAGCACGGCATCGCCCTGGGCGAGTACCGGCGGGGTAAACATGGTGTCGGCCGGGTGCGGACCGCTGAGCAGCATGCCTGCGGCGCGCAGCTTGTCGAGCACCGGGGTGATCACCTCGATTTCCTCCCGGCCAAGGTATCCCCCCTCGCCGGCATGCGGATTGAGTCCGGCGACCAAAATACGCGGCTGGGCCAGGCCGTACTTGCCGCGCAGGTCGGCATGCAGGATGCGCAGCGTTTCCTCGAGTACCGCCGGCGTGATGGCGGCCGGCACGTCCTTCAGCGGCAGATGTGTGGTGGCCAGCGCAACGCGCAACGGGCCGCGCGCGGTGTCGCCGGCCAGCATCATGACGACCAGCGGGGTCGCGGTTTTCTCGGCCAGGTATTCGGTATGCCCGGTGAACGGCACGCCCGCCTGGTTGATGACTCCCTTGTGCACCGGTGCCGTCGCCATGGCCGCGAATTCGCCAGACAGGCAACCTTCCAGCGCACGGTCGAGCACGGACAGCACATAAGGACCGTTGGCCGCATCGAGGCGACCCGCTTCCGCCGGCTGGGCCAGCGGAACGTGCAGGACATCGAGCACGCCCGGCGCCGGCTGGTTTTCCGGCTGGTAATCCCGGAAGAGCATGCTCAGGCCGAGTTGCGAGGCGCGGGCAGCCAGCAGGTTCCGGTCACCGATCACGATCGGATGGGCCGGCCCCGGATGCACCGCCAGCTGCAGGCAGAGTTCCGGCCCGATGCCGGCCGGTTCGCCGCTAGTGACGGCAATGCGTGGCAACATCACTTTTCGTCGAGGCGGTTTTCGACATAGGTGCGGTCGCGCAGCTGACGCAGCCAGTCCTGGTACGCCTCGTCGAGCTTGCGTTCGCGGATGGCCTGACGGGCCACGGCACGCTGGCGCTCGGCCGAGACGTCGCGTTCGCGGCGTTCCTGCACCTGGATCAGGTGCATGCCGAACGGCGACTGGACCACCGGGCTGACCTCACCAACCTTCAGCGCATCCATGGCCCGTTCGAATTCGGGGACCGTGTCGGCGGGGCTCAGCCAGCCCAGGTCGCCGCCTTTGGCGGCCGAACCGTCCTGCGAATAGAGGCGGGCCTGCTCGGCGAAATCCACCCCGTTGATGATGCGCTCGCGCACGGCTTCCAGCTTGCGGCGCGCTTCCGCTTCGGACACCACTTCGTTGACCCGGATCAGGATATGGCGGGCCCGCGTCTGCTGCACCGATGCCGGCCCACTGCCGCCGCGCTTGCCGATCAGCTTGACGACGTGGAAGCCGGCCGACGAGCGCAGCAGTTCGCTGACCTCGCCCTGCTGCAGGCGGCCGGCGGCATCGGCATAAAGGCCGGGCAGACGGCTCAACGGACGCCAGCCGAGATCGCCACCCTGCAACGCGTCCGGTGCGTCGGAGAAAGCAGCCGTCAGTTCGGCGAAGTTCTCGCCGGCGCGCGCCCGCTTGAGCGCCTGTTCGCCACGCAGGCGCAGCTTCTGCAATTGTTCCGGGCTGGCCGACTCCGGGGCCCGCAACAGTATGTGCGCTAACTGGTATTCCTCGGCGCTGCCCGAAGCCGCCTGGGTGGCGAGATAGTTGTCGATTTCTCCTTCCGAGATGATCAGCTTGCTGTCCACTTCCCTTTCACGCAGACGAACTGAGACCATTTCATTGCGGATGTCCTCGCGGAAATTGGCGTATTGCAGGCCGTCCTTTTCCAGCGCAGCGCGGAAGTCGGGCAGCGACATCTTGTTACCGGCGGCGATGCGGCCAATGGCCTGATCAAGCTGGACGTCATCGACCCGCATCCCGGAATCCTTGGCGTACTGCAACTGGGCGCGATCCATGATCAGGCGTTCAAGCATCTGGCGTTCGAGAACGTCCTGCGGCGGCAAGGGCGTCCCTTGCTTCTGCAATTGCTTGAGGGCCGAGGCCAGACGATTGCGCAACTCGACGTAGGTGATCACGTCGGAGCCGACGACAGCCACGATGCGGTCAGCCTCGACCGGCTCCTGCGGCTCGGCGAACGAGACCTGCGAAAACAAGCTGCTCAGGCAGGCGATCAGAAAAACGAAGGTACGGGCGAATGGGGTCATGGACGTCATTAGGGGGTGAGCAGATGGCTGTCGGTGGGCAGTTCGTTGATCTTGCCATACCCCGGGATGCTGCGCCGGAGCATGCCGATCGGGTTGGAGCCGATGCTGCCGAAATCGTTGAGTTCGAGTTGCAGGAACAGTGTCTCGTTGGGTGTGCCGGAAATCGCCGCCAGTCGCTGCGCAACCAGACGGACCGACCAGCAGCTGGCGTTGTACTCGACGCCGGCGATCACCTCGAGCGCACGGCTGTCGCGCAGCGAGTAGTTATAGCGGCCGACAGCATACCAGTTCGCCGACAGAGGCCATTGGCCGGCAAAATCGACCTGATCGACCGTCGAACTACCTGTCAAGGCATCGCGGGTATAGCGGTAGCTGGCGGACAACACCTTGCCGAACGCGGGCTGAAAGCGCGCTCCGGCCGAGAAGCGTTCGATGACGTTTTCCCGGTAGTTGTACTCGGCGGCCAGGTCCGTATAGGTCTTGGGCGCCACCAACCCGTTGAACGCAGCGACGATGTTGGAGAAATTGTCCCGCCGGGTCGTCTCGCCAGCAATAGAAACACGCTGAGGCTTGAAGTAATAGCGCTGGCCGACCATCGCCTTGAAGCTTTCCACACCGGTCTCGCCGTCGAGCAAGCGTGTGGTCAGGCCGGCGGTCAACTGGTTGGCATCATTGATGCGGTCGTAGCCGCTGTAACGGTTTTCCGAAAATATCTGCGCGAAATTGAAGTCAGTCAGGCCGCTATCGAACAGCGGAATCTGGCTCTGGTCCTTGTACGGAATATTCACGTAATAGAGGCGCGGCTCCAGGGTCTGGATGTAGCCCTTACCGAACCAGTCGCCCTCGCGCTCGAAAACTACGGTCGAGTCGAGCGAAAAGGTTGGCAAGGCCCGACTGTAAGTATTGGGCAGGCCGGAAGTTTGATCGTCCAGCGAATATTTTGTCAGATGCAGGCCGACCTTGGGGGTGATCTGGAAAGCTGGATGGACGATGGGCAACGACACCTGCGGATAGAACACCATACGATCGCCCTGCACCTTGGTTGGATCGACATGGGTAAAGCGCGAATACTGGCCTACCGCCGAGAAATCGGTCTTAAACAGGTTCGGCTTGTAAGCAATGAGGTTCAGTTGCGGCTCGAGGAAGTAGGGACGCGCGATCGGGTTGGACGGGTCGATCTGCAAGGTCTGGTAACGCAGAACCTGCATATTGGTCTGCAGCCAGGGCGCAGGCGAATAGCCCAGCGACACCAGCCGAGGTAGCTGGGTTTGCGATGTTTGCAACAGGCGGGAGGTCATGTCCTGCCAGTAGTAATCGTCGGAAACGCCGTTCCAGTTAATCACCGCCGAAAGCCCACGCCCCAGGTTCTGTCGATGATCGATGCGATAAGCATAGCGGCTGCGCCCGAGCATCTCGTCGTTCGGCATGTACTCGAAGCGCGCCTGCCCCTCGTAGTGGTAATCGACGTAACGGGCATCGGCGCCCAGTTGTGTACCACGCTTTGACAGGTAGCGCGGCGCCAGGGTCAGGTCGTAATTCGGTGCTAAATTTAGATAATAGGGCACCGTGAAATCGAGACCGCTGCGTGTCGAAGTCGAGAAATGCGGATGCAGAATGCCGGAACGACGCAGGTTGTTCAGCGGGAAGGAGGCCAGCGGGGTATAGAGGATGGGTGCCCCCTGGAACCACAGGGTGGCATCCTTGGCCGTACCCTCGCCTTGATCGTAGTCAAGATGCGTTTCCGCAGTCTTCAGGTACCAATCGGCGCTCCCCGGCTTGCAGGTCGAATAGGTATTCGAGAAGAGCGACATCTGGTTCTCGCCCTCAAAGTCGATGCGCTCGGCGTAACCATTGGCCTCCGACTGGCGAGGCGGCGGCAATTGTGTCGGCAGCCCGTAACTGTTGGCCACGTTGAGCATCATCGGCGCGCCCGACGTATTTGCATTGCTACTCGCTACCGTCACTACCGTCTGTTGCTGGGCATAGAAGCGGCTCGGCACGTCGCGCACGATGTGATAGGTCACCTGCTCCGCCGAGCCGACCTGTTCTGTCATCTTCATGCGCAAATGCGGGCCGCTGATCTCGGAGCCATCCTGCAACAGGCGGACGGAGCCGGTCGCTTCGACTTCATCGTCGAGCGGGCGATAGGTCAGACGATCCGCATAAAGCAGGTTGCCGACCTTGCGCAACTCGACATTGCCCTCGGCCTCCGTCACCTCGTCGGACTGGCCTTCGATTTGATCGGCAATGATGAACAGCGGATAGCTATCATCATGTTTTAGCGCCACCGGCGCTTCTTCGAGTGGAGCCCTGGGCGCCTGTTCCTTCTCTACCGGTTCCTTTTTTTTCTTCAGGACATCGAATTTGCGCTCCTGGCGCAAATTGAGCGGTAGGTCGTTGGCCGCCAGAAGGAGCGGCGTCTGCACCTCTTCCTGCGCGGCCGAGTCGGCAGCCGGCGCGATTGTCCGTTCGAGGTCGATAGCCGCATATCCCGCCTGCGTGCCGGCAAACAGGCAGCAGACGAAAACAGCGAGCGGACGGCGGGGAAAACCGGGCATTCAGGCGTTCGAGGAAGAGTGAGGACCGGAACGACCGGAACCCGAGTGTTAAAATCCCGGCATTTTACAACGAACCCACCTCCGCCCGCTTATGCAAGCCTCGACGCGCGATCAACTTGTTACAAACTGGGTAGCCGAGCGCTTCCCCAATCAATCGGTCCAGATCACCCCGGCCTCGGCCGATGCCAGCTTCCGTCGCTATTTCCGGCTGACCTGGCCGGATGGCAGCACGCGCATCCTGATGGACGCGCCGCCGGAAAAAGAGGACTGCAAGCCCTTCATCCACGTCGCCGGCCTGCTCGCCAAGGCTGATCTGGCCGCCCCGCGCATTCTCGACAAGGATCTCGACAACGGCTTCCTGGTCCTCACCGATCTCGGCCGCATCGGCTACCTCGACGCGCTGAACGCAGACCTGTCGCTGGCCGACCTGCTGATTCGCCCGGTGCTCGATGTGCTGGTCAAATGGCAGCTCGCCTCCAGCGCTGCCACCCTACCGCCCTACGATGGCACGCTGCTGCGTCGCGAACTCGACCTCTTCCCGGAATGGTTCGTCGGCCGCCACCTCGGCGTCGAACTGAGCGACGACGAGAAGATCATGCTCGACCGCAGCTTCAAGTTCCTGATCAATTCGGCGCTGGCCCAGCCCAAGGTGTTCGTCCATCGCGACTTCATGCCGCGCAACCTGATGGTCGTCGAAAGCGCCGAACGCCTGACCCCGGGCATCATCGATTTCCAGGACGCCGTCTGCGGCCCGATCACCTACGACGTCGTCTCGCTGTTCCGCGACGCCTTCATCTCCTGGGACGAAGAACAGGAAATCGACTGGGTCGTCCGCTACTGGGAAAAGGCCCGCGCCGCCGGCCTGCCGGTACGCGAGGACTTCGGCGCCTTCTGGCGCGAGTACGAACTGATGGGCCTGCAACGCCACCTCAAGGTGCTCGGCATCTTCTGCCGCCTGAAGTACCGCGACGGCAAGGACAAGTACAGCGAAGACCTGCCCCGCTTCATAAACTACGCCCGCAAGACGGCCGGCCGCTACGTCCAGCTCAAGCCGCTGCAGAACCTGCTCGACCGCTTGGAAGGCAACACCGAGCAGATCGGCTACCGGCGGTAAGGACGAGTTGTTAGTCGTTAGTTATTAGCCGTTAGCAAAAACCCTCGCTCTGGACCACTCGATCCTCAATCCTAAAAACTCGATCCTATGAAAGCCATGATCCTCGCCGCCGGCCGCGGCGAACGCATGCGGCCGCTGACCGACCACACGCCCAAACCGCTGCTGGCGGCCGGCGGCAAGCCCCTGATCGTCTGGCATCTGGAACGGCTAGCTGCGGCGGGCTTCTCGAAAATCGTCATCAACCACGCCCATCTCGGCGGGCAGATCGAAACAGCGCTGGGCGATGGCTCGCAGTGGGGGCTCAGCATCGCCTATTCGCCCGAACCGCCGGGCGCCCTGGAAACCGCCGGCGGCGTCGCCACCGCCCTGCCGCTCCTTGGCGACCAGCCCTTCCTGGTGGTCAATGGCGACGTCTATTGCGACTGGGATTTTCGCCACGCCCATCAGTTGGCTGGCAAAAACGCCCATCTGGTCATGGTCGCCAACCCTGCCCACCACGCTGGCGGCGATTTCAGTCTGGACGGCGAGCGCGTCATTTACGCCCACGGTGAGCAAACACTGACCTACGCCGGCATCAGCATCTTCTCGCCGGAGTTCTTCGCCGGGGTAAAGCCCGGTACGGTCATGAAGCTGCGCCCGCTGCTCGATGCCGCCATCGCCGCCGGCACGCTGACCGGGGAACGCTTTACCGGCCGCTGGGTCGATGTAGGAACGCCGCAACGCCTTGCGGAACTGGATGCCGAATTGAGGAACGCATGACCCACGCCCACTTTCTCGCTCGCCGCAAGCGCCTGCTGAACGTCATTGGCGGGGGGATCGCCATCGTGCCGACCGCGCCGGAAGTCATCCGCAACCGCGACGCGCACCACCTTTATCGCTTCGACAGCTACTTCTGGTACCTGACCGGCTTCCCGGAACCGGAAGCCGTCGCCGTGTTGATCGGCGGCAAGAAACCCAAATCCATTCTCTTCTGCCGTGAAAAACATGAAGAGCGGGAAATCTGGGACGGCTACCGCTACGGCCCGAAAGCCGCCAAGGCTGCCTTCGGTTTCGACGCCGCCTACCCGATCGAGCAACTCGACAAGAAACTGGCCGAATTCCTCGTCGACCGCGACACGCTGTGGCACGCCATCGGCCACGACGCCGTCTGGGACGCCCGTATCGCCAAGGCGCTGAACGAAGTGCGCGCCCAGACCCGGGCCGGCAAGCGGGCGCCGCGCGCCATCCACGACCTGCGCGCCGAACTCGACGCCATGCGCCTGGTCAAGGACGCCGCCGAAGCCAACATCCAGCAGCGTTCGGCCGACATCGCCAGCGCCGGCCACGCCCGCGCCATGCGCGCCTGCCGCCCTGGCGTCGCCGAGTACGAGCTGGAAGCCGAACTGAGCTACGAATTCCGCAAACGCGGCGCCGATGCCCACGCCTATACGCCCATCGTCGCCGGCGGCGCCAACGCCTGCGTGCTGCACTACGTGTCCAACGACAAGGTGCTCAACGACAATACCCTGGTCCTGGTCGACGCCGGCTGCGAAGTCGAAGGCTACGCCGCCGACATCACCCGGACCTTCCCGGTCAATGGCCGCTTCAATGCGGCACAGAAGGACGTTTACGAAATCGTCCTCGCCGCCCAGGCCGCCGCCATCACCGCCGTCGCCCCCGGCCGCCACTTCATGGAAGGCCACGATGCCGCCGTGCGCGTGCTGACCCAGGGCCTGGTCGACCTCAAGCTACTCCACGGCGATGTCGATAATCTGATAGAGAAAGGCGATTTCCGCCGCTTCTACATGCACCGCACCGGCCACTGGCTCGGCCTCGACGTGCACGATGCCGGCGAATACAAGGTCGGCGCCGAATGGACCCGGCTGGAACCGGGCATGACGCTGACCGTCGAACCCGGCCTCTACATCCGCCCGGCCGACGACATCCCGCCGGCACTGGCCGGCATCGGCATCCGCATCGAGGACGACGTGCGCGTCACGACCGACGGCTGCGACGTCTACACCACGGCGCCGAAGACGGTGGCCGAGATCGAGGAAGTCATGCGCCATGACTGAGCCGGTCGTCGAACAGGTCGACATCCTGATCGTCGGTGCCGGCCCGGTCGGCATGACCCTGCACCTGGCACTGTCTGCCGGCGGCCAGAAATCCCTGCTGGTAGACCGGCGCCCCCTGGCAGCCCAGCAAGGCGACCCGCGCGCCCTCGCCCTGTCGCATGGCGCCCGCCAACTGCTCGAACAGATCGCCAGCTGGCCGACGCGTGCCGCGACGCCGATCGAAACCATCCACATCTCGCAGCAGGACGGCTTCGGCCGCACCCTGATCGACCGCACCGATTACGCCCTGCCCGCCCTCGGCTACGTCGTCCGGTACCGCGACCTGGCTGCCGCGCTGGCCGCCAACCTGGCGGCCGACGCCGTCCTGACCGAAGCCGAAATCCTCGACATCACCCCGGCCGACGATCACGTCACCGTCGCCCTGCGCCACGCAGGCCAGTTGCGGACCTTCCGCACCAAGCTGCTGGTGCACGCCGAAGGCACGCCAGGCGACGACCCGGCCGTTGCGGTCAGCGACTACGCCCAGCATGCGGTGATCTGCGAAGTCACGCCAACACCGGGGCACGACAAGCGCGCCTGGGAGCGTTTCACGCCGGACGGTCCGCTCGCTCTGCTGCCGCTCGGCGACGAATACTCCATTGTCTTTACGCTGCCGCCAGCCAAGGCCGATGCCGTCATGGCACTGGACGACGCCGCCTTCACCGCCGCCCTGCAAAAACAGTTCGGCCAGCGCCTGAGCTTCGCCAATCCCGGCCCGCGCAGCCGCTTCCCGCTCGCCCTGCGCCTGCGCGATACGCTGGTAAAGGGCGGCGAAGTATGGATAGGCAACAGCGCGCAGACCCTGCATCCGGTTTCCGGCCAGGGCTTCAATCTCGGCATCCGCGACGCCTGGCAACTGGCCGAAATCC
This sequence comes from Dechloromonas hankyongensis, assembly GCF_022012295.1. Lineage (GTDB taxonomy): Bacteria > Pseudomonadota > Gammaproteobacteria > Burkholderiales > Rhodocyclaceae > Azonexus > Azonexus hankyongensis. Next base: position 127,236 of record NZ_JAKLTN010000003.1, read on the forward strand.
TGCTCGCACAAGGCCTCGGCCGCGACAGCCTGAGCCGTTACGCCTCCAGCCGCCGCCTCGACCGCCGGGGCAGCGCCTGGTTCACCGACCAGATCGTCTGCACCTTCTCCAACGACTTCGCCCCACTCAAGCTGGTGCGCGGCCTCGGCTTGCTCGCCCTCGACGTCTGCCCGCCGGCCCGCCACTTCGTCGCCAAGCGCATGATCTGGGGCGCCCGCGCCTGGCCTTGATCTGCGCCAAGGGCGAAGGTGCGACGCCACGCTAAAGTCGCACCATTCGCTGCCCGTCCCACCCACATGAACAAAACCACCGCCTGGTTCCTTGCCTGCCGACCGAAGACGCTGACCGTTTCGCTGTCACCGGTGATCGTCGGCACCGCCGTCGCCTGGCATGACGTCGGCCATCTGCTCTGGCTGCCGCTGATCGCCGCCGCTCTGGGCGCCGCTTTCATCCAGATCGGCACCAACCTGTTCAACGATGTCGGCGACTTCCTGCGCGGCACCGACACCCCGGAACGCCTCGGCCCCAAGCGCGCCACGGCCGAAGGCTGGCTGACGCCGAGCAAGGTCCAGGCCGGCGCCTGGCTGTGTTTTGCACTGGCCTTCCTGTGCGGCATCTACCTCGTCGCCCATGGCGGCTGGCCCATCGTCGCCATCGGCCTCGCCTCGCTGGCGGCCGGCTGGGCCTACACCGGCGGCCCGAAGCCGATCGCCTACGGCCCGCTCGGCGAGGTTTTCGTTTTCGTCTTCTTCGGCTTGGTCGCCGTCGGTGGCAGCTACTACCTGCAGACGCTCGCCCTGTCGCCCATCGTGTTGCTGGCGGCAAGCCTGGTCGGCATCCATGCGGCGGCTGTGATCACCGTCAACAATTACCGCGACCTCGACGGCGACGCGAAAAACGGCAAGAACACGCTGGCCGTCCGCCTCGGCCGTCCCGCCACCCGCCGCATCTACGCCGCCGAAATGCTCGCCCCCTACGCCCTGCTGCCGCTGCTGGCGCCGCTCGGCTGGCCGGCCGCCCTGCCCCTGCTCTCCTTGCCGCTCGCCCTGCGCCTGATCCGACGTTTTCACCGCGAGCCACCCGGTCCAGTGTTCAATTCCATCCTCGCCGCCACCGCCGGCCTGCAACTCGTCTTCGCCTTGCTGTTAACCCTAAGCTTCACGATTTGACTATTTTTTAGGCGCCGACTCGGGTAAAATGCCCGCTTCCCCTGATCTACCCCGCAGCCCGCGTTCGCCCATGGAATTTGTCGGTTTTACCTTACGGAACAATCTCTTCGTCGCGCCGATGGCCGGGGTCACCGATCGTCCCTTCCGTCAGTTGTGCAAGAAATTGGGCGCCGGCCTGGCCGTGTCCGAAATGGTCACCTCCAACTCGCTGCTCTACGGCAGCGCCAAAACCCTGCGCCGTGCCAACCATACCGGCGAAGTGGCGCCGATCTCGGTGCAGATCGCCGGCGCCGACCCGAAAATGATGGCCGAGGCCGCCAAGCACAACGTCGACAACGGCGCCCAGATCATCGACATCAACATGGGCTGTCCGGCCAAAAAGGTCTGCAACGTGATGGCCGGCTCGGCGCTGATGCAGGACGAAAAGCTGGTCGGCCAGATTCTCGACGCCGTCGTCGGCGCCATTCCCGACACCCCGGTGACGCTGAAATTCCGCACCGGCTGGAACATCGCCAACAAGAACGCGCCGACCATCGCCCGCATCGCCGAGAGCGCCGGCGTGCGCGCCGTTGCCATCCATGGCCGGACCCGCTGCCAGCAATACACCGGCGAGGCCGAGTACGAGACCATCGCCGCGGTCAAATCGCTGATCAGGATCCCGGTCATCGCCAACGGCGACATCACGACGCCGGAAAAAGCTAAGCACGTCCTCGACGTGACCGGCGCCGACGGCATCATGATCGGCCGCGCCGCCCAGGGCCGCCCCTGGCTGTTCCGCGAAATCGAACACTATCTGAACACCGGCGAGCACCTGCCGCCGGCCGAGGTCAAGGAGATCCACGCCATCCTGCTGGCGCATCTCGAAGACCTCTACGCTTTCTACGGCCCGGAAACGGGGTTCAAGGTCGCCCGCAAGCACATCTCCTGGTACACCAAGGGGCTGGTCGGCTCGGCGGCCTTCCGCAAGGAAATGAACGTCCTGCCCAGCATCGACCAACAGATGCAGGCGGTGAACGACTTTTTCTGCCATCTGGCGGCAGAGCATGCACATTTAAAATACACAGAGGAGGCGTTGGCAGCATGAGCCAACATGACTTGGGGAAGTGCGTCATCAACGCACTGGAGCAGTATTTCCGCGACCTGGACGGGGAAAAGCCGGCCGCGATCTATGACATGGTTTTGCGCAGCGTCGAAAAGCCGATGCTCGAAGTGGTGCTGGCAAAAGCTGGCGACAACCAGACGCTGGCCGCCGAAATGCTCGGCATCAACCGTAACACCTTGCGCAAGAAACTTACCGAACACCAGTTGCTGTAGTTGCCAAGCATTGGCTGACAGCGACAGCTATTGGCTAACGACATCTCACGGGCAACCACTCGCTAACAACCGATTACTCATAACTCCTGACTACCATGACCATCAAGCAAGCGCTGATTTCCGTCTCCGACAAGACGGGCATTCTCGAATTCGCCCAGGGCCTCGCTGCCCAGGGGGTGAAGCTCCTGTCCACCGGCGGCACCGCCAAGATGCTGCGCGATGCTGGCCTCGCTGTCACCGAAATCGGCGACTACACCGGCTTCCCGGAAATGCTCGATGGTCGCGTCAAGACCCTGCATCCGAAGGTGCACGGCGGCATCCTGGCCCGCCGCGACCTGGCCGAGCACATGGCGACCATTGACGCCCACGGCATCCCGACCATCGATCTGGTCTGCGTGAACCTCTATCCGTTCGCCGCCACCATCGCCAAGGCTGGCGTCACGCTGGAAGACGCGATCGAGAACATCGACATCGGCGGTCCGGCCATGGTCCGCTCCTCGGCCAAGAACTACGCCGGCGTCGCCATCGTCACCGATCCGGAAGACTATGCCCCGCTGCTCGCCGAAATGAAGGCTAACGGCGGCGCCCTGCAACTGGCGACCCGTTTCGGCCTGGCAAAGAAGGCCTTCACGCACACCGCCCGCTACGACAGCATGATCGCCAACTGGCTGACCGGCCTCGACGAAGGCGCCGAAGCCAAGCCGGCCGAAGCTGCGCCGACCCCGGCGATCTTCCCGGCCAAGCTGCAGTTGGCCTTCGACCGTACCGAAATCCTGCGCTACGGCGAGAACTCGCACCAGCAGGCCGCCTTCTACCGCGACACCACGCCGCTGGCCGGCAGTATCGCTGCCTACACCCAGCTGCAGGGCAAGGAACTGTCCTACAACAACATCGCCGACTCGGATGCCGCCTGGGAATGCGTCAAGGCCTTCGACGCCCCGGCCTGCGTCATCATCAAGCACGCCAACCCGTGCGGCGTGGCCATCGACGGCACCCTGCTCGGTGCCTACGAAAAGGCCTTCCAGACCGATTCGACCTCGGCCTTCGGCGGTATCATCGCCTTCAATGGCGCAGTCGGCATCGACGTGGTCAACGCCATGAACGAGCGCAAGCACTTCGTCGAAGTGCTGATCGCCCCGTCCTTCACCGCCGAAGCCAAGGCCGCGCTGGCCTCCAAGGCCAACCTGCGCGTGCTGGTCGTGCCGCTTGGCCGTGACCTGAACAAGCTGGAACTCAAGCGCGTCGGCGGCGGTCTGCTGGTCCAGACCGCGGATGACTTCACCGCCCAGGCGTCCGGCCTGAAGGTCGTCACCAAGGTGCAGCCGACCGCCCAGCAGATCGAAGACCTGCTCTTCGCCGAGCGCGTTGCCAAGTTCGTCAAGTCCAACGCCATCGTCTTCTGCGGCGGCGGCATGACGCTGGGCGTCGGCGCCGGCCAGATGAGCCGCGTCGATTCGACCAAGATCGCCAGCATCAAGGCGCAAAACGCCGGCCTGCCGCTGAAGGGCTCGGTCGTCGCCTCTGACGCCTTCTTCCCGTTCCGCGACGGTCTCGACGTGCTGGCCGAAGCCGGTGCCGTCGCCGTCATCCAGCCGGGCGGCTCGATGCGCGATGAGGAAGTCATCGCTGCGGCCGACGAACACGGCATCGCGATGGTCTTCACGGGGGCACGTCACTTCCGCCATTGATCGATGAAAAATCTGGTTGTCCTGCTGATCCTTGCCAGCCTTGGCTGGTATGGCTACGGCAAGTATCAGCAAACGATCAGACTAGCAGTTTCCGAGCAGGTGTTTTCCACCGATTTGCCGAGCGAGCGTCCGACCACAAGACCAGACCGCCCCGCTAGCAAAACGTACACCTGCGATGGACGAATTTATTGTTCGCAGATGACATCCTGCGGAGAAGCCACCTGGTTCCTGAAAAATTGCCCGGGAACCAAGATGGACGGCAACAACGATGGCATTCCCTGTGAAAGACAGTGGTGCAAGTAAGTAAACAGAGGGTTAAGGATTAAAGCCATGAAACTACTGGTAATCGGTTCCGGCGGCCGCGAGCACGCCATGGCCTGGCGCCTCGCACAGACGCCCGGCATGCAGACCGTCTATGTCGCGCCCGGCAATGCCGGCACGGCACGCGAGCACGAGCTGCAGAACATCAACATCACCGATCCGGAAGCCTTGGCCGACTTCGCCGAACAGAACAAGGTACACCTCACCGTGGTCGGCCCGGAAGCACCGCTCGCCGCCGGCGTGGTCAATGCCTTCCGCGCCCGCGGCCTGAAGATTTTCGGCCCGACCAAGGAAGCCGCCCAGCTCGAGTCCTCGAAGGATTTCGCCAAGCGTTTCATGGCTCGTCACAACATTCCGACCGCCGCTTTCGAGACCTTCTCCGATGCCGCGGCGGCCCACGCCTATATCGACCGCCAGGGTGCTCCCATCGTCATCAAGGCTGACGGCCTGGCCGCCGGCAAGGGCGTCGTCGTGGCGATGAGTCTCGCCGAGGCGCATGCTGCCATCGACGACATGCTGTCAGGCAACAAGCTGGGCGATGCCGGCGCCCGCGTCGTCATCGAGGACTTCCTCGATGGCGAGGAAGCCAGCTTCATCGTCATGGTCGATGGCAAGAACGTGCTTGCTCTGGCCTCCAGCCAGGACCACAAGCGCATCTTCGACGGCGACCAGGGCCCGAATACCGGCGGCATGGGCGCTTACTCCCCGGCCCCCTGCGTCACCCCGGAAGTGCACGCCAAGGCAATGCGCGAAATCATCCTGCCGACGGTGCGCGGCATGGCGGCCGATGGCATCCCCTTCACCGGCTTCCTGTACGCCGGCCTGATGATCGGCAAGGATGGCTCAGTGAAGACGCTGGAATTCAACTGCCGCATGGGCGACCCGGAAACCCAGCCTATCCTGATGCGCTTGAAGTCCGACTTCGTGAAGCTGCTCGAACACGGCATCGACGGCACGCTGGACCAGGTCGAAGCCGAGTGGGATCGCCGCATCGCTCTGGGCGTCGTGCTCGCCGCCGCCAATTATCCGGAGACCCCGAAGAAGGGCGACGCCATCATCGGTCTGCCCAAGGGCAACAGCTTCGGTGAAGACTGCCACGTCTTCCATGCCGGCACGGCCGACCAGGACGGCCAAGTCGTCACCAACGGCGGCCGGGTACTGTGCGTGACGGCGTTGGGCGAAAACGTCAAGCTGGCCCAAAAGAGCGCCTACGAGGCGGTCGCCCAGATCGGCTGGGACGGCATGCAGTTCCGCAAGGATATCGGCCACCGCGCAGTCAGCCGCTGAACTATTTAAACAATAAACAATCCGACGGGCGGCTCATTCTAGTGATGAGCCGCCCGTTTCATTTCCCCGGAGCATAGATGGACACCACCCGCCTCAAAGATTTCTTCACCGGCCTGCAAAGCCGCATCGTCAGCGAACTGGAGGCTTTCGACGGCCAGCCTTTCCGCACCGATTCCTGGGTGCGTCCGGAAGGTGGCGGCGGCATTTCGCGGCTGATTGAGGAAGGCGTTTTCTTCGAGCGCGGCGGCGTCAATTTCTCGCACGTCACCGGCAAATCGCTGCCCGCCTCGGCCACCGCCGTGCGTCCGCAACTGGCCGGCCGCTCGTGGGAAGCGATGGGCGTCTCGCTGGTCCTCCACCCGCGCAATCCGTACTGCCCGACTGCACACATGAATGTGCGCTGCTTCGTCGCCAGCAAGGAAGGCGAAGCCGATGTCTGGTGGTTCGGCGGCGGCATGGACATGACGCCCTATTACGGCCAGCGAGACGATGTCGTGCATTTCCACCGCACCTGCAAGGACGCCCTGGAGCCCTTCGGCGACGAGGTCTATCCGAAGTACAAGAAGTGGTGCGACGAGTACTTCTTCCTGAAACACCGCAACGAGCAACGCGGCGTCGGCGGCATTTTCTTCGACGACCTCAATGAAGGCGGTGCCGGCGGGGAAAGTCCGTTTGAACGCTGCTTCGCGCTCACCCAGGCGGTCGGCAACGCCTTCACCACTGCCTACCTGCCGATCCTCGCCAAGCGTCTCGACACCCCCTACGGCGAGCGCGAGCGCGACTTCCAGGCCTATCGCCGGGGCCGCTACGTCGAATTCAATCTGGTCTGGGATCGCGGCACGCTGTTCGGCCTGCAATCGGGCGGGCGCACCGAATCGATACTGATGTCGCTACCGCCCGTCGTCAAATGGCGCTACGACTGGAAGCCGGAAGCCGGCACGCCGGAAGCTGAACTGTACGAGGTCTTCCTGCAGCCGCAGGATTGGGCGGTCTAGGATCGAGTTGCCTTGGGGCTTGAGCGAAACGCTCGATCCTCGATCCTGGATTCCAGCAACTACTTCAACTTGCCCTTGACCACACGGACGCGCGCCGGGTTCTTGACGCCCATCTTGCCGCCACCGCCGGCCAGATTGCCGCAAGCACAAGCGGCCTTGATGTGCGGCACGGAGTTGACGATCACCGTGCAATCCAGGCATTCGTAATAGACGTCGCCACCCGTCGGCAGCGCGGCCGGATCGGGTGCCGGCTCGACCGGATAAAAGTTGTAGATTTTCCGCAAGTCGATATTCAGCATTTCCCCTCCTTTGATTTGGGCGCGCCTAGTTTTCGTTGAACTGAGCACTGGCCCGATAGTGTTTGTTGGCTTCTTCAGCCTTGTCGAGCTGGTCGAGCAAGTGCGCCAGCTCCAGGTGCGTCTCCTGCGCCGCCTGCACCGAGAGCGAAGCTTCCAGATAGCTTTGTGCTTTGCCCCACAGGCGCTGGCGCTGGCACATCCGGCCCAGGGCCAGGAGCAGCACGGCATCGTCCGGATGACGGCGCAGCCAGCCTTCGGCCTTGGCGATGCGGGCGGTCGGCTCGCTTCCCGACAGGCGGCCGTAAATGGCGACCAGTTCGGATTGCCAGGTGTCGTCGTCGGCCTGGTCGAGTGTCGCTTCGATCAGCTTCTGCGCCTCGCTGTCGGCCTGCAAGGCCATCAAGCCCCGCGCTGCCGCCAGCATGACGCGACCGCCGCGCTCATCTTCAGGAATACTGCGCAGGTAGCCAACCAGTTGCCCCCGGTCGTGACGCCGCCCGGCGATATTGGCCAGATGGGCTTGGCTGAGGACTTCGCGCACCACCTCGGCGGGCAGCGCGTCGCGCTTGGCTAGTTGGCGCACCAGCTTGAGCACGCCCGGCCAGTCGCCGGCACCCTGACGCGCCCGCAATTCGAGACGCAGTGCGGCAATGTGGCGCCCCTGCTTGCCTTGCAAACGGCCCAGCGCCTCCAGCGCATCGGCAAAGCGCCGTTCCTCGTTGGCCATTTCGGCATCGAGCATCAGGGTCGCCGCTTCGGTCCGCGGGTCGTCGGTCTTGGCGTGCTCCAGCCAGTATTGCTGCTTTTCCGGCTCGCGCATGCGCTGCGCGGCGCGGGCCGCGATCAGCGCCGACAGGCCGGGCGCCGTCCCGGCACCATGGGCCTCGGCGGCCTTCTTCATGGCCTGGCCGAAGCGCCCCTCGAACAGCAGACGCACGGCATCCTGAAACACCAGACCGGCCAGATCGCGCTGACGCCGGGCGCGATACTCGCGAACCCGCCGGGGGAGGCCGAAGGTGGCGGACGACATGCGCAGCACCGCATAGAAAGCTAAAAAGAGGGCAAACAGGGCGACGATGAACAGATTCAGCGAAATCTCGACCCGCCACGGCGGCACGACCAGCAGCAGATAGCCGTCATTGAGGCGGGCGCCCAGGGCAACGGCCACCGCCAGCCCGGACAGGGCCAGTATCCAGAACAGCCCCCTCACCGCTTTTCCTTGGCCTGGCGCAGGCTGCGCAGCGCAGCCTGGGTCTCGTTGAGATTGGGCAGTTCGACATTGATCTCGGTTGCCGTCATCTGGCGCAGGGTCGATTGGGCCGCCACCACCGCCTTGTCGTTGGCGTCGAAATGCCGACCCAGCCATTCCTGGGCGACTTTCAGTTCATTGCGGTAAGTCCATTGATCGCGCGAAAACAGGGCGAGACGGGCATTGAGCAGGCGCAGCTTGAGGTTCTCGCGCAGGAAATAGCCCTGCCCGGGAGCCAGCAGCGCCGAATCGTCGCGGTCGAAACGCTGGATGCGAACCAGGCCCTTCAGTTCCTGCCATACCTCGCCGCCGGTGCGCTGCCACCAGGGGGCCGCGGCGGCGGCCTTCTGGGCTTCCGACTTTTCGACCGGACGGCCGTAGGCGGTCAGCGGCAGCTTGTCGATGCCGAGAATGAGTTGTTCGAGACGCAGGCTGACGCCCGGCATATCGACAAAAGGCAGGGCGTTCAGTTTTTCCAGATCTTTGGCCAGTGCCTTGCGCAGAGGCAGGTATTGCGGACGATCCAGGCGGGCAAGCCGGGAATCGGCCGTCTGCAGGGCGAGGATGGCGACCGGCACGTTGCCGGCCAGTTGCAGCTGCTGCCCGGCCAGCGTGATCGCCTGCTCAACCTCGAGCAGGGTCGCCTCTTCGCGGCCGCGAGCGATATCCTGGTTGAGCGCCTTGAGCGCCTCGGTCTGCGCCTGGAATTCGGTGAACCGCCCGTCGACAGCGCCCAGCTTGGCCTGCAGCGCGTCGATCTGCTCGCGCATCTGCTTCTGGGCACCGCGCTCTTCCTTGTTGCCGGTGTCGAATTCGCCCAGCTTGCGGCTGACCTCATGTTGCAGGTCGTTCAGTTTCTGGCGGGTTTCGAACCATTGCCAGCCGGCCAGCGCCAGGGCGGCGACTGCGACCGCCAGCCATGCTCCCCGGCGGCCGGAAGGGCGAGCTGCAAGCGGGGCCGAACTTGGTTTCTGAGGGGGAGGAGTATCGTTATCGGACATCATTTCGGCCAATTATAAGCACGCAAGCCGGCGAGAAGGCCGGCATCGGCGGCATCGGTAAGGATAATGTTGCTCAAACCCAAAGTCCGGGCAATCTCGGCAATGCGGGCATGCGGTACGAACAGCGGGGTCTGCTGCAGGAAGGTCCGCCCCTCGCCATCGAGCAGATCGACTAAGTGGCGCAAGCCTTCGCTACTCGACACGGTCAGCGCATCGAGACGCCCCTCCCGCCAGGCGGCGAGCAGCGGTGCGACGCCGGCCGAGGGTCCGGAACGGCGGTAACAGGCGATGCAATCGACCGTCGCCCCGCGTTCGCGCAGCGTGTCGGCAAGCAGTTCGCGCCCGCCGTCGCCGCGGAAGATGGCTACCCGGCGGCCCGTCATCCGTTCCGCCGCCAGTTCTGGCAGGGCGAGCAGGGCTTCTGAATCGAAACGTTCGGTCGGTGCGATGCAGCCGGCCACGCCCCGTTCCGCCAGGGCCTTGACGGTTCCCGGACCGACGGCCGCCGGTTGCAGCGCTACCGGCCACGGGCCAGGCGCCAGGAGCACCGGCAAGGCATGGTCGACCGCGTTCGGGCTGACGAATACCGCCAGCGCGTATTCGCCGAGCCGAGCTGCGGCTTCAAGCAGCGGCTGCGGATCGGCCGCCGGCGCTATTTCGAGCAGCGGAAAAACCAGGGGCACGCCCCCGTCAGCAGCGATCGCCTCGGCCAGCGGCGCAGCCTGCGCCTGCGGCCGGGTGACGACCACGGTGCGTCCGGCCAGCGGGCCGCTCATTTGCAGTGGGCGAGCTTTTCCAGGATGGCGTCGGCGCCCTTGGCGCGCAGTTCGGCCGCCAGTTGCAGGCCGAGCGCTTCGTCGTCGGCCGGGTTGCCGCGCAGTTCGGCGCTGACCATTTCCTTGCCGTCGGCGGTGGCGACGAAACCGCGCAGCCACAGTTGGCCATTGTCGATCACCGCGTAGCCGCCCAGCGGCACCTGGCAGGAGCCGCCCAGGGCGCGCGAGAAGGAGCGTTCGGCCTTGACGCAGTGGGCCGTCTCAGCGTCGTTGAGCGGAGCGACGACGGCAGCCATCGCGCTGTCGCCATCGACCAGTTCGATGCCCAGCGCGCCCTGCCCCGGCGCCGGCAACGACTGTTCCGGGGTCAGCACGGATTTGATGCGGTCCTTCAGGCCGAGGCGAATCAGGCCGGCCGCGGCCAGGATGATGGCGTCGTATTCGCCGGCATCAAGCTTCTTCAGGCGGGTATCGAGGTTGCCGCGCAGGCTCTTGATGACCAGCTGCGGATATTTGGCGCGCAGGATGGCTTCGCGGCGCAGGCTGGAGGTGCCGACCACGGCGCCGGCCGGCAGATCGTCCAGGCCGTTGTACTTGTTCGAGACGAAGGCGTCGCGCGGGTTTTCGCGGGCCGAGATGGCGGCCAGCACGAAGCCTTCCGGCATCACCATGGGCACGTCCTTCATCGAATGCACAGCGAGGTGGGCCCGGCCTTCCTGCATGGCGACTTCGAGTTCCTTGATGAACAGGCCCTTGCCGCCGATTTCGGCGAGCGGGCGGTCGAGGATCTGGTCGCCCTTGGTGGTCATGCCGAGAATGACAACTTCCGCCCCCGGATTTAAACTCGATAAGCGATCTCTAACGTGCACCGCCTGCCACATGGCCAGACGGGATTCGCGGGAGGCAATGACGATCTTGGAAGGACGGGACATGATGCGGCGTTGGACAGGGCTATTAGGAACACTGATTCTAGCATGCGCCCCCATGGCTTCCATTGATGCATCCGAGCTTTTAGCCGCCGCCGACCTGCGCGCCGAAGCCGGGCAGGCCGCCCGCGCCGGCGGCCCGCTGATCGTCCTCTACAGCCGTGCCGATTGCCGGTTCTGCGCAACGGTCAAGCGCGACTATCTCCTGCCGCTGACCTCCAACCATCAGCATGGCCAAACGCCGGTCATTCGCGAAATCAGTCAGGATCGCCACACCGCGCTAACCGACTTCAAGGGCCAGGCGACAACACATGCCGGCTTCGCCAGCCGCCAGAAAATCAAGCTGGTGCCGGTGGTCGCCTTCTACGGGCCGGACGGCCGCCAGTTGGCCGCCCCCATCGTCGGCACGCGGATTCCCGATTTCTACCAGAGCTACCTCGACGACGCGATCGAGCAGTCGGCTCGCCAGCTGAAGACACAATGAACGACACCATCAAGCCGCCGGAGCAGCGTCCGGAACACCCTGATTTCTGGAACAAGCGCTTCGACGAAGGCGTCACGCCGTGGGATGCCGGCAAGGCACCGGAGGCCTTTGCCGCCTTTGTCGCCGCTCAACGGCAGCCGCTGACCACGCTGATCCCCGGCTGCGGCAGCGCCTGGGAGGCAGCCCACCTGGCCGAATGCCGCTGGCCGGTCACCGCCCTCGATTTCTCGCCGATCGCCGTCGCCCGCGCCCGCGAAGTGCTGAGCGATGCAGCCGTCGATCTGGTCTGCGCCGACTTCTTCACCTACCAGCCGGCACGGCAACTCGACCTGATCTACGAGCGCGCCTTCCTGTGCGCCCTGCCGCGCACGCTGTGGGCCGGCTGGGGACGACGGGTCGCCGAACTGCTGCCGTCCGGTGCCCTGCTCGCTGGCTATTTCTTCGTCTGCGACCAGCCGAAAGGCCCACCCTTCGGCATCCTGCCCGAACAGCTGGCCGACCTGCTGGAGGCCAATTTCACCCTTATCGCCGACAGCGCCGTGAGCGATTCCATTACCGTCTTCGCCGGGCGCGAACGCTGGCAGGTGTGGCAACGCCGCTGACGCTCCGGATGGCACAAAGGAACTCTCGGCGGCCAAAACGTTCCTATTTGCAGGCCTCCGGATAACATTTTGTTGCAATCGGCTTGTCGGCAGAATCCGCCCTTGAGTCGTTACTTGGTCACCACAACGAAGGAATATCCGTATGAAACGTCTTCTAATCGCTGCCACACTGGCCGCCGCTGCTACCTTGAGCGCCCCGGCCTCCGCCCAGGTTTCGATCAGCATCGGCCAGCCTGGATTTTATGGCCGCCTGGATATCGGCGGCTTCCCCGCCCCCGCCCTGCTCTACCCGCAACCGGTGATGATCCAGCCGGTACCGATGGGCCGCCCGCCGCTTTATCTGCGCGTGCCGCCCGGACACGCCAAGCACTGGAGCAAGCACTGCCACGAATACGGCGCCTGCGGCGAACGCGTCTATTTCGTCCGCGACAGCTGGTATCAGCGGGAATACGTTCCTCGTTACCAGGAACGCTACGGCCATCGCGATTACGATCGCCACGATGGCTACCGCGACGGTTATCGTGACGGCCGTCGTGATGACCGCCGCGATGATCGCCACGAACGCCGGGGCGACGACCGGGGCGACCACGGGCACGGCCATGGGCACGGTCGCGGCCGCGACTGACCAGCCAATGCGGGCGCCGCCAACCGGTGGCGCCCGGCAGCACGAGGGGGTTTGACGTATCATCGGACGTTTCCGCCCCAGCACTGCACCACCCATGAAAACCGATACCCCACAGACCGTCTATCTCAAGGACTACACCCCGCCGGCCTACCTGATCGACCACGTCGAACTGGACTTCGACATCCGGGCCGACGGTACCACGGTCACCAGCACTCTAGCCATGCGCCGCAATCCGGTTGCCACCCCGGCAACCCTGGTTCTCGACGGCGAGGAATTGCATACCCTGAGCGTCGCCGTAGACGGCAAGCCGGCGACGTACACCGAAACGCCGACCAGCCTGAGCCTGAACGACCTGCCTGCGGCCTTCACGCTGCAAACGGTGGTCCGCATTCAGCCCGACCATAACACCCGCCTGTCCGGCCTCTATCGCTCGACCGACGGCTATTTCACGCAATGCGAGGCGCAGGGTTTCCGCCGCATCACCTGGTTCATCGACCGGCCGGATGTGATGTCGCGCTACACCGTGACCCTGCATGCCGACCAGGCGACCTACCCCGTCCTGCTCGCCAACGGCAACCCGGTCGCCGCTGGCGCAGAAGCCGATGGACGCCACTGGGCGACCTGGGAAGATCCGTTCAAGAAGCCGGCCTATCTGTTCGCCGTCGTCGCCGGCAAGCTCGACGTACTGCGCGATAGCTTCCGCACCGCCTCCGGCCGCGAGGTGCAGCTCGCCATCTACGTCGAACCGGACAAGCTCGACCAGTGCCCGCACGCCATGGACGCCCTGAAGAAATCCATGAAATGGGACGAGGAACGCTTCGGCCTCGAATGCGACCTCGACCACTACATGATCGTCGCCGTCGGCGATTTCAACATGGGGGCCATGGAAAACAAGGGCCTCAACATCTTCAACACCAAGTACGTGCTGGCGCGCAGCGACGTCGCGACCGACGTCGATTTCGAGAACATCGACCGCGTCGTCGCCCACGAGTATTTCCACAACTGGACCGGCAACCGCGTCACCTGCCGCGACTGGTTCCAGCTGTCGTTGAAGGAAGGCCTGACCGTCTTCCGCGACCAGGAATTCGGCGCCGACCTGCACAACCGGCAGACCGCCCGCATCCGCGAGGTGCGCGGCCTGCGCGCCGCCCAGTTCCCAGAGGATGCCGGCCCGATGGCGCATCCGATCCGCCCGGCCAGCTTCGTCGAGATCAACAATTTCTACACCGCCACCGTCTACGAAAAGGGCGCCGAGGTCATCCGCATGATCCAGACCCTGATCGGCCGCGACGGCTTCCGCGCCGGCATGGACGAATACTTCCGCCGCCACGACGGACAGGCGGTGACCTGCGAGGATTTCGTCGCCGCCATGGCCGCCGCCTCGGGCTTCGATTTCGCCCAATTCATGCGCTGGTACAACCAGCCGGGAACGCCGCATGTCGCCGCTAGCGGCAGCTTCGATGCCGCCGCCGGACGCTACACGCTGCGCTTCACCCAGTCCAACCCGCGTGCCTCGGACGCCGCCCCTTACCTGATCCCGGTCCGCGTCGCGCTGTTCGATGGCGAAGGCCACCTGCTGGCCGGCAGCGAACAAACGCTGCAACTCACCGCAACGGAGCAGGAATTCCATATCGACAATCTGGCGGCCGAACCGGTGCCCTCGCTGCTGCGCGATTTCTCGGCCCCGGTCTATCTCGATTTCGCCTACACGCCGGAACAGCTGACCCTGCTGCTGGCCCACGAAAGCGATCCGTTCAATGCCTGGGAAGCCGGCCAGCGCCTGGCCTCGACGCTGATCCTCGACGCCGCCCGGGCCATCGCCGCCGGGCAGTCACCGCAGTGGCCGGATAGCTTCGCGGCAGCCGCCCGCCGCCTGCTGCAGACCCAGGCCCAGCGCGGCGCCGCCTTCGTCGCCGAAGCACTCACACTGCCCGGCGAGGGCACGCTGGCTGAGATGATGGAAGTCGTCGATCCCGACGCCCTGCACGCAGCCCGCAACGCCCTGCGCCGCCACCTGGCCGAAGAACTCGAAGGCGAATTCTCCGGCCTCTACGCCGCCCTCGCCATCAGCGAAGCCTACGCCCCGACCGCCGCCCAAGCCGGTCGCCGCGCCCTGCGCAACGTCTGCCTCGGCTACCTGATGGAACTCGACACCGACGCGGCACGCCGGCTGGCGCTGCAGCAGTTTGAAAAAGCCGACAACATGACCGACCAGTTCGCCGCCCTGGCGTCCCTGGCCAACGTCAATGCCGAACTCTGCCCGCAACGCGAACAGGCGCTCGCCGCCTTCTACGCCACGTGGCAAGACGAAGCGCTGGTTGTCGACAAGTGGCTGGCCGTGCAATCGACCAGCCGCCGTCCAGACACGCTGGCCACGGTCAAGGCGCTGACCGCCCACCCGGCCTTCGACGCCGGCAACCCGAACAAGATCTACGCCCTGATCCGCAATTTCGGCGCCAATCTGGTCCGCTTCAACGCCGCCGACGGCAGCGGCTATGCCTTCATGGCCGACCGCATCCTCGACCTGCACGACCGCAACCCGCAGGTCGCCTCGCGCCTGGCGCGCTGCTTCGACCGCTGGAAGAAGTTCGACGACACGCGCCAGGACCATGCACGCGCCGCGCTGCAACGCATCCGCAACCATCCCGACCTGTCGCGCGACGTACTGGAAGTGGTCACCCGCTCGCTGGGCGAGGCGGCGTAGCGCCCACACATTGCGATACGCACTGTTGCAAACCGTTACTTGAAACGCCGGGGGCCTGCCCTTATCTTGGACACATGTGCTGAACCAGACATCAGCCATGACGGCCCCTCTCCTCCCCCTGACCCCCAGGGCCGTCCAGAAAGCCTCGTACTTCCCCCGGTACGGGGCTTTCGCCTTTCTGGCCTGCGGTTTCGGATTAGCCGGGTGCGGCTACACTAGCCGCCATGGCCAAACGCAGAAAAAAGAAGGTCGAGCGCATCGTCCACCTGTCCGCGGGACCGCTGCCCGAACGCCTGCGCCTACGCTTCCCCGAGCAAGGACTGGTATTCACCGACGCCAGCCGCCTGGGTCACGGCGGTCTGGCCGCCGTCCTCTATCGGACGGCCGAGGCGCCACCCCAAGCCTTCACGCGCTGCGTGGCGCCGATCGGCAGCAATGAACTGGAATTGCAAGCCGCCATTTTCGGCCTCGAACAGGCCGCGCGACTCTTCGCCGGGCAGAACTTCGCGCTCTTCTCCGACAATCAGGACGCCATCGCTCGCCTGACGCTGTGCAAGCAACGGGGCGCCGCCCACGACCCGCAACTGGCCGCGCGGTTTCCCGAGCAGGATCTCGATGCGCTGCTGCAGCCCGCCACGCCGAGCTGGATTCCGGGGCACGGCCGTTGCCGCGGCAATGCCTTGGCCGACCAGCAGGCGCGACTGGCAGCCGGCGGCGAATTGCTGCCTGAAAAGCTGGTCAGCCCTTGATCCAGGGCTGCAGCAGCTGACGCAGCGCCCCTTCATTCCAGCCGTTGATCACCTCGTCGCCGACCACGATCAGCGGCACGCCGTTGCCACCCAGTTTGTGGTGCTCCTTAAGCGCTTCCGAGCTTTTCTCGATGTCGTATTCGGTATAGCGAATGCCGTTGGCGGCGAAGAACTCGCGGGTCAGCTTGCAGTAACCGCACCAATCGGTCGCATAGAGTCGGACCTCCGGCTGGCTGCTCGATGCCATCTCGGTCACCGCCACGCGGTGTTGCAGCAAGGGCCGGCCAAACCAGAATGCTGCTGCCAGGGCGAGCAGGAGGAACAGCCAGCGACCGGCACCACCGCGCTTCGCGCTTGCCACATTCGGACCATATTCGCGCAGCTCCGGCGGCGGCATCGGGCTGCCCGCCTTGGCGTAAGCCTTTTCGCAGGCCGGGCATTGCCAGTCCGGTGTCGTGTCGTCCGCTTTCCGGGCGTAATTGCAGTGCGGGCAGATACGGCTCATGTCGGTTCTCGTCGCAATCGGTTTCAGGAATTCTTGATCAGCGCCTTGGCCGGCGCCCACTGCCGGCGGCTGACCGGCAGCTTTTCCGGGATACCGCGCAGCAGCGCCCAACCGTAGGCTTCGGCGTCGTCGCCCGCCGCTTTCTCGAAGCCGGCCAGCGCCGTCCGGGCGACCAGCACGGCGCGGTGCAGGCGCATGAAGCGGTCGGCGAACTCGATCTCGAGATGGGTCAGCGCCTCATCGAGCAGGTATTCGCGCTCGGCGGTACGCGCCGTCACGTACTTGAGATCGGCCTTGAAATAGAGGATTTCGCCGACCGGGACGAGGAGCAACCGGCCGCGCTCGTGACAGGACAGATGGGTGCGCCCGCCGCCGCGCATCTCTTGGCCGATCCCGGCCAGCACCGATGCATCCGGATGTTGCACCGGCACCTTCTGCAAGGCGGCCAGCAGGCGCTGGGCGCGCACCGGCTTGAGCAGGTAATCGACGGCATTCAGATCGAAGGCCTGGACGGCGTAGTTGTCGTAGGCCGTCGTGAAAATGACGGCCGGCGGCTTTTCCAGGCGGCCGAGATGGGTCGCCAGTTCGATGCCGTCCATGCTGGGCATGCGGATATCGGCGAGCACGACATCGACCGGATGGTCGCGCAGGAAGTCGAGGGCCTGCATGCCGTTCGCCGCCTCGGCGATGACCATGCCGGGCAGTTGCAGGGCCAGATCGGACAGCAGGGCACGCAGGCGGTCGCGCGCCAGCGGCTCGTCATCGACGATCAGTATTTTCAAGGGGTTTTCTGTGGACATGGCAGGGTAATGCGCACCTCGTAGCGACTGTCTTCGATCACGGTTTCCAGCCGGGCTTCGAGATCGTAATACAGGGCGAGGCGTTCGCGGATATTGGTCAGAGCCATCCGGTTGCCAGCGGCATGCTGGGCCTGACCGGTGGTCGGGTTGGCGATGGCGATATGCAACTCGTTAGCCTTTTGCTCGATGGCGATGCGCACCACGCCGCCTTCCGCCGATGGCTCGATGCCATGGTAGACGGCATTTTCGAGCAGGGGTTGCAGCATCAGCGGCGGAATGGGGAGGTCCATCGCCACGCTACCTACCCGCCAGTCGACGCTCAAACGCTCGCCCAGGCGCAATTTCTCCAGTTCCAGGTACTGCCGGCCCAAGGCGATTTCATCGGCCAGGCAGACCATCTCGCCCGGGTCGCGCATCGCCGCCCGGAACAGGTCGGACAGGGACTCCAGCGCCTCCTCGGCCTGCTGCGGCCGGGCGCGGATCAGCGACAGCACGGCATTCAGCGAGTTGAACAGAAAATGCGGCCGGATACGGGAATTGAGGGCGGCCAAGCGGGCTTCAGCCTGGGCCGGCGACAGTGCGCGCGAACGCAATTCGAAATAGCCGAGCAGCAGCATGGTCGTCGCCATGGCCAGCAGCACGGCGCGCAGCGCGCCCCCGGTTTCGACCAGCGCCAGGCTGCGGGCATAGAGAAACATGCCGGCGGCCAGCCCGCCGGCCAAACCGACGACACAAGTCTGCCCAACGCGCAGGGGCAGACGCCACAGCATGTCGCGCAGCAGGGAAAGCAGGCCCAGTTCGATCAGGAGTAGAGGTTCGACGACGGCCGCCAGTTGCAGATAATTGTCCAGCCATTTGCCGATATCGCTGGCCTGGACCAAGGCCGCCAGCGCGGCCAGTGCATTGACACCGATCAGCACACGCAGCATGACCCCGAAATTGCGCCAGTCGGGCAAGGGGTAGGTTGCCGGAAAGTGCCGTATACTTGTCATCTTTGTGCGGGTTTCTCTGAAATTCGTCGCCGATCTGCCCCATTCTAGACCAGAGTCATGACTTCCAACGCCAATCAATACACCTGGGCCGGCCGCTTCTCCGAGCCGGTTTCCGATCTCGTCAAACGCTATACGGCTTCGGTCGACTTCGACAAACGCATGTGGCGTCAGGACATCCGCGGTTCGCTGGCGCACGCCAAGATGCTGGCCAAGCAGGGTATCATCAGCGCCCAGGATTTCGCCGACATCGAGCGCGGCATGGCCATCGTCACCCAGGAAATCGAGTCCGGCCAACTGGAATGGTCGATCGACCTGGAAGACGTGCACCTCAATATCGAGAAGCGCTTGACGGCACTGGTCGGCGATGCCGGCAAGCGCCTGCATACCGGCCGTTCGCGCAACGACCAGGTGGCCACCGACATCCGTCTTTACCTGCGCGACGCCATCGACGACATCCAGGCCCTGCTCAAGGCCTTCCGGGGCGCCCTGGTCGATCTGGCCGAGAAGGAAGCGGCTACGGCCATGCCCGGCTTCACCCACCTGCAGGTTGCACAGCCGGTCACCTTCGGCCACCACATGCTGGCCTATTTCGAGATGTTCGGCCGTGACGGCGAGCGCTTCTCCGACTGCCGCAAGCGCGTCAGCCGCCTGCCGCTCGGTGCCGCCGCGCTGGCCGGCACCACCTATCCGATCGACCGCGAATTCGTCGCTGCCGAGCTGGGCTTCGAGGGCGTCTGCGAGAACTCGCTGGATGCTGTCTCCGACCGCGACTTCGCCATCGAATTCACCGCCGCCTGTTCGCTGTTGATGATGCACATCAGCCGCCTCTCGGAAGAACTGGTGATGTGGATGAGCCCGCGCGTCGGCTTCATCCAGATCGCCGACCGCTTCTGCACCGGCTCGTCGATCATGCCGCAGAAGAAGAACCCGGACGTGCCGGAACTGGCGCGCGGCAAGACCGGCCGCGTGTACGGCCAGCTGATGAGCCTGCTGACCCTGATGAAGTCGCAGCCGCTGGCCTACAACAAGGATAACCAGGAAGACAAGGAACCGCTGTTCGACGCCGTCGACACCGTCACCGACACGCTGCGCATCTTCGCCGACATGGCCGGCGGCATCACGGTGCGCGCCGACAATATGAAGGCCGCGCTGACCCAGGGCTTCGCCACCGCCACCGACCTCGCCGACTACCTGGTCAAGAAGGGTCTGCCCTTCCGCGACGCGCACGAAGCAGTCGGCCACGCTGTCAAGGCCGCCGAAGCCAAGGGAGTGGACCTGCCGCAGCTGACGCTGGACGAAATCCGCGCCTTCTGCCCGCAGGTGGAAGCCGACGTCTTCGCCGTGCTGACCGTCGAAGGCTCGCTCGCCTCGCGCAACCACATCGGCGGCACGGCCCCGGCACAGGTCAAGGCGGCTATCGCCCGCGCCCGCCAACGCCTCGGCTGATTCGCCTCACCCACATGCAAAACCGCCGGCAAAACCGGCGGTTTTTTTGCGTCTATTTAATTAGCGGTTTAATATATAAGCATTCAATAATATTTATTGATTAACCTGCCAATACAATCAAACCAGGACGCACAGCATGTATAGCACCGTTGTCGACAACACCCCGCTGATCAAGGTGAGCAGTGCCAAGCACGAAGCCAGCTATGCCGTGAATGGTTCCCTGATGAACCCGCTGGAAGCCTTCTATGCCTCACTGGCCGGCTGTGCGGCAGTCTTTGCCAAGAAGGCCTGCAAGGAACTCGGCGTTCCGGCCGACGGCATCGCCATCGACTGCAAACCCTTTGCCGGCCCCGGCGGCCCGCTGACGCTGGCCAGATTCCGCAGCGAAGTCCGCTTCCCCGAGCATTTCACCGCCGAACAGAAAACCAGGGTTCTCGACAGCATCGCCCATTGCGCGGTGAAGGAAATCGTCATCGACGGCTCCGATATCGACTTCCAGGTTACCGAAGTCTGACCTGCTGAAACGGAGAAACGCTCGACAACCACCTTCGGCCCTTCAGGAAGGCGACCATAAAGGCACAAGAAACTCACAGTCCACTGCGCTCCCGGACCTCGAGTTCGTCGTAACTTCTCAATTTCCGCCACAGCGACACCCGGTCTATTCCCAGAACTTTGGCCGCCTGCGCGCGATTGCCTTCGCAACAGGCAAGAACCTCCAGCACATGCTCCTTTTCCAGCTGGACCAAGGTAGGCATCTGCTCCGGAATGGCCTTCGGGAGCGATAGGCGCCGGCCGGTGCGAATCGGCTCCGGCAGCACTGCGACGTCAATGAGCGGCCCTGCTGACAAGGCCATCGCACGCTCCATGACGTTTTCCAGTTCGCGGATATTGCCGGGAAAATCGTAATCCAACAGGCAATCGAGCGCTTCCGGACTGAGTCGCGGCGGCGCTTTTCCCATGCGGCTGGCAAAGCGAGCCATGAAATGACTGGTCAGTATCGGCAAATCCTCCTTGTGCTCCCGCAACGACGGAATCCGAATACCGACCACATTGAGCCGGAAGTACAGATCCTGGCGCAAGCGGCCTTCGGCGACGGCCAGTTCCGGATCGCGATTGGTGGCCGCGACAATCCGGATATTCGCTTTCTGCAACTGGGTTCCCCCGACGCGCATATACTCGCGCTCCTGCAAGAACCTGAGCAGCTTGACCTGGATCAGGGGCGACATTTCGGTCACTTCGTCGAGGAAAAGCGTCCCGCCCTCCGCCGCTTCGATCAGGCCCATCTTGGTTGCCGCCGCACCGGTAAAGGCGCCCCGCTCGTGGCCGAACAGCTCGTTGGCCAGCAGTTCATCGGAAAGCACGCCGCAATTCACCGCCATAAAGGGTTTGGCCGCGCGCATGCTGAGCTCATGAACATGCCGGGCGACCAGTTCTTTTCCGGTCCCAGTTTCGCCATGGATCAGTACCGAGCATTCGCTCGGCGCAACGCGGGCCACCATGGATAACACGTCGTCCATGACCAGCGAATTGGCCACAATCCGATGGGTGCTGGCCGCTTTGGACAGCGCCACCTTGAGCGCCGTATTTTCAATTTTCAGACTGCTCTTTTCGAAGGCCTCCTGCACGATCTTGCGCACATCGGCCAGACGGAAAGGTTTTTCGACGTAGAAAAATGCTCCGGCGCGCATCGCCTCAACCGCCGATTCGGTGCTGGCATGCGCCGTGATGACAATGACTTCCGTCGCCAGATTCTGCTCCTTGATACGCCGCAACAGACTCAGGCCGTCCATACCCGGCATGCGCAGGTCAGTCAGGACCAGCTGGTACTCGGCATTGGTGAGCAGTTCAAGTGCCTGTTCAGCTGTCGCCGCGTCGTCCACCGCATATCCCTCGCGCTTGAGGACATGCATGAGATTCTGGCGAGCGATTTCCTCGTCATCGACAATCAATATTCGGTGATTACTCACGCTTTTTCGCCCTCGGCATTCGGGTTATCCGGAATATGCATCCACAGTCGCGTCCCCCCGGTGGTCACAGCCTCGGCAGAAATGATTCCGCCGTGCAGGCTGACAATTTCGTGCGTCACGAACAAGCCCAGGCCTGTTCCTTTCCCCACCTGTTTGGTCGTGAAAAAGGGGTCGAAGATCCTCGGCAAGATATCGCCGGGAATGCCGGAGCCGCTGTCCTCGATTTCCAGCGTTATCCCGTGCCCTTCGGGAAACTCCTCACGCCATGCGCGGATCGCGATCCGCCCATCGCCCGGAATGGCATCGACGGCATTCTTGATGACATTGATCAGGACCTGCTGAAAACGCGGCGGATCGACGTCGATGCTCAACTGCGCGTCGATATCGATACTCAGTGAAATCCGCGCTGGCAATGCATTGCGCAGCAGCGCCAGCGATTCGTTGACCAATTCGAGGACGTTCCTCGATACAACGTGCAGGGTGCTGCTCCCGGCAAAATCGAGCAGCGAAGAGACGATCCGCTGCGAACGCATCACCTGATCGTCGATCTGTCCTAGCAACAGCCGGGTTTGCTGCTCCGGCAACTCAGACCATTCTTCCTGGAGAATCTGGCAGGACGAGGAAATATTGGAAAGTGGATTGTTCAGTTCATGCGCGACACCGGACAGCATGGTTCCCAATGCCACCAGCCGCGATGAACGGGCCAGGCTGGCCTGACGGGTCTCCAGCTCGCGCAGGGTATTGTTGATCGAGCGGGCCAGGGACTCGACCTCGTCGCCGGTATCCTTGCCGTCGACGCGCCCGACCTCGCCGCGGGCAACCTTGCTCAGGCTCGTCTCGATCTCGCGTAGCGGCCGGACCACGCTGCGCGTCACCAACAACCCGGCAATCAGTCCCAGGGCCAGACTGGCCCAGATGGTGTGGACCAGATAGGCATCATGGCGCTGCAAGGCCGCCTCGACCTGCTCCTGCGCCTCCTGATTCAGTCTTTCGCCGAGCCGGAGCGCCTTGCTGCCGGTCTGGAAGGCCTGATCGGTCAGCGCCTGGGTCATCGATTCGTTTTGCGCACCATTCAGCAGATCGTGCAGGCAGTTGATATACGAACCGACCGAACTTGCCTCATCCGCGCTGATGGCGAGAGGAATGCTCCTGACCCTGTCGAATGCCAGCAAGGCCGCACTGCCCTGGACGATGGCGGCCTCCAGGTCGGTGACCTTCTCGTAGAGCAGGAAATTCTTTTCCAGACGCCGCGCATTCCGCAATTCATCGTAGAACGTCGTGACCTCCTTCTGCTTGGCCAGCTCGTCCTTGAGGAGGCGAAACTGGACGAGCGCGCTGACGACGAGAACGACGAACAACGCGCCGACTGCCGAGTAGCCGAACAGTATCTTTGAATGCAGTGATCTGAATGCTTTCATTGTTTCGTTTCTGCAACGCCCATACGTTGCATAGTGCAACATCCACAAAGGTGTTTTTTAGATTTAAATTCAAGGGAATGCAATCATTTTCGGCGCCATGATCCCGCGACGTTGCATATCGCAACGAAACACGGCAGCAGCAGACCGGAAAAAGAAAAAATTCCCTTTGATACCAGCAACTTAGAAAAACGAGAAGTTGGCATGTGACATGCTAAGCAATGAGCGATCCATGCCCGTATGCCGTTTCCGATGCGTTAGGGATCCACGCTAGCGCTAAGTTCATCAGGCGTATGCCGACTTAGCAACTCCAGTCCATTCAATCAACGAAATTCCATGAACAATATTTTCAGCAAAACCCTGCTTGCCTCCGCCGTGTGCCTGATGGCGGCCTGTTCCACCACCGGTGGAAATGTCGAACCGGCAACCCCGAAAAACGTCGTAGCCGTAGACGCGCCCCGCCCGGTCGCCGACACATCCGGTGGACTCTCTGCTGCAGACCTCGCTGCTCTCCGTGATCCGGCGAATCCGCTGTCGAAGCGCAGCGTATTTTTTGACCTCGACAGCAACGTCATCAAGCAGGACTACGCTTCGGTGATCGAAACCCACGGCAAGTTCCTGGCCAGCCGACCCGGCGTCAAGGTAATGATTCGCGGCAACGCCGACGAACGCGGCACGGCCGAATACAACCTCGCACTCGGCCAGCGCCGTGCCGACGCCACCAAGCAAGGCCTCATTGCTTACGGTGTGCGCGACAACCAGATCGAGACGGTCAGTTTCGGCAGCGAAAAGCCGGTGGCCCAAGGCCACACGGAAGCCGCCTGGGCAAAGAACCGCCGCGCGGACATTGCCTATCCCGGCGAATAAGGCACTCCGGATCACGCTGTAAATTGATGTCGACCAAAGCCCAGGCATCAACACGCCGGGGACGAAGAACAAGGGACCAAGCACACTGCGTGCTGCTGTCCCTTGCTCTCGCCTTGTTAAGCGCCTGCTCCGGCGTCCCCCGAAACACGGGGCCAGAGGTATCGCTGCCGGCCACCACCGACCAGCAACCACCAGCAGTTGCAACGCTGCCCGACGAGAAGGAGACTGCAGAATCCCCGCCCGGACCCACGGACGACTCGTCACCAATTGCCGAAGGAACAGCGAAAGAGCAGTCGTCGGAGCGAAACATTTACTTTCCGGTCGGTAACGCGCATATCGCCCTCAGCGGTTTGCAGAAGCTGGAAAGGCACGCCCTTTATCTTCGGCAAAACCCGAAACGCACCGTGACGCTGATCGGCCACTCGGAAAGCTTCGGCAGCCGGAATTACACCTTGGCCATCATGGAAAAACGGCTGGCCACGGTCGCCGCCAAACTCCATGAACTGGGTGTCGAAAAGTCGCGCATACGGCAGATCATCTTTGGCAGCCAGGGCAATCAGAGATCCTGTACGGCAGCGATTTGCCGACAGCGGGTAGAAATTCAATTCCATTGAGGCAACTGTAATGGGTCCGGATGCTGTCGAGCTTGTGCCTCATGAAAGAGCGCCTCGGTCGAAGCCCAAAAACCGAATCATCAGGAGAGTAGTCATGAAGTTCCCGATCTATTGGCGCAGCCTACCCATTGGACTGTTGGTCATTTTCGTTTCACTGAAAGCACTGGCCCACGGCGACGTCACCCCGCATCCCATCGACACCAGCGGACTGAAACCCGTGGGTCAGACGTCGGTCGATGCCAACCCATACCGAGGCAACGAGAAGGCCGTTGCGATCGGCGCCGAAGGGTACATGCACAATTGTGCCGGCTGCCACGGACTGAATGCGGTATCCGGCGGCGTTGCCCCCGATCTGCTTGCATTGGCCAGGGATTGCGTCGGCATGAAGGCAGCCGAGCAGGCCGCCTGCCTGAAAGAGTCCGATGAATACTTCAAGGACATCACGCTGCACGGCAAGAAAAATGGCGAAGGCCGTTTCACCATGCCGGCCTACGGCAGCGTCTTTACCGACGAGGCCGTGTGGGCCGTCAAATCCTATCTGGATGCCCGCACTTTCGAGATGAACCGCTGACCACGCAACCAACCGGACAAACGTCGAAAAAACAAAAGCCCGCCTAACGGCGGGCTTTCTTCATGACAACTAGCGCCTTCAGACGGCGATGCCTTCCAGCAGTTGCTGCAATTCGCCGGACTGGTACATCTCCTTCATGATGTCGCAGCCGCCGATGAATTCGCCCTTGATGTAGAGTTGCGGAATGGTCGGCCAGTTGGCGTATTCCTTGACGCCGTTGCGGATTTCCTCGTCGGCCAGCACATTGACAGTGACGAAATCATTGACGCCGCACACCTTCAGGATCTGCACGGCAGTCGCCGAAAAGCCGCACTGCGGAAAGCGGGCGTCGCCCTTCATATAGAGGACGACCGGGTTGTTGGTCACGGTTTCGCGGATGCGTTGCTGAACGTCGGACATGCTATCTCCTGATTACAGATGGGCGCCTGAAACGCGGTCTATACCGGCCAGGTCGGGATGAGTGAATGCTGATTGGAACCCTGCTGCGGTCAATAAGTTCCGGCTGGCCGCGCCCTGGTCGTAGCCATGCTCGAACAGCAGCCAGCCCCCGGGGTTCAGGTGGTCCGCCGCCGCGGCGACGATGCGCCGGATGCAGGCCAGTCCGTTGCCGCCGGGTTCCCGGTCGGTCAAGGCCATGCGCGGCTCATGCGGCAGGCCGTTCAGTTCCAAATGCGGGTCGCCTTCGGCCACGTAGGGCGGGTTGGAGACGATCAGGTCGAAGCGCTGCCCGGCCAGCGGCGCGAACCAGTCGCCTTCGTGGAAGGCAACCCGTGCCCCGAGTCGGCCGGCGTTGTTGCGGGCTACCGCCAAGGCGCCTGCCGACAGGTCGACGGCCGATACGGTGGCGGCTGGACATTCCAGAGCCAGCGAAATGGCGACGATGCCCGAACCGGTACCGAGATCGACGACCGCCGGCGACTGCCGCCCCCCCAGCTTATCGAGCGCCAGGTCGATCAGCACCTCGGTTTCCGGGCGCGGAATCAGCACGTCGGGCGAGACCTGGAAAACCCGGCCGCGGAATTCTGCCTCGCCGACCAGATAGGCCAGCGGCTCGTCGCCGGCGCGGCGCTCGACCCATTCGGCAAACTGATCGAAAGCCGGCGCCATGACCGGTGTTTCCGGGCGTGCCAGCAGGTCGGCATGGGTGCAGCCAGTGGCATGTTGCAGCAGCAGGCGGGCATCGAGCCGATCGATCTTGCCGCGTGCGAAGGCCAGTGCTTCGCCGAGGGTCATGCTCAGTTCTGTTCCGCCAGTTCGGCCAGCTGGTCGGCCTGGTGTTCGGAGGCCAGCGCGCCGAGCAGCTCGTCCATGTCGCCGTCCATGATGGCGGCGATCTTGTAAAGCGTCAGGTTGATGCGGTGGTCGGTAATCCGGCCCTGCGGGAAGTTGTAGGTGCGGATGCGCTCGGAGCGGTCGCCGGAACCGATCAGGGATTTGCGCGTGCTGGAAATGTGCGCCTGCTGGGCGCGCACCTGGACGTCCTTGATGCGGGCCGCCAGCACGCGCATGGCCGAGGCCTTGTTGGCGTGCTGCGAGCGGCCGTCCTGGCACTCGGCGACGATGCCGGTCGGGATGTGGGTGATGCGCACCGCCGAGTCGGTCTTGTTGATGTGCTGGCCGCCGGCGCCCGAAGCGCGGTAGGTATCGATGCGCAGATCGGCCGGGTTGAGGTTCACGTCCTCGACCTCGTCGGCTTCCGGCATCACGGCGACGGTACAGGCCGAAGTGTGGATGCGGCCCTGGGTCTCGGTTTCCGGCACGCGCTGCACGCGATGGCCGCCGGATTCGAACTTCAGCCGGGAATAGGCGCCGTTGCCGGCCAGCCGGCAGATGATTTCGCGATAGCCGCCGAGTTCCGACTCGCTGGCCGACATGATCTCGACCTGCCAGCGCTGGCGCTCGGCGTAACGGGAATACATGCGGAACAGGTCGCCGGCGAACAGCGCCGACTCGTCGCCACCGGTGCCGGCGCGGATTTCGAGCAGAACGCTCTTTTCGTCGTTGGGGTCCTTGGGCAGCAGCAGCTTTTGCAGCTCGATCTCGAGTTCCGGCAGGCGGGCCTTGGCGGCCGCCATTTCCTCCTCGGCGAATTCGCGCATGTCCGGATCGGCCAGCATGGCCTCGGCTTCGCGCAGATCGTTTTCGGCCTGGCGGAAGGCGTTGAACTGGATGGCCACCGGCTCGACCTCGGCTCGCTCGCGCGACAGCTTGCGGAACTGTTCCATATTGTCCGCGGCGTCGGGTGCCGACAGCATACGGTCGATTTCATCGAGGCGATCGACCAGCAACTCCAGTTTTTGGCGGATGCTCGATTTCATGGGACAGGCAGCCAGGTAATTGATTCAGGGGGCGAAATTTTAACCGAGAACGCCGTTCGTCGGCGATGGAAGGCGATTGCCAGCCGCGACATATGACGCAATAATCATGGGCTTCTCGGCTGACCCTTCATGCAAGAAGTCTCCCACTCCCTCATCGCCCTGGCGAAAACGCTCGAACTGCGTTGGCAAAGTTACCGCAGCAGCAGCGAGTTCGACCAGTTCGTCGAGTTCACGCTGTCGCTGAACGGGCTGACCGAGCGCCTGACTCAGCACAACCTGCCCGGCCTGGCCAGCGCCTGCCAGGAACTGGAGAACCGTGCCCTCGCCTTCTTCACCGACCACACCTTGCGTCCGGTATCGGAAGAGC
This sequence comes from Dechloromonas hankyongensis, assembly GCF_022012295.1. GTDB lineage: Bacteria > Pseudomonadota > Gammaproteobacteria > Burkholderiales > Rhodocyclaceae > Azonexus > Azonexus hankyongensis. The sequence goes on from NZ_JAKLTN010000003.1 coordinate 155,287, forward strand.
AAGCCGAAGCGATCAGCCAGCAGTTAAATACCATCCTGCAACTGCTGCATCGGCACGAAACGCCGGCAGTGATCACCAAGCGTCTGTCCGACGGCCCCGATACCGAACACGACCCCTGGGTGCGCCAGCGCAACGTGCTGATCGTCTCCCGCCACGGCCACCCGTGGCGCGCCGCACTGGTCGAGCAGCTGTCCTTCTACGGTTTCCGGCCGCACGCCATCGACTGGGAAGACGAGCCGGAACTGGACGAGGCGCCGCTCGCCGTCATCCTGGTCCCCGACCAGGAAAACAGCAGCTATCCGCAGCAGGCGCTGGCCGCCCTGCAGCGCCTCAAACAGCGCTACGTCGCCAGCTACGTCTATTGCCTGTCGGTGCCGTCGTCGCTGGAGTCCATCGTCAGCCTGCAGCGGGCCGGCGCCAATGTCTGCATCCCGGCCGAAGTCAAATTGAGCGACATCCTGTCGCGCATTCTCGACCTGGTCGAAAGCCGCGAGCAGGAAACGCATCGCGTGCTCATCGTCGAGGATTCGAAGACTGCCGTCGCCCACATCCAGCGCGCCCTCGACCTGCACGGCATCGACAGCCGCGCCATCCACACCCCGCTGTCACTGCTCCAGGCCTGCGCCGAATACCGGCCGCACGCCATCCTGATGGACATGTACATGCCCTTCTGTACCGGCGTCGAAGTCACCCGCGCCCTGCGCCAGATTCCCGAATACCAGTCGCTGCCTGTCATCTACCTGTCCGGCGAGACCGACATCGCGCAGCAGGTCGAAGCGCTGCGCCTGGGCGGCGACCAGTTCCTGACCAAGCCGGCCAATCCGATCATCCTGGCCTCGGTGGTCAAGACCAAGATCGAACGCTACCGCGACATGCTGCGCTCCGGCCGCCACGACAGCCTGACCGGGCTGCTCAACCACTCGGCAGCCAAGGGCCAGCTCGAGCAGATGGTGCGCCGGGCGCTGCCGGCCGGCCAACTGGCGGTGGCGATGATCGACATCGACCGCTTCAAGTCGATCAACGACAACTACGGCCACCCGGTCGGCGATCAGGTCATCCGCAGCCTGGCCTGGCTGCTGCGCGGCCGCCTGCGCAATACCGACCTGATCGGCCGCTATGGCGGCGAGGAGTTCATCGTCGCCCTCGGCGGCGTCGATCTGAACCAGGCCATGCACCTGCTCGACCGCATCCGCGAGGATTTTTCCCGGCTGCCGCACGCCCACGGCCGCGGCGCGCTGCGTGCCAGCTTCAGTTGCGGCATCGCCGCCGTGCCCAGCCAGGTCACCGCCGGTTGCCTGATCGAGGCAGCCGACGAAGCGCTGCTCCAGGCCAAGCGGGACGGGCGCAATCGCATCGTCGCGGCCAGCCGGAAACGTACGCCGCAGTAAATCCCGATCAGTCGCCCGTGCAGTTAAGCGTCATTCCGCGTCCCACAGGGACTTCCGTTGGTCGCAGGCGAGAATCCGGGAATGGCGGTTTCTCTGGGTTCCCGCCTGCGCGGGAACGACAAATTCAAAGCTTTTCCTCTTACCTGAACAGCCTAACGGCGATAGGTGATCCGCCAGATGGCACCGGCCTCGTCGTCGGCGACGAGCAGCGAGCCGTCGGGCAGCACCAGCACATCGGACGGGCGGCCGCGTACCTTGTCACCATCCAACCAACCCTCGGCGAACGGTTCGTAGGACCGTGCGCGCTCGCCATCCACGCGGACGACACTGACCCGATAGCCGATCTTGTGGGCACGATTCCACGAGCCGTGCTCGGCGATGAACACGCTGCCTCGGTATTCGGGCGGGAACATGCTGCCTGTGTAGAAACGCATGCCGAGCGCGGCGACATGCGGGCCGAGCTTCTGGGCCGGCGCTTCGAATTCCCGGCAGGTGCGCTGCTGGCCGAATTCCGGATCGGCGATGTCGCCGCCGTGACAATACGGAAAGCCGAAATGCAGGCCGGCTACCGGCGCCCGGTTCAGCTCGTCGGGCGGCAGATCGTCGCCCATCCAGTCGCGGCCGTTATCTGTGAACCACAGCGCGCCGCTACCCGGCTGCCAGTCGAAGCCGACGCTGTTCCGGACGCCGCGGGCGTAGACTTCCGGTTCGCTGCCGTCCGGGTTCATGCGCAGGATCAGCGCGTAGCGGTCGGGGTCGGCGGCACAGACGTTGCACGGCGCGCCGACCGGCACATACAGCTTGCCGTCGGGACCGAAGGCAATGAATTTCCAGCCGTGGTGGCGATCATCCGGCAGGCGGTCGGTGACGACTACCGGCGCCGGCGGCCGGTCGATATGGCGATCGATGTCGTCATAGCGCAGGATGCGGTTCTGCGCCGCCACGTACAGATTGCCGTCGCGCCAGGCGACGCCGGTCGGCAGGTTCAGGCCCTCGGCGATCTGGGTAACGGCGGTTGCCCGCAGGGCGCCGTCGTAGCGCACGGCATGCACCTTGCCGGCCTTCATCGAGCCGACATAAACGGTGCCGCCATCGGCGCCGTGCCGGCCGAGTGCCATCTGGCGGGCGTTGTCTACCTTCGCCCACAGCGCGATGGAAAAGCCGAGCGGCACGCGCAACTGCTCAGCGACCGTCCCGGCCACTACCGGCGCGGAGAGCGCGAGAGTAAACAAGAAGAGGACGGGGATCGAGCGCCACATGCGTTCACCATAGCTCGCCGCCGGTGAAAATGCAGCTTGGCTAACTGCGCCGTTTGCCCGGTTGCCCAGTGCGACCGGGCAAGCATATTTGGCTTAGTCGCCGGCGTGCAGGTGGAACAGGCGGGCGGCGGCCGATTGCAATTCGGCTCGTTCGCCGCCATCGGCGACGTTCAGCGTCTGGGTCGGGGCGTGCAGGAACTTGTTGGTCAGGCGATGCGACAGGTGCTCGAGGACCTTTTCCGGATTCTCGCCCTTGGCCAGCAGCTTCAGCGCATGCTCCATCTCGTGACGGCGCATGCGTTCGGCCGAGTCGCGCAGCGAGCGGATAACCGGTACCGTATCGCGTGATTCCAGCCAGCCGAGGAAATCCTTGACCCGGTTGGCAATGATGTCCTCGGCCTCGACCACGGCGGCCTGCCGCGATTCGAGACCGCTCTCGACCACCTGCGCCAGGTCGTCGACGGTGTACAGGAAGATGTCGTCGAGCTGACCAACCTCTTCCTCGATGTCGCGCGGCACGGCCAGGTCGACCATGAACATCGGGCGGTGGCGACGCGCCTTGATCGCCCGTTCGACCATGCCCAGGCCGATGATGGGCAGCGGGCTGGCGGTGCATGAAACAACGATGTCGTGCTGGGACAGATGCTCGCCCAGATCGTCGAGGCGGATGGCCGTGCCGCCGTATTGTTCGGCGAGGGCGCGGGCGCGCTCGACGGTCCGGTTGGCGATGGTCACCTGCTTCGGTTTCTGTGCGCAAAAATGCGCGGCGCACAGTTCGATCATTTCGCCGGCGCCGATGAACAGGATGCGCTGGTCGGCGATGGACTCGAAAATGCGTTCGGCCAGATGCACGCCGGCGGCGGCCATCGACACGATGTTGGCGCCGATCGCCGTCGTGCTGCGTACTTCCTTGGCCACCGAGAAGGAACGCTGGAAAAGCTTGTGCAACTGCGTGCCGAGGGTGCCGTTCTCTTCGGCGGCGCGTACCGCATCCTTCATCTGGCCGAGGATCTGCGGCTCGCCGATGACCATGGAATCGAGGCCGCTGGCCACGCGGAAGGCGTGGCGGATCGCGGCCGGCTGGTCATGGGTATAGATGTAGGGGGTCAGCTCGTCGCGGGCCACCTGATGGTAGTGGGCCAGCCAGTCGACCACGACGTCCGGCGACTCGGCGCTACAGTAGATCTCGGTGCGGTTGCAGGTGGACAGGATCGCCACCTCGCGCACCGGCCGGTCGCGCGTCAGGTCGGCCAGCGCGTGACCGAGCTTGTCGGCGCCAAACGCCACCCGTTCACGGATGGCGAGCGGCGCGGAATGGTGGTTGATGCCGAGGGTAAATATCACCGGGTTAGGCTGGGCGGTCGAAGTGGGGGCCGATTATAACACCCGCACCCGGCCGCCCGATTTGCCCGGGATCAGAACAGGAAGGCCTGCTTTTCGGGCGCAGCCCTGGGTTGATCGTCGGCACCGAAGACGCGCATCTGACGCGGCCGGAACCACACCGCCTGGCCGACCGCCAGTTGCAGGCTTTCATGCCGCTCGCGCGACAGCTCGACTTCGACGATTTCGTTGCCGTGCAGCAGTTCGACGCGCACCACCGGTCCGATGGGGTGCACGTGCTGGACGGTCGCCTGCAGGCTGCCTTCGCTGGCGACACGGGCGATGTCGATATCGTGCGGCCGAACGAAAGCGGTCGCCCGCTCGGCCACTTCCTGGCGTTCGACTTCGGCGTAGCAGCCCTGCTGCCGGCTGTGGAAGACGTTCACGTTGCCGAGGAACTGGTACACGAAAGGCGACGCCGGGCTGGAATAGACCTCGTCCGGCGAGCCGATCTGTTCGATCTTGCCGTGGTTCATGACCACCACGCGGTCGGCCACTTCCAGCGCCTCCTCCTGGTCGTGGGTGACGAAGACGCTGGAAATATGCATGTCGTCGTGCAGGCGGCGCAGCCAGCGGCGCAGTTCCTTGCGCACCTTGGTATCGAGGGCGCCGAAGGGCTCGTCGAGCAGCAGCACCTTCGGTTCGACGGCCAGTGCCCGGGCCAACGCGATGCGCTGGCGCTGGCCGCCAGACAGCTGCGACGGGTAGCGGTCGGCCAGCCAGTCGAGCTGGACGAGGCCAAGCAGCTCCATGACCCGGCGCTTGATGTCGGCATCGGACGGCCGCTCCTTGCGCGGCTTGACGCGCAGGCCGAAGGCGACGTTTTCGAACACCGTCATGTGGCGGAACAGCGCGTAGTGCTGGAAGACGAAGCCGACATTGCGGTCGCGGGCATGCAGGTGGGTGGCATCGGCGCCGGAAAACAGGATGTCGCCCTCGTCGGCCGTTTCCATGCCGGCGATGATGCGCAGCAGCGTCGTCTTGCCGCAGCCGGAGGGCCCGAGCAGGGCGACCAGTTCGCCGGTCGGGATGTCGAGGTTGATGTTGTCGAGCGCGACGAAATTGCCGAAGCGCTTGGAGATGTTGCGGATTTCGATGCTCATTGGGTTTTCTCCGGCGCCAGCACGGTATTCAGCATTTCCGTTTCCTTCTTCATGCGCCATTCGACGACGGTCTTGGCGACCAGCGTGACCAAGGCGAGCAGGGCGAGGATGGAAGCCGCGGCAAAGGCGCCGATGGCGTTGTATTCGTTGTAGAGGATTTCGACGTGCAGCGGCAGGGTGTTGGTCTCGCCGCGGATGTGGCCGGAGACCACCGACACCGCGCCGAATTCGCCCATCGCCCGGGCATTGGCGAGGATCACGCCGTAGAGCAGGCCCCACTTGATGTTGGGCAGCGTGACGCGCCAGAACATCTGCCAGCCCGAGGCGCCGAGCGACACCGCCGCCTCTTCCTCGTCCTTGCCCTGCGACTGCATCAGCGGGATCAGTTCGCGGGCGATGAAGGGGAAGGTGATGAACAGGGTCGCGACGATCATGCCCGGTACGGCGAAGATGATCTTGATGTCATGCTCGGCCAGCCACGGGCCGAAGGTGCCCTGCGAACCGAAGAGCAGGATGAAGACGAGGCCGGCGACTACCGGTGACACGGCGAAGGGCAGGTCGATCAGCGTGATGAGCAAGCTCTTGCCCTTGAAGTCGAACTTGGCGATGGCCCACGCCGCCGCCACGCCGAAGACGATGTTGAAGGGCAGCACGGCGAGCGCGATGGCGATGGTCAGCCAGATTGCCGAGCGGGTCTCCGGCTCTTTCAAGGCTTCCAGATAGACCGGCACGCCCTGGGCCAGCGCCTCGACGAAGACGGCAATCAGCGGCAGACCGAGGAAGAAGAACAGGAAGCCGAGGCCGATGGCGAGCAGCGTATAGCGCACCCAGACCGGTTCTTGCGTAGCACGGGTCGATTTCATTGGGTGCTCCCGGCGGCCTTTGCGGCGGCGACTTCCAGCGGCTCGCTGTTCTTGTGGCGATTGGCCGTCCACCACTGCAGCATGTTTACCGCCAGCAGCATGATGAAGGACAGGCCGAGCATGACCACGGCCAGCGCCGTGGCGCCCAGCACGTCGTACTGTTCCAGCTTGGAAATGATTAGCAGCGGGGTGATTTCGGAGACCAGCGGCAGGTTGCCGGCGATGAAGATGACGGAGCCGTATTCGCCGACGGCACGGGCGAAGGCCAGTGCGAAACCGGTGAGCAGCGCCGGGAAAATGGCCGGAAAAATGACCTTGACGAAGGTCTGCCAGCGCGAGGCGCCGAGCGAGGCGGCCGCTTCCTCGACCTCGGTTTCGATGTCCTCGATCACCGGCTGCAGCGTGCGGACGACGAAGGGCAGCGTGATGAAGGTCAGCGCGAAGACGATGCCGAGCGGCGTGTAGGCGACCTTGATGCCGAGCGGCTCCAGGTACTGGCCTAGCCAGCCGTTGCCGGCGTACAGCGTGGCCAGCGTGATGCCGGCCACTGCCGTCGGCAGCGCGAAGGGCAGATCGACCAAGGCATCGACGAAACGCTTGCCGGGGAAGGGATAGCGCACCAGGATCCAGGCCACGATCAGGCCGAAGAAAGCGTTGATGGTCGCCGCCAGGAAGGAGGCGCCGAAAGTGACGCGGAAGGCGGCCAGCGAGCGTTCGCCGAGCGCGATATCGATGATCTGGGCGAAGCCGAGTTCGGAGGCCTTGAGCACCATGCCGCCGAGCGGCAACAGGATGAGCAGGGAAAGATAGACCAGCGTGTAGCCCAGCGCCAAGCCGAAGCCGGGCAGCACGCGGTGGGTTTTAGCATCCATGAAACGAGTCTTCTTATTGATGAATCTGCCGTTCCCGGACGGAAACGGCAGATGATAGTAGCGCGGTCGAGCCGCCGGCTTACTTGCCGGAGTAAATCTGGTCGAAGCTGCCGCCATCCTTGAAGTGGGTAGCAAAGGCCTTGTTGGCGCCACCGAACACCTCGTCGACGGTGAAGGTCTTCACCGTCGGGAAGAAGTGGGCGTACTTCTTCAGCATTTCGGGATCACGCGGCCGCAAGTAGTTCTGCGCGGCGTTTTCCTGGCCCTCCTTGGACCACAGGTATTCGAGGTAGGCCTGCGCCTGCTTGCGGGTGCCCTTCTTGTCGACCACCTTGTCGACCAGCGCCACCGGGAATTCGGTCTGCATGGTCAGGCTGGGATAGACGACCTCGAATTCGCCCTTGCCGAATTCCTTGGCGATCATCTCGGCTTCAGATTCGAAGGTGATCAGCACGTCGCCCATCTTGCGCTGCATGAAGGTCGTCGTCGCATCGCGACCGCCGGCAGCGAACAGCGGGGCGTTCTTGAGCAGCTTGCCGAGGAATTCCTGCGCGCTCTTGTCGTTGCCGCCCGGCTGGCGGAGCGCCCAGGCCCAGGCCGACAGGTAGGTGTTGCGGCCGTTGCCGGTATTCTTCGGGTGCGGGATGATCATTTGCACGCTGGGCGCGGCAACGTCGGACCAATCCTTGATCGCCTTCGGATTGCCCTTGCGCACGATGAAGACCATCGTCGAGGTATAAGGCGAGGCATTGTTGGGGAATTTCTTGGCCCAGTCCTTGGCCACCAGGCCCTTTTCGGCCAGGAATTCGATGTCGTTGGCCTGGTTCATGGTCACCACGTCGGCTTCCAGACCGTCGGCCACGGCACGCACCTGCTTGGTCGAACCACCGTGCGACTGCTTCAGCTCGACGCTTTCGCCGGTCTTGGCCTTCCAGTACTTCTGGAACATCGGGTTGTAATCCTTGTAGACGTCGCGGGCCACGTCGTACGAAGCATTGAGCAGAGTCGCATCGGCCAGGGCGGCACTAGCCACCAGGCTGAGCAGTACGGTGGCGATCGATTTGCGGAATTGGGTCATGTTTTACCTCTCGTTGGACGCCGTTAATTTAGCGAATTCCTATATAACCACAAAGAAGAAATTTGAATTTGTTTATACCTATAGACAAAATTCATGCCGCCCAATGCCGGTCACATCTGGTCGCCTGACAGGCGAGCGGCTATCATGCGACATTCTCCAGCTGCCAAAGATTCCGCAATGCGCGCCTCACTGCCTGCCACCCTCCTGCTTTCCGCCCTGCTGGCTGCCTGCTCGACCAAGGGCGACATTCCGCCAAGCAAGCACATTTCGCAAAGTGGCCCGCTGCGCGTCCACCCCGGACTGCTCGGCAAGCCGGTGCCTGCCGAACTGCAAGCGGAATCAGCCGTTGCGGCAACCTCGGCTGCCGCGCCGGGCGCAGCGGCTGGCGAAGCAGCGATCAAGATGGACCCGATCGGCCTGCGCACCCAGCGCAGCGTCTATTTCGACCTCAACAGCGCCGACCTCAAGGCCGACTACGATCCGGCCCTGCGCGCCCACGCCCGCTACCTCGCCGAGCACCCGAAGGCGCGCGTGCGCATCGAAGGTAACGCCGACGAACGGGGCAGCGCCGACCACAACCTGCGCCTCGGCCTGAAGCGTGCCGAGAACGTGCGCTCGACGCTGGTTGCCCACGGCGCTCCGGAAAAGCAGGTCCGCATCAAGAGCCTGGGCGAGGGCAAGCCGAAGCTGACCGGCCACGACGAATCGTCATGGTCCGAAAATCGCCGCGCCGACGTGGTGTACGAAGTCGAGAACTGATCCGGCCCGCCAGCCTTGATCAGGCGGGGCGGCTCCCCGCCCCTATCGCCACCGCTCAGCCGGTGCAGCGACTCACTGGGTGAAGTGGTAATACTGCTGGTTTAGCCAGGCCGCCAAGCTTGCCTCGTCTTCCGGAAACAAACCGGCGTTGATCTGCGTGTTGCAGAACGCCACGCGCTGCAGCAACTCCCGCTGGTTCGACAGCATGCGCCCGTCGCGGGTATACATCTTGCTGCCGTCACCGCCGTACATCCGGGCATGACAGGCGACGCAATGCTTCTGGTGCAGCGCGGGCGCTGCTTTCAGATCGACCGTTCCCCACGGCGCCTCGGCCAGCGCCAGTGGCGATAGCATCAATAACGGGAAAAACCAGAAAGTTTTCATCAGAAACTCCCAGTGGGAATGTAGCCAGCGGCTAGAAACTGGCGGCCTCGGCCTCAAGATACGCCAGGCTAACGTACTTGCCGATATTCACATCAAACCCTTTGGTCTCCCGCGCCCGCGATGCGACGCGCGGGTCGCGCAGGACCAGTTCCTTGGCGGCCTCCAGCGGCAAGCCATCCTTGATCGCCTGTTCGCAGGGACGGTAGATACCCTCGAAAAGTTCCCGGTTCCAGGTCAGAACGCCCGCTCCCGGCTGGCCATGTCCGGGCAGCCAGATGCGGCTGCCGACCTTGCTTTCCAGCTGATCATACGCTTTCAGCGTGCCCAGGTAGGAACCATCGTCCATATTGGCGATCCGCCGGTCCATGGCGACGTCGCCGACGCAGGTCAGCCGGTCCTCGACGACTTCGACGCATAGATCCCCCGGCGTATGCACCCGGCCGTAATGGTGGATGCGCAGCGTGACGTCACCGAAGCGCAATTCGGCGCCGTCGGCCACGGGCAGGCGGGGCGGCTCGACGCGCGTGCCCAGCGTCGCCTGGTTGGTCCATTGTTCGAGCAGGGTGCGCCACAGCTTGCCCTGCACGCCCTGCACTTCGCGGATCGTGTCGGGATGGGCATGGAGCGGAAGGTCCTTGCCATAGGCATCGACAAAGGCATGGTTCCCCAGCCAGTGATCGCCGTGGTAATGCGTGTTGATGACGGCCACCACCGGCTTGCGCCACTGCTTGCGGAGCTGCCGGATCGCCATTTCGCCGATCTGCACCGAAGCGCCGGAGTCGATGACGACCAGCCCCTTGGCGGTATCGACGAAGGTCAGGTTGCACATCATTCCCTGGTTTTCCGGGGTCGGAAAACCATCGGGAGAGAAAATCATCCACACATGCGGCGACACCTGGCGCAACGGATGGTCGCGCACCGCCGGGCCGCGCACGAAGTCATCGACTTCCCGAGCCCAGGCGCCGACTGCCGGCCAGGGGCCGAATTCGGCGGCGAGCAGGCCGGACAATGCGGCGGTAGTCTTGAAAAAATGGCGCCTGTTCATCGATGTCTCCTGATTCGAACAGCCTCGCCGCTGCGCCGATACAATGGAAGCGCATCGCGCAGCAGGCGCTGCCGCATGTTGTTTGAAAGACCAACGTAAGAGAATTATTATTTGATAATGTAGTTCAAACAATCAACTGGGGGAATAAATTGGGACACATCACTCGCCGCCTGCTCGCCGCAGGCCTGCTCGGCTTCTGCCTGAGCGCATCCGCGCAAGCCAACGATCTGGCGCGCGCCGAGGAAATCGTCGGTGGCCGCTGCTTTCTTTGCCACGGTCTGAACGGCGAAGCGGCCAGCGCCGTTTTCCCGCGCCTGGCCGGCCAGCACGCCGACTACATCGCCAAGCAGCTGGGCGACTTCAAGTCCGGCAAGCGGGTCAGCGACACGATGAGGCCGCAGGCGGAAGAACTGACCCCGGCCGAAATGAAGGCCCTGGGTGCCTTCTTCCAGGCCAAGGTGGTCGGCCCGCGGCCGGCGCGGGACAAGGAACTGCTCGCCGTCGGCAAATACATTTTCGACCGCGGCAATCAGTTCAGCGGCCTGCCCCCCTGCGCCAGCTGCCACGGCGCCAAGGGCCTGGGCACCCCGCAGCTGCCCCGCCTCGCCGGCCAGCATCCGCGCTACATCGAGGACCAGCTCAAGCAGTTCAACAAGCGCGAGCGGACCAACGACAACGCCGTCATGCACACCATCGCGTCCAAGCTGAGCGAACTGGAAGCGCATGCTGTCGCCGAGTACATCGCAACCCTGGACTGAACCCCGACAGGAGGCCGTCAACAGGCCGCCGCCGGGCGGCCTTTTTCCGCGCACTGCGTCCAGGCCGGGGCGCGTTTCCACGACAACGCACCTCAGCGGTGCCGGCGCCGCCCCCTGAACCAGGACCACAGCGCTTCGCCGAGATAGGGCAAAACGGCCACCCCGCCGAGCAGGACAAGGATTTCACCGGTCATCATGATCGTCACCTCCGGAATGGAGACAGGGACGCCTAGCCAGCAAGCATAGGGCATGCCGAAACGAAAAAGGCCGCTTGCGCGGCCTTTGAGTCGGCTACAGAAAATGTTCAGGCCAGCATGTCGGCCCAGATGTTCTTGGCCCAGCCCAGGGCGACCTTGCCTTCCAGCTCGTTGCGGGCGGCCGACACGCCACCGGCGCCCTTGACCGGCTGCACGGTCTTGGTTGCGGCGTCGTACTGATGGACGGACGACACGTGGATGACATTCTTCGAATCGACAAAGCTGTAGCAGGTGTTCATCACCACCGGCTCCGGATTCGGCTCCTGGCCGGACAGCAGATTCAGAATAGCGGCGGCGGCGAGCTTGCCATGCTGGTTGGCCATGTGCCCGGACTTGGGCATGGTCGGGGCCGGGAAGATGGCATCGCCGAGGACGTGGATGCCCGGCGTGCTGGTCGACTCCATGGACAGCCAGTTGATGTCCACCCACCGGTTGTTGATCAGCTTGATGCCCGACTTGGCCGCGATGTCGCCGGCGCGGTGCGGCGGAATGACATTGAGCACGTCGGCCTTGAACTTGTCGAACTCGAGGACGGCGGTATTGCTGCCGGCATCGACATCCTTGACCTCGCTGTTGTTGCGGTACTCGATGATGCCCGCGTACAGGTCGCTCCACGCCTTGGTGAACAGTCCTTTCTTGGACATCACGTCCTCGTTGGCGTCGAGGATGACGACCTTGGATTTCGGCTTGCTCCGCTTGAAGTAGTCGGCGACCAGGCAGGCGCGCTCGTAGGGTCCGGGCGGGCAGCGATAGGGCGCCTTGGGGATGGAGATGGCATAGACGCCGCCATCCTTCATGCTTTCCAGCTGCTTGCGCAGGGCAACGGTCTGGGCGCCGGCCTTCCAGGCGTGCAGGACCTTGTTCTGGGCTTCGGCGCCCTTGAGGCCGGGGATCTCGTCCCACATGAAATCGACGCCCGGCGACAGCACCAGACGGTCATAGCTCAGTGCGCTGCCACCCTTCAGGGCGATCGTTTTCTTCGCCGCATCGACCGCCACCACGTCATCCTGGATCACCCGCACGCCCCACTTGCTGCGCAGGCCCTCATAACTGACCGTGATGTCTTCCATCGTCTTCTGGCCGCCGATCACCAAGTTGGAGATCGGGCACGAGATGAAGGTCGGGTTGCGCTCGATCAGCGTCACCTGGACGCCGCCTTCGCTCCACATGCGCAGGTACTTGGCGACCGTCGCGCCGCCGTAGCCGCCGCCGACCACGACGACATGGCCGCTCGCCTTGCCGCCGCCGGCACAACCGTACAGCGAGGCCATCGCACCGGCCGCGGCGCCGACTTTCAGGAAATCACGTCTTTTCATCAGCATCATGGTGGTCTCCCTTATTTTTGTGCGGCGAAATAGGTGGCGATCAGGTCGAGCTGGGCCTCCGTATAGCCCTTGCTGATCTGATGCATGATCGAGGCGGGCTTGTCGCCGCTCCTGAAATCGGCCAGTTTCTGCAGCAGCTTGGCCTTCTCCATGCCGGCCAGGGCGTCCATGCCTGACCCTTTGACGGCCTGGCCGTTGGTGCCGTGGCAGTTGGCGCAGGTGGCGGCCAGATTGCGGCCGAGGTTGGCATCGGCGGCGTACGCCGTACCGGCGGTCGCCAGCAACAAGGCTGCGGCCAGGGGTGCGAACAGTTTCATCGGGATATCTCCTTCCTCGTGTGATTGTTTGTCATATAGCCGAAGCATTTTTATTCGCCGGAGGCAGCATCGTACAAAGCTTCGCGGGCTTTGACACGAAAAGCGTGCTGCATCGCAACAATATTAGCAGTTGACTATATAAGTATGCAGTTATACATTAATTCATGATGTAGATCAAAACGAGCGACATGGACGAAACTTTGCAGGTCTTCGAGCAGGTAGCGCATTACTTCGGATTGCTGGCCGATCCGACGCGTTTGCGCATCCTCTCCTGCCTGTGCGCCGAGGAGCGACCGGTGCACGAGGTCGTGGAAAAGATAGGCCTGACCCAGGCCAACATCTCGCGCCACCTGAACATCCTGTATCAGGCCGGCGTGGTCGGCCGGCGGCGGGAAGGCAGCACGGTCTATTACCGCGTCATTGATCCCAATTTCGTCGACATCTGCCGGACGGTCAGCATCACGGTGGCAAGCCGTGACCTGGGCGACGAGTTGGGTGTCAGCAAGTGATTTGCAGCAAAGACTCAAATATTGGAGGGGTGTTTCCACATGCGTGACTACACAAAACAACCGGGGCGCTTACGGCCCGCTCCGGAGAACTTCCTGGCGGAAGATCAGGTCCAGGCCGTCGCCGCCGGGCGCCGCGACTTTCTGCGCAAGAGCTTCCTGGCGGCCAGCGCCGCCATGGCGGCACCGCTTGCCGCCCGTGCCAACGAGGGAGATCCCAACATCTTGAATCTGCCGGCGTGGAGCACCTCGCTCGGCCAGCCGGTGGCGACCCATCCGTACGGCATGCCGTCGAAATTCGAGCACCAGCTGGTGCGCCGCGAATCGCCCGGCCTCGCTCGCGTCGGCGGCGCCTCGGTGTCGTTTGCGCCGCTGCAGGGCCTGTTCGGCATCATCACGCCGTCCGGCCTGCACTTCGAGCGCCATCACCAGGGCTGGCAGGATGTCGATCCGACCCGCCATCGCCTGATGATCAACGCATCCGACGACTCGCTGCTCAAGAAGTCCAAGGTCTACACCATGGACGAATTGATGCGCCTGCCCTCGGTATCGCGCATCCACTTCATCGAGTGTGGTGCCAACACCGGACTGGAATGGGGCAACGTCGCCGTACCCACCGTGCAATACACGCACGGCATGCTGTCCTGCTCGGAATTTACCGGCGTGCCACTGAAGACTTTGCTCGAAGACTGCGGCGTCGATTACAAGAAGGCGCGCTACGTGCTGGCCGAGGGTGCCGATGGCTCGTCGATGACGCGCACCATCCCGATGGAAATGGTCGAGTCCGGCGAAGTCTTCGTCGCCTACGGCCAGAACGGCGAAATGCTGCGTCCTGAAAACGGCTATCCGTTGCGCCTGGTGGTACCCGGCGTGCAGGGCGTGTCCTGGGTCAAATGGCTGCGCCGCATCGAAGTCGGCGACATGCCCTATGCCACCAAGGACGAGGCGGTGCATTACATCGACCTGCTGCCCAACGGCCTGCATCGCCAGTACAGCTCGATCCAGGAATGCAAGTCGGTGATCACCACCCCGTCCGGCGGCCAGACGCTGGTCGCCAAGGGTTTCTTCAACGTTTCCGGCCTGGCCTGGTCGGGCCGCGGCCGCATCAAGCAGGTCGACGTCTCCTTCGACGGCGGCCTCAACTGGCAAACCGCCCGCCTGGAAGGTCCGGTCCAGAACAAGGCGCTGACCCGCTTCAACATCAACTGGGTGTGGGACGGCAAGCCGGCCATCCTGCAATCGCGCGCCATGGACGAAACCGGCTACGTGCAGCCGAGCTATGGCCAGTTGCGCAAGGTACGCGGCACCAAGTCCATCTATCACAACAACTCGATCCAGTCCTGGAAGGTCGTCGAAAACGGGGAGGTCACCAATGTCCAGGTTCTGTAAAGCGCTTCTCGCCGCGACTCTTGGTTCGATCGTATTCAGCACGGCGGCGGCCTTCGACAATTTCAGCGGCGTCGGCCGCCAGGCCACCCCGGCCGAAGTGAAGGCCTGGGACATCGACGTCCGCCCCGACTTCAAGGGCCTGCCTAAGGGCAAGGGCAACGTCGAGCGCGGCAACGAGCTGTTCGAGGCCAAGTGCGCTTCGTGCCACGGCTCCTTCGGCGAGTCGAACGAGGTATTCACCCCGCTGGCTGGCGGCACGACCCAGGACGACATCAAGAACGGCCGCGTCCGCGGCCTGTCCTCCGGCGAACTGCCGCAGCGCACGACCTTCACCAAGGTGGCGACCATTTCGACGGTGTTCGATTACATCCAGCGCGCCATGCCATGGACGGCGCCCAAGTCGCTGCAACCGGACGAGGTGTACGCCATCCTCGCCTACCTGCTCAACCTGCAGGAAATCGTGCCGGCCGACTTCGAACTGTCCGACCGCAACATCGCCGATGTGCAGAAACTGCTCCCCAACCGCAACGGCATGACCACCGACCACGGCCTGTGGCCGGGTGCCGCAGCGAAAAAGGGCGGCATCGGCAACGGCGGCACACCTGACGTCAGGAACGTCGCCTGCATGAAGAACTGCAAGCCGGAAGTGCAGATCGGTTCGACCCTGCCCGAATACGCCCGCACCGCCCATGGTGAATTGGCTGACCAGAACCGCAACTTCGGCGCCGTGCGCGGCACCCGCACCCTCGGCCCGGAAGCCGCCAGGAAGGCAGCCGATGCCGGCACGCTGGAACTGGCCACCAAGAGCGGCTGCATGGCCTGCCACGGGATGAAGAGCAAGATCGTCGGCCCCGGCTACAGCGAGGTCTTGGCCCGCTATCAGGGCCAGCCCGATGCCGAGTCCCGCCTGATCGCCAAGGTCAAGGCCGGTGGCCGCGGTGTCTGGGGTTCGGTCCCGATGCCGCCCAACGGCCACATCAAGGACGACGACCTGAAGACCCTGGTCCGCTGGATTCTGGCCGGCGCCCAGTAATTCCCATTTCTAGAGAGGAGAAACCATGAACAACCAACGTCGCACCGTACTCAAATCCGTCTCCGGCGGCGCCCTGCTCGGCATGCTGGCTGCCGCCGGCATCATCACCCCGGAAATCGCCCTGGCCGACTGGAACAAATCCGCCTTCGACGCCAAGAGCATGGCCGACACGCTGAAAGCCCTCGGCGCCGGCACGCCAACCGACAGCAAGGACGTCCAGGTCACCGGCCCGGACATCGCCGAAAACGGCGCCGTGGTCCCGGTCGGCGTCGCTTCGTCGCTGCCCAACATCAGCATGGTCGCCATCCTGATCGAGAAGAACCCGAACGCCCTGGCCGCCACCTTCGTGCTGCCGGACAGCACCGAAGCCAACGTCCAGACCCGCGTCAAGATGGGCCAGACCTCGAACATCTACGCGCTGGTCAAGTCGGACGGCAAGTTCTTCATGGCCACAAAAGAGATCAAGGTCACTCTCGGCGGCTGCGGCGGCTGATCCAAACAAATTCAAGGAGCAAAACATGGGCAATCCGATGAAAATCCGCGCCGCCAACAAGGACGGCGTGACCGAAGTGAAGGTTCTGGTCAGCCACGAAATGGAAACCGGCCAGCGCAAGGATGCGGCCGGCGCCGTCGTGCCGGCCTGGTTCATTACCGAACTGGTCGCCAAGCATGGCGACAAGGTCGTGCTGAGCAGCGAGTTCGGGCCGTCCGTATCGAAGAACCCCTACCTCGCCTTCAAGTTCAAGGGCGGCGCCAAGGGCGACAAGATCACCGTCAGCTGGAAGGACAACAAGGGCGACACGCGCAGCGACGAAGCCGTCATCGGCTGATTGTCGCCTGTCTCGCGGCAGCGAAGCGGCGCAGACCGCCGCTGCCGAAAAATTTACCCCGTGGAGGAGTAATCCATGTCACACCGCTTCATCAAAGCGCTGGTGGGGGTGGCCGTGTTTGCCGCTTTCGCCGGCAACGCACCCGCCCAGGACAGCAAGGTGGCCGACGAACTGGCCAAGTACCGCGAGGCACTGGCTGACGGCAACCCGGCCGACCTGCTGGAAGTGAAGGGCGAAAGCCTGTGGTCGGAAAAACGCGGCCCGAAGAATGCCTCGCTCGAACAATGCGACATGGGCCTGGGCCCCGGCAAGCTGGACGGTGCCTACGCCCAGTTGCCGAAGTTCTTCAAGGACACCGGCAAGGTGATGGACGTCGAGTCCCGCCTGGTGCATTGCATGGTCACCCTGCAAGGCTACACGGCCGCGGAAGTGACGAAGAACTGGTATTCCAAACCTGGTACCGAATCCGACATCGAGTCCCTGGTCACCTACATCGGCGCCAAGTCCAACGGCCAGAAGATCAACGTGCCGGCCAGCCACCCGGAAGAGGCCAGGATGGCCAAAATGGGCGAGTACATCTTCTACCGCCGCTCCGGGCCACAGGATTTCTCCTGCGCCATTTGCCACGGCCAGGACGGCAAGCGCATCCGCCTGCAGGATCTCGGCAACCTGACGACCCAGGCCGGTGCCGGTGAAGCGATGAAAACCTGGCCCTCCTACCGCGTGTCGCAAGGTGCAGTGTGGACCATGCAGCGCCGCCTGATCGACTGCATGCGCCAGGCCCGCTGGCCCGAGCCGAACTATCTGGCCGATTCGATCATCGCGCTGGAAACCTACCTGCAAAAGACCGCGACCGGCACCGTGATGGAAACGCCGGGCATCAAGCGCTGAAAAGGGAGAACCGCATGAAACTGAATATCGCCCTTTTCGCCGCCCTCGGCCTCGCCCTGGCGGCTCCGGTATTCGCCCAAAAAACTGGCGAAGCGCCCGGCGGTAAATACGCCGGGGAAGCCGAACAGATCTTCCGCACCTCGTTCCGCGCCGACAATCCGAGCTACTGGATGAAGCGCTTGGAGCAGGACGAAACGATGAAGACCTGCCAGCAGTACCGCGACAACCCGCCGCGTCCAATCGGCCAGAGGCTGGAGAAGCTCAACGCTGCAACCATCCGCTACCCGGTGGACGGCAAGCTGGTCGGCGACTGGAAGGAAGGCGAGAAACTCGCCGCGGTCGGCAGCGGCGGCCACATCGGCTTCATCCAGCCCGACCCGGCCGGCCGCCTGCGCGGCGGCAACTGCTACGCCTGCCACCAACTGGCCAAGAAGGAAGTGGCCTACGGCACCATCGGCCCCAGCCTGCGCCACTTCGGCAAGATCCGCGGCAACTCGGACGACATCGTCAAGTACGCCTACGACAAGATCTACAACTCCAACGCCTTCACCGCCTGCACCAACATGCCGCGCTTCGGCCTGCACAGCTGGCTGGCACCGGAGCAGATCACGCACATCGTGGCTTTCCTGGTCGATCCGGAATCGCCGGTGAACAAGGACTAGTCGTTAGCAACGGCAACACATAAGGAACCCCTCATGAGTATGAACCGCCGCGAATTCCTGCAGGTCATGGCCGTTGCCGCCGCCGGCGGCATGTCGCTGCACAGCGAGCTGGCGCAGGCCGAAAAGGGTGCCGCCCGACTCTACGACCTGCCGCAATTCGGCAACGTCAGCCTGCTGCACATCACCGACTGCCACGCCCAGCTGCAACCCATCTATTTCCGCGAACCGAACGTCAATCTTGGTTTCGGCGACCAGTTCGGCAAGGTGCCGCATCTGGTCGGCGACCGGCTGCTCAAGCACTTCGGCTTCAAGCCGAATACCCTGGAGGCGCACGCCTACACCTGCCTGAATTTCGAGCAGGCCGCGCGGACCTACGGCAAGGTCGGCGGTTTTGCCCACCTGGCAACGCTGGTCAAGCGCATGAAGGCGACCCGCCCTGGTGCGCTGCTGCTCGACGGCGGCGACACCTGGCAAGGCTCCGGCACGGCGTTGTGGACCAATGCCCAGGACATGGTCGATGCCTGCAAGGCACTCGGCGTCAATATCATGACCCTGCACTGGGAATCGACGGTCGGCGAGGCGCGGCTCAAGGAAATCGAGGAAAAGGACTTCGCCGGCCACGTCGACATCGTCGCCCAGAACGTCAAGACCACCGACTTCGGCGACCCGGTGTTCAAGCCTTACGTGATGAAGAACATCAACGGCGTGCCGGTTGCCATCGTCGGCCAGGCTTTTCCCTATACGCCGATCGCCAATCCGCGCTGGCAGATTCCGAACTGGAGCTACGGCATCCAGGAAGACAACATGCAGAAGACCGTCGACGAGGCGCGCGCCGCCGGCGCCCAGGTCGTCGTCGTGCTGTCGCACAACGGCATGGACGTGGACCTCAAGATGGCCTCGCGCATCAAGGGCATCGACGCCATCCTCGGCGGCCACACCCATGACGGCATGCCGGCGCCGGTGGTGGTCAAGAACGGCGGCGGCCAGACCCTGGTCACCAACGCCGGCTCCAACGGCAAATACCTCGGCGTGCTCGATTTCGATGTCCGAAACGGCAGGATCGCCGATTTCCGCTACAAGCTGCTGCCCGTCTTCGCCAACCTGCTGCCGGCCGACCGCGACATGCAGGCGCTGATCGACAAGGCGCGCGCCCCCTACCTGTCGCAACTCAACGAAAAGCTGGCCGTCACCGAAGGCACGCTGTACCGGCGCGGCAATTTCAACGGCACCTTCGACCAGCTCATCCTCGACGCGCTGATGGCCGTCAAGGATGCCGAAATCGCCTTCTCGCCCGGCTTCCGCTGGGGTACCTCGCTGCTGCCCGGCCAGCCCATCCGGATGGAACACGTCCTCGACCAGACCGCCATCACCTATCCATGGACGACGGTCACCAATATGAGCGGCGAAACGATCAAGACCGTGCTCGAGGACGTCTGCGACAACCTGTTCAATCCCGACCCCTACTACCAGCAGGGCGGCGACATGGTACGTGTCGGCGGCCTGCAATGGACCTGCGACCCGACCGCCAAAATGGGCCAGCGCATCCAGAACATGATGCTCAAGGGCAGCCCCATCGACCCGGCCAAAACCTACAAGGTCGCCGGCTGGGCACCGGTGTCGGAAGAAGCCAAAAATGCCGGCGCGCCGATCTGGGAAGTCGTCGCCACTTACCTGCGCGACATAAAAACGGTGCGGCCGGTTAAACTCAATCTACCGACGCTGCGGGGGGCAGCGAACAATCCGGGGATCGCATCATGAACAAAAATCTGACCAGAAATTTGCTGGCCGCCGCCCTGATTGCGCTGTCGGCCGGCGCCTGGGCCGCCGACTGGGCACCGGGCACGACCGCCTGGGACAAGCTGCCGGAACTCAAGCGCAGCAAGCTCGGACTCTACCTGACACCGCAGCAGGCCTACGACATGAAGAAGGCCAACCCAAAGGGCGTCGCCCTGTTCGACGTCCGCACCCGGGCCGAAGCCATGTACGTCGGCTGGCCGGGGGATGCCGATGCACTGGTTCCCTACGTCGAACACGCCGAGATCATGGCCGAGTGGGACGACAAACGCTCGATGTACCAGCTGGAGCCCAACCTCGATTTCGTCCCCGAACTGGAGCGCCGGCTGCAGGCGATGGGCCTCGGCAAGGACGCCCCCATCATCCTGATCTGCCGCTCCGGCGACCGCAGCTCCAAGGCCGCCGACCGTCTGCAGATGTCGGGGTACAGCAAGGTTTACAGCATCGCCGAAGGCTTCGAGGGCGACGCGGTCAAGGAAGGCGCCAAGGCCGGTCAGCGCGCGGTCAATGGCTGGAAGAACAGCGGCCTGCCGTGGACCTACAAGCTGGACAAGGCCAAGATGTATTTCCCGCAGTAAGCGAAAGCGCAGGACAAAAAAGAAACCCCCGGCGTGTCCGGGGGTTTTTCCGGCTGCTGTGCGCTGGCCGCACCGGGCAATTATTCTTGTTCTACGACATCCCGGGCCGGCAAATGCGCCAGCCACTCCGAAAAGGGAATTTCGTGCACTTCAGGAACGCGCCGCTCAACCGTCTTGCGACGATCGCGCCAGCCATTGGGCGGCCCCACCTCTCTTTGGCGGCGATCCGTTCCCGAGCGCTTGTCGTTTTTTACAACCATTTTGAATTCCCAATCCTGCTTTTTTCCCTACACCTCTACCTTATCGGAAGGGCTGGAACGGGTCAGTGAAAAAACTCACAGGTGGCGTCAATACTCTGCCCACGCCGCTCACAGCAGCGTCTTGACCAGATAGCCGATCACCGCGCAGCCGGCAATCACATGAATCACGTTCGCCTTGAAGCGGAACAGCGCAATCGCCGCCCCCAGGGCGATGAGGGCTGACACCCATTCGAACGTACCGGCAAACCCCTTGGGCCACAGGACGTGATAACCGAAGAACAGGGCTAGATTCAGGATGACGCCGACCACCGCCGCGGTAATCGCGGTCAGCGGGGCGGTGAATTTCAGGTCATTGTGCGTCGTTTCGATAAACGGGCCGCCCATCAGGATGAAGACGAAGGAAGGCAGGAAGGTGAACCAGGTGACCAGCGTGGCGGCCACGGCGCCGGCAAGGAACAGGCTGTCCGGGCCGAACACCGCCTTGACGTAGCCGCCGACGAAACCGACGAAGGTGACGACCATGATGAGCGGCCCCGGCGTCGTTTCGCCCAGGGCCAGGCCGTCGATCATCTGGCTCGGCGTCAGCCAGCCATAGTGGCCGACCGCTCCCTGATACACGTAGGGCAGGACGGCGTAGGCGCCCCCGAAAGTGAGCAGGGCTGCCTTGGTGAAGAACCAGCCCATCTGGGTCAGCGTATGGTCCCAGCCGTAGCAGGCCGCCAGCAGGGCCATCGGCACCAGCCACAACAGGGCACCAAGAAGGGCCACCCTGGCGAGCTTCGTCCACCCGAACAGGGCGTAGTCAGGGGTCGGCGTATCGTCGTCGATCAGCGCCCGACCGAACGACTTGTCCGCCTTCCCATGCCCGCCTCCGGCCTTGAACCTGTCCGGCGCGATGCGGCCGCCGACATAGCCGATGGCGGCGGCCACGGCGACGATGGCCGGGAACGGCACATCGAGCGCGAAGATGGCGACGAAGGAGGCGGCGGCGATGGCCCATAACACGTTGTTCTTCAGGGCCCGCGAGCCGATACGGTGCGCCGCCTGGACGACGATGGCGGTGACCGCCGGCTTGATGCCGTAGAACAGCCCGGCGACCAGGGGCATTTCGCCGTAGGCGATATAGACCCACGACAGGCCGATCAGTATGAACAGGGAGGGCAGCACGAACAGCCCCCCGGCCACGATGCCGCCCCGGGTCCGGTGCATCAGCCAGCCGATGTAGGTCGCCAGTTGCTGCGCTTCCGGGCCGGGCAGCACCATGCAGTAGTTCAGGGCGTGCAGGAAGCGCCGCTCGGAAATCCAGCGCCGGCGTTCCACCAGCTCCTGGTGCATGATGGCGATCTGCCCCGCCGGGCCGCCGAAGCTGATGAATCCGAGCTTCAGCCAGAACAGGACAGCCTGCCCGAAGCTGACGGCGGCCGGCGGGCTGTCGACGGTTTCTGGGGAAGCGGTCTGGGTCGTATTCGGGGTCATTGTCGGGGGATTCTGGAACAGTGCATCGACAGCCTTTTTACCATCATCCGCCAGATTTGGTTGCTGCCTGCCGCTGAGCGCGATGACGCCGGCAGGAGTGCCTCGCCCCCGATCCAGGCTTCAACGCCTGTTCTGCCGATGGCCGGCCAGTCTGCCAGTCTTGCGGCGTGCAGGCCAGGAGACAGGGTAGCGCTACCGAATGTCACAAGCGGCGTAGCTGTTCCGTCTACAGAAGGTGTTTAATAAAGTTTCCGCCCCCGGACGCCCCCCGCCATCATGACAACTCTCACCGCCCGCGCCCACCGCTACGATCGTGAACATGCGCGCAGTCTGCGTGCGCTGGCCTACCGCATGCTCGGCTCACGCGCCGAGGCCGAAGACATCGTGCAGGAGGCCTGGCTGCGCTGGGCCGAGGTGGATGAAAGCAGCGTCCTGCATGCCGGCGCCTATCTGTCGCGCTTGGTCACCAACCTGTGCCTGGACAAGCTCGGCTCGGCCGCCGCGAAACGCGAGCATTACGTCGGCGTCTGGCTGCCCGAGCCGCTACTGGACGACGAGGCCGGCTGGTCGCCCGGTCCGGAAATGCAGGCCGAATTCGCCCAGGACGTCTCCGTCGCCTTCATGCTGGCGCTGGAACGGCTGTCGCCACTGGAGCGCGCGGCCTTCCTCCTGTACGAGGTATTCGAGGTAGACTTCGACGAGATCGGGCAGCGCCTGGAGCGCAGCCCGGCTGCCTGCCGCCAGTTGGCCAGCCGCGCGCGCAGCCATGTCAAAGCCGACTACGCGCGCCGCGAAGTGGATCAGCAGGAAGGCGAGCGCCTGTTCGGCGCCTTCTGCGATGCGGTGCGCACTTTCGACGTGGACGCCCTGGCCAGGGTGCTGACGGCGGATGCCGTAATGCTCGCCGACGGCGGCGGCAAGGTCAGCGCGGTACCGCGCCCGCTGCACGGCGGCGCCCTGATCGCCAAGACCTTCATCGGCTTCGCCCGGCTGCCGACCAGCCGCGCCTGGCGCCTGGAGCCTGCGCGCATCAATGGACTACCGGGTTGCCTGATCATCGACGATGCGACCGGCCAGTTAGTGCAGACCATCGTGCTGGCGCCCTCGACCACCGAAGCGGGCCGCATCGGCGCCCTCTACATCCAGCGCAACCCCGACAAGCTGAAGGGCGTGCTGGCCGCCCTGGGCCGCCGCACCGCTGGCTGAAGAAGGGCAGCGAACGCAAGGGAAGACCGCAATTTTTCGGCGGCGATGTCACAAGCTGCGAGTCCGGATCGTCTTGAGGGTGTGACACCCGCAATGGGTCACCCCTCCCGTCATTCAAAGGAACGATCATGAGCCATACCCCCTCCCGCCTGAACTACATGCAGCAGTCGCCCGACCTGTTCAAGAAGCTGGTCGACCTCAGCATGGCCATCGCCGCCAGCGGCATCGAGCCGGAACTCTCCAGCCTCGTCGACATCCGCGCCTCGCAGTTGAACGGCTGCGCCTTCTGCCTGGACATGCACGTCAAGGAAGCCAAGCTGCACGGCGAACGCGAGTTGCGCCTGCACCACGTCGCGATCTGGCGCGAATCGCCCTGTTCACCTCCAAGGAACGCGCCGCGCTGGCTTTCACCGAGGCGCTGACCCAGATCGCGCCGACCGGCATCTCCGACCAACTCTATGCCGAGGTGCGCGAGCAGTTCAGCGAAAAGGAACTGTCGACGCTGACCTTCCGCGTGATGACCATCAACGCCTGGAACCGCGCCAACGTCGCTTTCCGCACCCCGCCCGGCGCGCACGACAAGGCCTTCGGTCTCGACAAGGCCGGGCTGTCCTGAGCGGACGAATGGGCGGCTCGGGCCGTGCATCCGGCCGCCTGTTGTTGACTCAGGGCACTCAGATGAGTGACGACACCAGATTGAACTGATTGATCGCCACCAGATTCTGCAGCGGGCTGGCGCCGCCACTGCCGACGGATTGCAGGGAATCGAGCAGGAGCAGACCGGCAAAATCAAGCCCCCCGGCACTGTTGGCCAGCAGGCCGCTATCGCCGAAGGATTGCTGGAAGACGCTCAGCCCCGCGATGACGCCGAGGGTATCGACGCTGCCTTGTGCCTGGGCGACGGTACTTCCCGCCGCCTCGCCGAGGGCTTGGGCGGCTTGGTCCAGCAAGGAGAAAGCACCGGCCGGATCGGCTGCGAAGGCCGATTTCAACGTATCGAGATCGATCGACAGGGTGCTCGTTCCAAACGCTGACGTTTGCGCCGTGATGCCTAGCTGCGACAGCCGCGTCAGGGAAGATTCACCGTTGTCGAAGCTGCCCTCGCCGATGCGGGCCAGCTCCTGAACGAAGGCGGTGGCCTGTCCGCTGCTGGCGAGGATGCCGTTGCCGGACAGGTTCTGCTGCACCCCGTTCACCGCATCCACCAGGAACTGCGCTTCGGCCGCCAAACTCGCTTCGTCGTTGCCGAAATTCTGGCCAATGCCACTGGCCGATGCTCCCGGCCGCAAGGCCGTCACCTGATCCTGGAAGAAGGATGCCGCCGACAGCAACTGACTGGTAGCCGATAAGGACAGAACGCTCGAACTCTGGCCGAACAGCCCCAACGCCGGTTGCGGCAGGGCCAGGGAATTCACCAAGCCGACACCACCTACGGCTTGGCTATTGAACAAGCCGGATGTTGCAAAACCGCTCGTCACACTGCGAATGGGATCCATGAATCCGCTCCCCGCCATCTCGAGCCAAAGGCTCGATGGCATGCTTACCGAGATTGGAGCCGTTTTCCGCCGCTTAGTTTCGGTGGCGGGTTACCGGGAAGGCAACCTGAAGTAGTGGTTCATTCGAAGACTGCATACAAGACAAGCCCATCTTCGCGTTTGTCACTCCTCACACCATGGGAATGATCGTAGCCAAGAAACCTTCAGCTCATTGCGGGTGAGTAGCAATCTTATCGCCTGGCAACATTTCCCACAGTCCGTTCATGGTCAGCGGATTGCTGTCGCGGATGGACGGGTCGGTGCTGGTGGTTCGCATGTCCGAGCGGATAGGCCCCTCCGCGCCGACAGAAAGTTGCGGCAATCCGGGCCGTGCTTGCGGAATCGTTCCATCGACGACCCGACCGGAAACTCCGGAACTCGATGAATTGATATCCCTGGTGTCGGGTCCAGCACTGACTTGTCCGACGACAACGGGTGCGATGGCTGCAAACGCGAGAACCAACATGCGGCGGCCGGATGTCAGGGGCAGAAAGTTTTTCATGGGAATCTCCTTAACTTGTGATTCACAGAACCGTTCCAATCTGCGGAAAAGCAAAACGTCTCGGCATTTTCCACCGATGTTCAATTCAGACCAAAGGCAATTGCGAATGGTTCCCATTGGCAGCATGCACAAGTGGAAACTGGCATCGCGAGAAGGGAGATATCCGTGCGGGGTTCCAACTGCGAAATCCCGACTGAGTTGAGCGCTGATCTCATTGCGTCGGACCGCGCAATATTGGCGCGTTGATTGGGTACTATCAGGCGGAGTCCGGCCAAGAAGAGCCATTCGATACAAAATCTTGAATGAGCGGTTCAGGCTGTCACCGGACAGTCAGCCCCCGCTGCCATTAATGCCACCTAACCTACTTTCGACACTCAATTTATGTCTTACGAATTACCGCAACGTTACCAAAGGGGTACTGTAGCGGCTATGCTGGATAGATCGCTGTCGGGTCCAAGGTCGGTCCGACGACTTGATCGGTGACAATTCAACGATTCTGCATGGAGGAGCCCAAAGGGATCGGTGTCGGCGGTGCCGGATGTAACGTCATAGACTCTGCAATGCAGAAAGGTACCAGCAAGATCGACGATTTGATAAAACACATTTGATCGTCCAAACGTTTCAATAGTGAATGCCTCCAACTTTGAGGCATTTTTGTTTCAGCCTTTTCGCAAATCACCGCTC
>NZ_JAKLTN010000004.1 GCF_022012295.1 Dechloromonas hankyongensis
CAAGGAATTCCAGCAGCAGGCCACGCAGAGCCTCGAGGAGCTGAAGGAACTGTCGCGGCAGCAGGCGGATGAGATCTCCCGCGCCACCGAAATGCTCTCTGAAGCCTCGACTACGTCGCTGCGTGAAAGCGGCGAGGAGTTCCGCAGCGCCGCCCGGCAGAGTCGCGAGGCGATGAGCCGGCAGGGCGAATCGATGGAGCAGGAGATGCGCGGCGAGGAAGAGGAAGGCAGCGAGCGTGGCCGGCAAGGCCAGGAAAGCTCGGAGGAGGAAAGCGAGTCCGGAACCCGCCGGCGCGCGGCCTGAACGGTGGCCACCAAGCAGCTTGAAGCAGGGCTTAAAGCAAGTATTCCCAGCGTTGGGCCAGCCATTCGCGCAGACGGTCGGCCACACTGCGCCGGGCCCAGGCGCCGGCCGTGATTTCCTGTGAAGCCGCCTGATCGGCGGCGAACAGGTCTTCCATCTCGTCCGCGAAATCGCTGTCGAGAACGAGCAGATCGGCTTCGTAGTTATGCACGAAGCTGCGCCAGTCGAGGTTGGTCGACCCGACGCTCGACCACACGCCGTCCACGGTCGCTGTCTTGGCGTGGAGCAGTGCATTGCGGTATTCGAAAATGCGCACGCCGCCGGCAAGCAGGTCGGCGTAGTGCGCCCGCCCGGCATGCAGGGGCGCCCAGAAATCGCTGAATCCCGGAAGCACGAGGCGGACATCGACCCCGCGCCGGGCGGCGTCGGCCAGGGCGTCGACGATGCGCTGGTCGGGCACGAAGTAGCCGTAGGTCAGCCAGATGCGGTGGTGGGCGTGGGCGATGGCGGCGAGCAGCGCGACGTAGAGTTCGCTGCGTTCGGCCAGCGGGTCGGCGGCCACCAGCTGCACCGCCATGCCGCCGCTGCGGGTGGCTGGATGCGGAACCTCCGGCAAGCCGCCCGGCGGACAGTGCTGGTCCTGCCAGGTGGTATCGAACAGGGTCTGGAACTGGCCGACCACCGGCCCGCGCACGGCGACATGCGTGTCGCGCCAGCCGGTCTTCAGGTCGGGGGCAGCACTGGGCGCCTTGTAGCGCCGGCGGAAGGGCGACGAGGTGTAGGTCCCGCTGATGTTGATGCCGCCGGTGAAGGCGAGTTGCTGGTCGACGATGAGGATTTTGCGGTGGTCGCGGTTGTTGACGCTGAGCCGGGCATCGGCGCTCGGCTGGCTGACCGGATTGAAGGCGCAGACCGGGATGCCGGCGTCGCGCAGGCGCGCAAAAAAGGCTTCCGGCGTGGCGATCGAGCCGACGCCGTCGTACAGCACGCGGACCCGGACCTGCGCCGCGGCCTTGGCGACGAGCAGCGCCGCCAGTTCGTCGCCGATGCCGCCCGGTTCGAGCAGGTAGGTTTCCAGGTCGACCTGCCGGCGGGCACCGGAAACGGCGCGCAGCATGGCCTGCTGGGTCTGCGGGCCGTCGACCAGCAGGTGCGCGTGGTTGCCCAGGGTCAGCGGCGCGGCGATCGCCTTGCGGGTTTCGGCCAGATGCAGGGCGAGCAGGCCCTGGCTGTCCTCACGGGCGAGATGACGGCGCACAGCCGCCTCGGGACTGCCGGACTGCCCCCCGGCCGGCGGAGCGGGCATGGGCACGCTGGCGGCCGGCGGCACGGCGCAGCCGTCGACGATCAGGCAGCAGGCCAGCAGCCCGGCGGCCACCTGCCGCCTCATGCCAGCCCCAGGGATTGGCGCATGGCGTCGGTCAGGCGCTGGCGGTGGGCGTAGCCCACCCACGGGTCGGTCGCCAGCCCGGCGAGGCGGGCGGCCAGCGTGTGCACGTTCCAGGCGGCGGCACCGTCTATCGTTTCCAGTTCGTCGCGGCTGATCGGCACCGACACCGGCAGGCCGGGCCGCGCCCGCACCGAATAGGCGGCCACCGTGCTGGCGCCCTGCTGGTTGCGCAGATAGTCGACAAAAATCTTCCCGACGCGGTTTTTCGGTCCCATGCTGGCCACGAACTGGCGCGGCAGATGGCGCGCCAGGTGTTGCGCGATGCCCTTGGCGAAAGCCTTGACCGGCTCCCACTCCTGGCGGGCAGCGAGCGGCACGACGATGTGCATGCCCTTGCCGCCGCTGGTTTTCAGGTAGGCGGCCAGGCCCAGTTCGTCGAGCAGGACGAGCACCAAGTGGGTCGCCTCGACCATGCGCGCCCAAGGCAGCGCAGGGTCCGGGTCGAGGTCAAGCACGATGCGGTCGGGCCGTTCGATGTGGCGGAAATCGGTATTCCAGCTGTGGAATTCGACGGTGCCCATCTGCACCGCGCCGATCAGCGCCCGTCGGCTGTCGATGCCGATCAGCGGCTCGTCGTCAGTCACCGTGGCGATACGGTGCAGGCCGGGAATGGCCAGGGTCTCGGCATGACGCTGGAAGAACTGCTCGCCGGCGATGCCCTCCGGTGCACGGAGCAGCGATAGCGGGCGGCCGGCAAGCTGCGCCAGCAGGTGTGGCGCGATGCTGTCGTAGAACTCGGCCAGCGCCCGCTTGGTGGTGCCGCTCTCCGCATCGATGACGCGCTCGCCGTGGCTGATGGCGATGCCCGCCACCTTGCCCTGGCCCGGCTTGCCGGCGGGTCCGGGATTGGCGGCCGGGCGTTCGCGGACGATCTCCTGCGCCGGCTTGTCGGCGCGCAGGCCACGGAACACCGCCTGGCGGACCAGGCCCTCGCGCGTCCACGCCGCGAATTCGACTTCGCACAGCAGTTCCGGGGCCAGCCAGGTGGCGCCGGCCGACTCCTGCCGGCCGGGCGGCGGCGAAAAAGGCGGCGTCGGCTGCGCCAGGCGCTGCATTCGGGCGTGCAGGGCATGCAATTGGTCCTCCGAAAAGCCGGTTCCCACCCGGCCGGCGTAGCGCAGGGCGCCGCTTGCCTCGTGCACGCCGAGGAGCAGCGCGCCGAAACCGCTGCGCCCGCCTTGCGGCGCGCTGTAGCCGCCGATGACGAATTCCTGGCGCAGCTTGCACTTGAGCTTGATCCAGTCGGCGCTTCGCCGCGAGACGTAGGAACTGCCGGCGCGCTTGCCGATGATGCCTTCGAGGCCGAGCGCGCAGGCGCTGCGCAACAGGTCGCCGCCGCCGGCCGGCAGCTCCGTCGAAAAGCGCAGGCGGTCGTCCTTGCCGGCGAGCAGGCTTTCCAGGCGGGCGCGGCGCTGTTCGAGCGGCACGGCGCGCAGGTCGAGTCCGGCGTGGTAAGGCAGGTCGAACAGGCAATAGACGATGTCGGCGCTGCGGCCGCGCTCGAAGGCGTTCTGCAGGGCCTGGAAATCGGGCCGGCCGGCGGCGTCGGGCACGATGATCTCGCCATCCAGCCAGGACGGGGCCAGGTCGAGGGCGCGCAGCGCGGCGGCGATTTCCGGCAGTTTGGCAGTCCAGTCCAGGCCGTTGCGCGTGAACAGGCGCGCTTCGCCGTCCTCGACCCGCGCCAGCAGGCGGTAGCCGTCGAACTTGACCTCGTAGCGCCAGTCGCCGGCCGGCGGTGTGGCGACCAGAGTGGCCAGGGTCGGCGCCAGGCGGGCAGGAAGCGCTGCCGCCACCGCCTTGTCGGGCTTGGCATCCGGTTCCGGCAGCGGGGCATGGCCGAGCACGCTGTCCGGGCGGGCGGCGACGATGTCGTAGTCGGCCGCCTGGCGCGCCGCGGCGTCGTTTTCCTTGATCAGCAGCCATTGCTCCTTGCCGCCGCTGCCGGGCAGCCGGCTGCGCACCAGGGTCCAGCCGCCGGACAGCTTCTCGCCGAGCAGGTGGAATTTGAGCTTGCCGGCGCGGTAGGCGGCCGCAGGATCGGCATCGGCCGCCTCCCAGACGCCGCGGTCCCAGACGATGACCTCGCCGGCGCCGTAATGGCCGGCCGGGATGCTGCCCTCGAAATCGGCGTAGGCCAGCGGATGGTCCTCGACATGCACGGCGAGCCGGCGCACTGCCGGATCGAGGCTGGGCCCCTTGGGCACTGCCCAGCTTTTCAGGGTGCCGCCCAGTTCGAGGCGGAAATCGTAGTGCAGGCGGCGGGCGGCATGCTTCTGCACGACGTAGAGCGGCGCCATGGCCTGGCCTCGCGCCCGGCCGGCTGCCGGCTCGCGGGTCGCCGTGAAATCGCGCTTGCGCCGGTATTCGGCCAGTGCCGGTTCGGTTTTGCTGCGGGAGGCTTTGTGCCCCGTTTCCGTCTGCAGACGGAAAGAGTCCTCGGCGGGCGCCGTTCCAGTTTTGTCGCGGACCTTGCCGCGTGCTGTAGCCATGCCGATTTTTCCGTGCGACCGGGGCCGGCCTCAGCCGGCCTTCTTCCGGCTGCGCCGCCCGCCGGAGCTGTCCTGGCCGGCCGGCGCGGCGGCCTTGCTCTCCTTGCCGCCCTTGCGACCCAGACTACGCCGCAGCAGGTCGGCGAGGTCGATGATTTCGGCGCCCTCCTCGCCTTCTTCCGCCGCTTCGCCCACCGTCTCGAGCTTGCCCTGGCGCGCCTTGCGCTCGACCAGGGCCATGATCTGCGCGGCGAACTCGTTTTTGTAATGGGACGGCTCCCAGTCCTCGCGCATGTCGGCGATCAGCCGGCGGGCCATGTCCAGTTCGCGCGGGTCGAGCTTGGCCTGGGTGACGGCTTCGGGCAGGGCCAGTTCGGCGAGATCGCGGACTTCCTCGGGCCAGCGCAGGGTGTTGAGCAGCAGGCCGGGGCCAAGCGGCATCAGCACGGCGAGGTGCTGGGTGTTGCGCAGCACCACCTTGGCCAGCCCGGCCTGGCCGCTGTCGGCCAGCGCTTCCCTGAGCAGGGCGTAGACCTTTTCGCCGCGCGCTTCCGGGGCGAGGTAGTACGGGGTGTCGAAATGGATGG
The DNA here is from genome assembly GCF_022012295.1 of Dechloromonas hankyongensis. Classification (GTDB taxonomy): domain Bacteria; phylum Pseudomonadota; class Gammaproteobacteria; order Burkholderiales; family Rhodocyclaceae; genus Azonexus; species Azonexus hankyongensis. The sequence goes on from NZ_JAKLTN010000004.1 coordinate 4,834, forward strand.
GCGGGATTTCATCGGCGTCGACGAAGGCGACGATATCGACGGTACGCGTCGCGGCCGGGTAGGCGGCGCGGATTTCGTCGTCGTCGAGCACGACGTAGCGGTGTTTTTCGTACTGCACGCCACGCACGATGTCTTCGCCCGCGATGTCGGCACCGGTCGTCTTGTTGATCCGCTTGTAGCCGACGGGGTCCATGCTGCGCCGGTCGATCCAGTCGAAATCGATGCCGCGCTGCACGGTGGCCGGCACCAGGGCGACCGGGATATGTACCAGTCCGAAGCTTACTGCGCCTTTCCAGATCACGCGTGCCATGAGGGCTCCCGGCTCGGTCGGCCGACCGCCGCAGGCCGGAAAGCGCCGGCGGCGCGGGTCGGCGCTCGTTCGCCGTTCAGGCGGGCAAGTTGCATTCCCGCCCGGCGGCGGGAGCGGGATCAAGAACCGGTCATTTCGACGGGCTGACCTTCAGGTCGCTCTGCACGGTGCGTACGCCCTCGGTTTCGCGGGCGACGGTGATGGCCCGCTCCGCCTCGCTCTGGCTGGCGACCGTGCCGCTCAGATAAACCACGCCGTCACGGTCGGTATCGACCTTGATCTTGGCCAGGCTGCTCATTTTGTCGCTGGCCAGCCGCGCCTTGACCTTGGCGGTGATGGCCGAGTCCTTGACATAGGTCCGGGCCGAACTGCGGTCGGTATCAGCGTCGGCCGCTCCGGCAACCATGGGGGCCAGCATGATGCCGAGGCCCAGGCAGATGGCGAGAGGTGATTTCATGTCTTGTTCCTTGCGTGATATGGACGGTAGGTCGAATGCTAGGGACTCCCCCAGCGCTGTCTGTGCGCCAGCGGACAGACAGCAGTTGGCGGACTCCTAGACTGGGGCGGTCCATGTCCTGAAGGAGAGCGCAATGAATTCGTTCGACCAAACCGCCAGCATGCTCTTCCTCGGGCTGCTGGTCAGCCTCGGCGCCACAGCCCAGGAGGGCATGTCGCGCAGCGACTACAAGGCCAGCAAGGAACGTATCGAGGCCAACTACAAGACGGCCAAGGCGAGCTGCGATTCGCTGGCCGGCAACCAGAAGGACATCTGCGTCGCCGAGGCCAAGGGCGAGAAGAAGGTTTCCGAGGCCGAACTGGACGCCCGCTACAAACCCGGCGCCAAGGCCGAGTACAACGTCGAGGCGGCGAAGGCCGAAGCGGCCTACGATGTGGCCAAGGAACGCTGCGACGACCAGTCCGGCAACGCCAAGGACGTCTGCGTGAAGAAGGCCAAGGCCGAGGAAACGGCAGCCAAGGCCGATGCCAAGGCGGGCATGAACAAGGGTCACTCGACGTCCGGTTCGCACAGCGACGCGACGGACATGCAGCCCGAGGCCAGCGCCCGTATCATCCGTGTCATTCGCTAGGGCGTTTTCACAGTCCGGCCCGGCGTCCGCCGGCCGGCAATCGCATGGAAGGAGTCGCACATGAACTGGGATATCGTCGAAGGCAACTGGAAGCAGTTCAAGGGCAAGGTCAAGGCGCAGTGGGGCAATCTCACCGACGACCAGCTCGATGTCATCGCCGGCCGCCGCACCGAACTGGCCGGCAAGATCCAGGAAGCCTATGGAATCACGAAGGACGAGGCCGAGCGCCAGATCCGCGATTTCGAGGACCAGAACAAGCAGTAGTTGGTTATTAGTTGTTAGCTACTAGTTATTCGTCATTCCCGCCTCTGCGGGAATGACAGTTTCGAATAAATCAGCCAGCAGCTAATAACACAACTAGCCTTCCCAGCGCAGGCCGCGGCCGGTAGCGGCTTGGCCGGCCGGGCTGCAGCCCTTGTAGAGCATTTCGAACAGGTTTTCATCGGGAATCGGCGCAAAGTCGGCATAGTAGAAATCCACCGACTGGAAGTCATTGGGCATCAGCAGGCAGACGCTGTCCTCGACCTCGCCGACCAGGGTCAGCAGCGTACGCAACGGGGCGACCGGTACGGCGAGCACGCAATGCCGCGCCTCGCCCGCCCTGATCGCCTGGAGTCCGGCGCGCACCGTGTTGCCGGTGGCGATGCCGTCGTCGACGACGATGACGGTGTGTCCGGTCAGTTCCAGCGGCAGGCGTTGGCCGCGATAGCGGCGCTGCTGCTCCTCGATGATCTTGAGCTGGATGCGCGTCTCGCTGTCGAGGTAGTCCTGGTCGATATGCAGGCGCTCGACGACTGCCGGGTCGACAAAGCGCTGCGGCGTGGCGCCATCGGCGACGGCGCCCGGCGAGGCGTGGCTCGGGTCCGGCACGGAAACGCCCGGCGCCCGCAGCTTGCGGACGAATAGCACATCGAGCGGCGCGCCCAGCGCGCGGGCGATCTCGTAGCCGGCCGGCACGCCGCCGCGGAACAGGGCCACCACCACCGGCTTTTCGTCCCGGTAGCGCATCAGCGCGCCGGCCAGCCGGCGGCCGGCTTCCTGGCGGTCGGCGAAAATCCCCCGGTAAACGGTACTGCTGCTGTGCGATTCCATGCTCCTGCCCAAGCAAGGGGCGTTCCGACCGCCGGCGCCGCCGGCATGGGAATGGCCTTTGCTGCCTCCGGGATCGTGTATCCGTCCTAGAGGAGCATTGCCGATGAATCGTCCATCCGATACCCGCCGGGCCAGCCCGGCGCCTTTCGCCGAATCCGGGGCCAGCGGCTATCTGGCGCTGGCCAGCGGCGAGGTGCCGGCCCACACCCTGCCCCTGAGCGGCGAGGGTACTGGCTACAGCGTCAAGCGCATTGCGCCCAAGATCGGCCCGGTGCTGCGCACCACCGATGTCGACCGCGTGATGCATTCCTGGGTCGGGCGGCTGACCGGCGGCGTCGCGCCGACCGCCCTGATGCTCGCCTGGATCGACTGGGTCGCCCACCTGGCGGCTCAGCCGGGCAAGCAGCGGGACCTGCTGCTCAATGCCGTGGAGAAAAGCGTCTATCTGCGTGATTTCATGAGCGAATGCGTCCTCTCCGCCAATCCCGAGAATTGCGCCGAGCGGCGCCACGGCGATGCCCGCTTCCGGGCCGACGGCTGGAACCGCTGGCCGTTCAACGTCTATGCCGAGGCCTTCCTGCTCGGCGAGGAATGGTGGCAGCTGACCACCTCGACCGTGCAGGGCGTCAGCCAGCACCATCGCGACCTGCTGGCCTTCCTCGCCCGCCAGTTGACCGACACCTGCTCGCCGTCCAATTTCCCGTGGAGCAACCCGGAGGTTCTCCGGCTGACGCTGGAACAGGGCGGCGCCAATCTGGTCAAGGGCGCGGTCAATGCCATGGAGGATTTCTTCCGCCAGCGCAGCGGCGCCAAGCCGGTGGGAGCCGAGCGCTACCTGCCCGGCCAGGGCGTGGCCCTGACGCCGGGCAAGGTGATCTACCGCAACCGCCTGATGGAGCTGATCCAGTACACGCCGCAGACCGCCGAGGTCTATGCCGAACCGCTGCTCATCGTACCGGCCTGGATCATGAAGTACTACATCCTCGACCTGTCGCCCGAGAATTCGCTGGTCCGTTACCTGATCGAGCACGGCCACACCGTGTTCATGATCTCCTGGATCAATCCGGGCAAGGACGAGCGCGATTTCGGCATGGACGACTACGCCCGCGAGGGCATCATGGCAGCACTCGACACCGTGAAGAAGTTGCTGCCCGGACGTCCGGTCCATGCCGTCGGCTATTGCCTGGGCGGCACCCTGCTCTCGCTGGTCGCCGCCACCCTGGCGCGCAGCGGCGACCGGCGCCTGGCCAGCGTCACGCTGCTCGCTGCCCAGGTGGATTTCGAGGAGGCCGGCGAATTGCTGCTCTTCATCGACGAGGCGCAACTCACCTTCCTCGAGAACATGATGGCCGAGCAGGGCTACCTCGACAAAGGCCAGCTCTCCGCCGCCTTCAACCTGATCCGCTCGAAGGACCTGATCTGGTCGCGGGTGGTCGACGAGTACCTGGAAGGCGAGCGCCAGCCGATGTTCGACCTGATGGCGTGGAGCGCCGATTCGACCCGCCTGCCCTTCCGTATGCACTCGGAGTACCTGCGCAGCCTGTTCCTCAACAACGACCTGGCCGAGGGGCGCTACATGGTGGATGGCGAAGGCATCGCGCTGACCGACATCGACGTGCCGATCTTCGCGGTGGGCACCGAGAAGGACCACATCGCGCCGTGGCGCTCGGTGTACAAGGTGCATCTATACACCGACACCGACATCACCTTCCTGCTCACCAGCGGCGGCCACAACGCCGGCATCATCAGCGAGCCGGGGCGGACGCGGCGCAGCTACCGGATGACCTTCCACGATGCCAACCACCCCTACATGCACCCGGCCCGCTGGTACGACACGGCGCCGCTGACCGAGGGGTCGTGGTGGCCGGCCTGGCAACAGTGGCTGGTCGAGCACTCGACCGGCAAGAAGGCGGCCCCGCCGATCGGAGCAGCCGAATACGGCATCGTGCCGCTGTTCGACGCGCCGGGAACCTATGTGCATCTGGACTGAACGGATAGCCATAGTCCGTTCGGACCATGCCGGCTCGGTGCTGGATCACAAGGCATCCTGAAAATCGGCTCCTGGAAGCGCCGACAAAGCGGCGCTTCGCCCGCAGGCAAGGAGATCGGCATGTTGCTCACCCAGGAAAACAGCGAAAGCGCAGCGGCCACGGAGCAGGCGGCAGAAGCGGAAGCAGTCGATATACGCCTGGCGACGGTCGCCGTCGTCGGCCTCGGCTATGTCGGGCTGCCGGTTGCCGTCGCTTTCGGCCGCAGCCGGCCGACCATAGGCTTCGACATTGCCCCGGCCCGCATCAATAGCCTGATTCGCCATGTCGACGCCACCGGCGAGATGACGACCGCCGACCTCGACCAGGCCATCTTCCTGCATTTCACGAGCGAACCCGAGCAGCTGCGGCTGGCCGATTTCATCATCGTCGCCGTGCCGACGCCGGTGGATAGCGCCCACCGGCCGGATTTCGGCCCGCTGCAAGGGGCCAGCGCGCTGGTCGGCGAGTACATGAAGCCGGGCGCCACGGTGATCTACGAATCGACGGTCTACCCCGGCGCCACCGAGGAAATCTGCATGCCGCTGCTCGAACAGCATTCCGGCCTGCGCTGGAAACGCGAATTCCACATCGGCTATTCGCCGGAGCGCATCAACCCGAGCGACCGCGAACACCGCTTCACCAACATCACCAAGGTCGTTTCCGGCGACGATGCCGCCACCCTGGAGCGGATCGCCGCCCTCTACGAGAGCGTGATCCCGGCCGGCGTCTTCCGCGCCTCGACTATCCAGGTCGCCGAGGCCGCCAAGGTCATCGAGAACACCCAGCGCGACCTCAACATCGCCTTCATCAACGAGCTGGCCATCATTTTCCACCGCCTCGGCATCGATACCAGCGAAGTGCTCCAGGCGGCCGGCACCAAGTGGAATTTCCAGCCCTTCCGGCCCGGCCTGGTCGGCGGCCACTGCATCGGCGTCGATCCCTACTACCTGACGCACAAGGCCGAGCGCGTCGGCTACCACCCGCAGGTCATCCTCGCCGGGCGGCGCATCAACGATGGCATGGGCGCCTACATCGCGCGCAAGACCATCCAGCAGATGATCCACGCCGGGCGCAACGTCAAGGGCGCGCAGGTCAATATCCTCGGCCTGTCATTCAAGGAAAACTGCGCCGACATCCGCAATTCCAAGGTCGTGGACATCATCCGCGAGCTGGCCGGGTTCGGCGTCCAGGCCTGCGTGCACGATCCGCATGCCGACCCCGAGACGGTGTGGCACGAATACGGGATCCGCCTCTCCCCGTGGGATGCCCTGCCCGCCGCCGAGGCGCTGGTGCTCGCCGTCGCCCATGCCCAGTTCGTCGCCCTGCCGGCGTCCGACTACCTGCACAAGATCGCACCCGGCGGCTGCCTGATCGACGTCAAGGCACTACTCGACCCGGTGCCCTTCCGCCAGTCGGGCATCCAGGTCTGGCGGCTCTGATCATGGCCCAGTCCCATTCCGACACCGAGCACCCTCCCGCCGTCCTCATCCTCGGCCCGGACCGGTCGGCGATCAGCGGTGTCAGCACCCATCTCAACCTGCTGTTTTCCTCCAGCCTGCGCAGCCGCTTCCAACTGCACCATTTCCAGGTGGGCAGCGAGGGGCGCACCGAGAACGCTCTCGCCCGCGTGCTGCGCCTGGCCGACAGCCCCTTCGCGCTAGCCGCGACGCTGCTCGCCGGCAAGATCGAGGTCATGCACGTCAATACCTCGCTCAATCGCCGCGCATATTGGCGCGACTTCGCCTACATGCTGGTGGCGCGCCTGTGCGGCGTGCCCGTCCTGTGCCAGGTGCATGGCGGCAACCTGCAGCGCTTTTCGGCCGCCGCCGGCATCTTCGCACCGCTGTTGCGCGCCGCACTGCGCCTGCCCGACCTCGTCGTCGTGCTGTCGCGCAGCGAACTGGAGAGCTGGCAGCGCCTGGTACCCGGCCAGCCTGTCATGCACCTCGCCAATGCCATCGATCCGCGGCCTTATCTCGGTCTCGAACGGCCGCCGCTCGCCGGGCGGCCGCTGAAGCTGCTCTACATCGGCCGTCTGTGCCGCGAAAAGGGCCTGTACGAGGCCCTGAGCGGCCTGCGCATGGCCCAGGTGCACGGGGTCGCCGCGCAGCTCACCATCGCCGGCGCCGGCCCGGATGCCGCTGCCTTGCGCAACAAGGCCTGCCAGCTCGGTCTGGAGCGTTATATCCACTTCGTCGGCCCGGTAGTCGGCGACGCCAAGCCGGCCCTGCTGGCGCAGAACGACGTGCTGCTACTGCCCAGCTATTCCGAGGGTCTGCCCTACGCTTTGCTCGAATGCATGGCAGCCGGCATGCCGGCCATCGTGACTCCGGTCGGCGCCATCCCCGATGTCGTGATCGAGCATCAGCACGGCTACTTCGTGCCGCCGCGCGACGTTCCTTCGATCGCCCGGGCCATCGCCAGCCTCGCCACCGATCCCGGCCTGGTCGCGCGGATGGGTGCCGCCAGCCGGCAGCGGGTGGCCAGTGCCTACTCCGTGCAGCGTCTGACCCAGGAATTCACGCGGCTCTACACCGAGTTCGCCAGCCCGCGCTGCAGCGGCGCAGCCAGCCGCCCATAAGAAGTCCGCGGGGAAGGAGGAAGCGATGGATGGCAGCAGCGACCAGGGACCCGTGCCCTCGCCCTCCGGCAGCATCATCAAATACCCGCGCCTGCGGCAGGCCCGGCGGGCGCTGCCGTCTCTGCCAGGCTGGCTGCTGTGGCGCCTCAACCGCCTGCGTTGCATGTCGCCGGCTGAAGTCGGCCACCGCCTGCTGCGCCGGCTGGAAAGTGAAAGCGAGCGCCTCGGGTGGCGCGGCCAGGCCGTTGCACCGGCCCCCGACCTCGGACGGCGCGGCCGCCCCTGGCTAGACCTGCCGCCGGACACCGATCCGGCACCCTGCCTGGCGGCGGCCGACCGCCTGGTGGCCGGCCGTTTCGACATCTTCGCGCTGCACGACATTGATCTCGGCACGCCGCCGGCCTGGAACCGCGACCCGAAAAGCGGCGTCGAGGCGCCGGCCAGCTTCGGCAAGCTGCTCGACTACCGCGACCCGCGCCGGGTCGGCGACATCAAGTACCTGTGGGAGCCCAACCGCCACCTGCACCTGGTGACCCTGGGCCAGGCCTGGGCGCTGAGCGGCGAGACCGCTTATTTCGAAACCATCGTCTATCACCTGGAAAGCTGGTTCGCGGAATGCCCGCCCGGCCGCGGCCCGAACTGGACCAGCGCGCTGGAAGCCGCCCTGCGCCTGCTTAATTGGTCGGCCACCTGGCACCTGCTGGGCGGCGCTGCCTCGCCGCTGTTCGGGCCGGCGGCGGGTGCCGCCTTCCGCCGCCGCTGGCTGGATTCCGTTTATCACCACGCCGCCTTCATCCGCGGCTATTTCTCGCACGATTCGTCGGCCAACAACCACCTGATCGGCGAGGCGGCCGGCCTCTTCGTCGCGGCGCTGACCTGGCCGCACTGGCCGGCCGCCGCCGAGTGGCAAGGCACGGCGCGGGCCGTGCTGGAGCACGAGGCGGTGCGCCAGAACGCGCCGGACGGCGTGAACCGCGAGCAGAGCACGGCCTACCAGCTGTTCGTGCTCGATCTGTTGCTCGTGCCGCTGCTCGTCGGGCGGGCCGCGAACATCGAATTTTCATCGGGCTACCAGGACATCATCGAGAAAATGCTGGCCTTCCTCGCCTCGTTGATGGATGTCGGCGGCCATCTGCCCATGATCGGCGATGCCGACGACGGCGTGGTGCTCGGCCTGTCGCCGGGTGCCGATCCCGATGCCCGCTGCCGCTCGCTGCTCGCCACCGGCGCCGTGCTGTTCGGGCGCAGCGACTTGCGGACCAAGGCCGGCGTCCTCGACGAGCGGACGCGCTGGCTGCTCGGCCCCGGCGCCGAGGCCCGCTTCGCCGCCCTGCCGCCGCTTCCTCCCGGCCAGTCGAGCCTGCCCGTTCGCCAGGCTTTCCCGCAGGGCGGCTACTACATCCTGGGCTGCGCTTTCGAGTCACCCGACGAGATCCGCCTGGTCGCCGACGCCGGGCCGCTCGGTTTCGGCCGCCTGGCTGCCCACGGCCATGCCGACGCGCTGTCCTTCACGCTGTCCGTGGGCGGCCGGGAATTCCTGATTGACCCCGGCACTTACGCCTACCATACCGAGGCCGAATGGCGGCACTATTTCCGCGGCACGGCGGCGCACAACACGGCACGGGTGGACGACGAGGACCAGTCGGTTCCCGGCGGCAACTTCATGTGGCTGCGCCACGCCAACGCCCAGTGCAGCGACTGGCAGAGCACGCCGGACAAGGACATCTGCGAGGGCTGGCACGACGGCTACCGGCGGCTGGCCGATCCGGTGGTGCATCAGCGCCGCATCACGCTCGACAAGGCGGCGCGCCGCATCGACATCGAAGACCGTTTCCACATGCGCGGCTGGCACCTGGTCGAGCTGTTCTTCCATTGCAGCGAACAGTGCCGGATCGAGGCGACGGCCGATGGCTACCGCCTGTCCATCGCCGACCGCAGTCTGCTGCTGCGGCTGCCCAGCCTGCCGGGCAGCCGCCTGACGCTGCACCGCGGCAGCCGGTCGCCCATCCTCGGCTGGGTGTCGCGCCGTTTCGACGAAAAGGAGCCGACCACGACTTTCCGCTGGTCGGCCATTCTCAACAGCAATACCTACCTGTGCACCCGCATCGAGTGCTGAGGGAAATGCCGGCTGCTTCGTCGTCCCCACGGGACGCGGGAATGCCCTGTCCGAATCAATCAGCGCCTCCCCCCTGGCAGCCATGCGCCGCTCGGACTAGCGGCCGGCCGCCGATGCCGGGCATGGCCTTCAAACAAGGCTCGCATCGTGAACCCATCGCGCGTCCGCCCGGGCCGCACACGCCGTCACAGGGAGGTTGGCCATGAAAATCTGCGTTCTCGGTCTCGGTTATGTCGGTGCGGTGTCGGCCGCCTGCCTGGCCCAGGAGGGACACGAAGTGATCGGCATCGACCCCGAGCAGACCAAGGTCGACATCATCAACGCCGGGCGCAGCCCGATCATCGAGCAGGGCATAGGCGAGATCATCGAGGAGCAGGTGGCCAACGGCCGTCTGTGCGCCACGGTCAATGTCGCCGCCGCCATCCCCTATTCCGACATGCTGATCCTGTGCGTCGGCACGCCCAGCCTGCCCAACGGCGGCCTCGACACGCGCTACGTGCAGCGCGCCTGCGAGCAGATCGGCGAGGTGCTGCGCAACCAGGAGAATGCGCCCATCGTCGTCGTGCGCAGCACCATGCTGCCCGGCACCATGCGCGAGGTGGTGATCCCGACCCTGGAGGCGACTTCCGGCCGGCACGCCGGCGCCGATTTCGGGGTCTGCATCAACCCGGAGTTCATGCGCGAGGGGACCGCCGTCTACGACTACTACCATCCCCCCAAGACGGTGATCGGCGAACTCGGCAAGTCGAGCGGCGACATCCTGGCCAGCCTGTACGCGGACATGCCGGGGCCGGTGATCCGCACCGACATCGAGACCGCCGAGATGGTGAAATACGCCGACAACGCCTGGCACGCCCTGAAGATCGGCTTCGCCAACGAGATCGGCAACCTGTGCAAGGGCGTCGATATCGACGCCCACCGCCTGATGGACATCTTCTGCCAGGACACCAAGCTCAACATTTCGCCCAACTACCTGAAGCCCGGCTTCGCCTTCGGCGGCTCCTGCCTGCCCAAGGACCTGCGCGCCATGCTGCACAAGGCGCAGACCCTGGACATCGCGCTGCCCATCCTGGCCGCCATCCTGCCCAGCAATCAGGCGCAGATCGAGCGCGGCGTGCGGGCGGTGATGGACAAGGGACGCCGCAAGGTCGGCATCCTCGGCTTCAGCTTCAAGCCGGGGACCGACGACCTGCGCGAAAGCCCGGTCGTCGAGCTGACCGAACGCCTGATCGGCAAGGGCTACGACCTGCGCATCTACGACCGCAACGTCCGGCTGGCCAGCGTGCATGGCGCCAACCGCGACTACATCCTGAACCACATCCCCCACATCTCGCGCCTGATGGTGTCCGACATCGACGAGATCCTCGCCCACGCCGAGACCATCGTGATCGGCAACGCCGAGGCGGAGTTCCGCGACATCGCCAGCCGCCTCGACGCGCACCAGAACATCGTCGACCTGGTGCGCATCAGCGATTCGCGCAGCGTGGCCGGGGTGTACGAAGGCATCTGCTGGTAGGAGAGAACGAATATGGCCAACATCTACCTTCGCGGCGACCGCCAGCCGGCGCTTTCCGGCAATTCGTCCGGCCTCGGCGGCGGGCGGACCCAGGCGCGGCCCGAAACCAATACCGACAAGTTGCGGCCCAGCGCCGGCAAGCGCGTGCTGATCCTGGTCGAGAACCTGCCCAGCCCCTTCGACCGCCGCGTCTGGCAGGAAGCGACGACGCTGCGCGCCGCCGGCTACCAGGTCACCATCATCTGCCCGACCGGGCGCGGCTATGAGAAGAAGTTCGAGATCGTCGAGCAGATCCACATCCACCGCTACCACCTGCCGGTCGAGGCCGAAGGGCCGCTCGGCTACGCGCTGGAATACACGACGGCGCTGCTGCAGACCTTCCTGCTCAGCTGGAAGGTCTTCGTCGGCCGCGGCTTCGACGTCATCCACGCCTGCAATCCGCCCGACCTGTTCTTCCTGATCGGTATTTTTTTCAAGGCCTTCGGCAAAAAGTTCCTGTTCGACCACCACGACATCAATCCAGAACTCTACGAGGCCAAGTTCGGCCGCCGCGACACCTTCTACCGCCTGCTGCTGCGCTTCGAGCGCTGGTCCTTCAAGACGGCCGACGTGTCAATCGCCACCAACCAGTCGTATCGCTGCATCGCCATCGAACGCGGCGGCATGTCGCCCGACCGCGTTTTCGTGGTGCGCAGCGGGCCCAGCCTGGAGCGCCTGCGCATCGGCCCGCCGCACGACGAACTGAAGCGCGGCCGCCGCTACCTGGTCGGCTACGTCGGCGTGATGGGCAAGCAGGAAGGCATCGACCATCTGCTGCACGCCGTGCACCACATCGTCTACGTGCACCGGCGCCAGGACATCCATTTTGGCCTGGTCGGCGGCGGCACCTCGCTCGAAGCCATGAAGAAACTGGCGGCCAGCCTCGGCGTCGCCGACTACGTCACCTTCACCGGCCGGGTCAGCGACGAGGAGATGCTGGCCATGCTCAATACCGCCGATGTCTGCGTCAATCCCGACACCGCCAGCGCGATGAACGACAAGTCGACGATGAACAAGATCATGGAATACATGGCGCTGGGCAAGCCCATTGTCCAGTTCGACCTGACCGAGGGGCGCTTCTCGGCGCAGGAGTCGTCGCTCTACGCCGAACCCGACGACAGCGTCGATCTCGCCGCCAAGCTTGTCTTCCTGCTCGACGACGAGGCCCTGCGCCAGCGCATGGGCACGGCCGGCCGGCAGCGCGTGCTGAACGAACTGGCCTGGCACCACGAGGTACCCAAACTGCTGGCGGCATACCAGACTCTCTGGCAGGGGCAGGAAGGCAGTTCCCCGGCCAGCCGCGTGGCGGCACCGTGAGACCCGGCGCGGATCGCCAATGTCCGCAGTCCGGTCGCGGGACGCCGCCGTTCTTTTCGAATGGAGCTTGCCATGTCGACATTTGATTCGCCCGTCGCCCGCTGCGAAGCGGTGCGCGAAATGGTCCTCACCGACCAGACCCAGGCCGAATGCGCCCACGAGCACGACTGCCCGCCCGGTTCCGTGTGCCCGTTGTGCGGCTGGTTCGCCGAGCCGGCCGAAGGCGATGAAGCGCCAACGCCGGGGCCGGAACGGACAGCCTGAAGCGCCTTGACGCAAGGTTTTTCGGCCACGGGTTTAGGCATTTCCCGGCCGGGTGGCCGCCCGGCTTCAACCGTCATGAAAGGAGTTTCATCATGGACATCACCGAAACCGCCGGCGGCCTGACCGCCACCGCCCACCAGACCGTAGACCGCATCGCCGACGCCGCCAGCCGCACCGCGGAGGACCTGGCCCGGAGAAAGGAGCGGCTGAACGTCGGGCGCGCCGAATTGCTGACCAACTGCCGCAACTACATCAACGAAAACCCGGGCATGTCGCTCGGCGTGGCAGTCGCCGCCGGCTTCCTGCTCCGCCACCTGATCCGGCCGCGCTGAAGGCAATGGGGCGGCTCCAGCCGCCCTGCCGGGTCGGAGGCAATTCACATTCGATCTGACCGGCTCAAATCGACCCGTTGCTGTCGTTCGACAGGCCCATTGTCAGCGTCTGCCGCCTGGCTAACAGCTGACTACAGCCGTTCACCTTTGTGCCAATTGCAACTATTTGTTGCAAAACCAAAGTTATCTGCAATAGCAGCTATAACTGAAGTGACGGGATGGAAAAATACCTCGTCATGTAGTTGGAGCTAATTATTAGCGTAGATGAATCAGCCTATAGGGAGAGCAAAATGACCAAGAACACCTTGAAAATTGCCTTGTCTGCCATCGCATTGGGTTTGATGGCTTCATCAGCTTCCTTTGCCGCAGATGCTCCGATTTATGGCAGCCAATTGATGACCAATCAGGAACGCATTGAACATCGTAACAAGTTGCGGGCAGCCAAAACAGCCGAAGAGCGTGAGCAAGTCCGACTGCAGCATCATGAGCAGATGCAGTTGCGCGCCAAGGAACAAGGCGTGACCTTACCGGACGCACCGCCGGCCCAAGGTGCCGGGCAAGGTCGACGCATGGGTCCCGGAGGCGGCATGGGCGGAATGGGGCCTGGTGGCGGTATGGGGCCAGGACCGAACCGTTAAGCTTGAGATACGGGCATCGGCAACAACCGATGCCCGTGAAGCGTCAAGCTTGGAAAAATAAGCGCGATCGCGATTAGCTGGGGCGCAGCCATCGTACGTAGCATTTTCCAGTCAGTACTACGGCATGAAATTTCGCCGCAGCAGCGTGCAAAACGCCTAAGGCAATATGGACATTGCCTTGAGCAATTGCTATCCGATTGTCAGTGCGCCTTCAGCCAGCCGAGTAGTTCATCCTTGCTCGGCATCCGCCCTGAAACCAGGACCGATTCATCGACCACCAGCGCCGGCGTCGTCATGATGGGATAGGCCATGATCTTGTCCATGTCCTTCACATGCTCGAACGTCGCTTCAATAGCCAGTTCGGCCACGGCATCGCGGGTCAGTTGTTCCAGGCGATTGCATTTGGCGCAGCCACTACCCAATATCTTGATGAGCATGATGTGCTCCCTGGTTATGCCTTGCGGCGGTTTCAATCAAATGCAGCGCGACGATGATGAGGGCGACGAAGCCGCCAATGACACCGACCAGCATCCATAGCGACATGCCGTTGACCCAGGCGCCGTAGGTCAATCCCGAGACGGTCGAGAACAGGGCGACCAGCCCAACGTAGGTCCACGCCCGCAATTTGCCGATGATGGCTGTGGTGATGAGGATGCTCTGCAGCGACAGTTCCGGGTCGGCCATCAGGTAAGCGATGAGCGGCCCCGGATGCATGCCGAGCGACAGGAACATCTTGGCAATGGGTACTTCGACCAGGGTTGGGAAATACATGAAGACCCCGAACACGACACCTGCCAGGTTGGCCAGCACGGTGTTTTCACCGGCTACCGTGCGAATCCACTCGGGCTGAATGAAAACCCGGATGACGCCAACCAGGAATACGCCAACGACCAACAGCGGAAATATCATCTTCACGAAGCGCCAGGTTTCCCACAGCCATTGCTGAACATCCCAGTCGTCGAAGCGGCGAGCCAACGGAATGAGCGCGAGACAGAACAGCGTCACTGCCAGGGTTCGTCCGGTCACGGTGAGCGCGATGCCGGCATCGACTACCTTGACGCCCAGCGCGGCAAACACGAGGGTGAGCATGGTCAGGCCAAGTGCCACGGGCGTAAAGCGATTGAAGCCTTCGTCGACCTTGCCCAATCCGCGCCAGGCGAAAATGCCGATACCCGCCAGCAAGGCGATCAACAGGGCGCCTTGCAAACTCAGGCCTTCGGCCCCGATGGCCTCATTGACCGGCACCCACCGGTCGAGGGATTGTTGCACGGCCACTCCCCCATGCCAGGGAAGCTCGGCGCTGAACAACACGGCCTTGAGGAAATCCAGCTTCAACGTGCCGGAAATCAATAAGGCGACCAGGGCACCGACAAAGAGCAGCGTCTTGCCTGGAATAGCCCCCCCTTCGGCGAAAGTTTGCGTATCAGCCATCCGGGCAACATCCGTCTCGCGGAAGACGATGGCCATAATCATCCCGATGCCGACCCCAAACGATAGCGCCAGGAGGATGCGGGCAATGGCGAAGTCGGCGCCCAGCGCGACGCCGGTGTAGGCCAAGGCCAGGATGTTGGCTGCGGGCGCAAAGAACAGGAAGGTAATGGCCGGGCCAAGGCCGGCACCTTTCTTGTAGATGCCGGCGAACAGCGGCTGGATGGTGCAGGAACAAACCGCCAGCAAGCTGCCGGCACCCGCGGCGGCGGAATAGGATTTCCACTTGGGCGCATCCGGCCCGAGAAAACGGATGATGGACTGCTGCGGCACCAAGGCCGACAACGCCCCGGCAATGAAGAAAGCAGGCACCAGGCAGAGCAGCACATGAGCTGCCAGATAGGATGCCAGGCTATCGAGGCCTCCTTGAAACGCGGTGATCATCCAGTTCATGTTTGACTCCCCGTTGCCTTGGTTTTTAAGTCGCTTCCATGATTCGAGTATTGTCGAAATATATGACGAAGTCCAGCGACTCTTTTGTTGCGCATTGCGGGCATGGCATCGATGAGCAGGCCGTTACCGCTCCTGGCCGACTCCGGCCCGATGTCGCCTGGTTGCCGTAATGAACGATAGCTATCGACCCCAAACGGCCTGTTTGCTTGTGCCGAGCGGTCGTCCAGCCATACCCGGTTTGCCGCTTTCCGGAATGTCAGCGATTGCCGATGGCAATGTCGCCTGATTTCCGACAACGATCACGTCAATCACCGACCGAAGTTACGGGTTTAGCTGATATTTAGTTCAGCAAAATACTTCGAAAATTCCCCTTAACGGCTCGAATGACCTTTGCATCTCACACTGCAGACGAACTACTTAAGGGGGGGTATTACCATGGGGATCGTATCAAGGATCAAAGGGATTTTCCGGAGCCCGGTGACCATACAGAGTGACTCGGTGTACTTCCAGGTGGTACGCGACCAGAACACTGGACAGTCGTCGCTGTCGGTCTCCGTTTCTGCACCGAATGACCTGATCGAACAACTCGAAAGCTTGCTCAAGTCTCACTGTTACCGGTTGATGGCCGATTACGCGGCGTCCGGGGTATCGAAGATTCAAGGGGCCGTTGTTTTCAACCTGCCCAAGCAGCAATAGGGTCACCGTTTTCCGTGACTGGATGGTGCAGGTACGCGCTCAGGCCGCCCGCTGCCGGCGCCATTGCTCGAATTCGTCCGCCGGCATGGGACGGCAAAAATGGAAGCCCTGGCCGTGCCGGCAGTGGTGGGCCTGCACGAATGCCAGATCGTCATCCGATTCGATGCCTTCGGCGACGACTTCGAGACCCAGCGACCGCCCCAGCGCGATGATGCCCTCGGCGATCGCCAGGTCGGCCGGTTTGTGCCCTATGTCGGTGACGAAGGACTGATCCAGTTTCAGGATGTCGATCGGCATCCGGGCAAGATAGCTCAGGCTCGAATAGCCGGTGCCGAAATCGTCCAGCGCCACCTTGACGTGCATGTCCTTCAGTTCGCGCAAGACGGTCACGGCGTCCTCGGCGTTGCGCATGATCGTGCTCTCGGTCATCTCCACCCACAGGTCTTCGGCGCCGATGCCCTCGCGCTTCAGCGCATCGGCCACGCTGCGTGCGAAGCCGGTCTTGCGGAACTGGGCCGGCGAGACGTTCATCGATACCGGCACCATGCGCAGGCCCCGGTCGCGCCATTCGCGCTGCTGGCGGCATACCTCCTGCAGCACCCATTCCCCGAGGGTCTGCATGAAGCCGGCCGTTTCGGCCACCGGTATGAACTGCTCCGGCTGCCAGTCCGTGCATGGCCAGCGCAGCAGCGCCTCGGCGCCCACCACGGTGCGCGTTGCGGTGTCGAACACCGGCTGGTAGAAGAGCACGAACTCGTGCTGCTCCAGGCCGTTGCGCAAGCGGCTTTCAATCTTCAGGGACTGCGACACGCGTTCGTTGAACGCCGCCTTGAAAAACTGGAAGTTGTTACGCCCGCTGTCCTTGGCGTGGTACATGGCCGTGTCGGCGTTCTTGATCAGGTCTTCCACGCTGTCGCCATCCTGCGGAAACAGGCTGATGCCGATACTGGGCAGCACCGTCAGCGCGAGCCCGTCCGTGTGGTAGGGCTGGCCCAGCCGGTCGAGGATGTGGCGCGTGGCCGTGGCGGCGTCTTCCACGCCGCCGATGTGCGACACCACCGCCAGGAATTCGTCACCGCCGAGGCGCCCCACCGTATCCTCGGCGCGCACGCAACCAGACAGCCGCCGCGCGACTTCCCTGAGCACGGCGTCGCCCACATCGTGCCCATAGGTGTCGTTGATCGGCTTGAAACGGTCGAGGTCGACGAACAGGAAGGCGCATGCCTTGCGGCTGCGCCGCGCGCTGGCCAACTCACGTTCGGCCAGTTCGTAGAGCAGCGACCGGTTGGGCAATTCGGTCAGCGGGTCGTGCTGCAATACCTGGCGGATCCGGTCTTCCACCGCCTTGCGCTCGTCGATGTCCTCGACGACGCCGATCACGCGCAGCGGCTCGCCGCCCAGGTCCCGTTCCACGACCTCGCCCTGGGCAAGCACCCAGCGCCAGCGGCCCGGCTTGGCGAGCAGCCGGCACTCCGCCCGGAAGCCCGAAGTCTCGCCGCGCAAATGCCGCTCGAACGCCAGGCGCGTCGGCAACAAGTCGTCCGGATGAGTCAGATTTTCCCAGGCCTCGAGCCGCGGCGCGATGTCGCCCGGGCGGTAACCGAGCAATGCAAGCAGCCGGTCGTTGCAGGTCACGAAATCGGTACGCAGATCGATGTCCCAGAAGCCCAGCCCGGCGGCTTCCATCGCCAAGGTCAGGCGCTTTTCGCTTTCCTGCAGGGCGTGCAGGGCATGGCTGCGTTCGGTGATATCGCGCAGCAGGGCGACATGCGCCTGCTGGCCCGCCCAGTCGATGTCCATCACACGCATTTCCGATATCCGCTCCGTACCTTGCGGACTGACGATGTCGACCTCGGTGGTCTCGCCGGCCGTGAGCGGAAAGCCGAAGGGCTGGCCGAGCAGCCCGGACGGGTGCCCGGCGAACAGTTCCTCGGCGGCATGGTTGGCAAACTGTACCGTGCCCTGTTGATCGACAACGACGAAAGCATCCGGGCTGCGCTCGATGATGTTGCGCAGCCGTGCCTCGCTGGCCGCCAGCCGCGTGCGGAGATCGTGCAGCGTACTGTTGCGCGCGCCGCTCCGGCCGCGACCCGACCCGGCTTTACTCATTGTGCTCACCAGCGGATTTCTCGATGCCGATCCCGTCCGCTGCCAATGTCCGGGAACTGAAGAGGGTCGAGTCGTACGGCTCGCGGAACTGCTCGCCGACGTGCAGGCCAGTGCTGTCGATGGTGAATTCCCGGATCGCCGTATCATGGCGCGAACCGCGCATTTTCAGCACCGTCACGCCATGGCGCATGACCCCGACGTATTCCATGTAGCGCAACAGGATGATCGAGTCGGTGAAGGTGGTGAGCTGGGTCTCGGTGATGCGCGAGGTCGCGCCGAAGATGGGCTCGCTGGTCGCGGTAAACAAGGCCGGCACCTGCAGTTGCTTGATGTACGCGGTCAAACCGAGAATGAAGTCGCGCAGGCTTTTTTCGGAAGCCAGCCGCCCCAGCGAGGTCAGGCTGTCGAGCACGATGCGGTGTGGACGAAAGCTGCCGATGAGACCCTTGATCATGATCAGCCGGTCTTCCAGATTCATCGATTCGGGATACTCGCAGACAATGTGCAGCAGCCCTTCGCTTTCCATTTTCGCGAAGTCGCGGCCCCAGCCGGCGGCGTTTCGCACCAACTGGTCACGGCTTTCCTCGAAGCCGAGAAACAGGCAGCGCTCGCCGTTGGTCACAGCGCCGCAGGCGAACTCGGTGGCCACCAGGGTCTTGCCGGCGCCGGTGGGGCCCGATACCAGGGTGGTCGAGTCGCGAAACGGCCCACCGTCGCACATGTCGTCCAGGCCGGCATTGCCGAATGTGGCGCGCACGTTCGAGGATTTGTGTTCGAGGTGGATGGCCGACAAGGGCATCACTTCGATTCCGCTGCCATCGGTGATGACGAAGGGAAACTCGCCGCGCCGATGCGCGACGCCGCGCATTTTGAGGATCTCCAGTGTGCGCCGCCGCACTTCCGCTTCGAGCACGTTGCGCAGAATGACGACGTTGTCGACGACAAATTCCTCGCCCCACCGGTAGCCGCCTTCTCCGTAATCCGCGGTTCGCTCGCTGCTGATCACCGAGGTCACGTCCATGGTCCTCAGCATGCGGCTGATGCGGAACAATTCGAAGCGGACGCGTGCCCGGTCGCTGAAACGCGTGAACAAGGCGCCAACCGCGTCGATCGCCAGGCGTTTGGCGCCTATCGTTCCCACGGCGGCGTTGATCTGCGCGACCAATCCGCCCAGGTCGTATTCCCCTACCGTCACGTCTTCCTCGTCGGCGGCCGTGCCATCGATGAACGCCCATTTTCCTTCGGCTTCCCAGCGGGCGACGTCCCAGCCCAGCGAAAGCATGGCACCGCGAACGTCTCCGGGCTGTTCCTCGAGCGTGACGAATACGCCGGGTTGATCGTACTGGAGGATGCCTTCGGCCAGGAATTGCGCGATGAAGATGGCCTTGCCGCTGCCCGGCGTGCCTTCGATCATGGTCATGCGATCTTTCGACAGGCCACCCATCGCGAGCAGGTCGAAACCGGGTATGCCGGTCGGCATCCGCGGGATGCTGCCGGAGGTTTCCTTGTGTTTTCGGCGTGTAGTCATGTTGGCTCATCCTTTGACCGGGGAAAGCGCGGAAAGGGTTCGCCGAATTCTTCGACGCCAAGGGCTACCAGCACTTTGGCCGGATCCGACAGGTCGCCGATCACCCGGCTGAGAGGAAGCGGTGCAACACGAAGCGTGGTGGGGGTGGCAAAGATGTGCTCGGCTGCTGCCAACTCGGGATGCTTCAGCACGTCGATCAGGTCAAGCGCATAGCCGATGCCGTCGGCGCCGAGATATTGCTCGCAAATCCGCCGCAGATTGTATGCGGCGCGCAGCGAGCGCGGCGTTTGGCCCGAGACATACAACTGGAACTGATATTTTGCCATTCGCTACGTGCCTCAACGTTCATACCTCACAGGCTCCGGGGCTCGTTTTCAAAAGACCCGGCGCTGCAGGTTTAAGTTCGCCCGGTCTCGAAGTGGAGCAGTCGCTTGAATGTCAGCAGTCGAATGAGGCTGAAGTCCGGCGGCGGCCGATTCAGCCGAGATTTCGCGGTCAGAAGCTGTTGATGACGGTGCCGACGACGTGCGTGCCGGTTTCGGCGAGGCCCTTGAGCATGCCGTCGGTGGCCTCGATCCGGGTGTGATCGCGGCGTGCCAGGACCAGGGCGTTGCCGGCGCGGAAGGCGACACTGCGGGCGTCGGCACAGAATTGCGTAGCCGTGGTGTCGAGCAGGATGAGGTCGAATTTGACCGCCAGTTCGTCGAGCAGGCCGGCCAGCCGGGGCCGCGACAGCAGTTCCTGCGGGTTGGGCGGCACGGCGCCGGCCGGCAGCAGCGAGAGTTTCGGGCAGCCGGACACTGGCAGCAGCACGGTGTCGGTATCGGCCCGCCCGGCCAGCACGGCGGCCAGGCCGATGCGGTTGGGTGTGTTGAACAGCCGGTGCTGGCGCGGATTGCGCAGGTCGGCGTCGATCAGCAGCGTGCGCATGCCGAGCTGCGAGAAGATGATGGCCAGGTTGGCCGCGATGCAGCTGCGCCCCTCGCCGCGCCCCGGGCTGACGATGGCCAGCGAGCGGCGGCCGGCGGCCGGATCGAGCCAGCGCAAGAGCAGCTGGGTGCGCAGGCCGCGCAATTCCTCGGTGCACCGGTGGCGCGGCTGGAAGGCGGCGATCAGTTCGGTGCTCGCCCCGGCGTCGCCGGGCAGCAGTTGCGGCAGGCCGTACTGGCGGTCCAGCGCCTGTTCGACATCCTCGTCGTCGAGCAGGCCGAGGCGGCGGGCGGCTTCGCCGAAAAGCAGGCCGCGCCGATGCTGCAGGTCGACGATGCGGTCGAGGTCGGCCACCTTGAGCTTGCCTTCGTCGACCAGGATGGCGCCGAGCTGGTGGTCGTCGTGCGCGATGACGCGGCTGCTACCTTCCAGGGGGAGAACGTTGTCGTGGGCCATGGTTGTTCCTCAGCCGGGATTGGGTAAAGCGGGCAGGCCGTTGGCCGGGCCGGGCAGGCGGCCGGTTTCCGGCTGCCACGAGGACAGTTCGGCGAGGACGGGGACCGGCCATTCGTTGCGCAGGTCGCGCCGCGAACGGACCCGGTGGTCGCGCATCTCCATCAGGTAGACGATGCACAACCCGAGCAGGGTGCCGACCACCACGGCCAGGACGAGGTTGAGCAGCATGATCGGGCGCGTCGCCTTGAACGGCGGCACGGCGGGGTGCAGGACGCTGATGTTGGTCAGGTTGGCGCGGCTCTCGACGCGATTTTCCACCGAGTGCTGCATGGCCGTCTCATAGGCCTTCTGGGCGATATCGACGTCGCGCGTCAGGACGGCGAGCTGATCTCGGTATTCCTTGAGCTGCAGCACGCGCTCCCGCTGCGTTTCCAGCTCCTCGCGCAGTTCGGCGACGCGCCGCTTGTTCTGCGCCGTCGGCCCGGGTGCGTCGGGACCGCCTTCGGCCCGCAGCATGGCGCGCAGGCGCTGGGTTTCGGCCAGCTGCCGCAGGTACGAGGGGTGTCTGGTGCCGAGCCGGTCCGTGTATTCCTGCAGCTTGCTCTCGGCGCGCATCAGCTCGCTGCGGATGTTCTGGCTGGCCGAGCTTTCGCGCACGTCGGGGCCGGGCGCGCCGGCGCGCCGGGACTGTGCCTTGGCTACCTCGCCGGCGATGTCGGTGAGGGCCAGGCTTTCGACGTCGTAGCGCTCGTCGACCAGGCCCTTTTCCTTCTGGTAGGCGGTCAGGCGGCCCTGGGCCCGCTCCAGGTTGCCGCGCAGTTCGCGGATCTGCTCGTCGAACCAGGCCGCCGTCTGGCGCGTGGGCGCGACGCGCAGTTCGAGGGCGGTCGCGACGTAGGCCTTGGCGAAGGCATTGGCGACCAGCGCCGAGAACTGCGCGTCGGGCGACGGGAAGGCGATCTGGATGATGCTGCTCTGCGTGGTGTCGGTCTTCAGGTCGAGCAGCAGCGTCATGGCCAGCCAATCCTCGATCGAGCCGTCGCCGTCGGTGGCCTTGGCGAAGGCTTCGCGCGATTCCGGCAGCTTGGCCAGCTCGAGGCTGTCCACCACCTTGCGGGCCACTTTCTGGCTGTTGATGATGTCGACCTGGGTCTGCAGGTAGGCGATGCGTTCGCGCAGATTCACCTCGGGAGTCGCCGTGTGCATCAGCTGGTCGTCCTTGCTGTCGACCAGCACGGCGGCCTTGGCGAGGTAGGTCTTGGGCATCACCAGGCTGACCACGAGGGTGACCAGCACGGTCGTGCCAAGCACGAAGAGCAGGATGCGGAAGCGGGCCCGGACGGCGGCGAGCAGGAGATAGGGATTCATGGCGGCAGGGCTCGCTGGCAGTGGCGGGGAGCCTAGAACAGGCTTTCCCTGACCTGGATGATGTCATTGGGCTGGACATGGTCGCCGAGCTGGACTTCGCTGCGCGCCAGCACGCCGTCGGCATTGCGGCGGGCGATGCGGATGCCGCGTTCGGTGCCGCGCACGGTGACGCCGCCGCCCAACGACAGGGCCTGCATGACGGTCATGTCGCTCTCCAGCCGGTAACTGCCGGCGCGTTGCACTTCGCCGTAGATGTAGAACATCGGCGCTCGGCGTACGAAGACCGTATCGCCGTTCTCGACCTCGACGTTGGCTGCCATGTCACCGTTTCGGTACATCTGGACCAGGTCGATGTCGCGCCGCTCGGTGTTGCCGTTGCGCTGGCGGACCAGGGTCACCACGTCATCGCCGGTCGGCGCGATGCCACCGGCCAGGGCCAGCATGTCGGTGACCGTGGTGCTCGTCTCGTCGAGCGCGTAGCGGCCCGGCCGCGTCACCTGGCCGAGCACCGAGACCTGGCGGCTGCGGACCTGGACGAGGGCGACGTTGACCTGCGGATCGCGGATGAAATTGCCGTCCTTGAGCAGTTGGGCGATGCGTTCGCCGGCCGCCACCGAACTCAGGCCGTCGAGCTTGACATTGCCGAGCAGCGGAAAGCGGATGAAGCCGTTGGCCGAGATGCGTGCCTCGGTGGTCAGGTCGGGGTTCTCGAAGACGGTGACGCGGATGCTGTCGCCCGGCCCCAGGGTGTCGTCGGCGGCCAGCAACGGCCCGGAGAGTCCCAGGCAGGCAAGGCAGGCCAGGGTGGCCAGCCAGCGCGAGAATGTTCTCAGGTACGGTTTCATGCTGTGTTTCCTTTCATCCGAGGTGACGTGCAGGATCAGAGGACTCTCGACAGGCCCTTGTTGATATGGGTGACATCCTTGGCCGGCGGCTGCGGCGCCGTCGGGGCGGCCGAGGCCCCCGGCGGTGTCGCGCCGGTTTCACGGGCGAAGGGGCCGAGGTAGCGGATATCGGCTTTTTCGCGCAGCTGGCTGGCCTTTTCGCGCATGAAGGCCTGGCGTTTTTCGGCGAGCAGCATCTTTTCGATGGCCGGGGTCGCCTCGCTGAGGCTGAATGGCGCCGGCTGCGAGGTCATCAGCTGCACGATGTTCAGGCTGTCGCTGCCTTCGAAAATGGTCATCTGGGCGTTCTGCATCATGGCCAGCCGGGGCAGCAGCCCGGTCGGCAACTGCTCGGCCGTCTTGATCGAGATGACGCGCTGGAAGGGCAGATCGTTCTCGCTCAGCCAATTGGCGATGTCGTCGAGCTTGCCGCTGATGGCCACCAGTTGCCGAAAAGCCTCGAGGTGCTCGTGGCCGACATGGGTGATCAGTTCCTGGAAATAATAGATGCGGCGCTGCTCGAAAAGGCCGGGATGGTCCTGGTAGAAGCGGTTGACCTCTTCGGAACTCGGCTCGACCACGCGCATGCCCCGATTGACGTAGGCTTGGGCGAGGATGTGATGGCGCACGGCCTCGAGTTCGACCATCACCGTCGGATCCTTGTCGAGGTTCATTTCCTGCGCCCGCTGGGCGAGCAGTTCCTGGTCGATCAGGCGGTCGAGGGTGTCTACGGCTTCCTGGCTGGGCGGCGCCGGCGGCTGCCCGCTATCGCTCGCATGGGGCGCATCGATGGTCTGGTGAAAGATGATGGCCTTGCCATTGACCGTGGCCGCTACCTGGCCGCCCGCGGCGGCGTCGATATCCTTGCCGCAGCCCGCCAGGACCACCATGGCGACGGCCAACGGCACCCATAAGGCACGGAGTTGTGGATTCACGGCGACACCCTCGAAAAGTATGCACGGCGGCAGGACAGCGCAGTTTTGCCGGACTGATCCCTAGGCTAGATCGGGATTTTTTTAAGCCGCGTGTGCCAGCGGCCCGCTTGCCTGCTCCATTCGGACCATATCGGCCGGGGCGGGCGCCGACGAAATCCTTCTAAATGGCGGTTCGGCGGGGGATATAGGCCAATTGGCCTATGCCGGCCACGGATAACTTGCACAAATGGGCTGTCGAACTTGCCCTCGAGGGAAGCTGGCACGCTCCGCTGCCGCTTCCGAGTCCCCCCTGAAATGACTATCTCCGCCAACGCTGTGGTGTGGATTCTCGACACGTCGAAGGTAAAAATCTTGAGTAAATCAATTTCTGCGGTCCAGATTCAAACTTTGCATCGGGTTGCTCCGGTGGTTCTCCAGGCCCTTTTTCTGATCAGCCTGATCATTGTGGGGTTGTTGCCGTCCCTGCCGGCAGCCGCCCAGACTTCGTCGGCCTGCGTGCCCAATCCGCAAGCCGACTGGATGGTCAGCAGCGACCCGCTGGCCCAGGATATCCGCCCGCGCGACTGCGCGGTGGTCGAACAGAATCCGCCGGACTTCAGCTGGCCCGATGTCAGCACCAGCGCTTCCTATTCCTTGAACCTGATCTATCCGGACGGCCACGCACGGACGCTGCCGGCCACGCAGAACTGGGCCAACTGGGACGAAAACCTGCCGGCCGGCACCTATAGCTGGACGGTCAGCTATGCCGGCGGCGGCAGCAGCGTGACCCGCAAGTTCATTGTCGGCGCCACCGCCAAGCCTTTCCTGGTGCCCAAGACCAGCGCCATCCTCAGCACCGTCACCGCCAAGGCCCACCCGCGCAGCCTGCCCGACACGACAGCCCTCGCCACCATGAAGAGCCAGCGCCAGACCGCCGTCAATGCGCTGCTCACCGAGGTCAACGGCCGCCTTACCGAGGCGCTGCCCAGCTCCGGCTCCGGTCCGACCGACGCCTACAATTTCAGCAAATCGGCCTTAGCCGCCATCCAGGCCTGTGTCTATAGCGGCCAGGACAGCTATTGCCGCGAGGGCGTACGCCGCGTGATGAATCTCACCGCCTGGGACCCCAAGGGCGCCACCGACTACACCAAGGCCGGCAACGATGCCTCGGCGCGCATGCTGACGTGGACCGTTGCCACCGGCTACGACTGGCTCTATCCGCGCTTCACCTCGACCCAGCGCACGCAGATCCTCAGCATGCTGCGCGTGCGCGTCGGCGACATGTACAACGACATCATCGGCTCGCGCTCCCGGATCGCCAAGAATCCCCGGGATTCGCAGGGCAACCGCACGCTGACCGCCCTGGCGGTGATCTCGACGCAGCTCGCCGGCGACCTCAGCGAAGCCAGCGCGACCTGGCTGCCCAACACGCTGCCGCTGGCGCTCAACCTGACCAATCCCTGGGGCACCGAGGAAGGCAGCTTCGCCAATGCCAATGCGCAGGGCTTCTGGGATATCGGCGACCTGCTGCCGATGTGGTACCAGTTGCGTAACGCGACCGGCATCAACCTCGCCCAGAAGGCCTGGGTGCGCAACTGGAGCCGCCAGTTCACCTATTTCACGCCGCCCGGCATGGCCGGCGGCACGACGGTGTTCGGCGACGGCTTCGAAATGAACGAAAGCGAGCACCAGGCGCGCTACGGTACCGGCTACACCTATTTCGCCCCGACCCCGCTCGGCCGCTGGCACGCCAGCCGGCTGACCGGCGAACTGCAGACCCGCATCGAATACCTGATGGCGCCGCCCGCCGATTTCACCGAACCGGCGCCCTTCCCGGCCGGCACGCCGAACGCGCTGGCCATGCCGGCCGCCGGCCAGGTGGCCATGCACAGCGACCTGTCCAACACGGCGCGCACCTCGGTTTATTTCAAGTCCAGCCCCCCGCCCTACGGCGCCTACAACCATAGCCACGCCGACCAGAACAGTTTCGTGGTCAATGCCGGCGGCCAGCGCCTGGCCATCGAATCGGGCTATTACGACAGTTACAACTCGGCGCACTGGAAGGGTTGGTACAAGACCACCCAGGCCAAGAACGCCATTACCTACGACGGCGGCCTCGGCCAGCAGTTCTACGAACAGAACGGCAGGATGGGCAGCGGCAAGCTGACCCAGTTCTCCACGTCGCCCGCCTACGACATCGTCAGCGGCGACGCCACCGCGGCCTACGGCGGCAACCTGAGCAAGGCGGTGCGCTCGCTGGTCTATCTGCGCCCCAACCTGATCCTGGTGTACGACAACCTGGCCTCGGCGACGAGCCGGCAGTGGGAATGGAACATCCACGCCGTGAACCAGATGACGGCGGTTAACGACCGGCAGATTTCCATCCAGAACGGCACCCAGAAGCTGTGCGTCACCCAGCTCGCCGGACCGGCCGTACGCTTTACCCAGACCAGCCAGTTTGCCGTGGCGCCGAGCAGCGGCGCCCAGCAATGGCACGGCCGTTTCGCCAGCACGGCGAAGACGCCGACCGCCGAATTCGTCACCCTGCTCAATGTCGGGTGCACCACCGTCACCGCCAGCGCCACCAAGACCGACGGCGTCTGGAAGATCCCGGTCGGCAGCCAGACCGTGAACATCAACGCCGCCGGCGTCGTCAGCGTCGGTGCCGTGGCTCCCGAGCCGACGCCGACTCCTACGCCGACCCCGACACCCACACCAACCCCCACGCCAACGCCGACGCCTACTCCCACACCGGAACCGACCCCGACCGGGACCGAGCCGCCGCAGACGCTGCCATCGACCAATACGCGGGCCGTCGCCACTTTCGAATCGATCGGCGTCTACTGGAAACCGACGTCCAATCCGGGCAGTGCCGGCTGTGCGGTGCGCTTCCACAAGTTCGGCGAAACCACCTGGAAGACCGGTTTGCCGCTGTGGTACGACAGCCGCAACGGCGAATGCCGGGGCAGCCTGGTGCAATTGTCGCCGGGCACCAGCTACGCGATCCAGGTCGGCATGCCGGGCCAGAACCCGGTGGCCGAAGTGCGCGTCGCAACCTGGAAGGAAGCCTTCCCGATCGCCCGCACGGTCGCCGTGCCGAGCAGTTCGCAGACCCTGGCCATCACCTCGGGCGGTACCGCGAGCGGCTACGTGCTGTACACCTCGCCCTCCGGCACCCGTTCGACGCTGGATGGCGGCAATAGCCAGACCTACAACGTCACCATCTCGGCGCCGTACGTGATCCTGCGCGGCTTCAACCTCAAGGGCGCCCGCCAGGACGCCATCCGCCTGCTCGACGGCGCCCACGACGTGATCATCGAGGACAACGACATCAGCGGCTGGGGCCGCCTGAAGGGCAGCAGCAGCGAGGGCAACCTCGGGGTCAATTACGACTCGGGTGTTCATGCCGTCTGCTCCAATCAGAACATGGAGCGCGTCATCATCCAGCGCAACACCATCCACGATCCGCGCTACACGGCCAACAGCTGGTCGCTCGGCCACCCGGAAGGGCCGCAGGGCATCACGCTGGAAAGCTGCGGCGGCAACCACGTCATCCGCTACAACCAGATCGTCGGCGGCAGCAGCGGCAACTACTACAACGACGCCATCGGCGGTTGCTGCAACTTCAGCACCGTCGGCTTCCCGAACTACGATTCGGACATCAACGGCAACCTGATCCGCAACACCTGGGACGACGGCATCGAAGCGGAAGGCGCCGACCGCAACGTGCGCATCTGGGGCAACTACATCGACAGCACGACGCTGGGCGTGGCGACGACGGTGGCAGCTACCGGACCGGTCTATATCTTCCGCAACGTCCAGAACCGCAGCAAGATGCTGAAGCTCTCCTCGCCCGACCAGGACACCCGCAACGGCTTCGCCAAGTCGGGCAGTCAGTCGTCGACCATCGGCGGCGGCCGCCGCTACATCTTCCACAACACGCTGCTGCAGTTGACGCAGTCCGGCTCGACCTACCCGCTCGGCGCCGGCGAAGGCATCGTCCCGGCCGGTCTGACGATCACCAACACGGTGTCGCGCAACAACATCCTGCAGACCTGGAAATCGAGTTCGGCCGCCATCCGCGGCGGCGACGGCAGCGACGACTTCGGCTACGACCTGTACAACGGCACGCTGAGCGGCGCCACCGAGACCAACGGCATCCGCGGCACGCCGATCTACCAATCCGGCAACGGCGCGGTCAGCGAAGCCAACGGCCTCTATCAGCTGGCGCCGTCGAGCCCGGGCTACGACAAGGGTGTGCGCATCCCCAACTTCAACGACAACTTTGTCGGTGCGGGACCGGATATCGGTGCCCACGAAGCGGGAACCTCGGCCATGCTGTTCGGCCCGAAGGCGGGCACGGCAACTTCGACCACCACGACCCCGTCGACAGGAACGACTACACCAACTACCACCACAACCACTCCTACGACCACCACAACCACGCCAACCCCAACGCCTACGCCGACTCCGACGCCTACTACGACCCCGACAGCAACCCCCTTGCCCATGGCTTCGTATAGCTCGGCCTGTCTGCTGCTCGACGGCGGCAGCGGCGGCTGCGGTTCCTATACGGCAACCACGGCCAAGACCTGGAACGGCAACGTCATCCTCGGGCCGGTGACCGACCCCAACGGCTCCGGGCGCAAGGTGGACCTCCACCGCATCATGCAGGCGGCGCCCTATGCCTGGGGATCGACGCACCGCTCGGAACTGCTTTATCAAAGTTCCAGCTACGACTTCCCGGTGGGTGTCGATACGTGGATGGCCTTTGCCGTGATGCGCAAGCCGGGAGAAACCTTCCCCACCTCGTGGAGCGGGTCGACTCTGGTGGCCCAATCGCACTCCGCGGAGTCCGGGGCGACGGGTCCGTGTTATGCCATGTACCTGACGGGCTCCACGTCGGGCACCATCTACTGGCGCGCCTCGTATAACTCGAACCCGCCATCGACCTGGCAATCCCATGGCGGATCGAATCCCGACCGGTACGACAGCCCCACCCTGCATACCGAGCCAATCATGCCGGCCGGTGTCTGGTATCGCTACATCCTGCATTACCGGGCGGGCTACCTGACTTCGCACAACCCCATCTTCGAGGTCTGGCGCGCCAAGCCGGGTGGAAATTTCGAGAAGCTGTTCACCTATACCGGGCTGAATGCCTATAACGGCAAAAACGGTTATCCGCGCATGGGTCCGTACAAGTGGGACTCCAATTGGGCCGGGCAGACATCGATTGCGTATTACGAAACACCGCTCTACTACGGCAGAGGTGCAAATCTGTTCAACAATGCCGCGGCAGCACTGCAAGGCTTCTAGGGCATGGATGTGAACACACGCCGGTAGGCTGCGATCGTCTCCGGCAGAAGGAATCAACATGCCTGAGCCTCCGCCCTTCGTATCTAACCAGACCTCCCCGCCAGTCGGGGAGGCCCGGCGGCTGCGCGGCTTCACCCTGCTCGAACTGCTTGTCGTCGTCGCCATCATCGGCCTGCTCGCCGGCTACGTCGGCCCCAAGTATTTCGGCCAGCTCGGCAAGGCCGAGACCAAGGCGGCCCGCGCCCAGATCGACGCCATGGAAAAGGCGCTCGACCAGTACCGGCTCGACGTCGGGCGCTACCCGACCAGCGAGCAAGGACTCAACGCGCTGGTCGTCCAGCCCGCCGGCGTCGCCAAGTGGGCCGGCCCCTACCTGAAGAAGGGGCTGCCGGTCGATCCGTGGAACAAACCCTACCTCTACAAGTCCCCCGGCGAACACGGCGAGATCGACGTGTACTCCTACGGCCGCGACGGTACGCCGGGCGGCAGCGGCGAGGACGCCGACATCACCAACTGGTAAGCAGGCGGCCGACATGCGCTTCCGTATCGTCGCCTACCAGCAGCAACAGGTCGTCACCCTGGCACTCGACGCCGCCAGTTTCGACGACGCCCGTGCCCAGGCCCGCGAACGCGGCATCGACATCGTGTCGATCCGCCAGCAATGGCACTGGTTCGCCCAGCGCCGGCGCAAGGAGCCGCCGCTCGACCTCGTCCTCTTCAGCCAGGAACTGCGCTCGCTGCTCGAAGCCGGGCTGTCGCTGATCGAGGCGCTGACCACGCTGTCGCGCAAGGAACTGAACGGCACCCGGCGCCAGCTGATCGACGTGCTGATCCGCCAGCTGCGCGAAGGCAAGCCCTTCTCGACCGCGCTGCGCGCCTTCCCGGCCATCTTCCCGCCGCTCTACATCGCGCTCGCCGCGGCCAGCGAGCAGACCGGCGACCTGGCCGGCAGCCTCGGCCGCTTCATCGACTACCGCACGCAGATGGACCAGGCGCGCAAGCGCGTGGTTTCGGCCGCCATCTACCCGGCCCTGCTGCTCGGCGTCGGCGGACTGGTCGTGGTTTTCCTGATGACCTACGTCGTGCCGCGCTTTTCCCGCATCTACGAGGAATTCGGCAGCAACCTGCCGCTGATGTCGCGCCTGCTGATGGAATGGGGCGGCCTGCTCGACGCCTACGGCCTGGAAATCCTGCTCGGCCTGGTCTTTTTCGCCATGCTCGCCACCTACCTGGTGCGCCAGACCCGCCACCGCCAGGGCGTGCTGCACTGGCTGCTCGGCCTCAAGTGGCTGCACGGCCTGCGCAGCCGCTTCCGCATCTATGCCCTGGCCCGCTTCTTCCGCACCCTCGGCCTGCTGCAGCGCGAAGGCATCCCGATCACCACGGCGCTCGGCTTGGCGCGCGAACTGCTCGACGAGGACGGCCGGGTGGCGCTCGACCACGTCGTGCTCGACATCCGGGCCGGCATCGCGCTGTCCGGCGCGATGGAAAAATACGATCTGGCGCCGCCGGTCGCCGCCGAACTGCTCAAAGTCGGCGAAAAGGCCGGCAACGTCGGCGAAAAAATGATCCGCATCGCCGATTTCTACGACGAGGAGATCGCCCGCTGGAGCGAATGGTTCCTCAAGCTGTTTGAACCGCTGCTCATGCTGACCATCGGGCTGTTCATCGCCTTCGTCGTCGTCCTGCTCTACCTGCCCATTTTCGAACTGGCCGGGACCCTGTGATGAACGACCGTGTAATAAACGACCGCGCCCACCTGCTCTCCCGCGACCACCTCGCGGCGCTGACCCCGGCCTTCGACATCCTTCCCTACGCCGAGGCGCAAATCCATCGCTGCCTCGCCGTGCAGGAAGAGGGAGGCCTGCTGCTGATTGCCGACCCGGAGTCTGCAGCGCATCTCATTCCGTGGGCCGATGCCTACCTGGGGCGTCCGTTCACGCTGGCCTTCGCCGCCGCCGCCGACATCGCCGCCGTGCTCGCCGACTACGGCGAGGGCATGCTGGCCATGGACGCCCTGGCTCCCGCCGCCGCGCCGGACGAAGCGGCCGGCGACGAGGGCATCGAGTCGCTGAGCCTGGACAGCATCCACAGCCAGTCCAGCGCCATCGTCCGGCTGACCAATTCGACCCTCTACGATGCCTACAAGGCTGGCGCCAGCGATATCCACCTCGAATCATCCGGCGAAGGGCTGCGCGTCAAGTACCGGCTCGACGGCGTGCTATCCCCCATCGCCGAGCCGGCCGGGGTGCAGACCGCCGAACAGGTCATTTCGCGCATCAAGGTCATGGCCGAACTCGACATTTCCGAGCGCCGGGTGCCTCAGGACGGCCGCTTCAAGGTGCGCATCAACCAGCGCGAGGTCGATTTCCGCGTCTCGGTGATGCCCAGCATCCACGGCGAGGACGCCGTGCTGCGCATCCTCGACAAGAGCGCGCTGACCGACCAGATGAGCAGCCTGACCCTCGACGCCCTCGGCTTCCGGCCGGAGATGATGCGCCAGGTGCGCCGCCTGGCCCGCGAGCCCTACGGCATGTTCCTGGTCACCGGGCCGACCGGAAGCGGCAAGACGACGACGCTCTACGCCGTGCTCAGCGAGGTCAATACCGGCCGCGACAAGATCATCACCATCGAGGACCCGGTCGAATACCAACTGCCCGACGTGCTGCAGATCCCGGTCAACGAGAAGAAGGGCCTGACCTTCGCCAAGGGGCTGCGCTCCATCCTGCGCCACGACCCGGACAAGATCCTGGTCGGCGAGATCCGCGATGCCGAGACGGCGCAGATCGCCATCCAGTCTGCACTGACCGGTCACCTGGTGTTCTCCACCGTGCACGCCAACAACGCCTTCGACGTGATCAGCCGCTTCCGCCACATGGCGGTGGCGCCGCAGAGCTTCGTCTCGGCGATCAACGGCATCCTCGCCCAGCGCCTGGTCCGCCTCAACTGTCCGCAATGCACGGTGCCGGCCCACCCCGATGCCGCACTGATTGCCGATTCGGGGCTGACGGAGAGCGATGTTGCAGGCTTCGACTTCCGCCAGGGCAGCGGTTGCCCCCATTGCCGGGGCAGCGGCTACAAGGGACGGCGGGCGGTGGTCGAGTTGCTGCGCCTGGACGACGACATGCGCGAGCTGATCGTCGCCGAGGCGCCGCTACGCCAATTGCGCGAGGAAGCGGAACGCAGCGGCATGCGCGACATCCGGGCGGCGGCCCTCGACCTCGTCCGGGACGGCCTGTCCACGCTCGAGGAGATCAATCGTGTCACCTTTGTCGCGTGAACGCCTCGTTGTCGGCCTCGCCCCGGACCGCCTGGACGCCGTGCGTCTCGGCTTCTGGCGCCGCCGCCGGCTGGCCGAACGGAGCGTGCCGCTCGCCCCGTCCGCGGCCGGCCCGCCGTGGCAGGCCGGCATCGAAGCCCTCGAACTGCTGCTCGACGAGCCGGACTGGCAGGCGCGCACGCTGAGCGTTGCGCTGTCCAGCCACTACGTGCGCTACGCCGTGCTGCCGCGCGGCAAGCAGCTGGCCCTCGGCGAGCAGGACGACCTGGCTCGCGTCATTTTCCGCAAGCTGTTCGGCGAGTTGGCCAGCGCCTGGGAATTCCGCATCAGCCCGGGCGACGGCGACCTCGCCCTGGCCAGCGCCGTGCCGACCGCCCTGCTCGCCGCGCTGCGCACCGCCTGCGAGGGGCGGGCCATGCTCGGCTCGGTGCAGCCCGGCCTGATGAGCATCTTCAACCGGGTCCGGCCGGCCATCGGCGGGCAAGACGGGACGCTGGCCCTGGTCGAGCCCGGTCGCATCACGCTGGCCACACTCGGCGACGGCGGCTGGCAGGCGGTGAGCAGCCGGGCCTGGGAACCCGCCGCCCTGCCCGGTCTGCTCGCCGAGGCCGAGGCACTGGCCGACGGCCCGGCGGGCGGCCGCCTGTGGCTGTGCGACCTGAGCGGCCAGGCGGTGGCGCCGGAACCGCCAGCCTGGCGGGTCGAACGCCTGCTGTCCGGCCCTGCCCTGCACGCCTGGGGGCTGAACTGATGGCCGCCCGGGCGCCGCTCTGGCTGGACTACCAGCGCCCGCCACCCGGCCGCCAGCTGCCCGGCATCGCGCTGCTGGTCGGCAGCCTGCTGCTCAGCGGCGTGCTGCTCAGCATGTCGGCCGACCTCGGCCGGGACATCGAGGCCACCGATTCCCAGGTCGCCAAGCTGCGCCAGGCGGCCGAACGCCGGCGCCTGTTCGCCGAAGCGGCCAAGCCGGCCACCGAAAGCGCCGCCCCGGCACCGCCGGCTTCCGCTTCGGCGGCGCGCTGGGAGACGCTGTTCGCCTCGCTCGAAGGCGCCGCCGACGAGACGGTGACCCTGCTCGGCCTGACCCCGGGTCTGCGCGAAGTGACCGTCACCGGCGAAGCCCGCGACCTGCCGGCGGCACTCGACTACGCGCAGCGCCTGCAGACGGCGCCGGCCTTCAGCGAAGCCTACCTGGCCAAATACGAGGTGGTGCGCGAGCATCCCCGGCAACCGGTGCGCTTCACGGTGCTCGCCCGCCTGCGCGAGGCGCCGCCATGAACCGCGCGGCGCTCGACCGGCTGGGCCGCCCCGGCATCGCCGGCATCGGCCTGCTGCTCTTCTGCCTGTCGTACTACACCGGCAGCGTGGCCCCCGGCGCCGACGAACTGGCCCGCCTGGAGAGCGAGAAGGCGCAGTTGTCGGCAGCCGAGAGGGCGGCGCCGGCCGCAGCGGAAGCGGCTCCCGGACAAACCCTGCCGGGCTTCACCTCGGCCACCGCCTCGCTCAAGGCGCTGGCCGCCATCGCCCAGCAGCACGGCCTGAGCATCGAGCAGGCCACCTACCAGCTCAGCGACAAGGAGGGCCAGCGCCGGCTCGAGGTCAGCCTGCCGCTCAAGGCCGCCTATCCCACGCTGCGCGGCTATCTGCGCGATGTCCTGGCGCTGCCCGCGGCGCCGGTG
This sequence comes from Dechloromonas hankyongensis, assembly GCF_022012295.1. Lineage (GTDB taxonomy): Bacteria > Pseudomonadota > Gammaproteobacteria > Burkholderiales > Rhodocyclaceae > Azonexus > Azonexus hankyongensis. The sequence goes on from NZ_JAKLTN010000004.1 coordinate 39,198, forward strand.
CTCGACGAGCTGACCCTGCAACGCCAGCAGGCCGGCGAGCCGCAGGTCGAGGCCAGCCTGCGCCTGTCCTTCTATTTCGCGCCGCTGGGATGAAGATCACGTTGCCGCCCGGCCGGCGCCGCCGCTGGCTGTTGCTGATCCCGGTCCTCCTCGCCGTCATCGCCGCCGGCGTGGCCTGGTGGCTTGCCCAGCCGTCCGCCGGCCCCGACCGGCCGCCGCCGGCGGCGAACCGCCCGCCGCCAGCCGACACCGGGCCGGCCGCACCGGCCCCTCCCAAGGCGGCGACCGAAGCGCCCGACATCTTCGCCCAGCGCACCTGGGAACCGCCGCCGGAAGCCACTCCCGCAGCCCCGGCCGCCGCCGAAACGCCGGCACCCCCGCCGCCGCCGGAAGCGCCGCCGCTGCCCTTCCGCTACCTGGGCAAGGTCGACGAACCGGGTAAGGCCACAGTCGTCTTCCTGCTGCGCGACAACGAGGTATTGGCAGTACGGCCGGGCGACACCATTGACCGCGTCTACCGGGTCGTCCGGCTCAAGAACGATGAGGTATTTTTTCTCTATCGGCCCCTGAAAATCGAGCAGGCACTTCCCATGGGGGCCGCTACATGATGACCACGGAAATTTCGCCCGTCAGCTGGCGCTGGCGGGCCTTGCCCGCTTTGCTGCTGGTCGCCGGCTGCGCCGGCCAGAGCACGCACCAGGAGGGCGTCACGCTGCTCGAACAGGGGCGGCTGGAAGAGGCCCTCGCCTACTTCGAGGCCGCCACCCGGGAAGCGCCGGGCAATCGCGAATACCGCATCCACTATTTCAACGCCCAGACCCGCCTGATCGGCCGCCTGCTTGCCGACGCCCAGTACGCGCGGCAGAACGGCCGCTTCGACGAGGCCGTCGGACTCTACCGCCGCGTCCTCGCCCTGGACCGCAACAATACCCAGGCCATGAGCGGCCTCGCCGCCGTCGTCCAGGAACGCAGCCTGGCCGAGCAACTGGCCGAGGCGCAGACGCTGTTCGCCGCCGGCGACCTGGCCGGCGCCGGGGAGAAGACCGATCTGGTGCTGCGCGAAAAGCCGCGCCATGCCGAAGCCCTGGCCCTGCGCCGGCAGATCGACGAGCGCAGCCAGCGCTACGACCCGGTCAATCCGGCCCTGCGCCGCAGCTTCGCCAAGCAGGTGTCGCTGGAATTCCGCGGCGCCGAACTGAAGCAGGTGCTGGAGGCGATCTCGCGCTATGCCGGGCTCAATTTCGTCCTCGACAAGGACATGCCGCCCAGCCTGCCGGTCACCGTCTTCCTGCACCAGGTCTCGATCGAGGAGGCGCTCGACGTGATGCTGAGCACCAACCAGCTGCGCCGGCGCATCCTCAACGACACCACCCTGCTCATCTACCCGGACACCACGGCCAAGCAGGGCGACCACCAGGACCTGATCGTCAAGAACATCTTCCTCGCCAACACCGAGGCCAAGCAGATGGTGACCATGCTGAAGACCGTGCTCAAGGCGCGCAACGTCTTCGCCGACGACAAGCTGAACCTGCTCATCGTGCGCGACACGCCGGAAATGATCCGCCTGGTCGAGCGCATGGTCAGCATCCAGGATGTCGGCGAACCGGAAGTGATGCTCGAACTCGAGGTGCTGGAAATCCAGCGGTCGCGCCTGCTCAACCTCGGCGTCAAGTTCCCCGAGCAGCTCGTGCTGTCGCCGCTGCCCCGTTCCGGCACGGTGCTCACGCTGGCCGACCTGCAGCATCTCGGCCCGGGCAACACCGGGGCGACCATCTCGGACACCGTGCTCAACCTGCAGCGCGTGGTCAGTGATACCAACCTGCTGGCCAATCCGCGCATCCGCACCCATAACCGGGAGAAGGCGCTGATCCGCATCGGCGACCGGGTGCCGGTGATCACCACCACCGCCACCGCCACCGGCTTCGTCTCCGAAAACGTCCAGTACATCGACGTCGGCCTCAAGCTCGAAGTCGAACCCGTCATTTTCCCCAACGACGAAATCTCGATCAAGCTGGCCCTGGAAGTCAGTTCGGTAACCAAGGAAGTGGTCAGCCGCTCGGGCACCTCGGCCTACCAGATCGGCGGCCGCAACGCCTCGACCGTGCTCCGCCTCAAGGATGGCGAGACGCAGGTGCTGGGCGGCCTGATCAACGCCCAGGATGTCACCGCCGCCAACCGCTTCCCCGGCCTCGGCGACCTGCCCGTGCTCGGCCGCATCTTCTCCAGCCAGCGCGACAGCAACGACAAGACCGAGCTGCTGCTGGTCATCACCCCGCGCCTGGTGCGCGGCCTGGCGCCGCCGCCGCAGGTGCCGGCCGAATTCTGGTCGGGCACCGAGAACGACCCGCGCCTGAAATCGCCGGCCCTGACCCTGACGGCGGCCGAGCTGGCAGCGCCGGCGGAAAAAAGCGTCGCCCCGCCGACCGCTGCGCCGGCGCCGCCCGGGCCGCCCGTGCTGCACTGGAGCGGGCCGCCGGCGGCCAAGGCCGGCAGCCGCTTCCGGATGACGCTCAAGGTGGCCAGCGCCCAGCCCGTGAACCGGCTGCCGGTGCAGGTTGTCTACAACACCGACGTCTTCGAGCTGCTCAGCGCCCGGCCCGGCCGTTTCATGGCCCAGGGCAATGCCGTGGTCGAAAGCGGGCAGCGCGTCGAGGCCGAATCGGGCAGCCTGTTCGTGACCCAGACCCGGGCGGGCAAAGGCGGCGCCAAGGGTTCGGGCGACGTGCTCGAACTGGAATTCCGCGCCCTCGGCCCGGCCCAGGACAGCCCGATCACCGCCCTGCCCGGCGAGGCGCCGGGGCCGGACTTTGCGCCGGCCACCGCCGGCGTCACCGTAACGCCTTGAGTGAAGTATGGAACGCAGGCAAGGTTTTTCGCTGATCGAACTGATGGTGGTCCTCGCCCTGGTCGGCCTGTTCGCCACCATGGCCCTGCCGCTGGCCGAACTGGCGGTCAAGCGCAACCAGGAGATCGAGTTGCGCACCGCCCTGCGCCAGATCCGCGAGGCACTCGACGCCTACAAACAGGCCGCCGACGACGGCCGGGTCACGGTGCGCCCCGGCGACGCAGGTTATCCGCGCACGCTCGGCCTGCTGGTCGACGGCGCCATCGACAACAAGAGCCCGGAGCGGCGGACCATCCATTTCCTGCGCCGCCTGCCGCGCGATCCCTTCGCCGCGCCCGGCGTACGCGCCGAGGACAGCTGGGGCAAGCGCAGCTACAAGAGCCCCTACGATCGGCCGCAACCCGGCGACGATGTCTACGACGTCTATTCGCTGAGCCCCGACACCGGCATCAACGGCATTCCGTACCATGACTGGTAACCTTCGCGCCGGCCGGCGGCGCGCCGGCTTCACGCTGATCGAGTTGCTGGTCAGCATGGCCATCGTCGCCCTGCTGCTGGCGCTGGCCGTGCCGCGCTACTTCGGCCGCGTCGAGCAGGCCAAGGAAACCGTGCTCCGTGAAAACCTGCACCAGATGCGCGACGCCATCGACAAGTTCTACGGCGACAACGGCCGCTACCCGGCGTCGCTGCAGGAACTGGTCGCCCGCAAATACCTGCGGCGCATTCCGCCCGATCCGCTCACCGACAGCAACACCGGCTGGGTGATCGTGGCGCCCACCGGCACCCAGCAGGGCGGCGTCTTCGACATACGGAGCGGCGCGCCGGGCAAGGCCAGGGATGGCACGCTCTACAACAGCTGGTAGCCTTGCCGGCGGCCAGGGCGGCGTCGTCCTGCTCGCCCTGCTCATCGCCATCGCCGCGCTCGGGGCCGGGCTGGCCGCGGCAGGGACTTTCTGGCACCAGAGCCGGCAGCGCAGCCTCGAAGCCGAACTGCTCTTCGTCGGCCTGCAGTACCGCAACGCCATTCGCCAGTATTACGAAGCACCGCCCGGCGGCGTCTACCCACCGAGCCTGGAGGCGCTGCTGGTCGACCCGCGCTCGCCCGCCATCCGCCGCTACCTGCGCCGCCCCTACCGCGACCCGCTGACCGGCTCGGCGCAATGGGGCCTGGTCCAGGCGCCGCAGGGCGGCATCATGGGCGTCTATAGCCTGTCGCCGGGAAAACCGATCAAGCAGGCCAATTTCCCCGCCGTTCTCGAGTGGGCACCCAACCTCGCCAGCTTTGCCGACTGGAAATTCGTGTACCTGCCGGCGCCGGCCGGCACCATCACGCCGCGCTGAGCCGCCAATTTCCATTCGCAGCTAATCGGTACGCATTTCAGCACCGCTCGCAATGGTGAAATGAAGAAGGCTGGAATGCCCGCAACAAGAAATTGAAACGATGTGCGGTCATTCCGGCCCTTAGCCGCTACCCCGTTAAATGCCCCGGCGGCGCCGGACGGCAACGAAACTCATCAATCCAAGACCAAGCAAGGCCAGGCTACCCGGCTCCGGTACTTGTGAGACCGGCACGCAGAACGGTGGATCGCCGGTCGTTCCCGGCGGGCAAGTATCCGGGACGCTGCCAGCCCGGTACCACCATTCCTCGTAGCCATCCCCGCTCGCTGCACTCCCCCCGAAGGCGGTGGCAAATACCAATCGCCCCGCGCCTTGAAAGAGGCTGGCGTTGATCAGTACGTCCATGTCAATTCCGGCGCCACTGCCTTTGCCGAATACGTCGTAGTTGAGCAATACGTTGTCGGAGCCAAGGCTATACAGCGCAGGTCCGTAGAGGTTTTCCAGAGTAGTAAATGTGGTGCCCGTTCCAAGGTTGATCGAACCGACATTCCCAGCGTTATAGATTTTCAGCAAATCCAGGGAGAGCAGGCTCGAGGCCCCGCCGGACGGCTCGTTAATGTCGAGAAAGAATTGGTAATAGGTGATGCCGTTCCGGACAACGGTACCCAGATCCGACGTGGAGAAGGTTCGCGTGAACTGGCCATTACCTTCTGCCCGCTTGACGTTGAGGGGCAGGTTATTCGTGAGGGCGTCGGTACTGAATCCCGACTCCGTGCCGTTTTGCTGCACGGTCAGGAAAGGATTGACGACTCCGGAGCCGACGATGACCGAATTATCCGGATTTTCATAAATGGCTGCCCCCAGCGCACACGGGGTAGCCCCTATCTGGCTGGTCAAATTGCAAGTCTCGGCGAAGACCGCCGGTGCCGCAAGGCTAAGGGTTGCCGCGCCCAGCAATGCGACAACGGGTTTCACTTTCAAGCATGAAGTCATGGTGCTGCTCCTGATAGGAAAATTGGATAGACGCAACCTCCCTGATGCTCCGTTTTGGAGCCCCTTGAATTGCGTAACGGGGGAATGAACTATTTTTTATTTAAATTCTTGGGGGTCATCTACTTCACGACCTGAATGATCCGGCTACCGGTGTTGCCGCTGGGGTCTGTTGCGTCGACCCTGATGGTGTGCGTGCCCATCGAGTCTCTACGTGTCTTCCAGTTGTAGGACAGACTGGCGCCGCTGGCGGTGACCCTGCTCTCGCCATCGATGTAGAGCGTCATGCGGGCCACTGCGACGTTGTCACTGGCGGTGGCGACGATATTGACGTTGCCGCTCACCTTCGCGCCATCGCCAGGCTGGCTGATAACGACGACGGGGGGTACCGCATCGGCGGTATTGGCTACCTTGACGGTGATCGAGCTCGATGCCCGGTTGCCGGCCGCATCGTAGGCATCCGCCGTCAATGTGACATTGCCATCGGGGACCTTGCTGCTGTCCCATGTGAACCCGTAGGGCGAAGCCGAATCGCTGGCCAGCTTGGTGCCATTGACGAGCAGATCGACACCGCTCACGCCGACGTTGTCGCTGGCACTGACATTGACGGACACCAGCCCCGCAACAGTCGCGCCGGAAGCGGGCGCAGTCAGGCTGACCGTCGGGGCGACGGTATCGCTGATGGAGGTGTTCCTGGCGGCGAGCACAGCGGCTCCGGCATTTACCCGACCATAGCCGAAATAGATGTCCTTTCCGGCGCTACCGAGGTCAAGGGCCGTGGAATAGAGCAGGCTCTGAATTTTGGCGGCAGGAAGCGTCGGATTGGCAGCCATCATCAGTGCGACCACTCCGGCTGTAATCGGCGCCGAAAATGACGTACCGCTCACTGCGCCGTAACCGGCGCCGGGAGCGGTGGTATAGATGGACACTCCGGGCGCAGCCAGGCTGATGAAATCGCCGTAGTTGGACCAACTGGCCCGGTTGTCGACGCCGTCGGTGGCTGCGACAACAATGTTGGTGTCGCTGTAGGCAAAAGTCTGTTGCGTGCCGCCATTGCCTGCAGCCGTGGTCACCAGCCCGCCCTTGTTCTTCATGTACTGGGCTGCGCTTTGCGTGGTGGAGTAACCACCAACGGCCTCGAAGCTGAGGTTGGCAACCCGGGCGCCGCGGTCGGCGGCCCAGACGATGCCGGAGGCCATGTAACTGAGGGAGCCCAGGCCGGACGTGTTGGTGACGCGGATCGGCATGATCTTGGCGCCACCCGCCACGCCCGCGACCCCGATACCATTGTTGGTGATAGCGGCTGCTGTGCCGGCCACCTTGGTGCCATGACCGAACACGTCGCTGGTGTCTGAATTGTTGTCGGCATAGTTCCAGCCCGCTACCAGCTTGCCGGCCAGATCGGGATGGCTGGCCTCGACGCCGGTGTCCACAATGGCAATGGTGATGCTGTTGCCGTTGCTGATATCCCAGGCACTCGGAGCCCCGATCGTGGTGAGATGCCATTCGCTGAAGTAATAAGTGTCGTTGGCGGTCAACTCGGGCTTAAGAAGCATGTCCCGCTCGGCGAACTTGATATGGGGGTTATGGGCCAGCTGTGCCGCAACGGCCTTTTCCGAAGCATTGGGCGGCAGTTGCACGATATGCACGTTGATCCCGGGGATACGGCCAACCGATTTGGCGCCATGGACTTTCAGTATCTTGGCGAATTCCTCGTCCGAGAGGCCGGGGCGGGGTTGCACCAGGAGCCTGCCGGGCACCCATCGTTCCGCCGTATCGGTCATTTGCGCACTGGCTGGGCTAGCAACGGCCAGTGCCAACATGAAAGCCCCGATACAAGCGGCTGCCGCAAATCGCTTTGTTCCCGTGGCGGGAGCATACAGCCTCGGAAACACATCAATAATTGAATGAAGAACGGGCATTTTGCGACTCCCTCAGACGCCCCGGAACACTGTGACATGTGCATTGGATCCCGGCGGATTGGCTCCTTCATGGCATTAACCATGCCACGTCGAAGAAGGCCTTGTTCTGCGTGAAAGACTCCGCCGAGCGCTGGTTTACTGCGCAGACTCTGCAAACATTGTCGACATGGGAAAAGAGGAAATCGTCTGCTGACGATGTCTTGACCGATGTAAGAAAAAACGTACTGCATCAAGGACATCCGAACGTTCACCTGCCGGATGATCAGCGACAAATACACGCTCGACCGACAGTCGACGACACCGGTTCAGTTGCCAAAACACGGTCGCCCGATTTCACCGAGATGCACGGCCACCAAGCTATCCGGCACTTTCGCGTGGAGTATGGATAGCGGGCGCATCGATGGTCCGCCATACCCTCTGCTACCAGGATGGCGGAAGACGTTCGAGACGGTGCCGAAAGATGCGATGCCCTGCCGCATGACCAAAAACCCTGCAAAAAATGTCGACATGGGCAAAAGGGAAATCGTCGGGTGTCGATCTCCCGATCAATGTAGGAAAAACGTATTTCACCAATGACAGTCAGCGCATCGGCGCCGCGCTGAACCCACCGGCTTCCGTGCGCGGCTGTGTGGGACAGCATACGGAAAGCGCAGCCCGCCCGGATCATGCTCTGCAATTGGTCCGATCTCTGCGACTTATCCGAGGAGAAACAGCATGGCAAGCGAAACCCGCAACGACATCGCCATCGCCCAGACTCCGTCGCCTGTAGCCGGCGAAGGAGCAGGCCCCGCCAGGGTGCCGATGTTCAACCCACTGGAAGAGATGGAACGCCTTTTCGAACGTTTCGTGGCGAACGGCTGGATGCGCCCGATGAACTGGCCGTTCTGGGGCACCCTCGCGGGGCACGACGAAATCACCCGGACGCCGCAGCTCGACATCATCGACCGCGACAAGGAAATCCTGGTGCGCACCGAATTGCCGGGAGTCGAGAAAAAGGACATCCGCGTCTCGGCCAGCGAACAGACGCTCAACATCCACGGCACGGTGAACCGGGAGCAGGTCGAGCGGCGCAAGGACTTCGTGCGCTGCGAAATCACCTCCGGCAATTTCTCGCGCAGCCTGCCCATGCCGGCCGGCATCGACACCAGCGCGATCAGCGCCACGTTGCATGACGGCATCCTGGAAATCATCCTGCCCAAGCGTCCCGGCCAGCAACGCCGCGCCGTTGAAGTGAAATAAACAGCGCTAGGCCGGATGGCTCACCCGGGGCACCGTCGTCGCCGGGCATCCGGTACGCGAAACTTCCCCTTCGGAACGGGCCAGGAGGCAGCCCGTCTGCAGGCAACAGGAGAACGACATGGCGCAAGGCGAAACGAGCGGTTCGCGGAGCATGCTGCGGCCAGCGGCGGTCGAACTGGTCACCCGGCAGCTAGACATCGACGGCGCGGCACTGGCGGCGGCCGTCGCCACACTCAATACGGCAGAACGGCAGAAGGCGGCACGCCTGGCCACGGCCGGCCTGCGCCGGCGCTACGTCGCCACCCACGCCACCCTGCGCTGCCTGCTCGGCAGCCGTCTCGGCCTGCCGCCGCAGGCGGTCGAACTGGCCTGCGGCCGCTACGGCAAGCCGGCCCTGGCCGGCGCGTGTGCCGCCGCCGACCTGCATTTCAACCTGTCCCATTGTGACGGCCTGGCCGTCTTCGCTTTCGCCGAAGGAGCCGAGGTCGGCGTCGACATCGAACGCCTGCGGCCGATGCCGATGGCCGACCACCTTGTCGCCAGCTTCTTCTCGCGCCGCGAGCAGGCCGCTTACCGCGCCCTGCCGGCGCGCCACAAGCTGCTCGGTTTCTTCAACGCCTGGACGCGCAAGGAAGCCTTCGTCAAGGCCACAGGCGACGGCTTGCGCCATCCGCTCGACGCCTTCGACGTCAGTCTGGCACCCGGCACGCCGGCCCGCCTGCAGCGCGTCGGCCGGCTCGGCGGCGAAGTCTGCGGCTGGGCCTTGCACAGCTTCCAGCCCGGTCCCGGTTTCGTCGGCGCGCTGGTCGTCGGCGGCCAGGCGACGCCACCGGCGGCATGGGTCCATTGACGATGGGTGCCCCCTACCAATCGGCCTGGATGCGCGAGGACCAGCGTATCTTCCGGGACAGCGTCCGCCGCTTCGTCGAGAACGAGTTCGTCCCGCGCCAGGCGCGCTGGCAACGGCAGAACGGGCCCGATCCCGAGGCCTGGCCGGCGGCCGGGCGGGCCGGCCTGCTGCTGCCGGACATCCCGGCCGAATACGGCGGCGGCGGCGGCGACTTCACCCACCAGGCGGTGGTCCGCGAGGAACTGCTCGGCGCCGGCGTGCAGTTCGGTTGCGGCGTACACGGCATCGTCGCCCACTACCTGCTGGCCTACGGCAGCGAGGCGCAGAAACGGCACTGGCTACCGGCCATGGCCCGCGGCGACCTGGTCGGCGCCATCGCCATGAGCGAACCGGCAGCCGGCTCCGACCTGCAGGGCATCGCCACCACCGCCCGTCGCGTCGGTGACGAATACGTCATCAACGGCAGCAAGGCCTTCGTCACCAACGGCCGCCACGCCGGCCTGGTCTGTGTGGCGGTGAAGACCGATACGGCCGCGCCGGGCAGCCGCGGCATGGCGCTGATCGTCGCCGAGACCACCGGCCTGACCGGCTACCGGCGCGGCCGGCCGCTCGAAAAGATCGGCATGCACGGCCAGGACACCTGCCCGCTGTACTTCGACGACGTGCGGGTGCCGGCCGCCAACCTGCTCGGCGGCGAGGAAGGCCACGGCTTCGCGCAGATGCTGGCGCAATTGCCCTACGAGCGGCTGGGCATCGCCGTCGACGCGGTCGCCACCGCCGAGCGGGCGGTCGCCATCACCACCCATTACGTGCTGGAGCGGATGGCCTTCGGCAAGGCGCTGATCGAATTCCAGAACACCCGCTTCGAACTCGCCGAATGCCGCACCGAGGCCATGATCGGCCGCGTCTTCCTCGATTACTGCATCGGCCGCTTCCTGGCCGGCCGGCTCGACGACGTGACGGCAGCGATGGCCAAGCTGTGGCTTACCGACTGCCAGTGCCGCGTCGTCGACAAGTGCCTTCAACTGCATGGCGGCTACGGCTACATGACCGAATACCCGATCGCCCGGATGTGGGCCGACAGCCGCGTCCAGCGCATCTATGCCGGCAGCAACGAAATCATGAAGGAGATCATCGGATGGTCGCTGTGATAACGGAAAGAGAGGGCGGCGACACCGCCGCCCACGACTGGCCCGCCACGCCGACGGAATTCCCCAATCGCTGCGTGCATGAGCTGTTCGAACAGCAGGCGGCGCGCACGCCCGACGCCATCGCGGTCGTCCATGCCGGACAGGCGACGACCTACCGCGAACTCAACGCCCGCGCCAACCAGCTGGCACACAGCCTGTGGCGGCGCGGCATCGGGCCGGAAAACCTGGTCGGCGTCTGCCTGGGCCGCTCGCCGGACCTGCTGATCGCCCTGCTCGCCGTATGGAAGGCCGGCGCCGCCTACGTCCCGCTCGACCCCGCCTACCCGGCAGAGCGCCTGGCCTTCATGGTGCGCGACGCCGAGTTGCGCCTGCTGCTCACCGAGCGCCGCTGTCGGCCGCTGTTCGCCGCCACTGCGGTGGAAGCGGTCTGCCTCGACGCCGACTGGGCAAGCATCGCCCAGGAAAAGATCGGCAACCTGCCGGCCACGGCGACCCCGGCCAACCTGGCCTACGTGATGTACACCTCGGGTTCCACCGGCCAGCCCAAAGGCGCCATGATCGTCCATGCCGGCCTGGTCAATTACCTGTGCTGGGCGATCGGCGCCTACAGCCTGGAAGCCGGCGCCTCGGCCATCGTCCATTCGTCGATCGCCTTCGACCTGACGGTGACCAGTCTCTATCCGCCGCTGCTCGTCGGCGGCCAAGTCGAGCTGCTCCCCGAAGGCGACGGCACCCGCCATCTGGTCGCCGCCCTGCGCCAGGGCAAGGGGCGCAGCCTGCTCAAGATCACCCCGGCCCACCTCGACCTGCTCGCCCACCAGCTCGGCCCGGCCGAAATGGCGCAGGTGGCGCACACCGTGGTCATCGGCGGCGAGCAACTGTTCGCCGAGCACCTGCGGCCGTGGCGCCGTCACGCCCCGCATGCCCGCCTGATCAACGAATACGGCCCGACCGAAACCGTCGTCGGCTGCTGCACCTACGAACTGCGCCCCGACGATCCCGACAGCGGCCCGGTCCCCATCGGCCGGCCGATCGCCAACACCCGTCTCTACGTCCTCGACGCCGCCTTCCATCCGCTGCCGCCGGGCATCACCGGCGAGCTGTACATCGGCGGCGTCGGCGTGGCGCGCGGCTACCTGAACCAGCCGGAACTGAGCCGCGAACGCTTCATCGCCGACCTCTTTTCCGGCCAGCCCGAAGCCCGCCTCTACCGTACCGGCGACCTCGCCCGCTACCGTGCCGACGGCGTTCTCGAGTACGTCGGGCGCTGCGACGACCAGATCAAGCTGCTCGGCTTCCGCATCGAACCCGGCGAAGTCGAGGCCCATCTCGTCGCCCATCCCGACATCGCCGCCGGCGCCGTGGCGGTGCGCGAAACCGGGGCCGGCGAGTACTGCCTGGTCGCCTGGTTCGTGCCCCATCCGACGGCCGAACCGGCGGCCGAGGCGCTGCGTGAATTCCTCGCCCAGCGGCTGCCCGAGCACATGCTGCCGGCCCGTTTCGTGCGCCTCGACCAACTGCCGCTGACCCGCAACGGCAAGCTCGACCGCAGCGCCCTGCCCGCCCCACCCGTTACCGTCCCGGCCGACGACACGCGGCGCACCCCGCGCGACGCCGTCGAACGGACCCTGGCCAGCATCTGGAGCGAGCTGCTCGGCGTCGCCACTATCGGCATCGACGACGATTTCTTCGACCTGGGCGGCCATTCGCTGCTCGCCCTGAAGGCTGTCTCACGGCTGCGCGACGCCTTCGGGGTCGATCTGCGCATCGAGATGCTGTTCGACCACCCGACCATCGCCCAACTCGCCACGTTGCTCGCAGCCAACCCCGAGGCGTCCGGCCCGCCGCCCATCCCGCGGCGGCAGGGCGACGGGCCGCTGCCGCTGTCCTACGCCCAGGAACACCTGTGGTTCATGGAGCAGCTGGCACCGGGCAACCCGGCCTACAACATCGTCGACATGATCCGCCTGCGCGGCCCCTACGACGGCCGGGCGCTGGCCGCCGCGCTGCACGACGTGGTGCATCGCCACGAAATCCTGCGCACGGCGTTTTCCGAACGCGCCGGCCATGCCGTCCAGATCGCGCTGCCCAAGGTCGGCATCGCACTGGCCGAGCGCGACCTGTCGGCGCTGCCGCCGGACGAACGCGAAGCCGAATGGCGCCGCATCGCCGAGCTGGCCGGCCATCATGTCTTCACCCTGGCCCGACCGCCGCTGCTACGGTGGACGGTGGTCCATATGGGCGACCTCGAACACCGCCTGCTGCTGGTCATGCACCATATCCTGGCCGACGAATGGGGCCTCGAGCGCCTGCAACAGGAAGTCCGCCAGCTCTACGCCGCCCATGCCGCCGGCCGGCAGCCGGCGCTCGACGCGCTGCCCATCCAGTACGGCGATTTCGCCTGCTGGCAGCGCGAGCGCCTGCAAGGCGATTTCCTGCGCAGCCAGCTCGCCTACTGGAAGATCGCCCTGGCCGGCGCGCCGACCCGGCTGGCCCTGCCCACCGACCATCCACACCCGGCCGTGCAGAGTTTCCGCGGCGCCACCGAACACTTCGTCGTCCCCGGCGAGCTGGCCGAGCGCCTGAGAGCCCTCGGCCGCCAGGAGCAGGCGACGCTGTTCATGGTCCTCGACACCGCCTTCATGGCCCTGCTGCGCCGCTACACCGGGCAGGACGACATCCTGGTCGGCACACCTTTCTCCGGCCGGGCGCGCAGCGAAACCGAAGCGCTGATCGGCTACTTCCTGAACATCCTCGTCCTGCGCGGCCGCTTCGTGCCGGGCATGAGCTTTCGCCGGCTGCTCCGCCAGCAGCGGCAGACGGCGCTCGACGCCTACGCCCATGGCGAACTGCCCTTCCAGCACCTGGTCGCCGAATTCGCGCCGCAACGCGATCCGGCCTGCAGCCCGCTGTTCCAGGTCATGTGCGTGTTGCGCGAATTCGCCGGCGAAGTGCTGCCGGCCGTCTATTCCGGCCACCAGGAGCTGACCGGCGATACCGCCAAGTTCGACCTGACGCTGCTCTTCTCCGAAAACGAAGATAGTCTGGAATGTGCGGTCGAATACAGCACCGACCTGTTCGAACGCGACACCATCCGGCGCCTGATCGGCCACTGGCTGATCATGGTCGATGCAGCGGTCACCGACCCCGACCGGGCCATCGACGCGCTGCCGCTGCTCACCGCCGACGAACGCCGGCGCCTGCTCGGCGACTGGAATGCGACGACCGTTCCCTACCCGAGCGGCGCCCTGCTGCACCGGCTGTTCGAGGCCCAGGCCGAACAGCGCCCCGAGGCCGTGGCGGTGGTCGCCGACGAGCAGCGCCTGAGCTACCGCGAACTCGATATGCGCAGCAACCGCCTGGCCCGCCACCTGCAGCAGCACGGCGTCGGCCCCGACCGCCTGGTCGCCGTGCACGCCGAGCGTTCGCTCGACATGGTGGTCGCCCTGCTCGGCATCCTCAAGGCCGGCGGCGCCTGGCTGCCCATCGACCCGGACTGCCCGCCGCCACGCATCGCCGACATCCTCGACCAGGCGCAGCCGGTCGTCCTGCTCGGCCAGGCCGACCTGCGCCAGCGCCTGCCCGACACGCTCCCGGCTACCTTCTGGCTCGACGAAGACTGGCCGGACATCGCCACCCAGCCGGCAACGGCGGTGAGCAGCCCGGTGGCAGCCCACCATCTGGCCTACGTCATCCATACCTCAGGATCAACCGGCCACCCCAAGGGCGTGCTGATCCCGCACTCGGCGCTGGCCAACCACATGTTCTGGCTGCAGCGCACGCACCCCCTGCTGCCGTCCGACGCCGTATTGCAGAAAACCCCCTTCGTCTTCGATGCCGCGGTCTGGGAGTTCTTCGCCCCGCTGCTGGTCGGCGCCCGGCTGGTCATGGCCCGGCCCGGCGGCCATCGCGATCCCACCTACCTGACGGCGACCGTCCGGCGCGAACGCATCTCCGTCCTGCAGCTGGTGCCCACCCAGTTGCGCATGCTGCTCGCCGAGCCGTCCTTCGTGCACGGCGTGTCACCGCTGCGCCACGTCTTCTGCGGCGGCGAGCCGCTGACGCCGGAACTGGCCGGCGCCTTCCGCCGCAGCCTGCCGCAGGTCGGCCTCAGCAACCTCTACGGGCCGAGCGAGGCGACCATCGACGCCACCTGCTGGGATTGCCCGGACGACGGCGTACCGGCCACCATCCCCATCGGCCGGCCGATCGATAACGTGCGCATCCATATCGTCAACCCGCAGCTGCAATTGCAGCCGCCGGGCGTCCCCGGCGAGCTGGTCATCGGCGGCAGCGGCCTGGCGCGCGGCTACCTTGGGCCGCCCGGGCCGGACGCCGGGCGCTTCATCGACGATCCCTTCTCCAGCGAGCCCGGCGCCCGCCTCTACCGCAGCGGCGACCTCGCCCGCTGGCTGCCCGACGGCAATCTCGAATTCCTCGGCCGCCTCGACGAACAGGTCAAGCTGCACGGCCACCGCATCGAACCCGGCGAAATCGAGCGTTGCATCGCCAGCCATCCGGCGGTCAGCGCCGCCTGCGTCGTCGCCCGCGAGGACACGCCGGGCCGCCGGCAACTGGTCGCCTATGTGGTCGCCGACCAGGCCCCGGACGACCTCGCCGACCAGCTGCGGGCGACCATCCGCGCCGTGCTGCCGGAATACATGCTGCCGGCCGAATTCGTGCAGCTTGCCGAGCTGCCGCTCACCGTCGCCGGCAAGATCGACCGCCAGGCCCTGCCCGCCCCGGCCGCCGACACGGCCCGCCAGGCGCGCGCCATGGCGCCGCGCACCGCCACCGAGGAGCTGATCCTGGAAAACTTCCATGCGGTGCTCGAGCGCAGCGATTTCGGCGTGCTCGACAGCTTCTTCGATCTCGGCGGCCATTCGATCATGGCGGCGCAACTGGTCAACCGCCTGCAGCAGGCGACCGGCCTCGACCTGCTGTTGCGCCACCTGTTCGAGCGGCCGACCGTGGCCGGACTGGCCGAGACGGTGGATGGCCTGGTCTGGCTGGCGCGCCGGGACAACCCGGCCGACACCACCCGTGATCGCGATGAAATCGAACTGTGAACGCCCTGCGCCAAAGGGGAGTCTTGCATGAACGGCGTCGCCGCACTGCTCGAGGAGCTGCACCGCCGCGACATCGAACTGCGCGTCAGCGGCACGCGCCTGTTCTGCTCGGCCCCGCCCGGCGCCCTCGGGCCTGAGCTGCAGGCCCTGCTGCGCGACCGCAAGCAGGACATCCTCGCTTTCCTCACCGCCGCACAAAGCCAGGCCGCCCATCCGCCGGCTATTGTTCCCTTGCAGGCGAACGGCTGGCGGCCGCCGATCTTCGGGGCGGCCGGCCATAACGGCGACGTGTTCTGCTACCGAGCCCTGGTCGGGCACCTGGACGGCGACCAACCGTTTTTCGGCCTGCAACCGCCGGGCCTCAGCGGGCACTCGACCCCGCTCACTTCGATCGACGAACTGGCCACTTATTTCGCCGAACAGATCCGCGCCTTCCAGCCCACCGGCCCGTGCGTCATCGCCGGCTACTGCGCCGGCGGCGCCATCGCCTTCGAACTCGCCCGCCAGTTGATCGCCCAGAACGTCGAAGTGCTCCGCACCGTGCTCTTCGGCAGCCCCAGCCCAACGTGGTATCACCCGCTGCCGCAGCTGCGCCTGCAAGCCATCGAGCAATCGACGCGGCTCGCCCGCCATGCCCGGGCGCTGCTCGCCCTGCCCTGGCCGGAACTGCGGGCCTATATCGACGACGGGCGGCAACGCCGGGAAGCACGGCGCAGCGAGGCCCGCCAGCGCGCTGCCGATCCGGTCATGGTCCGGCGCGCCGCCGTCGAAACAGCCACCCTGCAGGCCGTACGGCGCTACCGGCCGGGCTACCTGGCCGGCCGGCTGTGCCTGATCCTGCCCAACCACCGCTGGCGCCACGCCCACGACCGCTGGCTGGGCTGGCCGCCCGATCTAGCAGCGCACACCGAGGAATACTGCGGCACGGGCGACTGCGAGAACGACGAGATGCTGCTCGCGCCACAGGTGGCGCCATTTGCCGGATTCCTCCGCCGCTGCCTGGATATCGATACGCGCTGAGGACTTGAGTGCCGGGGACTGCGCCAAGCGGTCCATGCAGCGTGCCGAATGCACCATGGGGAAGGGCGGGATACTGCCTGCGGAAGCATCTTCCCTGTTCGCCGCATCCCGCCAGGAGAAGCCTCGTGAATACCGGAAACCTCAGCACGGAAGCGCTGCATTTCGCCAGGCAGGTCCTGTCGAATCAGGTCGCCCACTTCGCGCCGGGAATCTATACCCGCCTGACCCGCCGGACGGGCCGCGGCGACGCCGTCACCGAGCCGCTGCAGGTGGTCTACTACTTCCTGGAGTGCTTCCGCGATTACCAGGAACAGCTCGATCTGCCCGGCGACGCGGTGGCCGATTACCTGCAGGGCAAAAAGATCCTCGAATACGGGCCGGGCGACACGCTGTGCATGGCGTTGCTGTTCTATGCCCACGGCGCCGGCCAGGTCGATTGCGTGGACCGCTTCCCGCTCTCCCGGCTGACGGCCAACAACATCGGCGCCTACTACCATCTGCTCAACACGCTGCCGGCCGGGCCGCGCGAGCGGGCGCAGTCGGCCTTCAAGCACAAGAACCTGGTGAGCAGCGGCTTCGATCCGGCGGCCATCGCCTATCGCGTCACCCCGGACGGACTGGCCGGCAATGGCGGCAGCTACGACCTGATCCTGTCCCGCGCCGTGCTCGAACACGTCAACGACCTCGAGGAAACGATGCGCGACATCAAACGCAACCTGAAGCCGGGCGGCCTCTCCATCCACAAGGTTGATCTGAAGAGCCACGGCCTGGACCGCCACGCCGACTTCGACTTCCTGACCCGCCGGCCGCTGGTGTACCGGTTGATGTACAGCCACAAGGGCTGCCCCAACCGCTGGCGGGTCAACAAGTACCGCGAACTGGCCGAGAAGGTCGGCTTGCGCCTCAAGACGCTGACCCCGACCGGCCGCCTGGCCGCCGACAAGGTCGAGCACATCTACCCCGAAGCGGCGCGCCATTTCGGCAATATCTCGCCGGAAGAGTTTTCCTGGCTGGGTTTCTGGATGACGCTGGAACATGCCTGAAGCATCGACAGACGGGCCGCTGGCCCATTCGGATCAACGGCCATCCCAACTGTAATGCATGCGCCGAGGCAGACTGAACCCCTCCGTTCCGGGCGAACGCCCGGGCCGAACCGCCTGCGGGAGCGCCATGATCGTCGCCATGCCATTGTCAACCAACGTACCGGGAGCCGGACGGTGATGCCGGATAGCGATCTCGCCATGGCCCCGGTTCGCCGGCGTTTTTCGCGTGCCGACGCGGCCGACCGCTGGAATGCGATGTACGCGACCGAAACCGAATGCCTGGAGGACGAGAATTTCCGCACCCGCCGCGACTTCGCCGTCGCCTACGTGCTGATCAACTCCCGCCCCGGCGACCGCATTCTCGACCTCGGCTGCGGCACGGCGCCGGTGCTCTGCGAATTGCGCCGCAGCGGCCTCGACGCGGTCGGCCTCGACTATTCGCAGGACATGCTGGCGCACGCCCGGACCCGGCTGCGCTCGCAGGGCCTCGACGCCTCCGGCCTGGAGCAGGGCGATTGCCGCAATACGCCGTGGCCGGCAGCGAGTTTCGATACCGTGGTCTGCCTCGGCGTGATCAGCTATCTCGAAGACTACGACCCGGTGCTGGCCGAGATCGACCGCCTGCTCAAGCCCGGCGGCACGCTGCTGATCAGCTTCCGCAACGCCTGGAACCCGGTCTTTTCCGACCCCGTGGCGCTTGCCCGGCGCGCCCTGCGCAGCCTGCTCACGCCGCTGCTCGGCCCGCGCCGCGAAAGCTTCGCCATCGGCCGCTTTCTCGATTTCCGTACCGTCACCGCCAAACTCGAGGCGCGCGGCTTCCGCTACCGCGACTTTTTCGGCATCGGCTTCGGCCCCTTCCGCATCGCCGGCCACAAGCTGTTCGGGGAACGGCGGGCCATCCGCCTCAGCCAGCGCCTGATGGCACTGTGCACCCGATTCTCGCTGCGCCGCCCGCTGCGCTGGCTGACCGATGTCAGCCTGTGGGTCTATCGCAAGCCCGGTGGCGCATGAACGGCATACCCTGCGCCATCGTCCGCGGCGGGACCAGCAAGGGGGTCTTCCTGCTCGAGGAACACCTGCCGGCCGACCCGGGCGAGCGCGACCGCCTGCTGCTCGCCCTGATGGGCAGCCCCGATCCGCGGCAGATCGACGGCCTGGGCGGCGCCGACCCGCTGACCAGCAAGGTCGCCATCGTCTCCCGCTCGACCCGCGAGGGCATCGACGTCGAATACGAATCGCTGGAAATCGGCATCGGCGAGGCCCAGGTCAACCACGGCCTGATGTGCGGCAACCTGATCGCCGGCGTCGGCTATTTCGCCATCGCCGAGGGCTTGATCGCGCCGCAGTCACCGGTGACGACCATCCGCATCTTCTGCCGCAGCAACCACAAGGTGATCGCCGCCCGCATCCCGCTCGCCACCATCCCGGGCGATGCCGGGGCGGGGCGCAGCGAGCCGCCGCCGGTCAGCCTGCGTTTCGAGCGCCCCGGCGGCGCCATCACCGGTCAGCTATTGCCCGCCGGCGAGCCGGTGTCGCTGCTGCCGCTCGCCGCCGGCCGCTTGCTTGCCGTTTCCATCGTCGATGCCGGCACGCTCTACGCCTTCGTACTGGCTTCCGCCCTGGGCCTGAGCGGCGACGAGAGCGTCGCCGCGCTCGATGCCGACGCCGGCCTGCGTGCCAACATCGAAGCCCTGCGCGAGCAGGCCGCGGCGCACATCAACCGGCGGCATGCCTCGCCGCTGGCGGCCATCGGGCCGCGCCTGGTCAAGGTCGCCATCGTCGGCCCGCCGCCGCCCGGCCGGCGCGACGTGGACATCGTGGCGCGCATCATCAACCGCGCCAAGACGCACAAGGCCTATGCCGTATCCGGCGGCATCTGCCTGGCGGCGGCCGCCGCCGTGCCGGACAGCGTGGTCAATACCCTCTTCGCCCCGCACCAATCGCCCTTCGCACTGCGCATCGGCCATCCGTCGGGCGTCCTGACCCTGACCACGCGCTGGGCGGCCGGCCGCGACGGGGTGCTGATCGAGGCCGCAGAAATCGCCCGCGACGCCCGCATCATCCTGCGCGGCACCGCCTATCCGCCGCCGGCCGGCGCCGCCATGCCGCTCCGGGCGGTAGCCTCCCGGCTCGAACCGTTCGCCTTGTAGGCCTCGCCACGCTGACCGGGAGACTCCCGTGCCCAACCAGACCGCCTTTGTCCTGACCCACGAGTCGGACCCCCAGCGCACCGCCAAGGCGACCAGCCTGATCGCCCTCGCCCTGACCCGCTCCCTCGGGCGGCAGGGCATCCCGGTGGTCCGCATCCATCCCAACCGTCTCGACCGCAGCCTGGCCTCGCGCTATTGCAGCGCCGTCGAGGTGTCTCCGGATTTCTACGCCTCGGAAGCGGCGCTGCTCGACTTCCTGCTCGCCCTGGCCCGGCGCTACGAAGGCCTGCGCGTGCTGATCCCGGGCAGCGACGACTGCGCCTGGTTCGTCGCCCGCTACCATGCCGAACTGAGCGCCGCCTACGCCGTCGTCGCGCCGCCCGGCACGGTCATGGAAACCATCATCGACAAGCAGCGCCAGTACGAGAAGGCGCAGACGCTGGGCATCCCCATCCCGGAAACCTACTTCCCGGACAGCCTGGAAGAGGTGGTGGAACTGGCCCCGCGCCTGGCCAACTACCCCTACGTGATCAAGCCGCTGGTCGCCCATACCTGGCGGCGGGCCACCATGAAGGGGGTGTCGCAGGGCAAGAAGGGCTTCGCCGTGCGCAATGCCGACGAACTGCTCGGCCGCTACGAGGAAATCGCCCGCGGCGACCGGCGGATCATGATCCAGGAAGTGATCGGCGGCGCCGACGACCGGCTGTACACCTTCCTCTCCTGTTTCGATGCCCAGTCACGGCCGCTCGGCTACTGCATCCGCAAGAAGCTGCGCCAGCTGCCGCTTGATTTCGGCTACTGCACGCTGACCGAGTCCTGCCACGACGAAACGGTGCGCGAGCAGTCGCTGCGCCTGCTCGCCGGCCTCGGCTACCAGGGCATTTCCGGCGTCGAATGGAAATGCGACCCACACAGCGGCATCTACAAGCTGATCGAGGTCAATCCGCGGGCGGTGAACACCACCGCCATCGCCGCCGCCTGCGGTGTGGACCTGCCGGCCATCGCCTTCCGCGACAAGGCGGGAACGGCCGGGGAAGCGGCCACCGAATGGGTGGACGGCGTCAAATGGATCAATTTCGAGCAGGACATCTGGGCCGCGCGCGCCCTCAACGGGGCGGGCAAGCTGGGCTGGCGGGCCTGGTGGCGCTCGCTGTCCGGCCGCAAGGTGGACGCCGTGTTCGCCCTCGACGACCTGAAGCCCAGCGTCGGCCATTGCCTGGGGTTGCTCCGGGCCCGCCTGCGCCGGCTGTGCGGAAGGCTGGCCAGCGCCACGGGACTGCCCGGCGGCCGGCCGGTAGCCGGCAGCGGCACGCCCTGAGCCATCCGGACCGGCCGTCCGGCGCATGGCTTAACAACCCGCAGGACTAGTCTGGTTCCACTCCAATCCGGGAGAAATCCGATGATCGTCGCGACCCACCAGCCGCACTACCTGCCTTGGCTCGGCTACCTGGACCGCATGGAAAAGGCGGATCTTTTCGTCATCCTCGATCACGTCCAGTTCGAGCGCCGCAACTACCAGAACCGCACGCACATCCTGCTCGACGGCGTGCCGCGCTGGCTGACCGTGCCCGTCGTCCAGGCCTCGCAACAGGAGCGGGTGATCGACAAGCGGATCGAGAATCCGCCCGGCGACAAGAAATCCTGGGGCCTCAAGCATTACCAGACGCTGCGCCACGCCTATCGCGACGCGCCCTTTTTCGATCTCTACGGGCCGAAACTGTTCAAGATCCTCAGCACCTGCCCGGAGCGTCTGGTCGACATCGACCAGATGACGCTCGATTTCCTGCGCGAGGCGCTCGATATCCATACCCCGCTGATCAACAGCTCCGATCTCAAGCTCAGCGGCGCGCGCTCGGAACTGATCCTCAACCTCTGCCTGGCGGTGGGTGCCGACACCTACCTGGCCGGCATGGGCGGGTCGCGTACCTATCTCGACCGGGCGATGTTCGACAAGGCCGGGGTGCAGATCGTCTGGCAGGAATTCCAGCACCCCATCTACTTCCAGTGCGGCGGCGCGCCCTTCATGCCGGGGCTGTCGGCGGTCGACCTGCTGTTCAACCACGGCCCGCAGAGCGTCGACATCCTGCACCGCCAGACCCGGCAGCGGCGCGTCGCCGAAGTGGCCTGAGGGCTTGAAACCCGCCGGCTACGGGAAACACCGTAGGCGGAATACAGCCTGCGCCGTATGTCCATGATGCGCCCGAACCCCGAAAATCTGCGCACGGCTCATCCATTGTGAAGATCCGTCGCGTTCTCCGGCGGGCCGGAAGAACCAGCCCGGCCGCTTGAGCCGCCATCGTTTTCGCGAGGTCAAGGAATGTACGGCATATCGACAACACCCAACCGGAGTACCGCCGGACGCCTGCCCAGGGCCACCGCGCCGCCGCCCACCGACCCCCGGCACAGTGCAGCGGCCAGCCACGATGCCCTGGCCGCCATGAGCCACGAATTGCGCACCCCGCTCAACATCGTGGTCAATCTGATCGATCTGCTGCAGCAGACCCGGCCGACACCGGAGCAGCACGAATACCTGGAACTGCTGAAAATCGCCGGCAGTTCGCTGCTCGCGGCGGTCAACGGCGTCCTCGAATTCGCGCGGATCGACGCCGGGCAGTACGAAATCGAAGTCCACCCCTTCCCGCTGCGCGCCTTGCTGCGCGATACCCTGCGCCTGCTCGCCGTCAAGGCCAGCGCCAAGGGGCTGGCGCTGCGCGGCGAGATCGCGCCGGAAGTGCCCGACACCCTGCTCGGCGACCCGCTGCGCCTGCGCCAGATCCTGGTCAACCTGATCGGCAACGCCATCAAGTTCACGGAACACGGCGAAATCACCGTCCGCGTCGCCCTGCAGGCCGGCACCGGCGACGACGTGAGCTGCCGGTTCAGCGTCAGCGACCAGGGCATCGGCATCGCGCCCGAGCAGCAGGCCGCCATCTTCGCCCCGTACCGCCGGATCGAGGGGGGCAGCGCCCGCCCCGTC
The DNA here is from genome assembly GCF_022012295.1 of Dechloromonas hankyongensis. Lineage (GTDB taxonomy): Bacteria > Pseudomonadota > Gammaproteobacteria > Burkholderiales > Rhodocyclaceae > Azonexus > Azonexus hankyongensis. Next base: position 61,792 of record NZ_JAKLTN010000004.1, read on the forward strand.
GACGGCTGCGGCCTCGGCCTGGCCATTTCGGCACGCCTGGTCGAGATGATGAACGGCAATATCTGGGTGGACAGCGCGCCCGGGCAGGGCAGCACCTTTCACTTCACAGCCTGCTTTGGCTATGACGCGGCTGCAGCCGACACCCCGCCGGAACCGGCCCCCCTTTCAGCGCCTGCCCCCCATTTCGCGCCGGCACCCGGTGCGGCGCGGCGGCCGACCATCCTGCTCGTCGAGGACAACCCGACCAACCGCCGGCTGACCGGGATCGTCCTCGAAAAGGCCGGCTATCGCGTCCTGCTCGCCGCCAGCGCCGCTGCCGCCTGCGCCTGCCTGGAGCGCGAAAGGCTGGATGCCGTCCTGATGGACGTGCAGCTGCCGGACGGCGACGGCTTCCAGGCCACGGCGGCGATCCGCCGCCGCGAGGCGGCGCACGGCGGCCATGTCCCCATCATCGCCCTGACCGCCCGCACCCTGTCCGGCGACAGCGCGCGCTGCCTGCATGCCGGCATGGATGCCTACCTCGCCAAGCCGGTCGAGCCGGCCTCGCTGCTCGCCATCCTGCATCACATCACCAGCCAGCAGACTGCCACCGGCCGGCCGCGGCGCCCGGCCGTGGTCGATCGGCGCACCCTGCTCGGCCGGGTCGACGGCGACCGGCGCCTGCTGCGCGAGGTACGCGATCTCTTCCTGCGCGACTGTGCCCGCCTGCTTGCCCGGGTGCGCAGCCTGGCCGGCCGCGATGACGAACGCCTGGCGGCGGCGCTGCATACCCTGCGCGGCATGTGCCAGAGCCTGGCGGCACCGGCTGCAATAGCTGCCGTGTGCGCCCTCGAGGACAGCCCGCCCGGCAGCCGGCAGTTTGCCGGCCGCCTGGCACGGCTCGAATTCGAGATTCGCCGCCTGCGCCTCGATCTGCTCGTACTGGCCGGCGCCGGCCGCCGGCTGCGCTACCACCTGGCGCGGCGCGGCACGGCCGATGGCGAAGGAGCTCCGGGATGATCAGTTCGATACTCGTGGTCGAGGACGAGGCCGTCACCCAGCGCCTGATCCAGGCCAATCTCGAACGGGCCGGCCACCAGGTGCGCTGCGCCACCACGGTGCTCGCCGCCGAGGCCGAAATCTGCAAGCTGCTGCCCGACCTCATCCTGCTCGACTGGGTGCTGCCCGACATTTCCGGCCTGACGCTGGTGCGCCGGCTGCGCGCCGACCCGCGCACGCGCGAAGTGCCGATCATCATGCTCACGTCGCGCGGGCGGGAATGCGACAAGCTGACCGGCCTCGAAGTCGGCGCCGACGACTACATCAGCAAACCCTTTTCGCCGCTCGAGCTGCTCGCCCGAGTCAAGGCCGTACTGCGCCGGCGGGCGCCGCAGCTGACCGACGACGTGGTCGAGTTCGAAGGCATCACCATCGATCCCGGCGCCAACCGGATCACCGCCGGCGGCCGCGACATCGAGCTGGGCGCCATCGAATTCCGCATGCTGCATTTCTTCGCCACCCATCCCAACCGGGTGTACAGCCGCACCCAGCTGCTCAACGAGGTGTGGGGCGACCACATCTTCGTCGAGGAACGCACCGTCGACGTGCATATCCGCGGCCTGCGCCGGGCGCTGGCCCCGTCCGGCCACGACTCCCTGCTCGAAACCGTGCGCGGCACCGGCTACAGCTTCCGCAACAACAGCGCCGTCCGCATCGCCGCGCCGGCAGTGCCGACGCCGCCGCCCGGGGTGCCCTGAGGCGGCGCTTCAGCGCCGCAGGCGAGGGAGCACGACGACAGCCAGCACGGCGGCCGTCAGGTCGGTGAGAAAGTCGGTGTAGTCGGCCGAACGCCCGGGCAGGCTGATCTGATGCCACTCGTCGGCGGCGCCGATGCTGGCGGTCAGGATGACGACGACGAGCGGCAGATGGCCGTCGAGGGCGACCCACAGCAAGGTCGCGATGGTGAAGAAGGCGGTGAGATGGGCCAGCTTGTCGAGCGGTTCGGGAAACAGCCCGACCGCCACCGGCTTGGCCCCCAGGTAGAAAAGCAGGAAGACGAAAAGGATGGCCCCGCACAGGCAGAACCAGCGTTGGCTGAGGGCAAAGGCGCGAACGGACAAGGCGATCTCGATCAATGGATTCAAACTGGCAACCTCGGTTGGACACGACCGCCGCCACCCGGCGGGCGAATCGCCGTGCGGGCGTCAAAGCCGGCATGGGTGCAGCCGGCCGGAGAGGGATATGCGGTCAACGGGGGTTTCAGGAGGGGGTTCAGGGGGAATTGCACGGGAGGTTTCACGGTTCAGTAGGCGTTCGGCTTCTTCCAGACGACGAACAGGGTTTTCAGGATGATTTCCAGGTCCCAGCGCAGCGACCAGCCGCGCAGGTAGGCAAGGTCGTAATCGACGCGCCTCTGCATCTTTTCCAGAACATCGGTCTCGCCGCGCAGGCCGTTGACCTGGGCCCAGCCGGTGATCCCCGGCCTGACCTTGTGGCGCAGCATGTAGCCGTTGATCAGCTTGCGGTACAACTCGTTGTGGGCGACGGCATGCGGGCGCGGCCCGACCACGCTCATCCGCCCCTGCAGCACGTTGATGAACTGCGGCAGTTCGTCGAGCGAGGTGCGGCGCAGGAAGGCGCCGAGCCGCGTGACCCGGCTGTCGTTGCGGGTGGCCTGGCGGATTTCGTCGCCATCCTCGGCCACCGTCATGGTGCGGAACTTGTAGACCACGATCTCGTGGCCGTCGAGGCCGTAGCGCCGCTGGCGGAAAATCACCGGGCCGGGCGACTGGATGCGGATGGCGATGGCGATGGCCAGCATCAGGGGTGCGATCAGGATCAGGATCAGGCTGGCCAGGACCAGGTCGCTGGCCCGCTTGAGCGGCCCGCTGACACCGTAATGGGGCGTCTCGCAGATGCCGACCACCGGCATGCCGCCCACCGTGTCGAGGCGCGCCTGGATCAGGTCGCAGACGAAAATGTCGGGCGTGAAGTAGATCGACGCAGTGGTGTCGCGCAATTCGTCGAGCAGCCTCAGGATGCGCGGCTGCGACGCCATGGGCAGCGTGATGTAGATGCGGTCGATGGCGTGCTGCTTGACGTAGGCCGCCACCTTGCCGAGCGGCCCGAGCACGTCGCCATCGCTTTCCGGGTGCAGGCGCGAGGTCCGGTCGTCGAAATAGCCGGCGATGCGGATGCCGAGGTCGGGTGCGCCGGCGAGGGCGGCAGCGAGCTGCCGGCTCAACTGCCCGCGGCCGACGATGATGGCCGAGCGCGGCCCACCCTCGGCCGCCATCACGAAGGGCAGGACGAGCGGAAACAGGTAGTGGATGGCAATCTGCAGCAGGGGCGTGAGCAGCGCCCAGGCCACCAGCACGCGTGGATCGAAGTGGTCGAGCAGTTGCGTCGCCCAGCCGAGCAGGAGCAGCAGGGCGACCACCAGCAGCCAGCCGGAGAGCACGCTGGCGATGGTTCCCGCCAGGCTGCCGCGGCGCGGCGAGCGCCCGGGGAAGGACAGCGCGAAGACGAAGATGGCGAGGATCAGGTAGGCGCCATCCACCGGCTGGCGGAAAAAGGCGGCGCACAGCGGCAGGGCGAGCGCAGCCAGGGCCGGGCCGAGCAAGGCGCGCATCAGTCCGGTCGAGGTAAGCGCATAGCCCTGCAGGTAGGGTCCGGACGGATGGACGATTTGCACGATGAGCCACCAGGGCCGGTCAAGCTGAGCGAACGGGGCGAACGGCAACCGGCTCGCTCATCGGGCAACTCTCGCGCGGCACCGGCGCGGCGTTCGTTGTTGCATGGCGTTCTCCAGGCTGGTTCACGTCGCTGCGAATCTAGGCCGCCGCCTTTAAGGCCCCGGCCGGCCGCCCTAGGCCGTTCGGCGTATTCCGGCGCCCGCTGCCGCCAGCGGCGCGCAAGTGATTAGCCGTGCTTAATCACTACTTAATATCCCCTTCGCAACACTGGTAACCATCCATTTTCTGAGCGGGGCGACTCATGCAACTCACCGACCTCCAGACTCGCGCGACCGATACCGCCCAGGCCAGTGCAGAACCTTCCAGCGGAGAGGCCATGCCCAATCCCGGACCGGAATCGTCGTCGCCCTTCATCGACCCCCTCGAACTCGAGGCTTTGGGGCTGATCCTCGAACATTCCCTGAAGGTGCATACCTCCCATCATTTCTTTTGCTGGACGCAGGGCCTGCTGCAGAACCTGATCCGCCACGAGGTGCTGATCTGCGCGCTGCGCAACGGCGAGTCGAACAACTTCCACGTCGACAGCTTCTCGTCCGCCGCCGGCGAGCCGACCGTGGTTAGCAACCTGTTCGGCCAGGACACGCTGCTCGTGCCGCAACTGATCAAGGAGTGGGAGGAAAACGACTTCCGCCCGGTATTCCTCGACCTGGCGCACAGCGACATGGCGGTCAACAGCCCGCTCGGCCGCGAACTGAGCCGCATGGGCGCCACCGAGGTCTTCGCCCACGGCACTTACGACACCTTCGGCTGGCCGGTCAGTTTCTTCATTTTCGGCTGTACACCCGGCAGCATCGCGCCCCGCCACTACCCGCTGGCGGCACTGCTCGTGCCCTCGCTGCACACCGCCTGGATCCACACCCAGTTCACGCGCCAGGCGCCGCTCTGGCAAACCCGGGGCCACGCCGGCAGCAGCGACCTGCTGACCGCCCGCGAGCAGGAAATCCTCGGCTGGATCTACCGCGGCAAGAGCAATATCGAAATCGGCATGATCCTCGGCATCAGCCCGCTGACCGTGAAGAACCACGTGCAGAAGATCCTGCGCCGGCTCGACGTCCTGAACCGTGCCCAGGCCGTCGGCAAGGCGCTGGCCCTGCGCATCCTGGATGGCTAGGAAAACGTCTCAGATTTTCGTCATTCCCGCCTCCGCGGGGATGACATTTCCGAATCGATCGGTGCTTCCCAACCTGATGCGGAGGGATTCACGATGCAAATCCTCAAACTCCTGGCCATCGCCATCCTCACCATCCATCTGGCCGGCGCGGCGGAGCCGGCTGGCTCCGGCAGTCCACCCGTTCCGCGGCTCGTCAACGGCGGGGCGGAATCGCCGGCCGGCCAGGAACGGCATCCCGGCTCGGTGCTCGACCCGCCAGCCGACGGCGACGGCTATCGCTTTTCGCTGGCCATCGAGCCGCAGCCGGAGAACTGGAGCCTGCTGCTCGGCGGCTTGCTCAGCATCGGCTTCATCGTCGGCCGCCGGCTGGCGAACTAGGCGGCGGGGTCGCGGGCGGCTGGTCCAATCGGCACATGCCGGAACGGCGGCGGAATCCCAACAGCTTGCTTAGCCTGCTTTCGATGCCGCAGCCGGGCCCGGCCCGCCGACTCCGCTCCGGCATCCCGCCCTCCATCCACCAGGTGCCGCCGTGACCGCAATCTTCTCCATCCCGCCGTTGCCGCCTGTTTCCCTGCCCTTGCCGGCGGACCGGAAGGCGGTCGGGCGATGAGCGATGGCCTGGTGGTCGGCATGGACGGTCCGGCCGGGAAAGCGCCGGCACCGGCGCAGCCGCCGGCCGTAACGTGGCCGGCCCGCCTGCTCGCCGATCCGGTCCATACCCGGTCGACCGTGTTCTACCTGGCACTCGCCGCGGCGGTCGGCGGCACTGCGGTCGCCCTCGCCGACCTCAACGCGCTGCTGGTCTGCGTCTCGCTGCTCGCTTGCGTCTTCATCGCCCTCGATTTCCGCATCGGCGTCGTGCTGCTCATCCTGCTCATGCCGGTTTCGGCCAGCGCGCTGTTTCCGCACGCCATCGCCGGCATCACCGGCCTCAATCCGCTCAACCTGCTGCTGCTCGGCACGCTGGGTGCCTGCATCGTGCACCGTTCGCTCGCCCCGCCGGCCGCGCCGCTGGTCCCCGCCCCGCTGTTCTGGCGCTACCTGCTCCCCATCGCCCTCGCCGGGCTGCTCGGCTCGCGGCACGTGGCCGACATCCCGGCCTTTTTCCAGGCGGCCGAATTGATCAATTTCGACAGCGCCGGCAGCTACCTGCGCGACATGATGATCAAGCCGCTGTTCATGGTCCTCTTCGCCGTGCTGATCGGCGCCGCGCTGGTCCGCACCCGGCAGCCCGACCGTTTCCTGCTGCCCATGCTGCTGTCGATCTGGCTGATGGGCCTGCTCACCATCGTCTTCGTCTTCGTCTCCGGCGTCAGCTTCAGCCAGCTGTCGAGCAGCGAATCGCGCGCCTTCTTTGCGCCGCTCGGCATGCACGCCAACGACCTCGGCCGCTGCTACGCGATCGCCTACGCCCTGCTGCTGTTTACCCTGACCGGGTGCACCGAGCACCGCCAGCGTCTCGCCATCCTCACCACCATGGGCATGGTCGTGCTGGCGCTGATCATGACCTTCTCACGCGGCGCCTTTCTCGGCTTCGCGGTAGTCAACGTGCTGTTCCTGATCTCGCGCCGGCACATCGTGGCGCTGGTCGTCGGCACGCTGATGCTGGCCGGGCTGGTGCTGCTCCTCCCCGACGCCGTCTTCCTCCGCCTCCAGGCCGGCTGGAACGGCGGCATGAACGCGGTCAGCGCCGGGCGCATCGACAACATCTGGCTGCCGCTGCTGCCCGACGTGTGGAAGCATCCGGTCATCGGCAACGGCCTGGGGGCCATCCTGTGGTCGCCGGCGATGCGGGGCGGCAATGTGCTGATGGTCACCCATCCCCACAACGCCTACCTGCGCGCCGTGCTCGACATGGGTTTCGTCGGCCTGGCGCTCCTGCTCGCCTACTTCGCCCACGTCTGGCGGAGCTTTCGCCGGCTCTACCGCGACCCGGCCGTGACGCCGCTGTGCCGCGGCCTGTTCGAAGGAGCAGCGGTCGGCCTGGTCGCTTTCCTGGCCACCGGCCTGGTCGGCAGCAGCCTGAGCCCGGTGCCCGAGCAGAGTTTCCTGTGGTTCGCCATCGGCATGATGTACGGCGAACTGGCCCGCCGCCGGGAGAACGGCCGTGGCTAAGATCGGCATCGTCGGCCAGGCGCCCGTCCCGGCCGAGAACGCCGCCGGCCTGCCCCACGTCTGTTTCGTCGCCCCGAAGGCGTGGCCGGTATTCTCCGGCGACAGCAGCATCGCCATCGTCGGCGGCGCCGAGGTCCAGCAGAGCATGCTGGCCCGCATGCTGGCCCAGGCCGGCTACCCGGTGTCGATGATCTGCCTCGACTACGGCCAGCCGCAGGGCGCAGTGGTCGATGGCGTCACGGTTTACAAGGCTTACCGCCCGAACGCCGGAGTGCCCGTGCTGCGCTTCTTCCATCCGCGCCTGACCGGCATGTGGCGAGCCATGGCCACGGTCGATGCCGACATCTACTACCAGCGCTCGCCCGGCATGCTGACCGCCGTGGTCGCCGCCTTCTGCCGGCACCACGGCAAGACCTCGGTCTATGCCGGCGCCTCGGACCACGACTTCCTGCCCAACCACGAGGACATCCGCCTGCGCCGCGACCGCTGGCTGTACGAACACAGCCTGGGCCGCGTCGACCAGGTGGTGGTGCAGAACGAGAAGCAGCAACGCGACTGCCTGGTCTACTACGGCCGCCAGTCGACGCTGATCCCCAGCGCCTACCAGTTGCGGCCGGGCGCCAGCCCGGGCGGCGGCGACCGCATCCTGTGGGTGAGCACCATGCACCGCGACAAGCGGCCGGAACTCTTCCTCGAACTGGTCCGCCGCCTGCCGCAATTCAAGTTCGTGATGATCGGCGGCCCGGGCGCCGCGCCGGGCGATACCGACTATTTCAACAGCCTGCAGCACACCGCGGCGACCTTTCCCAATCTCGAATTCACCGGTTTCCTGCCGCTCCCCGAGGTGGAAGGCTGGTTCGACCGGGCGGCGGTGCTGGTCAATACCTCGACCCACGAGGGCATGCCCAATACCTTCCTGCAGGCCTGGTCGCGCGGCATTCCGACGGTCACCCTGTTCGACACCGGTTCGCGGCTGCTTGGTGCCCGAGTCTGTAACGTGGTGCGCGACATCCGCGAGGCGGCCATCGAAATCAGCCGTCTCTTTTCCGACGAGCTGTACCGGCGCCGCTCGTCGACGCGCTGCCGCGAATATTTCGCCCACACCCACGAACCAGCCGGGGTGATCGCCAACTACATGCGCCTCTTCGACAAGCTGGCTGCCGCCCGGAGCGGTCAATGAGCCCGCACCCCTCCCCTCCTTCGTCGCTCGCCTCGCCGACCGCGCTCGTCGCGCTGCTCAAGCGGCGGGCGCTGACGCTGGGTTCGGCCCACACCTACGACTACGCGCTGCAGTTCCTGCTGCCGGTGGTCCTCGTGCGCTGCCTGAGCGCCGAGGACTTCGGCCACTACCGCCTGCTCTGGCTGACCATCATGACCGTGGCCGGGGTCGCTTCGCTGTCGCTGCCGCAAAGCCTGTACTTCTTCCTGCCCCGCTCCGAGCCGCCGGTGCGCCGCCTTTACGTGCACCAGACCCTGCTCTATATGCTCGCCGTCGGCCTGCTCGGCGGCTGGGCGGTCAGCACCTGGAACCCGCTGCAGCCGGCCACCATCGAGTCGCTCAACCGCTTCGGTCTGCTCCTCCCCGCCCTGGTCGCCTTCTGGGTCAGCGGCAGCCTGCTCGACATCCTGCCCACCATCGAGGAGCGCGTCACCTGGCAGTCGGCGGCGACCATCGCGCTGGCCACCCTGCGCACCCTGGGCCTGGCCGCCGCCGCCTGGCTGACCAACGACCTCGACGTGCTGCTCTGGCTGCTGCTCGGCCTGCTGTTCTTCAAGCTCCTGCTACTGGTGCGCTACATCGCCCGCGGGCATGGCCTGGGCGGCAGCTGGCTGTCGGCGGCGAGCTTTACCGGCCAGTTCCGCCACGCCGCGCCCTTCGGCCTGTCCAGCGCGCTGTTCGCGCTGCGCGCCCAGGCCGATCAATGGGTGGTAGCCAGCCTGTTCGCCGTGCACAACTTCGCCACCTTCTCGATCGCCACCGTGCTATGGCCGCTGGTCAACCGTTTCCGGCAATCGGTCAATCACGCCTTCCTGCCCAGCATGAGCCGCCTGCACGCCGCCGACGACATGGCCGGCATGCTCGACCTGAACAGCCGGGCCAACGTGCTGGTCGGGCGCATGGTCTATCCGCTGCTCGCCTTCACCTTCGTCTTCGCCGAGGACATGGTGAACCTGGTCTATACCGCCCGCTACGGCGAGGCGGCCCCGGTCATGCGGGTCTACGCCTTCAGCGTCATCGCCCTGGTCGTCGAGCTGGGCAGCATCACGCTGCTGCTCAAGGAAGGGATCTACGCCCTGCGCGTCAATCTGCTGGCCCTCGCCCTGTCGGTCGCCCTGAGCTGGCTCGGCGCCACCCGCTACGGCCTGCCCGGGGCGGCCGCCGGCAGCGTGCTGGTGCTCTACATGGATCGCCTGTTCATCCTGCGCCGCATTGCCCTGCGTACCGGAATACCTTTCGGTCAGCTGCAGGACTGGCGCACGCTCGGGATGCTCATCGCCTTCTCCACGGTGTCCGGCATGCTGGCCTGGTCGGCGGCCGGGCACTTCTTCGCCGACAGCGGGCCGGTGCTCCGCATGCTGGCCGGCGGCAGCGTGCTGGCCGGCGCCTACGCCGGGCTCTACGGCCTGTTCGGCAGCACCGGGCGGGGCGGCCTGCTCGCCGCCATCTGCCAGAAAGAGTGAGGAAAATCCGATGCTGCGTCCCTTGTTCGTCACTGGATCGCTGGCCCATGGCGGCGCCGAGCGGCATTCGATCACGCTGGTCAACCGCCTGGCCGAGCGCGGTCACGACTGCCATGCGCTCTACCTCAAGGCCGACGCCGACCAGCTGCCGCGCCTCCGGCGGCCGGCCGCCCATGTCCGTGGCCTGGGCGCCGAGGGTTTCTTCGACCGCCAGGCGGTGCGCGACTGCGCCGACCACATCGCGCGCATCCGCCCGTCGGTGCTGGTCGCCGCCAACGGCTACGCGCTGCTCCACGCCTCGCTGGCGCAGCGCCGCTCCGGCCTGCCGATACCGGTCATCGCCACCTTCCATACCACTACCGTCGACAGCGGCCGCGAGCAGTTGAAGCTGCTCATCGAGCGTCCCTTCTTCTGGCGGGCGTGGGCCACCGTGTTCGTCTGCGCCGCGCAGAAACGCCACTGGCTGCACCGCGGCCTGGGTTCGCGGCGCAATCCGGTGATCTACAACGGCGTCGATGTCGAGCATTTCCACAACCGCTTCACGGCCGACGAACGCCAGGCCCTGCGCCGCGTCATCGGCCTGGGCGAGGCCGATTACGTGATCGGCATTTCCGCCGTGCTGCGCCCGGAAAAGAACCATCGTCAGCTCGTCGACGCCCTGACCGTACTCCGCCAGCTGGGCCTGCCGGCCCATCTGCTGGTCATCGGCGACGGGCCGCAGCGCGCCGCTCTCGAGGCGCAGGCGCGGACCGCCGGCGTCGCCGAGCAGCTGCACATCACCGGCTTCGTTCAGGACGTCCGCCCCTATCTCGCGGCCTGCGACGTCGTGGTGCTGTGCAGCCTGAGCATCGAGACCTTTTCGCTGGCCGCGCTGGAAGCGATGGCCATGGGCAAGCCGGTCGTCCATTCCAACATCGGCGGCGCCGCCGAAATGATAGAACCCGGCCGCAACGGCCATCTCTTCGCCGCCGGCGACACCATCGACCTGGTTTCCTGCCTGGCCGTCCTGGCCGAACACCGGTACGCCACGCAGATGGGGACCGCCGCCCGCCAGCTGGTCGAGGCGCGCTTCTCGGAAGGCTGCATGGTCGATCGCTACGAGCGCCTGCTGGCCGAGGCCGTCCGCCAACATCCCGTGGCCGCCCGCACCGGCGGCCTCCCCGAATCCCATGTCAAACAAGGAGCAAGCAGTCATGAGAACGTATGAGGAAGTACTCGAACAGATCGCCGGCGAACGCCGTACCTGGCTGGTGACCGGCGCCGCCGGCTTCATCGGCTCCAACCTGCTGGAGAAGCTACTCGTCCTGGGCCAGGCGGTGGTCGGGCTGGACAATTTCTCGACCGGCAGCCGCGACAACCTGGAGCTGGTCAAGGGCATCGTCGGCGAAGCGCGCTGGCAGAATTTCCATTTCATCGAAGGCGACATCCGCGATCTGGCGGCCTGTCGCCAGGCGTGCGAGGGCGTCGAACTGGTGCTGCACCAGGCGGCGCTGGGCAGCGTGCCGCGTTCGGTCGCCGACCCCATCGCCAGCCACGAAAACAATATCTCGGGTTTTCTCAACCTGCTGGTCGCCGCCCGCGACGCCAAGGTATCGCGCCTGGTCTATGCGTCGTCGAGTTCGGTCTATGGCGACGACCAGCAGCTGCCCAAGGTGGAAAGCCGGATCGGCCAGCAGCTGTCGCCCTATGCCGTCACCAAGTACGTCGACGAGCTGTACGCCGCCAACTTCGCCCGCACTTACGATTTTCCGAGCATCGGCCTGCGCTATTTCAACGTCTTCGGGCCGCGCCAGAAGCCGGACGGCCCCTATGCCGCGGTGATCCCGGCGTGGATCCAGGCCATGCTGAACAAGGAGCCGATCTATATCAACGGCGACGGCGAGACGGCCCGCGATTTCTGCTATGTGGACAATGCCGTGCAGGCCAACCTGCTGGCGGCGATGACCGAGGACCCGGCGGCGGTCAACGAGATCTACAACATCGCGCTCAATTCCCAGATGTCGCTCAACATGCTGTTCGAGACGCTGCGCGCGCTGGTCGGCACCCATTTCCCGGAAACCCTGGCCATCAAGGCCATCTACCGCGACTTCCGGGCCGGCGACATGCGCTTCTCGCGGGCCAACATCGGCAAGGCACACGGCCTGCTCGGCTACCACCCGGTATGGCCGGTGCAGCGCGGGCTGAAGAAGACCGTCGAGTGGTACATCGCCCAGTCGCGGGCAGCCAGCGACCGGGAACAACGCATCGTCGCCGGCGAGCCGGTGGCCGCGGTCCCCGAGAACGCCGCGCTGTAGTGGTGATGCTCCGGCGCCGGCCGGCCGCCGGCGCCGCCCGCCTTACTCGAGGATGGCGAATTCGCTGTCAGCCTCGCTGAGCCGGGCGATGCTCTGCTCGTGCTCGCCCGAGAACAGGTCGGTGTCGCCGCTGATCTTGATGATCTCGAAGGCTTCGGCATAGCGGGCGCGCATCTGGTACCCGCGGTACATGGCCCGGCCACGGATGCCTTCTATCCACCAGTCGCCGTTGCGGCCGATCTGGCTGGCGTGGGCGCGCACGCTGTCCATCTTCTTGTCGATGAAACCCGTGATGTCGATCAGGTACTGGGCGCGGAAGGCCGCCGGCGTGATGCCGCCGGGGATGGTCTGCTCGTACATGTAGACGTTGAAATGGTTCTTGCGGGTCGCGGCGATCACGCAGCGCGTCAGGTTGACGTGGTCCTGATGCGAATCCTCGATCCAGTGGGTGAAGATCGAATGCGGCGCCAGATCGTGCACGATACCGTCGATGGTGCCGATCGACTTGCGGTTGTAGCCCAGGTCGAGCGACTTCAGCGGCATGAACAGAATGTCCTTGACGCCCATGATGCGGCCCGCCTCGCGCGCCTCGGCCATGCGCTGCTCGCGGTTGTCGGGCACCGTCGCGACGCAGACATAGACATCGTTGCCAGCCTGGGCCAGGCGGGCGATGGTGCCCGCCATGCCGATTTCCACATCGTCCGGATGGGCGCCGAAAACGACGATGATCTTGGGTTCTGCTGCAGGGGCCTGGGACATCTCGCTCTCCTGGAATGATGGTCCCTGCACCATGGCAGGCTCGGGTTAAGCGCGGTTGCGGGGAAGCAGAAGCGGCATAGTCCTTTCGAGCCACCAGCCGCGGCAGTCCAACTCCGGACGCCGAAAGGCGCATGCCGGCAACGGCTTCGGCGGCCCGCCCGTAGTCATATCGGCGGCCATGATCCGAATGGCCAGAACCGCGCCGGAGCGCCGAAAGTCCACTTATCCATCCCGGCCATAGTCGAGCCGGGAATCCCCAAACAGGGAAAGCAAAACGACGCTGTTCATCGTGGAGAAGCGGTGAAGAGCGTTGCTGGTTTCAATGTGCGGGCGTCGTCCGCCCAAGGAGAAAGACCATGAACCAAGCATCCTTCTGCAACTGTCGCCGTAAGCTCCTGATCGGCCTGCTCGCCTCTCTCGCCCCGCTGTCCGTACTGCATGCCGCCGATGACAGCGCACAGTTGCGCCAGGACGAGATCGACGCATCGCCGCCGACCATGCCTTCGGAAAGACAGGAAACCGGCACCACCCCGGGCACGGTCTCCGAGCAGTACGACAGGGACCGGGCGCCATCAACCCCCGATACGCCGCGCGGCGCCCAGGGGCCGATCCGTACGGAACCTGGCGAACAACCCTCCGAATACTCGCGCGGAGTACCGTTCCGCTCGACAACCGAGCGGATGCGTCAAGACGAGCGTCGCCGCCAGGACGAGCGCAACCGCGCGATGCCGGAAAGCACGTACCCGGCTTACCCCCCGGGACGCCCTGATTCACCGACTCCCTGATTCATCTACTCCCTGACTTACGAAGCCAGGGCCGGCATCTTGCGCGCCACGCGCCCCAGGCTGGCCCCCCGGCACGACGAACTCAGCAGCCGCCGGATGGTGGCGTCGACGGCCGGCGAGATGGCGACCACGGCGCCGACGCTGTGTAGCAGGCCCAGCAGGTGGACGCCGTAGAGATCGATTTCGTTGACGTCCGACAGATCGGCTTCCAGATTCTGGTGGCGCCGCATGGCATCGATGATGGTCGTTTCCAGCTCGTGGCGGTATTCGAAAGTCATCGGGATTTCCACGCTCAGGCGGAAAACGTTGTTCGGACTGTTCTTCACTACGTGAATGTTCGCGGTGTTCATGGCTGCTGCTCGATTCGTATAATTAAGGATGGATGCCGAGCGCCGAGCCCAGGCTCCGGACGCCGACGGAAGCTTGTTTTTTCGCGGCCGGCTTGCGCGTCAGCTCGAAAAACCGCTCGAGAAACTGGTACTTCGCCTCTTCCGGCGACATGAAATCGATGCGCCGGGGAATCGGCGCCGAGGCACCGGACAGGAGCGGGATGCCCGTTCCCGGATAGACGTCGCGCTGCTCGGTGGACAGGATGATCAAATGGGCGCGGCGGATGGCCGACGCATGGAAATCGGCGACCCCGAATTTTTCGCCGACCGCGGCCATGATCTTCTTTTCCAGGGCCGGGAATTCCGGCAGCAACAGGCGCAGGGACCATGCCTGGCCACCGAAATAGGCTGCCGCCGCATCGTGCAACAAGGCCGCGAGGCGATGCTGGACCGGCACCAGGCCGGCCACCAGCAAGCTGTGCTGGGCGAGCGAATAGAAATGGCTGGTCTGCCCGTTGTAGCAGCACTGGTAGGCCAGGCCGTGCGCAATATCCTTGATGTCGATCTGGGCGGCTTCCGGTGCCTGCAGGCAGAAATGCTTGCCGCTGCAGGTCGACAGATAGCTCTTGTCCTGGTGACTGGAATTATGCGAAAGCATCGGGGCTCCTTTGGTGATAGGGAAAGCGGGGGCCGTCGGGCCTTTAATACCCGGCTGTTTTGCGACGGCTCGCCCTTGTTATTGACGACGGTTGGCGTGGAGCCCTGTTGGGGTCGGGGTGGCACGCGCAGGCGGATCGGGCTGTAGGATTTCCCGCTTGCCCTGTCGGAAGGCGCCCGACGGCTCTGGCGGCCGCGTTATGGCATGTGCCTCGACGTCCGTTTCCGGACTGGGTGTTCGATCGATCCATGGACAGCACGTTTTGTCTCCAGAATTTTGTTGTTGTCTGCGATTCGCTTGCCGGACAAGCGATGCCGAAAGCATCACAGGCCAGGGCAAGGTCGTCCGGCCAGGCTCGCCGGGCGCCCGGCGAGCCTGCAACGACATCGGCTGAATCCGTTCCGCTTCGGATACAGCCGATGGGTGAATTTTAGGGACTTGCCCGTTCTGGATATGTCGGCTAAATAGCCGATATGGGTAGGAATTGCGGCACATATCGCATCGGCATCTTCCTACAAGCCTTCGCCGACACGTCGGCAATCGCGGCGACTACACAACTTTGGGTATTTCGCAGGCAGTGACGGCCGCATACACTGGCCCCCCAGCGCGGCGCCCATCTGCTCACCGACCCATGGATGGCACCCCCTTTTGGAGAAACAGCTTTGGCAGCACTCGACAACCCGGCATCGCTTCTCCTGTCCCCGGGTCCGCTCTTGCGCCATGCTCCGTGCCAGGTCCTGCCGGGGTCGGCGCCGCAGTCCGTTCACCGCCGGCAATGCTGACCAGCGCCACCACCGTCGTCCCGTACCTGCTGGTCATGGCCGGCATCGGGGTAATCGCCCTGCACTACCTCAAGCGGATCAACGACCATCGCTACCAGGTCAGCAGACTGGCCCTGGCCAAGCGCTATGAAATCCTGGTCAAGCACGCCAACGACTGCATCATCATCAGCGACGCCCGGCGCCGCATCATTGACGTGAACAAGCGCTGCCAGATCATCTACGGCTACCGTCCCGAAGAAATGCTGGCCATGACCGATGACCGGCTGCGTTCGCCCGCGGCGCGGGCCATGCTCAGTCTGCCGTCAGCCGCCGGCGAGGACGGCGGGCCGCTGCTCTACGAAGATCACCACCGGCGCAAGGACGGCAGCGTGTTTCCCGTCGAAATCAGCGAAGTGGTCATCGACATCGACGGCGAATTGCAGATCCACCGCATCGTGCGCGACATCACCGAGCGCCGGGCTCAGCAGGCCCACATCGCGCAGCTCTCCCTGCTCTCCATCACCCTGGCCAACGTCAACCATGCCATCGCCCACGGCAACAGTCTCGACGAGGTGTTCACCGGCGGCTGCCAGGCCTGCGTCGAAAACGGTGGCTTCAAGCTGGCCTGGATCGGGGCCGCCGACCGCGAAAGCGGTCTGATCCACATCACCCATCGCTGGGGCGAGGGCGCGGAACAGCTCGATCAATTCGAGATCGACATCGGCCCCGATCAGGATGACCAGCGCTGCCCGGCGGCCACTGCCTTCCTCGAACAACGGGCCGTGATCTGCGACGACCTGACCAGCAATCCCGCCTGGCAACCCCACGCCGCACAGCTCGGCATCGCTGGTGCGGTGGCCCTGCCGATCAGCTGCAACGGGCAGCCGTTTGGCGTGCTCAGCGTGTACAGCAAGCGCCCCAACACCTTCAGCCGCGATGCCGAATGCCTGCTCGGCGAGATCGCCAACGCCCTGTCCTTCGCCATGCACCATTTCGCCGAGCAGACCGCCAGGCAGGAGGCTCAGAAGGCCCTGAAGCAGCGCGAAGAACAACTACTCAAGGCGGAAGAAACCGCCAAGCTGGGCCACTGGGAAATTGACCTCGAAACCGGCCGGCCGACGTGGTCGCCGCAGATCTACCGGCTGTTCGAGCGCAATCCGGCCTTCGGGCCGGGCTCGCCCGAGGAAATGTACAACCGCTATTTCACGGTCGACTCGGCGCGTGTCGCCCAGCAGGGCATCCGCCAGGCGATCATCACCGGCGAACGCGTGCAGCTCGAACTGGAACTGCATCTGCCGGGCGAGCGCACTGCCTTCCACGCCATGGTGATCGTCCCCGTGCGCAACGAGGCGGGGCGCACCGTCAGCCTGCATGGCACGCTGCAGGACATCACCGAGCACAAGCTGATCGAAGCCCGGCTCGGCAAGATGGCCAGCCGCCTGGCCCAGTCGGCGCGCGAATACGAGGATCTGTACCAGAACGCACCGGTCGGCTACCACTCCCTGGACAAGGGCGGCACCTTCCAGCGCATCAACCAGACCGGGCTGCATTGGCTGGGCTATTCGCGTGAGGACGTCATCGGCCGGATGAAGATTTTCGACCTGTTGCCGCCCGAGTCGGTGGCCAGCTTCCGCAAGGCCTTCGACAACCTGATAGCCGGCGGCGAAACGCGCGACCTCGAGCAGAAACTGATCTGCAAGGACGGCAGCCTGCTGCCCGTCCTCCTCAATGCCACGGCCATCCGTAGCGAGAGCGGCCATTTCCTGATGAGCCGGTCGACCGCCTACAACATGACCGAGCGCGAGAAGACAGAGTCCGAACGCGAAACCTACCTGCGCCGCCTGGCCCAGCTGTCGCGACGCCTGGTCAACATGCAGGAGGAGGAACGCCGGCGGCTGTCGGCCCTGCTGCACGACCGCACCAGCCCGAACCTGGCGGCCATCGGCCTCAACCTCAGCGTGCTCGCCATGCCCGGGTCTACTGACCTGTCGCCGGAACTGGTCGAACGCCTGGAAGACATCCGGGCGCTGGTCGACGACACCACGGCCAGCATCCGCGAAATCAGTGCCGACCTGCGGCCGCCGCTGCTCGATTACGCCGGGCTGCAGCCGACCCTGGAAAGTTATCTGCACCAGTTTTCCAAACGCACCGGGACGTCGGCGCGCTTTGCCAGCAAGCTGCTGACGCGGCCGACACCCGAGCACGAAACCCTGCTCTTCCGCATCGCCCAGGAGGCGCTGACCAACATCGCCAAACATGCGGATGCGACCGCCGTCGACGTTGCGCTGAAAAACAAGAAGGAAAAGGTCGTCCTCACCATCCGCGACGACGGCAACGGCTTCGACCCCGACACACTGGGACGCAACGGCCACAGCGTCGGCCTGGGCATGCTCAACATGCGGGAAATGACCGAATTCGCCGGCGGCAGCTTCACCATCGAATCGTCTCCGGCGCAGGGCACCCTGATCCGGGTCGAAATCTAGCGGCCGGGGACGGCTTGTCTGGTATTGTCGACGGCGGGACCGGATGCATGCACGAAGCGGCGATTTACATGGATTTACAAAGCAGCATTTTGTTTTTTGCGCCTTCTGGGGAAAAATACCTTTCCCGCCCCTGGGTGCTGCCCGCCGCCATGATCGAAAACCGAGATTCAACCCATCCGCTGCGCTTTTCCGGGCTACCCCATCCGGCTGTCGCCGGGTCAAGGGGTGCGCCGGCATGAAGGTACGCGTTCTGCTCGCCGACGACCACCAACTGTTTCGCGAAGCCCTGCGCGTCATGCTGGAAAAGGAACCGTCGATCCGCGTCGTGGCCGAAACCGGCGACGGTCTGCAGGTCATGCCCCTGGCCCAGAGCTTGTCACCTGACGTCGTCTGCATGGACATCAGCATGCCGGGCATGAACGGCATCGAAACGACGCGCCGCCTGCGTGCCGCCTGTCCGGACATCAAGATAATCGGCCTGTCGGCTTTTTCCGATCAGCGCTACATCCTGGAAATGCTCAATGCCGGCGCCTCCGGCTACGTGACCAAGGCGGCGGCCGGCGACCAGCTGCTGCAAGCCATCGCCACCGTGCTCCAGGAGCAGAAATACCTGTGCCCCGACGCCACCACGGCGATCAGCCGCGTCCAGCCCGAGCTGGGCGACAGCGCCGGCCAGGCCGACCGGCTCGGTCCGCGCGAGCGGCAGGTGCTGCAACTGGTCGCCGAGGGGCACACGTCGGCGCAAATCGCCGGCCATCTGCAAATGGCCCCGTCCACCGTCGAGGTCCATCGCCGCAACATCATGCGCAAGCTCAATCTGCACAATGTCGCCGACCTGACCAAGTACGCCATCCGCGTCGGCCTGACCTCCAGCTAGCCCTCCGCAACCTGCCGGACAAGGCCGGCCCGGTGTTTCCTGCTTTCCGGCCCGTCCCGGCCGGGCAACCGGCAGACGCTTGCCGACACTCTCCTCATAATATCCAGCATGCCCCGCAGGGGCGCTTGTTGCGCGCCGATCCCGATGCGGCGTGGGAGAGACCAGGATGTCGTGCACCGTATCATCGAAACCCGCCTCCGGGACTGCACCCGGCTGTCGCCCGGCGCTCGTGGACTGACGCCGATGCCGCTGCGCGTCCTGATCGCGGACGATCACCGCATTTTCCGGGAATCCCTGCGCCACATCCTCGACCTCGATCCGGAACTGAGCGTGGTCGATGCCGTCGGCGACGGCAACGCACTGCTCGAAAGCGCCCACCAACACCATCCGGACGTTGTCTGCATGGATGTCATGATGCCGGGACTCGACGGCATCGAGACCACCCGCCGTCTGCTCGCCAGCCAGCCCGAGGCCAAAGTCATCGGCCTGACCGCCTACCCGGATCGCCATTACGTACTGGAAATGCTCAACGCCGGCGCCCGCGGCTACGTCACCAAGAGCGAGGCGACGGAAGAGTTGCAGAACGCCATCCGCAGCGTGTGCCAGAACCAGATCTATTTCTGCCCCGAAGTCTCGGCCAGCCTGCTCGACCCCGGGCAGGCCCGGCCGCCCGGCGAAGTTCCGCGCTCCCTGCGCTTGAGCCCCGACAGCCAGGAAGTGCGGACCCTGCTCGACGAGATCGGCCGGGCCCCGGTGCCGGCCGGCCGGCCAATTCCGACACCCGACGAATTCGCCCGCCTGCAGCAGATCGTCGAAGGCAGTACGATCCCGGCATTCGTGCTCGACCAGCGCCACGTCATCACGCACTGGAACAAGGCCTGCGAAACGCTCACCGGCATGCCGGCCAGCCGGATGCTGGGTACCCGCGAGCCGTGGCGGCCCTTCTACCCCGAGGCGCGGCCGGTGATGGCCGATCTCATTCTCGACGGGGCCCGCGAACACGAGTTGCGGCGCTACTACGCCGGAAAGTTCCACAAGTCCAAGCTGATCGACGGCGCCTACGAGGCCGAGGACTTCTTTCCCCGGCTCGGGGCCAGCGGTGCCTGGATCTACTTCACCGCGGCGCCCCTGCACGATGCGGTCGGCCGGGTGATCGGCACCATCGAGACGCTGCAGGATTTCACGGTCCGCCATCAGACCGAGACGGTACTCAAGCAGAGCGAAGCCCACTATCGCCACCTGAGCATCACCGACAACCTGACCGGCCTGTTCAATTCCCGCCATTTCTACAAGCAGCTGAAGAGCGAGATCGGCCGCGCCATCCGCTACAGCCATCCGTTGTCGCTGATGATGCTCGACGTCGACAATTTCAAGAAATACAACGACACCTACGGCCATCTTGAAGGCGACGAGGTGCTCAAGCAGCTGGCCGACGTCATCCGCAACTGCCTGCGCCTGGGCGACAACGGTTTCCGCATCGGCGGCGAGGAATTCGCCGTAATCATGCCCGACACCGATGTCGAAAGCGCCCGCCTGGTCGCCGAGCGCCTGCGCGCCACCTTCGCTGCCGTCCGCCTGAAGCCGCGCCCTGACCTGACGACGCACAGCACGGCGAGCATCGGCGTCACCCACTATCGTCCCTACGAGAAGCTCACCGCCTTCATCCGGCGCGGCGATGCCGGCTGCTACCAGGCCAAGCACCAGGGCAAGAACTGCGTCGTCGTCCCCGAAGGCCGGCACGCCCCGGAGCACGAGGCCAAGGGCACGTCCTAGGCGGCCTGCAGGACGGTCTGCGGCAGCAGGCGGTCGTACTCCCGGCGCACCACGCCATAGCATTCACAGGCCCGCCGCTCCAGCGCGGCCCGGTCGAGGACAACGATGTGCCCGCGGTTGTAGCGGATGATGCCGGCCATCTGCAGCTTCCTCGCCGCTTCGGTGATCCCTTCGCGGCGCACACCGAGCATGTTGGCGATCAGCTCCTGGGTCATCGTCAGCTCGTTGGACAGCGAGCGGTCGACGTTGAGCAGCAGCCAGCGGCACAACTGCTGGCTGACCGAATGATGGCGGTTGCAGACAGCGGTCTGCGCCATCTGCGTCAGCAGGGCCTGGGTATAGCGCAGCAACACCTGGTTGAAGGCACCGCAGCGCCGGCCGCCGCTGCGCCGGAATTCGTCGGTGAATACTGGCCGATTGAGGCGGTAGGCGTAACCCGCACTGAGCACCACGGCACGGTTGGGCATGGATTCGCCGCCCATGAGCAGCGCGATACCGACCATGCCGTCGTTGCCGATCACCGCCACCTCGGCCGAGCCGCCGCTTTCGACGACGTAGAGCAGCGAGACGATGGCCGAAGTCGGGAAATAGACGTGTTGCAGGCGGTCGCCGGCTTCGTGCAGGACCTTGCCGAGCGGCAGCCAGACCAGTTCCAGGCTGGGCAGCAGGCGCTCGAAATCAGGCGTCGGCAGCGTCGCCAACAATTGGTTGTCGCGTGGGCTGCGGGGTGCGGTCTGGGCCACACCGGATCGGGCGTGGCTCATTCCCTGCCGAAGCCTGCAAGAAGCCCCTGCTTGATGGCGAAGCCGGTCAGCCGGGAAGCGTTGTGGATGTCGAGTTTGTTCATCAGGTTCGAGCGGTGCTTGTCGACGGTCTTCACACTGAGATACAGATACTCGGCAATGAGTTTGCTCGAATTGCCCTCGGCGATCAGTTTGAGCACCTCGCGCTCGCGCTGCGTCAGCTTGTTCCACGCCGTTGTCGGCACGGCACTCTTGCCGCCGCCCAGGTAGCCGCTGACGATGCATTCTGAAATGTCGGGACTGAGATAAACCTTGCCCTGCAGCACGGTGCGCACCGCCAGGCGCAGCTCGTCCTGGCTGGCGCCCTTGAGGATGTAGCCGTCGGCCCCGGCGCTCAGGCTTTCCTGGATGTACTCGTGGGTATTGTGGATGGTTAGCACCAGCACGCGGATGGCCGGGTAACGCCGCTTCAGATTGGCGATGGCTTCGATGCCGTTGGTGCCGGGCATGGTGATGTCCATCAGCACCAGATCGGGACTCGCCGTGCCGGCAATACCGACCACCTCCCGGCCGTTGTCCGCTTCGCCGACCACCTCGAGGTCCGGCTCCTGGGTCAGCAAGGCGCGCAGGCCGGCACGTAGCAGGGCGTGGTCATCGGCGATCAGCAGGCGGTACTTTTTGTTCATCGCAAGGTCCATTTCAACACGGCCTTCCGCCTCAGTCGAGCGGCCAGCGGACGCGGATCAGGGTGCCGTGGCCGGCCCAGGACATGACCCGGTAGTCGCCGCCGGAAAAGTGGGCGCGGTCGCGAATGCTGATCAAGCCTAAATCCTGCCCAGTCTCGGCATTGGCCGGCGCCTGCCCGGCACCGCCGGCCGGTCCCGAATCCTCGATGGCCAGTTCCAGCGTGCGCCCGAAGAGGCCGAGGCGGACGCAGACCGCCGCCCGGCAGCCGTGGCGGGCGATGTTGTGCAGGGCGTCCTGGACGATACGGTAGATCACCGCCTTCAGGCGTTCCGGGATGTCCGCCTCGCCGGCGCCGATTTCCAGGTCGACCGTGATGTGGCGGTAGGTGGCGCGAAACTCGCGGGCGAACCAGTTGAGAGTGGCCAGGATGCCCAGGTCGTCGAGGGTAGACGGGCGCAGATCCATGGTGATCTGCCGCACTTCGTCGATGGCCCCCTTCATCTTGCCGCTCAGCTGCTCGAGCAGGTTCCGCGTCGCGCTGGCCTCGACCAGGTCGCGGCAGGCATCGTCGAGATTGAGGCGGATGATGCTCAGGGTCTGGCCGATGCCGTCGTGGAATCCGGCGGCGATGCGCTTGCGTTCCTGCTCCTGCGCATCGAGCAATTGCGCCGTCAGTTCGCGGGCCTGGCGAAGCTGCGCCTGGCCCAGCTCGACCTGCCGGCGCAGTTCGGCGCATTGTTCGCGCAAGCGGTTTTCCCGCCGTTTCGCCCCGCTCACATCGCCGATCTGGACCACTGCGAAGACCCGGCGGCGCAGCCGCCAGCGGCCGATGGGCTGGCGGTAGCTGCGAGCGACGATCTCGATATGGCGGCGCAGGGCCGGGTCCTCGGCCCGGTAGGCCAACTGCCCGCCGCTCTGCAGATGCGTCCGGGCCTGCAGCCAAAAGGCCCGCAGCGTGCAATCGTCATCGCTGCAGGTCGGGTGCAGCAACTGGTGCAGATTCATGCCACGCGCCGCCTGGGCCTTGCCCAGGTTCCACGCCTCCGCCGTGCGGTTGATGCGCAGAATCCGGCCGCTGGAATCGAGCAGGCAAATCACCTGCGGCAGCAGGTCGACCGCAGATTCCCATTCCTGTTTTGCCTGCTCGACAACCCCCGTATCGTTCTCGCCATTGCGGACCCGGTCGTCGATAACGTCAGCCAACTGATTCATTGAGTTCTGCTCCGTTGATCCCGACGCGATGCCGGCGCAGCCCTGTGCGGCCGGAACATGCGTTCAGGGGAACTGCCAATGAACGTATTGTCGGAATTTAGCCCGCTGGCATCTGTCGGTGCAGCGTCCGACCTGTGCCGGAAACATCAACGAGATGCGCCGGTTTTTTCCGATAGGGGAGCGCCCCGCAGGGCGTGGCGGAACCGGCCGGGCGGCCGGTCCGGATCGGCGGTCAGCCGAGCTTGTACTGCATGACGTAGCGGGTCAGGTCGGCGTTGGAGACCAGATTGAGCTTTTCCAGGACCCGGCTGCGATAGGTGCTGACGGTCTTGACGCTGAGATGCAGCTGTTCGCCGATCTTGGTCAGCGAAACGCCCTTGCTCAGCATCAGCAGGACTTCCATTTCCCGGCGCGACAGCGATTCGTACAGATGCCGCTTGCCGCCCGACAGGGTACCGTCGAGCAGCCGCTGGGTCAGCGTCGGACTGACGTAGGAAACGCCGCTGGCCACCGTCTGGATGGCGGTCAGGATCTGCGCCGGCGGGCTGTCCTTGCTGAGGTAGCCGGCCGCGCCGGCATCGAAGGCCGGCACCGCGAAATCGTCTTCGGAATACATGCTGAAGACCAGGACCGGCAGCGACGGACGCTCGCGCTTGACCCGCTTCAGGACTTCCAGACCGTTCAGGTCGGGCAGTGAGATATCGAGCAGCAGAACATCCCACTCGCTTTTTCGGACTTCGGCGAGCGTTTCCTCGCCGGTAGCGACTTCGGCAACCAGCTCGACGTCGCTGGTCCCTTCCAGAAATTTCCGGATTCCCCCCCGGACTACTGCGTGATCATCTGCAAGGAGTATTTTTAGCATGGTTTTTCCGTGGAACATATGCGGGTAAGCGACCGGACCAACATTCATGCATTGGTATCCCTCCGTCGTATGCCCAAATGTTACTCATTTCGTCTATCATCTGCACCGATATTTTGCCATTGTTGACAATTTTTTCACAAATGAATGCTCGCAACCGGTGCAGGACAACGTCAGACGAAGGTCGGCAATCCCAAGGAATGCGCGCTTGTCTGCATGAATCTGGCCAGCACCGAACTTGCCCCGGACTCCGGAAGACAGCACGCCGAGAGCGAAGCGGACAGTACGACACCTATCCCTTCCGTCATCGATCGCCGGCTCGCTGCCGACGACCGAGACGCAAGAGTGCTTCCCGGAAATTTCATGATTTCCTTGTTCATCGAAGCTGTTCGTCAGACGAACGATGCCTGCCTGCAGCCTTAGGCCGCCTGCTTCAGCGAACGACCGCCGCCATCGGCCGGCGCCGGCAGGTTCTTGGCCACGGCGGTATAGACCTCGACCGCCTCCAGGGTGCCGTCACGCAGGGCGCGCAGGTTTTCCTCGACGGCACAAGTCAGGCCCAGCTGCATGCGCCGGGTGATTTCGATCAGGCTCAGATTGAGCGCCGTGCTGCGCTGGATATTGCTCATGACGACCTGCGGCCAAACCTTGGTCGAATCGAGCAGGGTCATGTCGGCACAGGTCTCCTTGATCTGTTCGCCACCAGCCTTGATGAATTCCTCCATGGCATCAATATTGACCCGGAGCATTCTCTCCTGGCCTTCGAGCGTGGCCTGGGCCAAATGACGGGTGGCGTTGCGGCTGGTTTCGGACATGGCGTTCAATTGTTCAAATTGCAACATTTCGGTTTCCTCCAAAAGAATTTCGAACTCACTGCCGCATCGTGCGGCCGCGGTAATCTGGCGTCTGGCATAAAAATATTTTGCAGTTTGCCGGCGACCCACAAAATCAAAGCATTACGGCCGACAACGTCATTATCTTGAAGGGGCTATGCCAAATCTATCAGCCAAATGCCTATTCAACGTCAGAACACATGCTTATAGCTGACAGAATATTCCTACAAAAATAATTCAGTCATTAAATCTAATATGCATATTCGCAACGGGAAATATCACGGACATAATTAGCCTTACGCGGCCGACATCGCACCATAAATAACTTGATGTTATTATTGATAATAATAAAGTTGCGCCATCCGCTTTCGATTTATTTGCTGGCCGCTTTTACTCCCTTTCAATACACCGCGGTGAAATATGAGAATAAGACGTAACATCAATATGGCATTTTCGGCACAGCGCTCCCCAGCCCGGATCGCCGCCGCCCTGCTCATCGCCTGCGCCGCCCCGGGCAGCGTGTGGGCCGGCCCCGAGGATGCCGTCAATTTCGTCGCCGGCACTTCCGTCACCTACGACGACAACCTGTTTCGCCTGTCTTCCGGGCGGCCGGTCCCGATCGCCGGCAAGACCTCGCGCTCCGACTTCATCTACACCGCCTTCGCCGGGGTCAACATCGACAAAAGCTACTCGCTGCAGCGCTTCCAGCTGGACGTCACCGGAACGCGCTACCAGTACCAGGAATACGACTTCCTGAGCTTCACGGCCGTCGACTACCGCGGTGCCTGGCTGTGGTCACTGACGCCCAGCCTGACCGGCACCTTCTATGCCGACCGTGCCGAACTGCCGAGCAATTTCGCCGATTTCACCAACCAGAACCGCCGCAACGTGCAGGTCAGCGAAGTCCGCCGCGCCACGGTGGACTGGGCGGCAGGCGGTGCCTGGCACCTGGTGGGCGGCGTCATCCAGAGCCGCGTGAACAACAGCGGCGGCTTCACCGAAGTCGGCAACTACGTCCAGGACAGTGTCGAAGCCGGCGTCAAGTACGTCAGCGCGGCCGACAACTCGCTGACCCTGGTGCAGCGCGAATCGCGCGGCGAATACAGCGACCGGACCCTGGGCAACGGCACCCTGCTCGACACCCGCTACGATCAGAGCGAAACCGAACTGCGCGGCCAGTGGCGCGTCACCGGCCATTCCACGCTGGACGGCCGGATCGGCTACCTCGACCGCGAGCACAAGCACTACGAGCAGCGCGACTACTCCGGCGCGGTCGGCCGCCTGAGCTATCTGTGGCAACCGACCGGCAAGCTGCAGTTCACGCTGGCCGCCGGCCGCGATCTGTTTTCCTACCAGAACGCCAGCAGCAGTTACTACTCCTACGATTACATCAGCCTGACCCCGGGCTGGCTGATCAGCGACAAGACTACCTTGCGTCTCAGGCTGGATGCCGGCCGGCGCGACTTCCGCGGACCGGTCCAGCCGACGGCCCAGACCCGCGAGGACAACGTACGCACCGCCCAGCTCAACCTGTCCTGGCGTCCGCTGCCGACCGTCGACGTCGGCGCCCACCTGACCCGCGAGCAACGCTCGAGCAATATCGACCGCCTGACCTACCACGACAACCTGGCCGGCGTTTCGGTCACCTTGCGCTTCTAGGGCGTCTGCACGCCCTAACCGGCGAGCGGCCCCCGCGGCCGCTCCGCCCCGTAGGAAAACGCTCTCCGGCCTCGTCCGGAAATCCGACGCGATTCGGCCGGCAGGCCGACAGATTCATTCCCCTGGAATACCGAGAATAGCCTTCCGGCTCCCCGTGGCCGGAGGCGCACGCCGGGCAACCGGGATACGTCACCGCTTATGGGAGCGGCACCGCCAAAAGGCCGGTGCTTGAGCCGGATTCGGCCGTTTTTCCGGCTTTTTAACCCAATCTGGCGACATAAACCGCTTTTTCGTCCCATAACCGGCAACCTGAAATGCCCAAGGTCTCCTCGTCCCACAAAACGTCACCTGAAGCACCATATTCCAGCACCCCAGCCCTCACGAACGGCGACCTCAAAACCATATCCAGCCACCCCAAGCCCCACGGAGAGCCACCCCAAAGCCCATAAGCAGCCACCTGAAAACCCGCCAAGCCTCGTCCCGGCGGCCGTTTGCCCCCGCTAAAGCTGTGTAAAACAGAAAGTGGATTCATAAAGGTCACAAACAGGCGCCCAGGCTTGGCAGCTTTCATCCGCCAACCCCAACCCCACAGCAGATGCCAAAACAACGCTTCGTACCCGAAGGACAACTCTCGCTGTTCGCCACCCGCGAGACGCCGGACGCCTTCCGGAAGGCCGTCCAGGTAGTGCATAGCAAGCCCAAGTCGCCGCTCAGCCTGCTCCACCGCAAGATCGGCAACGCCTGGCTCAAGCACGCCATGGAAACGCAGCCGAACGCCGACGGCTGGTGGGAACTGGGCATCAAGAAGCTGGCCGCCAACATCGGCTTCGACTCCAACAACCGCCAGTACCTGAAAGAATCGGCCGAAGCCCTGATGCACGTCGTTTTCGAATGGGACGTCATCGCACCGGCCGACAAGCGCGTGCAATGGAAGGCCTCGGTGCTGTTCCCCGAAATCGAAATCCGCAACGATGCGGTGCGCTACCAGATCAGCTCGCAGATGCGGGAGTACATGATCAACCCCGAGATCTACGCGATGATCGACATGAACGTCGTGCGCCGCTTCCGGCGCGCCTCGTCGCTGGCCATCTGGGAGTTTTGCGTGCGCTTCGAGCGCATCGGCAAGACGGCCGAAGTCGAATGGCGGGCTTTCCGCGACATCGTGCTCGGCGACACGCCGGAAAACTCGACCTATCTCGAATACAAGTATTTCAAGTCCAAGGTGGTCAATCCGGCGGTGGCCGAGATCAATTCGGAATCGAACCACACCATCGCGCTGATCGAGGAAAAGATCGGCAAACGGGTATCCACCATCCGTTTCGACGTCGACCGCAAGGCCAGCCCGGCGACGGCGCTGCCCGATGACAGCCAGAAGGAAATCCTGCTCGACATCGTCGCCCTCGGCGTGCCCCAGTCGGAAACCCGCCGCCTGCTCGCCACGCATACGCCGGAGCGCTGCCGGGAAGCGCTGGACTACACCCGGCGGCGCATGGCGGACGCCAATCTGCTGCGCCTGGCCAAGCCGGCCGCCTATTTCCGCCAGGCCCTGAACCATCGTTACGGCGACGACGGCGCGGCCAACGACAAGAGCCAGCCCACGGCAGCGGCGCCCGGCACGGCGCGCCCGATCGACATCAAGGAAGCCTACGCCGCGCGGCAACTCAACCAGGCCGAGCATTACTTCCGCGAACTGAGCGCCGACGAGCAGATCGACCTCGCCGAGCGCTACAACACCGGCCAGGGCGTTCCCGCGCTGCGCCTCGACAGCAAGGCGACCCGCCTGGCGCAGACCGCCTTTTTCCGCTGGCTGGCCCAGGAGACCTGGGGTGAGCCCAGCTCCGAGGAATTGCTCGAATTCGCCCAGGACATTCTTACCGGCAGGCACAGCGCATGAATTGCGGCCCCGGCACAGACAGACACCGATTCAAACCAGCTCCAGGAGATATCACCATGCTTGTGCACGACCGGCAAACCCGACATCCCGAACCGCCTCCTCCCGCCACCGTCGCCCCGCCGCCCGGCGCGGCGGAGAACGCCATCCGGAACCACCTCCGGCACAAGATTTTGGAGCACATCGATCCGACCTCGCTCGATACGGTCGGCGCCGACCGCGCCCGGATGGAGATCGCCGCGCTGGTCGAACGCATCGTCGCCGACGAATCGCTGGTCATCAACGACAAGGAACGCCGCCAGCTGATCCGCGACATCCAGGACGAAATGCTCGGCCTCGGCCCGCTCGAACTGCTGCTCGCCGATCCCGGCGTTTCCGCCATTCTGGTCAACGGCTGCCGGCCCATCCACGTCGAGCGCAACGGCCGCGCCGAAGAGACGGGCATCGCCTTTTCCGACACCCGGCATCTGCAGCACATCGTCGCCAAGATCGTCGGCCGCAGCGGCCGCCGTATCGACGAGCAGAATCCGATGGCCGAAGCCCACCTGGCCGACGGTTCGGTGGTCCATGCCATCGTCCCGCCGGTGGCGATCGACGGCCCCCTGCTGTCGATCCGTCGCGGCGCGCCGCCGCTCCAAATGAAACAGCTCGTCGAACGCTACCGCAGCCTGTCGCCCGACGTGGCGCTACTGCTCGAAGGCCTGGTCTGCGCCAAGGCCAACATCCTGATCTGCGGCCCCCGCGACAGCGGCAAGACCACCTTGCTCAACCTGCTCGCCGGCTACATTCCGCCAACCGAACGCATCGCCACCATAGAAAGCGGCAGCGAGCTGCGCCTGAGCCAGCCCCTGGCCATGCGCCTGGAAACCCGAGCCCCGGACAGTGCCGACCACGGCGAAGTGGGGCCCCGCGCCCTGCTCGCCAACGCCTTGCGCATGCGGCCGCACCGCCTGGTGCTGGGCGAACTGCAGGGCGCCGAAAGCCTCGACCTGCTGCAGGCGATGAGCGCCGGCCAGCCCGGTTCGCTCGCCGTCATCCAGGCCGAATCGCCGCAGGAAGCGCTGGAACGGCTGACCAACATGATCGCCATGGCCGGCCACGACCTGTCGCCGCAGGCCGCCCGCCGGCAGATCGCCGCGGCCCTGCCGGTGATCGTTCACCTGTCCCGCCTCAGCGACGGGCAGCGCAAGCTGCTCAGCCTGCAGGAAGTTACCGGCATGCGCGACGACAAGATCGTCTGCCAGGAAATATTCCGCTTCCAGATGACCGCCAGCGGCCAGGACGGCAGCGTGCACGGCTATTCCTGCGCCACCGGCGTGTGGCCCCGCTTCGCCGAACGTCTCATCGAACGCGGCATGGATCTGCCCGACAGCCTGTTCGATCCGAGCAGCCGCTTCGGCTGAGACGGGTAGTGGGCCGACATGCAAGCCACGGGCCGCGAACATGTCGGCACATTCTGTTGCAATCCGTTACTTGAGTTGGTGAATGCGTCTCTTTATCGTGGCTCATGGCTGATGTCCCCCGTCAGCTTGGGCGGCAGTCCTTCTCTCCCTCGGGATTCCGCCGCCTCGAAAGCCTCGTGCCCTCCCCCGCTCGAGGCTTTCGTCTTTTCCGGCCCGGAAAAATCCGATGCCGTTCGGACTATGTGCCCATCTGTCATATATCAACAGAGTTCGCCTAGGCTTACCTTACCCGCCCGCCGGGCGGCACATAGGACATCGGCATATGGGGGAAAGGCGATGAAGAGTGGTCTTGAAGCGCACGGGGACGCTGCCCTGCTCAATGACCTCCGGCAGCCGGCCTGGCGCAGCGCGTCCTGGGCGGGCCGACTCGAAGGACGGATCGGCCGGGGCCTCGCCGAACTGCTATTTCTCGAGCCGCACTGGCGGGCCCTGGCGGCACGTGCGGTGCCCCCCCGCTTCATCCACGCCTTCGAATGGCACATGGCCTACCTGCAGCACCTGGCCAACGACGCCCATGCCATCCACTACGTCAGCCTGTTCGCCCACGGCCAGACGGTGGCCATTTTTCCCTTGCGCCACGTGCGTCGGTCGGTGGGCGGCATCCAGCTCGCGCTGTGGGAATTGCCGACCCATCCCCATCTCATCCTGTGCGAACCGCTGCTGGCGCCAGAATGTTCGGGTAGCGGCCTGTTCCAGCAGGTCGCCGCCATCCTCGGCCGGCAGACCAAGCTGCCGTGGGACGCCCTGCACCTGCCCAACCTGCCCGACGATTCGCCGGCCTTGTGGAGCCTGCGGGCCGGGCCGCCGGTCGGTACCCATCTCGAACGCACCGGGCAGAGCATGTATTTCCGCTGCACCGATCCCGCCACGGCGCTGGCCCGGTGCAGCGGCCAGTTCAAGCGCAACCTGCGCCGCCAGGGCCGGCTGCTGGCGCGCCGGGGGGCCGTCAGCCTGAGCTTCGCCCGCGCCGGCAGCGAGCTGGACGCCGCCTTCGAGGACTTCCTGCGCCTCGAGGCTTCGGGCTGGAAAGGCGCTGCCGGCCGGGCCACCGCCATCAGCCTGCACCCGCATCTGCGGGGTTTCTACGGCGAACTGAAGACCCGCTTCGCGGCGGCCGACGCCTGCCTGATCGCCCTGCTCAAGGTCGACGGCGTCGCCATCGCCGCGCAGTTCTGCCTGCTTGCCGGCCATACGCTGTCCATCCAGAAGATCGCCTATGACGAAACCTGGCATGCCGAGGCGCCGGGCAGCCAGTTGCTGCTCAAGACCATCGAATACTGCTGCGCCGAGCCGGGCATCCGTCACCTGAGCCTGGTCACCGCGCCGGAGTGGGCCGTCGGTCGCTGGAATCCGGAAATCCAGGAGGTCTGGGAAGCCTACGTCTTCCGGGCCAGCCTGCGCGGCTTCGGCGGCCTCGCCATGCGCCGCCTGAAAAACTGCTTCAGCGCGGAGTCCGGGATACTGCCCGCCGCGGGCGCGGGAATCGGGGTCGGCATCGGCGCCGGAATCGCCAACTCCATCGCCGACCAGCCGCCGCCTGCCCACCCGCCCGAATCCGGCGTCGTCGAATCCCTCGCCGGCCCGCTCGCTGCTTTCCTGCTGCCGCCCTGAGCGCCCGGCCTGAACGATGACGCAGGCAGTTGGTCCTACACGATCCGCAGGCCGGAAGGAGAAATCGATGGCCGCCGAAACGGCAAAGTGCGACGAATCGATCAACCGAAACGGCCAGCCTGGCTGGGCTAGCCATCCGGCCGTGCCCCAGGGGCTGAACGAAGCGGTCATCCGCCGGATATCGGCCGGCAACGACGAGCCGGACTTCATGCTCGACTGGCGGCTGCAGGCCTATCGCCACTGGCTGAGCATGGCCGAGCCGGCGTGGTCGACCCTCCATCATCCGCCCATCGACTACCAGGCGATCCGCTATGACCCGGAGTCCCGGGAAGAGCCGGCCGGCGTGGCCGCGGCCGACGCGCCGCCGCCGGAAGGCGAACTGCCCCCAGGCATCGCGCTCGATGCGGTGCTGGGCCGCTACTCGGCGGCTGCCTTCAAGGCCCAGCTCGCCAAACTGGGCATCATTCTCTGTTCCCTGCCGGAAGCGGTACGCGAGCACCCGGCACTGGTCCGCCAGTACCTCGGCTCGGTCGTGCCGCCGACCGACAACTTTTTCGCCAGTCTGAATGCGGCGGTATTCGCCGACGGATCCTTCTGTTACATCCCGCCCGGCGTGTGCTGTCCGATCGAGCTGTCCGCCCATTTCCGCAGCCATGCCGTGCATGCCGGCCATTTCGAGCGCACCCTGATCGTCGCCGACCGGGACAGCACCGTCAGCTACCTCGAAAACAGCGCGGCGCCGGGCGACGGGAACCGGCTGCATGCCGGGGTGGTCGAGCTGGTCGCCTTGGAAAACGCCCGCATCCGCTACGCCACGGTGCAGAACGGCTACCGCGGCGACGGCAACGGCCAGGGCGGCATCTACAACTTCGTGACGCAGCGCGGCGAATGCCGCGGTGACCGTTCGCGGATTTCGTGGACCCAGGTCGATACCGGTTCGGCGATCACCTGGAAATACCCGAGCGTGGTCCTCAGGGGCGACCATACGCGCGGCGAATTCCGCGCCGTGACGCTGACCAACCACGACCAGCAGGTCGATGGCGGCGCCAAGATGATCCACCTGGGCAGGAATACCCGCAGCAGCATCGTCGCCAAGGGCATCGCGGCCGGTAACGGCCACAATGCCTACCGCGGGCTGGTCAAGGTGGCGAAAAGCGCGATCGGCGCCCGCAACCGCACGCAATGCCATTCGCTGCTGCTCGGCGACCAGTGCGCGGCCCATACCTTCCCCTACATCGAGGTCAGGCACCCTTCGGCCCGCGTCGAGCACGAGGCCAGCGCGGCGCGCATCGGCGCGGACCAGCTGTTCTATTGCCGGAGCCGGGGCCTGTCTACCGACGATGTGCTGGCGATGATCGTCAACGGTTTCTGCAAGGAAGTCTTGCAGGAACTGCCGATGGAATTCGCCATTGAGGCGCAGAAGCTGCTCGCGGCCGGCCTGGCCGGCGGCATCGACTGAAAGGGCAGGCGCATGCTGGCCATCCGCAATCTGCAGGTCAGTATCGACGGCCGGGCCGTCCTCAAGGGCCTCGACCTCGCGGTCGGGGCCGGCGAGGTGCACGCCGTCGTGGGTCCCGAGGGCTCGGGCAAGAGTACGCTGGCCCATGTGCTGGCCGGGCGCGACGACCACGCCGTGACCGGCGGCGCAGCACGCTACCGGGACGCCGATCTGCTCGCCCTGGCGGTGGAAGAAAGGACGGCGCGCGGCATTTTCCTCGCTTTCCAGCATCCGGTCGAAATTCCTGGCGTCGCCCATGTCTATTTTCTGCGCGCCGCGCTGAACGCCCTGCGCCGCCGGCGCGGCGAGCCGGAACTCGACGCCGTCGATTTCCTGACCGCCATCCGCGGCAAGCTCAAATTGCTGGGCATCAACGAGAGCCAGCTCTATCGTCCGCTCAATGCCGGCCTCGCCGACGGCGACAAGAAGCGCAACGAGATCCTGCAGATGCTGATGCTCGAACCGACCCTCGCCCTGCTCGACGACAGCGCAGCCGGCCTCGATGGCGACGCGATGAAAACGGTGGCCCACGGCATCAACACCGTGCGCAGCCCGCAGCGGGCCATCGTCCTGTTCGCCCGCGACCCGCGCCTGCTGCATTACGTGGTGCCGGACCGGGTCCATGTCCTGGCCGACGGGCGCATCATCCGCTCCGGCGGCCGGGAACTGGTGAGCGAACTGGAAGGCAGCGGCTACGAGTCCGCCACCGATTCCCCCGAAGCCTTGCAGGTCCGCCCGTGAGGCCGCGCCAGCCGGTCACCGCCAACGGCTATTTCGATGCCTTCGCGCGCGTCGCCCAGGTCCTGCCCGGCCACCAGTTGGGCTGGCTGCACCAGGCCCGCGAGTCGGCCATCGAACGCTTCGCCTGCATTGGCTTCCCCACCTCGCACGACGAGGATTGGAAATACACCGACGTGGCGGCCATCGAGAACAGCCGCTTCAACGTCCTGCCCGGCCCCTGCCCCGACCCGCTGGCCGCCCGGGTCGCCAGCCATGCCCTGCCCGACGCCCACCTGCTGGTCTTCGTCAACGGCACCCTCGAACCCGGCCTGTGCCGGGTCGGCCGGCTGCGCACCGGCGTCGTGCTGAGCGGCCTGGCCTACATGCTGGAGGAGTACCCGGGGCGCCTCGACACATCGCTGCTGCTCGGCAACGCCACGTCCGCCTTTGCCGATCTCAATCTCGCCTTCATGGGCGACGGCGCCTATATCCAGCTGCCCCGGGGCTGCGTGCTGAAGGCGCCGATCCAGCTGCTCTACATCGCCACCGAAGCCAATCTCGCCATCCAGCCGCGCAACCTGGTGGTCGCCGCCGCCGACAGCTCGGCCAGTATCGTCGAACACCATGTCGCCATCCACGACGACGGCTATTTCACCAACGCGGTGACCGACATCGTGCTCGGTCCGGGCGCCACCCTCGCCCATCACAAGCTGCAACAGGAAAACGCCAGCGCCTTCCATATCGCCACCGTGGACATCGCCCAGGGCGAGGGCAGCCATTTCACGTCGACTTCGCTGGCCTTCGGCGCCCGCCTGGCGCGCGTCGGCATCGGCGTCAAGCTCCAGGGCGACGGCGCCAGCTGCAGCCTGGATGGTCTCTACCTGGCCAATGGCCGCCAGCATGTCGATCACCACACGCGCATCGATCATTTGAAGCCCGGCTGCACCAGCCGGGAATACTACAAGGGCGTGCTCGGCGACGCGGCACGCGGCGTCTTCAACGGCCGCCTGGTGGTGCAGCCCGATGCCCGCGGCAGCGACGCCGTGCAGGCCAACCACAACCTGCTGCTGTCCGACGACGCCGAAATCGACACCAAGCCGCAGCTCGAAATCTGGACCGACGACATCCGCTGCCGGCAGGACGCCACGGTCGGACCGCTCGACGAGGATCAACTCTTCTACCTGCGCTCGCGCGGCATCGGCGATATCTCGGCGCGCGCCTTGCTGACCCGCGCCTTCGCCATGGAAATCATCGACCGCATCGGCCTGATTTCCCTGCAGGAACGTGTAGACGACCTGCTCCAGGGCAAGCTGCCGCGCCACTGAGCCGGGCAATAGGTTTTTCGCGGCCTCGCCATGCGCCAGGCATGTAGGAAATATGCCACGCAAATCGACGCACCTTCCGACAGCGCTTCCGCCAATCGATGACAGATTCGGCGGCGCCGAATTCCTACACTGGCCCCTTGGCTTGCGCCCCTTCCGACAGCGGGCGGCCCCCACCCACGACCGATCAATCCATTCGCCGGAAAGTGCCGCTTCCACCATGTCCCGCACCCCAGGAAAAACACCCGTCCTCCACCCCGCGCTCAACCTGCCCTGGCACGTCTACCTGCTGCTCGCCGAGGCGATCTTCATGATCTTCAAATGGGTGCTGCCCAGCCTGTGCACCGCCGAACTCTGCGTGCGGCCACATGCGCTGGACTGGTCGGCGATGGCCTGGGTGTTCTCGGGGCTCTTCCTGCTGTTCGCCGCCGCCCACCTCGCCACCCGAAAGCGGGATGCGGGCAATGCGGCGGCCGGACGCCCACGGCTGCGCGGCTTGTTCAGGATCGCCGGCCACTGAGGAAACTCCAGCGTTCAGCGAAACGCCATTCCCGCAAAAGCGGGAATCCAGTATGTCGTGAATTTCCCGGTTCCCGCTTTCGCAGGAACGGCGGATCACCTTGAACGAACGGTATTACCGGCCGCTCAGGGCCACAGGGCGATCAGTTGCCGGCTGCTCAGGGCGCTGCTGGCGCCCCATTCCTGGGCCAGGGGGTCGCGGCAAGAAGCCGGCGACTGGTGCTCGCTCTCGTCCTGCCAGGGGGCCAGCGCGGCGAGGATTTCGATCTCCCGCCCCTGGTCGAGATTGTTGAATCGGGTCAGGCGTTCGATCAGATAACCGGCATCCGCCCGCAGTTCGGGCGGCACCTGGCGCAGATCCGGAATGTGGCGCGAGCGCCACAGGCGGTCGGCGACCAGGCGCAAGGCGACGCAGTCGGCGTTGGCCAGCCCGCGATCGGCGATCTGCGCGACTTGTTCCTCGAAGGTCCCGGTTTCTTCATGCATATGCCAAGCGTAGCAAAGCCGGCAGGCGGTGCCTGTCGGATGTTGCCGCCGCGTGTGTAGGAAGCCGCCGCCCTGCGCCGATCGGCGGCGAACTCGGGGTCCGTCCGGAAGTCAAATCGACAGGGCGGAAAGGGATAGCAAAGGGCTCGCGCATGAGGCTGGTGGACACTCCCGCGTTGTACGTCATGGCAGGCTGTCTTGGAGCGGCAGGCTGCGCCGTCGATCCGCCGGCGACGCCCAAACAGTTGATCGACATGCCCATCGCGTCGGCCTACGCCGATGCGACTTTCACTCTCAACACTATGTCCTGGCGCAACCTTGTGTGCACCGGGGACGCTGACGAATGTACGACGGGTCCGGTCGACGGCGAACGGTTCACCGGGCAGGTCAGACGGGTCGGCAGCCGCTTGCAGGAAGGCGCGCAGCGGCTCTATCCCGATCTCGAACAGCGGATTCCGAACGTGGCCGCCGGCCGTTTCGACATCCAGGTAGTCGATGCCGACGGACCGGGCAGCAGCGCCACCGCCAACGGCCGGATTGCGCTCAATTCGGGGCTGGCTGCCGAGGCGCCCGACGATGCCTGGGTTGCCTTCGTGATCGCCCGTGAGATGGGCCACGTCATTGCCCGCCATCCGGAGGAGAGGTCGGTGTTCAGCCTGCTCGCTTCGCTCGTCATCAATATCGCCATTCCCGGCAGCGGCCTGATCAAGACCGCGATCTCGACCGCCGGCTCGGCCCTGGCCGCCGGCAGCAAGCAGACGGTGCAGGGGCGCGAGGCCGATACCATCGCCCGGCGCCTGCTCACGGCATCCGGCTATCCGTTGCGCGACGTCGCCCGCAGCCTGCAAAACACCCGGCCCCTGGCCGACGACGGCAGCTGGGCCAAGCGTTTCCGGAAGTCCGCGGCCGACCTGATGGCCGAGGCACGCACTGACGAGTCGCCGCTCCCGGCATCTCCTGGATCGCCCGCCGAAGGC
Source organism: Dechloromonas hankyongensis (assembly GCF_022012295.1). Lineage (GTDB taxonomy): Bacteria > Pseudomonadota > Gammaproteobacteria > Burkholderiales > Rhodocyclaceae > Azonexus > Azonexus hankyongensis. The sequence continues at coordinate 98,633 of NZ_JAKLTN010000004.1, forward strand.
CGCAAACAGGCCGCCACGCCACCCGGCGGACTGGCCTTGGCCCGCCTGCCGGCCGGCAGCCATGCGCCGAATGGGATCGACGTACCCAGCGTCCCCCTTAACAGGCCGCCGCGATGATCGCTCCATTGCCGACTCAGGGAGGCCGCCATGAAAATCCTGTTTCTGATCTTCGCGCTATTGAGCTGCGGCTGGGCGGCCGCCGAAACGGAAGACAATCGCCTGGACCAGCTGGAAGCCGCCTACAACCGGGTACAGCAGGAACAGCAGGCGGTCTTCCAGCAATTCCAGATGACCCAGGAACTGCGCCGCAACGAGCTGGAACCTCCGCCGCCACCGGGCACCGGCACCCGCCGCTACTCGGCGCTCGGCGACGACAGCCGGGCACTCGACTACGACGAGAACGTCCGCCTGCAGCAGGCACGCCAGGATCGCCTGCAACGCTACGACAAGGAAATCAGCCGCGCCTACACGCGCTATCTCGAACTGGCCAATCAGAAAAAGGCGCTGCTCGATCAGATGCAGACCTTGGGGCAGCCGGAGCCCGAGGCCCGACGCTGAGGACTGCGTTCGGCGAAAGGCGGCGGAGCGCGGGAATTCGTTTCACCCGATTCATCATTCCGAACCGGAGGCTGCCATGAATCTCGATCTCGGGCGCTGGCCGATCAACGACGATGCCGAAAGCGAACTGCGCTTCTGGGTTCAGGAGTTGTTCACCTCATTCAAGGCCGGCACCGCCGGTGCCGTGCTGGCCGGCCTGCTGGTCGCGCTGCTCTACGCCAAACTGGGTGACCATCCGATGGCCGATCTGTGGCCGGTGGCGATTGAACTCGCATTCTGGCTCGGCATGTTCGCCGGCCTGCTGTGGGGCGGCAGCAAGCGCCTCGGCATCGCCCTGGCCGCCGGCCTGCCCTGGCACAAACCGCGCAACGAAGGAGAAGAACGCGCCCGGCTGTTCGGCCAATGGGCGGCCTTCGCCGCCTGCATCGCCTTCTTCCTGTGGCTGACCGCAGAACTGGCGCCGAGCACGGGCCTGCCGGGCGCCGCGGCGCTGGCGGCTACGCTGCAGCCGATACAAACTGCCTGCTGGCTGGCCGGCCTGCTTTTTGGCGTCGTGGCCCTGACCGGCCGTCTGCGCCGCCGGCAAGGCCCTCCCTCCGACCCGACCCGGCGGGTATCGCCTCACTGATTGGACGAACTGCCCGAACTGCCGGACGGTGATCCCGATGTCGAACCGGAGCCTGTCGACGACGACGGCGACCCCGAAGTATCGCTGGAAGAAGAGCCGGACGGAGAGCTGCTGGAACCGGGCGCCGACGGCGAAGTGGGCGTGGACGGGAGGCCGGCCGCGGGCGGCGCGCTTTCCAGCATGCGGTCCTGGGCGGAGGGGGTGCGGGCCTGTCGTTCGCTGCCCGGCACCGAAGCGCTCGGCGAGCGGTCGCTGCGTTCGCAGGCCTGCAGCAGGGGCACGATGAGGGCGATGGAAGCGATGGCGGTGAGGATTTGGTTTCGCATCATGGTGGATACTCCTTGGCTATGGGTGATTCAAGAACGACTGCTCAGACCGCCGCCGGCGGCGTGCTGTCGCGGCGCCGGTTCTGCTCCTGCAAGGCCTTGAGCAAGCCGGCGATACCTCCCTTGTTCACTTCGTTGGCGAAGCTGTTGCGGTAGTTGGTCACCAAACTGACGTTGGCGACGACGACGTCGAACACTTTCCAGCCGTCGGGCGAACGCGCCAGGCTGTAATCGAGCGGAATCGGCTGGCCGCCCGGCTTGTTGATCTGCGAATGCACGGTGACCTCGTCGCCGGCAGGCGCCGGGGACAAGGGCTTGAAACTGACCGTCTGGTCGCGATAGGTGGTCAGCGTATTGGCGTAGGTGCGGACCAGCAGCGCCCGGAACTCATCGGTCAGCGCCTTGCGCTGGGCCTCGTCGGCCTGTCGCCAGGCACGGCCGACGGCGAGGCTGGTCATGCGCGTGAAATCGAAGTGCGGCGCCACCTTCTGCTCGATCAGCGCCTCGGCCCGCTGCCGGTCGCCGGAGCGGATCGCCTTGTCCTGGCGCAGGATGGACAGCACTTCCTCGGTCACATTGCGGATCAGCGCATCGGGGCTTTCCTGGGCCGGGGCGAAGCCCGGCAGCAGCAGAAACAGCGGCAGCAACCAGGCAAGGTACTTGCGGATCATCGGTATTCCTTGGCAAATGGGAGGGAGAGCCGCTGCCGGTGGGCGTCCACGCGGCTGCACGGCCCTCGCAATCGGTTTCATCCTAGCCGCCCGGCCCGGCCCGGGCTGTCGGCGCCGGCCGATTCGTGCGTAGGAGCCCACCTGCGCTGATCGGCCCGGCCACTCCGCCGCCGGTTTTCTCCAAGTTCGGCGCTCTAATCGGCTTGGATCGGTGCTGCGACATTCCGTCGCAACGCGACGGTCCGCCGGCCGCCTTGCCGGCCGCCCATCCCGCTGTAGGAGGTCCCGCCATGAACACTCGTGTTTCCCGCCGGTGGCTGATCGTCGCCCTGGCTGCCTTGACCATGCTGCCGCCGGCCCGGGCGGATATCGTTGCCACCGACCAACTGGCGGCTCCCGCGCCGGTCGACGCCGAACGCGCCAAGGTCAAGACCTTCCTCGAACGTGCCACGGTTACCGAGAAACTGAAGGCCATGGGGGTCGATAGCCTCAGCGTCGCCGACCGGGTCGACGCGATGGATGCCGAGGAAATCCACGTGCTGGCGAAGAGCATCGACAGCCTGCCGGCCGGCGGCGATTTCACGACCACCGAAATCATCGTCATTGTCCTGCTCGCCATCCTGCTCATCGCCATCATCTAGCCCGTGGCTCGTTACGGCCGTTTCTGGCTTGCCGCCGGCTGCCTGCTGCTGGCCGCCTGCGGCATCATCCTGCCGATCGCCGACAGCGGTCCGGACGATGCGCGGCCGCCGTTCGTCGAACTGGCCAACGTCCCTTTCCACCCGCAGGCCGCCTACCAGTGCGGGCCCGCCGCCCTGGCCACGGTGCTTGGCGCTGCCGGCGTCGACCGCCGGCCGGACGACCTGCGCGGCGCGGTCTTCCTGCCCGGACGCCAGGGCAGCCTGCAGGCCGAACTGCTCGCCGCCACGCGCCGTTCGGGGCTGCTGCCCTACGTCCTCGACCCGGCGCCGGCAGCCCTCTTCGCCGAACTGGCGGCCGGCCATCCGGTACTGGTGTTGCAGGACACCGGATGGCTGGTGACGCGCTGGCATTACGCCGTGGTGGTCGGCTACGACCTGCCGCAAGGCCAGATCATCCTGCGCTCGGGAACGACGGCCCGGCAGGTGACTAGCATCGACCGCTTCGACCGGAGCTGGGCGAAATCCGGGCGCTGGGCCTTTGTCGCCCTGCAGCCGCAGGATTTGCCGGCCGGCGCCACGCCGGAACGCCTGGTCGCGGCCGCCGCGGCGCTCGAAAAAGTGGCCGCGCCGGCGGCGCTGCCCGCCTACACGGCCGCCCTCGCACGCTGGCCGGGCAATCTGGCGGTGCGCCTGGCCCTCGGCAACGCCGCCTACGGGCGCCACGACCTGGCCGCCGCCGAGGCTGCCTATCGCCAGGCCATCCACGAGCACCCGGAGGCCGGCGACGCCTGGAACAACCTGGCCCAGACCCTGCACGAAGCCGGTCGCCCGGCCGAGGCGCAGGCCGCGGCGGAACGGGCCGTCGGCCTGGGCGGGCCGCGCCAGGGCCTGTACGAAGCGACGCGTGCCGCCATCGCCGGCGAGCCGCCGCCCTGAACGGCGCCACGGCAATCGGCCTGGATAGGTAAGGAAGCCCGGTGCTGCGCGTCGCCATCGTCGATGACCACGAAATCGTGCGGGCCGGTTTCCGCGAAATGCTGGCCGACGAATCGGGGATCGCCATCGCCTTCGAAGCGGCGTCCGGCGAGGAGGCGCTGGCCCGCCTGCCGGGCAGCGCCTGCGACGTGCTGCTGCTCGACCTGGCCCTGCCCGGGCAGAGCGGGGTCGATGTGCTGCGCACCCTGCGCCAGCACCATGTCGATCTGCGCGTGCTGGTGCTCACCGGCTATCCCGAGGAACGCTACGCGCTGACCATGATCCGCCACGGGGCCGACGGCTACCTGAGCAAGGAATGCGGCCAGGCGGAACTGCTGCAGGCGGTGCGTACCGTAGCCCAGGGGCGCCGCTACCTGTCGCCGTATGTCGCTGAACTGCTGGCCGGCCGGGTCGCCGGCACGGTCGCCGAAGCGCCGCACCAGCAGCTGTCCGAGCGCGAACTGCAGGTCTTCCTGCGCCTCGCCCAGGGACAGTCGGTGTCGAAAATCGGCACTGTCCTGCACCTCAGCGTCAAGACCGTCAGCACCTATCGCTCCCGCCTGCTCGAAAAGCTCGGCGTCGAGAGCAACGCCGAACTGGCCGCCTACGCGCTGCGCAACGGCCTGCTGGTCGAATGAGGCCAGGCATGGGCAAAGCCGGCCGCCCGCCGCTCAAGGTCGTCCTCATCGAGGATTCTCCGCTCGTCCGCCAGACGCTGGGCGACGTGCTGGGCGAACTGGCCGGCGTCCAAGTGGTGGGCGGCGCCGCCGACGAACATTCGGCGCTGGAGCTGCTGCAGCACCAGCAGCCCGACCTGGCCATCGTCGACCTCGAGTTGCGCAGCGGCAGCGGCCTCGGCGTGCTGCATGCCCTGGCGCGGACCCCGGAACGCTTCGGCTGGCCGCGCGCCGTGATCTTCTCCAACCACGGCCAGCCGCTGGTCCGCGAACGCTGTTTCGCCCTCGACGTCGATCGCTTTTTCGACAAGGCGACCCAGCTGGCCGAACTGGTCGCCTACGTGCGCGCCGCCGCATCGGGCTGAACGCTGTTCTCGACGGCCGGCGGCAACGGGATGTGGGCGACGATGCGGGTCCCCTGGCCGGGCTGGCTGGTCACCGAAAAATCGCCGGCGCACATCTGGACGCGGTGTTTCATGCCGATCAGCCCGTGCTGCCGACCGCGCACCCAACCGGTGCGGAAGCCGGCGCCGTCGTCGGTGACGACCAGTTCGAGCTGCCCGGCGGCGATGTGCAGCGACAGATGCACCTGGCGGGCCGCGGCATGCTTGCGGATATTGGTCAGCGCCTCCTGGGCGATGCGGTAGAGGGCCAGCGCCGTCGCCGGGGGCAGCGCCACGTTGTCTTCCGGCAGATCGAGGGTGAATTTTTCGCTGCCTCCTTCGGCGAATTCCTCGCCGAGCAGGCGCAGCGTGCTGACCAGGCCGAGGGCTTCGAGCAGCGGCGGGCGCAGGCCGTCGATGATGCGTCGCTTGAGCGCGATGCCGCGGTCGAGTATGCCTTCCAGCCGCGCCAGGTGCTCGTGCAGCGGCACGCCCTCGACCTCGGCTATCTTGCGGATCAGCCATCCCGACTCCATCTTGGCTGCCGTCAGCAGGGCGCCCAGTTCGTCGTGCAACTCGCGCGCCAGGCGTTGCTTCTCGGCCTCGCGGGCATTGGTCAGGTAGCTCGCCAGGTCGCTCAGTTCGGCCGTGCGCTCCTGGACCAGCGCATCGAGGCGCTGGTTCTCGGTGCGCAGCAAGCTGGCGATCTCGCCGCGCAACTTGAACTGGCGTTCGACGAAGAAGAACACCACGGCCATCAGCACCAGGACGCCGGTCGCCAGCGTCAACACCACCCAGCGTGTGCGCTCGACGTGGCGCGTCGAACGCTCGAAGGAAACCCCGGCTTCGTCAGCCAGCATCGCCTTGAGTCCGTAGATGCGCTCACGGATGCGGTCGGTGTAACGCTTGCCCTGGATGCGGGTTTCCTCGCCGGCGATGCCGCGGTCGACGGCGGTGTCGAGGCTGCGCAGCTTGATCACGACGAGGCCGGTCAGATCGGCCAGCGCCTCGTCGTTGGCCGGATCGCCTTCGAGATCGCGGTGGATGTCGTCCAGCGTCTGGTGCACGGTGGCGAGGATCTTCCGGTAAGGCTCGAGATGGGTGCGGTTGCCGCTCAATAGATAGCCACGCACGGCGCTTTCGGCATCCATGAGCTGGATCAGCAGGCTGTCGAGATGCTCGACGCGGGCCGCCTGCTGGCGCAAGTCACCCAGCGCCCGCAGGCTGGCGGTGCCCTGCCAGTGGCTCGAGCCGAGCAGCAGCAACACGAAGGCGCAACCCAGCGCGAGCAGCAGATGGTGCCAGTTGCGGGCCAGGCGCCCGCTAGGCCGCGGCGGGGGCATGCTTCCTCCCGCCGCCAACAGCACGGCGCCCGGCAAGCAGGACAGGTCCTACGGCAGATTCGGCTCGCTCCGACAGCCGGTCCGCGGCCCGGTCCATAGAATGAAAATTCCCGGCGGGTCTGCCGGAAGCCTGCAAAGGAGAACCACCATGAACTGCAAAACCAGCCTGGCCACTCTGCTGTTTCTCGGCGCCCTGCCGCTGGCCGCGATGGCCGCCGACGCGACGCCGCCGGGCGGCAGCACGCCCGGAGCGTCGAGCACCGCCACCGGAGGGGACGACGCAATCCCGCCGATGTTCAAGGAGCTGGATGCCAACAAGGACGGCTACGTGAGCCGCGACGAAGCCAAACGCTCGGCTGAAGTCACCGCCCGCTTTTCGGAAATGGATACCGACCGCGACGGGCGGATCACCGTCAGCGAATTCCGCAAGGGCACGCAGCCGAAGATGTGATGCAGCGCACGGCGCGTTGCCCGCGGACAGGTCACCGGCCATGGCTGGCGACCTTCACGCACGCCGGCTGGTCAGGCCGGCCAGCCAGGCGCGCACGGCCCGTACGCCAGGCAGCCGGTAGCGGGCGTTGAGCGTGCCGGCGCCGACACCCACCGAAATGCCGCCGCGGTCGTTGACCAGCTGGAAGGCGTGCTCGTCGCTGCGGTCGTCCCCGACGAAGACCGGCCGCCGGCCCCGGAAGGGTGGCTCGTCGAGGTAATCGACCAGCGTCGTGCCCTTGTCGATGCCGGCCGGCCGGACTTCCAGCACGCTTTTCCCCTGTTGCACCATGAGGCCGTGATCGGCCTCATCGACCAGTTGCAGCAGCAGGCTGTGGGCTTCGGTCGCCAACTCGGGCGCCTGCCGGTAATGCAGGGCCAGGGTCAGGCCCTTGTCTTCGAGCAGCAGCGCGGGATGCGCCGCGATGAAGGGCAGCAGCGCCACGCGGATGGCCTGCTTGGCCAGTTGCGGCGTGGCATGGCGGTGCAGTTGCCCGGCTGCATCGCGCCGTTCCAGGCCGTGCTGGCCAGCCTTGATCAGTGCCGGCAGGGCGAGGCGGCGTTCGAGATCATCCAGGGCCCGGCCGCTGACCAGCGCCACCGCGCCGCCGCAGGCGGCGCGCAGATCGTCGAGCAGGATGGGCAGCGCCGCATCGACGACGATGGCGTCCGGCGTCGGCGCCAGTTCGAGCAGGGTGCCGTCGAAATCGAGAAAGTAGGCCCATTCCCGGCGGGCGGGCGGCGGCACGGCAAGTTGCTGGTTCATGTCGCCGCCGAGCCGTTGCCGGCCGGGCCAGTGATTACCGGGTTGTCGGGCAGCTTGCTGCGCCGGCGCATCAGCGCGGCGTCGAGCAGCATGCGCCCGGCCCAACGGTAGACGTTGAATTCGGAAATCAGCCGGCGCATCAGGCGCATGCGGTCGCCCTGTTCCTCGGGCGGCATGGCGAGCGCCAGTTCGAGGGCGGCGGCGCACTGGTCCACGTCGTAGGGATTGACGACCAGAGCCTCGGGCAGCTCCCGCGCCGCGCCGGTGAATTGCGACAGGACGAGAACGCCGCGCTCGTCGTCGCGAGCGGCGACGAATTCCTTGGCAACCAGATTCATCCCGTCGTGCAGGCTGCCGACGAAGCAGACCTCGGCCGCCCGGTAGTATTCGTAAACCCGGGCCGCCTCGTGATGCTCGACCTTGAGCAGGATGGCCGGGGCCGGACCGGAAAAGCGGGCGTTGATACGGGCGGCCAAGGCATTTACCGCCTCCTCATGGTGGCGGTATTCGTCGATGCTCGACCGGCTGGGCGCCGCGATCTGGATAAAGGTGAATTGCCCGATGCGCTGCGGATTCAATTCGAACAGCCGCTCGACAGCGAGAAAGCGTTCGATGATGCCCTTGGTGTAGTCGAGCCGGTCGACGCCGATGCCGATCAGCTGGCCGGGCGGCAGCCCGTTACCGGCGCGGACGTCGTGCCGGCAATCGGCGACCGGCTTGCCGACCATGTCCTCGACCGGCGGCCAGGCGATGGAAATCGGGTAACGGCGCACCGCGGTCAGCTTGCCGCCCTGGCTGACGGTGAAGGTTTCGCGGTCCACGCGGGCCTCGATCAGGCGGTCGACGGTATCGACGAAATTGTTGCAGTGGAACTGGGTGTGGAAGCCGAGGATGTTGCTGCCCAACAGGCCGTTGAGTATTTCCAGGGCCCACGGGCAGATGGCGAAGGATTCGGGATTGGGCCACGGGATGTGCCAGAAGGTGATCACCGTCGCATCCGGCAGGCTTTCGTGGATCATCCGCGGCAGCAGCGCGAAATGGTAGTCCTGGACCAGCACAATGGGATCGTCGGTTTTCGCCTCGCGGACCACCGCCTCGGCGAAACGGCGGTTGGCCGCCAGGTAATGCGCCCAGTCGCCGGAACGAAAAGTCGGGCGAACATGGGCGATGTGGCACAGCGGCCACAGCCCCTCGTTGGCGAAGCCGTAGTAGTAGCCGGCTTCTTCTTCGGGCGACAGCCAGATCCGGCGCAACTGGTAGCTCGGGCGTTCGGGCGGCACCGCCACGCGGTCGTTGGCATCTACCACTGCGCGGTCGGCGCTACCGCTGCCGGTGGCGATCCAGACGCCGGAACAGGCACGCATTACCGGTTCGAGGGCGGTGACCAGGCCGCTCGCCGGGCGCTGTACCTCGATCCCTCCATCGGCCCGGCGGTACTGGTGGATATAGGGTTCGCGGTTGGAGACGACGATCACGTCCTCGCCGCGCAGATCGCCGTGCAGGATGGCGCGCAGAGCATCCGGCGTCCACGTCACCTGGCTTTCGTCGCGCGCCCGGCGCTCGCCCTCCAGGTCGCGTAGCAGGCGCTGCAGGTCACGGGCGACCGGGCGGAACTCTGAAGCCGGCGGCTTGCGCTCGGTGGGCGGCGGCGACGGCTCCGGCACTGCCGGGGCCGGGGGAAGATGTCGCTCGCCGCGCAGGAATTCCCACATGCCGGCCAGCCAGTGGCGCCACGGCTGTCGGGTGAGCAGCAGGGCGCCGAGCAGGGCAGCGCTCAGGCCGAGACTGATGTGATAGACCGCCAGGTCGCGCGTCCACCAGCGGCCGGGCGGTTCGCCGGCCAGCACGATGGCGACGAATATGACCAGAATCACCGACAGGAGCTGGACAAGGCGCACGTTGAAGTCTCCTCTTGTTTGGCTCGGCGCCACGGGCGTTCCGGCTGCTTCGGCGACGGCCCGGACGTCCCGCGAGCGGACCGGTATTTCATGGCGACGACGGGTATCCGCCTTATTGTGTTGCGGCTCCAGCGGCGACTGGACGATCCGTCCCATCTGCTATTCGGCTTATCGTTTTCCCGGAACCGGCTCGCTCCAGCGCCACTCGAAAGTAATTGATGGATATGAAAGGGCAGCCATGTCGGCCATGCATCGGCTTTTCGCAAGATGGCGCCACCGCGATGCGCCAGCCGGGGAAGTGGATCGCGGCTACGTCTCGGAATTCACCCATTTCATCGACGACTTTCTCAAGGACCATCCGGAAGTGGTGCGCGACCAGAAGGTCGGATTCCGGATCTGGTGGGACAAGCAGATCGATCTGACGGCCGAGGAAAAGGCCCGCGAGGACACGGTGCCGGATGACGGTTACGGGTTCTACAGTTCAGCCTGGCACCGGCCGAAACATTGAGGAGAAACAGATGGCACTCCATATCAACGACGTGGCACCGGACTTCGTTGCCGAAACGACGGAAGGCATCATCTCTTTCCACGACTGGATCGGCGATGGATGGGCGATGCTGTTCTCGCACCCCAAGGATTTCACGCCGGTGTGCACCACCGAACTGGGCTGTCTCGCCAAGATGATGCCGGACTTCGCCGCGCGCAACTGCAAGGTGATCGGGCTCAGTATCGATTCGGTCAGTGACCACTGGCGCTGGTCAAAGGACATCGAGGAAACCCAGGGCGCCGCGCTCAATTACCCGCTGATCGGCGATGTCGACCTGAAGGTAGCCAAGCTCTACGACATGCTGCCGGCCGGCACCGCAGGTGAGGCGGGCACGCGCACGGCGGCCGACAACGCGACGGTACGCTCGGTCTTCGTGATTGGCCCGGACAAGCGGATCAAGCTGATGCTGACTTATCCGATGAGCACCGGTCGCAATTTCGACGAAATCCTGCGCGCCCTCGACTCGATCGAGCTGACCGACAAGCACAAAGTGGCGACGCCGGCCAACTGGCATGCCGGCGACGACGTGATCATCAGTCCGGCGCTCAAGGACGAAGAAGCCCGCGAGCGTTTCCCGGAAGGGTGGACGGCCGCCAAGCCGTACCTGCGTTACGTCAGGCAGCCGCGCTGAGCGGCCAGCGCTCCGGTCGATGAGCGGCCAGCGCGATGTGGTTACCGCCGGTCGATCGGGTTGCGGATAACGAGCTGGAAGCCGCGCTGAGCCATCTCGTACGGGATGGCGTCTATGCCCAGGCGATGGGCGCGCTGACTGGCGGCGTCCTGCTCGTCGGCTATGCGCTGGCGCTGGGCGCTTCCAACCTGGTCATCGGCATCCTCGCCGCCATTCCCTTCTTCGCCCAGTTGACGCAGTTGCCGAGCATCCTGCTGGTCGAACGCCTGCGCGCCCGGCGCCTGATTTCGGTAGCCGGCTCCGTGCTCGGCCGGCTGATCCTGATCCCCCTTGCCTTCCTGCCCTGGATAGAGGCGCCCGAACTGGGGCGTGGCCTGCTCGTCGCCGGCGTCGCCGCCAGCGCGGCGCTCGGCGCCATGGCCGGCTGCAGCTGGAATTCCTGGATGCACGACCTGGTGCCCGAGCGCCGCCTCGGCCTCTTTTTCGCCAACCGGCTGTTCTACGCCACCAGCTTCACGCTGCTCACCGGCGTCGCGGCCGGCATCTTTATCGACAGTTGGGCGCAGTTAGATATCGGCCTGCCGGTGCATGCCTATACCGTGCTCTTCCTGCTCGGCAGCGCGGCCGGGGCGGCCAGCATCCTGCATCTGACGCAGGTGCCGGAACCGCGCATGGCGCCGCCCGAACGCACCATCCACCTCGGCCGGATGCTGGCCGAACCCTTCCACGACACCAATTTCCGCCGCCTGATCTGGTTTCTCGGCACCTGGCAGTTCACCACCAACCTGGCAGCCCCCTTCTTCACGGTCTACCTGATCGCCCAACTCGGCTACAACATGAATTTCGTGCTGATCATGACGGTGATCAGCCAGTTCGCCAATATGCTCACTCTGCGCAAATGGGGCGAACTCAGCGACCGCTACAGCAACAAGGCGGTGCTCGCCCTGTGCTCGCCGGTCTTCTTGCTCTGCATTTTCGCCTGGACCCTGGTCTCGCTGCCGGAAAAGCATGCCTACACGACGGCCCTGCTCGTCCTGCTCCACGTGGTGATGGGCTGCGCCGTGGCCGGCGTCACGCTGGCCGGCGGCAACATCGGCTTGAAGCTCGCGCCGCGCGGCCGGGGCACCGCCTATCTGGCCGCCAGCAGCATCGTCAATGCCGTGGCGGCGGGGATCGCGCCCATCATCGGCGGCCTGTTCGCCGACGACTTCGCCGCCCGCGAACTGTCGCTGATCCTGCGCTGGACCAGCGGCCCGGAAGCCACGGAATTCGTCACCCTGCGCCTGCGCCACTGGGATTTCTTCTTCCTGCTCTCGCCGCTGCTCGGCCTCTACGCCCTGCACCGCCTGACCCTGGTGGACGAGGCCGGCCACGGCCACGAACGGGCGATGATGCAGGAAATCGTCATCGAAACCCGGCGCGCCGTGGCCAGCCTGTCGTCGGTGGCCGGCCTGCGCCTGATGAACACCTTCCCCTTCGGTCGCATCGTCCAGGCCGCCCGCGCCAAGCGCAGCCGCCCGCGTCCGCCGTCGCGGCACGGCGGGGAGAATTGATGCAATTGAAATACACTCGCGGGCCGAAACAAGCCGCTCAGTCGTTGACGACGCGCCGTTCGGGGAAATTGATGACCTGGGCGCTGACCCGGCGCTCGGCTGTGGTGCGGCGCCCGGAAACCGGCTTGCCGCTTGTCCGTTCAGCGGCCGGTTCACCGCGCGGCGCGAGACTGCCGACCAGCGACTGGACGAAGGCGGTCTGTGCGGACAGTGCCAACTCGACGGAGCGGCGACCGATATCCTGCACTTCGCGCGTATGCACGGGCAGCATGAATGGCCAGGCGTACACCCGGAGAAAAGCATTGGCCAGCGTGGCAAATTCACGCTGGCGCTGCAGCGTCTCGCGCAGGACGACCTTGGTGAACTGCGCTTCGAGATCGAACAGGTGCCCGCTCAGCGTGACGCCGTTCTGCGCGGCCTTGACTAGCGCATCGGGCGTCCGGTTGCCGCCACCGGCGGCGGCGGATTCCTGGCGGGACGGCATGGCATGGCGTTAAGCGGCGCGCGCCGACTTCGCCTTTCCTTTGCCTTCGCCTTCCTCGCCTTCGGCGTTAACGTTTTCGCTGCTCCGCCCGAGCGGGCGAATGCCCGAGCTGACGCCCTTCTCGATCTGGCGCGAGAAATCCTGCACCTGGTTGGCCAGGGAATTGGGCACCTGGGTCATCAGGGCAAAATAGCTCTGCATGCATTCGTTGGTGAAGCGCGAGTAGTTCTGGATCATCTCCCGCGACAGCTGACGCAGGGCGTCGGATTCCGTCAGTTGCATGAAGGAGTCCTCCGCCACCTTGTTGAACCGGTCCGTATTGGACTTGCTCAACTCGTTCAATTCCGGCGCCTGAAAGAAATGCGAAGTCGCTTGCAGGTTGGCATTGGCCAGATTGACGAAAGGCTGGATGGTATTGAGCATGTGAATCTCCTTGAGTTTGATCGAAAAAAAGTACCTTCATGCGGGCAAGTCCCGAAAAACCAGTCTAGAAGGGGCAACCGGCGCCGTCTGTGGCTTGGACAACATAGCCCGGCGAGAACGCCGTTCAGCCCATGAAACGGACCGCCCGCAGGCGGCAGGCAAGCGCCCGGCTAGGTCAGGCGGTCGGAAAGCTCGGCCAAGGGCATCGCCTTGCCGAACAGGAAGCCCTGGCCCTCCTGGCAACCCAGCGCCTGCAGCGCGGAAGCCTGTTCCGGGCGCTCGATGCCTTCGGCGGTGATCAGCATGTGCATGGCCCGGCTCAGGGTCACGATGGCCTCGACCATGGCGCGCTGGTTGCTGCTGCCCGGCAGGTCGACGATGAAGGAGCGGTCGATCTTGACCCGGTTGATGGGCAGCGCGTTGAGCATGCTCAGCGACGAGTAGCCGGTGCCGAAATCGTCGATGCTGACCGCGACGCCGAGCGCGGTCAGGCCGTTGATGATCTTCAGGCTGTGTTCGGCGCGTTGCAACATGCTTTCGGTGATTTCCAGCTCCAGCGCGGTGGCCGGGAAGCCGGTTTCGTCGAGCGTCGCCTTGACCTCGGCGACGAAATCGGCGCCCAGGAACTGACGTGCCGAGACATTGACCGCGACGTGGAAGTCCGTGCCCCGTGCCTGCGCTGCCCGTACCGGCTCCAGCATTTCCCGGCAGGCGCGCTGCAGGACCCCGCGGCCGAGTGCCTCGATGACGCCACAATCCTCGGCGACGGCGATGAAGCCGGTGGGCAGCAGCAGGCCGCGTTCGGGATGGCGCCAGCGGACCAGGGCCTCAACCCCGACGATGCTGTTATCGGCCAGGTCGACGCGCGGCTGGTAATGCACGTCCAGATTGCCGCTGGCGATGGCCCGGCGCAGCCCTTGCTCGATCGACATCCGCTCGTGGGCGCGCTCCGACATGTCGTGGGCGTAGAAATGGTAGCGGTTGCGCCCTTCGGCCTTGGCCGTGTACATCGCCATGTCGGCGGCCCGCATCAGTTGCTGGCCGTCCGTGCCGTTGTCGGGAAAGACGGCGATGCCCAGGCTGCCGGTGACCGACAGCAGTTCGCCGGCGACCGGGATCGGCTGGCTGAGCAGGCCGAGTATCTTTTTGGCCAGTTGCGGTGCGTAATCCGAATTCATGCTGCCGGTCAGGATGACGAATTCGTCGCCGCCCAGGCGGGCCACCGTGTCGCTGGCGCGCAGGATGCCCTTCAGGCGGTCGCCGACGACGCGCAGCAATTCGTCACCGACGGCGTGGCCGAGGGTGTCGTTGATCACCTTGAAGCCGTCGAGATCGAGGAACAGCAGCAGGCAACGCTGCTCGTTGCGCAGGGCCTGCTCCATGGCGTTCTCGAGGCGGTCGTCGAAAAGCAGGCGGTTGGGCAGGCCGGTCAGCGGATCGTGGTGGGCCAGGTAGTTGAGCTGGCGCTGGGCGTCGAAAATCGCCGTGACATCCGAAAAAGCGGTGACGAAATGGCTGACCGCCCCTTTGCCATCGCGTACCACGCTGACGCTCTGCCAGGCCGGGAAATCGCTGCCGTCCTTGCGATGGCAGCGCACTTCGCCATGCCAGAAGCCGGCGGTGTCGAGTTCGAGGAACAGCACGTAGCGCTCCAGGCCGGGATTGACGCGCAGCAAGCGGTCCGGGTCCTGGCCAATGGCTTCGTCCTCGGCAAAGCCGGTGATGCGCGAAAAAGCCTTGTTGACGGCGATCACCCGTCGGCCGGCATCGGTGATGACGATCGCTTCGGCGGTAGTCTGGAAGACCGCGCTGGACTGGCGCAGCTGCTCCTCGTCGCGGTGGCGCCGGGTAATGTCGCGGACGATGCCGACCACGCGCCGGGCCGCTTCCCCGTCACCGTAGGATTTGGCGTAAGCCTCCATGTAGCGCGGCGGCCCCTGGCCGGAGAGAGTCTGGAATTCGACGCAGATGGCCTCGTTGTCCACCATCCTGCCCCGTAGGGCCGTGCTGACGCGCTCGCGGTCGTCGGGATCGATGCGCTCGATGAAAGCCGCCCAGTCCTCGTCGAACGGGACCGGCCGATTGCCGAACAGCATGCCGAGAAAACTGTCGCCAGTCAGCCGGCCGGCGACCGGACGCCATTCGAGGACGCCGAGCGAAGCGGCATCGAGCGCCAGCTTGAGGCGCTCCTCGCTCTGTTCGATGGCAGCCTCGTCCTCGCGGCGGGCCAGCGCCATCTGGATGGTGGCGTGCAGTTCGCGCCCCTGGCAGGGCTTGATCAGGTAGCCGAAGGGCCGGCTGTCGAGAGCACGCCGCAAGGTGTCGTCCTCGGCATAGGCGGCCAGGAAGACGACGGGAATCCGGTAACGCTCGCGGATGGCGATGGCGGCGTCGATGCCATCCATCGGCCCGGCAAGCTGGATGTCCATCAGCACGAGATCGGGGCGCAGGTGTTCCACCTGCTCGACGGCCTGCTCGCCGCTGGCGACCACGGCTTCGACCCGGTAGCCGTAATCCCGCAACTGCTCTTCGATCCGGGACGCAACACCCTCCGCCTCGACCAGCAGAAGGCGGACCGCCGGGCTGTCGCTCACGGCATTTCCCGTACCGCCCGGCGACCGAACGGCAACGTGACACTCAGCCGACGCCCCGCCGGCAACGGCAATCCGCCATTACCTTCCGGTTCGCATCGACCGACATGGCATCCATTTCCAGGTAACGACAACTTCACTCCTGCCTCTACGGTGCTCCGGGGGGACATTGATGTTCTTCCTCCCATCCCCGTTCCGGCGTTGGACCCGGCGGCCGGAAAACAATTCCAGCCCCTTCTCCCGCGGGCTTGCTGGGGCTTTCCCCAGGCCGGTAGTCAGCGCTTGGGCACTTGGTTATCCTTGCATTCATCATGCTCACTCCCTCCGTCGGCCTGCGCGGCCGCCTCGTCCTGATCCTGCTCGTCGCCTTCGTCGCGCTGTCCGGGTTGATCGTCTGGAATTCGCTGATTCAGCACGAGGAGTACCGACGGGCCGCCGGCGAGCGCCTGCTCAACGACGCCCGGCTGCTCGCCGCCCGGCAGCAGGCGGTCATCGCCCGCGGCGACGCCGTTCTCAACAACGCCATGCTGGTCACCGCCTTGCGCGACAAGTTGGCACCCGGCCGCTGCCCGCGGCTGTTCGCCGAGCATCTCAGCGCGGAGCCGGCCTTTTTCGGGCTGGGTGCGGCGGCCGCCGACGGCAGCGTGCTGTGTGCCACGCCGGGGGTCGGGAATGGCAGCAACCTGGCCGACCGTTCGTGGTTCCGGCAGGCCCTGGCCGCCCGGGCCATGGTCGTCTCCGATGTCCTCGATGCCGCGGGCCCGCCCCGCATCATGCTCGGCAAGGCCCTGCGCGACGATGCGGAAAACGTGCGCGGCGTCTTTTTCCTGGCCCTCGACCTGCGGCGCTTCGAGCAGGAACTGCTCAAATCCGACCTCCCCGCCGAGTCGCATGTCGCGGTGATCGACAGCCGCGGCACGGTGGCGGTCCGTTTTCCCGACCCCGAACCTCAAATCGACCGGCATCTGCTCAACCCCCCCTTGATCCAGCGCATGGCGAGCGAAACCCATGAGGGAATCATCGCCACCACCGATCTTGACGGAGTTCCGGCGCTGGTCGCCCACACCCCTCTTTTGCAGGCGGGGCTTGGCGCACACTACCAGTTGGTGTTGAGCCTGCCGACGGAAGGTATCGAAGCGGAGGCCCGTCGCCATTTATTCACCAGCCTGGCTTGGGCCCTGGCCATCCTAGCTGCCACTCTTGTCCTGATCTATCTGGTCAGCAACTACTACCTGATGCGACCGATCAAGGCGCTATCCCATGCTGCCCGACGCGTCGGCAGCGGCGATCTGGCCATCACCGCCGACCAGGCCGCACGCGACGACGAATTCGCCGAACTCTGGCGCTCGCTCGAGGAAATGGCCAACGCCCTGCGGGTAGGCACCGTGTCGCGCGACCGTCTGCAGATCGAGATGAACAACCTCAAACAGGCTGAAAGACGACTGCAGCGCAGCGAGATGACGCTGAGCCAGGCAACGCACATCGCCCGGCTCGGGGTGTGGTCCACGGAACAGCCCGATTTCGATAATTTCGATAGAACTCCCGTGCAGTGGTCGGTCGAAATGTATCAGCTTCTGGGTTACCAGCCGGAAAAGCTTTCCCAGCCGACAGCCGGCGATTTCTTCGCACGTATCCACCCCGACGACCGCCAGGCTGCGCTCGACATGGCACTCGCTGCGCTGGCCGAAAAGCGTCCCTGGCAAATGGAATACCGCGTGCTTCTTGACGACGGCAGTGAACGGATGATGATGGAAGTCGGCGAAGCGTCTTTCGATCCATCCGGTCGACCTAACTCCATGCTCGGTGCCGTCATGGACATCACGCAACAGCGTCGGGCCGAGGAAAACGTGCGCGACAACACCGCCAAACTCCGTCTGGCGCTGGAGGGCGCCAGCGCCGGCAGCTACGAATGGAATGTCGAGACCGGTACCACGTCGTGGTCAGAAGAACTGTACACGCTGTGCGGCGTGGTAGCGGACATCGACACCACCTCGTTCGCCACCTGGCGCAAGGTTATCCATCCTTATGATCTGGAACGAGTCGAGGCGATCATCGAAACGGCCGTCGCCCGGCAAACCGGCTTCGAAGTCGAGTGGCGCCTCAATTCGCCGGCCGGCGGCGAGCCGCACTGGGTCATGGAGCGGGCCCGTCCGGTCTGCGACAAGGACGGCCGGGTACTACGCTACCTTGGCATCATCATCGACATCACCAAGCAAAAACAGGCGGAACTGGGCCTCAAGAGCTATCGCGAACACCTCGAGGAGATGGTGCTCGCGCGCACCGCCGAGCTGTCCAGCGCCGAGGCCGAGCAGCGCCGGCTGAACCGGGCGCTGCGCCTGCTCGGCGACTGCAACGTCGCGCTGATGCGCGCCACCAGCGAACAGCAGCTGCTCGACGACATCTGTACCCTGGTCGTCGACTCGGGCGGCTATCTGGCGGCCTGGTTCGGCGTGGCCGAGCAGGACCAGGCGAAGACCATCCGCCTGGTCGCCCACTCCGGGAACCGGGCCGACTATCCGGAACAACGCCTGTCGTGGACCGAGAATGCCGGGAACAATTGCGAACCGACCGGCCTCGCCATCCGCAGCGGCACTATCCAGGCCAACCAGAACTGCCAGCCCCTGCGCCCGTGGGCCGGCAACGCGGTCCAACCGCACTGCCAGTCGGTCGTCGCCCTCCCCATCCACAACCAGGACCGCATCCACGGCGCCCTGACGCTGTATGCCGCAGAAGCCGAAGCCTTCGGCCCCGAGGAACTGGGCCTGCTCGAGGAACTGGCCACCAACGTCTCCTTCGGCCTGCAGGGCCTGCATGCGCGCAGCGAACTCGAACTCTACCGACAGAACCTGGAGCAACTGGTGGCCGAACGCACACGCGAGATCGGCCAGCTCAACATCGAGCTGGCCCACCGCGCCGAGGAAGCGGAATCGGCCAACCGCGCCAAGAGCGACTTCCTGGCCACCCTGAGCCACGAGATCCGCACCCCGCTCAATGCCGTGACCGGGCTCACCCGGCTGCTCGCCGATTTGCTCACCGACCGGCGCCAGCGCAATTACACCGACAAGATCCAGAATGCTGCGCAGGTACTGTGCACGCTGATCGACGACATTCTCGACTTTTCCAAGATCGAGGCCGGTTCGCTGCAGCTCGAGCAGGCGCCGTTCGCTCTCAACGCCATCCTCCAGGCTGCGGCGGCGGTGGTTTCGGGCGGCATTCGCGGCAAGGACATCGAAGCCTTCTTCGACATCGGGCCCGGCATTCCCGACACGCTGGTCGGCGACTCACTGCGTCTGCAGCAGATCCTGCTCAATCTGTGCAGCAATGCCGTCAAATTCACCGAACGCGGCACCATCGTGATTTCGGTACGCCGGCTCGCCGGGCCGGCCGGCCAGGCCAACCTGCAGTTCGCCGTGCGCGACACCGGTATCGGCATTCCGCCGGAAAAGCTCGGTCACATATTCAAGGTATTCACCCAGGCCGACTCGTCGACCAGCCGCAAGTACGGCGGCACCGGCCTCGGCCTGGCGATCAGCGCCCGCCTGGTCGATGCCATGGGCGGCCGCCTGGGCGTCGATAGCGAACCGGACCAGGGCAGCGAATTCAGCTTCACCGTGACCCTCGACCTGCCAGCGACGCCTGCCGTGCCGGCAGAGGACAGCGTGCTGCCTTCCCTGCGCATCCTCATCGTCGACGACCATCCACTGGCCCGCGACATCCTGCAGCGTACCTGCGCCGGCTTCGGCTGGCAGGCGACGGCACTCGATTCCGCTGCCGCCGGCCTGGCTGCGCTCGAGGCCTGCACCGCCGACGGTAACGGCTATGACCTGCTGCTGCTCGACTGGCACATGCCCGAAATCAACGGCATGGACATGCTCAAGCTGGCCCGTGAACGGCCGCAGATCGGCCTGCCGCTGGTCGTCCTGATGGTTCCCGCCAGCGAACTGGCCCAGGCCGTCGCGGCGGGCGATGACCTCTATCTCGACGGCATCGTCACCAAGCCGCTGACGCCGGCCGCCCTGTTCGATGCGGTCCGCCAGGCCTACCGCGGCGAACCGTTGCAGATGCCGCTCCTGCCCGGCGGCGAGGATAGACGACTGGCCGGCCTGCGTCTGCTGGTTGCCGAGGACAACGATCTCAACCAGGAGATGGTCGAGCAGATCCTGACCCGGGCCGGCGCCGAGGTCACCCTCGCCGCCAACGGACAGATCGCCGTCGACCTGTTGCGCGCGCCCGATGCCCATTTCGACGCGGTGCTGATGGACATCCAGATGCCGGTCATGGACGGCTACGCGGCCACCAGCGCCATCCGCCACCTGCCGGGCCGCAGCGATTTGCCCATCATCGCGGTTACCGCCCACGCCCGTCCCGAGGATCACGAGAAATCCCGTCAGGCCGGCATGGCCGGGCATATCGTCAAGCCGGTCGATGTCGATGACCTGCTGACCGTGCTGAGCGCCATCCTACCGGTCTCCCGCGGCTCGAATACGTCGCTGATGCCGGAAAGCAAAGGGTTGCCCGGCCTCGACCTGGCCGCCGCCCGGCGAACCGCTCTCGGGCGCGATCCAGTCGCCTATGCCGGCCTGTTGCGCCAGTTCATAACCCACCACGGTGGCGATGCCGAACGGGCGCGCGAGCTGTTCGCGGCTGGCAACTCAGCCGAGGCCATCAGGTTGGTGCATGATCTGCGCGGCGTGGCCGGTTATCTCAAGGCAACGAATCTAGCCCGTCTCGCCGGCAGCGTCGAGACTTCGTTGCACGATGGCCTGCCCGGAACCGACGCCTTGTTCGAGGAACTCAGTCAAGCGATGGTAACGCTACGCAACGCCATCGACCGGTTCGAGTCCGGCTTGATCCACGACAGCGAGATTTCTCCTCAGCCTTGAGCGCAGAGGCGTGATGCCGGTCTGACCGGCCACGGGCTGACTTGTTTTCTACTGGGTGAACGTTCTGCACCGCATGTGTGGAGGATCGGTTTTGACTTTCCCCTTAATTCATAAAAGGGGATCGTCTCCTGGCAAAGCCGGTGGCGTAACGCGCAGCGTTATCCACGGGCGTAGCCAGGTGGACTACAGGTAAACCATATAGGTAAACATTTATAACTATAGGGGGCTGCCGCGGCCATCCATCGAAACCGTTGCAGCACAATGGAATCCAGAAGAATTTGGCGCCCGTTTTCAGGAGTGCTTCAGCGCACGGGAGCAAGAGCAGATCAGCGTGGATAACCGGGGTTGAAATCCTAACATATTGAAAATGAACGACAATCCGTTCAGGAGTAGATCGGCGTGGATAACCCGGCTTATCCACAGGCCTTATCCACATCATCGGCTGCCACAGGAGTTCTTCAGCGTACGGTTCGCGCCGCGATGAGGTTCAGGAGTTCTTCAGCGCATCGCTGCCTGCGCAGGGACGGATCCGCCCGAATCCACTGCCGAAAACCGTTGCCCACTGCTACCGTACCCATATTTATATGGGTATTTCTGTATAGTGAGCACTTACATTTATTTCAGGAGTTCTTCAGCGCGCCCATTCGCAGACGCCTGTGGGGACCGGCCGGTCAGAACAGCGGGGACTGGCGGTCGGTCTTGTTGTCGTTGCTGGCAATGGCGGTGACGTGCGTCGGCGACGGCATGAGGATCAGGCCCGAATCGTTGTAGGTCAGGCGGGCTTCCGGGTACACCGTATGGACCAGCTTGAGGGCGCGCAGGAAGTTCTTCTTGAAGTCCAGCACCGACTGCTTGATCGCCGTCGGCGACGGATTGGCCATGCTGCCGTAGCCGCTGCCGAACTGCAGCATCAGCGCTTCCCAGGTGATCGGACGGGTGTTCGACTGCACGTAACTCATCCGGTAGGTCAGCCAGGTGTAGAGGTCCATGGCCAGCGGCGAACCGCGCAGCGCCTTGAAGGCGCGCAGGTCGATGGGGACCGGGTTGGCGATGCATTCCTGGAAGAAGTTGTTGGTCAGCTTCACCTTCGAGCGCCAGGTCCCGGCTTCATGGCCTTTCTGCGGCGTCCACAGCGCGTTTTCCTCGCTCTCGTCGACTTCGAGTTCGTCGGCGATCAGGACGTTCTTCATGACGAAGCCGCGCTTTTCCTGGGTGCCGGAATACTGGGCCGTGATCAGTGAGCCGAACAGGCGCCGCATCTGCTCCGAAACCCGGGTTGCCGTTCCGCGCTTGCCGCCGCCGGTGCTGCGCAGGTCGAGCACGTCGCGCAGGAAGACGCTCAGCGAGTCGCCCAGTTCGATCACCGGCGACTGCTTGCGCACCGCCTCTGTCGTCACCCAGCTCATCAGCAGGCGGGGATAGATGCCGAAGGGGATGCCGCCATCGTAGCCGGCGACGATGCGCAGCTTGAAATCGCCGTTCTGGCGCGTGAAGGATTCCTTGGGCGTGCCGTCCGGGTTCTTCTGGTCCTTGTACGGCATGGTCGCGATGACCAGGGCGCGGGCCATGAAGCCGAGCGCGCCGGCTTTCTTGGCGTCCTCGGTTTCGATGGCGAGGTGGGTTTCGATGACCTCGCGTATCCACGACGGGACCGGCTTGCTGCTGCGGAAGTCGTAGGTCTCCGGAGAGGTCGATTTCTTGCGGGAAACGCGCGGTTTCTTCGCTTCTTCTGCCTGCGGTACGTCTCCCGTCGGGTGTGCTTCGGCAGTGTCGGCTGCGGGCGTTACCGGCGGCTCGGCATCCTTCAGGGTGGGGACGGCCGGAGCCGTCTTCGCGGCCGCAGCGCCTTTCGTCTTCTCGGCGACCTGGGCGGCAATAGCCGGATCGAGACCATTCTTGATCAGATAGTCTCGATAACTTTCCACAGTGTAATGCTCGTCCATTTCGCTCTCGGTTTCAGGAGTTCTTCAGCGCATGGTGGGGGAGAATAGCACCATAAAAATCACGATGCAAGGAAAAAACACAGATGCATCGATAAATCCTTGCATCGATAAATTGCGACGAGTATAGTTCGAACTATTGGAATTCTAGGAGTAACCATGAGTCGCAAGCTAAAAGTGCAGGCAGTCGCGCATTTGCTGGAAACAACGGTGGATTCTGTACGTCGTCACATCGAGGAATCAGGTATCGAGGTCGAACGCCAGGAAAATGGCCCGCGCACCCGCCAGTTCTCGCTGGACAACGTGTTCGACCTGGCAGCCTGGCGCCAGGCGCATCGCCAGAAGACCAAGATCAGGAAGAAGGTGATTGCCACGATCTACGCGCCCAAGGGCGGGGTCGGCAAGACCACCATCGCGGCCAATCTCTCCTGCCTGTTCCCGCTCATGGGGATCAAGACCCTGGTCATCGACCTCGATTTCCAGGCCAACCTGACGCTGGCTTTCGGCTACGACTCCGAACTCACCCTCGAGGAAGCGGCCGAACTGAACCTGCCCGAGGAAAAGGTCGTCGAAAATCACTTCGGCAACCTGATCCCGGGCTGGCCGTATGGCCGCTCCGCTCTGCAGGACGTGATCAAGAAACCGTTCGGCGAGCATGGCCCGCACATCATTCCGGCCGACCTGACGCTCGACCGGCTCGACACCATCCTGACCTACGATGCGCTCGAAGGAAAGAAGAGCGATCTCAAGATCGCGGCCCTGGTTCAGGAAGGCCTGTCCGGAAGGAATCCCGATTTCGACCTGACCGGCTACGATCTGATCCTGTTCGACGCCGCCCCGGCCAAGAACCGCATGACGCGTGGCGCCCTGCTGGCCAGCGACTTCGTGATCTCGCCGGTGTCGATGGAAAAGTTCTCGACCAAGGCGATTTCCTATCTGTCTTCGGTGCTCAACGACATGCGCGACGACGTCGGCCGCTCGCCCGAGTTGCTGGTGGTCGGCAATTTCCATACGCCGAATCGTTTGCGCGTCATTAACCAGATGTCGGTGCTGTCGAAGGAATATCCGGGCGCCCTGCTGGATAACGTGATCCGCCGTTCGGAGGAATTCCCCAAGACCCTGTCCGAGGAAGAAGACCTGCCGCCGCTGTGCCTGGCCAAGCCGACCAGCGATGCCAGCGACGAACTGCGTTCCGTGGCGAAGGCCCTGCTGACCAAGATGGGAGTGATTGAGTGATGGCGAAGGCAAAAAAAGGCGGCAGCGAAGAGGATTTCATGGCTTTGGCCCGCGCCCAGCGTGAGTCGGCAAAACCGGCGCCCAGCGCCGGCATGGTCATGACGCATCCGCCGGCCGGCCCTTCCAAGAGCATCGATGAGGTGCTGGCCGAAAACGCTGGTGCGACCAGCGACGCCGTCGTCGAAACGGCTCCGGTCCAGGTGCCGCAGTTTCTGCTCAAGGAAGCCCAGCGCAAGGATTTAGACTCTAAATTCCTGCCGGTCTCCGAAATTCGCCACTCGGCCTATCAGGTCAGATCGGTGGCCGACCCGGAATACATCGAGCAGCTGATGGAAAGCATCCAGCAATCCGGCGTCATCAGCGCGATTGTCGTTCGCCCGGTTAACAGCGGCTACGAGATCATTGCCGGACACCATCGCTTCGAAGCCTGCCGCCGCCTAGGACACGCGACCGTGCCAGTGGAAATCAAGGCCATGACCGACGCCGAAGCGGCCATGGCGCTGACTTCCGACAACTTCGTGCGCAAGGAACTGGGTGCCTACGAACGCTACAAGCACGCCAAGATGCTCGCCGACAAGGGCTTCTGCAAAACCGGTCGCGAAATTGCCGTCGTGCTGGGGGTCTCTCCGGCCCAGGTTTCGCAGATGAAGGCGTTCGACTCGTTCCCGGCGGGTGCGAAGGCCATTCTCGAAGCTAATCCGAATCTGCTCGGTTACGATGCGGCACGCAAGCTCGAAGATGTCGCGACAGCCGAACCGGATCTGTTCACCGAGGCGCTGATGCAACTGGTTGCCGGCAAGCTCCAGCAGAACCGTATCGAGTCCTGGATCGACGCCAAGCTGAAATCCGGATCGCTGCGCATGCGGCGCAGCCATTTCGTGAAGATCACCCGCCCGGGCCTGACCGCACCGATCAAACTGACCTACACGGATCGTGAGGCAAAGATCCAGGCCGAGGGGCTGAATATCGAGAAGCTGCAAAAGCTCATCGAAGCCAATCTGGACGATCTGCTGGTCTGATATTTAGAGTCTAAATCCTGCCTTGCCCGAAAGCGCCCCTTCACTGGGGCGTTTTCCATTGAGCGACGGCCTGGTGTGCTGTTTGCCCGTTCCGCGCCGGCCGGACGTCTTTATCCGAAAACAATCGGCTCGCGGCAAGCGTGTCGTCCGCCGACTCTTCAGATGCCGCTTCTAGGTATTCCGCAGAAACTTTCCCAGTTCGGCGATGCTGCGTTTTTTCTCGGCCTGGACATAGATAGTGGTCGTCTGCAGGCTGGCGTGGCCCAGCACTTTCTGTACGACATCAAGCGGAACGTCGCTGGCTACCGCATGCGTGCCGAAGGTATGGCGGAAAGCATGCGGGGCGGCTCGATGCAGCTGGCCACGCTCCCATTCGTCGAGCGGAAAAGTTTCGTCGGTGGCGATGCGGCGCAGGGCTGTCTTGATGACCTGGTAAAGTCCGTCGACCGAAAAGCCGCGTTCCAGCAATTGCTGCTGCTCGTCGAGATGCTTGGCCTGGGCGCTTTGTGTCGGCGGGGCCATCAAGGGTGAAAGCAGTGGCAGTTCACTCAGGCCGTAGGAAAAATCGCTGCCGCGATCGGCCCAGTGCGCGCGTAAGGCATCAACCGCCCGCTTTGTGGGAAATACCGTCCGCCACTTGTTGCGCTTGCCAAGGACATCCAGTTCCCACAGATCGGGCGTGTCCGGCAACGACTTGAGCTTGTCGCGCGTGGCGTAGGCGGCCTCTTCGCGACGAATCCCGGTATCGCCGATCAACAGCAAGGCGGCCCGTACCAGGCGGAACTGGGCCGACATCGACAATTGCGCGGTTGCGCCGCGCAGCCGATAACGCTGGCGAAGCACCTCGTCCGGGGTGGTGCACAACTGGTCGATCAGGCCGCCGCCGGCGATCAGTTTCGACCACAGGGCTTCGGGCAAGGCCTTGTCGATCTGGATAGGATGTATCGCCGTCGCGACCCGCGGATCGGCAACCGTCATCCACGGATTTCCGCCGAGGTAGCGGACATTGACCAGCCAGTTGAAGAAAAGGCGGATGGCCTGGATGGCATAGCGCTGGCTCGCTGGCGACAAGGGTCCGGCGAAGGGACGCCATCCATGGTCATGGCGCTTCCGTTTCAGCCCCACCCAGTTTGGGGGAATGGACGCGATGAAATCCTTGTAGGCTTCGCAGTCGTCCTGCAGTACCGCCGACATCGGCGTGCTACGCACCGTGATGCACCAGAGCAGGAAGCGCTCGATCTCCTTCTGGTAAGCGCGGCGGGTTTTTTCCTGGGCGCGGAATTTGTACAGATAGGCGTCTATGGCATCGCGGTCATGGCGAGCCGAGATCAGGCACAGCCCGCTGTGTCGGTTGCGGCCTTCATGGCCATCGAGTTCGTATGGCAGCAGAATGCGCTCGATCGGCGCCAGATCCGTCTGCCCAGGGCGCAGTACGACACAGGACGCTGGATCGGGCTGTATATCGGCCCCGAGCGTCAGCTCACCGATCTCGCTTGCCTGGCTTTGCAACCAGGCGACGATGCGGGCGGCCTTGCCGGCGCCGATACGCGGGATAGGTTTCCACCAGCCGTTGCCGCGCGTTGCAATCAGCGCCATCAGGTCGCCCAGACTGCGCGCACCTTCGGCGCGCAGAAGCCGGGCTATCGCCGGCCGGAACCATGCGGATACCGGATCGTTGCGCTCCGGCTTGCTGAATTGGGTATCCGCTGCCTGGACCAGAAAATTGACCAGCTTGCCCGACCAGGCATGGCTGCGCCGGGCGTTGCGTAGCAATTCCGCGACATGGGCGTTGTTGTCGATGGCGCGTTCGATCAGCCGATCGCGCAATTCCTCCAGCCGATTCTGCAGTTTTCCGTCGCTGTTGCAGTCGAGGACCTGCAGATCGTCCTCGTGGTAATACAACGCGCTGATCTGATGCAAGGGCAGACGATTCAGCCAAGCCCGCAAGGCTGTGAAATCGACCCGGGTGAAATGTCTGGCGTGCAGCAGAACCTCATTGTGCTGCGCCATCAGCCGGCTACCTCGCGATAACCGTGTTGCTGGCGCTGCCGGGCGAGCGCAGTAACCCGTTGCTCGGCCATGGCCACATTGGCGACCACTTCATGGCGCTGCTGGCCGCGCTGATTGTCCTTACCGCCCCAATAGCGGGAAACGACCAGTTCGCCCCACAAATCACGGCTGCAGCACAACACGTAGTAACGATGTGCGGTTTCGAAGCGACGCGGTAACGGAAGCATGAATAGGCCCTTAGTGTGCCGAAGCTTGCATTATGCCGAAAATTCACCATAAACGCAGACCCGATAATAACAATTATCAGGCAAT
Organism: Dechloromonas hankyongensis; assembly: GCF_022012295.1. Classification (GTDB taxonomy): domain Bacteria; phylum Pseudomonadota; class Gammaproteobacteria; order Burkholderiales; family Rhodocyclaceae; genus Azonexus; species Azonexus hankyongensis. The sequence continues at coordinate 125,617 of NZ_JAKLTN010000004.1, forward strand.
AATAAGAAACGAGATACGCTTTCGGATGCGGAAATCGTGCGCAAATTGCGTTCTTTGACGAAGGCCACGCCTCAATCCCGCGCATCGACCAGCAGCGGCCGTTATGCCCGCCTAACCTTGTTGGTGGCGTGGTCGGCCGTAGATGGCGCGGAGTTCGTCCTTGGCGGCTTCCAGGCAGCGGCGGCGTTCGGCGGGAAGCTTGCGGCCGGCGCGGTTGACGTAGAAGTTGAGCATCGACATCGCTGACTGGAACGCTCCAGCCTTGCGCTGTCGGCTGTGTTCGGCCGAGCGCTGCAGCGAGCGGGCGATTTCCCGCGGATCGGACAGCGAAAATACTCCCGGTTCAAGGTCGAGGGCGTGGCTGATTTCCGTCACCTGCTGCGACCAGCGCCGGGGGGTGTCGCCCGACCCCGCCTTGGCTGCCATTGTTTACCCGGTAAGTTGGCTGCCCGGTTCCTCCTGGACGTTGTGCTGGCGTTCGCTGACGTTGAGGTCGCGGGCTGCCGTGTCGGTTTTGGTCAATTCATCGAGAATGGCCTGATCGAAGTCCGGAATGTCCTCCGGCTTGCGGCTGGTGACCAGCTTGCCGTCGACCACCACCGGCGCATCGCTCCATAGCGCCCCGGCATTGCGCAGGTCTTCCTTGAGGCTAGGCCAGCTGGTGACCTGCTTGCCCTTGACGATGCCGGCATCGATCAGCGTCCACGGGCCGTGGCAGATCGCCGCAATGGGTTTGTCCTCGCGCGCGAATTCGCGGATGAAGGTGATCGCCTCGGTGCTCAGGCGCAGGCGGTCCGGGTTGGCGACGCCGCCGGGCAGGACCAGGGCATCGAAATCGCCGGGCTGGGCGTCGCGGACGTCGAGGTCGACCGGAAAGCGGCCTGCTGGCTCGGAATGGTGATATCCCTGCAATTCGCTGCCCGGCGGCTTCGGCGCGACGAGGATGGTCCGCGCGCCGTGCTGCTCGAGAAAGGCGCGGGGCTGGATATATTCGGACTCTTCGACGCCATCGGTCATCAGGATGGCGATTTTCTTGCCCTGCAGGGCGGGACTTTGGGTGCTTGGCATTTGGTATCTCCTTCACCGGGGAATGCGGCCGGAACGCCTAGCTGCCTGCAGTCGGCGGTCCCGGCAAGGGAGATGGGCGGTGGCCGGTAAAGACGGCCACTGCGCTGTAAGAATTGCATCGCGGCAGTGCCGGCAATGGGCGCCCACCGGATTCTGCGCCGAGCATCCGGTGGGCGCTGGGCAAAGCCGCTACGGGAACGGTGCTTGCACGCTGGGTAGCGGTTACCACCGCCCTCAGGAGTCTTGATCATGCCCGACGATATTTCCAAAAAGCCAGCTTACCAGCCATCACAGCGTTTTCCCGGCGGCATGAGTCCCGGCGACGAAGCGCCGGAGGGAACGCCGGGTACCGGCCAGGTTGTCTGCAGTCATTGCGCCGGCAGCGGCGAGGTCGAAGGCGTTGACTGTCCCGACTGCGAGGGCACTGGCTATGTCATCGGCGGTATCGGTGGCGCCTGATCGTCGACGGCACACGACTGCCGTGAGGACGGGCGGGGATGGAACGGCTTCTGGGCGGGGATGGATGAATGGCCCGAGAGCGAGCGTGATAGCACATTCATTGAGAAAGGAATTGCCATGAGACCCGAACAAAAAACCGACACCACGACAAAAGCGCATGCCAAGGAAAAAAGCGCCCTTGAACTGCTGAAGGCCGACCACGAAAAGGTCAGCCAAATGTTTGAGGAATTTGAGGAAACGCACACGGCCAGCAAGAAAAAGAAACTGGCGGTCGAGATCTGCACTGCGCTGACGGTGCATGCCCAGGTCGAAGAGGAACTCTTCTACCCCGAGGTCAAGGCGGCGCTCAAGGACAAGACACTTGTGCCGGAAGCCACCGTCGAGCACGCGGTGATGAAGGAGTTGATCGCCCAGATCGAAGACGACGAGCAAGGCGGTGAAATGTACGACGCCCGGATGAAGGTGCTTTCGGAATACGTGAAGCACCACATCAAGGAAGAGCAAGGCGAGCTGTTCCGCAAGGTCAAGCAATCGTCGCTCGACCTGGCCGAGCTGGGCGAACGGATGGCCGAGCGCTTCGACGATCTGCGCGCCGCCAAGCATTGACCGGTAGCTGCCGGGCGGGACTCCAGCTGGGGCCGATGCTGTCCGCGCCGCCGGAAGCGAAGCGGGAACGGGCGCTTCGGCCGGCGGATCAGCGGGACAGCGGCCCGGCCTGCCGAGCGGATCGGTGGCAAGCCGGGCCATGGCGCAACCGACTTTCCGGGGCCGCGCATGTCTTTTGACCAATTACCGCCCTTTCGCGACGACGGAGCGATCAACGTGGTGGTCGAAACGTCGGCCGGCTCCCGTTGCAAGCTGAAGTACGAAGCCGCGTCAGGCGCTTTCGCGCTGGGCAGGATCCTGCCGGAAGGATTCGTCTTTCCTTTCGATTTCGGCTTCGTTCCCGGCACCCGGGCCGAGGACGGCGATCCGGTCGATATCCTGCTGGTCGCCGAAGCGGGCACGGCGCCGGGCTGCGTCGTGCCGGCCCGGCCGATCGGTGCCCTGACGGCGGAACAGTCGGCCAAACAAGGCAGGCGCGTGCGCAATGACCGCATCCTGGCCGTTCCGCTCGTCTCCCGCCAATACGCCACCCTGTGCCGGCTCAGGGATATGGCGCCGGCCTTGCGCGAGCAGATCGCGTTTTTCCTGACTTCATATGGTGTGCTCGACGGCAAGAACCTGCGGATCACCGGGCAGCATGGCCCGAATACCGCCGTGAAGCTGATCCGGCAGGCCTTGAAATAGGCAACCAACTTTTCCCGATGGAACCCGCGGCCGGCATATCATCGGCAAGGGCCAGCGGAAGCGTGGGCTCTTCATGTTGAAACGTAACAATCATGTTACTATTTTCAAAAATTTACGCATATCAACGTTATGCCAAAACCTTCGCTCGCTTTGTCCAGTCTGCCCCCTGCGGTGACTGCGGCATTGGTCGAACTGGGGGAAAACCTGGCGGTCGCCCGCAAGCGCCGGCGTGAGTCACGCCAGGTCTGGGCGCAGCGCCTGGGCGTTTCAGTGCCGACGCTGACCCGCATGGAACGCGGCGACCCCGGCGTCGCCGCCGGCATCTACGCCACCGCGCTGTGGATGATAGGGCGCATTCCGGCACTAGCCGAACTGGCCAACCCGGCCCTCGACCATGGCGCGCTGGAGCAGGAAGTGCAGCAGGCCCGCCGGCGCTCGCAGCGCCGTCCGGATGGCGGTGAGGCATGAGCCGGCTTGCCGAAGCGCCTTCCTACCAGCCTGCCGATTCCCTCTACCTGTGGTGGCTGGCCGATCCGGCTGCGCCGCGCCTGGTCGGCACGCTGACCCTGGTCAAGTCGCTGCGCGGCATCTCGCTGCGCTACGCGCCGGCCTGGCTGGCTCAGGGCTTCGCATTGAGCGAGGATCTGCCGCTGCGCGACATTGAATTTTTGCCTGAACGTGACGGCATCGTCGGCGCGGTGGACGATGCGCGGCCCGACCGCTGGGGCGAGCGGGTCATCCGCTACCTCGACAAGCCGCCGCGGCTGTCGCTGCTCGAATACCTATTTTTCGCCGGCGACGAGCGTTTCGGCGCGCTCGGCGTGTCGACCTCGGACCGCGCCTACCAGCCGCGCTGGCACGGCCCCCTGCCTTCGCTGGGCGATGTCGATGAACTGCATGAACTGGTGCGCCGGGTCATGAACGGCGAACCGGTGCCGGCCGACCAGAAGCGGCTGCTCGCGCCCGGCACGCTGGGCGGCGCCCGGCCCAAGGCGCTGCTCGAAATCGACGGCCGGCAATGGGTGCTCAAGTTCGGCGAGGGCGATCCGTTCGACGCCCCGCTCGTCGAGCACGCCAGCATGACGCTGGCCGCCCGCGCCGGGATAGCAGTCGCCGCGACGCGCGCCGTGCCGCTGGCGCAAGGGCATGCCGTCGCCGTGCAGCGCTTCGACCGCGACGGCGGCCGCCGCCTGCACGCCCTGAGCGCCCACGTCGCGCTGCGCGCCGCCGGCGAGAAGGAGATGGGCTATCCGGAACTGGCGCTGTTGCTGCGCCGGCGTGGGGTGGTCGAGGGCAATCTTTACCTCGAACAGATGCGGGAACTGTTCCGGCGCATGGTCTTCAACATCCTCATCGACAACACCGACGACCACGAAAAGAACCATGCCCTGCTCGTCGATACGGCCGGCCATTACCGGTTGGCGCCCGCCTTCGACGTCCTGCCCGCCGCCCAGGCGCTGGGCTACCAGCAGATGCGGGTCGGCCTGCAGGCCAACGACTCGACCCTCGACAACGCGCTCAGCGAGGCCCGCCTGTTCGGCCTGAAGCGCGACCAGGCGGTCGCCGAAGTACGTCGGGTCATCGCCGCGGTGGCCGGGTGGCAGGCGCATTTCGCCGCCTGCGGGGTGGGCGCCGGCGACATCGAACTGCTGGCTACCGCCATCGACCGGCCGCATCTGCGCGGGCAGCGCGACGGTTTCTAGGGAAGCGGAATTGTCATCCCGCAGAGGCGGGGATCCGAAAAAAGCGACGCGCCGGATTCTCCCCTGCGACCCAAGGAGGTCTCTGTGGGAAGCGGGAGTGACGGGGGAGACCGCAGGCTCAGTGAATCTTGCTGACTTCGCGCGACAGCGCCACCGGGCTGGGATATTCCTGGTCGGGGATTTTCTGCAGAATCTGCAGGATGTGGTCGTCGGCACCCTTCTGCCGGGCTTTCTGCACGATGTCCTGCTTCTTTGCCGGGTAGTCGAGTCCGCCCAGGTACTTCTGGACCTGGATCGGGTTGGGGGCTTCGTGTTTCGCGGGCATGGCTGACTCCTTCGCGTCAATCATCAACAGCGGGCGAGCAATCGGGAGGCCCGGAACATGTTTCCGGCATGCAAGGATTTTGCAACCCGATCGGCGAAATGCTCTCAAAGCACTGATCCACGCCTGTTTGGACACGCCATGAATTTTCCTCCCATTACCTATCCCGACCAGTCTGTCGGCAGCCACTATGTCAACCTGAAGGCCGCCCGCCAGGCCATCGAATTCGCCACGCCCCTGCTCGAGGCAGGAATGACCGATCCCAACGTGGTCGGCAGTGGTTTTCTCTACATCGTGATCATGAATCCCGGCCTGCGGCCCGGGCAGGTCACTTTCGAGGCCGCCATCCTGCACGAGCATGCCTTCGGCGATCGCCAGCGCTGGGACGCCGACTATGCCGCCATTGCCCGCGCCAAGGCCCGTACGAGCTGGCTGGCGGGCATGGACAGCTACCGCCTGCAGGAGGTGTCGCCGCATCTGCTGCGCGATGGCGATACCCTGTTGGCCGGCGGCGTCTGGCTGGATGGCATCGTGGTCGGCGTCAGCGGGGCCTTTCCGTGCTACGACGAGGTGTATGCCAACACCATCGCTTCCTTCCTGCGGGCTTTGGCGCGCGAGGCGCGCCAGGCGGAACTGGAGCGCCCCGTCCTGCAGGCGATGCGGCCCGAGCTGATCCGCTCCTGAACGCCACTCCGGCGTTTGCGCCACGCTGCGGCGCCTGCCGCCGTCTGCGCTTTTCTCCGTAGTCCGAAATACAGGCGATCCGGTATGGGCGGCCGGGCCGCGGCCGGCTTACGCTGGTTCGCTATCGTCCGGCGGGCGCCGGTGCGCCGATCCGGCTCCCTCGCCGGCAGCGACCGATGCGGCCCGCATCCGTCACGGAGGCCCTCCCATGCAGCCCAGCCAGCATCTCACGCCTGCCAAGGCGTTTTCCCCGGACTCTCCGGCTGCCCATCCGCCCGGCCTGCTGCACAGGCTGGCCGCCGAATCCGGTTTTCGTTTCAACGGCAGCGATCCCTGGGATATCGCCGTTGCCGACCGGCGCTTCTACCGGCGCGTCGCCCTGCAGGGCTCCCTCGGTTTCGGCGAGGCCTACATGGACGGCTGGTGGGAGTGCGAGCGCCTGGACCAGTTATTCCACCGTCTGCTGCGCGTCGACGCCGATCGCCGCATCGAGCGCTGGGTCAACCTGCGCCGGCTCGGCGCCGCGGCCCGTCGGCTGCTCGTCAATCCGCAGTCCAGGCGCCGCGCCTTCGTGCCCGGGGAGCACCACTACGATATCGGCAATGACGTTTTCGAGGCCATGCTCGACCCGACCATGAGCTATTCCTGCGGCTACTGGGTGCGCGCCCGGACGCTGGACGAGGCGCAGCACGACAAGCTCGACCTGATCTGCCGCAAGCTCGAACTGAAGCCCGGCGAGCGCCTGCTTGACATCGGCTGCGGCTGGGGCGGGCTGGCCCGCTTCGCCGCCGAGCACTACGGCGTCGAGGTGCTCGGCATCACGGTGTCCAGGGAGCAGCAGAAATTCGCCGCGGCGCGCTGCGCCGGACTGCCGGTGCGCATCGAGCTGATCGACTACCGCGATCTCGCCGGCCGTTTCGACAAGGTGGTGTCGGTCGGCATGTTCGAGCATGTCGGTCCGCGCAACCACGCCGCCTTCTTCGCCATCATCGACCGCGTGCTCGCGGAAGAAGGCCTGCTGCTGGTGCACACCATCGGCAATTACGTGACCAGCCGCGAGGTGGACCCGTGGATCGACAAATATGTTTTTCCCAATGGCCACCTGCCTTCGGCGGCGGAAATCACGCGCGCCGTCGAAGGGCGTTTCCTGATCGAGGACTGGCACAACTACGGACCTGACTACGACCGCACGCTGATGGCCTGGTGGGACAATTTCGAGCGGGCCTGGCCGGCGCTGTGCGGTAAATATGGCGAACGTTTTTACCGTATGTGGAAATATTACCTGTTGAGCTGTGCCGGCTTTTTCCGCGCCCGCCAGGGACAACTCTGGCAAGTGGTGATGAGCAAGCGAGCCCGCAGCGCGATGTACCGCTCGGTGCGCTAGAGCCCGGTGGCTAGCTGAAGCCTCCTGCTCATTGCTCGGGCGCAGCCAGACTCTGCTCGGTCTGCTCCAGTTCCCTTTCCTGGCGCTGCAATTGCCACATCTGGGCGTAGACGCCGGCCTGGCGCAGCAGGGCGCCGTGGGTGCCGCGTTCGACGACGCGGCCGTGTTCGAGAACGAGGATTTCGTCGGCGTCGACGATGGTGGACAGGCGATGGGCGATGATCAGCGTCGTCCGCTCCTGCGCCAGGCGGTCGAGTTCGTCCTGGATGGCGCGCTCGGCACGGGTGTCGAGGGCCGAGGTGGCCTCGTCGAAAATCATGATCGGCGGATTCTTGAGCATGGCGCGGGCGATGGCGATGCGCTGCTTCTCGCCGCCCGACAGCTTGACGCCGCGCTCGCCGACCGGCGTGTCGTACTGCTCCGGCAGGCTGGTGATGAAGTCATGCACATGCGCCGCGCGGGCCACCTCGACGACCTCGTCGAGGCTGGCGCCGGGCCGGCCGTAGGCGATGTTGTAGGCGATGGTGTCGTTGAACAGGATGGTGTCCTGCGGCACGATGCCGATGGCGGCACGCAGGCTGCGCTGCGGCACGTCGCGCAGATCCTGCCCGTCGATGCTGATGCGGCCGGCGCTCACGTCGTAGAAGCGGAAAAGCAGCCGGGCCAGCGTCGATTTGCCCGAACCGCTGCCGCCGACCACCGCCACCGTGCCGCCCGGCGCGATGCTGAAACTGACGTCGCGCAGTATCTGCCGCCCCGGCTCGTAGCCGAAATCGACATGCTCGAAGCGCACTTCGCCGCGCTCCAGCCGCAGGTCGGCCGGCGTCGCCGGGTCGGCGATCTCCGGGCGCTCGTCGAGCAGGCGGAACATGCGTTCGGCGTTGACCACCGCGTCGCGTGCCTGGCGGAAGACGAAGCCGAGCGAATTGAGCGGCAGGCAGACCTGGATCAGGTAGGCATTGACCAGCACCAGGTCGCCCACCGTCATACTGCCCTGGACGACGTTGTGGCCAGCCAGCAGCATGACGGCGGCGACGCCGCAGGCGATGATGCCGCTCTGCCCGACGTGCAGGAAGAACAGTGCCCTCTGGTTGCGCACGCCGATTTCGACCCAGCGCCCCAGGATGCCGGAAAAGCGTCGCTGTTCGAAATCCTCGTTGGTGTAGTACTTGACCGTCTCGTAGTTGAGCATGCTGTCGACCAGGTGGCTGTTGGCGCGCGAGTCGAGCTTGTTGAGCTGGCGCTGGTAGATGGCGCGGCGCTCGGTATAGGCGACGGTGAAAGAGCCGTAGATCGCGAAGGTGACGAAAATGATGATCGTGAACCACAGGCTGTAGTTGAAGCTCATGATGCCGACCACGCCGCCGATTTCGACCAGGGTGGGCAGGATGGTGAATAGCCCGACGCCGAGCAGGAAGCCGACGCCGGTCGTGCCGCGTTCGACGTCGCGGGTCACGCCGCCGGTGTGGCGCAGGGCGTGGAAACGGACGCTCAACCGGTGCAGGTGCTCGAAGACCTGCAGCATGAAACCGGAAACGATGCTCTGCGTGACGCGGGCGAAGACCAGATCGCGGATTTCGCCGAACAGGGTGCCAAGAAAACGCAGGGTAGCGTAAGCGAGCAGCAGGAATACCGGCAGGGCCAAGGCCGGCCGGGCGCCGCCGAAGGCATCGACCACCGCCTTGAGGGCCAGCGGCACGGCGATGACCGCCAGCTTGGCGAGGACGACCAGGACAAGCGCGACCAGCGTGCGGTCGCGATAACGCAACACCGCCGTACGCAACAACCGCAACACGAAGGCGATTGTCGAGGACGACGGTGTCGGAGGCATGGCGCAAAACGGGCGAAATTCACCCGTTCGCGTTCAGGAACGGTGCGCTTTAGACGCCCGTGGATGACGTCCAGTAAGTGCGCTGGCCGTAATACTCATGCACCTGCTGGGCCCAAGTCGGGTCGGCCATCGAAGGCCAGTGATGCTTGTCGAAACCCGGGGCGTTCTTGAGCTTTTCCTTGTCCACGTCGAGGACGAAGCGCTTCTGGTTGGCGTCCAGCGTCAGTGCGCTCCACGGAATGGCGAACAGCTTGTCGCCGATGCCGAGAAAACCGCCCGATGACAATACCGCATAGGCGACCTTGCCGTTGCGCACGTCGATCATGATGTCCTTGATCTCGCCAAGGTCCTCACCTTGGACGTTGACCACATCATCGCCCTCCAGCGTATCAGACGCCATGACCTCGGGACCGGGACCCTCGCCGGGCGTGCCGCCCACGATCTTGGCCTGGCTGCCCGTCTGGGTGCTACCTGGATTAATTGAACTTGCCATTTCGTTTCTCCTGTAATTTCGGTAATCGATGCAAGGCACCAGAAAACCACGGGCTGCTGCGCCTCAATGGCTCGACTCTTCCCGCCCCTTGCTTTTGCCGGACATGGAACTGCTGCTCTTGGTCGATTCGGCCGTCCCGAACCCTTCGCCCGTGCTGCCTGACTGGGCAGACTGGCCGGATTTGCCGGACTGGCTGGATTGCGATTGACCGGATTGGCTGGACTGGCCGGATTGGGTCGACTGGACGCGAACATGGTTCTCGACATCCTTGACGCCCCAGCAGTTGTCGGCGATGTCCTCGATGGTGTGGCGCATGCGGCGTTCCGGCACGCTGCCTTCGAGCGTGACGCAACCTTCCTTGACGTCGACGCTGACTTCGCTGATGTCGACCGAATCCTCTTCGCTCAGGCGTTCGCAGACCGCTTCCCGGATCCGTTCGTCGGAACGCACGAAATCCTTCGGCCCACGGCGCGAACGTTGGCTCTGGCCGGTTTGACCGTAACGCTGGCTACCCTGCTGTCCGGAGAAACCGCCGGACTGGCCGGACCAGCTTCCCTGGCCTCCGAATGACTGTCCACCGGACGATTGACCGCTCTGGCCGCCAAACTGGCCACCTTGGCCGCCAAATGACTGGCCGCCGCCGTATTCGCCGCCATAGCCGGAAGATCCGAATTCCTGATGGCCGTAACCCTGGCCGCCGCCGAAGCCCTGCTGCCCGCCTTGCTCATAGCGCGGAGAATAAGGACGCGACGAGGACTGGCCGTAATAGCGTTCCTGACCGCCGCCCTGGCCACGGCCGAAATCTTCGGATTCATAGCCGCCGTATCCGCCCTGACCCGAGCGGGATTGGCCGGAACCCTGGTAGGAAGATCCCTGACCATAGCCGCCGCGAAAGGACTGCGACTCACCGCCCCAGCCGCCCTGCCCCTGTTGCGATCCGCCGCCGTAGCGGCCGGACTGCGACTGGTATTCCGGGCGTTCGCCGTATTCCGATTCGGAATACCCGCCTTCGCCTTCAAAACCACGCTGGCGGGACCTGCCGTACTCGGAGGACTGTTGCTCGCCTTCGTAGCGGGAACGTTCCCAATCGCCGCGAGACGGGCCTGATGATGAATGTTGCGATCTCATTGTGTTGCTCCTTTTTGCATGACCGGAAATGATCCCCAACGGAAATCGACATCCAGTCTTACCGAGGGACCTTCCAAACTTGCCGCAATCGGCATTCCCGTCGCGGCACCACCACTTCCTGCGTACTTCTACTGGCTGCGCTCCAGCATCTGCAGTTGCAATTCGACATGCGCCGGAACGACCCGCCGCCGTTTCAGCACCCAGGGCAGTCCGCGCAGGCTGTCGCCGAGGGTTCGCCCCAGGCCGGGGCCGTGTGCTGCGGCCCACAGGCGGCGGGCGGTTTCGCGCAGGGCGGCGGCGAGCGGCCGGCGCAGCCAGGCGCACCACAGTGCGTTGCGCAGCAGCAGGCGGCGGCGGGCTCCGACATCGCGGTGCGACGATGGGTAGTGATGGACGACCAGTTGCGGGGCGTAAGCCAGGTACCAGCCGTCGGCCATCAGGTCGAGGCTGAGCAGTTCTTCCTCGCCGCCCAGGAACAGGCGCGGCTCGTAGCCACCGACGGCGAGAAAGGCGGCCCGGCGCACGACGCAGGCCCCGGCCATCAAGCCGGTGACGGTGGTGATGCCCTCGCGGTCGGCCAGCCGGGGCAAGGGGCTGGCCGCCATCAGCGTGCTGGTCGGGTCCTCGCGCTGCGTCGGGCCGACCAGCACGCGGGCGGTGACGGCGGCCAGGCGCGGCTGACGGTCGAGCAGGTCGGCGGCCCGGGCCAGCGCGCCGGGCGCCCACCAGGTGTCGTCGTCGCAAAAGGCGACGTAGGGAGCCGCCACGGCATACACGCCGTGGTTGCGTCCGGCGGCCCCCTGGTTTTCGCTCAGCCGGACCAGGCGTACCGCCGGGAAGAGCTGGGCGATGGCCTCGGCGCTGCCATCGGTCGACGCGTTGTCCACGACGCAGACTGTCGGTTTCTCGCCGGCCGAGAACAGTTGATGCAAGGTGCGCAGGATTTCCACCCGGCGGTTGTGGGTAAGGACGACGACGGCGATGCGGCCGGGATCGTTCATGATGCTGCGTTTCCCGCGGCTTGCGCGCCACCGATCCGCCAGTAGATCTCGCCCGCGGTGAGATCGGCGTGGCCGGGCCGGCCGGGCGTGGCCAGGGCGCGCAGCTGCGACTCGTAGCAGGCGACGGCGCGGCGCTTGCGCCCGGCGGCATCGGCCGTCTCCGCGAAGCGGGCCGGATAGGGCGCGAGGCCAGTCTGGACCACGGCCGTCATGCCCGCCTCGCGCTGCCCGGGCAGGCAGCGGTACAGCGCATCCTCGTAGGCGAACCAGTGGCAGCCCGAACAGGCGGGCAGCAGGGTGAGCACGGCTTCGCGGGTGAGGCGGTGGTCGCTATGAAACAGGCCGAGCGGAAAGAAGACAGTTTGCGGTTCGCACTGGAAGAGCAGCCGGCGCAAGCAGTCGACCACCGCGGCGAGCGGCGGCAGTGGCGCGTACTGGCTGTCCGGCAGGTCTAGCCACAGCGGCCAGGCGTCGAGGGCGGCGAGCGCCTGGCGATCCTCCTCGCGGCGGCAGGCGACGGCCTCGTCCCCGCTGGCAAAGCCGCTCGCCCGGTCCCACTCGGTCAGGGCCGAGCCGGGTGCCGGCGAGGCGGCGAAGACGGTGGCGACGATCGCTTCGGGGGCCGAGGCGAGCAGGCGGCCGCAGGCGAAAACGGCGTCGTCGAGGTGCGGCGAAATGAAGAGCAGACGGCCGAGTTGCCGGGCGTCCGTGGGGAACTCGGCGGCGGAAAAGGTAGCCGATGGAGCGGCATCAGCCAGGTGCGGGACGGTCCTGCCTGAACGGGCGGCGCGCGAGGACGGCAGCGGGTCGCCAAGGCCGGCCGGCAGGCGATCGGCGCCCATGTCAGCCCAGCTCCGGCTCGTCCTTGTGGTTTTCCGAAAAATGGCTGATCAGTACGCCGGCTGCCAGGGCGATGGCCAGCGAGGCGACCGGATGTCGGCATACCGTCTGACAGGAATTGGAGGCCCAGCGGCGCTGCAGACTCGCCAGTTGGGCACGCTTCAGACCGAGGCGGCGGGCGGTCGTCTGGGCCGTATCGGCGACGCGGTCTATGGTCTTGTGGGCGCCTTCCGTGAGTTGCCCGATACGCGTGCCGGCCTGGGCGGCCAGTTCTTCGGCCGACGCGGAAAGCGCAGCCGGCTTGTCGCTGCTGGTGGTTTGCATCTGTCGCTCCTTGAGGTGACGCGGAGGGTCGCGCCCCTCGGCTTATGCAAACGGCGGGCCTAAAAACCGGGGGTTTTGCCCGGCGCCTTTTCGGCAAGGGGAAGGCGCCGGCCCTCCCTAGCTGCTCTTGGGCGGAGTAACGCGATCCACAGGTTTGGCTGGGGTGGCGCGCTGGTCGTCGGCATAGCTGCGCCGGTTGCCGGCCGGCGACACCATCGGCTCGGCTTGCCGTGGCGGCGGCCCCGGCACGTTGGTGGACGTGCCGTGCAGGTCGGTGTCCTGGAGGCCGCGCGCAACGTCGCGGGCGGCCTGCTGGATGATCTGGCGCGGGCCGATGGTCTTACGGTCGACGGCCGTGCCGGCCGGGGTTTGGTCGCGTTCGTCGGGCTGGGCGAGCCCACCGGCCGGCGTGTCGCGGGTGGGCGATTCCCTGTCGCTGGTTGCCTGGCTGCTGCGTTTCATCGGATTACCTCGCTGGATGGGTCTGGCCCGCTCGGGGCTGTAAGTGTTACCGGGGCATGTAAGGCTTACATGCTGCGGCCGGGCGCCCGTGGAACGCCGGCCGGTGACCGCTGGGTCTGCGATTGGCGTTCCCGGCGCTTAGCGCGTGTCGGTATTGCTGGTGGCCAGCCGCCGCTCGGGCCGGTGGGGTGGCGGCGGCTTTTCAAGGCTGTCGCCGCTATCCAGCCCATCGTCCGGGGTCTCGGCCTTGCCGCCCTGGTACACGGCGAGGCGGTTGTACAGCGTTTTCAGGCTGATGCCGAGGACTTCGGCAGCGACACGCTTGACGTTGCCGCACTCGGCCAGGGTGGCCTCGATCAGACGACGGTTGACCTCTTCCAGCGTGCTGCCGATGCGCACCGTGAGCAGGGAGCTTTCCGGCTCGTGGAAGGGGCTTTCCGGCGGTGCGCCGACATCGAGGATTTCGTCGGACATGATGAACAGGCGCTGCACGTAATTTTTCAGTTCCCGCACGTTGCCCGGCCAGCTGTGGGCGTAGAGGGAGGCAATGGCGGCCGGCGAGAAGCGTTTGTGGGTGTGTTCCTCGGCATTGAACTGGTCGAGGAAGTGGCGGGCCAGGAATTCGATGTCGGTACCCCGCTCGCGCAGCGGTGGCAGGTGGATGGGAAAGACGTTCAGACGGTGGTACAGATCTTCGCGCAGCGTGCCGTCGGCCACCGCCTTTTCCGGCGAGCGATTGGTGGCGGCGATCAGGCGTACATCAGCGGCGATCGGCTCATTGGTGCCGACGCGCATGAAGGTGCCGGTCTCCAGCACGCGCAGCAGCTTGACCTGCAGTTCGGGACGCATTTCGGTGACTTCGTCGAGGAACAGCGTGCCGCGGTGGGCGCGCTCGAAAAAGCCGCGGTGCTGGCGGTCGGCGCCGGTAAAACTACCCTTTTCGTGGCCGAACAGCTCGCTTTCGATCAGTTGCGGCGAAATGGCGCCGCAATTCACCGGCAGAAAGGGCTGCGCCTTGCGTCGGCTGAGGTCGTGGATGGTCTGCGCCGCCAGTTCCTTGCCGACGCCGCTTTCGCCAATCAGCAGGACATTGGCCGAGGTCGGGGCGACGCGCGCGAACTGGTCGTAGAGCCGGTGCATGGGCGGCGAGCGGCCGAGGGTTTGGCCGAAGCGGCCGAGCCGACGCAATTCGTCGCGCAGTTCGACGATTTCGCGGCGCACCTCCTCGGGGCGCGGAATGCGCAGCAGGATGCCGCGCAGCCGTTCGACATCGATCGGCTTGATCAGGTAGTCGGCAGCGCCGGCGCGCAAAGCGCCGATGGCCGTTTCGATGCTGGCATTTCCCGTGACGACCACGACATCGGTTACGTTGCCGGGATCGAGATCGGCCAGCAACTCAATACCCTGCCCATCCGGCAGTGTCAGGTCGGTGATCAGCAAATCCGGGGCCGAACGGCTGAGATGAGCGCGTGCCGCGCGCAGGGAACTGGCGCTGGCAATGGTAAATCCCTCGCTGCGGACCAGTTCGGTGATCCAGGCGACGGTCTCGGGGTCGTCATCAACAAGCAACACCTGGGGCATACCGCTTTCCTTGGACTGCAATTGCCACCTGGTCGAGGCGTCAACGAATGGCCTCCCCTTCCCGATGGCTTTTCGTTAAAGTCATGTGCAATGGACAACAGCGGGGGGACGCGGTTCATACCGCGTCCGGGAGAACTATTCCTGGGTCGCATTAACCGTTGACGATGCGTCCTCCGTTCGGATGGAGTACCTGGCCTGTCATGTAGGATGAGGCGTCGGTGGCCAGGAAGACCAGGGCGGGGGCCACTTCGTCGGGCTGGCCGGGGCGCTCCATCGGCGTGTTGGCGCCAAAGTGGCCGACCTCCCCGGCGGCGAAGGTGGAGGGGATGAGCGGGGTCCAGATCGGCCCGGGAGCCACCGCATTGACGCGGATTCCTTTATCGACCAGTTGCAGGGCGAGCGAGCGGGTGAAGGAGACGATGGCGCCCTTGCTTGCCGAGTAATCGAGCAGATGGGGGCTGCCCAGATAGGCGGTGACCGAGGCGGTGTTGATGATGCGTGCCCCGGCTTGCAGGTGCGGCAGGGCGGCCTTGGTGCAATAGAACATGGCGAAGACGTTGGTACGGAAGGTGCGTTCGAGCTGCGCGCTGCTGATGTCGGCCAGACTGTCTTGCGGATGCTGCTCGGCAGCATTGTTGACCAGCACGTCGAGGCGGCCGAATTCGCCGACCACGCGCTCGACGGTCTGCCGGCAGGCCGCTTCGTCACCCAGGTCGACGGCGATGGCCAAGGCCCGCCGCCCGCAGGCTTCGATGGCCTGGCGGGTTTGCCGCGCATCGTCGCATTCCTCGAGATAGGCGATGGCGACATCGGCGCCTTCCTTGGCAAAGGCGATTGCGGTCGCCCGTCCGATGCCGCTGTCGCCGCCGGTCACCAGTGCCACCTGGCCTTGCAGGCGGCCGCTGCCGACGTAGTGGTCGGCGAATGAAGCCGGCGGCGGCTGCATTTCGCTTTCGCGGCCGGGCTGTCGTTCCTGATGCTGGGGCGGCAGGGTCGTCTTGCTGGATTCGGCGGACATGGAGAAGAGCTCCGTGGGGTAACCGGCAGTGAATGCAGGCGTGCAAGCGGCGTGCCGGTGCGGCACGGCCATTGCACGGCGGGGGCCATGGCTCCCGACTGGAACACGCTCTTCGTCTTCACCGTCTCGCCGCTCGAACTCGTCGTCCGCGGCACGATCATCTATTTATTCCTGTTCACCGTCTTCCGCAGCGTGTTGCAGCGCGACATCGGTGCCGTCGGCATCGCCGACGTGCTGGTCATCGTGCTGGTCGCCGATGCCGCCCAGAACGCGATGGCCGCCGAATACCGGTCGGTGAGCGACGGCCTGGTGCTGATCTCGACCATCCTCGGCTGGAACCTGCTGCTCGACTATCTCGCCTACCGCTTTCCCGCCTTGCGCCGCCTGCTGTCGGCGCCGGCAATCTGCCTGGTGCGCGACGGCCGCATCCAGTACCGCAACCTGCGCCGTGAATTCCTCAGCGTCGAGGAACTGCAGGCCAAGCTGCGCGAGCACGGCATCGACGATCTGGCCGATGTCCGCATGGCGTGCATGGAAAGCGACGGAACGGTCAGCGTGATCCAGCGCGAGCCGGGTAAATCCGACGACGCGGCGCAGCGTTCCAAGGGACCGCTCAAATAGAAGAGGGTCAAAGGAAGCGCTCAGCGCTTGCGGTGGGCGTGCGGGCGGGTCGGGTGGCGGCCGCTGTTGGCGGGGCGCAGCTGTGCGGACAGGCTTCGCTCGCCCGGGCGGCTCCGGTGCGGTGGCCCATTTTCCGGCCGCCAACGCGGCCGGTGGGGCGGAACGACCGGCTGTTCGTCGAGCTGGTCGGACCCCAGCCAGACCAGGAGGCCGCTCAAGGCGCCAATCCCGGCACCGAACAGGGCGGCCCACAGCGCCGGGCCGGAGCGGCTGCCGATGGCGATGGCGCCGAGCAGACAGACGACGAGGCCGATCAGCGAACCGCGAGACATTTCGGCGTAGAGCGGCAGCACCGGCTGTTCCCGGCGCCGGGCGCGGCGCAGGGCATGGTGGCGCTGCAGGCGAAGAAAAAGGCGCTTCATGGCGGCGGAGGGCAGCAAGGGGCATACCCGGCGAATCGGGTGCGTAGTGGCGCGCAATTTTTGCTGCGCCCGGGGCAAAACCGGCACCGACCTGCGGTGGGCGCGGGAAGCATGGCATGGCGACTGGGGCGCGGCACAGCGATTGCTGGGGAGTCGCGAGCCGTTTCCGACTCATTCCCCCCTTCCCTTCTCTGGACCTCGGACCATGAAAATTGCCCTGATCAGCGAACATGCCTCGCCGCTTGCCAGCCCGGGCAGCGTCGATAGCGGCGGCCAGAACGTCTATGTCGCCCAGGTCGCCGCGCACCTGGCGCGGCGCGGCCACCGGGTCGACGTGTTCACCCGGCGCGACCAGCCGGAGCAGGCGCCGGTCGTCCACCTGGCGCCCAACCTGCGGGTCGTCCACGTGCCGGCCGGGCCGCCCCGCTTCGTCGCCAAGGAAGGGCTTCTGTCGTTCATGGCCGAGTTCGCCGGGCATCTGGTCGAGCATTGCCGGCCGGCCAGCCGGCGCTACGACGTGGTGCACGCCAATTTCTTCATGTCCGGCCAGGTCGCCCTGGCCTTGAAGCGGGCGCTCGGCCTGCCTTTCGTCATCACCTTCCACGCCTTGGGCAAGGTGCGGCGCCAGCACCAGGGCCAGGCCGACGGTTTTCCGCCTGAGCGCATCGCCATCGAGCAGGAACTGGTCGCCCAGGCTGACCGCATCGTCGCCGAATGCCCGCAGGACCGCGCCGATCTGGTCGAGCTCTACGCTGCCGACCCGGAACGCGTCGAGATCGTGCCCTGCGGCTTTGACCCGGGCGAACTCGGCCCCGGCGGGCACAGCCTGCGCCACCAATTCGGCCTGACCGACGACGATTTCGTGGTCCTCCAGCTTGGTCGCCTGGTGCCGCGCAAGGGCATCGACAATGTGATCCGCGCCCTGGCGGTGCTCAAGCGCGAGCACGGCATCGCCGCCCGCCTGCTGGTGGTCGGCGGCGAAGCGGAGCAGCCCGATCCCCGGCTGACCCCGGAAATCGGCCGCCTGGCCGCCCTCGCCGAGCGCGAGGGGGTGCGTGACCGGGTGATCTTCACCGGCCGCCAGCCGCGCCACCTGTTGCGCGATTTCTACTGTACCGCCGATGTCTTCGTCACCACGCCCTGGTACGAGCCGTTCGGCATCACGCCGCTCGAAGCCATGGCCTGCGGCTGCCCGGTGGTCGGCGCCGAGGTCGGTGGCATCAAGTACAGCGTGGTCGATGCGGTGACCGGTTTCCTCGTCCCGCCGCACGACCCCGCCGCCCTCGCCGGCCGCCTCGCCGTGCTTCGCCACAATCCGGAACTGGGCCGTGCCATGGGCCGCGCCGGCATGCGCCGGGTACGCGCCGCCTTTACCTGGAAGCAGGTGGTGGCGCAGTTGCACGGCGTCTATGCCGCCGTGCAGGCGCCGCCGCGGCTGACGCTGGCGGCCGGGATGACGGCGGGGATGGCCGCGCCATGAGCGGGCTACCGCTGGCCGGCAAGACCGCCCTCGTCACCGGCGGCGGCCGTGGCCTCGGTGCGGCGTTGTGCGAGGCGCTCGCCGTCAGCGGAGCGCGTGTGATCGTCGCCGACGTCAAGGCCGAGCTGGCCGAGGGGCATGCCCGCACGCTGTCCGGTCAGGGCTTCAAGGCGCGCCCGGCGACCCTCGACGTCGGCGACGCCAGCCAGGTCGCCGGCGTCATCGACGAGATCGTTACCGACGACGGCCGGCTCGACATTCTGATCAACAATGCCGGCGTCGATTACACCTGCCCGGTCGACGAGCTGGAAGTCGAGCAGTGGGACCACGTCATCGCCACCAACCTGCGTGGCCCCTTCCTGCTCTCCCGGCTGGCCGCCCGCCACATGAAGCACTCCGGTGGCGGCCACATCGTCAACATCGCCTCCACCGCGGCCAAGCGCGCCTGGCCCAATGCCGCCGCCTACCACGCCAGCAAGTGGGGGCTGCTCGGCTTTTCGCACGCCCTGCATGCCGAACTGCGGCCGCACGGCATCCGGGTCAGCGCGGTGATCGCCGGCGGCATGCGCACCCCCTTCCTGCTCGACCGCTTTCCCGACATCGACCGCAACTGCCTGCAGGAACCGTCCAGCGTCGCGGCGGCGGTGCTCGCCGTGCTGCTCATGCCGGCGGCCAGCGTGGTCCCCGAGATCAGCGTACTGCCGATGGGGGAAACCTCATGGCCATGAGCCTGCCGGACCGCTCCGGGAAAGGCTTGTCCCCGCCGGGCGGGACGGCGCGCCGCGCCTGGGACGCCCGATGAACGCGGCGGTCTTTCTCGACAAGGACGGTACCCTGGTACACGACCGCCCCTACAGCGCCGATCCGGCCCGCCTGCGCCTGCGGGCCGGGGCCGGCGCCGCGCTGGCCCGGCTGCAGGCGGCCGGCTACCGGCTGATCCTGGCCAGCAATCAGCCGGGCCTCGCCCTCGGCCGGTTTTCCGCGGCCGACCTCGCCGCCGTCGAGGCGGAACTGGCCCGGCGGCTGGCCCGCCACGGGGTGCGCCTGGACGCTGCCTATTACTGCCCGCACCGGCCTGCCGCGGCCGGCGAAGACCCGCCCTGCGCCTGCCGCAAACCGCAGCCCGGCCTGTTGCAGCGGGCCGCCGCCGAGCACGGCATCGACCTGCGCCGTTCGTGGATGGTCGGCGACATCCTCGACGACGTCGAAGCCGGACATGCCGCCGGCTGCCGGTCGGTGCTGCTCGACGTCGGCTCGGAAACCGTGTGGCGTGCCGGCGCTGGCCGTCGGCCCGATGTCGTGGCCCGCGACTTCGCCGCAGTGGCCACCGCCATCCTGCGCCCGGCCGCGAATGCGGCCTGGCTGCCGGCGCAGGGCGGCCGGGAAGCCACGGTATCGGGAAAGGAAACGGCATGAGCGGTAGCGCTGCGGCCAGCACTCCGGTGCCCCTGTGGGCCACCGCGCATCGCGTGCTAGCCGTACGTCTCGACAACCTGGGTGACGTGCTGATGACCACACCGGCCCTGCGCGCCCTGCACGCCGCGCTACCCGGCCGCCACATCACACTGCTCACGTCGCCGGGCGGGGTGGCGGTGGCCCCCTTCGTGCCGGAAATCGACACCGTCGTAGTCGCCGACACGCCGTGGATGCCGGACGGCAATGCGACGCCGGAGGCGGTGGCGGCGACCGTCGATCTGCTGCGCCGCGGCCATTACGACGCCGTGGTGATCTTTACCGTGTACAGCCAGAATCCGCTGCCCGCCGCGCTGCTCTGCTGGCTGGCCGGGATACCGCTCAGCCTGGCCCATTGCCGCGAAAATCCCTACCGCCTGCTCAGTCACTGGGTACCCGAGCCCGAGCCGCACGAAATGGTGCGCCACGAGGTCCGCCGCCAGCTCGATCTGGTCGCCAGCGTCGGCGCCGTCACCGACGACGAACGCCTGTCCTTCCGTCTGCCGCCGGGCGCCCGGGAAGCGGCGGCAGCCCGCCTGCAGGCGGTCGGCATCGATCCCGGACGGCGCTGGATCGTCCTCCACCCGGGGGCCAGCGCTGCCTCGCGCCGCTACGCGCCCGAGCAGTTCGCGGCGGTGGCCGAGCTGTTGGGCGCCTGGCCGGACTGCCAGCTGGTGTTCACCGGGGACCGCGTCGAGAGCGGGCTGGTCGATACCATACGCGGCGGCCTGCACCGCTCGGTCGCCTCGCTGGCCGGCGTTCTCGATCTCGGCCAATTGGCCGCGGTGATCGCCGGCGCGGCGCTGCTCGTCGCCAACAACACCGGCCCGGTGCATATCGCCGCCGCGCTGGGCACGCCGGTGGTCGACATCTACGCCCTGACCAACCCGCAGCACGCACCCTGGCAGGTGCCGCACCGTGTCGTCTACCACGACGTGCCGTGCCGCTTCTGCTACCGCAGCGTCTGTCCGCAGAGCCACCACAACTGCCTGCACCTGCTCGATCCGCAGCGCGTCGCCGGCGCGGCGCGCGAACTGCTCGACGCCGGGGCCGATCGCTGGCCGGCGGTGCCGGCCTGAAAACCTGAAAAAAGGAGCCGCGACGATGTACACCCTGGGCATCAATGCCGCCTACCACGACAGCGCCGCCTGCCTGGTGCGCGACGGCGAACTGGTTGCCGCCGCCGAGGAGGAACGCTTCAACCGCATCAAGCACGGCAAGCGGCCGCTGCCTTTCACGGCGTGGGAACTGCCGTGGGCGGCCATCGATTACTGCCTGGCCGAGGCCGGCATCCGGCTGGCCGATATCGACCATGTCGCCTATTCCTACGACCCGGCGCTGCTCCCCGGGCATGTCGCGGGCGATTCGATCAGCCTGCCGCTGCAGCCGTCGGCCCGGCCGCCGGGCGAGGATTGGGCCAGCCCCTGGGAGCCGCTGTTCTACGCCTATGTCGTCAATGCTCCGCGCCAGCTGGTCGGCGGCGTGCCGCACCACCTGCAGGCGCGTTTCGCCGATGCCGCGGACCGCTTCCGCTGGCATTTCGTCGAGCACCACCTGGCGCACGAGGCCAGCGCCTTCCTTGCCGCACCTTTCGACTCGGCGGCGGTGATGACCCTGGACGGCCGCGGCGAGCGGGCGACGACGACGCTCGGAGTGTGGCGCGACGGCCAGCTGCAGCGCCTGCGCCAGATCAACTACCCGCATTCGCTCGGCCTGCTCTACGAGGACGTCACCCGCCACCTCGGTTTCCTGCATTCGAGCGACGAATACAAGGTCATGGCGCTGGCTTCCTACGGCAAACCGATCTACCGCGACGTCTTTCGCGAATTGTTGCGCTACGACGGCGACGGCGGCTTCACCCGCCCTCCGCTGCCGCTCGCCGGCTGCCTCGGGCCGCCGCGCAAGCGCGGCGCCCTGCTCGAACAGGCGCATTTCGACATCGCCGCCTCGCTGCAGCAACTACTGGAGGAAACCGCGCTCGAACTGGCCGGCTGGCTGAGCAGGGCCAGCGGCGAAAAGCAGCTTTGCCTGGCCGGCGGCGTCGCGCTCAATTGCGTGATGAACGCCCGTCTGCGCGACAGCGGCCTGTTCGACGAGGTCTGGGTCCAGCCGGCCGCCGGCGATGCCGGCACGGCGCTCGGCGCGGCGTTGTGGGTCGATCGCCAGGAGCGCGGCGGCGGCGAGCGCTGGCACATGGAACACGCTTACTACGGGCCGGCCTACGACGACGACGAGATCGAGGCCGCGCTGCGCTGGGCCAAGCTGCCCCACCGCCACCTGCTCGACGTGCCGGAACAGGTCGCCGGCCTGCTCGCCGAGGGCAAGATCGTCGGCTGGTTCCAGGATCGCATGGAATTCGGGCCGCGCGCACTGGGCGCCCGCTCCATCCTGGCCTCACCGATCGATCCGGCGATGCAGGCGCGCCTCAACGAACTCAAGGATCGCGAGGACTTCCGTCCGGTGGCGCCGGCCATCCTCGAGGAGGCGGTCGGCGACTGGTTCATCGACGGCCATGCCAATGGCGGCAAGTCGCCATTCATGCTCTTTGTGCATGTCGCCACGGCCCAGGCGGCCGAACGCATCCCGGCCGCCGTCCATGTCGACGGCACGGCCCGCGTGCAGACCGTGTCGCCACGCTGGAACCCGCGCTTCTACCTGCTGTTGCAGGCCTTCCGGCGGTTGACCGGGGTGCCGGTGCTGATCAACACGTCATTCAACGTGCGCGGCGAGCCCATCGTGTGCACGCCGCGCGACGCCCTCAACGCCTTCTGGTCGACGCCGCTCGATGCACTGGCCATCGGTTCCTTCCTGGTGGAGAAAGCGCGATGAATCCGCTCGTTTCGGTCGTCATTCCCACCTACCTTCGCCCCGAGATGCTGCGCCGCTGTCTGGAAGCCATCATCAGTCAGCATCCGGCACCGGAAGCCTACGAGGTGATCGTCGTCGATGACGGCCGCTCCGACGATACGCGCCGCCAGCTGGCCGGGATCGCCCGCGACATGGCGCGCCATGGCAACAACTGCGAACTGCGCTACCTGTGCCCGCCACCCGGCCAGCGCGGCCCGGCTGCGGCGCGCAACGCCGGCTGGCGCGCGGCGCGTGCCGCGATCATCGCCTTCACCGACGACGACACCATTCCCGCCCCGGACTGGCTGGTGACCGGGCTGGAGGCCATGGCCGAGCCGGACATCGCCGCCGCCTGGGGCTATGTGCTGGTACCGCTGCGCGCCCGGCCGACCGATGCCGAGCGCAACATCGCCGGCCTCGACGGGGCCGAGTTCGTCACCGCCAACTGCTTCGTGCGGCGCACCGCGCTGCTTCGCGTCAATGGCTTCGACGAGCGCTTCAAGCGGCCGTGGCGCGAGGACTCCGACCTCTATTTCACGCTGCTCGAAAATGGCGAACGGGTCGTCCAGGCCGGCAAGCCGCTGGTCATCCATCCGGCGCGCCAGGCGCCTGCATCGCAATGCCTGCGCCTGCACCGCAATCTATATTTCGAAGCCCTGCTCTACAAGAAGCACCGCCGCCTGTACCGCGAGAAGATCGCCGCCCGGCCGCCGTTGCGCTACTACCTGACCGTCCTGCTGCTCGTGGCGGCGCTCGCCGCCCTGCTCGCCGGGGCGCCGGGCTGGGCGCTGGCGGCGGCCGTCGGCTGGCTGCTGCTCACCGCGCAGTTCGCCCGCCGCCGGCTGGAAGGCTTGAGCCGGGAATGGAAGGAGCGGCTTGGCATCGCCCTGACCTCGGCACTGATTCCGCCGCTGGCCGTGTTCTGGCGCCTGGCCGGGGCCTGGCATTTCCGGGTGCCTTTCGCATGAATTGCCACATCAGGACGTCAGCCATGTCCGAACGCATCGTCCTCTTTCGTGCCCTGCAACTCGGCGACCTGCTGTGCGCCGTGCCGGCCATGCGCGCCATCCGCCATGCCCGGCCGGCGGCGCACATCACGCTGATCGGTCTGCCGTGGGCGGCCGATTTCGCCACCCGCCTGCCCTATATCAACGATTTCATGGAATTCCCGGGCTTTCCCGGCCTGCCCGAGCGGCGGCCCGACCTGGCCAGCCTGGAAATTTTCCTGGCCGAAGCGCAGTCCCGCCGTTTCGACCTCGCCATCCAGATGCACGGTTCCGGCATCCTGACCAACCAACTGATCTCCCTGCTTGGCGCCCGGCGCTGCGCCGGTTTTTATCTGCCCGACCAGCCCTGCCCGAACCCGCAGACCTTCCTGCCCTGGCCCGACGAGTTGCCGGAAATCCGCCGCCTGCTGGCACTGACCGAGCATCTCGGCATGCCGTCGCGCGGCGAGGCGCTGGAACTGCCCATTCTGCCGGCCGAGGCCGCCACCTTCGCCGCCCTGCGCGCCATGCTGCCGATCGGCGAGCGCGGCTACGCCTGCATCCACCCCGGCGCCCGCCTGGCGTCCCGGCGCTGGCTGCCCGAGCGTTTCGCACTGGTCGCCGATGCCCTGGCGGCAGTCGGGCTGGGCATCGTGCTCACCGGCACCGCCGACGAGGCGCCGCTGCTTGCCGCCATCCGTCAGAACATGCGGCAGCCGGCCATCGACCTGGCCGGCCACACCACGCTGGGCACGCTGGCCGCGCTGGTCGCCGCCGCCGATCTGGTGGTCTGCAACGACACCGGGATGTCGCATGTCGCGGCGGCGGTCGGCACGCCCAGCGTGGTCATCTGCTCGGGCGCCGATGACCGGCGCTGGCGCCCGCTCGACGGCGAACGCCACCGCGTGCTCGCCCATCCCGTTCCCTGCCGCCCCTGTGCCTACGACGAATGCCCGACCGGGCACGCCTGCGCGCGCGGGGTCAGCGTCGAGGACGTCGTCCGCGAGTCCTTTTATCTGCTTTCCAACCAGCGAAGGAGCCACCATGTTGCGGAATAAGCTACGCATCCTGACCTGGCATGTGCATGGCAATTACCTGTATTACCTGTCGCACGTGCCGCATACTTTCTACGTCCTTACCGACGCCGCCCGCTCGCCGGGCTACGCCGGCCGGGCCGGGGTCCTGCCGTGGGGCGACAACGTCGTCGAGGTGTCGCTCGCCGAGGCCCGGTCCACCGCCTTCGACTGCGTGCTCTACCAGTCGCGGCGCGGCTACGAGCAGGATCGCCTGCAACTGCTCAGCGAGGCGCAGCGCAGCCTGCCGCGCATCTACCTCGAGCACGATCCACCGCGCGACAACCCGACCGACACCCGCCACCCGGTCAACGATCCGAACACCCTGCTCGTCCATGTCACCCACTTCAACCAGCTGATGTGGGACAGCGGCCAGACGCCCGCCCGCGTCGTCGAGCACGGCGTGGTGCTGCCCGACGGCGTGCGCTACAACGGCCGGCTGGCGCGCGGTATTGCCGTGGTCAATCACCTCGGACCGCGCGGCCGGCGGGTCGGGGCCGACATCTTCGCCGCCGCCCGCGACCAGGTGCGACTCGATCTGGTGGGCATGGAATCGGAGCGCAGCGGCGGCCTGGGCGAGGTGCCCAACGACGAGCTGCCGGCCTTCATGGCGCACTACCGTTTCTATTTCCACCCCACCCGGTGGACCAGCCTGGGGCTGGCCGCCATCGAGGCGATGATGATCGGCTTGCCGGTGGTCGGCCTGGCCACTACCGAGCTGGTCACGGTGATCAAGAACGGCCAGTCGGGTTTTGTCGACACCGACCCGCAGCGCCTGATCGAACCCATGCGCCATCTGCTCGAACACCCCGAGGAGGCCGCCGCAATGGGCCGGGAGGCCCGCAAGGAAGCCCTGCACCGCTTCAACATCGACCGTTTCGTCGCGGATTGGCTGAGCGTCTTCCGCGACGTGACGGGCTAGGAGCGGTCATGGCCAAGCTCGTCCCCCGGCGCGTCCTGGTCACCGGCGGCGCCGGCTTCCTCGGCTCGCACCTGTGCGAGCGGCTGGTCGCCGAGGGCCACGACGTGCTGTGTGTGGACAATTTCTACACCGGGCTGCGCGCCAACATCGCCCATCTGCTGGCCCGCCCCAATTTCGAACTGCTGCGCCACGACATCACCTTTCCGCTCTATGTCGAAGTCGACGAAATCTACAACCTGGCCTGCCCGGCCTCGCCTATCCATTACCAGAACGATCCGGTGCAGACGGTGAAGACCAGCATCCACGGCGCCATCAACATGCTGGGGCTGGCCAAGCGGGTGAAAGCGAAGATCCTGCAAGCGTCGACCAGCGAAATCTACGGCGATCCGGCCGAGCACCCGCAGCGCGAAGCCTACTGGGGCAACGTCAATCCGGTTGGGCCGCGCGCCTGCTACGACGAGGGCAAGCGCTGCGCCGAGACGCTCTTCTTCGACTACCACCGCCAGCACAAGGTGCGCATCAAGGTGGCGCGCATCTTCAACACCTACGGGCCGCGCATGCGCCCCGACGATGGCCGGGTGGTCTCCAATTTCATCGTCCAGGCTCTGGCCGGCGAGGCGGTGACGCTGTACGGCGACGGCACGCAGACGCGCGCCTTCTGCTACGTCGATGACCTGGTCGAGGCGCTGGTCGGCCTGATGGCGACCCCGGACGACTTCTCAGGCCCGCTCAATCTCGGCAATCCGCAGGAATTCACGATGCGCGAACTGGCCGGGCGCATCATCGCGCTGACCGGCTCGGCCTCGGCCATCGTGCACCGGCCGCTGCCCTTCAACGATCCGGTGCGCCGCCGCCCGGACATCGCCCTGGCCCGCCGCCTGCTCGCCTGGGAGCCGCGCGTCGAACTGGACGACGGCCTGCGCAAGACCATCGCCCATTTTGCGGCCAACGGGAACGGGTGAAAAAGGGCGGGTAAAGGGCGGGTAGGGGCCCTCCCGCTCCCCTGACAATGTCTTTCCCGCGTAGGCGGGAATCCCAGAAGACCTTCGCCTTTCCGGGATTCCCGCCTGCGACCAAAGGAAATTCCTGTGGGACGCGGGCGAAGACGAATCGAGGGCGTCAGAGCGTCGTGCTTGCCGTAGTCTCTGACACCGGCCGCCGCACGTCGCGCCGCGTGCCGCGGGCGCCGAGCACGCCGCCGCCGACAGCGCTGAGCAGCGACAGCAGGATGGCGACGCTCAGCCAGCCGCTGGCGATCGAGGCGTTGTGCAAGGTGTTTTCGGTCGCTTCGCGGGCCTGCGGCGAGGCCTGGTTCTCGCGCCCGGACAGGACCAGCGCCTGGTCGACCAGCTGACTGGCCTGTTCGTTGCTCAGCCCGAAGCGCTCGCGCATGGCGGTGATCGCTTCCTGCCGGTTGCCGGCGTCGAGCTTGCCGGCGATTTCACTGCCCGCCATGCGTTCAGCCGGGGTGACGGCATTGAACAGCGTGCCCAGCGTGGTGCCGGCTACCGTACTGAGGACGAAAACCGAAATCAGCAGCGTCGCGCCCCAGGCCACGACGCCGTGCAGCACGCCGTCCGAGGCGCGGCGCATGCCGGCGGTACGGGCCGCGACGTAGCCGCCGGCGAAGGCGGCGATCACCATGCTGATCGTGTTCCAGATGGCGACTGCCATCGACACGCCGGTCTGGCTCGCCTGGCGGGCATCGCCGGCGTCGAACATGGCCAACCCGGTGGCGGCGCCGATCAGCAGCAGCAACAGGTTGATCGCGATGCCGACGGATAGCCCGGCCACAATGCCGCCCCAACTGAGGGCGTGCTGAGGCAGGTGGTAAGGTTCGCTGACGGTGGTGGGGGTAATGATATTGACGGCCATGGTTGATCCTTCCTCTTCTTGCTTGCAGCCCGATCCTGGTTGACGCCCGTGCCGCTCCATCGGGCGAAAGGAGCCATGGCCCGGCGATTCAGTGCGTTGTGACCTTGCCTTGCCTCTGCAATTGCTGCGCCATGGTCAGGTGCTCGCGCAGCCGGGGCAGGGTTTGCTCGGCGAAGGCCCGCAGCTGCGGGTCCTGGCCCTCGCGGGCCTCCTTTTCGAAAAGCTGGATGGCCTTGTTGTGGGTCTCGATGCCGAATTCGCGGACGAAGGTCCGGTCGCCTTCGGCGGCCGGCATGCCGCGCAGGCGATCGAGCAGTTCCCGGGTTTCCTTGCTGACGATGGCCGGCACCACGATGCCCTTGCCTTCGGCGATGCGCTTGAGTTCGTCGTTGGCGCTCATGTGCTCGCGTTCGAGCTGACGGGCGTAGGACTTGATGCCCGGATCGGTGCTGCGCGCCGCCATCATCCGGCCGGCGTCGATCTCGGCCAGGCCGCTGGCCGCCGCTTCGGCGATGAAGGTGCGCTCGATGGCGGCCACCGGCAAGCCGGCCTGGGTCGGCGCAACCTGCCCGGTCGCCGCCGTCGTCGTGGCGCCCACGGGCGACATGGTAGATGGCGTGGTGGTGGACGTTGCGGCAGAGGCCGCAGCAGGCGTCCCGGTGGACGCCACGCTACCCGTTTCCGGCGACGTGCTGCCGCGGGCGGAACTTTCAGTGCTCGGCTTGGGCAGCTTCTCGCTACGGCCGCAGGCGAGCATGGCCAGCGCCAGCACGGCGACAGTGCCGATGCTCCAATTCAATAACCGGTCCATGGCGAGCCTCTTTCGTTGGAAAAACACAAAGCTTTCCTGCATTTGCCATGCCCATGCCGGAAAAGCCCGGCATGTCCCGGATCGGCGCGGGCGATGGCGCGCCGACGCAATTCTTACCGGCTCCCTGTAAATCTTGCCGATACCGCCGCCCGTCCCGGCCCGCCAGCCTTGTCGGCGGGCGGCGGCAATTGGCGCAGCTCTTGCATGGGGTCCTGATCCGGCCGGGAAAGTCTCGGGGCCTGCGTCGGCTGCCTTAAGGAGACCCCATGAGCCTCGGTATGGAACTACGCTTGCGCCAGCATCTGGCCGTCACCCCGCAGTTGCAGCAGGCCTTGCGCCTGCTGCAACTGTCCTCCCTGGAATTTGCCGAAGAGGTGCAGCAGGCCCTGGCCCGCAATCCCTTTCTCGAGGAGCCGGCGGATACCGTGATACCGCCGCCGGCCACCGGCAGCAAGGCGGAAGCCCCGGACGAGAACCCGGGACCGGCCCCGCCGGAAAAGGCGGCGGCCGATGACGGCGACTGGAGCAGCGCGCCGGCCGCCGGTAACGACGAGGATGGCGACTGGACGAGTTGGTCCGAGGCGCCGGTCGGCATGCACGAACAGTTGCGCCGGCAATTGCTGCTTTTCCCGCTGAGTCCACGCGACCGGGCATTGACTGATCTGGTCATCGACGAATTGACCGATGCCGGCTATTTCGAATCCTCGGTCGAGGAACTGGCGGCGCTGGTTTCTCCGGAGTATGAGGTCGAGCCGCAGGAAGTCCTGGCCGCCCTGCGCCTGGTACAGCATCTCGAGCCGGTCGGCATCGGTGCCCGCTCGCTGCAGGAATGCCTGGAACTGCAGCTGCGTGCCCTGCCGGCGACGACGCCGGGCCGCCCGGTGGCGCTGAAGGTGGTCGGCGAGCACTTCGACCTGCTTGCCCGTCGCGATTTCGCCCGCCTGCAGCGGCTGATCGGCTGCGACGACGCGGCGCTGCACAGCGCCCGGGTCCTCATCCGCAAGCTCGATCCGCGGCCAGGCAGCTGTTTCGGGACGGACGACGTGCGCTATGTGATTCCCGACATCCTGGTCAGCCGGCAGCGCGGCAATTGGGTGTGCGCCATCAATCCGGCGGTGCAGCCCCGTCTGCGCATCAACCAGTACTACGCCGAACTCGCCGCCCGCCGCGGCGGCTGCGATGCCTCTTTCGCCGGCCAGTTGCAGGAGGCTCGCTGGTTCCTGCGCAACATCGAACAGCGCTTCACCACCATGCTGCGCGTCGCCAATGCCATCGTCGCCCGCCAGCGGGCCTTCCTGAGCTACGGCGAGGCGGCCATGAAACCGCTGATCCTCAAGGACATCGCCCAGGAGCTGGCGCTGCACGAATCGACCGTCTGCCGCGTCACCAACGGCAAGTACATGGCAACGCCGCGCGGCCTGTTCGAATTCAAGTATTTCTTCTCCCGCCAGCTCGCCATGGACGACGGCGGCGCCTGCTCGGCCCTGGCCATCCGCGCCCTGATGAAGGAGCTGATCGCCGCCGAACCGCCGGGCGACCCGCTGTCCGACGCCCAGCTGACACGCCTGCTGGCCGACCAGGGGCTGAAGCTGGCGCGGCGCACGGTGACCAAGTACCGGACCCTGATGCGCATTCCCAGCGTCGAACTGCGCCGGGCCGGGGCGGGCACAGCCATTGCAACCCAGTAGATCGAGGGCGCCACAAAGGCCGCCGACATCCGGTTTCTTGCAACGTTATCGACCGAGGTCGATTCTGATGCGTACCGGGCCTCCGCGGTTTTGTCAGGTCAATCGTCTCGACGCTTGCCTGACGACGCCCTCCTCCTCCAGTTCTAAAGGGCTTTCGCCAAGCGAAAGCCCTTTTTTTTGCCCGCGGAGCCGGATGGCGGTCGGCTCCCGAGGAAAACAAGACAGTTCGGGGGCACCGCCGGAGCGGAAATTTTTACAAGGGCACGTCAAATTTGCACGCGGCGGGCGCGTGGCCTGTTTCGCCATGGACGAAACGGAGTGCTAGAGGATGCGCAGCAGCCAGAGAACGACCAGAACGACGAGCAGGGTGCCGAGGATGCCGCTCGGCGCGTAGCCCCACGAGCTGCTGTACGGCCAGCTCGGCAGTGCGCCGATGAGGAGCAGCACCAGCACGATGAGCAGGATGGTGGTGAAGTTCATGCGTCACTCCTTGCGATATGGGCAATGCGCGGCGTCGCCCCGGCGCCGCCCTGGCTGAAGCAAGCGCAGCTTTCGTGCCCGTCGGGTATGCGTCTTGCAGTTGCCATGAGTACGGTGATCGACCGGTCCTGTTGAAGGGAGACATCCATGCTGTATTACGCTGCGGTATTTTTCGTCATCGCGCTGATCGCTGCCTTGCTCGGCTTCGGCGGCATTGCGGCCGGGGCTGCCAGCATCGCCCAGATCATTTTCTACATCTTCCTGGTCGTGGCGGTGATTTCGCTGGTCGCCGGGATGATCCGACGACGCTAGGCGCCACGCTGTCCCACATGAAGGAAGGCACGGCTGGCAGGTCGTGCCGCCGCTGTCATCACTAGGAGAATACGTCATGAAGAAGATATCCAATGCCTTGCTGGTCGCCGTGCTGGCGATGACGACCCTGCCCGCCGTGGTCGGCTGTTCGAACATGAGATCTTCGACGGAGCGGCAGCAATCGGTCGGCAGCTACATCGACGACGCCACCATCACGACGCGGGTCAAGGCGGCGCTGGCCGAAGCCAAGGATGTTCGGGTAACGCAGGTCAATGTCGAGACCTACCAGGGTGTCGTGCAGCTCAGCGGCTTTGTCGATACCGAGTCGGAAATGCGGCGGGCCGCCGAGGTGACGCGTGGTGTCTCAGGCGTCAAGTCGGTGAAGAACGACATCCACGTCAAACCGCGCTGAGCGGCGGCTGCCGCGCAAAGGAGAGCGCAATGAACATCCATCGATTCGGACTGCACTTGGCAGCCAGTGCGCTGGCCGCCAGCCTGGCCGGCCCGTTGCTGGCAGTTGACCGGCCGGCCGGCAAGACGGCGACGGAAGCCGCCGGCCAGACCACCCAGGCGGTGACACGCGACCTGCGCGCCAGCAAGGTGATCGGCATGAAGGTACGCAACGCGCAGGACCAGGACCTGGGCAAGATCGACGACCTGATCGTCGATGTGAATAACGAGCGGGTGGCTTACGCCATCCTGTCCTTCGGCGGTGTGCTCGGCCTGGGTCAGAAGCTGTTCACCTATCCGCTATCCCTGTTCCAGCAGGCACCGGGACGCAACGACGAACTGGTGCTCAATGTCGACGAGGAGCGCCTGAAGAAGGCGCCGGGCTTCGAGCGCAAGAACTGGCCGGACTGGAACCAGTCCAGCTACCGGGGCGATGTCGATCGCTATTTCGGCCCGACGGTGAGCCCGAAAAGCATGCCCAACCAGCGCCTGGTGCGGGCCAGCGAGCTGATCGGCAAGAATGTCGACGATAGCGAAGGCCACCACGCCGGCGAATTGAAGGATCTGGTGGTCAACATGGGCAATGCCCGGGTGCATTACGCCATTTTCGATCTCGACAAGGCCTGGAGCCCGAACGACAAGCTGGTGCCGGTCACGCTGCACACCTTCAATTTCCCCAACGATCGCAGCAAGGACATTCTGCTGAAGGTGGGCCGCAACGACCTCGACATGTCGCAAGGCTTCGATGCCGGCAAATGGCCGGACGTCAGCGATCCCGCCTATCAGCGCAATATCGACAGCTACCTGCAGCGCTCCGCCGGCAAATCCCGCCCGACCGGTGCGGCCGGCCCAGTCCGGGATTAGCCGGCGGCGTGCCGGCAGGCAGTGGAAAGCCTCTCCGGCATGTTCGCCATCCGCCACGTGACCGTCTACCGCTATGCGCGGCCGGTCATCCTCGGCACCCATCGCCTGATGTTCCGGCCGCGTGACAGCCATGACCTGCGCCTGCTCGACACGGCGCTGACCATCAGC
This sequence comes from Dechloromonas hankyongensis, assembly GCF_022012295.1. Taxonomy (GTDB): domain Bacteria; phylum Pseudomonadota; class Gammaproteobacteria; order Burkholderiales; family Rhodocyclaceae; genus Azonexus; species Azonexus hankyongensis. The sequence goes on from NZ_JAKLTN010000004.1 coordinate 157,656, forward strand.
CCGCCGGCCGCTTCGCTGCGCTGGCTGCACGACGTGTTCGGCAATTCGGTGGCGCTCGCCGAATTCGCCGCACCGGCTGCCGAACTCCGCTTCCAGAGCGACATCCGGCTCGAGCACTACGCCGTCGACACGCCCGACTTTCCCATCGAGGACTACGCCCGCAGCTATCCGTTCAGCTACTCGGCCGACGAGATTCCCGACCTCGGACGGACCATAGAACGCCACTATCCCGATCCAGAGCATCGGGTCGACACCTGGGCCAAACAGTTCGCCCGGCCGTCCGGGGACGGCGGCCTGGTCGAGACGCAGCCCATGCTCGAACGCCTGATGCGGGCGATCCACGACGATTTCGCCTACCAGGGGCGCGACGCCGAGGGCACGCAGACGCCGGCCGAGACGCTGGCCCGGCGCCAGGGCAGTTGCCGCGACTTCGCCTTGCTGATGATCGAGGCGGCGCGCAGCCTGGGGTTCGCCGCCCGCTTCGTCAGCGGCTACCAGTACGACCCGGAACGCGATCCGGCGGCCGGCGGCACGCCCGGCGGGACAACCCACGCCTGGGTGCAAATCTATCTGCCGGGTGCCGGCTGGGTCGAATTCGACCCGACCAGCGGCGGCGTCGGCGGCCGCAACCTGATCCGCGTCGCGGTCGCCCGCGATCCGCAGCAGGCCATGCCGCTGACCGGCGCCTGGACCGGGGCGCCGGCCGATTACCTCGGCATGGAGGTGTCGGTGACGGTGAGCACGGACGCCGCCGCCCTGCCCATCAATTGACCCTGCCCCGGCGGGCGACTACCCTGTCGAGATGAGTCCGCTCGACATCTGGTGCATCGTGATCGGTGCTGTCCTGGTCTCAATGGCGCTGACCGGCAGCCTCGTCGAGCGCCTGCCGGTGACACCCGCCATCCTCTACCTGGCTGCCGGCTATGCCATCAGCCGCGGTGGCCTGCACGAACTCGATCCGATCATCGACGCCGCCCTGCTCCGTGGCCTGTCCGAAATCGCCATTGCCATCTCGCTGTTCGCGGTCGGTCTCAAGTTGCGCGTACCGATGACCGCCCATGCCTGGCGCGTGCCCCTGCGCCTCGCCCTGCCCGCCCTGGTGCTGACCATCCTGTTCTTTGCCGGCGCCGCGTGGTGGCTCTATGGCCTTTCCGCGGGAATGGCGCTGGTCCTGGCGGCGATCCTGTCGCCGACCGACCCGGTGCTCGGCGCCGACGTCCACGTCGCCCGCCCCGGCGACCGCGACCAGGTGCGCTTCGGGCTGACCGCCGAAGGCGGCATCAACGATGCCGTCGCCCTGCCCGCCGTGCTGCTCGGGCTGGGCCTGCTCGGCCGGCACGACCTGGGCGCTTTCGGTTGGCACTGGCTGGTGGTCGAGGTGCTGTGGTTCATGCTTGGCGGTTTCGCCGTCGGCTGGGCCATCGGCTGGCTGGTCGGGCGTCTGGTGCTGCAGATGCGCCGCCGTCGCCTGGCCACCGGCTTCGACGAATTCCTGGGCTTCGGCGTCATCGGCCTGGCTTTCGGCATCGCCGGACAACTGCTCGCCTCGGAATTTCTCGCCGTTTTCGCCGCCGGGCTGGCGCTGCGCCATATCGAGCGGCGCATCTCGGTGGGCGGCGGCGTCAATCCGGAAGGGGTCTCCATCGACGACAAGGCCGCCGCCATCGACCCCGAGCGGGCCGCCGCCCACATCACGCACTCGCTGCTCACCTTCAACACGCAGGCCGAACACATTGCCGAACTGTTCCTGGTCATGGTGCTCGGCGGCCTGCTTGCCAGCATCGAGCCGGATATCCGGGACCTGGCGCTGGCGGTCTTCCTGTTCCTGATCGCTCGCCCGTTGGCGGTGGGTCTGGCGCTGGTCGGTACCGGCTGCCTGGCCGAGCAGCGCCGGCTGATCGCCTGGTTCGGCATCCGCGGCATCGGCTCGCTGTACTACCTCGCCTTCGTGCTGCAATCCGGCCTGGTCGGGCCGCCGGCCGACCGCCTGGTATCCACGGTGCTGCTGGTCACCGCCGTCTCCATCGTGGTGCACGGCCTGACGGCGACGCCGCTGATGCAGCGCTACTACCGCCGCTCGCGGCCGGGTGGCGAGGAATGAGCGGTCCCGCTCAGCCTTCGGCGCCGTCGTCGCCGGCACTGTGCAGGTCGTGGGTGACGAAATCGCGCCCCGGGCCGGGCAGGTCCAGCCAGTCTTCGTGGCGCAGCGTGCGGCGCATGTCGTCGAGGCCGCAGGCCCAGTGGTCGCGCATGGTCAGGGCGCCGAACTCGTAGTCCTTGGCCATGCCGTCCCATTCCTTGTCGCGGTAGATCAGGTGGATGACGTTGACCCGGCGGTCGCTGGCCCACAGCCGGGCTTCCTTGCACACCGGATCGGAGCACCGGCGCTCGTCGGGAATGTGGTGGAGCAGCTGGCGCACCAGGTGGCGGACGTGCTGTTCGCGTGACAGCAGGTCGGTGATGGCCCGCGTCCGGCTGGAGAACTGGATGTCCTTGAGGCGTTCCTGGGCGTCCCAGATGTTGTTGGGCACGATGCCGCGGGCGCTCCACAGGTCGACCTGGAAGGCCAGCGTGTCGGGGCGCGGCCAGGTGGTGAGCACCTTGAGCAGCGGCGTGTTGGAAACCAGGGCGCCGTCCCAGTAGAACTCGCCGTCGATCTCGACCGGCGGAAAGGCCGGCGGCAGCGCGCCCGAGGCCATGAAGTGCTCGGCCCGCAGGCGGCCTTTCCAGTGGCCGCTGCTGTTGTCGAAATATTCGAAATTGCCGGTGCGCACATTGACCGCACTGACCGTGACGCGCGTTTCGCCGGCGTTGATCCGCTCGAAATCGACGAGTTGTTCGAGCGTCGCCTTCATCGGCGCCGTGTCGTAGTAGCTGACCTTCTCGGGCGGCTGCTCGAGGGACAGCCAGGGCGGCGGCAGGCGTGGCAGGAAGAAGCCGGTCTGGCCCTGGCAGATGGCCTGCCAGGCCTCGAAGGCGCTGAAGCTCTTGCGCGTTTCGCCGCCCAGGCGGGCCACCCAGGTGTCAATCATGTCGTCCATCGGCCGCATCCAGGCCGGGGAACGGCAGATCGTCTCCCAGAACTCGCGCAGGCGCACCGTCCGCTCGGCCGGCGCGTTGCCGGCGATGATCGCGGTATTGAAGGCGCCGATCGAGATGCCGGTCACCCAGTTGGGCGTGATGCCGGCCTCGTCGAGACCCTGGAAGACCCCGGCTTGGTAGGCGCCGAGGGCGCCGCCGCCCTGCAGCACAAGGGCGATCACCGGATAGGGCAGCTTGCGTCGGGGCGGCCTTTCTTCCGGCTCAGGCGTCGGCGGCGCGCGCAGGGTGTGCCCGCCCGGCGCGGCCTCGGCGACGACGGTCAGCGGCCGCTCCTCCATCGCCCGGCTCACTGCATATGCCAGCCGTGGCTGACGATGATGGACTGGCCGGTCAGCGCGGCGCTCGGGAAGGCGGCCAGGAACAGCACGGTTTGCGCTACCTCGTCGACGGTGGTGAACTGGCCGTCCACCGTCTCGCCCAGCATCACCTTGCTGATCACCTCGCTCTCGCTGATGCCCTTTTCCCTGGCCTGCTCGGGGATCTGCTTGTCGACCAGCGGCGTGCGCACGAAGCCGGGACAGACGACATGCGAGCGCACGCCGTGGGCTGCTCCTTCCTTGGCAACCACGCGGGCCAGGCCGAGCAGGCCGTGCTTGGCGGCGACATAGGCCGACTTGAGCGGCGAGGCCTCGTGCGAATGCACCGAGCCGGTATAGATGATCACCCCGCCGCGCGCCTCGTGCCGGTACATGTAGCGCAATGCGGCGCGGGTAGTCAGGAAGGCGCCGTCGAGATGGACGGCGAGAACTTTGCGCCAGTCGGCAAAGGAAAAGTTTTCAATGGGATTGACGATCTGGATGCCGGCATTGGAAATCAGGATGTCGATGCCACCAAACTTGGCGGCAACGGCATCGAAATTCCGGTCCACCCCGGCTTCGTCGGCCACGTCCATCTTGACGCCCATCGCCCGGCCGCCCTCGAGTTCGATATCGCCGGCCACGGCGCGCGCGCCGTTGAGGTCGAGATCGGCGATGGCGACGGCGGCGCCGGCCCGTGCCAGCGTCGTGGCGATGGCCTTGCCGATGCCGCTGGCAGCACCGGTGACGACGGCCACCCGGCCGTCCAGTTCAGGTCTTGTCTGGTGACTCATAATGCGTTCCTTTCCTTCGTACGCGGCACCCGCCGCCGATTCGGGCGATGCACGCCGCCGTCCCGCTCCGCGCCGACCTTGGCGGCAATGATCGCCTTGACCGGCAGGTGGTCGGATGCAATGCGCGCGCCGGCCGTCCGGTGCGTGCCGAAAGCGAGCAAGGCCCAGTAGGGGCGTACCCAGACGCGGTCGAGCGCGAAAATCGGCCAGCGGGCCGGAAAGGAACGCTCGGCCGGCGCCTGGCCGAGCAGGCCGTGCAGCCAGCGCAGCGGCCGGCCGATCGGCAGCCATTCGTTGATGTCGCCGAGAACGATCACCGGCCGCTCGGGCGGCACGTCGTGCAGCAGGTCCAGCATCTTGCGCACCTGGTAGCGGCGCTCGCCCGGCCGCAGGCCGAGGTGGGTGACGAAGACGCGTACCACCAGACCGTCTATGTCGAGGTCGGCCTCGATGGCGCCGCGCGGTTCGCGCTGCGGAACGCTCAGGTCGTGCTGGCGCACGGCCAGTACCGGCCGCCGGGTGAGCAGCGCATTGCCGAAATGGCCGGTGTGGTTGACGATGGTGTGGCCGGGAATGGCCTGCATGTGCGTCCTCTCGGCCAGGTAGTCGAGTTGCACCGAATCATGCCGGCCGTCCTGGTCGCTGGCCACTTCCTGCAGGCCGATGGTGTCGCAGCCGATCTCGTCGATGATGCCGGCGACGCGCGCCGCATCGGTGCGCCCGTCGGTGCCGGCGCAGCGATGGATGTTGTAGGAGGCGATGCGCAGGCAGTCCGGGCCGAGCAGTTCGTCCAGGTTGTGCCAGCTGACCAGTTCGGTGTCCTGGTTCATGAGGCGGGCGGCAGTCCGGAACGGCGGCTGTCGAGCAACAGCCAGCGGCGGACGAGCAGGGTGAGGACGATCAGCGCAACGGCCAGGCCGGCGATCAGGCCGACGTTGATCGACGCATGGCCGGCCAGGGCCTCGCCGATTTCTCGGCCGAAGATCGCCGTGACGAAGGTGCCGGGCAGCAGGCCGAGCAGGCTGCCGAGCATGAAATGCCACAGGCGGATATGGATGGCCCCGGCGACCAGCCCTTCCACTGCGAACGGGGCCAGCGGCACCAGGCGCAGCGCGGTAACGGCGAGCAGGCCGTGCCGGCGCAGGGTTTCCGCCATGCGGTTGAGACGGCGGCCGGTGAAGTGGCGTACCGTGTGGCGCGGCAGCTGGCGGCCGGCGACGTAGCTCAGGAAGGCGGCGAGCAGCAGGCCGCACAGCCCGTAGGCGGCGCCGGTCAGCGGCCCGAAGGCGACGATGGCGGCGAGCGTGATCAGCGGCCGCGGAAAGAGCACCAGGCAGGCCGGCGTGTAGGCGACGATGATGGCCAGCGGCGCCCAGGGCCGGTCGGCGAAGGCGTCCGCCCAGGCCATGATCCGCTCCGGCTGCAAGTAGTCGGCGAGCGGCGTGAAGCGCCACAGGCCGGTCAGGCCGGCGACCAGCAGCAGGGCGATCAGCACGCGGCGGGCGCCCTGGCGCCAGTCGGCAGCCTCGCCGGCCGCCAGATCGGCCGGCACGGCGCTTTCGATCATGCCGTTGGTGAATGGGCGCTCGGGATCGGCCAGACGGGCCAGTTCGAGTACTGCCGCCGGCCATTCGGGCTGGCTTTCGAAGCGCCTGAGCGTGCGGCGGCCGCCGGCCAGCGCCGCGATGGCGCCGTGCAGGCTGCCCTGGCGGCGGACTTCCTGTTCGACGCGCTCCGGCGGCTGGGCCAGGTGTTCGCCGAGCAGACGGTTGCGCACTTGCCGGATGACGGCGGCCACCGCCGGCTGGCCGCCCGCCTCGATGGCGGCATCGCATTCGCTGTCGAGGCCGAGCGAACGGTTGCACAGGTTGGCCGAGCCGATGCGCAGCACCTCGTCGTCGACGATGGTCAGCTTGGCGTGGATGTCGAGGCAGGTGCCGGCCTTGAGGCCCTCGATGTGTGGATAGTAGATGAACAGGCGGTGGTGGCGGTCGGCGGCGCGCAGGCGCTGGATCAACCCGGTGCGCAGCAGGTGCATGGTGTGTTCTTCGAGCCAGCCGTGGCTGAGCAGGCGCAGCACGATGATGATTTCCGGGCCGTCCGGCTCGGCCAGCCGGGCGGCCAGGGCGTCGCCGATGGCGGCGGCGGTGAAATACTGGTTTTCGATGTAGAGGCTGTGGCGGGCGGCGGCGATCATGTCGAGATAGAGCGCCTCGACTTCATGCACGGCGGGCCGGCCGGGGCCCGGCGGCAGGGTGCGGGCGATGGCCACGTCGACGTCGACGAAATCGGCGGCCAGCCCGGACGGCCACGGATCGGCCCCTGGCGGAACCGGCGGCAGCGCCTCGTCGGTGGCGGCCAGCCAGCGGCTGCGGGCCAGTTCGCCGAAGGCGCGTGCCGCGTCCCCGTCCACCGCCATCATGAGGTCGTGGACCGGCGGATAGGCGGAGCCGCCAGCCTGCCGGCGCCGGTCGTCGATGCGGTGGGCCGGCGTGTCCCAGCGCCGGTCGGTGAGGTCGAAGCCGCCGACGAAGGCCATGGCGTCGTCGATGACCACCACTTTCTGGTGGTGCGAACCGCCTACCGGATGGGTGTTGTCGTAGGTCACCTCGACCCGGTGGTGTGCCTGCCAGCCGAAGCCCCAGACCGGCGGCAGCTCGCGGTCGGTACCGAAGACCAGCGGATAGTCCCAGTCGAGGACGCGAATCTGCAGCGTGTGGCGGCGCTGGGCGAGCCAGTTCAGGAAGTCGCCGAGCCGGGCCGGCGGACCGTGCCAGCCGTGCTCGAAATGCAGGCGCGTGCTGCTGCTGAAATCCCAGGCGAGGACGGTGATGGCATGGCTGGCCTGCTCGGCCGCCCGGCGAAAGGCGTCGAAATACGCCTCGCCGTCGATGAGCAGCGCGACGCGCCGGGCATGGGCAACCGCGCAGCAGTTGCGGCCCGGCGCAAAGAGACTGCGAGGGCTGGCGGAGTTGACGGCGGTCGGCACGGGCGCCCGCCGTTCAGACGGCGTAGTGGGTGGTGCCGATCTGGTGGATCAGGGTGTGCAGTTCCTCGGCATGCTCTTCCTCGACGGCCAGCACCTCCTCGAACAGGCGGCGGGTCGTCGGATCGTCGTTTCCCAGGTAATTGACGATCTCCTTGTAGCTGTCGATGGCGATGCGCTCGGCGACCAGGTTTTCCTTGATCATGTCGACGATGGTGTCGCATTCGACATATTCGGCATGGCTGCGCCGGGTCAATGTGTCGGGCGAGAAATCCGGCTCGCCGCCGAGCTGGGTGATGCGGTCGGCGAAGCGGTCGGCATGGTCTTCCTCCTCGCGGGCGTGCTCGAGGAATTCCTGGGCGATGCTGACGGCGGTCAGGCCCTTGGCCGTGTGGTAATGGCGTTTGTAGCGCAGGCTGCAGACGATTTCGGTGGCCAGCGCGGTATTGAGCAGTTGCAGCACGGTTTCGCGGTCGGCCCGGTAGTCGTTGGTGACGGCGCCTTCGTCGATATGGTGGCGGGCGCGGTCGCGCAGGGTCTGGACATCCGACATGCCGGCGGGGATCGAGGCGGGCATCATGGGTGGCTCCTTGTAGAAGATTCCAAGTCCTATGGAGCTGCAACCGGCATGCCCGGTCGGCCGCGGCACGGGCCGCCCTATCAGTGAAGCTAGGCGCTCTGCTCCCGATCCGCTCGGCTGGCGCCGGGCGCTTTCCACCCGGGATTCACGCCGCCTGGAACGAGAGGCAATTTTCTCTGTCTGATTTGGCTTATGGCTGCTGAGTCATGGACCAACCTCGAGCTCGTTTCCCGTCGCAATTCTTGCGTTCTTCCGAAGAGATTCTGAGGATCTTCGATACCAAGCCTTCGGCGTACCTGATCCTCGCCAAGGATTTCACCATTGTTGCGGTCAATGATGCCTACTTGCGCGCTACCTTTACCCGCCGCGAGGACATCGTTGGCCGACCGCTGTTTGATGTCTTTCCCGACAAGCCGCAGAACCCGGACGCTATCGCCGTCCGGGCGCTGATGGCTTCCCTCCGTCGGGTCCTGGTGACCCGTGCGCCGGACACAATGCCGATCCAGAAGTACGCGGTCCACCAGCCTGCCGAGCAGGGAGGCGGTTGTGAGGAGCGTTACTGGAGTCCGGTCAATTCACCTGTTTTCGCCGCTGACGGCGAGCTTGCCTACATCGTCCACCGTGTCGAGGACGTGACGGATTTCGTCCGCATGAAGGAGCATTTTGCGCAGGCTGTCGACACCCAATCGATCAACGTGCAGATCAAGGAATTCGAGGTCGAGATGTTCCTTCATGCGCGCGAAGCGGCCAAGCAGCTACGCGAGAGCGAGGCACGATATCGCGCCCTGATCCTGGCCAGTTCCCAGGTCCTCTACCGGATGAGCCCGGACTGGAGCGAAATGCGCCAACTTCGGGGCGGCGACTTCATTACCGACACCGAAGAGCCGAATCGCAATTGGCTGCACGAATACATTCATCCGGACGGCCAGCCTCGCGTGCAGGAAGCAATCAAAGGTGCCTTGCAGACAGGGACTGTTTTTGAATTCGAACACCAGGTTCGCCGAGTAGATGGCAGTTTGGGCTGGACATCCTCGCGTGCCGTGCCGGTCCGCAACGCCGACGGCGAAATCATCGAATGGTTCGGTGCCGCCGAGGACATTTCGGCCCGCAAGGAGGCGGAACAACGGCTGCGGGAAAGCGAAGAAAAATACCGCACCCTGTTCGCCAACATGGCTGAGGCGTTTGCCTTGGGCGAGATGATCCACGACGAACACGGAATACCGGTGGATTTTGTTTGGCTGGAGGCGAACGAGGCCTTTTATCGGGAAACGGGACTGCCCTGCAGCATTGTCGGCCGCCAGGCGAAGGAATTTCTGCCCCGATTGGAATGGCACTGGCTGGGAGCCTTCGATTCGGTAGCGAAAACGGGCCGATCCGTTCATCTGGAGGACAGCAACGCCGATACGCAGCGCTTCTACGACGTGACCTGCTTTCGGCCAACGCCCGGCCGCTTCGCCATCGTTTTTCGCGATGTCACGGAGGTCAGGCGCACCCGTGACGCTCTACTGGACAGCGAGCGCCGTCTAGCCTTGGCCCTGATTGCTGGCGACTCGGCGGTTTGGGAAATGGAGGTGGCAAGCGGCATCATCAAAGGAGAAGACAAGCTCTACACGATGGCCGGTTATGCGCCGGGCGAACTGAAAAGCATCGAGGACTGGTTCGCCATCGTTCATCCCGAGGACGCTGCGGGCCTTCCCGAGCGGATTGCGGCCGTGGTTGCAGGGAACGGTGACAAGTGCAGTTTCGAGGCCAGGATACGGACCAAATCGGGCGACTGGCGTTGGAACTTCTCGCAGGCCGTCGTGGCAGGCCGTGATGCGGACGGACGAGCCCTCCGGCTGATTGGCACCCATACCGACATCACCGAACGCAAGCTGGCCGAACTGCGCATTCGACACGCCGCATTGCACGATCCGCTGACCGATCTGCCGAACCGCGCCCTCGTTTTCGAGTACGGCAGCCGCCTGCTCGCCGGCATCCAGCGCAAGCACATGCACGGTGCGCTGCTGTTCATCGACCTCGATCGCTTCAAGCCGATCAACGACATCTACGGTCACAATGTCGGCGACCAGGTGTTGCAGGAAGTCGGAAAGCGACTGGTTGCCTGCACGCGGAACGAAGACCTCGTCGGGCGTTTGGGTGGGGACGAATTCGTCATTCTGCTGCCCAATCTCGACATCAACCGCCGCCGCGCCGCCGTCGTCGCTCAAAACGTCCTCGACCGCATCGGCCAGCCTTTCCGGATCGACCCTCTGGAACTGTCGTTATCGCCTTCGATCGGGATCAGCTATTACCCGGAGCATGCCTCCGATGTCGGTGCCCTGATCCACGCGGCGGACCTGGCGATGTACCAGGCCAAACAATCGGGCCGCGCGGGCTATCGCTTCTACAATCCTGACCTTGATCGTCGGGCCGACGAGGCCTATACGATAGAGGCGAGGCTCAAGCATGTGCTCAAACATGGTCGGCTGGCGCTGCACTATCAGCCCGTGGTCGACATCGGCAGCGGCCAGTTGATCGGTGCCGAAGCACTGGTTCGCATCGCCGATAACGGGGGTGCTCCGCCCGGACCCGCAACCTTCATTCCGATCGCCGAGGCTGCCGGCTTGATCGGGGAAATCGGTGACTGGGTCCTGCGCGAGGCGTGTCGCCAGCACGATGCCTGGCTGGCGGAAGGATTGTGCGTCGCCATCGCGATCAACGTTTCCCCGCTTCAGTTCCGGCAACACGACTTCGCGGAAAAGCTCGGCAGCATCCTTACCGATAGCGGTGTCGATCCAACCGGCCTCCAGCTCGAAATCACCGAAAGTACCGTCATGGAAAGCATCGATGAGGCGATCGCCATCTTGGGCAGGATCAAGGCACTGGGGATCAAAGTGGCGCTCGACGACTTCGGGACCGGTTATTCAAGTCTGAGCCGGCTATCGAGCCTGCCGCTCGACAAGCTGAAAGTCGACCAATCCTTCGTGCGCAATATCGAAAGCGATCAGGCAAGCCGAGCCGTGACCGAGGCGATCATCGCGCTCGGACGCAGTTTGAAGCTGGATGTGATCGGCGAGGGGATCGAGTCGAAAGATACGCTGCAGTACTTGCAGGAGCATGGCTGCACCCAGGCGCAGGGGTATTTGTTCAGCCAGCCTTTGCCGGCATCGCAGTTCGTGCAGTGGCATCGGCAACAGCACATGCATTGAGTGAACTGCCCTGCTACGGCGGGAAGCAGGGCACGATTTGTAACAGAATCCATGAAATCGTGTCTGTCCCAGCGGGAAAGCCTCAGAATCGGCCCCTATTGCTACGGTCGATGGTGCTCAATTTGCAAGGCAACGAAACTGGCGGTGGCAGCACCGTACGATTTTTCAATGGCCAGCAGCGCGAAATCAAGCGCAGCGACTGGCGGAACGTTGCCTGGCAAATCGATTGTCCGATTGGCTGTTTGAAGTGGTGAAATCTTGTCGGGAAATACGACCAGCCCGCGCCGGGTGGTTATGGGGCCGGTTGTAGCGGCAAGCGAGAAGGCTGTCGAGCGGTACGTGCGTGAATAGGCATCGGCGACAAGTGCCAGTTTGATTTCGTCGACACCCGGGGCGACTGGAATGGCGACATCCTCATGCGACCAAAAAGAAATCCAGTTGCCAGCGGCGGTGAGCGCGTGGCGGGAAGTTAATTTGAAATTGTCACTCTGGTGTGATGCGCTCCAATCCTTGATCCCCATGGTCTGCGCAAGCGCGGCGGCGCGATCCCGGCCGGCGATAGCTTCAACGAGCGCGATGGAAACAGGGATGGAGGCCGTCACCCCGGTCGTCGTGATGACCGGTCCATCGGCGATATAGCGCGTGTTTCGAACGAACTTCGTTTTTGGAAACTTGCTGGCAAGATCGTCAAAGGAATACCAGTGACCGACGGCGCGTCGCCCCGCAAGAAGGCCGGCGTTGGCAACTACCCATACACCGTCGCACACGCCGACAATGATCGCGCCTTTCCTGGCCTGTGCTGTAACCCAGGCAATCAGAGCCGCGTCCTCGGTGCGATGTACCGCGGGAACAACAACGTAATCCGCGCCGTCAGGGAAACGCTTGTCGAATTCTGCGATCGTGGCTTGCGGCTGCACCCGGAGCGCCGGAAACATCTGGATTGGCCCCTCCTTGGTCGCAAGGGCGAAGACCTGGGCAACCCCGGATTCCGCAAGCACTCCATAGGGAACGACGTAGTCTGTCAGCTCGGTGAAGGTGTTTTCGGCAACAACGGCGATGATCGGTTCGGTGCGATTGAATCGGGAGCGATAGGCAGGAATGCCGCGCGTCGGCGATTCGAGCTGGGGCGCGGTTTCCGGCTGAACACTGAGGGCCGGTTGAGCCAAGGCAAAGACGGTGACGAATGACAAAACCGCGATGAGGAATCGTTTTGGCATGCAAATCTCAAGAGAGAGCGGCTGTTTGACGCATAACGTCTGAATTCCCGGCCTTGTATGAAACCGTGGCCTGTCCCCGGGTGCTTATGGCCAGGCCAAGCACACCGATGGTTTTTGTACTTCGGTGTTGAAATGACGCTTCATTCGGCCGCCTAGTTTGGAGATGACACAGGGGCACAGGCTTGACTGTCGATTGCGATGCTGAACGAGTAATAATGGCTCGGCAGTCCGCCGACGTGGGGAAGCGGAACCCACCATAGCGGCCATTCGCTATTCGACTGATAGACAGCCACTGGCACGGCGCGTAACTGGCAGGGACCGACAACGAGATCGGCGACTTGGACATGCGGCGCCCAGGTTGATGACCATTGCGAATGACGGTTGTAGCAGGCTGCATACTCCGATGGCGAGCGCTCGTACTGCCGGCAGTCGCCAACCTCGGCGCCGGGATGAACAGGCAAGATGTAGCCCAGGGGCTCGACCGAGTGTGCAGCGGCCAGCGGCGAGCCGGCTGCATCGCGCAGTGTGAGCGACACGTCGTGGGGTACCCCGTACAACTGGTTTTGGGTCTTCAGCGCGTAATCGTCAACGCGGATGTGAATCGCAGCGTGATGCAGCGCATACCAGTAGCCCCAACCGAGAACGCCGCCAGCGACGGCGGCGAATGCGAGCAGAGTCCGGGGCCAGCGACGCACTGTTACGCCTGGCGAGCCAGTTCAGGGGCCGCCGGAGCGACGAAGCCGCGGAGGATATCCAACGACGGATCAGGCACAGTGCGCATCGGCGTGGGCGCCAGGATGCGGAAATGACTTGGCAAAGGTGAATGCCACGGGCGATGGCCCATGCGCCCTGATGTGCTCAAGCTTGGCCTTCGCCTCGTATATGGTCGGGATATGACCCGCCGGGACCCACCACAGCGCCTGATGCGCCTCAGGCAACTTGTGGAACCAGGCATCGCGATCACGGATGAGTTCGACATGGGCCGACTTGTAGGCATAGGTCTTCAGCGACTCCAGGTCTTCCCAGACGCTCATGTTCACGAGGAGCATGGGGTCTTCAAATGCGCGGATGCTCGTTGCGTCAGAGCCATCGCCGATCAGCCGCCAAACAAAGCCCTTTGCATTCTCTGCGAGGCGATTGATTTCATCGAGCCGTGAGACAAAGCCGCTCATGGTCACGGAAGTCATCTCATCGCGCGCCAGCGCGACATTAACTTGTGCAAGGTGGTATGCGGTCATAGGGCAAGGGAGTGAAACCGGACAGCTTGCCATTGTACTGATGCCGTTCATGCAATTGCCATCTTGCTGAACGCCTGCCCTACAAGAATTTGCCGCATTCCATATGCGCGGGAACGGCAAATCGGGCGGTTTGGGCCTTGCTTTGGCGGCATTGTTCCGGATGCTGAACGGGCGGCGTTCGCCCTGGGCCGGGGCGCTTGATCTTTCCGTGTTCAGTCAGCAAGGGAGGTCGGCGCTTCTTTTCTGGCTGCTCCTGAAAAGCTGGTAAAACCCTTCGTCGTTCTCGACCATGCAGACATGGTAGCCGTCATGATGCAGCGATAGAAACAGAGGCAATGCTGCATTGCGCAATAAATTGTTGCCGACTTCGACAAATTCGGCATCGAATGCAAGTGTTGAAGTCTGATCATGCATTGAATTTACCTCGCAATTTTTGGTCTTCGGTAGTGCTTTCGGGCTGATCATAGGTTTTGTGCATTGCAATATAAATACAGTGTATTGCTTAGTTTTCGGCATGCCACACGCATCGATTAACAGGCCGGCTGGCCGCTTTCCGTGTCGATAGCACTCGATCCAGACAGGGGTAATTCATGCCCGGGTCCCCTAATGCCGGGTCGGCCGCCGTTCGCCCTGGGCCAGGGCGCTGGAGAAGGCGAGGTCCATGCTCGGGTCCCAGCGCATGACGCGGTCGCGGCCTTCGTGCTTGGCGGCGTAGAGCGCCGCGTCGGCCCGCCTTAGCAGGCTGTCGGCCGAATTGCCGTCGAGTTCGGCGATGCCGATCGACACGGTGATAGCGGGCAGGCGCACGCCGTTGTGGGTCAGGCGGTGGCCGCGGATTTCCTGGCGCAATTGGTCGAGGCGGGCGAAGCCTTCTTCGATGTGCGCCCGCGGCATGATCACCGCCAGTTCCTCGCCACCGACCCGGCAGGCGATGTCGTAGGCGCGCACGAAGTCCTGCAGCTGCTCGGCGACGGTGCGCAGCACCCGGTCGCCTGCGTCATGGCCGAAGCTGTCGTTGAAAGACTTGAAGTGGTCGATATCGATGATGCCCAGGATCAGGCCCTCGCCGGTCCGTTCCGAGCGGCTGACCTCACGGTGGAGCACTTCGTCGAAATAGCGGCGGTTGAACAGGTCGGTCATCACGTCGTGCACCGCCTGCTCGCGCAGCGAGGCGCGCAGGCGCAGGTTGCCCAGCGACAGCTTGAGGGCGTCGGCGAACAGTTCGGCGCCCCAGGTGATGGCGCTCAGTTCGTCGCTGTTCATCTTGCGGTGTGCGATGAGATGGAGCACGCCGGGGCGTTCGAAGCTCTTCAGCAGCGGCGCGCAGATGGCATGCTGGATGCCCGGAGGCAGCGTGGGCCCGGCACCGAAATGGCCGCACACCGGCGACAGCGCCGAGGAATCGGCATTTGACTGGTGCAGGTGGCCGCGGCGCACGGCCCAGCAATCGGTCTCCTCGGTGCGTTCGGAGGTGAACGGCTCGCCCCAGCTGGCGATGACTTCCATCAGGCCGCTGACCCCGGCCACGGTCAGCGCGCCGCTCCAGTCCGGGAAAAGCTGCGGCCCGCCCTGGGTGATGATCTGCCGGCTCTCGGCCTCGTTTTCGCAGACCTGCAGCAGCTCGGTGAATTGCTGCAGGGTCTGCATGAAGTGCTGGGTCGCGGCCATTTTCTGGACCATGCCCTGCAGGGTCAGATTGTGGGCGGCGATGTTCGATTCGGCTTCCTTGAGGCGGTTGATGTCGACCAGGTAGGCGCGTAACGCGGATGCCTCGGGCCGGTCGGCCACGACGTGCAGCACGTACCACCGCCACGAGTTGTCGGCGCGCACGACGCGCACCTCGCGCTGGACCGGTACCCCCGGCTGGTCGACGACGCGGACCATCAGCTCGGCCAGGCCATCGGCATCGTCGCGGTGGAACAGCGCGGCGAGCGGTTCGCCGAGCGGCTGGTGCTGTTCCGGATAGCCGCGCGCATCGGGCAGGTTGGACGAGGCGTGGCGCAGGCGATGTGGTGGCACCGCCTCGAAGGTGAGGACGATGACCGGCCCGCTGGCGAACAGCCGGCGCTCGGCGAGCAGCGCGTATTCGGCGCGCTTCAGGCGGTCGATGTCGACCAGCGTGCCGAGGACCCGCTGCGGACGACCATCGGGGAAGTGCTCGACGACCCGGGCATTGACCATGACCCAGTGCCAGCTGTTCCGGGCCGAGCGCAGGCGCAGTTCGCACAGCGCCTGCTCGCGCTGGCCGCGCGCCAGCTGGCGCAGCAGGCGCTGCGCCAGGGCCGTCTCGTGCGGATGGCACAGCTGGCGCCAGGGATCGGGTATCCGGCTCAACTGGGTCGCTTGCTCGTCCTCGTAATCGAGCATGCTGGCCCAGGTGCCGCCCAGGCTGAGGGTGCCGGTTCTGATTTCCCACTCGAAAATGCCGACGTCGGCGCTCTGTATGATGTGTTCGCAGCGCCGTTCTTGGTAGTGCACCAGACTATCCTTTTCGACACTGGCGGCCTGCAGGCGGGCGGCCAGCTCGGCCTCGGGCGAGGCGGCGTCGCGCAACTGGCTGTCGCGGCCGAGCAGGCGCTGGATGAGCATGAACAGCGCGATGGTGGCGCCGGTATCGAGTACGACCACCCGGCTCAGCCACGCCGACTCGTCTACTACCGCGGTGCCGTGGTCGGCCGGCCACCAGGCCAGGCGGAAAATCTGCGGCAGCAGGATACCGACGGCGAGCAGCAGCAGCGCCCCGACATTGCGCCAGGCCGAGGGGCTTTCCGGCGAAATCAGCATCAGGGCGGGAAACAGGCAGACGAAGACGAGGCCGGCGGCGAGCAGCAGGAGCGGCCACAGCATGCCGAACGGGGTGACCTGGGCGATGCTGGCCGGCGGCAGCAGGGCCGCCGCGGTCAGCGCCCCGGCCGCGCCGAGCACGCGGCGCAGCGGCTGGCGCGAGGTCTCCAGCAACAGCGCGGCCATGATGCCGCCGACCAGGGGCGGCACGGCGAGCAGCGCGGCGTCGAGTTCGCCGAGCGTGGGGGGCAGCGACGACAGGGCGAGCTGGCTGAGCAGCACGGCGCTCCACCAGCCGAAGGCGATGACGATGCTGGCGGCCAGCAGCCGGCCGAAAGACTGGCCGGTCTGCGGCGACCAGCGCTGGGCGAAAGTCACGAAACAGGCGCCGGCGATGGCGGCGAAGCCGAAGGAGAGGACGCTCAGCCAGGAGAGATCGAGATTGGACATGATCTTGCGCGGATTCCGCGGACCGTGCTCCGTCGTTCAGCCGTAGCCGAGGTGGGTGGCCTTGCCGCGGAACACCCAATAGGCGAAGACGGTATAGGCGAGGATCAGGGGCAGGACGAAGGCCACGCCGGCGAAGATGACGGCCAGCGACTCGGGGTCGGCGGCGGCCTGCCAGATATCGAGGCGCTGCGGGACGACCCAGGGAAACAGGCTGTAGGCCAGGCCGTGGAAGGCGAGCACGAAAATGGCGATGGCGGCGGCGAAGGGCAGCCAGGTGCCGCCCTCGTCGCCGGCGTCCAGTTGCGCTGGCAGGCGGCGCAGGGCGACGGCGGCAACGGCGAAGAGGACGGCGGTGATGATCGGGAACGGCGCCAGCAGGAAGACGTTGGGGACGGCGAACCATCGGGCGAAGATGTCCGGGCTGAGCAGCGGCGTCGCCAGCGACACCCCGGCGATGCCCAGCGCGGTCAGCCACAGTGCCCACCAGCCCCAGGTTGCTGCCCGTTGCTGCAGCGTTCCCTCGCACTTGAGCAGCAGCCAGCCGGCGCCGAGCAGGCAGTAGCCGGCGGCCAGGCCGAGGCCGATCAGCGCCGCGAACAGCACGTTGCCCGGCGTGCGCGCGAAGCCGAGGATGAACAGGCCGAGCATGTAGCCCTGGGCCAGGGCGGCGAGCAGCGAGCCGACGAAGAAGGCGCGGTTCCACCACTGCCGGTGGCGATCCTGGGCCTTGATCCGGAAGTCGAAGGCGACGCCGCGCAGGATCAGCCCGGCCAGCATGGCCGCCACCGGCAGGTAGAGGGCGCCGAGGATGACGCCGTGGGCGAGCGGAAAAGCCGTGAGCAGCACGCCGATGCCGAGCACCAGCCAGGTTTCGTTGGCATCCCAGAAGGGGCCGATGGAGGCGACCATCAGGTCGCGCTCTTCGGCGTCATCGGCCAGCACCAGCAGCATGCCGACGCCGAGGTCGTAGCCGTCGAGCACGACGTAGATCAGGATGGCCAGCCCCATGATGATCATGAAAGCCAGGGGCAGCCAGCCGGCCGGCTGGGTGAGGTCAGGCATGGCCGTGCTCCCCGGCATGGCGGGCTTCGGCGCGGAAGGGATCGAGGTCCGGGTTGAGCGGCGGGACCGGATGGCCGGGGCCGGCCTGGCGGGCCAGATGGAAAAGGACGCCGACGAAGGAGGAGAGCAGCAGGACGTAGAGCCCCAGGTACATAGCCAGGCTGAGCGTCACGGTGTCCGCCGGCACCGGCCCGGCAGCCGCGGCGGTGGTCAGCACGCCCTGCACCAGCCAGGGTTGGCGGCCGATTTCGGTGACGTACCAGCCGGCGAGCAAGGCCAGCCAGCCGGAAAAGGTCATCGCCACCAGGGCACGGCCGACCAGCGGCCCCGGTTGGCCGTGCCGGCGCAGTTGCCACAGTGCGCTCCACGAGACGACGAGCATCAGCAGGCCGATGCCGACCATCAGACGAAAGGCCCAGAACACCGGGGCGACTGGCGGATGGGCGCCGGGAAATTCCTTGAGGCCGCGCACCTCGGTATCCGTCGTATGGCCGAGGTAGAGCGAGGCCAGGCCGGGGATGGCGATTTCGTAGCGGTTGGCCTGCGCCGCCTCGTCGGGAATGGCGAAGAGCACGGCGGGCGCTGCGCGCTGCGTATCCCACAGCCCTTCCATGGCCGCCAGCTTGGACGGCTGGTGGTGGAAGGTGTTGATGCCGTGCAGGTCGCCGACCGCGATCTGCAGCGGTGCGAGCAGCGCGGCCAGGCCGACCGCGCTGGCCAGGGCGGCGCGCACGTCGCTGCCCTGATCGCCGCGCCGCCAGCGCCAGGCCGAGATGCCGGCGATCAGGAAGGCGGTGACCAGCCCGGAGGCGGTCAGCATGTGCACGAAGCGGTAGGGAAAGGACGGGCTGAACAGCACGGCCAGCCAATCGGTCGGATGCGCCTGGCCATCTACCATGGTGAAGCCGGTGGGCGTCTGCATCCACGAATTGAGGGCGAGAATCCAGAAGGCCGACAGCGTGGTGCCGACGGCGACCAGCAAGGTGGCCAGCGTATGGATGCGGCGGCTGACCCGGCCGGCACCGAACAGCATGATGCCGAGGAAGGAGGCTTCGAGGAAGAAGGCGGTCAGCACCTCGTAGGCGAGCAACGGGCCGGCGACGTTGCCGACCGTGTTCATGTAGCCCGGCCAGTTGGTGCCGAACTGGAAACTCATGGTGATGCCGCTGACCACGCCGATGGCGAAGCTCAGCGCGAAGATCTTGACCCAGAAGCGGTAGGCGTCCATCCACGCGCCGTCGCCGCTGCGGCCGTGGCGCAGCTTGAAATAGAGCAGCACCCAGGCCAGCGCGATGCTGATCGCCGGAAACAGGATGTGGAAACTCATGTTGGCGGCGAACTGCAGGCGGCTCAGCAGCACGGGATCGGCGAGGGAATTCATGGCGCCGCGCCCGGTCGGTCAGTCAGCATTGGTCTCGCTCCTCGGCAAATGGGCCTGTACGGAGTCACGTGCACGGGCCACCGGTCCCTTACCTTCACATTTGCAAGCAATGCTGATGCCGAGTCTGTCCTGAGCCGGTTGGCACGGGGGCCGGTGCGCCGTGTAGATTTCACCAGCTCCTGCAATTTTTACCGTGCCCCGCCGCCGCGGCCGCCCCGAGGCGGGCGGTCGTCGCCGGCGGGCCCCATAGTTGCTGCGTAACGAGACGCCGTGTTGCGGCGCGGCTTATCCCTATTCAACTCATTCAGGAGATCGACATGGCGCAAGCAAGAACAGGAAGCGAGAAATCGTCGGAACGGCATCCGCCGGGCCGGGCCGGACAGCAGTCCGAAGCAAGGGAATCCAGCGGCATGAAGGCCGAACGGGGTGGCAGCGAAAGATCGGAAAAAGGACAGGACAGAGAGCAAGGACAGCAGATCAGAGGACAGAAATCGAATGGCCGTGGCAGCCAGGAAAGCGGCTCGGGCGAAGGACGCCAGCGCCGTTCCGAAACGATCAACATGGCGACCGGCGCCTTGCGCAGTTTCGGCCAGTTCTGCGACATGCAGGCGGCGACGGCGCGCATCATGTGGCGCGCCCAGGTGCGTGCCGCGTCGGCTTTCGGGCTGCCCGACTATTCGCGGATGTTCGAGGTCGAGGATGACCGCGCCACCCGCCTGTTCTCGGCGGCCACCGAGAATATCGTGCAGTTCGTCGACCAGGAGGGCGAGGTCCTCAACGAGGTGCCTTCGCAGGTCTTCCGACTGTTCGAGAAACAGGCCATCGACGTCACCGAGCGCTGGAAATACGGCCT
>NZ_JAKLTN010000005.1 GCF_022012295.1 Dechloromonas hankyongensis
CGAGAAGGCCTTCGCCGCCGGCGCCGATATCGGCTTCATGAAGGATTTCGATTACCTGCACGCCTACAAGACCGATTTCATCACCCGCAACTGGGAGCGCATCAAGACCGCGCGCAAACCGGTGATCGCCGCAGTGGCCGGCTTCGCCCTGGGCGGTGGCTGCGAAATGGCGATGATGTGCGACATGATCTATGCCGCCGACACCGCCCGCTTCGGCCAACCCGAAATCAAGCTCGGCACCCTGCCCGGGGCCGGCGGCACGCAGCGCCTGCCGCGCGCGGTGGGCAAGGCCAAGGCCATGGATCTGTGCCTGACGGCGCGCATGATGGATGCGGCGGAAGCCGAGAAGTCCGGGCTGGTCGCCCGTGTTATCCCGGCCGACCAGCTGCTCGACGAAACCCTGAAGGCGGCACAGACCATTGCCGGCTTCTCGCTGCCGGTGGTCATGATGATCAAAGAATCGGTCAATCGCGCCTTCGAATCCAGCCTCAACGAAGGCCTGTTGTTCGAGCGCCGCGTCTTCCATGCCGCTTTCGCCGTCGAAGACCAGAAGGAAGGCATGGCCGCCTTCGTCGAGAAGCGCAAGCCGGTTTTCAAGAATCGCTGAGGCCCGCCATGTACCAAACCCTGGAAATCGAACGCGCCGGCAAGGTCGCCACCATCTGGATGAACCGCCCGGCCGTCTTCAACGCCTTCGACGAACAACTGATCGCCGAGTTGGCTGCCGCCTGCAAGGAGCTCGATGCCGACGACAGCGTCCGCATCGTCATTCTTGGCGGGCGCGGCAAGCACTTCTCGGCCGGCGCCGACCTCAACTGGATGAAGCGGGCTTCGCAATTCACTCATGAGCAGAACGTCGAGGATGCCCGCAAGTTCGCCGGTATGCTGCGCACCCTGGCCGAGATGGGCAAGCCGACCATTGCCCGCGTGCAGGGTGCCGCGTTGGGCGGCGGCACCGGCCTGACCGCCGCCTGCGACATGGCGGTGGCCAGCGACGATGCAGCCTTCTCCACCTCCGAGGTCAAGTTCGGCATCATCCCATCGGCGATCAGCCCCTACGTGCTGCGCGCCATCGGGCCGCGCCATGCCCTGCGCTACTTCCAGAGCGCCGAGCGGATCAGTGCCCAACGGGCGCTGGCTATCGGCCTGGTCGGTGAGGTAGTGTCGCGCGACGAACTCGACAGCTGCATCGCCGGCATCGTCGACGCGCTGCTGGCTGGCGGCCCGCAGGCGCAGAAGGCGGCCAAGGACCTGATCGCCGCGGTGCACGGCCAGCCGATCGACGAAATCATCAGCGAGGAAACGGCGCAGCGCATCGCCCGTCAGCGTGCTACCGATGAAGCGAAGGATGGCATCGCCGCTTTCCTCGACAAGCGGCCGCCGGCCTGGCTGTAGTCCTGGCCCGGCCGGGGAGTGCAGGGCAGCCAAGGAAGCACTAGAATGCCCGCCACCAACCCCGGCCTTGCCGGGAGTCCCCCGACTTCGCCAGGATCCGCCATGCCGACGAAACACCTGTATCCGATCGCCCTGCTTGCCGCCACGCTACTGGCGGGCAGTACCTTTGCCGCCGAACCGCCCGAGCATCACCCGCACCATCATGCCTTTGCCCAGGATGTCGATGCCTTCCATGCCGCCTTGGCGCCGCTCTGGCATGCGCGGCCGGGCAAGGAACGCTCGCGCAACGCCTGTGCCAAGGCCAACGATCTCGAGACATTGGCCGGCAACATCCGCTCCGCCGACGCCAAGCCGCTGTTGGGCAGCATCGCAGCCTTCAGGAAGCAATGCCAGACCAGCCCGGGCAAGGTCGATGCCGCGTTTTCGGATGTGCACGACGCCTTTCATCGCCTGATCGAGCCGGCAGGGCGCTGATTGCTTGGTCAGCTATTTTTCCGCTAGCCGTCGTGCGGCCATAACCGAACTGGGCCGGCCCCGGAGTCCCAAGTGCTTCAGGATGCTAAGTCCGGCCTACTTGGCCTTGTGGCGGTCGGATTCCTCGAAGAAATCGAGGAATTTCGTACCCGCCGTCAACCTGGCGCTATGCACCGCTCCGGCCGGGATGGTGTACGAACAGCCGGCAGTCAGCGTAGAGGTCTTGCCGTCGATGGTCAGTTCGACCGTCCCGGCGAGGACCGTTCCCCATTGCCCGCCGTGGCTGTGCGGCGGGATGTCGGCATCCTGCAGAATTTCGAAGAAAACGACCTGTCCGCGCTCCGCTTGCAGCAGGTAGGCGCGCATGCCGTCGGGCGGGAAGGGCAGCGCCACTTCCGGCAGGTTGGTGATCATTTGCGGCAATTCCATCATTCACCTCCCGTGTCCTGCTGAATATATGGTCGGTGGGTTGCCCGGCGAGTTCCGTGTCAGGTCGGAACTTTCGGCTCGCCATGCATGCCCAGTCGCAACGACAGCGCCTCGGCATGCCGCTTCAGGCTGGTCACCGCTTCGCTGTCGGCGCTGACGTCGAACATGCCCTGTACGCCGACGACGAGGACGGTCATGGTGATTTCGTTCTTGAAGTTGAAGACCGGGGCGGCGACCGCCTCGACACCGGGGACGCGGTGAAAGCCGTTGGTCGTCGCGAAGCCGTCGCGGCGTACTTCGGCCAGCATGGCTTCAACGCCGGCCTTGGTCTTCAGGTCGGGCGGCACATCGCCGGCCTTTATTTCGGCGGCGATCAGCGGGGCGACCGTCTTTTTCGGCAGCCAGGCGGCGAAGACGCGGCCGGTGGCTGACGACAGCATATCGAGCACGGTGCCGGTGATGACATTGACGGTGATCGGCCGGCGCGGCCGTTCCCAGCGCACGATGACCGGGCCCTTGTCGCCCCACACGGCGAGGGCGGTGGTCTGGTTGATTTCGTCGCGCATTTCGGCAATGACGTTGAGGCCGAGGCGGACGCGGTCCAGGCGGTCGAGGGCGACCAGGCCGATGTTCATGGCGAAGGGGCCGAGGTCGTAGCGCGAGGACATCGGGTCCTGCTCGACCAGCCCGGCGCGGATCAGGCTGACCAGATAGCGGTGCGCCTTGGACGCCGGCATGTCGGCGGCGGCGGCGATTTCCTTGAGCATCATCGAGCGCTGGCCATTGACCATGGCACGCAGGATACCCATGCCGATTTCCAGCGACTGTACGCCGTGCTTGCCATCGCTTTCGTCATTCATGGCTGCTCCCGAGGTTCTGTTATGTGAAACTGATTCTATAATATCGTACAGGAAATTATAAGTGAGTGTCCCCATGCAATCCTTGCGCGTCTATGCCATCGACGGCATCGTCCCGGTCGTCGATCCGACGGCTTATGTCCATCCCAGTGCGGTCCTGATCGGCGATGTCATCGTCGGTCCGGGCTGCTATGTCGGCCCCTGCGCCAGCTTGCGCGGCGATTTCGGCCGCCTGATCCTGGAAGCCGGGGCCAACCTGCAGGACACCTGCGTCATGCACGGTTTTCCCGGCACCGATACGGTGGTCGAGGAAAACGGCCATATCGGCCACGGCGCCGTGCTGCACGGCTGTCGGGTCGGGCGCAATGCCCTGATCGGCATGAATGCGGTGATCATGGACAACGCGGTGATCGGCGAAGCGAGCGTCGTGGCCGCCTCGGCCTTCGTCAAGGCGAGCCAGGAAATCCCGCCGCGCATGCTGGTCGCCGGCATGCCGGCCAAGGTGATTCGCCCGCTGAGCGACGAGGAAATCGCCTGGAAGGCCGACGGCACGCGCACCTATCAGGAACTGACCCGGCGTTGCCTGGCCACCATGGTCGAGACGGCGCCGTTGACCGCCGTCGAGCCGGATCGCCCGCGCATCGAGATGCCGGACGTCATTCCGCTGACCGAGCTGAAAAAGCGCGGCGGCTGATCAGGCCGATAGCGGGTCGTACTGGGAAAAGCGCTCGGCCAGCGAACTGTCCACCACCGGCACGCTGCCGTCGGCGAGGCACAGCAACTGATCGAGGTGGCGGTTGGACGCCACTTCCAGCCGCTTGTACAACTCCTTGCACAGCAGGCGCGCCTGCTGGCCCGGCCAGTCCGCCGGGAGCAGGACTTCCGGCAATTCCGGGTCGCGCAGCAACAGCCGCCGGTAGTCGTGGATGAGCAGCATGCGCAACAGGAAGGCGTCCTGGTCGCTGATGGTCGCCAGGTGGTCGCGCCGCAGTTCTTCGAGGATGGGCCGGTAGGTGGCGACGAACTCGCTGTAGGCGTCGGCCAGCATGGCGAGATCCCAGGCCCGGCTGACCAGGTCGGCGTCGCTGGCCGACTGGGCCGACCGCGAGTCGGCGGCGAACAGCGGGAGCAGGGAGGCCAGGGACGACGACAAGCCTTCGGCGATCAGGGCATCGAGCACGCTGGACAGCTCGGCGCTCGGATGCACGAAGCAGTCGGCGCCGAGGGCGCCGAAGCCCTGCCAGAAGAGGGCGCGTCGCACCTGGTCGCGGACCTTGCCTTCCAGTTCGCCGACCACCAGGATCAGGCGCCAGCGGCGATCCCATAGCGGGGCGTGCGACGCGTAGATGTGGCGCGAAGCCTCCTCGAAGCGGCGGCGGCCGGACGGGGTCAGCACATAGTCTGCGCGCCTGCCGATGGTTTCGGTGCGTAGCCATTCATCCTTGGCCAGCCGGAAGACCGAAGTGCGGATCAGACGCTCATTGAGTTCGAGCGGTTCGAGCAGGCGGATCAGGCTGCCCAGCCAGATGCGCCCGCCACGCGGCAGGATGGCGTCGCCGAACATGGTGATGATCAGCGAACCGGCCTGAACGCGGCGTTGCTGACGGAAAGCGTCGAGACGCCGGCGGACGAGGTCGCTCACGAGATAAAGGCCAAGGGAGAGGCGGAAAATGGCACGGCAGGCTCGGCAAAAAACAGGGGTGGCGGAATTGTACTGCACCCCGCGTATCGTTTTCTGTTGCAGGTCAAGGTTTTGGCCAGCCATGTCCACGGGGGATTAGTGTTTTGTGGATACCAAAATTAACGCAATTTATATAATTTTGTATCATTTTGGCGGCCGGGCGAAGACGTCAGGCCGCGGCCTCGTTTCGGTGCGCCGACGGGGCCGGTGGCCTGCGCCGGCGTCGGGGTCCGTTACTCGGCGCCGGGCGGTGCGCGGGCTGTCCGGGGAAATGTGGTAGATTCGTTGCCGATGCCGCGCTCCGGGTGTCCGGCAAGCGGTTGAGTTGATTGGCTTTTGTCGGTAGCTTTGGGCGCCGAAGCCGCACCGCTGAGGAGCGGGACCGGCAAAGCCGGCGGTCGCATTTCAACCGGAAGCCGCGTTTTTCGATGCAGGCTTCGCCAATATCGGGATGGTCGATGAAATATCTGCTGTTGTTCGCATTGCTGGGCGTGGTGTGGTGGATCTGGTCGAAGCGCACAGCGGCCGATCAGGCCGATTCCTCGCCGCGGCCGGCGAAGGATCCCGAAAAGATGGTCAATTGCGCCCAGTGCGGCGTCTACCTGCCGGAGAGCGACAGCATCGCCGACGGTGGGCGGGCCTATTGCTGCGAGGCGCATCGTGCCGCCGGTCCTGCCGCGGGCCGCTGATGACCGAATGGCTGTCATCCACCTGGGAAGCCAACTGGCGTTCCTTTCAGTATTTCAACCTGTACCGGCTGGTGCTGGCCGCGCTGTTCGGCCTGTCCCTGCTTTTTCCTAACGAATGGACGGCACGCCTGAACCTGTTGCCGTCGTGGCTGATGTTCGGCCTGACCGGCGTGTACATGGCGGCAACCATTGCCGGCCTGGTGCTGGCCACCCACTGGCAGCGCCACTTCAATGCCCAGTTGTCGGCGCAGGTCATGGTGGACATCGTGGTGGTCACCACGCTGATGCAGCAGGCGCGCGGCGTCAGCAGCGGCCTCGGCGTGCTGCTGCTGGTCTCCCTGGCGGCATCCAGCCTGGTCGGCCGGGGGCGGCTGGTTCTGTTCTATGCCGCCATGGCCACCGTCGCGGTGCTGCTGATGCAGTCCTTCGGCATTCTGCTCGAGCAATACGACCCGGCGTCCATCGTTCAAGCCGGCTTCATTTCGGCCGGCTTTTTCGCCACGGCCATCCTTGCCCGGCTGCTCGGCCAGCGCGTCATGATCAACGAAGACCTGGCCCGCCGGCGGGGCGTGGCGCTCGACAACCAGATCCTGATCAGCCAGCGGGTGGTCGAACGCATGCAGGACGGCGTGCTGATCGTCGGCCAGGATGGCTTCATCAATCGCTGCAACCCGGTCGCCCAGGCCATGCTGGGGCTGCCCGACGCTCCCGCTCCGCTGTCCGGGTATGCCGCAGCGCTGGCCGAGGCGCTTCGCGCCTGGCTGCGCAGCGACGGCGCCGAGCGCTTTGATTTTTCGGCCAATGACGGCGGCGCACTGCGGGCGCGCTTCGAGCGGACGGCAAGCTCCGACGGCGAGGTCCTGGTTTTCCTCGAGGATGTCGGCCGGGTCCGCGAACGGGCGCAGCAGATGAAGCTCGCTTCGCTCGGGCGGCTGACGGCCAGCATCGCCCATGAAATCCGCAATCCGCTGTCGGCCATCGGCCATGCCGGCGAATTGCTGCGTGAGGAAAGGCGCGGCGAAATGCAGGACCGCCTGCTGCGCATCCTGAACGACAACGTGTTGCGCCTCGACCGCATCGTCAAGGACATCCTGGAAGTGGGGCGGCAAAACCAGGCCGAGCCGGAACCGCTGCCGGCTGACGAATTCTGTGCCGGCTTCCTCGATCAGTTCGCCGCGAGCGAAAACCTGGCCAATGGGGTAGTCGTGCTCGAGGTGCAGGATGCCTTCCGCATCAGCTTCGACCGCTCCCATCTGCACCAGGTGTTGTGGAACCTGGTCAGCAACGCCCTGCGCCATTCGACGCGCGGGCCGGGCGCCGTGCGCATCGTGCTGCACGGCAGCCACGCCGACGGGCGGGTAGAATTGCATGTGATCGATGACGGTCCGGGCATTCCGGAGACGGTGCGCGAGCAGGTCTTCGAGCCCTTCTTCACGACCCACACGCAGGGTACCGGCCTCGGACTGTTCATTGCGCGCGAACTGTGCGCGACCAACGGGGCCAGCCTCGAACTGGCGGCATCGAGCCGCGGGGCGCATTTTATTGTTGCAGGGAGAAACGACACATGCCTGTTGCCAAAACCGAACGACGTACGCGCGGCGAACTGAGCCGGGTGCTCGTCGTCGACGACGAGGCCGACATCCGTGAACTGATCGACCTGACCTTGGCCCGCATGGGCCTCGCCACGGAATGTGTCGGCTCGGTCGCCGAGGCCCGGGCGGCACTCGATGCCGGCGACTTCCAGCTATGCCTGACCGACATGCGCCTGCCCGACGGCGAGGGCCTCGATATCGTCCGCTATATCGGCGAGCATTGCCCGCAAACCCCGGTTGCCGTGATTACCGCCTACGGCAGCGCCGGCAACGCGGTGGCGGCGCTGAAAGCCGGCGCCTTCGATTACCTCGCCAAGCCGGTCGGTCTCGAACAGTTGCGGACGCTGATCAAGTCGGCCCTGCGCCTGCCCGGTGGAGAACAGGACAGCGAAAACCCGTTGCAGTCGCTGATCGGCGAATCGGCCAGCATGCAGCAGGTGCGGACCATGATCGAAAAGCTGGCGCGCAGCCAGGCGCCGATCTACGTCTCCGGCGAATCGGGGAGCGGCAAGGAACTGGCGGCGCGCCTGATCCACAGCCGCAGTGCCCGTGCCGCCGGACCGTTCGTGCCGGTGAACTGCGGCGCCATTCCGGAAAACCTGATGGAGAGCGAATTCTTCGGTTACCGGAAAGGCGCTTTCACCGGCGCCCAGGACGACCGCGAGGGCTTCTTCCAGGCGGCAAGCAGTGGCACGCTGTTCCTCGACGAAGTGGCCGATCTGCCGCTCGCCATGCAGGTAAAGCTGCTGCGCGCCATCCAGGAAAAACGGGTGCGCAAGGTCGGCAGCGTGGCCGAGGAGCCGGTCGATGTCCGCATCATCTGCGCCACGCACAAGAACCTGCGCGACCTGGTCGATAAGGGGACTTTCCGCCAGGACTTGTACTACCGGTTGAACGTCATCGAATTGCGCATGCCGCCCCTGCGCGAGCGGATGGAGGATATCCCGCCGCTGGTCGACGCCATCCTGCGCCGCGTTTTTGGCGATACGCCGCCCCGGCTGTCGCCCGGCGCCCTCAAGGCTCTGCAGTTCTATGCTTTCCCCGGTAATGTGCGCGAACTGGAAAACATCCTGGAGCGGGCGACTGCGCTGTGTTCCGGGGACAGCATCGAGGTCGACGACCTGCACCTCGGACCGGAGGAAATGCACGAGGACGAAATCGAGGGCCGGGGCAGCGAAACACTGGACGAGTACCTGAACCGTCTGGAACGCCAGGCCATTCTCGAAGCTCTGCAGAAGGCCGAAGGCAACCGTACGGCGGCGGCCCGCCTGCTCGGCGTCACCTTCCGCTCTATGCGCTATCGTCTCGAACGGCTGGGTATCGAATAATGACCTGGCAGGACGGTGGCTGGCTGGAGGGGGGGCGCTGGCTGCCCTCGCCGAATTTCGGCGAACGGCCGCCGGGTGCCGAGGTATCGCTGGTCGTCATCCACAACATCAGCCTGCCGCCGGACGAATTTGGCGGCGATTGGGTCGAGGATTTCTTCCTCAATCGCCTCGACCCGGCGGCACATCCCTATTTCGCCACCATCGCCGACCTGCAGGTCTCGGCCCATTTCTACATCCGGCGCGACGGTGGCGTTGTCCAGTTCGTCGGCTGCGACCGGCGCGCTTGGCATGCCGGACAATCGTGCTGGTGCGAACGCGACAACTGCAACGACTATTCGGTCGGCATCGAACTGGAAGGCTCGGATACGCAAGCCTTCACTGCCGCGCAGTATGCGGCGCTGTGGCCGCTGCTCGACGCGCTGCGTGGGCACTACCCAATTGCTGCCATAGCCGGGCACAGCCATGTCGCGCCGGGCCGCAAGACCGATCCGGGACCGCATTTCGACTGGGCGGCCCTGGCCGCCCGCCACGCCGACCTCGCTTTACCGTCCGAAATAGGCGCTTAGGCGACTGACCGCTTCGGCCAGGCGCGGGATTTCCGTCGTGTAGGCAAAGCGAATGTGTTTTTCCGGTTCGTTGCTGCCGAAATCGAGCCCCGGTGTCGCGGCGACGCCGGTCTTTTCCAGCAGGTCGCGGGCCAGCACGAAACTGTCGGCGGCCAGCGCCGAGCAATCGCAATAGAGATAGAAAGCGCCCTCAGGGCGGGCGGTGACGCGAAAGCCAATGGCTTCCAGCGCCGGGGCCAGGAAATCGCGACGGCGACGGAATTCGCCGCGCCGCGCTTCGAGTATTTCGATGGTAGCTGGCGCAAAAGCGGCGAGAGCGGCGTACTGGGCCGGCGTTGACGGGCACAGTGTCAGATTCTGCGCCAGTTTCTCGACGTCGCGCACGTAAGGCTCCGGAATGACCATCCAGCCGAGACGCCAGCCGGTCATCTGGAAATATTTCGAGAAGCTGTTGATCACCCAGATGTCGTCGCCGGCGGCGCAGGCGGTGGGGGCATCCACCTCGTCGCCCAAGGGGACTTCCTGCGCCGCGGAGCAAGTCCCCTTGGGGGACGGGGCGTACGTGAGGCCGTGGTAAATCTCGTCGACCAGGAAATGCCCGTCTTTGGCTCGGCATTCGTTAGCCAGCGCCGCGATCTCGTCTAGGGTCAGCAGCGTGCCGGTCGGATTGGCCGGTGAGGCGACGAGCAGGCCGGCGGTGCGTTCATTCCACTCCGCTGAAACCTGTTCCGGCGTCGGCTGGAAATTGCTGTCCGGGCCGACCGGGATGCTGCGCGGCAGGCCTTCGTAGGTGCGCAGGATGTGCCGATTGCACGGATAGCCGGGGTCGGCCAGCAGCCATTCGTCGCCGGGATTGGCCAGGGCGGCGAAAGCGAGGTTGAGGGCGCCCGAGGCGCCGTTGGTGATGGCGATGCGGCTGGCCGGCACCGTCACGCCGTAGCGTTGGCCATAGAACGCCGAAATGGCGGCCCGCAGTTCGGGCAGGCCGAGCGCCTGGGTGTACAACGTCTTGTGGTCGCGGATGGCGGCGATGGCCGCCTCGGCAATTGGTTCCGGCGTCGGGAAATCCGGCTCGCCGACTTCCATGTGGATGATGTCGCGCCCTTCGGCTTCCAGTTGCCGGGCGCGGGTCAGCAGTTCGACGACGTGGAAGGGCTCGATGTCGGCCAGGCGATGGGCGGGACGGTAGGTCATGGCATTCCTCAAATGAAAACGGCCACCCGAAGGTGGCCGTTGCATTATCGCTCAGGGACGAATCAAGCAGCGTCCTTGAAGATGCCCATTTCGAACAGTTCGCGCTTGAGCACGAGTTCGCGCGGCATCTTTTCGCCCATCTTGTCGAACCATTCCTTGTGGCCGGCCAGTTCGGCCTTCCAGGCGTCGGCGTCGATGCTGGTCAGGGCTTCGAAATCGTCCTTGTTGATTTCCAGGCCGTTCCAGTCGAGGTCCTCGAACTTCGGCATCCAGCCGAGCACGGTTTCCTTGGCGGCGACGGTGCCCTTGCAGCGCTGGACGATCCACTTCAGGACGCGCATGTTGTCGCCGAAGCCCGGCC
Organism: Dechloromonas hankyongensis; assembly: GCF_022012295.1. Taxonomy (GTDB): domain Bacteria; phylum Pseudomonadota; class Gammaproteobacteria; order Burkholderiales; family Rhodocyclaceae; genus Azonexus; species Azonexus hankyongensis. The sequence continues at coordinate 10,567 of NZ_JAKLTN010000005.1, forward strand.
ACATGAATTCGCCCTTCTCGTTCATGCGGAACCAGTTCACGCAGAAGATCTTCGGGGTGGCATCGACGGTCTTGCCCATCTTCAGCCAGTGGTTGAAGTAGTCGCCCATGTGGTAGCCGCAGAACGGCAGCATGGCGAACGGGTCGCGGCGGACGACACCCTGCTGGCCGAAGGCGGCGGCAGTGGTTTCGGAGCCCAGCGTGGCAGCCATGTAGACGCCGTAGTTCCAGTTGAAGGCCTGGTAGACCAGCGGCACGGTGGTGGCGCGGCGGCCGCCGAAGATGAAGGCGGAAATCGGCACGCCGGCGGGATCTTCCCAGGCGGCATCAACGGACGGGCACTGGTTGGCCGGGGCGGTGAAGCGGGAGTTGGCGTGGGCGGCCTTCTTGCCGGCCTTGCCGTCTTCCGGCGTCCAGTCGTTACCCTGCCAGTCGATCAGGTGATCCGGCGCCTGCTTGGTCAGGCCTTCCCACCACACGTCGCCGTCGTCGGTCAGCGCGACGTTGGTGAAGATGATGTTTTCCTTCAGGGTGGCCAGGGCGTTGTAGTTGGTCTTTTCAGACGTGCCCGGGGCGACGCCGAAGAAGCCGGCTTCCGGGTTGATGGCGTAGAAGCGGGTGACGCCGTCGGCATCGACGCGCGGCTTGATCCAGGCGATGTCGTCGCCGATGGTGGTGATCTTCCAGCCGTCCAGGGTCTTCGGCGGAATCAGCATGGCGAAGTTGGTCTTGCCGCAGGCCGACGGGAAGGCGGCGGCGACGTAGGACTTTTCACCTTCCGGCGATTCGACGCCGAGGATCAGCATGTGTTCGGCCAGCCAACCCTGGTCGCGCGCCATGTTGGAAGCGATGCGCAGCGCGAAGCACTTCTTGCCGAGCAGGGCGTTGCCGCCGTAGCCGGAGCCGTAGGACCAGATCTCGCGGGTTTCCGGGTAGTGCACGATGTACTTGACGGTCGGGTTGCACGGCCACTTGGCATCCTGCTGGCCGGCCTCGAGCGGAGCGCCGACCGTATGCACGCAGGGGACGAATTCGCCGTCGCTGCCGAGCACGTCGAACACGGCCTTGCCCATGCGGGTCATGGTGCGCATGTTGACGACCACGTAGGCGGAATCGGAAATCTCGACGCCGATGTGGGCGATCGGCGAACCGAGCGGGCCCATCGAGAACGGGATGACGTACATCGTGCGGCCCTTCATGCAGCCCTTGAATAGGCCGTTCAGGGTCTCGCGCATCTTGGCGGGCTCTTCCCAGTTATTGGTCGGGCCGGCGTCTTCCTTCTTTTCGGAGCAGATATAGGTGCGGTCTTCGACGCGGGCGACGTCGGATGGATCAGAGAAGGCCAGGTAGGAGTTCGGGCGCTTCTGTTCGTTCAGCTTGATCAGGGTGCCGGCGGCGACCATTTCGGCGCACAGACGGTCATATTCTTCTTGGGTTCCGTCGGCCCAGTGGATGCGATCCGGTTGGGTCAGGGCGGCGATTTCGGCTACCCATTTCTTCAGGCCTTCGTGCTTGACGTAGGCAGGAGCGTTCAGCGGTGCGGTCATGGCGATATGTCTCTCTCTAAGTTGCTGATAAAGCTAGGTTTCACGCCAGTCGCCGGGAGCTGCCACCAAGACTGCGAGCGGCTGGAGGCCGTCGGCTGGGAAGCGCATAATTATGCCTCAACTTAGGGTAAACATCTACTTGACGGAAGCGGCTACGTGATATCCGATGGTGTGGTATTTCACGGTCGGCATGCTATTATCGTTGCGCAATTCGAAACCGTATTTCACGATATAAAACGGAGACAAGGAAATGGACCCTCGACAGCTACGCGAAGCAGCCCTTTACTATCACCGCCAGCCCAAGCCGGGCAAGATTGCGGTGACCCCGATCAAGCAGCTCACCAACCAGTACGACCTGTCGCTGGCCTATTCGCCGGGTGTCGCCTACGCTTGCGAGGAAATCGTCGCCGATCCGCGCGAAGCCAGCACCGTCACCTCGCGCGCCAACCTGGTCGGCGTCATCACCAACGGCACCGCCGTGCTCGGGCTCGGACCGATTGGCGCCCTGGCCGCGAAGCCGGTCATGGAAGGCAAGGGCGTGCTGTTCAAGAAATTCGCCAATATCGACGTCTTCGACCTCGAAATCGACGAGCGCGACCCGGATAAGCTGATCGACACCATCGCCTCGCTGGAACCGACCTTCGGCGGCATCAACCTTGAAGACATCAAGGCGCCCGAATGCTTCTACATCGAGAAGAAGCTGCGCGAGCGGATGAAGATTCCCGTTTTCCACGACGACCAGCACGGCACGGCCATCGTCGTCGGGGCCGCCATCCTCAATGGCCTGCACCTGATCGGCAAGGACCTGTCCAAGGTCAAGATCGTCACCTCCGGCGCCGGCGCTGCCGCGCTCGCTTGCCTCGACCTGCTGGTCATGCTCGGCGCCCCGGTCGAGAACATCTGGGTCACCGATATCAAGGGCCTGGTCTATGAAGGCCGCGTCGAGGAAATGGACGAGATCAAGGCGCGCTACGTCAAGAAGACCGACGCCCGCACCCTGGGCGAGGTGATCGAAGGCGCCGACGTCTTCCTCGGCCTGTCGGCCGGCGGCGTACTGAAGCCGGAAATGGTCGCCAAGATGGCCGCCAGGCCGGTGATCATGGCGCTGGCCAACCCGACGCCGGAAATCCTGCCTGAAAAGGTCAAGGAAGTCCGCGACGACGCCATCATCTGTACCGGCCGCTCGGACTACCCGAACCAGGTCAACAACGTGCTGTGCTTCCCCTTCATCTTCCGCGGGGCGCTCGATGTCGGGGCGACCACCATCACCGAGGAAATGAAGATGGCCGCCGTGCGGGCCATCGCCGAGCTGGCGCGTGCCGAACAATCGGAAGTCGCCGCCCGCGCCTACGGTGAGAAGGTGGCCAGCTTCGGTCCGGAATACCTGATTCCCAATCCCTTCGACCCGCGCCTGATCGTCAAGATCGCCCCGGCGGTCGCCAAGGCCGGCATGGATTCGGGCGTCGCCACCCGGCCGATCAAGGACTGGGATGCCTATCTGCAGGGATTGAACGAATTCGTTTACCACTCTGGCATGATCATGAAGCCGGTCTTCTCTCAGGCCAAGTTGGCGCCCAAGCGCATCGTTTTCGCCGAGGGCGAGGACGAGCGCGTGCTGCGCGCGGTCCAGGTCGTGCGCGACGAAGGCATCGCCATGCCGGTGCTCATCGGCCGCCGCAGCGAGATCCAGCGCCGCGTCGAAGCAGCCGGCCTGCGCATCCGCGAAGGCGAGGACTTCGAAGTCATCCATTCCGACAACTGCGCCTTCTTCGACGAGCATTACGAAGAGTTCTGCGCGACCTACCACAGCATCATGGAGCGCAAGGGCGTGTCGCCCGAGTTCGCCCGCCGCGAAGTACGCCGCCGCAACACCCTGTACGGCGCGCTGATGGTCCGCCTGGGCTACGCCGACGGCCTGATCTGCGGCACCTTCGGCCGCCACGAGACGCACCGCGAATACGTGCAGAACGTGATCGGCACCCGCGCCGACCAGGATCGCTACTACGCGATGAACCTGCTGATTCTGCCGGAACGCACGGTCTTCATCGGCGACACCTATGTCAATTACGACCCCAGCGCCGAACAACTGGCCGACATGACCCTGCTCGCCGCCGAAGAAATCCGCAATTTCGGCATTACGCCCAAGGTTGCGCTGCTCTCGCATTCGACCTTCGGCACCGAGGACACGCCGACCTCGCTGAAGATGCGCGAAGTGCTGACGCAACTGAGCCAGCGGGCGCCGGAACTGGAAGTCGAAGGCGAAATGCACGGTGACGCGGCGCTCGACGAGAGCATCCGCCTCAAGGCCTTCCCGAACTCCCGCCTGAAGGGGCAGGCCAACCTGCTGGTCATGCCGACGCTCGATGCGGCGAACATCTCGTTCAACCTGCTGAAAGTAGCGGCTGGCGACAACCTGACGGTCGGTCCCATCCTGCTCGGCGCGGCCAAGCCGGTCAACATTTTGACGCCGACCGCCACCGTGCGGCGCATTGTGAACATGACGGCGCTCACCGTGGTCGATGCAGGCTAATATGGGCTAAGTCGTTGCTTTAATTTGTTTTTATATCTGCTTATTTTTATTGAAAATTCCACGTCTCCTGCTAAACTCGGATAAAATGCCGGCGATTGGCGGGAGATGTGAAATGAAGCAGAAATTGAAGGCGGCCTTGCTGGTCGGTGTCGTACTTGGACTGTGTGGGCAAGCGCCTGCGTTTGCCGCGCAGACCACAGAGCAAAATACCTCGAAAAAGGCCGCCAAGAAGGCACCGGCAGTGGCCAAGTCGGGCAAGCAGCCGGCTGCTAAAACGGCGGCCAAGGCGCAGCCGAGCAAGACCGCTGCCGCCAAATCCTCGATTAAGCATGCCGCAGCGAGCCAGCCTCGTCCGTCGGCGAAGAATTCCCTCGTCGCAGCCAAGCCTGCCGTCAAGCACGTTCGCCATGTCGCCATGGAAATGGACGGCGACCCGCGTCGCCTGGCTCTCTATTCGGCTTCGGCGCTGGTCATCGACCAGACCAGCGGCCAGCCCCTGCTGGAAAAGCAACCGGATGTCGTCGTCCCCATCGCTTCCATTTCCAAGCTGATGACCGCCATGGTCGTGCTTGATGCCAAGCTCGACCAGCAGGAAGTGATCTCCATCGGCGACGAGGATGTCGATGGCCTGAAGGGCACGCGTTCCCGTTTGCCGGTCGGCACCACGATGACCCGCGAAGCGGCCATGCTGCTGGCCCTGATGTCTTCGGAAAACCGCGCCGCCCACGCTCTTGGCCGCCATTACCCGGGCGGTATGCCGGCTTTCGTGCAGGCCATGAACAAGAAGGCGCAGGCGTTGGGTATGTACAACTCCCGCTTCGAAGAGCCGACCGGCCTGTCGAGCAACAACGTGTCCACAGCACATGACCTGGCCCGCATGGTGGCCGCTGCCGCCCGCTACCCGGAAATCCGCCAGCATTCGACGACGGCCGAGGCACGGGTCGAACTGAACGGCCGCATTCGCGACTTCCACAACACCAACGCGCTGGTGCGCAGCGACAACTGGGAAATCGGCGTGTCGAAGACCGGCTACATTTCCGAAGCCGGCCGTTGCCTGGTCATGCAGGCCCGCGTCGCGGACAAGCCGGTGGTCATCGTGCTGCTCGATTCGGTCGGCAAGATGACCCGTGTCGGCGATGCGCAACGGATCAAGCGCTGGATGGAAAGCGCCTCGTTGGCTCCGGATCGGCGCAAGGTCTGATCACGTTTTGCGCATATGGAGAAGGCCGCGTCGAGCGGCCTTTTTGCTTTATGGGCGCCGGGTCGGCGCTGATATCGGGGGTTACTTGCGCGGGCTGCTGTAGCCGAGCGCTTGCGACACAGCGTCGGCGGTTTTCCTGACCTGCAGCGCCCAGTCCGGATCGTGGCGGTCGGCGGGGGCGGAAACCGACAGCGCGGCGACGGTGTTGCCTTCGTCGTCGTGGATCGGTGCCGCGACGCACTTGAGGCCAAGTTCGGCTTCCTCGTCGTCGTAGGCGATGCCGTGGCGGCGAACCTTGTCCAGTTCCTTTTCGAGGGCGGTCAGGGTGGTCAGCGAACGCGGCGTCTTGCCGGGCAGGCCGGTCCGTTTGGCGTAGTCGCGAACTTTCTGCGGGCCATCGGTGGCCAGGAACAGTTTGCCGAGGGAGGTCAGGTGCAGCGGCGCACGGCCACCGACCAGATAAACGACGCGGACCAGGGAGCGGCCCGACGAGGTGCGTTCGAGATAGACGATTTCGTCGTCGTGGCGGGCGCCGAGGTTGATCGCCTCGCCGATGCGTTCGTGCAGTTCCTGCATGTAGGGCAGGGCCACTTCGCGCACATTGATGCGCGATTTGACGATATTGCCCAGTTCGAGCAGGCGGATACCAAGCCGATAAGTGCCGGCGTCTTGACGTTCGACAAAGCGGGCATTGCTCATCGCTGCCAGAATGCGGTGCGCTGTCGACGGATGCAGGTCGGTGGCGAGCGCCAGCTGTTTCAGGCTGGCAGCATCGGGCGACGCGGCGAGCGCGTCGAGTAGCGACATCATGCGCTCGATGACCTGGATGGATCCGGGAGCTTTTCCGGACCCGCTGACTGCTTCAGACAACTGGATTCCTTTATTGGTGTGGTTTGAGTAGCATTAGCCACTTCTATTTCTTGTGCGCCGCAATATTAGCATGCGCGTAGCCCTCTACGTTACCTGTCTGGTGGACCTGATGCGACCGTCGGTCGGCTTCGCCTCTTTGCGCCTGCTGGAAGCGGCCGGCTGCGAAGTGTTTGTTCCGGAAGGACAAACCTGCTGCGGCCAGCCGGCGTGGAGCGCTGGCGAGCGCGCCGTGGCGGGCGATCTGGCGAAGAAGGCGATTGGCGAACTGGAAGGCTACGACTACGTGGTTATCCCCTCCGGTTCGTGCGCCGACCAGATCCGCAATATCTATCCGCAACTGTTCGCCGACGATCTGCAATGGGGGGCGCGCGCTCGGGCCGTGGCCGAGCGGACCTACGAATTGACCGCCTTTCTGGCCGATATTCTGAAAGTGTCAGCGGTGCCCGGCGAATTTGCCGGCAGCGTGACCTACCACGACTCGTGCAAGGGCTTGCGCGGCCTCGGTATCAAGCGCCAGCCGCGCGACTTGCTGCAGCGCGTGCCGGGCCTTGCGGTCAAGGAAATGAGCGATAGCGAGGAGTGCTGCGGCTTCGGCGGCGCCTTTTCGGTGAAATTCGGCGAGGTATCGACGCGCATCGTCGATCGGAAGTGCGATTCGATTGCCGCGGCTCAGGCCACGGCGGTGGTCGGCGGCGACCTCGGCTGCCTGCTGAATATCGAAGGCCGTCTGCGCCGGCGTGGCGACGATACGACGCGCGTGCTGCACATCGCCGAGGTGTTGGCCGGAGACGAGGCGTGACGGCTGCCGCCCGGCATTCGCAGGCCATGCACTTCCAGGCGCGAGCCGGCGACAAGGTGCGCAACCCGGTCCTGCAGCGTGCCCTGCAGAAGGCCAAGCCGCTGTTCGTCGGCAAGCGGGCCAAGGGGATCGCCGCGCTGGCCGAGGATGGCCTCGATTTCGAAACCCTGCGTATCGCCTGCGAAGACATCCGCAACCGGACGCTGGCCGATCTTGATGTCTGGCTCGACATCTTCGAACAGCGGGCCATGGCGAGCGGAGCCGAGGTGCTTTGGGCGCGCGATGGCGAAGAGGTCGGCCGGCTGGTCGTCGACATCGCCCGTCGCCACGGCGTGACCGAGGCGACCAAGTCGAAGTCCATGCTGTCCGAGGAGGCGCATCTCAACGAAGCCCTGGCTGAAGCCGGCATCCGGCCGGTGGAGACCGATCTCGGCGAATACATCGTGCAACTGGCCGGCGAAACGCCGTCGCACATCATCGCCCCGGCCGTGCACAAGACCATCGAGGAAGTCGAGGCCCTGTTCGCCAAGGAGCACGGCCGCCCGATCGAAATGCGGACTTCGGCCGACATTCCGGACATGACCCGCGAGGCACGCAAGGTGCTGCGCCAGCATTTTCTGAGCGCCGAAATGGGCATTTCCGGCGCCAATTTTCTGATTGCCGAGACTGGCACCGCGGCGCTGGTCACCAACGAAGGCAACGGTCGCATGGTGACGACCCTGCCCAAGGTGCACGTGGTGGTTACCGGCATCGAGAAGGTCGTGCCGACGCTGGAGGATTTCGCCACCCTGATGCGCTTGCTGCCGCGCTCGGCGACCGGGCAGAGCATCTCCAATTATGTGTCGCTGCTTACCGGCACCAAGCGGGATGGTGACCATGACGGCCCGGAAAAGACGGTCTTCATCCTGGTCGACAACGGTCGTGCCAATCTGCTCGGCTCGGCCTACCAGGACATGCTGCGCTGCATCCGCTGCGGTGCCTGCATGAACCATTGTCCGGTCTATTTTTCGCTCGGCGGCCACGCCTACGGCTGGGTCTATCCGGGGCCGATGGGCTCGGTGCTGACGCCGCTTTACACCGGCATCGAAAACGCCCTCGACCTGCCGCATGCCACCACCGGTTGCAACCAGTGCGGCAGCGTCTGCCCGGTGCGCATCCCGCTGCCCAAACTGATGCACCGCTTGCGCGAGGAGCAGGTCGAGCGCGGCCTGCGCCCGTGGTCCGAGCGTCTGGCGCTCAAGGCCTGGGCATGGGTGGCCGGGCATCCGGCACTTTATCGCTGGGCCACGCGGCGGGCCATCCGCTATTTGAACTGGCTGGCCGACGACGCCGGCCGCATCCGTATTTTCGGCCTGGCGCCGGGGTGGACCGCTGGACGCGATCTGTCCGTCGGCTCGGGCCGGACGTTTCACGAACTCTATAAAGCAAGAAAGCGAGCTTGAGCATGGAATTTGCAGCCGACGGCCCGATGGCCATCCCCATGTGGGTCAATGGTCACGCCTTTTTGACCGTCACCAGTGACTTCTTTACCGTGACCAACCCGCAGACCGGCGAAGCGCTGCGGCGCGTGCCCTTGTGTGGCGCCAGTGAGGCTGCCGAGGCGGTGCAGGCGGCGCAAGCCGCGCAATCGGCCTGGGCCATGATGGGCATGCCGGCGCGCCGGGTCTGCCTCGGCCGCCTGGCCGATGGGCTGGATCGCTATACCGGCCATTTCGCCAAGCTGCTGCAGGCGGAATGCGGTTTCGACGAGGCGCGGGCTACGGCCGAGGTCGGTGAAGCGGTCGAAGCTCTGCGTGGCGCGTCGGTCGGCGAGACCGGCGTGCTCGGCGTCGTGCTCGATGCTTCTCGCCCGCTCGCTGGTTTTGCCGAAACCATCGCGCCGGCGCTGATGGCCGGTGCCACCCTGGTCGTCAAGCCGAGTCCGAAGGCGCCGTCGGCGGTCTTCGCGCTGTGCGAACTGACCAGCCGGGAAGAATGGCCGGCCGGCGTGGTGAACCTGGTGCACGGCGATGTCGCCGCCATCGAGGGGCTGTGCGCCAGCTCCATCGATCGCCTGGTCTATTGCGGCAATGCGGCGCTCGGGGCGCAGATCGGCGCCATGGCCGAAGCGGCCGGTAAGGCCTTCGAACTGAAGGCGGCCTGAGCGTGCGCATCGTCCAGCTCGAGAGCGAAGGGCTGGTCGCCGACGTGCGGCGGCCGGCCTTTGCCCACGAATGGGTCGAATACGGCAAGACCCTGCCGGGGCAAGTGGTGGAGCGGCTGGCCGGGGCGACGGTGGCCCTCATCAACAAGGTGCAGATCGATGCTGCCATCCTCGACCGCCTGCCCGAACTGAAAATGATCGCCGTCGCCGCCACCGGCACCAACTGTGTCGACTTGGCGGCGTGCAAGGCGCGCGGCATCGTCGTCTCGAACATCCGCGGCTATGCCGTGCATACCGTGCCCGAACACGTCATGGCGCTGCTCCTCGCCCTGTCGCGCAATCTGGTCGCCTGGCGCGAAACGCTGCAGGCCGGCGGCTGGCAGAAATCCGGACAGTGGTGCTTTTTTGACCACCCGATCCGCGACCTGCACGGCGTAACGCTCGGCCTGATCGGTAGCGGCACGCTGGGCAATGGTGTGGCCCGCCTGGCCGAAGCCTTCGGCATGCGCGTGCTGCGCGCCGAACGCAAGGGGGCGGCAACGCTACGCCCCGGCCATGTCGCTTTTGACGAGGTGCTGGCCCAGGCCGACGCGATCAGCCTGCATTGCCCGCTGACCGACGAAACCCGTGGCCTGATCGGCGAGGCAGAATTGCGCGCCATGAAGCCTAGCGTCCTGCTCATCAATACGGCGCGCGGCGGCATCGTCGACGAAGCCGCTTTGGTCCGGGCGCTGAAGGAAGGCTGGATCGCCGGCGCCGGCTTCGACGTGCTGACTGCCGAACCGCCGTCCGACGATCATCCGATGGTCGATGCGGGCCTGCTCGCCTTGCCCAATTTCCTGCTCACCCCGCATGTCGCGTGGTCCAGCCGGCCGGCCATGCAGACGCTGGCCGACCAGCTGATCGACAACGTCGAGGCTTTCGCGGCCGGCACGCCGCAGAACCGGGTGGCATGAGCGCCAGGGACGACATTCTCGGACGCGTCCGTCAGGGCGTCGGCAAGGGCGACTTTGTCGGACGGCGGGCAGCGGCCGAAGCCATGCTCCGCGCCCCGCTTCGCGGGCCGCAGCCGGCAATCTCGGGCAGCCTGGTGGAGCGCTTTCGGGTCAAGGCCGAAAGCCTGGCCAGTACGCTGGATGCGGTCGCCGACCGGCAAGCGGTGCCGGCTGCCGTGGCCGCTTATCTGACGGCGGCTCATTTGCCTCTGCGTGTCGTCGTGACGCCCAATCTGGGCAACGTGGACTGGTCGGGCCGTGCTATCGCCAGCGAAGCGCGCGGCGCGGTCGATGCCGATCAGGTCGGCGTCACCGGCTGCTTCTGCGCCGTGGCCGAAACCGGCACCTTGATGCTGCTGTCCGGGCCCGACTCGCCGGCCACCGTCAGCCTGTTGCCGGAAACGCACATTGCGCTGGTCGACACCACGCGTATCGTCGCCACCATGGAAGAGGCCTTCGCGCTGCTCCGGGTCGAACGCGGCGAGGTGCCGCGGGCCGTCAATTTCGTTTCCGGCCCGTCGCGGACCGGCGACATCGAACAAACCATCGTCCTCGGCGCCCACGGGCCTTGCCGGGTGCACCTGATCCTGATCGGAAACCCATCATGACCATCCGCTTTGCCGTGCGCGGCGACCATATCCAGCTCGACCAACTGCTCAAGGCGACCGGCCTGTGTGAATCCGGCGGCGCGGCGCATGCGGCGATCGCCGAGGGGCGGGTCAAGGTCGATGGAGTGGTCGATACCCGCAAGCGGGCCAAGCTGCGGCCTGGACAGGTGGTGGCGTTTGCTGGCGAGACCGTCGAACTGGTCGCCGAATAGGGGTTGTTTGGTGTTTGGGTTCAGCTGGCCGGCTGACCAGGGGACTGGCCCGTAGCGACTGGCGCCAGCCGGAAGCGGCTCAGCCCCGTACTTTGTCGAAAATATCGGCCGCAGCTTCTTCGGCTTGTTTATCGGCAGTCGATGAGGCGCCGAAATAGCTGAGCCACTCCGTTTCCGTCATGTCTTGTTCCTCGACGGTCGGAATGCGTCTTTCGGTATGGCGCCGGCGGTCCTTCCAGCCATCGGGCGGCCCGAGATCATCGTCGCGGCGGTCTGTTGCTGCGCGTGTCTTGTGTTCCTTGCCCATGCCTGAATCCCCGGTTTTTCTTGCGACCAAGTTGTATTGTATTTCAGGATCTATGTCTTTAGTCGTGTCTAATTTAACGCAGCATGGGATGTTTTGAACAGGCCACACCCGTTGATTTTGACCCGGCGCTTTGCGCGCCATCCAGGCTGCTTTCCAGAGCTTTTCGTGGGAATGGACGAAAAAAAAGCGGGAGACCAGCTCCCGCCAAGCGGAGTCTGCCCCCGATCTACTGGGGTAGGAGGAAAGCGGCTTTTTCCCGAACCTTGATGTCCGGGTTGTCGACGGCGACGATGTCGAAGTGGATCGGATTGGAGCCGACCTTGCCGGCATCGGGCGGCACGCGGACGACGGTGTTGTACGAGGTCAGGCCGGCAGCGCCGGCATCGACTTCCGGATTGCCGGCGATCTCGGCACCGGGCAGGCCGTCGACGCTGATCCGGTAGCGGTGCGGGCGTTCCTCGGTATTCATGATTTGCAGCATGTAGACGTTCTCGATACGTCCGTCGTCCGCCTCGCGCGCCAGCACCGAACGGTCGCGGATGATATCGACCTTGAGCGGGATGCGGTGGGCGAGGAACCAGGCGCACAGGCCGAGAATGACGGCCAGAATGGCGGTGTACAGCAGGATGCGCGGGCGAACGATGTGGGCCAGGATGGCCTTGCGGTCGAGATGCTGCGCCATGGCGTTTTCGGTCGAGTAGCGGACCAGTCCGCGCGGCTGGCCGGTCTTGTCCATGACCTGGTCGCACACATCGACGCAGGCGGCGCAGCCGATGCACTCGTATTGCAGGCCGTTGCGGATGTCGATGCCGGTCGGGCAGACCTGCACGCACAGGCCGCAGTCCACGCAATCGCCGAAGCCGGCCGCTTTGGCATCGACCCCCTTCTTGCGTGCTCCGCGCGTTTCGCCGCGTTCCGGATCGTAGGTGATGATCAGTGTATCCGGGTCGAACATCACGCTCTGGAAGCGGGCATAAGGGCACATGTACTTGCACACCTGTTCGCGCATGAAACCGGCGAACAGGTAGGTGAAGCCGCCGTAGAAGAAGATCCAGAAAGTCTCCCAGGGGCCGAGGTTGCCGGTGCGGACGTTGTTGATCAGTTCATTGACCGGCGTGAAATAGCCGACCAGCGTGAAGCCGGTCCATAGCGACAGCAGCAGCCAGAGCAGGTGCTTGGTCCCCCTGATGCGGATCTTGCGCGTATCGAGCGGCGCCTTGTCGAGCTTGATGCGGGCATTGCGGTCGCCTTCGACCCAGTTTTCTATCCACATGAAAAGCTGGGTATAGACCGTCTGCGGGCAGGCATAGCCGCAGAACAGGCGGCCGGCGACGGCGGTGACCAGGAATAGCGCATAGGCGGAAACGATGAGCAGGGCGGCCAGGTAAATGACGTCCTGCGGCCAGAACACCACGCCGAAGATGTAGAACTTGCGTTCGACCAAGTGGAGCAGGATGGCCTGTCGGCCATTCCAGTTCAGCCACAGGCCGCCGTAGAAAATGACCTGGGTCAGCACGACCAGGGTGATGCGCCAGTTGTCGAAATAGCCGCGGATGCCCTTGGCGTGGATTTTCTTGCGCTTTTCGTAAAAAGAGACTTGGGCAGGAATTTCCTGCGCGCGGGCTTCTGACTGGCTCATCGGTCCTCGTTGGCTGGGTGAATAAGTCGGAAACCGTGACCGCTGACTTCGGGCGACCTGGACGCATCAAGCTGGCCGCGCGGCGAACTCAAGGGGGATATGCGGCCAGGAGCCGGTTGGCCAACCGCTGCCCATTGGGTGGTGAGGAAAGCGCCGTGGGCAGAGGGGTCATCGGTTTCCGGTAGGGCTTATATCAAGATGCATGCCCGTTTTGATCAAGGTCGGAAGCCGTTGTTAATCAATTGGTTGTAATTCCTTGGTCGGGCTGGTCTTGCTATTTGGCGGGTCGGTGTGTCAATAATGGCGGACGAACTTTGCCGTGGTGACAAAATTGGCATGCCAGCACATTCGCTCAATGAACTGATTTCCTTCCTCGACGGCTTGCCCGAGCCGCGTATCGTGATGGATACCGACTACCGGATCGTCGCCGCCAATGCCGCCTATGTCCGGGAATTCGGCGGCGGCCAGCCGCTGGCCGGGCGAAAGTGCTATCAGGTGTCCCATCATTTCGACGTGCCCTGCGACCAGGCCGGCGAATCGTGCCCGCTGAAGCTCAGCCTCGAGGGCGGCGAGCCGCAGCGCGTGCTGCATCTGCACCACACGCCGCGCGGCGAGGAGCACGTCGCCGTCGAAACGACGCCGATCCGCGACGATCAGGGCAGGATCACCCATTTGGTCGAAACCATGCGCGTCGTCCGCCAGGCCAGTAGCCGGGCGGCTGCGCAGGGGCTGGTCGGCCGTTCGCCGGCCTTTGTCGGCATGCTGGAAAAGATCCTGCGCGTCGCCCCTTCCGACGCTGCGGTGCTGTTGTTGGGCGAAACCGGGACCGGCAAGGAACTGGTCGCCCGGGCCATACACGAGGCCAGTGCCCGTGAAGACGGGCCGTTTGTCGCCGTCGACTGCGCCGGGATGACGGAAACCCTGTTCGAAAGCGAGCTGTTCGGCTACGAGAAAGGCGCCTTCACCGGTGCCATGGCCCGCAAGCAGGGGCTGGTCGAGGCGGCGGCGGGGGGCACGCTGTTCCTCGACGAAATCGGTGAGTTGCCGCTGGCCTTGCAGGTCAAGCTGCTGCGTCTGCTGGAAACCGGTACCTATCGCCGGGTCGGTGGCCTGGACTGGCTGCCGGCCGATTTCCGCCTGGTCACCGCCACGCACCGCGACTTGCGGGCCATGGTGCAGGCCGAAACCTTCCGCCGCGACCTGTATTTCCGGATCAATACCTTTCCCATCCATGCGCCGGCCTTGCACGAGCGGACAGAAGACATCCCCCTGCTCGCCGCATCGCTGCTTGAGCGGGTCGATCGCAAGGCGGGGCGCCGCTTTTCGCCGACGGCGCTGGCCTGGCTGTCCGAACGGCGGTTCGCCGGCAATATCCGCGAACTGCGCAATCTGATCGAGCGCGCCACCCTGCTCGCCGATGGCGAAATCATCGACCAGCCGCACCTGACCGAACTGGCCGACGACTTGCCGCCGCTGGCCCGGCCGGCCGCCGATGCCTTCTCGGTAGGCGAAGTGGTGGCGCTGGATGATCTGGAACGGAGCTACCTGGCGTGGGCGAAAGCCCGGCCGGGGTTGGACATGGCCGGCCTGGCGGCCCGCCTGGGCGTCAGCCAGCGTACCCTGTACCGCAAGCTGCAGGCACTGCCGCCGGCCTGATTCCATCCAGACCGGCGCGCATACGATCAGACCGACACGGAGAGCAGGCTGCTCAGGGCCGAATTGCTGCTGTTGTCGTTGAAGCTGCCGTAGGCGTGCATCAGTTGCATGATCTTGAACATGACCTGGCTGTCGCTGTTGGCGGCCGCCGTCGTGCTACTGGCCGTAGTGCTCGCCGTGCCGGTGGTGTCCGTGCCGGTGCTGGTCGACGACTTGCTGTTGTAGGCCTGGGCCTCGCTGAACGAGACCTTGCCGTCGCCGTCGGTATCGGCGGCTTCGAAATTCTGCACGACGTTGGAAATGAACGAAGAGCGCTGGCTGTCGCTGCTGCCGATATCTTCCAGCTGGCTGCTCAGTTCGTCCTTGGTGAAGCCGGCGTCGTCCTGCGGCGGCGGGGGCGGCATGCCGCCCATGCCCTGCGGGCCGTGTCCGCCATGGCCTTGCATGCGCATCTGGGTGAACTGGCTGTCGAGTTTTTCCTGCAGCTTGGACAGCGTCGTGGAAAATTCGCTTTCGGTGACCTTGCCATCGCTGTCGCTGTCGAGCGCCTGAAAGACTTCGTCGGCGCTCGATGAACTGCTGTCGCCGCCGATCTTGGCAAATGCCGAAAGCAGGTCGCTTTTTTCCAGGTAGCCCTGGCTCTTGGTGTCGAGTTTGGCGAATAGCTGGCTGATCGAAGAGTTGCTGTTAACGCTGCTGACCATGATGATCTCCTTAAATAGTCAATGAATCGGGAGCCCGGGGCGGGTTGCATGATTCTGAGCAATTTATCGGCCAAAAGCGCCTGAAACTGGCGGTGATTCGCGTTAAACGAGGTAAATTTCGGTTAACGAAACAGCGTTTTTGCGCTGTTTTGCTCGAAATTTGGTTGTTTTTGCGTGTTTTTCGGGAAAAAATGGCCGCCGACAAATACTGCCGACCGCCGCTTTGCCGGCCAGTCGTAAATATCTGTAAAGCCCGCCCCGCCCGGATAGGTCGCCCGTCGCGCCTTGGCTATCATTGAGCTTTCTCAACGAATTCATCGGGATATGGCGCACATTCTTCTGGTTGATGACGATGTCGAGTTGGCGGGCATGCTGCGCGACTACCTGGACGGGGACGGCTTCACCGCCACGGCCGTCCATGATGGCGAAGCCGGCGTCGCCGAGGCCCTGTCCGGGCGCTACGCCATCGTCGTGCTCGACGTCATGATGCCGAAGCTCAGCGGCGTCGAAGTCTTGCGCCGCATCCGGGCGGCCAGCCAGGTGCCGGTGCTGATGCTGACCGCCAAGGGTGACGATATGGACCGCATTGTCGGCCTTGAGCTGGGGGCCGACGACTACGTACCCAAGCCTTGCCTGCCGCGCGAACTGGCGGCGCGCTTGCGCGCCATTCTGCGCCGCACCCAGGCGGCTGAATCGGCCAGCGCTCCGCTTTGTGTCGGCCCGCTGGCGGTCTATCCGGAGCAGCGGCGTGTCGAATGGCAGGGCAGTTCGGTAGACTTGACCAGCACCGAGTTCAATCTGCTGGAAGTGCTGGCCCGCAACGCCGGGCGCCCGGTGAGCAAGGGGGCCTTGTGCGAACAGGCTCTCGGCCGGCCGCTGGCGCGCTTCGACCGGAGCATCGATGTCCATCTGTCGAGTATCCGCCACAAGCTGGGGCTGTTGGCGGACGGACGCTCCTGCATCCAGACCGTGTTCCGGCAGGGCTACCAGTTGATTCGGGAATAGCGTGGGACGGCTGTTCTGGAAGCTGTTCCTGTTCATCTGGCTGGGCCAGATGGCAGCCGTCGCCGGCACCGGGGCGCTGTTCTGGGCGGAGCACCGCGGCCTGCTCAGCGCCATCGAGGGCGAGCGGCGGCCACCCTTGCTGCCGGACGAAAGGCGAGGGGAGGGGCCGCCCCGGCCCCCGCCGTTCTCGCCCGATTCGCCGCCCTTCGATGACAGGCCGCCGCCACCTCGGTTTCGACCGGGACCGCCGGGCCAGCATTTACCGCTGTGGCCGCTTTTTGCCGGGTTCGTCGCCAGCCTGTTGTGCGCCGGCGGGGTGGCGTGGTACTTCGCCCGGCCGATCCGCCACCTGCGCAGCGGTTTCGATGCGGTTTCCAGTGGCGACTTGGGGGCGCGCGTGATGCCGGGAATGGGGGCGCGGCGCGATGAGCTGGCCGATCTCGGTCGCGATTTCGACCATATGGCCGACCGCTTGCAGGCGGTCGTCGAAGGCCAGAAGCGCCTGTTGCACGATGTGTCGCACGAGCTGCGCTCGCCGCTGGCCCGCCTGCAGGCCGCGGTCGGCCTGGCCCGCCAGCAGCCGGAGCGGACGGAAGACACGATGGCCCGCATCGAGCGCGAAAGCGAGCGGATGAACCGCCTGATCGGCGAACTGCTTACCCTGTCCCGTCTGGAGGCGAAAAGTGCCGTAGAGCTCGGCCCGGTGGATATGGACGAGCTGATGGCCGGCCTGGTCGAGGACGCCCGTTTCGAAGGCATGGGGCGCCACATCGACATCGACTACGCGCCGACAGGCATGGCCAGCGTGCTGGCCAACGGCGAACTGCTGCATCGCGCCATCGAAAACGTGGTGCGCAATGCCCTGCGTTACGCGCCAACCGACAGTTCGGTGCGTATCGAGGCCGGGGTGTGCGCCTCCGGTGTCTTTCGCATTTCGGTCCTCGATTGCGGGCCAGGGGTGGCCGACTCCGATCTGGCAACGATTTTCACGCCCTTCTTTCGCGGTCAGGCCATGGCCGGCCATGAGGGGTATGGCCTCGGGCTGGCCATCGCCCGCCGGGTGGTCGAGAGCGTCAACGGGACGATTACCGCGACAAACAGAAAAAATGGCGGCCTTGCGGTGTGCATCGAAATCCCGCTTTCAACAACATAGTCGTTTGTTTTCAGACGCTTGGTACGTTGGTGTGGTCATGACGCCGGCACCCGTGCTATGGGCGTTGGCCATCGCCGATAGGTGATGCCATGGGCGGCGTAGATGGGGCATGTCATTGAAAAAAGACGGTTTTTTCCCGGCAAATTTGTGATTTATTTCTCACTCCGTTTTACTAATTCCTACTAAGAGGTAATACGTACTACCTATAATTGCCGGCATTTACTTGGAGTCGCTCCTTCTTTTGAGGTTTCGGTCGCCGTGCCGGAGGTCGAGTTCCTGTCAAACGAGTTTCCCTGTGCCGAATATCAAATACAACGCCGTTGCCTCCCTCTTCCTCGCCGTGACCATTCCGGTTCTTGCCCAGACGGCATCGGCGCCGCTTCCGGTGCAGTCGACCTTGAAGGATGTGGCGCAACGCGCGGTTCTCAATAGCCCGGAAGTGACGTCTAAGTGGCACAACTACAAGGCCGCCGACGAGGAAATCGGTGTCGCCCGCGGCGGCTATTTTCCGCGCGTCGATCTGTCCGCCGGCGGCGGCCGCGAAAGCCTGCGTCAGCCCTCCGCAGCCGACCGCGACTACACCCGCAGCGGTTACGTGCTCAGCCTTAACCAGATGTTGTTCGATGGTTTCGCCACGCGCAACGAGGTGCGCCGCCTCGACAAGGCCCGCCTGGTCCGCTATTACGAACTGCTCGATGCTTCGGAAACCGTCGCTCTCGAGGCGTCGCGCGCCTATCTCGACGTGCTGCGCTATCGGCAGATGGTCGATCTGGCCAAGGACAACTATGTCCAGCACAAGGCGACCCACGATCAAATCCAGCGCCGCGTGCAGAGCGGTGTCGGGCGTCGGGTGGACCTCGAGCAGGCGGGTAGTCGCCTGGCCCTCGCTGAAATCAACCTGGTTACCGAGCAGGCCAACCTGCACGACGTTTCGGCGCGTTACCAGCGCCTGGTCGGCACCCAGCCGACCGGCGCCATCATTGCGCCGATCCAGGTCAACAGTGCCTTCCCGGGGCAGGCGAAGAGTGCCCTGGATACGCTGCACCGGAAAAATCCGGCCCTGCTCGCCGCCACCGAAAACATCGAGGCCAGCCAGTACGAGATCGATGCCCGCCGCGCCGCCTATTCGCCCAAGCTCGATTTCCGCGCCCGCACCGACCAGACCAAGAACTACCTGGGCGACGAAGGCCAGCGCGATTACAAGGTGGCCGAGTTGGTCGTCAGCTGGAACCTGTTCAACGGCGGTTCCGACCGCGCCCGCGAAAAGCAGACCATCGAAAAGAAGAACCTCGCGTTCGACATGCGCGAAAAGGCCTGCCGCGACACCCGCCAGACCCTGCTCATCGCCTATAACGACGCCCTGCGCCTGAAAGAGCAGTCGGCCCATCACGCCCGCCAGGTCGCCATGCTGGAAAAGACTCGCGATGCCTACCGCGACCAGTTCAACGTCGGCCAGCGTACCCTGCTCGATCTGCTCGATACCGAAAACGAACTGCTCTCCGCACGCCGTTCCAGAGTCAATGCCGATACCGATTTGAGCTTGGCCTATCTGCGCACCTACGCCGGGATGGGAACGCTGCTCGAATACCTCGGTCTGCAGCGCCTTGATGCCCCGACCCCGGAGGCCAGCGAACTGGCCGAGGTCGATCCGTCCCTGCTGTGCCCGAGCGATCCGATCGCCCTTGACCTGACCGATCGCGAGGCGCTCGATGCCAAGGCGGCAGCCTTGAACGCCACGCGTCCGCAGTTGGTGCCGGCACCGGTGCCAGCGCCGGTTGCTGCCGGACCGGAGTCCGACATTGAAAATCGCGTCAAATCCTGGGCGGCGGCCTGGGCGTCCCGCGATTACGCGGCCTACACCGGTTTCTATGCACCGAGCTTCACTCCGGACGGCGGCCTGTCCCGCGAAGACTGGGCCCAGTTGCGCCGTGGGCGGATTTCGCCGCGGGCCGACATCGGCGTCGAGATTCAGGAGTTGAAGGTCCGCATGGACGGTCCCGACCGTGCCTTTGTCGAGTTCCGCCAGGTCTATTCGTCCACTGCTTTCAGCGATACCACGCAGAAGACGCTGGAGATGATCAGGGTAGGTGGCAAGTGGCTGATCAACCGCGAAAGCTCGGTGCCCTGCGTCGGCAACACGGTGGGTGGCTGCAAGCCGAAGCGCTGACTGTCAGCCAATCGCCAAGCAAAAGGCCATGCATTCGTGCATGGCCTTTTCTCTTTGCAGCGGCTGGATTCAGCCTTGCAGCAGCGGATTCAGCGTATAGCTACCAGTCAGGCTGGCTTCGGCCAGGATATGCCCCTGCATCGCGGCGCGCACCTCCGGTCCGCCGAATTTGCCATCGATCGGTAGTTTGTCGACATCCAGCGCAAACACCGTAAAGACGTAGCGGTGGATGATTTCATCGTTCCACGGCGGGCAGGGGCCGTCGTAGCCGTAGTAGTCGCCGCACATGTCGTGGTCGCCGGCGAACCAGTCGGTGTAGTTGTTGATGCCCTGGCGGGCGCCGTGCGCAGCCTGCGGCCCGGGCTTGCCGCGCGGCGTCACTTCGCTGCTGAATTCGCCTTCACGGAGCGCCGTGATCGAAGGCGGCAGGTCGATCAGCACCCAATGGAAGAAATCGACGCGCGGCAAAGAGGCGGGAACGGTGCGTCCCTCCTGATTGACGTCGTCGCCCTGGCTGGGAACATCCGGATCATGGCAGACCAGCGCGAAGGACAGTGTGCCGGCCGGCGCTTCGGTCCATGCCAGCTGCGGATTCAGGTTGCGGCCAAGGCAGACATGATGGGCCGGGTCGGGAATACAGAAGGAATGGTCGCCGGGGATAGTCTGGCCATCGGAAAAACTGCTGCTGCTCAGTTTCATCGTCATGTCTCCTGTTAGACGGCCGTGCGCTTCTTGAAGTCGCGCAGCCGGAAGCCGAATGCCCATAGTGTAGCGAAATATGACCCACAACCAAGTGGAACCAGCCATGCCAAACGGACGCCGCGCGCCATGAAATCGGCCTGCAGCCAGCTTGCCTCGCTGCCCATGCCGAACCACAGCACGGCGGCCATGACGATCAAGGCGAGGCTCAGCTTGAGCAGGAAACTGCCCCAGCCTGGTTGCGGATGGTAGATGTCCAGGCGGCGCAGGCCGCGATAGAGCATGGCCGCGTTCAGGCAGGCCGCGAGGCCGATCGATAGGGCCAGGCCGGCGTGGCCGATGCCGACCCACAGCACGAAGGCGAGGTTCATGACCTGCGTGGCGGTCAGCGAAATCAAGGCGATGCGCACCGGCGTTTTGACGTTCTGCCGGGCGTAGAAGCCGGGCGCCAGCACCTTGACCAAAATCAGGCCAACCAGGCCGACCGTGTAGGCAACAAGCGCCTCGCGGGTGCGGAAGACGTCATCGGCCGCGAAGGCGCCATGAAAGAACAGCGTCGCGATCAGCGGTACGGCGAGGATGGCCAGGCCGACAGCAGCTGGCGCGGCTAGCAGCAGGGTCAGGCGCAGCCCCCAGTCGAGCAGCCGGGAGTATTCGACATGGTTTTCGCTGGCATGGTAGCGAGACAGGGAGGGCAGCAGAATGGTGCCGAGCGCCGCGCCCAGCATGCCGGACGGGAATTCCATCAGGCGGTCGGCGTAGTACAGCCAGGACACGCTGCCGGTTTTCAGGAAGGAGGCGAAAATGGTGTTGATCAGCAAACTGACCTGCGACACCGAAACGCCGATCAGCGCCGGACCCATCAGCGTGGCGATGCGGCGGACGCCGGGATCGGCCCACGCCGCCCGCCAGTTCAGTGTCGGGCGCGGCAGCATGGAAATTTTTTTCAGTGCCGGAATCTGGATCGCCATTTGCAGCAGGCCGCCGATGAACACCGCCCAGGCCAGCGCCAGCACGGGCGGATCGAAATACGGGGCGGCAAACAAGGCCATGGCGATGAACGACAGGTTGAGCAACACCGGCGTGAAGGCGGGCAGGGCGAAGCGGCTCCAGCTGTTGAGCAGGCCGCCGGCCAGGGCGACCAGCGACATGAAGAAGATGTACGGAAAGGCGATGCGGGTCAGGGTGACCGTCAATTCAAACTTGCCGGCATCGGTGCTGAAACCGGGGGCGGAGATCCAGACCAGCAGCGGTGCAGCGGCGATACCGACGACGGTGACGGCGAACAGCATCATGGACAGCAGGCTGGCCACGTGGTCGACCAGGGTGCGGGTATCCTCGACGCTGCGCTTATTCTTGTATTCGCCGAGAATGGGCACGAAAGCCTGCGAAAAGGCGCCTTCGGCGAACATGCGACGGAGCAGGTTGGGCAACTTGAAGGCGACGAAAAAGGCGTCGGTCGCCAGCCCGGCGCCAAAAGCGCGGGCGATCACGAAGTCGCGAACAAAGCCGAGGATTCTCGACAGCAGGGTCATTCCGCTGACGGTGGCCAGCGCGCGAAGCAGATTCATTGGTTGCTAACGTTGCCTGAAGAGGGGCGAAAAAGCTATAATTCTACGCTCTGCTTTTTCGGAAGCGGCGAAAGCCCGGTGTTTGTGGGCTTTTGGCAAGTGTGCCGTTGTAGCTCAGTTGGTAGAGCAACTGATTCGTAATCAGTAGGTCGAGTGTTCGATTCACTTCAACGGCACCAGTAAAATCATGCACTTAGGCTAACTTTTCGAAGTTGGCCTTTTTGCGTTTTGTGTTTTCTGTATTGCTCCTCTGTTGCGCCTTGGCGAGGAAAATTATCCTGGTGTTTTTTGCCGGGGTCCAATTTTTCCTCGTTCAAGAACACTGAGAGAAGTTATGCATAAACCGAGTAAAGGATAGGCGATGACGACTCCCAAGGTTCTTGATCATCTCAAAAAGCACGGGCAACTGCTCGATCTGGAAATCGCGAATGCCATCAAGCTTCCCCTTGCTGAAGTGCGCGCCGCGCTGTCCGAGTTGTCGGCGCAGCAGGAAATCTCCATGTGCAGCGTGACCAGCTTCAAGAACGGCAAGCCGGTCGAAGCGATCCAGTGCCGTATTTTCGGGTATTTCCCCAAGCCCGCTCCGGGCCGCAAGCCGGCCAGCAAGCCGGTCGAGTAAACCCACGCTCTTCGAAGGCAGCCTATCCACGGCTGCCTTGCTGATCACCGTCGTCGGCCACAGCTTGGCGAACGGCCGGCACCAGACGTCTGTGGATATCGTCGAGTACGGTAATGAAGCTTGCCAGCGGTTCGCCATGCAGATCGTGGAAAGGCAGATGGATGCGCCTAACCGGGCGCGGAAAGATAGGGCAGGCTCCTGGGCGTTGTCGCAGACGCTGACCGCCAGGTCGATGGCCAGCGGCGTCGGCACGCCGGCCAGTTTCAGGGCTTCGAGGGCGCCGTCGGCGACGGCGGGCTGCGGGCGCGTACCTGCCGATATGTCGCGCACTTGGCCTGCCTGGTCGTGGTTCAGAATGGCCTCGGCCATCTGGGAGCGGCCCGAGTTGTCTGTGCACGGCACCAGCACGGTTTTCGGGGCCGGCATCGGGCAGTCTTCGCTTTCCGCGGCGGTGCTTTTTCGTGCGGCCGCAACGGCATTCAGTTGAGCATTTCGCTGCTAATCTCGACCCGGTTTCGCCCAGCCCGCTTGGCCGCGTACAGGCCGGCGTCGGCAAAGCGAAGAAGCTGGTGCGGAATCCTGTCCGGGCTGGGATAGATGCTGGCGACGCCAAAGCTGCACGAGAGCTGGCCGCCGATCCCTTTTTCGTGCGGAATGCACAGTTCCCGCGCCGACTGGCGCATCCGTTCGGCCACCGCATAGGCGCCACTGGCGTCGGTACCGGGCAGGATGGCGACAAATTCCTCACCGCCGTAGCGGGCCACGCTGTCTTCAACTCGGAACAGCGATTCGCTCAGTGTGCTGGCCACCGCCTTGAGGCAGGCGTCGCCTGCCTGGTGTCCGTAGATGTCGTTGAACTGCTTGAAGAAATCAACGTCGCTGAGCACGATGCTCAACGGCGTTTCAGTGCGTAGACAGCGTTTCCATTCGCTCACCAGCGTATCGTCAAAATAACGCCGGTTCGGGATGCCGGTGAGGCTGTCGAGGGTGGCAATATCCTTCAGCTGGCGATGGACTTCGCAAATTTCCCGTTGCCGGGCGGCGATACGCAACATGGCCCGGACCTTTGCGAGCAGCACCACTTCGGAAACGGGCTTGCAGACGAAGTCGTCGCCGCCTGCCAGGATTCCTTGCGCCAGCAGGTCTTCGTCGTTGATCGAGGAGAGGAAGACGATCGGCGTCCACGGCGAAAAAACCTGGTTGCCGCCGGATTGTTCCCACGCGCGGATGGCCCGGGTCAGCGCAATGCCGTCTATGCCTTTTTGCGCGCTGTCGAGCAGGACCATGCTGGGCCGGGCCTGGCGGACCAGTTGCAGCGCCTGCTCGGTGTCGCCGGCGGCCAGTACATGGATATCCGCCAGTTGGCTCAGGCACTCGCAAATCTGGGCGCGATCGATCGGCGAGGGGTCGATGACCAGAACCGTTGCATTCCGGGTCCTGACGGGGAGGCGATCAGACATGGTCGGGAAGAGGGCGCCAGATGATCATCCGTCAATCATAGCACCGGTCGTGATACGGGGATTTTTCTTTGTCGTGGCGAGGAGTAATATGTTTGTTTTCCATACGGTACCGTCTGGAGTGACGGCCGATATACACACAGAGGAGAGCGGCAATGCAGATCAAGGACAAGATTTTTCTGGTGACTGGTGGTGGCTCCGGGCTGGGCGCGGCGACGGCGACGAACTTGATCGAGGCGGGCGCCAAGGTGGTGCTGGCCGATCTCAATCGCGAAGCAGGCGAAAACCTGGCGGCGCAGCTCGGCGCCAATGCCGTGTTCGTGGAAACCGATGTGGCGAGCGAGGCTTCGGCGATCAACGCCGTGAATTCGGCCGTCACCAAGTTCGGTGCCCTGCATGGGCTGGTTAATTGCGCCGGCGTCGCTCCGGCCGAAAAGGTGGTCGGCAAGGAAGGTCCGCACAAGCTGGAAAGCTTCGCCAAGGTCATCAACATCAACCTGATCGGCACCTTCAACATGCTGCGCCTGGCGGCCGAAGCGATGCTGAAGAACGAGCCGGACGCCGGTGGCGAGCGCGGCGTGATCGTCAATACCGCCTCGGTGGCGGCCTACGAAGGCCAGCTCGGCCAAGCCGCCTACGCCGCCTCCAAGGGCGGCATCGTCGCCCTGACCCTGCCGGTAGCGCGCGAACTGGCGCGCAGCGGCATCCGTTGCCTGACCATCGCGCCGGGCATCATGGAAACCCCGATGCTGCTGGGCATGCCGGCCGAGGTGCAGGATGCGCTGAACAAGATGGTTCCGTTCCCGACGCGCATGGGCAAGCCGGCCGAATACGCGGCGCTGGTTCGCCATATCGCCGAAAATGCCTACCTCAATGGTGAGGTGATCCGTCTGGACGGCGCCATCCGAATGGGGGCCAAATAAACTATACTTTCGTACTGCCCTTGATTCAAAAGGCACTTCGGTGCCTTTTTTCGTTTGTATGTCCCCCTGCTCCTGCTATCACTGTGGTTTGCCCATTCCTGACGACGTCGATCTGTCGGTCTTGATCAAGGGGGAGGCGCGGGCGGTCTGCTGCTACGGCTGCCAGGCGGTGGCCCAGTCGATCGTCGATAACGGGCTGGCCGACTACTACAGCAGCCGTGACGCGCTGCCCGAGTCGCCGCGCGAGGCGATGCCGGCGGTGCTCGACCAGTTGGCCATGTACGATCATGCCGAATTCCAGAAGAGTTTCGTCAAGGCGCTCGGCGACAGCGAGCGCGAGGCTTCCTTGCTGCTCGAGGGTATTACCTGTGCCGCCTGTATCTGGCTGAACGAGCAGCATGTCGGCCGTCTGTCGGGCGTGACGGCGATCGACATCAACTATGCCACTCGCCGCGCCCGGGTCCGCTGGGACGAATCGCGCATCAAACTGTCGGATATCCTGGCGGCGGTTGCTGCCATCGGCTACCGCGCCTATCCCTACGATGCGGCCAAAAATGAGGAAATTTCCCGCAAGGAACGCCGCGATGCCCTGTGGCGCCTGTGGGTGGCTGGTTTTGGCATGATGCAGGTGATGATGTACGCCTATCCGGTGTACATCGCCGACGGCGACATGGCGCCGGATATCGAAAGCCTGATGCGTTGGGCCAGTCTGCTGCTCACCCTGCCGGTCATCTTCTATTCGTCCGCCCCGTTTTTCCGTAATGCCTGGAGGGATCTCAAGCTGCGCCGTGTCGGCATGGATGTGCCGGTGGCGCTGGGGGTCGGCGCCGCTTTCCTGGCCAGTTGCTGGGCGACTTTCGTCCAGCAGGGCGAGGTGTATTTCGACTCGGTGACTATGTTCATCTTTTTCCTGCTCGGCGGCCGTTTCCTTGAGATGACGGCGCGCCAGAAGGCGATCAGCGTGACCGAGGCGCTGGCCAAACTGCTGCCGGCCTTTGCGCAAAAAATGCCGGCCTTCCCCGGCGATCGCACCGCCGAACAATGCGTGGTCGCCGATCTGCGTGCCGGCGACCACGTCTTGGTGCGTCCGGGTGACATCGTTCCGGCCGACGGCCGGGTGGTCGAAGGAATGAGCTCGGCCAACGAGTCCCTGCTGACCGGGGAGAGCAAGCTGGTGCCGAAGGCGCCGGGAGATGCGGTCACCGGCGGTTCGGTTAATGCCGAAAGCCCGCTCGTCGTGCAGGTCGAGCAAGTCGGCGAAGGCTCGCGCCTGTCGGCCATCATCCATCTGATGGAGCGTGCGGCGGCTGAAAAACCGAAAATCGTTGAAATGGCCGACCGCATTGCCAGCTATTTCGTCGCCGCACTGCTGCTGGTCGCCATCGGTGTTGCTGTCGGCTGGTATTTCGTCGAACCGGCCAAGGCCTTGTGGATTACGGTGTCGGTGCTGGTGGTGACTTGTCCCTGTGCCCTTTCGCTGGCGACGCCCATTGCCCTGACCGTGGCGGCTGGGGCGCTGGCCAAGGACGGTTTGCTGGTCACCCGAGGCCATGCCATCGAAACACTGGCCCGCGCCACGCATTTCGTCTTCGACAAGACCGGTACTCTGACCACCGGTCGCATGCATTTGGTCGATGTCCTGCCGACCGGCAAGCTCGGGCGCGAGGATTGTTTGGCCTTGGCGGCAACCTTGGAACACGCCTCTGAGCACCCGTTGGCCATGGCCTTGCGCTCCGCGTCCGGGCGCCCGCCGCTGGTTGCCGTTGAGGCGCGGAGCGAGCCGGGGCTGGGGGTTGAGGCCGTTGTCGAGGGGCGTCGATACCGGATCGGGCGCCCGGATTACGCCTTGGGTCGGGCCACAGGGCGCTTGCCGGAAAGTGCTGGCGATTGGCTGGGTAGCGGCGATACCGTGGTCGTCCTCGGCGACGACAGCGGCTGCTTGGCACTGTTCCGTATCGGTGACGAGTTGCGGCCGGAGTCGGCGCGCCTGGTCGCCGATTTGCGTGAGGCGGGCAAACGGGTCGTGCTGCTGACCGGGGATGCCGAAAGCGTGGCGCGCCGCATCGGCGGCGTGCTAGGTATCGACGATGTGCGGGCCGGGGTGACGCCACAGGGCAAGCATGCGTGCGTCAAGGAGCTGCAGGCGGCGGGGGCGGTTGTCGCGATGGTCGGCGACGGCGTGAACGACGCGCCGGTCCTGGCTCAGGCCCAGGTCTCGGTGGCCATGGGCGGCGGTGCGCAACTGGCGCGTACTCAGTCCGATTTCGTGCTGCTGTCGGAAAATCTGGATCATCTGCGCCATGGTTTGCGGCGTGCCCAGCGCACCCTGCAAATAATTCGCCAGAACCTGTGGTGGTCCTTCGCATACAATTTCGTTGCACTGCCCTTGGCTATCGCCGGCTATGTCACGCCATGGCTGGCCGGTATCGGCATGTCGGCCAGCTCCTTGCTGGTCGTGCTCAATTCTCTGCGCATCCAGCGCCAGGAGGCTGACGACTGATGGAAAGCGTCTATCTATTGATTCCGGTGTCGGTGCTGCTTGTTTTCGGGATCGCGATCGCCTTCTGGTGGTCGGTGCGGAGCGGGCAGTTCGACGACCTCGAAGGGCCGGGTTTTCGCGTCTTGATGGACGATAATCCGCCGCCACCCCCAGTCGAAAAGAGCGACCCTGATAAAACAGAGAAAGTTTGACCTGCGTCAACGCAGGCTTCGGCCCGATCGCCATAATGGGCGCATTGCGGAGCGAGTGTCCCGCTGCGATTCTCTGTTGGGGTTGGGGTGCGTTACGACGCACCCTTTTTTTGTCCACGCCACCCCGGAATATGATCTTCCGGCTAGGCAATTCGGACTAATTTGACTTAGATAATCGGTAGATTGATCTAGGTCAAAACGCCCCCGTTCAACTAGAATACCATCCGTTTCTATGTGCCCCCTTGGTCTCAGGGAGGTGGGCATCCCGTTTTTTATTAACGAGAGGTGGGTTCATGTCTGGAACGCAAACCACATATAACGATAAGGTCGTACGGCAATTTGCCGTCATGACCGTCATCTGGGGCATCGTCGGCATGCTTGTCGGTGTCATCATTGCAGCGCAACTGGTCTGGCCGGAGTTGAATTTCGGTCCGTGGTTGCACTTCGGGCGTCTTCGCCCGTTGCACACCAATGCAGTTATTTTCGCGTTTGGTGGCTGCGCGCTGTTCGCAACGTCCTACTGGTGCGTGCAACGTACCAGTCACACCCGCCTTTGGGGCGGTCCGCTGATCCCCTTCACCTTCTGGGGTTGGCAAATCATCATTCTGTTGGCTGCCATTACCCTGCCGCTTGGTATCACCACCGGCAAGGAATACGCCGAACTGGAATGGCCGGTCGACATCCTGATCACTCTGGTCTGGGTCTCCTACGCGCTGGTCTTCTTCGGTACGGTCGCCACCCGCAAGGTTTCCCACATCTACGTGGCAAACTGGTTCTTCGGCGCCTTCATCATCGCCGTCGCGCTGCTGCACATCGTCAATAGCATGGAAATGCCGGTCACCCTGACCAAGTCCTACTCCATGTACTCGGGCGTGCAGGATGCCATGATTCAGTGGTGGTACGGCCACAACGCCGTCGGCTTCTTCCTGACTGCAGGCTTCCTGGGCATGATGTACTACTTCGTGCCGAAGCAGGCTGGCCGTCCGGTCTACTCCTATCGTCTGTCGGTTGTGCACTTCTGGGCGCTGATCTTCACCTACATGTGGGCGGGTCCGCACCACCTGCACTACACCGCGCTGCCGGATTGGACCCAGTCCGTCGGTATGCTGTTCTCCCTGATTCTGCTGGCTCCGTCGTGGGGTGGCATGATCAACGGCATCATGACGCTGTCCGGTGCATGGCATAAGCTGCGCGACGACCCCGTCCTGAAGTTCCTGATCACCTCGCTGTCCTTCTATGGTATGTCCACCTTCGAAGGCCCGATGATGTCGATCAAGACCGTCAACGCCCTGTCGCACTACACCGACTGGACCGTCGGCCACGTGCACTCCGGTGCTCTGGGCTGGGTGGCCATGGTTTCCATTGGCTCCATCTACTACCTGCTGCCGAAGCTCTTCGGCAAGACCGAGATGTACAGCACCAAGCTGGTGACCGCTCACTTCTGGATCGCGACTATCGGTACTGTTCTGTATATCGCCTCCATGTGGATTGCCGGTGTGATGCAGGGCCTGATGTGGCGTGCGGTGAATACCGACGGCACGCTGGCTTACAGCTTCGTCGAATCCGTCAAGGGCTCCTACCCGTTCTGGGCGATCCGTTGGCTGGGTGGTGTCCTGTTCCTGTCCGGCATGCTGATCATGGCTTACAACATGTTCAAGACCATGGCTGGCGGCAAGACCCAGGATATGCCGGTGGTTGCTCCGGCTGGTCATCACGCCTGATTAGGGAGAGATAACAATGCTTAAGCATGAGCAAATTGAAAAGAGCGTAGGCCTGCTGATTGTGCTGACGCTGCTCACCGTGATTTGGGGCGGTCTGCTCGAAATCGTTCCGCTGTTCTTCCAGAAGTCGACCACGACTCCGGTTGAAGGCACCAAGCCTTACGACGCAGTTCGTCTGGCCGGTCGCGATATCTACATCCGTGAAGGCTGCTTCCTGTGCCACTCGCAGATGATTCGTCCGTTCCGTGCCGAAACCGAGCGTTATGGCCATTACTCCGTCGCTGGCGAGTATGTTTATGACCACCCGTTCCAGTGGGGTTCCAAGCGTACCGGTCCTGACCTGCATCGCGTTGGCGGCCGCTATTCCGACGAATGGCAACGTGCCCACCTGATGAACCCGCGCGACGTGGTTCCGGAATCCAACATGCCTGCTTTCGCCTTCCTGGCTGCTACCAAGGCCAAGGATTCGGTTGGCGCCGACATCGAGAAGAAGATGGAAATCATGCGCGGCTATGCCAAGGTGCGTGGTATCCCGACCTATTCCGATGAGGAAATCAAGGGTGCCAAGGCTGCCATCGGCGACAAGACCGAAATGGATGTTCTGATCGCCTACCTGCAGGGTCTGGGTCTGGCGCTGAAGAACGTCAAGTAATAGCCATGGACATCAACGATCTCCGATCCATCGTCACCGTCGTCGGCCTGCTTTGCTTCCTGGCGATTGTGGCATGGGCCTACGGCCGCAGCAGCAAGAAGGGGTTTGACGAGGCTGCGAACCTGCCGTTCTCCGGAGATGATGATCAGGATGCGCCGTCAAAAACGACGCATCCGCGCTGAAAAAAGGAAAGCAAATGAGCGATTTCGTTAGCGATTTTTGGAACCTGTATGTAGTGGTGATTGTGGTGGGCAGTATTCTGGCCTGCGTGGCACTACTCATCATTCAGGGCAAGGCGACTTTCACGCCGGGCAAGACCATGGGTCACGTCTGGGATGAAACTCTCGAGGAATACAACAATCCGATGCCGAAGTGGTGGACCTGGATGTTTGTGATCACGGTCGTGTTCGCATTCGTCTATCTGTCCCTCTATCCGGGCCTGGGCAACTTCAAGGGCATGCTGGGCTGGACCGCGGTTGGCCAGCACAAGGCGGAGGTCGAAAAGATGGATGCCACCGTCAAGCCGCTGTTCGACAAGTTCATGGCCATGGATCTGAAGGCGGTCGCTGCCGACAAGCAGGCAATGGAAATGGGCAAGCGCCTGTACCTGACCTACTGCATGCAGTGTCACGGTGCTGATGCCCGCGGTGCCAAGGGCTTCCCTAATCTGACCGACTCCGACTGGCTGTATGGCGGCGAACCGGAACAGATCAAGGAAACCATCTCCAACGGCCGTACGGGCGTCATGCCTCCGCATGCGCAACTGGGCGGCGACACGATCAAGGATCTGGCGAACTTCGTTCGTTCCCTGTCTGGTCTGCCGAACGATGCCACCCGTGCTGCCAAGGGCAAGGAAACCTTTACCTCGGCCGGTTGCGTGGGCTGCCACGGTCCGGAAGCCAAGGGTACGCAAGCCGTCGGTGCCCCGAATCTGACCGACAAGGTCTGGCTGTATGGTTCTTCGGAAGCCACCATCACCGAGACCATCACCAAGGGTCGCCAAAACCAGATGCCGGCTTGGAAGGAATTCCTGGGCGAGGCCAAGGTGCACCTGCTGGCTGCTTATGTGTTCAGCCTGAGTCAGGGCGCGAAGTAAGACTGTGAAGCGGGGCGGCCCTTGGCCGCTCCGTTTTTTCACGCATCAGCATGCCTGATCTGTATCCAAATTGCGTTGCCGCAAATTTGACTCACATTCGCCTAGCGTAATTTCGATACGGATATAGCCTACGATGGAACCACAAGACAGCACTCCCCAGCCGGCGCCCGCGCCGGTCTCCTTCTACGAGAAACACAAGAAGATCTATATCCGGGATGTCAAAGGCTGGTGGAATACCTGGCGCTGGGTTCTGGTCTGGTTTACGCAAATCCTCTTTTACGGTGCGCCTTGGCTTGAATGGAACGGTCGCCAGGCTGTCCTCTTTCACCTGGTCGAACGCAAGTTCTATCTCTTTGGCTTGGTGTTGTGGCCGCAGGACGTTTTTTATCTGGCGTTGCTGCTGATCATTTCGGCTTACGCCTTGTTTTTGTTCACGGCCATCGCCGGTCGCCTGTTTTGCGGCTACGCCTGTCCGCAAACGGTGTATTCCGAAATCTTCATGTGGGTCGAGAACAAAATCGAAGGCGATCGTTCGACCCGAATGAAGCTCGACAAGGGACCGCTCACCGCTCGAAAATTCGGGCTTAAAGCGGTCAAGCATGCAATCTGGTTGTTGATTTCGCTGTGGACCGGATTCACGCTGGTCGCCTATTTCACGCCGGTGGACGAGCTGCTGGCCGCCTTGCCGTTCGATTTTTCCGGCTGGGAATTGTTCTGGACCTTTTTTTACGCGGGTTTCTGCTACATGCAGGCCGGCTTTCTGCGTGAGCAGGTCTGCAAATACATGTGCCCCTACGCTCGTTTCCAGGGCGTGATGTTCGATCCGGACACGCTGGTCATCACTTATGATCCCGAGCGCGGCGAGCCGCGCGGCACGCGCAAGAAGGGATCGGCGGCCAAGACGACCGGCGATTGCGTCGATTGCGGTTTGTGCGTGGCGGTCTGTCCGACCGGCATCGATATCCGGAAGGGCATCCAGTACGAATGCATCGGCTGTGGTGCCTGCATCGACGCCTGCGATCCCGTGATGGACAAGGTCGGCTCGCCGCGCGGACTGATCCGGTACACGACCGAGAATGCGCTGGAAAAACACTTTACGCCCAAAGAGGTCGTTGGCCACATCCTGCGTCCGCGGGTCATCCTTTATACGGCGGTTCTGGTGGCCATTACGTTGGCTTCCATCTGGTCGCTGGCGACCCGTGTTCCGCTTAAGGTCGATGTGATACGCGATCGCTCGATTCTGGCGCGCGAAGCCGACGACGGGCGTATCGAGAACGTCTATAACCTCAAGCTAATGAACACCACCGAAGAGCCCAAGCGTTATGCACTGTCCGTCGAGGGCATGGACGGGATCGAGATCGTCGGCGACCGTATCGTCGAGGTGGCCAGCGCCGAAAATCATGAAGTCACGATCGTCGTGCGGGTGCCGCCGGAGTCCGGCAAGGCGGGCGCCAACACCATCTATTTCGATATCAAGGCCCAGAACCACGACAGTATCGCGGTTCATGAAAAAGCCACTTTTTTGATGCCCTGACATGAGCCATACAATGACTTTGCGTAGCGACAATCGACCCTGGTACAAACAACGCTGGCCGTGGCTGCTGATGGCCGGGCCCATTGCCGTGGTTATCGCCGGGGTGATCACCACCTGGCTGGCCGTAACCAGCAACGACGGTCTGGTCACCGACGACTATTACAAGCAGGGTTTGGCGGTCAATCAGACCTTGCAGCGCGATCACCAGGCGAGCAGCCTTGGCATCCAGGCCGACGTCATGCGTGCCGGACAGAACATGCGGCTGCTTATCCGGGCCAATGAAGGTGTTGCCGTGCCACAGGCCCTGGAACTGAAGTTGGCGCACCCGACGCGCGCCGGCCAGGACCAGTCGGTGGCGATGACAGCAGAAGGACAGGGCTTCTACAGCGGAAAACTGACTGGGGAAGTCGCGGGGCGTTGGCTTGTTTCCATTGAAGACCCAGCCGGACAATGGCGGCTTCATGGAGAGTGGCAGGCCGATTCGGAGGAACCGCTGCGCCTGACGGCACAAGCGGGTAAGTAGTTTTTATTTGTTACTGGGAGGTAACTTATGGCGTGGGAACTTTTGTTTAGCAGCGATATCGGCCTGATGAGCCTGGTCGTCATTGTCGGTGTTCTGATCATCGGCGCCGTGATGGGCAAGATGTACTCCAACAAGATCGAAGAAGAGTCGCGCAAAGTCGGCAAGTGACTCGAGCGGCGGCGCCACTCGCTGGCGTGCCTGCCTGGCCCCCGTTCCGTTCATTCGGGCGGGGGTTTGTTTTTTCCGTGACGGCGTAACACAATGCCTTATGCGCCGTGCCATTGTCATATCCATTCTGGTTCACCTGCTCATGGCCGCCAGCCTGATGGAGCCGCTGGCACTGCCGACGGGTGCGCTACGGCAGGCGAATGGCGGCTTACCCCTGTCGGTCAGTTTCAAACTCACTAGCGAACTTGATAACAAGGACACCGCGCTCCGCGGGACGGCAATGCTGCCAATAGCGGAGCGGCCGAAAAGCGCAGTATCGCCTGCCGTGGCGAAACGGAAAGGCAAAGTGCTGGCACGGCAGGAGCGCGGCGAGGCCGGGGTGCCTGTTCCAAGTGAAGCGGACGAAAACCTTGCCTTCCTGGCGGCAGACCTGGAGCGCGAGTATCGTCTCGATCTGGCGCGTGCGGCACGCCGATCCCCCGATTATCCGGCTGCGCTCGCCGCCCAAGGACAGCGAGGCATCGTCCGGATGAGCATTTCGTATTGGAGCCGCCAAGGGGCGCCAAGCGTTGCCCTGGAACAGTCCAGCGGGCATTGGGAACTCGATCAGCAGGCGCTGAAAACCCTAGCCCTGGCGATCGGCATGGTCCCCGTGCCGCCAGGGGCGCAGGGCACCAACTTCCGCATGCACTATGCCCTCGAATATCGCGGAATATCGCGTGACTGACTAAACTGCTTACAGAGGGCGCAGATTGGTCTCGTGAAAGCCGTAGCGTGCGGTTTCGCGATCGGCCAGGTAGCGCTCGAGACAAAATGCGACGCTACGAAACGCCAGATCGTTCCAGGGAATGTCGGCCGGGGCCACCAGGCGGACTTCGAGGCTTTCGTCGCCGGCAGCAAAGGCCGGGCTACGTAGTTGCCCCCGATAAAAGAGGTGCACTTGGTTGATGTGCGGGATATTGACCATCGCAAACGGCGCCTGGACCTCCACGTCGGCACCGGCTTCCTCCTGGGTTTCCCGCATGGCCGCCTGCGCCGTGGTCTCACCGTTTTCCATGAAACCGCCGGGCAGCGTCCAGTAGCCATGCCGCGGCTCGATGGCGCGGCGACACAACAATATCTTTCCTTCCCACTCCGCCGCGCAGCAAACGACGAGGCGTGGATTTTCATAATGGATATGCCCGCAGCTCTGGCAGACGTGTCGGGGCAGGGTGTCGCCTGCCGGGATGGCCAGCGAGACGTTCGAACCGCAGCGGTTGCAATACTGGATCACGGCAAGAGAACGGGCTGTTTCGGAGCGAACCAGTTTAGCACTTTGCGACTCGTTTTCGCCCGAGTCGCCCGCAAATCGGGCGTTTCTTTCTTTACACTACGGCAATCCAAGTAGATACAATAGCGCCAACTAGTGAAGGGATGAATAAGCGCCGGTTTGCTGGCTGGCGCTAGGGGGCTTGCATGTTTTTGATCGTCGGGTACGTCATTATTCTGGCTGCGGCCTTGGGGACCTACGCCATCCACGGGAGCCTGCTCGCGCTGTGGGTGCCCACCGAATATGTCGCCATTGTCGGCCTGACCATCGGCTACTTCGTCGCGGCGAACAACATCACGGTCATCAAGGCCACTGTCGCTGCAGTGCCCGGTATCCTCAAGGGTTCCAAGTTCACCAAGGCTTTCTATATCGACGCCTTGGCCATGCTCTTCGAAATCCTGGCCAAGGTGCGCAAGGAAGGCCTGATGTCGATCGAAAACGACATCGAAAATCCTGATGCCAGCCCCATTTTCTCGAAATACCCGAACCTGGTGCAGGACCACCACATCATGGAATTCGTCACCGACTATCTGCGCATGATGGTGGGCGGTAACCTGAATACGGTGGAAATCGAAAGCCTGATGGATGTCGAGCTGGAAACCCACCACCATGAAGCGGCGGAGCCCGGGCATGTAGTGTCTTCCATGGCTGGGGCGGTTCCTGCCTTCGGTATCGTCGTCGCCGTCATGGGCGTGGTCAACGTGATGGGGTCGGTGGGCTCGCCGCCGGCGGTGCTGGGCAAGATGATCGGCGGCGCGCTGGTCGGTACCTTCCTCGGTATTCTGATTTCTTACGGCTTTGTCGAACCGGTGGGCAAGCTGCTGGAGCAGAAGGCGGCGGAAGAAGGGACAATCTACAAGTGCATCAAGATGGTGCTTCTGGCCTCGATGTCCGGCTACGCGCCGCAGGTAGCGATCGAATTCGGCCGCAAGACGCTGGATTCGCATTCCCGTCCCAGCTTCCGCGAGCTCGAGGAAGAACTGAAGGCACGCAAGGGCAAGTAGCCTGCCTGCCGACTGAGTTAATGCGATGAGCGACGATTCCACTCGCCCCATAGTCATCAAGCGCAAGAAGGTGGTCGCCGGCGGCGCGCATGGCGGCGCCTGGAAGATCGCCTATGCCGACTTTGTGACGGCGATGATGGCCTTCTTCCTGCTGATGTGGCTGCTCGGCTCTACCGCCAAGGGCGACCTGCAGGGTATCGCCGAGTTTTTCCAGAACCCGTTGAAGGTTTCCCAGCAGGGTGGCGCCGGTTCGGGCGACGCGACCAGCGTGCTGCAGGGCGGCGGCAAGGATTTGACACGGCAGTCCGGGCAGGTCAAGAAGGGTGATGTCGAAGCCAAGAAGTCCACGTCGTTTTCCAAGGAAGCGCAGGCTGAGTTTCGCCGCAAGGAGCAGGAGCGGCTCGAAAGCCTGAAGATGGAAATCGAGAAAATGATTGAACGCAGCCCCCAGTTGGCCCAGTTCAAGAAGCAGATGCTGCTCGATATCACGTCGGAGGGCTTGCGCATCCAGATCATCGACGAGCAGAACCGCCCGATGTTCGACTCCAGCAGCGCCGATCTGAAGCCGTACACCCGCGATATCCTGCGCCAGATCGGCAAGGCGCTGAACGGCGTGCAAAACCGGGTCAGTCTGGCCGGACACACCGATGCGGCGCAATTCGCCGGGGGCGAAAAAGGGTTCTCGAACTGGGAGTTATCGGCCAACCGGGCCAACGCCTCGCGACGGGAACTGGTTGTTGGCGGCATGGATGACAGCAAGGTGATACGTGTGGTCGGTCTGGCGTCCACCGTGCTCTTCGACAAGAATGATCCGCTCAGTTCGGTCAATCGCCGAATTAGCATCGTGATCCTGAACCGCAAGACCGAGCAGGCCATCCTGCAGGAGGAAGGGCCGGAGTCCGAAGTGAGCGAGGACGAAGGCTTGCCGCAAGGATTGAAGCTGCCGGGAGTGGGCGCCAAGGGTACCGCCGGCTGAGCGTCCCCCGGTTGGCGAGGGACGGGAAGGCGCCATTCCGCAAGAACTGAATAATCATTCCGATAACCAAAACGGCTTCGCCAGCGGCGACGTCGAGCTGTACTGAATAATCACGAGGTAGAGATGGCAAAAACCGTTCTGGCAGTTGATGATTCCGCATCTATTCGACAGATGGTTTCATTTACGCTGAAGAGCGCCGGTTACGAGGTTGTCGAGGCAGTCGACGGAGTGGACGGGCTGGAAAAAGCCAAGACCCAGGCCATCAATCTGGTACTGACCGATCAGAACATGCCGCGCATGGACGGACTGACCCTGATCAAGAGCCTGCGCGGCCTGCCGCTCTATGCCTCGACCCCCATCCTGATGCTGACCACCGAATCCTCCGACACCATGAAGGCACAAGGCCGCGCGGCCGGGGCCACGGGTTGGCTGGTCAAGCCCTTCGATCCGCAAAAACTGATCGAAGTCGTGCGCAAGGTGATCGGCTAGCGTTTTGGCCGATCGACCCACATCAGGGTGGGAAGGTCGCATTCCATTTTCGGCTGCCCTCGCTTGGCGGCCGTGCTCCGGGGGGTAGCATGGCTATCGACATGAGTCAGTTTTACCAGGTGTTCTTCGAGGAATCGGCAGAACACCTGGCGGCTATGGAGAGCCTGCTGCTCGACCTGGATGTCGGGAATCCCGACGCGGAGCAACTCAACGCCATTTTCCGCGCCGCGCACTCGATCAAGGGCAGCGCCGGTACTTTCGGGTTCACCGATCTGGCCGAGACGACGCACATCCTGGAAAGCCTGCTCGACCGCATCCGCAAGCAGGAACTCGCCTTGCGTCCGGAGATGGTCGATGCCTGCCTGCAGTGCGGCGACCTGCTGAAGGGCATGCTCGGCGCCCACCAGGGGCAGGGCGCCGTCGATGTCGCGGCGGTCCAGGCGAATGGCGCCCGCCTGCGCGAACTGGCGACGGACCGTGCCGCAGCCGCTCCGCCGGCTGAACCGGTGGTGTCTCCCGCCGCTGCTGAGCCCGCTGAGACTGCGCCGCACGGCCAGCGGGTATTCGTCATCCAGTTCGTGCCGACCGAGCTTTCGGCCAGCGGTGATGGCGTCAACAACCTGCTCGAGGAGTTGAAACTGCTCGGCCAGTTGGAAATCGTTCGCCAGCCGGATACCGGCGTGCATAGCGTCGGTTTCTGGGAAGTGCGCCTGTGCAGCGATTTCGGCCAGGAAGCCTTTACCGACCAGATCGATTTCATTGCCGACAACGGAGCCTGGCGGGTACTCGAGAGCGCGCCGGAAGGCGAGCCGGATGAAAAGCCATTCGGCCTCTTTGCCGATGCGCCGGGTGCCCCGGTCGAAGAGGCTGCCTATGGTCTTTTTGAGCCGAGCGAATATGCGGATGAGTCGGGCGCCCCGCCGACGCCGGCCGACGACGAGGCGTATGGCTTCTTCGCGCCCCTGCCGCAGGTCGCCGCTTTTACCGCTGCGGCCGACGACAGCTACGGATTTTTCGAACCGCTACCTGGGCCAGTGGCGCAGCCGGTGAGCGAACCAGCGGTGGCGACACCCGTGGCTCCTGAAGGTCGTGCCGGGGCCGACGTTGCTGTTGCCGAAAAGCCGCCGGCCGGAATGCGAGGCCGTCAGCCTCGCTCGGCGTCTGATGCGTCCATCCGCGTCAGCGTGGAAAAGGTCGATCAGCTGATCAACCTGGTCGGTGAACTGGTCATCACCCAGGCCATGCTGCTGCAGACGGCGGGGCAAATGCAGGACAGCGCCCCGGAGCGTTTGCTCAACGGCCTGACGCAGCTGGAGCGCAATACGCGCGACCTGCAGGAATCGGTGATGTCGATCCGCATGCTGCCGATCTCCTTCGTCTTTTCGCGCTTTCCGCGCGTCGTTCGCGATTTGTCGGCCAAACTCTGCAAGCAGGTCGAATTGAAGACCTCGGGGGAAACGACCGAGCTGGACAAGGGGCTGATCGAACGGATCGCCGATCCGCTCACCCACCTGATCCGCAACAGCCTGGACCATGGCATCGAATTGCCCGAGCAGCGCGTCGCCGCCGGCAAGAGCCCTGTCGGGACGATCACCCTGAAGGCCAGCCACCA
Source organism: Dechloromonas hankyongensis (assembly GCF_022012295.1). GTDB lineage: Bacteria > Pseudomonadota > Gammaproteobacteria > Burkholderiales > Rhodocyclaceae > Azonexus > Azonexus hankyongensis. Next base: position 49,146 of record NZ_JAKLTN010000005.1, read on the forward strand.
GGGGGGCAATATCGTCATCGAGGTCGGCGACGACGGCGCCGGCCTGTCGCGCCAGCGGATATTGGCCAAGGCCCGCGAGCGCGGCTTGCCGGTTGCCGACCAGATGAGCGACCAGGAAGTCTTCGCGCTGATTTTCGAAGCCGGGTTCTCGACGGCCGAGCAAGTGACCGACGTATCGGGACGCGGCGTGGGCATGGACGTCGTCCGCCGCAATATCCAGTCCATGGGCGGGCGGGTCGAGATCGACTCGATGCCCGGCATCGGGACCCGCATGACGGTCCGCCTGCCGCTGACCCTGGCCATACTCGACGGCATGTCGATCGCCGTCGGCGAACAGACCTACATCATGCCGCTATCCCACGTGGTGGAGTCTTTCCAGCCGCGCCCTGGCGAGGTTAAGACCCTGTCCAACCAGGCACGGGTGATCCAGGTGCGGGGCGACTATCTGCCAGTGCTCGCCCTGCATGAGCTGTTCAATATCGAGTCCCCGGCGGAAGATTTCGCGCAAGGCATCGTGGTCGTCGTCGACGCCGACGGCATCAAGGCGGCGCTGTTCGTCGATGCGCTGCTCGGTCAGCACCAGGTGGTGATCAAGAGTCTGGAGGCCAATTACCGGCGGGTGCATGGCATTTCGGGGGCGACCATCATGGGCGACGGCCAGGTGGCGTTGATTCTGGATCTGGTGGCGATTGCCGGCCTGGCCCGGAGCAGTGTGCAGAGAGCCGGCTGACGGCGGAAGCGAGGAGCAAGACATGGAAACGACGACGCAAACCACCAGTGCCGCGCCGGAAGGCGATCTGCCGGCCAGCGAGTATCTGACCTTTACGCTGGGCAGCGAGGAGTACGCGATCGATATCCTGAAGGTCCAGGAAATCCGTGGCTACGAACGGCCGACCCTGATTGCCAATACCCCGCCTTTCATCAAGGGGGTGATCAACCTGCGCGGCACCATCGTCCCCATTGTCGATCTGCGCATCAAATTCAATCTGGGCCGCATCGAATACACCCCGTTCACCGTCGTCATCATCCTCAATGTGGCCGGGCGGGTGATCGGTACGGTGGTGGACAGCGTTTCCGACGTCATTGCCCTGACCCGCTCGCAGATCCGCCCGGCCCCTGATTTCTCGGGCAGTTTCGATACCCAGTACATCCTCGGTCTGGCCACCCTCGACGACCGGATGATGATCGTGACCGACATCGAGCGTCTGATGACCAGTGCCGACATGGAGCTGATCGACAGCGCCGCGGCATGATGGCCCCGGATGCGGACAAGCGCCTGGACAAACGGCACCGCGCAATATCTCGTGAATGGAATCTTCTGGCATGAAATCGGAAAAGCTGGCCCACAAATTTATCGGTCTCGGACTCCTGGCGGCGATTGCCGTGGCGGTGCCCATGGTACCGTTGATCAACGGCTTCAACGAACAGATCGGCCTGGTCGCCAAGGAGCGGGCCGGCGTCGCGGTGCACAAGGAGTTGCGTCTCGTTCTGCAGGACGCCCAGCGACATCGCGGCGCAACGACCTCGCTGCTGCTCGGCAAGCCGGAATTCAAGGAGCGGGCGGATAGTGCCCGGGCCGGGGTTGATGCAGCCATCGCCAATGCCGACGCGGTGATCACGGCGAGCCAGGAGAAAATCGGCGAACTGGCTGGTTGGCGCGACTTCAAGGCGGGTTGGCAACGCCTGAAAAGCGAATATTCCGGCCTCGCCGCGCCGGAAAACAGCCGCCGCCATACCGAGCTGATCGTCCACCTCATGGGCCTGATGGACCGGACGGCCGATCAGTCCGAGCTGGTCCTCGATCCCGAGGCGATCAGCTATTTCGCCATGGACCTGGCCGTCTTGCAGGTGCCGCACGTCACCGAGCGCATGGGCCAGGCCCGGGCGCTTGGTTCGGTGATCCTGTCCAGCAAGCTGCTGACGCAGACGCAGCGCGACGCGCTGATCGACGGCTTCTCCGAAATGTCGCTGCGCCAAAAGCAGATCCTGGCCGATGCCGGCAAGGTCTTCGCCGAGGATGCCGGTGCCCAGGCGTCGCTGGCCGGCGTCTTCGCCGAGGCCAAGGGCGGGCTCGAAGCCTTTGCTACCAACATTCAGCACAACATCCTCCAAGCCGAGGCTCTGGCTTACGACCCGGCCCGTTATTTCGACGAGACCACCCACAGCATCAACGCCCTGTTCAAGCTGTACGACAGCTCGGCGCATTACCTCGACCAGACTCTGTTGCAACGGAGCGAACGGATCCGCAGCCACCGCCTGACGGTCCTCGCCATATCCTTCGCCCTGATCGGGCTGGTGGCGCTTGTCGGCTTCGTCATCCTGCGCCGGGTGAACCGCTCGGTGGTGGAGGTTTCCGATGCCCTCGACCAGATCGCCGGCGGGCGCCTGGATGTCGCGCTGAATCCCCGCAGCCATGACGAAATCGGCCATATGGTCGACCGCCTGGCCGAGATGCAGACGCAGCTGCACAAGCGCCTGGCGGCCGAGCACGCCGCGGCCGATGCGACCTTGCGCATCAAGGTGGCGCTCGATGTCAGTTCGAACAACGTGATGGTTGCCGACCCGGATGGCCAGATCATCTATTGCAACGCAGCAGCCTTGGCCATGATGCGGGCGGCGGAGAACGATATCCGGCAGCAGCTGCCGGACTTCCGCGCCGATGCCATTCTCGGCTCCGATTTCGATCGCTTTTACCAGAGCCTCAGCCAGCAGCAAAATTCGCTGGCCGGTCTACGCGGCAGCCAGCGCGCCGTGCTGAATGTCGGCGGCCATCATTTCAATCTGGTGGCCTCGCCCATCATTAATGAACGCGGCGAGCGTCTGGGTACCGTGCTCGAGTGGCTGGATCGCACACCCGAGGTGCTGGTCGAGCAGGAAGTGGAAGGCATCATCCAGGCGGCCGTGGCCGGCGACTTCAGCAAGCGTCTCGACAGTTCGCGCATGAACGGCTTTTTCAAGCAACTCGCCGAGGGGGTTAACAGTCTGCTCGAAGCCAATACACGGGCGCTGGAAGATATCGGCGCCATGTTCGCGCGCCTGGCCCAGGGCAACCTGACGCAGAAAATCGACCACGACTATCAGGGCATGCTCGGGACCTTGAAGAGCGACGCCAATGCGACGGTCGATCAACTGGAGCAGATCGTTTCGTCGATCCAGGAAGCGACCGAGGCGATCACCAATGCCGCCGAGGAGATTGCGGCCGGCAACCAGGATCTGTCGGGGCGTACGGAAGAACAGGCGAGCAGCCTGGAGGAAACGGCGTCGAGCATGGAAGAGCTGACCGGGACGGTGAAACAGAACGCCGACAATGCGCGGCAAGCCAAGGAACTGGCCGGCAACGCGCAACAGGTGGCGATCAAGGGCGGCGAAGTGGTCGCCCAGGTGGTGGACACCATGAGCGCCATCCATCAGTCGAGCAACAAGATCGCCGACATCATCGGCGTCATCGACGGCATCGCCTTCCAGACCAATATCCTGGCCCTCAACGCTGCGGTTGAGGCGGCGCGGGCCGGCGAACAAGGGCGTGGCTTCGCCGTGGTGGCGACCGAAGTGCGCAATCTCGCCCAGCGCAGCGCGGCGGCCGCCAAGGAAATCAAGGGGCTGATCTCCGACTCGGTGGACAAGGTCGAAACCGGCAACCGGCTGGTCGATCAGGCTGGGCGGACGATGGAAGAAGTGGTCGGCAGCATCAAGCGGGTGGCGCGGATCATGAGCGAAATTGCCGACGCCAGTCGGGAACAGACGGCGGGGATCGAACAGGTCAGTCAGGCGGTCAGCCAGATGGACGAAGTGACCCAGCAGAATGCCGCGCTGGTCGAGCAGGCGGCGGCTGCGGCGGAAAGTCTGGAAGAACAGGCGCACAACCTGGCCCAGGCGGTGGCCGTCTTCGTGCTCGGCGACAGACCGGAAGCGCCGCAGCGGCCAGCGATCGGCGCGCCGGCACGCTTCTCGCGGACGCCGTCCCGTCCGGCCTTGCCGCACCATCAGCCGGTTCGTCTGGGGGCGCCGGCTATTATGGCCAAAACGCTGGCGGCGAGCAGCCGCGACGACGATGAGTGGCAAGAATTCTAAGCAAAATATCGATAGCGACAGCAAATCGAGCATGGAGACAGCATGAGAATCAACCAGCCGGTCAGCGACCGGGAAGTGGTGTTGCGACCCGAGACCTTGATCGTCTCGAAAACCGATCTCAAGGGGGTGGTCACCTACATCAACCGCGACTTTGTCGACATCAGCGGATTTCCCGAGGCCGAGCTGCTGGGTGAGTCCCACAATATCGTCCGCCATCCGGACATGCCGGGCGAAGCCTTCGCCGACCTGTGGCGCGATATCAAGGCGGGCCGGCCGTGGACCGGCATGGTCAAGAACCGCTGCAAGAACGGCGATTTTTACTGGGTCGAGGCGACGGTGACGCCGACCCGCGATGCCGGCGGCAATATCGACGGCTATATGTCGGTTCGCCGCATGGCCACCGCTGAGAAAATCCAGGCCGCCGACCAGGCCTACCGGCTGCTCCGTGAGAGGCGGGCCGGCAATCTGCGCATTCGCCATGGTGCCGTGGTCAAGGGGGGCTTCCGGGGGCTGGTCGATCTGAGCCTAAAGGCCCGGATGATGGGCGGATTCGGCGTCATGCTGCTGGCGCTGTTCACTGTTGCCATTCTGGGTTCCTGGGGCATGGCGCGTACCGCGGACCAGGTCAAGGGACTCTACGAGCGCCGGGTGGTTCCGCTACAGGAAATTGCCGTCATCGGTAGGCTGATGGCCGACAATCGGGCTCAGCTGCTGGCCGCCCTGCAGCATGATCCCACCAGTCCCTACGTCAAACCGCAGGACCATGCCATTGACAGCCATCTGGCGGCGATCGACCGGAACGTTGCCGCCATTGCCGAACATTGGGCGATTTATCGCCGGCATGTCGATAGCGCCGAGCATGGTCGGCTGGCCGACGCCTTTGATGCGATGCAAAAACGCTTTATCGCCGACGGACTGCTGCCGGCCCGGGCCGCCTTGGCCGACGGGCGGTTCAGCGATGCCAACGATATCCGGCGTCTGAAGTCCGACCTGGCCTACGTCGACGTCTCGCAGGGCATCGACAATCTGCTCCGGCATCTGAACGAGGGGGGCGAGCAGCAGGTCAGGCTGGCCGACGAGGCGTTCGAGACGGCGCGCCTGTGGATGCTCCTGGCCGGCCTGCTGGCGGCGGTGTTCGGCATCGCGATCGCGCGCCAGCTGGTCCGCGCCGTGACGCAGCCGATTGCCGAGGTGGTTGCCACGTTCCAGTCGCTGGCGCGCGGCGACTATACCCACAACGTCGATACCACCCGCAACGACGAGATGGGCAAGGTCTTGCAAGGCCTGCAGGCGATGCAGATCCAGCAGGGCTTCAATGTCGCCGAGGCGGAGCGGGTAGCCAACGACAACCTGCGCATCCGCAGCGCGCTCGATTGCGTGTCGGCCAATCTGCGCATCGCCAATGACGACGGGGTCGTTCTCTATGCCAACAAGGGCCTGCTGACCACGCTGGGCCAGATCGAATCTGGGCTGCGCGAGCAGGTGCCGGGCTTCACCATTGACGGCTTCGTCGGCAGCAATATCACCGGCTTCTACGCCGATCCGGCCGCGGCGCTCCGCTCTTTGCGCGAACTGCAGGGGACCCGGCAGAACGAATTGATGCTCGGCGGGCGCATCTACAACGTGATCACCAATCCCATCGTCAACGAGCGTGGCCAGCGCCTGGGCACGGTCGGCGAGTGGGTGGACCGGACGGCCGAACTGAATGCCCAGCATGCGGTGGCTGAACTGATCCACAAGGCGGCGGCCGGGGATCTGGCGGCGCGGCTCGATACGGCCAGCCTCGAAGGCTTCTATCGCGAGTTGGGGGGCGGCATCAATCGCCTGCTCGAAACCAGCGGCAACGCCATCGCGGCGATTGCCGAAATTCTCGGCCGGGTCGCCGCGGGCGATCTGACCCATACCGTCGAAGCCGAGTTCCAGGGGACCTTCGGGCAGCTCAGGGACGACGCCAACAGCACCGTTCGCCGCTTGCGGGAGGTGGTCGGCGAAATCAAGATGGTTACCGATTCCATTAATATCGCCGCCCAGGAGATCGCCTCGGGCAACCAGGACCTGTCGGGGCGTACGGAAGAACAGGCGAGCAGCCTGGAGGAAACGGCGTCGAGCATGGAAGAGCTGACCGGGACGGTGAAACAGAACGCCGACAATGCGCGGCAAGCCAAGGAACTGGCCGGCAACGCGCAACAGGTGGCGATCAAGGGCGGCGAAGTGGTCGCCCAGGTGGTGGACACCATGAGCGCCATCCATCAGTCGAGCAACAAGATCGCCGACATCATCGGCGTCATCGACGGCATCGCCTTCCAGACCAATATCCTGGCCCTCAACGCTGCGGTTGAGGCGGCGCGGGCCGGCGAACAAGGGCGTGGCTTCGCCGTGGTGGCGACCGAAGTGCGCAATCTCGCCCAGCGCAGCGCGGCGGCCGCCAAGGAAATCAAGGGGCTGATCTCCGACTCGGTGGACAAGGTCGAAACCGGCAACCGGCTGGTCGATCAGGCTGGGCGGACGATGGAAGAAGTGGTCGGCAGCATCAAGCGGGTGGCGCGGATCATGAGCGAAATTGCCGACGCCAGTCGGGAACAGACGGCGGGGATCGAACAGGTCAGTCAGGCGGTCAGCCAGATGGACGAAGTGACCCAGCAGAATGCCGCGCTGGTCGAGCAGGCGGCGGCTGCGGCGGAAAGTCTGGAAGAACAGGCGCACAACCTGGCCCAGGCGGTGGCAAACTTCCACCTTGGGGACGACAGGCCGGCGCCGCGCCTGGCGGCACGCGATGCCGTTCGGGCTGTGCCACGCCCGGCTCGGCGGCCATCGCCGAACCCCGAACGCAACGACGCCAGGGCCGTACCGGCGTTACCGACCAGCCTCGACGATGAGTGGGAAGAATTCTGATTATGAGTGATCTGCGCAAACCTGTTCCGCCCTCGCCGCCCTCGCCGCCTTCCCGGCCGTCATCGCCGCTGGTCCCGCCGCCGCGCGATAACGCCATACGGGAATTCGCCTTCTCGACGGCCGATTTTGACCGGGTTCGCCAGTTGATCTACAAGCATGCCGGGATATCGTTGTCGCCGGTCAAGCAGGACATGGTGTACTCGCGTCTGGCGCGCCGCTTGCGGGCCACCGGCAAGCAGACCTTCGGCGAATATCTCGATGCCCTGGAAAAAAACGGCGGCGATGAATGGGAGCGTTTCGTCAATTCGCTGACCACCAATCTGACCTCCTTCTTCCGCGAGCCGCATCATTTCCCGATCTTGGCCGAGCACCTGCAGAAGCTGGGCAGCCGCCGCCCGGTGCGGGTCTGGTGCTCCGCCGCATCGACTGGCGAAGAGCCGTATTCGATCGCGATGACGGTGGCCGAAACTTTGGGCAGCAATTGCTCGCATGTGTCGATCGTCGCCTCCGACCTCGATACCAATGTGCTGGCCACGGCGCAGAAAGGCGTCTATTCGGCCGATCGGGTCGAAAAACTTTCGCCCGAGCGCTTGCGCCGCTTTTTCCTGCGCGGTGCCGGGGCCCAGGAAGGCTACGTCTCGGTGCGCCCGGAATTGAAAAACATGATCCAGTTTCAGCGCATCAACCTGCTCGATCAGAATTACGCGGTGAAAGGTCCGCTCGACGTCATTTTTTGTCGAAACGTCATGATCTACTTCGACAAGCCGACCCAGTACAAAATACTGTCGCGCTTCGCTCCGATGATGCAGCCGGATGGCCTGATGTTCGCCGGGCATTCGGAAAGTTTCCTGCATGCCGCCGACCTTTTCAAATCGCTGGGCAAGACGGTCTATGCCCTGGCCCGGGCGCGATAGGGGAAAGGCTCGGTGCACCACGCCTACGACGAAAGTCTGTCCAACAACCGTTACTTCGACCGCAAGTTCGGGCTCGAAGCGGCCAAGATTCTGCCCGGCGAGTATTATGTTTCCAACCAGGACGCTCTGCTCGTCACTGTGCTCGGGTCGTGCGTCGCCGCCTGCATCCGCGATTGCGAGTCAGGCATCGGCGGTATGAATCACTTCATGCTGCCGGACGACGGAGGACGCGATGTCATCGCCACCTCGGCGCGCTATGGAACCTACGCCATGGAAGTCTTGATCAACCACCTGCTCAAGCTCGGTGCGCGGCGCAATCGCCTTGAAGCCAAGGTGTTCGGTGGTGGCGCCGTGCTGCCCAGTCTGACCAGCAGCAACGTCGGCGCACGCAATGCCGAATTCGTCCTCGATTTCCTCAAGACCGAAAAAATCCCGATTGTCGCCAAGGACTTGCTCGATTCATACCCGCGTAAAGTCTACTATTTCCCGCTGAGTGGCAGGGTCCTGGTCAAGAAGCTGCATCGTGTTCATAACGACACTCTGTTCAGTCGGGAAAACGACTACAAAGCCAGGTTGTCCGGTTCGTCGCTGGCCGGCGAAGTCGAGTTGTTCATTTAAACCGCTCGCCGCCCAACCCCGATATTTGTCTTGACGAGATACATGCCGCAAAAGATTCGAGTCCTGGTGGTCGACGATTCAGCCCTGATGCGTGGCCTGCTGAGCCAGATGCTCGGCTCGGTCCCCGATCTCGAGGTTGTCGGCGCCGCGCCGGATGCGGCGACGGCGCGCGAGATGATCAAGTCGTTGAATCCGGACGTGCTGACCCTCGACGTCCAGATGCCCAGGATGGATGGTCTGGAATTTCTCGAGCGCCTGATGCGCCTGCGTCCCATGCCTGTGGTCATGGTCTCTTCCCATACCGAGGCCGGATCGGAAACTACTTTGCGGGCGCTTGAACTGGGCGCCATTGATTTCATCGGAAAACCGCGTTCCGATGGTGGAAGGAGCATGGACAGCTATGCGGAAGAACTTGTTGAAAAAATACGCGCCGCCAAGGCTGCGCGTTTGCGTCGTCCGATGACCACCTCGCCAGCCACATCGTCGCCGAAGCCTGCCGCCATCCCGAGGAACGGGCCGAGTGCCACCGGCAGAATTGTTTTCGTCGGCGCGTCGACCGGCGGGACGGAGGCGATCAAGGATTTCCTGCTCGGTATCCCGGCCGACTGTCCGCCGATCCTGATCGTCCAGCACATGCCGGTGGCGTTTACCGCTTCCTTTGCCCGGCGCCTGGACGGTCTCTGCGCGCCGCGCGTCATCGAGTCGCAAGGCAACGAAAAAGTGGAGCCGGGCACCGTGTATATTGCTCCCGGCCATTCGCATCTGCAGATCAAACGCTCCGGCAACGGCTATCTGACTGAATTGACGGCCAGCGAGCCGGTCAACCGGCACCGTCCGTCGGTCGATGTACTGTTCGATTCGGCGGCCAGTGTGGTCGGCAAAAAGGCCATCGGGGTCATCCTGACTGGTATGGGCAAGGATGGCGCACAAGGGCTGCTCCGCATGCGCCAGGCCGGGGCCCGGACTTTCGGACAGGATGAAGCCAGTTGTGTCGTCTATGGCATGCCGCGGGAGGCCTATCTGATCGGCGGCGTCGAGGAACAGTATGCCCTCGATGAAATCGCCCGGCGGGTGGTGGTGGCGGCCGCCGCGGCCTAGCGCTGGCTGCGCAGGACAAGCTTGTCGACTATGGGTAAAGTATTAAACTAATGAGAAATCTGGTTTTTGGATAGGAATACGCATGCAAGCAAGCATTCTCAATGAATCCGGCAAGGCAATCATCAAGCTGACGGGGCGTTTCGACTTCAATACGCACCGCGAATTCCGTGCTGCCTATGAGCCCCTGGTCGGCGATGCCGCCGTTGGCTCGGTGGTCGTCGATTTCTCCGGCGTCGATTACCTCGATAGCTCGGCATTGGGTATGTTGTTGATGTTGCGCGACAAATTGGGCGGCGCCAATAAAGAGGTGGCGCTGGCCGGCGTGCGTGGCAACGTAAAACAGGTGCTAGATATTGCTAATTTTGGTAAATTATTTCAGATTTCCTAAATGTTCTGTTCGGTGGGCCACTCCTACGGTGATAGCCTGCCTGCTGCTCTAGGGAGAAGGACTTCGTTGCTGTGGTGTTTCGCGGCGGAAGAACGGCCGGGAAACTGCGGAAGTAACGCGCGAGAGGAATGCAATGTCGGAATTGTTGAAGAATATTGATGCACGGACCAAGTTGGCTGGTACCAACAAACTGGAAATCCTGCTCTTTTTCTTGGGTGTGGACCAGCGTACCGGTCGTCGGGAAACCTATGGCATCAATGTCTTCAAGGTCCGGGAAGTCATGCGCACGCCAGCCATCACGGCGGCGCCGGACATGCCGGCTTCGGTCGAGGGCATGGTCAGCCTGCGCGGCGCACTGGTTCCGGTGATTGATCTGGCCAAATATTCGGGCATTACCTCCGATACGCCGCGCGAGATCATGATCGTTACCGAGTACAACGCGCGGACCCAGGGCTTCCTGGTCGAGGGGGTGGATACCATTCTGCGCCTGGACTGGAGCAAGATGCGCGTCCCGCCGGAGATGCTGACGGCGCAGACCGGCGGTCTGGTGACCGCGGTGACCGAGCTCGATGACAATCGTCTGGTCATGATGATGGACGTCGAAAAGGTCTTGTCCGAGACGACCAACATCGACAACGAAATCATGTATCGCAGCGTGATTACGGTTAATCGTCCCGACTGCACCGTTTTCTATTGCGACGACTCCAGCGTCGCCCGCAAACAGATCGAGCGTACCTTGGCCGCCATGGGCGTCAAGGGCGTGTCGGCAGTGAATGGCCGGCAGATGTGGGAAGAGATGGACAAGGTGGCCAATTACGCCCAGTCGATCGGCCAGCCGGCGTCCTCCATCATCAACCTGGTGCTGACCGATATTGAAATGCCGGAAATGGACGGCTACATCCTGACCAAGAAAATCAAGTCCGACCCCCGATTCAATGGCGTTGCGGTGGTGATGCATTCCTCCTTGTCGGGGATGTCGAACCAGAAGCTCGGCTTGTCGGTCGGCGTGGACGAATACGTACCCAAGTTTGAACCGCAACGCCTGTCGGAAACCCTGGCCCGCCGCCTGGGTGTCGACACCTCGCGGCCCAGCTTGCCTTGAGAGAGCGGGAGTAAAGATGGACCTCGTCGAAAACAAGAACCTGCTGGACAGCGTCGATGCCCGGACGCGCCTGGCCGGTTCCAACAAGATGGAAATCCTGCTGTTCTCGCTGGGGACGCGCGAGATATTCGGTATCAATGTGTTCAAGGTCCGCGAGGTGGGGCGTACTCCCCATATCACCAAGACCCCCAACATGCCACGCGGCGTCGAGGGACTGATTTCCCTGCGCGGCAATGTCATTCCCGTGCTGTCGCTGGCGCCGTTCCTGCAGTTCGACACCCAGCCCGAACGCGGCAAGACCATGATGGTCGCCGAGTATTCCAAGCGCACCCTGGGCTTTCTCGTGCACGATGTCGACCGCATCATCCGCGTCGACTGGGAGCGCGTGAAGGCGCCGGAGAGCGTGCTGACGGCCAACCAGGGCCTGATCACCGCGGTCATCGAGTTGGAAGGTGGCGGTCTGGTCTCCATCCTCGATGTCGAGCAGATTCTGGCCAATGCCTTTGGCGAAGCTATGATCGTCGATATCCAGCCGGCCCGCGTCGATCCGGAGACCAGCGTGTTCTTCGTGGACGATTCGAGCGTCGCCCGGCGCAAGATTTCCGAAGTGCTCGACAAGCTGGGCGTCCGCCACAAGCATGCGACCAACGGCATGGAAGCCTGGACGCGTCTGCAGGGGATCGCCGCGCACACTATGCAGATGGGGCGAAATATTCGCGACGACGTGCGCCTGATACTGGTCGATGCCGAAATGCCGGAAATGGACGGCTATGTCCTGACCAAGAACATCAAGTCCGACCCCCGCTTCGAAGGGGTGCCGGTGGTCATGCACTCATCCCTGTCGTCGGAAGCCAATCGCGCAATGGGCAAGTCAGTCGGTGTCGATGCCTATGTCGCCAAATTTGATGCCGAGGCGCTGGCCGATACGTTGCGCCCCTTGATTGAACGATAACAAATAGAGCTCCTGGAGTAGTAGATGGCTGATCCCAAAATGAGATTTCTGGTGGTGGATGACTTCTCCACGATGCGCCGTATTGTCCGTAACCTTCTGAAGGAACTCGGCTATACCAACGTCGATGAGGCCGAAGACGGCGCCATTGCCTTGCAGAAGCTGCAAGCCGGCGGTTTCGAGTTCGTTGTGACGGACTGGAACATGCCGAACATGGATGGCCTGACCCTGCTGCAGACCATCCGGGCAACGCCGAGTCTCAAGCATTTGCCGGTTCTGATGATCACGGCGGAAGCCAAGAAGGAAAACATCATTGCCGCTGCGCAGGCCGGTGCTAGCGGTTATATCGTCAAGCCATTCACGGCGGGTACTCTTTCCGAAAAGCTGAACAAGATTTTCGAAAAGATGGGTCAGGCGTAAGGGGAAATCATGTCTGCCAGTAACGATTCCGCCGATCTCGAAGCGCTGTTCGACTCGGTCTCCGCGACCTTTACGCCCGCCGCACCGGCCCCTGCCCCGAGCCCGGTTCCCGCCGCCACGGCAGCTGCTGATGGCGATTCGGACGATCTGCAAGCCCTGTTCGATAGTGTCGCGGCCGAAACCGTGGCCGCCCAGCCTGCTCCCGATGAGTCCCCGGCACAGGCAGGCGAGGATTGGTCAAAACAGGAGGCCGTGTTCAACCGCATCGGCCATATGGCTCGGAGCCTGCATAACACCCTGAGGGAATTGGGGTATGAAAAGCTGGTCGAGAAGACTGTCTCTGCCTTGCCGGATGCCAAGGATCGCCTTGCCTATGTGGCGAATCTGACCGAGCAGGCCGCCTGCCGGGTGCTGAACGCCACCGATATTGCCGGCCCGCTGGTCGATGATATCGAGAATGCTGCCGGCGCCCTCGGGGACCGCTGGGACAAGGCTTTCGCCAATCAGCTGGGCGTCGCCGAATTCAAACAGTTGGCCGAAGAAACGCGGACCTATCTGAAAGAACAGCTGCCCGCCAAAACGCGCGGGACGCACGCCCAGCTCACCGAAATCATGATGGCCCAGGATTTCCAGGATCTGACCGGGCAGGTCATCAAGAAGGTCGTCGCGCTGGCGCAGGAGCTCGAAGCCGGTTTGTTGGGGACGCTGATCGACGTGCTGCCGGAAACCCGGCGTACTGAAGAAGTGGCCAGTTTGATGAATGGCCCGGTGGTCAACGCCGAGGGGCGTACCGATGTCGTGGTCAACCAGGAGCAGGTGGATGACCTGCTCGATAGCCTCGGATTCTGAGGAGGGGCACTATGAGCGACTTTAGCGGAATGGAAGATCTGCTGCAGGATTTCCTGCAGGAGGCGAGTGACCTGTTGTCGGATGTCGATAACAAGCTGGTCGATCTGGAAAAAATGCCGGACGATCGAGGGTTGCTCAACGATATCTTTCGCGGCTTTCATACCGTCAAGGGCGGAGCGGGCTTCCTCAATGCGACGGAACTGGTCACCCTGTGTCACCTGACCGAAAACCTGTTCGATCGTTTGCGCAATGGCGAACTGGAACTCAATCCGGAGCTGATGGACGTCATCATGGCGGCCACCAAGGGGGTCCGCGAAATGTTCGGCGAACTCGGCCAGATGGTTCAGCCGCAGCCGGCCGATCCGATGGTAATCGCCGCCCTGCAGGGCGCCCTCTCCGGCGAGGCGCCGGTTGCCATGGCCGCGGCGCCCGCTGCGGCGGTGCTGGCCCCGGCGGACGCCCTGAGCGGAGCGCTGAACGAACCGGACTGGAATGCCTTGCATGCGGCCGTCACCGGCCAGCCGGTGGCGGCCGTGGCGACACCCGCTGAAGTGATTCCCAAGGCGGAGGCCATTGCCGTTACGCCGGCCGCGGCCCAATCGGGGGCACCATCGCCTTATGGGCGGCGTGCGGCCGACCGGCCGGGCGGGCAGCCGACCAATGCGCGGCGGGCCGAGGAGCGGGTGCGCGAAAACACCATCCGCGTCGATACCTCGCGCCTCGATCAGGTTCTAAACCTGTCCGGCGAAATCGGCCTGACCAAGAATCGGCTGACCAGCTTGCGTGCCGACATCCTGGCTGGCAAGAACGATTCCGAAACGCTGCATGCCCTCGACCAGGCGGTCAGTCAGCTCGATCTGCTGGTCTCCGACCTGCAGAATTCGGTGATGAAAACCCGGATGCAGCCGATCGGTCGCCTGTTCCAGAAATATCCGCGTATCGCCCGCGACCTGGCACGCCAGTTGGGCAAGGACGTCGAACTGGTGCTGGCCGGCGAGGAGACCGAGGTCGACAAGACCATGATCGAGGATCTCGCCGATCCGCTGATCCACCTGATCCGCAATGCCGTCGATCATGGTGTCGAGATGCCGGCCGAACGCCAGGCTGCCGGCAAGCCGCCGAAGAGCTTGGTGCGCCTCGAGGCGCGTCAGGAAGGCGACCACATCGTCCTGATCATTGCCGACGACGGCAAGGGCATGAGTGCCGAGCGCATTCGCGCCAAGGCCATCGAGAAGGGGCTGATTTCCGAGGAAGAGGCGAATACGCTGGATGAGCGGCAGAGCCTCAACCTGATTTTCCTGCCGGGGTTCTCGACCAAGGCGCAGATTTCCGATGTGTCGGGACGTGGCGTCGGCATGGATGTGGTGAAGACCAATATCCAGAAGCTGAATGGTTCGATCGAAATCCGTTCGGAACCGGGCAAGGGCTCGGTTTTCATCATTTCCCTGCCGCTGACCCTGGCTATCCTGCCGGTGCTGCTTGTCCTGCTGGGCGACCAGCCGTTTGCGCTGCCGCTGTCGATGGTCCGCGAAATCCTCCCCATCGAACAGAGCCGGATACAGGAGGTGGGCGGCAAGGAAACACTGGTCGTTCGCGGCGAAGTGCTGCCGGTCATCACGTTGTCGCGCATGCTCGGCTGGCCGCTCGACCACTATCCCGAGTACGGCGTCTTCATGCAGACCGCCGAGCGCAGCTTCATCCTCGGCGTGGACAGCTTCGCCGGCCGCGACGATGCGGTGATCAAATCGCTCGAGGATTTCCGCCCGAGAGGGGTTGCCGGGGTGACCACGCTGTCCAATGGGCAGATTGTGCTGATTCTGGACATGAAGGAGTTGCTGGCCGATCTCGGGCAGCATGCCGACATCGGATCGGGTGTTCGGGCGCTCGACTTCGCCTGATTCACGTTTCAAGTCAACGAGTTGGGAGGGGGCTGCGGCCCCCTCTCTGTTT
The DNA here is from genome assembly GCF_022012295.1 of Dechloromonas hankyongensis. GTDB lineage: Bacteria > Pseudomonadota > Gammaproteobacteria > Burkholderiales > Rhodocyclaceae > Azonexus > Azonexus hankyongensis. The sequence goes on from NZ_JAKLTN010000005.1 coordinate 64,397, forward strand.
TTGGATGTTTACTCTGTTGTCATGTGCTTGCGTCCGGCATCTAAGAAACCAGCTAAAAAAAGCGGTGTACCTATTTAATTTTTTTGGTTTTTTCCTATAATAGCCACAACATCAATTGACTGTGGCCATGGCGGAAGACAGCGACCTCGATAAAACCGAAGAGCCTACTGGTAGGCGAATCGATCAGGCCCGCGAGCAGGGGCAGGTCCCCCATTCCCGTGAGTTGGGTTCTTTCCTTATATTGATCGTTGCAAGCGCCGGGTTTTGGATGATGGGTGGCTGGTTTGCCCAACGCGCCATGGCTATCGTGCGGAAGGGGTTCGCTATCGAGCCCCAATATGCGCGCGAGCCCGCGTTGATGCTGCCGCGCCTGGGCGAGATTTCCTGGGATGCGCTGGTTGTTTTTTCTCCTCTGTTCGGTTTGTTGTTGGTTGCCGCTATCCTGCCGCCGTTTTTCATGAATGCTTGGATTTTCTCCACCAAGGCATTGGTGCCCGATCTTAGTCGTTTGAATCCTTTGACGGGGCTGGGGCGGATGTTTTCCTGGAACAGCCTGATGGAGCTTGGAAAGGCTGTGCTCAAGGCGCTGTTGATCGGTGGCATTGCGGCCATGCTCATCTGGAAGGAGCGCGACGAGATTTTCGGCTTGCTGGCGGAGCCGCTCGAGCTTGGTTTGGCGCACGCCGGTCATCTGGTGACCTACTCATTCATTATTCTTGTCGCGACGCTGATCCTTCTGGTGGTCGTCGATGTGCCCTTCCAGTTCTGGCAATACTTCGACAAGCTGAAGATGACCAAGGAAGAGGTCAAGCAGGAACTGAAGGAAATGATGGGCGATCCGCACGTCAAGGGGCGTATTCGCAGCCTTCAGATGCAGGCCGCACGGCGTCGCATGATGGCGGCCGTTCCCCAGGCAAATGTGATTGTGACCAACCCTACCCATTACGCGGTTGCCCTGTCCTATTCTGCAGGCATGTCGGCCCCGAAGGTGGTCGCCAAGGGGGTAGGGGCCGTTGCGCTGAAGATACGGGAGTTGGGTGCGGAGCATTCCGTACCCCTGTTGGAGGCGCCGCCCTTGGCGCGAGCGCTATACAAACACGCCGAACTCGATGCCGAGATCCCCTCCGCCCTGTATAACGCAGTCGCGGAGGTTCTTGCTTATATCTACCAGCTTGCCAATTGGCGGCAGGTCGGTGGGGCCTACCCAGTCCAGCCGCGTGATTTGCCTATCCCGCCGGAACTTGTGCCGGAGGCTACGTAAATGGCCGCAATTTCTCTGGGAGTGCAGAACTTTCTGGGGCGCCTCAACGTTACCCAACTTGCGGCACCGATTCTGATCCTGATGATCCTGGCAATGATGGTGCTACCGTTGCCAGCGTTCGTGCTCGATCTGCTGTTTACCTTCAATATCGCCATTTCCGTCCTCGTCTTGCTGGTGGCGGTGAATACTCAGCGCACCCTCGAGTTTTCCGTTTTCCCTGCTGTGCTGCTTGTTACAACCTTGCTTCGTTTGTCGTTGAACGTGGCCTCGACCCGCATCGTCATGCTCCAGGGGCATACTGGTCCCGATGCGGCCGGTAAGGTGATTGAAGCGTTCGGGCATTTCCTGGTTGGCGGCAATTTTGCAGTAGGCATCCTGGTATTCCTGATCCTGGTGGTGATCAATTTCGTTGTTATTACCAAGGGCGCCGGACGAGTAGCTGAAGTTTCCGCGCGGTTCACCCTGGATGCGATGCCCGGCAAGCAGATGGCGATCGATGCCGACTTGAATGCCGGATTGATCGGCGAAGAGGAGGCGCGCAAGCGCCGCTCCGATATTTCACGCGAAGCCGAATTCTTCGGTTCGATGGACGGTGCGTCGAAATTCGTACGGGGCGATGCCGTTGCAGGCATCGTCATCATGTTGCTCAACGTTGTTGGCGGTCTGATTGTCGGTGTTGTTCAGCACAACATGGAGTTGGGGCTGGCGGCGAAGAACTACACCCTGCTCACCATCGGCGACGGCCTTGTTGCCCAGATCCCAGGCCTGATCATCTCGATTGCTGCCGGTATGGTAGTGACCAGAGTGTCCGATGACCGTGATATCGGGCAGCAGGTGATCGGGCAGATGTTCCAGAACGGCCGGGTAGTCGCCATCACGGCCGCAATCGTCGGTTTCCTCGGCCTGATTCCCGGTATGCCCAACGTGGTATTCCTGCTCTTGGCTGGATTGCTGGGCTGGTTTGCCTGGAAGATGATGGAGAAGGAAAAACACGCTGTGGCTACCCCGGTACAGGTTGCACCCGCGCCGGTTCAAGAGGCGATGGAGGCCACCTGGAATGATGTCGCACCGCTGGATGTGCTTGGTCTTGAAGTCGGTTATCGTCTGATTCCCCTCGTCGATAAGTCGCAAGATGGCGAGTTGTTGCGACGGATCCGTGGCATCCGCAAGAAGTTTGCGCAGGAGGTCGGTTTCCTCGTTTCCCCTGTGCATATCCGGGATAACCTGGAATTGAAACCCAATGCCTATCGAATTCTGCTCAAGGGGGTAGAGGTTGGCGTAGGCGAGGCGTATGCCGGTCAGTTCTTGGCAATCAATCCGGGCCGTGTTGCCGGGACGCTCAATGGTACGGCGACGACAGATCCCGCCTTTGGTCTGCCTGCGATCTGGATTGACGCCAGTCAAAGGGATCAGGCCCAAGCCTACGGTTATACCGTGGTCGATGCCTCCACTGTCGTGGCGACGCATCTAAATCACCTGATTCTTACCCACGCATCCGAACTTCTGGGGCGTCAGGAGGTTCAGCAGTTGCTCGAGCATCTCGGCAAGGAAATGCCGAAATTGGTCGAAGACCTCGTGCCCAAGGTTCTGCCGCTGGGTACCTTGCAGAAGGTGCTTCAGGGTTTGCTTGATGAAGGCGTTCATATCCGCGACATGCGGACGATTATCGAGACGGTGGCCGATCACGCGATGCGAACGCAGAACGCCGACGACCTCATCATCCAGGTTCGCAACTCGCTGGGTCGGGCCATTGTGCAGCAACTGTTCCCCGGGACCGGCGAAATGCAGGTCATGTCCCTCGACCCGACATTGGAGCGCCTCTTGTCGCAAGCAGTGGCTGGTGGCTCGGAAAACACCAGTTTTGAACCCGGTCTTGCCGATACGCTCGTCCGTGAAACGGCTTCTGCTTCGGAACGTCAAGCGAGCCTCGGGCTCCCTGCAGTCTTATTGGTTCCGGCCAGCTTGCGTCTGCTGCTGTCCCGGTTCCTGCGCCGAACCATTCCTCAACTCAAGGTGCTTTCCCATAACGAAGTGCCTGAAGCTCGAATTATCAAGGTGACCTCGATCATCGGAGGTAGAACATGAACGTCAGAAAATTCATCGCCGCCAACGCAAGGGATGCCTTGAGGAAGGTAAAGGAGACCCTGGGCAACGACGCGATCATCCTCTCCAACCGTGGGGTTCCCGGTGGGGTGGAGATCATGGCGGTAGCCGCACGGGACATGGCCATGATCGCGCCCACACCGGTCGCTGAGAGTGCACCGGTCCAGCGGCCGCAGCCAGTGGTGGAGCCAGATGACGATTACCGTGTGGTGCTCAATTCGGCGCGCGCTCGTATTTCGCAGCCGGTGCCGCCGCCGGCCGCGGTTCGGCCGGCCCCCGTTATGCAGCGCCCGCCAGTGAATCACGCCATTCCGCAGAGAGCAGCCGGTCCGGTCAATGCCGGCATTCCGAAGAATGGTGCATTGCGCAATCTGGAAATGGCTCGCCCGCAGCAGCCGGTAGCCCCGCGCCCGGCCGTCGCACCGGCGCCGGCCATGGCTCCAACTCCCGCTCCGCAGGCGGCGGCCCCGGCGCCGCGCCGGCCGGAGGCGGAGGTCGTGCCGATGGAGGTCATGGAGGAAATCCGTTCGCTGCGCAAGATTGTCGAGCAACACTTGGCTGGCTTCGCTTGGGGGGAAGTTGCCCGCTCCGAGCCGGTGAAGACAGATATCCTGCGCCAGATGCTGGACACCGGTTTCTCGCCGCAATTCGCCCGTGACCTGCTGACTGACCTGCCGCCGGAAATGAACAGCATCGAGGCCATGGCCTGGGTCAAGGGGGCGGCCGATCGCTCGTTGATGACCTTGGGCAACGAAAACGATATCGTCGACCGCGGTGGTGTGTACGCATTGGTCGGTCCGACCGGCGTCGGCAAGACGACGACGACGGCCAAGCTGGCTGCGCGCTGCGTCTTGCGCCACGGCCCGAGCAGGGTCGCGCTGGTGACCACCGACGGCTACCGGATCGGCGCCCACGAACAACTGCGCATCTACGGCCGCATCCTCGGGGTGTCCGTCCATCTGGTCAAGGATGCCGTCGAACTGCGCCAGACCCTGAACGAACTGCAGCACAAGCACATGGTGCTGATCGATACCATGGGCATGAGCCAGAAGGACAAGCTGGTTCCCGAACTGACCGACATGCTTGCCGGTTGCGCTGTCCAGCGCCTGCTGCTGCTCAATTCGACGTCGCGCGGCGATACGCTGGACGACGTGGTGCGGGCCTATGCCGGCGATTCGCTGGCCGGCTGCATCCTGACCAAGATCGACGAGGCGGCGAGCCTGGCGACGGCGCTCGATGTCATCATGCGCCAAAGCCTGAAGCTGCTGTACGTGTCGAACGGGCAGCGTGTTCCGGAAGATATCCATCTGCCCAATCGCAGCTATCTGCTGCATCGTGCCTTCAAGGACGTGCCGGAAAGCTCGCCGCACAAGTATGACGGTATCGAACCGGCAATGATGATGGCCAATGCCGGCATGGTTGCCGTCGGAGGACGCCGTGGCTGATTTCCGCGTCGATCAGGCCGCCGGCCTGCGGCGTCTGCTCGGGGGCGGCCACCAGCTGCAGGTGGTCACCTTCGTCGCCGGTTGCGAAGGGGTCGGCCGCAGCGTGGCCGTGGCCAATATCGGCGTGGCGCTGGCCCGTCTCGGCAAGGAAGTGCTGATCATCGACGAGCATGCGCCGGGCGACGATATCGCCTCGACCTTCGGCCTGATCGCCCGTAACGACTTGCTGAACGTCGTGCAGCGCGAAGTGCCACTATCCCAAGTTCTGCTACAGCCGATGCATGGTCTGCGCGTGTTGCCGGCAGCACGTGCGGTGAAGAAACTGGGCCGCCTGTCGCTGCACCAGCAGCAGACCCTGCTCGACGCCATGTCCGGCCTCGAGCGCCCGGTGGACGTTATCCTGGTCGATGCCAGCACGGCGCATCCGCATGGCTTTTCGCCTTTCGGCGTGGCAGCCCAGGAGGCGGTGGTGGTCTTGTCGGGCAGCAGCGCGTCGATCACCGAAGCCTATTCGCTGATCAAGAAGGTCAGCCACGCCTTTTCGCGCCGGCATTTCCGCATCCTAGTGAACAAGGTGCGCAGCCAGCCCGATGCCCGTTCGATCTTCGACAATATCGCCCAGGTTGCCGCCCAGCGCGGTATCGCCCGTCTCGACTACGCCGGCGCCATTCCGCTCGATGATTCCCTGCGCCAGGCCGCCCAGCTGTGCCGGCCGGTCCTGATCCAGGCACCGGATTCAGCCGCCGCGGCGGCATTCCGCGACATCGCTTCCGACATGCTGTACTGGCAGCGCAGCGAGAGCGAAGCGGGTGGAGTCGAGCAATTCATGCAGCAACTGCTACACTTGAGCCAACGCATAACTCCCAACGTACTTCGAGCTTGATGTATACCGCTGCCGGGCAGCCAGACAGGGATCAGTTGGTTCAGCGCTTCGTGCCGCTGGTGAAACGTATTGCCTATCACCTGATGGCGCGCCTTCCGCCCAGTGTGCAGTTCGACGATCTGGTGCAGAACGGGATGATCGGCCTGCTCGATGCGATTGACCGTTTTCAGGAAGGCTTCGGCGCCCAGTTTGAAACCTATGCCACGCAGCGCGTGCGCGGCGCCATGCTCGACGGCTTGCGCGAGAACGACTGGCTGCCGCGCAATCTGCGCCGCGAATTGCGCCGCATCGAGACGGCCATCAACCAGCTTGAACACGAGCATGGCCGTGTCCCGTCCGAGCGCGAACTGGCCGACGCCCTCGGGATGTCGCTGGCCGATTACCAGAAGACCTTGCAGGAGGCCCGTGGCCACCAGCTGGTCTATTTCGAGGACATCTCGGGCGACGGCGAGGAAGACTTCCTTGAGCGCCATCTGACCGACAATGACGCAGACCCGGCAGCCATTCTGGAAGACCGCGGCATCAAGGCCCTGCTGGTTACCGCTATCGCGCAATTGCCCGAGCGAGAAAAAATGATGATGGCCCTGTATTACGAGCAGGATCTCAATCTGCGCGAAATCGGCGAGGTCATGGGCGTCACCGAGTCGCGAGTCTGCCAGCTGCACAGCCAGGCGGTGGCCCGGCTGCGCGCCCGCATCGTCGGCGAGGTGCCGCTAGCCGCGAAGCGCCGCAAGGAGAAGGTGCATGGATAAGATCAGCCTGGCTGGTCTGGTCATCGGTCTGTTTGCCATCATCGGCGGGCAATATCTCGAAGGCGGCAGTGCGGGTTCGCTGGTCCAGCCGACGGCGCTGCTGATCGTCCTCGGTGGCACGCTGGGGGCGGTGCTGCTGCAAAGTCCGATCCACATCTTCCGGCGCGGCATGAAGATGGCGAAATGGGTGTGGGTGCCGCCGGTAATCGAACAGAAGCGGCTGATCGAGCAGATCATGCTGTGGAGCCAGCTGTCGCGGCGCGAAGGCTTGCTCGCCCTGGAAAACCAGATGCCGCGGGTCAAGGACGAATTCGTCAAGCGCGGCCTGCAGTTGCTGGTGGATGGGGCCGATCCGGAGCGGATACGCGAATTGCTCGAAGTCGAGATCAATACCTTCGAGGATGAGTGGCGCCAAGCGGCAAAGATCTGGGAGTCGGCCGGCGGCTATTCGCCGACCATCGGCATTCTCGGGGCCGTCATGGGGCTGATCCACGTGATGGAAAACCTGTCGGATCCGACCAAACTCGGCGGCGGCATTGCCGTGGCGTTTGTCGCGACCATTTACGGTGTCGGGCTGGCCAACTTGGTGTACCTGCCCATTGCCGGCAAGCTCAAGTACTACATCGGCCGCATGGTGGCTACCCGCGAAATGCTGATCGACGGCCTAGTCGGCATCGCCGTCGGCGACAATCCGCGCATCATCGAAGGCCGCCTCAAGGGCTATCTGCACTGATGGCGCGTCGTCGTCGCGAAGATGAGCATGAGAACCACGAGCGCTGGCTGGTTTCCTACGCCGACTTCATCACCCTGCTGTTCGCCTTTTTCGTGGTGATGTACGCCATTTCGTCGGTCAACGAGGGGAAGTACAAGGTTCTCTCCAACTCGCTGACCAATGCCTTCAACAACAAGACCGCCGAAACAGGCGGGCAGCCCATCGCCGTCATCCAGGGGGCGCCCCTGATGCCGGTCAAGCCGATTGCCAAGCCGGACAAGCTGGCCGACCAGAAGAAAGAAGAAAAGAAGAACGAGCAGCGGAAGAAGATGAAGAATGTCGCCGACGACATCAAGAATGCCCTGCAACCGCTGATTGCTCAGGGGAAGGTCAAACTGCTCGAGACCAGCCGTGGCGTCACCATCGAAATCAACGACAGCATTCTTTTCCCGGCGGGGCAGGCGCGATTGCAGTCCGCGTCGATCAACGCCATGCTGGCAATCGCCCAGGTTCTGGCCACTTCGGACTTTCCGATAACGATCGAAGGGCATACCGACAATGTACCGATCGCCACGGCCCAGTTCCCGTCCAACTGGGAGTTGTCAGCCATGCGGGCGACAACGGTGCTGCGCCTGTTCAACGATGGCGGCGTTGGGGCGGAGCGCCTGACGGCGATCGGCTACGGAGAGACTCGACCTATCGAAACCAACACGACAGCGGAGGGCCGGGCGCGTAATCGCCGGGTAAGCATCCTCATCGATTCGGCTCGCCCGGAGGAGCCGACGGAAATCGGCTCTGCGCGGGGCAATTAGGCGCCATAAGGCGCGCCAGGTGGCGCGGTTCGGTTCAGGCCTGATCGATGATCCGGCTGCCGCTGCTTTGGTGCGTCTGGCCGTTCGCTCCATATAGCGTCTGGTGTTCGCTGCGCTTGAGGACCGCAAGCAGCTCGCTGGTCCGCTGAAGATGCATGGCAATCAGTTGTCCATTCAGGTCATGCAGTCGCTTGGCTTCGCGAGCCAAGTTCTTCACCGCCAGCCAGGTGTCGGCGGTCGCCTTTTGGTCAGGATGCACGGCCAGCCATTGCGACATTGCTTCGCGCGTATTCTCCCCTGGCGCCAGCTTCAGAATTTGGGCACGTATCTGTTCGTGGCGGTCCAGGTCTGCCAGAAGAATCAGTTTCCGATTGTTGATGTCGGACAACGAGCCAGGGTCGGCACGAACCAACGCCTCCTGTTCCTGCTTCAGGAGGGCGATAAAATCACCGAGCAGCGCGACTTCCTGCTGCGTTACAGGCTGTCCCGCTACCATCAGGCTTGACGTCTGCCGATCAATTCCCGTGCAGATTCGATCAGGCCGTCCGCGATGGCTTCCGGATTGATCTTGAAGCGTCCTTCGGCGATGGCCTGCTTGATTTCCTGAATCTTCGCGCTATTAACCGGCGGCTGGTCATTGCTCTGCAGGCTTCCCGCGAGCGAACTCAAGCTCACTGCATCCTGTGCTGCGTTCGCAGCAGGAGGGGCGGTTTGTTGCCTGGACGACGGCAGCGGTGACGCAGGCTTGTATGAATTGTCAATTTTCATTTTGGATCTCGCATTACTTTAGAACTCAATCCGGTTAACGACCAATTTTTCTGAAACTTTAGCCTAAAAAGAAATTTCAATGCTGCCATCGCTTTTGGCCCGGCCGCTGACGGTCTGGCCCGACGGCATGCGGATTTGAACAACTTCTCCCTCGGCCGCATTGGTCAATGCCTTGCCTTCGCTGCTCACCATGAAGCCGTTCCCTTGCGATATTACGCGGACAGTCTGGCCTAGGCGAATCACGATAGGCGCGATGAGCTGATTGCTCCGTAAGGGTTGTCCGGCTGCCAGCGAGTTCCGCACGGTTTTTCCGATAGCGGCGGACGCTTCGTTGACGACGCCCGGCGGAAGCGATTCGAGATCTCCGGTCGAGGTAACCAGATCGCCTGCAGTGATAACTTGACCGGCAGTCAGGGGGCGGGCCGTACTGACGTAGGTGCCCGTAACACTTATCTGGACGGGGACCAGAACGCTCCAGATATTCGGGCCAAGGCAGCGGACGGCGACATGGGTCTTGCCGCTCATGCGGGTGCCCGGAGGGGCATAGGCCTCATGCGCTGAGCAAGCGGGGAGGCGACTGACATCAACCTTGCCCAGGGTGATATTGACTTTGCCCGGCAGCCCCTGGGTTTGCATCCGGACGTAGCGTTCGGCGGTGTCGAGCACGGGGTCAAAATTTACAGCCCAAGACTGCGGCAGGCAGAGGAAAAAAATAAAGAGAATCAACAGGCGACAGAGCATGACGATATTTTGCCCGAGGCAGCTGCGCAACGGGGGATAAATCCGTTTGCCGGGCGGCAAGTTTTGCCGAGGCAAAGCAGGCGCCAGTATCGAAACTTGCCGTTTGAAGCGATAAGTCGTTATGGCATGGAAGGTGCTTTTCAGGAAGCGAGTCTTTTGGGAGTCCGCCATGAATAGTCTGCAACAGAACCTTTCGGTATTCAGCCAAGCCATGAATCTGCGCACGCAGCGCCATCAAGTGCTGGCGTCCAATATTGCCAATGCCGATACCCCCAATTACAAGGCGCGCGACTTCGATTTTGAAAAGGCCATGCAGAACGCGATGGCCGGGCGTAGCGGCGGCGGGCTGTCGCTGAGCACAACGACCCGTGGCCATATTGCCGGTGGCGGGGGCGGTGCCGCTGCCCTGCAGTTTCGTACCACGACCCAGTCGGCAGTCGATGGCAATACGGTCGATATGGACGTGGAGCGCTCGCAGATCGCCGAAAACGCGCTTCAGTACCAGATTGTCAGCCAGTTCATCAGCGATGAGTTCAAGGGCATGCGCAGTGCGTTGTCGAGCACCTCGAGTTAAGGAGTAGGGAATGAGCCTGTTCAATGTCTTTAAAGTGTCGTCGAGTGCGATGACTGCGCAGTCGATGCGCTTGAACACGACTGCATCGAACCTTGCCAATGCGGATAGCGTGATTTCCTCCGACGGCAAGCCCTATCGCGCCAAGCAGGTCGTGTTCGAAGCCACGCCGATGGGCGGCGCCGACGAAACGGCCAAGGGCGTCCGGGTTCGTCAGGTGGTTGAGGATGCATCGCCGCCGCGCATGGTCTATGACCCCAAGAATCCGTCCGCTGACGAGAAGGGCTATGTCGCTTTCCCGAACGTCAATGTCGTCGAGGAAATGACCAACATGATTTCGGCCTCGCGTTCGTATCAGACGAACATCGAGGTCATGAATACCGCCAAGACCATGATGCTGCGCACGCTTAGCATCGGTCAGGGCTAATCGGAGATTCTCATGACCACCACTTCCGTATCCCAAGCTGACACCATTGCCGCCCTCAATGGAACCAGAAGCTCGGTCAGCAAGAATCCGCAGTCGGCGGCAGAGTTGCAGAGCAGCTTTCTCAACATGCTCACCACGCAGCTGAAGAACCAGGATCCGCTGAAGCCGATGGACAATGCCCAGATGACCTCGCAGCTTGCGCAGATCAGCACGCTGCAGGGTATTCAGGGACTCAATACGACCCTGACCCAACTTTTGTCTTCCTACAATACGAGCCAGGCCTTGCAGGCTTCGGGATCGATAGGTTCCCAGGTGCTGACCGAAGGCAACAAGCTGCTCTTGAGCAAGGGTGTGGCGCAGGGAGGGGTCAGTCTGGGCAGCGCAGCCGACAAAGTCACGCTGACCATCAAGGATGCCACCGGCAAGATCGTACAGACCGAGGAACTCGGGAAGCAAAACGCTGGCATGGTCGCCTTTGCGTGGGATGGCAAGAATGCGGCGGGGGCCCAGCTGGCAGATGGCAAATACACCTTCGAGATCGCCGCGAGCAAGGCGGGGACCACGGTGAGTACGACACCGATTCAGGTTGGCACGGTATCTGCTGTAGTGAAGAACGGATCAGCGTTCCAACTCGAATTGTCGTCGGGCGATATGGTCGATTTCAACGAAGTACTGCAATTCATGTAATTCCGGGAGATAGCGATGGCATTCCAACAAGGGCTGAGCGGCCTAAATAGCTCCTCCAAGGCGCTGGACGTCACCAGCAACAACATCGCGAATGCGAGCACCGTGGGCTTTAAGACCTCGGCGGCACATTTTGCCGATGTCTACGCCGCCTCGCTATCGGGTGGTGGAGCAAGCCAGGTCGGGATCGGTACTTCGGTGAGCTCGATTGTCCAGCAATACACCCAGGGCAATATCACGACGACGAGCAATCCGCTCGATGTCGCGATCAATGGCGCCGGTTTCTATCGCATGGCTAAGGATGGCGCGGTGATGTATTCGCGCACCGGGCAATTTCACCTTGATGCCAATGGGTTCATGGTGAATGACGCAGGCGCCAATGTCACCGGGTATAGCGCTAACGCCAATGGCATCATCACACCGACCACGCCGTCTGCCCTGCAGATTTCGATGGCCGACATCCCGCCGCAAGTTACCGGTTCGACGTCAAAGGGCGTTGCCGCCCAACTCAACTTGGACTCGACCAAATCGGTCCCGGCAACCGCGTGGACGTCACCGGTTGGTGTCAATACACCCCAGACGGATACTTACAACTACTCGACCGCCACCACGATCTACGATACCTTGGGCAATCCCCATACGATGACGATGTATTTCGTTCGCGGTACCCCGACTGCTGCTGAAGCGCTGGCTGGGGCGACTGGTGCCTGGGATGTGCATTACCAGGTCGACGGGACTGCCGAGGCCAATGTGACGAGCTCGCCGAGTCGCCTGACATTCAACAGCTCGGGTACCTTGCTCTCGACCACGCCGATCGCCGGCTTCAGCATCAACCTGAACGGCGTCATGGCCAACCTCGGCAAGGCCAATAATGCAGCCAGCCCGCTGACGTTCAACATGGACTTCAACAAGACGACGCAGTACGGCAGTTCGTTCAGCGTCAGCGCCTTGAGTCAGGACGGCTACGCTGCCGGCCATATCGCCGGGATGTCGATTGGCAAGGACGGTATCGTTCAGGGCAACTACAGCAACGGGCAGACCCGCAACCTGGCGCAGATTGTTCTCGCCAACTTCGCCAATCCCAACGGTTTGATGGCAGTCGGCAACAACGCCTGGGTCGAGACCGCAGCATCCGGGCAGCCGCTGGTCGGCGCCCCGAACAGCGGGACGCTGGGGGTGCTGCAGTCGGGAGCGATTGAAGAATCCAACGTCGATCTGACCGCCGAGTTGGTGAACATGATCGTCCAGCAGCGCAACTACCAGGCAAGCTCACAATCCATCAAGACACAGGACCAGATCATGCAGACCCTGGTCAATCTCCGCTAAGCCTTTCGGAGACGTTTGAATGGACCGCCTGATCTACACCGCAATGACCGGCGCCAAGCATGTTTTCATGCAGCAGGCCGGCACAGCCAACAACCTGGCCAACGCGAGTACCGTCGGTTTCAAGGCTCAGGAGCACCGCTTCCGTGCCGTTCCGGTACTGGGCGATGGCATGCCGACGCGTGCCTTCGTGGTCGATGCGTCGGTCAGCGATGTGATGGACGAAGGTCCGTTGATGTTCACCGGCCGCAATCTGGATGTGGCGATCAACGGTCGAGGCTGGCTGGCGGTTCAGTTGCCGGATGGCAGCGAGGCCTACACCCGCGCGGGCAGTCTGGATGTCGATGTGACCGGCCTGCTGCAAACCAAGAGCGGCCACACGGTGATGGGGGATGGCGGACCGCTGAATATCCCGCCCGACAACACCATCGAAATCGCGCCGGATGGCACGGTGTCCGTGGTGCCGACGTTCGGTACGCCGAACAATGCCAATGCGATTGGCCGGATCAAGATGGTCAACCCGCCCGAGGCCGACATGGTGCGTGGCGCGGACGGCCTGTTTCGCCTGCGCGACAATCAGCCGGCGCCCACCGACGACCGGGTCAAGCTCACTTCCGGAACGCTCGAAGGCAGTAACGTCAATGTGACGGATGCGATGGTTAATCTGATCAGCTTGTCGCGCCAGTTCGAAATGCAAATCAAGATGTTGCAAACCGCCGACACCAATGCCCAGCGTGCGGATCAATTGCTCTCCCTGAATTCCTGATAGGACCTGAATCATGATCCGCTCACTATGGATTGCCCGTACCGGACTGGATGCCCAGCAGACCCAGCTCGACGTGATTTCCAACAACCTGGCCAACGTCAGCACCAATGGCTTCAAGCGCGGTCGTGCCGTATTCGAGGATCTGCTGTATCAAACCCTTCGTCAGCCGGGCTCGCAATCCAGCCAGCAGACGCAGGTGCCGAGTGGCCTGCAACTCGGTACCGGTGTCCGCCCGGTATCGACGGCGCGTATCTTTACCCAGGGCAACCTGCAAAAAACCGATTCGACGCTCGATGTCGCGATCCAAGGCAGCGGCTTCTTCCAGATCCTGCTGCCCGACGGGACGACCGGCTATACCCGTGACGGCTCTTTCCAGAAGGACAACCAGGGTCAGATCGTGACTTCGGATGGCTACCCGCTGCAGCCGAACATCACCATTCCGGCCAATGCCCTGTCGGTTGCCATCGGTTCAGACGGTACGGTAACGATTACCCAGCCGGGAACTGCGGCGGCGACGCAGATCGGCAGCATCCAGGTGGCGACCTTCATCAATCCGGGCGGTCTGCAGAGCATCGGTCAGAATCTGTACCTCGAAACCGCATCCAGCGGAACGCCGACCCCCAATACTCCGGGAACCAATGGCGCCGGCCAGGTTACCCAGGGCTATGTCGAGACATCCAATGTCAATGTGGCCGAAGAGCTGGTCACCATGATCCAGACACAACGCGCCTACGAGCTCAATTCCAAGGTGATTTCGACCTCCGATGCCATGCTCGGGCGCTTGACCCAGCTATGAGGTGATTTCATGAAACGCCTTGCCCTGATATCGCTCCTGCTGTCGGCCGGTTGCTCGACCGTGCCGCCTACCAACGTGCATCAGCCCATGTCGGCACGGCCCTCGCCACGCTTCGAAATGCCCAGCGGAAACGGTGCCATTTACCAGGCGAGCGGCAGTCGGCCGTTGTTCGAAGATCGGCGGGCCCGTTTTGTCGGGGACACGATCACGGTGAAAATCACCGAAAGCACCACGGCCTCGACCAAGTCGAACAACAAGCTCGATCAATCCAATGCCCAGAAATTTGGCCTGGGTGCATCGACGGGCATGTTCGGCCGCGTTTTGCCCGGCGCGGCGGATCTTTCGGCGAGCAGTTCGACGGCATTCAGTGGCAAGGGGGAAGCGGCAAACAACAATGTCTTCACCGGTAACATGACGGTCACCGTGATCGATGTGATGCCGAACGGGAATTTGCTGGTTTCCGGTGAAAAACAGGTGGCGATCGGGCATGAGCAGGAGTTCGTCCGTATCTCCGGCGTCATCAACCCGAGTTTCGTTGACGCTTTCAACACGGTCGAATCTTCCCGGATTGCCGATGCGCGCGTCGAGTACAAATCCGCCGGACAAATCAGCGATGGCCAGGTCATGGGGTGGCTGGCACGCTTCTTCCTTAATGTGATGCCGTTCTAAGAGTTTTTCTCCGGAGGCGCATCATGAAGACGAAAAGCGGCAAACTATTCCGGCAGGCGGCAATTCTGGCCGCTTGTCTGCTGCCGCTGTGGTGCCAGCCGGCACTGGCCGATCGCATCAAGGATCTGGCCAGCATCCAGGGGGTGCGCAACAACCAGTTGATCGGCTACGGCATTGTTGTCGGTCTCGACAACACCGGCGACCAGACCACGCAGACGCCATTTACCACCCAGGCCATCGCCAACATGCTGTCCCAGCTCGGCGTCAACCTGAGTCAGGACCAAGCGCAGAAATTGCAGCTCAAGAACGTCGCAGCCGTCATGGTGACAGCCAACCTGCCGCCGTTCTCCCGCCAGGGGCAGAGTATCGACGTCACGGTATCATCAATGGGCAATGCGAAGAGCCTGCGCGGCGGCACGTTGCTGATGACCCAGCTCAAGGGGGCTGATGGACAGGTGTATGCCATCGCCCAAGGGAACGTCATGGTCGGTGGTGCCGGTGCTTCTTCAGGCGGTTCCAAGGTGACCGTCAATCATCTGTCTGCCGGGCGTATTCCCGGTGGCGCCAGCGTCGAGCGTGCAGTTCCGACCATGCTGGGGCAGGGTGGGGTGGTCTATTACGAGTTGTCGAGTAGCGATTTCGGGACGGCCCAGAAGGTCGTCGATGCGATCAATCGAAGCGTCGGAGCGGGTACGGCCCAGGCGATCGATGGGCGGCGAATTGCCGTGCGTACGCCTGAAGATGCGGATAGCCGTGTCGCCTTCCTCGGCCGTGTCGAGAACATCGAAGTCCAGCCGGTCGCCGGCCTGGCCAAGGTTATCGTCAATCCGCGTACCGGTTCGGTCGTGATGAACCAGAAAGTGACGATCGAATCCTGCGCCGTGGCGCATGGCAATCTCTCGGTAGTCGTCGAGGCTGCTCAACCGCAATTCGGGCAGGGAGCGGATATCCAGGTCAAACAGGACGGCGTCAGCCTGATGAGTGTCAAGGCCGGTGCCAACTTGGCCGATGTGGTCAAGGCCTTGAATGCGCTGGGCGCAAATCCGATGGATCTGCTGGCGATTCTCCAGGCCATGAAGGCGGCCGGTGCACTACGCGCTGATCTCGAAATCATCTGATTCGGTTGGTGTCGATGAAAATCCAGAATTCGCCAAACCGGGCGGCTTTTGACGTCCAGTCGTCGCAGGATGTACGCACCCAGTTCGCCAAGAATCCCCAGGAAGGTCTGAAGGCCGCAGCGCAGCAGTTTGAGACCCTATTCCTGCAACAAGTCATCAAAAGCATGCGCGACGCGACGCCGCAAGATGGCTTGATGAATAGCGACCAGTCGCGCTTCTACACTGGATTGCTCGATCAGCAGATGGCGCAGAATATTGCCGGCACCGGCAAGGGCCTTGGTTTTGCCCGCCTGATCGAACAGCAGCTCGGCCGCAACATGCAAAATGGTGATGGCAGCGCCAATCTTGCAGCACCGGCAAATGCTGCCGGCAATGCCTTGCCGTTGACCACCGCTGATAGTCGCCACTTGCAGCAAGTTGCGGTTCCCGGAAAGTTGCCGACCTCGGCGGCCTATGCGCCTGTGGGTGCGGCGAGTGGCGCAGCAACGGCAGCCACCGATGTGCCGGCGTCTGCGAAGGAATTCGTCAATCGCGTCTGGCCACAGGCTGTCGAAGCCTCGCGCTCGACCGGCATTCCCCCGCAGTTTGTGGTTGCGCACGCAGCGCTTGAAAGCGGCTGGGGGCGGAGCGAGATTCGGCGCGCCGATGGCTCGACCAGCCATAACCTGTTTGGGATCAAGGCTGGCAAGAACTGGAATGGGCCCACGGTTGATGCGGTGACGACGGAATACGTCGATGGTCAGCCGCAGCAGAGCGTTGAGCGTTTTCGTGCCTATGCGTCCTATGACGAGGCTTTCCGCGATTACGCCGGCCTCCTGCGCAGCAATCCACGCTACAGCGGCGTGATCGGGTCGCAGGATGGCGCGGAGTTTGCTAAAGGTCTACAGCGGGCAGGTTATGCAACCGATCCGGCCTACGCCGACAAGCTGACCCGGATCATCAGTGGCCCCAGCCTGCGCATGGCATTGCTCGGATAAGGATCAAGTTACTTCCGTTTGTGCCGTAAACAAACGGGAAGGAGATAGGAATGGCTAGCGGCTTACTCAGTATTGCGATGACCGGCATTAACGCGGCACAGGCCGGCTTGATGACGACGAGCAATAACATTTCAAACCTCAATACTGAGGGCTATAACCGTCAGCGCATTATCCAGGCGTCCAATTTCACGGTGATGACGGGGGCTGGCGGCTTGGGGCAGGGCGCGCATGTCGTCACGGTCGAGCGCATGTACAGCCAGGCACTTGACAAGCAGGTGCTGACGGCGCAGAGCAGTGTCAGTTCGTTGGATACCTACTTAGGCCAGATTTCGCAGATCGACAACATGCTGGCCGATCAGAGTGCCGGTCTGACCCCGGTGATGCAGCAATTTTTCGATGGTATTCAGGCCGTCGCCAGCAATCCGTCGTCGATTTCGGCTCGCCAGTCGATGGTGACGGCAGCATCCACCATGGTCGGCAGTTTTCAGAGCATGTATACCCGTCTCGACGAGCTGGAGAAGGGCGTCAATTCCCAGGTCAGCAGCATGGTGAACACCATCAACGGGTACACGCAGCAGATCGGCGAGATCAACGACAACATCCTGAAATCCAGCGCCCTTAACGGCCAGCCAGCCAATGATTTGCTGGACAAGCGCGACCAGCTGGTGGCCGACCTGAACAAGTTGGTCAAGGTGGATGTGTCGACCAATGACGATGGTACGTTCAACGTTTTCGTCGGCAGCGGGCAGCAACTGGTGGTGGGTAGCCGGGTGACGCAGATGGCGGCGATCGGGTCGGCGGCCGACCCCTCGCGCATCGTCGTCGGTTTGGTCGGTGCGACAGGCGTGGTTCAGGAACTGCCGGAGTCGCTGATCACCGGCGGCAGTCTGGGCGGGCTGATCAGTTTCCGTTCGCAGGCGCTCGATACGGCATTCAACCAGTTGGGATTGATGGCCGCTTCCGTTACCTCCACCTTCAATGCCCAGCATGCGCTGGGTCAGGATATGTTGGGGAAGATTTCCGGCGATCCCGGTTTCATCTCCAACTTTTTCTCGGTGACGGCGCCGACGGTGATCGCCAAGTCGAGCAATGCCCCGGCCGGGCCGACGGTGTCCGCCAGCTTCTCGGCTGCAAGCTACAACGGCAGCAATTTTTATACGAATCTGACTGGCAGCGATTATCAGCTCTCTTATGATGGAGCGAATTTCTCGCTGAAGCGCCTTTCCGACAATACGACGTGGACCGGCGCTTCCATCGGTGCACTCAACACAGCGGTGGCGATTTCTTCACAAGGTCCGCAAGGATTCACGCTCAGCGCTACAGCCGGCGCATTTGCCGCCGGCGACAGCTTCCTGATCCAGCCGACGCGTGATGCAGCCCGGTTGTTTTCGGTAGATCCGAACCTCGCGGCCGATCCGCGCCTGATCGCGGCGGGCACGCCGGCTCGCGGTGGCGTGGGGCTGACCAATGCCGGCGCCGCCACGGTTGGCTCGGTCAGCGTTGGTCCCGGCTATTCGGTCAATGGCATGCCCTTGACCTTGAACTATAACGGGGGCAACTTGAGCGGCTTCCCCGCCGGGACGGTAACCGTCACGAACGGTTCGACTACTACTACCTATCCGATCACGCTGCCGACTGATACGGTGCCCTATACTTCGGGGGCGATCCTGTCGATTAATGCGACCACTCCGGCGACCTCCCCGTCCGCTATTTCCTTCAGCATCTCGGGAACCCCCGCTAACGGCGATGTGTTCCGTCTGTCCAAGAATGTCAGCGGGGTTGAGGATGGCGGCAATATCGTCCGTCTCGGCAAGCTCCAGATCCAGAACACCATGGCGGGAGGCCAATCCACCTATCAGGATAGCTATGCCGCTTTTGTGAACGATATCGGCAACAAAACCGCGTCGGCCGACGTGTCGTCGTCAGCCCAGACTGCGTTGCTGAGCCAGGCGACTGCCGCCCGCGAGTCGGTGTCCGGGGTGAATCGCGACGAGGAGGCTGCAAAACTCGTCGAGTATCAGCAGGCCTATATGGCATCGGCCAAGGTGATGGAGATCGCCTCCAAGCTGTTCGATACCCTGATGTCCATCCGCTAGGCGAGGGAGTAGATCATGAGCATGCGAGTCAGTACAGCACAAATCAACAGCTCGGGAACTAGCGGAATCGTCCGTTTGCAGAGCGATCTATATACGCAGCAGAATCAGATATCGACGGGGCGCCGGGTTGTGACCCCCAAGGATGATCCGGTGGGGGCGGCACAGGCGCTGGTTGTCACGCAGTCGCAGTCGGTGAATGCCTTGTTCATGAAGAACCAGGAGACGGCGCAGACTAGGCTGAATGCGCTGGATGCCACACTCGATGGTGTCAATAACGAGCTGAGCGCGATTTATGAGAAGGCCGTGTCTGCCGGCAATGGAACTTATTCGGATGCCGAACGTGCGGCGGTAGCCAATGAGCTCGAGCAGCGACTCGGTAGTTTGATCAGCCTTGCCAATACGCAGGATGGCACCGGCCGCTATGTTTTTGGCGGATTCCAGTCCACGACGAAGCCCTTCGATCTGAGCGGCAACGCCAGCCCCTATTCGCTGGCCAATCCTTATGTCAGCTATGCCGGCGACGATGGCGTGCAGATGCTGCAGGTTACCGCCAGCGTGTCCATGAGCATCAGTTCGCCGGGTAGCGAAGTGTTCATGCGGGCCAAGGATTCATCCGGCAATGTGACGGGGAACAGCATATTCGATTCGGTCAAGAATATGGTGGATCTGCTGAGAACCCCCGGTCCGAGCGGAACATCTCCGGTCTATGCCAATTCGCTGGCGGGCATCCGTTCCTCGATGGATAGCATTTCCCAGGTTCGCGCCACCGTGGGTTCCAGCCTGTCATCGCTGGATACCCTCAGCAATACGTCGAGCGATCGCGATGTGCAGTACAAGACCCAGTTGTCCAATCTCCAGGATCTCGATTATGCGAGCGCGATCACCAGCCTTTCGCAGAAAAAGATTCAACTGGAAGCTTCACAGACAACGTACATGATGATTGCCAAACTGAGCCTTTTTGATCACCTATGATGCAGGGAAAGTATATCGTTGGGCTCGCCTTGTCTGCCGCGCTGCTTGCGGGCTGCAGTTCCGTTGGCGATTCGCAGAAACCCTTGATTCCGGCGAAGGCCATCCAGCTCACAGCAGGGACCTCCATATCCCTGTCTACTCTGGCGACGGGAGCGCTGATCATCGGTGCGGTTCATCTTTTTTATGATCCGCTGGCGCCGAATTGGGAAATCGAAGAGGCGCGACTCGATAACGATACCTATCGCTTCTCCATGAAAATGAAGCGCTACCATACCGGAGGGGCCGGAGAGTCGATCCAGATTCTCAAGCGTCGCGCCGGGCAACTGCAGCGCGAACAGGGCTACGCCGCCTATCAGCTCATGGAATATTCGGAAGGTATCGACTCACAGACGCTCGGCGCCCGCCGCGTCGCGGAAGGAACGATCAGGCTGGTCCAGCGCCAGCAGGCTGACTCGTTCATGCTCAACGAGTACAACTAGGTTCCCGGCACCACATAGCCGAGCATTGCGCTCATGGCGTATTCGAACATCGCCTGCAAGGGTGACGCCAGGTAGCTGAAGCAGATGGCGATGGCGATGAAGCCGCCGGCAAGCGTCAGGGGGAAGCCCAGCGCAAACAGGTTGAGCTGCGGGGCCGCTTTGGTCAGTATCCCCAGCGCAAGGTTGGTGATCATCAAAGCAATGATGACGGGCAATGACAGCAGCAGCCCCGTCGAGAATATTTTTCCACCCAATTCGCTCAGATTGAGCCAGCTTCCTGCAGCGGGCAGCGGGCCGCCGACCGGGATGGCAACGAAACTTTGGGCCAGCGTGGCGACAAATAGCAGATGACCGTTCAGCGACAGGAAGGTGAGCAGGGTGATGACGCCGAGAAACTCCGCAATGACCGGCGTTTGTGACGAGTTGAGCGGGTCGTAGAAGGTGGCGAAACCGAGGCCCATCTGGTTGCTGATAAAGGTGCCGGCAAGGTCGACTGCGGCAAATATAATGCGGGCGGAGAAACCCATACCGACGCCGATCAGCATTTGTTGCACCATGATCCACAATCCGGTCAGCGAGCCCGGTTCTCCTTTGGGCATGTCGGGGAGGCTGGGGGCAAGCGCGACCGCGATGGCAATTCCCAGAATCAACCGTGTGCGTTGGGGAATGCCAACCGTGTTCCAAAGCGGTGCTGTGGCGATAAAAGCAAGAATGCGCACCAGTGGGTAAACGAAGGCGGCAATCCAGACATCAATCTGGGCGGAGGTTAGGCTGATCATTTCAGCCGATCAACTGCGGAATGCTCTCAAACAGGCGCTGGATGTAATCCATCAGATACTGAAGCATCCATGGTCCGACCAGCAGCAGCACCAGAAACATGACGACCAGTTTGGGAACAAACTGCAGCGTGCTTTCATTGAGCTGGGTTGCGGCTTGAAAAATGCTGATGACCAGGCCGACGACAAGCGCCGCGAGCAGCATCGGGGCCGAGATGATCAGCGTCACCTCGACCGCTTGGCGGCCAATTTCCATGACGGTATTGGGGGTCATGCGCCGAAGCTCTGAACCAGGGAGCCGATCACCAAGTGCCAGCCATCAACCAGAACGAACAGCATCAATTTGAAGGGCAGGGCGATCATCACGGGCGACATCATCATCATGCCCATCGACATCAGGAGACTGGCAACAACCATATCGATGACGAGGAAGGGGATGAAAATGATGAAGGCGATCTGGAAAGCCGTCTTCAACTCGCTGATAACAAAGGCCGGAACCAGGATGCGCAAGGGAATATCGTCAGGCTTCTCGAGGCGCTCGATCTTGGCGATACCGGCAAATAGCGCCAGATCCGATTCCCGGGTCTGCTTGAGCATGAACCCGCGCATTGGGATGGCGGCCCGCTCGGCCGCCTGCATGATGTTGATCCGGTTCTCGGAAAGCGGCAGGTAGGCCTCGGTATAGACCCGGTCCAGAACCGGCGACATGACGAAGAAGGTCAGGAACAACGAAAGGCCGACGATGATCTGGTTTGGCGGCGCAGTTTGCGTACCCAGGGCATGGCGAAGCAAGGAGAGCACGATGACGATGCGCGTGAACCCCGTCATCATCAGCACGGCGGCCGGGATGAAGGTCAGCGCTGTCATCAACAGCAGCGTCTGGATGGTCAGCGAATAGGTAGTGCCGCCGCCAGGAGTCGGCGTACTGTTGATTGCCGGCAACCCGCTGGCCTGAGCCATGACGAGACCTGCTGGCAGCAGCAAG
This sequence comes from Dechloromonas hankyongensis, assembly GCF_022012295.1. GTDB lineage: Bacteria > Pseudomonadota > Gammaproteobacteria > Burkholderiales > Rhodocyclaceae > Azonexus > Azonexus hankyongensis. The sequence goes on from NZ_JAKLTN010000005.1 coordinate 86,513, forward strand.
GCGAGGGCGAGAAAGACGCGCTTAGTCATTGCGGCGACGCTCGGTAACGGATTTCAACCACTGCGCAAAAGGTTTATCGGCTTCGCCAGAAGCCTCTTCCGGGGCCAGCAGGGAGCCCTTGCTCATTCGGTGCAAGGTACGAATCTGTCCGGGGACAATGCCGATGACCAGCCAGTCATCACCGATTTCAACAAGAACGATACGCTCGCGTGGCCCCAGTGCGACCCCGCCGATTACTTTCATACCCCCGTGCCCAAACCCCTTGCCGCCAGAAAGCTTGCGCGCAACCCAGGCGGTGCCGGCGAGTGCAGCGACAATCAGTGCCAGGGCAAGGCCAGCCTGGACGTAACTGCCAAACCCCAGTCCGGGGCTGGGAGTATCGGACGCCATCGCATAGGTCGAGGCAAGAAAAAGGGTGAGGAAATGGAGCACAGGCGCGGTAGCGGGTAGCGAAGATTGGCCGCTATTTTAAACTCAAACTGGGGGATGGCCGCGCAACTCCCCCTTCTCCATCGGCGGCTTAACGATTGAGCTTACGCATGCGTTCCGAGGGGGTGATGATATCGGTCAGACGGATACCGAACTTGTCGTTCACCACCACAACCTCGCCCTGCGCAATCAACGTCCCGTTCACCAGTACATCCATCGGCTCGCCGGCCATGGCGTCTAGCTCGACGACCGAGCCATGAGCCAATTGCAGCAGGTTCTTGATAGTGATCTTGGTGCGACCGAGTTCAACGGTGATTTGGACAGGAATGTCGAGGATCATGTCGAGCTCGTTCATCATCCCGCCCGCCTCGGCGTTACCGCCGAATGAGGGGAAGATATCGGCGGGCTGTGCGGCCTGCGTCGTTCCCGAGTCGGTGATCGCCTGTTCCGCCATGGCGGCGGCCCAATCGTCCTCACTGATCTGGCCGTCATCTTCGGTTGCGGTGTTTTCGATATTTTCCATTTCGTCAGCCATTCTTTTCTCCCAACGCGGTGTCTAGTCCAATAGTCTCCGGGGGGGAGGCGATAAATTTTTCGACCTTCAGTGCATATTGACCATTGAGCTGGCCATAAGTGCATTCCATCAGCGGGACGTTGTCCGCCAAGGCATATATCTTTTCGGGGATGTGAAGCGGAATCACGTCCCCGGTCTTCAGCTTGAGAATCTGCCCTAGTGTGATCTTGCCCGAGCCCAGTTGAGCCACGATCTCGACCTCGGCGCCCTGCAATTGTTTGCGCAGGGTACCGATCCAGCGTTTGTCGGTAGAGAGCTGGTCGCTTTGCATCGTGCTGTACAGCAGGTCGCGAATTGGCTCCAGCATCGAATATGGGAAGCAGATGTGCATGTCTGCAGTGGCGCCGCCAAACTCGAGCGTGAAAGATGTCGAAACGACAATTTCCGAAGGCGTGGCGATATTGGCGAACTGCGAGTTCATCTCGGAGCGTATGTACTCGAACGTAATGTCGTACACCGGCTTCCACGACTTCGAATATTCGGTGAACACCACGTTGAGCAGGCCTTGGATGATGCGCTGTTCGGTCGGGGTGAAGTCACGCCCTTCGACACGGGTATGGAAGCGCCCGTCGCCGCCGAACATGTTATCGACCACGAGAAATACCAGGTTGGGGTCGAAGATGAACAGTGCAGTCCCGCGTAGGGGCTTGGCGATGACCAGGTTCAGGTTGGTCGGAACCACCAGGTTGCGAATGAACTCGCTATATTTTTGCACCCGAATCGGCCCCACCGAAATTTCGGCATTCCGGTGCATGTAGTTGAACAAGCCGATGCGCAAGTAGCGTGCAAAGCGCTCGTTGACCAACTCCAGCGTGGGCATGCGCCCACGGACGATCCTCTCCTGTGTGCCGAGATTGTACGAACGAACTCCGGCGCCGTCCCCCTCGTGCTCCTCGGGTTCGTCCGTCTCGCCGGTGACGCCCTTGAGTAGGGCGTCGACCTCGTCTTGGGAGAGAAAATCGCCGGCCATGACTCCTTACTGGATGATGAAGGAGGTAAACAGAACCGATTTGACCGGGCCTTCCGGCATAACCAGTTCGCCTTTCTTGTTCTTCTTGGGGGGTTCGAAAACCGAGTTGATCTCGTCCTTCAAGGCTTCGGCGAGATGTTCTTTCCCCTCCTTGGGGAGGAGTTCCGAGGCCTTTTTGGCAGAGAGCAGCAAGGTGATGTTGTTGCGGATCTTTGGCATCTGAGCCTTCAGGACAGGCTCGGACTGCGCATCTTCGATTTCCAGAGAGAGCGCAACCTGCAGGTATTGATCTCCTGTTTCCGGGACCAGGTTGACGGTGAACGGATCAAGATTGACGAACACCGGGAGGGCATGGGCGTCTTTCTTCTTGTCCTTCTTTTTCGTCTTGACCGTCTCTTCTGCTGCTTCCTCATCATCTTCAGTGTGGTCGCCTTTTTTCAGCAACATGAAGGCGGCACCACCGCCGCCCAGTACCACCACGAGTACGGCTGCAAGAATGATGATCAATAGTTTTTTACTCTTTTTGGGGGCTACTGCCCCTTCTTCTGCTGGCTTGGCATCCTTTGCCATGAAGGTTTTCTCCTCTTACTCCGTGTTCAATCAGGCAAACAGATCAACGAGTCCCCTGCCTCGTTGAGCCAGTACGCTTGGCGCACCGTCTGTCGGTCTTCCAATGTCCGGGAGTATAGCGGTTTCATCTGGTGCGCGGTTTCCGTTAGCTGACTGGAAGTGAGTATTGTCGTTATGGCGCGCCATGTTGGCGCCGACATCTGCCTGACCGAGATTGATGCCGGTTGTCGCCAGCATGTCACGGAGTTGAGAGAGCGAGCCTTCGATTGCCTGGCGGACTTCGGTGTGTGGCGAAGCAAAGATGGCGGTAGCCTGATCGCCGTTGATTTGCAGCGTGATCTGGACTGGGCCGAGTTGCGGCGGATTGATGTTGATTTGGGCGGATTGTTGGTCGTTTTTTGCCATCCAGACGACCTTGTTGCCGAAATCCTGTCCCCAGGAGGGAGATTGCAGGTGCGTCTGGATTTCAGCGGGCGCCGCTGCGGCGTGGCTTCGGTTTTCGGTGGAGGCCTTGGCGGTCGCAATTGCTGCCGATGCCTGGGCGGCAGTGTCGGCGGCAATATTTGCCGTTGGCGTTTCACTTTGCTTGTCGCGTGCTGTGCTCAGCGCATTTTTGAACGCATCGGAAGATTGCTGCATTAAATCTGTTGCCCTCAATCCGGGGACTTCTTCGTTGGTGCCGCGTGCTTCGCTGGTCACTGCGCCAAGCAGAGTGGCGGTATCCTGAGGCTTGGCGGCCTCGTTTCGGGCAATGTTCGTGTCCAGGCGTACGGGTTGGTTGGGTAGCACCGGTGGCGTAACAGGGGGAACTGCCATCAACAGGGCAAGCGTCTGATCTGCATTTTCGCTGCCAAGCAGCTTCTCTTCGGCCTTTTCGCTATCGTGTGGCGTTGTTGCCGTGCCGCTTGCCGGCACATTGCTCGTCACGGTACGGCCGAGTTGGCTGCCGAGCAGGGCTGCAAAACCACCGGGCAATCCTTCGGGAACCCCGGTGCTGCTGGCGGTCGCTGAATTGGCGCTGGCCGTTGCGGTGGCTGCTGCCGGGGATGAAACAACCGTGATGCCCATATTGGAACCCTTGTCAGACTTAATTCTTGTCTGGAACAAGCAATAGGCATGCCCACAGGGCGTCAGGTGTCTTGCGGTTCCTTGCCGCTATATTTGTGTGTCGAGAACTCGTCTTGCAGCTTTTGTTCCTGCTTGCCTTCGCGGTAGCGCTGCCGGATATCGTGGCGTTGGGACAGGGTGTCGAGCGCTTTTAACTGCTTGTTCTGTGTTTTCCAGGCCTCTTGGCCTGCCCGGGTGTTGTTCTCCGAGCTTTGGACTGCTTGCCGTTGTGCTGAAATGGCGTCGTCGATACGCGCGAGAAACTCCTGATAGTTGCGCAATACCATGCGGGTGACGCCTTGCGACGTAGCATCGTTCATTCTGGCGGCATATTCTGCGCGATACTGCTCGAGCATCTGGAGGCGGCTTTTTTCGTTCTGCTCCGCGGCAAGCAGCTGGCCCAGCTTGCGCGTTGCCTCGTCAGTCCTCTCCTGCATGATGTTAAGCAAGGGTTGAAGTGAAAAAGGCTGGGTCATGGCTTATCAGAAGAGGCTGCCGAGAGCTTCGAGGCTGTCTGCGAACATCGATTGTTCGGTCAGTTGCTGTTGCAGAAATCCCTCCATGCGCGGATAAAGGCTGATTGCCTGGTCGAGCACAGGGTCCGATCCCGGCGCGTAGGCGCCGACGGAAATCAGATCTCGCGAGCGCTGGTAGCGGGCAAATAGCACTTTGAAGCGACGGATCTGTTCGAGATGGGGCGGGGTGATCAGGTTGACCATGGCACGGCTGATCGACTGCTCGATATCGATGGCTGGATAGTGGCCAGCATCGGCTAAAGTGCGGGAAAGGACAATGTGTCCATCAAGGATGGCGCGCGCGGCGTCGGCAATCGGATCCTGTTGATCGTCCCCTTCGGCCAGTACGGTATAGAAAGCTGTGATCGAGCCGCCGCCCTCCGAGCCATTACCAGCGCGCTCAACCAATTGTGGCAGGCGTGCGAAGACTGAAGGTGGGTAGCCGCGCGTTGCCGGGGGCTCTCCGATCGCCAGGGCGATTTCCCGTTGGGCCATCGCATAGCGGGTCAGGGAATCCATGATGAGCAGGACCTGCTTGCCCTGGTCGCGGAAGGATTCGGCAATGGTCGTTGCGTAGGCGGCGCCCTGCAGGCGCATCAATGGCCCGGTATCGGCGGGGGCGGCAACGACGACGGCACGGCGCATTCCCTCGTCGCCGAGGATTTGCTCGATGAATTCCTTTACTTCGCGGCCCCGCTCACCGATCAGTCCGACAACGATGACTTCCGCCTCAGTGTAGCGGGCCATCATTCCGAGCAGAACAGACTTGCCGACGCCGGAGCCGGCGAAGAGCCCCATGCGTTGCCCGCGTCCGACTGTGAGCAGCGAATTGATGGCACGGATGCCGACATCGAGTGGCTGGTGAATGGCTGCACGCGACATCGGGTTGACCGGGCGTGCCTGCAGCGAACGGGAGTGAGCGGTATTGATCGGCCCCTTGCTGTCAAGGGGGCGTCCAACGCCATCGACGACGCGGCCGAGCAGTTCGTCCCCAACGGGAACTTGTTTGGCACGGTCAATGGCACGACGGCGGAATGGCGGCGGGCCATCGACCTGCGGTGGCGGAGTCGGGGACTCGAAGGCGACTACTTTGGAGCCGGGGGCAAGTCCATAGACGTCATCCGACGGCATCAGGTAGAGCTTTTCGCCAGCAAAGCCCACCACCTCTGCTTCGACCGGTGCGCCGGTCATGGGGTAGATCTTGCACGAACTACCCAGGGGGAGTTTCAGACCCGCCGCTTCCATGACCAAGCCGTTGATGCGCGTCAGGCGACCAATGGGCCACTGCGGTTGGGCGTTGCTGGCCGCCAGGCGGCAGTTATCGAGGAAATTCTGCCAGCGGCCAGTATGGTCGAGCAACGGGTTTGTCATGGTGCTTGCCAATCGGGGGCAGAGCCGCCGATTGATTCCAGAACGCGCTTCCAGCGCGTTTCCAGGGTGGCATCGACTTCACTGCTCCCGGCGCGAACCAGGCAGCCACCACGGCTGATATCGTTATCTTCAATCAGTTGGGTGCCGCTTTGAGCAAAGGATTCGCCCATGTGCTCGCGGACTGCCGCAGCGTCCTGCGGATTAAGACGGACGACGATATGGGCGTGATGCAGCGGCAGGGCTGCGATCGCCTCGCGAATGATCGGTAGCAACAGGTCACTCTTCATCGTAATGGTGCCGCCTACGACTTGCTTGGCAATTTCGGTGGCAACCTCCAGCAGGTGGTCGGCAATGGTCTGGTCCAGCTCGCCAAGGGCATGCTTCAGGTTGGCGGTGAGTGCGAGCAGATCCTTGCAAGTCTGTTCAGTCGATTCCCGACCTGCTATTTCACCTGCCTGGCGCCCTTCGTCGTAGCCGTCCTGGTAGCCGGTCGTGCGGGCTTCATTGTAAATGTTTTCAATTTCCTCCGCGGTAGGCGCGGCGATGTCTCCGCTCGACTCGGAGGGGGCTGCGGCAACAGGTTCTTTTGCAGGAGGTTCGACTTCCGGTGAGGGAGGGGGGCTGGTTGGGGTGTCAAACGAGTTGATCTGCCAGCGCTTGAAACTGGATGTTTCTTCTTTGGGGATGATGCCGGACATGGTCGTGGGTGTTTTTCAGGGTCAGAGCATCTGCTCGCCGCCGGCACCGCCGAGAACGATCTGTCCCTCGTCTGCGAGGCGGCGGACAATCTTGAGGATTTCCTTTTGCTCGGCCTCGACTTCGGAGACCCGAACGGGGCCTTTCGATTCCAGATCTTCGCGGAGCATTTCGGCGGCGCGCTGGGACATGTTCTTGAAGATTTTCTCGCGAAGGTCTGGCGAGGCACCCTTGAGAGCGAGGATCAGCGAGTCGGACTGCACCTCGCGGAGGATCAATTGAATCGATCGATCGTCGATATCCAGAAGATTTTCGAACACGAACATTTCGTCGAGAATCTTCTGCGCCAGGTCAGGGTCGTATTCGCGGATGGCGTCGACAACCGAGGTTTCATTCGCGGTGCCGATGAAATTGAGAATCTCGGCCACCGTTCGCACGCCGCCCATGGCGGTACGCTTGACGCTGGCGGAACCGGACAGGATGCGCATCATCGCATCATTCAGTTCGGTTAGCGCGGCAGGCTGGATGCCCTCCAGCGTTGCGATACGCAGGATGACATCGTTACGTAGCCGCTCAGTGAAGAAATTGAGGATTTCGCTGGCGTGATCGTGCTCCAGGTGAACCAGGATGGTTGCGATGATCTGCGGGTGTTCGTTTTTGATCAGATCGGCAACGGTTGGCGCATCCATCCATTTCAAGCCTTCGATACCTGCTGTTTCGCCTCCCTGGAGAATTCGGGAAATCAGGTTCGAGGCCTTGTCGTCGCCCAGGGCCTTGGTCAACACCGAGCGGACATAGTTGTCCGTGTCGACGTGTACGGCTGCACTCTCCTCGGCGGTCTTGTGGAATTCCTCAAGTACCGCTTCAACCTTCGTGCGTGGCACCGATTTGAGCTGCGCCATGGCGTGGCCGATTTTTTGCACTTCGCGTGGACCAAGGTGCTTGAGTACCTCGGCGGCGTGATCTTCGCCAAGGGCGATGAGCAGCGTGGCAACTTTTTCCAGGCCTTCGTCAGGATTAGCCATTGGCGCCCATCCAGTCCTTGATGATGTTGGCGACCGCCTTCGGATCGGACTGCGCTATATCCCGAGCTTTCTGAACCATCGCCGCGTAATGATTGATCTGAACGTTGTCTTCGCCTTCCTCGCCGGCGATGGCTACGTGTCCGGCTGCGCCAGCCACACCTTCCGGTGTTTCCGTACGGTCGGCTTCCGATGGGAACATGACCTTGAGGGAGGGCTGGATGATCTTCAGGTAGAGGAAGGCAATGATTCCGGCCAGCAGCAGGTACTTGAAAAGTTCCTTGGCGTAGGAAATGTTCTCCGGATCCTTCCAGATCGGCAGTTCGCCAGACGCCTTTTCGCTCGCCGTGAAGGGGGCGTTGGCTATCGACAGGGTGTCGCCACGCTCCTTGCTGTAGCCCATCGCCTCGCGAACGAGGTCATTGATCTGCTTCATTTCAGCATCGGGCAGCGCTTTGGCCAACGGCTTGCCGTCTTTGCCTAATTCCTTGCGATGATTGACTACAACGGCCGCGGATAAGCGGCGGATGTTGCCCATGGCCTGCTTGGTGTGGCGGATGGTTTTATCCACCTCGTAATTGATGGTCGCATTCTTGCTGGTGTTGATCGGCTGTCCAGCAGCGTTGAGCGGGGCGGTAACCCCCGCAGCCTCAAGGCGGCCTGCTGCCTCTCCTGGCTTGCCCGGCTGGGCAGGTGTCGTGCCGGTCGCCGGTTGAGTCAGGGGGGCCGTCGCGGGGACCGGAGGTTGATTGGTCAGCGCGCCAGGCACACCGCCTGCCGCCTGGTTGATGCTGGCGGTTTCGTTGTTCTGCTGACTGCGGATACTGGTGCTTTCCGGCGTGTTGTTGGGGCGGAAGCTTTCGGCGGTTTGCTCTGTCTGCGAGAAATCGATGTCGGCCGCGACCTGAACTTTGAAATTTTCGTCGCCCAGGACAGGCTTGAGGATCTCCTCGATGCGCTTGATGATGCTGTCTTCGACATCGCGTACGTACTTGATTTGCGCAGGATCAAGCCCCGCTTCAGTCAGCTTGCTCTTCAGTTGGGAAAGCAGGGAGCCGTTCTGGTCGATAACCGTAACGTTGCTGATGGGCAGGTTGGGAACGCTCGACGAGATCAGGTGGCCGATGCCGGCAATCTGTCCGGCGTCGAGCGTGCGGCCGGGGTAGAGATTGAGGAGTACCGAAGCGGTCGGCTTTTGCTCCTCGCGAACAAAAACCGAGGGCTTCGGAATTGCCAGGTGAACGCGGGCTGCCTGAATTGATCCGATCGAGAGGATGGTCCGCGCCAGTTCGCCTTCCAGGCCGCGTTGGTAGTTTACCTGCTCGGCAAACTGACTGATGCCGAACTTCTGGTTTTCCATCAGTTCGAAGCCGACCATGCCGCCACGCGGCAAGCCTTGCGAGGCCAGTTTTAGGCGTACTTCGTGAACACGTTCGCTGGATACGAGAAGCGAACCGCTTTCATTGAATTTGTGCGGGATATTCTGCTGTTCGAGGATGGCGACTATGGCACCGCCGTCTTTCTCGCTGAGATTCGAGAAAAGGACTTTCCAGTCGGGTTGCCGGCTCCACATCAGCGTACCGATAACAACCGCAACGATGGCGGCCAAGGCGACCATGAGCATGATCTTCTGCTGATTGGCCAAGCGGTTGAATGCCTCGCGCAAGCGCTCCACGGGATTCTGGTCCGGTGCGGTATTAGCCGTCGTTTCAGTTGTCGCTACCATCAAAGCCCGGGTGAAATTCCATGAAACAGAAGGAGAATCAATTAAGAAGCCAAACTTTCCTAGAAATATTCTACTATTACCGGCGCTGAATCGCGCTGAATTGAACTTATCTTTTTCGATGCCTGTTTCCCAAGATCCTGCCGCAGAGTACCTTGCCCCGACGGACGCCGACGCCAAGGCGGCGGAATTGCAGCGGGCGTTCGCCATGTTCAATCAGGTGTCGGCAGAGTTGACCCAGGCGTACGAGGCTCTGCAAACAAGGGTGACCTCGCTGACCAACGAGTTGGCCATTGCCAACGGCGAGTTGCGGCGCCAGTACCAGGAAAAGGAGGCGCTCTCGGAGCGCTTATCGTCCTTGTTGGACGCCCTCCCCGCCGGCGTGGTGCTGCTCGATGCTGCAGCGGTCGTGGTGGCGGTGAATCCTGCTGCCATGGCGATGTTCGGCGCCGATATGGCCGGTCGTCACTGGGGCGATATCGTGCGCGCCTCGCTTGAGCCTACGTTGACGGTTGGAGAGTGGTCATTGGGAAATCGGCGCCTATCGATTGCGGAGAGCATGTTGCCGTCGGCTGGCGGCAAGATCTTGCTGGTGCACGATGTAACGACCGCGCATCAGATGAAGTCGGAACTTGAGCGCAGTCAGCGTCTCGCCGCCATGGGCGAAATGGCCGCTTCGCTGGCCCATCAATTGCGTACGCCATTGGCGGCAGCCTTGCTTTACACATCAAATCTCGGTCAGCCGGGGGTTGCCGATGAGGCGCGGGCCAAGTTTTCGGAAAAGGCGACTGGGCAGTTGCGGCGCCTTGAGCGCCTCATTCAGGATGTACTGTTGTTTGCGCGGGGTGAGAGTATCGGGCGCGACCGGATGGCGGCAAGCGAACTGTTGGCCGAGGCTGCGCAGACTGTCGAGCCGTTGATGCGGGAGCATGCGCTTGGTTTCGAGGTTGATGATGCATGTGATTCGGCGGTACTGATAGGGAGCCGGAAGGCGCTGTTCGGTGCGTTGGTGAATTTGCTGGAGAATGCCATGCAGGCTACGCCGGCAGGCGGCAAAATTTACCTGTCCGGCCGGCGCCAGGGCGATCTCCTGAGTTTTGCCGTGCGCGATAGCGGGCCAGGGGTGCCGGCTGCCATGCAGGCGCGTATTTTCGAACCGTTTTTTACGACCAAGGGGCAGGGGACGGGGTTGGGGCTGGCCATTGCGGTGGGGGTTGCCCGGGCACATGGCGGCGCAATCGAATTATTGTCGGAACCAGAACGCGGAGCGGAGTTTGTGATGACGCTCCCTCTCGGGCAGGCAGATAACGAAGTGGATGATTGATGGCTGAACATAGTTTGCCAATTTTGGTGGTTGAAGACGATCCCAGCCTGCGCGAGGCCATAGGCGATACCCTGGAACTGGCCGGGCGCCCTTACGTGGCAGTCGGTGGCGGCGAGGAAGCGTTGGCCGTGCTGGGGACGCAGGCGTTCTCCATCGTGCTCAGCGATGTCCGGATGATGCCGATGGACGGTATTACCCTCCTCAAGGAAATTCGCAGTCGCCTGCCGAATTTGCCGGTAGTCCTGATGACCGCTTATGCCGAGGTCGAAAAGGCCGTGGACGCCATGCGTTCCGGTGCCTGCGACTTCCTGCTCAAACCGTTCGAGCCGCAGGCGCTGCTGGCGCATATCAACAAATATGAACTGCCGGAGAGTGGCGAGTCGGCCGGGGTGATTGCCTCCGATCCAGCCAGTCGCGACATGTTTGCAATGGCGCAACGCGTTGCGCAGACGGATGCAACGGTCCTTCTGACGGGAGAGTCAGGAGTGGGCAAAGAGGTTGTGGCGCGTTTCATTCACCGGAATTCGGCACGCCGCGATGGACCTTTCGTTGCCATCAACTGTGCTGCAATTCCCGACAGCCTGCTGGAAGCGACGCTCTTCGGCTACGAGAAAGGCGCGTTCACCGGCGCGCAGCAGGCGCAGGCCGGCAAGTTTGAACAGGCACAGGATGGCACCCTGTTGCTCGACGAAGTGACGGAAATGCCGATGGCGCTGCAGGCCAAGTTGCTCCGCGTGCTGCAGGAGCGTGAGGTGGAGCGGGTCGGGGGTAAGAAACCAGTGCCGCTGAATATCCGCATCGTGGCGACCTCGAACCGTGATATGGCCGAGGCGGTCGCGAAGGGGGTATTCCGGGAGGATTTGTACTATCGGCTGAATGTTTTTCCGGTTGCAATACCCGCCCTGCGGCAACGGCGGAGCGATGTCGTCGCCATCGCCCGCCACTTTGTTGTCGAACACGGCGGCCGTTTTGGGCGGGCCGGTGTGACGCTTTCCCCCGAGGCGGAGGCAATTCTTGCCGCTTACGATTGGCCGGGGAACGTTCGCGAACTCGAGAATGTCATACAACGGGCATTGATTCTTTCGACTGGCAGGGTGATCAACCCGGAACATTTGAATTTGCCGATCAGTCAGAGCGCTACGACGTTCGAAGCTGTTGCCGCCGAGGCGTCTCGGGAAAGCGTGGCGGTAGTCGCGGAAACTGGGAAAAAGGTCGATAATATGAAGGACTTGGAGCGTGAACACATCCTCCGTACCCTCGCCGAAGTGGGCGGTTCGCGCAAGCAGACCATCGAGCGTCTGGGGATATCGGAGCGTACGTTGCGCTACAAGCTGCAGCAATATCGAGATGAAGGGTATTTGAAGGACTGATTTGGCCTGAAATTTGCTAGATAAGTCTTGAGGTTTTAGGAGCTGATTATGGATACCCAGGGAATCGAACAAATGTTGAGCGTGCTGCGCACTACGGCGGCACAGGCGACCGGCAAGGCGGCTGAAAGCACGCCTGCGGCCGGCTCGCCGGATTTTGCGACGGTTCTGAAAGGCTCCATTGACCGAGTCAACGAAACGCAACAGCAGGCCGACCAGATGTCCGAAAAACTGGCGGCCGGTGATACCTCCCAGAATCTGCACGAAGTCATGATCGCCTTGCAGACCGCTTCGGTGTCGTTTCAGGAGATGGTGCAGGTGCGCAATAAGCTGGTGTCGGCCTATCAGGATGTCATGAACATGCAGGTCTGACCTGCGGGTTAGGCTTCGATCAGCCCACTGTCCATCGCCTTGCGTTCTCGTTCGACGCGCGCGATGTAATGTTCAATCTGGCCCAGTCGGGCGCCAGACAAATTGATGAATTCGCAGCCTACCCGCAGGCTGTGCTCCCCGTTTCGTTCCGATAGTTCGATAGCTTTGCGTACCCTCAGGTTGACGAGAATGACACTGTTGCCCAGCAGTTCAAGTCGGCAATTCTGAAACAGGGTGTCACGTTCGAAATAGTGGGCCATGTCGACCGTGGCGGTCAGACAGACTCCTCCGCCACTGATATCGGAAAGCGGGAGTTCGAACGTCCGGAAAGCACCGCTCCCCTCGGTGTGAGTTGCCAGCTTGCAGAAAATCGGAGCGGATAATGGGGGTTCGAGGCGAAAGAATTCCCGCCGCTGAAGGCGCAGCAGCGCCTCTGGCAACGGCGCGGCAAGAAGGGGCTGCCCTTGGTATTGCTGCTTTTCCAGTGGGGCGAGACGGATCTGGATCTTGATGCGGTCAAGATTGGTGACCAGTGTGATTGTTCGGGCGGCGAGAACGGGAATTTTGTTCTCTTCATGCTGGGCGGGGTCCAGCATAATTTTTCGGTCAGCGACGTCGATTGCCAGGAGGGAAGTCAGGAAAAACCGTTCGCCAGTGTCGAGGTAGGCGGTGATGATACTGTGTCGCTTGACGAGAAGCCCAAGGTAAAACTCGACTTCCCGCGCATCGGTCAGGAGGCACTGGCCATACTCATCGAGATGATCGATTTCAAAGCGAGGAAGCGCTTCGTCGGGTGCCACGGACATATGCGGGCCGGGTGATGGAAAGGTGCAATCTTAACCGTTTGCCGGTGATTCCGGTTCAAATCGGTGCTTCCGCCTCGCTGTCGCCATGCTCTATCCGATATAGCCATGCCAGCAATTCGGCAACCGCCATATACAGTTGCGGCGGGATGCTCTGGTCGATGTCAACCTGGGTCAGCAAAGCGACCAGTTCCGGGGATTCATGGACGTAAACACCGTGCTCCCTGGCTCGGGTGATGATTTGCTCGGCGATCAGCCCTTTGCCACGCGCCACGACACGGGGAGCCGCGTCGGTCTGGCTGTAGGCGAGCGCGATGGCTTCGCGTGTCGGGTCAGCTTTCGGCGCTGTCATGCTTGATGCTGAACTGGACGAGTTTGAGACCCGCGGCTTCGAACTGTTCCTGCAAGCGGATGCTAGCCGCACCGAGGCGGGTTTCGCCTTCTCGGCTGGAGGCAGTTAACGCAATGTCTACCTGGCCTCCAGGTTGTAGTCGAAGCGTCGCATCGATACCGCCAAGACTAGGTAGCTGGAGTTTCAGGCGAGTACGCCATTGGTCCCTTTCGCCATCACCTGAGTTGCGCTGGGCTTGATCGTCGATTTCCCAGCGCATCTCCTGGCCCGGCCATGCTTGCCCTTGCCATGCAAAGGTCTGGGTGGCCAGTGCATCCAACTGCTGCTGAACCAGTGGGGTCAGGTCGGCTGGAATGCCGCTGATTTGTGGGGGACTGGTCGGCAAACGAGTTGCCGCAGCGGACGATTCGCTGGTACTGCCGGCTGCGGCGGCGTTCATGGAGGCAGTTGCAGGCTCGGAAGCGTTTCCGATGGTATTCGCCACAAATCGAGCGGTCTCGACGATTACTGGCGAATGCTTCCCCTGCGGCTCCTGTAGCAGTCGTTCCGTGGGAAGTTCTCCGGCCGCCCAACGTGCTTGATGTGCTTCGTAGAAAACCCCACTTTTGCTCAGGGCGTCACGGAGAATTGGCGCCAGATCGGCGGCATTAGCGGGGAATTTGTCGACCAGCGGTGCGTTGCCGTTGAGGGGGGCGGGGGAGGCTTTTTTCCCTTGTTCGCCAATTTCACCCAGCAGATCGCCAATCAGGCGGCCAGTCTGGCTCAGGGTCGTGGCGACCGAATCGGTGCTTGTCGCGGAACTTTGGCTCGATGATTGATTGCCAACAACGGCGAGGGCTAGCTTGCCATCATTGTCCACAACTTCGAGTTCAAGGCTGTCTCCGGCCTTGGCAGAGAACGGTAGGGCGAGGGTTATTTCCCGTTGCGCGACCAAGGCACGGTAGGCGCCGTTAGGCAGTAGCGCCATGATCTCGGCCATGACGCGTTGGCCGGGAACCAGTTCGGAAAGGACATCCGTCAGGTTCTTGCTGGGCGATATCGCCTGCGGGGCCGTCGGCTGTTCTTGAACGGCCAGCCTTAGGCGACTGGCGACGTCGGCAGGGATCATGGTGCCCTGTTATTTCCTTAGCGGATGAGCATCGAATGATGCCAGAAAGGGGCTAACGTCGTTTTGCCAATCGGCGATTTCAGCTTTTATGCGCAGCTGATTTGCCAGAATGTCTTTGATCAGCCCCGAAATCATTGCTTGTTGCTCGGCAGAGAGACGTAAGGGCGGGATGGTTTGGATTCTGGCAACCAGCGTATCTACTTGCGATTGCTGGTCGGGGAGTTCGGTAAAGCGTTGGCAAACGGCATTTGTTGCCATCGCAGCGTGCAGTTTTTGCAGTTCTTGATAAAGCCCGATGAGTGACACGGAGGGCGTCATGGCTGTGCGCTGGTGATGATTTTGGCTGCTTCGCCCCAAGCCGAGCTGATTTCTTTCAGCAACATGGATACTTCATCCAGAATTGCCGGTTGGTTTTTGATGTTCGCCGTAATCAGTCTCCGCGCCATGTAGTCGTACAGCGCAGACAGATTTTGAGCGATCTCTCCGCCAGCCTCGAGGTCCAGGCTCGCTTTCAAGCCGAGATTGATGATGTCGATGGCCTTGGATATCGATTGGCCCTTTTCAGCCAGGTTTTGGCTCTCCATGTGCACGCGGGCGAGTGCGACAGCCTGCTCGGCGCCCTGAAACAGCAGGGCTACCAACTGGTGCGGGCTGGCGCTTTCGATGTTGGCGTCGTACTCGACCTTCTGGTACGAAGAGATGGGGTTGGATGCACTGTGGAACATATTGGAGCCTTAAGCCAGCTTGGCGAGCTGTTGGGAGAGGTAACTGCTGGTGGCGTTCATTTGAGAAACCGTCGTATCCAGCGCGACGAATTGGTCGCGGTAGCGTTTTTCGAAAGCCGCCAGTCTGAGATTCATCTGGTCGATGCGAGTCCCTGTCAGCTTGTAAGAGGAATTCAAGCCGTTGACCCGGTTCGTGAGCGTACCAGACGTGCTGGTCAAATCCGCGGCCGCTGCCGCCGTCGCAGTCGCGTAACCAGACAGCACACTTTTGACGCTGGTGAAATCGGTGCTGATTGCCTTTTGCAGCTTCGTGCTGTCGACTGCGAGCGTACCATCCTTGTTCAAGGTAATACCCAGGCTGGCCAGGTTGTTATAGGTTCCGGTGACTGTAGCCGGTGTCTGTTGAACGGTACGAGTGATTGCGCTGAGGATCGAGCGTGTTGCGGATTCCCCATTGAGAACCTGCCCCGTTTTGGTGGTGCTGTCGTAGCTGCTGGCCGACCGGGTAGAGGTCTGGAAATCGTTGAACGCATTGATATAGCTGGTAACCAGCTTGGTGATGCCTTCGATGTCCCGATCGACGGTCAGGGTGGTATCGCCGGCCTTTGACAGATTGACCGTGACCCCTGAAATAGCGGTAGTGAGGGTGTTGCTGGCCGAATTGATACTGATGCCGTTGATGGTTAGCGACGCATTGGCGGCTGGTTGGGCCTCGGTCAGATTGGTTGCAGCACCGGTGACATAGGCCAGCTTGGAAAGGCCGGTGGTGTCCCGGTTGGCCGGGTCGCTGGTGGCCGAAGTGAAGTCCGGAGTTCCTGTTTCACTGACGGCCACCGAAATGGCGTTAGTCGTGCCGGTATTCTTGCTGGTCAGCGCGAGCCGGGCGCCGTTAACGTCTTGAATCACGGTGGCTTGAACCCCCGTGTTGCTGGCTGAAGCGTTGATCGCGTCACGGATGCCGTTGAGCGAATTGTTGCTGTTGTCGATCGTCACGTCGAAGGAGGCAGTACCCACCGTTACGCGCATGGTGCCGGTGCCGATGGCCGCTGTCGGGTCGGCAAAGGCAGTCGAATTCAAGGTATGTGCCTTGGCGAGCGAGTTCACATGCAAGGCATAGGTGCCCGCTGCAGAGCCTACCCCCGTGGTTGCGGACGCCACGGATGTGTCAGTGCTCGAAGCCTTGTAGCTTTCCAGGCTGAGAGGGGATTTCAGGGCATTGGCCGCAGTTTGGAGCGTCGATAGCTTGCTGCTGATGCTGCCGTAGGCCGAAATCTTCGTTTTATAGGACGATTGCTGGGTTTGCAGCAAGGTGATCGGTTGCTTTTCTGCCGCAACCAGATTTGTCAGCAGCGACTGAAGATCAAGGCCGCTGCCTACGCCCAGGCTAGATACACTAGATTGAGTTGCCATCATGATCTCCTCGTTGAGTCAAACCATAGTTTACCGCATCAGGCTTTGTCCCGGATCAGCAATCCTTGCAGCCGGTCGAGAACCTTGGCAATTTGAACAGCTTCTGCCGACGGGAATTGTCGAATCAATTGCTTGGTTTCCCTGTCGATAATCTTGACCACGGTGAGATCGGTATCCTTATCGACGGTGAACTGTATCTGGTCGTTTGCACCACCGATAAATTTGTTCAGCCTTTCAACGGCGTCCTTCAACGAATCCGAGGTCGGCTGCTCTTTCTGCGAATCGGATTTTTGCGATGCGGTGTCCGGATTGGCTTTGCTAACTCCCGCCGGTATGTTTTGCTGGGGAGGAGTGCCGCGCGACTCTCCAACAACAGTCTTCCCGTTTGTGCTCGGTGGTGATTGCTGGGAGAGGATGCTGCTTTCGATCGATTGAATAGCCATGATTCACTCCATGGTAATTTGCCACAGGCACCCTCTCGGGGCCTGTGGCAAGGGAGGGCTACAGCGAGCTGGCTAGAACTTAGCCGCGCAGCAGGCTCAGCACGTTTTGCGGCAGGCTGTTGGCCTGGGCCAGCATGGCCGAACCAGCTTGTTGCAGGATCTGCGAACGGGTCAGGTTGGCGGTTTCAACGGCGAAGTCGGTGTCCATGATGCGGCTGCGGGCTGCGGTCTGGTTTTCGGAGGCGACTTGCAACTGGGAAATCACGGATTCGAAACGGTTCTGGAAGGCACCGTACTTTGCGCGGACACCAGCGGAGATTTGCAGACCGGAGTCCAGGTACTTCAGTGCGGAAACAGCCAGCGTTCCAGAGCTGACATCGAGAGTCGCCGTATCGGCGATTTCCATGATGGCAGTCCAGTTGGTGTCGATCTTGCCGGAAACGGTAATCACGTTTGCGCCGGAGGCTTCGGCGCCCACCTGGAAGCTGGCGGTACCAACGAAGGTATTGTTGGCGTTGGTGCCGGTGTCGAGCAGGGCGAGGCCGTTGAAGGTGGTGCCGGAAACGATACGGACGATTTCCTTTTGCAGCTGAGTGAATTCCAGGCCGATGTTTTCACGGTCGTTGGAGTTCAGCGTACCGTTGGCGGCCTGCACGCTCAGTTCGCGCATCCGGGTCATGTTGTCGGCAATCTTGCCGACGGCAGATTCTGCCGTTTGATAGAGCGAGATACCGTCGCTGGCGTTGCGCTGGGCGACAGCCATGCCGCGAACCAGGGAGTCCATGCGGGTGGCAACGGCCAAACCGGCGGCGTCGTCCTTGGCGCTGTTGATACGCATGCCGGAGGACAGGCGTTCAAGGGAGGAGCGCAGCGAGTTCTGCGATTGATACAGGTGGCGTTGAGTGTTGATGGACGCCAGGTTGGTGTTGATTACTTGTGCCATGATTTTCTCCTGTGAGAAATGTTGATTTCAATTCGAGGGCGGGGCTTGGTAATCCGTTTTGTCCTCGCTTGAATACTATTTCGGCACACCCGGAGAAAACTTTAGGCTTTTTTGATGATTTCGTTTTTTTGGTGATCTAAGGGGTTCCAGAAAAGCAGTTGGCCGTATGTCAAACCACGACGGTCTGACATACGGCCACGCCCGGAGAGTACTAGTTGGCCGTTTAGCCGCGTAGCAGACTCAGCACGTTCTGCGGCAGATTGTTGGCTTGTGCCAGCATGGCCGTGCCGGCCTGCTGGAGAATCTGGCCGCGCGTCAGGGCGGCGGTTTCCGTTGCGAAGTCGGTATCCATGATCCGGCTGCGGGCCGATGTCTGGTTTTCCGAGGCGACTTGCAATTGCGAGATGATGGTTTCAAAGCGGTTTTGCAGCGCACCGTATTTCGCACGCGTTCCGGCGGTGATTTGCAGGCCGGAGTCCAGGAACTTGAGGGAGGACGCGGCTACGGTTGCGGAGCCGATGTCCAGGACGGCGGTGTCCGCGATATCGAGAATGCCGGTCCAGTTCACATCGACCTTGCCCGATACCGTGATGACATTGGCGCCGGAAGCTTCCGCACCGATCTGGAAAGTCGTGGTGCCGACGAAGGTATTAAGGGCGCCGGCGCTATCGAGGAGGGCCAGGCCATTGAAGGTGGTTCCACTAACGATACGGGTTACTTCTTTTTGGAGCTGGGTGAATTCCAGGGCAATGTTTTCGCGGTCGTTCGAATTGAGCGTGCCGTTTGCCGCTTGAATCGACAGTTCTCGCATGCGCGACATGGCGTCGGCAATTTTGCCGACGGCAGATTCTGCCGTCTGGTACATGGAAATGCCGTCGCTGGCATTGCGCTGGGCAACGGCCATGCCGCGAACGAGGGAGTCCATGCGGGTGGCGACGGCCAAACCGGCGGCATCGTCCTTGGAGCTATTGACGCGTTTGCCTGACGACAGGCGCTCAATGGCCGTACGCAGGTCAGTCAGGGAGGCGTTCAGGTGCCTCTGTGTATTGATTGAAGCAAGGTTGGTGTTAATGATTTGTGCCATGACAATTCTCCTCGGGCGTATTGACGGTCATGTTTAAGCAGGTTGTATGCCAGGTTATTTGGCGGGACTGGCGCTGGTTTGGGGGGGTCTCGCCCGGGCTCGGCGCCGTGCTTCCTCGGGGATTCTGGTAATCAGTTCCTGGCCGGCGACCAGGAACTCGATCATCGTTTGCATGCCTTCCTGGGCATATTGAAGTGCGATATCCCGGTCCTTGATCATCGTCAGGCATTCGAAGAAGACGCGGGTCATGTGCAGCATCGACCCGCGGAGCATCGGGAATGCCGCTGTCTTGGCGTGTTTGGGCGCATTCAGGTAGTGCTCGAAGTCAGCCAGTGCATCGCAAACTTCAAGGACACTCTGATAGTTCTTGATCAGAATCTGATGGGCGTCGACGACGACTGCGTCCATCTGTTCCACCAGGTTTGCGATATTGCGATCGGGTTCGCTTTCGTATTCCGTCGTGAAGCAATCGAGCAATGCATCAATGGTGGCCTGCTTGCTTTCCGGTTTTGAATCAAGATGGAAGTCTTTCGGGCGCAGCGGTTCGGTGCCGCGAATGGCGGCACCGCGATTCATGTTGTAAACGGTGCTTTGCTTGTGGAATTGCAAAACCGAGTACGAAATCAGGTCGCGAGCCTGAATGAAAATGTCCGTTGAATGGACTTCGTCGCCAAAATTTCCCGGGACGGGCTTGCGTATGGCGCAAGCTGCCTCGGTTTGCTTGACGGCATCGGCAAGATTTTCCGATGCATGCTCTTCGTCGTAATAGTGGCTCAACGTCGAGTGATGCGGGCCTTCAGCCGGATAGCCGACATCGACGCCCATCAGGTACACCTTTTTGATGCCCATGCGAACGCAGAAGTCCGTGCCGCAGTTGGTGACTGTGGGGCCGGTCGAAAAACGGGGGAAGGTATTGTCGATATCGGTGAGCTGGGTTCCGGCGTCCACAAACTTGAGCAGCATGAGCGGGCGGTTGGTCAGCTCGAACACGCCGGGTGGAATGGCAGGAATCATCAGCAGCGGGATGTCCTTGACGAACTCCCGGTGTTTCGGATCGGCCATGAACTCGTAGGTCAGATCGGTCCGTTCGATTTCGACGTGGAAATCCGGCTTGATTCCTTTGCGTGCCAGAACGGTCAATGCCGTACCGCACGAAATGATGACTGCCCGGTCTTTGTGTTCTTCGATGATGGGCAGCAGTTCGTCCAGCGATGGGCCGGAGCCGATGACGAATGCAACGGAATCTTCCGGCAGTTTCTTGGCCAGTTTTGTACAGAGGGGATATTTGGCGTCGAGGTTTTGCGTGGTGTGGAGCAGGGACAGGATTTCGTCGTCAAAAAAGCCCCAGCCCATGTAGAGAAGGAAGAATTCCTGGCCAAGGGCATTCCAGATTTCCTTGACGTCATCCGAGCGGTAATCATTGAAATGTAGGGCAGCACCGCGGGCCATGTACGGTGGCCAGAAAACACGGATGGCTTGGCGGAGGTCGCCGGCAAGGGCGCGGTTGCGCTCGGCGATAAAGTTCGCCTTTTCCTCGGTCGGGACTTCTTGCTCTTCGGTTGCTTCGCTGTCGTCTTTCTCCTCTTCCTTGGCCGACTTGGGATCGTAGGTCAGGAAAGTCATGTATTTCCCACCGCGGGCCATGAAACGGTCGTAGAGCGAAATGTAGTCCAGGAAGAAAAGCGAAAGATTCAGATTCCGCGCATCCGGCTCAATGATGATGAGGTGCCGGATTTCATAGTTGTTCACGATCTGCTCGATGTCCCAGCCGTAGCCAACGCCGAAAATGACGGTGATCAACAGGGAGTGGTCGCCAAAGCGGGAGTTCCGGTCGAAATTGTCATCGACCGGGCAGAGTTCCTTGAAGCGACGCAGCAGGCGCAGACGATATTCGGGTTCTACCGGATGATAGAAATAGGGCATGTCGGCCTGCGGGGCAATGATGGCCTCGTTCTCCAGGTAGCCGACACCGGTGGTGACGCGGGGGCGGCTTTCCGGATCATCGAAGAAGCCGTATAGCGCCTTGCCGAGATCGACGAAATCTCGGGGGCTGCCCACATTGGACTTGTAGTAGATGGTCAGCTTCCCCTCCTCGTCCATGGAGAAGGGAACCTCTGCCTTGAAATTGATCAGGTGCTTGAAGACGTAGGGGAATTTCTCCTGGAAGAACACCAGGTTCGCTTCGTAGGTGGCGAACAGCTTCTGCATGTAAGCCGCCTGTAGCGGATTGAGATCCACCGGGATGTCCTCATCTGCGGGCTGGGCATTGAGTTCGGGGTCTGTCAAAGGTGCGCTGGAGTCGGATGCGGACATGGGGGGCTCTGTGAGATTGGAGCGATTAGCGGTGGGCAGTTATCAGGATGTCTTCCCGGGAGCCGCCAAAGGGGAGTTCAAGGGGCTGGGGCAACAGGTAGGCCTCATATCCGCGTTGCCTGACGTGAGCCATGATCGCGAGGACCAGGCTGTCGTTGATGGCGACGAGGTTCTGATCTCCCGGAAGGGTATCGAATGCATGGCTTCCCGCCTGGGTGACCTGGTTATCCCAGTCGGCGCGTACGGCTTGCCCGGCTTCGGAGGCGCCGAAGCGCCGCTTGCGGTCCCGGTTGGGAAGGTCGCCGAGCAGAATGCGGCCGCCGGGGGCACAACAGGCCAGGCAGCGGTCTACGAATGCGAAAATTTCTTCTTCGCTGGCCAGGTAATGGAGGACGGAATAAACCAGCACCTTGTCGAAACGTGCTTCACCGGTATCCAGTTCCAGGAAATTGCCGGCCAATCCGGTCAGATTGGCGGCTCCGGGGGCGCGCTTCCGCATGCGTTCGATTGCCGGCAGGTTGTCGATACCCGTGGCGCTGGAGACAAAAAACGAAAGCGGAATAAGAAGGTTGCCGGGACCGCAGCCGACTTCGAGCAGGCGGTCTGCCGGTTGCAAATTCAGTTTCTGAATTAGATCGCTGAGGATGCGTCGTTCGGCCAGGGCCTGAAAGGGGTAGCGCCCGGCGATCTCGGTATCGACGAGGTCGGTTTGGGTCGCTGCCTTGGCAAAATTATCGAACGATACCTGGCTCATGAAGGCTGATCTGTGGCTGGGAGTAAATCTTGGCCACAGAATCAGCAATATGTGTGCCATCAGTATCCTGATGGATCGGGGCAGGAAAAACGCGTTGCCAGCGGACGTCGGGAGCGATTGCCGCCAAGTTGAAACTACGCAGTCCGACTGTCAATACGTGCCCGGAGGGCAGCGGACCGAGTGGTTGAAGCTCGACCGGAAGCGGCAGGCAGCAGGGCAGGCGGGGCGTGGATGGCAAAGGTACCAGGCTGTAGGGGGCGAGTTGCGCCAGTCGACGTTGCCTGGCGTCAACCTCTTCGGGGAGATCGTTCAGACAGGATTGGATCTGGCGCAGCGCAAAGGTTGGGAGCATTCCTGCGGCACCTTCCGTCCCGTGCCAGTAGAGATGCGCCAGGTGACTGCGCTCACCGGCAAGACGGAGCAGGGCTTGCGCAGTGGACGAGATGGGGCGAAGCGCGCGGATTTGGCGCAGATTCTGTGCATCGTCGCGTGATTGGCAAAACACGACTCCGCCCCAGTGGCTGGCGATTGTCTTCGGTAGGGACCATAAGGCGAAGCGCCCCCCGATGGCGAATGGGTTTGCCCCGGGGCACAGCAGGGTATCCACCGCATCTTCGATAATCGTCGTTCCGGCTGGGAATGCGCTGCTCACGACATACCCCCACTGATGGTAGATCAGGGCTACCTTGGGGGGGCGCTCACTTTCCGTATTGGGCGTTGCCACCCGGGCGATGCTCTCGAAGACGCAATGGCTTGAAAACGGTGGGCACCAGACAAGGTCCGGGCGTGTCAGGCCCAAGTGCTCAAGGCTTGCCGAGAGGCCTGCCCGGGCGCTGGAGAAGAGCACTGGCTCCGCCGCGGGAAAGAGTTGCCGCAACTGGTCCTCGATATCCTCCGTCGTGACCCCGGAGCCAAAGAAATGCTTCGCCTGCAATTTTTGGGGAGATGGCCACAGAAAAAGAGCGGTCATGTCGGCTGCTCTTCGCTGGGGCAGAGATGCGCCAATTGCTCGCCGATGATGTCGAGAGTCGGCAATAATTGCAGTTCAGTGGCAAAACCTTCCTTGAAAAAGGCAATTTTTGCCTCTTTTTCGCTGGGTTTTGCCATGTCGCCAGGAAAAGGTCGATCGCCAAGGATTACCCGATGACGTCCTGTCGCTCGCGCATGCCGGATAGCGGCATCCAGGCTCAGGTGGGCGACGGGTTGATCGAATAGGGCGCGATCGTAAACGCCGACCGCGTAATAAACCTCGTTGCGGCTGCAGTTGTACAGGCTGGCTCCCACCATCCGCCCATCGGCTTCGCGAAGATAGATCGCAAAGGCGCTGCGTTGCCGGATTGCCCTCAGTTGCTCGTCCCAGGTGGCTTGGGGGCGGGTGCGGCGACCCGCTACCTGTTCATGGAAAGCCTGGAAATCGGCAAAACTTGCCGCATTGCCTTCGGTGTCCAGATCAACCTGCCATAAGCGCCGCGCCTGATTGATCAGGGCTTTGTAACTCTTGCGGAGTTGCCGATGGTAATCGGCTTCGGAAAGTGCCAGATCGATCAGCATCCGGTGGCGAAGATGGGCCGATGCGCCAAGCTGCAGCAGTCGGCGATACCAGTCCGGAGCGGTCGGGCAGGGAGTTGGTGCTGTGAAACGCAAGCGCGTGTTGCTGCCAAGTTGTTTTGCCAGCACGGCCACTGCCTGAAGCCATGCTTGGTGCAGTTGGCGGGAGGCTTTTTCCGGCAAGGCAACCAGCGGGAGGGGAGGGGCAACGCCGACGATCCCGTTGAGATGGCTGGACAGCACCCATTGTCCGTCCTGCCGGAAGGCAGCAAGCGGGCACAGGGCGACAACTTCGCCGCGCCAGGAGATCAGGTGGTCGAACGAGTGGTAATCGGCGTAGGCGGAAGAAAAATAGGCGTGTTGATAGGCGAGGTGGCAACGACGATAGCCAACGGGTTGTACGCTGGCATTTGCCAGCGCCTGATCCCAGCGTTCAGCGGCCGACTCCCCTGTCAGGAAAGCAAATTCGCCGGCCGCGTCAGGAAAGAGGGCGACGGGCACGGTCTCCGCCATGTTCACAGGATGTCCCAGGATAGTGGCGTACCTTTTGCCAGGTCTCGGCTGGCGGTTTTGCCAAGAATGTATTCAAGATACTTCGGCGGAAGTCCAAACCCGGGCCGGATGGCGCGCACGTTGTCGGCGGTGAGGCGTTCGCCCCGGGCGATATCTTTTACGGCATACAAGGAGCGACGGAAAGCCAGCGATTTCTGTTCGGCTTCGCTGGCGCCATAGGCAACCTGCCCCAAGGCTTGCCAGGCGCGCTCCGTTTCCACGACCAGGGCCTTGAGTTCGGCCGGCTCCAGGGAGAACGCCGAATCGACTCCGCCATCGGCGCGCGCCAGCGTGAAGTGCTTTTCGACAACCGACGCACCCAACGCCACCGCAGCGACAGCGGCACCGATGCCCATGGTGTGATCTGAAAGGCCGACTTCGCAGCCGCTCCAGTCGCGCAGGTTGGGGATGGTGAGCAGATTGGTATTGGCCGGCGTTGCCGGGTAGGTGCTGGTGCATTTGAGCAGTACCAGATCGCGGCAGCCTGCGGCACGGGCGGTGCGAACGGTTTCGTCGATTTCGGCAGCGTTGGCCATCCCGGTCGAAACGATCATCGGTTTGCCGGTGGCGGCGATTTTTCGGACCAGGGGCAGATCGGTCATTTCAAAAGAGGCGACCTTGTAGCAGGGCACGTTGAGCGTTTCCAGGAAATCGACGGCTGTCTCGTCAAAAGGCGTGCTGAAGGGAATGAGGCCACGCTGCCGGGCCTTGTCGAAAATTGGGGCGTGCCATTCCCACGGCGTATGGGCTTCGTCATAGAGCTTGTGCAGCGATTTTCCGGCCCACAGGCTGTTCGGATCGTTAATTACGAAGCCTCCCTGGTCGCTGTCCAGGGTCATGGTGTCCGCCGTGTAGGTCTGGATCTTCAGCGCGTGTGCCCCCGCGTCGGCGGCGGCATCGACGATGGCCAGCGCCCGGTCCAGGGACTGGTTGTGGTTGCCGGACATTTCGGCGATGACAAACGGGGTGGCATCCCGGCCGATGGTGCGATGGGCAATGGAGAAGGCGGCCATGATTATCCTTGTTTGATGAACACACTGTGGTCGTGTCGGTAGCCGGCGCGCAAAAAGGCGCGGCGCGATGCTTCGTTGTCGGCCATCACTTCGGCGATGGTGCTGCTGATGGCGGGCCGTGCATCGCGTAGCCAGGCATCGGCGGCGATGAGCAGGGGGGCTGCCAGGCCTTCGCCCAGGTGTGCGGGGTCGAGGTAGATGGAAATTCGTGCTTGATGATCGTTTGGCGCGGGGCGTATGTCGAATCGGACGCACCCCACGTCAGTTCCGCCCATCTGGCCGATGAGTACGACGCGCTGCGAGTCGGACAGCGCGGCTTCGAACCAGGCTTTGTGGCTTTCCCAGGGAATCGGGGAAGGGTCGAAGGTATGCTGGCGAACGCCCGGATCGTTTCGCCAAAGGTGCAGCATGCGGGCATCGTCGGGGGTTGCCGTGCGAACATCGAGTCGACTGCTGTTCATGAATTGGCTAACGCGTGCTGCCCCGCTGCCGTCGGTGATGGCTGAGGCGGCATCCGCCATCGCTTGTCGCCAGTGGGGGTTGCCGGCCAGTAAATGCAGGGCCGTAGCCAAATCGCTGTCACTTACCGCGTCGGATCGCCCAAGGTAAAGGTGAGCGCCACGGCGGGCCAATTCTTCGGCCATCGCAACTTGATTGTCGGCAACCGCCAGGGTGATCGATGGTAAGCCCAGCGCGCAGCGTTCCCAGCTGGTGGTGCCGGGACTGGCAAGGGCGAGGTCAGCCTTGGCCATTACCGCGGCAACGTTTGCCGGGGCTATGTGCAGGGCGGCGTCTGGCAAGGCGGCCAGACCCTGGGCAAGCGCTTCGCGGTGGGCGTAGAGCGGTCCGACAACGACGTCGATTGCCATGGCGGCAAGGAGGGGGGGCAGCAGCCGAACGGCACGACCGGTCAGATCCTCCCGGTCAGCACCGCCGAACATGACGAGCAGGCGCGGTGTCGTGCTGGTCTGATTGGAACGGGATTGCCGAGCAACCGAAAATTCGGGGCGGAGCAGCGCATGGCTGGGGCCAAGCAGGTGGCGACAATGGGCGGGCGTCCGGTTGAGGTAGGGGTTGGCCTCGGTTGCCGGGCGCAGGTTCTGATCGAGCAGGGCGTCGCAGTCATGGTCACGGTCGGCCAGGTCATCGATAACCAGTATTTTTGCGGTAGCCGGGCGTATCGCGGATTCCCAGCGGGCATCCAGTGCGTAGTGATCGACGACCAGCCAATCCGGCCCCGGATGCTGGGCAAGGACGTCCAAACAGGCTTGTGCATCGGCCGTTTGGCCGTGCGGTAGAAAACGGGCATGCGCCAGTCCGCCCCCAGGGCTGGTCGTTCCTTCCGGCAATGTGGCCAGTTGATGGCCATCTTGCCGAATTCGTTCTGCTAACGCTCCCAGGCCATCCGCCCGGCAAATGAACAGGCATTTCGAGCCGCGCGCCGCCAAAGCCTGGGCCAGCGCCAGGCAACGCATGACATGGCCAGTGCCGATGATGGCGTTGGCGTCGACGCGAAAAGCGATGAACATGAAGGACCGGCTCTGGCTTTAACGAACTTTGAACAGCGGTTCCAGCGGCGGGCAGCGCAGCAGTTCGCTCATCCGTCCTTCGAATGCGCCCGCCTTGAGTAGCGGAAAAACCTCGTCGTATACCGCGAGCAGCCGCTGGATATCGGCCTCGGTGTGCGCATAGGAAAGGTTGTGCGTGCCCAGACTCAGGACGCCACGCTCGAAGAGCGATTGCAGGAATAGCGTCTTGGTTTCCCACTGGCTGGCCAGTGGCGTGTCTTTCAGGATCAGGAAGGACCAGCTCGGGTGGCCGGCAACGGAAAGAAGTTCGTCGACTCCGTGCCGGGTGATGCGCTCGCGGATGCCGGCCATGAGCAGGCGACCCAGCGCGGCGAGATGGTCGGTCACCTGGCAGCGCTTCAGCTTGTCCAGGGTGGCGGCGGAGGCGGCCAGCGACAGGGTTTCGCCGCCGAAGGTGAATGAGAAGAAAATTTCCTCCATCAGTTTCATCAAGTCTCGCCGGCCGGCAACAGCCGATACGGGATAGCCATTGGCCAAGCCTTTGCCGAAAGTGGCGAGGTCGGGCGTGACGCCGAACAATTCCTGGGCGCCTCCGTTGGCGTAGCGGAAGCCGGTGATGGTTTCGTCGAAGACAAGCAGCGCACCGTGGGACCTGGTCAGGCGGGCAACGCCCTCAAGAAAGCCGGGCAAAGGATCAGCGACGTTCATCGGCTCAAGAATCACTGCCGCGAATTCGCCGGGATGGGCGAGCAGCAGGCGCTCCAGACTGTCCAGATCGTTGTAGGCAAAGGCCTGGGTGAGATCACGCACCGCCTGGGGAACGCCCCGGTGGCGGGCGGTGGAGCCGATATACCAGTCCTGCCAGCCGTGATAGCCGCAGACGGCAACGCGATCGCGGCCCGTATGGGCGCGAGCGAGGCGGATGGCGCCGGAGGTGGCATCGGAGCCGTTCTTGCCGAAGCGAACCATGTCGGCGCAGGGCACCATGTCCACGATGCGCTCGGCAACTTCCATTTCCACCGGGTGGGGCAGGGAAAAAATCACGCCCTGTTCAAGTTGTGCTTTTACGGCGACGGTCACGTCGGGGTCGTTGTAGCCTAGGGTGATGGAGGCCAGCCCATTGATGAAATCGAGGTATTCGTTGCCGTCGGCGTCCCACACGCGGGCTCCCTGGCCTCGGGTGATGAAGTAGGGCGAGACGCCGAACGGGTACTGGGTCTTGCTCTTGCTGAAGGTTTGCGAGCCGAGCGGGATGGTGCGCAGGGCGCGTTCGAGTAGCTGTTCGGAGTTGGCGTAGCGGTGGCTCATGATGCGTTACCTTGTAGGCGGGTGACGTTCCGGTCGGTGGCGAGGGACTTGAGGTAGCCCTCGTTGCGGGTGATGTCCGCGTTGATGCGGGCGATTTCAGGGTGTTCGGCCAAAAGATGGAGAACGTCGGTGGTCGTGAATTCAGGATTGCTCGGGTAGAGCGCTTCGTAAACCGCTTGCACCATCGCGAAATCGGCCGGCTCGTCTACCGTCCAGCGCAGCCAGGAGAGATCGTCGGCTTGCTTGTAATGGCCGATTCGATAGCGTTCCGGGCGACGGTAGATGAAGGAAGTGACGTGTTCACGTTCCGATTGCAGGCTTGCCTCGTTCCAGGCATCGCGCAGGCAGGCGAAACGAAAGACTTCCACGTCTAGGCCATCCGGGAAGGTGGGCTGAATGGCGTTGCTGGTGTAGTCGTGGCCGCCGTTCAAGTGGAACGCTATCGTCGCGTCGATCACCTCGGGGTCTGCGAGGGGGCAGTCGCCAGTGAGCCGGATGAGGTGCTCGGGCGCCAGCGGTTCCGCTGCACGGAAAAAACGGTCAAGAACGTCGTCGAGCGAGCCGCGGTGGCACTGAACGTCCAGTCGCAGGCAAAGTGCTGCCAGTGGGTCGTCCGAAACATCGGTACTGGTGGCCACCAGCAAGGGGGAGATATGCCGGGATCGCCGGAGCCGCTCGATATGCCGCGCGAGCATGGGCTCGCCGACGAGCGGCTTGAGAACCTTCCCGGGAAGCCGGGAAGATGAGCAACGGGCTTGCAGGATGGCCAGCATGAATGGAATCCGGAACTTTATCGTTTGGGCCAGAATCTGGGGTCAATAAGCTTATCGTCCAGAATGGGCAGTTTCTTGAATAATTCTGTCGGCAGCGCGGGTGCCGAGTCGTAGGCGGCAACGATTTCCTGCCATTCGGTCAGGCTCGTCGCGCCGCATACGGTGACGCTTACCGCCGGAATCCCCCGCAAAAACGCCAGGCTCGCCTGCAAAGGCGTCAGTTGTTCCGTGGCAAGCAGGGATTGCCAAGCAGCCATGGCTGGCGCCAGTCCCTCCAGCCCACTGGGCAATGGCCTGGAGGGCGCCAACAGCAGCCCTTGCAGGAAGGCCGAGCGCACATGGATTTCGACGCCGGCGTGTGCCAGTTCGTGTACGGAGCCTTCCCGCAGATGGCGCTGGTCCAGGGGGTTGAGCGGCAACTGGACAATCTCGATCGGGTAGCGGCGGAGCAGGGTAAGCGCTTCCTGGGGGGTATAGACGGAAACCCCAATTTTCTTCACCAGGCCTTGGGAACGCAGGGTGTTCAGCGCTTCAAACAGCGCGTCTCCCATCGGGCCGAGCAGGTCGTCTGGGCGATGCACCAAAAGGCCGGACAGACGAGGCTCGCCAAGTCGTTGCAGGCTGCGATCAATTCCGGCGCTAATGACGGATATGGCGCGTTGTTCAGAAAGTGCCGTATCCAGCGGGAGCGTTTTGCTGACGATGGAGAACGGATGCGGGCGAGGGAGTGCCTGTCCCAGAACGCTTTCCGAGTCGCCATAGAGGGCTGCGGTATCCAGCGTATGCACCCCGTGCCGGATAGCGTGGCCGAGGATCGACCGTACAGCCTCAAGAGGGGGTTGGCCGGCAGTGTTGGTGATGCCGTAGTCCAGGCCAAACTGGACGGTTC
Source organism: Dechloromonas hankyongensis (assembly GCF_022012295.1). Classification (GTDB taxonomy): domain Bacteria; phylum Pseudomonadota; class Gammaproteobacteria; order Burkholderiales; family Rhodocyclaceae; genus Azonexus; species Azonexus hankyongensis. The sequence goes on from NZ_JAKLTN010000005.1 coordinate 116,100, forward strand.
CCAGTCCGAGTTTCATGCCAGGGCGTTGCTCAGCGCTGTAACCACACGGTCCTGCTCGCCTGCCGTTAGCGATGGATAGAGTGGCAGGGAGAAGGCACCACGGTAATAAGCCTCGGCATGGGGGTAATCCCCCGGGCGGAAGCCCTGATCCCGATAGTAGGGCTGGAGATGGACCGGAATGTAATGCACCTGCACACCGATGCCGGCCGCGCGCATGGTTTCGAAGACCGTACGGCGAGATTCCGGCGCAACTTGCACCGGATAGAGGTGCCAGGCGGATTGCCTGTGCGGCAGTCGTTTCGGGAGGGTTACCGGCAAATCGGCCAATAGGGTGTCGTACCGTGTGGCGAGTGCGTGGCGGGCATTCAGGAACAGATCAAGGCGTTGCAGCTGGCTGCTGCCGAGAGCGGCTTGAAGATCCGTCATACGGTAGTTGTAGCCGAGGTCGATTTGCTCGTAATACCAGGGGCCATCACTTTCATTCTCCAGCTCAGCCGGCTCCCGGACTATCCCGTGGCTGCGCAGACGGGACATGCGCTGGGCAAGTTCGGGGTCGTTGGTCAGGGCCATGCCGCCTTCGCCTGTCGTGATGATCTTGACCGGATGAAAGCTGAAAATGGTGATGTCGCTGTAGGCGCAGTTGCCGGTCGGTGCGTTTTGGTAAGTTGCCCCGACCGCATGGGCTGCATCTTCGATAACCCGGCATCCATACTGGCGAGCCAATTCGCCAATCGCCTCCATGTCGCACGGCTGCCCGGAGAAGTGAACCGGAATGATGACCTTGGGCAATTGGTTTGCTGTCTTGGCGCGAGCCAGCTTGCTCGCCAGTGCCTCGACGCTCATGTTCAAGGTCTGTGGATCGATGTCGACGAAGTCCACCGTGGCGCCGCAATAGCGCGCGCAGTTGGCCGATGCAAGAAACGTGTTCGGACTCGTCCAGACCCGATCTCCCGGGCCTACTTCGAGCGCCAGGCAGGCGATATGCAGTGCGGCGGTGGCATTGCACATCGCAATGGCGTGATTTGCCCCGCAGCGCGTGGCCATGGCGGATTCAAACGCAGGGACAGCAGGTCCCTGCGTCAGCCAGTCTGATTGCAATGCGGCAACAACCGCATCGATATCCGCCGCATTCAGGCTTTGGCGACCGTAGGGAATCATGCAATGTAGCTGCTGAGCGTGCGGATTTCCTCGGTGTTGAGGAACCAGGGGTTGGAGTCGGACACGTACTTGAATCCTTCGTCGACCGGTTTGCCGATTTCCTGCTTGCCGTTACAGGCGTAGTCGCTACCTTCGACGAAACGAATCGACGGCGTAATCACATAATGATCGGGAAATTCCAGGGTGTGCAGGCTGTCATCTCGGGAAATCATCATCTCGTGCAGTTTTTCGCCCGGGCGAATACCAATGATTTTATGAGGCAGGTCCGGGGCCATGGCGGTAGCGAGGTCGGTGATCAGAGCTGAGGGAATTTTGGGGACAAATAGTTCGCCGCCGTGCATGCGCTCAAAAGCCTTGACCACAAAATTAACGCCCTCCGGCAGGGTGATCCAGAATCGGGTCATCCGGGGGTCGGTGATGGGGAGTTCCTTGGCGCCATCCGCGATGAGTTTGCGGAAAAAGGGCACAACGGAGCCGCGCGACCCCACGACATTGCCGTAGCGCACGACGGCAAAACGTGTGTTCTGCTTGCCTACGGTATTGTTGGCGGCAACGAAGAGCTTGTCCGAAAGCAGTTTCGTGGCGCCATACAAATTGATCGGGCTGGCAGCCTTGTCGGTGGATAAGGCGACAACTTTTTTCACGCCGTTTGCCAAGGCGGCAGCGATGACATTTTCAGCGCCGCCGACATTGGTCCGGATGCATTCGCCCGGGTTGTATTCGGCGGCAGGAACATGCTTGAGCGCGGCAGCGTGAACGACGAAATCGACATCCCGCGTGGCCTGCTTCAAGCGTTCCCCATCGCGAACATCGCCAATAAAGAAGCGCATTTCCGCCTGCGGAAAGTCCTGTTGCATTTCGTATTGTTTTAGCTCATCCCGGGAATAAACGATGACACGTCGCGGTTTGTGGTGCTTGAGCACGGTCTCGATGAATTTACGGCCAAAAGAGCCCGTGCCGCCCGTAACCAGAATGCTGCTGTTGTCAAACATAGGAGAATTCCCAAAAAATAGGTTGTGGAATTCAAGCATGAATTGTGCCTCTATCCGCGAATGACGCGATTTTTCCCACTCTTTTTGGCTTCGTACATCGCTTCATCGGCTCGCTTGATGACTGTTGCTTGGGTGTCGTCGGCACGCATTTGCGTGATTCCTGCGCTGAAGGTGATCAGCACTTTCTCGTTGTCGCGCAGAAAGAACTTGCGGGTCAGTTCGCGTTGCAGGCGAGTTAGCACCGCCGTAGCGTCATGGAGCGGCGTCTCGGGAAGCAGGATGATGAACTCTTCGCCTCCGTAGCGGGCAACGGTATCCTGTGGGCGCAGGGTTTCGCGGCAGACTGTGGCGAGATGGATTAACGCCTGGTCGCCTGTTTCGTGCCCCATCGAATCGTTTAGTTTTTTAAAGTTGTCGAGATCGAGCAGGGCGACACAGAGTTCCGTGCCATGGCGCTGGGCACGTGCAGATTCTTTGGCGAACATTTCCTCCAGCCCGTGCCGATTGAGCGCGCCGGTGAGCTGGTCGTGACGTATCAGGTTGCTCGTGTTTTCGAGTTCCCGTTCCAACTCCCTGATGCGACGTTCGGATTCCTCGACCTTGTGCTGCATTTCGCGCAGGTTATCTCGTGAGCGCTGAGCATTGAGCTGGATCGTACGCGTCTCGCGCATGACATCAGCGAGAACGTTTTCGAGTTCAGTGATGTCGTTGGCGGCAGTGACCTTTTTCGCGCAGATGTCTATCTTGTCATGGTAGTCGGAGGTCGCTTCCGCGAAACTGGCCAGTTGATCCACGAAACCGGCCAGCATATGCTTGATGGCGGCCTGTGCGTCAGCGAGGCTCGATTTCAGTTGGCTTTGCTTGAATAACACCTCTTTGAGTCGGCGTTCGGCGTCGTCTATCGAGCGCTGCGAAAGCGGTTTGTCGATAATCTCGCGCACGATTTCAATTTGCCCATGCAACCAGCGATCATCCAGTACCAGCTCTGAAATGTTCCCGACCAGCAAACGCAGTAGCTTGAGCAAGCTCAGGCGTAGCTCGGTGTGGTCTTCGGCAAGTAATTCTAATTTGAAGGCAAAACGTTTCAGGCGGGCGAGGAATCCCTGCATCTGGTCGAGATCAATCGCATTGCGAATATCCTGGGCTAATGCCTTGGCATCGCTCGATAGTTGCGGGATTTCCAGGAGTTGCGTGGCGATTGCCGTTTCCAGCGTAAAAGCGAACAGTTCACGCAATTCGGGCAGGAGGTCTGCGGCGGCGGTTGGTGGCGTGCGTCGGGGCGGACTGGTTACTGGCGCCGCGACCTGGTCGGGGGGGGCGTCTTCAGCCGTGCCGGCCTCTTGATCCCGCCCCTGCCCCCATGAGCGAAGCAAGCTCTGTAGACGGTTGAAAAGAGTGTCCGGGTTGGCGGCACTGCTTGTCAGCACGTGCTCCAGCGATTCTCGCTTGCGGGCAATGGTTAGTCCGGCGTGCTTGGCATCCCATTGGCGGAAGAGATTGCCGATCATTTCTGCCCAGCCCAGTTTTTGTGCGTCGGTCAGTGCATTGACGAACTCCACCAGGCGGTTGCGGTATTCGTCCCAGTTGCCGGCCTTGATGGCATCGTCGAGTTGTCGGGCAAGCCGTAACTGGTCTGGGGTTGCACGGGGCAGCGCGCTAGCCAGCGAGCGTAATTGCTTTTCGGGGAAGTGGGCGTCAGCCAGCTTTACGCCAGATATTTCCTGATAAAGCGTCAGGTAGTTGTCCGGCGTCGGTGGTACGCGGCGTGCGGCCAGCTGGCGCAATGTTTCGCGAGCAATTTCGAATGGGTTGGTCAGTGTGCTCATGGTCGCTGATCAGGCTATAATTGCGGCCCATTGCATGCAGCCCCCGTAGCATGAAGGTCGTGCAGTTGATTTGTAATCATCAGGTAGCGGTTCGATTCCGTTCGGGGGCACCAGTAGCTTATTCGGCAATGCCACCATGGCCCAGGCGGTGCGACAGGGCATGCGCTGCAGCCAGCATCCGCTTGGCGGCCGGGCTATCCCATTCGACATTGAATTCCCCCATCGAGCCCAGCGACGTGATCGCTGCCACCATGCTGCCCGTATGGTCATAAACCGGCGCGCTGAAGCCGTTGATGCCGGGAGTGAGGCTACCCGTCGCGCGCGCAATGCCGTGCGCCCGAATCTCGGTCAGATCCTTTTCCAGTTGGCGGCGGACGATGGTTATCGCCTTTTTGCTTGATTCGGCGATCTGTGCCAACTCGTCATCGAGCACTTTTTTCAGATAGGGCGAGCGGTAGAAAGCGGCAAATGCCCGTCCGGTCGCCGAGTTGCACAACGGCAGCGTGGTGCCGGGGCGCAAGGTAATAGTAATCGGACCGCCCGCATCAACGATGCGGACGATGGTGGCGCCGTGGGTTCCCCACACCGCCAAGGCCACGGTTTCGTGGATTTCCTCGCACAGTGATTCAAGAATGGGGCCTGAAAAGCGAACGGGATCCAGGCGGCCCAGGCCGGAGAGTCCGAGTTCCAGCGCATAAGCGCCCAGATCGTAGCGGCCACTGCTTGCGTCCTGCTCGACAATGCCGATGCGCAAGAAACTGACCATATAACGATGGGCCTTTGCGGCGGGCATGCCGGCGCCCTTCGCGATATCGCGCAACATCATCGGGCGATTGGTGGCAGCCAAGACTTTCAATAGGCGAAAACCAACCTCGACTGATTGAATCCCCTGACGGTCGCTGGCAACTTTTGTGACCATGATTACTTATATAGATGAAAAGCTACATTCTATGCATCTATGACGCGCTTGAGGCGGCGAATATAATCCCCCGGCAAATATATAGGGAGGTTCTATGCGGGCGGTTCTGGTTGCAAATCCGAAGGGTGGTGCTGGCAAAACGACGCTGGCCACGAATTTGTCTGGCTATTTTGCGAGCCAGGGGAAGAAGACAACCCTGTGCGACCTTGATCGCCAGCAGTCTTCGTTGCGCTGGATGGCCTTTCGCGATCCGGCCTTGCCGTCGATTACTGGCTACTACGGCGGCAATCAGATTTCTCTGAGCCTGCCGCGCGAAGCCGACTGGGTGGTCGTCGATGCGCCGGCCGGTCTGCAAGGCTATAAGTTGTCTGATTATTTGAAGGCAGTAGATAAGGTGCTCATTCCCTTGGTGCCCTCCGTATTTGATATGGCGGCTACTGAAGACTTCCTGAATGCCATTCGTGGAGAAGTCCGCGGCGTACGGGCCAAGGTCGGTATCGTCGCCATGCGTGTCGATCCGCGCACCAAAGCGGCAGGCATGCTCGAAGAGTTCCTGACGCACTTCGACATTCCGATTGTTGCCTATGTGCGCAATACCCAGAACTACGTCAATGTCGCCGCTTCCGGTGCCACCGTTTTCGATCCACCGCGGGCTCGGCATCGCCGCGATATGGAGCAGTGGCAGTCACTGGTTCAGTGGGTCGAGAAAAAATAACAGCCTTTTGGTTAATTGTTGTTGACTCACTGGGGGCGAGTCTGGATAATGCGCCCCTCTGACGGACGCGGGGTGGAGCAGTTGGCAGCTCGTCGGGCTCATAACCCGAAGGTCGCAGGTTCAAGTCCTGCCCCCGCAACCAAGAAATTAGGCGCTTGGCAAAGCCAAGCGTTTTGTTTCTGAGGTTGGAGAAAGTTGGGTTAGTTGTGAAGATGTTGAAAAATAAATTCACG
>NZ_JAKLTN010000006.1 GCF_022012295.1 Dechloromonas hankyongensis
ACGCCAGACTCCCATACTAAAAACCCCCTCCGAGAAATCGGTAGGGGGTTTTTGCTTTGGATCTGTAAAATCTATCCGCTCTACCAACTGGGGCTTGAGGCTTTAGAGCGTCCGTTTCGACTGCTGGCAAGCAAATCAATCGGGAATGCTGCTGAACAGCAGGCCGGCAAAGATACGGGTGGAAACGGCTGAAGTCGGGACAGACTACGATCCTCAGTCTTCAAAGCGCGGTGGGCAATTTTTCTTATGTGCTTGCATGCTTTCGGCAAGATCGACTGAGAGCAGCGCCATGGAGTTCCAAGTGGCAACGTAAGTCAGCCCGTCGGCGATCGAGTGGTCGCGGCTGTAGTTGAGTATTTCTTTGCTACCCCGGATGGCAAGCGGAGATTTGGCTGCGATAGTGACAGCAATTTTGCGAACTCCTGCATTCAGTTCCGAGATCGAGCCGAAAATACGGTTGGCGAGGCCGAGTCGCAGGGCTTCTTCGGCATCGACTTCGCGCCCGGTATAGGCCAGTTCACGGGTGATTCCGTCGCCGATCAGGCGGGGTAGGCGTTGCAGGGTACCGACATCGGCCACCATGCCGACGTCAATTTCCTTGATCGAGAAAAAGGAGTCAGCTGCGACGTAGCGCATGTCGCAGCAGGTGACCAGATCGAGTGCGCCGCCGACACAGGCCCCGTGGATGGCGGCAAGTACGGGCTTGCGGCAGCGTTCGATGCTGCTCAGGCAATCCTGGAGGTTGAGGATCAGGCGGCGCAGGGTTTCGCGGCTGCGGGCGCCGTCGGTGTGGGCGATCCGTTGCTGGATGCTGGCTAGCATACCGAGATCGATGCCAGCGCAAAAATTGTTGCCTTCGCCGCTCAGGATGGCGACGCGGATTTCGATTGTGCCATCCACCCACTCGAAAACCTGGCGGATTTCCTGCCACATGGCGTCGTTTATGGCATTGGATCGGTTCGGGCGGTTGAGCCGGATATCGGCAATGTGGTCGGCGACGGTGATGCTGATCGTGGCAAGCTGCGGAATGTTCATCGGGCTGTCTCCTGGTGGAATGCTTTTCCCCGATGTTACGCGTTTCGGTTCAGACTACCGATCTTTCATGCTCAAGCCATGCTGGCGAGGGCTGCGGCAAGGTCGGAGTGATCGCTGTTGGCCACGCCACCGCTGCCCTGACTTTCTATTTCGACGATATAACCGGCCTGTTGCAGCTGTTCCGCCCAGTATTCGGTGTGTTGGCGCGACGGATGCCAAGGCCCCTTTTCGACGATGGGGCGGGCAATTCCGTTGCGATAGGTGGTGATGACGCGGAACACGATTCAATGTACTGCTCAGGCCGGTGGTATCGTTTCAGACGGCGTTCTTGCCTTTTTGCCACAGCACGTCACCCCGGCCGCCGGCACGGTTGAGCAGGCGGCCAAGAATGAAGAGCAGATCCGACAGGCGGTTGATGTAACGACGCGCTGCGTCGGAGAGCGGTTCGGCGCCATGCAGACGTACCATGGCACGCTCGGCACGGCGACATACGGTGCGGCAGAGATGGGCGACGGCAGCCGGGCGGGCGCCGCCGGGCAGGATGAATTCCTTGAGCATCGGCAGGTCGTGGTTGAACTCCTCGGCCAGTTCCTCGAGGCGGGCGACCTGGGCATCCTTCATGACGGCCATGCCGGGCAGGCACAGTTCGCCGCCGAGGTCGAATAGGTCGTGTTGGATGTCGAGCAGCGCGGCGCGGACGGGTTCAGGCAGTTCCTCACACAGCAGCAGGCCAATGCTGGAGTTCAGTTCGTCAACCTCGCCGATGGCGTCGATGCGCAGGCTGTCCTTGGTCGTCCGGCTGCCATCGCCGAGCCCGGTGGTGCCGGCATCGCCGGTCCGAGTGACGATCTTGGACAGGCGGTTACCCTTGCGTTCGGTGTCGTTGCGCTTCTCGGTCACGATGTTTCTCCTTGTATGGCGAGATTATACTGACAGGCCGTGCTAGAGACTGTCGTGACCATGCCAAAGTTCGCTGCCAACCTGAGTTTCCTGTTCACCGACCACATTTTCCGGGAGCGATTTCGACTGGCCGCCGCCGCTGGTTTCCAGGGCGTCGAGTACCTTTTTCCCTATGACTGGCCGGCGTCCGAGGTGGCCGAATGGCTGAAGGCGGCGGATGTCGAGCAGGTGCTGTTCAATCTGCCGCCGGGCGACTGGGCCAATGGCGAGCGCGGTCTGGCCTGCTTGCCGGACCGCCAGGGCGAGTTCGCCGAAGGTGTCGAACAGGCGTTGAATTACGCGATGGTGCTCGATTGCCAGCGTGTGCATTGCATGGCCGGCTTGCGGCCATGGGCCGTTGCGGAGGCCGAACTGGAGGCCGTCTATGTCGCCAACCTGCGCCATGCAGCCGATCGCTTCGCAACCATAGGGGCGACGGTCATGGTTGAACCGATAAACAGCCGCATCGACATGCCGGGTTACTGGCTGGACGGTATCGACAAGGCGCTGCGCCTGATCGAAAGCATCGACCGCAGCAACGTCAAGCTGCAACTCGATCTCTACCATGCGCAAATCATCCAGGGCGATCTGGCGCGGACGATAGAGGAAAACATCGCGCAGATCGGCCATGTCCAGATTGCCGACAATCCGGGGCGCCATGAACCGGGAACCGGGGAAATCAATTATCCCTTCCTGTTTTCAGTTCTCGACCGCCTAGGCTATGCCGGCTGGATCGGCTGTGAATACAAACCACTGGCGACAACCGAGGAGGGGCTGGGATGGATGCCGAAATGAAGGGGTACGACATCCTGCGCCGCCTGTTTGACGTCGCGCTCGCCGCTTCCGATCCGGCGCTGTGCGTGCCGCCGCATTTGCCGGCGGATGACGGCGGACGCCTGATCGTCATCGGCGCCGGCAAAGCGTCGGCGGCCATGGCGCGCGCTGTTGAGCAGCATTGGTCCGGGCCGCTGGAAGGACTGGTCGTGACGCGCTACGGCCATGGTGTGCCGTGCGACCGGATCGAAATTGTCGAGGCCGCGCATCCGGTACCGGACGCTGCCGGTGAAGCGGCCGCCGCGCGCATCCTGCATAAGGTGTCGGGGCTGAATCCGGGCGACCGTGTGCTGGCGCTGATTTCGGGCGGCGGCTCGGCCTTGCTGGCGGCGCCGGCGGACGGCTTGTCGCTGCCCGATAAACGGGCGATCACGTCCGCCCTGTTGAAATCCGGGGCTTCGATAGGCGAAATCAATTGCGTGCGCAAGCATCTGTCAGCGATCAAGGGCGGCCGCCTGGCTGCTGCTGCATGGCCTGCCAGCGTACTGACCCTGGCCATTTCGGACGTGCCGGGCGACGATCCGGCGGTGATCGCTTCCGGGCCGACCGTGGCCGATCCGACGACGGCGGCCGAGGCGTTGGCGATTCTCGATTTCTACGCCATCGACCTGTCGGGCGACCTGCGCCAGCGTCTGGCCTCGGCGGAACTGGAAACGCCGAAGCCGGGAGACCGGCGGCTGGCCAACAGCGAATATCGGATGATCGCCAGCCCGCGCCAGATGCTCGAGGCGGCGGCCGGCGAGGCGCGCCGGTTGGGTATCACCCCGCTCATTCTCGGCGATGCGATCGAAGGCGAGGCGCGCGAAGTGGGCAAGGTACTGGCCGGCATCGCGCTGTCCTGCACGCGCAACGGTTTTCCCGCCAGCGGGCCGTGCGTTTTGCTCTCCGGGGGGGAAACCACCGTCACGGTCCGCGGCGAAGGGCGCGGTGGGCGCAATACGGAATTCCTGCTCGGCCTGGCGCTGGCCCTCGGCGGTGCGCCCGGTATCGATGCCCTGGCGGCCGACACCGACGGGATCGACGGCAGCGAGGACAACGCCGGCGCCTTCGTCGGGCCGGATAGCCTGCAACGCGCCAAGGCGCTCGGTCTCGACCTGCGGCAGCATCTGGCCGACAACGATGCATGGTATTGTTTTTCCCGGCTCGGCGATTTGCTGGTGACCGGGCCGACACGCACCAACGTCAACGATTTTCGCGCCATCCTGATCAGGTGATACAGCCATCATGACGACAACAGACGACGCTGCTTTTGCGGTAGATAAATCGGGCCTGGTTCGGCGTCTCCGGCTTTTTTTGCCGGAGCGCTGTCTGTTGGCCGAGGAAGAGGATCTGCGTCCCTATGAATGCGACGGGCTGACGGCCTATCGCGAACTGCCGCTGGTGGTCTGCCTGCCGGAGACCGAGGCGCAGGTCATCGACATCCTGCGCACTTGCCATCAGCTGGCCGTGCCGGTCGTCGCTCGTGGCGCCGGTACCGGCCTTTCCGGCGGCGCGATGCCGCATGCCCAAGGCGTTGTGCTGTCGCTGGCCCGCTTCAACAAGATCCTGCGCGTCGATCCGCTCGCTCGGCTGGCGGTGGTCCAACCCGGGGTGCGTAACCTGGCGGTATCCGAGGCGGCGGCGCCGCACGGCCTCTATTACGCGCCCGATCCCTCGTCGCAGATCGCCTGCACCCTGGGCGGCAACGTCGCCGAGAACTCGGGTGGTGTGCATTGCCTGAAGTACGGCCTGACTGTTCATAACGTGTTGCGCATCCGCGTCGTCAGCATCGAGGGCGAGGTGTTCGAAATCGGCAGCGAGGGGCCGGACGCGCCGGGCTACGATTTGCTCGCGCTGCTCATCGGCTCCGAGGGCATGCTCGGCGTAGTCACCGAAGTGACCGTCAAGCTGGTGCCCAAGCCCGAACTGGCGCAGGTTGTCATGGCCTCCTTCAACGACGTGGCAAAAGCCGGCGATGCGGTGGCCGCCATTATCGCCGCCGGCATCATCCCGGCCGGTCTGGAAATGATGGACAAGCCGGCGACGGCCGCTGTCGAACCCTTCGTCAAGGCCGGCTACGACCTGGAGGCCGAGGCCATCCTACTCTGCGAAGCGGACGGTACGCCGGAGGAGGTGGCCGACGAAATCGCCCGGGTGACCGCCGTTCTAACGCAAGCCGGAGCCGGCAACATCAAGGTGTCCGGCTCGGAAGCCGAACGCCTGCGCTTCTGGGCCGGGCGTAAGGCGGCCTTCCCGGCGGTCGGCCGCATCACGCCGGATTACTACTGCATGGACGGCACCATTCCGCGCAAGCGGCTGGCCGAGATGCTGTCGGCCATCGTCGCCATGGAGAAGAAATACGGCCTGCGCTGCGCCAACGTCTTCCATGCCGGCGACGGCAACCTGCATCCGTTGATCATGTACGACACCGCGCAGCCGGGCAGTTGGGAGCGAGCCGAGGCCTTTGGCGCGGAAATCCTCGAATTGTCGGTGGCGCTCGGCGGCTCGATCACCGGCGAGCACGGCGTCGGCGTCGAGAAAATCAACCAGATGTGCGTGCAGTACACGACCCCCGAGTTGGACGCCTTCCGCCGCATCAAGTCGGCCTTCGACGAGACCGGCCTGCTCAATCCCGGCAAGGCGGTGCCCAGCCTGCATCGCTGCGCCGAATACGGGCGCATGCATGTCCACCATGGCGACCTGAAATTTCCGGAACTGGAGCGCTTCTGATGACCCTCGACCAGATCGTTCAGGCCGTCAAGGCGGCGCATGACGTACATAGCGCGCTGCGCATCCGCGGTGCTGGCAGCAAGGATTTTTACGGCGGCATGCTGTCCGGTGACGTGCTGGATGTCTCGGGCTATCGCGGCATCGTGGCCTATGAGCCGACCGAACTGTACGTCACGGCCAAATGCGGCACGCCGCTGAGCGAAATCGAGGCGGCGTTGGATGAGAAAGGGCAGATGCTGGCTTTCGAGCCGCCGCACTTTGCCGGGGCCACGGTCGGTGGCTGCGTCGCGGCCGGCCTGTCCGGTCCGCGCCGGCAGCAGGCTGGAGCGGTGCGTGATTTCATGCTGGGAACCAAGCTGGTGGATGGTACCGGGCAGGTCTTGAATTTCGGCGGCCAGGTCATGAAGAATGTCGCTGGCTACGACGTGTCACGTCTGCTGGTCGGCAGCCTGGGCACCTTGGGCGTGCTGGCCGAGGTGACGCTGAAAGTGTTGCCCCGGGCAACGGCTGAGCAGACGCTGGTCTTCACAGTGGATGAACGGGAAGCCATCGCCCGGCTCAATCAATGGAGCGGCCACCCGCTGCCGATTTCAGCGTCGTTCTGGCATGACGGAAAGCTGTGGCTGCGCCTCTCCGGGGCACCGGCCGCAGTCGATGCCGCCCGCCGCAAGCTGGGCGGCGATGTGCAAGGCGACATGGGGCAGCACTGGGAATCAGTGCGCGAACAGACGCATCCGGCTTTTTCCGGCGACATCCTGTGGCGTCTGGCCCTGCCGTCGACGGCCGGCGAACCGGGGTTGGCTGGCTTGCGCGCCATCGAATGGGGCGGGGCGCTGCGCTGGTATGCCGGCGAGCAGGAGGCGGTGCGCGGGGCGGCCAGCCGGCTTGGCGGCCACGCTGTGCTGTACCGCGCGCCGGAGTCCCTACGTTGCCGGGAGGGCGCTTTCGCGTCGCTGTCGCCGGCGCTGCTCGCCTTGCACCGCCGCCTGAAAGAGTCCTTCGATCCGAAGGGCATCCTGAATCCCGGTCGTTTGTACGCGGAGTTCTGATGGAAACCAGAATCACTGACGAGTTGCGGGCCACGCATGACGGCCAGGTGGCCGAGGAAATCCTGCGCAAATGCGTGCATTGCGGTTTCTGCACGGCAACCTGTCCGACTTACCAACTGCTCGGCGACGAACTCGACGGGCCGCGCGGCCGCATCTACCTGATCAAGCAGGTGCTCGAGGGCAAGCCGGTCACTGAGAAGACGCGCACCCATCTCGATCGCTGCCTGACCTGCCGTTCCTGCGAAACGACCTGCCCGTCGGGCGTCAAATACAGCCATCTCCTCGATGTCGGGCGGGCCGTGGTCGAAGAGAAACTGCCGCGGCGCCTGGGCGATGCCGTGACGCGCGCCTTGCTCAGGACGGTGCTGCCCAATCCTGCCCTGTTTGGCCCTCTGGTAGCGGCGGCGCGGGTGGCCAAACCCTTGCTGCCCTCGTCGCTGGCCGACAAGCTGCCACCGGCGCCTGGCGCTGGCCGGCCGTGGCCGCCGGCAGCAGCGCATGCCCGGCGCATGCTGGTGCTAGCCGGTTGCGTCCAGCCGTCGCTGGCCCCCAATATCAATGGGGCGACGGCCCGTATCCTCGATCGTCTCGGCATCGCCTTGTTCGAGGAAGCCAAGGCGGGCTGTTGCGGTGCCTTGCGCTTTCATCTGAACGACCAGGCGGCCGGCAAGGATGATATGCGCCGCAATATCGACGCCTGGTGGCCGCATATCGAAGCCGGGATCGAAGCCATAGTCGTGACCGCTTCCGGCTGTGGCGTCCAAGTCAAGGATTACGGCCACGTCCTAGCCGACGATGCGGCCTATGCCCAGAAGGCGGCACGGATCAGCGCGCTCTGCCGCGACCCTTCCGAGATTCTAGTGGCCGAGAAGGACCGGCTGCTTCCCCTGGTGCAACATGCGCCCGGGGCGCAGGTCAAGCTGGCCTTCCATTCACCCTGCACGCTGCAGCATGGTTTGAAGATACGAGGGGTGATCGAAGAGCTGCTCCAGGCGGCCGGCTATGCGCTGACCCCAGTGGCCGACAGCCATCTGTGCTGCGGTTCGGCCGGTACCTATTCGGTACTGCAGCCGGAACTGGCCGATCGCCTGCGCAGCAACAAGCTGGCGGCGCTCAATGCCGGCGGGCCGGCCCTGGTGGCCACCGCCAACATCGGTTGCCTGACCCATCTGCAAGCGGGCGGCGGATTGCCGGTGCGCCACTGGGTAGAGGTCATCGACGAAGCCTTGTCCTGATTCGATATTTTGCCGCGCAACGCGGTTAAGCGACCGCTTTCCGTTTCGTGATAACCTTCCCTCCCAAAAAAGGAGGATGGATGTCGATAGCAATCGATGCCTGCGCAGCACAGCATCAGGGAGATCGGAAAGAACAGCAGGATCGCGTCGCGATCCTGCCGCATGCCCGCCGCAAGGGGGTAGCGCTGGCGGTGGTCGCCGACGGCATGGGCGGGCACACCGGCGGCGCGCTGGCGGCCGAACAGGTGGTGCATACCGCCAAAACCAACCTCGACCATTTCATCGGCACTGACGAATCACCGCAGCACATGCTCCAAAACAGCATGCAGGAGGCGCACACCATGATCAAGGCGTCGCGCTTCATGAACGAAATGGACCCGCACAGTACGGCGGTCATGCTGCTTCTGCAACCCGGGCGCGTGACCTGGGGGCACTGCGGCGACAGCCGTCTGTATCATTTCCGCGGCAAGCAACTGGTGCGCCGGACCATCGACCACTCCTACGTCGAACATCTCATCGCCACGGGGAAAATTACCCCGGCCGAGGCGCTGAACCACCCCAACCGTAACGTGCTGCTCGCGTCGCTGGGCGGTCAGGAAGATCCCAAGATCACCCTCGACGAGGTGAGCGAACTGGTGGCGGGCGATTCTTTCGTTCTCTGCTCCGACGGCTTGTGGGCCTATTTCGACGATCTCGAGCTGGGCACGCTGATCGCCGACAATTCCGCTCGCCAGGCTTGCGAAATCCTGATCGACAAGGCGCGGCAACGGGGCAAGGGCGGCGGCGACAACCTGTCGCTGGCGATCATCAAGCTGATCGATGCCTTGCCACCGAAGAAGCCGGCCCCGCCGCCGGGTTTTGTGCCGCGCCCCCGGGGCTGAGACGGGCCAGACGCAAAAACGGCGCCTTCGCGGCGCCGTTTTTTCTTTGTCAGCCCTGTTATTTGCGGCCGAGTCCGCCGAGAAGGGCGGCGACGACCCGTTTCGGCTTGTGCGGGTCGGCTTTGGGCGGCGCCGTGGGCGAATCCGGGACATCGCCGCGCGGAGTGGTTTCTTCGTACGGCTTGCTGAAGTCGAAGCCGTCAGCGGCGATCATCGGGTTGCGGCGCGGGCGGCGCTCCTGGCGGTCGCTGCGTTCCGGACGGCCGGTGCGGTCGCCACGCTCGGGGCGCTGGGCGACCGGGGCGACGACTGGCGGGGCATGGCGCTTGCGTTTGTTGCCCGGGGGGTATTCGTATTCCGGTTCCGGTTCGAAGCCGGCTACTTCGATCTGCTCGATCGGCCGCTTGATCAGCTTTTCGATATCGACCAGATAGCCGACTTCGTGCGCGCTGACCAGCGAAATGGCATTACCCATCTTGCCGGCGCGACCGGTGCGGCCAATGCGGTGCACGTAGTCTTCCGGCGTGTGCGGCAGTTCGTAGTTGATGACATAGGGCAGGTCATCGACGTCGAGGCCGCGGGCGGCGACGTCGGTGGCGATCAGCGCGTGCGTTTCACCGGCCTTGAAGGCGTCGAGTGCCTTGATGCGGTCGAGCTGGCTCTTGTCGCCGTGGATGGCGTCGGCCTGGATGCCGGAGCGCTGCAGTTCGCGGGTCAGGCGCGAGCAACCCTGCTTGGTGCGCATGAAGACGATGCACTGACGGATTTCGCCGGACTTGAGCAGCTTGGTCAGCAGGCCGCGCTTGCCGTATTCGGAAACCGGATGGACGCGGTGGGTGATGGTGTCCGACACCTGGTTGCGGCGCGCGACTTCGACCAGCACCGGCGACTGCAGCATGGTGTCGGCCAGCTTCTTGATCTCTTCCGAGAAGGTGGCCGAGAAGAGCAAGCTCTGGCGTTGGGCCGGCAGCATCTTGAGGATGCGCGTGACGTCGGGGATGAAGCCCATGTCGAGCATGCGGTCGGCTTCGTCGAGGACCAGGGCCTGCACCGAGTTGAAGCTGACGCTCTTGTTCTCGACGTGGTCGAGCAGGCGGCCCGGCGTGGCGACGAGGATTTCGACGCCCTTTTTCAGTTCGGCGATCTGCGGCTTGATGTCGACGCCGCCGAAGGCGCACATGGCGCGGATCGGTGTGTGCTTGCTGTAGGCCTTGACCGACTCGAAGACTTGCAGCGCCAGTTCGCGGGTCGGCGCGAGGATCAGGGCGCGCACCGGGTGCTTGGCCGGCGACGGGCTGCTGCTGGCGAAGGGCAGGATGCGCTGCAGGATGGGCAGCGTGAAGGCGGCCGTCTTGCCGGTGCCGGTCTGCGCGCCGCCCATGATGTCCTTGCCGCTGATGACGAGCGGAATGGCCTTGGCCTGGATCGGCGTCGGCTTGGTGTAGCCCTCGTCGGTGACGGCACGCAGCAGTTCGGGCGCGAGGCCGAGGTCGGCAAAGGTGATTTCGGGGGCTGCTTCGGCAGCCGGGGCGTCGGCGGAGACGCCGGCTAAGGTATTGATTTCAGACATGGGGCCGGATTATACGCCTACCGGCAACTGTCGGTCAGATTACCTAAGCAGTCTGTCGGATGACGAGAGAAATGTGCTTCCGGCCAGGTCCGGCTACAGGTCGCCGACCAGGTTTTCCAACTGTTGTCGGGTGATCGGCTTGACCAGTACTTCGTCGAAGCCGCCAGCCAGCAGGCGTTGCCGGTCCTCGGCAAAGGCATGCGCGGTATAGGCGATGATTTTGAGCGGGCTGCCGTCATGGGCGGCACGCAGCTGGCGGCAGGTTTCCTCGCCGGACAGGCCGGGCATGCTGATATCGAGCAGGATCAGGCGCAAGTCGTTTTCCCGGCTCAGGGCCAGGGCGGACAGGCCGTCCGACGCTTCCAGCACGCTCCATCTCAGGCGTTTGAGCAGGGTCGCGGCGAGCAGGCGGTTGGTGTAATGGTCGTCGACGACGAGGGCCAGGCGTTGTTCATTCATGTCAGCCCTCCACGGGCAGATAGACGGTAAAGGTCGAACCGATGCCCGGCGCGGAATCAACCGCGATGCGACCGTGCAGGTGGTCGACCAGTTGTTTGACCAGGGCCAGACCCAGACCGGTCCCTCCGTGTTCCCGGGTCAGGAAATGTTCGAGCTGCTTGAATTTCTCGAAGATGGTGTCCAGGCTTTCGGCCGGGATGCCGACACCGGTGTCGCGCACGGCAAAGGCGATGTGGCCGTCCACCAAGCTTACCTTGAGGCTGACTTCGCCGTACGCTGTAAATTTGACGGCATTGCTCAACAAATTGTTCAGAATCTGGCGCAGCCGGGTCGGGTCGGTCAGGAACTCCGCGGGCAGATTTTCCGCCATGTCCAGCGTGAACTGCAGGGCTTTCTTCTCGGCCGCGACCCGATGCCCGGCGACGCATTCGTCCACGATGCCGGCGATGGAGACCGGGGCATACTTGAAGATCATTTCGCCGGATTCGATCTTGGCCAGATCGAGAATTTCGTTGACCAGATTGAGCAGGTGTTCGCCGCTGCGCCGGATGATGGAGGCGTATTCCCGGTGCTCCGGCTTTTCCACGTCGTACTGCAGCAGATCGGCGAAACCGAGGATACCGTTGAGCGGGGTGCGCAGTTCATGTGACATGGTGGCCAGGAAGGCCGATTTCTGGCGGCTGGCCTCTTCGGCCTCTTCCCGTGCCTCGTCGAGCCGGCGGAAGGACTCTTCGACCGAGTCGGCCATGTGGTTGAAGGAACTGGCCAGTTCGCCCATTTCGTCTGTCGACCGGGCATCCAGGCGGCGGCTCAGGTCGCCGTTCTGGAAAGCGTGGATGCCGTCGATCATGCCGGTGATGCGCCCGGTCAAGACACCGGCCATCCACACGGCAATGCCGATGACGACGACGACCATGAGTAGGGTCGAGCCCCACAGACCAAGCGCCGTCGAGGCCAGGCTGCTGGCGATGTGCTCGAGCAGCGCACCACGCTGCGCCTTGAAATCGCGATCCTTTTCTTCGACCAGGGTGTTGATCCGGGATGCAGTGTCGGTCGCTGCCTTGTGAAATTCATCGACGTTGGCGCCGATGGTTACGAAGCCGAAACCCTGCGGCGTCTTGCCGTACTGGCCGGTGTAATAGGGAATGGCGGCGGCGGTGGTCAGTTTCCACAGGCCGGAGAAGAAGATGACGAAGGAACCCGAGCCGCCG
The DNA here is from genome assembly GCF_022012295.1 of Dechloromonas hankyongensis. Taxonomy (GTDB): domain Bacteria; phylum Pseudomonadota; class Gammaproteobacteria; order Burkholderiales; family Rhodocyclaceae; genus Azonexus; species Azonexus hankyongensis. The sequence continues at coordinate 11,923 of NZ_JAKLTN010000006.1, forward strand.
TGTTCGGTCACTGCGTTCCAGCCGTCGCACTGCGGCGAGAAATTCAGGTAGCGGCAGTCGAGGCCGACCGTGCCGGCCTTGGCCAGCGCCTTGGCCGGCTTGCGCTTGAGGTTCTGGTCGCGGAAGGGCGGAATGCCGGCCAGGAATTCGTCGGACGGTTTGCCGCTGGCCTGCCACTCGGCATACAGGTCTTCATCCATCCAGGGTGTCGCCGGGTGTCCGGTTTGCGGGTCGTAGCCGACGATCATGTAGTCGCGCGGATGGGAAATGGCGCGGCTGTTGTGGTCCCACAGGAAGGCGTAGTTGCCCTTGATGGCGTCGGCGATCGGCGTGTAGCGCTCCGCAGTCGGCATCAGGCGGTCGGAATATTGGCGGATATGGTCGTGGTCCAGGGCCAGCGTCACGTAACCCTCGATCCGGCCTCCCTTGAGCACCGGCATGGCCCAGCGGACGATGCCGCGGAAGCGCCTGCCGAGAGGGTTTTCTGTCCCGGCATAGGCCGATTCCTGCGGCGTGAACGGCTTGCCGGCCTTGTCCAGCGTCGCCGGCAGGTAGGGGCCGATGACCTGGGTTGGCACATAGGCGCCGATGACGTCGGAGACGTAGATTTCTCCTGGATTCAGCTTCTTCAGTTCGGCGAAATAGCTTTCCGCCTTGACGAAGGTGTTCGCCGGGTTGGTGATGTTGCGCAGTGTTTTGTCGGTCAGGTCGCCGCGGGTCACCTTGATCTTTTCGTTGCCGGCCAGGTCGATGTAGGTCATTTCGACGAATAGCGGGCGCCGTTCGGCTTCCCCGAGATATTCCGCCGGCCGGGCATGGAAATCTTTGGCGTTGTCGGCCAGGATGGGGCGGGTAACCTTGGCGTCGCGGACGACCGGGGTTTCCGGAACCCACGACTTGCCGTCGGCGGCCAGTTGCCACGGGCCGTGCCGGTAAAGCTCGCGCTGGCGTTCGGCCAGGAAGCGGGCAAACGCCGCGGCGGATGGTTCGAGCGCCGCCGCCTGCCGGATGTCGGCGTCCCGGTCGTACAGGAAGCTGGCGATTTCCCGGGCGGTATGGGTGGTCATCGCCTCGATGGCCTCCCGGGAGCGCAGGTCGAGGGCTCGAATCGAATCGTCAGTGACCGTCTGGCCGATAGACTTCATGGTCGCCAGCATGCTGTCGGCCATGCCGGCGGCCTTGCCCGATACGTCGTCGCCCAGCTGATTCGTCGCCAGCCAGGCAAATCCAGCGAGCAGCAGCAGCGGAACCACCTTGATCGCCACGAAGATGGCGATCAGCTTGCCGCGAATCCCCGTCATGTAGGCTGGCGGGCGCATCAGTATCCTCCCTCGGCGGCGCTAATCCGCCCCGGCAATCGCCATTTAGTGTTTGTCCGCTTTTTTCTCGCTGTCGGCCCTGGCTTCCGCCTTGGCCTCGGACTTCACTTCCGCCTTGGTTTCGGCCTTCGCTTCGCCTACTGGTGCGTCCTCGGTGGTTTTCCTGGCTTTCTTCTTGGTGCCCGGCGGTTCGGGGGGCGGCAGTTGCGGGGCAACGGTTTCCAGCTTGTTTTCCCGCATGTATTCGTCCATCTCGCGCCAGCCGGCGTAGATGCCGGCCTTGGGCAGCCAGCCGTAGATGGCGTAGCAGTCCTCGATGGCGCGTCCCGATTGCCGGCATGCGCTGCCGACGGCCTTGGCCTCGGGTTCCATGCGGGCTTCTTTCTTGGCCGGATCTTCCAGGCCCAGCTTCTGTTCGATCTGGTCGCAGGCCGTCAGGGCAAGGGCGGCAATGAGGGCAGGAATGAGCTTGTACATGGCCGCGATTCTCGCATATTTGCGAAAAATGTGGGGCCGCGTAGCCCCTCGTGGTCCCTTGTTCGGCGGGTATAATGGCCCACTTTTCGCCCCCCTTTGGAGTACCCATGCAGCATCGCATTCTCCCTTCCGTCATCGCCGTTGCCCTGGCTTGCGCAGGTTCGTCGGCAATGGCCGCCAAGCCCGCCAAAGCAGTCGCCAAGCCGGCACCGGTAGCCCAGGCCGCGGCCGATTTCGAACTCGCGCACAACCTGGGGCCGGTGGGCGAGGAGCAGTTGCAGGCGGTGGTCGATCGCTTCAACAAGGAGACCGGTGGCAATCTGAAACTGACTCGCCTGGAAAAGGGCGAGAAGCCGGCTGGCCTGAATCTGGTGCGCCGTTACGACATGACCGAGGTGCTGACGCAGCCGAAGAATTTCGTGCCGCTCCACGAAATGATGGCCAAGGCCGGGCAGCCGCTGAAGCTGACCGACCTGTCGGCCGACCTGAAGTCCGGCGTGGTTGATGGCAAGGGGCGCCTGGTCGCCCTACCGCTGGTCTATTCGACCCCGGTGCTGTTCTACAACAAGAACGCTTTCCGCAAGGCCAAGCTGGATCCCGAGCAGCCGCCGAAGACCTGGTTCGAAATGCAAGGCGTGCTCGACAAGCTTCAGGATGCCGGCTATGCCTGCCCGTACACCTCGTCGTGGCCGGTTTGGGTGCATATCGACAACGTCAGCGCCGTATCCGGCGTGCCGGCGGTCAATGAAAAAGGCGTGCTGACCTTCAATGGTCTGCCGCAGGTCAAGCACATCGCGATGATGGCGACGTGGACCAAGGCCAACTACTTCAAGCTGTTCGGCCGCCGCAATGAAGCCAGCGCCAAGTTCCATGACGGCGAATGCGCGATGATCACCACCGATTCGCGCGAACATATCGATTTCCGCGACGCCAAGGGGGTAGAGCTGGGCGTGGCGCCCATGCCGTACCACGATGACGTTTATGGCGGGCGGCAGAGTTCGCTGGCCGACGGCGCGTCGCTGTGGGCTGGCGCCGGCAAGTCGGCCGCCGAGTACAAGCAGGCGGCGAAGTTCGTTTCCTTCCTGCTGTCGCCGGAAATGCAGGTCGAGCTGGTCCGCGTCTATGGCGGCCTGCCGCTGACCACTGCGGCCCGCTCGGCGGCGCGCAGCAAGTTGCTGCAGGATGGCGACAAGACCCTGGAAGTGGCCTATGCCTCGATGAAGGGGCGCGGCACCTCGCACGTGCCGCACGTCGCCGACGCCGACCCGGTGCGCATCATCGCCAACGAGGAGCTGGAGGCGGTGTGGGCCGACAAGAAGCCGGCCAAGGCGGCGCTCGATACGGCGGTGACGCGCGGCAATGCGGTGCTCGCCGCCAAGGCGGTGCTGAAGAAGGCGCAGCCCTTCTGATGCAACTGCCGCTGCCGCGCTGGTTTGCCCATCGCGGCGGCGGTTCGCTCGCCCCGGAAAACACGCTGGCCGGCATCCGGCTGGCGGCCCGGCTTGGCTATCGGGCCGTCGAATTCGACGTCATGCTGTCGGCTGAGGGCACGCCGGTGGTCATTCACGATGAAACGCTGGAGCGGACGACCAACGGTGTCGGCCGCGTCTGCGACACGCCGGATATCGTGCTTTTTGCCCTCGATGCCGGCGGCGGCGAGCGTATTCCGCGCTTTGCCGAGGCGGCCGCGCTGTGCCGGGAATATGGCCTGCTGGCCAATGTCGAGATCAAGCCGGCGGCAGGCTACGAACGCCAGACAGCCGAGGTGGTTGCCCGCCAGACTTCCGCCCTGTGGCATGGGGCGGCAGTAATGCCGCTGATTTCGTCCTTTTCACTCGAGGCAGTCGCCATCGCCCGCAACCTGGCGCCGGAAATCCCGCGCGGCCTGTTGTTCGAACGGGTGCCTGCGGACTGGCAGCAGGAAATGCAGCGGGTGCAGGCGTTGACGCTGCATTGCAACGCCAGGCATCTGGAGGATGGAGCGCTGGCCGAAGCGCATGCCAAAGGAATTCCGGTTCTCTGCTACACCGTCAATACGCCGGAGCAGGCCCAGGACCTGTTCGGGCGGGGTGTCAGCGCGGTATTTACCGATAGATTGGACCTATTCGCAGCGGAAACAAGTGCTTACAAAGGCTTGCAATTGGGCGGCTGATTTTTAACCCGGTTTAACTTCTAATGCGGCTCAGGGAGTTCGCCCTACACCACAGGAGGAAAAATCATGAAAACCGTCAAAGCACTTGCCGCCATCGCCATCGTTCTGCCGACCCTCGCATTCGCGCAGGCCAACACGCCGGGCATCGATCAGCGCCAGGCCAATCAGGAACGCCGCATCGAGCAGGGCGTCGCTTCGGGCAGCCTTACCCCGCGCGAAGCCAATCGCCTGGAGCGCGGCCAGCAGCACGTCGCCAACATGGAAAGCCGCGCCAAGGCGGATGGCGTGGTGACCCGCCAGGAACGGGCGCGCATTAACCATGCCCAGAACGCCCAGAGCGAGCGCATCTATGAGCAGAAACACGATCGCCAGCACGATTACAACCACAACGGCCGTGTCGATCGTCCGCACCGCCGCTGAACGCCGATTGCTGTTTGCCGAAAACCCGCCGTTGGGCGGGTTTTTCTTTTTGGGCAGGGCCTTGCCGTGCTTTTCCCGTCATCGGCCTGCACTGAAGGCGGGCACTTTCATTTAAAATCGACGGTTTCGAATTCCAACGCCGCAAAGGCCGCCAGCTTATGAAAAGCTCCGAAATCCGTCAGCAGTTCCTCGACTTCTTCGCCTCCAAGGGGCACCAGATCGTGTCCTCCAGTTCGCTGGTGCCGCACGACGACCCGACCCTGCTGTTCACCAACGCCGGCATGAACCAGTTCAAGGACGTTTTCCTCGGTTTCGACAAGCGTCCCTATACCCGCGCCACCACCTCGCAGAAGTGCGTGCGCGCCGGCGGCAAGCACAACGACCTCGAGAACGTCGGCTATACCGCCCGCCACCACACCTTCTTCGAGATGCTGGGCAATTTCAGCTTCGGCGACTATTTCAAGCGCGATGCCATCAAGTACGCCTGGGAACTGCTGACCGACGTCTACAAGCTGCCCAAGGACAAGTTGACGGTCACGGTGTACGCCGAGGACGACGAGGCCTACGACATCTGGACCAAGGAAGTCGGCGTGCCGGCCGACAAGGTCATCCGCATCGGCGACAACAAGGGCGCCCGCTACGCTTCCGACAATTTCTGGATGATGGGCGATACCGGCCCCTGTGGCCCGTGCACCGAGATCTTCTACGACCACGGCCCGCAGCACTGGGGCGGCCCCCCGGGATCGCCTGAGGAAGACGGCGACCGTTTCATCGAAATCTGGAACAACGTCTTCATGCAGTTCAACCGCGACGAGGCCGGCGTCATGCATCCGCTGCCCAAGCCTTCGGTCGACACCGGCATGGGCCTCGAGCGCATCTCGGCTGTCCTGCAGGGCGTGCACGCCAACTACGAAATCGATCTGTTCCAGGCGCTGCTTAAGGCCGCCGCCCGCGAGACCAGCGATGCCGACATGGACAGCCCGTCGCTCAAGGTGCTGGCCGACCACATCCGCGCCTGTTCCTTCCTGCTCGCCGACGGCGTCATCCCGGGCAATGAAGGCCGCGGCTATGTGCTGCGCCGCATCGTCCGCCGCGCTATCCGCCATGGCTACAAGCTGGGTGCCCGCGCCGCCTTCTTCCACAAGATCGTTCCCGATCTGGTCGCCGAAATGGGCGACGCCTACCCCGAACTGAAGGAACACCAGGCCAAGATCATGGCGACGCTGAAGCAGGAGGAAGACCGCTTCTTCGCCACCATCGAGAACGGCATGGAAATCCTCGAAGGCGAACTCGCCGCGATGGCGGCCAAGGGCGTCACGGTGTTCAACGGCGAAACGGCTTTCAAGCTGCACGACACCTATGGCTTCCCGCTCGACCTGACGGCTGACATCTGCCGCGAACGCAACGTCACCGTCGATGCCGCCGCCTTTGATGCGGCGATGGCCCGCCAGAAGGAGCAGGCGCGCGCCGCCGGCAAGTTCAAGATGGCCGCCAACCTTGAGTATGCCGGCCAGGAAACCACCTTCCACGGCTACGAGCGGCTCGAGGCGCGGGCCAAGGTGCTGGCGCTGTACAAGGATGGTGTCGCGGTCGATACGCTTGATGAAGGCGATCTGGGCGTCGTCGTTCTCGATCACACCCCTTTCTACGCCGAGTCCGGCGGCCAGTCTGGCGATCGCGGCGAACTGAAGGGCGCCGGCGGAATCTTTGCGGTCGAGGATACCCTGAAGATCCAGGCTGCCGTCTTCGGCCATCACGGCGTGCTGAAGACCGGCAAGCTGGCGGTCGGCCAGGAAGTCGGTGCCAAGGTCGATGCGATCGCCCGTGCCGCGACCGCCCGCAACCACTCGGTGACCCACCTGATGCACAAGGCGCTGCGCCAGGTGCTCGGCTCGCACGTTCAGCAGAAGGGCTCGCTGGTCGATGCCGACAAGACCCGCTTCGACTTCGCGCACAATGCGCCGATGACTGCCGAGGAAATCCGCGAGGTCGAGGAAATTGTCAATGACGAAATCCTCGCCAATGCCGCTACTGACAGCCGGGTAATGGCTATCGACGATGCCCAGAAATCTGGCGCCATGATGCTGTTCGGCGAGAAGTACGGCGACGAGGTTCGCGTCGTCGGCATCGGCTCGTCGAAGGAACTGTGCGGCGGCACCCACGTCAGCCGAACCGGCGACATCGGCCTGTTCAAGATCGTCTCCGAAGCCGGCGTCGCCGCTGGCGTGCGCCGCGTCGAGGCGATCACCGGTAACAATGCGCTGTCCTACGTTCAGGAGCAGGCGACCCGGATCAACGGCATTTCCGCCTTGTTGAAGACGACGCCCGACGAGATCGCCGAGCGTGTCGTCGGCATCATGGACAACGTCCGCGCACTGGAGAAGGAGCTGGCCCGCCTGAAGTCCAAGCTGGCATCCAGCCAGGGCGACGATCTGGTCAATCAGGCGGTCGACGTCAAGGGCGCCAAGGTGCTCGCCGCGACGCTGGACGGCGCCGATGTGAACGGGCTGCGCGAAACTATGGACAAGCTGAAGGACAAGCTGAAGTCGGCCGCCATCGTGCTGGCTTCGGTAGCCGACGGCAAGGTGACGCTGATCGCCGGCGTCACCGCCGACCTGACCGGCAAGGTCAAGGCCGGCGAACTGGTCAATCAGGTGGCCCAGCAGGTGGGCGGCAAGGGCGGCGGCCGGCCGGACATGGCACAGGCCGGCGGCACTCAGCCGGAAAACCTGCCGGCGGCTCTGGCTTCGGTCGGCGCCTGGGTCGACGGCAAGCTGTGAAAGCCGCTTGCGCGCTGATGCTGCTATTGGCGGCGGGCTCCGGCCTGGCCGCCGAGCTTGATCGCACGCCGCTCGACGCGACGACGGCGGATGGCCAGAAGGTTCGCCTGTTCCCCAATGGACGCTGGGAGTTCGCCGATACGGCGAAAGCCGCCGCGGCACAGAAGGTCGCCGCTGAATACCCGGAAAACAAGACCCGCCCGGTCGAAGCGCAGGGCGGGCTGTTCGGCGTCGGGCGCACCCTGATGCCCGGCGACAAGGACTACAACCGGGGTTCGCTTAATCCCAAGCTACGCTGAGCGGGCGGCGCCCGCCAGGGGCGTTACTCGACCCGGTGCAGCGGAGCAGCGGCCGGTTCGTCGGTCATGCGGACCGCTTCGCCTTCGATGATGGTTGCCGACCGGCGCGGCGAGGACGGCGGCTCGTAAGCCGGACCATTTGCCGATGTGCCGGCATCGGTCGGGTGCTGGCTCGACCATGAACGATTGATTTCCCGGCGCAACTGCCGGGTGCGCCACCACAGCCAGCCGCCCAGGATCAGCCCGGCCACCGCGACGATAACCAGGGCGACCAGCGAAAACATGAAGGCGAGGATCAGGAAGGCCGCGCTCAGCACGAAGGCGAGCAGTTTGGCCAGTGGGCCTCGCGGCGGCTGGGCCAGGGCGTTGGGTCCGAATTGCTGATATGGGCTGTTCATGCGTCGTGGCGAAGTTAGGTGACGAGGCGATTATAGGCGGCGGCCGCGGCGCGATTTGTGGTCCGGCTGTGGCGGTTTTGTAACGACTTGCTTTTGCAACGCTTTACGCCTGCCGTTCCTGGTCGATTTCGTTGGTCCAGCGCAGTGCCTGGGTTTGTGCGCGATTGACCGCCTTCGGGCCGAGTCCCGGCAGCTCGGCGAGGGCCGCGGCCAATTGGGTCAGGTCGCCGTTCTCGCTGCTTTCGCTGATGCGCAGCAAGGCGCCCAGCGGGCCGCTGCCTTCGCACAGGGCGGCGCGGACATCTTCGGCCAGGCCGAGGGGCGTCACGATGTCGGCGATGGTCTGGCCGACCAGGGCCGGCATCAGCGACATGATGCCGGCCATGAAGGCGCGGTCGGCCAGCGCGCCGTCGCCTGGGCTCAATTCACCGGCCAGCAGTTCCATCAGGCGGCCGCGGGTGGCGGCCATGTGCAGCAGCGGATTGCTGCTGGCATTCTGGTTGCCGGCGGCGAAGATCAGCAACTGCAGCCAGCGCTGCAGTTGGCGCCGGCCGAGGACCGTGATGGCGTGACCCACCGAGGTGATGTACTCGGCACAGCCGGCGCCGACCGAGTTGGTCATGCGCAGCAGGTTGATGGTCAGGCCGGGCTCCGGCTTCAGGACAGCTTCCAGTTCGCCGGTGTCGGCATCGCTGACCAGCAGGCTCATCAGTTTCATCATGGACAACTGCGAGTGGTCCAGCTTTTTGCCGGCGATGACGGTCGGTCTGGCGAAGTAATAGCCCTGGAACAGCGAGAAGCCGAGTTCCAGGCAGTGCTCCATCTGCTCGCGGGAATCGACCTTCTCGGCCAGCAACTGCTTGCCCATCGGCTGGAGCTTCATGGTCAGCTGCATCAGCTGGTCACGCGACAGTCGCTGGATATCGACCTTGACGATTTCGACCAGGGCGAGCAATTCGGCGAATTCGGGTTCGAGCTGGATGACGTCGTCGAGGGCCAGCGTGAATCCGGCGGCCTTCAGCGCATGGCAGCGCTCGATCACGGCCGGGGTCGGGCGAACGGTTTCGAGAATTTCCAGCACGACGGCATGGTGCGGCAGCAGTTCGACCATGTCGCTGAACAGGAACTGCTCGTCGACATTGATGAAGCCGCGGTGCTGGCCGAGCGCCGCTTCGACCCCCAGTTCGGTAAAGGCGTTGGCGATGACGGTCGCCGTCGCCTGCACGTCATCGGTTACTTCGGCGAAGTTGCGGTGGCCGTTGCGGAATAGCAGTTCGTAAGCGAACAGCCGCTGTTCACGATCCAGGATCGGTTGGCGTCCGAGAAAAAGCTGGTCGGCGGCTGCTTCACTCACGAAAATTCCTTAAAACGGTAGCTGAATTCCTGGCCACACGGCATTGAGCGCCTGCCGGAAGCCGCTCTGGATACGTTCCAGGGCAGCCGCATTGTCGGCTTCAAAACGCAGCACGACGACCGGCGTGGTGTTCGACGGGCGGGCCAGCCCGAAGCCGTCAGCGTACTCGACCCGGACGCCGTCGATTGTGATGATTTCCTCGGCGCCGGCGAATTTCCCGTCGGCCTTCAGCTTGTCGATCAGCGTGAAGGGTTCGCCTTCGGCCATCTTGATGTTCAGTTCCGGGGTGGACGGTGCGTTGGGCAGGTTCTTCAGCACCGGGTTGGCGTCGGCCGCCTTGCTCAGGATTTCCAGCAGGCGGGCGCCGGTGTACAGGCCGTCGTCGAAGCCGTACCAGCGTTCCTTGAAGAAGGTGTGGCCGGACATTTCGCCGGCCAGCGGGGCGCCGGTTTCCTTGAGCTTGGCCTTGACCAGCGCGTGGCCGGTATTCCACATCAGCGGCACGCCGCCGTGCTGCTTGATCCACGGGGCGAGGAGCCGCGTGCATTTGACGTCGTAGATGACCTGGCCGCCCGGCACGCGCGACAGCACGTCGGCGGCGAACAGCATCAGCTGGCGATCCGGGAAGATGATTTCGCCGTCCTTGGTCACCACGCCGAGGCGGTCGCCGTCGCCGTCGAAGGCGATGCCGATTTCGGCGTCGGTTTCCTTCAGCGCCTTGATCACATCGGCCAGGTTTTCCGGCTTGGACGGGTCCGGGTGGTGGTTCGGGAAATTGCCGTCGACTTCACAGTAGAGCGGCACGATGTCGCAGCCGAGGCGCTTGAACAGTTCGGGGGCGATGGCGCCGGCGACGCCGTTGCCGCAGTCCATGACGATCTTCATCGGGCGGGCCAGCTTGACGTCGCCGACGATCTTCTCGACATAGGCGGCGGTGATGTCGGCGCTGCGCCGTTGGCCCTGGCCGTGCTTCAGGTTGCCGGCCTCGATGCGCTTCTTGAGGTCCTGGATGGCATCCAGCGCCAGCGTCGTGCCGCCGATGACCATCTTCAGGCCGTTGTAGTCCGGCGGATTGTGGCTACCGGTGACCGAGACGCAGGAGTGGCAGCCCAGTTCATAGGCGGCGAAGTAGGTGAGCGGGGTCGGCACGCAGCCGACATCGATGGCGTCAACGCCGGCGGCACAGATGCCGTCCATCAGCGCGCCGGCCAACTCGGGGCCGGACAGGCGGCCGTCACGGCCGACGGCGATGGCTTTCTGGCCTTGTTCGACGGCCAGCGAACCGAGCGCGTGGCCCACCTGGCGCACCACATCGGCGGTCAGCGATTTATTGACGATGCCCCGGATGTCGTAGGCCTTGAATATTTCGGCAGGGAGTTGGCTCATGATGTGTGATTATGACGTTTCGGAAATGAAGAAGTGTAAGAGCCTTTGCGGCAGCCAGTCCAGATTTCCCGGGAAGGCGCCGCTGACGAAGCCGACGTGGCCACCGGTGGCGGGCTGCTCGAGGCGGACTGTGCGGCTGATGTCGGCCGCGCCGGGGAGCGCGGCGGCGGGCAGAAAGGGATCGTTTTTCGGATTGACCACCAGGGCGGGAACGGCGATGGCCTTCAGCCACGGCTTGGCCGACGAGCGCGCCCAGTAGTCGTCGGCGCCGGCAAAGCCATGCACCGGCCCGGTGACGGCATCGTCGAATTCCCACAGGTTGCTGGCCCGGTGCATGCGTTCGGGATCGAAGAGGCCGGGAAAGCGCTGCAGGCGGGCGGCCGAGCGGGCCTTCAGGGTGTCGAGGAAATGCCGGGTGTAGAGGCGGTTGAAGCCGCGGGCCAGATGGTGGCCGCAGGCGGCGAGGTCGAGCGGGGCGCAGATGCCGGCGACGCCGCTGACCAGCTCGCCGGCTTTCTGGCCTTGTTCGCCGGCCCATTTGAGCAGTGCGTTGCCGCCCAGCGAAATGCCCGCCACGTGCAGGTGCCGGCCGCCATTGCCGCCGTGCAGGCGGCGCAGGATCCAGTCGATTTCCGCCGTATCGCCCGAATGATAGGCGCGCGGCCGGTGATTCAGCTCGCCGGAGCAGCCGCGGAAGTGCGGCACGGCCAGGCGCCAGCCGATCTGCCGGCAGGCATGGGCGGTGGACAGCGCGTAGTGGCTGCGGGCGCTGCCCTCGAGGCCATGGAAAAGCACCAGTAGCGGTGCTTCGGCCGAGCCGTCGAGGTGATCGACATCGATGAAGTCGCCGTCCGGGGTGGTCCACCGCTCGCGCCGCAAGGGGATGTGCCGGGGCTTGATGAGGAGCGGCCACAGGGTCTGGGCCTGGCCGCCGGGGAGCCAGCCGGGGGCGCTATAGGGTCTCAATGCAGGGTGTGCGGCACGGCGTCGGCCATGGCCTGATGGCCGTCGTCGGCGGCCGAGGCGTGCCGGCTGACCAGGCGCCAGCCATGGGCGCCGCGGACATAGACATGGGTGACGTGGAGCGGCCCGTGCGGGCTGGGGTCGTCGCCGACGAACAGGACTTCGGTCAGGTGGTGGATGGCCATCACCGTGCCGTGCCAGTGGGCGACCGATTCCGGCTGGACCTTGATCTTGGCGCTGGCGAAGATGCTGCGCCAGCTTTCGCGGATCGGCGCTTCGCCGAGTAGGCGGACGCCGGTCGGATGGACGCAGACGGTTTCCTCGTCCTCGGCCCACACCAGCATCAGCAGGTCGGCATCGCCGTGGGCGATGGCGTCGTAGAAGGCGTGCTCGACATCGTCCGGCGACGCGAAGTGGCCCGGTTTGCTCATGGCGAGATCCATTTCCGGCAGTGTTCAAAAACCAGCCCGGGAGTCATTTTGTTCAGGCAGTCGAGGTGGCCGAGCGGGCATTCGCGCTTGAAGCAGGGGCTGCACTCGAGATTCAGGCTGACGATGTCGGCCCGCTCGGACAGCGGCGGCGTGAAGCCGGGCGACGACGAGCCGTACAGCGCGACGATGGGGCGGTCGAGGGCGGCGGCGACGTGCATCAGGCCGGAGTCATTGCATACCACCAGATCGGCCAGTGCCAGCAGGTCGACCGCCTGGCCGAGCGTGGTGGCGCCGCACAGGTTGCGGCACAGGCCGGGGGCGAGCTGCGATATTTCTTCGGCAACGGCATGATCCTTGGGCGAACCGAACAGCCAGATGGCGCAGCCCTGTTCGGCCAAAGCCTTGGCCAGCGTGGCGAAATGGGCAGCCGGCCAGCGCTTGGCCGGGCCGTATTCGGCACCGGGGCAGAAGGCGACGATGCGCGCGGGTTTTTCGAGGCCGAGTTCGGCCAGGGTACGCTGCTGGTCGGCCTGGCTGGAGCGGATGCGCGGGTGGGCGATCGGCTGGGCCGGCGGCGTGCCCGGCATTTCGGCCAGTTGCATGAAGCGCTCGACCATCATCGGCAGGGCCTGCTTGTCGAGGGTGTGGCGGATGTTGATCAGGCCGTAACGCGATTCGCCGGTAAAGCCGACGCGTTGCGGAATGCCGGCCAGCCACGGCACGAGAGCCGATTTGAGCGAATTGGGCAGGACGTAGACCGCGTCATAGCCGCGCGCGGCCAGCTGGCGGGCCAGGCGCCAGCGCGCCTTCAGCGACAACTGGCCGTGCCCGAACGGGCTGTCGATCACGTCGCGGATTTCCGGCATGCGCTGCAGAACCGGAACCACCCAGCGCGGCGCCAGGGCATCGAGCTGCAGACCGGGATGGCGGGCGGCCAACCGCGCGAACAGCGGTTGCGCCATGATGGTGTCGCCGATCCACGAGGGGGCGACGATGAGAGCTTTCATTTAGCTATTAGGATCGAGTTGCCGAGGATCGAGTAAGCAAGCGCGGGGCGCTTTTGCCTTTACCCGATCCTAACAGCTAGGCAACCAAGTTGCTCAGTGGTGTCCCTTCGGAGCTTCGCCCGTCAGGACGTACTTGGCGCTGCAGTACGGGCAGGTCACTTCGCCGGTCTTCACCACGTCGAGGAAAACGCGCGGGTGCTGGCTCCACAGCGGCGCATTCGGCGTCGGACAGTGCAGCGGCAGGTCGTGGGCGGTGACTTCAATGGTCTTTTGGTCGGACATGGTGTTCTCCCTGGATTAGACGGTGGCCAGCCAGTCGGCATGGGCAGCGGAGCGGCCATAGACCACGTCGAAATACTTTTCCTGCAGCGCCTTGGTGATCGGGCCGCGGTGGCCGACACCGATCTGGCGGTTGTCGAGTTCGCGGATCGGCGTCACTTCGGCGGCGGTGCCGGTGAAGAAGGCTTCGTCGGCGCAATAGACTTCGTCGCGGGTGATGCGCTTTTCGATGACTTCGATGCCCAGTTCGCCGGCCAGTTGCATGACCGTGGCGCGGGTGATGCCTTCGAGGCAGGCGGTCAGGTCCGGCGTGTACAGCTTGCCGTTCTTGACGATGAACAGGTTCTCGCCGGCGCCTTCGCAAGCGTAGCCTTCCGGATCCAGCAGCAGGGCTTCGTCGTAGCCGTCAGTGGTCGCCTCGTTGTTGGCGAGGATGGAGTTCATGTAATTGCCCGACGCCTTGGCGCGCACCATGGTGATGTTCACATGGTGGCGGGTGTAGGACGAGGTCTTGATGCGGATGCCGCGCTGCATGCCTTCCTCGCCGAGGTAGGCGCCCCACGGCCAGGCGGCGATGATGACGTGCACCTTGGCGCCCTTGGGCGAAACGCCCATCTTTTCCGAGCCGTAGAAGGCGAGCGGGCGGAGATAGCCGGACTCGAGCTTGTTGGCGCGGATGACTTCCTTCTGCGCCTCGTTCAGTTCCTCGGCGGTGTAGGGCATCTGCATCTGGAAGATGTGGGCCGAGCGGAACAGGCGCTCGGTGTGCTCCTTCAAACGGAAAATCGCGGTGCCGCGTTCGGTCTTGTAGGCACGGACGCCCTCGAATACACCCATACCGTAGTGCAGGGAGTGGGTGAGGACGTGGGTGGTCGCTTCGCGCCAGGGCACGAGCTTGCCATCCTGCCAAATAAAACCGTCGCGATCCGACATGGACATGGTGATTCTCCGTGTTGCCGTATGTAAAAGCCCATAATTCTAGCCCAATTCAGACGGTAAAATAACGGTTTTGCCGTTTGAGCACTGCCATGGTTTGGAAGCCCCACGTTACCGTCGCCGCCGTCGTCTATCGCGACGGCAAGTTCCTGTTGGTCGAGGAAGAAACCGAGGCCGGCCTGGCCTTCAACCAGCCGGCCGGCCACCTCGAGGAAGACGAGCCGCTGGTCGATGCCGTGGTCCGCGAAGCGCTGGAAGAGACCGCTTACCATTTCAAGCCGACGCATCTGGTCGGTATTTATCACTGGAAGCATCCGACCAAGGAAGACACGACCTACCTGCGCTTCGCCTTTGCCGGCGAACTGCGCGGCTTCGAGGCCGACCGCAAGCTGGACGACGGTATCGTCGCCGCTCGCTGGCTGACGCTGGACGAGGTCAAGGCGACGCAGGAACGCCATCGCAGCCCGCTGATCCTGCGTTGTTGCGAGGATTTGCTGGCCGGCAAGCGTTACCCGCTCGATCTGCTGGTGCACTACGGCTGATGCTGCGCTGGGGGTGGCTGCTCCTCGCCGGCCTGTCCGGCGGCCTGTGGGCCGACGAGTCGGTGCGCGTCTGCCACGGCTACGGCTGCAACTTTCAGGTGGCGGTCCGCTACACCGAGGGGCAACTCGGCCAGATCCGCCGGATGCTGCTGGCAGCGACCGATGCGGCGACGGAACGCAGCGTGCTGGCGGTGGCGATCGGCCGTCTGTATGGCTGGGCGGGCGAACAGTCGGACATTCATAACGACCGTGGCGGCAATTACGCGGACGACAACGTCTCGGGCAAAATGGATTGCATCGACCACTCGACGTCGACCACCCGTCTGCTGCATTTGCTGGCGCGGCGCGGTTATCTGCGCTGGCACCGGGTCCTCGAGACGGATAGCCGCAATTTTGCCGGCATCGTGCCGGTGCATTGGTCGGCGGTGATTGAAGAAAAACGTGATGATGAACACCGACGCTTCGTGATCGATAGCTGGTTCGTCGATAATGGTCAGCCGGCGGTGATTCTGCCGCTGGACGAATGGAAGAAAGGGGCTGGGCCCGATGTCTAAGAAAACGGTGGTCGTCGGCTTGTCCGGCGGCGTGGATTCCTCGGTTGCCGCGCTGTTGCTGAAGCAGCAGGGCTGGAACGTGATCGGCCTTTTCATGAAGAACTGGGAGGACGACGATACCGAAGAGTATTGCTCGTCGCGCCAGGATTTGATCGACGTGATGAGCGTCGCCGACCGTATCGGCATCGACGTCGAGGTGGTCAATTTCGCTGCCGAATACCGGGAGCGCGTGTTTGCCGAATTCCTGCGCGAATACCAGGCCGGGCGGACGCCGAATCCGGACATCCTGTGCAATTCCGAAATCAAGTTCAAGGCCTTCCTCGATCATGCGCTGAAGCTCGGCGCCGACAAGATCGCCACCGGCCACTATGCCGGGGTGCGCGAATTCAACGGCGAATTCCAGTTGCTCAAGGCCGAGGACGGCACCAAGGACCAGAGCTATTTCCTCTATCGCCTGAACCAGGCGCAGCTGTCGAAGACCTTGTTCCCGCTGGCCGATCTCTACAAGCGCGACGTGCGCAAGATGGCCGAGGCCGAGGGCCTGCACGTCGCCGCCAAGAAGGATTCGACCGGCATCTGCTTCATCGGCGAGCGGCCGTTCAAGGATTTTCTGTCGCGCTACCTGCCGCCGAAGAAGGGCGAAATCCGCCGTCTCGACGACGGCAAGGTGCTCGGCGAGCACGACGGCCTGATGTACCACACGCTGGGCCAGCGCAAGGGCTTGCAGATCGGCGGCGTCAAGGAAAAGGGGCTGCCCGGCGGCGGCGATCACGACGCCTGGTTCGTCGCCGGCAAGGACATGGACAAGAACGTGCTCTACGTCGTGCAGGGCCACGATCATCCGGCGCTACTTCGCGGCGACCTGGTGGCCGAGCAACTGAGCTGGGTGTCGCACAAGGCGCCGCATACGCACTGGGTGTATACCGCCAAGCCGCGCTACCGGACGGCCGACCAGCCGTGCGAAGTCGAGCGCGTCGATGCCGAAACCTGCCAAATCAATTTCGCCGAGCCGCAGTGGGCGCTCACCCCGGGGCAGTCGGTCGTGCTCTACGAGAGCCGCGTCTGCCTGGGCGGCGGCATCATTCGCTGAAGGGTTTGTCCTGGCCGGCCCGCATGGCCGATTTTTCGATGACGGCGCCGAAGGCGTGGATCAGGTCGGGGTCGTGCTTGGTCCCCGATTCGCTGGCCAGGATGTCCATCACTTCCTGATGGTCGCGGGCGTTGTGGTACGGGCGGCGGGCGATCATCGCGTCGTAGCTGTCGGCGATCGAGATGATGCGCGAATCGAGCGGGATGGCGCTGCCCTTCAGGCGATCCGGGTAGCCTGAGCCGTCGTAGTGTTCATGGTGGTGACGCACGGTGCGGGCAATGCCGCTGGCACGGCCGCCGTTGATGGCGAGGACGATCTGTTCGCCGATCAGCACGTGCTGCTTCATGCACTCCCATTCGGCCGCTTCGAAGGCGGCCGGTTTGCGCAGTATGGTGTCGGGTATGCCGATTTTCCCCAGGTCATGGAAGCGGGCGCTCAAGGCCAGCTCTTCGAGTTCCGCGGTAGTCAGCCCGATGTGCATACCCAGTTCAGCGGCTAGCTGGACGACGCGGTCGCAGTGGATGCGGGTGTAATGGTCGCGGGCGCCGAGCGCCACACTCAGTGCATGGGCAATCTTGTCGACCGGGGAGCTGTCGTCGGCGGGCGGGTTCAGCATGCCGGAGGTCCTTTTCTCGTGAAGGATACGTTAGACAGACCACAGAACGGGACTAAGGTTCATGTCCCGGTAATAAAAAAGGCGCCAGCGGCGCCTTGTTTGCAGCAGCAAGCCCGGTTTATTCGTGTGGAACGGTGTCGGCAAAGGCAGGGCGCTGCATCAGCTTGTCGTACAGCTTGGCCAGGTTGGGGTGGGCGGCCTGCCATTCGATGGCCGGGAAGCGGAAGCACAGGTAACCGAGCGCCGTGCCGACCGCGATGTCGGCCATCGAGATATGGGTGCCCATGCAGAAGGCGGTGTCGCCCAGTTCTTTCGCCATGAATTCGAGGCTGCGGGCGATCTTGGCGTGCTGGCGTTCGATCCAGCTGGCGCTGCGTTCCTTGGCCGGGCGCTTGCCCTCGAGCAGGGCGGCGACGGCGGCGTCGCACAGGCCGTCGGCCAGGGCTTCCCAGCGCTTCACTTCGATCCGCTCGCGGTTGGGGGCTGGGAACAGCTTGTTGTTCGGGGTGACGTTGTCGATGTATTCGACGATGACACGCGAATCGAACAGCGGCGTTTCGTCGTCGAGCATCAGGACGGGGACCTTGCCCAGCGGATTGATGTCCGGCACCTTGCTGCCCTCGGCCCAGGGCGAGTCGATCACGAACTCGTATTCAATCTTCTTTTCGGCCAGCACGACACGCACTTTGCGCGTGTAGGGGCTGGTGTGGGAGCCGATCAGCTTCATCGCAAGCTCTCTGGTTTGGGGACTTCGATTATAGCGTATGGGCAGTACCGGACGGGGAAGGTAAAATTACCGGCTTATTGAAAAGGATGTGCATATGACCTTCGATCCCTTGACTGCCCTTTCCCCGCTCGACGGCCGCTATGCCGGCAAGGTTGACGCCCTGCGCGAGCATTTTTCCGAGTTCGGCCTGATCCGCGCCCGCCTCAAGGTGGAGATCGAATGGCTGAAGGCGCTGTCCGCCGAGCCGCATTTCGCCGAAATCGCCGCCTTCTCGCCGGCCACCGTGGCCGAACTGGACGCCCTGGTCGCCAACTTCGGGCCGGAACAGGCGGCCGAGGTGAAGGCCATCGAAGCCACCACCAACCATGACGTCAAGGCGCTGGAATACTGGATCAAGGACAAGACCAAGGCCAATGCCGAGGTGGTCAAGGTCAGCGAATTCATTCACTTCGCCTGCACCTCCGAGGACATCAACAACCTGTCGCACGCCCTGATGTGCCAGGGCGCCCGCCAGCAGGCCATGCTGCCGACACTGGACAAGGTCATTGCCAAGCTGGTCGAACTGGCCCACGCCTACGCCGACATCCCGATGATGAGCCGCACGCATGGCCAGCCGGCGACGCCGTCGACCATGGGCAAGGAAATGGCCAACACCGCCTACCGCCTGCAGCGCGCCCGCGCCCACATCGCCGCCGTCGAACTGCTCGGCAAGATCAACGGTGCGGTCGGCAACTACAACGCCCACCTCGCCGCCTACCCCGGCTACGACTGGGAAGGCTTCGCCAAGCGCTTCGTCGAATCGCTCGGCCTGACCTTCAATCCCTACACCATCCAGATCGAGCCGCACGACGCGCTGGCCGAACTGTTCGACGCCTTCGCCCGTGCGAACAGCATTTTGGTGGATCTCGACCGCGACGTCTGGGGCTACATCTCGCTCGGTTTCTTCAAGCAGAAGGTCAAGGCCGGCGAAATCGGCTCGTCGACCATGCCGCACAAGGTCAACCCGATCGACTTCGAAAACTCCGAAGGCAACTTCGGCCTAGCCAATGCCATGCTCAAGCACCTCGCCGAAAAACTGCCGATCTCCCGCTGGCAGCGCGACCTGACCGATTCCACCGTGCTCCGCAACATGGGCGTCGGCCTCGGCTATGCGCTGCTCGGCTATGACTCGCTGTTGAAGGGCCTGGGCAAGCTGGAAATCAACGCCGACCTCATGAAGGCCGATCTCGACGCCAACTGGGAACTGCTCGCCGAGCCGATCCAGACCGTGATGCGCCGCTACGCCGTGCCGAATGCCTACGAGAAACTCAAGGAACTGACCCGCGGCACCCGCGTCTCACGCGACGGCATGCAGGCCTTCGTATCCACGCTCGACATTCCGGAAGCTGCCAAGGCCGAGCTGCTCAAGCTGACGCCGTGGGATTACACCGGCAAGGCAGCCGAACTGGCCAAGCGCATCTAAGCCATGCAGTGCGCCAAATGCGGCCAGGAAGTGCCGGCCGACGCCATCTACTGTCCGCATTGCACCGGCGACCGGAAAACCACGGATCGCGAAGTGATCCGTGGCGGTATCCGGGGTGGCGCGATCGGCCTGTTCCTCGGCATGTTGCCGACGGTCTGGCTGCTCTTCCAGTTCGGCGCCGAGCGCGGCATCAAGGCCATCGCCTTTGCCGTGCCGATCGCCACCTTCACCACCGGGCTGATCATCGGCCTGGTCAAGGCCAAGCGCGATTGGAAATGAGGGGCTGGTTGCTAGTGGTTAGTTGCTAGCTACTAGCAAAACCAAACGCCAACGACGCCCAGCCGACTCATTTCCATACCAGGCACACTAATAACCAACGACCAACTATTAGCAACTATCAACATGTCTTTCGCTGAAAATCTGAAGAAACTGCCGGGCATCTCGCATCTGGCCGCCATCAACCTTCTCGACGCCGACGGCAACGTCGCGGCCACCATCGAGAACAAGGCCGGTAGCCAGGGTTCCCTGGCCGTCTACAACCACCTGGCGCAGACCTACGGGTCGATCAACGCCGAAGCGGCCAAAAAGGGCCTGGAAATCTTCGCCGAACATACCGAGGACGAGCGCGCCAATCCGGGCAAACATCCGAACATCGCCCGCCTGCTGGCCATCGAATCCGGCGCCCCGGCGCTGCGCGTCAAGCACGTTTTCGCGGTGTGACACCCGCTCGGTGACCGCGGTCACCGACGTGCCGCGAGGGGCTGATAGAGTGCCATCCTCGGCCGCGGGCAAAAGTATTTTGGAATAATTCCCGGTCGACCCGCGTATACCCCTCGTGTCCAACCCAATAACGGAGAAAAATCGATGAAATCCAAGCTCTTGCTGTCCCTGCTCGCCCTGACCCTGGCCGGCACCGCGGCCGCCCAGGTCAAGCCGGAAGACGCCATCAAGTTCCGCCAGTCCGGCTACGCCTTCATGTCCTGGAACATGCAGCGCATCAAGGCCAACGTCGAAGGCCAGTACAACAAGGACGAAGTGATCAAGGCGGCCACTGCCATCCAGGCTATCGCCAACTCCGGCATGGGCGCCCTCTACCTGCCAGGCACCGACCACGGCAAGGGCTGGGAAGAAACCCGCGTCAAGCCGGAGCTGTTCACCAACAAGGAAGGCGTCGGCAAGGTGGCGGGCGCCTTCGTCAAGGAAGCCAACGAAATGGCCAAGGTCGCCGCTGCCGGCGATGCGGCTGCCAGCAAGGAGCAGTTCGGCAAGCTGAGCGGCACCTGCAAGGGCTGTCACGACGATTTCAAGATCAAGAAATAAGCTACCATCTCCCGGCAGCAAATCGACAGGCGCCGCAAGGTGCCTGTTTTGTTTCAACGATACGAAGGATATCCATGAACGGCAAACAGGTCCGGGTCCTGGTCTGGGACTGGCCGACCCGGCTTTTTCACTGGCTGTTGGCGGTCAGCGTCGTCGCCGCCATCGTCAGCGGCGAAGTGGGCGGTTCGCTGATCGAATGCCACGGCCGCATCGGCCTGTTCATCGTCGGCCTGCTGGCCTTCCGCCTGGCTTGGGGCGTGGTCGGCTCGACCTATGCCCGGTTCGGCCATTTCTTCCCGACGCCGGCTAAAATTCGGGCCTACCTGCAGGGCGACTGGCGCGGCCATGGCCACAATCCGCTCGGCGCCTTTTCGGTCTTCGCGCTGCTCGGGGTGCTCGTCATCCAGGTCGGCACCGGCCTGTTCGCCAACGATGACATCGCCTTCTCCGGTCCGCTGTCCAGCCTGGTCGAACTGGCTGTCAGCAACCGGCTGACCGGCCTGCATCACCTGTCCGGCAAGGTCTTGCTGCTGCTCATCGGACTGCACGTCGGGGCCATTGCCTTCTATTTCCGGATCAAGAAAGACAATCTGGTCAAGCCGATGCTGACCGGCTGGAAGGACGCCGACCACGGCGTATCGGCCACTGGCGGCGGCCTGCCGGCACTGCTGCTGGCGCTGGCCGTGGCGCTCGGCGCCGTCTATGGCGCCAGCGGCCTGTGGCTGCCCGAACCGCCGCCCGCACCGGCGGCCGAAACGCCAAACTGGTAAGGGAAAGGAAACCTCCTTCGCCAGAAACGATGCAGTATCATGCGCGGACTCGTTCGCCCTCCGCAGATCGGTAATTCGCGCATGTCCCCTCACAAACCCAAGGCATCGGCAGGAAGCACCGCTCCGTCCGGTCGGAAAACCACACCGACGAAAGAAGGTGTGACGCCGTCATTTCCCGTCGTCGGCATGGGGGCTTCGGCCGGTGGCCTGGATGCCTTCGAACAATTCTTCCAGCACCTGTGCGCCGACAGCGGCATGGCTTTTGTGGTGGTTCAGCATCTTGATCCCGCCCACGCCAGCCTGTTGGTCGAAATCCTGCAACGGAGCACGCCGATGCTGGTGCTGGAAGCGGTGGACCAGTTGCCGGTGGTGCCCAACCGGGTCTACGTCATACCGCCCAACCGCGACATGATCATCGCCAACGGGGTGCTGCAGCTGAGCATTCCAGACCTGCCGCACGGACAGCGCATGCCAGTCGACACCTTCCTGTGCTCGTTGGCCGAGGAGTGCGGTAACCAGGCCATCGGCATCGTGCTGTCCGGTACCGGTACCGACGGCACCCATGGCTTGCAGAAGATCCGTGATGCCGGCGGCATGTCACTGGTGCAGGAGCCGGACACGGCCAAATTCGGCGGCATGCCGAGCCGGGCCATTCAGGCCGGCTCGGCCAGCCATGTGCTGCCGGTCGAACAGATGCCGGCGCTGTTGCTGGCCAGCCGGGGCGCCGCGGGCCCCGTTCCGGAAATGCCGCCGCGGCCGGACAGGGCGGGCAATATCAACCGCATTCTGCAGTTATTGAGCGCGGCCAGCGGCCATGACTTTTCGCTGTACAAGAAAAGCACCATCGGCCGCCGTATCGAGCGCCGCATGGCGCAGCACGACATTCACGACATCGAGGCGTATGCCCGCTACCTGAAGGAACAGCCGGGCGAACTGCAAGCGCTGTTCAAGGAATTGCTGATCAACGTCACCAGCTTCTTCCGCGATGCCGAGGCCTTCGACGTGCTGAAGCAGGAAATCCTGCCCCAGCTGTTCGCCGACAAGCCGGAGGATTATGTGTTCCGGGCATGGGTGGCGGGCTGCGCGACCGGCGAGGAAGCCTATTCGCTGGCCATCCTGCTGCACGAATATATGGACGAGTCGCAGCGCAGCTTCAAGGTCCAGCTCTACGCCACCGATCTCGACGACGAAGCGATCAACCATGCCCGGGCCGGCGTCTATCCGCTCAATGTCGCGCAGGACGTGACGGCGGAGCGGCTGCGCCGCTTCTTCGTCAAGGAAGACGGGCGCTACCGGATCCGCAAGGAAATCCGCGAGATGGTGGTGTTCGCAGTCCAGAACGTGATCAAGGACCCGCCGTTTACCCGCCTCGATCTGCTTTGCTGCCGCAACCTGATGATTTATCTGGAAACGGAATTGCAGAACCGGCTGATTCCGGCCTTCCACTACGCACTGCGGCCGGGCGGCGTGCTGTTCCTTTCCCCGTCGGAAAGCATAGGCAACCATCCGGAACTGTTCGAGGCGCAAAACCGCAAATGGAAGTTCTACCGCGCCACCCATTTCCCCCCCGCCAGCCAGGCGGTCATGACGCAAGGCCGGGCCTGGTCCGTCGACTACAGCCGGCATGCCACAGAGGACACAATGAAACGAGCCAAGGAAACCAATTTCGCTGAAATGGCCCGGCGAACCTTGCTGCAATCCTATGCGCCCGCTTCCGTAGTCACCGACCGCAAGGGCAATATCCTCTATGTGCACGGCGATACCGGCCCCTATCTGCGTCCGGCCCCCGGCCAGGCCTCGCTGAGCGTCATCGACATGGCGCGCGACGGATTGCAGCTGGAACTGCGCGGGGCATTGCAGACGGCGGCCTCGGGCGGCGCCACGCTCGACCGGATGGCTTCGATCAAGAACAAGGACAGCTTGCAGAATGTCAGGTTCAGCGTCCGGCCACTGGTCGATCCGGTGGCCGGCGAGGACTTCCTGCTGGTCAGCTTTCAGGAAGTGGCGGATGACGCGCCGAAAAAGACCGGCCGGGGCAAAGGAGCGGCCTTGCCCGCCGAGTTGCAACGGATCGGCGAGCTGGAGCGCCAGCTGGCCTACACCCGGGAGGGGCTGCAGGCCACCATCGAGGAACAGCAGGCGTCCAACGAAGAGCTGAAATCGTCCAACGAGGAACTGCAGTCCACCAACGAGGAGCTGCAATCGACCAACGAGGAACTGGAAACCTCCAAGGAAGAGCTGCATTCGCTCAATGAAGAGCTGATCACGGTCAACAACGAATTGCAGAGCAAGATCGAGCAGTTGGCCGACATGCAGAACGACATGAAGAATCTGCTCGACAACATCAGCGTTGGCACCGTTTTCCTCGACCAGCACCTGGTGATCCGGCGCTTTACCCGCGAGGCGCAGCGCGTCTATCGCCTGGTCGCGTCCGACGTCGGCCGGCCGCTGGGCGACATCAAGTCCGACCTGGTGGTCGACGACCTGCTGGCCGAGGCGCAAACCGTGCTCGATTCGCTGGTTCCCTGCGAACGCGAGGTGCGCACGCTGGGCGATGCCACCTATCTGGTGCGTATCCAGCCTTACCGGACGCTGGACAATGTCATCGAGGGCGTCGTCCTGACCTTCACCGACATCAGCCGGCGCATCGAGGCGGAAGAGGCGGGGCGCGCCGCCCGCGACCTCGCCGAGGCCATCGTCGACACCGCGCGCGAGCCGCTGCTGGTGCTCAATGGCAAATTGGAGGTGATCAGTGCCAGCCGCTCGTTCTACCGCCATTTCAAGGTTGTTCCGCAGGAAACCGTCGGGCGTTCGGTCTACGCTCTGGGCAACGGCAAATGGGCCATTCCGGCACTCGCCGAGTTGCTGGAAACGGTGCTGCCGCGCGACCGCAGTGTCGAGGGCTATGTCGTCGACCACGATTTCCCCGGCATCGGGCATCAAAAAATGCTGCTCAATGCCCGCCGCCTTGCCGGGGAAGCGGGACAGCCGTCGATGATCCTATTGGCCATGGAAAGCATCGACTGAGAATTTTTTTTGGAATGTTTTCATGGGGAACGGGGTGCCTGTTTGCCATCTCCTGTCATGTCAAGGCAATTCTGGACAACATGGCCCCGGTTTCCTTGTAAATAGCGAGCGAACCCATGGCTGACGAACCGTCATTGCGATCCGAAGCGGAAGCCCGGTTGGGCGGCTTGCCGGCGGACCCCGCGTCGCCGGACGGTGATGCCCGTCTGGTGCACGAACTGCAGGTGTACCAGATCGAACTGGAGATGCAGAACGAGGCGCTGCGCCAGACGCAAATCACCCTCGAAGAGTCGCGCGACCGCTATGTCGATCTGTACGAGTTCGCCCCGGTCGGCTACGTCACGCTCGGCGCTGGCGGGATGATCGCCCGGATCAACCTGACGGGCGCCGCCTTGCTTGGGGTCGAGCGTCAAAAGCTGTTGCACAAGCGTTTCCAGGCATTGGTCGATACGGCCGATCGCGATTCCTGGCAGCAGCATTTCGTCCAGGCGATGAGAACCATGGACCACGGCAGCGTCGAAGTGCTCATCCGGCGCGGCGATGGCAGCGCCTTCGATGCCCTGGTCGAGTATCGGTGGGAAAGCGGCCGGGCCGGCATTGGCGAGTCCGGTCTGCGCCTGGCCATCAGCGATATCAGCCGGCGCAAGGCAGCCGAACGCGAGTTGCGGTACAGCAAGGAACGGCTGGAGCAGCAGGTGACCGAGCGCACGGCGGAACTGGTGCAGGTGGCCGAGAACATGCGCCAGTTCATCAAGCAGGCGCCGACGGGTATCGCCATGTTCGATACCGACATGAACTACCTGGCGACCAGCGATCGCTGGCTGGCCGACTACGGCGGCGGCCATGCCGAACTGGTCGGCAACAACCACTACGCCCTGTTCCCCGATTTGCCGCCGTCCTGGCGCAGCACCTGCGAGCGGGGGCTGGCCGGCGAAACCATCAAGAACGACGAAGACCTCTGGTATCAGCCGGACGGCCGCAAGCGCTGGTCGCGCTGGGCCGTGCTGCCGTGGCGCCAGCACAATGGCGCGATCGGCGGCATCATCATTTCGGCCGAGGACATCAGCCAGCGCAAACAGGCCGAGGAAGACCTGCGCGAGAGCGAGGCGCGCTTCCGGGCCACTGCCGATGCGGCGCCGGTGTTGATCTGGGTGACGGGTACCGACCAGTCATGCACCTGGGTCAACCAGCGCTGGCTGGAATTCACCGGCCGCCAGATGGGGCAGGAATTGGGTCCGGGTTGGCTCGATGGCGTGCATCCCGACGATGTGGCGCGCTACCTGTCCGGTTTCGACGACGCCTTCAACCGGCGCGAGGTGTTCGAAATGGAATACCGCCTGCGCAACGGGCAGGGCGAATACCGTTGGCTGATCGACCGCGGGGTGCCCCATTACGGGCCGGGCGGCGAGTTCGTCGGCTATATCGGCTGCTGCATCGACAATACGACGCGCAAACTGGCCGAGCAGGATCTCGCCGTGGCCAAGGAAGCCGCCGAGCAGGCCAACCAGGCGAAGTCGATTTTCCTGGCCAACATGAGCCACGAAATACGCACGCCGCTCAACGCCATCATCGGCCTCGGCCACCTGCTCCGCCGCCATATCGCCGATCCGGCCCAGCGCCAGCGGCTCGAGCAGTTGTGCGCCAGTTCCGACCATCTGCTGGCCATCATCAACGACATCTTCGATTTGTCGAAAATCGAGGCGCATACGCAGTTGATCGATCTAGCCGATTTCCGGCTTGCCGATGTGCTCGGCAAGGTCGAGCGCATCGTCGCCGAGCAGGCGCAGGAAAAGGGGCTGGCCTTCGTCATCGACGTCGAGCCGCCGCTGCGGACCGTCGCGCTGCGCGGCGATGTGCTGCGCCTGACCCAGGTGCTGGTCAATCTGTGCGGCAACGCCGCCAAATTTACCGACCAGGGCCAGGTTCGCCTGAGCATTGCCAGTCAGGCCGAGGACGAAGCCGCAGTCACGCTGCGTTTCGCCGTCGAGGACACCGGTATCGGGATTGCGCCGGCTGACCTGCAGCAGTTGTTTCAGCCGTTCACTCAGGTCGACAGCTCGTTCACCCGCGAACGCGGCGGCACCGGCCTCGGCCTGGCGATCAGCCAGCATTTGGTCGGCATGATGGGCGGAGCGATCAAGGTCGATAGCGAACTCGGTGCCGGCAGCTGTTTTTCCTTCGCGCTGACCTTGCCGCGTGCGGCCGCCGAGATGGCCGAAGCCGACCGGCCGGCGGGCAGTGTCGAGCGTCTGGATTTCCAGGGACGGCGCATCCTGTTCGCCGAGGACCATCCCTTGAGCCAGGAAATCCTGTTCGACATGCTCGAAGAGCTTGGTTGCGAGGTCGATGTCGCTTCGGACGGGGTCGAAGCGGTCGATTCCGCGCAGGCGCGCCCCTATGACCTGATCCTGCTCGACATGCAGATGCCGCGCCTGAACGGCCTGGCCGCCACCCGGGCCATCCGGGCGCTGCCGGCGCACCAGGCGACGCCGATCATCGCGCTGACCGCCAACGCCTTTGCCGAAGACAAGAAACGCTGCCTGGAGGCCGGCATGAACGGCCACCTCAGCAAACCGGTGACGCCGGCCGCCCTGGCCACGGCGCTGAGCCAATGGCTGCCTTTTCAGCGCCTGCCCGGCGAGGAGCCATCCGCCGGCGACAACGAATTGAGCCGTGCCCTGGCCGGCATTGCCGGGCTGGAGGCGCCCGCGGCCTTGGCCGACGCGGCGTCGCAACTCGACTACTGCGCCTTGCTCAAGCGCTTCATCACCCTCCACCGGCAGGATTTCGCGCCCTTGCGCCAGCATCTGGCCGACGGCGACCACGAGGCCGCGCATGGCGTGGCCCATCAGATGAAAGGGATCGCCGGGCTGCTCGGCGCCAAGCGCATCGAATCGCTGGCTACCGAAATCGTCATCGGCTTGCGTACCGAAGTCGATGCCGACACCCTGGCCGGCCTGGTTGATACCTGCGAAAGCGAATTCGCCAGGCTGGCCGAAGCTGTCCTGACCCTGCCGGCTCCCCCCCCCGGCCGGCACCCTAGGCGCGCTGGGCAGCGGGGCCGGCAGGCGCAAAAAAGCCGGCACATGGGCCGGCTTTGCTCGGCGTTGAGGCCGCTTACTGGACCGGCGTAATGACCGCTTCCTCGATCAGCAGCGGGTAGCTGTAGCCCATGCCGAAGTCGCGGTTCAGCGTCACCTTGCCGACGATCTTGACGGTCTGCCCGACGGCAGCGGTCTGCTTGCTGGTGACGATCAGGTTGTTGGTGGTGGCGTCGCCGGTGCCGTCCTGCACATGCACGAAATTGCGCTGCATGATGCCGTTGTTGACCTTGACGACCTTGCCCTGGGCGGCGATTTCCTTGCCCGCCAATGCGGCCTTTTCCTTGTTGATCGATTCGACCGACTTGACGGCGGGATCGGCGGCAAAGGCGCTGCCGGCCATCAGGAAACCGGCAAAGGCGAGGGCGATGATTTTGTTCATCGGGTGAAGCTCCAGTGGGTGAAAGGTATTGAGTATCCGCCCCGCCTGCTGGCGCGTCAATCGTGCTTCCGCCCTAGCTTGCCCGGTCGCCCTTGCCGCTCACAAGCATAAAAAAGGAGCCGTATCGGCTCCTTTTTTGGGTGACGGGCGGCGCTCGCTTAAACGACAGCGCCTTCCTCGTTGGCGCCTTCGACGACCTTCTTCTGCTTGATGAACTGCTCGCGCGAGACGCCCAGCCACATGACCAGCGGGCTGGCGACCAGTACCGACGAATAGATGCCGAAGCAGATGCCGATGGTCAGCGCCATGGCGAAGTAGTGCAGGGTTTCGCCGCCGAAGATCAGCATCGACAGCACCATCAGCTGCGTACAGCCGTGGGTGATGATCGTCCGGCTGATGGTGCTGGTGATGGCGTGGTCGAGGACTTCCGGCGTGCTCAGGCCGCGCACCTTCTTGAAGGTTTCGCGGACGCGGTCGAAGACGACGACCGACTCGTTGACCGAGTAGCCGAGCACGGCGAGTACCGCAGCCAGCACCGATAGCGAGAATTCCCACTGGAAGAAGGCGAAGAAGCCGAGGATGATCACCACGTCGTGCAGGTTGGCGATGATGGCCGACACCGAAAAACGCCATTCGAAGCGGAAGGCGAGGTAGATGACGATGCCGATGACGACCAGCAGCAGCGCCATGGCGCCGTTCTCGGCCAGTTCCTTGCCGACCTGCGGGCCGACGAACTCGACGCGCGACAGGGCGGCGCCCGGGGCGTCGGCTTCCAGCGCCTTCATGACCGTTTCGCCGAGTTGCGAGGTGTTCTGGTCGCCCTTGAGCGGCAGGCGGATCATGACGTCCTGCGACGAGCCGAAGTTCTGCACCGAGTAGTCGGAAAAGCCCGATTTGCCCAGTGCGCCGCGGATCTTCTCGAGGTCGGCCGCCTGCTGGTACTTGACCTCGACCAGCGTGCCGCCGGTGAATTCGACCGACAGGTGCAGGCCCTTGGTGAACAGGAAGACGACGGCGAGGACGAAGGTGACGAGCGAGATGACATTGAACGTCAGCGCATGGCGCATGAACGGAATGTCTTTTTTGATACGGAAAAATTCCATGTCGGTGTTTCCTTATTTCTGGGCGCCGGCGGTGACGCCGGGCTTCCATACTTGGCCGATGGCGACCTTGGTCAGCTTCTTCTGGCGGCCGTAGATCAGGTTGACCAGGGCGCGCGAGACGACGACCGACGAGAAGATCGAGGTCAGGATGCCCAGGCAGTGCACCACGGCGAAGCCGCGCACCGGGCCGGAGCCGAAGATGAGCAGGGCGAGGCCGGCGATCAGCGTGGTGATGTTGGAGTCCAGGATGGTGCCGAAAGCGCGCTCGTAACCTTCCGAAATGGCCGCCTGCGGCGGCATGCCGGCACGCAGTTCCTCACGGACCCGCTCGTTGATCAGCACGTTGGCGTCGATGGCCATACCGAGCGTCAGTGCGATGGCGGCGATGCCGGGCAGAGTCAGCGTGGCCTGCAGCAGCGACAGGATGGCGACCAGGAACAGCAGGTTGGAGGCCAGGGCGAGCACCGAGACGACGCCGAACATCTGGTAGTAGAGGATCATGAACACGGCGATGGCGGCGAAGCCCCACATCGTCGAGTGGAAACCCTTCTGGATGTTCTCGGCGCCGAGCGACGGGCCGATGGTGCGTTCCTCGATGATGTCCATCGGTGCGGCCAGCGAACCGGCGCGCAGCAGCAGGGCGGTGTCGTTGGCTTCGGAGGTCGTCATGCGGCCGGAAATCTGCACGCGGCCGCCGCCGATTTCGGTCCGGATGACCGGCGCGGTGATGACTTCGCCCTTGCCCTTCTCGATGAGCAGGATGGCCATGCGCTTGCCGACGTTTTCGCGGGTGATGTCCTTGAAGATGCGGGCGCCGGCCGAGTCGAGGTTGAGGTGGACGGCCGGTTCCTGCGTCTGGTTGTCGAAGCCGGGCTGGGCGTCGTTGAGGCGGTCGCCGGTCAGCACGACCTGCTTCTTGACGAGCAGCGGCTGGCCGCCGCGTTCGCTATAGACTTCGGTGCCGAACGGCGGGTTGCCGGCCAGTGCGGCGTCCAGCGCGCCCGGCGTGTCGTCGACCATGCGGATTTCCAGGGTCGCGGTGCGGCCGAGGATGTCCTTTGCCTTGGCGGTGTCCTGAACGCCCGGCAGCTGGACGACGATACGGTCCTGGCCCTGCTGCTGGATCACCGGCTCGGCGACGCCGAGTTCGTTGATCCGGTTGTGCAGGGTGGTGATGTTCTGCTTCAGCGCGAATTCGCCGATCTTCTGCTGGGCTTGGGGCTTCAGCGTGGCGACCAAGCGTGGTTCGCTGGCGTCGCCGGATTCGACCACCAGCAGATCGGGCTGGCTGTCGGAAATGGCGATGCGCGCCTTGCCTTGCGTGTCGGCGTCGCGGAACTTGATGACGATGCGGTCGCCTTCGCGATTGACGCCGCCATGGCGCAGGTTCTTGTCGCGCAGGATGGTGCGCAGGTCGGCCGAGGTCGAATCGAGGCGCTTGGTCAGCGCGCCCTTCATGTCGACCTGGAGCAGGAAGTGCACGCCGCCGCGCAGGTCGAGGCCGAGGTACATCGGCAGCGCGTGCAGCGAGGTCAGCCATTGCGGCGAGGCGGCCAGCAGGTTGAGGGCGACGACGTATTGCGGGTCGGCGGCATCCGGGTTGAAGGTCTTTTCCAGGATATCCTTGGCCTTCAACTGGGTGTCGGTGTCCTTGAAGCGGGTTTTGACGCCGTTGAAGTCGAGCTGGATGCCGTCATGGGCGATGCTCGCCGACTTGAGGGCTTCTTCGACGCGGCTTTGCGTCTTCTGATCGACCTTGAGCGTGGCTTTGGCGCTCGAAACCTGCACCGCCGGCGATTCGCCGAAGAAGTTGGGCAGGGTGTAGACGAAGCCGAGCACCAGCGCGATGGCGACGGTGATGTACTTCCAGAGGGGGTAGCGATTCATGGTGGCTTTAATGCGAAAAAGGCGGCCAGCGGCCGCCTTCTGGGGTGATTACAGCGACTTCAGCGTGCCCTTGGGCAGAACCAGGCCGATCGACGGCTTTTGCACGACGACTTCGGTGCCTTCGGAAATTTCCACGTTGACGTAGTTTTCGCCAACCTTGGTCACCTTGCCGACGATGCCACCCTGGGTGACGACTTCATCGCCCTTGGCCAGGCCGGAGAGCAGGGCCTTGTGTTCCTTGGCCTTCTTCATCTGCGGGCGGATCATCAGGAACCACAGCACGACGAACATCAGGATCATCGGCAGCAGCTGCATGAAGCCGCTGGTCGGGTCGGCAGCGGCGCCAGCGGTTTGGGCGTGGGCAAGACTGATCATTGTTGTAACTCCGGATTTGCTTGTAAGTCGAAACGACGGATTCTATCACCCGCCTGTGGAACGGTCGCGGGCAAAGGCGGCGGACCATTCGGTCAGGCTACCGGCCTCGATGGCGGCGCGCATCTCGGCCATGATGGTCTGATAGAAGTGCAGGTTGTGGATGGTGTTGAGCATGCCGCCGAGAATTTCGCCGCAGCGGAACAGGTGATGCAGATAGGCGCGGCTGAACTGGGTACAGGTGTAGCAGGTGCAGGACGGGTCGAGCGGGCCGGTGTCGGTCTTGAAGCGGGCATTCTTGATCTTGATGTCGCCGAAGCGGGTGAACAGGTGGCCGTTGCGGGCGTTGCGCGTCGGCATCACGCAGTCGAACATGTCGATGCCGCGCTTGACGGCGAAAACTAGGTCTTCCGGCGTGCCGACGCCCATCAGGTAGCGCGGCTTGTGGGCCGGCATTTTCGGCGCGACGTGGTCGAGGATGCGCGCCATGTCTTCCTTCGGCTCGCCGACCGACAGGCCGCCGATGGCCATGCCGTCGAAGCCGATGTTGTCCAGCCCGGCCAGCGATTCGTCGCGCAGGTCTTCGTACATCCCGCCCTGGACGATGCCGAACAGCGCATTGCTGTTTTCCAGCTTGTTGTGCTCGTCGCGCGAACGCTGCGCCCAGCGCATCGACAGGCGCATCGACTTGGCCGCCTCGTCGCGGGTGGCCGGGTAGGGCGTGCATTCGTCGAAAATCATGACGATGTCGGAATTCAGCACGTGCTGAATCTGCATCGAGATTTCCGGCGACAGGAAGAGCTTGGCGCCGTCGTGCGGCGACGAGAACTTGACGCCTTCCTCGGTGATCTTGCGCAGGGCGCCGAGCGAGAAGACCTGGAAGCCGCCGGAATCGGTCAGGATGGGCTTCTGCCAGTTCATGAAGTCGTGCAGGCCCTTGTGGGCGTGGATGACGTCCATGCCCGGGCGCAGCCACAGGTGGAAGGTGTTGCCCAGGCAGATCTGGGCGCCGATGTCGTTCAGCGACTGTGGCGTCATCGCCTTGACCGTGCCGTAGGTGCCGACCGGCATGAAAACGGGGGTCTGCACCACGCCGTGGTTCAGGGTCAGCGTGCCGCGGCGGGCGGCGCCGTCGGTTTTCAGGAGTTCAAACTGCATTGGTCTTTTCCAGGAGCATGGCGTCGCCATAGCTGAAGAAGCGGTAGCGCTCGGCCACCGCGTGGGCGTAGGCGGCACGGATGTTGTCGTAGCCGGCGAAGGCCGAAACCAGCATGAGCAGCGTCGATTTCGGCAGGTGGAAATTGGTGATCAGGCGGTCGACCACCTTGAAGCGGTAGCCGGGGGTGATGAAGATGCTGGTTTCCGCCTCGCCGACCCGCACCGTGCCGTCTTCATGGGCTGCCGATTCGAGGGCGCGCAGGCTGGTCGTGCCGACGGCGATGACGCGGCCACCGGCCGCCCGTGTGGCAGCGATGGCGTCGGCCGTAGATTGCGGAATGTCGAAGCGCTCGCTGTGCATGCGGTGGTCGGCGATTTTCTCGACGCGCATCGGCCGGTAAGTGCCTGCGCCGACGTGTAGGGTCAGGAAGGCGGTATTGATGCCCTGGGCGCGCAGTGCATCGAGCATGGCTTCGTCGAAATGGAGGCCGGCGGTCGGCGCGGCGACGGCGCCCGGCTCGCGGGCATACACGGTCTGGTAGCGCGTCTCGTCGGCGCCTTCGGCCGGATGTTCGATATAGGGCGGCAGCGGCAGCTTGCCGTACTGCTCGGCAACTTCCCAGAAATCGTCGTGGTCGACCAGTTCCAGCGCGAAGAAATCGCCGTCGGTGCCGGCCCGGCCGGTCATGCGGACGGTGAAGGCATCGGCCAGCGTGAGCAGGGAATCCGCCTTCGGCGCCTTGCTGGCGCGGATCTGGCAGATGGCGTGCGTCGCATCAACGATGCGCTCGAGCATGATCTCGACTTGGCCGCCAGTTTCCTTGTGGCCGAAAAAGCGCGCCTTGATGACCCGAGTATCGTTGAAAACGAGCAGGTTGCCGGCACGCAGAAAATCCGGCAGGTCGGCGAAACGGCGGTCAGCCAGCTGCGCGCCGGCAACGTGCAGCAGCCGACTGCCGCGCCGTTCGGCGGCGGGGTGCTGGGCGATCAGTTCGGACGGGAGGGGGAAGTCGAAGTCGTCGACGGTCAGTGACATGGCCGTTTTTGTGCGTACCAACAAAAACGGCCTTCCCTACGGAAAGCCGTTTTATTTTTATAACTGGTGCCCCGGGCCGGACTCGAACCGGCACACCTTTCGGCGGCGGATTTTGAATCCGCTGCGTCTACCGATTCCGCCACCGGGGCAATCGGAGGCCGGATTATCCCTGAATCACTTCTTCGGTTCAAGCGCTTCGCTACATGGAAAGGCTTTGGCCAGCGCGCCGGCGACAAGGGTAGCGGTACTCATGGTGGTGTTCGGCGGTACCCGCTCGACGTGGATGGTCACGGCGCGCACCAGGCGCATCGACAGATCCGGATCGTTGGGCAGGCAGAAGGCGTTGAGCTTGACCGCGACCTTTTCGGCCAGATAGTCGCTGACCGCGTAACCATCGGCGAAGCCGGCGACGTAGGCGATGCAGCGGGCACTGCGGATCGAGTGGATAGGATCGCTGCTCTTTTGCTTGGCGTACATTTCTTCAGCCGCCTGGCAGTCGCCGCGCAGTTCGTCCGGGGAATAGGCGTGGGCGTGCGCGGCAAAGAGGGCGGCGATGAGCCACAGGTATTTCATTGCTTTTCGAACCAACTGAGCTTTTCGTGCAAGCCGACGACGCTGCCGACCACGATCAAAGCCGGCGGCTTGATGCCTGATTCGGCGATACGATGCGGTAAGGTGCCCAGCGTGCCGAGCACGGTCTGCTGGTCAGCCTGGGTGCCGTTGCGGACCACGGCGGCCGGCGTGAGCGACGGCAGTCCGTGATTGATCATCTGCCGGCAGATTTCGGCGGCGGCACCGATGCCCATGTAGAACACGACCGTCTGGTTGGGGCGGGCGAGGCCGGGCCAGTCCAGATTGACCGTGCCGTCCTTGAGGTGACCGGTAACGAAGGTGACTGCCTGGGCGTGTTCGCGATGGGTCAGCGGAAAGCCGGAATAGGCGGCGCAGCCCGCCGCTGCGGTCACGCCGGGGACGACTTCGAAGGGTACGCCGGAGGCGGCCAGGGTTTCGAGTTCTTCGCCGCCGCGCCCGAAAATGAAGGGGTCGCCCCCCTTGAGGCGAACGACGGACAAGCCTTCACGGGCCAGTTCGACCAGCAACTGGTTGATGTCGCCCTGCGGCATGGTGTGCTTGGACGATTCCTTGCCAGCGTAGATGACGTGTGCGTCGGCACGGGCCAGATCCATGATGCCGCTACCGACAAGATGGTCGTACACGAGGGCGTCGGCTTGCGAAATCAGGCGGGCCGCCTTGATGGTCAGAAGCTCGGGGTCACCAGGGCCGGCGCCGACCAGCCAGACCTTTCCGCCTTGCAGTTTCGATGGATTGTTCATGGATTCTCTCTGCCTTTGGGCGGCCATCCT
Organism: Dechloromonas hankyongensis; assembly: GCF_022012295.1. Taxonomy (GTDB): domain Bacteria; phylum Pseudomonadota; class Gammaproteobacteria; order Burkholderiales; family Rhodocyclaceae; genus Azonexus; species Azonexus hankyongensis. Next base: position 46,635 of record NZ_JAKLTN010000006.1, read on the forward strand.
AATGCGGTAAGCCGCCCCTGCCAATAGCGGACATCAACGATTTGATGGTTGGTAGTTAAAAAGTATTAGTAGCATAGTTATATGTGTCTATATCTCGTTGAATGCAAAGAAATTCGCATGGAGAAAAGATTGATGAGTATCAAGGATGGTAAAGGCGCTCCGGCGCAACCTAGCGGACATCGCGTCAGGGGGTTATGGCGCGAACTATTTCGTTCTAGGAGAGGAAAGATGAAAAGATCTGTAGTGGGAATGATCGCCTTGACCGCCATGGCTGCCGCCATGGGTTCCGCCTTTGCCCAGGAAGCTGCCAAGGCCGCTCCCTCGATGACGGCAGCCGAGAAGGAACAGGCCAAGAAGATTTATTTCGAGCGTTGCGCCGGCTGTCACGGCGTGCTGCGCAAGGGCGCCACCGGCAAGAACCTCGAGCCGCACTGGACCAAGAAGGACAAGGACGGCAACGTCACCGAAGGCGGTACCCTCAAGCTCGGCCAGCAGCGTCTGGAAAAGATCATCGGCTACGGCACCGACGGCGGCATGGTGAACTTCGACGACATCCTGACCAAGGAAGAGTTGACGCTGATGGCCAAGTACATCCAGAACACCCCGGATGTGCCGCCGGAATACAGCTTCAAGGACACAATGGATTCCTGGAAGATCATCGTTCCGGTCGATCAGCGTCCGAAGCAGCAGATGAACAAGATCAACCTGAAGAACGTCTTCTCGGTCACCCTGCGTGACACCGGCGAAGTCGCTCTGATCGACGGCGACACCAAGGAAATCGTCAGCATCGTCAAGACCGGCTATGCCGTGCATATCTCGCGCCTGTCCGCTTCCGGCCGCTATGTGTACGTGATCGGCCGTGACGGCCGCCTGTCGCTGATCGACCTGTGGATGGAAAAGCCGGCAGTCGTGGCTGAAGTCAAGATCGGCTTCGATGCACGTTCCGTCGATACCTCCAAGTTCAAGGGCTTCGAAGACAAGTACGCCGTGGCCGGCTCCTACTGGCCGCCCCAGTACGTGATCATGGACGGCGACACCTTGAAGCCGCTGAAGGTCGTTTCCACCCGCGGCATGACCGTCGATGGCGAATACCATCCGGAACCGCGCGTCGCCTCCATCGTCGCTTCCTTCACCAAGCCGGAATGGGTCATCAACATCAAGGAAACCGGCCAGATCCTGTTGGTCGATTATTCCGACATCAAGAACCTGAAGACCACCACTATCGGTTCCGCCAAGTTCCTGCATGACGGCGGCTGGGATGCTTCCAAGCGTTACTTCCTGGTGGCGGCCAACGCCTCCAACAAGATCGCCGCGGTCGATACCAAGACCGGCAAGCTGGCTGCCCTGGTCGATGTCGCCAAGATCCCGCACCCGGGCCGTGGCGCCAACTTCGTCCATCCGAAGTTCGGTCCCGTCTGGGCCACCGGCCACCTCGGTGCCGACGTGGTGACCCTGATCTCGACGCCGTCCGACGACAAGAAGAACGCCAAGTTCAAGGAATACAACTGGAAGGTCGTCCAGGAAGTGAAGCACGTGCCGGGCAACCTGTTCGTCAAGACCCATCCGAAGTCCAAGAACCTGTGGGCCGACTCGCCGCAGAACCCGGACAAGGATCTGGCCGAATCGGTCTCCGTCTGGGATATGTCCGACCTGTCCAAGCCGAAGGCCATCCTGAACGTGGCCAAGGATTCCGGCCTCCCGGCAACCAAGGCGACCAAGCGCGCCGTGCATCCGGAATACTCGGCTGACGGCAAGGAAGTCTGGATCTCGCTGTGGGGTGGCAAGACCGACCAGTCCGCCATCGTGGTTTATGACGACGCCACGCTCAAGCTGAAGAAGGTGATCACCGATCCGAAGATGATCACGCCGACCGGCAAGTTCAACGTCTACAACACCCAGCACGATATCTACTGATCGACTGTTGATTGTTTGATGTGACTTAAAGCTACGGGGGCGCAAGCCCCCGTAGCATATGTAACGGCAATAATCTTCCAGTTAAGTTACGTATCAATTTTGTGGAGACAACCACGATGAGCAAGAATTTCGTTTCACTGGCTGTGGCAGGCGCCTTCCTGGCTTTGGGCGCGCAGTCCGCCATGGCGGCTCCGGACTGGGCCAAGGTCGGCAAGAGCAATATTCACGTATTCCATCCGGGCGCATCGCCGATCGAGTGGCTGCAGGGCAAGGGCGAGCACAGCGGGGCGAGCGGCCTGAAGAAGGGCGAAGCCTGTGCCGGTTGCCACATCGAGGACGGCAAGCTGAGCCTCGATACCAAGCGCCTAGCCAGCAAGGAAATGGAGCCCAAGGGCGCCCCGAAGACCCTGACCTACCCGGTCACGGTGCAGGCTGCCTACGACGCCACCAATCTCTACGTGCGTCTGACCTTCAAGGCACCGACGGGTGGTTTCGACCATTCCGACAAGGACAACGAAGTCAAGGCCACCATCATGTTCCCGAACGACAAGGTGCCGCTGGGTGACCAGGCCGGTTGCTGGTCGGCCTGTCACGAAGATGCCAAGGGCATGCCGAAGGGCAAGGAAAAGACCAAGTATGTCTCGGCCGGTGCGCTGGACCTGATCCAGTGGAAGAGCAGCGGCAAGTCGGTCGACGGCTTCGTCGCCGACAAGCGCAACATGGAAGGCGGCAAGGCCGGCGCCTCGGCCGAAGGCGCCAAGGCGGGCGATACCTACACCGTCACCTTCACGCGCAAGCTGGCCGGTAACGCCGTGCTGGCCCCGGGCAAGGCCGTGCCGTTCGGCATCGCCATCCACGCCGACAACGCCGCCGGCCGTTTCCATCACGTCTCCTTCGGCCAGACCATCGGCCTGGGTACTGACGGCGACGTGAAGGCTGCCAAGCAGTAAATCCCGCATGCCCTCCGGAATCACGATGCAGTCCGGTTGGCCAGTGCTGAAAGGAGCGCCGCTGTTGCTGGCGCTCCTTTCTTTTTCTGCCGCGGCGCAGACGGTTGCCGAGGTGACCATCGCCGGCTACCAGTTTCAGCCGGCCGAGGTCAGCATCAAGGTCGGCGATAGCGTGCGGTGGACCAATCGCGAAAAGCGGACCAGCCATTCGGTGCTCTTCCCGGCCGAAGGCGGGCTGGAGTCCGAACGGATGTTTCCCGACGAAAGCTGGGAGCGCCGCTTCGAGCAGGCCGGACGTTACGACTATCATTGCGGTCCGCATCCGGAAATGAAAGGTGTTGTCGTTGTCGGCGAGTAAGGTCGTATGGGGTTTGTTGTTGCTGGCGACGGCCGCGTGGGCCGCGGAGCCCGATGCGCAGCGACAGAAGGAACTGGTCCATCTGGTGCGCCAGGATTGCGGCTCCTGTCACGGCATGACGCTGAAAGGCGGGCTGGGGCCGGCACTGTTGCCGGAAACCTTGCGCGACAAGCCGGTCGAAGGACTGGTGGCGACCATTTATTATGGCCGCCCGGGAACGCCGATGCCGCCCTGGAAGCAATTCATGTCCGAAGCCGAGGCGGCCTGGATAGTCGATAAACTGATGACGAAATTCCCCGAGTGAGAATCCGATGCGCCTGCTGCTGAGTCTGTTCCTCGCCCTGTTGCTCAATGCCTGTGCCGGCCCACAAGTGCGGGGTACGGGCGATCTTGGCCTGATCATCGAACGCTCGTCGGGCTACGTCACGCTGGTCAATACCACATCGCGCCAGCCGTATGCCCGCATCGGCGGCCTGGGCGATCTGTCGCACGCCTCCGCCGTCTATTCGCGTGATGGCCGCTATGCCTTCATCTTCGGCCGCGACGGCGGGCTGACCAAGATCGATCTGCTCGAAGCGAAAATCGTCAAGCGCGTCATCCAGTCCGGCAACGCTATCGGCGGCTCGATTTCGCAGGATGGCCGCATCGTCGTCGCCCAGAACTACACACCGGGCGGCATCAAGGCCTTCGATGCCGAAACCCTGGAACTGCTCTCCGAAGTACCGGCCGAACATGCGCCGGGGCAATTCTCCAAGGTGGTCGGCCTGGCCGATACGGCCGGCAACAAGTTCGCCTATGCGCTGTTCGAGGGCGGCGAAATCCGCATCACCGATTTCAGCGATCCGAAACAGCCGAAGACCCAGCGCTTCCCGGCCGGCAGCCAGCCCTACGATGGCCTGGTGACGCCGGATGGGCGCTATTTCATGGCCGGCCTGTTCGGCGAGGACGGCATCGCCCTGCTCGACCTGTGGCAGCCGGAAAAGGGCGCCCGCAAGATTCTCGAAAAATACGGCCGCGGCGAGGAAAAGCTGCCGGTGTTCAAGATGCCGCACCTGCGCGGCTGGTCGGTGGCGCAGGGCAAGGCCTACCTGCCGGCGATCGGCCGCCACGAGGTGCTGGTCGTTGATGTCGCGACCTGGAAGGAAGTCGGCCGCATTCCGGTGCGCGGCCAGCCGGTATTCGTCATGGCTCGCCCCGACGGGCGCCAGATCTGGGTCAATTTCGCCTTCCCCGACAATGGCAAGGTTGATGTCATTGATACCCTGGCCGGCCAGGTGGTGCATCGCATGGAGCCGGGAAAGGGCATCCTGCACATGGAATTCGCGCCGCGCGGCGAGAACGTCTGGCTCTCCGCGCGCGACGACAACAAGGTGGTGATCTACAACACCGAAAACTTCGCCAAGCTGGGCGAAATCCCGGCCGACAGCCCGTCCGGCATCTTCTTCACTTCGCGCGCCGCGCGCATCGGCTTCTGATGGACGACACCTTAGACTTTCACCTGCTGAACGACTTTCAGCGCGATTTTCCGCTCTGCCCGGCGCCGTTTGCCGAATTGGCCTCGCGCCTGGGGGTGGCCGAAAAGCTGGTGCTCGGCCGCCTCGACAACCTGCGCCGCGAAGGCAAGATCTCGCGGGTCGGCGCCGTCTTCGCCCCCAAGCGCATCGGCGCCTCGACCCTGGCCGCCATGGCGGTGCCGCCGGAAAAACTGGAAGCGGTGGCCGCAGCGGTCAATCGCTTTCCCGAGGTCAATCACAACTACGAGCGGGAGCACCGCTACAACCTGTGGTTCGTCGTCACCGCCGCCAGCGAAGGCCGTCTGCAGGCAACGCTGGGCGCCATCGCGCAGGCCGCCGGTTATCCGCTGATGCCCTTGCCGCTGCTCGAGGAATTCCATATCGATCTCGGTTTCTCGCTGGCCGGCGAAGCGAAGAAGAATGTCGCCGCCGCCCGGCCGGTGGCGCCGGCCCAGCCCATCGGCGAGATCGAACGACGGCTGATTTCCGTGCTGCAGGAAGGCCTGCCCATGTTCATCCGGCCTTTCCAGCTGATTGCCAGCCGCGTCGGCAGTTCGGAGAGCGAAGTGCTCGGCCGTATCCGCCGGTGGCTGGAAGAGGGGGCGATCAAGCGTTTCGGCGTCGTCGTCCGCCATCACGAACTGGGCTACCGGGCCAATGCCATGCTGGTGCACGACATTCCCGACGACCGGGTCAGCGACATGGGCCGCGCCCTGGCCGAAGAGCCGGCCGTGACCCTGTGCTACCGCCGGCCGCGCTGCCTGCCGGAGTGGCCGTACAACCTGTTCTGCATGATCCATGGCCGCGAGCGCGGCGAGGTCGAGGCGACCATCGCCGACCTGCGCCGCCGCCACGGCCTGGAAAGCTGCGCCCATGAAACCCTCTTTTCGCTGACGCGCTTCAAGCAGAACGGGGCGCGTTATGCCTGAATTGTCAGCGTTGGATCGCCGGATACTGGCCACCTTGCAGGGCGATTTCCCGATTTGCGAGCAGCCCTACGCCGCGGCGGCCGCCCAGCTCGGCATCGGCGAAAGCGAGTTGCTCGAGCGCCTGCAGCAGTTGTTGGCCGACAAGGTGCTGACCCGTTTCGGGCCGATGTTCCAGATCGAGGAAATGGGCGGCGCCTTCGTGCTGGCGGCGCTGGCCGCACCGGAGGAGCGCTACGAAGAGGTGGCGAGCCAGGTTAATGCCCTGCCGCAGGTGGCCCACAACTATCGGCGCGAACACGCCTTGAACATGTGGTTCGTGCTGGCCACGGAAAGCAAAGCGGGGATAGCCGAAGCCATCGCCCGTATCGAACACGACACCGGCTTGCCGGTCTATGCCTTCCCGAAGGAACGGGAATATTTCGTCGAAATGAAGCTGGAGGCCAGGCTGTGATCGATCAAACCGACCGCGCCCTGATTGTCGCCACCCAGGGCGGCCTGCCGCTGGTACCGCGGCCTTATGCGGCCATTGCCGAGCAGCTGGGGATCGGTGCCGACGAAGTCATGCAGCGTTTGCGCAACATGGTCGAATCCGGAGTGATACGCCGTATCGGCGCAGTGCCCAACCACTACGCCATCGGCTGGACGGCCAATGGCATGACGGTATGGGACGTCGCCGACGAACAGGTGGACGCACTCGGCGCCGTGGTCGGCGGGCTCGATTTCGTCACTCATTGCTACCGCCGGCCGCGCGCCATGCCGGCTTGGCCGTACAACCTGTTCGCCATGGTGCATGGGGCTTCGCGTGACGAATGCGCCGCCAAGGCAGCCGAAATCCGCGCACTGCTCGGTGCTGCCTGTGGGGGCAGCGATATCTTGTATTCGACCCGTATTCTGAAGAAGTCCGGGCTACGCATCGGCAGCTAGTGGTCGCGGCTATGGCCGGAAGGTGCGTGAACGCGGTTTCCGGGCACTGGCCGGTTCGGTTCGGGAAATTTTCCGGCGGGACGCGGAATTCGTTTGCTATCTGGGGCAATAGTGCGTATTGTGCACTGCAGCGAATTTCAAGTAGTGTAGTCGTCTTGTTGGTTTAGTTCCCGTAGTTCTGCGGCGCCATTCCCCCCATTCTTACCTCGCCGTCTTGATCTCGCCCCACCCAGGGGCTATGCCCCGTAACTGTTTCGGAGATTCAAGATATGGCACAAGGTACCGTCAAGTGGTTTAACGATTCCAAAGGTTTTGGCTTCATCACCCCCGATGGTGGTGGCGAAGACCTGTTCGCGCATTTTTCGGCCATTCAGTCGCAAGGTTTCAAGACCCTGGCCGAAGGTCAGCGCGTCAGCTTTGAAGTGACCACCGGCCCGAAGGGCAAGCAAGCCAGCAACATCCAGGCTGCTTAAGTTTTTGAAGCGGGCCCGTTCGGCGCCCGTTTTCCTCGTGGTCTGACGCCTGTCAGACCACCTCATCCCCTGAATGGAGGCCGCCATGGCCAAAGAAGAATTGCTCGAGATGCAAGGCGTCGTTTCGGACGTAATGCCCGACTCACGCTTTCTCGTCACCCTGGAAAATGGTCATTCGCTCGTTGCCTACACTGCCGGCAAGATGCGCAAGCACCACATCCGCATTCTGGCCGGTGACAAGGTGACGCTCGAACTGTCACCGTATGACCTGAGCAAGGGGCGTATCACCTTCCGGCACATTGAGGGACGTACTCCCGTAGCACCTCGGGTCAAGCGTTTTTGACCAAGGTGAAAATTGAATACTGAATGAATATAGAACAAGAAAGAGCGCAGGCTCGCAAACTGTGCAAGGATTTGAGCATTACCGTATTGCCGTATGGAAATGCCTGGTGGTTGCTTGGCAATGGCATCAATCAGGTAGTTGGAGAGCTGGCAGGATTATCGCCAGACCGTCTGGGTCGATTTCTCGTAACCCAACGTTAAGCGTGAACTGGCACAAGCCGGAAATTCCGCCGATGTGGAGTTGTTAGCGAGCGGTCTGCGAGGTCGGTGTAGAGGCATCGCTTGCCAGATACCTTCATACCGATGAAACGAATTAAAAGCCCGGCACAAGCCGGGCTTTTTCGTTGGGGGATAGTACTGAGCAGTAACCATCGGGTGGTTAGGTTACTGCGATGCGTTGAGCAAGATTCAGGTATGGACCAGCGGCTGGGCGCTGCTCTCGATCTGCAACTGGTGCAGGATGGCCAATACCTCGTCGCGGGTGGCAAGCAGCCCGGGAAGCAGGGCGCGCGCCTCGCCGGTCTTGCCGTCGCGCCAGCAGATGTCGATGGCGTCGGCAATCCGGTGCAGGCGGCGGTGCGGCGCCTCGATCGCCTGAAAGGCCGGCAGGCGTTTGCAGAAGCCGGCGCCTTCGCTGGCCAGCCATTGGCCGAACTGGCACTGGCGATAATCATGCACGCGCCGGTGCGGCGGCGCCTGATCGTGCTCGAGCGCGAAGGCTAGCTGCTCGACCCAGCTGCGATGCGCGACTTCGGCGATCAGCAAGGGATAGACCGTTTCGTCCCACTTGATGTCGCTGATCGTCCGCCATTCCGCCGGCGCTTGCCACTGCCTGGCCCAGTCGGCGAAGGCGTCGCCCGGCATCGGTTTGGCGATGCCGAACCCCTGGGCACGGTCGCACCCGAGCTGGATCAGGAAGCGGCCGTGTTCGACGGTTTCCACGCCTTCGGCGATGACTTCGCGCTGGAAAGAGCGGGCCAGGCCGATCACGCTGCGCACGATCACCAGGTTGTGGCTGTCGTTGAGGATTTCCCGGACAAAGCTCTGGTCGATCTTGATGGTCTCGGCGGGCAGACGCTTCAAGTAAGTCAGCGACGAATAGCCGGTGCCGAAGTCGTCGAGCGCGAAGCGGATGCCCAGCTGGCGGCACTCATCGATAACGCGCGAACTCTTGACCACGTCTTCGAGGGCGGCCGTTTCGAGAATTTCCAGCTCGAGGCGATGGGCGACTTCGGGGTGCAGGTAGAGGATGGCTTTCAGCTTCTCTATAAATTCCGGCGCCTGCAACTGCCGGGCCGCGATATTGACGCTGACCGGGATGGCGAAGCCGGCCGCCTGCCACGTTTCCATCTGCTGAAGGGCGGATTCGATGACCCAGTCGCCGATCAGCTTGATCAGGTCGTCGTCCTCGATCAGCGGCAGGAAATCGACCGGCGGCAGCAGGCCGCGTTCCGGGTGCTGCCAGCGGATCAGCGCTTCGGCACCGATCACCGTGCCCTGCCGGAGATCGACCTTGGGCTGGTAGTAGAGACGGAATTCCTGGTTGTCCAGCGCCTGTTCGATACGCAGGTAACGATCCTGGCGGCTGCGCTTGAACTTGTCCTGTTCGGTATCGAACAGGTGGCAGGAATTCTTGCCCGCCTCCTTGGCGTGGTACATCGCCTGGTCGGCGTGGCGCAACAAGGTGTCGGGGTCGGCGTCGTCGTTGGGGAACAGGGTGATGCCCATGCTGGCCGAGATGGAGATATTGCCCGGCACCTGGGTCAGTGGCGTGGAGATCAGCTGCAGGATGCGCAGCGCCGCCTCGCGGGCTTCGGCATGGCCGTCGATATCGTGCAGGAGCAGGACGAATTCGTCGCCGCCCAGGCGGGCCACGGTGTCGCCGCCACGCAGGGCACCCTGCAGGCGGCGGGCGATCTCGATCAGCACCTTGTCGCCGGTCAGGTGGCCCCAGGTATCGTTGATCGGCTTGAAACCGTCGAGATCGAGATAGCAGATGGCAATCGACGTGCCGGTGCGCCGCGCCTGGGCGATGCCCTGGCCGAGGCGGTCGGCGAGCAGGACGCGGTTGGGCAGTTCGGTCAGGGCGTCGTAATAGGCGAGTTGGGTGAGCTGCTGTTCCTGCGCCTTGATGCGGCGGATGTCGGCGAAGACGGCGACGTAGTTGCTCAATTTGCCTTCCGCGTTACGGACGGCGGAAATCGACAGCAGTTCGGGATAGATGTCGCCGAACTTGTTGCGGTTCCAGATTTCGCCGCGCCAACTGCCGGTTTCGCGGATGCTCTGCCACATCGCCTGGTAGAAGGCCTCGTCGTGGCGGCCGGATTTGAACATGCGCGGGCTGCGGCCGATGACTTCGTCGCGCTCCCAGCCGGTGATGCGGGTGAAGGCCGGGTTGACGTCGAGAATCATGCCGTCGGCGTCGGTCAGCGTGATGCCGTCGTGCGCGCTGCGGAAGGCGGTGGCGTGCAGCGACAGCTGCTTTTCGACGGCCAGTTGCGCGGCATAGCGGGCACTGAGTTCGCGGTGGGCGCGGCTCAGCGACTGGCGGGTGCGCTCGAGGCGGAAGATGAACCAGGCGAGAAAGGCAGCGAGCAGGATGGCCTCGGCGTAGAGCAGGCTACGGTAGCGGCCGGCCCGGGCCGATGCCTGGTCATGGGCGCGGGCGTAGTCGAGGAACAGCTTTTCCATTTGCTGGCGGCTGCCCAAGGCGACGATTTCCTGCGTCAGGCGATCAAGGTCGAGCAGGTGCTGGGTGATCTGCTCGCCGTGTACCAGCAGGTTGGCGATCGCCTCGCCGGCCGCCGCGGCCTGCGGTTGGGCGCGCAACTGCTGGACATGCCGGGCGACGCGCAGGCTGCCTTCGATGCTGGGCGTGCGTGTGAAGGCGAGCATGGCGCGGACGTAGTGCTCCGTCTGCTGGCGCAGAGCAGGCCGCAGGGTCAAGGCCGGGCGTTCGAGCAGCTCTTCGGCGGCCACCGGGAAATAGGCCTGCGAATTGCGCAATACGGCGTTCTCGCGCTTGAAGCGGTCGATCAGTTCGGCTTTGCGGCCGACGGTGCGGGCGAGATCGGCAGCCTCGCGGCCGATCGACTCGCGCGCCGCCGGATCGAGAAAGGCCGGCGGGTGCTGGATGGTGCGCACGATACTTTCGGCTTGGCCGATCCGCTCGGTCAGGGCGTCGTAGTTGCGCACCAGCTCCAGGCGGTTGGCCAGCAGTTCGCCATCGACCAGAGTGTCGATCTCGCGCAAATCGCGTAGCCGGCGGGTGTAATCGGCATGGCTCTCCGGGGAGACGGCGGCGGAGTTGACGAAGGTCCAGGTCAGCAAGGCGATGCAGAGCAGCGCGCCGAGCACGGTCCACGGTCCGCTGATCCCGATATGCCATGGATTGCGGTCTTCCGGCTGGTTCAGGTCGGGCGCGTTCATTCGAGAACCTTGCCTTGCCATTCGCCGGTCAGCGTACCGAGGAAGGCGACGATGGCATGCACGTCGTCGTTCGACAACTGGCGCCCAAGCTGGTAACGGCCCATGACCATGACCGCTTCTTCCAGGGTTTTGGCCGAGGCATCGTGGAAGTAAGGGGCGGTCAGCGCGACGTTGCGCAGCCCCGGCACCTTGAAGACATGGCGGTCCTCCGCCTTGCCGGTGACGTTGAAGCGGCCGAGGTCGGCTGTGTTCTCGGGGCGTCCGCGAAAATAGTCGGCCATCACGCCGAAGCGCTGGTACATATTGCCGCCGATGCCGACCCCCTGGTGGCAGCTGGCGCAGCCGAGTTCGAGGAAGCGCCGGTAGCCGTGCTGTTCCTGGTCATTCAGCGCATTGCCGTCGCCGAGCAGGAAGCGGTCGAAACGGCTGTTCGGCGTGGTCAGCGTCCGTTCGAAAGCGGCGATGGCATCGGTGATCGCTTCGCTGCTGATGCCAGCCGGGTAGAGTCTGGCGAAGGCGCTGCGATAGCTATCGTCCTGCAGCAGCTTGGCGATGACTTGCGGCCAGCTGGAGTCCATTTCGAGTGGGTTGTGCACCGGGCCGGCGGCCTGCTCTTCCAGCGTGGCGGCACGGCCATCCCAGAACTGGACGAAATTGAGGCTGGCGTTGAATACGGTCGGCGCATTGATCGGCCCGAGCTGGCCGCCGACGCCGATGGAGACCGGCTTGCGGTCGATGCCGCCGTGGCTCAGGTCATGGCAAGTAGAGCAGGAAAGGGTGTCGTCCCGCGACAGGCGAGGTTCGAAAAAGAGGCGCTGGCCGAGTTCTGCCTTGGCCGACAGCGGGGCGGCAGCGGCGAGCAGCGGGCGCAAGGCCTGATGTTCCCATTTTACCGGGATGGCCGGCAGGGCAGCCTCGGGTGCTTCGGCGACGTCGTGGGGCGATAGGGCCCATCCGAAAACGAGCAGAAGAAGCACGGCAAGCAACAGGGAAGCGAGAATGCGGACCGCTTTCATATCCACATTATATCGGCCGGCTATGACTTTCAGCATATGACGAGCGGTATTCCCGGCGTCAAAGCGTGAATTTCCAGACAATTTGTAGGGTTTTTCCGTTTCCGGGTCGTCAAAGCAAAAAGCCCGGCGTGTGCCGGGCTTTTTGTCGGGGTGCCGGATCAGGCTGCTTCCGCGATGCGCCGCGTGATATGGGCCAGCGCCTCCTCGACCTGGTCGATCAGGATCAGGCACAGGTCCCCCGGTTGCAGGCGTTCCAGCGCCAGATCGATGGCCTTGAATTCGCCGGTGATCTGGTCGATGCGCTTGGTGCGCTTGGCGTGCTTCAGTCCGTCGCGGAGCAGGGCGACGACTTCGCCGTCTTCCCGGCCGCGCTGGCAGGCGTCCTGGTAGAGGATGGCATCGTCGAAGGCTTGGCCGAGGATTTCGGTCTGCTGGCGGATGTCGTCGTCGCGCCGGTCGCCGGCACCGCTGATGACCACCGAGCGGCGCACCGACTTCATGCCTTCGACGGCCTGGACCAGGGCCTGCATGGCATCCGGGTTGTGGCCGTAGTCGGCGATCAGCGTCGCACCCTTGTAGTCGAAGACGTTGAAGCGGCCGGGGGCGGTGGCGGCGTCGCTGACGAAGCCGGCCAGCGCCTTTTCGATCACCGCCCAGTCGAGGCCCAGGGCCCAGCCGGTGGCCGTGGCGGCCATGGCGTTCTCGACCTGGAAGCCGATGCTGCCGTTGCGGGTCAGCGGAATGGCGGAGAACGGAATGCGGTAGCTCTTGCGGCCTTCCTGGCAGACGATGCCTTCGTCGTTGGCATAGACGACGCGCTTGTTCTGGGCGCGGTGGGTGGCGAGCACCGGGTTGGCCTTGTCGCGGGCGAAGAAGGTGACGTTGCCGGGGCAGTGCGCCGCCATGCGGGTGACCTGCGGGTCGGCCGCATTGAGCACGGCCATGCCCTTGGGCGAAACGTTCTCGACGATGACGCGCTTGACCACGGCCAGCTCGTCCACCGTCGTGATGTAGTTGAGGCCGAGGTGGTCGCCGATGCCGATATTGGTCACCACGGCGACATCGCACATGTCGAAGCCGAGGCCTTCGCGCAGCACGCCGCCGCGGGCGGTCTCGAACACCGCGGCATCGACGTCCGGATGCATCAGCACGTTGCGCGCGCTGCGCGGGCCGGAGCAGTCGCCGTTGTCGATCTGCCGGCCTTCGATATAGACGCCGTCGGTGCTGGTCATGCCGACGCGTTGGCCGTTGGCCTCGAAAATGCGGCCGATCAGGCGGCTGGTGGTCGTCTTGCCGTTGGTGCCGGCGATGGCGACGACCGGGATGCGGGCGTTTTCGGGTTTTCCGTTGGGGCCATTGGGGAACATCATGCCGACGATGGCTTCGCCGACGGCGCGGCCCTTGCCGAAGGACGGGTCGAGGTGCATGCGCAGGCCGGGGGCGGCATTGACTTCGACGATGCCGCCGCCCTGGTCTTCCAGCGGCTTCAGGATGGTGTCGCACACCACGTCGATGCCGGCGATGTCGAGGCCGACCGTCTGGGCGGCAGCGACTGCGGCGGCGGCGAGGTCGGGATGGACGTCGTCGGTGACGTCGGTGGCGGTGCCGCCGGTGGACAGGTTGGCGTTGTTGCGCAGGATGACGCGCACGCCGCGGCCGGGCACGGTGTCGGCGGTGAAGCCTTGCTGGGCCAGGCGGGCGACGGCGATATCGTCGAAGCGGATCTTGGTCAGCGAGGTGGCGTGGCCGTCGGAGCGGCGCGGATCGCTATTGACGATATCGACCAGCTGGCGGACGGTGTGCGTGCCGTCGCCGATGACCAGCGGCGGATCGCGGCGGGCGGCGGCGATCAGCTTGTCGCCGATGACCAGCAGGCGCCAGTCGTGGCCGGGCAGGTATTTCTCGACCATGATGTCGTCGCGGAACTCGATGGCGACGCGGTAGGCCTTGCGCACCTGTTCCTCGGTGGTCAGATTGACCGAAATGCCCTTGCCCTGGTTGCCGTCCTGCGGCTTGACGACGACCGGCAGGCCGACTTCCTGGGCGGCGACCCAGGCGTCGTCCTCGTCATCGACCGGGCGGCCGTAGGGCACGGCGACGCCGGAGGCATGCAGCAGCTTCTTGGTCAGTTCCTTGTCCTGCGCGATCGATTCGGCGATGGCGCTGGTGAAGCTGGTTTCGGCGGCCTGGATGCGCTTCTGCTTGCTGCCCCAGCCGAACTGGACCAGGCTGCCCTGGGTCAGGCGACGGAAGGGAATGCCGCGGGCCTGGGCAGCCGCCACGATGGCGCCGGTGGACGGGCCGAGGCGGATGTCTTCGTCGAGGTCGCGCAATTCCTTCAGCGTGCCGTCGAGGTCGAACGGTGTGTCGTTGAGGGCGGCCAGGCAGAGCTTTTCGGCGTATTCGAAAGCCAGGCGGCCGACATCCTCTTCCGAGTATTCGACGACGACCTGGTAGATGCCGGCCTCGACCGTCTGCGTCGTCCGGCTGAAGGTCACCGGGCAGCCGGCTTGGGCCTGCAGGCCGAGGGCGCAGAATTCGAGGGCGTGAGCCATCGACACGGTATCGAGGTGATCGGACGGGATCAGGTCGCCCAACTCCGGAAAGCGCTCGCGCAGGCGGGTTTCGAAGCCGGGCAGGTTGGCGATGGCCACTTCGTCGCCATTGCAGCTGACGATGGCCTGGATGGCGGTGTGGCGGCTCCACAGGTTGGGGCCGCGCAGGGCACGAATGCGGGAAACGTCCATGACGCGATGTTCCTTGTTATTTTTGCAGTACCGCGCGCAGCGGCTTCTTGGCCTGGATCGGCAACAGGATCTCGGGGTCCGGCAGGTCGAGGCCGATCGTCTTGACGCCGGTGGCGATGACTTCCAGGGTCAGGCCCAGCGCCCAGCCGGCGGCGACGGCGGCCAGCACGTTCGCGATGTCGTCCGGATTCTTGCCCTTGCCGATCAGTGGTACGTCACCGAGGCGGCAAATGCGCGTTTCGTCGTTCCCTGTACGCAGGATGATGCGACCGTCGGCGACGGTAACGCCGCGCTTGCCGGCGGCGAAATGCTCGGCCAGCTTCAGGCAGGACGGATCGCCGGTGAAGAAGATGACCTCGCCGTCGCACAGCTCGGCCATGTCGGCGACCATCGGGTCGGAGGCGTTGAGCACGGCGTAGCCGGACGGCAGTACGACGTCGACCTGGGTGCGATAGGTCGAGCGGTGGGTGGTGTAGTACTCGCCGCCGGTCGGCTGGACGTCCCAGCGCGACAGTTCTTCATCGGCGGGTACGATGTTGGTGATGATGCCGACCGAGCAGCGGTCGTAGGCCAGGCCTTCGCCGAGGATGACCTTGGCGCCGTTTTCGATCACCGCAGCCTCGACGGCGCGGTTGAGGAGCAGGCGATGGCCGGCCGCCCAGTTCTCGGCGTCGGTCTTCTGCACCTGGCGGCGGTCGAGGAACAGGCCGTCGCTGCAGGCCAGGCCGGTCTTGCTGCCGGACAGGTAGAGCAGGTGGGCGACCAGCTTGGCGACGGCAGTCTTGCCGTGCGTGCCGGTGACGCCGACCAGCGGGATACGGCCGGTCTGGTTGGCGGAGAACAGGTTGTCCACGATGGCCTGGCCGACCGGGCGCGGCTTGCCGACGCCGGGCTTGATGTGCATGAGCAGGCTGGGGCCGGCATTGACTTCGACGATGGCGCCGCCCTGGGCGGCCAGCGGCTTCGAGATGTCCTGGCAGACCAGGTCGATGCCGGCGATGTCGAGACCGACGACGCGGGCGGCCAGCGAAGCGATGGCGGCGGTATCGGGATGGACTTCGTCGGTGCAGTCGAAGGCGTGGTTGGCGTTGCGCTGGATCAGCACTTCGCGGTCGGTTTCCGGCACGCTGTCGGCGGTCAGCTTCTGGCGGTCGAGTTCCATCTGGGCCGCGGTGTCGATGCGGATGATGGACAGCGGATGCAGTTCGGTCGTGCCGCGGCGCGGGTCGATGTTGATCTGGCTGTCGATCAATTCCTGTACGGTCGATTTGCCGTCGCCGGTCACGGTAATCAGGTCGCTGCGGTTGGCGGCGACCAGCTTGCCGCCGATAACCAGCAGGCGGTGCTCGATGCCCTGGATCGAGCGTTCGACCAGCACGCCGGAGCCTTCCTCGACGGCGATGGCGTAGGCCTTGCGTACGTCGTCGGCGCTCTTCAGGTCGATGAACACGCCACGGCCATGGTTGCCGTCGGTCGGCTTGACGACCACCGGGAAGCCGATGTCGTCGGCGGCTTCGCAGGCGTCGTCGGCATTGTCGACCTCGCGGCCTTCCGGCACCGGCACGCCGACCGAGGAAATCAGTTCCTTGGTCAGGTCCTTGTCGCGCGAAATGGTTTCGGCGATGGCGCTGGTGCTGTCGGTTTCGGCCGTCCAGATGCGGCGCATGGCGGCGCCGTAACCGAGTTGGACCAGGTTGCCGTCATCGAGCAGGCGGATGTGCGGAATCTTGCGCGCTTCGGCGGCATTGACGATGGCGGCGGTGGACGGGCCGAGGTACTTGCGGTCGACCTTGCGGCGCAGCGGCTTGATCGCTTCGGCGACGTCGAAGGACTCGTCGTGGATGGCGGCAAGCAGCAGTTCGCGGCCGATTTGCAGCGCCAGGCGGGTGCATTCCTCGTGGAAGTTGCTGACTACCAGCTTGTAGACGCCGCGCGTCGTCGTTTCGCGGGTGCGGCCGAAGCCGTCGGGCAGCCCGGCCAGGGTCATCAGTTCGAGCGTCACGTGCTCAAGGATGTGGCCGGCCCAGGTGCCTTCCTGCAGGCGGCGCAGGAAACCGCCGCGCTCGTCGTAGTTGCAGCGGTGCTCGACCAGCGACGGCAGCCAGGCCGTCAGGCGCTCGTAGAGGCCGGGAATCTTGTTGGAGGGGTAGTCTTCGAGTTCCCCGATGTCGATCCAGCTTTCGATGGACGGCGGATAGGTCCAGATGCTCGGGCCACGCAGTGAAATCATGTCCCGAAAGATGATGTCCTTTTTCTTCATGCTCTTGGCTTATGCTCCGTTGGCCGGCAGTGATGAATGTCTAATTTCAGCATTATTAACGTTTTCACGCCGTTTGCGGCTGACGGCTGTGCAAAATTGTCACACTCCCGTACAGGCCGTTACACGGCGGGAAGCGGACCGCTACAGGAAGCGGTCGAGCAGCTTGCGACTTTGCTTGTCCAGCTTGCTCAGGTCGCGGACCAGGAACTGAATGCCGTTGGCGTCGGCGATCAGCAGGCGGGTCTGTGACAGGCGGCGGATGTCTTCTTCGCCCTTGAGGCGCAGTTCGGCTGCGCCGCGGTCGGTTTCCACCTGCCAGGTACTCGGGCAGGCGAAGCTCGATACTTCGCTGATGCGGGCGATTTCCGGCACGAAATCGCGGCTGCGCAGGTCGCTTTCGATCACGTCGCGGATGGCCGGCGGCAGGTCGGCGATGCGCTCGACCCAGCCCACTTCATGGCCTTCGAAATTGATCAGCGACAGGCCTTCGTCGGGGGCGGCGATGGGAAAGGCGCGCACCGGGGTCACCCCTTCGTGGCGCTGGCCCTCGGCATCGGTGAGAACCAGGCGGCCGAAATTGTCGCAATGGAGTTGGAAATTGACGTTGGTCATGGCTCGGTCCATGGCTTACTCCGCGTGGGCTTTCGGTAGTTCGGGGGCGCGCTGCAGCGTGTCCTCGGTATCGACGTTACGGGCCTGGGCCATGTAGAGCTTGTAGTAGTGGCCTTCGGCGTCCATCAGCTGGTCGTGGTTGCCGATTTCGACAATGCGGCCGCGATCCATGACGACCAGCCGGTCGGCCTTGCGCAGGGTGCTCAGGCGGTGGGCGATGGCGATGGTGGTGCGGCCCTTGACCAGATTGTCGAGCGCTTTCTGGATTTCCTTCTCGGTCTCGGTATCGACCGCCGAGGTCGCTTCGTCGAGGATCAGGATGCGCGGGTCGATCAACAGGGCGCGGGCGATGGAAATGCGCTGGCGCTCGCCGCCGGACAGGCCCTGGCCGCGTTCGCCGACCAGCGAGTCGTAGCCGTGCGGCAGGCGCAGGATGAATTCGTGGGCATGGGCGGCGCGGGCGGCGGCAATGATTTCCTGGCGCGTCGCGTCCGGCTTGCCGTAGGCGATGTTGTCGGCGATGGTGCCGAAGAACAGGAAAGGTTCCTGCAGCACGAGGCCGATGTGGCTGCGGAATTCGGCGACCGGCACCGAGCGCACGTCCACGCCGTCGATCAGCACCTGGCCTTCGGACACGTCGTAGAAGCGGCAGATCAGGTTGACCAGCGTCGACTTGCCGGAGCCGGAATGGCCGACCAGCCCGATCATCTCGCCCGGGCGGATGACCAGGTCGACGTCGCGGGTGACGGCGCGCGTGCCGTAGCGGAAGCCGGCCTTCTTCAGCTCGATCTGGCCGGTGACGCCGGACAGGTGCACCGGGTTGCTCGGTTCGGGAACGCTGGAGACGTGGTCGAGGATGTCGAAGATGCGCTTGGTGCTTGACGCGGCGCGCTGGGTGGCCGACACGATGCGGCTCATCGAGTCGAGGCGGGTGTAGAAGCGGCCGATGTAGGCGAGGAAGGCGGTGAGCACGCCGACCGTGCTCGAACCCTTGGAAATCTGCCAGATGCCGAAAATCCACACGACGAGCAGGCCGACTTCTGTGAGCAGCGTGACCGTCGGCGTGAACAGCGACCAAGTCTTGTTCAGCTTGTCGTTCATCTGCAGGTTGTGCTCGTTGGCGGCACGGAAGCGGTCGCCCTCGCGCTTTTCCTGGGCGAAGGCCTTGACGACGCGGATGCCGGGAATGGTGTCGGCCAGCACGTTGGTCACTTCGGCCCACACGCGGTCGATCTTCTCGAAGCCGGTGCGCAGCTTTTCGCGGACGAAGTGGATCATCCAGCCGATGATGGGCAGCGGCAGCAGGGTGACCAGCGCCAGCCACGGATTGATCGAGAACAGGATGACGGCCGTCATCACGATCATCAGCAGGTCGGTGGCGAAGTTGAGCAGATCGAGCGACAGGAAGATGTTGATGCGGTCGGTCTCGTTGCCGATCCGTGCCATCAGGTCACCGGTGCGCTTGCCACCGAAATATTCGAGCGACAGGCCGAGCAGGTGTTCATAGGTGGTGGTGCGCAGGTCGCGGCCGATGCGCTCGGAAACCAGCGACAGGATGTAGGTGCGGATCCAGCCCAGCGCCCAGGCGAGCAGCGCGGCGCCAAGCAGGCCGCCGAGGTACATCGACACCAGGCCCCAGTCGATCGGCTGGCCGTTCTGGAACGGAATCAGCACATTGTCCATCAGCGGCATGGTCAGGTAGGGCGGGACCAGCGTCGCGGCGGTCGAGGCCAGGGTCAGGGCAAAGCCGAGGAACAGTTGCCAGCGGTAGGGGCGGGCGAAGCGCCACAGGCGGAACAGCGTCCACGTCGACGGCGCGGCGGTCGATTCGCGGTTGCAAATCGGGCATTCGTCCTCGCCCGGCGGTAGCGGGGTCTTGCATTTGGGGCAGACATCCTCGCTCGGGCGGACGACCGGCTGGCCGCTCGCCAGGCTGTCGCGATGCAGGTCGAATTCGGCGATGATGCGCAGGGCGGCCAGGTTGCGGGCCAGCGTATAGCGCCAGGTGGCCAGGCGCCCTTGTTCGTCGAGCAGTTCGAGGGTGCCGACGCCGGCATGGTCGTGATGATTGAGTTGCAGGCCGCCGCGCAGCGACCACTCCTGCCAATCGGCATGGCCGGCGCCGCGGGTCAGCAGGCGGCGGTCGGTGACGACGATCAGGCCGTCGGCGAATTTCAGGTTGTGGTCGAGATCGGTTTCCAGGCTGGCCTGCAGCCGTTCCCCCGCAGCCAACCGGGATTCCACGTCGGTCGCCCAGCGACCGGAAATGGCCGGCTCGTTGCCGACAATGCTTTGCACATTCGATGTCATCGAAAAAGTATACCGCTTATGGTTCTACCCCCGTTAACGGCTGAGCCGGCATCGCGATGACGCGGCGTGCCGTCAACCCGGAAATTCGCCTTGCCGGAAGCGGGTGGCTGGCATACCGTTGATGCACGTCAAGGCTGGCGGACGGTGCTTGCGTTGCAATAGCCACCACTAAAGACAAGGGCTTTTCATGTTCCGTATCTCCCAATACATGCAGGAAATCGCATCGCCGACGCCGCTCGGTCCCAAGCGCAATCCGCCGGGGCCGGTGGTGATCTGGAACCTGATCCGGCGCTGCAACCTGACCTGCAAACACTGCTATTCCATTTCGGCCGACACCAATTTCCCGGGTGAACTGACCACCGAACAGGTCTATACCGTCATGGACGACCTGCGCGGCTTCAATGTGCCGGTGCTCATCCTGTCCGGCGGCGAACCGCTGCTGCGGCCGGATATCTATGACATCGCCAAGCGCGCCAAGGCCAAGGGCTTCTACGTCGGCCTGTCGTCGAACGGCACGCTGATAGACGAGAGCAACATCGACAAGATCGCCGAGTGCGACTTCAACTACGTCGGCGTCTCGCTCGACGGGCTGGGTGCGACGCACGACAAGTTCCGTCGCCTGGATGGCGCCTTCGAGAAATCCCTGCACGGCATCCGCCTGTGCCGCGACCTCGGCCTGAAGATCGGCGTGCGCTTCACGATGACCCAGGACAATGCCCACGACCTGCCCGGCCTGCTGAAGCTGGTCGAGGACGAAGGCATCGACCGCTTCTATTTCTCGCACCTCAACTACGCCGGCCGCGGCAACAAGAACCGCAAGGACGACGCCCAGCACCAGCTGACGCGCTGGGCCATGGACCTCCTGTTTGACACCTGCCGGGATTACCAGCAGCGCGGCCTGGAGAAGGAATTCACGACCGGCAACAACGACGCCGACGGCGTCTATTTTCTGCACTGGGTGCGCCGGAACTTCCCGGAGCAGGCGGCGCATGTCGAGGCCAAGCTGCGCCAGTGGGGCGGCAACTCGTCGGGCGTCAATGTCGCCAATATCGACAACCTGGGCAATGTGCACCCGGATACCATGTGGTGGCATCACACCCTGGGCAACGTCAAGGAGCGGCCGTTTTCGCAGATCTGGCCGGATACTTCGGATGCGCTGATGGCCGGCCTCAAGCAGCACCCGCGGGCGGTCAAGGGACGCTGCGGCGAATGCGCCTACCTGCAGATCTGCAACGGCAACACCCGCGTCCGCGCCCAGCAGATGAGCAGCGACCCGTGGGCGGAAGATCCCGGTTGCTATCTGTCCGACGAAGAGATTGGTCTATGAGCTGGAAAATCCTGATCCCGGCCAGCTTTGCCGTCTACTTCCTGTTCGGCATGGCCAAGCTGGCCGAGGCGGCCGACGTGCAGGCCAATTTCAAGCAGCACTGCGCCGCCTGCCACGGGGCCGATCGCCTCGGCGGGCTGGGGCCGGCACTGCTGCCGGACAACCTTGCGCGGCTACGCAAGCCGGAAGCCGAGAAGGTCATTCGCGAGGGGCGGCCGGCAACGCAGATGCAGGGCTTCGGCGACAAGCTGTCGGCCGAGGAAATCAAGGCCCTGGTCGATTACGTCTACACGCCCATCCTGCCGGCACCAGCCTGGGGCGAGAAGGAAATCGGCGCGTCGCGCATCGTCTACGAAACACAGCCGCTGCCCGACAAGCCGGTATTCAAGGCTGATCCGCTCAACCTGTTTGTTGTCGTCGAAAGCGGCGATCACCATGTCTCGGTGCTCGACGGCGACAAGCTCGAACCCATCCATCGCTTCCAGTCGCGCTTCGCCCTGCACGGCGGACCGAAATTCACGCCGGACGGCCGCTACGTCTTCTTCGCGTCGCGCGACGGCTGGATCACCAAGTACGACCTGTGGAACCTGAAAGTAGTGGCTGAAGTGCGCGCCGGCATCAATACCCGCAACGCGGCGGTGTCCGGCGACGGCAAATGGGTGGCGGTGGCCAACTACCTGCCTCACAGCCTGGTCATCCTCGATGCCGACCTCAATCTCAAGAAAATCCTGCCGGTGGCCGACAAGGACGGCAAGGTTTCGTCGCGTGTCTCCGCGGTCTATGACGCCAGCCCGCGCCAGAGCTTCGTCGCTGCGCTGAAGGATGTGAAAGAGGTCTGGGAGGTCTCGTACAACCCGCAGGCCGACGACATCCCGGCCGGCATGATCCATGACTACAAGTACAAGGAAGGGGCTTTCGTGCCGGGTTTCCTGAACCCCAAGCGCACCCAGCTTGACGACTACCTCGACGACTTCTACTTCACCCAGGGCTATGACGAGGTTATGGGCGCCTCGCGCAACGACGCAAAGAGCGCGGTGAGCGGCCAAGTGGTCAATCTCGATGCGCGCAAGAAAATCGCCGACCTCGAACTACCCGGCATGCCGCACCTCGGTTCCGGCATTTCCTGGCAGTGGCAGGGCAAGACAGTGATGGCCACGCCCAACCTGAACGAAGGGCTGATCAGCATCATCGACATGAAGACCTGGCAGACCGTCAAGCAGATCAAGACGCGCGGCCCCGGCTTCTTCATGCGCAGCCACGAAAACAGCCGCTACGCATGGACCGATTCGATGATGAGCAAGGAGTTCAAGGACACCATGCAGATCATCGACAAGGACAAGCTGGAAATCGTCGCCGAACTGAAGCCCGAGCCGGGCAAGACCTTCGCGCACGTCGAGTTCACCCGCGACGGCAAGTACGTGCTGGCCAGCCTGTGGGAAATGGATGGCGCAATCATCGTCTACGACGCCGCGACGCTGCGGGAGGTGAAGCGTCTGCCGATGAAGAAACCGGTCGGCAAGTACAACGTGTGGAACAAGATCACCAAGTCGGAAGGCACCAGCCACTGAGCGAAGCGAGGACAGGGCGGCCGGTCTAACCAGCTGCCGGCAGCGCGCTGCGTTCGGCGCGGCACGGTATGCTGCCGATTTCCTGCCACAGCTGACCAGACTGGAGAAATGCCGATGAGCGAGCACTATCTTGAGGATTTCGCCGTAGGCCAAACCTTCGCCTCCGGCCGCTTACGGGTCGATGACGAGCAGATCAGGCGCTTTGCCGGCGAGTTCGATCCGCAGCCCTTCCATCTCGATGCCGAGACGGCACGCCAGACGATCTTCGGCGGCCTGGCGGCCAGTGGCTGGCATACGGCAGCGCTGACCATGCGCCTGCTCGTCGACAGTCCGTTCAGGCCGGCTGGCGGCATCGTCGGTGCCGGTATCGAAGAGTTGCGCTGGCCGCTCCCGGTGCGTCCGGGCGACGAATTGCGCGTCGAAAGCGAAGTGCTCGACGTGCGCCCGTCGAAGTCGCGCCCGGAGCAGGGCATGATCCGGGTGCGCACCACCACGCTCAATCAGAACGGCGAGGCGGTGCAGGTTTTTGTCGGCAATCTGGTGGTGCGGCGCCGATCGCCCGGATCGTCCTAAAAAGCGTTGAAATCCGTGGCGCTGCTGGCTGGCGGGCACCGATAACGGCCTGTCTCAGGTTGCCGGCAACCAGCATTCCGTGTAGCGGCCGCCGGCGTAATAGCGGTAGGTGTGCTTGCCGGCCTCCTTGGCCCGGTACATCGCCAGGTCGGCCGCCTTGACCAGTTCGCCGGCATTTTCAGCATCGTCCGGGTAAATGCTGATGCCGACGCTGGCCGATACCTGCAGATCGTGTCCGGCGAACGGGACCGGCTTGCCCAGCAGGTCGACCAGTTTGCCGGCCACCATGCCGGCATGTTCGCGGTTGGCCAGATAGCGCAGGACGACCAGGAATTCGTCGCCGGCCAGACGGGCGACCAGATCACTTTCACGCGTTCCGGCCTGCAGGCGCAGCGCCGTTTCGCGCAACACGTTGTCGCCGGCGTCGTGGCCGTAGGCATCGTTGACCGCCTTGAAGCCGTCGAGATCGACGAAGAGCAGCGCGATGATTTCCCGGCTGCGCCGGGCGTCGGTGATCATCTGGTCGAGCCGGTGGCTGAGCAGGCGGCGGTTGGCCAAGCCGGTCAGCGCGTCATAGTTGGCCTGGTGCCAGATGCTGGCTTCCGTCGCCTTGCGCTGGGTGATGTCGGCAAAGTTCACCACGGCGCCCGCCGTGCCGTCGCCGTCGATCGGATCGAGGCGGACTTCGACATGGAAGGGCGTGCCGTCGGCCCGGGCGAAAACGCAGTCGTCGCTGTGCAGGCTCTGACCCAGGCGCAGCGCTTCATGCAACTGCTGATTGGGCGCGGCGTCCGGGGTGATCAGGTCGAGGATGGGCCGGCCGAGCATGGTGTCGGCCTGCTTCAGCCCCAGCAGGCGCTGGGCGACCGGATTGATGAAGGTGCATTCGCCGTTGGCGGCCAGCCCGAAAATGCCGTTGCCGGAGGCGTCCATCAGCAGGCGCAAGCGGATTTCCGCCTGCCGGCGCTCCACCACTTCGCGGCGCAATTCGCTGGTGCGCAGTTCCACCAGCGCTTCCTGTTCGTCCTTGGCCCGTCCCAGGGCCAGCACCTGCTCCCGCCAGCGTGCCAGGGCAAACAGCGTCAAGGCAGCCACCAGCAGCCAGCCGACCAGATGCACGAGGACCGAATTACGCTTCTGCACACGCAGCGGTTCGACAAACGGCGCGGTATCGAGGGTGACGCTGATGCCGCCCCGGATATCGCCCACCCTGTAGCCCTGCTTGGCATGGCAGTCGAGACAGGCTTGCCGGGTGACCAGCGGTGCCATGAAACGGGCGACGGTCCGCCCGCCGATCTGCACCAATTCGGCCCGGTCTTTGCCACCGCGTTCGAAGTCCTGCAGCGCGGCGGTTTCCCAGGCATCAGCCAGATTTCCCGGATTGATCGGCTTGAGGCTGGTCATATGGACCTGAACGCCGGTCAGTTCGCGCACCGTGGCGGTAACCTGGCGCGTCATGTAGGCCGGGTTGAGCAAAGTCAGGCGCATGCCGTTGAGCGTTTCGACGTCGCGGTCCGGCACGTCGAGGTAGGGATTGGGCGGGGTGTCCTCGGTTATCTTGGCATAAACGCCACCGTGCCGGGCATTCCACAGGCGCATGGCGTCCATCATGTGGAACACCTCGCGGCCCTGGCTGGTGCTCAGTTCGAGCACCTGGCGCTGGATCGCGAACAGGTTCCAGGCCAGCGACGAGGCCACGATGGCGCTCCACAAGGCCAGTGGAACGAGCCAGTAACGGCGGTCAAGGAGAAACCTGTTCATGCTGCACCGGAGATACGGCCGGAAGATCGGCTGGTGACTATCTAAGCAGAAAGGCGTAGTCAGTGCAATAATTTTGTTGATTTTGATGTTTTATCAATGGCCGGCGGTCTACGGCCGATAGCAAATATCGGCGAAAATCGCGCTTTATCGTTTCCGTCTGCCGCCGTGTCCACCATCGTTTGCCTCAACAAGCCTTACGGCGTCCTCAGCCAGTTCACGCCGGAAGGCAAGTGGCGGGCCCTGGACGAGTTCATCCCGGTCAAGGGCGTTTACGTCGCCGGCCGGCTCGACGCCGACAGCGAAGGCCTGCTCATCCTGACCGACGACGGCAAGTTGCAGGCCAGGATCTCCGATCCGAAGCACAAGCTGGAAAAAACCTATTGGGCGCAGGTTGAGGGCGTGCCGGACGAAGCGGCGCTGGACCGGCTGCGGGCCGGGATCGAACTGTCCGATTTCACCGCCCGGCCGGCCAAGGTACGGCGCATCGACGAACCGCCCGGCCTCTGGCAGCGCGATCCGCCGATCCGTTACCGGGCGGCGATTCCGACGGCGTGGCTGGAAATCCGCATTTCAGAAGGCAAGAACCGCCAGGTCAGGCGCGTGACGGCCGCCATCGGGTATCCTACGCTGCGCCTGATCCGGGCCGCCATCGGCGCCCTGTCGCTGGATGGCCTAGGGCTCGGGCAATGGCGCCGGATCGACGGCGACTACCAGGATTTGCAAGGAAAAATCGAATGAACAAGACAGTGATCGCCCTGTTGGCCGGGCTGGCCGCGAGCGGCGCCGCCTGGGCGCAGAACGCGATGCCGATGATGGAACTGATGGCCGGTTTCCACCGCATCGAAGCCGAAGTGGCGGCGACCGACCAGAACCGCCAGGTCGGCCTGATGAACCGCAAGGCCATGCCGCCGCAGCATGGCATGCTCTTCGTGTTCGACCATGAAAACACCCATTGCATGTGGATGCGCAATACGCTGCTGCCGCTGTCGGTGGCCTTCATGGACGCTGGCGGCACCATCATCAATATCGAAGACATGCAGCCGCAGACCGAAGACAACCACTGCGCCCGCCGGCCGGCCCGTTTCGCGCTGGAGATGAACCTCGGCTGGTTCGCCCAGCGCGGCATTAAGCCGGGTATGAAACTGGGCGGCATGGACAAGGCGCCGCGTCCGCGCTGATGAAGCGTAGCAAGTGGCAGTCACGCCTGTCCGGCGATTCCTGCGACCCGATACTGCGTTCCTGGCTGCTTGAACCCGATTCGCTGACGGCGCGCTGCCAGCGCTCCTGTTCGACCTTCCGCGTGCGCCTGTTGCGCTACGGCAAGGGCCGGGCTCTGGCCGACGAGTCGGCGGGCGGTGCGGTGGGGCGCAACCTGGCCTGGGTGCGCGAAGTCGCCCTCGAATGCGACGGCACACCGGTCATCTTCGCCCATACCACCCTGGCGACCACGGGACATGGCCGACTGACGCGCTGGATGGCACGCCTCGGCTCCCGCTCGCTCGGTTCGCTGCTGTTTGCCTATCCGGGATTCCGCCGCGGGCGGATCGAGTTTTTGCGGCTCGACCGGCGCCATCAGCTCTATCAGCGGGCAGCGGCCTTGTGCGCACCGCCGCCGGTGCTGTGGGCGCGCCGATCGCTTCACCGGCTGGGCAAGCAACAGGTCCTGGTGACCGAGGTTTTTCTTCCAAGCATACGCCTACTTGGTTAGGCCTCGGTTAAGCACAAATAGGCCAAAAGGCCTAGCGCAACGCCAGATTTTTGAGTTGACACAAATCAAATATTTGATAAAAATTAAGTCGAGTGTGGTTTATTTGTCAAAATCACCAGAGGGGGATAGGCGTAGTCGCAAGGCGTGTCTGTTCTGATCCGTAAATGGCACACCCGACCGAAAGGCGGGGTCGCAAAGTCACCGGTCTACCGGGAGAAGCCACGGCTTCCCCCCACGACAGCGGGATTGCCGGAGATTGTCCATGGACGCATTTCGCCATGTTGTGCACCACTTTCTGATGGTGGTCCTGCTTGCCGTTTCCGGCGCCTGTTCAGCCGAGTTCGCCAATCCCGTTGCCGAAGGAACACGCTGGGCCTGCTGGTATTCTCCCGCCCATCTGACCGTGCAGTGCCTGCTGACGCGTGCCCCCGAGAACGATCATCTGCAGCGTGCCGCCGAAGTTGCCAGCCGTATCGACCGCCGCTTGCCGGCCCTGGTCAAGATGATCTGGGGCAGTCCCGAGAAACTGGCCGGTACCCACATCAGCATTCCGCTGATGAACGTTCCTTTTAAAATGACTTTCGTTAGCGTGCTGGCCAAGTCGGTCATGTGTGGCTCGCGGCTCGACTGCTCGGTGCATTTCGACGGCAATGCTGACGGCATGGCGCCGGTCCGGGCGGCGGCGCTGGAGTCGGGCAGCAGCGAAGCCGAGGTGATGGCCGAAATGAATGCTCAGGGACTCAAACTGGCGCAGGCGGAAGCCGAACCGCGCTATGTCGAACCGGCACCGGTCAAGAAGGTGCGGCGCGGCATGTTCGCCGGCTAACGAGCTGACCGATAGAGAGTTCTCCGCCCGCTGCGGCGCCAGGCCGGGAGCAAAAACATGGGGAGCGCACGGCTCCCCATGTTTTTGGGCTTTACCGATTCTGCCGTCGGCGTAGTTTCGTGGCGGCACTCCTGCTGTGCCATCGGTTGACTGCCCCATGGCCGCGGCGCGCCGTGAAGGATCGACGCCGTACGCCTGAAATCAAGGCCTGAGCAGGGCGCTGCGCAGCGTTTCGATCAGCTCATCCGGGCTGCTCGGCTTGGCGAGAAAGCCGGTCATCCCCGAGGCTTCAGCCAGTTGCCGGGTTTGGGGCTCGACATCGGCGGTCAGTGCGATGATCGGCACCTTGTTCATGCCCGGAATCAGGCGGATCTTCCGGGTCGTCTCCAGGCCGTTCAGCCCGGGCATCTGGATGTCCATGAAAATCAGGTCGTAATTGGTCGTGGTGGCCATCATGATGGCCGTGTTGCCGTCGCCGGCTTCGTCCACCGCGACATCGACTTCGGTGAGGATTTCCTGGATGACCAGTCGGTTGATCGGTTCGTCATCGACGACCAGCACCCGGCTGCCGAGCAGGGAGGCGGGAGATTCGACTTCTCCGGCGTCACCGGCCGGGGCGGGCGTGGCGCCGGCTACGTCGACCTCGAGTTCGACCCAGAAGGTGCTGCCCTGGCCCGGCTGGCTGACGACGCCGACGTCGCCGCCCATCATCCGTGCCAGCCGGCGGCAGATGGTCAGGCCGAGCCCGGTGCCGCCATAGCGGCGGGTGCGCGAGCCGTCGAGCTGCTCGAAGGCTTCGAAGATGTTGGCCTGGCGGTCGGCCGGAATGCCGATGCCGGTGTCGTTCACGGCGAAGCGCAGGCGGAGTTTTTCGTCGCGTATCGAAAGGATTTCGGCGCTGACCTCGATGCCGCCATGATGGGTGAATTTCACCGCATTGCCGACCAGGTTGATCAGGATCTGTTCGATGCGCAGGCCGTCGCCGAACAGGCAGGGAGGGAGCCGGCTGTCTACGGTATAGCTCAGTCCCTTCTGGCGGGCGGCGTCGGCGCAGGTCGCCTCGAGTTTGGCCCAGAGGGCGACGGTTTCGAACAGCGCCGGTTCGATGACGACCTTGCCGGCTTCGATCCGCGACACCTCCAGCACGTCGGAGACCACTTCGTGCATGTGCTGGGCGGCGATCAGCATCTTGTTCAGGTAGGCCGTATGCGCCGGATCGCTCAGTCGCTTGGCGAGGATGAAGCCGAGGCCGATGATGCCGTGCAGCGGGGTGCGCAGTTCGTGGCTCATGTTGGAGAGAAAATCGCTGCGCGCCTGGGCGAGCCGGTGGGCCGCAGCCAGTGCTTCCTCGCGCGCCGCGTCGTTGGCCTTGCGTTCGCTGATGTCGCGGGCAAAGCCGACGGTGCCGAGCACCGTGCCGTCCTCGTCGAATACCGGCGTCTTGTAGGTTTCTATCCAGGTGCGCTGCTCGTTGTTGCCGTGCTGCTCCTCGAGGACGCGGGGCGTGCCGAGGCGCATGATTTCGAGGTCGTCGTTGTGGTACTTGTCGGCGAGGTCGGCGGGGAAGATGTCGTGGTTGGTCAGGCCGACGATCTCCTCCGGGGTCCGGCCGCAGGCTTCGACACTGATCTTGTTAGCCGCCAGGTAATGGCCGCCGGTATCCTTGAGCCAGACCAGGAAGGGGAAGTTGTCGATCAGGGCGCGCAGATAGCGGGTCTGCTGCCGCAACTCGGCGGTGCGGGCGGCCACCAGGTCTTCCAACTGGGCGCGGTGCACTTCCAGGGCCTGGCGGGCGGCGTGCAGTTCGCTGATGTCGCGGCTGCTGACCACCACGCCCTCCACCTTGTCGCCGTGCCGGAAGCAGCGGTATTCGGTGTCCAGCATCTGTAGCCGGCCGTCCGTCATGCGCCGCTCGGAGACATAGCGCAAGTCCTCGCCGGCCATGGCCCGTGCCAGATAGGGGGCAATCCGGGCATGGTTTTCCGCATCCATCGTCGTCGCCACCGTGCATCCCTGCATGGCTGCCGGCGCCATGCCGAGCCACGCCGCATAGGCCGGATTGACCAGCCGGTAGCGCTGTTCGCAATCGATGAAGGCGAGCATGTCGCCCGAGGTGCGCACCACCTGGGCGTAGCGTTCGAGCTGCAGTTGCGCTTCGTGCCGCAGGCTGAGGTCGACCATGCTGACGATGATCTGCAGTTCGCCGGCGCAATAATCCGGCCCCAGGCTGATTTCGGCCGGGAATGCGCTGCCGTCGCGGCGCAGGCCGGTCAGTTCCCGGCCGCTGCCCATCGGGCGGGGTTTCGGGTCATCCAGAAAGGCTTGGAAGTGGCTCCGGTGCATGGTCCGCAGGTGCTCGGGCAACAGTGCTTCGAGGGGCACGCCGAGCAGACCGCCGGCACCGTAGCCGAGCATTTTGTCGGCGCTGTGATTGGCCTGACGAATGATGCCGGTGCTATCGATCAGCATCATGGCGTCCGGCGCGTTCTCGAAAATCAGGTGGGTGCGCCGTTCGCTCTCGCGCAGGGCGCGTTCGGTCGCCAGCCGGCGCTGGTCCTGCTCGGCTGAAGAGAAGACCAGGCTGAGGCTGGTGGCCAGCTCCTCCAGCCAGCGGGTTTCGTCGTCGCCGAAACGGCCCGCTTCGCCGGCAAAGAAGGCAATCGCGCCGCCGACGCCATCCACGCCGTGGATCGGCAAGATCAGCAGACTGCGGCAGCCGGCGCTTAGGGCGGCTTGCTGCCAGCGGGAGGGCGCCGCCCGGCGCAGGTCGGCACAGGCATGGGGCTGGCCGTGCAGCAGAGGGCCAGCCATCGGCGCCGGCCATTCTTCGCTGGAATCAAAGAGGGTGGCCAGTTCGTCCGGTCCGGCGTGGCCGAGGCGGGTGAACTGCCGGCTTCCCGCCTCCAGTTGGCCGACCCAAATAAGGCGGAAGCCGCATTCGGCAGTCGCGTTGCGGCAGACGGCGGAAATCAGCTCGGGCAGTTCCTGGCGGCGCAGTACGGCCCGGCTGATCTCGTCTTGCAGGCGCAGCATGCGATTGACCCCCTGCATGTGGGCCATGCGGCGCTGGAGCTGGGTCTGCGCCAGACGGATCAGGCCATAGACCAGGCACGCCGAAAGCAGGACGTAGCCCCAGCCTTTGTAGGTCTGATAGGTAGTCAGTTCGGATGGGTCGCGGCTGACCGCGGCCAGCAGTTGGTCGCTGTAGTAGATCCACAGGGCACCAGCCACGGCATAAAGGGCGGCCAGCAAGGCGGCGAGCCGCTGGCTGGCGATATGGGTCTTCAGGCGGCCCATGCCGACTACGCTGCCGAGCGGCAACAGGCCAGCCGGCAGACTCCGGTCGTGCGTTTCGAACGAAGATGAATCATGGAATGTGCCCCCCAGCGATTCCGTTTTATCGCCCACCCTCAGGCGACGCGTGGGGCGCAGGATACGACATGGCCGGCCCGGGAGCCAGCCTTTTGCCGTCGGCAATCGGGGCCAGAAATCAGGTGAATGCTGGTGCCATGAGTCCATTGCCATGGCCGGATGCGACAGTCATTCCGGCTTGCCGCGTTCACGCTGGCGACAGAGGCAGGCAGCAGGCCGTTATCGGCGTGGGGCGCTGGGTCAGAGGGCCGGCAGACGATGCAGGGAGCGTCGCTTCTATGCCGTCAGTACCGCCTGGCGGCGACCGGGCAAAAAACGGGGAGCACACGGCTCCCCATTCGTTTTTCGGGAATCTGGTTCCCGGGTAAAACTGCCGGTCTTAGGCGAAGTTGGCTTCGACGAAGGACCAGTTGACCAGCGAGGCGAGGAAGGTTTCGACGAACTTCGGACGCAGGTTGCGGTAGTCGATGTAGTAGGCGTGTTCCCAGACGTCGACGCAGAGCAGGGCCTTGTCGCCGGTGGTCAGCGGGGTGCCGGCGGCGCCCATGTTGACGATGTCGACCGAACCGTCGGCCTTCTTGACCAGCCAGGTCCAGCCGGAACCGAAGTTGCCGACGGCGGAAGCCTGGAAGGCGGCCTTGAAGGCGTCCAGGGAACCCCACTTGGCATCGATGGCGGCAGCCAGGGCGCCGGTCGGGGCACCGCCGCCGTTCGGCTTCATGCAGTTCCAGAAGAAGGTGTGGTTCCAGACCTGGGCTGCGTTGTTGTAAACGCCGCCGGCCGGGGCCTTCTTGACGATGGCTTCGAGGTCGAGGTTTTCGTACTCGGTGCCCTTGATCAGGTTGTTCAGGTTAACCACGTAGGCATTGTGGTGCTTGCTGTAGTGGTAGTCGAAGGTCTCGGCCGACATGTGCGGGGCGAGGGCATCCTTGGCGTACGGCAGCGGGGGCAGTTGATGTTCCATTGGTATTCTCCGTTGTATTTGAGGGGTGAAACGAAAATTCTAGTCAGCTTCCAGCGTGGCGACAACCTGCTCGACCCTGGCCGTCGCCGCGCCGCGGGCAAAGCTCAGGTTGAGGGTGTCGCCGGGAGTCAATTCGTTGGCGTTGCGGACCGCGCGGCCATCCGGACCGATGACGAGTGTATAGCCACGTTGCAATACGGCATGCGGGTCCAGTTGCTTCAGACTGCTGGCGAGCCCATTTAGTTTCCCGGAATATTCGGAAATGCGCCATTCCACCTGCTTGTCCAGCCGGTAGCGGGCATGCTCCAAGAGGCTGCCCAGGCGATCAGGACGGGGGCGGGCGCCGCTCTGCCGTTGATTCAGGGCCTCGGCCAGCAGCCGCGAACGGTCGATCTTGGCGTGCACGGCGCGCTGCAATTGCAGGCCGAGCGCCGCGACGTCCTGCTGGCGCTGGCGGAGGCGCTCGGCGGGATGGACTAGGCGGGCGCTCAGCCAGTCCAGCCGTTGCTGGTGATCGGCCAGGGTACGCGCGGTGCGCCGCTGCAACTGGCTGTCCAGGCGCTCGAGATGGGCGAGCAGGCCATCGCGGTCGCGGCTGACCAGTTCGGCGGCGGCGGTCGGCGTCGGGGCGCGCAGGTCGGCCGCGAAGTCGGCTATGGTGAAGTCGGTTTCATGGCCGACGCCGGAAACGACCGGGATTTTCGTGGCGCGAATGGCGCGGGCGACGCATTCCTCGTTGAACGACCACAGGTCCTCGATGCTGCCACCGCCCCGGCACAGGATGATGGCATCGCAATCGCCGGTCCCGGCCCGGGCGAGCGCCTCGGCGATCTTCAGGCCGGCGCCTTCGCCCTGCACCGGCGCCGGGTAGATGCTGATCCGCAAGTGCGGCGCCCGCCGGTGCAGCGTGGTCAGCACGTCGCGCAGTGCGGCGGCCTGCAGGCTGCTGACGATGGCCACGCGGCGGGGAAAGGCGGGCAGTGGCCGTTTGGCTTCGGCAGCGAACAGGCCTTCGGCTTCGAGTTGTGCCTTCAGCTTGAGAAAACGCTCGAACAGGTCGCCTTGGCCGGCGCGCCGGATGGCCTCGATGTTGAGCTGGAATTCGCCGCGCGGCTCGTAAAAGGAGACCAGTGCCCGGGCTTCGATCTTCTGACCGTTCTCCAGGCGCCAGCCGAGCAACTGGGCCCGATTGCGCCACATCACGCAGCGCACCTGGGCCGAGCTGTCCTTCAGCGAGAAATAGACATGGCCCGATGCGGCATAGGTCAGGTTGGATATTTCGCCGCCCACCCAGGTGAGCGGAAAAGTGGATTCCAGGCAGTCGCGCACCAGGCGATTGAGGCTGGAAACGCTGAGAACGGAATTGCCGGGGGGCGGGGTCGGATTGGGCATATTTCGATTGTACCCCGCGCTCCTCGCGAACGGTCCCGGCTTGACAGCTCAAAAATAATCTAAGTCGTTGATTTATATGTCGGCAAAACAGTGTGCCTCGTTTTTTGGCAGAGCAGGCAAAATCCTTTGCCGTAGGGGGGTTAGCGCGCTTGATGACAACTGATTCACAGACTTATCCACAGCTTTTGGGGATAAGCCGCGCAAGCGCGACATTTCGCCGCTTGCCCTGATGCGGGGGGCAGTGCAGAATTGCGGGCTAAATTTCCACCGAGGATTCCGACAAGTGATTGAAATCGTCAAGGCGGCCGGTTGGCCCATCTGGCCCCTGTTGCTGGCTTCAGTTATCTCCGTTGCCCTGATCATCGAGCGCTTGGTCGCCCTGCGCCGTAGCAAGGTTGTGCCCGCTGGCCTGTTGCAGCGTGCCGTCGGCGAGTTCAAGCGCGGCGCCAACAACGACAAGCTCCTCGAAGAGCTGGAGCGCCATTCGCCGCTCGGCCGCGTGCTGTCGTCCGGCCTGCGCAACGTCAATGCCTCGCGCGAGATCATGAAGGAATCGATCGAGGAATCCGGCAATGCCGTGTCCCACGACCTGAATCGCTATCTGACCACGCTCGGCACCATCGCCTCGATCAGCCCGCTGATGGGCCTGTTCGGCACCGTGGTCGGCATGATCGAAATCTTCGGCTCGCAATCGCCGACCGGCGCCAACCCGATGCAACTGGCGCACGGTATTTCCATCGCCTTGTACAACACCGGTTTCGGCCTGGTCATCGCCATCCCGAGCCTGATCTTCTGGCGCCACTTCCGCGCCCTGGTCGATGGCTTCGTGGTCGAGATGGAACAGCAGGCCGTCCGCCTCGTCGAGTACATGCACGGCGACCGGAAGTAAGCGATGAATTTCCAGCGCGGCCGCAGCCGGGAAGAACCGGAAATCAACCTGATTCCGATGATCGACGTCTTGCTGGTTATCATCATTTTCCTGATGCTGACCACCACCTACGCCAAGTTCTCCGGGCTGGAGATCAACCTGCCCACGGCCGATGCCAGCAAGCAGGCCGAGCAGCCCAACGAGGTCGAGGTGGCGGTGACGGCCAGCGGCCAGGTCCTGCTCAACAAGTCGCCGCTGGCGGCCACCGACGTCAAGAGCATCGCCGAAGGGCTGCGCCGGGCGGCCGGCGGCAAGGACGATCCGCTGATCGTCATCAACGCCGATGCCAAGGCGACCCACCAGAGCGTGGTGGACGTCATGCAGGCGGCGCAGACGGCAGGCTATCCACACATTTCCTTCGCCACCCAGAACCGCTGATGCTGGCGCGCTGGCTACAGCGACAATGGTTCGAACAACGCCGGCTGACGCCGGCGTTGTGGCTTTTTGCTCCCCTGGCTTGGCTGTACGCCGGCCTGGCCCGGCTCAATCGTGCCCTGGCCCAGCCGGTACGCCTGCCGGTGCCGGTCGTCGTGGTCGGCAACATTACGGTTGGTGGCGCCGGCAAGACGCCGCTGACCCTGTGGCTGGCCGGGCAGCTACGGGCGCGCGGCTGGCATCCGGGGGTGGTCAGCCGTGGCTACGGCCGCTCCGGCGATGAAGTGCGCGCGGTGCTGCCCGATTCGAAGCCGGAGGAGGTGGGCGACGAACCGCTGCTGATCGCCCGGCGGGGTGACATTCCGGTGTGGGTCGGGCGCAGCCGGGCGGCCGCCGGCGAGGCCTTGCTGGCCGCGCATCCGGAGGTCGATGTCGTGCTCTGCGACGACGGCCTGCAGCACTATGCGCTGGCCCGCGACGTCGAACTGGCGGTGTTCGACGCGCGCGGTACCGGCAATGGCTGGCGCCTGCCGGTCGGACCGCTGCGCGAGTCTTTGTCCCGCCTGCGCTCGGTCGATGCCGTGGTGGCCAATGGCGTACCGGCCGAGGCCTTGTCGGCGCCGGTTCCGGTATTCGAGATGCGCCTGCGGCCCGGTGGTTTTTATCGTCTGGGCGATCCCGCTCAGACGTGCGCCGCCGACGCCTTGCGGACGCGCGGTCGCTTGCATGCCTTGGCCGGCATCGGCCATCCGGAGCGCTTTTTCACCACGCTGGCCGGCTTGGGGCTGGCCTGCGAAACGCACCCGTTTCCGGATCATCACCGCTACGTGCAGTCCGACCTTGTCTTTGCCGACGGCGGCGTCCTGCTGATGACCGAGAAGGATGCAGTAAAATGCCGGGATCTGCAGGCGGGCGAGGCTTGGGTCTTGCCTGTCGAGGCCGAGCTGTCGCCGGCCCTTATTGATCACATTGTGGAGAAACTCCGTGGACGCCAGGTTGCTTGATATTCTCGTCTGCCCGATTTGCAAGGGTAATCTCGAACACCGCAAGACCGAAAAGGAGTTGGTCTGCAAGCCGTGCAAGCTGGCTTTCCCGATCCGCGACGATATCCCCATCATGCTCGAAGACGAGGCGCGTCAGCTGACGGCGGACGAGCAGTAATGTCCGGGCTGGCCTTCAAGGTCGTCATTCCGGCGCGCTACGCTTCCACCCGCCTGCCGGCCAAGCCGCTGCTCGACCTCGGCGGCAAGCCGATGGTGGTGCGGGTCGCCGAGCGGGCCCGACTGTCCGGCGCCGAGGAAATCTGGGTGGCCACCGATCATCCGGAAGTCCGCGCCGCTGCCGAGGCGCACGAAGTGGCCGCCGTGATGACGCGCAGCGACCATGCCACCGGCACCGATCGCCTGGCCGAGGTGGTCGAGCAGCGCGGCTGGGGTAGCGACACGATCATCGTCAATGTGCAGGGCGACGAGCCGTTGATCGAGCCGGAGGTCATCCTGCAGACGGCGCGCCAGTTGGCGGCCAGCGGCGCCGACATCGCGACGGTGGCGCATCCGATCACCGATGCGGCCGATTTTTTCAATCCGAACGTGGTCAAGGTCGTTTGCCGGGCCGACGGCGATGCCGCCTATTTTTCCCGGGCGCCGATTCCGTACGCCCGCGATCACTTCGCCAGCGAGGGCGGCGGCAAAACCTTGCCGGCTAATTTTCCGGCCTATCGCCACGTCGGTTTGTACGCCTATCGGGCCAGCTTTCTGAAGGCCTATGCCGGCCTTTCGGTGGCGCCGACCGAGCTGTTCGAATCGCTCGAACAGCTGCGCGCTTTATGGCATGGCTATCGTATCAGCGTGACGCTGATCGACGCTGCGCCGGCCCCCGGCGTCGATACGCCGGAGGATGCCGAACGGATGCGCAAACTGTTTGACCGTGCCGGAAATAGCGAGTAATTTCCAAATCTCCAACGGCCGCCACGACGGCCGACTACAAGAAATTCCGAGTCAAAAACCAGAGGGACTATTCATGAAGTTGATTTTGTTGGGCGCTCCGGGCGCCGGTAAGGGAACGCAGGCTACTTTCATCAGCAAAGAGTTCGGCATTCCGCAAATTTCCACCGGCGACATGCTGCGCGCCCAGGTCAAGGCCGGCACGGCACTCGGCCTCGAAGCCAAGAAGCACATGGACGCGGGCGGCCTGGTGCCGGACGCCGTCATCATCGGCATGGTCAAGGATCGCCTGACCCAGGACGACTGCAAGAACGGTTACCTGTTCGACGGTTTCCCGCGCACCATTCCGCAGGCTCAGGCCATGAAGGACGCCGGCGTGCCGATCGAATACGTGCTCGAAATCGACGTGCCGGACAGCGACATCGTCACCCGCATGGCCGGTCGCCGTGCCCACCTGGCTTCCGGCCGCACCTACCACGTCGTGTTCAACCCGCCGAAGGTCGAAGGCAAGGACGACGTGACCGGCGAGCCGCTGGTCCAGCGTGACGACGACAAGGAAGAAACGGTCAAGAAACGCCTGGAAATCTACCATTCGCAAACCAAGCCGCTGGTC
Source organism: Dechloromonas hankyongensis (assembly GCF_022012295.1). Classification (GTDB taxonomy): domain Bacteria; phylum Pseudomonadota; class Gammaproteobacteria; order Burkholderiales; family Rhodocyclaceae; genus Azonexus; species Azonexus hankyongensis. The sequence goes on from NZ_JAKLTN010000006.1 coordinate 83,763, forward strand.
GACTTCTACAGCAAATGGGCGGCCGAAGGCGATGCCAAGGCGCCGAAGGTACGCAAGGTTGCCGGCGTCGGCAACGTCGATGCGATCACCAAGAGCGTTTTCGACGCCTTGAAATAAGGAGCAACAGATGGCGGCGAAGAATGCCTTCTACGCACAGTCAGGGGGCGTTACCGCCGTTATCAATTCGACGGCGTGCGGACTGATCCAGGAAGCACGCCGCCATCCCGACCAGATCGGGAAAGTCTACGCCGGGCGCGACGGCATCATCGGCGCCCTGACCGAAGACCTGATCGATACCAGCCTCGAAACCGACGAGGACATTGCCCGCCTGCGCCATACGCCGGGCGGCGCCTTCGGTTCCTGCCGCTACAAGCTGAAGAGCCTTGAACAACACAAGGCCCAGTACGAACGCCTGATCGAGGTCTTCAAGGCGCACGACATCGGCTATTTCTTCTACAACGGCGGCAACGATTCCATGGATACGGCCTGGAAGGTGTCGCAGATCGCCGAGAAGATGGGCTATCCAGTGGTGTGCGTCGGCGTGCCGAAGACGGTCGACAACGACCTGCCGCATACCGATTGCTGCCCGGGTTTCGGTTCGGTCGCCAAGTACGTCGCGACCTCGATCCGCGAAGCGGGGTATGACGTCGCCTCGATGGCGCGCACCTCGACCAAGATTTTTGTGCTCGAAGTGATGGGCCGCCACGCCGGCTGGATCACCGCCGCCTGCGGTCTGGCTTCCGGCAATGCCGGCGAACCGCCGCACATCCTGCTGTTCCCGGAAGTGCCATTTGACCCAGAGCGCTTCCTCGCCCGTGTCGACGAATGCGTCAAGCAGTATGGCTACTGCACGGTCGCCGTTTCGGAAGGGCTGTCGGACGCTGCCGGAAAGCTGATCGCCGAGTCCGGCACCAAGGACGCCTTCGGGCACTCGCAGCTGGGCGGTGTCGGGCAGGTCGTCGCGCAGTTGATCAAGGACAAGTTGGGCTACAAGTATCACTGGGCGCTCGCCGATTACCTGCAGCGTGCGGCCCGCCACCTGGCCTCGAAGACCGATATCGAGCAGGCGCACGCCTTGGGTGTCGCCGCCGTCAATCTGGCCTTGCAGGGCAAGAACGCCGTGATGGCGACCGTCGAGCGGCTGGCCGACCGGCCGTATCGCTGGCAGATCGGCGACGCGCCGCTGGCCGAGATCGCGAACGTCGAACGCAAGATGCTGCCGGAATTCATTTCGGCGGACGGTTTCCACATTACCGAGGCTTGCAGGACTTACCTGCAGCCGTTGATCGAAGGCGAAGAGCCGCCGCCGTACCGCAATGGACTGCCGGATTACATCCGGCTGAAGAACATCGCGGTGCCCAAGAAGCTGGAGGCATTCGCCATCTGATTTTTGTTCGTCACTGAGGGGAGAGTAATGAGTACAGCGTTGTTACTGGCACTCGGATGTGCCGTGTTGGCAGTCCTGTATGGCTGGATCTCCAGCCAACAGATCCTCGCGTTGCCGGCCGGCAACGAACGCATGCAGCAGATCGCGAAAGCTGTCCAGGAAGGCGCGGGCGCCTACCTGAGCCGACAGTACAAGACCATCGCCATCGTCGGCATCATTCTCTTCCTCGTCATCGGCCTGGTCCCCAAGCTGGGCTGGCTGACCGCCTTCGGCTTCCTGATCGGCGCCGTGCTATCCGGCGCGGCCGGCTTCATCGGCATGAACGTTTCGGTCCGCGCCAATGTGCGCACGGCCGAAGCGGCCCGCGGCGGCATCGCCCCGGCCCTGGCCGTGGCCTTCAAGGGCGGCGCCATCACCGGCATGCTGGTCGTCGGTCTCGGCCTGCTCGGCGTGGCCGGCTACTTCGCCTTCCTCAAGTCCACAATCGGCGGTGGCGACCTGCACCACGTCATCGAACCGCTGGTCGGTCTGGCCTTCGGTTCCTCGCTGATTTCCATCTTCGCCCGTCTCGGCGGCGGCATCTTCACCAAGGGGGCCGACGTCGGTGCCGACCTGGTGGGCAAGGTCGAAGCCGGCATTCCGGAAGACGATCCGCGCAATCCGGCGGTCATTGCCGACAACGTCGGCGACAACGTCGGCGACTGCGCCGGCATGGCGGCCGACCTGTTCGAGACCTATGCGGTAACCGTGGTGGCGACCATGGTGCTGGCGGCGCTGACCATCAAGCAGTTTACCGGCTTGGGTGAAAACCTGGTGCTCTACCCGCTGGCTCTGGGCGGCGTCTCGATCATCGCCTCGATTGTCGGTTGCATGTTCGTCAAGGCGACCGAAGGCGGCAAGATCATGGCCGCCCTCTATCGCGGCTTGATCGTAGCCGGTGTGTTGGCGCTGGTCGCCTACTACCCGATCACCTCCTGGCTGATCGGGGCCGGTGATGCAGCGGCCAAGATCACCACGATGTCGATGTTCGGCTGTTCGATCGTCGGCCTGGTGCTGACCGCCGCGCTGGTCTGGATCACCGAGTATTACACCGGTACCGACTACGCCCCGGTCAAGCACGTTGCGTCGTCGTGCCAGACAGGACATGCAACCAACATCATCGCCGGCATCGGTATTTCCATGAAGGCCTGTGCCTGGCCGGTACTGTCGGTTTGTGTGGCGATCTACGCCGCCTACGCCATGGGCGGCCTGTTCGGCATTGCCATCGCGGCAACCTCGATGTTGTCGATGGCCGGTATCGTCGTCGCGCTCGACGCCTACGGTCCGATCACCGACAACGCCGGCGGCATTGCCGAAATGGCTGAATTGCCGAAGGAAGTGCGCAACGTCACCGATCCGCTCGATGCCGTCGGCAACACCACCAAGGCGGTGACCAAGGGCTATGCCATCGGCTCGGCCGGCCTGGCTGCGCTGGTGCTCTTCGCCGATTACACGCACGGCCTTGAAGCGGCCGGCCTGACCAACATTTCCTTCGACCTGTCGAATCACATGGTGATCATCGGCCTCTTCATCGGCGGCCTGATTCCCTACCTGTTCGGTGCCATGGCCATGGAAGCGGTCGGTCGTTCGGCCGGCGCCGTGGTTATGGAAGTGCGCCGCCAGTTCAAGGAAATTCCCGGCATCATGGAAGGGACGGCCAAGCCGGACTATTCCCGCGCTGTCGACATGCTGACCGCGGCGGCGATCAAGGAAATGATGATTCCGTCCATCCTGCCGGTCGCCGTTCCCATTGTCGTCGGCCTGGTACTCGGCCCGCAGGCGCTCGGCGGCCTGCTGGTCGGCACCATAGTCACCGGCCTGTTCGTCGCCATTTCGATGACCACGGGTGGCGGCGCCTGGGACAACGCCAAGAAGTACATCGAGGATGGCAACTTCGGCGGCAAGGGGTCCGAGGCGCACAAGGCGGCGGTGACCGGCGATACCGTCGGCGATCCGTATAAAGATACGGCCGGCCCGGCGGTCAATCCACTGATCAAGATCATCAACCTGGTGGCCTTGCTGATCGTGCCGCTGATGGCCTGATTCTTTCCGGCTGAAGCGAGAAAAGGCGGCCGCGGCCGCCTTTTTGCATTGTTTTGACTTCTCTTTTTATGAAGCCGCGCTAAAATCCCAAAAATCACAAGGGAGCGGCATGAGCGAGGATACAAGCGGGTCCACAGGGATAGGCGTGGCAGGTTTGCGGGAAGACATCCTGCATCATGACCCGTTGCTGGACTGCCTGGTCGAGTTGACCCGCGTGCATGGGCGCCCCAGTACGCGGGCGGCGCTGGTCTCCGGACTGCCGCTCGACAAGGGCGTCCTGTCCCCCTCGCTGTTCGCCCGGGCGGCGAGCAGAGCCGGCCTGTCGGCCAAGGTCAGCCGTCGCGCCCTGGATCGTATCGATGCCGCACTGCTGCCGGCCGTGCTCTTGCTGGCCGGCGAAGAGGCCTGCGTCCTGCTCGGCTGGGACGACTCGGGACAGAACGCCCGCCTGCTTTTCCCGGAAACCGGGCAGGGCACGGTCCAGATGACGCGGGAGGCGCTGGGCGCACGGTACACCGGCATCGCCATCTTCGCCCGGCCGCATTTCCGCTTCGACAGCCGCACGCCGCAGATCGGCGATATCAAGCTGCGCCACTGGTTCTGGGGCACCCTGGCCGATCAGTGGCCGGTCTATCGCGACGTGCTGGGGGCGGCGCTGCTCATCAACCTGTTGGCCTTGGCCATGCCGCTGTTCTCGATGAACGTGTATGACCGGGTGGTGCCGAACCGGGCCATGGAAACCCTGTGGGTGCTGGCATTGGGGGTGATCCTGGTGATTGGCGTGGACATGGCGCTGCGCCTGCTGCGCGGTTATTTCCTCGATCTGGCCAGCGCGCGGATCGACATGCAGTTGTCGGCACGGATCATGGAACGGGTGCTCGGGGTGCGTATGGAAGCACGGCCGGCCGCAGTAGGAGCGTTTTCGTCCAACCTGCGCTCCTTCGAGTCGGTGCGCGACTTCATCACCTCGGCATCGGTGACCGCCTTTATCGACCTGCCTTTTGCCTTCATTTTCGTGCTGGTCATCAGCTTGATCGCCTGGCAACTGATCGTGCCGGTCCTGCTGGCGCTGGTCGTCGTGGTCATTTACGCCTACGTGTTGCAGCACAAGATGCACGCCCTGTCGGAAACGACCTACCGGGCGTCGGCCCAGCGCAATGCGACGCTGATCGAAAGCCTGACGGCGCTGGAAACGATCAAGACGCAGGGCGCCGAGGGCGTCATGCAGTCGAAGTGGGAAAAGACGGTTTCCTTCGTCGCCCGCGTCAATAACCAGATGCGCTTCCTGTCCGCGGCGGCGACCAACGGCGCCGCGGAAATCCAGCAGATCGTCAATGTCGTGGTGATCATTGCCGGCGTGTACCTGATCGCCGACGGCAAGCTCAGCATGGGCGGCCTGATTGCCTGCACCATGCTGACTTCGCGCGCGGTGGCGCCGCTCGGCCAGATGGTCGGCCTGCTGATGCAGTATCACAATGCCAAGGTGGCACTGGCCTCACTCGAACAGATCATGAACAACCCGATCGAGCGGCCGGGCGAAGCCAACTTTGTCCATCGGCCGGAACTGCGCGGCGATATCGAGTTCCGCGATGTCCAGTTCAGCTACCCCAATTCCCAGGTTGCCGCCTTGAAGGGGCTGAACTGCAAGATTCACGAAGGCGAGAAGGTGGTGGTCATCGGTCGCGTCGGTTCCGGCAAGACCACCTTGCAGAAGCTGCTGCTTGGTCTCTATCTGCCCACCGAGGGGGCGGTCAGCATCGACGGCGTCGATCTGCGCCAGCTTGACCCGGCCGACTTGCGGCGCAATATCGGTTATGTCGCGCAGGACCTGACGCTGTTCTACGGGACGCTGCGCGAGAACATCGCCATTGGCGCGCCGTACGCCGACGACGCCGCCATCGTCGCGGCGGCCGAGGCGGGCGGACTGACCGAGTTCGTCAATCGGCACCCGGACGGCTTCGACATGATGATCGGCGAGCGCGGCGATTCGCTGTCCGGCGGTCAGCGCCAGGGCGTGGCCATTGCGCGTGCCTTCCTGATGGACCCGCCCATCCTGCTGCTCGACGAACCGACCAGCGCGATGGACTTTTCCTCCGAGCAGCAGTTCAAGGAGCGGCTGCGCAAGACGGCGGCCCACAAGACCGTGCTGATCGTGACCCATCGCAACAGCCTGCTCGACCTGGCGACCCGGGTCATCGTCGTCGATGACGGCAAGATCGTCGCCGACGGGCCGCGCGACCAGGTCATCCAGGCCCTGCAGAGCGGCCGGGTGGGGAGGGCTGCATGAGCCGCCTGAAAACCATCGCCGGTACCCTCCACGCCTGGCTGGAAAAAACCGCTCAGCGCAGTGCGCCGCATGTCGAAAAAGTCCTTGGCCGGTTGCCCAATCGGGAGGAAATCGAAGTCGTCGATTTCGCCACCGACGCCGATCTCGCCATCCTGCGCCAGGAGCCGCTGCGCGCGCGCGTGCTGTTGCGCTCGATCGGTATCGTCTTTGCGGTCTTCGTGCTGTGGGCGGCCTTTGCCCAGCTGGACGAGGTGACGCGCGGTGACGGCAAGGTCATTCCGTCGCGCCAGATACAGGTGCTGCAGAGCATAGACGGCGGCCTGGTCTCGGAAATCCTGGTCAGGGAAGGCGAGGTCGTCCAGGCCAATCAGTTGCTGATCAAGATCGACGAGACGCGCTTCGTTTCCTCGGTCAAGGAAAACCAGGCGCAATATCTCGGCCTGGTCGCCAAATCCGCCCGCCTGAAGGCCATTTCCGACGGCAAGCCCTTCGTGCCGCCGGCCGAGGTGGTCAAGGTGGCGCCCGAGATCGTCGCCCAGGAGCGCCAGTATTACGAGGCGAAGACCGACGAAATGAACGCCGCGGTATCCATCGCCCGCCAGCAGCTCGCCCAGCGCCACCAGGAGCTCAACGAGGCGCAAGCCAAGCGGGCGCAGGCCTCGCAAGGCTATGACCTGACCTCGCGGGAACTGGCGGTGACCAAGCCGCTGATCAATTCGGGCGCCGTTTCGGAGGTCGAGATCCTGCGCCTGGAGCGCGATGTGTCGCGCTATCGCGGCGAGCGCGACATGGCGTCGGCGCAGATTTCGCGGGTCCAGGCGGCGATCAACGAGGCGCAGCGCAAGATCGAGGAGGTCGAGCTGACCTTCCGCAACGACGCCAGCAAGGAATTGTCCGAAACGACCGCCAAGCTCAACAGCCTGGCCGAAGGCAGCGTCGCGCTGTCCGACCGCGTCAAGCAGTCGTCGATCCGTTCGCCGGTCAAGGGCACGGTCAAGCGCCTGCTGGTCAATACCGTCGGCGGCGTTGTGCAGCCAGGCAAGGACATGATCGAAATCGTGCCGCTGGAAGACACGCTGCTGCTCGAAGCGCGGGTCTTGCCGCGCGACATCGCCTTTCTGCGCCCGGGGCAGCCGGCCATGGTCAAATTCACCGCCTATGATTTCTCGATCTACGGCGGCCTCGAGGGGACGCTCGAGCACATCGGCGCCGACTCGGTGATGGACGAGAAGGGCAATGCCTTCTATACGGTGCGGGTGCGGACCAACAAGGCGGGCTTCGGCGACGCCAACCTGCCGATCATTCCCGGCATGGTGGCCGAGGTCGATATCCTGACCGGCAAGAAAAGCGTGCTGACCTACCTGATGAAGCCGGTGCTGCGCGCCAAGAGCGTGGCGATGACGGAGCGTTGATGAATCATTGCTTCGTTGATCGGGATCTGATCCCGATGCCGAGCTGGCTGGATGCTTTTCCCAAGGCCCGGCTCATGCGCCGGGAAAGCCTGAGCCTGCTGCCCAACGGCGAGCCGGTGATCCTGTGGGTGCGCTTTCGGTCCGGTGAGAAGCTCGAGTCGGTGTTGCCGTCGGCGGCGCTGGAGCCGTGGCAACTCCTGGTCCTGCTTGCCGACGAACCAGACGACGACGTCATCACCGATGCCCTGGCGCTGGGCGCTTCCGGCTGCTGCAATACCCATGCGGCGGCCGAGGTTCTGCAACAGGTGGCGCTGGTCGTCGAGAACGGCGGCCTGTGGGTCGGGCAGTCCCTGTTGCGTCGGCTGGTCGGCGGAACGTCAAGAGCGTTGGCTGCACGCAGCGAACAACGGCCGCCGCGCGTCGATTGGGCGACCGTATTGTCCGAGCGCGAAGTCCAGGTCGCCCGCCTGGTCGCCGGCGGCGCCAGCAACCGCGAGGTGGCCGAGCAATTGGCTATCACCGAGCGGACGGTCAAGGCACATCTGTCGGCCATTTTCGAAAAGCTCGGCCTGCGTGACCGCCTGCAACTCTCGTTGCGCATCAACGGCGTGCAGGTTTGACGTAGAAACGTCGATTTGTTCACGCTTTTTTGCCATAACTGTACTTTGGTTCAATAGCCCGCCGCCGCGCCGCTCCCTACACTCTGCTAATTGCTAATTAGTGTGTGGAGTGGTTCGTCATGGCTCAAGCCCCAATCATCGCCAAGGTTTCCGTTCTGTCCGGTCAGGCCTATGCCCGCGACAGTGCCGGCAACACGCGCCGCCTGAAGTTGGGCGATGCGATCCGCGAGGGTGAGAGCGTGGTCGCCGGGCAGGGCGCCAATGTCGTTCTGGCCCTGGTTGATGGTCGCGAAATGACCGTGCGTCCGGGCGAAACGGCGAAGATCGACGCCGAGGTAGTCGCCGCTGTCATGCCGGATGGGTCGGACAGCGCGGTGGTCAACAATCCGCAAGACTTCCAGAAAATCACCCAGGCCCTCCAGTCCGGGGCCAGCCTCGACGACCTGCTCGAAGACACCGCAGCCGGTGCCGGTCCGCAGGGCGGCAACGAAGGGCATACCTTCATCGAATTCCTGCGCATCGTCGAGTCCGTCGATGCGCAGGCCTACCAGTTCGCCGGCGACCGCGCCCGCCCGATCGACCTCGCCGAAGCCGCCCCGTTGATCGCCGGCACCGCGGGCACTACCGAAGCGGCGGTTGCTGCCGG
>NZ_JAKLTN010000007.1 GCF_022012295.1 Dechloromonas hankyongensis
ACCCGCACCGACAAGGCGAGCCCGATCTACGGTATGCCGATTCTGAACGCCGACATGGCGCAGAACGTGATCGTGATCAAGCGCGGGAAAGGCACCGGCTACTCCGGCGTCGAGAACGCCCTGTTCTATACCGACAACTGCCGCATGCTCTATGGCGATGCCCAGCCGATGGCCGGGGAGATCATTCAGCATCTCAAGGCAATGGGGTAAGACGGGAATCGCTTCCCCCAAAACGTCATTCCCGCTTGCGCGGGATGACGTCTATCAGTTAGTGGGGATGAGGAGCGATCGGCGCCTTAAGCCGATCAAAGCCTGGGCGTCGACTCGTTCAACGCTCGCCTGTCGCCAGAGGCCGGGTTATCACGACCCGGCGGCTGACGACTGAAGAAATGCGCGGCAGCGCGCATATCGTCATCGCTCATGTCGGCGACGACCTTGCGCATGTCGCTGCTGTCGCGCGCCCCGGCCTTGAAATGGCGTAGCTGTTCGAGCAAGTAGGCTTCGTTCTGCCCGGCCAGCTCCGGATAGAGCTTGCCGGAACTGTTCCCGGTAACGCCATGGCACAGAAAACAGGTGCCCATCACCTGCTCTTCGCCGCGCTGCATCAGCGAGGCATCGCCGGCCGCCTGTGCCAATGGGGCGCAGCAAGCGGCCAGCAGCACGACCAGACGGCGCATCAGGACTTGCCGGTGCTACCGAAGCCCCCCTCGCCGCGATGGCTGGCGTCGAAATCGTCCACCACGTTGAAACCGACCTGCAGCACCGGGACGACCACCAGTTGCGCGATGCGATCCAGCGGATTCAGCGTGAATGCAGCGTGGCCGCGATTCCACACCGAAACCATTAGTTCGCCTTGATAGTCGCTGTCGATCAGGCCGACCAGGTTGCCGAGCACGATGCCGTGCTTATGACCCAGGCCGGAGCGCGGCAGGATCATCGCCGCCAGCCCCGGATCGGCCAGATGAATCGCCATGCCGGTCGGCACCAGCGTGGTCTGCCCCGGTTCGACATGCAGCGGGCCGTCAATACAGGCGCGCAGATCAAGACCGGCCGAGCCGGGTGTAGCGTAGTGCGGCGGGTTGTCGCGCAAACGGGTGTCGAGAATCTTGACGTCGATACGGTGCATTACATTTTTCCTGTTAACAATTGGGCAATATGCTCGACCAGCTGGCGAGCGAGTACGGATTTGGGCGCCGGCGTCAGCGGATGCGAGCCATGGTCGTCGAACAGCACCAGCCGGTTGTCGTCACCGCCGAAGCCATCCTGGATCAGGTTGCCGGCGATCAGCGGGATATTCTTCTTGCGCCGCTTGGTCTGCGCATACTCTTCCAGATTGCGGCTCTCCGCCGCGAACCCGACGCAGAACGGACCGTTCTTCAAAGCGGCAACTTCGGCCAGGATGTCCGGGTTCTCGATCAGCTCGATCGGCGGAATACCGCCGGTGTCCTTCTTCAGCTTGTGCTCGGCGGCATTGTTCACACGGTAATCGGCCACCGCCGCCACGCCGACGAAGACATCCGACCCTGCCGCGCGGGCCATCACGGCCGCATGCATGTCGAGCGCACTCCGCACTTTGACCCGCTCGACGCCTTGCGGCACCGCCAGATCGACCGGTCCGGAGACCAGCGTCACCGCGGCGCCGGCCTGCCGCGCGGCACGGGCCACGGCATAGCCCATGCGCCCGGACGACAGGTTGGTGATGCCGCGCACCGGATCGATGGCTTCGAAGGTCGGCCCGGCCGTGATCAGCACCTTGCGGCCGGCCAGAACCTTGGGCGCGAAGAAGGCAACGACCTCCTCGACGATTTCCTCCGGCTCCAGCATGCGGCCGGCGCCAATTTCGCCGCAGGCCTGCTCGCCGCTGGCCGGACCGAGCATCTGCACGCCGTCAGCCTGCAGCTGGCTGACATTGCGCCGGGTCGCCGGGTTTTCCCACATCTGGCGGTTCATGGCCGGGGCGACAAGCAGCGGGCAGTCGCGGGCCAAGACCATGGTCGCCAGCAGATCGTCGGCCATGCCGTGGGCAATGCGGGCCAGGAAATCGGCGGAAGCCGGCGCGACCACAATCAAATCAGCGGAGCGCGACAGGTCGATGTGCGCCATGGCGTTCGGCATACGTGCGTCCCACTGGTCGAGATAGACGGGCTGGCCGGACAGCGCCTGGAAGGTGGTTGCCGTCACGAAATGCGTCGCCCCTTCGGTCATCGCCACCTGGACGTCGGCCCCCTGCTTGCCCAGCAGGCGAACCAGTTCGGCCGCCTTATAGGCGGCAATCCCGCCGGTCACGCCGAGGACGATGCGCTTACCATTTAATTCCATTGTCTTACCGTTAGAATTCGATTCTGCACATTCTACTCTTGGAAAGAAAATGGCGATCACCGACTGGCCGGAAGGCGAACGACCGCGCGAGCGACTACTCGCCCACGGCCCGGCGGCACTCTCCGATGCCGAACTGCTGGCCATCTATTTACGCGTCGGGGTGCGTGGCAAGAGTGCCGTCGACCTGGCACGCGATCTGCTGAACCGCTTCGACGGCAAGCTCGGCGTGCTGGTCGAAGCCTCGCTGAAAGAACTGGCCAGCGTGTCCGGCATCGGCATGGCCAAGGCCGCCCAGTTGAAGGCCAGCTTCGAACTGGCCCGTCGTGCCTTGTCGCAGGAAATGGGCAGTCGCGACAACTTCACATCTCCCGGCAAGGTGCGCGACTGGTTGCGCCTGAAACTCGCTCACCGGCCGCAGGAAATCTTCATGGCCCTGTGGCTGGATGCGCAGAACCGCCTGCTCAAAGCCGAGGAATTATTCACCGGTTCGCTGACCCAGACATCTGTTTACCCAAGAGAGGTAGTCAAGGCAGCGCTGTCTCATAATGCAGCCGCCGTTATCCTGGCGCATAATCACCCCTCCGGTGTAGCCGAACCGTCCAGGGCCGACGAAATGCTCACCCGCTCATTGAAGGAAGCCCTGGCCATGGTCGATGTCAAAGTTCTCGACCATTTCATCGTCGCCGGTACCACCCTGCCGCTATCGTTTGCCGAGCGCGGCTTGTTATGAAAATGCAGAAACCCCTTGATCCCATTCGGGACTTTTGGTTATACTCACGGGCTTTCTTCTAGCGAATTCTGGAGCACCATCATGGCGCGAGTCTGCCAAGTAACGGGTAAAGCCCCGATGGTTGGGAACAACGTATCCCACGCCAACAACAAAACGAAGCGCCGCTTCCTGCCGAACCTGCAGTATCGTCGTTTCTGGGTCGAAACTGAAAACCGCTTCGTGCGCCTGCGCGTTTCCAACGCCGGCCTGCGCATCATCGACAAGAAGGGCATCGAAGTCGTTCTGGCCGATCTGCGTGCCCGCGGCGAAGTCTGATTAAGGAAGGATACGAAAAATGGCTAAAGGCGGTCGCGAAAAGATCAAGCTGGAATCTACAGCTGGTACCGGACACTTCTATACCACCTCCAAGAACAAGCGCACGACGCCTGAAAAACTGGAGTTCATGAAGTACGATCCGAAGGCCCGTAAGCACGTCGCTTACAAGGAAGTTAAGCTGAAGTAATTCAGCTGACTCCGGCATTCGACAAACCCGCCTTTCGGCGGGTTTTGTTTTTTCAGTTCCGGAATTTGCTCCGGAAAAGCAGAGCGGCATAAACCACGATGCCGGCAAAGATGACGACCGACCAGTTGGCCATCGACATGCCGAGGAATTCCCAGTCCCGACTGGTGCAGAAGCCGGTGGCCAGGAACAGGGAGGGCATCTGCATGCCTAACCAGTCGACCAGGCTCTCGATGGCGTTCGGATCGGTAAAGCTGCACTCCGGAGCGAGGTGCGGGTAAGCCTGCATCCACGTCTGATAGGCCGCCACGCCGAAACCCAGCCCCGCCAGGCCGACGGTCAGCGCCGACCAGAGCAGGCGTCCGGCCGGCACAGCCCAGCCGAGCAGGCCGATCACACCGATCACCATATAGAGCAGGCGCTGGAAAATGCACAGCGGACAAGGCGCCAGGCGCAACAAGCTCTGCAGCTCCATGCCCACGGCCACCAGACCGAGGCAACCCAATCCCAACGTCGCAAACCACGCCCGCACGGGCACTCTCGACCACATCATCGGCAGCTTCCAAAAATTAACCAGCACGCATTCTAAGCCAGAGCTGCGCCGCACCGTCGAGCGGAGAACATCCGTTTGGCCCGGGCATGGTGGACCACGGCCCGGCTGACCGTTAAGATTGGCGGATGAATACACGCATCCTCCTTGTCGAAGACGACGAACGGCTGGCTGAACTTACCGCCGAATACCTCACCAAGAATGACCTGGAAGTCTCCATCGAACCGCGCGGCGATGTCGCCGAGACGCGCATCCTGGCTGAACAACCCGACCTGGTCATACTCGACGTCATGCTCCCCGGCAAGGACGGCTTTGAAGTGTGCCGCGCCGTGCGCACCCAGTACCGCGGCGTGATCCTGATGCTGACCGCCCGCGACGAGGATTTCGACCAGATTCTCGGCCTCGAGATGGGCGCCGACGACTACATCGCCAAGCCGGTCCAGCCGCGCGTCCTGCTCGCCCGCATCAAGGCCCTGCTCCGCCGCCTGCCCACGCCTGGCGACGCCCCGGCCGGCGAAGCGGACAACATGGTCTTCGGCCAGTTCCGGATCAGCCAGGCGACACGCACCGCCTCCCTGGCCGGCGAGACCATCGATCTGACGACGGCCGAGTTCGACTTGCTGTGGCTGCTCGCCACACACGCCGGCAATGTCCTGTCGCGCGACGACCTGCTGCAGGAACTGCGCGGCATCGGCTTCGACGGCCTGGACCGCTCCATCGACGCCCGCATCTCCCGGTTGCGCAAGAAATTGAACGACGACCCGGACAATCCGACCCGCATCAAGACCGTGCGCGGCAAAGGCTATCTGTTCAGCAAACATGACTGGAACTGACTCGCCAGCCGAAGAGAAGCCGGCCAAGGAACAAAACCAGGGGCTGGCCCGTTCGCTGTTCCGGGTCTCGCTGCCGCGCTGGCGGGGCAGCCGCTACAGCCTGTCGCGGCTGTTCTTCAACTTCTACCTGCTGGCCATGGGCTCCTTCGTGGCGATCGCCTTCACCGCCGATTTCGTCATTTCGACGGCGCAGCGCGGCATTACCGACGACTATGCCCGCCGCTTCATGCGCGGCACCATTACGCTGATCGAGGACGAACTGTTCCGCCATCCGCGCCGCGAATGGCAAAGGCGGATCGGCGAGATCGACGACAAGTTCTCATACAGCCTGGGCATCGTCGAACGCATTTCGCTCGACCGCACCCTGACCCCGGCGCAGGTCAACAAACTGGACGCCGGCGACATCGCCATCGACCACGACGGCGACATCATGTACCACCGCCTCGGCACCTCCAGCCAGGTGTTGGTCGTCGGCCCGCTCGCCTCCAGCCGCAATCCCGAACTGACCGACCGCCTGCCGCTCGAGCTGCGCCTGCGCCTGCTGACCTGGAGTCTGATCGGCGTCATCTTCGCCATTGCCCTGTGGTTCTGGATACGCCCCGTGTGGCGCGACCTGGAAGCCTTGCGCCAGACCGCCCGCGACCTCGGCGACGGCCATTTCGATTCCCGCTCACCCGCTGCCAGAACCCAGCTCTTCGCCCCCCTGTCCGACACGATGAACAGCATGGCCGATCGCATCCGCCAACTGCTCGCCACCCATCGCGAACTGTCCTGCGGCATCTCGCATGAACTGCGCACGCCGATCGCCCGCATGCGTTTCGCCCTGGAAATGCTCACCGAAACCGACGAACGCGCGGAGCGCGAACGCCTGTGGGCGATGATGGAAGCCGATCTCGACGAACTCGACCAGTTGATCGATACCAGCCTGACCTACGCCCGCTTCGAACGCGAGGCGCCGGAACCGCACTTCTCCAGCGTCAAGTTCGCCGAATGGCTGACCGACGAGGTCGATTCCGTCCGCCTGCTCGGCCGCCAGCTGGCAGTGACCGTCGATACGACACGCCTGCCGGACCACCTGCACATCGACCTCGACCGCAAGGCCATGCCCTACGCCCTGCGCAACCTGCTGCGCAACGCCTTCAAGTACGCCAGCAAGCACATCTCGGTCAATGCAGAGATGGTCGGCGAGGACATCCGCATCAACGTCGACGACGACGGCATCGGTATCCCGCCGGAAGAACGCGAACATGTCTTCTCGGCCTTTACCCGCCTCGACCGCTCGCGCGACCGTTCAACCGGCGGTTACGGCCTCGGCCTGGCCATCGCCCGCCGGGTACTCGAACTGCATGGCGGCACAGCCACGGCCGATGCCTCGCCGCTCGGTGGAGCACGCTTCACGCTGACCTGGAAAGCCCACCAGTAGGCCATTTCCGGCCCTGTTACAAAGCGTCACAGAAGATCAAAACCCGTTACCTCGGCGCAACGCTGACGCAACAGACGCCCGGCGCCGGCCTCTCTAGAATGCGAGGCATGTCGGAAAACAAAGCCCGCCAAGAGGATGACGAGGAAATGAAAATGAACATCAAGCAATTTATCGAAGCCGCCCGCCGCTACCTGTTCGAGCTGGCGCCCGTGCAACCTGCCCTGGCCACCATTCCCGTCCGCAAGGATCGCTGATGGCCTTTGTGGACAACCTGCCGGTCAGTGAATCGCTCGGCGTCTTCGTCGGCATCACGGGTTACGACTGGCTGGCCGAAGGCCAAGCCGAACCGGTCAAGGCGGCCATTGCCGCCATCGCCGCCGGCGGCATCATCGCCATCGCCCGCGTCTTGTTGAAGCACCGCAAAAAGGGCTGAACCGCCGCATCACCGTACTGATTACCCTCCTCTCGAATTTCCCCCGATTCGAGACCTCCCTGTTACCCCGCCCTCGTGGCGGGGTCTTTTTTTGCAGGCTGCCGGCGGGCGATCAGAAATTGACGCGCAGCGACAGCCAGTGCACGCGGTCAGCCAGGCGATTGATGGTCCGGCCCTGCTGCTGCTCATTGACCATCTGCGAAATGTAGGCCAGCTCGCCGCCCATCGGGCCAAGGCGGAAGCCCTTGGCCAGACGCCAGTCGATACGCTCGCTGGCATCGATCGGATTGTCGTCGTTACGGCGCCAGCGCATCGGCGAAGCCCGGAAGTACATGACCGATGCGGTCACGTCGTAGGGCAGCTTCTGGATCAGCATGGCCGACTGCGAGTGGGTCGGTGCCGAGTCGCGGGTCTGGCGGACGATTTTCGGCACATTGTTGAAATCGTCGGCGATCCGCGAAACATCCGTGAAATCAGCGGCCACGCAAACCAGCGCATTGCCGTACATTAAGCGGGTAGAATCGAACGGTCGCCAATCGAGCTGGTATTCATAGCCGTGGATGTGGACATTTTCGATATTGGCTGCCGAATCCGCCCGGCCATTGGGATAAATGGCGAAATTGACCGCATTGTTCCGCAGCCCGTTGGACTCCTTGTCGTCCGGCGTGTTCGTCGGCAAAGCCAGCGGCAATATCTGGATATAGTTCGGAATCCATTCGCTGAACACCCGAACGTCCGCCGTGGCACGGATCGGCTTCAACTCGGCCAGATAGCCCAGTTCGACCGTATCGATACGTTCCGGCCGCACGCCTTGCGCGTAATAGATGACATCGGTCAGATTGGTGGGGTTGGTACCGTAAGAATCCCGCGTTTGCGCATACCCCGACGTCTCGTACAAACTCGGGTTGCGGTGAGCCCGCGAAGCCGCCAGGCGCAGGGTATGGCCGGGCGCGATGTGCACGTTGACGCTGGTGCGCGGATCGAACATGCCGCCGGTAATGTTGTCATGTTCGTAACTCGCCCCCAGATTGAAGATCACAGGGTCGACCGGGCGATATTCCATATTGCCGAACACGCGATAGGCAAACCGGCCTTTCCGGTCGAGCGACGAGAATTGCGCAACGGATTGCACGGCGGTCGATTTCAGTCCACTGCCCCACATCAGGCGCAGATTTTGTAGCGGTGCCAGGAGATGCTCGAATTCGAGTTCATGCTGCTTGGAACGCCCGCCCGGATCGATCGGCAGCTGAAATGCTACCGACGCCGGCGCCACACGATTGGTGTTGAAACTGACGCCGCGCAGGGCCAGCGAGTAGGCCCAGTCTTCGGTATAGCCGTAGCGCAGCTTGATGTCTTCCTTGGCCGATAGCGTGCGCCGCCAGAGGACATTGAAGGCGGTCGACGACTGCTCCAGATTGCGGATCGGATCGGACGTCGGACGATCCGGACGGCCGTACTGCGACATGTCGCGGGCAAAGGTACCGGTCAGTTGCAGTTCGTCGCGGTCGCTCAGCGGAATGTCGGCCCGCAGGTCGAACAGCTGCGACTGGCGGTTATCCGGAGAAGCGACCCACTGGTTGCTATAGAAACCATACTGGAAGCCGTCGTCCTGGAACGAGCGCGCCGTGAAACGGACGTTGGCGTCGCCGACACTGCCGCCCCAGCGCAGGACTTCGTCGCGTATCCCGTTGTTGCCGTGGTTGGCCGACACCGTCCAGCCCTTGGTCAGGGCCGGATCGGTCGTGATGATATTGACCACGCCCATGAAGGCGTTGGAACCATAGGAAATGGTGTTCGAACCGCGAATGACCTCGATGCGCTCGATATTCTCCAGCGCCACCGGCAACAGGTTCCAATTGACGCCGGACTTGAACAGCGGCGAATACTGCGAGCGGCCATCGACCAGCACCTGCACGCGCGGCCCGTATTCTTCGCTGGACAAGCCGTAGCTCAACCCGTGATAGGCGACGATGGCCGGATCCTGGTTGTGCGAAGTGACCTGGAAACCGGGTACCAGACGCAGCAGATCCTCCACCGTGCGCATACCCGAGGCGCGAATCATTTCCTGGTCGATGACCGTGACCGACGCCGGCGTTTCGGAAAGCTGCTGGGGCAAACGACTGACGGAAGCGACGACGGGCAGGCTGGAGAAGAAGACATCCTCTTCGTCTGCCTGCGCCGGACAAGCCATCGCGACGCCCAGCAGCACAGGCAAACGCGGAGAAAACAGCGCGGAAAGGAGAGTCTTGGTATTCACGGCATCCATTCAACAAGCCGGCTCCAAGACGATCCTGGCTAGCCCGCGGTCACTCCGTTTAAACATCTGTGGCCGGCGCGCATTTTAACAAAATTTGACAAATTTGAACCTAGGATAAAGGCTAGGTCCACACCGCCTGGAGGGCTTATGCACCGGGAATCAGACGCACTTCGCGCTGCGGAAACGGGATCGCGATACCGTGTTCCTTAAAGGCGCGCCAGATGGCGAAATTGACATCGGAAACGATATTGCCCTTGCCCTCCTCGGGATCGTCGATCCAGAAGCCAAGTTCGAGATTGATGGCGCTGTCGGCGAACTGTGCCAGGAAGACCTTGGGTGCCGGATCGTCCATCGCTCGGGGATGGGCCTGCGCCACCTCGGTCATTAGGCGGCAGGCCAGGTCGAGGTCGCTGTCGTAGGCGACGCCAACGCTTGTCGCCAGCCGTATCCGGGTATTGGAATAAGTCTGGTTCTGGACCGTCGAGCCGATCAGCGTTTCGTTCGGCACGATGTACTCGCTGCCGCCCGGATGCTTGAGCACCGTATAGCGCGTCGTGATCTGCGTCACCTCGCCGCTGTCGCTGCCGACTTGCACGATGTTGCCGATGCGGATGGAACGATCGAGCAGGATGATGAAGCCGGACACGTAGTTGCTGGCGATCTTCTGCAGACCGAAGCCGAGACCGACGCCGAGCGCGCCGGTGAATACCGACAGCGCGGTCATGTCTATGCCGACCAGCGCCAGGCTGGTCAGGATGGCCACCACGGTCAGCGCCGCCTTGGCAACCCGCACCCCGACGATGCGCAGGTTGGCGTCCAGCGTCTGGACGCGCATCAGCCTAGCCTCGATCACGCCGGCAATCCACAGCGCAAAGACGACCGTCAGGAAAATGGTGGCGATGCCGCGCAGCACGGTCCACAGGTCGACCTGCTGCTTGCCGACGTGGAACTGCACGCTCTCCATCGCATCGATGACGAAGGGCGCCAGATCGGTGATGTAGAGGGCCAGCCAGCCCCATACTGTGACCGCGATGATGCGCTCCCAGGCGGTGAGCCAGGTGGCACGCGGGAAAGCCTGGCGCAGCACGAAAACGACGCCGCGCACCAGGGCCAGCGAACCGAGCAGGGGCATGGCCAGCTTGAGCAGGTTGAGGCGCATGAAGGACCCGAGGGTACCCAGCGCCACCCCGGTCAGCAGCATGCCGGTCAGCGGAAAAACCAGACGGGCACCGGCATCGGACAAGCGCCCCGCCCCCTCTTCGTGACGGCTGTGCCACCAGCGGGCGATCAACAGCGCCGAGCCGATGCAGGCGACCAGCGCGACGACCTGCCAGATGAAGCCCGGATCGCGGACATCGTCCAGCAGGTCGTTGATCAGGCGCAGGGCCTGGCTTTTCTCGTTCATGCCTTGCGTTCCAGCGCCGCGGCAAAGAAGCCGTCGGTATTGTGCTTATGCGGCAGCAGGCGCAGCACGTCGCCGTCGCAGGCGATGCCTTGCCTGGCCAGCACAGCGGAAGCCGGCAGCAGCGTGAATTCGGGGTGCTTGTCGAGGAAGGCACCGACGATGGCGTCGTTTTCGGCACTGAGCAGGCTGCACGTGGCATAGACCAGGCGGCCGCCGGGCCGGACCAGCGTCGCCGCCGCTTCGAGTATCGAGGCCTGCTTGACGGTCAGCTCGGTCACCGAGGTCTCATTCTGCCGCCATTTCAGGTCCGGGTTGCGACGCAGCGTGCCGAGACCGGAACACGGCGCATCGACCAGTACGCGGTCGGCCTTGCCGGCCAGGCGCTTGATCTTCTGGTCGCGCTCGTGCTCGATGCGGCCCGGATGGACATTGGACAGGCCAGAACGGGCCAGACGCGGTTTCAGGTTAACCAGGCGCTTGTCGGACACGTCGAAGGCATAGAGGCGGCCAGTATTGCGCATCAGCGCGCCGAGCAGCAGGGTTTTGCCGCCAGCGCCGGCGCAGAAATCGACGACCATTTCGCCGCGTTTCGGTTCGAGCAGGAAACCGAGCAACTGGCTGCCCTCGTCTTGCACCTCGAAAGCGCCATCCAGGAAGAGCGGATGCTTGGCCAGCGCCGGCTTGTCGCGCAAGCGGACAGCGAGCGGAGACAAGGCACCGGGTGCCGCGGTGATATCGTCGGCCGCCAGTTTCGCGAGCACCGTCTCGCGGTCGGCCTTCAGCGTATTGACGCGCAGGTCGAGCGGCGCCGACTGGTTCATCGCCCGGGCCAGAGCCAGCGTTTCGTCGGCCCCGAACTGCTGCTCGAGGCGTGCGTACAGCCATTCCGGCAGGTCGCAGCGAACGGCCGGCGGCAGCTCGGCTTCCGGCATGGCCTTGGCGGCGGCCAGCCATTCCTCTTCGCTAGCCTTGAGTACCGGCGCCAGTTCGCGCTGGCTCCAGCCGCGCACCAGGGCCAGCGTGGCGAGCAGGCGGCGACGGTCGGACAGTTGGCCGGCACAGCGCGCTTCGATGCTCCGCCCTCGGCGCAGCACGGCAAATACCGTCTCGGCGACGAAGGCCCGATCGGCATGGCCGAGTTGGCGATGCTCGCGGAAATAGCGCGACACGACAGCATCGGCCGGATGATCGAAACGCAGCAACTGGCCGAGAACGGCCTCGGCGTGGGCGAAGAGGGCTGGGGTGAAGCGGGCTTTCATGGAGTTCCTAATTCGGTGGCGATCTGTTCGAAAACGTCGCCTTTCTTGTCGGTAAAACGTATTTTAACCGGCAAACGATGATGGTCGAGCGCCAGCCAGATTTCCGTGACGCTATCGGTCATGGCGCGCAGGTGCAGGGTGCGAAAGCGGCCGGCCGGCGTGTCAATCTCTTCCTCGCCGAGCGAATCGAGGGCGTAGCGCTCGTATTTCTTGCCGGTAACCACCCCGAGCGTGGCACCCGATTCCGGCTGGCGGACGTAGGCGAGGTGGTAGTTCAGGGACAGGATGTCCTGGGTACCGGGCAGTATCGGCCGCACCTGGCCGTCGCGCGAGAGCAGGACCTGCGGCGACGACCAGTCGAAATCGGCATTCTCGTTGGCGTCCTTGCCGTTTTTCCGGCTCAGGTAGTGTTCGGGCTGCAGGCCGCCGGCTACCAGGCGCCCGCGGCTTTCGTTCTCGAAGCGGACGGTCTTGAACAAGGCAGCCAGACCGCTGGTTTCGGTCACGCCGTACAGCCGGTAGTGGCCGTCCTCGGTAAACTCCCAGCGATGCTCGGCGCGGCCGATCTGGAAACCGCTGGTTCCCATGCAGATGATGAAGCGGATGACGCCATGGGCCGGCAGCAGAGGCTTGACCGGTTCCGGCGGCGGTTTGGCAGCGTCAGCCGTAGCCGGCTCCGCCGTTGACTCGTCGACCGGCACCGGAACTTCGGGTTCGACCGGCGTGGTCGGGGCAGTCGGGCTCGGCTTGGCGCGGACCAGCGGCGCCGGTTTTGCCTTGGGTCGTGGCCTGACTGGCGGTTTGGACTCCGGCTTGCTGTCGGCCGGTGCCTTGGCAGCAGGCGGCGGCTGCAGTTCGGCGTGAAGGGTAACTGGCTCGTCCGTGGCGCCGCCGAACAGTTCAACATCGGTCCCGAACAGGGTGGCGGCGTGGATGCCCAGCGAAGCCGCCAGCGCCAGGACGATGGCGATCGGCATGAAGACCTAGCGCAGCACCGGCGAGATGAAGGCAGCACCGTCGGCCAGCTCGGCCGCCAGCCGCACCCGGCCCTTGTCCAGAGTCAGCTTGTCCTCGGCAAACCAGCGCACGGCCTGCGGATAGATCTTGTGCTCCTGGACCAGGATGCGCGCCGCCAGGCTGGCTTCACTATCACCATCGAGGACCGGCACGGCGGCTTGGATGATGACTGGGCCGTGATCCAGCGTCGGCGTCACGAAATGGACGGTGCACCCGTGGATGCGCACCCCTTCCTCCAGCGCCCGCTGGTGGGTGTGCAGGCCGGGGAAGGATGGCAGCAGCGAGGGGTGGATGTTCATCAGTCGCCCTTCGTAATGGCGCACGAAACCTTCGCTCAGGATGCGCATGAAGCCGGCGAGCACCACCAGGTCGGGGGAAAAGCCGTCGATGCACTCGGCCAGCGCGGCGTCGAAGGCTTCGCGCCCGGCGAAGGCCTTGTGGTCGATGTAATGGGTGGCGATACCGGCTTTCGCCGCCGTCTCCAGACCCAGGGCATCGGGCCGGTTGCTGATCACGGCAGCGATGTTGACGGGCAGATTGCCGGCATCGCGGGCGGCGATCAACGCCTCCATGTTGCTGCCGCGGCCGGAAATCAGGATGACGATATTCTTCATTTCAAAAAACTCACCGGTAGGAAAATGGTGCTGACCACGGTCTGGGTCAGCCGGGAAAGGCCGCGGCCGTTGCGGTCGGCGACGACCTTGGCCATGAAGTCGAGCAGGCCCATGACACGGCCGAATTCGCGTTCGAAGGACAGGTTGCGGTTAGCCGGGTCGAGTTCGTTGGAGAGCAGGAACAGTTCGCCGGCGGCATTACGGTCGTGGCCGAGCTTCCACACCGCGACGTCCATGTTGCGTGCCGAATTGTAGAGCTTGGTTTCGTTGAGGCTGTCGAGGATGTAGAACTCCTCCTTGTGCTCGTAGGCGGCGTCGACCATGGTCAACAGCCCGAACATCAGGGCAGCGACCCGGTCGCCGGTGTAGGCCTCATTGAAGGCGAGCGACGCCGCCTGCCCTTCGCGCAGGCCGTTCAGTTCCGGCCAGCGCTGATAGTGGCGTGTCCGCAAGCGCTCCAGGGCGGCCTCGCGGCTGGGCTGGCCGGCCTTTTTCCACTCCTTGGGATTGCGCTTGTAGAGCTTGTCGGCGATCAGCAGCAGGCTATCGACCACCTCGCTGCGATTGGTGTCGGCGATGCGATCGATCTCGGTCTTGGCCAGGTATTTGACATCGACCGTCGTATCGCTGCGCCCGTCCTTGCCCAGCTTCGTCGAGCAGGCCGCCGCCAGGATCAGGGCGAGGAGGACGGCCAGTCCGCGCATCAGGCGGCCTTGCTCTTCACGTAGCCGATGCCGACGGGAACCAGCGAAAAGACGATGATGCCGACGATGATCAGCGACAGGTTGGCCTTGACCCACGGGATGTTGCCCAGCCAGTAGCCGGCCAGGCATAGCGAAACCACCCAGCCCAGCGCACCGATGAGGTTGAACAGCGTGAAGCGGGCGTAGCTCATCGAACCGATGCCGGCGACGAACGGGGCGAAGGTGCGGAACAGAGGCAGGAAGCGGGAAATGACCAGGGTCTTGCCGCCGTGCTTTTCATAGAAGGCGTGGGTCTTGACCAGCGCGTCGCGGTTGAAGAAACGGGAGTTTTCCCAGTGGAAGACCTTGGGACCGAGAAAGCGCCCGATCTGGTAATTGACCGTGTTGCCGAGCACCGCCGCCACGCTCAGTACGCCGATCAGCGTGGCGATATCCATGCCGCCCTCGCCGATTGCGGCCAGCGCACCGGCCACGAAGAGCAGCGAATCGCCGGGCAGGAAGGGGGTGACCACGAAGCCTGTCTCGGCGAAGACGATGAAGAACAGGATGCCGTAGATCCACAGCCCGTACTGCTGCACCATGACCGCCAGATGCTTGTCGAGGTGAAGGACGATGTCGATGAATTGGGTCAGCAGTTCCATGCGGCGGGCCGGGCTTTGGAGAAGGCCGCATTATAATCCGCCCATGCCGACCATCGCCCGCCTCCCCGACCTCCTGATCAGCCAGATTGCGGCTGGCGAAGTGGTCGAAAGACCTGCCTCCGTCCTCAAGGAACTTCTCGAAAACAGCCTCGACGCAGGCAGCAAGGCCATCCAGGTCCATCTCGAGGAGGGCGGCGTCAAGCTGATCCGCATTACCGACGACGGTTGCGGCATCGCCAAGGACGAACTGGCCTTGGCCCTGACCCGGCATGCGACATCCAAGATCACCAGCCTTGACGACCTGGAACGGGTCGGCACTCTCGGCTTTCGCGGCGAGGCGCTGGCTTCGGTCGCATCGGTTGCCCGCCTCAGCCTGACTAGCCGCGAACGCGGCGCCAGCCATGCCTGGAAGCTGCGCGGCGAGCCGGCGGCCGAACCGGAACCGGCGGCCCTGATGGCCGGCACGGTGGTCGAAATGCGGGACCTGTATTTCAACACCCCGGCCCGCCGCAAGTTCCTGAAGTCGGAAAGCACCGAATTCGCCCACTGCGCCGACGCCGTACGCCGCCTGGCCCTGACCCGGCCGGACGTGGCGCTCAGCCTGACCCACAACGGGCGCAGCCTGTTCCAACTGGCCCCGGCCGATGCCGGCCGGCGCATCGCCGACATCCTCGGCGAGGAATTCATCGGTGCCGCCCGCAATATCGAAGCCGTGTCTGGGCCACTGACCCTGGCCGGCTTCGCCATCGACCCGACGCGCGCCACCGATGCCAAGGACGGCCAGTACGTCTTCGTCAACGGCCGTTTCGTGCGCGATAAGATCATCGGCCATGCCCTGCGCGAAGCCTACCGTGACGTGCTGCACGGCAGCCGCCAGCCGGCCGTCTGCCTGTTCCTGAACATCGATCCGGCGCTGGTCGACGTCAATGTCCATCCGGCCAAGACCGAAGTCCGCTTCCGCGATTCGCGCGCCGTGCACCAGTTCGTCTTCCATGCCATCCAGCGCACGCTGGCGGCGCCCGTCCGGGCCGAAACCGCGCCGTCGCTGGCGACCGAAGTGCCACAACACGCGGAAATGGCGACCACCGTAGCCCATGCCCCGGCAACGGCACTCGCCTACAGCCAGCGCACGCCCCACTGGGAAGCCCCCCGCCAGGCCAGCCTCGGCGTCGCCGAACCGGCTGCCGCTGCCTACTTGGCCTTCGCCCGAGCCGCGCAGAGCGTCGGCCAGGCGCCGGCCCCACGCCCGGAAGCCATGCCGCAGTTCCAGCCGACTGAAAGCGCCAGCCAGGAAGCGCCGCCGCTCGGCTATGCGCTGGCCCAACTGCACGGCATTTATGTGCTGGCCCAGAATGCCCGCGGCCTGATCCTGATCGACATGCACGCCGCCCACGAACGCATCCTGTACGAAAAGCTGAAGGCGGCTTTCGATAATCGCCAGATCGCTACCCAAAATCTGCTGATCCCGGCCGTCTTCTCGGCCGATCCGCTCGACATCGCAGCCGTCGAGGAGCACAGCGAAGCGCTGCGCGATCTCGGTTTCGACATCGCCCCGCTCGGCCCCAACCAGCTCGGCGTGCGCAGCGTGCCGGCCCTGCTGCAGTCCGGCGACCCGGCGGCGCTGGCCCGTTCGTTGATCGCCGAACTGCGCGAGCATGGCATCACGCAGCTGGCCACGGCGCGGCGCAACGAACTGCTCGCCACCATGGCCTGCCACGGCGCCGTGCGCGCCCGCCGCCAGCTCACCGTACCGGAAATGAACGCCCTGCTGCGCCAGATGGAGGAAACCGAGCGCGCCGGGCAGTGCAACCATGGCCGGCCGACATGGACCGAACTGACCCTGGACCAGCTCGACAAGCTCTTCCTGCGCGGCCAGTAGGAACGCCGATGAGCCCGCCGTCTACGTTGAAACACTGGGCCCGGCAGCTCAAGCAACAGACCCTGACCGTCTATTTTGCCGCCCGCGATCCGCGCACGCCGTGGTTCGTCCGGGTGCTGGCACTGCTCGTTGCCGCCTACGCGCTCAGCCCCATCGACCTGATTCCGGATTTCATACCGGTCATCGGCTATCTCGACGACCTGCTGTTGCTGCCACTGGGCATTGCCCTGGTCGTCCGCCTGACTCCGCCGGAAATCATCGCCGAAGCCAGAGCCAAGGCAGCGCAAGCCGCCGAACGCCCGGTCAGCCGAGCGGCCGCCGTCTTCATCGTGGCGCTCTGGCTGGCGTTATTGGCCGGGCTGATCAATTGGCTCTGGGCTTACGTTTAGGCGCCCGCCTGGCGTGATAGCATTCGCCGCCATGACTTCCCCCCGCCACCCGCCCGCCATCCTCGTCATGGGGCCGACCGCTTCCGGCAAGACCGCCGTGGCCATGGCCCTGGCCGACCGTTTTCCGGTCGAGCTGATCAGCGTCGATTCGGCGCAGGTGTTCATCGACATGGACGTCGGCACGGCCAAGCCGGATCGCGCCACGCTGGCCCGCTACCCGCACCGTCTGATCGACCTGATCACGCCTGAGCAGCGCTACTCGGCCGCCCAATTTCGCCGCGACGCGCTGGCTGCGATGGCCGACATCACGGCCGCCGGCAAGGTCCCGCTGCTGGTCGGTGGCACCATGCTCTACTTCCGTACTCTGCTGCACGGGCTGGCCGATCTGCCGCAGGCCGATGCCGCGCTGCGTGCCGCCATCGATGCCGAGGCGGCCATCCACGGCTGGCCAGCCATGCACACCAAACTCGCCGCCATCGACCCGGAAACCGCCGCCCGCCTGCATCCGACCGACAGCCAGCGCCTGCAGCGCGCGCTCGAAATCTGCTCCCTGAGCGGCCGCAAGATGTCCGACCTGCTGGCCGAAAGCGAAAGCCAGAAGCCGTCCTACGATTTTCTGTCCATCGGCCTGCTGCCCTCCGACCGCGCCGCGCTGCACGAACGCATCGCCCACCGCTTCGACGAAATGCTGCTCGCCGGGCTGGACGAGGAAGTCCGCCGGCTGCGCAGCAAGTACAACCTGGATCTGGGGCTGCCCTCAATGCGCTGCGTCGGCTACCGCCAGGTCTGGGAAGCGCAGGATGGTCTGATGCCCAAGGGCGAGATGCGCGACCGGGGCGTCTTCGCCACGCGTCAACTGGCCAAGCGCCAGATCACCTGGCTGACCAACTCCTTCGAAGCCGAAAACTACGACTGCCTCGATTCGGCGCTGGCCGACCGGGTTGCCGAGCGTACCGACGCTTTTCTGAACGGCTAAGCGCTAACGCTCAGCCCGCGCCGCCCATCCCCATGGGCTGGAAGTCGGGCAGTCGCGGTGCCGGCTTGTCGCAGGTGGCGCAGGGCTCCTGCGACTCGAATGCCGCCTGACAGGCGTCGGGCGCCGAAGCTTTCGACTTGAGGGGCGCCACGCGCACCAGAACGACGCCCGCCCGCAGCATGCCGAGGTATTCGGCGACCGCATGCGACACGTCGATCACCCGCTTGCGGTGCGCGGTGTGCATGCGGTCATTCACCTTGACGATGGCGCAGCGATCGTTGTCGACCCGATGGACGGCGACCAGGGAACCCAGGGGAAAACGGTTGCTGGCAGCGGAGAATTGCTTGACGTCATAGCGCTCGCCGGTCGAAGTCTTGCGCCCCTGGAAGCCGTGGCCGTAGAAACTGGCCTGGCCGTGCAGGCCTTTTCCATCATCTTCGAGAATATCGGCCGGCCCGAATTCGCTGGCCGGCAAGGCGGAAGACGCAGGTTTGCGTACCGCCTTCTTGGCGTGCCGGGCGGATGCCGGCTTGGCCGATGTTTTCTTGCCCGCCGCCCAAACGGTCGACGGGACTTGGCACAACAGCAGGCTGCAGGCACATGCCGCAGCCCACCGCGTGATGTCAGACCACGACGGTCTGCGCTTCGTCACCCTGGCGGGCCCGAATGACGCCGATGTTGTACACCGCTTCGCCCTGCGCCTTCAGCTCGGCCATGGCGGCCTCCGCATCGGCGGCCGCAACGACGATGACCAGGCCGATACCGCAGTTGAAGGTGCGGTGCATTTCCTTCTCGGCAACATTGCCTTCCTTCTGCATCCAGTCGAACAGCTTGGGACGCGGCCAGGCGGCCTTCTGGATCTCGGCGACGGTGTTTTCCGGCAGGACGCGCGGCACGTTCTCGAGCAGGCCGCCGCCGGTGATGTGAGCCATGCCCTTGATGGCGACCTTTTCCAGGGTGGCCAGCACTTGCTTGACGTAAATGCGGGTCGGCGCCATGACCACGTCGGCCAGGCTGCGCTCGCCGTCGAACGGGGCGTTCATGTCCGGATTGGAGCGTTCGATGATCTTGCGCACCAGCGAGTAGCCGTTGGAATGGGCGCCGGAGGAAGCCAGGCCGAGGACGACGTCGCCCGGCTGGATGCTCTTGCCGTCGATTGCCTTGGATTTTTCGACGACGCCGACGGCAAAGCCGGCCAGGTCGTATTCGCCGGCCGGGTACATGCCCGGCATTTCGGCTGTTTCGCCGCCGATCAGCGCGCAGCCGGCCAGTTCGCAACCCTTGGCGATGCCGCCGACAACCGCCGCGGCGGTATCGACATCGAGCTTGCCGCAGGCGAAGTAGTCGAGGAAGAACAGCGACTCGGCGCCGAGCACCAGGATGTCGTTGACGCTCATGGCGACCAGATCCTGGCCCACCGTGTCGTGGCGGTTCAGCTCGAAGGCCAGCTTGAGCTTGGTGCCGACACCGTCGGTACCGGACACCAACACCGGCTCCTTGTAGCGCTTGGGCACTTCGAACAACGCGCCGAAGCCGCCGATGCCGCCCAGCACGCCGTCGCGCAGGGTCTTCTTGGCCATCGGCTTGATGCGGTCGACAAGGGCATCGCCCGCATCGATATCGACGCCGGCATCACGGTAGGAGAGGGAGGTATTCTGGGTCATGGTCGGTTCTGGGCCAGGCGCGGCGGGTGCCGCTTGAATAAAAAAGCAATTTTACCCGAAACCGGCGGCCGACCCTAACCCGACACGGGGCAAGGAAATCCGGCCACCGCCCGGTGCGGCCGGCCCCCGGTGGCAGGCGGGCCGCTGGCCGGTCAGAGTTTGAACTCGCCGACCGTCGCCTTCAAATGGGCCGCCAGTTGTTCCAGATTGGCGGCGGACAGCGAAACTTCCTTGATCACGGTGCTCGTCTCTTCAGTCATCTCGGCAATGCTCTCGACATTGCGCGCGATCAGCTGGCTGGCCGAACTCTGCTCCTTGAGGGCCGACGAGATGTCGTCCACCGCCGCCAGAACCTTCTGCACGCCCTCCTGAATCTTTTCCATCGACGCCCCGGTCACGCCGACCATCTCGACGCCCTCACTGACCAGGGTACTGCCCTGCGCCATGCCGGCAACGGCATCGTCGGTGCCGCCTTGGACCGACTGGATCATCGTGGCAATTTCCTGGGTGGACAGGGTCGTCCGTTCGGCCAGCTTGCGGACCTCGTCGGCGACCACGGCGAAACCGCGCCCTTGCTCGCCGGCCCGGGCTGCCTCGATGGCGGCGTTGAGGGCCAGCAGATTGGTCTGATCGGCGATTTCCTTGATCACCATGACGATGTTGGAAATCTGATGCGACTTCTCGCCGAGCGAGGTGATGACATCGGACGAGGTGGCGACGGCCGTCGATATCTTGTCCATCTCGACAATCACGCCCTGCACGGCCTGGGCGCCATCCTTGGCCAGCGATCCAGTTTCCGAGGCGTATTTCTGGGCCCCTGCCGCATTCTCGGAAATCTGGCCGACGCACACCGTCATTTGCTCGATGGACGCAGCCACGGCCGCCGACGAATCGCCCTGCCGCTCCGAGGCCTGTTGCACCTTTTGCGACGACGAGGCCAACTGGCGTGCCGATTGCGCAAGCTGGTCGGAGGTGGTCAGGATTCGCCCGATCATGCCCTTCAGGCTGCCCTGCATCTGCTTGGTGGTGTACAGCAGGCTGCTACTGTCGCTGCTGCGCGTGACGATATTGCCGGAAAGATTGCCGCCGGCGATCTGGCGGATGATATCGATGACGTAGGCCGGTTCGCCGCCCAGCTGGCTGAGCAGGCGGCGGACAATCAAGCCGATGACGAAGAACAGCACAACCTGCAGGATGCCCTGGCCGACCCACATCCCGGTATTGATCTTCTTGATGGTCGCCAGATCGTCCTTGATGTTGATGGTCACGCTGGCCGCACCGACCACGGTGCCTTCATCGACGCCATGGCACTCGAGGCAGTTGATACTGCGGAAATTCTTCTTGGCGATGTAGGGCAACACCATGCGCAGCGAGGTTTCTTCGCCCTTGTTGATCACCAGGGACTCGGTGACGCCGCTAGCCAGGACCCGTTTGTCCATGTCGTCGACCGCACGCTCCTGCGGCAGGCCGCCGTCGAATTCGTCATCGATTCCCTTGCCGCGGATCACCCGCATTTCGAGGACGCTTTCCGATTTACCCATCTTCTCGATGAACTGGGCGCGGCTTTTCTGGTTGCTGATGACTTCGTCGGCCCCGGCCTTGATGATCATCAGGGTATTGAGGCCATTGATGGTGCCATCGGCGACAGCCAGTGCCCGCTCCTTGGCGGCGGTCAGCAACTGGTCTTCGAACAGGCGGAAGATCCACTGCTGGGCGGCCACCAGCGCAAGGATCAGGAAACCCTGGATCAACAGCTGGAGCTTCAACTGCAGCCCAACCCTGCCCCACCACGCAGACATACCGTTCATACCCATCTCCTCCGGGGTGCTGTCATTATTGAATTTATGCTGAATGCGTGGCCCGTCAAAACCAGAACGCAACGCCTCCGCGGTGATCATCCCATGCGCCGAAACAGCCCGCAAGCTGGGGAAAACCACATGAAAAATCGTTTATATTCCAAGCAGATATCGCGCTTGGTGACCGTGCCCCGATACCCGTTTCGGTTACCATCACGGCCATGAAGATTCTCATCGTCGACGACGAGCCCGCCATCTCGGACACGCTGGCCTACACGCTGCGGGCCGACGGCTTCGCCGTCGACAGCTGCACGCTGGGCGGCGCAGCCTTGCAGCGGCTGGGCGCCGGCGGCATCGACTTCGTCGTCCTCGACGTCGGCCTGCCCGACATGAGCGGCTTCGACGTGTGCCGGGCGCTGCGCCGGACCTCCGACATCCCGGTGCTCTTCCTGACCGCCCGTTCCGACGAGGTGGACCGCATCGTCGGCCTCGAACTGGGCGGCGACGACTATGTCGCCAAGCCCTTCAGCCCGCGCGAGGTGGCGTCGCGGATTCGCGCCATCCTGCGCCGCCTGCATCCCGAACCGCGGTTGCCGAGCGCACCGGCCGCCGAAACCGCCCGCTTCGCCATCGACCGCGCCGGCCTGCGCATCGCCTACTGCGGCCAGTGGCTGAACCTGACCCGCTACGAATACCTGCTGCTCGCCCTGCTCCTCGAACGCCCCGGGCGCATCCTGAGCCGGCCGCAGATCATGGAAAGCGTCTGGCAGGACGGCGGCGAAAGCCTGGAGCGTACGGTGGACACCCACATCAAGACCCTGCGCGGCAAGCTGCGGGCGGTGCGCGACGAGGAAGTCGTCCTCACCCATCGCGGCCTCGGCTACAGCATCGCGGCCGGTTGATGTCCCCCAGCCCGCGATGAGCGTCGAACGCATCTTCATCAGCCGCGAACCGGGCGGCGCGCAGCAGGAATGCGCGCGCATCCGGGTCGAATCCGAGCGCGGCATCGTCGGCGACCGCCATTTCGGCCACAACGACTGGCCGGGCCAGAACCTGACGCTGGTCGAAGCCGAGGAAATCGAGCGCTTCTGCGCCGAATTCGGCCGCCCTGCCGACCTGGCAATCACCCGGCGCAACCTGATCACCCGCGGCATCCGCCTCAACGCCCTGGTCGGCCGTACCTTCACCCTCGGCAGCGTGACGCTGCGCGGCATCGAGACCTGCGAACCATGCTCCAGCCTGGGCCGCGCCCTGGCCGACGAAAGGCTGCCGGCAGCGGCCGTCATCCGCCGCTGGGTCGGCTGCGGCGGCTTGCGGGCGATGGTCGTCGAGGGCGGCGAGATCGCCGTCGGTGCCGCGCTGGTGGTAACGCCCGACGCGCCATGAACATTTCGGTCCGCCTCTTTTTCGGCTATTTCCTGGTCGTCGGCCTGGCCGCCTGGTTTGTCCTCAACACGGTCAATCGCGAAACCGAGCCCGGCATCCGCCAGGCGACCGAGGAAACCCTGGTCGATACCGCCCATGTGCTGGCCGAAATGGCCGCGCTGGAACTGTCGGCCGGCCGCATCGCACACGGACCCTTCGCCGATGCGGTGCGCGCCGCCATCCGGCGCAGCCCGCAGGCCGACATTTCCGGCGTGCACAAGGAAAGCATCGATTTCCGCATCTACGTCACCGATGCGCGCGGCATCGTCGTCTATGACTCGAAGCAGGCGGCCATCGGCGAGGATTTCTCGCAATGGCGCGACATCGCCCGCGTCCTGCGCGGCGAATACGGCGCCCGCCAGACGCGCGAAGACCCCTACGATCCGGCGTCGACGGTGATGCATGTGGCCGCCCCCATCTTCTGGCAGGGCGAGCTGATCGGCGTACTGTCGCTGGCCAAGCCGATGGCCTCGGTGGCCCCTTACGTCGAGCGCGCCGCCCGCCGGGTCAAGGAATCCGGCCTGCTGCTGCTTGCCGCCAGCGCCGCCATCGGCCTCTTCTTCACGGGCTGGCTGAGCTGGTCCATCCACCGCCTGCGCGCCTATGCCCGCGCCGTCAGCGAAGGGCGCAAGGCCGAGGTGCCGACCGGCGGCGGCCGCCAGCTGTCCGAACTGGCCCAGGCGCTGGCCGCCATGCGCGAGAAGCTGGAAGGCAAGCAGTACGTCGAACACTACGTGCAGAACCTGGCGCACGAGATGAAAAGCCCGCTTACCGCGGTGATCGGCGCCGCCGAAATCCTCGAAGGCGATCCACCGGAAGCCGACCGCCGCCGTTTCGCCGACAGCATCCATGAACAATCACGACGCCTGCAGGCCATCATCGACCGCATGCTGATGCTGGCCCGCGTCGAACAGCTGCAGTCGCCGGAAGGCATCACCACCATCGCCCCGCCCACGCTGCTCGATACCTGCGTCGAACTGCGCCGCCAGGCCCTGCAGGCCCGCCAACTCGACTGCCGCATCGCCGTCGACACTCAAGCCCAACTACGCGGCGACGCCTTCCTGCTGCAACAGGCCGTGCTCAACCTGCTCGACAACGCCATCGAGTTTTCGCCGGAAGGCGGCCTGATCGAACTGTCGGCCACCGATGCGGACGACGATATCGTCCTCACCGTCCGCGACCGCGGCCAGGGCGCCCCCGACTACGCGCTACCGCAGCTGTTCGACCGCTTCTATTCGCTGCCCCGTCCGGCCACCGGCCGCAAGAGCACCGGCCTCGGCCTCGCCCTGGTGCGCGAAGTCGCCCGCCTGCATGGCGGCGATGCCGGATTCGAAAACCACGCGGCAGGTGGCGGTCTGGCCGTCCTCCGCCTGCCTGCCGCCTGACCGGCACGCCACGCTGAATCGGCCGTAGCGGCCGGCTGACAAGGGTCGGGAAAATTGCCCGGCCAGGCGCGTGGACTTTGCTCATTCGGGCCGCCGCGCCGCTGGCTACTCTGTCCCGGTCGCCATCCCCCCGAGACCGCCATGAATTCCGCATCCACCTTCCGCCGCCGCGCCTGGGCGGGCGGCCTGCTCCTGGCGCTGGCCGCCGTCGATCCGGCCGCGGCGGCAAGCCCCGGCAATTTCTGCGGCAGTGCCGCCACCCCGGGCGATCCGGCCGACCTCGACCACGTCATCAGCGACCTGAGCCTGCAACACGCCGTCGAGCAACCGGCCAGCATGGTGACCTGCGCCAAGGGCTATCTGCTCGAAAAATGCGGCGACCACGAAAACGCCCTGAAGATTTTCGACAAGTGCATCGCCGCCGGCTACGCCGGGGCCATGATCTGGAAGGCGCTGCTGCTCGAGGACGGCGCCGGCATCGCCCAGGACTCCGTGCAGGCGGCCGAACTGCTGCATCGGGCTGCGCAGAGCGACGATCCGGCCTATGCGGCGATCGGCAAGATGCACTACGCCACGGCGCTCCACCTCGGGCGCGGCGTGCCCAAGGACGAGGCCGCCGCCCGGCAATGGTTCCAGGCCGCCGCCGCACAAGGCAGCGAAGAAGCCAAGGAATTCCTGAAGACCGGCTACCACACCGGCCACCGGGAGTTGAACGGCATGGGTGCCGGCACCCCGACCGCCGCCGCGCTGGCCGGCCCGCCGACCGGCGACAACGCCAGCCTGCCGCGGCCGAAGGCGGAGGCTACCCCGGCCGGCGAGGCGGTGACGGCCGTCCGCCTTGCCCATGCCACGGCGCCGACACCAGCGCCTATGCCGGAAACCGCCCCGCCGCCGGCCGCCGACCCGGCACCGCCGGAGGCCGACATCCAGGGCCAGCGGCTGGAACGCCGTGCCGCCTTGCCGCCGCCGGCTGTTCCGCCGGCTTCGCTCGGCGTCGGCCTACTCCTGCTCGTCAGCTTTGCCGCCGGCATCCTGCGCCAGCGGCGGAGCGCCCGCTCGGGCCAGGCCGCCCTCTCCTTCCGTTGATCTTTTCCTGACTGCCAACGCCCATGAATCCCACCTTCGCCCCGCCCCTCGGCCATTCGCTGGAAAGCTTGATGTACGGCCTCAGCCAGCTGTTCCTGATTCCCGTCATGCTCGCCATCGCCGGGCTCTTCCTGTACGCCTTCTACGCCCTCGGCGCCTTCAGCTGGCAGGCCGTGCAACGCCGCCGCGGGCAGCCGGAAGCGTTCGAACTGCTCGCCCTGCAGCGCGCCGCGCCGCATCTGAGCAGCGCCGACCTGGAAGCCGAGGCAGTGACCCGGCTGGAAGTGGTGCGCATCGTCACCCGGGTCGCTCCCATGCTCGGCCTGGTCGCCACCATGATTCCCATGGGGCCTGCCCTCAAGGCCCTTGGCGACGGCCAGTTGAGCGACATCGCCAACAGCCTGATGCAGGCCTTCTCGGCGGTCATCCTGGCGCTTATCGCGTCGGCCATCACCTACGCCATCGCCCACGTCCGCCGCCGCTGGTACGCCAGCGACCTGATGCTGGCCGAGCAGGATGCCGGAGTCCAGCCATGAGGCTCAAACTGCACGACGATTCCGAAGCCGACGATCCGATCCTGTCGGTGGTCAATCTGATCGACGTCTTCCTGGTCATCATCGCCGCCCTGCTGCTGAGCATCGCCAACAATCCGCTCAATCCCTTCACCCGCGACAAGATCACGCTGATCCGCAATGCCGGGCAACCAAATATGGAAATCGTCACCAAGGACGGGGCGACCATCCAGCGCTTCCAGGCGGCGGGCACCGCCGGCCAGGGCAAGGGCGTCAAGGCCGGCGTCGCCTACCGGATGGCGGACGGCTCGCTGGTGTACGTACCGGAATAGCCCGCACGCCGGCCGCCGCGGAGCCCGAGCCACACGTCGGGCAATATTCCCGGCGCTTTTGCGGCATGCTTCGTACCTTTCGACAGCTTCCCCGGTTTGCCCATGCTCGCCGCCCCTTACCAGCGCCCCCTTGATCTCAAGCGCCATCTCCTCGTCCGGGTCGGCCTTTTCGCCCTGTTCGTGCTGTTCCTGGGCGCTACCGTCACCCTGCTCGAAACCCGTTACCGGGTGCGCGAAGACATCCAGCGCACCGGCTTCACCATCCGCCAGCTGATCACCGACGAAATCCGGCGCAACAGCCTGTCCTACAACCGGACGCTCGGCGATATCGGGCTCGACCTGGACGTGGTGAAACCCATCGGCCAGCAACTCAATTTCTGCATCGGGCTCACCGACATCTATGACCATGTCGTCGACCGCCAATGCTTCGCCCGGGCGACCGCAGTGCCGGAAGCGCTCCAGGACGTCATGCGCTGGGTGATCGGCGGCGATGCGGTGTATTACGGCAGCGTCGGCCAATATCCCGGCATCACGGTCGGCGAACTGCTGGTCACGCCCAATTACGGCAGCGAAGTGCTGGAACTGGCGAAAAAGCTGGGCAACCTGCTGGCGGTCAGCGTCCTGATCCTGTTCCTCAGCTTCTTTGTCTATCGCCCGGTGCGCAATGCCCTGGCGCCTTCGGCCGCCATCCTGAACACCCTGAGCCGCATGGAGCAAGGCGATCTCGCCGCCCGCATGCCGGCCTTCGCGCTGATCGAACTGAACCATATCGGCCAGGGCTTCAATCACCTGGCCGACCGCCTGGAAGGCACCATCCGCAGCCAGCAGCGCCTCGCCCACCGGCTGCTGTCGGCGCGCGAAGAGGAACGCCAGCACCTGGCGCGCGAACTCCACGACGAATTCGGCCAGTACCTTGCCTCGTTGAGCGCCGAGGCGGCCTTCGCCCGCGAACTGGCCGATGAAGGCGTGCCCGAACTACGCCCCTGCGCCGACTCCATTAGCAAGACCACCGAGCACATGATGGAAGTCCTGCAGCAGATCCTGCACCGCCTGCGCCCGATCGGCCTTGAGGAATTCGGGCTCGGCCCCAGCCTGCAGGAATTGATTGACGGCTGGAATCGACGCAGCCGCGACACCCGCTTCACCTACACCGCCGACGCTGATCTCGACGGCCTGCCCGACGACATCAACGTCAGCGTCTATCGCATCATCCAGGAGGCGGTCACCAATGCCGTCCGTCACGGCCAGCCCGAGCATGTCGCGGTCACGCTGCAACGCGGGCCGGCCGGCCTCGCCCTGGAAATCCGCGATGACGGCCAGGGCAGCCCGCCGCCGGACAGCGCCGGCAAGCCGGCCGGCTTCGGCCGCCTGGGCATGGAGGAACGGGTGCTGGCCCTGGGCGGCAGCCTCGACATCCGCCCGGCGCCTGGACGGGGAACACTAGTCAGCGTCCGTTTCCCGCTGCCCGGACTGGGCGCGACCACCGAAGGAGTACTCGCATGATCCGCATCCTGCTCGTCGATGACCACGCCGTCGTCCGCGAGGGCTATCGCCGCCTGCTCGAACGGCGCGCCGACCTGCACATCGAGGCCGAAGCCGCCTCCGCCGAGGAAGCCCTGCAACGGCTGCGCGAAATCGAGACTGACCTGATCATCCTCGATCTGTCGCTGCCCAACATGGGTGGCATCGAACTGACCCGGCGCATCCTGCAGCGCCAGCCCGACGCCCGCATCCTCGCCTTCAGCATGCACCGCGACCCGCTGTTCGCCGCCCAGGCCATCCGCGCCGGCGCCCTCGGCTACGTGACCAAGAGCAGCGGCACGGAAGTGCTGATCCAGGCAGTGTACAAGGTGGCCCGCCGCGAAAAGGTGTTGAGCCCGGACATCGCGCCGGAAATGGCCCTGAGCCTGCTACAGGGGGAAAGCAACCCGGCCGAGGAACTCAGCCCGCGCGAATTCGAAATCCTGCGCCTGCTGCTCGATGGCCTCGGCGTCGAGGAAATCGGCAACATCCTCAACATCAGCCCGAAGACCGTGCAGAACGGCCACTACCAGATCAAGGCCAAGCTCGGCGTGAAGACCGATATCGAACTGGCCCGCCTGGCCATGAAACTCAAGCTGATCGATTAGGGGTCTGGCTGCCGGCGGCGGGCTGTGCAACGTCGGTCCGCCTCCCATGGAATGGCGGGCATTTTGCCCTGTGCCGCGATTGAGGCCGATGCAAAAATCATTTTTGCAGCAACCCTCAATCCACACCGGAGCAACACATGCACACCAAGCAAGCCATCACCAAAAAACTGAATGTCCCCACCGACAAGGCGTGGCAGGCCATCCGCGGCATCGACCGGCTCGACGTCTGGTTCCCGATCATCAACACCTGCCGGGTCGACGGCACAGGCGTCGGCGCGCATCGCCACATGACGCTGGAAGGCGGCAAGATCACCGACCTGATCGAAGAGGTCAGCGACGCCGACCAACGCCTGGTCTATCTGCGCACGGAATCGCCGTTCCCGGTCACGCACTACCGGGGCACCGTGGAAGTCTTCGACTCCTACGATGCGCAGGCCGTCGTCACGTGGACCATCGACTTCGAGTCGTCCCCCGAAGACAGCGCGGCCGTGGCCGATCTGGTCAAGAACGCCATCTCCGACGGCATCGACGGGATGGAGAAGGACCTGCTGGCCCATTGAGCGGCGACACCGGCCTGCTTTCCGGGGCCGCGTGGCACCCGGAAAGCATTTTCCTACCATGCAATACTGACGGGGTTTCTCTTCGTTCCCTCCTGGCGCCAACGCTGACAAAAAGAGCAGTTGACTTCGAGTGCACTCAAACTTCTAGAGTCCTTCCCCATGGAATCCTTCCTGACCATCCACGACGTGGCCCTGCGCACCGGCCTCACCGCCCACACGCTGCGCTACTACGAACGTATCGGACTGATCGCGCCGGTGGCCCGCGCCACGGGCGGGCAACGTCGCTATCGCAGCGCCGATCTGGAATGGATTGGATTCCTGATGCGCCTGCGCGCTACCGGCATGTCGATCTCCGGCATGCAGGAATTCGCCAGGCTCCGTAGCGAGGGGGATGTCACGACGGGGGCTCGCCGGGCAATGCTCGACGAACACCTGGACCAGCTGCTGGCCCAGATCGAAACCCTGCAGCAATCCGCACAGGTGCTGCAGGCCAAGATCGCGCATTACCGGCAGGTCGAACACTCCCTCGCGCATGACCAGCCAGCAGAAGGGAAAGCACATGCCGCAAGAACGTTACGCCAGAGGGCTCGCCAAACTTGAAGAAATCGATGGCGAGGCCGGTACCCGGGTCATTGATAGCCTGCACGATATCGCCCCCGATTTCGCGCGCTACCTGATCGAATTCCCGTTCGGGGACATCTACTCCCGCCCCGGCCTCGACCTGCGCTCGCGCGAAATCGCCGTGGTCGCCGCCTTGACCGCCATGGGCAATGCGGCGCCGCAATTGAAGGTCCATATCGGCGGCGCGCTGAATGTCGGCGTCACACGGGATGAGATCGTCGAGGTCATCATGCAGATGGCCGTCTACGCCGGCTTTCCCGCCGCCCTGAACGGCCTGTTCGCGGCACGGGAAGTCTTTGCCGCACGCGCCATGGAACATCCGGGCTGATCACCGGCGAACTCGCCTGTCCCTCGAACAAGGCGATCCGGACTTTTCCGGATTGCCGGCAGGATGATCAGAGCCAGCCGCAGCCGGCCCTGATTCCATCAAGCGCCCTGGACCTTGGGTACCAGCACCTTGCCCTTCTTTTCGTAGAGCATGACCGGAACGCAGCGCTGTGCGTCGTGAAAGACGCCGACGCAATCCAGGCACTGGAAGCAGGCGTCGTAGCGGATTTCACCGCTCGGCTCGATGGCGTCGTAGTTGCAGACCACCTTGCAACGCTGGCAAGGTTTGCCGCATTCGCTGCGCCGGGTCAGCCAGTCCGGACGCCGCAGCTTGCCGCCGAGCGACATCACGGCGCCGAGTGGGCAGATGAAGCGGCAGAAGAACTTGTAGTAGAACGCACCAGCAGCCAGCAACAGCAGGGCGTAGGCGACGTAGGGCCAGCCGCGGTTGAAGGCGACTGTGATGCTGGTCTTGAACGGTTCGACTTCGTTCAGGCTGACACCCACTTCGGGTGCGAAGAAGGCGGCGAGGAGCAGCGCGGCCAGCACGGCATAGCGCCCCCATTCGAGCCGCTTGGCTAGCTTTGGCCTGATATTCAGTTGCGGGAAGCGCAGCTTGCGCGCAACCAGCCCGATAAATTCCTGCAACGCGCCGAACGGGCAGAGCCAGCCGCAGAAGGTGCCGCGCCCCCAGGCGATGAAGCTGACCAGCGTAAAGCCGATCAGCAGCAGGGACACCGGATCGTACAGATAGGCGCTGAAGCCCAGACCCGATTTCAGGGTCTTGACCGCCCCGGTGATCTGCACGATGGACAACTGGCCCTGGGCGTACCAGCCGAGATAACCCAGCGTGTAGGCCAGGAAAGCCAGACGGAAATTACGCAAGCGCCGTGGATTGACCGATATCCAGCGCGGCTTGGCCAGCACTACGCTCAGCATCAGCAGCGACAGGCTGATGATGGCCAGATCCGGCCAGCGGCTTTTCCAGGCGAGCAGCCATTCGGGCAGCGGTTTCGGCGGATAGACGAACAACTGGCTCGGCGGCTGGTAGGCCAGCTTGACCTGCTGGTGGGTCAGGGTCGGCAGAATCATTCCCTTGGCCCGGGTTACGGTCAGGACGATGTCCAGCGCCTGGGCGGGATCGATATTGGCATCGGCCGCCACGCCGAACAGGCGCGATGAATTCAGTTCCGGCGCACCGGCGATGCCGACCGGATCGAAGCCCTGGTCACGAAAGTCGAGGAAACCACCGTCCTGCGCCATGGCGACGCGGGGCGACTGGGTGCCCGGCGTGAAATCGTCATCGACAATCCGGAAACGGCCGGCCGACGCGATCCACCACAGGTGCCGGTTGTCGAAATTGCGCTCCATGGCCGCCTGGTATTGCTCGTCCCCGAGGATGGCGCGGCCGATGGTCGGCGCATTGAGATAGGCGACGTACAGGTCCACGTAAAGCTCGTCGGGATGGGCCAGCGCTTCCTCATCGGCGTTGGCTCCCTCGGTGCCGGCAAACAGTTTTTCGACGTCCCGGTTGCTCAGGCGCAGCCGGCCGACCATGCCGCGGTCGAGCATCTGGGCAAAGCTCGGCCGCTCGAAGACCTCAGGCAGCGGCTTGCCCGGCGGGCCGCGTTTTGTGCGGTCGGCAAAACCCAGCCTGGCGCGAGCGACCTCCAGGGCCGAAGTCAGCACGGTCTGGTGGATGATGCGCACCGAGGTGGTGGCCTTGGAAATGCCGTCCAGCGTGGCATGCGTGCC
This sequence comes from Dechloromonas hankyongensis, assembly GCF_022012295.1. GTDB lineage: Bacteria > Pseudomonadota > Gammaproteobacteria > Burkholderiales > Rhodocyclaceae > Azonexus > Azonexus hankyongensis. The sequence continues at coordinate 31,521 of NZ_JAKLTN010000007.1, forward strand.
GCGGTTGGCGGTCATGCCGGTATGGTTGCGCGCGGCATCCAGGGCGATGACGAAGGGCTGGTTGATGCTTTTGCCGGCGTATTGCGCGATGAACTCGCGGAGCGGCGTATCGCCCAGTCCGCCGAGATCGCGGAAGGTGAATACCGGCTCGCGCTGCTGCAGGATTTCCACCCCCATGAAGTTGCCCTTGCGGTCGATGGTGATCAGGAAATTCATCGGCGACCCTTCGAATCCGGGTAGCGGTGCAATATCGATCGATTCGAAGGCATAGGCGACCGGTCCGACTTCCTTCTCCAGCGAACTGGTCACCGGCCAGGCCGGAACGTCGGTGAGCTTTTCCTCCACCTGATAGGGCACGCCGAAACGGCGCTGTATCTCGTCCCGGCTCAGGGTGCCGGCCCGAGCGGACTGCAGGGCGAGCAATTCCACGGCGAGGAGCAGAAGGATGCGAAAGAGTGGCCAATTTACCCATGAAGAAGGGGCAAAAGAGCAAGGCGGCATGGTGTTCTCCAGAGTTATCCCATCAGACGGGTTGCCGAGCCATGGTCGCATCGTGCCTTTGCCGTCCCTAGGGCCGCTTGCACGCCTTTCCGCGGGCAAATTGCACGCCGGGCGTCGCTATTTTCTGTAGGCGGAATCTAACCGCTTGGCCGTCGGACGCTCGATCAGCACGCCAGCGAATCACGCTGCCTGCCATTCCCGGGCCGTCCCTGTGCGCGCTCTGCTAAAATCGCGGGTCCGAATTTTTGGCACCGGGCCGGTGCCTGCTCCGTGGAGAAAACGCAATGTACCAGTCCCCCCTGCTTCAGGACCTGCACGACCGTGGCCTGATCGCCCAGTTGACCGATGCCGCAACGCTCGACCAGCTGCTGGGCAAGGAGCCGGTGACGCTGTATTGCGGCTTCGACCCGACGGCGGACAGCCTGCACCTCGGCCACCTGGTGCCGGTGCTCATACTCAAGCGCTTCCAGGAAGCCGGCCACAAGCCCATCGCGCTGGTCGGCGGCGCCACCGGCATGATCGGCGACCCGAGCTTCAAGGCCACCGAGCGCAAGCTGAACACGCCGGACGTAATCGCCACCTGGGTCGACAAGATCCGCGGCCAGGTCGAACCTTTCCTGAAATTCGACGGCACCAACCCGGCCATCATGGCCAACAACTACGACTGGTTCGGCGGCATGAACTGCCTGGAATTCATGCGCGACATCGGCAAGCATTTCTCGGTCAATGCCATGATCAAGAAGGAGTCGGTGCAGCAGCGCCTGGAGCGCGAGGACCAGGGCATTTCCTACACCGAGTTTTCCTACAGCCTGCTCCAGGGCTACGACTTCGCCGAGCTCTACAAGCGCCATGGCTGCGTGCTGCAGGTCGGCGGCTCCGACCAGTGGGGCAACATCGTCGCCGGCACCGATCTGACGCGCCGCCTGCACCACCATCAGGTGTACGGCATGACCGTGCCGCTGATCACCAAGGCCGACGGCACCAAGTTCGGCAAGACCGAATCCGGCGCCGTCTGGCTCGACCCGAAGAAGACCTCACCGTACGCCTTCTACCAGTTCTGGCTGAACACCTCGGACGCCGACGTCTACAAGTTCCTCAAGTTCTTCACCTTCCTGCCGCTCACCCGCATCACCGAGATCGAAGCCACCGACCAGGCCAGCGGTACCAAGCCGGAAGCCCAGCGCATCCTGGCCGAGGAAGCGACCCGTCTGGTGCATGGCGAAGTCGCCCTGATGGCCGCCCGCCGCATTACCGAAGCCCTGTTCTCCGGCCAGCTCAGCGACCTGACCGAAAACGACCTCGAACAACTGGCCCAGGACGGCATGCCCGGCGTGCAGCTCGACGCCGCCAACGGCAGCCTGATCGACGCCCTGGTCGCCGCCGGTCTGGCCAAGTCGAAATCGGAAGCCCGCACCTTCATCCAGGGTGGCAGCGTCGCCATCAACGGCGCCAAGGCCGACGCCATCGATCACCAGATCGCCGGCGACGAGCGCCTGTACGGCCGCTTCACCATCCTGCGCCGCGGCAAGAAGAACTACGGCCTGGTCAGCTGGCAGTAATACCCGAACTCAGCTGCCAAACAAAAACCCCGGCTTCGGCCGGGGTTTGTTTTTGGGGCGCTTCGGTTCAGTGACAGACGGTCTCTACCTGCTCCGGCGCCTCCACGACGCGAACTTCGCTGGTCGGATAGAGCTCGTGGGCGACATCGATCCACTCCTCGACCAGTTCTCCTTTTTCCTTCACGCCATCGACCAGCTGGAACCAGCCGCCATTCGGACTTTTAACTTCGATTGCTACAGACATCTCCAAACCCTGCCTTTCGAATTATTGGTATGTCGAACATCTTAGTAAAACCAGCCAAAACCCTTTGTGAGAAAAGTCACGCCGGGGATTTCCGGACCCAAAAATGTGCCGTAAACGCCAATGCAAAAAACACTAGACGACCGGTCTAATCTATCCTAAACTGATTTCCATGAACGCACGTCACGATACCCGTCAGCACATCCTCGAAACCGGCCACCGCATCATCGCGGGGAAGGGCTTCGCCAGTGTCGGCCTGAACGAAATCCTGACCACGGCCGGCGTACCCAAGGGTTCCTTCTACCATTACTTCGAATCCAAGGAGCAGTATGGGCAGGCCTTGCTGCAGGAGTATTTCGACAACTACCTGGCCGATCTCGACCAGTTGTTCGGCGCCGAGGCGGCTTCCGGACACGAGCGCCTGATGCGCTACTGGCAGCGCTGGCTGGGCAAGCAACTGGAAGCCTGCGCCGAGCAGAAATGCCTGGTCGTCAAGCTGGCCGGCGAAGTGGCGGACCTTTCCGACGCCATGCGCATCACGCTGCGCGACGGCACCGACCAGATCGTACGGCGCATCGCCCGGGTCATCGAGGCCGGCATCGCCGACGGCTCGGTGCCGCCGCTCGACCCGCAGATGAGCGCCCAGACGCTGTACCAGATGTGGCTGGGCGCCAGCCTGCTCGGCAAGCTGCACCGCGACACGGCGGCGCTGGAAACCGCCATGGTGTTCACCCGTAAGCTGCTATCGCGTTAAACGACTACCCCCAATAAGCGGCCGCCGATCCGGTGGCCATTTTTTGACCCCAACACTAGACGACCGGTCTAATCAAGCCATAAACCCCACCCCAAGGAGAAGCGCATGAATACCCTGTTCGATCCGATCAAGATAGGCGACATCACCCTGGCCAACCGCATCGTGATGGCCCCGCTGACCCGCAACCGCGCCATCGAAGGCAACAAGCCCGGCCCGCTCACCGTCGAGTACTACCGTCAGCGCGCCAGCGCCGGCCTGATCGTCGCCGAGGCCAGCCCGATCAGCCCGACCGCCCAGGGCTACCTCGACACCCCGGGCATCTGGTCGGCCGAACAGGTGGAAGCCTGGAAGGCGGTGACCGGCGCCGTGCATGCCGAAGGCGGCAAGATCGTGCTGCAGATCTGGCACGTCGGCCGCATCTCGCATACCTCGCTGCTGCCGGCCGGCGAAGTGCCGGTGTCGTCCACCGACAAGGCCGCCGACGCCTCGACCTTCACCCGCGACGGCTTCATCCCGGTGTCCAAGCCGCGCGCCCTGCGCGACGACGAAATTCCGGCGCTGATCGACGACTACCGCCGCGCCGCCCGCAACGCCATCGGAGCCGGCTTTGATGGCGTCGAAATCCACGCCGCCAACACCTACCTGATCGAGCAGTTCCTGCGCGACAGCGTCAATGAGCGCAGCGGCCCGTATGGCGGCAGCGTCGAGAACCGTGCCCGCCTGCTGCTCGAGGTCACCAATGCCGTGATCGCTGAAATCGGCGCCGGCCGCACCGGCATCCGCCTCAGCCCGATGACCACCTTCACCGCGCCCCGCGACAGCAATCCGCAGGCCACCTACGGCTACGTCGTCGACCAGCTGGCCCCGCTCGGCCTGGCCTACCTGCACATGATCGAAGGCGAAACCGGCGGCACCCGTGAACCGGAAGGCGCCCCGGCCTTCGACTACGCCGCGCTGCGCAGCCGCTTCCCCGGTGCCTGGATGGTCAATAACGGCTACACCAAGGAACTGGGCAAGCAAGCCGTCAGCGACCGCCTGGCCGACCTGGTCGCCTACGGCCGTCCGTTCATCAGCAACCCCGACCTCGTTCGCCGCCTGCGCGACGGTGCGCCATTGAACGAATTGCGCGCCGACAAGCTCTATGGAGGCGGCGCCGAGGGCTACACCGACTACCCGGCCCTGGCCGCCTAAAAACAAAAACCCCAACCCCAGGCCGCGCACCGGAATACCGGGCGCGGCCAACAGAGAACAACATGAACGCTTACCGCCGCTGGTTGCCCGCCATCGCCCTCGCCGTCCTGTCCCTGACTTGGGGCTACACCTGGGTGCTGGCCAAGCAGGGCCTGGCCTATGCGCCGCCCTTCACCTTCGCCGCCGAACGCTGCGTCGGCGGCGCCCTGGCGCTGCTCGTCGCCCTCAAGCTGACCGGCCGGCGGCTGACCATGGTCGCCCCCTTGCAGACCATCGGCATCGGCCTGACCCAGGTCGCCGGCTTCATGATCTTCCAGACCTGGGCGCTGGTCGAAGGCGGCCCGGGCAAGACCGCCGTGCTCATCTTCACCATGCCTATCTGGACCCTGCTGCTGGCCTGGCCGCTGCTCGGCGAACGGGTGCGCGGCAAGCAGTGGCTGGCCGCCGCCAGCACGCTGACCGGCCTGCTGCTGATCATCGAGCCGTGGGACATGCACGCCAGCCTGTTCAGCAAGTTCCTCGGCCTCACCGCCGCCCTGTGCTGGGCCAGCGGCACCATCCTGATCAAGCGCCTGCGCGCCACGACGCCGGTCGACCTGCTCACCCTGACCGCCTGGCAGATGATCCTCGGCGCCGTGCCGCTGGTCCTCCTCGCCCTCATCGTGCCCGAACCGGCGACGAACTGGACGCCGTCCTACGCCGGCATCCTGCTCTTCATGTCGGTGGCCAGCACGGCCATGTGCTGGTGGCTGTGGATCTACATCCTCGACCGTGTGCCGGCCTGGGAAGCCAGCCTGTCGGTGCTCGGCACGCCGGTCGTCGCCATCCTGTCGTCGCGCCTGACCTTCGGCGAATCGTTCAAGGGTACCGAGATCACCGGCATCCTGCTCATCGGCGGCGGCCTCGCCCTGCTCTCGCTGCTCGGCTGGGCGGCCAGCCGACGCCAAGCCGCCCCCATCGCCGCCCGGGAAAGCGCATGAATCCGCTCGCCAAGCTCAAACTTTCCATGCTCGACCTGGTCGCCATCCGCGAAGGCGGCACGGTGGCCGACGCGCTGGCCATTTCGCTGCGCACCGCCCGCCATGTCGAGGCGCTCGGCTACACCCGCTACTGGCTGGCCGAGCACCACAACATGCCGGGTATCGCCAGTTCGGCCACTGCCGTGCTGGTCGGCCACATCGCCGGCAACACGCAGCGCATCCGCGTCGGCTCGGGCGGCATCATGCTGCCCAACCACGCGCCGCTGGTCGTCGCCGAAGCCTTCGGCACGCTGGCCGAGCTCTACCCCGGCCGCATCGACCTCGGCCTCGGCCGCGCCCCCGGCACCGATGGCCTGACCATGCGCGCCCTGCGCCGCGACCGCATCGAAACGGAAGCCGATTTCCCGCGCGACGTCGCCGAACTGCAACGCCTGCTCGGCCCCCGCCAGGCGGACCAGCAGGTCGTCGCCGTCCCCGGCGCCGGCACCGAAGTGCCGATCTGGCTGCTCGGCTCCAGTCTGTTCTCGGCCCGCCTGGCGGCCGAACGCGGCCTGGCCTACGCCTTCGCCTCGCACTTCGCCCCGGCCCTGCTGCTGCAAGCCATCGAAATCTACCGGCACAACTTCAAGCCGTCGGCCAAGCTGGACAAACCCTACGTCATCATCGGCGTCCCGGTCATCGCGGCGCCGACCGATGAAGAAGCGGGTTACCTCGCCACCAGCGCCTTCCAGCGCGTGCTCGGCATCCTGCGCGGCGACCGCCGCCCGCTGCCGCCGCCGGTCGAGGGCTATGTCGAATCCCTGCACCCGCAGGAACGCGCCGGCATCGCCGATTTCCTCGGCGCTGCGGTGATCGGCAGCCCGGAAACCGTGCGCGACGGCCTGCGCGAGCTGCACGCCGCCACCGGCGCCGACGAAATGATGTTCGTCAGCGACGTTTTCGACCCCGAACTGCGCCTGCGTTCGCTGGACATCGCCACCCAAGCCTGCTGGCAGCCCTGAACCCGACCTGACCCATGCCCGAAGCCCCGGACGCCCAACACCGCCGTGCCGTCATGCTGCTCTCCGTCGCCGCCTTCGCCAGCGCGGCGGCGGCGCGCCTGTGCGACCCCTTGTTGCCCGACCTCGCCCGCAGCTTCGCGACCACCCCGACCGCCGCCGCCTCGGTCATCTCGTCGTTCGCCATCGCCTACGGCCTGACCCAGGCCCTGTTCGGCCCGCTCGGCGACCGCCTCGGCAAATACCGCCTGATCGCCCTGACTACCCTGCTCAGCACGCTCGGCGCCCTCGGCTCGGCACTCGCCTGGTCGCTCGACGCGCTGGTCGTCGCGCGCATCCTGCTCGGCGCCACGGCAGCCGGCATCATCCCGCTGTCCATGGCGTGGATCGGCGACACCGTGCATTACGAACAACGGCAGGCGACGCTGGCCCGCTTCATGGGCGGGCAGATCCTCGGCGCCATCGGCGGCCAGTTCATCGGCGGCGTCTTCGCCGACACCCTCGGCTGGCGCTGGGCCTTCGCCTTCCTGGCCACGCTATATCTGGTCATCGGCACCATCGTCCTACTCGAATCGCGCGCCAACCCGAGCACCCATCACCGCCATGCCGATACGCGCCGCCAGGGCATCATCGCCCAGGCGGCACAGGTCTTCGCCCAACCGTGGGCGCGGGTCATCCTGAGCATCGTCTTCCTTGAAGGCATGCTGGTTTTCGGCGCGCTGGCCTTCGTGCCCTCCTACCTGCACGAGCGCTTCGGCCTGAGCCTGACCATGGCCGGCGCCGCCATGGCCTTCTTCGGCATCGGCGGCCTGACCTACATCCTCGCCGCCCGCCATTTCGTCCGCCGCCTCGGCGAAGTCGGGCTGGCCACCGGCGGCGGCATCCTCATTGCGCTGGGCTGGGGAATGCTCGCCTGGGGTGCCAGTTGGCTATGGGCCTTGCCCGCCAGCTATTTCGTCGGGCTTGGTTTCTACATGCTGCACAACACCCTGCAGACCAACGCCACCCAGATGGCCCCCGCCGTGCGCGGCACCGCCGTCTCCCTCTTCGCCTCCAGCTTCTTCCTCGGCCAGTCGCTCGGCGTCATGCTTGCCGCCCGCATCCTCGCCGTTTCCGGCATCGTCCCCATGCTGCTCATCGCCGCCGCCGGCACGCCGCTGGTCGGGGGTGCGCTGGCCTCGCTGCTGGTCAGACACCACCGTACGCAAGCGGCCTGAAACCGACTACGGCCGCCGTTCGGTCCCCGCCCGCCGGCGCTCAACGCGCAAGCGGCGGTTACGCCCATCGTTTTTCCATTGCGGCCGGTGCCTGATGTAGTACATTTGTCCGACCCATGGAGGGGGAGATATCCTGCGCCAAGAGGATCACCCTCCCATGGCGTGCGGTACAGCAGCACATTACCTTGGCGCCATGCGAGTGGAGAGGGAGACGAAAATGCTGCGTGCGGAACGAACAGAATCGTCGGTGCTGTCTGAGAATTCCACTCAGGAAATCTCCGGAAAAGCGAACGTTTATCAGCTCCACAACGGATATCCGGCGAGGCTCCATTCGTCTCCGGAATTCGACCCGGCGCCAAGCAAGCGGCTGGTCCTGAAGATCGCCGAAAGCAAGGAAGAACTCGAAGCCTGCTTCTCGGTGCTGCACGATGCCTACGTCGAAAGCGGTTTCATGCGGCCCGATCCGTCGGGCATGCGGGTAACGCTCTACCACGCCCTGCCCAGCACGACGACCCTGTGCGCCAAGTACGACGGCCGGGTGGTCGGTACCGTATCGCTGATCCGCCAAAATGCCCTTGGCTTCCCGTTGCAAAGCATCTTCGACCTCAGCGCCGTACGCGAAAAAGGTGGCCAGATCGCCGAAGTGTCGGCCCTCGCCATCCATTCCAAATTCCGGCGAACCAGCGGCAGCATTCTGTTTCCGCTGTTGAAACTTGTCTGCGAATACTGCGAGACCGTCGTCGACGTCCGCCACCTGGTCATTGCCGTCAATCCGCGCCATATCGAGATCTATGAATCGATGCTGTTTTTCCGGCGGCTGACGATGACCGTTGTCGAAAACTACGATTTCGCCAATGGTGCGGCAGCCGTTGGCGCCACGCTGGATATTTGGCAGGCGAAGGAGGATTTCCGCCAACACTACGATTCGAAACCGGCCAGCAGCAACCTTTACGCCTACTTCACGCAGCTCAAATTGCCGAACATCGAGCTACCAGAGCATAGTGCCGGCAACGGCGATCCCGTACTGACACCTGAACTACTCGATTACTTCTTCAATGTACGGACACGAACCTTCGACAATCTGTCCGCACACACGAAGGCGATACTGCACGCCATCTACCATAGTCCGGAGTACAGGGAGGTATTGCCTTCACTGTCTGGCCGGCTGGCTCGGGTGCATAACAACTCGCGGATCATGGGGGAAAGGAAACGGCTTTTGCCTTGAGCATTGCCTTCCTCGCTGTGCACAGCATGTTGCTGGTCGGAGTTGCGCAGACCAAGATGCTCCCGAGATACCACGGCAAACAGCTGATTTGATCCCGCTTGACCACAATAGCGTGCAAAAACCAATCGCTCTCGACGATCAATGGCCCATTACGGCCAAGGCAGATACCATCCATATGGCATAACACAAAGTCAATTTCTGAATATCCAGTTTGTGTTTCGTCAGATGGCGGGAATTTTCGTCACCTCAGTGTTGCTTAAACGGACCACCAACAACATTAAGATGACAAGTCTCCCCAAAATAAGAATCGCATCGACAAACGATGCCACAGCTATTGCCGAATTGATTTACTCAACCTCGCTTGCTTGCTGCTTTACGCCTGAGCAACCGTGCCCCGAGTGGTTTAAGGCGAGCGTGGCCCCGACCGAAATTGCAAAACAACTCAGCTCAGAACAGATCGCTTGGTTGGTGGCCGAAGAAAATCAATCGCTGGCTGGGGTTCTGGCAGTGAGCGACAAGAGCCACGTTAAGTATTTTTTTGTTCGCCCAACCCATCAAAAAACAGGCCTTGGAAAACGGTTATGGCAATTTGCTTCGAGTAATGAATTGCTAAACAAGTCAGTTACAGTTCGCTTGTCGCTCGTTGCTGTTCCTGTTTATGAACGACTTGGCTTCAAGGCCACCGAGCCTGCGAAAGCATTTAACGGCATGCCCTATCAAGCCATGCTGGCAATCTACGCGTGATCCGCCATTCCACCGGAGTAAGCACCAATGTCCCGCGACGCAAAATTCAAGGAAGAAGCCACCGCCCTTGGCTATAGCTTCGACGGCCAAATCAAGGTTGGCGGCAATTACATGCCCTTGGTTCGGGACGGCAATCGCATCTACATCAGCGGCCAGATTCCGCGCGTCGATAACGAGGTGGTGGTTACCGGCGCCGCCGGCGAGCAGACCGATCTGGCGCGCGCCCAGCTTGGGGCGAAGATATGCGTCATGCGGGCGCTGGCGCTACTGCAGCGTTCGCTGGGCAGCCTGGAGCGGGTGAAGGCCATTCCGAGCATTTCCGTTTTTGTGCAATCGTCCCGGGACTTCACGCAGCAGAGCGAGGTGGCCGATGGGGCGTCCGAGCTGCTGTTCAAGATCCTCGGCCCAGCTGCCGGGGCGCACACGCGTACTTCGGTGGGAGTATTTCAGCTGCCCAAGAACGCCACGGTCGAGATTTCGCTGATCGCCACCGTGGAATAGGCCAGCCGGAATCGGAAGCGCCCGGCCGTCAGCATCAGTGCCAATCGACTTTGCCGAATCCGTCCTGGCCGAGGTAGGTGTAGAAAATCCCCACCGTTGCCCGCGTCTGGGTCAGGTCGCCCCCGGCAAAGCTCGCATCGCGGCGATTCCCGAGGTATTTGACGCTGATCGCGTGGCGCCGGTTGAGGCGCATGGTTACCGTCGCATCGACTCGAATGATGTTGTCCCGCCCGCCCCCGCTGTCGGCGGCGATCCGGCTGACGAAGTATTCGCGGGCAGTGAGGTCGAGCGAGGTTTTGTTGCCGAAAATGGCCCGCAGGGCAATCAGCGCCTGGGGGGCCAGGCCATAGTGGTATTCGAGGTCGGAGGCATTGGGACGGGTACTGCCGACTGCCGCGTAGCCGACGCCGAGCAACCCCGTGCCCTGCAGCGCGATCGACTCGGAGAGTCGGAATTCCGCGGTGGTGCCCACCGACAGGGCCGTGCTCGACACCCGGTAGATTTGCGGCGCCAGGTAGTCGTAGCTACCGTATAGCCCGAAAATTCCCCGGTAATTGGCGCCGGCCTCGTAGTCGGTGCCGAGCAGCAGGCCACGCGTCATCAGGCTTTCGAAACCGTTGGCACTGGAGACGGTGGCCTGCAGGTTGAAGTAATCGAAAGGCCGGGTATAGGCATATCCGGGCTTCCCGGGCAGCCCGTAGTCGATGGAAAAATCGGCAACGGCTTCGTTGCGCGGGAATTGCGATGCCGAGGCGACTTGATGGTCATGCGTGGTCTGGCTGAAGCCGAGTTGCAGCCGGCCGTAATAGGCCGGATTGCGGCTGGCGAAAATGGCGTCCATCCGCTCGCGGAACACCAGCCGATTGAAGCCGGTTGCCGGGGAAATCAGCGCCGCGCCCAGCTCACGCAACCACGGCGGATTGTCCCCGCCCGGCTCGAGCATCAGGTTGGACAGGCGAAACAGCGCCTCGCCGAGGAAGGTCCCGCCGATGCCGGTATTGATCTGGTCGTTTCGGGACGGCCGCGTGCGCTCCCCGGCGATTTCCCACAGCGCGCTGCCGGCAAAGGTATAGGCCAACGACTCCCAGTAGTCGTGGCCCAGCGATCGGGCGAAGGTGTGGTACATCGAGCCGGCATACGGATGGCCGAGCTGGTTGGTACGGAAGGGGTCGTGATCGACGTTCCAGCTGCTGCCCAGATTGCGCCGGATCGACGATAGGTTGCTTTTGTAGTCGCCGCTGCTGTCGCGCCGGTTGGCCAGATTGAGCAGAGCCTCGAAGCCAATGATTTCGGCGGCCGGCAGGTAAAAATTCTTGCGCACCTGCGGATTCCCCGATTTCACGGAAAGGTCGAATTCGTCGGAGGCAGGCCTTGCCGCGTCGTCTATGGCCACTGCCCAAGCTGGCGCCGGGATGACCAAGCCGGTCTCGCCCCAAGCCGCCGCGCCGCTTGCCATGCCGAGCGCGAAGACCGCAGCAAGCCGCGCCGGACGGCCGCCAATGGCCAAACGGCAGGCGCTCGCCGTGAAACTCCTGACATCGCATCCCAGTGTTCGCACGTTCTCCCTCCCCCGGGCCGGCGGCCCGATTTCTCAGCTCACCATGCGACCGCCGGCGCCTCGCCCGTCACACCATTGCGCCAGTTCGCTGGCCGGCATTGGATGAGCATAAAGAAAACCTTGCACGGTGTCGCAGCCAAGTTCGCGCAGCCGCTCGACCTGAGCTTGCGTTTCGACGCCTTCGGCCACGGTGTCGATGCCCAGCTTATGGGCCAGTTCGACGATGGTCTGGGCGAACAGGTCGCCCTTTCCGCGGTCGATTTCCAGGACGAAGGAGCGGTCGATCTTCAGGCAGTCGACGGGCAATTGGCGCAGGTAGCTAAGCGACGAATACCCCGTGCCGAAGTCGTCGATGCTAATCAGCACGCCGGCCTGGCGCAGCGTTTCCAGGTTGCGCAGGACGACGGCGGGCTCGTCGAGCAGCAGGCTCTCGGTGATTTCCAGCTCCAGGGCGGTAGCTGGCATGTCGTGCGCGGCAAGGATATCCATCACCCGCTCCGGAAAGTCCGGCTGGCGGAACTGCGGCATGCTGACATTGACGGCGATATGGTGCAGCGCACGGCCGGTGTCGCGCAGGCTGCGGTAGGTGGCGCAACTGCGCTCGAGCACCCAGGCGCCGAGTTCGCCGATCAGTCCGGCATCCTCGGCGAGCTTGATGAAAACCTCCGGCGGATGCACGAAGCCTCCGTTGCCCGGCCAGCGGGCCAGCGCTTCGAGGCCGACCAGGTGCCCGTCGGTGAGCGAAACCTGCGGCTGGAACCAGACCTCCAGCCGGCCGGCCTGGAAATCGTGGCGCAGCTGGCGGATCACGTCGAGGCGCCAGTGCGTCCGGGCTTCCATGTCCGGAGTGAAATCGATATGGCGCAAGTTCGGGCTGAGTCGGGCCTGGCCCAGCGCCAGGTCGGCGTGCTTGAACAGCGTGTCGCCGGCCTCGCGGCCGCTGATCCGGCAGTAGCCGAGATTGACGCCGACCTGCAACTGATGCTCGCCGGCTGCGAAGGGGTCAGCCACCAGGTCCAGCATGCGTTCCGGCGCCAGTTGGGCCGCGTCGCCGAGCAGTCCGAAACGGTCGGCGCCGATATGGGCCACCCGGCAGTCGCGGCAGGCGTAGCTCAGACGGCGGGCGATGGCGACCAGCAAACGGTCGCCGACCTCTTGGCCGAGGGAATTGTTGATGTCGGTGAAGCGGATGACGTCGAGCAGACAGACCACCTGGCCGGGCTTGGCGAGCACCCCTGCCTTGGCGAGATCGGCGAGAAAGCGGGTGCGGTTGGCCAGGCCGGTCAGCGGATCGTGGTAGGCGATGTAATTGAGGCGCTCGACCAGCCGGACGTTGCCGAAGCAGGTGGCGATGTTGGCGGCGAAAACTTCGGCCAGTTGGCGTTCGACCGTGGTCAGCGCCTTGTTGCTGCGCACGAAAAGGACCGCTTCCTGGTTGCGTTCGCGCAGATAGAGCGCGACATGGCGCTGGCCGAAGGAATGGCGCCGGCGATTGATGCAATCCTTGATGGCGGCGGCGACATCCGGGTCGCCCAGGTGATCCAGGCGCTGCCCGCTGTAGCCGGCCAGGTTGCCGGTGGCGGCGACGATATAGACATCCTCCGAGGTGGCGGCCGCCAGCTGTGCGCCCTTCTCGGCGCAGAGCAGTCCATCGCAGGGCAGGCGGAGCAAGGCGCATACTTGGGCCAGGGCCTGTTTGGCGAAAGCCGCCAGCGATCCCGCCTGCATCAGTTCGGCAGCGCCGCTGACGACCATTTCCAGCCCGCGCTGGTTGTCGTTGAGGGCCTGCAACTGCTCATAGGAGCGGATGGCGGCGATCAGGGTGGTGATCAGCCGGGTATGGGTCAGTTCGGCCTTGGTCTTGTAATCGTTGATGTCGTAGTCGCGGATCACTTCGAGTTCCGGCGCCTGCCCTGGCTGGCCGGTGCGCAGCACGATGCGCACCTCGGTGCGCTGCAAGTCCTGGCGGATGTGCTTGACGAGGCGCAAGCCGGCATCCGGGCTTTCCATCACCACGTCAAGCAGCAGCACGGCGATCTCGGCGTCGCGCTCCATGATGGCGGCGGCTTCGACCGCGCTGTGCGCCGGAATCAGTTGCAGGCGGCGGCCGCACAGGAAGATGCCCTGCAGGGCGAAGCGCGTCGCCTCGTGCACTTCCTCGTCGTCATCGACGACCAGCAGTTTCCACATATCGCCGTGATCGCGCGGCTCGGCAGGCGGCGCTTCGTCGGCCATGAAATCGATGGTCTCGTCGTCAAGCTGCATAACTTTCCTCTTCGGCGAGCGGGTTCTCCGGCGCCACCAGCGGCAGCCGGAATTCGAACAGCACGCCTTGTCCCGGCGGACTAGACAGTTTGATGCTGCCGCCCAGCACGGCAGTGGTCAGGTTATAGACGATGTACAGCCCCAGCCCGCTGCCGCCGTTACCGAGCTTGGTGGTGAAAAACGGATCGAAGACCTTCTTGGCGTCGGCGGCGCTGATCCCGAGCCCATTGTCGGCATAGCGCAGGGCGACCTGTCCGTCGGCGAGCGCTTCCGCCGCGATCCGAATGGTGCCGGCGGCAACGCCGTCAAAGCCGTGCAGCAGGGAGTTGGTGACCAGATTGGCGATGATCTGCTCGATGGGCCCCGGGTAGCTTTCGAGTTCGATGCCGGTCGGCACCTCAACTTCGAGATGATGTCCGGTGTGCTTGAGCTTCGGTTGCAGGGCGGACAGTACCTCGTCTATCGCCTGGCGCAGGTCGAAGCGGCGCCGGCGCATGCTGGTCTGGTCGACGGCGACCGCCTTGAAGTTACCTATCAGGCCGGCCGCCCGCTGCGAATTCCTCTGCAGCAGCGCGGCGGCGTCGCGGCAGTAGTCGACGAAGTCGAGCAGCGCCTGCTTGCGCAGCGCCCCCTCGGCCAGCAGCTTGTCGAATTCCTCGATCCGTCCGGTCATGGCCGACGCCACCATCAGCGAATTGCCGAGCGGCGTGTTCAACTCGTGCGCCACGCCGGCCACCAGGCTGCCCAGCGAGGCCAACTTTTCCGACTGGACGAGCTGGTTGGTGGCCTGCTCCAGCTTGCCGATGAGCACCTTTTGTTCATCCTTCTCGCGCTGCAGCGCTTCGAGCGCCAGCTTGCGCTGTTCGATCTCGGCGGCCATCCGCGCCTGAGCGTGCTGCAGTTTGCGGTTGATCTTCTCGTTCTCGTGCAACGCGGCTTCCAGCTCGCGGGTCCGTTCGCGCACCTGGTCTTCGAGCATCACCGCCGTCTGGAACAGGCCGAAATCGGAAGCGCGCGCACTGCGCCGCTGCTCGGCGTGGTCCATCAACACTTCGATGATTTTCTTGTGGCGAGCAATTTCCGCCTGCAGCGCCGCGATCTCGCCCAGGGCCGGCGCCAGGCAGGTTTCTTCTTCAGGCATCGCTGGTTTCCATATTGCCGATGGCGATGCCGCTCAGGGTCTGATTCACGTGCACGCCATGGAACTGCTCGCCGTAGGTGCTGAAGCCGATGGCGTGGTTGTCGCGGAAGATTTGCGCCACCTCCTTCTGGAGACCCGCCTGCCTCACCTCCAGGCTGCGCAGGATGCAGTCGCAGGCAAAGACAAATTGCAGCGGCCCGATCTCCGAGCGCAACGTGTCGAAGGTCTCCTGCAGATTGCCGAGCAGGTCGACGCCGCGCACCACCCGCAGGACCAGGCCTTCCTCGATGGCGCAGTAGAAGGTCAGGCTGCCGTCCGCATTGGCTTTCTGGATCGAGCGCACGTAGTCGGTGCCGTCGATCGCCACCACCACTGGCCGGGCGGCGAAGCGGCTCGGGTCCAGCGATCCGGCCGTCGTCCCGACGATCCGCGCGTATTCGTCGGCGGCCGGCAGGCAGTTGATTTCCTTGACCAGGCGCCGGCTGGCATCGGCGGCAGTGACCACCAGGCGTTCGCTTTCGCTGACGAAATGCTGGGTCTTGAAGATGCGGAAGGGCAGTTCGGTGCTGATCAGCAACAATACGGCGCTGTCGCTGTGGAAGGCGCCGTCGTGGAATACCCAGGTATGTTCTAAACGAAGATCGTCGCCGGCCGAACCGCCGAACAGGCTGATGTCGCCCAGCGCATTCTGCAAGGCGTGGGCCACCGGCTCTTCGCGCTTGGAGAGGCCGTCGATCAGCAGAAAGGCAAAGGTGTTGTCGGTATTGACCACCGGCGCCACGCTTTCCAGTTCGCCCAGCATCTGCTGGGCAAGGTTCAGGCCCTGTTTGATCTCGAACTGTTGCAGGCGGTCAAGGCGGCCACTCACCGCGGCGCAGGTCGCCGCCGGAAAACTGACGCCGACCAGCCCGTCCTCGCAGTAGCCGAGCGGCCCGATTTCCCCGGCCGTCGTGCACCCGACGACTTGAACGCCGGCAAACTGACGATTCATTTCCGTAGCCAGGACGTCGCGGTCATAGCGGCTCGAACAGAAGAAGACCACCAACGCCATCTCGTCCTGAGCGATTCCGGCATACAGTTCCATCACTGCCTGCTGCGCTTCGCGGGCGCACGATTGCGCCGTGCGAATCTGTCTGCTGCTTCCCATCCTCGTCTCCACACCGATTTCCTCTCGCTCGGACCTTCCCGGTCGTCTGTTTGTTATTTTTGACTAGTCGAAACACAGGTTAGAGCGATACAGGGCAATTTCGGTTCAGAGTCCGTTGCAGCCGTAAAAACCTCTTTTTCACCATGTTTTGTGCAAAAAAACGCGCCGGATTTTCCGGATCGAATTTCGCTGCCGCCGGAACCGGACGCCCGAATCCGCATCCAACGGCCGATCGCACCAGCGCCGTGCCAGGTTGGTGATTTTGACTCTTGAATTCCAGAAAGGCGGCGATGGGCAAGAATCGGCTTGAAGCGTTCAGCGATGGCGTGCTGGCCATCATCATCACCATCATGGTCCTCGAGCTGAAGGTTCCCCATCATGCCAACCTGGAGGCGCTGCAGCCCTTGCTGCCCAGCTTTCTATCCTACGTCCTGAGCTTCATTTACGTCGGCATCTACTGGAACAACCATCACCACATGCTGCACGCGGCAAAACACGTCTCGGGCCCGGTGCTATGGGCCAATCTGAATCTGCTGTTCTGGCTGTCGCTGTTTCCCTTCGCCACCGGCTGGATGGGCGAGAACCATTTCGCGGCACTGCCCTCGGCCATTTACGGTTTCGTGCTGCTCATGGCAGCCATCTCGTACTACCTGCTCCAGCAGAGCGTCATCGCCGCCGATGGCCCGGGTTCGCTGCTCAAGCAGGCGCTCGGCAGCGACTGGAAAGGCAAGGCCTCGCCCTTCCTGTATCTGACCGCGATGGTACTGGCCTTCTGGGTGCCCGGCGTGGCGCAGGCGATCTACGTGGCCGTCGCGCTGATCTGGCTGGTGCCGGACCGCAGAATCGAGCGGGCGATCAGCCACACGGAAACCTGATACCCCGGTCAGCCAGATCGCCGAGGGGCGTTTCCAGGTAGCCGCCACGCTGCCCACCTCTCGGCCACTTCACCTCCGCTTCACACGCCTTCACCGGGACTTCTGCACCCGTTCACACGCGCCGCCCACACTGGTTCCCAATTCAACCCAGGGAGCCAGAAATGGACAAGAAACTGCTCTTCAAGATGGTGGCGATACTTTTCATGTCGCTGGTGCTGCTGGTGCCGCTCGGCCTGATCGAAGGCCAGATCCGCGAGCGCAGCCAGCGCCAGAACGAGGTCCAGGCCAGCATCGCCAACAGTGCCGCCGGCGAGCAGGTGCTGGTGGCGCCGGTGATCGCCGTGCATTACCGGGAGCAGGTCGATGTCGCCATGCCCAAGGAAGGCAACCCCGAGCAGACGGGGGTGCGCACCCGCATAGTCGAGCGCACGCTGCTCCTGCCCCCGGAAAAGCTGGAAATGCTCGGCGAGACCACCGTCGAAACGCGCAATCGCGGCATCTACCAGGCGCGGCTGTTCCGGCTCGGGCTGGGCACCAGCGGGCGATTCGTCCTCAAGCCGCTGGCCGAACTGCCCAGCGGCGGCCGCATCGTGTCGGCCCGTGCCCAGCTGCAGCTCGGCATTGCCGACCCGCGCGGGGTCAATAACGACCCGGAAGTGACGATCAACGGCAAGCTGTATCGCTTTGCGTCGACCAGCAGCAAGAGCGAAACGCAGTCTGTCGCCACCTTGCCCGACGGGACGCCGGCGCAAGGATTGTCAGCCGGCCGGCTGGCCATCGATCTCGGCCCGCTCGACCTGCAGCGCGAAAGCCGCTTCGATTTCAGCTTCCCGTTGCAACTGACCGGCACCGCCCGGCTGGCCATCGCGCCGACCGGCGACGCCAACCATATCGAATTGAAATCGGCCTGGCCGCACCCGAATTTCGGCGGCCGCTTCCTGCCGACGGCGCGCACCGTCGGCAAGGACGGCTTCGCCGCCCGCTGGGACATTTCGCATCTGGCGCGCAATTTCGAAGCGACGCAGAAACCCGGCAGCGGCGAGGTCTTGAGCATCGATTTCGTCGATCCGGTGAATGTCTATCTGCAATCGGAACGCGCCGTGAAATACGGCGTGCTGTTCATCGTACTGACCTTCGCCGGCTTTTTCCTGACCGAGATCCTGCGCCGGGCGCCGATCCACCCGATGCAGTACCTGCTGGTCGGTCTGGCGCTGGCCATCTTTTTCCTGCTGCTCATCGCGCTGTCCGAGCACGTCAGTTTCGTGCTCGCCTACGGCCTGTCGGCGGCGGCGTGTATCGGGCTGATCGCCTTCTACCTCGCCGGGGCGCTGGGCGGTGTGCGCCAGGGCCTGGCCTTCGGCGCCGGCCTGACCGGGCTGTACGGCGTGCTGTACGGCGTGCTGCTGTCCGAGGACAACTCGCTGCTCATGGGCAGCCTGCTGCTCTTCCTCGCGCTCGGCGCCACCATGCTCGCCACCCGCCGCGTCGACTGGTATCGCCTCGGCAGCCAGGCCGGCGAGCCGGAGCAGCCATGAGCTGCCGGCCGCTCCCCCGGACAGCCGCCGCCGTCCGGCTGACCGGCTGGCTGTTGCCGCCGCTCCGGCTTGTCCGCGCCTGACACCTCAAGCCCCCGCTGCTGTTCTGGTGGCCGCGCTGGGATTTTCTGGCGGCGAAGCGCTCGCCGCCAGCGTCGATCTGGTACTGGTTTCCTACGATCCGCGCCAGGTTTACCGGGCCATCTACGGGGCGGCGCAGGGGCTGGCTCGTGGCGACATCAGCCGTTCGCGCTTGCAGTACAGCGTGCGGCGGCTGAGCGAGTTTCAAACCCGGACACGGCCTGCTGTCCGGGGTTGAGCAATGCTAAACTGAGCCGACCGGTGCGCTTGCTTGAACCACCGGCCGATTTCCGATCCGTTGCCCGACGCCATCCTCACGGTGACTGTATGAAACAAATCCCCTTGTCCGGCACGCCCCTGGTGGCCGGCGCAGAATCCGAGCAGAAGCGGCACGAAATCCTCGCCTGCTTCCACGCCACCTTTGACCGCTACGAGCAGCTGTTCGAGGTGCTGAGCTGTGACGAGGCGTATTACCGCAAGCCGATCGCGCTGCGCCACCCGCTGATCTTCTATCTCGGCCATACGGCGACCTTCTTCATCAACAAGCTGGTGCTCGCCGGCCTGCTTGAACAGCGCATCAACCCGGGTTTCGAGTCGATGTTCGCCATCGGCGTCGATGAAATGAGCTGGGACGACCTCAGCGACGTGCGCTACGACTGGCCGAGCGTCGCCGCCGTTCATGACTATCGCCAGCAGGTCAGGGCCGCCGTCGAGCAGGTGATCCTGAGCGCGCCGCTCAGCCAGCCGATCGGCTGGGAAGACCCGCTGTGGATCGTGCTGATGGGCATCGAGCACGAGCGCATCCACCTCGAAACCTCGTCGGTGCTGATCCGCCAGCACGAACTCAAGTACGTACAGCCCCACCCGGCATGGGCGCCGTGCCGCGAAAGCGATGCGGCGCCGGCCAATGCGCTGGTCGATATCCCGGCCGCCAGCTTCCG
Source organism: Dechloromonas hankyongensis (assembly GCF_022012295.1). Lineage (GTDB taxonomy): Bacteria > Pseudomonadota > Gammaproteobacteria > Burkholderiales > Rhodocyclaceae > Azonexus > Azonexus hankyongensis. The sequence goes on from NZ_JAKLTN010000007.1 coordinate 50,975, forward strand.
CCTCGGCCGCGAGCGCAGCGAACCGCTGATCTACGGCTGGGACAACGAATTCGGCCGGCACACGGCTGACGTTGCCGCCTTCCAGGCGAGCCGCCACCTGGTCACCAATCAGGAATTCCTCGCCTTCGTCGAGGCAGGCGGCTACGCCGACGACACGCTGTGGCAGGAGGAAGGCGCGGCATGGAAGGAGTTCACCGAGGCCCGCCACCCGACCTTCTGGGTCCGTGACGGCGGCCAGTGGAAGCTGCGCCTGATGCTCGAAGAAGTACCCATGCCGTGGGATTGGCCGGTGGAAACCAATTACCACGAGGCCAAGGCCTTCTGCCAGTGGAAGGCCCGCGAGACCGGCCAGCCCGTGCGCCTGCCCAGCGAGGACGAATGGCAGGCCCTGCGCCATTTCGCCGGCGTCGGCGACCTGCCCGGCGATGCGGCACCGCCGGCCAACAGCGAACTGCGCCACTGGGCGTCGAGCTGCCCGGTGACGCGCTTCGCCCACGGGCCGCTGTTCGACGTCGTCGGCAACGTCTGGCAGTGGCTGGAAACACCGACCTACCCGTTCGACGGCTTTGCCGTGCATCCGATCTACGACGATTTCACGACGCCGACCTTCGACGACCGCCACAACCTGATCAAGGGCGGCTCGTGGATTTCCTGCGGCAACCAGGCCTCGCCGCTGTCGCGCTACGCCTTCCGCCGGCATTTCTTCCAGCACGCCGGCTTCCGCTACGTGGTGGCCGGCACGCCCGCCACCCAGCCCACCTCGCGCTACGAAACCGACCGCCTGGTCTCGGAATACATCGAATTCCACTACGGCGACGAATATTTCGGCGTCGCCAATTTCCCGCGCACGCTGGCGCAGATGGCCATTGCCGCGATGGGCGACAAGCCGGCCGGCAAGGCGCTCGACCTCGGCTGCGCCACCGGCCGGGCGACTTTCGAACTGGCCCGCCATTTCGACCGGGTCACCGGCCTGGATTTCTCTGCCCGCTTCGTCGGCATCGGCACCCAGCTGGCCGAACAGGGCACGCTGCGCTACACGCTGACCGAGGAAGGCGAACTGGTCGCCTACAAGGAATGCTCGCTGGCCGGACTCGGCCTTGCCGAATTGGCCGCCAGGGTCGAATTCTTCCAGGGTGACGCCTGCAACCTGAAGCCCATCTTCAATGGCTACGACCTGATCCTGGCCGCCAACCTGATCGACCGCCTGTACAGCCCGGCGCAGTTCCTCAGCACCGTGCACACCCGCCTCAACCCTGGCGGCCTGCTGATGCTCGCCTCGCCCTACACCTGGCTGGAAGAACACACCAAGCGCGAGGAATGGATCGGGGGCTTCAAGAAGGATGGTGAGAACTTCACTACCTTGGATGGTCTGAAAGCCACGCTCGGCAAGCATTTCCGACTGGTCCATGGCCCCGAGCCGGTGCCCTTCGTGATCCGTGAAACGAAACGCAAGTTCCAGCACACGCTATCCGAAGTGACCATCTGGGAACGAATTTAAGGGAAATTACGCCAACAGGACGCCATTCCCGCACCCCAAGGGTACTTCCTGCGGGGCGCGCAGGCGGGAATCCAGAGAATCAACGAGCTGGATCCCCACCTGCGCTCCGAGGAAGTCCCTGTGGGACACGCGGAGACGAATCAAGCCCCCCGTCCCGCATTCAGCATGGGCACAAGCCCGGCCAATGCTAAAATCCGCTCCCTGCCCACTTGCCATCCGAATTCCCCCGATGCGTCAGCTCATCCTCGACCTGCTGCCGGAAAGTCCGCCCTCGCTGGACAATTTCGTTCCCGGCGCCAACACCGAGACGCTGGCCGCATTGACCGAATGGCTGGCCGGTACGCGCCAGGACACCTCCTTCTGCCTGTACGGCGAATCCGGTTGCGGACGTTCGCATCTGCTGCAGGCCAGCGGCTTCGTGCTGGCCGACGCCACGCTCAACCCGTCGCTGGCCGGCGTGGTCGCTGCCGATGCGCTGGCCATCGATAACGTCGACCAGCTCGACGCCGACGGCCAGGTGGCGCTTTTCGCCCTGTTCAACCAGCTGAAAACGGCCGGCGGCCTGTTGCTGACCGCCGCCCCGCAGCCACCGGCCCATCTTGCCCTGCGCGAAGACCTGCGCACCCGCCTCGGCTCCGGCCTGATCTACCGGCTGCTACCGCTGTCCGACGCAGAAAAGGCGGCAGCCATCGCCACGCAGGCCAAGGAGCGGGCGCTCAAATTGTCGCCGGACATCATCAACTACCTGCTGCGCCACGCCTCGCGCGACATGCGCACGCTGGCCATGCTGGTCGTCGCCCTCGACCAGTACACCCTCGAACAAAAACGCCCGGTCACGCTGCCCCTGCTGCGCGAACTGCTTTCCCTGGAACACGCCGAATGAATCTCGCACTTTTTGACCTCGACAACACCCTCCTCGCCGGCGACTCCGACTTCGAGTGGGCGCAATTCCTGATTTCCAAGGGCGTCGTCGACCGCGAAGTGCAGGAAGCCAAGAACATCCGCTTCTACGAGCAGTACAAGGCCGGCACGCTGGACATCTACGAATTCCTCGCCTTCCAGCTCGCTCCGCTGGCCCGCCACAGCCGGGCCGAACTCGACGCCTGGCACCGCGAGTACGTCGAACGCCACATCCGGCCGATCATGACCGTCAAGGCGCGCACCCTGGTCCTCGAACACCTGGCCGCCGGCGACCTGTGCGCCATCGTCACCGCCACCAACAGCTTCGTCACCGGCCCGATCGCCCGCGAATTCGGCATCCCGCACCTGATCGGCACCATCCCGGAGGTCGATGTGCACAGCGGCGCCTTTACCGGCCAGCCGACCGGCACCCCGTCCTTCCAGGGCGGCAAGATAACCCGTGTCGAGAGCTGGCTGGAAACCCTGGGTCTGTGGTGGGGCGCTTTCGACAACAGCTATTTCTACAGCGACTCGCACAACGACCTGCCGCTGATGCAGAAGGTGAAGACCCCCATCGCCGTCGATCCCGACGACAAGCTGCGCACCCATGCCGGCGCCCAGGGCTGGACCGTCATGAGCCTGCGCTGACCCCATGCGCGTTCCCTTCCTGAGTCCGGAGGCCCCCTTCGCCATCCTCGCGATGGTGCTGCTGCTCATCGTCATCCTGCGTCCGCTCAAGGCGATGCGTCCGTCGCTGATCAACACCAGCGTCTTCTTCCTCGCCTGCATCATCGGCGACGTGCTGGCCGGCCTGCCCGCCGGCGGTACGACCGGCAAGGCGGCGGCCGGTTGGCTGCGCCAACTCGCCGTCTTCGGCGAAGGCCTGGCCGTGCTCCGCTTTCTCGGCCTGGCCTTCTTCAACGTCGCCCTGCCCCGCCTCAACCTACGCATTTCCGGCATCCTCGGCGACATCCTGATCATCATCGCCTACATCGGCTGGGCCTTCTTCCGCCTCAACCTGGCCGGCGTCGAACTGAACCACCTGTTCGCCACCTCGGCCATCCTGACCGCCGTGCTCGCCATCTCGATGCAGGACACCCTGGGCAACCTGCTCGGCGGCCTGGCGCTGCAGATGGACAATTCGCTGGAAATCGGCGACTGGATTCGGGTCGACGACCTGTCCGGCCAGGTCACCGACATCCAGTGGCGCTTCACCGCCCTGCTCACCCGCAACGGCGAAAAAGTCGTCGTCCCCAACAGCCAGCTGATGAAGGGCCGCTATTACGTGCTCTGCGACAAGCACCAGGCGCAGCCGGCCTGGCGGCGCAACATCAGCTTCAACGTCGATCTCGCCGTATCGCCGGGCAAGGTCATCGCGCTGGTCCAGGGCGACATCGCCGACGCCAGCATTCCGAATGTCGCGGTTTTCCCGGCGCCGAGTTGCGTGCTGATGGACTTCGGACCGGGCTATGCCCATTACGTGCTGCGCTACTGGCTGCTCAACCCGCAGGCCGACGATCCGACCGATTCCGACGTCCGCATCCACATCCTCGCCACCCTGCAGCGCAACGGTATCCGCCTGGCCACCGACGACCACACCATCCACCTGGTCGAGGAAGGCGCCGCCCACCGCGAGGAAGTGGAAAGCCGCGAAATGCAGCGCCGGCTGCAGGCGATCAATTCGATCGAGCTGTTCGCCCGCCTGTCCGACAGTGAAAAGCAGCACCTCGCCAAGCAACTGATCAAGGCGCCCTTCGCCCGCGGCGACGTGATCACCCGCCAGGGCGCCATCGCCCACTGGCTGTACATCGTGGTCAACGGCGAGGCCGAAGCCTGGTGGCAGCCGCCGGAAGGCGCCCGCCGCCTGCTCGAGAAGCGAGGTCCGGGCAGCGTCTTCGGCGAAATCGGCCTGATGACCGGCGCCCCGCGCCGGGCCACCGTCATCGCCAATACCGACGTCGAGGCCTACCGGCTGGACAAGGCCGGCTTCCAGTCCATCATCGAACAGCGGCCGGAACTGGCCGATACCCTGTCCGGCATCCTCGAACGCCGCCTGCAGCGTTTCGCCGAACTGGAGCAGGGCTACGCCCAGGGCCAGAACGAGCTGGCGCAACGCACGCCGGGCAGCGCCGACATCGGTCGCAAGATCCGCGAATTCTTCGGCCTGGATTGATGTCGAATTCGCCAGAATCCGTGAATAATCACCGAGTTCCGGTAAAATCCGCACTTTCCGCAGCCAAGCCGGCACCAACCGAACGGTAATACGTGATCCGCAAACTCATTTCCCGCGTTTTCAGCGGCAAGAAACCGACGGCCAACCGCCATGAACCGGCCGTCATCCCCGTCTCCAGCCACGGCATCACCCGAGACCGCATCAGCAGCGGCAGCCGGCGCGTCTGCGAAACGCTGCAGAGCCACGGCCACAAGGCCTACGTCGTCGGCGGCGCGGTGCGCGACCTGCTGATCGGCGCCGACCCCAAGGATTTCGACGTCGCCACCGACGCCACGCCCGAAGAAGTGCGCCGTTACTTCCGCCGCTCGCGCATCATCGGCCGCCGCTTCCAGATCGTGCACGTCATGATGGGTCAGGAAACCCTGGAAGTGACCACCTTCCGCGGCGCCCTCGGCGACGATGTGAAGAAGGACGAACACGGCCGTGTGCTGCACGACAACGTCTTCGGCTCGCAGGCCGAGGATGCCGCCCGCCGCGACTTCACGGCCAATGCGCTGTACTACGACCCGGCCACCGAAGCGGTGCTCGATTACCACCACGGCGTCGGCGACCTGAAGCACAAGACCCTGCGGATGATAGGCGAGCCGCGTGCCCGTTACCGCGAGGACCCGGTGCGCATGCTGCGCGCCGTCCGCCTGGCCGCCAAGCTCGGCCTGATCATCGATCCGGAAGCGCGCAAGCCGATCCGCGAAATGGCCGAACTGCTCGAAAACGTGCCGCCGGCCCGCCTGTTCGACGAAATGCTCAAGCTGCTGACCTCCGGCCACTCGGTCAAGTGCCTGACCCAGCTGCGCGACGAGGGCCTCCACCACGGCCTGCTACCACTGCTCGACGTCATCCTCGAACAGCCGATGGGCGAGAAGTTCGTCATGCTGTCGCTGGCCAATACCGACGAGCGCGTGCGGCGCGGCAAGGGCACCTCGCCCGGCTTCCTGTTTGCCACCCTGCTCTGGCACGAAGTGCTGGCCCACTGGGAAAAGCTCAAGGCCAAGGGCGAGCCGAAGATCGCCGCGCTGTACACCGCGATGGACACAGTCCTCGACGTGCAGGGCGAAAAGCTGGCCATCACCCGTCGCATCGCCGGCGACATCAAGGACATCTGGGCCCTGCAGCCGCGCTTCGAGCAGCGCGCCGGCAAACGCCCCTACGCCCTGCTCGAACAGCCGCGCTTCCGCGCCGGCTACGACTTCCTGGTCCTGCGCGGCCAGGCCGGCGAAATCGACAGCGAAATCGCCGACTGGTGGACGCGCTTCCAGAATGCCGAAGGCGACAAGCGCGCCGAAATGCTGCTGCCGGAACAGGCCGGCGACAAGAAGCGCCGCCGGCGCCGCAAGAAACCGGCCAATGCCGGCGCCGCCAACCACACCGCGAACGAATGAACACCGCCTACGTCGCGCTCGGCGCCAATCTCGGCGACCCGGCCACGACCGTCCGCGCCGCCTTCGCCGCCCTGGCCAACCTGCCGGAAAGCCGCATCGTCCATAGCTCGTCGCTGTACCGCACGGCGCCGGTCGGCATCATCGAGCAGCCGGAATTCGTCAATGCCGTCGCCGAACTGGCCACCGGCCTGGCACCGGAAGCCCTGCTCGACGCCCTGCTCGAGGTCGAAGAGCGCTTCGGCCGCGTCCGCGCCGAACGCAACGGCCCGCGCACGCTCGATCTCGACCTGCTGCTCTACAACGACCAGTTCGTCGACCTGCCGCGCCTGACCCTGCCGCATCCGCGCCTGCACCTGCGCGCCTTCGTCCTCCAGCCGCTGGCCGAGATCGCGCCCGACCTCGTCATTCCCGGTCGCGGCTCCGTCGCTGCCTGGCTGCCGGCCGTCGCCAACCAGGGCATCGTCAAGCTGTGAGCGTCCTCGGCCTGCACGTTTCCGTACTCTGGCAGACGGTGATTCTGCTCGCCTTGTCGAACGTCTTCATGACCTTTGCATGGTATTCGCACCTCAAGAACCTCAACGACAAGCCGTGGTGGATTGCCGCCCTGTTCTCCTGGGGTATCGCGCTCTTCGAATACCTGCTGCAGGTGCCGGCCAATCGCATCGGCAATACCGAGCTGGACCTCGGCCAGCTCAAGATATTGCAGGAAGTCATCACCCTGGCCGTCTTCGTCCCCTTCGTCGTCTTTTACATGGACCAGCCGCTCAAGCTTGACTACTTGTGGGCGGCTCTGTGTATCCTAGGCGCTGTCTATTTCGTATTTCGTACCTAGATGTCCGCACAAACCATCACCCGCCGCCTGACCCAGGGCGATCTCGCCAAGCTCTACGCCGCCGGCGAGAAGGTCGTCATGTTCACCGCCTACGATGCCAGCTTCGCCCGCCTGCTCGATGGCGCCGGGGTCGAATCGCTGCTCATTGGCGACTCGCTGGGCAATGTCATCCAGGGCCACGACACGACGCTGCCGGTCACCGTCGCCGACATCGCCTACCACACGGCCGCGGTCAAACGCGGCTCCGACCGCGCCTTCATCATCGCCGACATGCCGTTCGGCAGCTACCATGAATCGCCGGAACAGGCTTTCCGCAACGCCGTCACGCTGATGGCGGCCGGTGCCCAGATGGTCAAGCTGGAAGGCGGCGGCGACATGGCGAAGACCGTCAAATTTCTGGTCGACCGCGGCATTCCGGTGTGCGGCCACCTCGGCCTGACGCCGCAGTCCGTGCACGTCATGGGCGGCTACAAGGTCCAGGGCAAAGGCGAAGCCGCCGCCCAACGCCTGCGTGACGATGCGCTGGCGCTGCAGGAAGCCGGCGCGACGATGATCGTCCTCGAAGCCATTCCCGCCCCGCTGGCCGCCGAAGTGACGGCCATGCTGCACATCATCACCATCGGCATCGGCGCCGGCAAGGACTGCTCGGGCCAGGTGCTGGTCGTGCACGACGCCTTCGACATCCCGCCCGGCAAGAAAGCCAAGTTCGTCCGCAACTTCATGGACGGCGCCACCTCCGTGCATGACGCCGCCTGCCGTGCCGTCGCCGCCGTCAAGGATTGCTCCTACCCCGGCCCGGAACACACCTACGCCGCCTGACCCTGGATAGCCGGGCAGCAGACCCGGCCTTTCGACGCAAGAGACCCCAACATGCAAATCCATTCCGCCATTGCCGACCTGCGTGCGGCGCTGAAGAACCGTGGCCGCATCGTTTTCGTGCCGACCATGGGCAACCTGCACGCCGGCCACATCAGCCTGATGGAACAGGCCCGGGCGCACGGCGACACCGTGGTCGCCTCGATCTTCGTCAATCGCCTGCAATTCGGCCCGAACGAGGATTTCGACAAGTACCCGCGCACCTTCCAGGCCGACTGCGACAAGCTGGCCGCCGCCGGCGTCGACGTGCTGTTCGCACCGACCGAAGCCGACCTCTACCCGGAACCGCAGGAATACGTGGTCGAACCGCCGGCCATCCAGAATGTGCTCGACGGCGAATTCCGTCCCGGCCATTTCCGCGGCGTCGCCACCGTGGTCCTCAAGCTGTTCAATTGCGTCCAGCCGGACGCCGCGCTGTTCGGCAAGAAGGACTATCAGCAGTTGATGGTCATCCGCAACATGACCCGCCAGCTGGCGCTGCCCATCGCCATCATCGGCGGCGAAACCGTGCGCGCCGCCGACGGGCTGGCGCTGTCGTCGCGCAACGGCTATCTCAGCGACGCCGAGCGCGCCGAAGCGCCCCGCCTGTACCGCCTGCTCAACGAAATCCGCGCCGCCATCCGCGCCGGCGAAACCGACACCGTCAAACTGGAAAAATGGGCGACTGCCGAACTCGATTCGGCCGGCTGGAAGACCGATTATGTTGCAGTGCGACAACAGTCCGACCTAGCCATGCCGAAAGGCGTAGACGCCCCACTGGTGGTGCTTGCCGCCAGTCGCCTGGGAACCACCCGGCTCATTGATAACATTGAGATTTGATGCGGGCAGGATATCCATAATTATGCCCGTTGACAGGGGGGCTATTGTCGTTACAATGCGCTTCCCCCAACCTTCTGGATGAGTGAAACCATGCAGAGAACTATGCTGAAATCCAAGTTGCACCGCGTGACGGCAACCCACGCCGACCTGCACTACGAGGGTTCCTGCGCCATTGATGAAGACCTGCTCGAAGCGGCAAACATCAAGGAATACGAACAGATCGACATCTGGAACGTAAATAACGGCGAGCGTTTCACGACCTATGCCATCCGCGCCGAACGCGGATCGGGCGTCATCTCGGTCAATGGCTCGGCCGCCCGCCGCGCCGCCCCGGGCGACATCCTGATCATCGCCACCTTTGCCGTCTACAACGAAGTGGAACTGGCCAAACACGAACCCGACCTGATCTACGTCGATTCGCAGAACCGCATCGTGCGCCGCGGCCACAAGATTCCGGTGCAGGCCGCCGCCTGACCAAGAACTAAATCACGCTTTAAAAGAAACCCGCCGCATGGCGGGTTTTTCTTTTATGTACAATGCCCTACAAAAAATTTACACACACCAAGTTGGAGACAAACAATGGGCGTTGTTTTCGTAAAGACCCAGAAAGGGCATGACGAAATCGCCACGAAGGCCGGAGGGCTGTCGCCGCGCGAGCGACGGGTGCTGATCTTCGTCGACGGAAAACGATCGGTCGAGGAGCTGCGCAGCATGCTCCTTGCCGACGACTTGCAGCACACGCTGGGCATGCTCGAGGAAGAAGGCTACATCGAGTTCCACGACCTGAGCGGCGTCGGCCCGGCCAATTCCACCCCGGTGGACCGGCTGCCGTCGATCACGGCCTTTGCCGACCTGCCGGCCGAACCGGACATGGTCCGCCTGCAGATGGCGCGCAATTTCATGACCAACACGCTGAATGCTTTCGTCGGCGCGCTGGGCACCAGTTCGCTGCTCGAACGTATCGACAAGAGTGGCGGGCACAGTGATCTGCGCGAACTGTACGACGAGTGGTATCACGCCATCGTGATGTCGCGTGACGGCAAGCGCGAGGCGGAATCCTTGCGCGCCAAGCTGCTCAACGTGATCTAGCCCCCCAAAGCCCGTAAAAAAGGCAGCCTCGGCTGCCTTGGCGTATTTGGATCAGCCTTCCGCCTTGTCGGCGGCCTTGGGCTGGCGCGGTCGCGCCGGTCGCTTGGCCTTGGCCGGCTTCGCTTCTGCCGCCGCGGTCTCGGCCGGAGATGCTGCGCTGGCCGGCGCAGCTTCCGTCGCGGCGGACTTGCGCGGACGGCGCCCCCCCCGGCTGGGCTTATTTTCGGCCGGCGCACTGTCGGCCACCGCGACTGTCTCGACTACGATTGCAGCTTCGGTAACCGGTGCCTGTTCTCCATGCTCCCGGTCGCGGCTATTGCGGCCACGGCGGGCGCCGCGGCGGGCCTTGCCATCGGCTGCTTCGGGGGCAGGCGCCTCAACTGCCGCCGGCACAACCTCGACAACCGCCGGCTCGACGGCTGGAGCAGGCGCCGCCTCGGCAACGGACACCGCCTCGCCGACTGCCTCGCCCGCCGGTGCACGTTCCCGATCCCGACCATTGCGACCACGGCGACCACCTCGACGGCGCTGGTTGCCCGAGGCCTCGGCGTCCGCCGCCACCTCGTGATGAGCGGCAGCCGGCTCGGTAACTGCGGCCACTTCGGCTTCGGCAACGACCGGCTCGATCGCCGGCGCTTCACCCTCCACGACTGCAGTAGCCGGCCGGGCCGGGGCGCGGAAGACGAAGGCGCCCTTGTCGTCGCGACCGAAGCCGAGCAGGCCACGGCCCGCCGCTTCTTCGAGCAGGTTGCCGAAGCTGCGGAAACCGTAATAGCTTTCGTTGAAGCCCGGATTGCGGCGCTTGACCACTTCCTTGAGCACGGAGGCCCAGATGCGCTCGCTCTCGCCGCGGTCGGCGATCAGGTCGACAAAGGTGGCGGACACGATATCGACCGCCTTGGCCTTGCGTTCTTCCTGTTTCTGGCTGCGGCGGGCTTCCTCTTCCGGCGAACGCTTCTCGCGTTCGCGGCGCTGACCGCCGCGATGCGCTTCGCGGTCGCGCACCAGATCGTCGTAGTAGATGAATTCGTCGCAGTTGGTGATCAGCAGGTCGGAACAGCTTTGCTTGACGCCGACGCCAATGACCTTCTTGGCGTTCTCGCGCAGCTTGGACACCAGCGGCGAAAAATCGGAATCGCCGGAAATGATCACGAAGGTATCGACGTGGGCCTTGGTGTAGCACAGGTCGAGGGCATCGACGACCATGCGGATGTCGGCCGAATTCTTGCCGGACTGGCGGACGTGCGGGATTTCGATCAACTCGAAATTGGCCTCGTGCATGGCGGCCTTGAACCCCTTGTAGCGCTCCCAGTCGCAATAGGCCTTCTTGACCACGATGCTGCCCTTGGCGAGCAGGCGCTCGAGAACGGGACGGATGTCGAATTTTTCGTACTGCGCGTCGCGCACGCCGAGGGCGATATTCTCGAAGTCACAGAAGAGCGCCATGCTGGCGGTGTCGTTGGATGCGGCCATTCAAATGCTTTCAGCTTGAGGAGGCCCAAGTATACCGTCTCTCACCCTACCGTCAGAGGGGGAATGCGCCGCCCGCCGGCTTCCGCTGCTGACGGCTTTTCCGGCAGATTCTTGGCGCATTTTTAGCAGGCATCAAAGCCGCACACGGGTGGTGCAAATAACATCGACCCGCCAAACAATTTCCGAAAGGGGGAAAGACAATGAGTGGCGCTTTCACTAAATCGATGGCGCGGAACATCTTCTACGGGGGGACGGTTTTCTTCTTCCTGTTGTTCCTTGCGCTGTCATTCGATACTCATTCGCAACTGCCGAAACGCGACATGCGGGCCAACATCACGCCGCAGATCGCCGAAGGCAAGAAGCTTTGGGAAGTCAATAACTGTATCGGTTGCCACACCCTGATGGGTGAAGGTGCCTACTTCGCTCCGGAACTGGGCAACGTCATCGTTCGCTACGGCGACGAAGGCGTCAAGGCGTTCATCCAGAGCCGTCCGAAAGAGGGCATCCCGGGTCGCCGCAGCATGCCGCAGTTCAACTTCACCGACGAGCAGCTGAATGCCATCGTGGCCTTCCTGAAGCACGTCAATTCGATCAACGACGCAAACTGGCCGCCTAACAGCCAGGGCTGATCGACAGGAGAAACTGAACATGCAATTCAAATCCCAAGCGGTTGCAAAACCCTATTTCATCGCGGCAATCGGCCTGTTCGTCGGTCAGATCCTGTTCGGCCTGATTCTCGGCCTGCAGTATGTGCTCGGCGACTTCCTGTTCCCCGCCATCCCGTTCAACGTGGCCCGCATGGTCCACACCAACCTGCTGATCGTGTGGCTGCTGTTCGGCTTCATGGGCGGCGCGTACTACATGATCCCGGAAGAATCCGAGACCGAACTGTTCAGCCCGAAACTGGCGCTGCTCATGTTCTGGGTCTTCCTGGTCGCCGGTGCCGCCACTATCGTCGGCTACCTCGCCGTGCCGTACGCCACCCTGGCTGAACTGACCGGCAACAACATCCTCGAAACGATGGGCCGTGAGTTCCTCGAACAGCCGCTGCCGACCAAACTCGGCATCGTCGTCGTGGCCCTGGTATTCCTGTTCAACATCACCATGACGGTGCTGAAGGGCAAGAAGACCTCGATCTCGATGGTGCTGCTGCTCGGCTTGTGGGGCCTCGCCGTCTTCTTTCTGTTCTCGTTCTACAACCCGGTGAACGTCGTTCTCGACAAGTTCTTCTGGTGGTGGACCGTGCACCTCTGGGTGGAAGGCGTATGGGAACTGATCCTCGGCTCCTTCCTGGCTTTCGTGCTGATCAAGACGACCGGTGTTGACCGTGAAGTGATCGAAAAGTGGCTGTACGTCATCGTCACCCTGACGCTGATCACCGGCATCATCGGTACGGGTCACCACTACTTCTGGATCGGTACGCCGGAATACTGGCAGTGGTGGGGTTCCATCTTCTCCGCTCTGGAACCGATCCCGTTCTTCGCTATGACCGTCTTCGCCTTCAACATGGTGAACCGTCGTCGTCGCGAGCACCCGAACAAGGCCGCCGTCCTGTGGGCCCTGGGTACCGGCGTGATGGCCTTCCTCGGCGCTGGCGTGTGGGGCTTCCTGCACACCCTGGCTCCTGTGAACTACTACACCCACGGTACGCAGATCACTGCCGCTCACGGTCACATGGCTTTCTATGGCGCCTACGCCATGGTCAACCTGATGATGATCTCCTACTGCATGCCCATCCTGCGCGGCCGTGCTGCCAACAGCAACAAGTCGCAAGTGCTGGAAATGTGGTCGTTCTGGCTGATGACGGTCGCCATCGTGTTCATCACGCTGTTCCTGACCGCCGCCGGCATCCTGCAAGTCTGGCTGCAGCGCGTCTCCGACGCTCCGCTGCCCTTCATGGTGGCCCAGGAAAAGATCGCTCTGTTCTACTGGATGCGCGAATGGGCAGGCGTTGCCTTCCTGGTCGGCCTCGTGGTCTACATCACCAGCTTCTTTGTCGGTGGTGACGAGAAGGAAGCCGCCTAAGGCGTAATTCCTCCAAGTAGCAGTCAAGGCGCGGTTCTTCGGACCGCGCCTTTTTTATTTGGGGCAGATCAAGGTTTGTGGTCTGGCAAAATCCTACGATAGCAGCCATGCCTGAATCCATTCTCATTCCACCAGCCGAAACGAGCGCCGGACGCCGCCTGCCCGGCGATCTCGCGATCTGGTTCTTCATCCTGGCCGAGATGCTGGCCTTTGCCGTGTTCTTCGCCGCCTATGCCTTCGCCCGGGCCAGCCACGTCGATGAATTCAACCTCTACCAGCAAACGCTGGACCGCAACCTCGGCGCGCTGAACACCTTCCTGCTGATCACCGGCTCGTGGTTCGTCGTGCGCGCCGTGCAGGCCGCGCACAAAGGCAAGCCGTCCGCCATCATAGCCAGCAACATCCTGGTCGGCTGGCTGTGCGGCGCCGGCTTCCTGGTCGTCAAGGTCATCGAATATGCAGCCAAGTTCGGCGCCGGCATCTCGATGTCGACCAACACCTTCTACATGTTCTACATCTCGCTGACCTTCTTCCACTTCATGCACGTCATCCTCGGCATGGTGATCCTGACCGTGCTCTGGGTGCAGGCGCGCAAGGGCGTCTACGGCAGCCACGACGCGCACGGCCTGGAAAGCGGCGCCGCCTACTGGCACATGGTCGATCTGCTGTGGATCGTCCTTTTCCCGCTTGTTTACGTGATGCGCTGACCATGGAATTCCTCAAGAACCCCGCCCATCGCGCCTGGCTCGTCCTGATGATCGCCACGGCCATCACCTGGTATCTCGGCGAAGTCGGCGCTGCCGGCACCGCGGCTATCATCGCCATGCTGGTCATCGCTTTCATCAAGGGCCGCCTGGTCATCCTCGACTTCATGGAATTGCGCGAAGCGCCGCGGATGTGGCGCATCCTGCTCGAAGGCTGGCTTATACTCGTTTCCAGCCTGATTCTGCTTGCTTACTGGATTTCCCTCAAATGACCGATCTGCCCTTCTACGAACCGTCCGGCAACGAAATCTCCCTGTTCGAACACGCCTTCAACCAGCGCCTGCCGCTGTTGATCAAGGGGCCGACCGGCTGCGGCAAGACGCGCTTCGTCGCCCACATGGCGGCGCGCCTGAAGCTGCCGCTGTACACCGTCGCCTGCCACGACGACCTGACCGCCGCCGACCTGGTTGGCCGCCACCTGATTTCGGACCAGGGCACCTACTGGAACGACGGCCCGCTGACCCGCGCCGTGCGCGAAGGCGGCATCTGCTATCTCGACGAAGTGGTCGAGGCGCGCAAGGACACCACCGTCGTGCTGCACCCGCTGGCCGATGACCGCCGCATCCTGCCTATCGACCGCACCGGCGAGACGCTGGAAGCGCCGCCCAATTTCATGCTGGTCGTTTCCTACAACCCCGGCTACCAGAATCTTCTCAAAGGCCTGAAACCCTCGACCCGCCAGCGTTTCGTGTCGATGAGCTTCGATTTCCCGAGCACCGAGCGCGAAACCTCGATCCTGATCGGCGAAACTGGCTGCGACGCCGATCTGGCCAAGCGCCTGGTCGGCATCGCCAAGGCTTTCCGCGCCCTCAAGGACCGCGACCTGGAGGAAGTCGCCTCGACCCGCCTGCTGGTCTATGCCGCGACCCTGATCAAATCCGGCTTCGATGTCTCCGCCGCCTGCCGCGCCGCCCTGGTCGAAACGCTGACCGACGAGCCGGAGACGGTCGAGGCGCTGATGGAAATCGTCAATGCCACGTTCGGACGCTGATACCGGTTTCGACGAGAAGATTCCCGGCCAGAATCTGGCCGTGATTGCCGAGGCCTTGTTCCTCGCCAATCTGCTCGTCGCGCCCGGCGTCTGCTTTGCCATCCTTCTCTGGCTCTGGCAGCGCAACAAGGACGATGCCCCGCGGCTCGCCCGCCAGCACCTCAAGCAGGCCACCTTCGTCAGCCTGTGGGGCGGCCTGCTCATCGTCACGCTGACCGGCCTGTTCATCGCCCTCGGCGGTCTGCAGTGGGAATGGACCTGGGTTCTCGTCATCCTGTACTTCACCTGCATCCACTCGACCCTGGTCCTGTTCGGCATGTTCGCGCTGGTCAAGGCCCTGGCCGGCCAGGTCTGGCGCTTCCCGCTGATCGGCCCGGCCGTCGACCGCGACCCAGCATGAAAAAACCTGCTTTGCAACGCGCCCGCTTGCTGGCGCAGATGGGCTTTTTCACGCTGTTCACGGTGACGCCCATCTTCGACCTGTTCCGCTACGACCTGACGGAAAAACACGCCTATTTCCTCACCATGCCGTGGCACCTCGGCATCGACGAGCTGATCGCCGGCACCGGCGATCCGAAAACGGCGGCCATCAACATCATCCTCTTCCTGTTCCTGCCCGTGCTCGGCACCCTGGCACTGATCATCGGCGTCGCCTGGAAATGGGGCCGCCTGTACTGCGGCTGGCTGTGCCCGCACTTTTCCGTGGTCGAGACCATCAACCGCCTGATGCTGTTCGCCACCGGCAAGCATTCGGTCTGGGACAAGAAGCAGGTGCCGCCCTGGCAGCCCGACAGCACGCCGATGCCGCGCGACGCACGCTACTGGTTCGCCGTTGTCCCGACCGCCGTCGGTTTCGCCTTCGCCTGGGCCGTAGTCGGTCTGACCTACCTGATGCCGCCCTTCCAGGTTTACAGCGGCCTGCTCAATTTCACGCTGCTGCGCGGCGAAGTCATTTTCCTGTGCGCGGCGACCACGGTGCTCAGCCTCGAATTCCTTTTCGCACGCCACCTGTTTTGCCGCTACGGCTGCGCCATCGGCATTTTCCAGAGCTTCGCGTGGATCGTGAACAAGAAGGCCATGGTCGTCGGCTTCGACCGCAAGCGGCTGACCGACTGCGCCAGCTGCCTAGACGGCCACGGCAGCGCCTGCGATTCGGTCTGCCCGATGCGGCTGAAGCCGCGCAACGTCAAGCGCTGGATGTTCGCCTGCACGCAATGCGGCCAGTGCATCTCGGCCTGCGCGACAACCAACCGGAACAACCCGGACGGCCAGCTGCTGCGCTGGGTCAGCAGCGACGCCGCCAAACGCAATGAGGCCGGTTTTTCAGCATTATCAAATACCGACGAGGACGCCGGAGGCAAAATCTGACCCATGGAAGAATTCATCGGCAAACTCTGGCATAACTGGGTCACCAAGGCCGCCGGCGGGCATTACCCGCAGGCGGCGGTCAAACTGGCCGATGTCGAGAAGACGGCGGGCATCCTGTTCCGCGCCTTTGGCGGCGACCCCGGCCTCAAGGTCGCGGCAGCGACGGCCGAACAGCACGGCGCCCGGCGCCGCTGGCTGCAGCGCCTGGCGAGTAGCGGCGAGAAAGTCGCTCAGGCCCGGCGCGATGCGGAAACCTTGCGCCTGCCGCCGGAAATTGCCGCCTTCCCCGAAAAATCGCTGAACCGCGACCTCTACCTGTGGCTGTCGGCCATCGCCGCCTGCGATTTGGCCGACGACCGGCCGTGGTTCGTCCGCAACCAGTTGGCCGCGCGCACGGCGCTCGAGCGCTATCCCGGCCTGCGCCCACGCTACGAGCGCCTGGTCGAAGCCCACATCGCCGGCCGTATCCCGCCAGACGAACTGCAGCCCGACGAAGCGGCGCAGGAAGAAGCACTGCGCCAGGCACTGCGCGCGCCGGGCAGCGTCGATGGCCTGCCGCCGCTCAATTCGAACAAGTCGCGACCGCCGCAGCCGGTGCTGCTCTGGCTGATCGCCGCCGAGACGCGGGCGGCCGGCCGTGTCGCCGACCCCGACGAAGAGCTGCCGCCGGAAGGCAGCGGCGACAGCAAAACGACCCAGGAAGCGCACAAGGCCGAACAGGTCGAGACGCCGGACAACAAGGCGCCGATGATTGCCATGTTCCGCGCCGAAAGCCTGCCGACCTGGGCCGAGTACGTACGGGTCAACCGCGCTTTCGACGAGGACGAAGACCCGAACGCCAAGGATGCGGCCAAGGACCTCGACCAGCTGTCGCTGATCCGTGACGGCCAGACCGCCAAGTCGCGCGTCAAGTTCGACCTCGACCTACCGTCGGCAGCCGAGGACGACACGCCGATCGGCCCCGGTATCGCGCTCCCCGAATGGGATTACCGCAAGTCGCTGATGCAGGAGAAGCATTGCCTGGTCCAGCCGATGATCGCCCGCGACGCCGAGCCCGCCGCCCTACCCCAGGAACTGGCGGCCACCGCCAAGAAGCTGCGCGGCCAGTTCGCAGCGCTGGCGCCGCAGCGGCGCTGGCTGAAGGGCCAGCCCGACGGCCCGGAACTCGACGTCGACGCCTGCGTGCGCAACCATGCCGACCGCGCCGCCGGGCATACGCCGGAAACCGGCGGCTATCTTGCCCAGGCCCGCTGCGAACGCGATCTGGCCTGCCTGCTGCTGGCCGACCTGTCGATGTCCACCGATGCGCCGATTTCGGACAGCCACCGCATCGTGGACGTCATCCGCGACTCGCTGCTGCTCTTCTCCGAGGCGCTGACCGCCACCGGCGACCGCTTCGGCATCTATGGCTTTTCCTCGCTGCGCCGCCAGAACATCCGTTTCCATCTGCTCAAGGATTTCGGCAAACGCTACGACGCCGCCGCCCGCGGCCGCATCCTGGCCATCAAGCCGGGCTACTACACCCGGATGGGGGCCGCCATCCGCCAATCGGCCAATATCCTGGCCGAACAGCCGGCCAGCCGGCGCCTGTTGCTGATCATCACCGACGGCAAGCCGAACGACCTCGACCTGTACGACTCCCGCTACGGCATCGAGGACACGCGCCTGGCCGTACATGAAGCCCGCGCCATGGGGCTGACGCCTTTCTGCGTCACCATCGACCGCGAAGCGGGTGCTTACCTGCCCTACCTGTTCGGCCCGGCCGGCTTCTGCGTGATCCGCAAGCCGGAGGAGCTGCCCCGCCGTCTGCCGCTCCTTTACGTGCAACTGACCCGCCATTAGGGCGTGTTCGCAGCAAGCAGCGGGCTGCGCAAGGGTGGACGAGCGCCGGCGTTACTCGGCTCGGGAATGGAACAACCATTCCCAACACCTCGTGCCTTGGCGCCCACCCGCCCTGGCTAACGCAGTCCCACCGATTACTGGAAACGCGCCCTATATAATCCCAAAGTGGTATTGCCAAAGAACTAGCACGATGCCAACATCGGCCGTCCTCGTTCAGGCCAAGACCGACTATGCATGGTAATCACCCCATCAACATCGAAGCACTGCTGACCCACGTTCCACTCTTCAATAGTCTGGTTCCCGAAGAAATTGCGCGCATCGCCAAAAGCACGCGCGAAATCCACGCCAGCAAGGGCGACATCCTGTTCCACAAGGGCGACCCCTGCACCGGCTTCCACCTGCTGGTTTATGGCCAGATCAAGCTGGCCTTCACGTCACAGCAGGGCAGCGAGAAAGTGGTCGAAATCCTGACCCAGGGCCAAAGTTTCGGCGAAGCAATCATGTTCATGGACAAGCCCTATATCGTTTTCGCCCAGGCGCTGACCGATTGCCTGCTGCTGCACGTTTCGAAGGCTGCGGTCTATGACGAACTGCAGCGCGACCACAACCTGTGCCGCAAGATGCTGGCCGGCATGGCCATGCGCCTGCATCAGCTGATGGTCGACGTCGAGTCGTATTCCCTGCACTCGGGCAAGCAGCGCATCATCGGCTACCTGCTGCGCGAACTGCCAGAAGCCGACCAGGACGGCATCAACGTCGCGGTTACCCTGCCGACCAACAAGGGGGTCATCGCCTCCCGCCTCAACCTGACCCAGGAACACTTCTCGCGCATCCTGCATGAATTGACCGACCTCGGCCTGATCGTGGTCGAGGGGCGCAAGATCCACATCCCGAGCGTCGCCCGGCTGCGCCAGCACGAAGGCTGATACGAGAGGGTTCGGCCGCTGCGATAACCGGTCGCAAGCCAAGAAACAAAAAAGGGGCGATCAGGTAATCGCCCCTTTTTCATTACTGGACCGAATCAATCGGTCAGCAGCTTGCCATTGGTCAGCAGGTTCTGGATCACGGCCTGATCGGTCGTGTTGGCGCCGATCAGATTGACCCCCGTCAGCACGATCTGTTGCACGTCGTTGTTGCTGACGTTCGAGGGCGGTGCGCCGACCGAATTTCCGTCGTTGAAGGCGCCCGTCTGGCTGACATAGATGGTGGTATTGCCGCCGGAATACTGGAAGTGCAGGAAGTTATCGAGTGCCGCGGCCGTTGCGTTGTTTGGCGCATTGAGCAGGTCGCGCAGGTCCAGAACATCGGTACCAACCGCCGTTTCGAAGTTATTGATGGTATCGACCGCGGGCGTCGCGATAGTTCCGGCATCGCCGAAACTCCACGCGAAGGTGTCGGCACCGGCCCCGCCATCCAGGGTGTCGTTGCCCGCACCGCCCATCAGCAAGTCGTTACCTGCACCGCCGCTGAGATTATCAGTCCCGGCACCGCCATCGAGCTTGTCGTTGCCGTTTCCGCCACTGAGCGTGTCATTGCCGGCACCACCGGATAGCCAGTCGTTGCCATCGAGACCGGTCAGGGTATCGTTACCGGCCAACCCGGTGATGATGTCGTTGCCCGCGGTACCGGACAAGGCTGCGTCGCCGGAGGTCGTCCCGTCGACTTCGCTCGAACCGATGGTCCGCGCGATATTGAGCGTAAGCGAGCCCATGTTGCTGACGTCTCCGTCGCGGTCGGTCAACTGGAAGCCGAGCACTTCGGTAACCGTGACGGCACTGATCGGCGGCGTGTAGCTATAAGTTCCATCGTCGAGATCGATTGTCAGCAGACCGCCTTGTTCGGTCGTCACTGCCAGCACATGGGTCGTTCCATTGAACGTCGCGGTACTTCCGCCGGTGCCCGATGCCGTCACCGTCGACGAGACGCCATCCCAGGAGAAGAGCCTGACGTCGCCGGCCGGTCCGACGGAGAAGGCAGAGACATGGCCGCCATCCGCCCCGACCTCGCCCGGAGCCCCGCCCGTCAGGAGGTTGCCAGTGGTCACCGGCGCTACCGTACCCTGAAGTTCGCTGGACAGGTTGGCGACGTTGGGAACCATGATGGCATCCATGTTCGTGCCGGTGACGCCGTTATAGGCAACCGGATTGAGATAGCTCTGATCGGTTGTGGTCAGACCATCGCCTATCCCCAGCGCGAAGGACTTGATCTGGTTGTTGGTCAGGAAGTTGGTCCAGAGGGTCTCTTCGCCAGCCTGGATACCGGCATCCGCACCACCGCTGGCTCCCGCAGCGCTATTCACCAGCGCCCCGGTATTGCCGTCATTTTCATTCGGCTGGCCGTCCGACAGGAAGTACATCAGGTTCTGCAACGAGCCGCCAGCCGGTGCGCTCAGGATGCGGCCGTTCGCATCCCAGGAATCGATCGCCTGGGCAAGGGCTGCGTCGTAATTGGTATAACCGTTCGCCGACAGCGTCGTCAGCAACTGCAGCGCATCGCGAGCCGTCACCCAGCCGCTCGTCATGTCGCTTGCCGTCGTCGAGAACGTGACCAGTTTTACCGCCACATCGCCAAATCCGTCGTAGGTATTGATCAGGTTGGTAATCGCGGTGCGGGCGGCGGCAAGGCGATCGACGGTTCCGCTGGTCATGCTGCCCGACAGATCCAGCACGATCATCAGATTGGTGTCCTGCTGCGGCACGTTGATCGTCTGTGAGTTCGTTCCCGCGTTCGGAGAATCATCCTCGACCGTCACATGGATCACACCCGTCGAACTCAGCGCCCCATCGGATGCCGTTACCGTCAGATCGAAATTGAACAGGTTTTCGCCATTGCCGGTGGCATGGTCAATGGCCTTCGACAAGCTCACCGTATAGTTGCCGGCACTGTCGATAGTGGCGCGAAGCACTTCCACGCCGTTGCTGTCGCGACCGATCAAAGGCGAAGTGGACATGCCGTTGCCGGTCCACGAAACGGTCAAACCACCGGATGTGATGCCCGCCGGCCCCGACAGCGTCACGGTGAGCGTGCTGTCCGGATCGGAAATGGCAATGCTGCCACTTTGAACGGTCAGGTTCGTCGTATCCGTCGGATTGCCCGTCGTATCCAGATACCCGCCAGGCAGCCCCTCCTCCGAGACGGCAACGCTTGGGCTGCCAGCCACGGTCGGCGCATCGTTGGTGCCGTTGATGGTAATCGCCAAGGTTGCCGTGCTGGTGTCGCCATCGGCATCGGTGATGGTATAGGTGTAGGTATCGGTCAGCGCCTGACCGTTCTTCAGCGCATTGACGGCCGGGTTGGCGTTGTTCAGCGTGTAGGTGTAACTGCCATCCGTGTTCAGGACCAGGCTGCCGTAGGTCAGCGTCGGGCTGGCAGCGGTCACCGGGTTGGCCCGGACGTCGGCGCCGATGCTGTCGTTGGTCAGGACGTTGCCGCTGGTCACCAGGGCCGTATCTTCCGTGACGCTGGCGCTGTCGGCGACCGCCGTCGGCGTGCTATCGACGATCTGCACCGTCAGCGTACCGCTCGAGGTGGCACCGCCTGCGTCCAGTACGCTCAACGCAATGGTGTCGACGCTTTCCGTTGCACCCGGCTGGCTTTGTGCGGCCACCAGGGTGTAGGTATAGCTCAGGGCTCCCGTTCCGGCGTTGTAGCCGGTCAGCACCAGGCTGCCTTCGCCGGTGTTGATGGTCACCGGCGTACCGCCCAGCGCCGCCAGTTGCGCCGCCGTCAGCGTTGTGCCGCCAATGGTGGCGCTGGTCAGACCCTCCGGTGCCGAGATGGTGATCGTACCCGTGGTCGTCTCGCTGGTATTCGCTACCGAGATCAGACCCAGTTCGTTGACCGTGGCTTGTCCCGTCGCGCCCGCATTGCCATCAAGCGGGGTAATGCTCGGTGCACCGTCGGTGTTGCCATTGATGGTGATGTCGAACGTACGGGTACTCCAATCCCCGTCTGCATCCTGAATCGTGTAAGTGAAATGTTCTACGAGGGTTTGACCATTCTTCAGCGCATTGACGGCCGGGTTGGCGTTGTTCAGCGTGTAGGTATAAGTTCCATTGGCCGCCAAATTGAGATTGCCGTAACTGCCGGCCAACCCACCAAGACCACCGGCAAACGCATTGGCAGCGCCATAAGTGCCGATGACCACGCCGACGACATTCGTCGCATCCGCACTTGGCGAATCATTTGCTATCAAATTGCCGGCAACCGTATTTGGTACAGCGTCTTCAGTGATTGCAGCGATATCCGCCGTGGCCGTCGGTATGCTGTCCACAATTTTTACGGTCAGCGTGCCGCTGGAAGTAGTCCCGAGCAAATCCTGAACGCTCAAAGCAACCGTATCGACGGTGCTGGTCTGACCGGGCTGGTTTTGTGCAGCCAGCAGAGTGTAGGTGTAGCTGAGCGTGCCCGTGCCGGCGTTGTAGCCGGTCAGTACCAGATCCCCTTCGCCAGTATTGACGGTTACCGGAGTCGAGCCCAGGGTCGCCAGTTGGGCCACCGTCAAGGTCGTACCGCCAACCGTAATGCTAGCCAGACCCGCAGGGGCCGCAACGCTGATTGAACCGGAAGTGGTTTCGGTCACTCCACCGCTTGGCAACAACCCTGCTTCGAGCACCGTTGCTTGACCTGCCTCCCCTCCATTTCCATCAACCGGGGTAATGGTTGGCGCA
>NZ_JAKLTN010000008.1 GCF_022012295.1 Dechloromonas hankyongensis
GCCCGCACCGACAAGGCGAGCCCGATCTACGGTATGCCGATTCTGAACGCCGACATGGCGCAGAACGTGATCGTGATCAAGCGCGGGAAAGGCACCGGTTACTCCGGCGTCGAGAATGCACTGTTCTATACCGACAACTGCCGGATGCTGTATGGCGATGCCCAGCCTATGGCCGGGGAGATCATTCAGCATCTCAAGGCGATGGGGTAGGGCAGAAGCCACTCCCCGCAATGCTCATTCCCGCTCCCCAAGGGTACTTCCTGCGGGGCGCGGCGGCGGGAGTCCAGCGATGACCCTCTCCCATCCTGGATTCCCGCTTGCGACCAACGGAAGTCCCTGTGGGGCGCGGGAATGACCGTTTACAGCAGCCATTGTCGGATTTGCGACAACGCAGCAGTCTGTAAAATCAACGACATACGTTTGGCACGCATTTCGCTGAATCGTCTCCAGATCATTGGAGAACGCCATGAAAGCCAGCGATATCCAGGCCCTGCTCGACGAGCCGGCCTGTAGCCACAACAAGAAGGAAAAGTCGGGCTGCGCCAAGCCCAAGCCGGGGGCCACTGCCGGCGGCTGTTCCTTCGACGGCGCGCAGATCGCGCTGCTGCCCATCGCCGACGTTGCCCACATCGTGCACGGGCCCATCGCCTGTGCCGGGTCGTCGTGGGACAACCGGGGCACGCGCTCGTCCGGCGTCACGCTGTACAAGATCGGCATGACCACCGACCTGTCGGAAACCGACGTGGTCATGGGGCGCGGCGAGAAGCGGCTGTTCCACGCCATCAAGCAGGCCATCGACAGCTATGCGCCGAAGGCGGTCTTCGTCTACAACACCTGCGTCACCGCGCTGATCGGCGACGACGTCGGCGCCGTCTGCAAGGCGGCCACCGAGCGCTGGGGCGTGCCGACCGTGCCGGTCGATGCGGCCGGCTTCTACGGCACCAAAAATCTCGGCAACCGGTTGGCCGGCGAGGCCATGTTCAAGCACGTCATCGGCACCCGCGAGCCGGAACCGGCCAAGCAGCGCGCCGACGGCCTGCCGACCTACGACGTGAACCTGATCGGCGAATACAACATCGCCGGCGAGTTCTGGCATGTCGCGCCGCTGTTCGACGAACTCGGCCTGCGCATCCTGTGCACGCTATCCGGCGATTCGCGCTTCAACGAGGTGCAGACCATGCACCGGGCAAAGGTGAACATGGTGGTCTGCGCCAAGGCTCTGCTCAACGTGGCGCGCAAGATGGAAGACAGTTTCGGCATCCCGTTCTTCGAAGGCAGTTTCTACGGCGTGGCGGACGTCTCCGCCGCCCTGCGCGATTTCGCCCGCCTGATCGACGACCCCGACCTGACGGCGCGCACCGAAGCCGTCATCGCCCGCGAGGAAGCCAAGTCGCATGCCGCCCTCGAACCGTGGCGCCGGCGCCTCAAGGACAAGCGTGTTCTGCTCTACACCGGCGGCGTCAAATCGTGGTCCATCGTCTCGGCCCTGCAGGACCTGGGCATGAAGGTGGTCGCCACCGGCACCAAGAAATCGACGGAAGAGGACAAGGCCCGCATCCGCGAACTGATGGGCGAAGACACCAAGATGATCGACGACGGCAGCCCCAAGGCACTGTTGTCGACCTACCACGAGTACAAGGCCGACATCCTGATCGCCGGTGGCCGCAACCTCTACACGGCGCTGAAGGCGCGCATTCCCTTCCTCGACATCAACCAGGAGCGCGAATTCGGCTACGCCGGCTACGACGGCATGGTCGAACTCGCCCGCCAATTGGCGCTGTCGATGGAAAGCCCGGTGTGGGAAGCGGTGCGCCGGCCGACGCCGTGGGCGGCAGGCAAGGGGCCGGGTAGCGTGTTGAGTGCATAGCGGGGCAAGTCGGTCTGCTTGGCAATAAAAAGTTTGAAATATGTCGAAAGTTATATATCCTTCAGGATAGTTTGGGGTCAAGGCCACCGCCGGCGACTCCCTGACTTGAAAACATAAAAATCAAACGGATATCGCCCACGGAGACCCCTAAATGTCCATCGCCCGTCGCCTGATTCTTTTGCTCATCGCATCGCTGGCAGCGCTGCTTGTCATGACCCTGGTCAATCTGCAGCAGATGAACAAGGTGTATCAGTCTGCCAATTACGCGAACGAAAACATCGTTCCCAGCTTGCTGGTTCTCGACCACGCCCTGAATGAATTCGCTCATGTCCGGGTCCGGGTTTATCGCCACGTGCTCAATACCGACCCCAAGGTGATGGCCGACATCGAAAAAAAGGCCTTCGAAGCAGCAGAACAGGTGGATAAGGCCTTGAAGAGTTACGAGGCACTGCTAGCCAATGATGAAGATCGTCGCCTGCTCGAAGAGGAAAAACGTACCTTTGCCGACTACATGGCCGGGACGCGCCAGGTGCTGGAGGCGTCGAGCCACAACCAGAACGACGAGGCGCTCAAGCTGCTGACCCAGAATGTGGGCAAGGCCGAACACTTCAACGATGCCCTGCAGGCGCACATGCGCTACAACGAAAAAATGGGCCGTCAGTCGGCTGAGGAAGGCCTGGCAACCAAGCAGACAGCAACGATCACCGGCATTGTGGTCGTACTCCTTGCGTTGCTGGTGGTCGGCGGTCTGACGCTGCAGATTCGCGGCAGCATCGTTTCCCGTCTAGGTGAAGCGAACCGCTTGGCGGAGCGGGTGGCCGGCGGCGATCTGACGGGCGGTGGTTCGGTGTCGCAGGGCAGTGATGAGCTGGGCATGCTGATGCGCACCATGGAAAAGATGCGCAGCGATCTGGCGGTGACGGTGTCGCAGATCGCCGGCAGCACGAATTCGCTGGTGGCGTCGGCCGCGCAATTGTCGACGGCGGCCCAGCAGGTGTCGGTCAGTACGCAAAGCCAGTCGAGCGCCACCGCATCGGCTGCCGCTGCAGTCGAGCAATTGACAGTCTCCATCGACCACGTCGGCACCGGGGCCCAGGACGCCAATGCCCGGGCGCATGATGCCGGCACGGCCGCCATCGAAAGTGCCCGCGGTGTCGACAACGCGACCCGGCAGATCGGTCGCGTCGCCGAGCGCGTCGAGGAAACGGCCCAGCAAATCCAGGTGCTATCCGAGCAGGTGCATCAAATCGGCAATATCACCACAGTGATTCGCGATGTGGCGGACCAGACCAACCTGCTGGCGCTCAATGCTGCCATCGAAGCGGCACGGGCCGGCGAGCAGGGGCGCGGCTTCGCCGTCGTTGCCGACGAGGTGCGCAAGCTGGCCGAGCGCACGACGCAATCGGTGCAGGAAATCAGTTCGGTGATCGCCAATATCCAGAACGGTGTTGCCGGGGCGGTACACAGCATGCAGGCGAGCCGTGAGGTGGTCGGCGAAGTGGTCGATGTCGCCCACAGCGCGAGCGCGTCGATGGCCGGTATCCAGACCGCAACCGAAACGGCGCGCGAAGCGATCGCCGGCATTTCGGATGCGCTGCACGAGCAGCGGGCCACATCGACGGAACTCGCCCGCAATGTCGAATCCATCGCCGTGATGTCCGAGGAAAACTCCGCCGCCGTCGCTTCAGTGGCCGATACGGCGCATCGCCTGGCTTCGGTATCGGACCAGCTCGAAGCCGCCGTTTCCCGCTTCCGCGTCTAGGCTGTCGGCAGAAATACCAACGGCGCGAACCGTCCGCGCCGTTGGCTGTCGTTCGCCGTGTGGGGCATCGGCGAACTACTTGTCCTGATTGCCGCGCAGCAATTCCTGCAGCAACGCCATTCCCTCCGGCCATGCGCCAAGCCCGGATTCGGCGTTGATGTGCCCGGCCCCGGGGATGACCACAAAGCGGCTGCCCCAGCACTGCGCAAAATGCTCGGCGCGCCCGATATCGACATACGGATCATCGGTACTTGCCACGACCGTACTGGGGAAGGGAAAGCGCATGTTCGGCACCGGGCTGAAGCCGCGCACCTCGGGCGGCGTATGCGAGGGCGATTCCACGTCGGACGGAGATACCAGCAATGCGCCCCGGGCGTGCTGGCCGAATTCCCTGGACCAATGGGCGACAAGACTGCAGGCCAGGCTGTGGGCCACCAGAACAGGCGGTGTTTCACAGGCGGCGACGTGTTGCTGGAGTGTCGCCACCCACTCTGCCAACTGTGGGTGATCCCAGTCTCGCTGGACCACCCGCCGGAAGGACGGCCCGGACGCTTCCCAGATGCTCTGCCAATGCGCCGGCCCCGAGTCGCCCAGACCGGGAAGGATGAGAACGGGGGGAGTGGTCATGATGTGCAGTCCATTTTGTTATTCCGATATTTCGTCATTCCAGATTTCCCATGCGCGGATGGCATCGTCGGCAAGGCATTCCTGGTCCAATTGTTCGGCTCGCGTTTCTATGATGTGGCGGACGAAGGCTGCTACAGCCTTGCGCTGGGCGGCGGAGCATCCCATGACCCGCACATTCGACGGGCCGTCCGAGATGAGATGCCAGAAGAATTGAGCGGCGTACCAGCTATGGCCATCCGGCGGGCTCTCGACGACCAGTCGGGCCAAACCGGGCAGGTAGTAGCGGAACCCTTCCGGAGAAACAAAGCAGATCGGATCCCAGCCCGGATTTCCAACCTCCTGCAGCGTAACGGAATCAGGAGTCCGAGAAGCAAGTGTTTGATTGTGCTCGGCGCATTCCTCGCAATGCTGATAGTCGGTGAAGTGCGCGGGACGTAGGCAGTCCTGAAATGCCTGACGCACCGATTCAAGTGTTTTCGAGTCGTTTGCTTGGAGAATCGGTGGCATTGGGATATGAGTGCTAATGCTTGAGGTGACGAACGGCCGGAATGGCGCAGCCATAGAGGCCGCGGGCAAGCGCAGCGTACCGGCGTTTCTTCGCGAATGGGAGCTTGGGCGTCATTTGGACCCCGGAGCCAGCATGTTGGCATCGCGTGCCAGAACCCATTTTCCGTTCTGTCGCTTGAGAATCGTCAGCGTGTGGCCGGCGCGGGTTATGGATGGAGCGCCGGGCGGAGTGATCACGACCCTCAGCGTCTGCCACATGAATGCCCAGTCCCCCAAAATCTTGATTTCGTGAATCTCACTTGATCCGTCGAACTTCGGTGCATCTGCACCGGTCTGCGCCTGTGCGGCCGCGGCAAAGTCGGCTTTTCGCATGGGCGGCTGGCCAGTCACGAGAAAGACGACATCGTCGGCCATCAACGACAGGATGGTCTCGATGTCAACCGCCTTGCTCGCCGCCATCCAGGCTGAAACGAGCTGTCTTATTTCCTGTTCATCATTCTGCATGTGCGAACCTTTGCTATGAAATCCGATGTGAGAATTCAGCTGACGGTCGGCTACAGTATGGCGTTGGACGACAAAATCAAAACACCATTTATAGCGGCGTTTGTTGTCACGGTGGAGCATCAAGTCGTCGCACAGGGTCGGTGGTTATTTCCTTGCCCAACTATGCCGGCATAGATACTAAAAAGCCCCAAGCCTGCGATGGCTATTGGCGGCGAGGATATTGAAATAGGAAGTAAGCCGACTAGCCCAGTCGCCGGGCCATTTTGGCCGCGCCCTCAGCGTTTCCGCCTAGGAGGGCTGCATGGTAGTTGGCGAAGCGCTTCTTCATACGGCCGCATGGCGCAGCCGAGTCATCGGCGGTGCGCAATGGCGCCGATGCCTGACATGAATGCCGGCTTGGCGGTGGAGACGACCGCCAAGCCGGCTGGCAGATATTGCCTCAGTAAGTCCTGTTGCTCTCCGAACCGGAGTTTTGGGGGGTACTCGGTGATTGTTGTCCGCCCATCTGGCCCTGGTCGCGGGTTTCGCCGCTGACGCCGGCGGCGCCGCGTTGTTGCTGGTCGGTTTGCCATTCCGCGGTGGAAATCTGCTTGTCGTGGTCGGTGTCGACCGACGAGAAACGGCGGGACAGGCCTGGCGAGGCCTTGGCTTCACTCTGGCTGATCTGGCCGTCGTTGTTCTTGTCCAGTTGCTTGAACTGGGACATGTCGCCTTGTGTGGAGGCCGACTGGCCGGTAGTGCGGCCCATGTTGTCCGCTGCCGATGCGGCAAACGGAACCGCGGCGAGGAGAATCAAGGTGGCGATGGTTTGGCGTGTCATGGTGTTGACTCCTATGGTTGAACAGTTGGAAACGTCCTTAGCTCAGCTTGCGGCTCCTGCTGGCCACGCTTCCGGGAGGAAGCGCCTGAACTGGTTTTCATCGTAGGCGTCGCGCCGTTCCGGGGCTGTCGGACGCTGCTGAATTCACTGTCGGACGTGTCCTGCATGGGTGGGTAGCCGCCAGGCCGATGCAATCAGCCAGTGACGGGATGGGCGACGTGGGGAGGCGGGCATCGCGATTGCACGCCAGTGCTGCGTAGATCGCAACGAGGAGAAGGTTGATGCAACGGATCAGCAGGAATGCAGACGGCGTGCAGGCGGGTTGCGGCCGAGGTCGGTCGCCAATGACGGCGGCCCGGCGACCGCCCGCTTGTTCAGGAGGCTGCCATGGCACACCGTGATGTCGTCGTGATCGGCGCCTCGGCCGGCGGGGTGGAGGCCTTGCAGCGACTGCTCGGCGGTCTTTCGCCCGATTTGCCGGTAGCGGTGTTTGTGGTGTTGCACATGCCCCCTACCAACGTAGCGAGCTTGCCGCCATTCTCGCCCGGGCAACTGCGTTCCCCGTGGTCGACGCCAGTGATGGAGCGCCGATCGTGAGGGGGAAGGTGTGCGTGGCGGTGCCAGACCGTCATTTGCTTTTCGACAAAAATCGCCTGCGGATTACCCGCGGTCCCAAGGAGAACCGTACGCGTCCGGCCATCGATGCGCTGTTTCGTTCGGCGGCGTTCAACTTTGGTCCGCGCGTCATCGGCATCATCCTGACCGGGACCCTTGACGACGGGACGGCAGGTTTGTGGGCAGTCAAGGATCGCGGCGGAATCGCCATCGTCCAGTCGCCGTCCGAGGCCGTCTTTTCATCGATGCCGGAGAGTGCGCTGCGCCACGTGGCTGCCGACGCCGTTCTGCCCATCTTGGACATGCCGGCGGCCATTGCCAGGTTTTCTGCCGAAACGCTGCCCGAAACCGAAATCCAAGCTTCGCCGATTATGGAAATTGAAACCCGCATTGCCATGAATGAAGATGCCTTGAATGAAGGCGAGCTGCAGTTAGGGCCGTTGTCCCGGTATACCTGTCCGGAATGTAATGGCACCCTGATCCAGCTTGCCGAACAGTCCCTTGTCCGCTACCGCTGCCATGTGGGCCATGCCTATTCCCCGCAGACGCTATTCGGATTGATTACCGAGCAAATCGACATGGCTTTCTCACAGGTACTGCGCGCCATTGAAGATCGGACGCGGTTGTTGCGGGATTTCAAACATCAGGCGAGCGCCGCTGACGCAGTGGAGCGCTACGCCAAACTGATCGCCGAAGACGAGGGATTGGCGCAGCAAGTGCGGGCATTGTCCAACAATCAGTAGCCGGGAGCGCCGATTGGGCGCTTGCTCGGGGTGTTTCGCGGGGTTTGCTGCCTTTTCGGAAACATGGCCGCGTTGCTGGCAAGTAATCATTTCTACACAGCCTTTGTAAATCAGGGCCTCGGGCAGCCTCCGAACTTGTTACTTCATCTCGATGCTACGGATGATGCGGCGCGTGAGTGCGGCAGCGCGTTGATCACGCATTTGTCGTGTTTGTGACAGACAAAAAATCATTATGCTATTGATTTTATGAGTAAATAATTGTGGCTCGCTCCTTGCTATGAGCTAAGCAATCTCAACGGGGCGATGTCCACATGGCTGAAATCATCCAATCCAAGAAGGCGCTGGCGGTCAATCCGCTCAAGGTCAGCCAGCCTATTGGCGCTTCGCTCGCTTTTCTCGGCCTGGCCAAGAGCCTGCCGCTGATGCACGGCTCGCAGGGGTGCACGGCGTTCGGCAAGGTCTTCTTCGTGCGCCATTTCCGCGAGCCGATCCCGTTGCAGACGACTGCCATGGATCAGGTGTCGACCATCATGGGCGCCGACGAGAACATCATCGAGGCGCTGCGTACGCTGTCCGACAAGAGCAAGCCGGACATCATCGGCCTGGTCACCACCGGCCTGTCCGAAACGCAGGGCACCGACATCCATCGGGCGGTCAAGGATTTTCGCGTCGCCCACCCGGAATTCGCCCATGTCGCCGTGGTCCCGGTCAATACGCCGGATTACGTCGGCTGCCTGGAAAGCGGCTACGCGCTGGCCATCGAATCACTGATCGCCACGCTGGTGCCGGAAAGCCGGAGCGCCGGCAAGCGGCCGAAGCAGGTCAATGTGCTGGCCTCGGCCATGCTGACGCCGGGCGACATCGAGGCGATCAAGGAGTGGGTCGAGGCTTTCGGCCTGCGCCCCATCGTCGTGCCCGATATCGGCGATTCGCTGGACGGCCATCTGGTCGAGGCGGAAACCTCGTCGCTGACCATCGGCGGCACGCCGCGCTCGGAAATCGAGATCATGGGCGAGTCGGCGGCGACGCTGGTGGTCGGCCCCTCGCTCAACAAGGCGGCCGACGTATTGCACAAACTGACCGCCGTGCCCGATTACCGTTTCGCCGGCCTGATGGGCCTCGACGATTGCGATGCCTTCACCCAGGCGCTGGCGGACATTTCCGGCAATCCGGTGCCGGCCCGCATCGAACGCCAGCGCGCCCAGTTGCAGGACGCCATGGTGGACAGCCATTTCATGATCGGCTTCGCCCGCATCGCGCTGGCCGCCGACCCCGATCTGCTCGGCATGCAGGTCCGTTTCCTAACCGGCATGGGCGCCGAGATCGTCAGTGCAGTCAGCCCGCACAAGCACGACAGCCTGGCCGGCCTGCCGATCGCCAAAGTCATCGTCGGCGATCTGGAAGACATGGAGAAGGAGGCCAGGGCAGGGGAGGCGCAACTGGTCATGGCGAACTCGCATGCCGCCGAAACGGCCAGCCGCCTGGGGCTGCCGCTCCTGCGCACCGGTTTCCCGCAGTACGACCTCGTGGGCGGTTATGCCCGCACCTGGGTGGGCTACCGCGGCACGCGGCAGGCCTTGTTCGATCTCGCCAATCTCATGCTGGGGCAACATCATGAACTCGAACCTTATCGCTCAATCTACTGGGCCGACGACCGCGACGCTGGAGTCGGCAAGCAACATGTCCTCGCGTCGGCTGCAGCTGGTCTGGTCCATTAGGCAGGAGCCGGAAGCCGTGATCAAGGTCGCCTTCGCGTCGACGGACCGCACCCGGGTCAACCAGCATTTCGGCGCCGCCGAGGGTTTCGCCGTCTTCGAGGTGACGCCCGAGCGGGCCACCCTGGTCGGCGTCGCCGAATTCGCCGAGGAGGCGATGGACGGCAACGAGGACAAGCTGGGCGCCAAGGTCGATTTCCTCGACGGCTGCGCGGCGGTGTACGTCATGGCCATCGGCGGCTCGGCGATCAAGAAGCTGATGGCCAAGGGCATCCAGCCGATCCGTGTCGACGAGGTCGATGCCATCGACGACCTGCTGCTCGACATCTCGAAGGCGATGACCGAGGGCGGCGTCGCCTGGATCGACCGCGCCATCGCCGCCCAGACCAAGGCCAAGTCGGAAGACCGTTTCGCGTCGATGGCCGAGGAAGGCTGGGAAGGCTGATGGGCGCGCCCCTGATCGAACACCGCGGCGTCGTGCAGCGCGTCGACGATGGCGTGGCGCTGGTCGCCGTGGAAACGGCCGGCTGTCCCTCCTGCGCCCAAGGCAGTGCGTGCGGCGTCGGCAAGATGGCCGCCGGCCGCCCGGCCACGCTGCTGACCATTCCCGTCTCCGCCGACATCAAGGCCGGCGACTTCGTGCTGATCGGCCTGCCGGAAAGCGGGCTGACCCTGCCGGCGCTGCTCGGCTACCTGTTTCCCGCCTTCGCCATGCTCGTCGGCGCCTGGCTGGGAGCCTGTCTGGAAGGCAGTGACGGCAGCACGGCGCTCGGCGCCATCGCCGGCTTTCTCGGTGCGCTGGCCGTCGCCCGGATCGTCATCGGGCTGGTGCCCGGCCTGACGCCGGCGCCCCAATTGAAACCGCTTGCCAACCCATCCACCCCATTCCCCAAGGAGCACTACCATGACTGAAGCCATCGCCGCCGATCCCATCCTGGAAACCGATTTCGTCAAGGAGATGGCCCGCCAGATGCGCGCCCTCGACACCTACGGCACCTACCAGGGCTGGAGCGTCGAAAAGATTCTCGATCCCTACGTGCTGACCAAGGAGCGCAAGGCGGAAATCCCGCTCATCGGCGATCCGGACGACGAGACCATTTCCCGCGTCAAGGCCTTCTACAACGCCGTCGCCGTGTTGATCGAGAAGGAATGCAAGCTTCTCGCCGTGCCGCTGGTGCACCTCACGCACGAAGGCTTCGGCCGCGCCCTGATCACCGTCGGCAAGCTGGTCGCTGTCGACCGCACACTGCGCGACGTGCACCGCTTCGGCTTCGCCAGCCTGTCCAAGATGAAGGACGAGGCCGACAAGATTCTCGGCGTTGCGCTCGAACGCATCGGCCAGTACCCGGCGGTCGCCGGCTTGTAATTCCTCCGGAGGCACCATGTCCGACGATGAAATCGCCGCCCTCGACAAGGAAGTGAAGAAGCTGAAGCGCATCGCTTCCGAATGGGCTTCCCAGATGCACGACCTCGTGGAAGACCGCCTGCCGGCGGCCTACCAGGAGATTCCCGGCCTCGCCCAATCCACCTTCGACGCCTGCCAGGCCTGGGCCGACGCCCATGCCAGGCTGAGCGCCGCCCAGAAAGGACAACCTGCATGATTACCGGCCTCACCCGCGGCGGCGTCGAATGGACGCCGCAATTCGCCACCAACCTCGACCAGGCCAAGTGCATCGGCTGCGGCCGCTGCTATAAGGTCTGCCCGCGCAACGTGCTCGATCTGGTAGAGCGTGAGCTGGAGGATGACGACGACAGCGACGACGACAACATGATGGTCATGTCGCTGGCCAATCCGCTGGACTGCATCGGCTGCGGCTCCTGCGGCCGGGTCTGTCCGAAGAGCTGCTACACGTACGCACCGGCCTGAAGACCATGACGCAGCGGCCCGATCAGGCTTTCGGCGAGGCGGTCTGCACCGCCCTGCGCGGCCAGGTCGAAAAACTCGGTTTGTCGATCGGCCCGGAGCCGGTATGGGCGGCCGCCAGCTTCGAGGAAGCGGTCGACCCGTTCTCGCAGGAAACTAGTGTCGTGGCCTACTGGCGCGGCGGGGCGCGCTTCGGCAAGGCCAGCTTCTTTCCGGACGGCCGCGTCTTTGCCGAGTACCAGGTTCTGCTGCCGTCGCCGAGCGATGCGGAGCGTTACATCGACACTGTGCAGGTCTGGGGCAATGCGGACAAGCTGCGCGGCGAGGCCGTCGCAGCCGAATACGCCCGCTAAGTCATGCCAGTTTTGCCTCGCCTGATCCTGCTGCACAAACAGAAGACGAGCGGCCGCGTTCGCTTCCTGTGCTTCAGCGCCGGCATTCTCGCCTTCGGCCCGCTGCCGGCGCTGGCCGCGCTGCGCGACGAGGATTACTCGCCGACCGTGCAGTTCCACCCGACCGCCGTAGTGCGCGAGGCGGAAGTCCATCTCGGCTTGCCGGAGGGCGCCATCGAACCGGAAGCCGAGTTTGCCGCCTGGGTCGATACGCCGGAAGGCGACGTGCCGGTCCTGCTCGCCGCCTTTTCCGCCACCGACCCGCCGTTCGCTGCGGCCGAGCGGAGCAACGGCCGCTTCATCGCGATGACCGAGTCCCGGCACCTGAGCGACGTCGAGCGCCAGTTGCTGCGCCGGGCCTACGAGCACGTGCTGGGCTAGATGCCGGGCATCGGCACGAAGCCGGGCAAGGCCTTGATCCGCTCGATCCATTGCCGGATGTGCGGGAAATCGGACAGCGAGACGCCACCTTCCGGCGCCAGGGCGACGTAGGGGAAAACCGCGCAGTCGGCGATGGTCGGGCGTTCCAGGGCCAGCCAGGCGTGGCGCGACAGGTGGGCGTCGATGAGCGGCAGAATGCGGGCGGAACGGCGCAGGGTGTCGGCCTTGTCGAGTTGGTAGCCGAATTTGTCCACCAGGCGGGCGGCGCCGGGGCCATTCTGGATTTCGTTGGCCGACGTGGACAGCCACTGCATGACTGTTGCCATGCCGGTGGCGTCGCCGGGCAGCCAGGTCTCGCCGGCATAGCGGCGGGCGAGATAGACTAGGATGGCCTGAGAGTCGCGCAGCACCACCTCGCCGTCTTCGAGGATGGGGATTTCGCCCCACGGGTTGAGGTCAATCAGCGGCGGGCGCTTGTGTTCGCCGGCCAGGAAATCTACGGCGACGATATCCAGCGGAATGCCGGCCAGCGCGGCAAACAGACGGACTTTGTAGCAGTTGCCGGACAAGGACAGGTCATACAGTTTCATGGGTGGCTCCTTTGCTTGGGTGGGGTTTTCATGACGTGAAGCCGCGTTCGGCCAGTTCGTCCAAGGTGTAACGCGGGGTGATGAATTTCGAGCAGTTCCAGTCGAAAGCGGCGACGCGGACGAGCATGACCCGTTCGGCAACCGGCGCGCCGGGGTCAGAGACGGCGCTCAGCACGGCCGGGTCGGCCTCGGCGGCCGGGCAGACCGCGATGGTGCCGAGGATTTTGAGGCGCCGGCGATGCGGGTAATCGACCAGGATCAGCGCGGCTTTCGAGTTCTCCATCAGGTTGCCGACGCTGACGAACTGCCGGTTGCCGCCATAGTCGGCAAAGGCCAGCAGCGACGGCTCGAGCACCTTGAGAAAACCAGTTGCCCCGCCGCGATGCTGGACATGCGGCCAGCCGTCCGAATTGACGGTGGCCAGGTAAAAACTGTTGCGGGCGGCGATGAAGGCGCGCTCTCCGTCTTCCAGTTCCGGTATTTCGCCTGCGGCCGTCACCGGCGCTTCCTGGCCGTTGTAGCGGCGCTGCTCGGCGCGTACGCCGGGCGTAAAGGCGAGATGGGCAAAGTGGCGGGACATGGTGGGCTCCTCCTTGCGAAGAGTCAGATGATGGAGCCATGTTGCGGCATTCATGGAGTGCAATAAATAGACTGGATCGCATTTGATTGCTGCTAAAACCGGATTAATATCGCGGCATGGACAAGTTCAAGGCCATGAGCGCGTTTGTGCATATCGTCGAAGCCGGCAGCTTGACCGGCGCGGCGGAGCGCCTCGGCATTTCGCTGACCGCCGTGGTGCGCACCCTGGCCGCGCTGGAGCAGGGGCTGGGCGTCCGCCTGCTCAACCGGACCACCCGGCGCATCGCGCTGACCGACGAAGGCCGCGAATATTTCGAGCGCTGCCGCCACCTGCTGGCCGATCTCGAAGAAGCCGAAAATGCCTTGAGCGACCGCCAGCTCACGCCGAGCGGCCGGCTGGCCATCACCGCCCCGGTGACCTTCGGCCGCCTGCACGTGGCGCCAGTGGTTACCGATTTCCTCGTCGCCTATCCGGAAATGCGGGCCCGGCTGCTCTTGCTCGACCGGGTCATCGACTTGCTCGAGGAGGGCATCGATCTGGCCATTCGCATCGGGCCGCTGCCCGACTCGTCGCTGGTCGCCATTCCGTTGGGCACCACCGGCCGCGTCGTCTGCGCCAGCCCGGACTACCTGGCCCGCCAGGGCGTGCCGCAACGCCCGGCCGACCTGGCCGAGCATCGCACCGTCCGCTTTACCGGCATGGGCAACGGCAGCGACTGGTTCTTTGCCCGGGGCGGCGAAACGCAGAAGGTCGCCATCGCCGACACCTTTGCCGCCAACCAGGTCGATGTCGCCCTCGATGCCTGCCGCAAGGGACTCGGTTGCGGCTATTTCCTCGGCTATCAGGTCAGGGAGTTGGAGGCCAGCGGCCAACTGGTGCGCATCCTGCGCGACTGGGAGCCGGAACCGGTGTCGGTCAGCCTGGCATACCCGCACAGCCGGCTGCTGTCGCCACGTATCCGCGCCTTCGTCGATTGGGCGACGCCCCGTTTGCGGGAGTGCCTGGCCGGATAGGCACCGGGGTTCAGTCGTCGGTGCTGCCGTCCAGTTCGGCGATTACCGACGATGGAACGGGCAGGCCGGCGGCGAGAGCGGAGCGCACCGCCAGGCGGTGCGCGGCCCGGTGGGCGCGCAAGCCGCGGCGGGTGAAGCCCTGCACCACGACGCCCGGCGGCAACACGGTGCCGCCGCGGTGCTCGGCTGCGGCCAGGATGAGCGGAATCGACAGGCCGCGCCCACGGTGCGCTCGGGCGATCCACAGGTAGGAGCCGGCGTAGAAGCCGACGATGCGCTTGTCGGCGAGCAGCAGCGAGTGCGGTGTGCCGGCGACGTGGCCGACGGCGTAACTGCGGTTGCAGCCGATCGGCCGCAATATGGTCGGCACCTGTTCACGGGCCGCCAGATCGGCCAGGATCGTCGCTGCCTCGTCATCGTCCACCCGCATCGTATCGGACGGGTGATGGATGCCCGGCCCGGCAAATTCGGCAAAGCTTCTTTCCCAGATGCTGGTCATGCTCGTTTCCCGTTCGTGCGTTTGTCCATCGGTTGCCTTGGTGGTGCAGGTTCCGTACCCGGTGCCTGTCGGAAACGGCCGACACGTCGGCCTCGCCGGCTGTCGATCTCCGAAATGCTTGTCCTGTCTGCATTTTAACGGGGGCTATGACTACGGAGGCGGGCCGCAGGTTCCCTTGTCGCAGTAGCGTGGGAATCCGACAAAAGGCGGCTTCCATGGCCTTTGTCGCAAACATGACAAAGCCGGAGGTGTTGCCAAGCCATTGAAAAAAATAGGTTTATCTCTGCTTTGCCGCGTGGCATGCCCTTTGCGAGAAGAGGGCATCAACCCTTGGGAGAACCGACATGATCAATCTGACCCCCGCCGCCGTGAAAGCCGTCCAGCGCTTCATCCGTGGCTCCGAAACGCCGGTCGCCGGTCTGCGCCTGATGATCTCCGGTGGCGGCTGCTCCGGCCTGCAGTACGGTATGAAGCTGGAAGCCGAAAAGGCCGACGACGACTGGGAACTGGAAGTCGAGGGCGTCAAGCTGCTGGTCGACCCGATGACCTTTCCGATGATCGACAACGTCACCGTCGATTTTGTCGATACGCTGACCCACACCGGCTTCAAGTTCGACAACCCGAATGCCAGTTCGCAGTGTTCCTGCGGCTCTTCCTTCTCGGTCTAAGGAGCGCACGCCATGTGGGAATACTCAGACAAGGTCCGCGAACACTTCTTCAACCCGCGCAACTCCGGCCCGCTTGAAGAGGCCAACGGCATCGGCGACGTCGGTTCCATCCAGTGCGGCGACGCCCTTCGCCTGATGCTCAAGGTCGATCCGGCAACCGAGATCATCGAGGACGCACATTTCCAGACCTTCGGCTGCGGCTCGGCGATCGCCTCTTCTTCGGCGCTGACCGAGATCATCAAGGGCATGACGCTGGATCAGGCGCTGGAAGTCTCCAACCAGAACATCGCCGACTACCTCGACGGCCTGCCGCCGGAAAAGATGCACTGCTCGGTGATGGGCCGCGAAGCCCTGCAGGCGGCCATCGCCAACTACCGCGGCGAGGAGTGGTCGGACGACCATGAAGAGGGCGCCCTGATCTGCAAGTGCTTCGCCATCGACGCCGTGATGATCGAGGATGTGGTCAAGGCCAACAACCTCAATACCGTCGAGGAAGTGACCTTCTACACCAAGGCCGGCGGCGGTTGCGCGGCCTGCCACGAGGGCATCGAGGAAATCCTCGCCCAGATCAAGGCCGAGCGCGCCGGCCCCGGCGAAGTGTCGCCGCCGCCGGCCTGTCCGGCGACGCCGGAGGCACCGAAGCCGCCAAGCAAGAAGCTGTCGATCGTCGAGAAGATCGCCAAGATCCAGGAAGTGCTGGAGTCGGTCCGCCCGATGCTGCAGCGCGACCACGGCGACGTCGAGCTGGCCGACGTGCAGGGCAAGAAGATTTATGTGCATCTGAAGGGCGCGTGCTCGGGCTGCATGATGGAAGCGGCCACCCTGGGCGGCATCCAGCAGAAGATGATCGAGACGCTGGGCGAACTGGTCCAGGTCCTGCCGTCGTCGCACATGCCCGTAGAGGCCTGAGTCGAACACCCCCGTCACAACAGAGAATCCGAGGACCGCGCCATGGAAACGAAACCGATCTACCTGGACAACAACGCCACGACGCGGGTCGATCCCGCCGTGGTCGAAGCCATGCTGCCGTTTTTCACCGAGCACTTCGGCAATGCCTCGTCGATCCACGCCTTCGGCAGCGAAGTCGGCAAGGCGCTGAAGAAGGCGCGCAGCCAGCTGCAGGCGCTGCTCGGCGCCGAGCACGATTCGGAAATCATCTTCACCTCCTGCGGCACCGA
This sequence comes from Dechloromonas hankyongensis, assembly GCF_022012295.1. GTDB lineage: Bacteria > Pseudomonadota > Gammaproteobacteria > Burkholderiales > Rhodocyclaceae > Azonexus > Azonexus hankyongensis. The sequence goes on from NZ_JAKLTN010000008.1 coordinate 16,326, forward strand.
ATCCGACTCGACTGCCATCCTCTCCGCGCTCAAGGCCCAGCCCGACCGCAACACGGTGATCACCACCAACGTCGAGCACCCGGCCATCCTGACCCTGTGCGAATGGCTGGAGAAGGAGGGCTACATCGTCCATAAACTCAAGGTGGACAAGAAGGGCCGGATCGACCTGGACGAATACAAATCCCTGTTGAACGACCGCGTCGCCATCGTCTCGGCGATGTGGGCCAACAACGAGACGGGCACCATCTTCCCGGTCGCCGAAATGGCCGAGCTGGCCTCGGCCAAGGGCATCATGTTCCACACCGACGCCGTGCAGGCCGTGGGCAAGATTCCTATCGACCTGAAGAGCACCAAGATCGACATGCTGTCGCTGTCCGGCCACAAGCTGCATGCACCCAAGGGCATCGGCGTGCTCTACCTGCGCCGCGGCTGCCGCTTCCGCCCGCTGCTGCGTGGCGGCCACCAGGAGCGCGGCCGGCGCGCCGGCACCGAGAACTCGGCGTCCATCGTCGGCCTCGGCATGGCCTGTGAGTTGGCCCTGCAGCACATTGAGGCCGAGAACACCATGGTCAAGCGCCTGCGCGACAAGCTGGAGCAGGGCCTGCTCAGCCAGATCAGCCACTGCTTCGCCACTGGCGATGCCGGCGCCGGCGGCAACCGTCTGCCCAATACCAGCAACATCGCTTTCGAATACATCGAGGGCGAGGCCATCCTGCTCCTGTTGAACAAGCTGGGCATCGCCGCCAGCTCCGGCTCGGCCTGCACCTCCGGCTCGCTCGAACCGTCGCATGTCATGCGCGCCATGGGCATTCCCTATACCGCCGCCCACGGCACGATCCGTTTCTCGCTGTCGGTCTACAACACCGAGGAAGAGATTGACCGCGTCATCGCCGCCGTACCGCCGATCATCGCCCAATTGCGCAAGCTGTCGCCCTACTGGGGCGAAAAAGGCCCTGCCGCCAATCCGCAGGACAGCTTCGCTCCCACCTACGCCTGACGGCCACCGTCTCTCTCTGCAGCAACTCGGTTAGGCCCCGGAAGCGATTCCGGGGCCATTTTTTCATTCGGGCCTGGAAATTGGTCCGCAGCCCGTTTCTACACCGTCTCATGATTTTCTGTAGGCTACTCGGGAGATCATTTGGAGGCGCGAGGTTGAGGCGATCCGGATAATCGACCCGGGGTAACGGCGAGCTTGCCGAAAAAATACAGGAGACAAAATGACAACCCAACTTCCGAATCGCATCGCCCGGCCCAGCCGGATGGTCGCACTGCTGGCCGCCACCTTTCCCGGGCTGGCCATGGCAGATGCCGTGGTGAGCCTCGACGCGGTCGTCGTGACCGGCAGCCGCGTCGAGCACAACACCTTCGACCTTCCGGCCGCCATCGACGTGGTCGATGCGGCGCGTATCGGTGCCGATCAGGCCCGCGTCAATGCTTCGGAAGCGCTGGCTTCGGTGCCCGGCGTGACGGTCCAGAACCGCCAGAACTACGCGCAGGATTTGCAGATTTCCTCGCGCGGCTTTGGTGCCCGTTCGGCCTTCGGCGTACGCGGCATCCGCCTGGTCGCTGACGGCATTCCGGCCTCGATGCCGGACGGCCAGGGGCAGGTTGCTTCCTTCAACCTCGACCGCGCCGAGCGCATCGAGGTCATGCGCGGCCCGATGTCGGCCATGTACGGCAACCATGCCGGGGGCGTGATCCAGATGTTCACGCCGGACGGTAAAGGCGCGCCGACTGTCGAAGGAAATTTTGCCGCCGGCAGTTACGGCACCTGGAAAACCGACCTCAGCGCCCAGGGCGAGGTCGGCGGCGTCGGCTACGTGATCGACGCCTCGCGTTTCGCCACCGACGGCTACCGCGACCACAGCGCTGCGGAGCGCGACCAGACCATGGTCAAGCTGACCTTCCGGCCCAGCCAGGACGGCAAGCTGACCTTCATTGCCAACACCTTCCGCCAGGATGCGCAGGATCCCCAAGGTCTGCAGTGGTCCGAATTCAGGGCCAATCCGAAAGGCGTGGCGCGGGATACGTCGGGCAATTACCCGGCATTGATGTTCGATACCCGCAAGAGCATCGACCATACGCAAGGCGGCCTGACCTACGAACATCGCTTCGGCGACCAAACCGTGCAGGTCTCGGCCTATGCCGGCCAGCGGTCGACGACGCAGTACCAGTCCATTCCGATCTCCACCCAAACTTCGTCGGCTCGCCAGTCCGGTGGCGTGATCGATTTCGATCGTGATTTCGCCGGCTTGTCCGGCCGGTGGACCGGTCGCTTCGGGTTGGCCGGCGGCCGCCTGACAACCAATATCGGCTTCGACTACGAGCAGGCGACCGATGATCGCCAGGGCTATGAAAACTTTGTCGGCAGCGGTGCGCCGGCCAACTGCGTTGCCAACATCTGCGGCATCACCGGCCGCCTGCGCCGCAACGAGGAAGATCGTGTCGCTACCTTCGACCAGTACGCCCAGGCGGAATGGCAGGGGGATCGCTGGACATTCAGCGGCGGCTTGCGCCACAGCCACATCGCCTTCCGGGTGGATGATCGTTATCGCAGCGGCGTCAATGGCGACGATAGCGGTCGCGTCAGCTACGACAAGACCACCCCGACCGTCGCGGCGATGTATCGGGTGACCGACGCCTTGAATGTTTACGCCAGCGCCGCCCGCGGCTTCGAGGCGCCGACCTTCAACGAGATGTTCTATTCGAGCGGTGGCGGCGCCTTCAACTTCTCGCTGAAGCCGGCAACCAGCACGCACTATGAAGTCGGCGCCAAGGCCCTGCTCGGTGCGAACAACCGTCTGGATGTGGCACTGTTCGAGATCAAGACGCAGGACGAACTGGTCGTCCTGTCCAGCACCGGCGGCCGCACGGCCTACCAGAACGCCGGCAAGACCGAGCGGCAAGGCGTGGAAGTGGCGCTCGACAGTCGCTGGGGCGAGCAGGTAAGCAGTCGTCTCGCCTACACCTTCCTCGACGCGCACTATGCCGAGAACTTCTCAAGCTCAGGCGGAGTCGTCACGGCCGGCAGCCGGCTACCCGGTATCGCCGCCCACAACCTGTTTGGCGAACTGGCCTGGAGGCACAAGCCGAGCGGATTCCATGCTGCCGTCGAGGGCATCGTCCGCGACAAGGTCTATGTCGAGGACAATAACGTTCGCCAGGCAGCACCCGGCTACGCCATCGCCAATCTGCGCGTCGGTGTCGACCGCCAGTACGGCCCGCTCAGCCTGCGCAGCTTTGTCCGCCTCGACAACGTCTTTGATCGCCAGTACGTTGGTTCGGTCATCGTCGGCGACAGCAACAATCGCTTCTACGAGTCGGCGCCGGGTCGCAATTGGCTGGCAGGTGTAAGCGCCCGTTACGCATTCTGAGTTGTTTCCCCTCCCAAAAAAACCCGGCCCGTGCCGGGTTTTTTTTGTTTTCCAGTTCCATGCTCATGTGTTGCGTTTTTGCTCAATAAATCGTCGTTGCTGTCCAATAATGGAGCGAACAATTTGGTGGCGGGCTCCTCGGCGGGTATTGTTAAAACCACGCAAAAGCCCGTCAAACGGTCAATTGGCAAATATTTTGCAGGATTTTTCCGACCTGGCACGAGCTTCGCAAGCAGTAGTGTTCCATGTCATCCTCCGTGATGGCCGAGGGGGATTCGTCCGTGCTGTGTACGGTCGCTAGGGTTTATTCACAAAAGACGTCTAAGGAGAAGTTCAATGCAGAAGAAAGTAATCGCGCTGGCCATTGCCGCCATGACCTCTGGTGCAGCACTTGCCCAGTCCAACGTTACGATTTACGGTACTGTGGATATGGGGTATTTGCATCGCGGCGGTGCCAATGGTGCGGTCCCGACTACCAAGGGGCAGAACGACATTCAGGGCAACTCTGCACAGAGCAGCATCGGCTTCAAGGGCGTTGAAGACCTGGGGAATGGCCTGAAAGCCGTTTTTGACCTGCAATATCGCATCAATGCCGATACCAACACCGGCCTGGCACAAGCTGGCCATCAGTATGTCGGCCTGACCGGCGGTTTCGGTACCGCTGTTGCCGGCTATCTGGACGGCCTGCGTTATGGCATCTACGGCAAATATACCCCGGCTGGTAACTATTCGGTTGGCAACTTCGCTTCGATGACCACCCAGTATGACCGCGCCGCCAACGCGGTCGCCTACATTTCGCCGAGCTTTGCCGGTTTCACCCTGATCCTGGCTCATGCCACCAACACTCAGGTTAACGAAGGCGGCTTCCGCGCGCTCCGTAGCCCGAGCGGTGGCGGCAATGATGGTGACGATCGCCTCTACTCCATCAACCTGGTTTATGCAAACGGCCCGTTGAGCGTCGATCTCGACTATGAAACCACCAAGGCAGTCGGTATTTCTGACAGTCGACTGTATGTTGCTACCGCTGGCGCCTCCTATGACTTCGGTGTGGTCAAGGTTTCTGGTCTGTATGATGTGATCAAGGGTGATCCGAATTCCCTGATTGGTGGCCGCGCCCCGGCAGGTCTTAACTTGGGCGGCACCGCCGGTACGCCGAGCCAGGAATATGACCGCCGCAATTGGCAATTGGGTGTGACCGTGCCGTTTGGTGCGACCAAGGTCCTCGCCAGCTACGGCAAAGTTCAGGACAAGATCCTCTCCGATGCCGATGCCAGCAAGTGGTCTGTTGGTGCTCGTTACGCCCTGTCCAAGCGTACGGAACTGTATGCTGATTACGCTCATATCCACAATGAGCGTAATGCCGCCTATCTGATCAATCCGATGGGTAACAACTCGGGTACCAGCGTTGGTGTTCACGGCGTCGACATTGGTATCAAGCACTCTTTCTAATTGCCTGAGCAGTTAGAAAACTACTGATTGCGATCAAGCATCCGTCAGTTTTTCTTGCGTCAGATGTTTTCCTCGCATCTGTTCAGGGCACCCCTCGGGGTGCCCTTTTTTCGGTTGGTGTGCCTGCTCCTGGCTTGCGGTTCGGTTCGTGCCGAGGGCGAGGTGGTCAAGCAGTTAGTCGATGGCAGCGATTTCCGCTCGGCGCGGGAGGCGCTATACGAGGCCATCGAAGGCGAAGGCCTGGTTGTCGGCAACGCCTTGCCTTTCAGTCAAATGCTGGAGCGGACGGGGCAAGCCAGTCCCTATCAGGAGGCCGAAATTGTTCAGTTCTGCAGTGCCGGCCTAGCGCGTCAGATGGTGGGTGAGGATGCCGGGCAGATTGTCTTCTGTCCGCTGGCCATTGCTTTCTACGTGACGAAGGCGAATCCTTCGGTCGTTGTCATGGCTTATCGCGCCCCGGGCGACGAATCGTCGGCCAAGGTACAGGCCGGCGCGCTGCTCGGCCGGCTGGTCGAGCGGGCGGCAAGGCTGGCCAAATTGCGGTGGTGATCTTGGTGAATCAGGGCGCCGATCAGCGCTGGTGACTCATCAGGGCCTTGAGGCCGTTGACGTTCAAAATCCGGATGTGTTTTTGCTGGACGGCGATGTAGCCTTCTTCCTGGAACTTGGAGAAGGCGCGGGATACCGTTTCCAGCTTGAGGCCGAGATAGCTGCCGATTTCCTCGCGCGTCATGCGCAGGTAGAACTCGGCATGCGAGAAGCCGCGGGCGGTGAAGCGCTGCGACAGGTTGAGCAGGAAGGCGGCCAGCCGCTCTTCGGCGCGCATGGTGCCGAGCAGCATCATCACGCCGTGGTCGCGGACGATCTCGCGGCTCATGACTTTGTGGAAGTGGTGCTGCAGGGTGTGGATTTCCCGCGACAGGCCTTCCAGGCGGGAGAACGGAATAGCGCAGATCTCGCTGTCTTCCAGGGCGATGGCATTGCAGGTATGGTGTTCGGTGCTGATGCCGTCGAGGCCGAGCAACTCGCCGGCCATCTGGAATCCGGTCACCTGGTCGCGGCCGTCTTCGAGCAGCACGTCGGTCTTGAAGAAGCCGCTGCGGATGGCGTAGATGGCATCGAAAGCTTCGCCGGCACGGTACAGGTGGTCACCGCGCTTGATGCGACGGCGGGTCGACACCAGATCGTCCAGCCGCTCAAGCTCTTCGATGCTCAGCCCGAAAGGCAGGCATAGCTCGCGCAGGTTACAATTGGAACAAGCCGTCTTAATGACGGTCAGAGAAATTTCCTGGTTCAACGGTTGTGTCCGGGGTGCCATGGGGAACCTGAGTTCGCTTGATCCAAGTCAACCAACAAATCATGCTCCTTGAACATAATCGAAGCAACAATACGTGGCCTGTCTAATGAATTTCGCAACTGAAAACCTCGTCTTCGATCCGCAGATCATTCGCCGTTTTGACGTCAACGGCCCCCGCTACACGTCCTATCCGACTGCCGACCGCTTCGTCGAGGCTTTCGACTCGGAGGCCGCCAAGCTGTGGCTGGGCAAACGCAACATCGGCGGAATCAGCCGACCGCTCTCATTATACTTCCACATCCCCTTCTGCAACACTATCTGCTATTACTGCGCCTGCAACAAGATCATCACCAAGGATCATGGTCGCAGCGCCAAGTATCTGAAGTACCTGGCCAAGGAACTGGACATGCAGGCTGCAGCGCTCGAGGGGCGTGATGGCGAGCATGAGGTGATCCAGCTGCACTGGGGCGGTGGTACGCCGACCTTCCTGTCGCATTCCGAAATGCGGCAGCTGATGGGTGAAACCCGCAAGCATTTCAAGCTGCTCGAAGGCGGTGAATATTCCATCGAAGTCGACCCGCGCAAGGTCGATTACGAAACCGTCGCGTTGCTCGGCGAACTCGGGTTCAACCGGATGAGCGTCGGCGTCCAGGATTTCGACGAGAAGGTCCAGGTTGCCGTCAATCGCGTGCAGAGCGAGGAAGAAACCGCGCTGGTCATCAACGCGGCGCGCGCCAACGGCTTCAAGTCGGTATCCGTCGACCTGATCTACGGTCTGCCGCACCAGACGGTGATGGGCTTCAACCGCACCCTCGAACGCGTGCTGGCCATGGATCCGGATCGTCTGTCGATCTACAACTACGCGCACATGCCGAGCCTGTTCAAACCGCAGCGCCGGATCAACGATACCGACCTGCCGTCGGCCGATGCCAAGATGCAGATTCTCGCCCTGGCCATCAAGAAGTTGACTGAAGCAGGTTACGTCTATATCGGCATGGATCACTTCGCCAAACCGGACGACGAACTGGCCATCGCTCAGCGTCAGGGCCGCCTGCACCGCAATTTCCAGGGCTACTCGACCTATGCCGACTGCGACATGCTGTCCTTCGGTATTTCGTCGATCAGCAAGGTCGGGCCGAGCTACTACCAGAACGTCAAGACCGCCGACGAATACTACGACCGCATCGACGCCGGCGTCCTGCCGGTGTTCCGCGGCATCGAACTGACCGCCGACGACATCCTGCGCCGTTCGATCATCCAGGCCCTGATGTGCCATTTCGAGCTGTCCATCGAGAGCATCGAAAGCGCCCACCTGATCGACTTCCGCAAGTATTTTGCAGCCGAACTGGAAGACATGAAGGAAATGGAGCGCGCCGGCCTGCTCAAGGTCGAACGCGAGTGGATCACCGTGTTGCCCCCGGGGCGCATGCTGGTTCGCGTCATCTCCATGGCCTTCGACCGCTACCTGCGCGAGGGGCGGCAGCGGGCCAGCTATTCCAAGGTGATCTGATCGCCTGACGCGGTTAAAACGGGCAGGTTAAACTGCCCGTTTTGCATTTGACCTCTGATGCCTGATACCGGTTTTCTTGCCCTGTTCCTCGTCGGCCTGCTCGGCGGCACGCACTGCGTCGGCATGTGCGGCGGCATCGTCGGCGCCATGTCGATGGGCGGTCGGGCGGGCTGGGGCATGCACCTCGCCTACAACTGCGGACGCATCCTGTCCTATACGGCAGCTGGCGCGATTGCCGGCGCGCTTGGCGCGGCCAGCCTGGGGCTGGAGGGCCAGGTGCCGGCCCGCATGGTGCTCTATTTCATGGCCAACCTGATGCTGGTCGCCCTTGGCCTCTACCTGCTCGGCGTTACCCGCGCGCTGGCCTTCACCGAACGCGCCGGGCAAAGTCTGTGGCGCCACCTGCAGCCGCTGACCCGGCGTTTCCTGCCGGTACGCAGCATCGGCCAGGCGTTTCCGCTGGGCCTGCTGTGGGGCTGGCTGCCCTGTGGCTTGGTCTATAGCGCCCTCGCCACCGCTCTGGCCGCTGGTTCGGCCGGGCGCGGGGCGGCGACGATGCTGGCTTTCGGACTGGGCACCCTGCCCAACCTGCTGCTCGCCGGGCTGCTTCTGGCCCGCTTGAACGAATTCGTCCGTCATCCGGTCGTACGTACCCTCTCCGGGCTGTTGGTGCTAGGCTTCGGGGTATACGGATTCTTCGGCCTGATGCGTCTGTCGGGCCGGTTTTAGGACAACTGATCATGAAAATCTTGTTGCCGGCAGACGGCTCGCCTTGCTCGTTGCGCGCCGTCGACCAGTTGATCGCCCACGCCGCCAGCCTGCGCGACGTGCCAGAAATCCACGTGCTGAACGTCCATCTGCCGATTCCCATCGGCCGTGTCCAGGCGCATGTCGGCAAGGACACGCTGCTCGCCTACTATCTGGAAGAAGGGCGGGAACATTTGCTGGCCGCCCAGGAAAAACTCGATAAGGCGGGGCTGGTTCACACCCCGCACATCCATGTCGGCCAGCCGGCCGAGGTAATCTGCAAGATGGCCGGTGAACTCGGGTGCGACCTGATCGTCATGGGCACTCACGGCCGTAGCCCGGTCGCCGGGCTGGTCATGGGCTCAGTGGCGACGCGCGTGCTGCATCAGGCGCCGTGCCCGGTGTTGCTGGTCAAATGACAGGCGGCGACCAGGGCCGGGTCGTCGAATTTTCCATCGGCGGCATGACCTGTGCCGCCTGCTCGACCAGGCTCGAGAAAGTATTGAATCGCCAGGCCGGCATGCAGGCCAATGTCAATTTGGCGGCCGAACGAGCCCGGATCCGGCTGTCCGGCGCGGCCGACGAAGCCGCGGTGATGGCAGCGGTGGCCAAGGCCGGATTCGTCGCCGAACTGGTCGATGGCCAGACTCGCGAGCGGGAAAAGGCCGAAAAGCTGCGTATCTATCAGCGCGAAATCCGGCGCTTCTGGATTGCAGTGCTGCTCACCTTGCCGCTGGTCGGGCAGATGTTGTTCATGCTCGGCGAACATGGCCATCAAAACGAATTGCCGCGCTGGCTGCAACTGGCACTCGCCACCCCGGTGCAGTTCTGGATCGGCTGGCGCTTCTATGACGGCGCCTACAAGGCCTTGCGCGGTGGCGGGGCAAACATGGATGTGCTGGTCGCCCTGGGCACCAGCATGGCCTGGGGACTTTCGGCGGTGGTCACGGTCTTCGCGTTGCCGCAGCATGTGTATTTCGAGGGTGGGGCGGCGGTCATCACGCTGGTCCTGCTCGGCAAACTGCTGGAGGCGCGGGCCAAGGCACGCACCTCGGAAGCCATCGAATCGCTGATCCGCTTGCAGCCGAAGACGGCACGGGTCGAGCGCGATGGGCAGTGGGTCGACATGGCCGTCGACGGCCTGATGCCGGGTGACGTCTTCCTGGTTCGTCCGGGCGAAAGCGTGCCGGTGGATGGCGAAGTGGTCGATGGCGAATCGAGCCTCAACGAAGCGATGCTGACCGGCGAAAGTATGCCGGTCGCCAAACGGGCCGGCGACAAGGTCTTCGCGGCCACGGCCAACGGACAGGGAGCGTTGCGCTGCATGGCGACCGGGGTCGGCGAGCATACCCTGCTCGCCGGCATTATCCGCCTGGTCGGCGAGGCGCAAGGCTCCAAGGCGCCAGTCCAGCGGCTGGCTGATCACATCTCGGGGATTTTCGTGCCGGTGGTCTGTGCCATTGCGCTGCTCACGTTTGTTGGCTGGTGGGCGGTTTCGGGCGAATTTGCCGAGGCGCTGATCAATGCGGTGGCGGTGCTGGTCATTGCCTGTCCGTGTGCGCTGGGCCTGGCGACGCCGACGGCGATCATGGTCGGCACCGGGCAGGGCGCTCGGGCCGGTATCCTGGTCAAGAATGCCGGGGCGCTGGAGCGGGCCGAAAAACTCGCGGTGCTGGCCCTGGACAAGACCGGGACCCTGACCTGCGGACAGCCGCAGCTGACCGATAGCGATCCGCGGAGGGTGACGGCCGGTGAGTCGCTTCGCCTGGCCGCCGCTCTTGAGCACAACTCCGAACATCCGCTCGCCCGGGCCATTGTCGCTGCTTACGGCGATGGTGCGATTGCGGCGGTGAGCGGATTCCAGGCGACAGCCGGCATGGGTGTCGCCGGTGTGGTCGACGGACGCAGCCTGCGCCTGGGTTCGCCCGCGTGGTCCGGCCTGCAGGACGACACCGTGGTCCGCCGCTGGCAGCAAGAGGGCAAGACCGTGCTCTGCCTGCGTGAAGGCGAGACGGCGCTGGCCGTCTTCGCCGTGGCCGATGCCTTGCGGCCGACTTCGCGCGCCGCCGTGGCGCGCTTGCGCGAACGGGGCATCCGGGTCGTCATGCTGACCGGCGACAACGCGGCGACGGCCGCCGCCATCGCTGCGCAGGCCGGCATCGAGGAATTCCGGGCCGGCATCCTGCCGGGTGACAAGGCGGCAGTAGTGACGGAACTGAAGGCCGGCGGCCAGCTGGTGGGCATGGTCGGCGACGGCATCAATGATGCCCCGGCCCTGGCGGCCGCTGATGTCAGCTTCGCCATCGGTGCCGGCTCCGACGCGGCGATCGAGGCGGCCGATCTCACCCTGATCCGCAGCGACCTGCTCGGGGTGGGCGATGCCATCGATCTGTCGGCCGCGACATTAGGGAAGATACGGCAAAATCTTTTTTTTGCTTTCATTTACAATGTGCTCGGCATTCCGCTGGCGGCCTTGGGTTTGCTCAATCCGGTCATTGCCGGGGCAGCCATGGCGATGAGCTCGGTCTCGGTCGTCTCGAATTCACTTATGCTTAAGCGTTGGCGGCCTAGGGGGCGAATATCCCGGTGATTCACCGGGGTTCGATGGCCGAAAAAAATTGACCGAAAACGAGGGGGGAAATTGGTTGCCGGCAGGGAAGGGTGCGCACCGAATAATGCGGTGGCGATGAGCGATCAGGAGAGCATGTTCCGGGATGCGATGGCAGCCGCGCAGGTTGGCATCTTCGTGTTGCAGGACCAGCGCTTCAAGTTCGTCAATCCGTTTCTGGCCCGGTTGCTCGGTTACTCGGAAGGCGAGCTGGTCGGCTGCATGGGGCCGGTCGATGTCGTCGCTCCGGAATGCCGCACCCTGGTCATCGAACAAATGGCGATGCGTGCGGCAGGCGCTGCCGGTCACGCCTATGAGCTGGTGGTCGTGCGCAAGGACGGTTCGACCTTTCCGGCCACTGTGCTGGGTTCGCCGGCCATCGTTGAGGGGCGTCCGGCATCGGTCGGCACCCTGTTCGATATCACGGCGCAAAAGGCCGCCGAACAGCGTATCCGCGAACTGGCCGACTACGATGTCCTGACCGGCTTGCCCAATCGCCGCCTGCTGCGTGAACGCTTCGTCCAGATGCTGGCTGCCGCCGAGCGGGAAGGCTCCGAGCTCGCCGTCATTTTTCTTGACCTCGACCATTTCAAGCGGGTCAACGATTCCCTCGGCCATAGCGTCGGCGACGAGTTGTTGTGCGAAGTCGCCCGCCGCCTGGGCAGCGTGGTGCGCCGCGTCGATACGCTGGCCCGCCTGGGGGGCGACGAATTCATCTTCGCCATGCCCGGTTTCCATACCGCGGCGGCGGCCGATATCGCCCGCCGCTTGCTCGACGTGTTCGCCCGTCCTTTCGAGGTGGGCGGGCACGAACTGACCGTCACACCGTCGCTTGGCATCAGCGTCTACCCGCACGACGGGGATGACCTGGAAACCCTGCTGCGCAATGCCGATACGGCGATGTACCAGGCCAAGGAAATCGGCCGCAATGCCTTCCAGTTCTATTCAAGCGAAATGAATTCCAAGTCGCTCGATCGCTTGCTGATGGAAAGCAATCTGCGCCGGGCGCTGGTCCAGAACGAATTCATCCTGCACTATCAGCCGCTGGTCAATCTGGAAACCGGCCTGATCATCGGCGTCGAGGCCCTGATCCGCTGGCTGCATCCGGAACTTGGCGTCATCATGCCGGACCGTTTCATCCATGTCGCCGAGGAAACCGGGCTGATCAATCCAATCGGCGACTGGGTGCTGTGCGAAGCCTGTCGCCAGGCGCAGGCGTGGTGCGACGAGGGCCTGCCGCCGGTCTTCATGGCGGTCAACGTGGCGCCGGTGCAGTTCCGACAGTCCGGCTTCATCGAGGTCGTGGCCGGCGCCCTAGCCACCTCCGGCCTGGAACCGGGGCGCCTCGAACTGGAACTGACCGAACGCACCGTCATGCATGATGCCGACATCAATATGGGCACGCTGTCGGCCCTGCATCGCATGGGGGTTGAGTTGTCGCTCGACGACTTCGGCACCGGCTATTCGTCGCTCGCCTACCTGAAGCGTTTTCCGGTCGGCAAGCTGAAGATCGATCGCTCCTTCGTCAATGACCTGGAAACCGATCCTGACGACTGGGCGATTGCCTCGACCATCGTCAGCATGGGGCGCAGCCTGCGCATGACGGTTCTCGCCGAAGGGGTGGAAAAGCCCGAACAGCTGACGTTATTGCGTAAAATGGGCTGTGATATGGCGCAGGGCTATCTGTTCAGCCGCCCGGTGTCGGCCGAAGGCATGGCCGACATGCTGCGCCGCCAACCCTTCGTCAGCAGGTGAGACCATGGAAAACACCATCATCAAAGTCGGCGGCATGAGCTGCCAGGGCTGCGTCAGCAACGTCAACGGCGTGCTCGGCGCGCTGCCGGGCGTAGCTTCGAGCGAGGTCTCGCTGGAAGCGGGGGAGGCCAAGGTGGCTTTCGACCCGCAACTGGTCAGCCGCGCCGCCCTGCTCGCCGCCATCGAAGACGCCGGTTTCGACGCCGAATAAACAACAAAAACGCTTTACTGAGAGAACAGCCGTGCCGGAACAAACCGTCCGCTTGACCCAGCTTTCCCATGGTGGTGGCTGCGGTTGCAAGATCGCGCCCGCCGTATTGCAGAAAATCCTGGCCGGCACGACGCCGGGCATCATCCCGCCGCAACTGCTGGTCGGCACCGAAACCAGTGACGACGCGGCGGTGTACCAGATCAATGCGCAGCAGGCCATTGTCGCGACGACCGACTTCTTCATGCCCATCGTCGACGATCCGCACGACTTCGGGCGCATCGCGGCGACCAATGCCATTTCCGACGTCTATGCCATGGGCGGCACGCCGCTGTTCGCGCTGGCCCTGGTCGGCATGCCGGTCAATGTGCTGCCGGTGGAAACCATCGGCAAGATATTGCAGGGCGGCGAGGATGTCTGCCGGGCGGCGGGCATTCCGATTGCCGGCGGGCACACCATCGACTCGGTCGAGCCGATCTACGGCCTGGTGGCCATCGGCGTGGTCAATCCGGCGCACCTGAAGCGCAATTCCGGAGCCCGGGCGGGCGACAAGCTGATCCTCGGCAAGCCGCTCGGCGTCGGCGTCTACAGCGCCGCGCTGAAGAAGGATCAGTTGCACGCCAGCGACTACGACGCGATGGTGGCCACGACCACCCAGCTCAATACGCCGGGGCCGGTCTTGGCCTGTCTCGATGGCGTGCATGCCGTGACCGATGTCACCGGCTTCGGCCTGGCCGGGCATCTGCTCGAAGTGTGCAAGGGCAGCGGCCTGCGCGCTCGAGTCAATTACGCCGACCTGCCGTTGCTGTCACGGGCTCGCGAGTTTGTCGGTGCCGGCTTGATGACCGGCGCCTCCGGCCGAAACTGGGCGAGCTATGGCGACAAGGTGTCGATGGCGGCCAGGCTGGATGACGCGGTACGCACGCTGCTGACCGACCCGCAGACCTCGGGCGGCCTGCTGGTCTCCTGCACGCCGGATACGGTGACCGAAGTGCTGTCACTCTTCCTGCAGCACGGTTTTTCGCACGTCTCCGTGATCGGCGAGATGGCCGACGGCGAACCCGGCATCGACGTCGTCTAATCCTCTGCGGCAAATAAACAACACTCAGCCTGTGCCTCGCGTACAGGTTGTGTAACCGGTTGTTTCGAGTTTGTAAATGCGATATATTCGCATTATCGTTTGCGACAAATCGGAATGCCCTGAAGGAGCGATCAGTTCCTTTGCCGTTCCGGCTTGTGTTCAGACGAACTCAATGTTCGGCAAGCCAGCCTTCATGCCAGCCAGCCATCCCCCGACTGACTCGAGAAGGTTTGCCTGTGAAAAATCAAAAAGAACCGGGCCGGATTGCCCACTCTCCGCGCGTGTTTTCCAACGTGCGTTATGCCGAACAACCCACCGCACGGCGCTTGCCCGTTGCTGCCGCCGTCGTTGCCGCCTTGCTCGGCATCGGCAATGCCGCGCTGGCTGAAGAAGACAAGACCCTGTCCGCGGTGACGGTCACCGCGACGCAGGATCAGCCGGATGGTCACCGTGCCACCAAGACCCGCGTTGGCAAGGTGGTGCAGGATCCGCACGATGTGCCGCAGGCCATCACCACGGTGACCCGGGCGCTGATCGAGGAACAGGAAGCCAACTCCCTGCGCGAGGCACTGCGCAACGTCTCCGGCCTCAGCTTCAACGCCGCCGAGGGCGGCCGTTCCGGCGACAACATGAACCTGCGCGGTTTCTACACCTTCGGCGACATGTACCTCGACGGCATTCGCGATACCGCCCAGTACAACCGCGAACTGTTCAACCTCGAGCAGGTCGATGTGCTGCGCGGTGCGGCGGCCATGCTGTTCGGCCGCGGCCAGGCCGGCGGGGTGATCAACCAGGTCAGCAAGACGCCGATGCTGTATGGCATCAACAAGGCCGGCTTCGGTGTCGGCACCCATGGTTTCCAGGAAATCCGGGCTGACCTCAATCAGCGCATCGGCGATACGACCGCCTTCCGCATCAACCTGATGAACCGCGATGAGGGCAGTGCGCGGTCGAACCCATACACCGGCGCCGAGCCGGAAATTCACCGCATGGGCTTCGCGCCCAGCATCGCCTTTGGCCTGGGTACAAATCATGAAGTCACGCTCAGCCATTATTGGCTCAAGACACAAGACAAGGCCGACTATGGTGTGCCTTTCTCCGGCAAGCGACCGGACGAAAATGCCGCCAAGTCGGGCTATTACTGGGGTACCGACAGCAATTTCGACGACAGCGAAACGAATGTCTCAACCTTCAATTATCTGTACAAAATTTCGCCGGATACCCAGTGGCGCACCGTGCTGCGCGCGGCCAACTACAAGCGGGCTTACTGGGCGGTGGCGCCGCAGGGCGCACTGACCGCGGCAAGCCTGGCCAGCCTGGCCAAGACCCGCCAGTTCGAAACCCAGAACTATGTGCTGCAAAGCGACCTGAATACAGCCTTTACGCTGTTCGGCATGAAGAACGAGTTGATCACCGGCGTCGAATACCTCAACGAAGACTCGATCCGCTGGGCGCTACGCAACCTCGGTACCGCCACCAATCCGCTGTACAAGCCGGGGCAGTTTACGACAGCGGCGCCGGCCACCTACAAGGGCGAAACCTACAGCGCCTACGTGCAGGATACCGTCGAGTTCGTGCCGGACTGGAAGCTGACCCTCGGCGTCCGCCGCGACATCATGCAGTCCGAATACTTCACGACGACAGCCTTCAGCGGCAACTTCGGCGAGAACAGCTACCGCGCCGGCCTGTCCTGGCAACCGACGGCGGCACAGCATTACTACGCCGGGTGGAGCGATTCGTTCAGCCCGACGGCAGATCTGTACCAGTTGTCCGGCAACCAGTTCCCGGCCGAGCGCTCCAAGGTTATCGAAGTCGGCAGCAAGTGGCTGCTGGCGGACGGCAACCTGTCGCTGCGCACGTCGCTGTACCGCGCCGTCAAGGATTGGGAGCGCAATACCGACCTCGAATCGACGGCGACCATCCTGACTCGCAAGCGCCAGTCCGACGGTGTCGAACTCGAAGCGGCCGGCCGGATTACCGACAACTGGGAGGTTTTCAGCGGCCTGTCCTACATCCACGCCGAAATCCTTGAGGTAGCGCCGAACAATGGCAACCCCAACTTCATCGGCCAGATGCCGCGCAACACGCCGAAGAAGACCTTCAACCTGTGGACGACCTACCAATTGCCGTACGGCTTCAAGGTCGGTGGCGGCATGGAGTACAAGAGCCGGCGCTACGGCGGCGCACCGACCGGCACGGCGGCTTTCAACCCAAACTGGGTAGATTCCTACGTGCGCTGGGATGCCATGGTCGCGTACGACCAGCCGAAATACACGGTCAAGTTCAACGTCCAGAATATTTTCGACAAGGTGTACTACGATGCCCTGTATGACAACGGTGGCTTTACCGTGCCCGGTCAGGCCCGCCGTTTCATCCTGAGTACCGAGTACAAATTCTGATCACAACGGAGTCACAGTCATGAAAAAGCAATTGGCCCTGGTCGCGCTGGCAGTGCTGGCGAGTTTCGCAACGCAGGCGCAGGAGAAAGTCCTCAACCTGTATTCCGCCCGTCATTACCAGACGGACGAGCGGCTCTACGACAACTTCACCAAGCAGACCGGTATCAAGATCAACCGCATCGACGGCAAGGAAGACGAGTTAATGGAGCGCATCCGCAACGAAGGCGCCAACAGCCCGGCCGATGTGTTCATCACGGTCGATGCTGCACGCCTGGCCAATGCGGACGCCCTGGGACTCTTTGCGCCGGTCAAGTCGAAGCTCTTGGAGAGCCGCATTCCGGCTCACCTGCATACCGATACCTGGTTCGCCTTCTCGACCCGCGCCCGCGTCATTATCTACAACCGCAGCGCGGTGAAGGCCGAGGATGTCGCCACCTACGAGTCGCTGGCCGATCCGAAGTTGAAGGGCAAGCTGTGCAGCCGCTCGGGTTCGCATCCGTACAACCTGTCGCTGGTCGCCTCGTTGATCGCGCATGACGGCGAAGCCAAGACCGAGGAATGGGCCAAGGGTGTGGTCGCCAACTTCGCCCGCGCCCCGAAGGGCGGCGATACCGACCAAATCAAGTCGGTCGCCCTCGGCGAGTGCGGCGTGGCGGTATCGAATACCTACTACCTGGCCCGCATGATCCGTTCCGACAAGGTTGACGAGCGGCGGATGATGGAGCGCGTCGGCATCGTCTGGCCCAACCAGGCGAACCACGGCACGCATATCAACATTTCCGGCGCCGGCGTGGTCAAGACCTCGAAGAACGTCGATGCCGCAGTCAAATTCCTCGAATACCTGGCCAGCGACGACGCGCAGCGCTATTTTGCCGATGGCAACAACGAGTGGCCGGTGGTGGCTGGCGTCGTGACCGGCAATCCGGCCCTGGAGGCGATGGGCAAGTTCAAGGCCGATACCCTGCCTATCGGCGCCCTGGCCAAGAACGTCGTGGCGGCGCAAAAGCTGCTCGACCGTGCCGGTTACCGCTGATCGGAGCCTGCTGATGAGCCACCCCATGCAACGCCGGGATTTCCTCAAGCTGGCCGGCGCCTGCGGCCTGCTCGCCCAGGGCGGAATGGTCCTCGCCGCCGGCGACAAGGAGCCGCAGCGCGCCTTGGTGGCAGCGGCCTGGCGCGGCCCGAATCCGACCGATACCTACCACGCCGGGGTGCTGGTTGCCGACTGGGGCCGCAAAAAGCTGGACATCTTTCATTCGGTCCCCTTGCCAACCCGTCCGCATGGTCTGCTGCCCGAACCCGATGGCAGTCTGTTGGTAGCCGGCGTCCGGCCCGGCACCTGGCTGATGCGCATCGACGCGGAAGGCAAGGTCGTCCGCCAGATAGATATCGAAGCTTCGGCCAATGTCCTGCTCAATGGCCACGCCATTCTCGGCAAGGCCGGTGACGTGGTGTTCACCACCGAAACCGATTTCGCCTCCGGGCGCGGCAAGATCGGTGTGCGCGACCGGGTGACGCTCGCCAAGCTGGATGAGTGGGATAGCGGCGGACTGGAGCCGCACCAGGTACTGCTCGATGCCGACGGGCATCTGGTGGTGGCCAACGGCGGCATTCCGCGCAACCGTGCCGACAAGAAATACGACCTGCAGCGCATGGATTCCTCCCTTGTTCGCCTCGATGCGAAGACTGGCAAGCTGTTACGCCAATGGAAGCTGGCCGACACTCGCCTCAGTCTGCGCCACATCGCGTGGAGCACGGCACCGGATGGTGAGCGTCGCCTGGGAGTCGCCATGCAGGCCGAGCACGGCGAGGCGGCGCAGCGCAGCCAGGCGCCGTTGCTCGCCGTTCTGGAAGGCGACGAGTTGGTCGTGCCGACGCGGGCCAACGACGGTTTCGGCTATGGCGGCGATCTGGCCGCCGCCTACAACGGCGGTTTCGTGGTCTCCAGCAACCAGGCCGGTCTCGCCCAACTGTGGCACCCCGGTGCCCCGGACAAGCTGACGCCGGTCGTCGAACTGCAGGAAGCCTATGCCATGGCCGAATGGAACGGCCCCAAGCCGGGCGGCGGAGTCCTCGTGTCGACCGCGCTCGGACTCGTCCGCTGGCATCCCATCGCCAAACCGGTTTTCCTGGCCTGGCCGAAGCCGATGGCGCTGGACAACCATTGGGCCTTGATTAGCGAGGCTTGAGCGGTATTCGTGCAGCGAAGCTCGATGATCAATCGGCTTGTGATCGTCAGCTGCCCGGCTGACGATCACTCGACGGTTTGCCGCTGAAACAGGCATGATTTCCTGGGGAATGGCGCTTACTGGAAGCATCTGGGCGCCGTGTCGGATATTTCTTACGCATAGTGTGAATTATTGCCATCGCTTGCTTTTTTCCGAGCTTTACCATGATGGATGTAAATTTCGGTAAATATTCGTCCCAGGCGTAATCGTTGAGGTGCCTGATGACGCTTTGAAAAGGCGGAACGTGGCACATCGACAAAAGTCGCGGCTTGGGGTGTTGGGCAAGTTTCTGAAAGATGCCAGGGAAGCCAGAAAAAGCGAAGGCGTGCCGATATCCAGAATGCTCGTCGAAGCATTCATGCTGCGCTCGCCGCCCAGTTACCTTGGTCTTAGCGAATATTTCGATTATCGCCTTTTTGAAAAACGGCTGAGTTGGCAGGACAAGCGTCGATTTGTCGGATGGCGTGGTGAGGATGCGCTCGATAGATGCAATCACCATTCGTGTCACGTCTATGCTGACGACAAGCGGATTTTGGCCTCTTTGCTGGAAGATGCAGCATTGCCGCACCCACTTCTTGCTGCGGTCTATCTGAACAGCACACCGTCCAATCTGACTGCCACCAGATTGGACTCGCCAGATGAATTGGTGACTTGGTTGCGCGTGCGTGCAGAGTTTCCGCTGTTTGCCAAGCCGGTACATGCCGGTTTTGGGAGAGGGGCCTACTTGTTGCAAGGTCTCGACACGACAAAGCGAAAGCTGGTACTGGGGCAGACGGGGGAAGAAGTTTCAATCGAAGACTGGGTTTCGGGGCTGAGCAATCCAGCCGGGAAGGGCTATCTCTTTCAGGCCGCACTAAAACCTCACCACAGGCTGGCTGATTTGCAGTGCGGGCGGCTATCCGGCCTGCGTATCATGACGCTTCAGTCGCCGGAAGGCGAACCGTCCATTTACCGGGCGATTTGGAAGGTCCCGCGGCAGTTCAATATCATCGACAACTTTGAATCAGGTACCCTGGGCAACCTGTTGGCAGCGGTGGATATCGACGACGGACGTGTCCTTCGGGTCATTCAGGGATACGGCCTTTCCCTGAAAAGTCTCGTATGCCACCCCGATTCGGGTATTTCATTCAGCAACCTTATTCTTCCGGACTGGTGTGAGGTGAAGGATACGGTCCTGAAGGCGGCCAGGCTGCTCCCCCAGTTCGGATTTCAACATTGGGATGTAGCGTTGACCGATCAAGGACCGGTGCTGATTGAAATCAACCTGTTCAGTGCGGGGGGTACTGAGTTGAGCCAACTCGTCGAGGGGCGCGGCTTGTTGGAACCCAGACTGCTGGCTTACAACCAACAATCCGGGTTGCCGGGCATTTCATTCAAAAAATACAAACCCTGCTAGAACCTATCCATCTTCCGGAAGGCAGAGGGTCTTGGCAGTAATCATGCGGCCCGGCGCAAGGCCTTTCCCGGCTTGACGGTGTCGCCATGCACTTCGCGCAGGCATTCGTGCGCGCAGGAGGCGCAGCGGCCGCAATCGCGGGTGACGCCGAGGTCGCGGCGCAAATCTTTCAGCGTGCGGGCACCGCCCTGCGCGGCTTCGCGAATTTGCCGGTCGGTGACAGCCTTGCAGACGCAGACGTACATGAAGAATCTCCGCTAACCAAAGATAATGAGAACTGTTCTTATTGTAGATAAATGCGAATCAATGTCAATAACTCTTGGCAAGATTTATCGTCGATTGTGGATTTATTACCACACTGCCCGAACGCAGCTGCGTCGCTCATTGTCGGAGGGCGGAAGTCACAGTGCCTCCCGTGATCGCAGGCTGACAGGCGAAAAAAAGCCGCAAACGAAGTTGCGGCTTGGTTGTGAGCAGGTGGCAGACTCAGTCGCTACCCGGCTCCATGTGCGACTGCAGGTAATTCGGTAGGGTGACGTCCTCGATCAAGCTCTGCTGGGTTTCCAGCCAGTCGATGGCACCTTCGCAGTGTTCGAGCAGGTCTTCCAGCAGGTCGCGGCTGACGTAGTCCTGCAGCGTTTCGCACAGCGCGATGGAATCGATCAGCAGCGGACGCTGGATGTCCTTCTCGTACTTCAGGTCGCCCTGCAGGCATTCGACGACGTTCTCGCCGATCAGCAGCTTGCCGAGGTTCTGCAGGTTGGGCAGGCCTTCGAGGAAGAGGATGCGCTCGATCAGTTCGTCGGCTTCCTTCATGACGCGGATCGACTGCTTGTACTGGTAGTCGTTGAGCTTTTCCAGGCCCCAGTTGCGGAACATCCGGGCATGCAGGAAATACTGGTTGATCGAGGTCAGCTCGTTCTTGAGCACCTTGTTCAGGGCTTCGATGACTTTCTTGTCGCCTTTCATTGTCCGCTCCTCAGGTCGGGTTGCCCGAGCCCATCTGGCTCTGCAGGTAGTTGGGCAGGCCGACCAGTTCGATCAGACGCAGCTGCTTTTCGAGGAAGTAGGCATGGTCTACTTCGGTATCTTCCAACTGCACCGTCAGCATGTCGCGGCTCACGTAGTCCTGCGCCTTTTCGCAGGCGGCGATGGCGCTCTTCAGGTGGCCGTCGACCGCGTATTCAACGGCAAGGTCGGCCTTCAGCATGTCCGGCACGTTTTTGCCGATCTTCAGCGCGTCGCGTTTGGAGAGATCCGGCTTGCCTTCGAGGAAGAGAATACGCTGGATCAGGGCCCGCGCATGCTGGCGCTCGTGGTCAGATTCGTGGATGGACTTTTCGGCCAGTTCGTTGAGGCCCATATCGGCATACATTTCGCCGTGGATCAGATACTGGTCGACAGCGGTCAGTTCGCCAATAAGCAGTCCGTTAAGGATTTCGATGATCTTCTTGTCGCCTTTCATGGCTTTTCTCCGAAGGTTCGGTTAGAGAGCGGGCCGGCTGGCTGCCTCTGCTGGCTGACCCCGCCCGGATTTTATAGCTGCGGACGAAAGGTTTGAAAGGCGTATTTTGGAAAAGTTCTTTTAAAACATTTGCTTGCGAACGGTTCTCATTATCTTTGCGTAGCATTAGGCGTGCCCGGCTGACCGTGCATCACGATGCGGGCCGCAAACCAGATCGCCAGCAGGTTGGCGCCGACCGCGACATAACCGACCAGCGGATAGCCGACGATCTTGCCTCCGCCATCGAGCGAGATCAGGAAACCGGCCAGCGTCGTCGCCAGCCCCATGGCCAGCGATTGCACCGTGCCGTTTAACGACATGAAGGTGCCGCGCAGCCTGGGCTGGGCGGACGAGGCGATGACCGCCATGGCCGGGATCATGCGTCCCGAGGTCAGGACGAAAAAGCTCGTGCTGCAGATCAGCCATAGGCCGAGCGGCAGGGCGCCGGCGTGGGTGACGGCGAGCAGCGGCAGCGTGGCGAGCAGGGCGACCCAGCGGTAGATCTCGATCTTGCCGTGCTTGTCGGCCCAGTGTCCGATCAGGCGGGCGCTGACGAAGGTGGCCGAGCCGCCGACCAGATAGATGATGGGGATGTCGATCTGGGCGATGCCGACGTTGTTCACCGCATAGACGGTGATGTAGGGAATGACCGTGAAGCCGGAAAAGATGATCAGCGCCGAGAAGAGCAGGGCGCGCAGGTGGTTGGCGTCGGTCAGCACGCTGAAGGTTGCCGATAGCAGGTGCCCGCGCTTTTCGTCGCTCAGGTGATGGCGCAGTTCGGGCAGGAAGCGCAGGCCGACGACGATGAACAGCACGCTGAGCACGGCGATCAGCACGAACGGCGCTCGCCAGCCGAGATGGTTGGCCAGCCACAGCGACAGCGGCACCCCGGCGATGGTGGACAGCGAAAAGGCGCTGGACACCACGCCGCTGGCCCGGGCACGCCGGGAGAAGGGGATGGCGTCGCCGATCATGGTGTGGATCAGGGCGCCCATGATGCCGCCGAAGACCCCTGCCAGGCCGCGGGCGACGATCAGCGTGGAAAAGCCGGGCGCCAGGCCGCAGGCCAGCGTTGCCAGCCCGAACAGCGCAAAACAGGTGAGCAGGACGCGCTTGCGTTCGAACAGGTCGATGAAGGTCGCCGCCAGGATGCCGGATACGGCGGCACTGAAGCTGTAGGAGGCCACCAGCAGGCCGAATTCGTGGGTGCCGATGGCGAAGGCCCGCATCAGGATCGGGCCGAGCGGCATCATGATCATGAAGTCGAGCACATGGCTGAACTGGATGCCGGCCAGGGTCAGCAGGAAGAAACGTTCGGCGCGGGGCGTCAGCGGGGCGGTCATCGTCGGCAAAAGGCGGGAGGGGTGACAAGGATACGTGGGGATGCGCAGCTTGGGGCGAAGGGCAGTACACTTTGCGACTTTTCAGTCAGCCCGTATGCCCGAGGAACCCATGCAAACCCTGGTCGACCGCGTTGCCGCGCATATCAAGGCACGATTTCTGGCCGAAAGTTCCGGCCACGATTGGCACCACATCAACCGCGTCTGGCAACTGACGCGCCAGATTGCCTCCCAGGAAGGTGCGAATAGCGAAATCGCAGAACTTGGTGCGCTGGTGCACGACATCGCCGACTGGAAATTCCACGGCGGCGACGACAGCGTCGGGCCACGCGAAGCCGAAGCGCTGCTGCGCCGTGAAGGGGCGACAGCGGAAGTCATTGCGGCGGTGGTCGATATCGTCGCCACCATCTCCTATAAGGGGGCCGGGGTGACCACCGCGATGCGCAGCCCGGAAGGCCAATGCGTGCAGGATGCGGATCGCCTCGATGCCATTGGCGCCATCGGCATTGCCCGCTGTTTCGCCTATGGCGGCCACGCCGGCCGCCTGATGCACGATCCCGACGAGCCGCCGGTGCTGCACCAGACGGCCGCCGCCTACAAGGCCTCGAAAGGCGCCAGCCTCAACCACTTCTACGAAAAGCTGTTCCTGCTCAAGGACCGGATGAACACGCCGACTGGCCGTGCCCTGGCCGAGCCGCGCCACCGTTTCATGGAAGACTTCGTCGCGCAGTTTCTCGCCGAATGGGACGTGTCGGCCTGAGGCCCGGCTTATTTAGCGACGAAAGTGTCCGGCATCTGCAGGGCGATCACCTCGCCTTGCGCCGTCGCCACGCCCGCGCAATAGACGGTAGCCTCGACCACCACCTTGCGGCCCTTGATCTCCTTCACCCGGCCGCGGATTTCGAGCACAGGCCCGAGCGGTGTCGGCTTCAGGTAGCTGACCTGTAGCGAGCCGGTGACGAAGCGGAAGGCCGGCAGCGTGTCCATTGCCCGGTTCTCGGCCCGGTACATGGCTGCCGCCGCCGTTCCGGTGCCGTGGCAGTCGATCAGCGAGGCGAGCAGGCCACCATAGACGAAGCCGGGAATCGCCGTGTGCTCGGGGCGCGGCTGGAAATGGGTGACCGTTTCGTCGCCGTCCCAGAAGGTCTTGATCTGGTGGCCCTGCGCATTGTTGCGGCCGCAGCCGTAGCAATGGGCGAGGTTCTCCGGGTAGTAATCCTGAAAGGCCTGCATGCTGTCTCCTTGTTGTGGGGCAAACCCGCATCCTAGGGGAGGCCCGGCTACACGGCCACTGTATGGCAGGTCAGCGGGCATGCAAATCCCGCCATCTGAGGGCAGACGGACTTCTCAAGAAATGCAACGAATCCGCGAACTAACGTCGGCATCGCATCTCAAATGCATGTGGCTGCCATAGTGTCTCGCAACCATGCCACACGCGACGCTGATCTCCTTGCTGCACTCCATTCAACGACGAGAGGCTTGCCATGAACGCATTCCCGAACCGCCGCCTGGCCCTGCCAGGCATCCTCGCCGTCGCCACTGTTTTGATGGCGACGTTTTTTGTGCCGGCCTGGGCCGACGACATCAAGTTCAAGCTCTCAGGCGACATGGAAGTCCCGCCCGTCCCGACTTCGGCCAGCGGCGACGGAATGATCACCATCAAGCCCGACATGAGCGTCAGCGGCAAGGTCACCACCAGCGGGATGAATGCCACGATGGCGCATATCCACTTCGGCAAGACCGGCGTTAACGGGCCGGTGGTCATCACGCTGACCAAGAGCGGCGACAATGGCTGGATGGTCCCCGAAGGCAGCAAGCTGAGTGCCGAGCAATATCAGGCCTACAAGGCCGGCGAGTTGTACGTCAATGTGCATAGCGCCGAATTCAAGCCGGGCGAGATCCGGGGCCAGTTGATGCCGCCGAAAGCGGGCTATTGAAAGCCGAGCTGTCAGCCATCCATGACCCAGACCCTCTATGACTTCAGCGCCCGGCGCCTGACCGGTGACCAGCAGGACTTCGCCGCCTACCGCGGCAAGGTCCTGCTTATCGTCAACACCGCCAGCCAGTGCGGCTTCACCCCGCAATACACCGGCCTGGAGGAGCTGTACCGGAAGTTCAGGGACCGGGGTCTTGTCGTCCTCGGCTTCCCCTGCAACCAGTTCGGCGAGCAGGAGCCGGGTGATGCCGAAGCTATAGGCCAGTTCTGCCAGACGCGTTACGACGTGACTTTCCCGCTCTTCGCCAAGATCGAGGTCAACGGCGACAACGCCCATCCGCTCTACGTCTGGCTCAAGCATGAAGCGGCGGGCATCCTGGGTACCGAGGCGATCAAGTGGAATTTCACCAAGTTCCTGATCGACCGTGAAGGCCAGGTCGTTCATCGCTACGCCCCGGCTACCCGGCCGGACGAACTGGTCGAAGCGGTCGAAACGTTGCTCTGAGAAGCGTGCCCAGGGAACAGCCGCCGTCCGCGTCCATCGAACGAAAACCAGCCGCGATCTCAAGGAGTCTGCCATGGGTCCCCAACTGCACACCATGAGCAATCTGTTTGCTCAACTCGGATTGCCCAACCAGGAAGGGGAGGTCGAGCGCTTCATCGCCAGCCATCGCCCGTTGGACAACGAGATCGCCCTTTATCGGGCGCCCTTCTGGAGCGAGGCGCAACGCGCCTTCCTGAAGGAGGAAATCATCGAGGATGCCGATTGGGCACCGGTCATCGACGACCTGAATCGGCGCCTGAGATAGGTTGCCAGGTCTACCGACCGGGCATGGAAACGCCTAGTTGGCGCCGGAATCGGCCACCAGCTTGCCGCCCGAGGCCATCACCTTCTCGCTGAGCGCCTGCAGCGTCGCCTGGGCTTCCGCAGCGGCCTCCTGCATTTCCTCGGCAGTCAACGGCCGGGTCAGGGCTTCCAGTTCGATGCGCTGAATGTTCGGGCACTTCTCGACCACGCCCTGCAGCACGCTATCCACCTTCTTCGCGCCCAGCCCGAACAATACCTTCTCCAACACGAACAGGCGGACAACGATGATGTCTTCCGGGCTTTGCGCAGTCGCCTGCACTTCCTGGATTTCCTTGCGCAAATAGCCGCGGAACTTGAGCGGCGTCACCTCGGCCGGTATCTGCAGGACGGTGGAACGGAATTGGCCTTGGATCATGGTTGGGCAGTAGACGGGAAAGCGGGCATTTTCGCAGAAGGGGGGCGGTGGAGAAAGCCCGGATTACCGGTGCTTACATCGAGATTGTCGGGCCGGAAGTCGGCAGACGATAAACCGTCATCCCGGTGTCCGGCACCAGCGAATTCAGGAACAGGCTGAACACCGAAATGAAAAGGCTGGCGAAGAAGGCCGTCCAGAAGCCGGTAATGGTGAAACCGCGCACCAGCTTGGCAACCAGCAACAACATCAGCACATTGATGACGAGCAGGAAGAGGCCCAAGGTCAGCAGGGTCAGCGGTAGCGTCAGCACCACCAGCAAGGGCCACAACACGGCATTGACGAAGCCGAGAAGCAGGGCCGAAACGATCAGTGACGATGTGTTGGCGAAGCGGATGCCGTTGAAGACGAGGCTGACCACCCACAAGGAAAGCGCGGTGATACCCCACTGGATGAAGAAGCCGGTCAGGTTGGCGAGCATGAGTTTTGGTTCGTGAAATCGATCATTGTCGAGTATCGGGCCAGCAAATTGCGCTCCAAGCTTACCGGTTTCAAGCTGCAACGTGCAGCGTTCATGCGTTAGTGGACGAGCTGATCGTGGTCTGGAGGGTAAATGCTTTGGCGATGCTTGCCGGGAGCAGGTGGTACCGGTCCAGATGCTTTGTGCCGTCTGCAATGCCATCGCCACGGTCGCTCAGCGTGAAAACGTTGAGAAAATCCATGTCGTAGGTGCCCGTCAAGGTGCGCAGATGGGTATTCAGACTCCGAATGACCTCGACCAGTTGCTTGCCGTGCTCTTCGGGAAAGTCAGCCAGGTCGAGGTTGGTGCAAGGTACGCCTGACACGATGAGCTGGTGCCCATACGGGCGGGCCGTGCGGTCGACGAAACGCAAATATCCTTCGGCGGTGCTGCGTGCGATATCGCTGATGCTCTTTCCCGGCGATGCCCGCCACGCTTTGAGGATACCTTCATCGGGGCGGCAATCGATTTCGCCGATACACAGAAGGATGGTCGATTGACGTGGCAATTCCGCCAGCAATGCCGTGAAGCGGTGCTTGAACTTGTTCGGATGGTCGTTGCCCAGATGCCATTCCTTGCAACCGCTGATCCAGTGGGCGCGACAGTGGTAATCCGTCCCGTGGTAGCCAACGCGCAAGCCATGAGCGGCCAGTGCATGGCTTTCCCCGATGACTTCCATGGCGTTCCCGGCAGGCGGAAGTCCGGCCGGTTCGGGGTGCTGCTTCAGCAGTTGATCAAGGTAAAACCAGTAATTGGCCGCGATGCTTGAACCGGGGCCTGCAAGCGTCACGATTTCCCGGATCGATTCCAGACGATCCCGGCACGCAGCCGGCTTGCTGTCGAGAAAGTCCAGTACAGCCAGTCCGATGATCGCATCAAGTCTGATCGTCCCTGAAGCCAGTTCGGCGGTGGTGAGGTAGGCACGGCGTGCTGCCTCGATTTCACTGGAAAAAAGCGAGGTGTCGGCCAGGCTGTAGTGCGCCTCGGCAAAATTTCCTGCCTGTGCAATTGCACCGCGCAATGCGGTTTTTGCTTCTTCAAATTTTCCTTGCTCGCTTAGGGCGTTGCCAAGATTGAGCAGGGCCAGAGCATTATGTGGCGATAGCGCCAGGGCTTGGCGGCACGCATCTTCAGATTCCGGGAAGCGGCCTTGCAACTTGAGGGATGCGCCGAGATTGTTGAGCGCCAGAAAATTGTCCGGCGCGTGCCGGAGTGCCTCGCGGTAGCAGGATTCGGCAGCGCCGTGCTGCAATTTGTCTTGCAGGACGTTACCCAGATTGACGTGGGCCTCGACAAAGCCCGGGTTCAATTCCAGCACGGTGCGGTATGCGGCTTCAGCCTCTTCCAGCGCACCCTGGAGATGAAATGCGCTGCCCAGGTTCAGGTAGGCGTCGGTATTCCGTGAATCCTTGTCGAGGATCTGTCGGTATACGGCGATTGCCTCCGGATATTTGCCGCTGGTCAGCAGGATTTGAGCAAGATTGTTTTGTGCTACCGAGAAATCCGCACGGATTGCGACCGCTCGGCGATAGCAGGCCTCCGCCTCGCTGACATTGCTCTGCGCCTTGAAAGCATTGCCGAGATTGTTGTGCGCTTCGGGATAATCCGGATTGAGTTGCAAGGCACGCTGAAAGTATCGTATGGCTTCGTCGTGCCGCTTCAACTCATTAACAATGGCACCCAAGCTGTTACAGGTTTCCGCGTCATCAGGCATCAACTCGGCGCATTTCTGCATGGCGGCCAAGGCGTCAGCGAAACGCTGCTGGGCATGCAGTGCCGCACCCAGTACCTTCCAGCTTAATGCATGCTGCGGGAAGGTTTCGCTGAGCTGGCGAGCCTGTTGTTCGCATTCGGTATGGCGACCACTATTGAAGTCGTCGAGCAGTGCCCGGAGTGCCTCCGGCGGCGGGCCAGACAAGCGCATTTCAATTGCCGCAATGGCTTGCGGTGACAAGCGGGCCTGTCGCTTGGCCCGTTCAACGACGCCAGCGACGACATCGGATTGTCCCGACTGGATGAGCGCATCAATGTAAGCCAGCCAGTATTGGCTTTCCACCGGCCTAGTTTCAACCAGCCTCTTGAAATAAGGGAGGCTTTCAGTGGCCTGTTTAGATTGAACTTTGAGCACACCAAGGTTGTAGCAAGCCAGGGGCTCCATCGGCCAGCGCTTGAGTACGGCGAGGTAGCCTTTTTCCGCTTCTCGCAATAGACCTGCCTTGTGCAGATTGAGCGTCTCTTGAAGGGCTTGCAGGCATTTCTTGTCGATTGGTTGCGCACGCGCTGTCATGTCCGTCCTTCATGCATGGCCTAGTGCGGCTTCTCTGGTGCATTGGTGTAGGTCTCAGGCAGAACGCCTAGTTTAGGCGGACTGGCCGGCGCTCGCATCTTCCCTCTGCCGGAACATCGCCTATCGAGCATTTTGTTGTCGAGATGTGTTTCGCTTTTCCCAACCATACCGGCGCAACCCGCAGCAGCTTCCGTGTAGCCTGATCTACCCGGCCGCTATTGATGGGCTGGTTTGTAAGTTTCCGTAATCGGCCGCCTCGGCTTCTTTCAAGCCAGGCTGGTGTTCTTCGTTTACACCAAAACCCTCAATTCACCCGATGCCGTGCTTCGCGTTGTAACTGGCCAATGCCTTGGCCACTTGCCCAGTCGGTTTCGCCGCATCGCCCAGGCCGAACTCGGCCTGCAGGGATGTCATGTTGGTGTCGATGTAGGCAATGGCGCGCGACAGGTTGTCCAGACGGTTATTGATGAAATTGCCGTCCGAGTTCAACAGCTCGGCTGCCTTGGCGAAATGCGTGGTGAAGTCTTGCAGCGCTCCCATGGCCGCTGTCTTGTCGTTGGCAAGCGTGGCGTTCAGTCGGGCGTTATCGACGGTCGCCAGCTTCGTCACCGGATCGATGCTCAGTCCAAGATCAGCCATGCCGTGCAGCCCTTCCTTGGCACCGTAGAAGGGATTGGCGATGCTCTGCTCCAGCTCCCATTGCGACACCTTGGCCGCCTGCGTGCCGGCCAGCATGCCGCCATCCTGCAACTCACTGCCGAAACGCTGAATCCAGCCATTGTAGGCATCGGCAAAGGCCTGCACGCGGCGCTGGATTTCCTCGCCGCTGGCCGACGCATCGGTGCCGCCCAGCGTGATGGCCTCCCGCTGCAAGGCCGACACATAGGCTTTCATATCGGTCATTTCGGACGATTCGGCCTTGTAGTTGACAGCCTTGGTGTTGATGTTCGTCATCATTCGGTAGGCCGACTCCGGGTCGAACAGCGACATGTTGCGCCCAGTCGCTGAAATGCCATTCATACCGCTGATGCCGGCAGCACTGCCCAGCATGGCATCCAGCGCTGAGTTGCCGGATGTTTTGCCGGTCCCGAGAATATCGGCAAAGTTTGCCCCGCCCGATACCTTGCTGGAGGCCTGAAGGGACGAAACCAGCGTGCCGACGGATTGCGATTGAATATTCGCCATCTGCAACTTAAGGGCGGACGAAAAATCCGCTACCCCAGCCGAACCCGCCGCTGTCGTCTTCGCATTGCTGCCCTGGAGTTTGGAGAAATCGAAACTCCCGCTGTTGATTCCATTGACCGACATATCGCCTCCAACTGTATGAAAGGCCAAAGGCCCTCGTCCTGCTCTACGTCCGATTACAAGCAACAACTACACCAATGTTTGGCTCGGCCGTGGCTTATGGCAACTCGCCGCTAGACATTCCGGCCGGCCCGCTTGCAACACAAGGAAGCACAAGGCAATGGAAGTCCCTGGCTGAATTTCAATGGTCAATGGACTGACCCGAAAACGGCCGACACGTTCCCGGCAAGGCAGGTAATTTTGCCGGCGAGGCGGCAAGGCCGATCAGGAATGATCTGGCCGATTTTTGGGATATTGCGAAGGTGTGGCGAGGTCAGGCGGGCGGCCGGGTTGAAACCGGCCGCCTTGTCGTTTACCAGACGAAGAACACCAGGCTCCAGATCGTGACCATCAAACTGACGGGTAGGACCATGGTGATCCAGGCGATGGATTTCTTGCCGATGTTTTCAGGCGAGCGGCGCACCAGTTGCAGCGCCAGCCACAGGCTGCCGGAAGCGCCGAGGGTGAGCAGGGCGATGCGGAAATAGGGCAGCCAGCCGAGCCAGAAATGTTCGGCTTTCAGGTGAGTGACGGTGAGCATCGACAGGCCGAGGATGACGCTGGCGGCAGCCATCGGCGCCAGGGCCAGGGCGAAGCGTTGCCAGCTCAGGTGCTCGCTCTTGACCAGACGGGAGGCGATGGCTGGGCCAATGAGGAGCAGGCTGCCGAGCAGGAAGCCACCGCCGAGCAGGTAGCCGAGGATCAGTGCGCCGTCGAGCCAGGTGAAGAGGTCGCTGGCTTCCGGGTAATGGGTGAGCAGCCACCACGGCACGTCGTTGTCGAGCAGGGTGAAATGGTCGTGTTCGACCAGCCATTCTGCGGCGGCGATCTTGATGTGCAGCAGCCACGGGCTGACCGTCCACTGGAAGGCGGCAGTGGCGACGCCGAGTACGCCATAGACCAGGGTCAGCACGTCCGGCGTCTTGGCCGGGTTGTTGAAGTCGAGCACTTCGCTGAAAGGCGAACGCCACGACAGGGCGACGGCATCGCGCTGGCCGGCGCAGCGGCCGCAGCTATGGCATTCGCCGGCGCTGGTCATGCGCCGGACGTCGACGAGCGGGGCGCAATTGACCGGCTGGAACTCGCCTTCGTAGCGGTCCCAGGCAGCGCGGTCAACCTTGTAGTGTAGGGGAGCGATCTTGGCCAGCACGGCGAAGACGCCGGAAGCCGGGCACAGGTAGCGGCACCAGATGCGCTTCTCGCGGCCGTAGAGCAGGCCGATGACGATGGCGGCGATGGTCGAGCCGCCGAGCACCAGCAGGGCAGCCTGCGGATATTCGTAGACGCTGACCAGCTGGCCGTAGACGGTGGTGCAGATGAAGGCAACGAAGGGCCAGCCGGCCCATTTCAGCCAGCCGGGCAGGGCCTTGCCGCGGCCGTACTGGCTGATCCATTCGGAAATGAAGCCTTCCGGGCAGAACAGGCCGCACCAGACGCGGCCCATGGTCACCGTGGCGATCATGACGCCGGGCCACCACAGACCCCAGAAGCAGAACTGGGCGAACAGGCGCAGGTTGTCCCAGATATGGGCGTCTTCCGGCGGCAGTGGCAGGAAAGCGGGAATGACCACCAGGCCGGCATAGACCACAACAACCAGCCACTGCACGGCGATGATCGGGGCGCGATAGCGGCGCAGCAGCAGGCCGAGCTTCTCGATCCGGCTGCGCGGCTGGCTGGGGTGGAAGCGCAGGATGTGCTCAGCCATGGGAGGTTTTCCGCCAGGCGAACAGCACGGCGCCCCAGTAGCCGGCCCAGAGCAGCAATTCAGAAAGCGGCGGCCGGGCGCGATAGCCGGAGAAGTCGGCGAACAGCTTGCCGCCCTTGGTCGTGTCGTCGAGCAGCAGCGAGGTATCCCACACCGGATCGAGCAGGGTCGGCAGATAGCCGGCACCAATCAGGCGGTCAAGGGCGGCGACGAGCAGGGCCGAGGCCAGTACCAGCAGCAGGATGGAGGACAGACGCAGAAGCAGGGCGATATTGAGCCGGGCCAAGCTCTTCGCGGCCAGCCAGGCGGTAAAACCGGCGGCGGCGAAGCCGGTAATGGTGCCGATGGCCAGGGCGCTCATTTCGCCGCCCTGGGCCAGGCCGTAGAGGAAGATCACCGTTTCGGCGCCTTCGCGGGCCACGGCCAGCGCGGCGACGACGGCCACGCCGAGAAAGCCGGAACGTTCGGCGGCGGCCGCCAGATCGGCATGCAGCCGGGCTTTCATGGTTCGGCCATGCTTGCGCATCCACAGCACCATCTGGGTAATCAGGCCGGCGGCAACGAACAGGGTCGCGGTCTGGAAGATTTCCAGCGCCTCTCCAGTCAGCTCGTCCTGCACCGAGAGCAGCGCCCAGCCGAGCAGCAGGGCCATGCCGGCGCCGGCGGCGAGGCCGAGGAAAAGGGCGCGCTTGCCCTTGCCCGTGTCGTCGTTGGCCTGCAGCCAGGCGTAGAGAATCCCGGCGATCAGGAAGGCCTCGAGGCTTTCCCGCCACACGACAAAAATTGCGTTACCCATGCTGTGCTCCGTGCTTGCTGGCTATTTTTTTGAATTGGCTGGCTGGCAGCTGGCTTACTTGGCGACGATCTTGCCTTGCCCGGTTTCCGGGTGGAAATCGTCAAAAAACTTGTAGCTTCCCGGTTTCATCGGAAAGAAAACCAGGCTGCGCGTGACGCCGGGCGCAAGCACCAGTTCCTTCTTCAGTTCGAGACTCTCGAATTCCGCGGCACCTGGCCCCTCGTTCTTCACCTCCAGCCGGAAGCGCGTGTTGGCAGGCACTTCCAGCGTTTCGGGAAAGAGACGGCCTTCCTTCATCAACAGCTTGTAGGTCGGCATGTCGTCGGCCAGTGCAGCGCCGGACGCGAATAATAGGCTGAATACCGCGGAAAGGAGAGCGTGTTTCATATGTTTCTCAATAGGCGATGTTGGCGCGCACGGCGAAGACCTTGACCGACTTGGCGTCGGCATTGCCGCCGCCGTTGGTCACGTACTGGAAGTCCGGCGACAGTTCGAACTGCGGCGACAGGCGATAACGATAGTAGATTTCTGTGACCTTCTCGGCGCCTTGCGGCGTGAAAGCGTAGGCCGCCATTGTATGCGCGTCGTCCAGCCAGGCGTTCTGCGGCGTCGTGCGGTAACCCTTGCCGGATTGCAGCCAGGCGCTGGCGATACCGATGGCGTCGGCACCGCGATTCCAGTAGCCGCCCGAGAATTCGGCGCCGACCGTCGCTGCCTGGTTGAACGGCAGTTCACCCTTGATCATCTTGCCGTAGCGGCCGAAGACGGTGATGCCGTCGCCGATGCGCTGGTCGATGGAGACGCCGATGCCGGTATGCTTGGATTGGTTGCCGTCCCAATCGGTGCCCTGGCTGCGGTTCCAGCCGTAGATGCGGTAGTTGCCGAGCAGGCCGTCAAAACGCATCTGTTTCTCGGCCTGCACCATCAGCAATGGCGAGGACAGGCTGCGCTGGTAGTTGGAGCCGCGGTCGCCGGCGCCGAACAGACCGATCGAGATGCGCCACGGTTGCGGTTTGTCGAACCAGTTCAGGTAAGAGGCAACGAAGCCCGGCTGGAAGCCGTTGGCATCGACGCCGACTTCGCCGCCGGCATCGAGCAGCGGGTTGTGCACGAAGACCGAATTCAGGAACTGCTTCGATTCGTCGCCGCCGCCCTTGTTCTGGTCGAAGAAGCCGAAGATGTCCATCTTGCCGAAGGTCAGCTCCAGCGTTTCCCGCGAATAGGGCTTGAAGCCGAGGAAGGGCAGCGGAATCGAGGCCTGGTACCAGGCCTGGCCGAGGATGGTCACCGAGTCGTCCGGGCTGGCGCCGGAGGCGCGGAAAGCAAGGGCGTTCGGCGCGCTGGCAAAATGGCCGAGGTTGGAGAAGGCGGCGTTCAGACCGAGGCCCTGACCCATGCGCAGATGGGCGAACAGCTTGTGGTCGATATCGCCGACCGGCTTGAGGGGTAGTTCGACGGAAACGTCGGCGCGGTAGTTCAGTTGCGACGGGCCGTTTTCCAGTCCGTCAGGGAGGCCGTAGGCCTTCTGGCCCACCGTCGCCAGCGAAGCGCCGACTTTGATGCCGTCGAGTGCCTCGGCGATCTTCTGGGCCTTCTTCATGTTCAGCTGGTCCTTCTCGACCGCCTTGAGGCGGACGGTCAGTTCCGGCTCGTCTTCGGACAGGCGCGGGCTGTCCAGCGATTGGGCGACCTTGGTGTTTTCGCCCTTGAGTTCCTTGACTTCCTTTTCCAGCTCGGCGTTGCGGGCTTCGAGCCTCTCCATGCGTTCCATCAGCTTTTGCAGCATGGCGCTATCCGAGGCGGCGAGGGCGGGCAGGGCCAGCCCCGCCGCGACAAGCGCAGCGGTCAATTTGGCGAGTTGCATGGCTTAGTACCCGCCCTTTTTGCCGATGCCGACGTAGGTGAATTCGTATTCGACTTCGATCGGCTTGAACCACGGGCGGACGCCGGTGGCGCGGTCGGTATGGCGGCCGAAATGGGCGTGTGGGTTGGCCGACGGCGGCAGCACGGTGTACTTCACCTTGTACTTGCCGGGACCGGCCAGCTTGATGTTGTCGCCGTAGTGCGGGCCGTCGTTGGCGACCATAGGCATGAATTCGCCGGCCACCTTGAAATCGCCGCCGATCTTGGAAACTTCGAATTTGACGACGAGGTAGGGAATCCAGGCGCCTTCTTCGAAACCGTTCGGGTTGTTGGCCAGCGCGTGGATGTCGGCCTCGATGTGGATGTCGGATTCGCTCGCCTTCTTCATCATGCCTTCCGGTTCCATTTCGACCGGTTGCAGATAGACGGCGGCGATTTCCATCCCGGCGCGCTGTTGCGGCACGCCGATCGGGTATTCGATGGCCAGGGCCGGAGCGGCCAGGGCGGCGGACAGCGCCAGAGCGGAGATGAGTTTCTTGGTGGACAGCATGTGGTAAGACTCCCTGAAAGTCTCTGGCTCGCTTACCGCAACACCGCTAGCTATCCGTTTTGGCTGGCTGGCGTTGGGCTGGCTGGCTCGAGGATTATTGAATGAGTGAAATTGTAAAGGTTGAAAAAGGTTCAGCGGTGTTCTGATCCCGGTTGGGTGACAAACCCGATCTTGGCCAGCCCGGCGCGACGAGCCGCACTCATCGTTTCGGCCACGGCTTCGTAGCGGGTGGCGCGGTCGGCCTTCAAGTGCATTTCGACATTGGCGTCCTGGGCCACGGCGGCGCGGAACTTCTCTTCCAGGCTGGCCGGGGAAACCGCTTCGCTCCCAACGAAGACGGCATTCTCGGCATTGATCGACACCTGCAGCGTCATCGGCTTTTCCGGCGTCGGCGTGCTGGCGGCACGCGGAAGGTCGACCTTGACCGAGTGCGTCATCAGCGGCGCGGTGATGATGAAGATGATGAGCAGGACCAGCATGACGTCGACCAGCGGCGTCATGTTGATTTCCGCTGTCGGCATCTGGGTGCCTTGCGAGTTGAAGCTGCCGAGTGCCATGTTATGCAGCCTCCGTGGCGGCGCGGGCACGCATCGGGTGGATCTGGGCGCTGTTGGCGACGAAGGGCTTGCCGACGGTGAAGAAGGCGTGCAGATCGTGGGCGAAGGCGTCGAGGTCGGCCAGCACGACGCGGTTGGCGCGGGTGAAGGCGTTGTAGGCGAAGACGGCGGGCAGCGCGACGGCAAGGCCGGCGGCGGTCATGATCAGCGCTTCGCCGACCGGGCCGGCAACCTTTTCCAGGGCTGCCTGGCCGGACAGGCCGATGGCGACCAAAGCGTGGTAGATGCCCCACACCGTGCCGAACAGGCCGACGAAGGGAGCGGTGGCACCGGTCGTGGCGAGCAGGGTCAGGCCGTTTTCCATGCCGGCCTGGGTGACCGACAGTTGCTGGCGCAGGGCGCGTTCCATCTGCTCGGCCGGGTCGAAACGGGAAGCCAGGCGGCCGGTGACGGCTTCGCATTCATGATTGCAGCAGTTGGCTTGCTCCGCCAGTTCGGCGTAGGGGCTGTCGCCGCCGGCCTGGCGCAATTTGTCGAGCCCTTCGCCGACGCTGGTCGCTGCCCAGAAGCCGCCGACGGCCTTGGCGGCGCGACGAACGCGATACCAGTCCCAGGCCTTGGCCAGAATCAGGTACCAGCTGGCGATCGACATGGTGATCAGGATGTAGGCAACGGCGTGCGAGACCAGGTCGCCACTGGCCCATAGGTGGGCAAGGCCGAAGGCGTTTTGGGTGGTTTCCTGCATGTTATTGCTCCAATTTGAAAATGATCGGGACGAGCACAAAGCTCTGGATGGCCGTATCGCCTCGCTTGGCCGGGATGAATTTCCAGTTGCGCACGGTTTTCAGGGCAGCTTCGTCGAGGCGGGTGCTGCCCGACGAAGTCTTGATCTCGACGTTGTCGGCCGTGCCTTGCGGGGTGACCGAAACGCGCAGGGTAACCTTGCCTTCTTCGCCCATCCGCTTGGACAGTGGTGGGTACGGCGGGGCCGGGTTCTTCAGGTAGTCGGCATCGAAGCGGGCCTGGACGACCGGCTCGGCGGCCGGCGGCGCAGGCTTGACCTCGGGCGGCGGGGCGACCGGTGCAGCCGGGGCGGGCTGGGTGCTCTGCGTGGCTTCGAGTACCGGAATAGTCGGTTTCGGTGTCGGTGCCGGCTTTTCGCGGACGGGGTGCGGTTTCACCACCGGCAGCGGCTTGGCTTCCGGCTGTTTTTGTTCGGCCGGTGGTTGCAGCAGGTCGACGATGAGCGGCATTTCCATGATCTGCGGCGCGACGGTCTTGGCCGCCATGACCACCAGCAGGACAAGGACGTGGGCACCGATGACGATGCCGAGCAGTCCGCTGCGCTGGGCTGAAGAGGGTCGGGAGAGGGCGTAGCTCATGGATGCTGGTTTCTCGGTTTCTGCTCCCGGCTCACTGCCAAAAAACCCCTGGCTTGCTGGCGCTTGGCTTGCTGGCTGTGGGAACGAGAGGGTTACAACGGAGGAGAGTTATTTGGTCAGGATCAGCTTGTTCTCGCGCGTCACCCGCAAAAGGTAGCGCTGGCCGGCATGTTCAATTTCGACTGCGGACGAGCCCTGGAGCAGTGCTCCGCTATCGACGCGCGGACGCTGGGTGGGTGCTGAACTGGTCAACGTTTGGGCGGGCGGCTTGGGTTGGCTGTTCATGATTTGGAAGGATAACGAGAATGGTTCGCATTGTTGTGTAATTGAGAATTATTGTCAACAATGTTATGCCGTGTTTCTGCGCCAGTTGCAGCACCGTGCCCGAGATCGCCGAGCAGGCGGCCGAAACCCGAGATGCCGCTGCCCTTGACGAAGACGCAGGGCTTGCCGGTGCGTTTGCACTGTTCCTTGACGCGCCAATAGGCGTTGTGACTGATGCAGCCGGTCTGGCAGATGACCAGGTCGGCGGCGGCCAGGGCGCTGTCGATGCGGTGCAGGCTTTCCTCCAAGCCGCCGTCGTGGTGTAGGAAACGGCCGCCATGGCGCTCGACCGCATCGCGATAGCCGTCGATGGCGCCGGAACGGCCACCGACACAGAGAATGCACTTGCCGTCGAGCGATTCGCCGGCCGCAATCTCGGGTGTGGCGGCCTGGATGCTTGCCATGGCCGTTCCCGCTCCTTCATTAGGCGCTGGTTCAAGTTCTGTGACACGCCGGCGCAAGCGCTCCAGTTCCTCACCTTGTTCGCGGCACTGGGCAAGCAGGGCGGCAGCGCGGGCTTCGGCATCGTCCGCCCGGCGGGCCAGGGCTTGCCGTTGTTTCAATTCCGGCACGCTGTCGCGCAGCTTCCCCAATTCGGCCGACAGGCGGGCGATGCAGGCGTCGCGGCCGGCCTGCTCGGCGCGTAATTCGGTGAGGCGCTTGGCCAGGGCGCGGGTTTCCTGCGCCTTTTCATGGCGGGCGGCTTCCGCTTCAGTGCGCAGTTCGGCCAACTGGCAGCGCAGTTCGGCATTCTCGCCTTGCAGATGGCGCAGGGTTTTCAGGTCGGCACGGGCGCCGGTACCGATCTGGTGCTGGATCATGTGGATGTCGGCGTAGATGTCCTGCTCAAGCTGCGTGTCGCAGGCGGGATGCGTCCAGGCCGCCCATAGCGCGCCCGGCAGTTCGACGCCGGTCCGCGTCGCCTCCTGCCACAATTGGCGGACGCCATCACTCGTTTTCATGGCAGCGAAGCGGCGGACGATCAGCGTGTAGCGCTTTTCCATCGTCTTGTGCAGCAGGTCGGCCAGTGGACTGCGCGTTTCGCAGGCGCCCACGGCAGAGGTGTGCAGGACGAAATCGGTGGTGTCGCGCGGCAGATGCATCACTTTCTGCATCAGGCTGCGCAGTTCCGTGACCTCGAAACAGCTGCCGATGACCGGGCAGTGATACTTGTGCGGAATTTCCCACAGCTTGCGCCGCCGCGAAGTGCTGACCGGCGCGACGGTCTCGGCAGTTTCGACGGATGGGCGGCGCAGCAGGGCAGCATCCACGCCGACAGGATTGGGGGAGCGGGCGGAAAAGCGGCCGCCAACGACGTGATAGGGGATTTCGGGCATGTTCGTACTCCGTGGGGGAATGCGCGGCTGGCTGGCCGGGTGCCCGGTTGGCTGGCGAATATAAACAGGATCAGGTGTGGTCGGTGCTTTTGTCGTGCAGGGAGTCGAGCGCCGCATCGCGCTCACGGGCCAGCCGCTCGCATTCGCGATGCGCGGCGCCCAGTGTCCGGTCAAGGAACCACAGGCGATGGGCGGCGGCGGCCATTTGCTCGTTATGGTCGCGCAGCGCCATCAGCTGCTGGCCGAGGGCGACGATGGCCTGGCCGTTTTCCAGTTCATCGACCTGCAATTGGAGCCTGGCGTTCAGTTCGCTCTGGCGATTGACTTCGTTGGTCAGTCCGACGACCTTGCGAGCGCTCAGCGTTGCCGAGCGGCGCTGGGCGCTGCGGGCATCGCGCAGGGCCAGCCGCAAGGCGAGGATTTCCGCTTCATTCTCGGCGATGGCGGGCTCGCGTTCGAGAAGGCTGCGGTCCTTAAGCGGGGCAAGCATGGGGATGCTCCGGGCTGGTCAGGCGGTCGCTGGCCCGCTCGCACAGGCGGCGGGTGGCGTCGTCCACGCCGTCGGTGGCGCTGAACTGGTCGAGCAGGCGCGCGGCATTCAGGGCGGAATGTAGGCAACCGGTTTCGGCATGGATCAAGACTAGGCTGAGGGCTCCGGCCCAGAGTTCGTTTGACGGCATGGTGCTTCTCCCGATCAGGTGGGGGTCAGGTGGGGATTGCGGTAAGCAGCGCCCAGCCGAGGAGCAGGGCGGCAATCGAAATGTGGGCGATGAGGGAGCGCATGGTGCGGTTGCTTGTTGAGAATGGTTCCTATCTTACGGAGTCCTGTGAATTTGTAAACAGGAATTATTCGCATTAATGCAAATGGCGCAAAAAAACCACGGGCCAGGCCGTGGTTCCTTGTGCATCCGGAGAACTTAGCGGTCGTCGAATTTCTTCTTCTTGAAGCCGCCGCGGTCGCCGTCGAACTTGCGCTCACCGCCGCCAAACTTGCGTTCGCCGCCGAAGCTGCCGCCCGGGCGGCCTTCATCGACACGCAGGTTGATCGGCACGCCGCGGATGCGGGTGCGCTTCAGGGCGTTGGAGGCTTCATTCGGCATGCCGGCCGGCAGTTCGACCGTGCTCGATTCCTCGTACAGGCCGATGCGGCCGATGAAGCGGCTTTCGATGCCGGCTTCGTTGGCGATGGCGCCGACGATGTCGCGCACTTCGACGCCGTGCTCGCGGCCCACGTCGATGCGGTAGCGCACCATGTCGCCGGCCGGTGTCGGACGGGCCGGGCGCTCGGTGCGCGGCGGACGGTCTTCGAAACGGGGACGCTCGCTGCGTTCGCCACGGTCTTCAAAGCGCGGGCGCTCGCCGCGGTCCTCGAAACGCGGCTTGCGTTGTTCCCGGTCGCCGAAAACGCCCGGACGGCTGTCGCGCGGCGCCGGGGCGGGGCGCGGGTCTTCACCGGCGATCTGCAGCGGCTTGCCTTCCTGGGCCATCATGGCCAGGGCGGCAGCGACTTCCTCGGCACCGACATTTTGCTCTTCAGCAATCTGCGACACGATGTTGGCGAAGAAATCGAGGCCTTCGGCATTGAGCACCTCGGCCACCTTGCTCTTGAAGTCGGCGACGCGCTTGTTGGTGACGTCGGCGCGCGACGGCAGGGTCAGCGGCGCGATCGGCTGGCGGGTGGCGCGTTCGATGGTGCGCAGCATGCGGATTTCGCGCGGCGCGACGAACAGGATGGCGTTGCCGTTACGACCGGCGCGGCCGGTACGGCCGATACGGTGCACGTAGGCTTCGGTGTCGTACGGGATATCGTAGTTGACCACGTGGCTGACGCGCGGCACGTCGATGCCGCGGGCGGCAACGTCGGTGGCGATGACGATGTCCAGGGCGCCGGACTTCAACTGCTCGATGACGCGTTCGCGCATCTGCTGATTGAGGTCGCCGTTCAGGGCGGCGGCAGCATAGCCGCGGGCGTTCAGTTTGTCGGCCAGTTCGACGGTGGCGGTCTTGGTGCGCACGAAGATGATGGCGGCGTCGAAATCGTCCTCGACTTCCAGAATGCGGGTCAGCGCATCCAGTTTGTGCATGCCGCTGACCTGCCAGTAAACCTGACGGATGGCGGCGACGGTGGCGGTAGCGGACTTGATCTTGATTTCGCGCGGCTCGACCAGGTATTTCTGGGCGACGCGGCGAATCTGTTCCGGCATGGTGGCCGAGAACAGGGCGGTCTGGTGCTGTTCCGGGGTGCGTTCGAGAATCCACTCGACGTCGTCGATGAAGCCCATGCGCAGCATTTCGTCGGCTTCGTCGAGCACCATGGTGCGCAGGTTGTCGAGATTGAGCGTCTTGCGCTCCAGGTGGTCCATGACGCGGCCCGGCGTACCGACGATGACGTGGGCGCCACGGGCCAACTGCTTGAGCTGGATGGTGTAGCTCTGGCCGCCGTAGATGGGCAGCACGTGGAAGCCCGGCAGGTTCTTGGCGTAGCTTTGCAGCGCCTCGGCAACCTGGATGGCCAGCTCGCGCGTCGGCGTCAGGATCAGGGCCTGCGGCTTGCTGACCTTGATGTCGATCTGTTCCATCAGCGGCAGCGCGAAGGCAGCGGTCTTGCCGGTGCCGGTCTGCGCCATGCCGATCATGTCATGCCCGTCGAGCAGGATGGGGATGCACTGGGCCTGGATGGGGGACGGGGTTTCGTAACCGATTTCGCTGAGCGTCTTGAGCAGCGATTCGCTCAAACCGAGCTCGGCAAAATTTTCGACGGATGTCGACATATTGTTGTTTCCTTTCCTCGTCGATGCGCGGCTTATGGCGGCGGGCGACGGATTGGCCCGATGGTCGGGCGGCCTGGGTGACCCCGACGCAGCCGTTGCCGGGGAATGAATCAATGGGGTGAAACCTGCACAAGAACCTGATACCGGTGGCTGCTCGGAATTACTGCGGGCGAAACATCAACGCATTGAATTGATTATTCTACACTTTTTCGGCGAGGACGGCCAGCTCTGCCGGCGAAAAGCCTGCTGCCAGGCGTGCCGACTCGTTCATCGGCGTGATCGGACGGGGCGCCTTGAACTGGCGAAGCAGGTCGCGGTAGGTGCTTTCCGGCTCCAGGTTTCGCTCATTGCAGAGTTGGCGAAACCACTGGTCGCCGAGGCCGACATGACCGATCTCGTCGCGCAGGATGATGTCGAGCACCCGCGCGCTGGCCTGGTCGCCGACCTGCTCCAGGCGGCGCTGGATGGGTGGCGTGGCGTCCAGGCCGCGCGCTTCGAGCAGGCGCGGCACCAGCGCCATGCGGGCGAGCGGATCGTCGGCCGTCTTCATGGCCATTTCCCACAGCCCGGCATGGGCCGGAAAGTCGCCGTAGTCGTGGCCCAGGCTGTTCAGGCGTTCGCGCAGAATCCTGAAGTGATAGGCCTCCTCGGCGGCGACAACGATCCAGTCGGCGTAATACTGCTTAGGCAGGCCGCGGAAGCGGGCGGCATGGTCGAGTGCCAGGTTGATGGCCGAGAACTCGATATGGACGATGGCATGCAGCAGGCGCGCCCGGCCCTCCACGGTCGTTGGGCTGCGCTGCGGCACCAGCTTGGGCGGGACCAGTTCCGGCTTGTCCGGACGGCCGCAGTGCAATTCGACCGTCGCTTCGTCGCACCAGTCGAGTCGCCCGTTCTTCCAGTCCTCGGCGAGCGCTTCGGTCAGCGCCAGTTTCTGGGCGACATCCGGCGTGGCCAGCGCCGCGGCCAGGCGGGTAAACAGCGATTCCATCAGGGCGCCGGGTTGGTGTATTGCAGGTGGATGGCGTCGATTCCGGCCTGTATTTCGGGTGAGATCGGCGTCAGCGTGGCGGGCAGGGTCTCATGTAGCTGCTCCAGCGACGAGGCGCCGATGATGGTGCTGGCGACGAACCAGCGCGAACGCACGAAACCGAGGGCCAGTTGGGTCAAGCTCAGGCCGTGCTTTTTCGCCAGTTCGGCATAGGCGGCGACGGCCGGCGCGACGTTGACCTTGGTGTAACGCTGACCGAAGGCCGGCCACTGGGTCAGGCGCCCGGGGGCGGCAGGGTTGGTCAGGTATTTGCCGGTCAGGTGCCCGAAGGCGAGCGGCGAATAGGCGAGCAGGCTGACCTGTTCGCGATGGCAGACTTCGGTCAGGCTCGTTTCATAGGTCCGATTCAGCAAGTTGTAGGCGTTCTGCGTCGACACAATATGGGGCAGGCCGTGTTCGGCGGCGAGCCGGCTGAATTCCATGATCCCCCAGGGGTGCTCATTGGAGACGCCGATGGCGCGGACCTTTCCTTCCTTGACCAGTTCGGCCAGCGCTTCCAGTTGCGCGCGGATGGGCGTGCATTCGCGCTCCTTGCCCGGCTCGAACTGCCATTGGCCGAACATCGGCTGGTTGCGCTCCGGCCAGTGCAACTGATAGAGGTCGACGTAGTCCGTCTGCAGGCGCTGCAGCGAGCCTTCGATGGCGGCGCGGATGTTGGCACGGTCCATGGCCGGCGGGCCGTTGCGTATCCAGCTCAGGTTACGGCTCGGGCCGGCGACCTTGGTGGCGATCAGCACCCTGTCGCGCGCCTGCTTGC
Organism: Dechloromonas hankyongensis; assembly: GCF_022012295.1. Taxonomy (GTDB): domain Bacteria; phylum Pseudomonadota; class Gammaproteobacteria; order Burkholderiales; family Rhodocyclaceae; genus Azonexus; species Azonexus hankyongensis. The sequence continues at coordinate 59,622 of NZ_JAKLTN010000008.1, forward strand.
GCAGCCAGCGGCCGACGATCGCTTCCGAGGCGCCGCAGGTTTCGGCCCGGGCCGGCACCGCATACATTTCGGCGGTGTCGAAAAAATTGACGCCATGGGCGAGGGCATAGTCGAGCTGGGCGTGGGCGTCAGCCTCGCTGGTCTGTTCACCGAAGGTCATCGTGCCCAGGCAGACATCGGGAACGGACAGTGCTGTGCCGCCAAGGGCGTGGTGCTGAAGGGATGGCATGGTTTTCTCCGGAATTCAGGGGCGGGTACAGAGGACGCCATAGATCAATACGTGGCGTTCTAATAATGAGTCGTAGCCGGCGGGAACAATCGCCAGATGGTGTTCGGTCGGGTCGCTGCAATGATTATCTACCCAGCGGCGGGCGGCGGCGTAGGCGTCGTCAAAACTGGCGAATAGGGGTTTTAATTGCGGCGTACGCACGGGTGCCAGCTCACCGGTCGCCTGGTCGAGCAGCTGATCGGTGTCGAGCAACTGGACGGCATAACCGGCGGGAGGGCGAGGTAGCGGCAAGGCCGTGATATCAAAGCGGTCGCCAAAAGCGTCGGCTGGAAACTGTGTGTCGGGCATGCCCCATTTTATCCGCTGACAGTGCTGTGTAGTCAGTCTCTGTCAGAAAGGCTGAGGTGCGGCATGCTAGAATGGCAAGCTGTAATAATCATTAAACGGAACTGTCATGTTCGGTCGCTTGATGCCCAGGGAGGGCAAGTACTTCGATCTTTTCAATGCTCACGCCGAGCTGATCACCCAAGGCGGCAAAGCCTTGTCCAACCTGATCGGCGCGCTGGTCGATCAACAGCCGGAGCAGGCTGATCGTTTTGCTGAGGAAATCGATACGCTGGAGCGCAACGCCGACGCGATTACCCATGACACGCTGTCCCAGTTGCATACCTCGTTCATCACGCCTTTCGATCGCGACGAAATCCATCAGTTGATCAACGGCATGGACGACATTCTGGACATCATCCAGGACGTCGCCGAATCGATGTCGCTGTACGACATCCGTAAAGTGCCGGCCGAGGCCAAGATCATGGCCGAAGTCACCGAAAAGTGCTGCGCTTCGGTCCAGTCGGTCGTCAAGCTGCTGCACAGCATGGACAACGCACCGGCCATCCTGAAGTTCTGCCACGAAATCGACGAACTCGAAACGGACGCCGACCGTGCTCTGCGTTCCGCCATGTCCAAGCTCTTCCGCGAGGAGCCGGACGTGCGGGAAGTAATCAAGCTCAAGCAGATCTACGAGATTCTCGAATCGGTTACCGATCGCTGCAAGGACGTGGCCGGTACCATCGAAGCCATCGTCCTCGAAAATTCCTGAGCGGTAGCGCGGCATGGATACCGTGCAAGTCAGTATCTGGGTCGTCGGGACCCTGGTTTTCGTTGCCCTGCTGTTCGATTTCATGAACGGCTTTCACGACGCGGCCAATTCGATCGCGACCATCGTGTCGACGCGGGTTCTCAAGCCGCACCAGGCGGTCATCTGGGCATCGGCCTTCAATTTCCTGGCCTTTTTCCTGTTCCAGCTGAAGGTTGCCACGACGATCGGCAAGGGAACCATCGATCCGTCCATCGTCGATTACTACGTCGTCTTCGGCGCCTTGGTCGGGGCGATCATCTGGAACATCATCACTTGGTATTACGGCATCCCGTCGTCTTCCTCGCATGCCCTGGTCGGCGGCCTGGTCGGTGCGGCCGTTTCCAAGGCCGGGGTGGATGGCCTGATTACCGCCGGCGTCCTGAAGATCGTCGCTTTCATCTTCGTCGCCCCGTTCCTCGGCTTTGTCATCGGCGGCCTACTGATGGTCATCGTTTCGTGGATCTGCCGCGGCATGGCGCCGCGCAAGGTTGACAAGCATTTCCGTCGCTTCCAGCTGCTGTCGGCCGCCGCCTATAGCCTGGGGCACGGCGGCAACGATGCCCAGAAAACCATCGGTATCATCTGGATGCTGCTCATCGCGACCGGTTATTCCAGTTCCACCGATCACATCCCCAGTTGGATTGTGCTGGCCTGCTACACGGCGATGGGTCTGGGAACCATGTTCGGTGGCTGGCGTATCGTCAAGACCATGGGCAATCGCATCACCAAGCTCAATCAGGCGCGCGGTTTCTGCGCCAACAGCGGTGGCGCGGTGACGCTGTTCCTGGCTACGGCTTTTGGTATTCCGGTATCCACCACGCACACGATTACAGGCGCCATCGCCGGTGTCGGCTCGACGCGCGGTGCCCGTCGGGTCCGCTGGGGTGTGGCGGGCGGTATTGTCTGGGCATGGATTCTGACCATTCCCTGTAGCGCGGCCATGGCGGCCATCGCCTGGTATATCGGCACGCTGGTGCTTTGATACTGCGCTTGATTGCCTTTTCGGTCCTGCTGGGGGCGCTGGCCGGGCTGGTCTGGCAATTTCCCTTCCTCTGGGAACTGGCACTGGCCGCGCTGCTCGGCGGTGTCTACTGGATGTTCTTCCGCATCCCGCCTGACCGGAGTTAGGCCGGAATGTCCGGCACCAGCATCTGCTCCAACTGCAGTATGCGGTCTTTCAATATCAGTTTGCGTTTCTTCAGGCGCCGGACCAGCAGGTCATCCGGAGGCGGATTTTCGATCAGGTGGGTGATCACCAGGTCGAGGTCGCGATGCTCGACTTGCAGTTCGTGCAGTTGACTACGGAGGTCGCTGATTTCGCCGTCGCTCAGCGGATGAAGGGACATGTTCGGCTCCTGCCTGCTTCCAATGTTTTGCTAGAATACCCCGAACAAATCAATGGAGGAGAGAGAAATGCAGCACCATGTAATTGTCTCGTTCGGTAAAGAAAAAGAATTTGAATTCAAGTTTACCGGGGGCGCTGCGTCGGACGAGGCACGCAAATGGTTCGACCATGAATTTACAGCGCTGGAATGCGATGTCGCTACGCCGACCGGCAAGATTCTGGCCGTCGACCGTATTCTCAGTGTCGCCAAGTACGCCGGTGAAAATCGTTTCCGTGAGCAGGGCGCCTGGGCCGACCAGTTCGCCAAATACACAGCCGCCTTGCTCGGCCGTGAACTGATCCGGGTGGACGTCGAGCATTACAGCATCGGGTATTGATGAACAAGGCGTTTGTTCGGGAGAGCGATGGTGAAGATGATGAAGAACTCGAACCATCGCTGAAGCTTCCGGCTGGAACCCGCAATTACATTACCCCGGCTGGCCACGCCCGCCTCAAGGATGAGTTGGAACATCTCGTCAAGCGTGAGCGGCCACATGTGGTCGAGATTGTCGCCTGGGCCGCATCGAACGGTGACCGTTCGGAAAACGGCGACTATATATATGGCAAACGCCGTCTCAGAGAAATCGACCGGCGTATTCGCTTCCTGACCAAGCGCCTGGATTTCGCCGAAGTGGTGGATCCGCTCCGCCAGGGCGACAACGATCAGGTTTTCTTCGGTGCCCGTGTAACCATTGCCGATCAGGATGGTCAGGAAAATACCTATACCATCGTTGGTGTGGACGAAGCCGATGTTGCACGCGGCCGTATCAGTTGGGTATCGCCCTTGGCGCGTGCCTTGATCAAGGCCAAAGAAGGCGATTCCATCCGCTTCCAGAGTCCCGTCGGTGTTCGCGAGATCGATATTCTTGAAGTGGTCTACGCGACCATTGATTGAACAGGTTCTATATATAGAGGGATTTTGTTTAATGAAAGGCAGCTTCGGCTGCCTTTTTTGTTGTCTTCTGGTTTTCTATATGGAGCGGGTTTGCCGAGGGTTCGCTGGGC
>NZ_JAKLTN010000009.1 GCF_022012295.1 Dechloromonas hankyongensis
TTCCCTGCCCGGCCGCCGCCGGTCAATGCCAGCCGGATCGAGTCCGGCAACTTCGTCAGCTTCATATCTCCTCCTGTTGCTTTTCTGCAGTGCCGTTCTTTAAGGGAAGAATAGCACCGACTCACTAATATGTGAGTGATTTAATCACTACGATATTAGTAAGTCAACAGGAAAACATTCCCTCCCGGATGAAAAAAATCCGGCCGCACGCAGCGGCCGGAAAACTCCACAGAGCAGAGAGATGAACGCAGGGAAAACTTGGTATCCAGGACTTAGGACTTCATGATCTTCAGCGTCTGGATCGACGTGTATTCCGCCAGGCCATGCTGGCCGAACTCGACGCCGATGCCCGACTGCTTGACGCCGCCGAACGGTGCGTCGGGCTGGATGGCGCCGTGCTCGTTGACCCAGGCCGTACCGCATTCGAGGCGCAGGGCCAGCGCGGCGGCCTTGGCCGGATCGCTCGACCATACCGAACCGCCCAGACCGTTCGGGCTGTTGTTGGCGCGGGCGATGACCTCGTCGATGTCCGAATACTTGATGACCGGCAGAATGGGCCCGAAGGGTTCCTCGTCAACCAGACGCACGCCGTCAGCGATATCGGCGACGATGGTCGGCTCGTAGAAATAACCGGGGCCGGCCTTGCGCTGGCCGCCGCACAGGAAGCGGGCGCCGTGGGCGCGGGCGTCCGCGGCCAGCTCCTCGACCTTGGCCAGCTGCATGACATTCTGGATCGGGCCGAGCTGGGTTTCCGGGTTCATGCCGTCGCCGACCACCGCGTTACGGGCCAGATTGGCCAGTTCGCCGCAAAGCTCGTCATAGATGCTTTCATGCACGTAGAGGCGCTTCAAGCAGGCGCAGGTCTGGCCGTTGTTGTGGAAGCTGACGCCGAACAGCTTGGGCGCGATGGCCTTCACATCGACATCGGGCAGCACGATGCCGGCGTCGTTGCCGCCGAGTTCCAGGGTCAGGCGCTTCAGGTTGCACGAGGCGTTGGCCATGATGCGCTTGCCGGTCGCCGTCGAGCCGGTAAACACGATCTTGGCGATGCCCGGATGGCCGGTCATGACCGGGCCGACGTTGGAACCGGCGGCGCCGGTGATGAAATTGAGCACGCCCGGCGGCAGGATGGCATTGGCCAGTTCGGCGAAGCGGGCAGTCGCCACCGGCGTCATTTCGGACGGCTTGAGCACCACGGTATTGCCGGCGCGCAGGGCGGGAATGACGTGCCAGATGGCGATCATCAGCGGCCAATTCCACGGCGTGATCGAACCGACCACGCCGAGCGGCTTGCGATGCACCTCGACACGCGCCTCAGCGTTGTCCTGAATGACTTCGACCGGCAGTTCCAGATCGGCCGTGACATGCGTCCAGGCAATCGAACCGCCGACTTCCATGCCCGCCCCGACGCCGTTCAGGCCACCCTGCGGCTTGCCGGTTTCCAGCGTGACCAGGCGCATCAATTCCGGCATGTGGGCTTCAAGTGCCGCCCCCAACGCGTGCATCAACGCCTTGCGCTCGGCATCCGGCTTGGCGCTCCAGGCCGGGAAAGCAGCCTGGGCGGCCTTGACCGCCGCATCGACGTGGCTGGCATCGCCGGCCGGGGCGCGAGCGAAAATCTCGCCGCTCGCCGGGTTGATGACCGGGAAGGTAGTGGCTGCGTGGACGGCTTGGCCGCCGATCAGCATGGAAATGGTTTGCATGTCGTCTCCTGTTTGATTGTTCGTTGCGTCGGCCTACAGGCCCTGCCCGTCGGCGATCACGCCGTGCCGCGAGAAGCGGACCAGCCCGTTGCCGGCCCACAGCGCGGCGGTCAGTGAAAGGCGGTCGTCGCGCTGCTTCCAGGTGAAGCTGGCGCCGCCGTCGGTGCTGTCGAGCAGCACGCCATCCAGGCTGGTGCCGAAAACGTGGCCGCCGCCCTCGACCAGATCGGTGACCGAGCTCTTGCTGCCGCTGACCACCGGCTGCCAACTGCGGCCGTCGTCCTGACTGCGGTAGATCGTGCCGCGCAGGCCGCCGACCAGCAGCGTGCCGTCCTTGAGCGCGACGCCGGTCCACAGCGAGCCCTTGTAGCCGGTATTCAGGTATTGCCAGCTCTGGCCGTGATCGGCGCTGCGCAAGACCATGCCGCGCTCGGCGGCGACGAACAGTTCGCCCTTGGCGGAGGCGAAAATGCGGAACAGGTTGCGGTCGGCCTTGCCGCCATCCGGCGGCGCCGGCAGATCGATCGGCGTCCAACTCTTGCCGCCATCCTGCGTACGCAGAACCAGCGACCACAGGCCGACGGCCAGGCCCTCGCGGGCATTGGTGAAATGGACCGAAAACAGCGGCCGGTCCTCCTGGGTTTCCAGGCGCTGGATGCTCCAGTTCTCGCCGCCATCGGCGGTGTGGATGATGGCGCCCCACTGGCCGACAGCCCAGCCGTTCTTGTCATCGGCGAAATGCACGGCGGTCAGCGTCGAGGACACCGGCACGGAGGCGGCCTGGCGGAAGGTCTTGCCCTCGTCGTCGGAGAGCAGGATGGTGCCGTAGTCGCCGACCGTAACCAGGCGCTTGCCGGCGTAGGCGGCGCCCTGGATGGGGGCCAGCGTGGCGGCGGCGCTCTTCTTGGCCGGCTGGGCCTGGAGCGGCGCTGGAGCAGCCGGTGCCTGGGCCATGGCCGGGACAGCAATCAGGCCACCGAGCAGCGCGGCGATCAGGGTGGTGGCGCGGAGCGTCATGGGTTGCTTGTTCATGGTCGGCTCCCGATCAGTGGTTGAGGATGCCCGGCGCGCGGACAGGCGTCTTGCGCGGGAACAGTTTTTCCAGCCACACGGCGAAGGCCGGCAGCGCTGTCATGGCCATCACCATATTGACCATGAACATGAAGGCGAGCAGCTTGCCCATGTCGGCCTGGAACTTGAGGTCCGAGAACGCCCAGGTGGCGACGCCGATGGCCAGCGTGATGGCGGTGAAGATGGTCGCCGTACCGACTTCGAGGATGGAATGCTCGAGCGCCTTGACGATGTTCTCGCCCTGCGACAGGTGCAGTTGCAGGCGGTTGTAGATGTAGAAGGCGTAATCGACGCCGATGCCGACGGCGAGCACCATGACCGGCAGCGTGGCGACGGTGAGGCCGATCTCCAGCTCCTTCATGAACCAGTAGCCGATGAAGGTGCCGACGGTGAGCGGCAGGCAGCAGGCGAGCACGGCACGGAAATCGCGATAGACCATGGCGACCAGGAAGACGATGGCGGCATAGACGTACATCATCATCGGCATTTCGCTCTTCTCGACCTCGTCGTTCACCGCGGCCAGCACGCCGGCATTGCCGGAAGCGAGTCGGATGGTGACGCCGTCGAGCTTGTGCTCGGCGCGGAAGGCCTTGACCTTGTCGATGACACGATTGATGGTCGTCGCCTTGTGGTCGTTGAGGAACAGGTGCACCGCCGTCATGCTGCAATCCTTGCGCATGTAGCCGCGCATCCGGCCGATTTCGGTGGCCAGCGCCGCGTAATTGCCCGGATCGATGGGGATGGCGTTCATCTTCGGGTTGCCTTCGTTGTAGCCCTCGTTATAGGTCCGCAACTGGCCGGAGAAGGAAATGGCCGATAGCACGCCCTCGGTGTTCTGCATGTGCCAGACGAACTGGTCCTGGTAGAGGCCGAGCGCGACGTTCTCGCAGGACTCCGGCGCCGTCTCGAAGACCACGGTCAGCCAGTCGAGGCCAGTGTCGTAGGCTTCCGAAATGGCCACCGCATCGCGGTTGAAGCGGGCTTCCGGGCGCAGTTCCGGGGCGCCGGGCTGCAGCGTGCCGATGACACGGTCGCTGCTCTGCCACACGGAAACCGCGAACACGCCGAGCGTCAGCGCGATGACGATGGCCGCATTGCGCGGTTCGGCGACGCGGGCCAAGGCACGCAACCAGCGGGCCCGCTTGTCGCGCTTCATCATCGCCTTGTCGGCGTATTCCTTGGTGAAGGTGAAGAAGGACGCGGCGATGGGCAGCATCGCCAGGTTGGTGGTGATCTTGAAGAAGACGCCGAGCGAGGCGGTGATCGCCAGTTCGCGCACCATCGGGATGGGAATCAGGATCAGCGTGATGAAGGAAACGAAGGCGGTGACCAGGGCCAGCACACCGGGAATCAGCAGGCCGGAGAAGCTGGCGCGGGCCGCCTGTTCGGTGGTCTTGCCGTGCGCCAGTTCGCGCACGATGAAGTTGATCTGCTGCACGCCGTGCGACACGCCGATGGCGAAGACCAGGAAGGGCACCAGCACGGCCAGCGGATCGAGGCCGAAGCCGAGCAGGCGCAGGGCGCCGAACTGCCAGACCAGCGAGGTGAAGGAGCAGACGATGGGCAGGATGGTGAAACGCAGCGAATGGCAGTACCAATACACCGCCCCCGCCGTCAGCAGCAGGGCCACGGCACAGAATTCGAGCACTGACGAGGCGCCGTCGGCGATGTCGCCGATCTGTTTGGCGAAGCCGATGATCTGGATTTCGAAATCGGCGTCCTCGAACTGCTTGCGCAGGCCTTCCAGCTTGTCGTTGTAGGCGACGTAGTCGATCTTGTTGCCGTCCTTGTCCACCTCGGCCAGTTCGGCGACGATCATCGCGCTGGTCTGGTCGCGCGACACCAGCGTGCCGACGAAGCCGCCCTGGCTGGCCGAGCGCTGGATGCCGGCGATGATTTCGGAATTGAGCTGGTCCGGCGTCACGGTGCCGGAAATCAGCGGATCGGCGCGGAAGCCCTCTTCGGTGATTTCATTGACGAAGCTGTTCGGCGTCCATAGCGACTGCACGCCGAGGCGGTCGACGCCCGGCAGGTAGATCACCGCCTGGGTCACGTCGTACAGGCGCTTCAGGCCGGCCTGCGTCCAGATGGTGTCCTTCTTGGCCTTGACCACGACGTTCAGGCGGTTGGCGCCGAGCACGTCGTTGCGGTACTTGTGGAAAGTCTCGATGTATTCGTGGCCGGTCGGCATCTGCTTCTCGAAACCGGCTTCCATGCGCAGCTGCAGCGCGAAATAGCCCATCACGGCGGTAAAGATGGCCAGCCAGATCAGGAAGGGCGTCCGGAACTTGAAGCAGAAATTCTCCAACCCGCCGAGGGCATGAGTCAGGTACTTGTCGACATCGTCGACGCTGAAAAGGTTGAGCATGATGAGCTGTCCTGCGGGAGATGATTTGTTCTTATGGTTTGGGCCAGGCGGCGGGCGAGCGCCCCCTGGCCTTGAGTCGCTTTAGAAGTTGCGCGACACGTAGACACCGAAGAAATCGCGGTCCTTGTACGGCTGGTCATAGACGCGCGAGCCGCCCCAGAACTTGGCGTAGTTCACGCCGGCCTGCCACTTGGCCGGGTTCTGCGTGAAGCTGACGATGAAGTTGGTCGACTTCGCCCCTTCCATGAACAGCGCCGAGGCGTTCGGCGTGCGGCCGCTCACCGCCTGGAAGTAGTAGATCTCCGGCGTGACCTGCCAACCCGGTATCAGGTTGCCGTCGTAGGTCCAGCTGAAGTCCAGGTTGTAGCCCCAGGACAGCTTGTCGCCCACGGCTTCCGCGCTGTTGCCCAGGTTGAATTCCTGGCCCCAGGCCCAGACGCCGGCGCCGATCGGCTCGGCACCGTAGTACTTCTTCAGCTTCGGATAGTAGGTAGCCACGGCTTCGATCATGAAAGTCGCCGTCGAGGCATTGCCCAGCGCCTTCAGGATGCCGCCGTAGTCGCCCGGCGTCATGCTCAGCAGGCCGGTCAGGTGCCACTGGAACTTCTTCTCGTCCACCCAGCACTTGCCGCCATTCGAGGCGCACAGGTCGAAACCCGGGTTAAGCGAAACGGCATCCTTCGGCCGGTAGGACAATTCCGTGCCGATAGCCCAGTCGCCGACCGGCAGGTTGGCCGAAACCCCGTACATGCGGCGGTCTTCGGCGTACTGCCATTCGAAGGCCATGGAATTGGGATCGATGGCCAGGTTCGGCGCCTTGTCGTGGTAGGCCATGGCGTAGAAACCGAGGTTCAACTGGGTGCCCGACGGCTGCCAGCGCACGGCGGCGCCGTACTGGCCGGAGTCCTTGGCCTTGACGCGATTGATGCCGTAGGTGCTGTCGCCGACGCCCAGGCCGTTCACCTGCGACCAGTAGCTGCCGGTCGGCGGGAAGTAGTTGGCGTTCCACGCCGCCTGGTAGTAGGCCTCGACGTTCACGCCGTGACCCAGGCCGGTGGCGAAGCTGACGATTGGCGCCGGCAGGAACACCTCTTTCAGCTGCGTGCCAGGCTGCGACAAGCGCATGATGTCCATGGCGTTCACCTGGTTGATGCCGCCGGGCAGGAACAGGCTCTCGCCCCAGCTGATCACCTGGTTGCCGGCACGGACCCGGGCGCGTTGCTCGCCGACCGAGAATTCCTTGCTCACCCACAAATCGAGCAGGCGGGTCTTGAACTCCAGATCGTCGCGCGCGTCGTCGGACAGCGAAGCGGTGTAGCCGTTGGGGCCGGTCGCCGCGCTGACGAAGCCGGTCGTCTTGGTCGCCGTGAAGTCGCGCAGCCAGCTGAAGCGGCCCATGAACTTCCAGTCGTCCGGCATCTTGAGCAGCAGTTCGTGCGTACCCTTCAGGTAGGTGGTGAAGGCATCGCCCTTCTTGTAGTTGATGTTGCCCTGATCGCCGACGCCCTGGAAGGTCGTGTTGCCGGTCGGCGCGCCGTTGCCCGAGGCGCCGGCGACGACCAGGTCACTCGACGGCCCCTGGGCCCGGATGCCGGTGCCCAGCGACACGGTCGAATCGAAGCTGCCGGAAATGCTTTCGGTTTCGAAGGTGAAGGCGGAGGCCGCCCCCACGTAGCCAATCAGCGCTGCCAGAACGGTTTTCTTGAATATGGTGTGCATGGTTTTACCCTCTTTTTCCGTTCAGTCGGCTCAGCGTTCGCTGATGGCGCGCAGGTTGTCCGAGGTGTAGAAGCCTTCCTTCAGCTTCGGATCGTTGGCTTCGACAAACCACTTCATGTCCTTGCCGCCGCCGAGCGAGCTCTGGTCGACCAGGTAACGGTTGTCGATCAGGTTGTACTGGACGAAAGCCGGGTTGTCGCAGCTGCCCGTTTCATAGACCGGGATGACGAAGCCTTCGCGCAGCTTCCACAGCTTGCCCTGGGCGTCGTAGTCCTCGGCGACGACGATGGACCAGCTGTCCTCGTCGATGTAGAAGGTGCGCTTCGGCGCGACGTGGCGGACGCCCGACTTGACAGTGGCTTCGACCACCCACACGCGGTGCGTCTCGTAACGGCGATGGGCGCTATCGACGGCGTTTTCCTTGGTGACGTCGCTGAACTTGACGTTCGGGTCGTACATGCCGAAGGCGTTGTAGCCGACGATCATTTCCTTCTTGCCGACCAGCTTCCAGTCGAAGCGCTCGATGGTGCCGTTGAACATGCGCGGCTCGTCCATCGTGTACTGGTTCTCGAAGCCGATCTGCGGCGCGTCATAGGCGTAGGTCGGCATGCGGCGGACGCGGCGCTGGCCCGGGAAGTAGTAGAACACCTCGTTGGTCTTGTCGGCGAACACGGTGATCGCCAGCGACTGGCCGGCCAGTGCGGTCGGCGACTTGTAGGCGAAGTAGGTGTAGTACTCGACCGGCGGCATGGCGGAGAACTGGGCCGAGCCCTTCTTGCCCCACGGGAAGAAATAGGTCTGCGTCGAGGTGGCGGCGATCCACTCGCTGGAACCCGGGCGCGGCGACAGGGCGGTGTACAGGGTCGGATATTCGAAACCGACACCGGCGTACTTCATCTTGACGTTCCACATCGCCTCCGTGCCGGAGTGCGGCACCGGGAAGGGGATGCCCGGCACGGTAGCTTCCTTCAGGCTCCAGCCGTCGGCACCGATCTTGGCGGTGGTGACGTTCTTCTTGGTGTTGTCGGCGACGAAGTCGGGATTGCCGCAGGTACGGCGGGACGGATAGACATCCATCTTGTAGCCCTTGTTCTGCTTGATCAGCTGAACCTGGCCCGGCGACAGTTGCGCCGCGTACTTGTCGACGTTGCTGGCATCGATCGAATACAGCGGCTTGTCGCCCTTGTGCTTCCAGGCGTCGGCGCGGCTCTTGCCATAGCTCCAGCCGGAAGCCTGCGGCTCGTTGCCGGCCCAGGCGGGAATGGAGCCATCCTTGTTGGCACCCTTCTCGGCACCGACCGGGGTCAGTTCCTTGCCGAGCTTGGCGGCATCGGCGTCCGTCCCGGCCTGGACGGAGAACGACGCGGAGAATACGGTAGCCAGGATCGCTGCGGCCCCGGCCTTCTTGAACATGATCATTTCAACCTCCTGTGTGGTGAACAGAGCCAACCCCTCCGGCCGGCCGCAACCAATTTCACTGGTTAGGGGCAGTGTAGGAATTGCCCCTCAGTGTCCGTTATCAAAAATCGGCAACTTTTCTTGATCCACATCAGATCGGGGTTGGTGCCCCGGTTGCCGGTGCTTCGCCTTACATCGCCCCCATCGAATACATGTCGGCCCGGATGCGCCAGCCCTCCTTGCCCTTGCTCCATACGAACAGCGAGCGCACCTCGAACGGCTTGTCCTCGGCCTTGGGCGTGACATGCCAGGTCACCCAGGACAGCGCGGCATCCGGCCCGAGGCGGCGGATCGTATGCACACCGAGCTTGACCTTGCGGGTGTCGGCCAGCAGGTGCTCGATGGTGCCGTGGATGCCTTCCGGCGTATTGACCACCGCCTTCTGGCCTTCGCCGTGGATGACGGCATCGCTGCCCCAGACCTGGGTGGCGATGGTCTTGGCATCGCCCTTCTCCCAGGCTTTTTCGAGAACGGCCAAACGCTCGCCGATGACCTTGTCGAGCCCGGCATCGCCAGCCTGCGCAGCCACAGCAGCCAGCCCGAGCAGCACCGCGACAACCATTTTTTGCAGGAATGCGACCATCGAATTACTCCTTAATCAGGGTTTGCAGGTAACAGATCAGGTTTTGCCGCTCGGCCGCCGACTTCAGACCCTGGAAGGGCATGGCAGTACCGGGCACGACGGTATTCGGCGAGGTCAGGAAGGCATCGAGCCGGGTTTCGTCCCAGGCTCCCTGCTTGGCGGCCATCGCCTCGGAATAGCTGAAGCCCTCTGCCTTGGCCGGCTCACGGCCATAGATGCCGTACAGATTCGGACCGACCGTATGGGCGGCACCGGCCGCCGCGACGTGGCAAATGCCGCACTTGTTGGCGAAAGTCTTCTGGCCCTTGTCGAGGTTGCACTCGGCGGCACCGGCGGCGCCCGCCAGCAGGGCGAGGAACGGGAAAATCAGCTTCTTCATGCCCGCCCCTTCAGGTAAGCCCGCACGTCGCGCGCCGCCGTGATGCCCGATTCCAGCGCACCATCGACGAAGCCGCGCCAGCCTTCGGCTTGGTCGGAACCGGCCATGAATACCCCTTGCTCGGCGCGGCGCAATTCCTGCAACCCGCCGGTCAACTGGCCCGGCCGATACCAGCACCAGGTGCCGCGCGAATACGGATCGACATCCCACTGGTAGCCGGTCACACCCAGCACCTCGGCCTTCGGCAGCAGGGTGCGCAAGGCCGTCTGCACCGCCTCTTCGTCGGTGATGTCGAGCAACCCCGGCGGCCCGAAGCAGACGAGCAAGGTGCCGTCATCGCGCTGCTGCTCGGTCCACGTCAGCGTGATCGGGCTGGGGTGCGGCGCCATGCCCATCCAGTTGCCGACCTTCTGCTTGATATGGATGTAGCACTTGGTGCCGCGCCCGGTGTGGCCGTCGGCGGCCATCTTCTGCTTGCCTGCGCTCGGCTCCGGCGTCATCCGGATGTTTTTCAGCACGTTCAGCGGCACCGCCATGACCACGGCACGCGCCCGATAGGTCGCGCCCTTGGCGGTGGTCACCACGCTTCCGTCTTCGTGGCGGGTCACCGCGGCCACCGGCTCAGACAAGGCGACATCGCAGCCGCAATCGGCCAGCATGCGTGCCGCCAGTTCGCCCATGCCTTCGCGTATCTTGTAGCGGCCCAGCTTGTCGAACATGCGATTCATGTCGAAATCGCCGAGCGACCACCAGCGCAGCATGTCGGCAAAGCCGGCCTGCGCCAGTTCGTTATGGCAGTTGATGCTGAGCTGGGGGCTGAGCAGGTCGCGCGTTTCGCGGTTCAGATGCAGGGCGTCGAGCCGGTCCTGCAGCGACAGCGCATCCCAGCGCGCCAGGGCTTCCTTGCGGAACAGCGGGTCGTGCGCCAGCGGCAGTACCTCGCGGCCCCCCTGGCCATCCACATTGCAGAAGCGCTCCATAGCCTTGGCGATCTTCTCCCACACCGGGCCGGCCTTGCCGTTATGCAGCTTGCCGCCGCTGATCCACGACACCGTCTCGGCCGCCGCCCCCGGGCTTTCCTCGATACCGAGGCCGTAGCGGGTGATTTCGTTCCACACGTAGGGCTGGCTCCAATGAATCCAGGTGCCGCCCAGCTCGATCTTCTTGCCCTGGTAGGCCGACGTGAAAGTCCGCCCGCCGATGCGGTTGCGCGCTTCCAGCAACAAAAGCGACAGACCGCTTTTCGCCAGATCGCGGCTCGCCGCCAGACCGGCAAACCCGGCGCCGATGACGATCACGTCGTAGGCATCGCGCCCCGGCTTGCGGATAACCGGCTCGCTCGCCGCAGCCGCCAGGCCCGGCACGCCGGCCAGCCCGACGCTGCCGGCAAGGCCGCCGAGAAAGCGCCGCCGGCCTTGCGCCTTGGCTTCCATTTCCTCCATACCGCTCTCCTTTGCCAAACCGGATTTCACTATTGCGGAATCAATTGCATGACTAACTTGTTAATGAATATTAGGTCGCGCGACCTATTTCGTCAACGGGGTTTAATGAGAAAATTTGTCTATCGACCTATTTTTTAAATCGCCATGAAAAACGCAGCACTGCAACCCGCCGGCCGAGCCGAAGCCAAAACCGCCAAGGGGCGGGCCAAGGTGCAGGAAATCCTCGATGTCGCGCGGCGCCTGTTCATCGAAGGCGGCTACGGCGAAATGACCATGCGCCAGGTCGCCGAGCGGACGGGCATTTCGCTGTCCAACGTCCAGCACTACTTCCCAAGCCGCGAAAGCCTGTTGCAGGCGATGCTCGAGTCGGTCATGGAAGGCTACGACCCGGCCTACCGGGACATCGAGACGCTGGACATCGCGCCGCGCGACAAACTGGAAGCAGCCATCCGCTACCTGCTGGCCGATACGAAGAAAGGGGAATCGGAAAAACTGTTCGTCGAAATCTGGTCACTCGCCACCCGCGACCCGATCGGCCGCGAGATTTTCGACAGAATGTACAGCCACCACCGCGCCAACCTCGCCCGCCTGATCGCCGCCGCCAATCCGGCGTTGGCCGAAAAGGAAGTTCAACACCGCGCCGCCCTCATCGCCATGCAGATCGAGGGCCTGATGCTGCTCATCTCGGAAAACAAGCCGCGTCATGCGGAGCTGGAAGGAATTGAGGAAGCCTGTGTCGCTGCGACTATGGGTATTGCGCTTGGGGAGGGCGGCGCCTAAGCAATTGAATTTAGTCTCTTCAATAAGAACAACTGCATCTTTATGACAAAGTAACACCGGCCAACACCGAATAGAGAATCCGCAATCTGCTGCTGAATTTATTTCGTCTGCACGATATCGCGTGAGCGGCTCTAGTTTTATCTAGCGCACAATGACATTTACAATATTTGCCAGACGCATAACGATTGGGAGCAGCCATGAGATTCGAGCAAGTCCAAATAAGAAACTTTCGTGGCATTACCACGCTGCAAATGTCCGATCTCCAGGACATGGTTGTAATAGCGGGACCAAACGGCTGCGGGAAATCCTGCGTTCTCGACGCACTTCGTTTCCTAAAGTCTGCATATGGCGGATATCAGCCAAACGAATGGCATCATTGGATGGGGGAATTCCAGATCGCCATTGGGGATGCAAGGCAGATGACCTCGCTGTTTCAAGATAAGACAAAAGAACTCGTTATCCGCGCGCAAATAGGTCTTTCGCAAGCAGAAAGAGATTATCTAAAGCTCAATGCTCTTTCACTTCTGACTCAAGGTGCATGGCGCACCATTGCAGAACAGACCTACGGATGGCGGTACTCAGGGATGGCTGTGCTCGGGCCTCAACTCCGTGTGCATCAAGATGAAGTGAACAAAAATGCGCTTGCCAACTTGGCTCAGTTGATGACTGAACTAGAGCAGCCATCCTTCTTGGGGCAAATCGCGATCCAGCCGTCTGGCGACATACTGGTAACCGAGTCCAAAGTCTTGGAAGTCATGTTTGGAACGTACCTCCCAGATAAGCTTGGTGTATTGGATTATCACGGGCCGCAGCGAATGTTTAACAGAGAGCAGATCGGTGGGGTCAATCTTAATCTGGACGCCTCTGAACAAAATCTGCGAAACCACGCCCTATATAACTACATCAACAAATATCAGAACGTCAAAAGCGAATTGGCAGCAGGATATGTTTCCGAGGTGCTCGCGGAAAAGGCAGGCGTAGCGCAAGGAAAGCGGGAAACGCTCATAGAAACACTGAAAGAGCTGTTTCAAACGTTCTTTCCCGATAAAGAGTTCCTTGGACCACAACCGACCGCTTCAGGCACACTCGAGTTCCCTGTCCGCACATCATCTGGCGGCACCCATGATTTGAACGATTTGAGTTCTGGTGAGAAGGAAATCCTATATGGATATCTTCGGTTACGTAATGCGGCTCCAATGAACTCTGTGGTTTTGATAGACGAACCAGAGTTACATTTGAATCCCCGCCTCACTAGAGGACTTCCAACCTTCTACCACCGACACCTTGGGAAAGCACTAGGTAATCAGATTTGGCTGATAACGCATTCTGATGCAATTTTGAGACAGGCAGTTGGGCAACCGGAGTTCTCGGTTTTCCACATGTTTCCACCTCTCTCTGCGGAAAGCAGCGACAACCAAATCCGGTCAATCTCCGCTGATGATTTGGAACGTGCCATCATCGACCTCGTTGGGGATCTCGCCAGTTACCGTCCTGGATCCAAGCTGGTTATCTTCGAGGGCAGAGGGACTCCCGGGCTTGATGAATGGCTTGTTGGTCAGCTCTTCCCGACATTCTCGGCTACGATCAATTGCATATCAGGCGAACACAAATCCCGGGTACGAAATCTTCACGGCGTGCTTGAGACATCGATTGCCAAAGGTGGTCTCCCCATCAAAATATTCTCAGTCGTCGACAGGGATTCAGATGAAGACGAAGCCGCCAAGCATTCCCACGCACTGGCTTGGGATGTCTACCATATCGAAAACTATTTACTCTCACCTGAGCACATACTGGGCGTCTTAGGTAGCATCAAGGGCGAGATACCACACGAGGTTAACACTGCTGAAAAAATCAAGGCTGTACTGCGCAGCATCGCTGAAGAGACTCTTCCTCAACTCGTTCGCCATCGAATATCACGTCAAGTTAACTCCCTCGTACTTTCGACGCTTCAACTTGCTGGAGACCCGGCCGATAATCGCCCCGCAGAAACGCTTCGCATCGCAATTGAAAGATCGAGCAATCGACTGCAACAAATCATGGATAAGGAGCTCAACTTAGAGCGCCTAAAAGAGCTTGAGGCGACCTTAACGCTTGAGTATCAGGGAGCGCTAAAGTCAGACGAATGGATGAAACAATTTCAAGGCCGCGAAATACTAAAGCGATTCACTGGTCGTTTTTGGAAGCACTCTAACTATGAATTGTTTCGCGATCTCGTCGTAGCGAAAATGAGAGACGCTCAATATCAACCGGCAGGAATGATTAACGTGTTGAACAACATATTGGCAGCCTAGGCGGCAAAATATGGGCACTCGCTACAATACATAAGTAGATTGATCGCTGCTTTCGCAATGATGCGGACCACAGTGGCCCGCATCATTGAAGGGCTACTGGTCGAACATAGACTTTTGGCGCCGAAATCGAGTTACAAACCTCCGTTTCCTAGTGCGATATCCCCCAAGAACCGTATCAATCACGAGCAACAGATACCGGCTTGAAATAGCTCCCAACCACCACCATCAGCGGAAAGGTCACGGCGAGCATGGCGGAGGCGAGCCACAGTTCCAGCGGATAGGTCGGGCCGCCGGAAGGCAGCGCGAAATGGCTCAAGGCCAGCGATTCGTACAGGCTCAGCATGGTGACCGCCAGCCCGACAGCGGCGCCGTTGAGAACCAGGCCGCGCCAAGGTTGCGGTAGTTTCAGCGCCGGCACACCGTCGAACATGACGAGCAAGATGAAGTAGCCGAAATTGACGGTGACGCAGATGCGCACCATGAACAGCACCTGGTCCATGCCCTGCCCGACGAAAACCGTCCACAGGCCGCCGGCCACGGCGACGATGAGGGCCAGGGCGAGCAGGCCGAATACCGGCTGTTTGCCCAGTAGCGAAACCTTGCCGGCGAGCGCACTCACCGGCCAGAAATCGAACAGCACCAGCCCGAGTACCGGCACCAGCATGGCGATGCTAAAGACCAGCGGAATCCAGGCCATGAAGAGGCCGTGCGGGTCGAGTTCGGGGCGGTAGAACGGTGCTTCGGCCAGGAAGCCGAAGTCGAACAAGCCACGGAACAGAGCGTAGGCCAGCGCATAGGCAGCCAGCAGCAGCGCCCCGCCCATCAGGCCGGGATGGCAGATCGTCTGGGCGAAGGGCCAGCATTGCAGCGGCACAACGAGAACCAGCATCACCGCCACGGAAAAGATCAGGTACATGATCAGGAAAGGGGTCGGCAGATCCATGCCGCCCCCGAGCGTCTGCCAGGCGAGATAGGCGACGGCGGCGCCAACCAGCGCATTGAGCCCGGTAAAGGCGAGTCCGCGCAGCGGTTGCGGCAGATCGGCCAGCCGCTTGGGATAGCCGGACTGCCACACCAGGCTGATGACGATCTGCGCCGGCACCATGGCGACGAGGATGACGGTGCCCCAACCGGTCAGCCATTCCGGGCTGACCAGCAGGCAGAAGAAAAGCGAGGCGAAGACCGCCCCCGCCGTGGCGATCACGCCACGGCGCAAGGATTGCAAAGCGTTCATGGAAACTCCGGTTAGCGGGCCGCGCCGAGCTGGATGCTGTCGAGCTGCTTGACCAGCCGCACCCGCATGCCGGGAATGTCCTGCGGCACGCTGGCGCGATAGGCCCGAACTTCGTCGGCGGTGTAGGGCTTGAAATCGGCCGGGATGCTGCTGCGTCCGATATTGCTCATCACCCAGTTGAGCAGGTCGGCTGTTTCGCCGTCGCCGAGCGGCGTATTGAGCGTGCCCGGCACCTGCGACAGGTAGGCCCGGCCCTCCGGCACGCGCAGGAAATGACCGACCTCGTCGCGCATGCTGGGGATGCCGTTTTCCGGCGAGCCGCTGCCGTCGGCCTGATGGCAGCCCATGCAGTACAAACGGTAGTTCTTCTTGGCGGCATCGGCCATGGCCTCGCCGGACAGCAAGCCGGTCAGGCCGGCGAGCAGGAGGACGCTGCGGGTGATGGAAGCGAAGCGCATGGCGTTTTCCTTACTGGGAGGCGGCGCGCCAGGCGCGCAGTTCCTTGGCGGTCGGCTTCTTGGCGCGGGTAGCGGCCAGTTCGTCGGCCTCGATGGGGGTGAAGTCGGCCGGCAGTTCGGCGGTGTTGAAGGTGGTCAGCACGTGGTTGAGCACGGCGGCCAGTTCGGCATCCGAGAACTGTTGCCAGTTCGGCATGATGCCTTCGTAGAGCACGCCCTTCGATTCCATCTTGCTGGCTAGGCCGGCGATGACGATGCCCGGCAGGTACTTGCGCCCTTCGGGCACCGCCAGCCGCTTGCCCAGCGTGCCGGCCAGCGGCGGCGCCAGGCCGAGCGCGCCGGCACCATCCGGCTGGTGGCAGGCGGCGCAGTTGGCATCATAGACCGCCTTGCCATCCTGGGCCACGGCGACACCGGCGAGCAGTCCGCAGGCCACGGCAACCATCAGGCGCTTCATGACTGCCCCTCTTCCAGGCCGACTATGACCGACACCGTGCAGTGGTAGTGGCTGCTCTGGTTGGCCATGCACCAGTTGATGTCGTTGTGCACGCCCATCCGGTAGCCTGGCCGTTCGCGGGTGTTGGTGTTGCAGAAGCAGCGCCCGCAGGACGTCTTGCCGCAGCAGTCGTTGTAGCTGACCAGGTAGTCGCGGCCGTCGGCCGGGTTACGGCAGGTGCCGACCCACGACACGGCCGACGGCGTGCTGCCCGGCGGGCAGGTCGTCATCGTGCCGCCGCAGCAGGAGCACAGGAAGCCATCGACGCTGCAATAACGCCAGTAGTCGCAATCGGTCTCGGTCGGTTCGCGCTTTTTCGGGGCGCTGCCGTGACCGCCGGCGGCGTGGGCATTGTTGGTGCGGTCGAAGGGCAGCACCGGCAGCGCGAAGGCGCCGGCCACCAGGAGCTTGCTGACACCGACCAGGAAACCGCGCCGGCCGGTGTTGCTGGCTACCGAGCGCGTACGGCGCTCGGTGAAGCGATCGAGTAATTTGAGGAAGTCCATGACTCAGGCCTTTTCCGGATGAGCTTCGGCGGCGAGCAACTGACGGTCGATGTGCTCCTGCACCGAGGCGATGCCGCTTTCGTAGGCCGTCATCAGGCTTTCGACCTGCTCGCGGGAATTGACCAGGCCCTTGGCACGGACGAAGCCGTTGGCGTCGAGCAGCACGCAGTAGGGCAGCTTGGAAATCTTGTAGGCCATGCCCAGCGGCTGCGACAGCACGTAGGGGAAGTCGCCGAGTTGGTGCTTGTCGCGGAAGGTGGCGTGCTCGGGGCGGTCACCGTCCGAGGCGAGGATGACGTTCAGCCAGCGGTTTTCGCGGGACTGCACGGAGCGGATGATGGGCAGCAGCTTCTTGCACACCGGGCAGGTCGGCGATACGAAGAAGAGCAGCGTGCTCTTGGCGGTGGCCGTGCCGATGGTCAGGCCCTGGCCTTCCCAGGTGGTGACTTCGACCGGCGGGGCCAGTTCGCCGACCTTGGGGCCGTGGTCCATCATCAGCGCCCCCATCGGCGCGACGCGCTCGTAGAGGATGCCGATCTGGCGAGAGAGGGCAAGAACGCAGATGCCGAGGGCGACGACGACGACCCACAGGGCGATTACGGAGAGGGCGAGCGGATCCATCATGATTGCAACTCCTTCAAAAGCGGTTGATTGGCAAGCAACTGGTTGGCGCTGGCGTAGAGCACCAGCAAGGCCAGGATCGCGCCTGCCACACTGAAATAATCGATAGCGCCGAGGCTGCGCGGCAGCTCGTCGGCAGCGGCCAGGACGAGGGCCGCACAGAGGAACAGGTTGCGCACGACCAGGCCCCACGAAATGCGCTGGCCGCCGGTGCCGCAGCCGCATTCGATGCGCCCCATGCCGCGCAGCAGGTTGATCGCCACGCCGCCGGTGGCCACGACCATGACGGCCAGACCGAGCAGCACGCCGAGCGGCCGCGTGGCGTCGAGGATCAACGCCAGGCCGGCGAGCAGTTCAGCAGCCGGGAAGAGGCGGGCAAACAGCACGGCGGAACCACCGCTGAGCAGACCGTAGTTCTCCACGGCATAGCGGAACAGATCCAGGTCGCGCAGCTTGCCCAGCGCGCCGGTGATCAGGATGATCCCCATGGCAGCCGCGGCGGCATGAACAACGACCGGGTCGAACAGGAAAGTGGTCGCTCCCATGTCAGCGCACCTCCATGAACAGCGAGGTTTCGCCGACGCCGCTCATCGTCTTGGCGACCGGGTAGCCCTTCTGGATCTTGCGGGCGACGATCTCGCCCTTCTCGACATTGAGCGAGTAGAGCAGCGGCGCATTGCCCTGGCTGGCGACCAGCGAGATGGCCTCGTTGGAAGGAATGCGCGCCACCCGCTTGTGGCTGGCGACATCGAAGGCCCAGATTTCCTTGGACGGATTCTTGTGCGTTCCTTCCGCGCCCTTGTCGTGCATATTGACGTAGAAGGTGCCGCTGGCCCGGTGCATGGTCGTCACCTGCATGCCGCCCGGCCGCCAGTTGGCCTTGCGGTCGCGGGCATCGAGCAGGGACCACGGCGTGGCGAAGCTCGGCTTGTCGCCGGCCAGGGTCACCTTGTACACGTCGCCGAGGTAGGAAACGAAGTAGCGGTCGTCGCCGAGCATTTCCGGATGGACGTAGATCGGGTCCTTGTCCGGATCGAAGAAGCGCTGGCTGCGCTCGCGGGTGGCCGGCTGGCCGGCGTCGTCGAGCGTAACGGTCAACATCGTGCCGTCGCCGCACAGGGTCGAGAAACGATTGCCCTTGTCGCTCTTGTCCCAGGCCTGGATGGACCAGCAGCCGGGAGTCGGGATTTCGGCGACGAACTTCTTGGCCTGCAGGTCGACCACGCTCACCGACGTTGCCGGAGTGGCGTTCTGCACGTACAGGAAGCGGCCATCAGCGCTCGGCACCAGCATGCTGCGGTACGAGGCGGCCTGGGCGCGCTTGGGCGGAATGTCGATCTCGGCCTTCAGCTCCAGCGTTTCGGCGTCGTGGATTTCGACCACGTCGCTGCGCTGGCCGCGATAGAGGCGCGGGTAGTAGGTGGTCGCCACGTAGATGGACTTGCCGTCGGCCGACACCGTGGTCAGCGCGCCGTAGCCGGCCATCACCACGCCGAGGTAGCTCGCCGCAGTGCCATCCACCACATGCACACGACCGTCGGCCATGTGGTTGAAGACGAAATCGGTGACGTACAGCCGGTTGCCGTCCGGCGGGGCGGCGCGTTCGACGCGGATTTCCTCCTCCGGCAAGGGAGGCGGCCGATCCTTGCCGGCCTGCGCCGTGGCCGCCGCCAGGCAGAGCGGCAGGGCCAACAGCGCCAGCCGCGATGAGAGTTTTTGCATTTTGTGACCTCGTTCGACTCGTTAGGGAGCGTGAGATCAGTATCCGGCGAGGCCCTTTTCAGGCTGTATCAAGAATCGGAAAAAAAGGGCTCCGGTGCGAACAGCCCCCGCTTCATCACGAAACGCGTCCACAGCGCCGAGGCCACCCCGACGACGCCCAGGACATAACCGGTGAGGGCCGTTACCTCGTCCGGGCTGCAGGCGATGACATAGACCATGCCGCCAATGCCGATCAGCTGGGGCAGCGGGAAGAAGGGCGAACGGAACGGCCGCTTCGCCTGCGGATAGCGGCGACGCAGGACGATCAGGTTGATGTGGGCGACGATGTAGGCGATCAGCCACGAGGTCGAGGCGGCGATGACCAGGGTCATGATCGTTTCCGGCCGGTCGCCCATGAGCAGGATCGGCGCCCCGAAAGCGACCGTGATCGCGACGATGGCCGCCCACGGCGAGTCGTAGCGGGGATGGCGCCAGGCGAGGAAGCCGAAGGCCTGGCCATTCTGGGCCATCCCCTGCAGTTGGCGGGAGATGCCGGCGAGAACCGCATTGACCAGCCCGACGGTGGCCGCGACGGCGGTCAGCAGCAGCACCGCCGCCCCGATGCGCCCGAACGCCATGCGCGCATAGTCGAGATGCGGGAAGGCGCTGCCGGTCAGCAATTCGGGGGGCAGCAAGCGCCGGGCGCCCAGCGAGTAGAGGGCGAACAGGAAAGCCAGGGCGGTGATGCCGAGGATCATCGCCCGGGGAATGGCCCGGCCGGGATTTTTCACCTCGCCGATCATCGGGCAGACGAATTCGGCGCCGACCAGGCACCAAAAGAACAGGCCCACCACCATGCCGAAGCCGCCGCCGGCCGTGCCCTGCCCCGCCCCTGGCCCAAGCGGTGCGGCCGGAGCCGCCTCGGGGACCAGCCAGAGCATCGCCAGGCCGCTGACCAGGACCAGGCCGACCTTGACGACCGCCGTGCTGTTTTGCAGCGCCGCGAACACATCTGTCCCCCGGATGTTGAGGATGGCCAGGACGACTAGCAGCGACAGGGCCATGACCTTGGGCGGCAGGTCGATGCCACCGATCTCGCGCACGACGCTGTCGAACAGCATCAGTTCGGCCGGGACACCGAAGACATTGACCACCACGTAGCCGGAAAAGGTGGCGAGCAAGGCCGGGAAGTTGCCGATGGCGACTTCGGTATAGGTGCTCAGGCCGCCGCTGGACGGCATCATCAGCGACAGCTCGGAGAAGGTCAGCGCGTAGCTGATGGCCAGCAGGTAGGCGCAGGCGAAGGCGATGCCGATCAGCCACAGGGGTAGTTGATCTGCCACGCCAACGCCTTGCAGCACGCCGACCAGCGCCACTTGCGAAATGGCGATCCCGACGATGACGGCGGCCAGGGTCCCCGCCCCCAGCGTTCGCCGCTGCGGCTGGGAACAGCCAGCCTTGTCTTCACTAAACTCCATCGACCAAGCTCTCCATGGATATCCGGCAGCAGCGTCAGGCTTCGGGCAGCAGGGCGCCGCCGTCTACGATAATGGTTTGTCCGGTGACGTAGGAAGCGCCGGGCGAAGCCAGGAACAACATCGCCGCGGCGATATCCGCCGGCTCCCCCAGGCGTCCGAGCGGAATGCCCTGGCACAAGGCGGCCGTGACCTCGCTGCCGCCGAGGTTGTCCTGAGCCGGTGTGCGGATCATTCCCGGCTCGACGCCATTGACCGTCACCCCCTGGGCGGCGACCTCCAGCGCGGCGGCGCGAATGAAGCCATTGACGCCGGATTTCGACGCCGCGTAGTGCGCCAGCCCGGGATAGGCGACGCGCGGCCCGGTCACCGACGACGTGACCAGCATGCGCCCGCCCCCGCCGGCCGGGAAGTGGGGCAGCGCCGCCTGCAACAGGCCGAAAGCGGCGCCGACGTTGATGGCGAAGGTTTTGGCGAGCAGGGCCGGTGTGATCTCGGCGAACGGGGTCAGGGGAAAATACGCCGCGTTGTGCACCACCACATCGATACGGCCATAGGCATCGGCCGCCGCCCGGATGATTTCCCCGGGCGCGGCGGGATCGGCGAGATCGCAGCACAGCGCCGTGGCGCTGCCGCCGGCCGCGCGAATCTCCGCCCCGACCGCCTCGGCGCCGTCGCCATTGAGATCGGCAATGAAGACCTGCGCACCGTGGGCGGCGAAAGCCAGCGCGATGCTGCGGCCGATGCCGCTGGCACCGCCGGTGACGATGACCGTGCGCCCCGTGAAATCGAGATCGTTGCGATATTGCGTGAGGGATGCGTTCATGGCTTGCCTCTCAACGGGTAAAGGCCAGGGTCGGCACATCGACGATGGTGGAGCCGCCATCGGCGGTCAGCACGGCACCGGTCACGATGGATGCCGCCGGCGAAGCCAGGAAGACGCAGACTTCGGCGATTTCCGCCGGATCGGCCGGGCGCTTCAAAGGCACATCGCCGGTGACCATGGCGTAGGCCTCGTCGAGCGACAGGCCATGCTGCGCCATCAACGGCTGCATTTCCTCATCGGCCATCGGCGTTCGTACCCAGCCCGGACAGACAACGTTGGAGCGCACGCCGAGCGGGCCGTAATCCCGGGCCAGCGAGCGGGAGAGGCCGATCAGCGCATGCTTGAAGGTGGTGTAGCCGCAGACCTGCGGCCCGGCCGCCAGGGCGGCGATGGAGGCGACGAAAACGATGGTACCGCGCTGCGGGATGAGCAGCGGCAGCGCTTCGCGGGCGCTGATGAAGGCGGTATTGAGGTTGGCGTCGAAGGCCTTGCGCCAGTCCTCGACGCTGGTCTCCATGCAGGCGCTCTGACCGAATCCGCCTGCGCTGGCGATCAGCATGTCGAGACGGCCGTGGCGCTCGGTCACCGTCGCCATCGCCCGCTGCATGTCGGCTTCGTTGCCGGCGTCGGCGACCAGGGCGAAACCGCCGCATTGGGCGGCGACGCGCTCCACCAGTTCGCGGCGGCGTCCGAGGACGCCGACCGTGGCGCCCTGCTCCGCCAGCCGGCGGACACAGGCCTCGCCAATACCGGTGCCGCCGCCGGTGACCACAGCGACCTTGCCAGCCAGGGGTTGTGCAGAACGATCCATGCGCTTACTCCGCCGGAATGACCGAAATCACGCGAGCGCGGGCGCCGACCGTGAAATTGCGCAGCTTGCCGAAGTCGTTGTTTTCGTAGCCGACGATCTTGCCGGTGGTTTTCATCGCGTTGAGGTCGACCATGACGATGCCCAGGGTCGGCACGATCTTTTCGCGCCAGACGAACAGGTAGAGGTTGTCGGCGATCTTGTAGTAGTGGCAGGCGTCGGTATCGGCCAGCCCCTTTTCCGACCCGGCCAGACAACGCCAGGCGTAGTAGTGATCGTTCAGGTAGATGTGCTCGTACTTCTCGAACGGGCTGTAGATGTATTCGACGCGCTTGCCGAGCAGATCGCGCGTCACTTCCGGCACGGGCTGGTCCGGCGTCAGCGGCACATCGATGCTGCCGCGCAGGAAGGTGGCATCCACCGCCGTCAGTTCCTTGCCCTGGGCAATGCGGGTGATGAACGAAGTCATGGATTCTTCGGCGGTCGGCAACTGGCCGATCACTGCGATGAAGCTGCGGCGCTTCAGGTCGAGGACCAGCGACACGCTGGTGGCGCGCTCGCCGCTCTTGATGAAATCGACGAAATAGATATCTTCACGGGGACGGGTGGCGACGTAGCGTTCTTCGCCCTGGCTGGCCTCACCCTCCCCGGCGGTAATGCGCCACGTCAGGCGCTCGCCATCGGTAAAGGCGTGTTCGATGACCCAGCCGTTTTCGAAGTGGAGATTCAGAGTACGTCCAGCCAGGTCGGAAACCGGCGGCAGGCAGTTGTTCTCAGGCAGGAAGGCGTCGCCGAGGGCGCCGACGGGGATCCATTCAGGAGCAGTCATGATGTTCGTTTCCAGAAGAAGTGAAGGAGACCTCACTATTCCCCAGACCCGCGCCGACGAAAATCAACCGGAAGTATGAGAGGCTTGCTCCTCGTCGGCAGCGTAAAGTGAGCCCCTTACCGTGAGTCACGCCATGAACAACGAAAAAACGACCAACGATCCGGCCGTCAGCGAAAAACTGCTCTCCCGCTTCGCCCATGCCTTCGGGAGCAGCGCCGGGACACTGCTCGCGAGCACCGGCTGGGTGACCTACGTCGTCGGGCCTGAGCTGCGCATCAAGCACTTCCTGGCCCGCGACACGGAAGGCGCCGAACAGGACGATTACGAACAGCATTTCGCCGACCTCGACCCGCTGGCGCCCCTGCACTGCCTCGCGCAGGGGCGCTGGGTGGTCGGCCTGCGCCAGATGCTCTCCCGCCGCTCGGCCGAGCATGCCGAATACCAGTCGGGTTTCCTGGACCGGCACGGCATCGTCGATGCCCTGGAGATATTCCTGAAGTCCGATGCCGACCTCATCCTCGGCTGCTCGCTGTTGCGCCATGGCGATGCGTCCAGGTTTTCCCGACGCGACCTGGCGAAAGCCGAAGCCCTGAAGACGCTCGGCGATTTTGCGCTGTCGCAGACCTTTCCCCAGCGCCAGGCCAGCGTGAAGATCATCGGCGAACGCTTCCCCGCGCTGACGGCACGCGAGGCGATGCTGGTCCAACTGGTCGTCGCCGGCCTGAGCAACAAGCAGCTGTGCCGGGAATTGGATATTTCCCTGCCGACCGTCAAAACCCATCTGCTCAGCGTATTCCGCAAGATGAACGTGGCCAGCCGGACGGAATTGGCTGCGAAGGTGCTCGGTTACCAGGGTAGCGAAAGCGACTGACCCGCAAGCCGGGCGAATTGCCTGCCCTGCGCACCATCGGCTTCGGCACAGCCTGCCGACGGTGAGGGTTTTATTGGCGCAATGCCATACGCAACTGGCTCGGGAGGCTAGGCCAAATTTGCGCAGGAGCCGGGCTGATTCCCAGCTGCAGCGTCCCTACGAAACGTGGATACAGGGCGTCTGTGACGGCAGTTCGCCGAACAGCTTGCGGTAGTCCTGGGCCAGTTGCGACAGGTGCCAGAAGCCCCAGCGTGCCGCCACGTCGCCGATCGACTCGCGCTGCGGCTCGCGTACCTTCAAGGCGCGGCGGAAGGCGTTGAGGCGGATGGCCTTCAGGTAGTGCTGCGGCGAAATGCCGAACACTTCCTGCGTCGCATTCTGCAGCGTGCGCCGGGTGACGCCGATCTCGTCGCAGATATCGACGATGCTCAGCGCCGACTCGGGCGAAGCATCGAGCAAGGCGCGGAAGCGGCGGACGATGCGTTCGCGGTTGGGGCACAGGGCATGCACTTCGGGGCCACGTGCCAGGCGCAGCGTTTCGATGAGCAGGCTGTAGAACTCCTCCTCCAGCTGGTGCAGGTTGGAAGGGAGCATCAGGTAGTCCGGCGTATCCTGCGCGCAGGCGTGGACGCGCTGCAGGAAATCGGCCATGGGACCGGCGTTGGCCGGGCCGATGGTCTTCGACGAGCGGCGTAGGTCGGCCTCCAGTTCCTCGTAATCCAGCACCGGGCCATCGAGATTGGTGGTCAGGTCGCGCGGCGAGAAGACGGCGGCGACCAGATCGAAGCGCTCCGGCGTGCGGATCTCGAATTCGGTGCCCGGTTCGAGCAGGGCGGCGGTACGCGTCGCCATCAATTCACCGCAGTGATAACCGCTCTCGCCCAGCGTCAGCAGCGTGCCGATGGCGAACACGCCCTGCGGCGTGCAGCCCTTTTGCAACAGCACGCGGTTGCTGGTCTCGCGGATCAGGGTGAAGGACGGGAAGCGGATTTCCTGCATCGAGCCGTCGAAACGCCCACCCGACAACTGGTCGTAGCGCTGATCCCAGTTCTCGTAGATGAGCGCCCGCGCCTGGATATCGACGTCGCCGTTGTGCAGGGCGCGCCGCGAGACAAGGCCAAGGCCGTTTGCCGATTCGCAAAGATGATTCATCTCGTTTCTCCGTCGGGGCGCCTTCTTTTGAGACGCCTATTTCACGAATATATTAGCCATTAATACGCAATAGTCAACTAATTGCTTTTAGCGTAACGCCGGCCATGCCCTATCAGTTCAGCAAGGGGCATGCCCGCCCCCGTCGGTCAGCGCAATATGCGCCAAGCCACTGATTTCATGGAGATGCAGACGCGGCAAGGGCTGCGGCGACAAGACGGCCAGCATCGTCTTTGCCACATCCTGGTGCGTCGACGCACAAACGGCGGGCGTCGCTCCGCCCGGCTGCACTCAGCCGGTCAACGCGGCGTCCCAGGGAGCGATGGCGCCGCCGAAACGTGCGGCGAGAAAATCGACCAGCAGGCGCAAGGCCAGTGGCTGATGCTGGCGCGACAGATAGATGGCGTGGATGCCCAGCGTTTCCGGCTCGCAGTCGGGCAGCAGGCGGACCAGCCGCCCCTCGCGCAAGGCATCACCGACGTAATAGGTGGGCAGCATGCTGATCCCCGCCCCGGCCAGAACCGCCCGGCGCAAGACAGCCGTTTCGTTGGTATGGAAACTCCAGCGCACCGGCGCCTCGATCATCTGACCGGCCTGCAGGAAACGGTAGTGGCGGCCCACCCCGAAAGCATGGGCGATGCAACGGTGGGCCGCCAAATCGGCCAGCGTGCGCGGCGTGCCATGCTGCGCCAGGTATTCCGGCGCCGCACAGAGCAGCGAGCGGCAAACGGCCAGTGGCCGGGCGATCATCGCCGGATCGAGCGAATTGGTAATGCGTACCGCCAGATCGACGCGCTCGGCCACCAGGTCGGTCGCCTTGTCGGAGACCGAGAGGACGATTTCGACCTGCTCATGCTGCCGCTGGAAATCGACCAAGGCATCGGTGAGCTGGGCGTCGGCGAAGGAACTGGCCGTCGTCACCCGCAGCACCCCGGCCGGCACGCGGCTGCGCGTGGCGGCCAGGTGCTGCACGTCCTCGGCGATTTCCAGCAGTTGCCGGCAGGCCGGCAAGGCGGCGACGCCGGCCTCGGTCAGGCTGACCTTACGCGTCGTGCGGTGCAGCAGCCGGGCGTCGAACCACGCCTCGACCGCCGCCAGGTAGCGGCTGACCATCGCCGCCGACATCTCCAGCCCGTCGGCCGCCTGCGTCAGGCTGCCGCGATCCACCACTTCGACAAAGACCCGTACCGCCGTCAGCCTGTCCATTTCATCGATTCATGCAATAAATAATCAACCAATACTAACTTTATCAACCATATCGAAAAAACTAAAGTTCGCTCCGTACCGACAACACACCCACGGAGATCACCATGAACCCAGCCGGCAAATTCGCCCGCATCCTCTTCCCCGCCCTCGCCCTGGGCATCGTCGCCGCTTCCGCCGCCGCGCAGACCGCACCGCTCGAGGTCAAGGTCTACAACGCCGATGCGCGGAGCTTCCACGTCAATGCCGTGGTGGTCAGCGGCAAAAGCGAAGCCCTGGTCATCGACAGCGGCTTCACCCGCGCCGACGCCCTGCGCGTGGCCGCCAATGTGCTCGACAGCGGCAAGACGCTGAAGACCATCCTGATCAGCAACGCCGACCCCGATTTCTATTTCGGCGCCGAAGCGCTCAAGGAACTGTTCCCGCAGGCCCAGGTGGTGGCCACGCCGGCCGTGCGCGACACAATCCAGGCCAAGCTGGCCGGTAAAGTCGCTTTCTGGGGTCCGAAGATGGGTGCCAACGCCCCGCATCAGCCCATCGTGCCGGACGCCCTGCCCGGCACCACGCTGACGGTCGACGGCGAGACGGTCGAAGTGCGCGGCACGCGCGGCGAACTGGCCCACCGTCCCTATGTCTGGATTCCGGCCATCCGCACCATCGCCGGCAACATCGCCATTTTCGGCAATCTCCATGTATGGACCGCCGACACGCAGAAGCCGTCCGAACGCCAAGCCTGGCTGGCCCAGCTCGACGAAATCGAAGCCCTCAAGCCGGTCACCGTCGTCCCCGGCCACATGGCACCGGGTACTGCGCTGGATATCGGCACCGTCCGCTACACCCGCGACTACCTGCGCCGCTTCGACGCCGAAGCCGCCAAGGCCGGCAACGCCGCCGAACTGATCGCCGCCATGCAGCAGGCCTATCCGCAAGCCGGCCTCGGCATCGCGCTGGACATCGGCGCCAAGGTCAACAAAGGCGAGATGAAGTGGTGAGCACGCCCGTCCTGCACTACATCTACGACCCGCTGTGCGGCTGGTGCTACGGCGCCGCGCCGCTGGTCGCAGCCGCCCGCGCCATCGTCACCGTCCGCCCGCACGGCGGCGGCATGATGGCCGGCGCCGGCCGCCAGGCCGTCACGCCGCAGCTGCGCGATTACGTCACACCCCACGACCACCGTATCGCCGCCCTCACCGGGCAAGTGTTCGGTGATGCCTACCGCGACGGCCTGCTGCGCGACACTACGGCGGTATTCGATTCCGAACCGCCCATCACCGCGATGCTGGCCGCCGAACAGGTGGCCGGCCGCGGCGTGGATATGATCGAACGGCTGCAGGTCGCCCATTACGTCGAAGGCCAACGCATAGCCGAGACGCCCGTCCTGCTTGCCGTTGCCGCGGCGATGGGCCTCGACCCCACCGCCTTTGCCGATACCCTGGCCGCGCAGACCGGCGACGCCGTGCAACGCCATATCCGGGATACGCGCCAGTTCATGCGCCGGGTCGGCGCCGGCGGCTTTCCGTCCTTCGTGCTGGAAACTGGCGATTCCCGTCAGCTACTCGATCTTTCCGCTTTCCTCGGACGCCCCGACGCGCTGACGGACTGGCTGCGCACCACCCTCGCCGCGTAGTAGACAAAAAAAGGCCGCGACGAACGCGGCCTTAAAGAGGGGTGGTGCAGAGGAAAACTTACACGCGCTTGAACAGCGGGCTGCGCACCTGCTGGGCATCGGCGGCCGAGAAGAATTTCTCGGTGTAGATGTCGCGTTCGAACAGGCGGCCCTGCATCAGCGTCGTGATGCAGGCTTCGATCATCACCGGCGGGCCGCACAGGTAGGCCTTGTTGCCGCGAAAATCGTTGTCGAAATGGGCCTTGGCGGCTTCATGCACGAAACCGCGGAATCCCGTCCAGCCGCTGTCGGCCGGCTCGTCGTTGAGCGCCGGGACGTAGGTGAAATTGGCATGCTTGGCGGCCAGCTCGACGAATTCCTGGTGGTAATACAGCTCGCCCAGGTTGCGTGCGCCATAGACCAGTGTGATCGGCAGTTCGCTGTTCTGTTCGAGCAGGTCGAGGATCATCGAACGCGGGCTGGACAGGCCGGAACCGCCGGCCATGAACAGCGACGGCACGTTGGCCGACTTGTGCACGAAGAAGCGGCCGTAGGGTCCGGACACGGTGATCTGGTCGCCGACCTTCAGTTCGTTGTGGATCCAGGTCGTGCCGACACCGGCCGGGACGATGCGGATATTGAGCTCGATCTCGTTGCCGGTCGAAGGCGAATTGGCCAGCGAGAAGGCACGATGGCCCATGTCGTTGGGCAGGTTGAAGTTGACGTACTGGCCAGCCTGGAAATCGAGCACTTCGTCGTTCGGAAGCTTGAGCCAGATGCCCTTGATGGTCGGCGTCAGGTTTTCGATGCGGCTGACCACCCCATGGAAGTCTTTCACCGGGATGTCGCGGGCGTCCTCGTCGATCTCCATCTCGACTTCGATTACCGTGTCGGCTTCCAGCGTGGCACAGCAGGCCAGCGCCTTGCCCTCTTCGCGCTCGTAGTCCATCAGCGCAAAACTCGACGAATTCTGGTGATCGACCTCGCCGTCGGTGATGCACACCTTGCAGGTGGCGCAATAGCCCTGGCAGCAGGCGTGCGGCAGGTAGATGCCGGCGCGCAGCGCGGCGTCGAGGATGGTCTGGCCGTCTTCGACTTCAATGCTGCGGCCGAGCGGCTCGATGGTCAGTTCGTAGCTCATGTTCTGGTCTCTCTGCAGGTCTTGGCGGGGTACCGCGACCGGCGCGGCGCCCCGTTGGTTCTTCTAGTAGCCGGTGCCGGCGATGCCATCCAGGCCCGGCGTCCGGAAACGGATCAGGTCTTTGTGGCCGATGCCGTTCTCGGCCAGGGTCTTGGCACGGTCCGGCGTGAAGGGCGTGTTGCCGTTCTGCCAGATGGCCTTGTCCCAGTCGATGTGCTGCCAGTCCGGGTGGTAGCTGAAGCAGGCGGCCATTTCGTCCACCACGGCGGAGAACGGCGTTTCCGGCTTCATGGCCAGCACGAAGGGGCGCGAGAACATGCGGTGGCGTTCCCAGTTTACGTACAGCAACTGGCGGCCCTTGTAGTTCTCGACCGCGTCGCGCGACTTGAACTCGTACGGAGCGAGGGTTTTCAACATGGTCATGACTGTCTCCTTAGTTCTTGGTCGCTTGTTCGCGCCAGGCGGCAAAGTTCTTCTGGTCCTCGGAGCCGTTGAAGTCGCCGAGGGCGCGCTTGTCGAGCTTCCAGTAGCCGAGCATGTCCTGGCCCGGCTTGAAGTCCGGCGCATTGACATCGACGCCATCCGGCTCGCAGTTGCCCTGCAGCACCTGGTGCGAGGAGATGAAGGTCTGGACGTATTTCTCCGGCTCGTTGTCGAAGATTTCCTTGCAGTGGTCGGAACAGGTGTGGAACTTCTCGCCCTGGTAGATCGACTCGCGGAAGCACATTTCCATCGGGTCGCCCGGCTCGTTGAACTTCATGGTGCTGACGCAGACCTGGCAGTTCATCGGCGCCGTCTTGTTGTCAAAACGGTTGCCGGCCTTATCCTGGGCGTCGAGGTACTCCAGGACCGGACGGTAGTACTGGTCGAAGGTGTTGGGGTACTTCTCGGACAGCCAGTCCATTTCGTCCGGCGTCGGAATCCAGGTATGGAACGGGGTGGCCTGCGGCTTCATGTAGAAACCGATCCACGACTGGTGGGAAACGTGTTCCTTTTCCTCGATGGTCTGGCTGAAGCACTTCGGGATGGTGATGCCGTAGCGGGCCAGGTCCTTGAACAGGGCGCCGCCGTTTTCCTCGACGTACATTTCCCAGGCTTCCTTGAAGCTCATGATGCGCTTGGGCAGCATGTAGTCCATCATCATGCCGACCGAGGCCAGCTTGCGGGTACCGCGCCAGGTCCACTTGTCGATCCAGCGCTGGACGATAGGCAGGTTGTCCGGGTCCTGCTCGAGCATGAACTTGATGCACTCGAGGCCCAGCGTCATGTGGCGGGCTTCGTCGGACTGGGCCGAGAAGCCGACGGTCATCGCCGCCATGTCGCCGTTGTAGGCGGCGCCGGAGATGAAGGGCACGAACAGGATGTTGGTCAGCACGTACTCGAAGGCGAAGCCGATGGCGACCATGAACTCGAACGGGCCGGCGGTGATGGCGTCGTCGAAGAAGGACTTGCCGTCGGACAGGTACCACATGCGGGATTGCTGGTGGGCGAACTCGTCCATCCCGTTGTAGTACTTGTTGTAGTTCGAGATCGAGTGGATCTGCGTCTGGAAGTGGCGGTATTCATCGACGGCCTGCATCTGGCAGGCGACGCGCGGGCCGGCGCCGTTCATCTGGCGGCCCATCATCGAGAAGCCACGGGCGGCCATCAGTTCCAGCGGCGGGGTCGAGCCGAGGAAAAGCTTGAGGACGTTGATGTAGCGGGCATCGGTGACCGACAGGTGGCCGTTGTTCTGGTTAAAGCCGTCGAGGATGGCGTACAGCTTGCGCTCCTTCTCCGACTGGTACTTCCAGTAGGCGTCCATGGTCAGGCGGAAGGGGTCTTCCCACTTGTCCCAGTCGTGAATCTTGATGCCTTCGTAGGTGGTCTGCGGGAAGACGTCCGCCGGCTTCTGGTAGGTCGTGTCCCAGGCCAGATCGCGGGTCATCAGGGCGTAGCGCTCCTTGAGGCCGAGCTTCTTGGTTGCTTTCATATCCATGGTGTTCGCTCCTTCGTAGCCGGAATCAGGAATTCCAGCTCAGGGTAAATTCGTCGTCGGTCTCGTCCAGATTGCCGGAGATGGTGATCAGGTGCAGTTGCAGTTCCTGCAGGTCGAAGCTGCGACCGATCTTCTCTTCGACCGTTTCGCGCTTGATGACCAGGCGGTTCGGCACGTCGATCTTCACCATCGACGGCTGGTCGTCGACCATGGCGTTCGGGTTGTCCTCGAGGATGGCCTCGACGATGCAGCGGGAGTCGTCGTTCTTCTGGAAGGCGATGAATGCGTTGGACATGCGATTTCCTTTACAGGGCGATGCCGGCCTTGGCGGCGCGGGCATTCAGGTTCTGGACCAGTTCGGCCATGATGGTTTCGGCTTCGCCGCCGAAGGCCAGGGCGGCCACCGGCTTGAGGGCGACGACGGCACGGTCGCGCCACTTGCGGATCCACGCGGCGAGCTGTTCCTTGTTGCCGGGGTTGTCGGCACCGGTCGACTTCAGGACGGAGTCCAGCCACTTGCTCGTTTCGCCGAACCATTCGCGCTGGAAGCGGGTCAGCATCGAGAACACCGGGCTGTAGGCCGCATTCAGTTTCTCGTTGTAGCGCTCGTAGATGAGCGGGTAGAGCAGGCCTTCGAGGGCGAAGTCCTGGGCGACCAGCACTTCGAACCAATCCTTCTCGACCATCAGGTCTTCGACGTAGCGGCGCAGTTCCTGCCACTCGGCGCCTTCCAGCCAGGCAGTCTTGGCGTCAGCCAGGGCGCCGAGATCGTCGAAGGCCATGCCCAGGCGGGTCACATACTGGGCGACGCCGAGCTGGTCCATCGAGGCGTAGCAGGCAGCCTGCGAAATGGCGATGCCGTAGCCGTAAGACGACACGTAGGCCTTGTTCAGATTGGAAGCCCAGGCGACATGGCGCAGCGGCAGGAAGACTTTCAGCGCTTCCTCTTTGCCGGCGGCCGGGTAGGCGGCGGCGAGGCCCAGTTCGTCGACCAGGTCGAAGTCGCCTTCGGCCACTTCCTGCATCCGGCCGCGGGCCAGGGTCCAGGCGCCGTAGTAGTACTGGCGCGGATCCTTCAGCGCGTACCAGTCCTTCATGGTGATCGCGGTGCGCGTCTGGTCGAAGATGTCGTACTGCGGCTCCCAGGTCGGGCGATAGTGGTAGTTCTCGACCGGCTGCAGGTCCATCGTCGCTTCGATGTAGCGCGAGGCCGGCTTGTCGGCCCCCATGCGGCGGGCCAGGTGGCCGAAGGTCTGGCGCAGCGGCGTGATGCTCACTGTCCTCAAATCGATTGCCATGCTTGTCTCCTTGAAATTCCCAATCGGTGCGCTTGGCCGCACCGGAAAGCCAAATAGTTAGCGAAAACGCTGGTGCGTCGCCTGGTGCAGGTTCCAGTGGAAATCGGCGTCGGAGGCATCGGCATCGGCCGGCTCGGACTTGGCGTCGGTCAACAATTCGACCTGATTGGCCTTGCAGAATTCGTCGAAGGCCGCCTTGGGCATGACCAGTTCGGCCGCCACGTCGGGGTCGCCGACGGCGAACTCGAACTCGATCAACCCATTGGGCCGGGTGCGCATGACGCGCACGAACTTGCGGGTAATGTCGAACTTGCCTTCCGCCATGTCTCACTCCTCATTCCACGACTGCCTTGCAGCAGTTCTCTGATGAGGCTCATTAGACGCTTCACTAAGATATTAATGAATGGACGTTTGCGGAAATGACTTGTACTTTTCGTAACCCGAGAGATTCGGAAGGCGTCATGCCCGCGAAAGCGGGAATCGAGAAGCGAAACGGGAGCCGAGGCCCGCATCGCGGACCGCTGGTACGGGAATGGCGCAGTCAGCCTTGGTCGTCGCGCCGGAACTGGCTGGGCGGCACCCCGGTGCGCTTGGTGAAGAAGCGGGAGAAATAGGCCGGATCGGCAAAGCCGAGCTGGTAGCAGATCTCGGTGATCGGCACCGCCGAATAGCGCAGCAGGCGGCGCGCCTCCTGCAACAAGCGTTCGTGCACGACTTCCTTGGACGGCCGCTCAGCCATGCGTCGGCAGATATCGTTGAGGCGCGCCTCGGTCACCGACAGGCGCTGGGCGTATTCGCTGAGCGTCAGGTGATCGCGGAAATGGGCTTCGACCAGATCGCAGAAACTGAGGAAGATGCGCAGGTCTTCGCTACGCTCGGGGCGCTGCGCCGAGACCGGCTCGTGCGCCACCAGCAGGCGGCTGAGATGGATGAAGCTGCTTTGCCCGAGCGCCTGCATCAGCGCCAGGTGCCCCTTGGCATCCCGGGTGAACTCCTGCTGCAACAGCGCCACCGAAGCCAGCAGGCCGTCGAAGTCGGCGGCGAACTCGGCCGGCAGGCGGGACATTTCGACGAAGGCCGGCTGACGCAGCAGGGACTCCGGCCATTGCCCGGGCATCGCCTTGTACCAGGCGCGGACGACTTCCTGGCGGATGGTCAGCACATGGCCGTCGGTATCCTCCTCGGAATAGAAGGAATGCGGAATGGTCGGCGGCGTGAAGATGAACAGCGGCGCCTCGCCGAAATAGACCTCGCCGTCCAGATTGAGACGGATGCTGCCGCGCACCAGCAGATGGACCTGGAAGAAGCTGTAATGCCGGTGCGGCGGCGTGTTGCGGCCGAAGAAATCGGCCAGACGGCCGAAGGTCTCGTAATGGATCTCGCATTCCGGGTCGCGCTGGTCGTAAACCCGCCCGATATGGATATCCGGAATTGCCTGCACCGCCGTCACCGTCATGCCCTGCCCCCGTCGCCACCACCAGATGAATGCCAGCTTACCCCAAGGCCGGCCGATTTTCGCGCCGTCCCACTGGCCGGCGACCCGCGCAGCGCGGCACGCCAATTCTCTAACATGTTAGCCATATAGCTGTTATCATCGGGCCTGTCAATGTGCCCACGCACCGCCCCGGAACAACCGCTATGACCCGCAAGCTCGCCTACCGCAACCTGCCGCAACTCTTCCTTCGCGCCCGCGAAGAACTGCTCTGCCACTTCCGCCCGATCATCACCCATTTCGGCCTGACCGAGCAGCAATGGCGCATCCTGCGCGCCATCGGCGAGTACGACCAGCTGGAGCCGCGCGAGATCTGCGAGATCTGCCAGATCCTCAGCCCCAGCCTGACCGGCGTGCTGTCGCGCATGGAAGACATGGGCCTGGTCACCCGCACGCGCATGGAAGAAGACCAGCGCCGCGTCATCGTCCGCATGACGCCGAAGGCCGAAAAGCTGGTGGCCGAACTCGGCCCGCTGATCGTCGAGCAATACAAGGTGATCGAACAGGCCTTCGGCCCGGAATTGATCCACGAACTCTACGTCGTGCTGGACAAGGTCATCGCCGCCGAACGCGGCCCGATTCCGCAAGTCAAGCTGCCCCCGCGTAAGAACTGGATCGCCGACGAATCCTGAACGGGATTTTCTGCTCGCCGAGGCTGCTAGGCGCAGCGGCGCCCCTCAAAGCAGCGAAGAGTGCTCACCGCACAATAGCGAAACAGCTTGCCACCGTGGACGCGCAGATCGAGGCAAGCCCCCGAACCGAAGCGAGCGATTAACGACTGCCGGTATTGCCCTGTGAACCAATCAAGGCAGCAGTAATGTTCGAATTGGCCCCGGTGTTGCTGATGGCAATCGTCTGCGTCTCATTGACTACCTGACCGATGTAGTTGTTGGTCTGAACGAAGTTGTTGACTACCGGCAGCAGGCTGGACGACTGCGGTGCATATGGCACCATCCAGCCGAAAACCCAGTTACCCTCCCCCAACCCGCCTCGCAACGAGGACATCGCCTGGCGGTCCAGGGCACGGTTGATGGGGAGGTCGTTGATCCTGATTGCACCCATTTTTGAATCTCCAAGTATTGGCATGAACGGCGAACCCGGCGAGGCCGCACGGCAAGGGAGATTCCCTCACCGCGCGGTGCCGCCCCGGCTTTAGAGCGGCTTGCCCGCCCAGGCGTTGGCATTCCCGAAGACGGAGTTGGCGTTAGCCGTCTGCACCATGCTGTCGAGATGCTGGCTGGCATCGAGTTGGGTGACCGGGGCGATGACCACCGAGGTGGCTGCACCGCCGATGCCGGAACCGCCCTGTGCGGCCGAGAGGTTCATGCCGGAGTTGTTGAAGGTGCTGCCGCCGCGGACGGCCGTCCGTTGTGCGCGGTCGAGTTCCTTGGCGATGGACAGGTCTTTGATCATGAGGGATTGCATGGTCGTTCTCCTTACAGTTTGTAGCCGCTGGCGCTGGCGTTGGCATTGCCGAAGACGGAGTTGGCACTGGCCGTCTGCACGACGCTCTCGAGATGCTGGCTGGCATCGACCTGGATCACCGGGGCGACGACCACCGAGGTAGCGGCGCCGCCGATGCCGGAACCGCCCAGTGCAGCCGAGAGGTTCATGCCGGAGTTGTTGAAGGTGCTGCCGCCGCGGACGGCCGCCAGTTCTGCGTGGTCGAGTTCCTTGGCGCAGGACAGGTCTTTGATCATGATGGATTGCATGGTCGTTCTCCTTACAGCTTGTAGGCGCTGGCGTTGGCATTGCCGAAGACGGAATTGGCGCTAACCGTCTGCACGGTGCTGCGGAGATGCTCGCTGGCATCGACCTGGGTCACCGGGGCGACGACCACCGAGGTGGCGGCGCCGCCGATGCCGGAACCGCCCAGCGCAGCCGAGAGGTTCATACCGGAGTTGTTGAAGGTGCTGCCGCCGCGTACGGCCGCCAGCTCTGCGCGGTCGAGTTCCTTGGCGATGGACAGGTCTTTGATGGTGATGGATTGCATGGTAATTCTCCTAGTGGTTTGGGTTGGTGAGCCATTCAGTTGCGCTCGAAGGGAATACAGCATAGGGTGTGCCACCCTCCGGGCCAGGCCTGAAGAAATACTGCAACGCGTTGTATTTAAAACATTTAATCACCAACCCCCAGGGAGCCACTGAGGCCCCGCCGAACCGGCTTCCGGGAAATGTGTTGTGCCCGGAAAAACACATTCCATGGCAACTGTTGGGAGCGGAAAAACACATCCCCTGGCCAATCCCGTTCCGGCGCCGGGAGCTCTGGGCCGGTTGAACTGGACACCGTCCCCATGGTCAACTTTGCTGGAGTCGTCAGCGGCCGAAGTCAGTACCAAGAGGAGCGAGCAATGAGCACTATCTCAATCATGGATTTGCCGGAAAGCGTCGATCTCGATCGCGAGGCGATGCGGGCAATCAGCGGCGGGGCACGCTTCGGTGGGCGTCCAAGTCTTCCCGTGGCCGCAAAGGCGGGTGCCACCCGCATCGTCGACTACCCTCCGGGAATCGCCGCCTATACCCCGGCGGATTCCGGTCTGGCGGCGGGAAACAAACTCCGCCAGCGGTAGCGTCCGAAAGCGCCGGGCGTGCTGCCGGATTGAAGGCGGGTGTAGCGCAGGCGGCACCGCTTCCCAAAGACGAACACCCAGATAAGCACGGAGGACGGAGTGGCTGGCTTGGCGCAGTTCCGATGGACATCGGCGGCCCGTTCCCATGTCGGACTGATCCGCGAAGTTAATGAAGATGCCTGTCTCGACCGGCCGCAGAGCGGGCTGTGGGCGGTGGCCGACGGCATGGGCGGGCATAGCCAAGGTGATTTCGCGAGCCGGGCGGTGGTCGATAGCCTGAATCGGATCGCCCCTACCGAGCACGTCGACAGCACGATCAGCCGCGTGCGCCTGCGGCTGGAAGCAGTGAATCGGCAGTTGCGCGAGGAAGCAGCGCTACGCGACGTGTCACTGATCGGCAGCACAGTCGTGGTGCTGGTCGCTTGCCAAGACAGTTGCAGCTGTCTGTGGGTGGGCGACAGCCGACTGTACCTCTTTCGAAACGGACGCCTCAAGCAGCTAACCAGGGACCACAGTCTGATCGAGGAACTTCGGGCCCGGGGCGAACTCCCCCCCGAAGACAGCGTCGATTACCCGTCCCGCAACCATATCACCCGTGCCGTCGGGACAGCTGAGACGCTGGACCTGGACGAACAAAGCATGCAGGTGAACGACGATGACATGTTCCTGCTCTGTAGCGACGGCCTCAGCAACGAGGTCAGCGAGCAGGAGATGGCCAGCGCCTTGGTCATGGGCAATTGCCGGCAAGCAGCGGAGAGCCTGGTCGACATCGCCCTCAAGCATGGCGGCCGCGACAATGTTTCGGTGGTGGTGGCCCGGGCCGAAGATCCGTACAGCCAGGACCGGACAGTCCTCAATCCTGCCGCTTGACGGAGCCATCTCCCCCGCCATCTCCTCCGCTCTCCTGACTGCCCGCAGAGGAAGCATGCCGGCGGAAATCCTTGGAATGGAGACCGTGCTTCTTGAGCAGCATCTGCAGGTGGGAACGGTTCATGTCGCAGC
Source organism: Dechloromonas hankyongensis (assembly GCF_022012295.1). Lineage (GTDB taxonomy): Bacteria > Pseudomonadota > Gammaproteobacteria > Burkholderiales > Rhodocyclaceae > Azonexus > Azonexus hankyongensis. Next base: position 37,058 of record NZ_JAKLTN010000009.1, read on the forward strand.
GCCGGGCCAGTTCCGCCACCGTCCCGCCGACCTCGGTCAGGCCACGTTCGAGGAAAACCTTCTCGGCCGCATCGCTGGCAACCCGTTTGGCTTCCCCCAGGGAGTTGGCAACGACAGCGGCGCCGCCCCCGTCGGCAGTCCGTTCGGCCGGGCCGGGGCGGATGTCTTCCGGTAGGTGTTCGAAGTCGGCGGTGTCCCCGGAGAGGCAGGAGATGCGGTAGATCAGGTTGCGCAATTCCCGGATATTCCCGGGATAGGCGTAGTCGAGGAGAAACCGTTGCAGCCGGGGAGTCATTTTCATCGGCCGCCGCTTCAGCATCTCCGCCGCCTCATCGCCGAAGAAGGCGATGAGGAGCGGTATTTCGTCCTTGCGCTCGCGCAACGGCGGCAGGGTGAGGTGGATGACGCCCAGGCGGTAGAAGAGATCCTCCCGGAACTTGCCTTCCTCGCTCAGGCGCCGCAGATTGCGGTTAGTGGCGGCGACGATGCGGGCATCAACGACCATGGTTTCGTCCGAGCCGACCCGCTGGATTTCGTGGGATTCCAGTACCCGCAGCAGCTTCACTTGGCCGGCCAGCGGCAGCTCGCCGATCTCGTCGAGGAAGATGGTGCCGCCATGGGCGCTTTCGAACTTGCCGCGGCGATCGCTGGCGGCGCCGGTGAAGGCCCCTTTCTTGTGGCCGAACAGTTCGGATTCCAGCAGGTTGTCGGGAATCGCCCCGCAATTGACGGAAACGTAGGGCTTGTCTGCGCGGGAGCCGTTGGCATGGATGACTTTGGCCATCAGTTCCTTGCCAGTGCCGCTTTCGCCGTCGATGAGCACCGGCAGCTCTGTCGGGGCGGCCTTTTCAGCGATTTCCAAGGCTTCCAGAAGCTTCGGATTATCGCCAAAGGCGCCTTCGAAAACGAAACTGCGGGCGATCAAGGCCTGGCGACGGGCGGCAGCTGATACCGCCACGTGCGCCGGCCCGGCCGCTGCTGCCTTGACGAAGCGCGCCTGGTAGGAAAGCTTCAGCGCTTCTTCCCGCAGGGTATTGCTTTGCCGCAACAGCTTGTCGATATCCGGCCGCTCCAGCCGCGTCGCCCAGCGCAACGTCGAGCGCAGAATCTCGATCTTCTCGATCAGTCCGCCGAAGGAGACCGGGGCAACCGCGTCCGCATCCTGGTCGAGTATTTTCACGCCGAACCTAACTGTTTCTGGACCAGTTGGTAGTACATCCCCTTGCGGTCCACCAGTTCGTCGTGCCTTCCCTGCTCGACGATGGCGCCTTCGTAGAGGACGAGGATCTTGTCGGCGCGCATGATGGTGGACAGGCGGTGTGCGATGATGATCGCCGTGCGCCCCTCCAGGATATCGTGCATGTTGCCCATGATGTTGCTCTCCGACTGGGTATCCAGGGCCGAGGTCGCTTCGTCGAACACCAGCAGGCGCGGGTCGTGGTACAGGGCGCGGGCGATACACAGCCGCTGGATCTGTCCGCCCGAGAGGCCCATGCCCCGCTCGCCGACCACCTGTTCGTAGCGCATGGGCAGCTTGCTGATGAAGGGGTGGGCGTCAGCCAGCTTGGCCACCTCCTCGATACGCCGGCGGTCGGGGGTCTCGTCGCCGCTGGCGATGTTCTCGGCAATGCTGCCGGAGAACAGCAGGTTGCTCTGCATCACGTAGCCGACCTGGGCCCGGTAGTAGTCCTTGTCGATCTGGGCGAGATCGTAGCCATCCACCGTGATGCGGCCTTCGCTAGGCGGGTAGAAGCCGACCAGGAGTTTGGCCAGGGTGGTCTTGCCGGAGCCGCTCCGGCCGACGATGGCGATCAGCTCCCCGGCCTTGACGTCGAGGCTGATGTTTTCCAGCACGTAGGGGGTGCCGCTGTCCCCGTAGCGGAAATAAACGCCGTCGAGATGGATATCCCCGTGCAGATCGGGGATCACCACCCGGGAGGCGATGTCCTCCGGTCGCTGTTCGGGCTCCAGGTCGAGGACATCCCCCAGGCGCTCCATGGCGACGCCGGCGTCGTTGAGGAGGTTCCACAGGCCGACCAGTCCCATCAGCGGCGCCAGCACGCTGCCCATCAGGGCGTTGAAAGCCACCAGCTGGCCAATGGACAGCTCGTGGGCCAGCACCAGACTGGCCCCCATCCACAGAATGGCGATGGTGGTGGCGGCATGGAGCAGCTGGCTGCCGAGGCCGACCAGGATATGGAACTGCTGGGCCTGGTACTGGACTTCTAGCGCCTTGGCGTATTTCTTCTCCCATTTCAGCCGCACCGGACGTTCGCTGCCCATCCCCTTGATCGTCTCCACGCCGCCCAGGGTCTCCATCAGAAAGGCCTTGGCATCGGTGGCGGTGGTAAATACCTCCCGGGCGTAGCCCTTGATCTTCGGCGTCGCCAGCACGGTCAGCGCCAGGATGGGAATGATGAAGGCGATGAGGAGCAGGGTCATCTTCACGTTGTAGAGGAACATGATGGTGAAGTAGATGAACACCATCAGGACGTTAAGCACCGTGGTCACCGTCGATTCGGTCAGGAAGGCGCGGATGGTCTGGTTCTCCTGGAAGCGGGCGAAGATATCCCCGGTTTTCCGCTTGGCGAAGAAGGAAAAGGGCAGCGAAAGGGTGTGCTTGAAAAATCGGGACATCATCGCGAAATCCATGTTGCGGACCATGAAATTGGCGAGAAAGGACCGGATGGTGGTCATCAGCAGAGTGAAGACATTGGAAATCACCAGCCCGACGATCAGCAGATGGAGAAGGCTGACGTCCTGGTGGACGATGACGCCATCGAGGATGTTTTGAATGATCATCGGCGGCACCAAGCCCAGCACCTGGATGACGAAGGTCGCCAGGAACAGATGCCAAAGAATAGTCTTGTAGGGAATCAGGTAGCCGACGAAGCGCAGCCACGGCGAGCGCACCGCCGCCATTTGCAGGCTCTCGCCGGCAGCAAAGAGCAGGCAGGTGCCGCTCCAGCCGCGCTCGAAATCCTCGACACTCAGGGTCTTGAAGCCCACCGCCGGGTCCGCCACCCATACCTTGCGCTTGGAAACGCCATAGACCACCACATAATGGTAGCCCTCCCAATGGACGATGAAGGGCAGATCGAAGCCGAGCAAGGATTCGAAGGTGCACTGCACGCCGCGGGTACTGAAGCCGAGCGCGTCGCCGGCCCGGGCCAGGCTGTCCAGGGTGGCGCCCTGGGTGGTGACGTTGGCCAGTTCCCGCAGCTTGCCCAGGGTGGTGGGAACGCCGTAGTGCCGGCACACCATGGCCAGCGAGGCGGCGCCGCAGTCCATTTCCTCGGCTTGCTCGACCAGGGCAAAGTGCTTGAGCACCCGCTCGCCCATCTCGGGAGTCGAGGCTAGATCGAGGGTCACCGGCAGCTTGCGCCTTTCCGCCAGTTTTTTCTGCCGCTGCAATTCCCGCTCGGCGAAGCGCATGCGCTCCTCCATCGCCTCCCGCAGCTTGGGGTTGCGGTCGAGAATCAGGTGCACGCTCTTTTCCGGAAACACCAGCAGGGTGGCATCGCCGACGGCAATCACCGAAGCCATCTGTTCCTGGCGCAACAGGCAGGCCTTCTCGCCGAAGGTTTCCCCCTGCCCCAGGGTCGCCAGGGGGTACTCGGTCCCGTCCTCGCTGCGCACGACCCGGACTTCACCTTGGCGCACCACGTACAGCCGGCGGTCTTCCCGGGAATCCTGACTGAGGATCACCTTGCCGGCGGCGACCCGCTTGACCCCGACGCTCTTGACGAAGCCATCGAGCTCCTCCTTGCTCACCTTGCCCCGCAGGTCGAAGAGGTGGGCGACGAAGCCGCCCGCCGAACTGATGGCCACGTAGCTGTTGACGAAGTCCTGGGCGGCTGGATTGCCGGCGATCACCGAGGCGAAAGCCTCGCGCGGGATGAACAGCAGTTCGGTCTTCAACGCCGCCCGCACCGACGATTCGTGCCGGGAGTCCCGCAGCATGGCGATTTCCGCGAACACCTCCCGCCCCTTCTTGACCCCCATGCTGATTTCCTTGCCCTGCTCCTCGGTGAAGATACGCACCGACCCGGACTTGATGACGAACAATCCAGTAGCGGGGTCGCCGCTGTTGCACACCGTCTCACCGAAGGCGAAGGCACGGGATTCGGCGTGCTCGGCCAGGACTTCGATCTCGGCCGGGGTGAACGGCGAGAGAATATCCACCGAGGCCAGGAAGTCGGCCACCGACTGGGCTGCGGTCGTTGCCATCGCCGGTCAGCGCACTTCGATGACGTGTTCCTGCGCCCTGGCCATCAGCCATTCTTCCCGGAGCAGGCGACGAATTTCGGCAGCGACGTCGTCATCCAGCCGGGCCGGGCTCTTGCCATTGACGGCGAATATTTCGTACAGCGAGTCGTCCGCCGACGGGAAAGGCCCCAGCAGATCGCCGACCTTGGCATTGAATACCTTGGCCTCGACGTCGCTCTTCAAGGAGCCGCGCAGCACCTTGCCAATCACGCCGCCTTCCTCCCGGGTTTCGGCCAGCGAGTGCTCCCGGGCCATTTCGGCGAAGCTGTCCGGATCCTCCCGCAGGTAGGAAATCAACTCCTTCGCCTTGCCCGCCGTGTCGACCAGGACGTGGCTCACCTCGACGCTATCGAAGCGGGGGGAGTTCAAGTGAAAATACTCTTCCACCGACTGCTCGCTGCACACCCGGTCCATCATTTTCTCTTCGTAGAGGCTGGCGGTGATAAAGGCTTCGAACTCGTCCAGGCTCACCCCCAAGGCATCGAGATAGTGATTCATGTCGGCGGCCCGGTGCAGGCCGCGAATGCGGCGGAACTGATCGGCCCGCTCCTGGATTTCCTCGACCGGCACCGTGATGCCCATCTGCTTTGCCGCCCGCACCGTCAACCTTTCCCGCACCAACTGCTCGACCAGGCTTTCGAACTGCCCCGACAGTTTCAGGGCCCGGATGAAGCCATCGGTATCGATGACCTCGTCGTCAATCTTCACTATCGTTGTCATCTCGTATGCTCCTCAGAACTGTCGGTTGCCCTGGATGTCGCCGCACCCCAGGCCGCCGGAAGACAATTAGATATTTGCGGGCTACGCCGGCTCTCCCGCCCGCTTTCCCTTGGCTGGCCCCAACTCATCCGCCGATCTGCCGGAAGGGGTCGAGGGCCAGATCGATAATCCGCCGTTCGCGCACGACGATTTCCGCCGTGGCCGTCATGCCGTAGCGCAGGGGGTACTGGCTGTCCCCCACTTGGTAGTGGTCCCGCTCCAGCCGCACCCGCCCCTCGTACACCGGCTGTTTGCTCTGGGGCGACGGCTTGGTCGCCGGCGAGATATATTCCAGCACCCCCGCCAGGAGGCCGTAGCGCTGGTAGGGAAAGGCGCTGAACTTCAGGTTGGCGGCCAGCCCCTCGCGCAGGAAGGCCCGGTCCTGCTCGGGGATTTCCACCTTGAGGACGGGCTTGGCGTCCCTGGGGGCGATGCCGCCCAGCGGCGTATTGGCCTGGATCTTGTCCCCCGGCTGGGTCGACGTGACGTCGGTGATAACCCCGGACACCGGCGCCACGATCAGGAGGAAATTGTCCTTGTCGATATTCTCGAAGCGGATGCGGGTGGCGGCTTCCGCCACCAGACGGGCGCTCTGGAGCTGCAGCCGCAATTTCTCCTCGGCGTTGGCGATATCCTTGGCCGCCCCTTCGTACTGCAGGCGCAGCCGGGTCAACTCCTGGCCGCTGGTTTCCAGCTGGGCGGTGGCCTGCGAACTCTCCAGGGCCTGGCGGGCACCCAATTCGTTCAAGCGGGCCTGGGCGACCCGGTATGCATTCTCCGCCGCCAGGAAGGCGTTCTTCTTGCTTTCGACCTGCAACTGGGCCACCCCGCCGCCGCCGGGCATGGCGAACAGGCGCTCGTACTTGTCGGCTTCCAGCTTGGCCGCATCCCGTGCCCGACGTGCGTCGTCCAGATTGGTGCGGACCTCCTGCGCCTGGGCCCGCCGGCTTTCCGCCAGCTTGGCACTGCCTTCGGAAACCCGTTTTTCGTGGTGCTGCTCCTCGAGCTCCACCGCCTGCTTCAAGGCTGCCGCCCGGCGCTCCATGAGGGCCTTCTTCTCGGGAAATTCCCGCCATTCCCGTTCCGCCGCCTCGAGCTTGAGCTGGGCGTCGAGGGCGTTGGTCGCCGCTTCGATCGCTCCGCGGGCATTGAGGCGAGCCAGCACATCACCCTTAGACACCGGCTGGCCCTCGGCGACATAGATATTGGCCAGTTCGCCATCCACCGGAGCGTAAACCCGCCGCACCTCGGATTCGGGCCACAGCGTACCCGGGGCGGTGACAATCACGTTGGCGTGGCCGATGAAGGACCACAGCAAGGCCGCCAACACCAGGGCGGCCATGGTGACGATGGTCGCCCGGGTGAAGCGCCAGGGTTCCGCCGTCAGGATGGCGATGCCTTCCGCGCTGTGCTCGGCGAGCGCCTCGTGCAAAGGCTTGAGGCGATTCTCATGGGCCATGGCGCCCCCCTCCTCCCATCAATTCCAGCTTGGCCTTCAGCAGCCGGGGTTCGAGAACCTGGCGTAGCTCCAGCAGGGCATTGCGCTGCTGTTCCGCCTCGGCCTGGATCGCCTCCCGGACCTCGCGCAAGGGGCCGGGCAGGTCCACCTTCAATTGGCTGTAGATACGCGCGCCCTGGCGCGCCTCGTCGTCGGCGTCGGCCAGCAGGCGGGCCTGGCTCCGGAACTGGCCGGAAATTTCCGATTCCAGGCGCTGCGGCGTGTCGATCGGCCCGTTGTCCCGGTACTGGCGCCAGCGCGCCTGGGCCCGGGACAGTTGCTCCTGGGCCTGCTTCAGCGCCTGCTCCTTGATCGCGGCCAGGTCGGCTGCGGTGGCGTCGACGAAATGCATGTCCTCGGCCAAGTCGAGCAGGCCGTAAAAGGCCAGCAAGCGTTCGTCGTAACCCTTGCCGCCGCGCGCCTTCTGCAATTCGGCAAAACGTTCGAGAATTTCTCGCTTGTGCTTGATCTCGCGGGCGGCGGCATCGCTCCAGGCTCCTCCCTTGCCCGCTTCCTCCAGCTTCTGCAGATCGGCCAGCGCCCCCTGGCTGTCGCCGGCCCGCCAGGCGCTGGCCACGCCCTCGTACTGAGCGACTACCGCGGCGGGCGGCAGGCGCCCGGCGGCCGCCAGAGCGCGCAGCTTGTCCTGGAAAGGCGGGGTCGAGAAATTCGCCTGTCCCAACTTGGCGATGAGCGGGCCGAGGCTGCCCGCCTGCATTTCATTTTGCAGCGCGATGTACTGCTGCAGATCTTTTTGCAGATCATCCAGGCCGCCCAGGCGGGGATATTTCCCGGCATACTCGCTGAATACGGCCTTGAGGGCTTCCGGCTGGTCCCGCTTGAGTTCGGTGGCAATGCTGGCCTTGAGGCGGTCGATGGCCGCCAGATAGACCGAATTGTCGCTCTGCAGCTTGCGCAGATGGCTCAGGGCATCGGCGTACCAGTCCCGGAACTCTGGAACCTGGGCGGAAATGGCGGTGAAGGCCCGCTGGTGGCCCTGGACATTGTCGTCCCACCCCTTGAGCAGCGCTGCTATCCTTTCCTCGTCGGCGTAGATCCGGATCGGCACATCGTCCTGGCCTTGGGCCTGCCCCTGGCCGGAAACGAATTGCTCCAGGTTGCCCAGCCAGGCAAGCTCCTTCACCAGCGGCTGCACCTCGTCATTGCCTGCCGCCAGGTCCTGCATGGCGGCCACCACCGCCGCCGCCCCGGCGAAGTCGCGACCCTTGATCCGGGCCAGCCAGTTGGGAAGATTGGCCTTGAGGAGCGCCTCGCTTCCCCGGGCCTTGAGTTTCGCATTGTCCGGATGGCGTTCGAGCGACGCCTTGGCGACGCTGGCCGCCTCGGCATAGGCGCCGCTGGCCAGGAGATCCTCCAGTTCCCGCTCCGGCGCTCGCGCGACGTAGAAACCGAGGGCGAGGACCGCCACCCCGGCGGCCAGCGCCATCGCCCCGATGAGCACCCGCCGGGAGCCGGCGCCACCGGCCGCCGCCAGCAGGCCGCGCAACTCGCCCACCACCAGGGCGAATCGCGTCCGCGGCAGACGCGCTCCCGGGTCGCCGTCCGGCGCCGTGGGTGCTTCCGCTGCCTCATCGTTCATTTCGTCGTCGGCCTGGGGTGCGGGGTCGATGCAGAAGATGTCGAGGAAGGAATCCGCCGCCGCGACGAAGGTGGTCTTGTCCGCATCGGCGGGCGCCGGGACGGTCGGGGTACGCAGTCGGGTCATGGTTGTGTCGCACAGGGATTCGGTCTGCAGGCTGACCCGATACATCAGGTGGCGCCCGCCGAAAGCCAGCACATCCCCTTCTTTGAGCGCTACGGCGTGCTCGTCGAGCCGCCGGTCGTCAACGAAGGTGCCGTTGGTGCTACCCAGATCCTCGACGAAGGGCATGCCGTTCTTGAGGAAAATATGGGCGTGGCGCCGGGACACATAATTCGCCTGCTGGGGATACTGCTGCCGGTAGGCGGCGAAAATGGCATCGGTCTTGCTCACCAGGAAGGGAAAGTGGGCAATGACGATGGGTTGAAGCCCGAAGTCGACATTTTCCGGCACCAACGTCAGGCTGAGCAGTCTGGCGGCGCGTTCCCGAGCCACCGCCCGGGTACCCAGTTGCAGCCGGAAGGCCAGTTCCCCTCCGAAGCGGATCTCGTCGCCGTCCTGCAACTGGCAGGGCTTTTGCCGCACCGCAACGCCGTTGACGGTGGTGCCATTTTTGCTGCCCAGGTCGGCGATGTAGACCGCCCCGAATTCGCTGAAAATCCTCGCCTGCCGGCGCGACAACTTGGCCACGACGGTGGGTTCGCAAGACACGAAAGGAGGCTCATTCCGCCCGATGGCGAAGAGGCTGTCCTCGATCCGGATATCTTCCATCTGGGGATGGGATAAGCACTTGAGGAGCAGGGTGAATTCCGGATTGGCTGCCGGAGCCAGCTGAGCGAGCGGCACGGGATCAGAGTCGACTATTGGGCATGGGGCATTCATTCGCTCGGGTTGGCCACGCGGACGTCGGACCAGCCACCGCCCAGCACCTTGTAGAGCGTCACGGTGTCGGCGAGGATCTGCTGGTGGCTGGCCAGCAGGCCGAGTTGCGCAGCCAGCAGCGAGCGTTCGGACTCGAAAACCTGCAACTGGGAAACCACCCCTTCCTTCAACTGGGCCTGGACCTGGGCGGCAACCACTTGCAGGTGGTCGGTCTGCTGCTGCAGTTCGCTGCGCTGTTTCTGGTGGGCTTCAAGATTCACCAGGGCGTTCTCCACCTCCTCGAAGGCGCCAATCACCGTCCGCCCGTAGGTCTGCTCGGCCACTTTGATCTGCGCTTCGGTGGTCTTGACGTGGGCCTTGATGCCCGGATTGAACAGGGGGAAATTAATGCTGGGCAGCAGGCCCAAGGTGAAGGATTTGAGCAGTGAGGAAAGGGCGAAGCTGGCGGTGCCGCCGTGGCCGGTCAAGCTGATCGACGGCAACTGCTCCAGCTTGGCCTGACCCACCAGGTTGTAGGCTTGGAGGACGCGGAATTCGGCGGCGACGATGTCGGGACGCCGCGCCAGCAGTTGGGAAGGCAGGCCGGCCGGCACCACGGGAAGCCTGACTTTGTCCCGGAGATGGCCAGAGGGAACCATCCATTCGCCGGCCGGCACCCCGAGCAGGGTAGCCAGGGCATTTCCCGCCAGGTCACGGGAGCGGCGCAATTCCAGCAGATCCTTGGTCAGGCGGTTGATCTCGGCCCGCTGCTGCAGGACCTGGGTTTCCGGCGCCAGGCCATGGCTAAGCATGGCCTCGTAGGTGGCCAGGATCTGCTTGTTCTTGCCCAGGGTCTGCCGTTGTTGGTCGCTCTGCTCGTCGAGCTGAAGGATCTGGAAATAGGTGGTCGCCACGTCGGCGACCATGGTCAGGTAAGCGGCCCGCCAGTCCGCTTCCGTGGCATTGAATTCGGCCGTCTGGGCGTGGACGCCCTTCTTGACCTTGCCCCAGATGTCGATTTCCCAATTGACTTGAGTGCCGACATTGAACTGCTGGGTGGATTTGCGGCCGGTGCTCTTTTCGAAGCTGGCCCCGGCGCCGATATCGACGGTCGGCAACGCCCCGGCCCGGACCTCGTCGATCTGGGCGGAGGCCACCTCGCTGCGGGCGGCCAGAATCTTGATGTCGTAATTGCCGGCGATGGCCCGCTCGATCAGGTTGTCGAGATAGGGATCGCCGAAAGCCTTCCACCAGTCGGCGACGATGGTCTCGGAGGCCGATACACCGGACTGTCCCGACCGCGACCACGCCGTCTTGGCGGGGGAATCCGGACGCTGGTAGTCGGGCATGCTGACGTCGGCACAGCCCCACAGCAGGGTGGTACAGAAGCCGGCCAGGGCCAGGTAGACGGTGCGCAGGCCGGAGGGGGCATGGGTCGAACTATTCATGCAGCCCCCCAACGCCGGCTTCGACGAAAACGCGGAACAGCGCCGGGTCGAGCTGCCCCACACGGCATTCCGCTTCCATCAGGTCAAGGGCCGCGGCCCGGGGCAGCGCTTTCTTGTAGGGGCGGTCAGCGGCGGTGAGGGCGTCGTAGATGTCGCAAATGGTGAGGATGCGGGTCTGGACGCAAATCTGGTCGCCCTTGAGGCCCATCGGATAGCCGGAGCCGTCCAGCTTCTCGTGGTGGCCGTGGGCGATGGCCGGAACGCCGCTCAGGTCGCGGGTCCACGGAATCAGGATGAGGAAGGAATAGGAATCCGCCACGTGGGACTCGATCTGCCGCCGCTCCTCGGCGGTCAGGCAGCCCTTGGTCACGCAGAGGGTGGAGAATTCGAAATTGTCGATCAGGGGTACCGCTTCGCCGTTGCTCCCGCGGTAGGTGTAGTGCAGGACTTCCCGGAGTTCAGGCGGAACCTCGGTATCGGAGATGGCCGGTTCATTGGCCCGCCGGATGGCGGCGAGGAAGCGATCAAGGCGTGCGTATTCATCCCCCAGTTGCGCCTCGATGAGGCCCAACTGGTGGCGGAAGGCGGCGATGCTCAACTCCTCCCGGGCGTGGGTCTCGCTGAGGCGGCGATAGGCTTCCCGCTCCAGGCAGGCCCGGGCATGGTGAAAGCGCTGCTCCAGGAGGCGCATATCCGCATGGTGGAGCTTCTTTTCCTTGCGCAGCACATGTTCGCGCACCCCCACCTTGCCGAAATCATGGAGCAGTGCGGCGTAGCGGATTTCCCGCAGCTGCTCGCGGGAGAACTCAATATGCCGCAGATGGGAGCTGTCCGCCCGGTCCACCGCCTGAGCAAGATTCTCGGCATAGCCCGCCACCCGGAAGGAATGGCCGGCGGTCACCGGATCCCGCTCCTCGATGGCCTGGACCGAGGCCCGAACGAACCCGTCGAGCAAGCGCTCGATATCCGAATAGAGCAGGAAGTTCTTCAGCGCCACCGCCGCCTCGGCGCAAACTCCGGTGAGCATCTCGAGATCCTGCTCGTTGAAGGCATGGGGGTCCGACGAGGTATCGACCTGGATCAGCCCGAGAATCTCTCCTTCCAGCAGCAGCGGCACACACATGACGCTGCGGATGGCTTGGGAAATGATCGATTCCTGGGAGCCGAAGTGGCGGTCGGACAGAGTGTCCACCGAGAGGATCGATTGTTTCCGCTGCAGCACCTGGTCGATGATGGTGCGCGATATCCTGATCTGCTCCGGCTTATCGATGCTCCCGTCCCGCCGGCGGGCGGCGGCTGGCATCGGCTCACGCTCGCCGTTCTCGTTGAGGAAAATAAAGGCGCGCTCAGCCAAAGGAAACAGGTCGAAGATGAAATTCATGATCTTCTCGACCAGCGTGGCACGGTCGGTCACCGCCCCCAAGGCCATCCCCACCTGGGCCATGGCATGGAGTTTTCGCAAGGTCGCCGGGAGATCCCCGGCGGAAATGACCGGCATGCTGTCCAGCGAGGTGTACCGGGTCGCGTCCAGGGTCTTGGCGATGACACTCGGCGCGCTCTGGTGCGCCGGTACCACCAGCGAATGAAACACCATCTGGACCGACGACACCGCTACCTCATCGCCGTCGCACAGCGGGTGCCAGCAGCCCGGGCTGAGGCGTTCTCCGGCAACGAAGGTGCCATTAAAGGAATGCAGATCCTCGACGAAATAGGCCTCGTCACGACGCCGGATGCGGGCATGGCGACGGCTGACGGTGGGCTCGGGAATGCAGATGTAACGGTCGGCGGCCAAGGAACCCTGGAGATCCCGGCCGATCACCGCTTCGTCGTGGACCGGGAAGACCGTTGGCTTGATCTTGCCGGCGGCGGCGACTTCCAGATACGCCGTCACCGCGCCGACCAACCGGGAATCAACTCGGTTACTTTCCATCTTGCTGCCTTCTACTTGATCGCCCTGACCAGGAGAGTCGATTCCAACCGAATATCGTGGTATCTGAATCTGCACTTCCCGGCCAGCCGTCGGCTGCCCGGTTCGAGGCAATGTTGGCGATGGTGGGGTCTGACATGGTGGCTCTCCTTAACTAACCGTAGCCGACGCCTGGCGACGGCCGTCGATCCCAGAGCAGGGAATGCGCCACCCCCCGGAAGGCACTGCAAAATCGTTCGCAACACATTGAAAAGGCATGGTAATTTTCCATCACACCAAGATGACCGCTAGGCTGCCATGGGCTTGCCGAAACCAAGCCCGGTGGGCTTGGCCCAACAGATTGCCGGTCTACTGTGCGCCGGCACCAGACATCTGCAGCGGTCAGTCGTCACTTGACGGTGACGGTGATTTTTTTCGAATACACCGGGGGATTGTGGGGAATGTGCTTATCGTCCCCCATGAGCAATTGCAGGGTATGTTTCCCCGGCGGCAACTCGAGCATGGTTTCCGTCTGTCCTGCACCAAAATGCAAATGGTTGCGGTCCGAGGGGATTTCCTGGCCGGCTGGCGTCAGGTCCGTATCGATCAACAGATGATGGTGACCGGTATTGGGAAATTTCACGTCTTTCGGCGCAACACCCATGTTGCGCAACCCGAACCAGACGCGGAACGCCTTGCCGGCCGGCATGACCTGACCATCGTTGGGCCAGCCGATGTAGAGATAAGCATTGGCCGGGGCTGGCGTGGACTCCGCCATGGCGCCGAAGGAGGCAAGGAGTGCCGCCAAGGCAGCGGCGACGAAAATCCGTTGGTGCATAAGTCTGAACTCCCGGTTTCTCAAAGACGTTAATAAAACAAGGCGTACGCCACGTCCCCCGCAACCGGTCACTGCACGGTAATGGTGATTCTCTTCGAATAGACTGGCGGGTCGTGGGGAGTATGGTTATGGTCCCCAAGCAGCAACTGTAAGGTGTGCTTCCCCGGCGGCAACTCGATCCGCGCCTCGGTATCACCCGCCCCGAAATGGAGATGATTGCGGTCGGATGGAATAGGGGCGTCGAAGGGCGGCAGTTCGCTATCGATCAGCAGGTGATGGTGGCCGACATTGGGCAAGTCCACTCCTTTCGGAGCAATGCCCATGTTCCGGAGCCCCATGCGCACCCACAGCTTGCCGCCCTGGATAACGGCACCGTCGGGCGGCCAGATGATGAAGACTTCCGCATTGGCAGGGGATGGTGCCCGACCAGCGAGTGCCGGACTGCCGGCCAGGACCCCTAGCGCAGAAACGGCACATACGACTTGTCTCAGCATGGCAACCTCCCTTTCGCAGTCGAGGCATCGAGCTTCAGCGAAGAAATTTGTCAAATGACTAATTCAAATTCGATTGACCGCATAGGCAAAAGTTCGAGCCTCGAGGCCCCAACCTAGATAGGCCAACTGGGCTACATGCCCGGTATCGAGCCTGCAGTGACCGTCAGGGAAACTTGCCAGATCAAGGTAGATATGTGCGGCAGCAACAAATGCTGTGGAACACAACTTCCCGATGGCGAGGGCTTGGCTATGTGGCGAATACTCCTGATTGCTTGCTTGGGCGGGGCGCTGTCCGGGCCATGGGCGGAAGCGGCGGTTCCCGTTGCGGACGGGCCAGAAACCCGGCGCCTGGCCCTGGTGATCGGCAACAGCGACTATGCCGGCGCTCCCCTAGCCAGCCCGGTAAACGATGCCAAGGCCATGGCCCGTACCTTGAGAGCGGCCGGCTTCGAAGTCATCGATCGGCAAAACGCAACGCGCCAGGAAATGCTCGAAGCGATCCAGGAATTCGACCGGCATCTCGATGCCGGCGGCGTCGGTCTATTCTATTTTGCCGGCCATGGCGTGCGCGTCGCCGACCATACCCTGCTGCTGCCGGTGGAGGCCGACAACCGCTTCCCAGCCCGCTTTCTGGCAGTAGGCATCGATGTGGCAAGCGTTCTGGCCGGGATGTCCGGCCCGCGCCCAGGCCAGGTAAATCTGGTCATTCTCGACACCTGCCTCGACAATCCCTTGCCTAGCCCCCCCGGCGCCGCCCCGGTGCTGCCGGCGCAGACGCTGCTCGCCTACGCTACGAGACCCGGTGCCGCTGCGGGCGAAGGAGAAAACCACGGCTTCTATACGGCGGCATTACTGCAGGCCATGGCCGAGCCCGGCCGGACCGTGGAAGAAGTGTTCGCGCTGGCTGGCGCGGAGGTCAGGCGGGCAAGCCGGCAGAAGCAAGCGCCGCAGCTATTCTCTTCCCTGCCAGCGGGATTCCGTTTGCTGGCAGCCGGATCCGCTGCGCCGCCACAGCCGATGGCGCTGGCCGGCGACACCTGGGACGATGCCCGGACGCGGGGAATTCTCCCCAAGGACAGCGCCGAACAGTATGAGCTGACCTTTTGGGAATCGATCAAGGACAGTACCTTTCCGAGTGATTACGAAGCCTATTTGCAGGCCTACCCGAAAGGTCGCTTCGCCACCCTTGCCCAGGCCCGCCTGGAGCGACTGCGGGCCGCGGCGCCCAAAACCGAAACTCCGTCGCCACCGGCGGCAGCCAAGACTGCTCCGGAGCGGCCAGCAGCCCCTCGGGCGGCGCCGGAGCACCGGCATCCGACTCCGGCCGCCAAAGCGGCAACCGAACCGGCCGGCCCCACTGCTTCCGTGCCTGCGGCGGCAACGACGCCGGCCAAGGCGGCTGCCGACACCCGCGGCGTCAGCGAGGTTACGGACTGCCCGACCTGCCCGCAACTCGTCATCCTGCCCCGCGGTGCCTTCACTATGGGCAGCAACACCGATGACCCGTCGGAGAGACCGGCCCACCGGGTCTCCATCGCCGAGTCCTTCGCCATCGGCAAATACGAAGTCACAGCCGAGCAGTGGAACGCCTGTACCGCCGCCGGTGCCTGCCCACGCATCGAGACCATCGCCAACGTGCCCGGCAATTCCCCGGCTTCCGACATCAGCTGGGACAATGCCCAGGTCTATGTAAAGTGGCTGAGCAAGCTGACCGGCAAGGCTTACCGTCTGCCTTCCGAAGCGGAGTGGGAATACGCCGCCCGCGGCGGTACCGCGACCCGTTACTGGTGGGGCGAGCAGATGCGCCAGGGCAACGCCAACTGCAAGGGGTGTGGCGACCCCTGGCGACAGGAGGCGCCGGCCAAGAGCGGGTCGTTTGCGGCCAATCCCTATGGCCTGCACGACGTCAATGGCAGCGTCTGGGAATGGGTGGCCGACTGCTGGCACAGCTCCTACCGTAGCGCCCCTACCGACGGTCGTGCCTGGACCGAGCAGCATTGCCAGGTTCGCGTCATTCGGGGTGGCTCTTGGCGGGATGGCCCCGGCTACATGATGTCGTCGACGCGCTTCAAGTACGACGCCAGCGTTCGTGAATTCCAGAATGGCTTTCGGGTCGCCCGGGATAACAAATAGCAACGCGAAAAAGAGCGCGGGCGAATTCAGGGCCGGGGCCGGGTGGTCACCTGAACGAAGTCGGCGGCGATCCGGTCGGATCCGTACTTGCCGGCGATCCGCTTCAACTGCTCGCCCACCGCCTGCAGATAGTCGGCGCGGGACTCGTGCTCCTCACGCAGGCTGTCGAACAGGGGCACGGGGGAAACGAGCAGGACCACCAATTCGTTGCCGAAGGGCTTGGCAATCACCCAATTGCCCAGGCTGCCGACGGTCGCTGAATAATTGGCCGGCGCCTGATTGTCCTTGGCCCGCGGGCTGGGTACCAGATGGACGACGCCGCCGCCCAGGACGTAGTAGTCGATATTGACGTAGGACTCATAGGCCGGGGTCGTGATGTCGACGACCAGCGGGTCGCCTTCCCGCAACTCTCCGTTGCTGGCCTCGGTACGAATGGAAGCGGACGCGCCGGCTTCGCGATTGCTCCGCCAATAGGGAGCAAAGACATCGATGACGCCGCAGTCGTCGTCGCTAATCTGGTGGACATCGAAGGTCAGGTTGCTTCCGCCGGCCGCCCCGCCGAGCATTTCCTTCAGCCGGTCAAGGCTGAAATGGACGGGAAGGTATCCCTGCACCAGCATCCCGCCTTCCCTGCTAGTCGCCGCCAGAGCCGAACAGGGAACACCGGCCAGAACGGAAGCCACCGACACCGGCGATGGAGCCACTGCCGGCAGCTGCGCCCGGAGAGTATCGTTTGCCACGGGATGGTCGCTGCCGGATGGCGACCGGTTGTTCACCAGGACGGTTACCGAGGCCAAGGCGACGATAACTGCCGACACCCCGGCCATGGCAGCGTACTTGACGGTCCGGGATTGCCCGGTAATGCCTTGGATAAATTGCGGAACCGTTGGCGTTCGCCTTTCGCGGTCGAAAGCCAAGGCCTTGCGCAGCGCCAACCACTGCCGGAGGCCAAGGTTCTTTGGCCGTTGCAGCTTGACTTCCGCGCTCCGGGCCTGGGTGGCCGGTAATCGGCCGAAGGGATGGCTCCCGGTCAATATCTCGTAGGTGATGCAGCCCAGCGCGTAGATGTCGTCCCGGGGGTCGGGATCACGGTGCTCGAGCATCTCGGCGCTGGCATAGGTAGGTGTCATACCGCCCAGGGTGCCGGCATCGAAAATTGTCGCCTCCACATCCTCCTCCGGCTTGCGGAAAACACGGGCGATGCCGAAGTCAATGACCTTCACCTCGCCACTGTCGGTCAGAAAGACATTGGCGGGCTTCAGGTCGCAATGAACAAAACCACGCTCGTGGGCATAGGCCAGAGCCTTACCAATGCCTGTAATGATGGGGAGCGCCTCGGTATAGGGAAGGCCCTTGAAGTCCGGCTCGCGCAAAATCTGCCGCAAGGGCCTGCCTGACAGGAGTTCCATAGTCAGGTATACCGTCGGGCCGTCGCGGTCGAAATCGTAGATGGTAACAATGTTGGGGTGGGCCAGCTTCTGCGCCTTCTTGGCCTCTCGCTGCAGGGCGATCAGCGATTTGGGGTGGCCCCGGAACTGGACGTTCAGCACCTTGATGGCAATATAGGGATTGCGGTCTGACGCTTCCTGCTTGCGTCGATCCAGCGCTTTGAACACCATGCCCATGCCGCCGAATCCCAGGCATTCTTCCAGTACGAAACGACCGTTCAGGATGTCGCCGACCCCCTTGATCCGCTCCAGTTCGGCCTCGGCAGTGGAATCTGCCCTTCCGGCCTTGGCCGGCGCATCCATCGGCGGGCCGCTGAGACTGGTCAGCACCCGAGTCCGGTCGCTGTCCGCTTTGCCCTTGGCCTGCTCCAGGTCCTCGATCTTCTGGTGCACTACGACGTAGACGTCAGGGGGCAACGGGAAGTTGGTGTGTTCTTCGTCGAGAATCGCCAGCAACTGCCCGGAATCTCCGGATCCCACCGCCAACACCTGATCTACCTGGGCAAAAAAATCCCCAACAGACAATGAACCCTGGTGAAAGGCACGAATCGCATGGGCAAGTGTAGCCATCGCTTACCAAGCCGAATGATACCGAGCCAACCTGAGGTTTCCCGCTTTACCCCGCACAGGCCTTCCTCCTTCACCGCCGGCCCAACGCCCCGTCACCAGAACCGCGCAGAAATTAGCGAGATAGAGCAAATATGCTCATTCCCTATTTACGACCCGCCTGGCCGCATGGCAGTTCCGTTGGCGAACGCAAAAAGAATGGCCTGAATGGGCTATCCGGGTGAGTAAGTGTTGAGCAATTTCTGATCCTGCCCCGTAGCGGCAAGCTGGTTGATGAAAGCAGGCACCCTGCTGTCACTCGGAGCAGCAGAAATGGCAACAATTCGCCAAAGGATGGCCACTGGCAGGCAATCGCCAAACGTAAAGGCTAAGCCCCGACAAGCTAATTGCTTGACCTATACAAGACGGGAAACGGAAACCTCCCCCGAAAAGCCAAAAGCCCCTGTAAATCGATGATTTACAGGGGCTTAAATTGGTCGGAGTGACAGGATTCGAACATGCGACCCCTGCGTCCCGAACGCAGTGCTCTACCAGGCTGAGCTACACTCCGAGGTTCGTTGCAACTGGCTAATGATTCCGCTCAACTGCAAAGAGCGGCAATTGTAGCAGAGCTTTTTTGAACTGTGAATCCCCCAGGCACTGAATTGATGCTCTGGCCAGTTCCGCCTCCTGCATCGCACGCGCCCGGGCGTGCTCCAGAGCGCCGCTTTGGCGGATGGCGTCGAGCACCAGCGGGAAGTCGTCGCGACCGCCCTCCTCGATGGCCTTGCGCACGCAGGCCGCCTGTTCCGGGGTGCCGTGCTGCATCACATAGATCAACGGCAGGGTCGGTTTGCCTTCGGCCAGGTCGTCGCCCAGGTGCTTGCCGGTATCGGCTTCCTGACCCGAATAATCGAGCACGTCGTCGACCAGCTGGAAAGCGGTGCCCAAGTGCATGCCGTAGGCCGCCAGCGCCTTTTCGACCTCCGGCGAGGCTTGGCCGAGGATGGCGCCGAGCTGGGCGGCCGCCTCGAACAGCTTCGCCGTCTTGTAGTGGATCACCCGCATATAGCGCGCCTCATCGACATCGGCGTCGTGGCAGTTCATCAACTGCAGCACCTCGCCTTCGGCAATGATGTTGGTGGCGTCGGACAACACCTGCATGACCCGCATGTTGTCGACCGCCACCATCATCTGGAAGGCCCGCGAGTACAGGAAATCGCCGACCAGCACGCTAGCTGCGTTGCCGAACATCGCGTTGGCCGTGTCGCGACCGCGCCGCAGCGACGACTCGTCGACCACATCGTCATGCAGCAGCGTGGCGGTATGGATGAATTCGACGACCGCGGCCATCTGGTGATGCCGCTCGCCCTGGTAAGCCAGGGCGCCGGCAGCCAGCAGCACCAGGGCCGGGCGCATGCGCTTGCCGCCGCTGCCGATGATGTATTCGGCGACCTGCCTGACCAGCACCACGTCGGAGTAGAGTCGATCGCGAATGACCGCATCGACGGCCTTCATGTCAGGCCCGATCAGGGCGTAGATCTGTTCCAGAGTCACGGCAGGTAATTCCTTGAAGAAGCGCGGAATCTTAGGGTTCCGGGACAGCCCAGTCAAGGTCGGCAGATCACGGATGCGCTCAGTTTGGCGGCTCTTTGCTAAACTCTGCCGATTAAACCAAAACAGGCGACAGGGCATGAACATTCATTCGATCGATGCACCAGTAATCCTGGATCGAGAACTGTTCGAGGAATTCGCCGATGCGCTGACCGACCGCGCCCCGGAAATCGAGCGCGATGTCGCCAAACTGCGCAAAATGCCGGACGACCCCGAAACGACGGCCGACCTGTTCCGGGCGATACACAATATCAAGGGCGACGCGGCGATCTGCAAATTCGAGCTCGGCGTCGCCATTACCCATCCCATCGAAACCATGATGGCACGCTTCCGGGAAGGGGAAATTCCACTTTCCGACATGCTGGCCGAACTGATCCTGCTCGCCGTCGACCGCCTGGAACTGGCTACCGATGCGCTGATCAGCAACAAGCCGCTGGACAGTCTGCACCTGCCGACGCTTGTCCAGGGTCTCCTCGATGTAACCCAGGAGCCCAGGGCGAAAATTGAGGCGAGCAGTGCCGAGCTGATCGAAGCCGTCACCGGCTTCCCGCCCGTCATCCCCGACATCGCCGGTCCCGCCCGAAAGAATTCCAAGGCGAAAAGCGAAAACTACAATATCAACAGCGATCTGCAATTCTTTCGCTCACTCGCCCTGCAGTTCGAAAGCCGCTCGCCGCTGTTCAAGGGGCGCACCATGCGCATCCTTCGTCTGGCCCATGAAACCAACAAGGCCGGTAACAACGCCGTCGATCCCATCCAGCTGGAAGCCGCTGTCTACCTGCACGATGTCGGCATGATGCTGTTGCCGGAGTCGATCTGGCTCAAGGTCGGCAAGATGTCGGCCGAAGACAAGGTCTTCCTGCGAAACCACCCGGGATTCGCTGCCGGTCTGCTGCTCCGTATGCCCGGCTGGGAGGCGGCCACCGAAATGGTCGCCCAGCACCACGAAATGCCCGATGGCGGCGGCTACCCGAATGGCCTGACCAACAGCCAGATCTGCCCCGGCGCCAAGATCCTGGCCATCATCGATGCTTTCGAAGCGGTCATGCTCAAACACATCCATCGCGGCAAGAACCGTTCAGTACTCCGCGCCATCGCCGAAGTGAATGCCTGCGACAACCAGTTTGCCCCGGAATGGATCGCGCCGTTCAATACCGTGATCCGCAAGACCATCGAGGCATGACGGCAATGGACCGCGAACGTCGCTTCGGCGGGGTTGCCCGCCTCTATGGCCAGGACGGCGCCGAAGCGCTGCGTAGCGCCCATGTCTGCGTCGTCGGCATCGGCGGCGTCGGCTCCTGGGCGGCCGAAGCGCTGGCCCGTACCGGCGTCGGCCGGATCACGCTGATCGACCTCGACATGGTGGCCGAGTCCAATACCAACCGCCAGATTCACGCCCTGGGCGATCTTTACGGCAAGGCCAAGGTCGAGGCCATGGCTGAGCGTATCCACGCCATCAATCCGGAATGCGAAATTCATTGCATCGATGATTTCGTGACCCCCGACAATGCGGCGACCATGCTCGACCGCAACTTCACCGCCGTCATTGATGCCATCGACCAGGTGCGTGCCAAAGTGGCGATGATCGCCTTCTGCCGCCGCCACAAGCTGCCCATCGTCGTCGCCGGTGCCGCCGGCGGGCAGATCGATCCGACCCAGGTGCGCGCCGCCGACCTCAGCCAGACAGTGCAGGACCCACTGCTGGCCAAGGTGCGCTCCAGCCTGCGCCGGGACCACGGTTTCCCGCGCGATGCCAAGAAGAAGTTCGGCGTATCGGCGATCTTTTCCACCGAAGCGCTGCGCTATCCGGGCAGCGGCGCCAGTTGCGATATCGAGCGCGGCCCGGCCGGGCTCAACTGCGCCGGTTTCGGCTCCTCGGTGTGTGTCACCTCGGTTTTCGGTATGGCCGCCGCCGCCCAGGTCGTCAACCTGATCGTCAAGGCATGAGCAAGCCGCGCAAGCTTCGTTCGCGCAAGGCCGGCCTGCCACCGGGGACGCTCGTCCATATCGGTGAAATCAAGACCGCCCGGACCGCATTTTCGGTCATCGATTTCGATGAGCAAGGTCTGCAGGAACGCCAGTTGCCCGACCCCGCCGCGCTGGCCAGGCAACCCAGACAGCACGCGACGCGCTGGGTCAACGTTTACGGCGCCAGCAGTCCAGCCGATCTGGCCAGCATGGGTAGCACCTTCGGCCTGCATCCGCTGGTCCAGGAAGACATCCTCAACACGGCCCAGCGGCAAAAGCTCGATGCCTATGAGGACTATCTCTACCTAGTCCTCCACCGCTACGAACTGCAGCCCAATTCACTCGACCTGGTCCAGGATCAGATCAGCCTGGTCATCGGCCGCGACTACGTGCTGACCTTCCAGGAACGCCCGTCACAGACCTTCGAGCCGATACGCCAGCGTCTGCGCGGCGGGCACGGCAGCTTGCGTAAAGGCGGGGTAGACACGCTGGCCTACTCGCTGATCGACACCGTCGTCGACAGCTATTTCGGCGTCATCGAACAACTCAACGACTACGCCGAAAACCTGGAAGACAAGATACTGGGCCGCCCCGGCCCGGGCACCCTGGAGGGCATCCACCAGCTCAAGCGCTGCGTCTCCCAGTTGCGGCGCAACCTGCACCCGTTGCGCGAGGTCCTGGGCACCCTGCATCGCGATGCCGGCGATTTCTTCCGGGCCGACATCCAACTTTATGTCCGCGATGTCTACGACCACACCGTACACATCCTCGAGTCGCTGGAAGACCTGCGCGACCTGGCCACCGGTCTGCTCGACGTCTATCTGTCCACGGTCAGCCACCGGGTCAATCTCGAAGTCCGCGCCCTGACCGTCGTCGCTACGATCTTCATGCCGGCAACCCTGATTGCCGGCATTTTCGGCATGAACTTCAAGGAAATGCCCTGGCTCGCCAACCCGGAGGGCTTTAACTACGCTTTGAGCCTGATGGGCCTGATCGCCGTCGTCATGCTCCTGCTATTCTGGCGCAGGCGTCACATCTAGGCCTCAGGCCTTTCGCCCATCCAGCCAGACACACAAGCCCTGGGCATTCAGCTCCAGATCGGTCGCCCAGATATCGAGCAAGGTCGATTCCGGCAACAGGCAGCCGTGCTTGCGGATTTCAGCCAGCAGATAGTCGGCCATTCCCTGCTTGATACGGGCGTGCCGCTGCTCACCGGCGTCCTGCTCAGCCAGCGCCAACGCAACCAGTGCGTCGAGATGGCGAAGCAATTCGGCGCCCTGGGCCTGAACCTCGGCGACTCGACTGTAGTGCGTCAAATACATGGCTTCCGGCTGCAATGCCATCAGACGCTTGATCGAGTGGCGCATCTCCTCCGGCTCGAACTGCGTCGGTGTGGTCGTCGGAAAGATGAATTGCCGACCATCGACATCCAACTCACGATAGGACAAACCGAACATGTCGCCGGTAAAGACTCCGTTGGCCTTTTTGTCGACGATGCAGATGTGGTGACGGGCATGGCCCGGTGTATCCAGGCACCGCAATTCGCGCCCGTTCAATGACACGACGTGGCCATCAGGCGCCTCGATGATGCGCTCCGCCGGAATGGGCAGGATTTCGCCATACACGCGGGCCACATACTCAGCGCCATAGACTGCCGTAACTCCAGCCACCAGCTTCGAGGGCTCGGCCATATGGCGGGCACCGCGCGGATGGACGACCAGCAGGGCATTCGGAAACGCCTGCATCAGGCTGCCGGCACCGCCGGCGTGATCGAGATGGATATGCGTCAGGATGACGTAATCGACCGCCGTTTCGTCCAGCCCCAATTTGCGCAGTGCGGCAAGGGCGTTGGGCAGCGCGTCGTTGCTCCCGGTATCGATGAACGCCACCCGCCCGTTCTCGATCACCATGTGGATGGCGGCCAGGATGGGGCGCACATAGCCGGCATCGAAAGCGACGATGCCGTTCCCGTAATCTCTCCAGTCAAACATTTCCATACTCCAGCGTATTGTCGCCCCGGATTATACTTGCCCATCCCAACCCGAATTGAACACCATGACGCACTTTCTGGCCGACGACGGCGCCAAGATCCATGTCCAGATATCCGGCGAAGGCTCGCCTGTCATCATGCTGCATGGCTGGACCTCCAGCCATCAGGAATGGTTTCCCTTTCTGTCGGCGCTGAACGCCAGGCATCGGGTCTATCGCTGGGATGCCCGTGGGCATGGTGGACACCATCTCGACGGAAAAACTCCGCCGACCGCAGAGCGCATGGCCCGTGACCTAGCCAACCTGATCGCTCATTTCGGGATAGACAAGGCTACGGTCGTCGGCCACTCCATGGGCGCCCTGACCCTGTGGCAATACATTCGCGATTTCGGAACCGGAAAACTGGCTCGCGCCTGTTTCATCGACCAATCGCCCAAATTGCTCACCGACGATGCCTGGCCCCATGGCATCTATGGCAATTTCGACCAGCAGAAGTCGCAGGAAATGATGTCATGGCTGCACTATGACTTTGCCGAAGCCGTCCTGAAACTGACGGCCTTCGGCCTGAACGCCCGGGCCAGGGAAAAATATCTGGCCGGCGCCAGCGGCTGGGAAAAGTCGCGAATGGCCCTGCGCGCGCAAAATCCCGGCCCACTGATCGACTGCTGGGCAAGCCTGACGGCGGCCGACTATCGGGATGTGCTGGCAACGATCGACATCCCCTCCATGCTGATCTATGGCGGCGAAAGCAACTTTTACGGCCTGGAGACGGCGCGCTACGTCGCCAACCAGATCCCGAATGCCCTGTTGCACATCTACGAAGGCACGGATCATTCGCCCCATCAATGGCAACGCGAACGCTTTATGCGCGACCTGCTGGCGTTTATCGACGAGACTGCCTGATTTCCGTCGCCTGTTTCCTAAGGGCGGGCCTCTAGGGCAAGTGCCCTGCCCGGGCCTTCTGAGATTGGCCAGAGGTTACAGGGCGGGCGATGTATTTCTGGCCGGTCAAAGACCGGCCCCCGCCAGTGATCTGGGGGTTTTGTAGAGTAATAGTC